>NZ_CP013532.1:67500-3642500 GCF_001664385.1 Rhizobium phaseoli | reverse complement strand
CGGCGGCAAAGTTGTCTTCTTAGAAGAAAATAAAAGTTTGCATCGGCTTTTTGCCTGATGCCTGTTCTGCATACATTGTGAAGAGAAGATTGATCTGGAGGCTTCCAGGTGTTGTGGGTTTTGGCCCAAAACGTCCGAGCCCAGTTCTTGTGAAACCATGGATGGCCTAGCCGGCCGGAGATGGTGGAGGGGCTGGAGGTAGGTCGGAAGCTTGTCGCTCTGGATCGTTTATTGTTCGTGGCTTTCGGGCCTCGTCTGATGAACGATCGGATTACCGTTGCCTGACCGCGCGGTATCGGATCATATCTCGAGAAGCTGGTCTTAAGACCTGACACAAGCGAGCTGCTCGGCGTAGCTCCAATAAAGTGCTCAGGTCGAACACGTCGATGGCATTGTTGGATTGGCTGGGTTGTAAAAGGTAACCCGGTCTGTTGCCGTTCCTTTGGGATGGCGGCGAGATGATGAGCATTGGCAATGAGAACGATTAAGTGTCGTAAGGGCATTTGGTGGATGCCTTGGCATGCACAGGCGATGAAGGACGTGATACGCTGCGAAAAGCCGTGGGGAGCTGCGAATGAGCTTTGATCCATGGATCTCCGAATGGGGCAACCCACCTTAAATACCTAGAAAATCTGTTTTGTTGCTTTGGTTGCGAGGGACTTCCTTCGTAGCGCAAAGCGCGTCGCCGGTCGTCCGGCGCGCCGTCCGCAGGCCTTCGGCCGTGAGGACAAAACAGGTTTCTAGGTATTGTTATAAGGTATCTGCACCTGAATAAAATAGGGTGTAAGAAGCGAACGCAGGGAACTGAAACATCTAAGTACCTGCAGGAAAGGACATCAACCGAGACTCCGCAAGTAGTGGCGAGCGAACGCGGACCAGGCCAGTGGCAATTGTGATTAAAGTGGAACGCTCTGGAAAGTGCGGCCGTAGTGGGTGACAGCCCCGTACGCGTAGATATCACGATTGTCCTAGAGTAGGGCGGGACACGAGAAATCCTGTCTGAACATGGGGAGACCACTCTCCAAGCCTAAGTACTCGTGCATGACCGATAGCGAACAAGTACCGTGAGGGAAAGGTGAAAAGCACCCCGACAAGGGGAGTGAAATAGAACCTGAAACCGGATGCCTACAAACAGTCGGAGGGGGCAACCCTGACGGCGTACCTTTTGTATAATGGGTCAACGACTTAGTGTAACAAGCAAGCTTAAGCCGGTAGGTGTAGGCGCAGCGAAAGCGAGTCTGAATAGGGCGATATAGTTTGTTGCATTAGACCCGAAACCGAGTGATCTAGCCATGAGCAGGTTGAAGGTTGGGTAACACCAACTGGAGGACCGAACCCGCATCTGTTGCAATAGATTGGGATGACTTGTGGCTAGGGGTGAAAGGCCAATCAAACTCGGAAATAGCTGGTTCTCCGCGAAATCTATTTAGGTAGAGCGTCGAGCGAATACCCCCGGGGGTAGAGCACTGGATGGGCTATGGGGACTCACCGTCTTACTGATCCTAACCAAACTCCGAATACCGGGGAGTACTACTCGGCAGACACACGGCGGGTGCTAACGTCCGTCGTGAAAAGGGCAACAACCCTAACCTCCAGCTAAGGTCCCCAAGTCATGGCTAAGTGGGAAAGGATGTGAGGATCCCAAAACAACCAGGATGTTGGCTTAGAAGCAGCCATCATTTAAAGAAAGCGTAACAGCTCACTGGTCTAAATAAGGGTCTTTGCGCCGAAAATGTAACGGGGCTGAAGCCATGCACCGAAGCTGAGGATGTGTAGCAATACACGTGGTAGCGGAGCGTTCCGTAAGCTGATGAAGGGAGACCCGTGAGGGCTCCTGGAGGTATCGGAAGTGCGAATGTTGACATGAGTAACGATAAAGAGGGTGAGAGACCCTCTCGCCGAAAGACCAAGGGTTCCTGCTTAAAGTTAATCTGAGCAGGGTTAGCCGGCCCCTAAGACGAGGCGGACACGCGTAGTCGATGGGAACCACGTTAATATTCGTGGGCCTGGTGGTAGTGACGGATTGCACAAGTTGTTCTGGTTTATTGGATTATCAGGGCAGCGGAGCGGTTCCAGGAAATAGCTCCACCGTATAGACCGTACCCGAAACCGACACAGGTGGTCAGGTAGAGTATACCAAGGCGCTTGAGAGAACTATGTTGAAGGAACTCGGCAAATTGCACGCGTAACTTCGGAAGAAGCGTGACCCCATTTTAGGCAACTATGATGGGGTGGCACAGACCAGGGGGTAGCGACTGTTTATCAAAAACACAGGGCTCTGCGAAGTCGCAAGACGACGTATAGGGTCTGACGCCTGCCCGGTGCTGGAAGGTTAAGAGGAGAGGTGCAAGCTTTGAATCGAAGCCCCAGTAAACGGCGGCCGTAACTATAACGGTCCTAAGGTAGCGAAATTCCTTGTCGGGTAAGTTCCGACCTGCACGAATGGCGTAACGACTTCCCCGCTGTCTCCAACATAGACTCAGTGAAATTGAATTCCCCGTGAAGATGCGGGGTTCCTGCGGTCAGACGGAAAGACCCCGTGCACCTTTACTATAGCTTTACACTGGCATTCGTGTCGGCATGTGTAGGATAGGTGGTAGGCTTTGAAGCGGGGACGCCAGTTTCCGTGGAGCCATCCTTGAAATACCACCCTTATCGTCATGGATGTCTAACCGCGGCCCGTCATCCGGGTCCGGGACAGTGTATGGTGGGTAGTTTGACTGGGGCGGTCGCCTCCGAAAGAGTAACGGAGGCGCGCGATGGTGGGCTCAGACCGGTCGGAAATCGGTCGTCGAGTGCAATGGCATAAGCCCGCCTGACTGCGAGACTGACAAGTCGAGCAGAGACGAAAGTCGGTCATAGTGATCCGGTGGTCCCGCGTGGAAGGGCCATCGCTCAACGGATAAAAGGTACGCCGGGGATAACAGGCTGATGACCCCCAAGAGTCCATATCGACGGGGTTGTTTGGCACCTCGATGTCGGCTCATCGCATCCTGGGGCTGGAGCAGGTCCCAAGGGTTTGGCTGTTCGCCAATTAAAGCGGTACGTGAGCTGGGTTCAGAACGTCGTGAGACAGTTCGGTCCCTATCTGCCGTGGGTGTAGGAATATTGACAGGATCTGTCCCTAGTACGAGAGGACCGGGATGGACATATCTCTGGTGGACCTGTTGTCCTGCCAAGGGCATAGCAGGGTAGCTATATATGGACGGGATAACCGCTGAAGGCATCTAAGCGGGAAACCCACCTGAAAACGAGTGTTCCCTATCAGAGCCGTGGAAGACGACCACGTTGATAGGCCGGGTGTGGAAGTGCGGCAACGCATGAAGCTTACCGGTACTAATAGCTCGATCGGCTTGATCGTTCTCATTGACTGTGCTCATCTCAGGGCGAATGCAAAGCATTCGTCCCGACAGAGCAAAGGCGTCAGCCTTTGCGACGGGCCCGGCAAACACGCTAGTGTTTGTCCGGTTTGAGCCTTTGACGTGTTTAGACAAGCAGGCCTTCGGCCTGCGCCAGCTTCTCAAATCAATAAGTTGCGCTTTGCCGACCTGGTGGTTATGGCGGGGTGGCTGCACCCGTTCCCTTTCCGAACACGGCCGTGAAACGCCCCTGCGCCCATGGTACTTCGTCTTAAGACGCGGGAGAGTAGGTCGCTGCCAGGTCTGCAAAACGCAACTTCTTCAAAATCTTCTCTGCACAAACAACGGCATTCGCCGTCAAAAGGCCGCCCACAAAGCGGCCTTTCGTGTTACAATATCCCGCGGGGTGGAGCAGCCCGGTAGCTCGTCAGGCTCATAACCTGAAGGCCGCAGGTTCAAATCCTGCCCCCGCAACCAAACAAATAACCCGCCTCGTGCGGGTTTTTTGTTTGGTAACGAGTCGAGGATTTAGCGCCTCTTCAGGGGCCCGCAAGGAGGCAAAGCCGACGAAGCGGGACAGAAAACTACAAATCCTGCCCCCGCAACCAAATCTCCATAGCTGCCCAAAGCCCGCATCACGCGGGCTTTTTTGCTTCCAAAGCACGTCTGAGCAAATCGCCGGCACGAGGACTTCATCTTGTCGAGGAAGGCCAGATAGGTGCCGGCAATGATCAGCTTCAGATGGTTCGCAACAACCACCTTTTCGTCCCGAAGTGGCGCAATACAGAGACGTACGCATTGAACCAGTCGTCTCGAATGTCACTCGGACACATCATCGCCAGCGACGACATAACTGTAATGGCATTGTAAGAGGTGCGTCGCCGTTATACCATGTAGCCTGACAAGGGGTACAAGTGCTCAGCGTATAGCCGGAGCCAAAGTCCGGTTGTGCGTTTCAACCCGATGAATAAGTAGCCGCGGATCATGGAACTTATCGTCGCCTTTGGCCTGATCGTTTTCAAGGTCGCGTTGCTGATTGCGATCTTGCTGCTGTTGCCCTTGCCGCTGACCTGGCTGGAACGCAAGATCGCCGGGCATATGCAGCAGCGGATGGGGCCGATGCGCGTGGGATGGCATGGGCTCCTGCAGCCGGTGGCGGACGGAATCAAGCTCTTAACCAAAGAGGATCACATCCCGGCCGAGGCCGACCGGTTCCTGTTCAAACTGGCGCCGATCCTGGCGCTTGCTCCGCCTTTTGTGGTGTTCGTCGCAATCCCCTTCGGCGAAACTATCTCGGTGCGCGGCACCGAGATCACGCTCTACGTCTCCAACATGAACGTGGCGCTCCTTTTCGTCTTCGCGGTGATCGGGATCGAGGTCTTCGGCGTCATCTTCGGCGGCTGGGCCGCTAACAGCAAATACGCGGTCCTCGGCAGCCTCAGGACCTGCGCGCAGATGATCAGCTACGAGATTCCGATGGGGTTCGCGGTGATCGGGGTGGTCATGCTGGCGCAATCCATGAGCCTGCTGGACATCGTGCGGGCCCAAACCGATGTCTGGAATATCGTCTACCAACCGGTCGGCTTCTTCGTGTTCTTCGTCGCCGGACTGGCCGAAGCGCAGCGCATTCCCTTCGATCTGGCGGAAGCGGAAGGCGATCTGGGGGCCGGGTTCCATACCGAATACAGCGGTATCCGCTTCGCATTCTTCATGGTTAGCGAATATGTCATCGTATTGCTGGTGTCGGTCTTGTTGGTGATCCTGTTCTTTGGCGGCTGGAACGACGTATTGGTCCCCATGCCACCGCTCCTCTGGTTTCTGCTCAAGGTCGCATTCTTCGTCTATTTGTTTATATGGTTCCGCTTCACTTTCCCCCGCTATCGCTACGACCAACTGATGGCAATCGGATGGAAAGTCTTGCTTCCTCTTTCGATGGCGAACATAATTATCACTGGCGTACTTTTAGGAGCCGCAGCGGCTCCGTAGCGAGGCGGCGATGTCGCGCGCACAAGATAGAATTGGGACATGGATCGGCTGGACGTTTTTCGCCGATCTGGCGAATGCCTTGACTCTGACCCTCGGCTACATGTTTGCCAGACCAGTGACCATGCAGTACCCGGACAGGGAAAAATGGTTGCCCTATTCGCGCTACCGCGGGCATCACTTCCTGAAGCGTGACGAAGAGGGCGAGATCAAATGCGTGGCCTGCGAACTCTGCGCGCGGATCTGTCCCTGCGACTGTATCGAAGTCGTCCCCTACGAGGACGAGAAGGGCAACCGGCACCCGGCCAAATTCGAGATCGACACGGCTCGCTGCCTGTTCTGCGGGCTGTGCGAGGACGCCTGCCCAGCGGATGCAATCGCGCTTGGCCAGCAGTACGAATTTTCGAGTTTTTCCTCAGCCGACTTGGTGATCGGGCGCGACGACCTGCTCGCCAAGCCGGGCAAGGCGGCAACCGGCGGCGGCGTGGTTACCGCACACCTGAATACAAAGAAGGACGTGCTCGTCGAGACGAAAGAGATGCAGGGCTACAACTGGTGGCGGAATATCCGGCGAACGTGAACGCGCGCCATCCGTGAAGCCGGAGCGCGCAGACAGGAGGCTCAGATGCTTGTCGGCGAAATTATGAAGAACAAGGGGGTCGGTGTCATCGCGGTCGCTCCCGATCAGACGATGGTGGAAGTCTTGAGGCTGTTTCGCGACAACAATATCGGCTTCGTCGTGGTCAGCCAATCGAACGACGAATACCTGGGTTCGCTATCGGAGCGGGATTGCTGCAATGCGGTGGCAGAATACGGGGCCGAGGCGGCGATGATGCGGGTCGCGGATGTCATGAACCGCAATGTGGCGACCTGTTCGACTCGGGATTTGCTACCGGTCGTGATGGGGATCATGACCCAGCGGCGTACGCGCCATGTGCTGGTCATGGATGGGGGCGATGTTGTCGGCGTAGTCAGTATCGGCGACGTGGTTAAACATAGGCTCGACGAAGCGCAGCGCACAGAGCAGGATCTGCAGGATTACATCTGCGGGACCCGGTATCACTGACGTCGCCAGCTTGATGTGAGGACTCTGGGGCAGGGCAGCTTGCGGGAGGCACGGCGCCCCGACCCCAAATCTTCAGACCCCACGCCAGATCCGGCTCGTGCGGTCGACCTCCAGGGTGGCATGCACCTTCTGGACCTCCACCGGGCATGGGTATTCCCCTCGCCGCATTAAGCCGTTGAGACGCAAGGCTCTATAGTTTTCCGGAACGAAGACGAGGCCCTCGGGGAACCGCCCGTCGACCCTGAGCTGCGCCGTCAGTTTGCCCTGGGCGGAACGCACAATGACCTGATCGCCATCCGAAAGGCCAAGCTGTGCGGTATCCTGCGCGCTCATCGCGACATAGGGATCATTGGCGACCGTGTTCAGGATGTCCGACCGTTCGGAAAGATACCCGTTGTGGAACAGGCAGTCGCCGGTGATCAGCATGAGCCGGTCGGCTGCTGCCGGGACGGGCGGCGGCGCGAAGAACCTGGCCGCCGGTGCTGTCGGCACCGCCTGGGTGAATGCGCCGTCGGCGCCAAGTCCGTCCTGAGTCAATCCCTGATAGGCCGGAACCAGCCGTGCAATCTCGTCGAAAATTTCGCCCGGTGTCGACGGCCGCAATGCCTGGTTGCGAAGCGCCGCGACGAAGTCGAAGATCGCCAGATTGCTCCGCGCCTCGAAGGCGGGTTCGCGGAATTTGCGGACCTTCTGGATGCGGCCCTCGTTGTTGGTGAACGTGCCGGTTTCCTCGCCATAACCCGCCGCGGGCAGGACGACCTCGGCAAGACCCGCTGTATCCGTGAGGAAGGCGTCCTGCACGATCAGGAGATCGGTGGCGCCAAGCGCCCGCGTCACGAAATCCCGGTCGGGATAGGCGATCAGAGGGTCAGTTCCAACGATGTAGAGAGCGCCCATTCGCCCGCCGACGCAGAGCTCCAGAATGGCGTCGAGATCCGCGCCGGGTTCAGACGGGATTTCGGCGCCCCAGTTCCGCGAAAGCGCTGTGCGCACCACGTCGTCGTCGGCGACCGCCCGCAGCCCCGGCAGCGCCGTCGGCAGTACTCCCATGTCCCAGGCGCCCATCTGGTTGGCACGGTCGAAGAGGAACTGCATCGCTAGGCCCTTGCCGAGCAGCTGGAGAACGTGCAGCAGGTTATTGATCTGCTGCAGCGTCGCGCGCGCTTCGGGTGATCTGAGGAGGTCGACGCTGACAAGCACGGTGACGCTGCGGCCTTCCTTGAGTGCCGCGGCCAGACGATCCGGCCCGTCAATGCCGGTTTCCGCCGACGGCCTGCCGATTGTCGCGCCGATGCCCGCAAGAACGTTGCCCGGCAAGGCCTCACCAACTGTCGCTACGAGACCGGCCACCACTGCCGCGAGGCTCGCCGCTTCTCCGCCCGGCGGCACGCGAACCACCACCCTGGCATCGGCGTCCAGACGGGATGGCCGCGCCGAGAGCATGAGCAATCTTGTCTGCCGCCGCCGCACGCCATCCCGCAGCAGGTATTCGGTGACCGGGTTCTCCTCGGTGACGTTGCCGCCGACGACGAGCACGCAGTCGTTGCCGATCACTTCGTCCAGCGGTGCGCGGCTGTTGAAGGCTGCCATTAGCGGGCCGAGCGTATCGAAGGGCGTGGACCAGCGTGACGAGCAATCAATGCTGTTGGTCCGAAATGCCGTCCGCATCAGCTTCTGAAATTGATAGAGTATCTCGTTGGGTAGGCGCGGCGAGGCCAGCCCGGCGACAGCCTTGCCCTCGACGGCCGACAGCCGCCTGCGCAGATAGTCCCCAACCTCATCCCAGGAAACCGGAACCAGGGCGCCATCACGACGGATCATCGGTCGCTTGATCCGGTCCCGGCTCGCGACGAAATCGAGGCCGAAGCGTCCCCGAACGCAGAGCACTTCGCGGTTAAGCCCCTCGTCCCACTTTGAGCGCACCCGCATGAACTCGCCCTTGCGCGTGCCCACCGTCAACCGACAACCGGTGCCACAATGCGGGCAGACCGTGTCGGTCTCGGTGAGATCCCAGGGCCGCGCTTTGTAGCGATAGGGGAAGCTCATCAGCGCGCCAACCGGGCAGACCTCGACGCAATTGCCGCACTGGTCGCAGCTTGCGAGACTGCCCTCGAAGCCGGTGACGGCGGTATCCATACCTTTTTCGATGGTGCCCAAGGCGACCGCGCCAACGACCTCCTCGCACATCCGGACACAGCGTTGGCACTGGATGCAGCGGTTGACGTTCATGATGATGACCGGGCTCAGGCGGATGTCCTCGGAGTGGAACACACGCTTGTCATCGCGGAATCGGCTCTCGCGGGGCCCGTAGGCCATCACCATGTTCTGAAGCTCGCATTCGCCGCCCTTGTCGCAGATCGGGCAGTCGAGGGGGTGGTTGGCGAGCAGCATGTCGAGCATGGAAGCGCGCGTTTCCTCGATCAGAGGCGTGCTCGCCCGCACCACCATACCCTCGGTAACGGCTGTGGCGCAGGACGGCTGCAGCCGCCGCTGGCCCTCGATCTCCACCAGGCACATGCGGCAGGAGGCCAGCGGCGGCAGACGCTTCAGATAGCAGAAGGTTGGGATATCGATGCCCAAACGCCGGGCGGCCTGCAGCACCGTCGAGCCAGCCTCAACGTCCAGCGTTCGTCCATCGATCGTAATGCTAACCATACTTCCTCGCAGTCCGGCCGCGGTGCAGGCCTTCAGTGAAAGGGGCACCGGTGGTCCTCAATATGGGCAACGAACTCAGCGCGAAAATGCGCGAGTGCCGCCCGCAACCCCATCGCCGCCCCGTCGCCCAAAGCACAAAACGTGTTGCCGAAAATGCCCTTGCAAAGCATGTCCAGCTGCTCCAGATCGCCAGGTGCGCCATCCCCGGCCTCGATCCGGCGCAGGACCTTCACGACCCAGTTCAATCCTTCCCTGCATGGCGTGCATTTGCCGCAGGACTCATGATGGAAGAATTCGATGATCCGCGTCGCGACCTTGACCATGCAGGTCGAGTCGTCGATCACGATAACGCCGGCCGAACCGAGCATCGAGCCGGCGGCAGCCAGCGAGTCGAAATCCATCCCGACCTCCAGCCCGTGCTCCGGTATAACAGGCGCTGAGACCCCGCCCGGGATCACCGCCTTGATTCTGCGTCCCGGCAGCACGCCGCCGGCGTGGTTCTCGACCAGTTCGCGCAGCGCTATGCCCATCGGCAACTCATAGAGGCCGGGTTTGCGCACCTGCCCACTGAGGCAGTAGAGCTTCGGGCCGGGGCTCTTTTCCGGGCCGATGCCTCGAAACCAGTCCGCCCCCCGCATGACGATATGTGGTACGCAAGCGAGCGTCTCGACATTGTTGATCACTGTCGGGCTGGCGTAGAGCCCGGCCACGGCCGGAAATGGCGGCTTCAATCGCGGCTGCGCCCGTTTGCCCTCGAGCGACTCGAGCATCGCAGTCTCTTCGCCGCAGATATAGGCGCCGGCGCCGCAGTGGATGTGTACGGCGAAATTGAAATCCGAGCCCAGAATGCGCTTTCCGAGATAACCCTTTGCGTGGGCCTCGGCGATCGCCTGCTCCAGACGACGTATCGCTGTCACATATTCTCCGCGAATGTAGACATAGGCGGTTTCGGCCCCAATCGCGTATGCACTGACCGCCAACCCCTCGATCAGTTGATGCGGGTCGCGCTCCATGATGATCCGGTCCTTGAAGGTGCCCGGCTCGCCCTCATCGGCGTTGCAGCACAGATATGTCGGCTTGCCGGTCCGCTTCGGCACGAAACCCCATTTCATGCCCGTCGGGAATCCGGCACCGCCGCGACCGCGCAGGTTGGACCGTTTGACGAGGTCGATAACCTCGTCAGGCGTGTTTTCGCGCAGCACCTTGGCCAAAGCCTGGTAGCCTCCGCCGGCCTCGAAGGTGGAGAGCAGATGCCCACCCCGAACATCGACATTCTTGAGGAGGATCGGTTCGAACATGACGCTATTCTCCCGGTGCTGCTGAGGCGAGATCGGCGCCGGCCGCTTGCCCCGCCTCCGTTCGCAACCTGGCGAGAAGCGCGTCGATTCGCGCGATATCGAGGTCGCCGTGATAGTCGTCGCCGACCTGCATCACTGGAGCCATCTCGCAGGCGCCGAGGCATTCGACGGTCGAAAGCGTGAACAGCCGGTCTGGAGTGGTTTCGCCCTCCTTGATCCCGAGGACCTCCTCCAGATGCCTCAGCAGGTCCTCGGATCTGCACAGCATGCAGGAGACGTTGTCGCAAAGCTGCAGATGGAACATGCCCACCGGTTCGGTATGGAAGAGCGTATAGAAGGTCGCCAGCTCGTAGACCCAGATCCGCTCGACTCCGAGAATGTTGGCGACCTCCTCCAGCACCGGACCAGGCAGATGGCCATGCTCCGTCTGCGCGATCCGAAGCGCGGGCATGATCGCCGAGCGCTGGTCGGGATACCGCGCCGCCGCCTCTTCGATCTTTTCGCGCATGGTCATCTCGTCCAAATCCTCTGCTACTTGTCCACCTCCGCCATCACGGGGTCTAGGCTGCCGAGCACGGCGATCATGTCCGCCAGATAGCGGGCGTTGGTGACCCCGAAGAGGGCCTGAAGATTGACGAACGAAGGTGCCCGCACCTTCATGCGGAACGGTTTTGGCGAGCCGTCACTGATGATGTAAAAGCCAAGTTCGCCCTTTGGCGCCTCTATCGCCGAATAGACCTCGCCCTTCGGCACCTTGAAGCCGTAGGCCGACAGGTCGAAATGCTGGATCAGCGCCTCCATCGAGCAGTGCACCCGATCCTTGTCCAACGGGAAGGCAATTGTCGGCATGTCGATCTGGAATGGCCCTTCAGGCATCTGGTCGATGCATTGTTTGATGATCCCAATGCTTTCGCGCATCTCGTCGACGCGGCATCGCCAGCGTGCATAGCAATCGCCCTCGTCACGGGTGATGACGTTGAAATCGAGCCGGTCGTAGATCTCGTAGGGCTCATCGCGGCGGATGTCCCAGTCGACACCGGAAGCACGCAGGTTCGGGCCGCTGAGGCCGAGGTCGACTGCATCCTCGGCGGAGATCACGCCGATCCCCTTCGTGCGATTGAGAAACACCCGGTTATCTTCGAGCAGTCGCTCATAGTCGCGGATCCGGTTCGGGAAGATGTCGCAAAATTCCCGGATCTTGGGGAAGAATCCGTCAGGCAGATCCTCGCGCACGCCGCCGACCCGGCAGAAGGAGGTGTGCATGCGCGCACCAGTGATCATTTCCAGGAGGTCCATGATCATTTCACGTTCGCGCATGACGTAAAGCAGCGCGGTCATGGCGCCGAGATCCATCGGCAAAGCGCCCGTGATCAGGAGGTGACCGGAGATCCGTGCCAGCTCGGCCATCATCACGCGGATATATTGCGCCCGGATCGGTGCTTCTATGCCGAGGAGTTTCTCCACCGCCAGCGCGAAGGCGAGGTTGTTCGAAGGCGGACAGAGATAGTCGAGCCGGTCCGTCAGCGGGAAAATCTGGGTATAGGTGAAGCTCTCCGCCAGTTTTTCGGTGCCGCGATGGAGGTAGCCGATATGCGGATCGACGCGCTCGACGAACTCGCCGTCCAGTTCGAGGACAAGCCGAAGAACCCCATGGGTGCTGGGGTGCTGCGGACCGAGGTTGAGAAGCACTTCCCTTGTATTGAGGGCTTCGCCTTCAGGCCTGCTGAGCTCGGTGACTTCTGTCATCTCAACTTTCCGGCGTAGACGGCCTCCCTTGCGGAATGTCCCTGGTGGCAAGGTCGGGCTGCGTTGGCGGCGGACCTTCGGCACCGAAGGGGTTCAACTTGTCCTTATAGCCCCTGAGGGGGAAATCCTTGCGCTGGGGAAAGCCCTCGAAGCCTTCCCACATATAGATCCGGCGCAGATCTGGATGTCCCGCGAACCGGATGCCATACATGTCCCAGGCCTCACGCTCGTGCCAGTTGGCGGTGCGCCAGACTCCCGTGACCGAAGGCACTTCAGGAGGATCGCCAAGGCGGCACTTGATGCGGACCCGCCACCGGTTGGGCAGCGAATAGAGATGGTAGACCGCCTCGAACCGCAGCGTTTCGGGATAATGATCGACCCCGCAAATGTCCGAGAGGAAATTGAATTGCATGGCCGGATGCTCTTTCAGGAACCGGCAGAATTCGACGATCCGCTCGGGCGGAACGGCAAAGACGTCGATACCGTGCGCAGTGCCGAGGTCCTCGATTGTGTCTCCGAAGCGCTCCATGATTGGAGCGCGATTGAGGGACGGCTCCACACTCATGACGCTATAACCCGATCCAGAGGTGTTCCGGCGAGCGCCCGGGACCGCTTGATCTTTTCTTGAAGCAGGAGGAAGCCGTGCATCAGCGCCTCGGGCCGCGGCGGACAGCCGGGCACATGCACATCGACGGGCACGAAGGTTTCCGACCCCTGCACCACGGCGTAGGTGTTGTAGACGCCACCCGAGATGGCGCAGGTGCCCATGGCGATCACCCAGCGCGGTTCCGGCATCTGGTCATAAAGCCGCCGCACGACGGGCGCGAATTTCCGGGTCACGGTGCCGGCGATGATCATGACGTCGGACTGGCGCGGCGAAGGGCGGAACACCACGCCGAAGCGGTCGAGATCATAGCGGGCGCAACCGGCCGAGATCATTTCGATGGCGCAGCAGGCAATGCCGAAGGTTTCAGGCCACAGCGCCGAGCTTCGGCTCCAATTGATGATACTGTCGGCCGTGGTGAACAGCACGCTGTCGCGGATCGCGTTGTTTACTGTTCCCATTCCAGCGCTCCCTTCAGCCAGGCGTAGGCGAAACCTACAAGAAGCAGCAATATGAAGACGAACATCTCGACATAGCCGACCAGCCCGATGTCTTTCAGGACGACGGCCCAGGGAAAGAGGAACATCGTCTCGACATCGAAGACGACGAGCAGGATCGCGAGGATAAAGAACGGCACTCTGAAGCGCCCCGCGGCGGCCTCACCCGCGGCGTCCATGCCGCATTCATACGGCATGTTCTTTTCGGGATAGGGATTGGACGGACGCAGGAGCGAGGAGACAAAAAGCGTCGCTCCCGCCACCAGAACAACTCCGGCGACCATTACCAGAACCGGCAAGAATTCCATTGCAGTCATATCGCACTGCACCGGTCACCCAGCGATGGCTTCGCTTGCGCCGCGACCGACCCCGTTTTGGGACCAGTAATGCGGTCGCCCGGGAAGCGACTTGGGCAATCCTTTCCTGAAGGGCAAGTTTATTCCGTCGAGCGGAGCATTGCAAATTCAATTGATCAGCCGCCGAACACAGAATGTTGGGCAAGCCTCAGAAACCACGACGGAAATAGGCCGATGCCGATGGTGCCGGCGGCGGTGAAGGCGAGCGTGGCGCGCACCAGGGGTGTCAGCGCCGGATCGAACGTCCTTTCCGGCTCGCGCATGTAGATCACCATGACGATGCGGATGTAAAAGTAGGCGGCAACAGCACTCAACAGCACTGCGATCACCGCGAGCATCACGAAACCTCGCTCGACGAGCGCAACCAGGACGTAGAACTTGGCGAAGAACCCGGCCGTGGGCGGAATGCCGGCCAGCGAGAACAGATAGAGCAGCATCAAAAGCGCGAGCCCCGGATGCGCCTTGGCGAAACCTGCGTAATCTTCGATAACCTCGCCCGAGAAGTCGCCGTTCCGCATCATGGTGACGATGCCAAAAATGCCGAGATTCATGAACGAGTAGATCAGCAGATAGAGCATCACGCTGGCGATCCCGTCAGCACCGCCGGCTACCACGCCGAAAATGGCGAACCCCGCATGAGCGATGCTGGAATAGGCCAACAGTCGCTTGAAATTGTCCTGCACAAGCGCCACGAAACTCCCGAGCGCCATCGTCACCACCGCAATGACCGCGACGATGATCCAGACGTCCGAGGCTGCGACCAGAGGGTTGAGGAACACCCGCAGGATGACCGCGAACCCCGCCGCCTTGGGGCCGACCGACATGAAGGCGGTGATCGTCGTCGGCGCGCCTTCGTAGACATCCGGAACCCACATATGGAACGGCACCGCGCCGACCTTGAAGACCAGCCCCGCGACAATGAAGACTACCGCCAGCAGCAATCCGGGATCGAGCGGATCGCCGTTCACCGCTGCAGCCATCGCGTCCAGTTGCGTGGTGCCGGTCAGCCCGTAAACCAGCGAAACGCCGTAAAGGAAAATCCCGGTCGAGACCGCGCCGAGGATCACATATTTCAGCGCCGCTTCGTTCGACCGCCGCTCTCGCCGCAGGAAGCCGGTCAGCACATAGGTACAGAGCACCACCAGTTCGAGACCCACATAGATCGACATGAGATCGGTGGCCGACGCCATGATCATCATTCCCGAAAGCGCGAAGAGCAGCAGAACATAGTATTCGCTGCTGCCGATCCCTTCGATAGCCGCATATTTTCGCGAGAGGAGGAATGTCAGAACGGTGGCTAAATAGAACACGAACTTAAAGAAGACCGCGAAGCGGTCGGCGACGAACATGCCCGTGTAGGCCGGCCGCACTTCGCCCGCCAGCATGAGTGTCGCCAAGGCGGCAATCAGCACGATGGCAACGGAAGCCGAGACAAGGAAATGTTCCTGTCTCTCTTGCATAAACTGTCCCAGAATCAGCAGGATGCAGGCCCCCGTGACCACCACGATCTCGGGCAGGCTCGCAAGGACCGACTGGAGAAGCGCAGTGGCGGTCATTGGCCGCTCTCCTCACCGTGCACCTGCGCCAGCAAATGTTTCGCCGAGGCATCGATGATGTTGAGAAAGGGTTTTGGATAGAGCCCGACCCAGAGCACGAAGACGGTCAGCGGCAGGATCGCAGCGATCTCGCGGGCGTTTACATCTCGTATCTTGAACCGGGCGTTGACGCTCGCCGGACCAAGCGCGACTTTCCCATACATGCCGAGCAGATAGGCCGCGCCCAGCAATGCGCCCAAAACGGCGGCCGCGCCAACGGCGAGGTTGGCCGCAAACCCGCCGGACAGCACGAGCAGCTCGCCCACGAACGAATTCGTTCCCGGCAGCGCCATCGACGACAGGATGAACAAGGCGAGAAACGTGGTGCAGACGGGTGCTGCCTTCATCAGCCCGCCATAATCGGCGATGCTGCGGGTGTGGGTCCGCTCGTAGATCAGGCCGACGAACAGGAACAACGCGCCCGTCGTCACGCCATGATTGAACATTTGCAGGATCCCGCCCTCGAGCCCGCGGAGGTTCAGCGCGAAAATCCCCATCGTCACGAAGCCCATGTGGCTGATGCTGGAATAGGCCACCAGCTTCTTGAGGTCGTCCTGTGCTAGCGCAAGCAACCCGCCATAGACGATCGCAAGGGCCGAAAGCGACAGCATCAGGGTCGAATAATACACTGACGCATCGGGCAGCATCGGCAGCGAGAACCGCAGGAAGCCGTAGGCGCCCATCTTCAGCAGCACTCCGGCGAGGATGATGCTGCCCGCTGTCGGCGCCTGCACATGGGCGTCCGGCAGCCAGGTGTGGACCGGCACCATCGGCACTTTGACCGCGAAGGCGACCAAGAAAGCGAAGAACAGCCACGACTGGACCCGGAACGGCAAATCCTGTGCTGTCAGAGCGAGAATGTCGAAGGTCTCGCCGCCGTTGAAATAGAGCACGATGACGCCGACCAGGAACAGGACGCTGCCTGCCAGCGTGTAAAGGAAGAACTTGAAAGCCGCATAGACCCGGCCGTCGCCGCCCCAGATGCCGATGATCAGGTACATCGGGATCAGCATCGCTTCCCAGAAGACGTAAAACAAGAACAGGTCGAGGGCGCAGAACACTCCCAGCATCAGCGCCTCCATGGCCAACAGACTGACCATGAATTCCTTCACCTTGCGGTCGATCGCGACCCATGAGGCGAGCACGCAGGTCGAGCCCAGCAGCGCGGTCAAGAAAACGAAGAGCGCACTGATTCCGTCGATGCCGAGCGCATAGGTGATCCCGAGCGCAGGAACCCACGGGCGTGTCTCGGTGAACTGCATCGCGTGGGTCGTGGTGTCAAAACCGGCTAGCATGGCGATGCAGAGAGCGAGGTCGAGGACGGTGACGCCCAGCGCCATCCACCGCACCGCAGCGTCGCTGCGCAAAAACATCAGAACCGCTGCCCCGGCGGCGGGTGTGAATACGATCAGGCTGAGCAGCGGTAACCCCATGGGACCCCCTACCGCCACGCCACGGCGAAGATGGCGGTGGCCGCGATCACACCGACGATCATCGCCAGCACGTAATGGGTCACGATGCCGGTTTGCAGTCGCCGAAGCCGCCCGCCGCCGCGTAGGATCGAGCGGGCAACGCCGTTCACGACAGCATCCACCCCGGTGAGATCGATCCGCAGTCCCGCCCGTGCCGCCCCATACAGCAGCGGCAGCGCCGCAGTTTCGGTCACCTCGCTCACCGCCTTCTCGTAGCGCGCCAGCGGCCGTTCGGCGAACCACGTGAAGACCCGCGCGCCCTTGCGATAGAACCAGTCGGTGTCGATGCTGATGGTGTTCTCCGGGTCGAGCGCCCGCAGGAACAGCACGAACCCGAAGGCAGTGAACATCAGCACGCCGAGGCTCTCCGTGACATGGAGGCCAGTGTAAGGTTCGAAGTCGACCGGATAGGGCAGAAGCGCATAAAGCGGCTGCGGAAACACGCCGATCGCAATGCAAAGAACCGCCGCCATTCCCATCGCGACCAGCATGTTGCGCGGCGGCTCCCGCGCCTCCAGTTTCCGGTCGGTGCCGAAAAACATGTAATACGGCAGCTTCAGCCCCGTGTGCAGGAAGGTCCCCGACGATGCCATTGTCAGCGCCAGCACCACCAAGGCCCGATGATCCTGTCCGGCAGCGGCGATCACCATCGATTTGGTGACGAAGCCCGAGAAGAAGGGAAATGCCGAGATCGCGAAGGCGCCGACCATGTAGAGCGCCACGGTCAACGGCATGGTCTTGTAGAGCCCGCCGAGCTCGGTGAGCTTGCGACGGCCGGTGACGTAGATCACCGCCCCGGCACCCATGAAAAGAAGCGCCTTGTAGAGGATATGTGCGAAGGCATGGCTGGTAGCGCCGTTGACGGCCATCTCGGTCCCGATACCGATGCCCGCCACCATATACCCCACCTGGCTGACGATGTGATAGGCCAACAGGCGCCGGCAGTCGTTCTCCAGTACTGCATAGATGACGCCATAAAGCGCCATCGCGGTGCCGAGCCAAACGAGAAGCTCGGTTCCCGGAAACGCGCGCGCCAGCACATAAACGGCGGTCTTGGTGGTGAAGGCGCTCATGAATACCGCCCCGGTGACGGTTGCCTCAGGGTAAGCGTCAGTCAGCCAGGCGTTGAGCGGCGGCACGGCGGCGTTCAGAAGGAACCCGGCAAGGATCAGGTAGGCGCCGGCGCCCATCCCACCCTCGATCGGACCGAAGAGCAGCGAGCCTGTTGAAAGCCCGTAGAGAGTGATGCCGCCAAGCAGGACGACGCCGCCGGTGATATGGACTAGGAGATACCGTAACCCGGCGCTGATCGCTTGCCGGCCGCCCTGTGCGAAGACCAGATAGGCGGAGGCAAACGCCATGCCTTCCCAGAACAGGTACAGCGTCAGGTAGTCGCCGGCGAAGACGACGCCGAGCGCGCTGCCGACGTAGACGAACGCAGCGACGTGCTGGCCGGGGCGAGGCAAGTGCAGCGCGTAGACCGTTCCAATCAGAGCCATGATGGTAAAAACCGTGGCGAAGACGCTGCTCAGCTTGTCGACCTTCGCGACCTGGATTTGCTGCCCGAGGAACGACGCCGCGCCGTAGTTGCCCGGCTGCATCATAACCACGGCGAGGATCGCCAGCGCCGGGATCAGCAGCAGATAAGCCTTGCGGATCGATCCTGCGAGGAATGGGATCGGCAGAGCGCCGAGAATGAAGAGCAGGGCCGGATGGATGAAGTCAGTCATAGTAGTCCTCGCGCCGCATCAACCCAGCCCGATGGCCGAGAAACTTGGAAACGAAGATCAGCAGCACGCAGGAGCCGAAGCCGTAGACGGCCGACCAGCCCGGCAGGCGGTCCCACAGGTATTCGGTGTGTTCGCGGGGAACCAGAAAGTCGGCGATGACGATAAGAACGAGCACGAGATAGAACAGACGGCGTC
The DNA here is from genome assembly GCF_001664385.1 of Rhizobium phaseoli. Lineage (NCBI taxonomy): Bacteria > Pseudomonadati > Pseudomonadota > Alphaproteobacteria > Hyphomicrobiales > Rhizobiaceae > Rhizobium > Rhizobium phaseoli. Next base: position 3,623,944 of record NZ_CP013532.1, on the reverse strand, counting down.
GCTGATGCGCATTTTCTTCGGCACCAAAGAAGTCGACCACGCGCTTGATCATCTGACCACTCCGTCCGCCAAGGTAAGAAAATAGCCGGGGAAGATACCCATCAGCACCGACAGGATGGCGGTCGCGACCAGCGGGATCGTGACCATCGGAATTTCCCGAACCGTCGCGGGGCTCTCCTGTGTCTCAGTCCCGAAAAAGGCGAGATAGCTGATTGGCAGAAAATAGGCGGCGTTCAGGACCGAACTTATGAGGAGCACGATCAGGAACGGGATTTCCCCCGCCTCCACCGAACCCCGTGCCAGATACCACTTGCTGACGAAGCCCGCGGTCGGTGGCACCCCGATCATGCTGAGCGAACCCACGAAAAATGCCCCCATCGTCCAGGGCAGCCTGCGGCCGATCCCAGCCATATCGCTGATGTTGCGCTTGCCGGATGCGCAATAGATTGAACCGGCGCAGAAAAAGAGCGTGATTTTGGAGAAGGCATGCGCCGCGATGTGAATGATTCCGCCGACCATCGCGACCGGCGACAACAGAACCGCGCCCAGCACGATGTAGGAGAGTTGGCTGACGGTCGAATAGGCGAGCCTCGCCTTCAGGTCGTCCCGCGTGAGGGCGTAGACCGACGCCATGACGATCGTGAACGAAACCAGATAGGCCGTGGCGATACCGAGGCCCAGCTTCCCCACCAGCTCGATGCCGAAGACATGGAAAACTACTCGCAGTACGCAGAATACGCCCATCTTCACCACGGCCACCGCATGCAGCAGCGCGCTGACCGGTGTCGGGGCCACCATCGCGGCAGGCAGCCAGGCGTGCATCGGCATCACCGCGGCCTTGGCGAAGCCAAAGAGATAGCAGAAATAAACGACCGTCAGCAGCAGCGCGGAGGCATCGGCTCTCGCCAGCAGCCCGCCCGTCACAAAGTCGAGCGACCCCGCAATGTGGTAGGTCAGCGCAAGCGCGGCGAGCAGCACGCTTTTCGACGCGCCCATCAGATAGACGAGATACTTGCGGCTGCCCGTCCAACCTTGCTCGTCCTCGTGGTGGTAGACGAGGGGATAGGTAACAAGACTGAGCACCTCGTAGAAGATCACCAGTGTAAACAGATTGGCGGCGAAGGCACCCCCGGCGGCGGCCGCCAGACTGCTGGCAAAGCAGGCGAAGAACCGGGTCTGCGCGTGCTCGTTCAAGTGCCGCATGTAGCCGATGGAATAGATCGCAGCCACGATCCACAGCAGCGACGAGATGGTGGCAAACACCATGCCGAGCGCATCGACCCGGAAAGCGAAGTCAATCCCCGGCAGGATCTCGAACAGGCGTAACTCGATCGTCCCGCCCGCCAGCACGGTGGGCGCCATCGAGGCGACAATCGCGAACATGGCGATCGCGGCCAACGGCGAGACGACATCGCGGAGTTTCTCGCGGTTGTTCAGAAGGAGAATCGCAAGGGCCGCCAGACCTGCGACGGCAACGGCAAGCAGCGGCCGGATCGATATCACCGGGTCCAAACCGCTATCCTTTCATCATGGTCACGTCGTCGACCTTGAGGGTGGACTTGTTCCTCACAAGGGCGACCAGGATACCGAGGGCGACGGCGACCTCCGCCGCGGTGATTGCGATGACGAAGATCGCGAAGATCTGCCCGCGGAAATCATCGTAGTAATGCCCGAAAGCGATGAAGTTGATGTTGACCGAGTTGAGCAAAAGTTCCAGCGACATGAGCACCACCAGAATATTGCGCCTGAGCAGTACGCCCGCTGCTCCGATCACGAACAGGACCACTCCGAGCACAATAAACCACCAGAGCGGAACCATCACTCCTGCTCCTTCCGCGCCAGCACGATGGCGCCGACCAGGGCCGCCAAAAGGATCACGGAGGCGATTTCAAACGGCAGGAGATAGTCGGCGAAAAGCGTCGTGCTGAGCTGCCTGATCTGATCGCCGCCGCGCATGGCGACCGGTTCGATGACCGAAAAACGGTCACTCCAGAGCACCAGCACCAGCATCTCGACCCCAAGCAGAACGACCAGCACCAGAGCCGGCAGGTTGCCGCCTGGCAAGAACCGCTGCAACACCGCTTCGCGCACATCGATCATCATGATCACGAACAGGAACAGGACCATGATCGCGCCGACATAGACAAAGATCTGGATGACCGCGAGGAACGGCGCCTCGAGCAAGACGAAAATGGCCGAGATATTGAGGAAACACGCCATCAGCGCCAATGCGCTGTGAACCGGATTCCGCGCCAGGACCACCGTCAGGGCGGTGATCACGGACACCGCAGAGAACAGAAGAAAGAACCCCTGATCCATCGACGCCGACCCTCCGGCGCGAACTGTCACTCGGCGCGAGACGGCCGGTTTTGAGATTACGCCGCAACTTCAGATGCGTTCACAAATTGTGCCCTAGTATCGGATTTTTCACAAGGTTATTGTCGAGTCTGTCCGTACCGAGTTTGGTTACGGCGTAGTGAGAATTACTTCCAAATAACACCGGATACTCGCCCGAAATTGCAAGTCTCCGTGGTTTCACGCCCCGCCAACCAAACAAATAGTCCGCCTCAGTGCGGGTCGCTGGCACAAAGACTTCATTTTCTCGAGGAAGGACGTATGGTCCTTATCCCTCGCGAACACAGCTGAGACCGGTTTGCGGATCGAAGAGATGCATCGCCTCCTCGTCGAAGGAGAGGGTGAGCGTTTCGTTGTCCCGGACCGGCGTGCGCGGCGGCAGACAGGCCATGAGCCGCTGATTTCCGGCAAGCGCGGTGACGACGAGTTCCGGACCTGTCAGCTCGGCGACCTCCAGGGTTGCCTCGAGCGACGGACCGGCGCCGTCCGTGCGAAGGGCCTCGGGGCGGATGCCGAGGATGATGTCGCGGCCATTGACGGCGGCTTCGGCGAAGCGGGCCGGCAGGGGCAGGCTTGCATCGGAACCTGCAATCGCCAGCCGGCCATCGCGCACTGTGGCGTTCAGCAGGTTCATCGGCGGCGCGCCGACGAAGGTGGCGACATAGAGTGTTGCCGGATGGTTGTAGATTTCCTCAGGCGTGCCCAGTTGCTCGATACGGCCGTCGCGCATGACGGCGATGCGGCTTGCCAGCGTCATCGCCTCGATCTGGTCATGGGTGACATAAACCACTGTGGTCTTCAGCATCTGATGCAGCCGCTTGATCTCGGTACGCATTTCCATGCGCAGCTTGGCGTCGAGATTCGAGAGCGGCTCGTCGAACAGGAAGACTTCAGGCTTGCGCACCAACGCGCGACCGATCGCGACGCGCTGGCGCTGGCCGCCGGAGAGCTGGCTCGGCTTGCGATCGAAGAGGTTTTCGATCTGCAGGAGCCTGGCGGCGTCGCGCACGGCCTTGTCGCGCTCGGGCGTCGGGACCTTCCGCATTTCGAGGCCGAAGCCGATGTTCCGGTGCACCGTCAGATTGGGATAGAGCGCATAGGATTGAAAGACCATGGCGATGTCGCGGTCCTTCGGATGCACGCCGAGCACCGATCGCCCGCCGATCTTAACGTCGCCGCTCGTCGCCTCGGCAAGGCCGGCAATGATGTTGAGCAGCGTGGACTTGCCGCAGCCCGACGAACCAAGCAGCACGAGGAACTCGCCGCTTTCCAGCGAAATGTCGATGCCTTTCAGCGTCTCGACCTCGCCATAGGTCTTGCGGATGTTTTCAATGTCGAGCGCGCTCATGACACGGCCTTCTGGGGAGGCGATGGCTCGCCATAGCTGCGGGGAAGGGTGGAAATGGCACGCGAGGCAACCTTCGTCCCCGCCGCCAGGCAGGAGGCCAGTGGCTTGCCATCTGCCAATGCTGCCAGGAAGCCTGCGTTGAAGACATCCCCGGCGCCGATCGTATCGATGACGTTGACGAGGGGTGCAGGGACCGACGCCAGCAGGCCCTCCGGCCCGATGGCGATCGCACCCTCCGGGCCGCGCTTGACGACGACGACCGCGCCCTCCGGCATATGCGACCTGATCTCGCGGGCGGCTTCGATCGGATCTTCGATGCCGGCAAGCGTCGTTGTCTCGACCTCGTTCAGCAGCGCGATGCCGCTGCGCGAAAGCCAGGCGCGTGCGGCCGCGCAATTTTCTTCGGTCCACCCGTCGAGCGGCCAGCCGGTATCGAGTGCGACGGTGATGTCGTGGCTGTCGGCCCAGTCGAAGAAGGCATCATATTCGCTCGCTAGGTCGTCGGTCAGAAAGCCGCCGCAGAGAAGTGCGTAGCCGCCGCGCAGCCTTTCGCCGTCGATAACGGCGAAGACGTCGGCGAGGCTGAAGCGTGACAGGTGGCCGGTCGTCGTGAAGAAGGTGCGCTCGCCGTCCGGATGGGTGATGCCGACAGAAAGCGTCGTTCTCTCGGGGCGCACCGGCCAATTTTGCGAGCGGTGGCCGAAGGCTTCAGCCAGCCAGCGGCCGAACTGGTCGCTGCCGACATTGGCGGCGATTTCGAACTCGATACCGAGCGCCTGCCAGGCGAGCGCGCTGTTGCCGGCAGACCCGCCGACCCTCAGCTCGTCATGATCGACGATGATTTCCGTGCCGGCCTTTGGCCAGGGGGCGGCCGGTCCGAGAATGAGATCGACATTGACGTTGCCGATGACTGCAAGCGGCCGCATTCATTCACTCCGGGTAATCTTGGTGGAACGGACCGGCGTTCCGGCATTCTCAACGCGTGTTTCGGCAAAAGCGATCATCAGCCGTTGGGCGACCGGCAGCATGGCGAAGACCGCGGCAAGGCCGCTCGCCGGTGCAAAGCGGATTGTCACGGCGCCGGCGACCGGCGCTTCACTCGAGGCGTCGAACAGGATGACGGGTGCGCGGGTCTCCACAGCGGAGACCGCCATTGCGGTGACGAGGCCTGATGTCTCGTCGAGACCGCGGAAGAGCACGACGCCGATCTCCGGCCCCAGCATTTCCATCGGGCCATGGCGCAGCTGGCCGCCTTCGAGAGAGAAGCAGGGGCGGCGCGAAAGCTCCGTCAGCCCGAGGGCCAGTGCCTCGGCGACACCTTGCAGGCGGCGGCCGGAGGTGACGACGGTCGAGACGGTTTCGAGTGCGGCAAGCGCCGCTGAGATGTCATGGCCTCCGGGCGTCTTAAGGGCGGCAAGCGCGGCCGCCGGATCTTCGCCGAGGGTGGAAAGGATTGCCAGATGCAGGGCGAAGGTCACCGTCAGGCTGCGGGTAGCGGCGAAAGCAAGCTCGGTGCCGCCGCTGCCGACCAATGAGGGGGCGGTTCTGGCAAGGAAGGAGCTGGCTTCGAGGGTCAGGCCGAATGTTTCCTCAGTGCCGCCGGTTTCGTTGAACCAACGCACCACTTCGGCGCTCTCTCCGGATTGCGAGGTGACGAAGACCGTCCTGCCGGCGATCGGCAGCGGCTGGCCCAGCTGCTCGGAGAGCGGCAGGGCGATGGCCTCGATGCCGAGGGCGCGGTAGAGCGGCTCGACGGCGCGGTTGACGGCATGCGAGCCGCCCATGCCGAGCAAAAGCAGCCGGCCGGTCTTCTCAAGCGAGGCGGCGGCTGTTGCCGCCATCGGTGCCGTGGCTTCATAAGAGGCAATCGCATCGGCGTGCTGGCGCGCCATCTCGCGATCGATCGCCGCAAGTCCGGCTGGCCGGTTTCTTTCTGTTGTCATCTTCATCCCTTGACGCCGCCGCTGGTGAGCCCCGAAATCAGGGCGCGTTGCATGACGAGACCGATCAGCACCGGGGGCAGGGCGGCGAGCACGCCTGCCGTGGCGATCAGTCCGTAATCGGAAACGCGGCCGCCGGCGAGATCGGCAATGGCGACGGTCAGCGTCTTGGCGCGCTGGTCCGAGGTGAAGAGCAGCGCATAGAAGAATTCATCCCAAGCCAGCAGGAAGGCAAAGAGGCTCGAGGTCGCGACCACCGGGGCTGCGAGCGGCAGGGTGATGATCCTCAGCGTCTGGAACAGGCCGGCGCCGTCGATCATTGCGGCGGATTCGATCTCGCGCGGAATTGAATCGAAGCCTGATTTCATCAGCCAGGTGGTGAAGGGCGCCAGTATCGTCAGATAGACGAGGGCGAGGCCGAAGACGTTGTTCAGCATCCCGAGATGGGAGAGACCCATGTAGAGCGGCACGGCGAGCGCCACCGGTGGCAGCATGTAGGTCGCGATCACCATCGACAGCGACCAGCCGACGGAAGGTGTGCGCGACACTGCCCAACCGGCGGGAATTGCGAGCGCGATGGCGGCGATCGTCGCCATGCCGGCCACCTCGATGCTGTTGCGCAGCGATGAGGTGAAGGCGGCGCCGGCGCTGTTTTCCAGCGTCGACAGCAGCACCTGGTATCGGGAGAAATCCGCCGCCTGCGGCCACCAGCGCAGCGGCTTTGCCGCAAGATCGGCGGCCGGCGAAATGCTCATGATGAACAGCCAGAGGATCGGTGCCAGAATGACCGCGGCAAGCAGCAGCGCTGAGAGGTGAATGAAAAAGGAGAAGAGTGGGCTCTGGCGTTCCATCAGGCGGCACTCCCGGCGGTCTTGCGCACCAGGGCGGCATAGCCGGCGGCAAGCAGCGTCACCAGCAGCGTGACGATCAAGGCCAGCGACGCGCCCGAGCCCGCCCGCTGGAACGAGAAGGCTTCCTGATAGACGAGGATCGACAGCGTGCGGGTGCTGTTGGCCGGGCCGCCGCGGGTCATGACCCAGATGATGTCGAACACCTTGAAGGCTTCGATCGTGCGTAGCACGAGCGCCACCATCAGCGGGCCGGCGAGATAGGGAAGAATGACGAAGCGGAAGCGGGCGAAGGGGCCGGCGCCGTCGACCAGCGAGGCGGCGGTAATGTCGCGCGGCACGGCCTGGAGTGCGGCAAGCGCGATCAGTGCCACCAGCGGGAAGTTCTTCCAGCAGTCGGCGACGATGAGGGCGGCGAGCGCCGTGCCCGGCTCGCCGAGCCATGAGCGATAGGCATCGATGAGGCCGAGCTGCGTCAGCGCGGCGTTGAGCGCACCGTATTCCGGATTATAGATCAGCCGCCAGAGCGTGGCGTTGACGACGGTCGGCAGCGCCCAGGGCAGGATCATCAGGGCGCGCAGCGCCGTTCGGCCGCGGAATTGCTGGTTCAGCAGGAGGGCGGCAAGCACGCCGATCACCATTTCGGCGGCGACCGAGACGATCGCGAACCAGGCGGTGGTAACGAGCGTGCGCTGGAAATTCGAGCCGGAGAGCATCTTCACGTAATTGTCGATGCCGACGAAATTGCCCGCGGTGCCGACGAGCTTGGCATCTGTGAAGGAGAGGCCGACCGTATCGACCAGCGGCCAGCCGATGACCGAGATCATGACCACGAGAAGCGGCAGCATCAACAGCCACGCGCGCGTTGTCAGCCATGTGCCCGACATCGAGGCGACCCTTTTTCATTCATAGGTTATTGGAATCGAGCCGGGCGACGACAGGGCGCCGCCCGGGGTTTATGCCGGACTCAGAGGCCGCTGTTTTCGGCGGCCGACTTCAGCGCATCCTCAGGCGTCGACTGGCCAAGTAGCGATTCCTGGATCGCCTGCTGCAGCGCCGTCGAAAGCTCCTGATATTTCGGCGTCGTCGGGCGCGGATACATGGCGGCAAGGCCGACCTTGGCGGCCGAGATCAGTTCTTCCTGCCCCTTGGTAACGGCCGGGTCAGCGTAGGAGGAGGCCCAGATCGGCAGGCTGAGCTTGGCGTAGGCGTTCTGTGTCGCCTGTGAGGTCATGAAGGTGATGTACTTCCAGGCCTCGTCGGGATGCTGGCTGGCGGAAGTGATGCCGAGGCCCATCGAGCCGTTGACGGCCGAAGCCTCGCTCTTGCCGGCGACACCCGGCGCCGGCACGACGCCGACCTTGCCCGCGACCTTGCTGTCCTTCGGGTCGTTGGCCATGTTGTACATGTAGGTCCAGTTGAGCGCGAAGGCGGCATCACCGTTTTCGAAGACTTTGCGGACGTCCTCTTCCAGGAATTCCTTGGAATTCGGATTGGTCAGGCCTGACGTATAGCTCGAGACCATGTATTTCAGCGCGTCGAGGCCGCCACCGCTCTGGAAGGCAGGTTTGCCGTCCTTCAGGAAATCGCCGCCATAGGCACTGACGAGGGTGGTGTAATCGCAGATCGCCGCTTCGGCCTGCGACCAGCTCCAGGCGATCGGCGTTGCCAGCAGACCCTTGTCCTTGATCGCTTTTGCCTGCTCGGTCAGCTCGTCCCAGGTTTTCGGCGGCGCCTTGATGCCGGCCTTTTCGAGGATCTCCTTGTTGTAGAACAGGTATTTGGTGTCGAGGATCCACGGCATGCCGTAATATTTGCCGTCATATTGCACAGTGGTCCAGGCACCCGGCAGCACGCCCTTCTTCATCTCCTCGGTGATGCGGGAGGAGACGTCGACCAGCACCTTGTTGGTGGCGTATTCGGCCGGCCAGATGACGTCGAAGAGGACGACGTCATAGCCGCCGCCGGAACCCTGCGCCAGCACTGTCTTGTCGTGCAGCCCCTCATAGGGAACGAATTCGAGATTGACCTTGATGTCAGGGTTTGCCTTGGCGAAGGCGTCGGTCATGGCGCGCACATCGGCCTCGCTGTAAGCGGCCTGCGCCATGAACAGCGCGTTGAGCGTCGTTTCGGCGAAAGCATGCGGGGCAAGGGATGCGCCGATCAAGGCCGCACCCAAAAGCGTCTTGTTCAAAGATTTCAGCATTGCAGCCTCCAGTTTTTGACATTTACGCATGCCGAGGGCGGATTTTCCGCCATCGGTTTTCGAGAAGGCACGCGTGAAACAAAACGTGCCGGTTGGTCATCTCGGAGCGTCGTTGGAGGCCCTGTGCGGCTTCCTGCGTTCCCTGGAACTCTTCGGTTCCTTATTAAGTCAATTGTCTTGACTTATTACTTCTTCAACATTCTACTGGAGTCAAGAGGTAATTGCACATGAATGACACCAGGCCCATCAGGGCCAAGAGCGGCACCAATCACGAGGGCACCAGCGCGCATAACCGGCGCGTGATGATCGATGCCTTGAGGATCAACGGTGCGCTCTCGCGCGCCGATCTGGCGCGGGCGACGCGGCTGACCAAGCAGACTGTGTCGAATATCATCGAGGAACTCGAGCGCGACGGTCTGGTCAGTTCGCAGGAGGCGGTGCGAAAGGGGAGGGGCCAGCCCTCGACGCCGTATCGGCTCGTTCCCGAGGGCGCCTTTGCGATCGGCCTGCAGATCGACCGGCACGTGACGCGGGCGGTCGCCGTCGATCTCGTCGGCAGCGTTCTCGTGCGCGCCGAGGCCGTTCTGCCGCCGGGAGGCCCGTCGAGAGGAACGAAGGTCATTCTCGATCTCGTCGCCAGTGTACGGTTAAAGCTCGCCGGGATCGTTCGGCAATCCGAGAAGCGGCTGGTCGGCCTCGGCGTCGCGATGCCAGGTCCCTTCGGGATCGACGGCAGCGGCGACGATCCGTGGATGATGGAGGCTTGGCAGAAGTTTCCGCTGCTGGACACGCTGACCGCCGGCACCGGGCTCGATGTCGGTCTGCAGAACGATGCGGCAGCGGCCGCGACTGCGGAGCGTATGGTGGGGGCCGCGCATGGCCTCGACCATGCCGTCTGCCTGTTCGTCGGTTACGGCATTGGCGCCGGTCTCATCCTGAACGGCGAACTCTATCGCGGCGCCAACGGCAATGCCGGCGAGATCGGCATGGCACTGCTCTTTGCCGATGGCAAATCGACCCCGCTCGAACACCGCGCCTCGCTCGCCTCGCTCTACCAATATCTCTCGGCCGATCCCGCCGATCCCGATCTGCATGCACACATCAATGACCTCGCCTCGGGGGGCGATCCAGGCATCGACACCTGGATCGAAACGGCGGCTGCTGACCTGCGCTGGAGCATCCATCTGATCGAAACGATCTTCGATCCGCAGACGGTGATTCTCTGCGGCAGCGCGCCCGAGGCATTGGTCAACAGGTTGATTGCGGCCATTGGCCCGCTGCTGCCCTCGATCGCCGAACGCCGCGGCCGGACGCTGCCGCGGCTGCAGTCCGGCATGGCCGATCCTTGGTCGGTAGCGCTCGGGGCGGCCGCTGGACCAATCGGTCGGGCATTCGATCCGCATTTTGCTGCAATTTTGAAGGATTCCCGCTGATTTCGAGCCTGAAACCGGGCGTTGCACAGCAGTGCAGCGGCAGAAAAGTGGCGCTCTTTGTAAGTTTCAAGCGACCATTGCCAGCGAATAAAGAGGAGCGATCGAAGTATAGTAAAATATTGAAAATCATTGAAATTTATAGGAATTCTGGTATAGATATAATTATTCGGCAGTGCGCTGGGGTGGTTGGCGAGGCTTCTCTCAATATAGCCTTCAGCCGTGGCAAATAACATCCGCATGAAGGTTTCGTGACAGTACGATTTCGGTTGTTTCATGTCATGGAATATTCATTGGCCGCGGCAATTTGGACCAGCTAATAGGGCGTGCGCTGAAAGTGCGCGTCTCTTTTACGTTCGAGGTTCTCATGCAAGCCAAGCTTCTCGGCGCCGTTGGCGCCCTTCTCGCTACAGCGTTTCTTGCTGGTCCCGCTGCCGCCGCCGATAAGACCAAGATCGACTTCTGGTTCGGCAATTCCGGTGACATCGCAAAGCGGGTCCAGGAACAGTGCGATCGCTTCAACCAGTCGCAGGGCGACTATGAAGTCGTCTGCACCAGCCAGGGCAGCTACGATGCTTCCCTGCAGAATACGATTGCCGCTTTCCGCGCCGGCAAGCAGCCTACCATCGCTCAGGTCTCCGACGCCGGAACCCTCGACATCATGCTCTCCGGCGCCTTCTATCCGGCTAACCAGCTGATGACCGACATGGGCTACACGGTCGACTGGAAAGATTACTTCTCCGGCATCGCAAACTATTATGCGACGTCCAAGGGCGAGATGTATTCCTTCCCCTTCAACTCGTCGACCGCGCTGCTCTATTGGAACAAGGATGCCTTCGCCAAGATCGGCAAGGACCATGCTCCCGCCACCTGGCAGGAAGCCGGTGAAGATTTCAAGGCTCTGAAGGACGCCGGCTACGCCTGCCCGCTCGCCTTCGATATCTCCAACAATGAAGTCTGGCAGTACGTCGAGCAGTTCGAAGCCGTCAACGGCGAAGCGATCGCGACGAAGAAGAACGGCTTTGAAGGCCTCGATGCCGAGCTGGTGTTCAACAAGAACCCGCTCCTCGTCAGCTACATCAAGGACCTCAAGTCCTGGTACGACAACAAGCTCGCCGTCATCAAGAACAAGGCCGTCGGCCAGACCTTCGTGGAAGCCTTCGCTGCCGGCGATTGCCAGGTCATCCTGACGTCGGTTGGCGACCACGGCAATATCGGCCGCACCGCCAAGCAGGGCATGAACTGGGGCGTTTCGATGCTTCCGACTTACGGCAATGCAACCCGTCACAGCTCCTTTGTCGGCGGCGCTTCGCTCTGGGTTCTGAAGGGCCACACCGACGCCGAATACAAGGCTGCTGCCGCCTTCTTCAACTTTATCGCCAAGCCGGAGGAAGCTCTGACCTGGTCGACCGTCACCGGCTACATCCCGGTTCGTAACTCCGGCTTCGAATATCTGAAGAAGCAGGGCTTCTACGACAAGGCTCCCTATGCCGGCCGCGAACTCGCCATCCAGAGCCTGACCGCATCGCCGGCGGGCGACACAGCTCCGCACGGCATCCGCCTCGGCGGCCTGCTGCAGGTTCGCACCGAAATCGCCAACGGCCTGCAGGCGATCTTCGTCAACAATGCCGACGTTCAGGCTTCGCTCGACGGTGCTGCCGATCGCGGCAACCAGCTGCTGCGCCGCTTCCAGCAGACTTACAAGAACGTTCAGCTTCCCTGACCGTCCGATATGAGCCGCACCCGGCCGCCTTGCGCGCGCCGGGTGCGTCTTTGTAAGCTCTCTTAATCGGTCGCGGATGCAAAGCTGCTGCCCGCGCCTAAACAAACTCGGGCGAAAACGACCACTCATGGAAAAGCGCGTCACTTTCTCCTCCACGACGATCGGACTGCTCTTCGCCTTTCCGATGCTGCTGCTGATTTTCGTCTTCTTCTATTGGCCGAGTGCGCAGGCGCTCTATTGGGCGTTCACGCTCGAGCAGCCATGGGGCGGCGGCAATGCCTGGGTCGGTTTCGACAATTTCAAGCAACTGCTCAGCGATCCCATCTATTGGGAGTCGATCACCCGCAGCATGATCTTCGGCTTCAGCTCGACGGCTATCGCCATGGGGATGGCGCTCATCCTGGCGCTGTTGACGGACCGTGAACTGCGCGGCCACAAAATCTACCGGTCGGTCTTTATCTGGCCTTACGCGATTGCCGCGCCCGCTCTCGGTCTCGCCTTCCGCTTCATCCTGGCGCCGGAAGCCGGTCTTCTCTCCGTCATCAATCATGTCTGGCCCGGCCTCTGGAACCCGGCACTCGACGGCAAGGACGCGATGATCGCCGTTATCATCGCCTTTTCCTGGAAATATATCGGCTATAATTTCATCTTCTTCCTTTCGGCCCTTCAGGGCATTCCCCGCTCGCTGATCGAGGCCGCGGCCATGGACGGTTCCGGGCCGCTGCGTCGCATGTGGGACCTGCAATTGCCGCTGTTGACGCCGACATTGTTCTTCCTGCTCGTCATCAACATCACCGAAAGCTTCCAGGATTCCTTCGGCATCGTCGACGTCATGACCCAGGGCGGACCGGCGCGGGCGACCGAGCTCATGGTCTACAAGATCTATTTCGACGGTTTCAGGGGGCTCGATTATTCGGGTGCGGCCGCCCAGTCGATCATCCTGATGGCGCTCGTCGTCCTTCTCACCATCTTCCAGTTCCGCTTCATCGAGCGGCGCGTGCACTACAAGTGAGGTCGCGGACATGATCGAACGCACGCCGATATTCAACTTCATCTGCTACACGATACTCGCGCTCGGCATGGTGATCGCGCTTCTGCCTTTTGTCATTGTCATCATCGCATCGACGCTCGATCTGGAGACGGTCAACCGGGTGCCGCTGCCGCTGACCCCGGGTTCGCATTTCTGGGAAAATGCACAGGCTGCCTGGATCCGCGCCGATCTCGGCAACAAGCTGATCCACAGTATCATCTTCGCGACCGCAGTCGGCGCCGGCAAGGTCATCCTTTCGGCCATGGCCGCCTTTTCGATCGTCTACTTCCGCTTCCGCGGCCGGCATCTGATCTTCTGGATCATCTTCATCACGCTGATGCTGCCGCTGGAAGTCCGCATCGTGCCGACCTATTCGATCGCGGCGAATGCATTGCAGCCGTTTCAGACGATCCTCGACCTTACTGGAATCACCGCGCTCGTCGCCTGGGTCTCCGGCATCCAGATCAAGCTCGAATGGGGGCTGTTGAATTCCTATACCGGCCTCGTGGCGCCGCTCGTCGCGACCGCGACCGGCACTTTCCTTTACCGCCAGTTCTATCTGACCGTTCCGGACGAGCTTGCCGAGGCGACGAAGATGGATGGCGCCGGCGCCGTCCGCTTCTTCATCGACATACTGCTGCCGCTGTCGCGCTCGAACATGATCGCGCTGTTCACGATCATGTTCGTCTGGGCCTGGAACCAGTATCTCTGGCCGCTGCTGGTCACCACCGATCCGAATTTCGGCATCGCGGTGACGCAGTTGAAGACCCTTATTCCGTCCGAATTCGGCCTGCCCGACTGGAACGTCGCCATGGCCGGGACACTTATCATCATGTCGCCGCCTCTGTTGCTCGTCATCCTGATGCAGCGCTGGTTCGTGCGCGGCCTTATCTCCACCGAGAAGTGAAGGAGCAGTCCTGTGGCACCGATCTCAATCCGTGATGTGAAGAAGAGCTACGGCAAGCATCCCGTCGTTCACGGCGTCGACCTGGAGATCCAATCCGGCGAATTCATCGTCATCCTCGGCCCATCCGGCTGCGGCAAGTCCACGCTCCTGCGCATGATCGCCGGCCTCGAGGAAATCACCGGCGGCGAAATCGCCATTGACGGACGCGTCGTCAACCAGATGGAGCCGCGCGAGCGTGGCTGCGCCATGGTGTTCCAGAACTACGCGCTCTATCCGCATATGACCGTCGCCGAGAATATCGGCTATGCCTTGAAGGTTGCGGGCGTTGCGAAGGCGGAGCGCAATCGGCGCATCGCCGAGGTCGCCAAGGCGCTCAGCCTCGAACCTTTCCTCGACCGCCGCCCGGCCGCGCTTTCCGGCGGCCAGCGCCAGCGCGTCGCCATGGGGCGTGCGATGATCCGCGAGCCGAAGGTGTTCCTCTTCGACGAACCCTTGTCGAACCTGGACGCGAAGCTGCGCATCGCCATGCGCGCGGAAATCCGCCGCCTGCACCGCCGCCTCGGCGCAACCTCGATCTTCGTCACGCATGACCAGACCGAGGCGATGACGCTGGCCGACCGGCTGGTGGTGATGAACGGCGGCAGGGTGGAGCAGGTCGGTACACCGGAAGAGGTCTATCATCATCCGGTCTCGCGTTTCGTCGCGGGCTTCGTCGGCACGCCGGCGATGAACCTGCTCGAAGGCACGATCAACGACGAGGGCGTCTTCGTCTACGACCAGAGCCGCAAGATCGCGCTGCCGCGCGAACGCGCCGCGAGCCTGAAAGGCAAACGCGTCGTGCTCGGCATTCGCGCCGAGGCCGCCCGGCTGGTGGCGCCGGATGCGCCCGGCGCATTGGTCGCAACGGCCGATTTCATCGAAGAACTTGGCGCAAGCCGCGTCGTTCATGCCGATTTCGACGGACTGCCGTTCGCCGTAGCGCTGACCGAGGCCGTAACGGTGAAATCGGGCGATCCGATCGGCATCGCGATCGATCACAATGCGATCCACCTCTATGCCGCCGATACCGGGCGGCTCATCGAGAACCCCGCCATGAGCGGCGCCGGCGCGGTTCACGCCTGACCGGCGTATGGCGGCATCAGCGATGGATCGGGTCGATCCAGGGAACGTCTTCCGGCTTTTCGACCGGCTCGATATCGAGATTGACGACGACGGGCTCCTGGCCTGAGCGGACGAGCACGCATTCCAGCGTCTCGTCGCGGCTGGCATTGATCTCCTGGTGCGGCACGTAGGGCGGGACATAGATGAAATCGCCGGGGCCGGCCTCGGCGATATATTCCAGATGCTCGCCCCAGCGCATGCGGGCCTTGCCCTTGACGACGTAGATGATGCTTTCGAGATCGCCGTGATGATGGGTGCCGGTCTTGGCGTTGGCATGGATCGTCACGGTGCCCGCCCAGATCTTCTCGGCGCCCGCGCGCGCATTGTTGATCGCCGTCGCGCGATTCATGCCCGGCGTCTGCGCAGTGTTGGGATCGAGCGAATTGCCGGGGATGACCTTGACGCCATGTTCCCGCCAGTCGATGTGGTGATGCTCGTGATCGTCGCTCATGCCTTGCCTCCACCTTCGATGCAGACAATCTAGGCAGGCGCGGCGCGACGGCCAAGCGGATTTATCTTCGCGCATCAGAAAGAGGGCACCCGATGAGCCACCTGCCACAGATCGATTACGATACGGCCTCGGAAGAGATTCGGGCAGCGCATGACGAAGAAGTCAGGCTGCGCGGGCGGATGACCAACATGAAGCGGACGCTCCTGCATTCGCCGGTCGCCCATCGCATCTATGCCGAATGGTTCACGCTGCGGGCCGAGCTCGATCCAATCATCAGCGATCGCGAGATCTGGATCTTCTCGCATGCGATCTCGAAGGCGGCGAAATCGAAGATCGCCATCACCTTCTTTCGCCGGGCGCTGATCAACAAGGGATTCGATCCCGACGCGCTGGAGCTTTCCCAGACGGAGGCGCTGCTCGACGCCTTCGGCAGGGCGATTGTCGCCGATTCTAACGCCGTTCCGGGCGAGCTCTGGGCGCAGCTGAAGACGCGCTATGAGACAAAGGTGCTCGTCGATCTCGTCGCCTTCGCCGGCATCATGCTGGCGACCGCCGTCTTCAACAATGTCGTCGAAGTCGATTTCGACCCCGAGCTTGAAGCCTTTGCCGAAGGCGCAAACTTGAGCTAGCCGTCCAGCGAAGCAATCGCCGCCCTGACCGCGTCGGCGCCTGGTCTGATCGGACGGTATTCGAGGCCGACGGCGCCGTCGTAACCGTTGGCGAAGATCCAGTTGAGGCGGTGCGAGAGATCGATGCCGCCGGAGCCCGGCTCGTTGCGGCCGGGATGATCGGCGACATGGACGTGGAAGACACGGTCGAGACGGTCCTTCAGCACGTCTTCGGTGCGTTCGCCCATCACGGCGGAATGATAGATGTCGTAGACGATGCCGATCTCCGGGCGGGCGACGTCATCGACGATATCGAGGCCCTCGCGGGTGGAATCAAGGAAATAGCCGATATGGTCGATGCGGGTGTTGAGCGGCTCGACGCCTAGGCGCACGCCACTGCCTTTGAGGATATCGGCGCCGACTTTCAGCGTTTCGGTGAGCGCCCGGCGCTGTTCTTCGCGGCTGAAGCCCGCGAGGTCGTCACCCGCCTGAGCGATCAGCACCGGTGCGCCGAGGCGTCTGGCGACAGCGACGGATTCGGCAAGACCGGCCAGCCAAGCCTGCCGGTTCGCGGCGTCGGTCAGCGCAATCATCGGCTCGGCGACGAGGCTGGTGACCTCAAGGTCGGTTTCATCAAGCGCGGCCTCGACTGCGTCGAGATCCTTGTCGGTCCAGCGCCAGAATTCGACCGCCGTCAGGCCGCCGGTATGGGTACGGCGGATGCGATCCGGGATACTGTCGCCTTCTTCGGCAAACAGCCATTCTATGCAGGCTGAATAACGTCGCATGAAATTTCCTCCAATGTGCGGGCGCAGGCTGCGACAGATCGGAGCCTGCCGCAAGGCTTGACGCCCGAAATCATTGGCGAAACACTCGGCACATCGTGCCGGACCGCCGGCGGTTTCAGGAGGAAGATATGGATTTAGGATTGAAGGGAAAGATCGGCGTCATAACCGGCGCGTCGGTCGGCATCGGGCTGGCGATCGCAGAGGGGCTGGCGGCCGAGGGCACCAACCTGGTGCTTGCGGCGCGCGGCGGTGAGCGATTGGAGGCCGAGGCTGCCCGCATCGGCGAGAAATACGGCGTCAGCGCCACCGCCGTCGCCGCCGACGTGGCGACGGTTGCGGGAACGGAGGCGATCATTGCTGCGGCTGCGGAGAAGGGCGGCGCCGATATTCTCATCAACAATGCCGGCACCGGCTCGAACGAGACGGTGATGGAGGCCCCTGACGAGAAGTGGCAGGCCTATTGGGATCTGCATGTAATGGCCGCCGTGCGGCTGGCGCGCGGGATCGCGCCGCAGATGAAGCGACGCGGCGGCGGTGTCATCCTGCACAATGCCTCGATCTGCGCCATCCAGCCGCTCTGGTACGAGCCGATCTACAATGTCAGCAAATCGGCGCTGATGATGTTTTCGAAGACGCTCTCGACCGAGCTCATCCCGGACAATATTCGCGTCAACTGCGTCAATGCCGGCCTGATCCTGACGCCGGACTGGATCAAGACCGCCAAGCAGCTGACCGCGGAAAACGGCGGGAACTGGGAAGGCTATCTGCAGAGCGTCGCCAATGAGCATGCTGCTTCCAAACGGTTCGGCACGCCGGAAGAATTGGCGAACGTCTTCGTCTTCCTGAGTTCGGAACGGGCGAGCTACTGCATCGGATCGACTTATTTCGTCGATGGCGGTATGCTCAAGACAATCTGACGGCACAGCGCGGGCGATCGCGAGCGAGCGGCGCAATCGAGGAATGTCTCGATTGCCGCCACCGCTGCCGGCAGGACTGCAGATGTTGCCAATATAAGCTATAAATAATAGCTATTTTGTTGTATCTTCACGCTTTCGACGCTATTTGCCTGCTATTGGCGGGATAAATGTTGCGTTTTCGACAGGGCAATAGACAATGCTGACGAAAAAGGGAAAATACGGCCTGAAGGCGCTGGTCGATCTGGCGCGGCTGCCGCCGGGCGAGACTGCCTTCATCAACGACGTTGCCGCCCGCAACAATATTCCGAAAAAATTCCTCGATACGATCCTCTTGGAATTGCGCAATGTCGGCATTCTGCGTTCGAAAAAAGGACCCGGCGGCGGTTATTCCCTCTCGCGGCCGGCCTCCGAAATCCGCATCGGCCATGTCATCCGCACGCTCGACGGGCCGCTGGCGCCGATCCGCTGCGCCAGCCGCACGGCCTATGAGGCCTGCGACGACTGCGCCGATCCGGAAACCTGTCAGGTGCGGCGTTCGATGACCGATGTTCGGGACGCGATCGCCGCCATTCTCGACAATATGACCCTCGAACAATTCGTCGCAGCCGGCGGCCATGTCGAGGGCGCGACGGAAGATTTTCCGATCTCTGCTGCCAGCTGACATCGCTTCGTTCCATATCGTTCCGCATGACGGCGGCGCGCTGCCGCAATCTGTCAGTTTTCGGTTTTCTGCGAGATATACTCGCCCACGCTGCGCAGCAGTCCCTCTCGCGGCAGCGACAGCGCGTGAACGCGGGCATTGCGCCAATGGCGGTCGAGATTGAGCCCGATACCGGCTGATGCCTGCCCCGCGAGTTCGAATAGGGCGCTGGCGATGTTGAGCGCGGTTTCGCCGGCAATGGTCGCGGCCGCCGAAGCGGAAAATTGCGCGTCCGCTATTGCGGCTTCAACCGGGTTGACCTGGGCAAAGTCGAGTTTTCGGCCAGCCCGTTCCAAGGCCGCCGCCGTCGCTTCGATGCCGATGGCATGGCCGCCGAGGGCAGAGAGCACGGCGGCGTGATCGCCGATCGCTGCCATCAGGTCGGCCCACGCTGCGCGCGCTATACCGAGGCTTACGCCGGCCTTGAGCAGCAGGCGGAGCGACATGCCGGTCGAATATCCAAGCGAAGACGCCGGCGCGATTACATCGGCGTTGACACGGAGTGTGTCGGCAATGATCGTTGCCGATCCATTGGTGCGCTGGCCGAAGCCGTCCCAATCATCGACCACCTTCAGGTCTTCATCGCTGCCGGTGAGGTAGATCGTTACCGTGCGGTTGGGCGGAAGTGTTAGGGTAGCGGCAATCCAGTCGGCATAGAGGATGCCGGCCGCCTGCCGAGTGCGACCGCTGAGGCGATAGCCCAGGCCTTCCTCCGTTAGCTCGCAGCCTTCGGCGAAAGTGGCGAGCGCGAAGCGGTCGCCGAGCAGCACCCGGGCAAACAGCGAGGCCTTCAGATCCTCGCCGGCCTGAATGCGGAGCGTTTCCAGTGCGGAAAAATGATTTTCCAGAGTCTCGCCGATCGAGGCATCGGTCTCGGCAATGATCGCAACGATTTCGGCCAGCAGGGCATTCGGCACGTCGAGCCCTTCATGCTCGGGCGGAACGGTGATGGCCGTCAGTCCCGATATCGACAGCGCGTCGAGCTCGGCAAACGGCAGAATGCGGTTGATATCGCGTTCGCTCGCCTCGCGCCGGAATGCGGCGGCGAGGTTACGGGCTGTCGATATTGCCGCCTCCTCGCTTTCGATGCGATGCGCTGGTGGTCTCAGGCGGTCACGAAATTGCGATACGGTTCCCATCGATCACCCTTTCCTCGACGGACACCAGCAGTGAGGGATTTCGCTCCGGATGATAAGAACGGTTTTTCTAGAAAAAACCGATGCCTCGAATTTTCTCACCAACTTGATCGCCTCGGCCTTCACGCTACTTATGGTTAACCGGGGGCTTCCTTGATTGGGAAACATGATGAGCGACTCTCTTGCTCGCCGCAGCGAGGTTTCGAAAATGGCGCGCCAGCCGAGACCGCGTCTGACAATGGATATTGCCGATATCCCAACCTATGCCATCGGCGATATTCACGGCCGGTGCGATCTGCTCGTGCAGGCCGAGCAGGCGATCCTGCGGGATGCGGCACGGCTTCCAGGGCGCAAGCTGATCGTGATGCTCGGCGACTATATCGACCGCGGCCCGGAATCGGCGCAGGTCATCAACCACCTGATGGAGCCGCCGCCGGAAGGATTCGATCGGATCTGCCTTACCGGCAACCACGAGATGGCCATGCTCGATTATATCGACGGCTGGCTTTCCTTTGACGACTGGATGCGGATCGGGGCGGCGCAATCGTTGAAATCCTATGGGCTGGATCCGGAGCATCTGCCGCTGGTTTTCCCCTCGGGCGCGCAGCTCGACGCCTTCCTCCGTCATTCGCTGCCGCACACGCATATCGATTTCATGCGGGCGATGCCGATCATGCTGGACACGCCGAACGTCTTGTTCGTCCATGCCGGCATCGATCCGGTGCGGCCGCTTGCAGCACAGACGGACGAGGATCTGGTGCTCATTCGCCACCGTTTTCTCGACAGCCGGGTGCCGCTGCCGAAACTCATCGTGCATGGTCATACCCCGAACGACGAACCGGACATCCGGCCGCGGCGGCTCAATCTCGACACGCGCGCCTTTCGCAGCGGCAAACTCACCGTCGCTCGCCTGTGGCGGGGGCAGGTGCATCTGTTTTCCACCTAACAACCCGTCACCGGGAAGGTTGCGCCATCGCGTTAATCAGACCGTCTCCCTTTCGGTCGGGACGGCCTCGACCGGCCTTTCAACTGAGCGGTTGCGACGCCAGCCGCGCAGCACGACGTAGAAAACCGGCGTCAGGAACAGACCGAAGAATGTAACGCCCAGCATGCCCGAGAAGACCGCGGTGCCGAGCGATTGCCGCATTTCGGCGCCGGGGCCGGTGGCGATGGCAAGCGGCAGAACACCGAAGATGAAGGCAAAAGCCGTCATCAGGATCGGGCGAAGGCGAAGGTGGCTGGCCTCGATGGCGGCGTCGACCGGCGACTTGCCTTCGTCTTCCGCTTGTCTCGCGAACTCGACGATCAGGATGGCGTTCTTGGCCGCCAGACCGATCAGGACGATCAGGCCGATCTGCGTCAGGACATTGTTGTCCATGCCGCGGAGCGAAACGCCGATCAGCGCCGCCAGCACCGCCAGCGGAACGATGAGGATGATCGCGAGCGGCAGCATCCAGCTTTCATATTGGGCCGCCAGCGCCAGGAAGACGAAGATCACCGAAAGCGCGAAGATATAGACGGCCGTATTGCCGGTGTGAGTTTCCTGATAGGCGAGTTCGGTCCATTCGAAGGTTGTGCCCGGCGGCAGGATCTTGGCCGCCAGTTCTTCCATCTTCTTGATGGCGTCGCCCGTCGACGTGCCCGGCGTCGGATTGCCTTGGAGCGGCACCGACACATACATGTTGTAGCGCTGGACGAGCGCCGGGCCGCTGGAGTCCTGAATGTCCATCAGGGTTCCGAGAGGCACCAGCGCCCCCGTCGCCGAGCGCACCTTCAAGGAGAGAATATCTTCCTTGTCCATGCGGTACTGCCGGTCGGCCTGGGCGCGAACCTGGTAGACGCGACCAAACGCATTGAAATCATTGACATAGGCGACGCCGAGATTGATCGAAAGCGCATTGAAGATGTTGGGGATCGGCACATTGAGGAAGCGCGCCTTGTCGCGGTCGATTGACAGGAAGTATTGCGGGCTTGCATCGGAGAATGTCGTAAAGACCCCGGTCAGCCCTTCCGTCGTGGCCGCCGCCCCCATCATCTGGCGGGCAAGGCCGAGCACGCGTGTCATGTCTGCGTTCTCAAGATCGGAAATCTGCATCTTGAAGCCGCCGGAATTGCCGACGCCGCGCACGGAAGGCGGCGGAATGGCAATGATGAAGGCCTCCTGAATGCTTTGCAGCTTCATATAAAGCTCGCCGATGATCTTGTTGGCGTTCTCACCGCCTTCCTCGCGTTCGGCGAAGGATTTGAACGGCACGAATACGACGCCGGCATTGGAGGCATTGGTAAACGTCGCGCCGCTGAATCCGGCGAACTGCACGGCATTGCCGACGCCAGGCACGGTGCGGGCGACGTCGCCGACCTGTTTGACAACGGCGTCGGTGCGGGCGAGAGAAGCGCCGTCGGGAAGCTGCACGACAACGATGGCATAACCCTGGTCCATGGTCGGGATGAAGCCCGAGGGAACGCGCGTGCCGATGTACCAGGTTGCACCGAGCAGGCCGGCGAAGGCGAGCATCGAGCAGGTCAACCCTATCCAGCTGCTGACCAGATGCCTGACGACCCATGAATAGCCGGAGCTCATCCTATCGAAGCCGCGGTTGAAACCGTCAGCGAGACCCCTTCCGAGCCGGGTTGCGATATTCGGGCGTTTGGTATCGTGGTCGTGAGGTTTCAGCAATATGCCGGCAAGGGCGGGCGAGAGGGTCAGGGAATTCAAGGCCGATATCGCCGTGGTGACGGAGATCGTCACCGCGAACTGCCGGTAGAATTGGCCGGATATGCCGGGAATGAAGGCCGTCGGCACGAAGACGGCGATCAGCACGAGCGAGATCGCCACAACGGCGGTGCCGACTTCGTCCATCGTGACGTGAGAGGCCTGCTTGGCCGTCATGCCGCGCGCCAGGTTGCGTTCGACGTTTTCGACCACCACGATCGCATCGTCGACGACGATACCGATTGCCAGCACGAGGCCGAAGAGGGTCAGCATGTTGAGCGAAAAGCCGAAGGCCAGCAGAATTGCGAAGGTGCCGATCAGCGACACGGGAATGGCGACGATCGGGATGATCGCCGTTCGCCAGGATTGCAGGAAGACGAGCACCACGATTGCCACGAGAATGGCTGCCTCTGCGATGGTTCTATAGACCTCATTGATCGAATCCGAGATGAATTCGGTCGTGTCGTAGACAATGCGATATTCCAATCCCGGCGGGAAATTCTGCGAAATGTCCTTCATCAAGGTCTGGACCTGATGCGCCGTGTCGAGAGCATTGGTTCCCGGTCTGGCGAAAATGCCGAGCGCAACCGCGGGGTCGTTGTTGAGATAGCTGTTGGTGACGTAATCCTGTGCGCCGAGTTCGATACGGGCGACATCCTGCAACTGCACCAGCCGGCCCGCTCCCGTGGATTTGACGATGACATAGCGGAATTCGCGCACGTCGGAGAAGCGTCCGTCGGTTCGCACCGTATATTCGAAGGCGTTCTTGCCCGTCACCGGCGGCGCGCCGATCTTGCCGCCGGAGACCTGGACGTTTTGATCTCTCAATGCGGAAACGACGTCGTCCGATGTCATGCCGTAGGCGGAGAGCTTTTCCGGATCGAGCCAGATGCGCATCGAATACTGCCGTTCGCCGAAAATCTGAACATCGCCGACGCCATCAAGGCGCACGAGCACATCACGGATGCGGTTGCGGGCGTAGTTCGAGACGTAGAGCTGGTCGTAGCGGTGCGACGGCGACAGCAGGTGCACCACCATCATCAGGTCGGGCGAACTCTTGTCGGTGGTGACGCCGAGCCGCTGGACTTCCTCGGGAAGGCGGGGGAGCGCGATGGAAACACGATTTTGAACGAGCACCTGCACCTTGTCGAGATCGGTGCCGAGCTTGAAGGTGATCGTCAGCGACATGGCGCCGTCGGCGCTGGAATAGGAAGACATGTAAAGCATGTCTTCGACGCCGTTGATCTGCTGTTCGAGCGGCGTCGAAACCGTGTCGGCGATGGTCTGCGGGTCGGCGCCCGGATAGGAGGTGCGCACGACGATGGTCGGCGGCGCGATCTCCGGATATTGGGAGACCGGCAATTGCGTATAGGCAATGCCGCCGACGACGAGAAAAAGTATCGAGATGACGGCCGCAAAGATCGGCCGGTCCACGAAGAAGTGCGCAAATCTCATTGTCCGTTCTCCGCGCTGGCGGCTTCCGGCGCAGTGTCCTGCCGCTCCTGCGGCAGTTCGCTCATCTGAGGCGTGATCTTCGAACCCGGCCGGGCGCGCATCAGGCCGTTGACGATAATCGTCTCCGTGCCGTCGAGGCCCTCACGGATCACACGGTAGCCGTAGAGCCGCGGTCCGGGCCGCACGGGCTTTGTCGAAACCTTGCCATCGTCGGCGACGACATAGACGACGCGCTCATTCTGGTCCGAACCGATCGCTTCGTCGGGGACGAGAATGGCCTTGTAGGTGTTGGAGGCTGCGACCTGCACCCGCCCGAACAGGCCCGGCTGCAGGACGAGATCGGGATTTGCAAGGCGGGCGCGGATGCGAATGGTGCCGCTTTCATTATCGACACGGTTCTCGGCGAAATCGAGTTTTCCCTTGAAGGGTTTGGCAGTGGGATCAGAGATCGTGACGGAGACATCCACGCCGCCGCCGCCCAGTTGGAGGTCCGTGCCCATCTTGCGCGCGGTGTCGGCGAAATTCAGCAGGCGGCGCTCGTCGACGTCGAAATAGAAATCGATCGGATCGAGGGAAACGATGGTGGTGAGCACCGTCTGGTCAGCCTGCACGAGATTGCCGGTCGAGATCAGGCGGCGGTCGATACGGCCGCTGAGCGGTGCCTTGATCTCGGTATATTCGAGGTCGAGCGCTGCGCGATCGGCGGCGGCCTGAGCGCCGCGGACATTGGCCTGGGCGGAATCAAATTCGCGGCGGCGATCGTCCAGCGTCTGTGCGGACTGGCTGCCGCTCGAAGCAAGCGACTGGGCGCGCTTGTACTGAGCGTCGGCGAAGACCAGGGTGGACTGCGAAGCCTCCAGCGCGGCCTTTGCTTGGTTGAGCGCGGTTATGAACGGCCGCTGGTCGATGACGAAGAGCAGGTCGCCCTGCTTGACCAGGGCGCCATCCTCAAAATGGACTTCCTGCAGATAGCCGCCGACACGTGAGCGCACGGAGACTTCGTCGACCGGCTGGAAACGTCCGATGAACTCGTCGCTGTCGATGACGTCGCGGACAACAGGTTTTGCGACGGTGACGGGAGGAGGGGCGGCCGGAGCGCCCTGCGCCATCGCGGCCAGGGGCATCAACACTGCGATGGAGCCAAACGCCAATATCCGTCGAAGCACGTCCGTCATAACGGTCCCTCCAAGCTCGGCGGCCGATCGACTGCCGCCCAATCCAAAATGAAGTGATGCTATTCGTGTCTTGTTTTGGAACGAAGGCTGCTGCCCTCGTGATTTCTCCCGGCGTCCAATCCCTGGGAAGGAAAGCCGGCATGCGATGCACGTCGGAAAAATCGTCACTGCGGAACTGGATATAAACGGCAGCGGCGAAAAATAGCAAACGCCAATTATCCCCTTTCTCGCAACCACGAAGACTTCACGAGACCCTGTCAACTCTCGACGATCTCGTCGCGACCGGGCGGCAGAACGGCAAGCTCGGCCCAGTCGAGCTCCTGCTCGAGAATGTGGAAGACATCGTCGTCGATCTCGTCGCTGCGGCGCATCGCGGCCAGTTTGCGGCGTTTCGCAACGATGACGCGGCGGCGCTGCTTATCAAGCTTGCTGACTTCGCGCGGGTGTTTGCCGTCCGCGGCGATCTCGCGCTCGGAGGTATAGACGTCGCGCAAGATGCGAGTGGATTTGTCCAGGCCGTGAAGCTCGGCGAGCGCCGCATCGATCAGTGCGATGCGTGTTCGGGTGAGGTCGCGGTCCAGCGACGTATCCGGATCGAAATTCAGGAAGCGGATCAGCGGCCCGAGCGTCAGCCCCTGGACGACGAGGGTGCCGAGGACGACGGCAAGCGCGCTAAGCAGGATGATGTCGCGATCGGGGAAGTCGATCGGCAAGGCGAGCGCCGTCGCCAATGTGACGAGACCGCGCATGCCGCACCAGCCGGCAATGAGACTTGTGGCGAAAGAGGGGGCGGCCTGTCTCGTAGAGCCGCGTGCAGCCAGGACGGTGACCACGCGGTTGTAGAGGAGCACCCAGGCCAGGCGGACGGCGATGACGGTGACGAAGACCGCGGTGGCCAGGATGATTGCGAAATTCAGGCGGCCCGGTTCGAGATCGAGAACGATCTGGCGGACCTGCAGACCCATCAGCAGGAAGGCGAGCACGTTGAGCAGGAAGACGGCGGCTTCCCAGACAGAATAGGAATGAATGCGGTGGCGGGCCGTCTGGCGCTCGGGCATGTAGCGGGCAATCACCATCGCATAGGCGACAATCGCCAGGATGGCCGATAGATGCAGCCGTTCGGCGATGACCCATGTGCCGAAGGTGGCGACGAATTCGAGCAGGGTGCCGCCGAGCGTGCCGGCGAGCTTCAGGCCGACGACCATGTAGAGACGGCCGAGGAGATAGCCGAGGATAATGCCGCCCGGTACCGCCAGCGTGAGTTCGGCCAGGACGCCGGTGAAGAAGGCGGGATTTGCGACGGCGGCAACGGCGGCGCTGAAAATCAACAGCGCCACGGCATCGTTCAGCAAGCTCTCGCCTTTCAGGATCACATAGGTCTGGCGCGGTAGGTCGAAGCGGTCGAGCATGGCGGTCGCGGCGGCCGCGTCCGGCGGCGCGACGATAGCGCCAAGTGCTATGGCTGCGGCAAGCGGCAGGCCGGCGATCGTCACGCCGACGGCGGCGACGGCTGCGGCCGTCAGGATTACGGCGATGCCGGCGAGCGAGACGAGCGGCAGCCAGTTGCGCTTTAATGTCCGCGGCGGCAGATCATAGGCGGCGTCAAAAAGCACGGGCGCGATCAACAGCGCCAAGGCGAGTTGCGGATCGATTGCGACATTGGGAGCCCAGGGAACAGCGGCGACGATGATGCCGGCGATCGCCAGCATGGTCGGATAGGGGATGCGGAATTTCCTGGAGAATTGCAGGAAGACGATCGCCACCAGCAGCAGCGTCAACATGCTTTCGAAGAACGCCATTCGAGCTCTCCTGTGCACCTCCTGTAGAGGCAATCCTTCCGCGAAATTAGGGCTGAGGCGTGCCATGGCCACTGTCCGGTGCGTGACGGACCGCAAGAGGGTTCAGGCTCCAACGCGGGCTGCGGCATTTTGGCCGCGATTGCGGAATTTACCTTTCCCGCTCTTGTGCGCTGCACATGCTCAATATATCTACCCACATCATAAGTATGCTTATAAATAGCCGGCATAGGTTTTCATGAACGCCACGCCCACACTCGGTTTCCTTCTCCACGACGTCGCACGGCTGCTGCGCAAGCGGTTCGAGCAGCGCGCGAAGTGCCTTGGACTGACGCGGTCGCAATGGCAGACGCTTGCCTACCTCTCGAACAATGAGGGTATCCATCAGAGCGGCCTGGCCGAAATCCTCGAAATCGAGCCGATCACGCTGGTGCGCATCCTCGACAAGCTTGCCGAGCGCGGGCTGATCGAGCGCCGGCAGCACCCGACCGACCGGCGCATCTGGCTGCTGTACATGCGCGAGGAGGCGCATCCGTTGCTCGCCGAAATGCGCGAGCTCGGCGATGTGACCCGCGGGGAGGCACTAGAAGGCGTTTCGGCGGAGCAGCGCGAGCAGCTCTACCAGATCCTGTCCGCAATGAAGACGAACCTGGTGCAGGCTTGCCGGACACCAGTTGAACAAAATGAGATGAACGATGGCTGATCAACCCACCCTCCGCGTCGTTGCCGACGCCAATGCCAAGACATCCGAAGAAAACAAGGTCAAACAGCAGAAAACGGTAGCCGAAGCGCCTTCATCCAATTCAGCGCCGGCTGCCGCCGTGGCTGCGCCTGGCGGCAACAAGGTCCGCCGCCGGCGCAGTCTTACGCGCCCGGTCCTCTTCGCCCTGCTGCCGGTGGCGCTCGGCGTCGGCGGTTACTATTACGTCAATGGCGGCCAGGTGATGTCGACCGACAACGCCTATATCCAGGCCGATATGGTCGGGGTCACCACCGATGTCTCGGGCATCGTCGATCAGATCAATGTGCATGAGAATGAAGCTGTCAAGGCGGGGCAGGTGCTCTTCAGCTTGAGGGCAGATTCCTTCAAGATCGCGCTCGATGGGGCCAAGGCGCAGCTCGGCGTGCAACGCAACCAGATCATGAATCTCAAAGCCAGCTACCAGCAGTCGCTCGCCGAGATCACCCAAGCACAGGCCGATCTGCCCTATTATCAGGATCAGTTCGACCGGCAGCAGAGCCTCGTCAACAACGGCAGCGCCACGCAGTCGGCCTATGACGAGGCCAAACACAATCTGGAGGCTGCCCGGCAGAAGGTGACCGTTGCCAAGGCGGAAGCCGCAACGACGCTTGCTCAGCTCGGCGGCTCGGCCGACCAGCCGATCGAGGAGAACCCGCTTTACCTGCAGGCCAAATCGAATGTCGACAACGCCCAGCGCGAGCTCGACCACAGCGTCGTCAAGGCGCCATTCGACGGCATCGTCACCAATGTCAACGCGCTGCAGGTGGGCTCCTATCTGCAGGCCTCGCAGCAGGCCTTCTCGCTTGTCGCCACGGATCACCTGTGGATCGCCGCCAGCCCGAAGGAAACCGAGCTCACCTACGTCAAATCAGGGCAGATGGCCGAGATCTACGTCGACACCTATCCCGGGGTGACGTGGAAGGGCAAGGTCGAGAGCATCAGCCCGGCTTCCGGCTCCAGCTTCGCGCTGCTGCCGGCGCAGAACACCACCGGCAACTGGGTGAAGGTCGTCCAACGCATACCGATGCGGGTCACCATCGAGGATGTGCAAGGCAAGCCGCCGCTTCGCGTCGGCATGAGCACGGTGGTCGATGTCGATACCGGCCACGCCCGTGGCCTGCCTGACTTCGTCAACAAGCTTCTGGGGCGGACTCAGGGCAAGGATCATGAGTAACGCCTCCGCATCCTCGACGAGCCCGGTCGCCAATCGTGGCGCGATCACCGCCTGCGTCGTCCTCGCGGTCATCATGCAAGCGTTGGACACAACAATCGCCAATGTGGCGCTGCCCTATATCCAGGGGAGCGTGTCGGCCTCCGCCGACCAGATCAACTGGGTGCTGACCTCATACATCGTCGCAGCAGCGATCATGACGCCGCCCTCGGGCTTCCTCGCGGCCAAGTTCGGCCGCAAGCGCGTGCTGCTTGTCGCGATTGCCGGTTTCGTCGGCGCTTCCGTACTTTGCGGCCTGGCGCAGTCGCTGAACCAGATCGTCGCCTTCCGCCTGTTGCAGGGGCTGTTCGGCGCATCGCTGGTGCCACTTTCCCAGGGCATTCTCCTCGATATTTATACGGTCGAGGAGCGCGGCTCGGCCATGGCCCTCTTTGGCGTCTCGGTCATGGTCGGGCCGGTTCTCGGGCCTGTTATCGGCGGCTGGCTGACCGACAATATCAGCTGGCGCTGGGTGTTCTACATCAACGTGCCGATCGGCGCGCTCGCCTTTGCCGGCATCGTCGTCTTCGTTTCGGAAACGAAGAGAGATGCGCTCGCCAAGCTCGACTGGTTCGGCTTCGGGATGATGAGCCTGTTCATCGCCTCACTGCAACTTTTCCTCGACCGCGGCGAGCAGCTCGACTGGTTCTCCTCCGGCGAGATCGTGCTTGAATCGATCATCTGCGCCGCTGCCTTCTATCTGCTTCTGGTGCACACACTGACGGCGGAGAAATCCTTCGTCAATCCGAAGCTGTTCCTGGATCAGAACTTCACAATCAGCATGATCTTCATCTTTGTGATCGGCATCACCTATCTCGCCTCGCTGGCACTGATGACGCCCTATCTGCAGACACTGATGGGCTATCCCGTGATCACCGCCGGCATCGTCATGGGGCCGCGCGGGCTCGGCACCATGCTCTGCATGTTCATCGTCGGGCGGCTAATCGGCAAGATCGATACGCGCTGGCTGCTGGTGCTGGGGCTCGGCCTCACCGCCTGGGCGATGTATGACATG
Organism: Rhizobium phaseoli; assembly: GCF_001664385.1. NCBI lineage: Bacteria > Pseudomonadati > Pseudomonadota > Alphaproteobacteria > Hyphomicrobiales > Rhizobiaceae > Rhizobium > Rhizobium phaseoli. Next base: position 3,594,290 of record NZ_CP013532.1, on the reverse strand, counting down.
ACCGGCTGGACGCCTGACGTCTCACAGTGGACGATCGTCTCCGTCGGTTTCATCCAGGGTGCCGGACTCGGCTTCCTGTTCGTGCCGCTAACGACGATCGCCTTCGCCACGCTGCCCGCCCATATGCGCGGCGACGGCACCGGCCTCTACAATCTGTCGCGCAACATCGGTTCTTCCGTGGGCATCTCGATCGTCTCGGCGCTGATCGTCGAGAACACGCAGAGCAATCACGAATCGATCGCAGCCTATGTAACGCCGTTCAACCACGCCTTCAACGCGGTGGCGGCGCAGGGGCTCAGCCCGCTGACGGCAGCCGGGCGTGCCTCACTCAACGAGATCATCACGCTGCAATCGACGATCATCGCCTATATGGACGATTTCAAGCTGTTGATGCTGATGTCGCTCGCGGTCGTTCCGCTTGTGTTGCTGCTGCGCAAGCCAAAGGCGGCGCCCGCCGTCGATCATAGCGCGGTGATGGAATAGGCTCTCGAAAACCGCTGCAAAGGGTTACCGGTAATTGCTCAGCGAAACGGCTTGCTGAGATAACGCGATCCCTGGATGCCGAAGCGCCATGGCACCTCGGCATTTTTGGTGATGCCGATTCGCTTTCCCGAAACGATCGGAACCGGCGCGGAGGGCGTCAGCGCATAGGGCGGGCGGTCGAGCAGCCTGTCGTTGATCTCGATGTCGATGCCGAGCGCCTGGCAGAGTTTACCGGGGCCGCTGCAGAGCGCCGTCAGCGCATCGGTGCCGCGCCGCTCCATCATCAAAGGGATTTCGGTCTCCGGCTCGAGCGCCCGGATCAGCACGGCCGATCCCGGATGGCAAACGAAGTTCAAGCACCAGTACATACCGTAAATGCGGTAGATATAGACAGTACCGGGCCGGCCGAACATGGCGCCGTTGCGCTTGGTCGGCCCACGGAAGCTGTGCGAAGCCTCGTCATCGGGGAAATAGGCTTCCGTCTCGGTGATACGGCCGCCGGCGCCATTGACGGTTAGGTGGCAGCCGAGCAGAGCGCGGGCAACAGTGATCGCGTCGCGCTCGAAAAACGCCTTGAGGCTTTCGCCGGCGAGCGCATCGGCGCCGATCGCGCCGGCTTTCGTTCCACCATCGGTCATGGCCGACGCAGATAACATTCGACGTGGCTGCCGTCATCCCAAAACCGCTCGCAGTGGAGGGGCGGGCATCAGTGACCGGCATTCGGATCGCGCATCGGGATCGAGGAGACCGTCACCGACACCGGATCGCTAGCCGGGAAGGAATCTTCCAGGCCCTCTTCCAGTTCTTCTTCAAGCAGGGCGGGATCCTTGCTGCGCGCGCCGTCGCCATGGGCGGGTTCGATCGCTGTCGCAAGCAGGGCTCTGGCGCGGGAGACCGCATTTTCCGAGGTCAATTCGGGCGTGCTGCGCAGCGTTACGGCAATGCTGTTTTCGCCGTCGCCGCCGAATTCGACGACGAAGCCGTCTTCCGTCTGGTAGACAGTGATGTCGCTGAGTGCCATAGCCTTCCCCCCAAACGCGCTTACATTAGCAAGGCGCGTTTTAATGATGCCCGCTTTCCGGATTTTGTCGAGCGAAGACCTTCACCAGCCAGTCGATGAAGACGCGCACGCGCGGTGAAAGCTGGCGGTTGCGGGGATAGAGCAGGGATACCGGCGTCGGGGTCAGGGGGAAATTCTCGAGCACGTGAACCAGCCTTCCCTCGGCGAGATCGTTTTCCGCGTGATAACGCGGGATCTGGATCAGGCCGAGGCCCATCCTTGCTGCGGAAATATAGCTTTCGGCGGCGTTGACGGCGACGGCCGCGGGAAGGGTGATATTGCGCACCGCGCCGTCGACGATGAATTCGAGCGGCAGCAGAGTCCCTGTGCTGCTGGAGCGGAAGCCGACCATGCGGTGGCCGGTCAGCCGGTCCGGATGCTGCGGCAGGCCGTGGGCGGCGATGTAGGCGGGGGAGGCGAGGGTGATCTCGTCGAGCATGGCGAGACGGCGGGCGACCATGTCGCTATCCCCAGGCGTACCGACGCGCACCACGCAGTCGATGCCTTCGCGCACCAGATCGACCAGCCGATCGCCTTCGCTCATATGAAATTCGATCTCCGGATAGGCATCGAGAAAGGACGGCAGGCTCGGCAGCACGAAGTGACGCGCGAGCGTGCCATGCACATCGACGCGCAGCAGCCCCTTCGGTCTGACTCCGGCAAAAGCCCCTTCGGCATCCTCGATGTCGGCGAGGATCGACAGGCAGCGCTGGTAATAGGCCTCGCCGTCGAGCGTCGGGCTGACATGGCGCGTGGTGCGCTGGAGCAGGCGTACGCCGAGGCGGGCCTCGAGCTGCTTGACCGCATCGGTGACGGTCGAGCGCGGCAGGCCGGTATCTTCGGCGGCGAGGGTGAAACTGCGACGCTCGATGACGCGGCAGAACACACGCATGGCATCGAACCGGTCCATCTGTTTGTTCGCTCTTCCCGGATAATGATGCCGAAGAATGCACGATTATCCGCTCCAACAAAAGGCGCATCTTCTTTCCATCGAAAACGCGCTGCGGCGCAGATGAAGGAGAAGAACAATGACTTCCAACCAAAGCAGCAAGGTCGCACTGGTTACCGGCGCTTCCCGCGGTATCGGCGCGGCGGTTGCCAAGCGCCTCGCAAGAGACGGTTTTACCGTCGTCATCAACTATTCCGGCAATGCCGCGCCGGCCGAGGACCTCGCCCGGGAGATCGAGCAGGCCGGTGGCGAGGCGCTGACCGCGAAAGCCGATGTCAGCGATGCGGACGCCGTGCGCCGCATGTTCGATGCCGCGGAAGCCGCCTTCGGCGGCGTCGACGTGCTCGTCAACAATGCCGGTATCATGATGCTCTCCTCGCTCGCCGAGGCCGACGACGAAACCTTCGACCGCCAGATCCGCGTCAACCTCAAGGGCACCTTCAACACGCTGAGGGAGGCCGCCAGGCGTTTGCGCGACGGCGGCCGGGTCATCAACTTCTCGACCTCGATCGTCGGGCTGAAGCTTGAGACCTATGGCGTCTACGCCGCGACCAAGGCGGCCGTCGAAACGCTGACGGCGATCATGGCCAAGGAAATGCGCGGCCGCAACATCACTGTCAATGCGATTGCGCCCGGTCCTGTCGCCACCGATCTTTTCCTCAACGGCAAATCGGAGGAACTCGTCGCCCGCATGGCGAAGATGAACCCGCTGGAGCGCCTCGGCACGCCCGAGGACATCGCGTCGGCGGTCGCCTTCCTCGCCGGCCCGGACGGCGGCTGGGTCAATGGCCAAACGCTGCGCGCCAATGGCGGTATGGTCTGACGACGGCGACGTCATCGCGATTATGTGAACAGTGCTTGTGGGTTTTCCCTCTTACAATCTTATGGAGAGTGCTTATAACTGCTTTATCGCGAGAGAGTGGAGTTCCCTGACGCTCTCTTCCGAACCTCCAGAGCCTGCCGCGTCGTTCTGCGGCGCGACAGGCCCGATGTTCAAATATTGCGGCCCGTCGAAGGTTCCCCTCCTTCCGGGCCGTATCTGTTTTGCCGGTCAATAGTCGTTCAGCCTGGCCTCGACCAGAAGCTTCACGAGCCAGTCGACGAAGACGCGGACCTTGTTGCTGAGGTGGCGGTTCGGCGGATAGACGACATAGAGCGGGATGGGATCGCGGCGCCATTCCGGCAGCACGCGGACGAGTTCGCCCCGCCGCATCGGTTCGCGCGCCATGAAGGTCGGCACCTGCGCGACGCCGAGCCCCGTCAGTGCCGCGGTCAGATAGGTGCGGCTGTCGTTGACGGAGGCGATGTAGCGCGGGTTGGTCTCGATCGTCTCGTTGTCCCTGCGGAATTCGAAGGGTAGCGTGCGGTTGTTCTGAGCGCGGAAATAATTGACCGAGTAGTGTGCGGCCTCCAGATCCTCAGGGCGTTCGGGCATGCCGAATTTCTGGATGTAGCTCGGCGAAGCACAGGTGACGAGTTCCATTTCCGAAACGCGCCGGGCGATCAGCGACTGGTCGGCGGGCGTGCCGGCCCGCAGCGCGCAATCGACATTTTCGACCAGATAATCAACCGTGCGGTCGCTGACGCCGAGGTCCAGACGGATATCGGGATAACGCTGATAAAAGTCGCACAGCGCCGGGACGACGATCGCGTCAGCAAAGGCGCCGCTCATCTCGACGCGCAGCCGCCCGCTCGGCAGGCTCTGCGAATTGGACAGGCTGCCGTCGAGTTCCTCCAGTTCGGAGATAAGCTGGGCGGCGCGTTCGTAATAAAGCGCGCCATCCGTGGTCACCATCACCCGGCGCGTGGTACGGTTCAGAAGCTTGGTGCGCAGATGCGCCTCCAGGCCCTGGATAAGATTGGTCACCGTCGCCTTGGGCATGGCGAGCATGTCGGCGGCGCGGGTGAAATTGCCCGTCTCCACCACGCGGATGAAGACACGCATTGCCGAAAGCTGATCCATCGGTTTCAAGTCCGCAGTTTGCGTTGCACCATTATTCGAGAATCGGAACAGTGTAATCGCGATATCGCTCCTTATTCCCTCTTCTGAATAACAATATCTTTTTTAGACAAAATGCAAGCGACAGGCGTTGTCTGTTTGTCGCAACGCGCACAGAGGCCGCAGCCATGACGGTGGAATGGAAAGATATGATGCTGGACAAGGTGGCAATCGGCCCCGTTTCCGCACGCATCTACCAGGGCGCCGATTACGGCAAGGGGCCGCCGATCGTGCTTTATCTGCATGGCGGCGCGTTTCAAGATCAGGAGACAAATGTCGATCGGCCGGTGGCGATCAGCCTCGCCAAGGCTGGCGCCATCGTCGCCGCCGTCGATTACAGCAGTCTGTCCGGCAATCTGTTTCCGAAAGTGCTGGAAGTTTCCTTTTCCGTTTTCACCTATCTCGCCAACAAGCGCGCAGCCGGTCTTGGTGACCGCAAGTCGCTGCTGTTCGTTGCCGGTGAGGAGGCAGGCGGCAACGTCGCTGCCGGAGTGGCGCTGAAGGCGCGTGACCAGCTGCCCGACGCGCTCGACGGTCAGGTGCTGATCTCGCCGCTGCTCGATCCCTTCATGGGCACCTCTTCGATCCGCAAGGCGGAAGCCATCGGCATGCGCCAGCGCTGGACAGAAGGCTGGAGTCACTACTTAAGCGGTGGCGGCTGCCACCCTTACGCAGCACCTTGCCTCTGTTCGCGTCTTTCAGGCGTCGCCCCGGCGCTGATCTTTACCGCCGAGGACGATCCTCTGCACGACGAAACAATTGGTTACGGCGCCCGCCTGAAAAAGGCAGGTGTCGGTGTGCGCCAGCATGTCCTTCCCGCCGGGACGGGCTGGCCCTCGATTTATGGTGGGAAATCCGGGGAAACGCCCGATTGGCAGGAACACGTCAGCCGCCATTTCGGAAGTTTCCTTCAGGACGTGAGCGTCCAACCGCAATTGCATTGAAGAAGATCTGATATTTCGGCGGCTTGAGGCCGCAAGGAGAGTACTGATGACGTCCAGAAGCAAGCGCTGGGCCCTGGTGGGCGCCGGCATAGGCCTTATTGCGTCGGTTTCCGGCGCTGCATTGTTTTTCGAATTGCCGATGAGCACGACCGCCACGGCCGCGTCCGCGCCGGCGCAGCCTCCCGCCGTGCCGGTGACAGTTGCCGTCGTCGCGGCGCGCGACGTGACGGCCTGGGAGAGTTTCTCCGGCCGCCTCGAAGCCGTCGACCGCGTCCAGGTTCGCTCCCGCGTCGCCGGTGCTATCCTGTCTGTGGCGTTCCGCGAAGGGGCGCTGGTCAAGCAGGGCGATCTGCTCTTCACCATCGATCCCGCTCCCTATCAGGCGAGCGTGGCGCAGGCGCAGGGCCAGGTCGCTTCGGCCGAAGCCAAGGTCAGCCTGGCGCAGACCGAACTCGATCGCGGCCGCAGGCTTTCCGACAACCGCACCATCTCCCAGAGCGATCTCGATCAGCGCCAAAGCGCGCTGGCCGAGGCGCAGGCAGGATTGCGTTCGGCGCAGGCGGCATTGCAGTCGGCCCAGCTCGATCTCGACTATACCGAGGTGCGGGCGCCGGTGTCCGGCCGTATCGGCAAGATCGAGGTGACCGCTGGCAATCTGGTTGCGGCCGGCTCGGCTTCGCCGGCGCTGACGACGCTCGTTTCGGTCGATCCGATCTATGCGAGCTTCAATGCCAGCGAAGAGATGGTGACGCGCGCCCTTGCCCAGCTGCCGCAGACCGACAGCGCTCTGCCGCCGGTCGAACAGATCCCGGTCGAGGTCGGCACGCTGGCCGACAGCGGCACACCGATCAAGGGCAAGCTGCAACTGATCGACAATGAGGTCGACGCATCAAGCGGCACGATCGGCGTGCGCGCCGTCTTCGACAATCCGGGCGGGCGTCTGATCCCCGGGCAGTTCGTGCGGGTGCGCATGGGCCAGCCGAAGGCCGAGAACAAGATCGTCATCAGTGACCGTGCCGTCGGCACCGACCAGGACAAGAAGTTCGTCTTCGTCGTCGACGGCGAGAACAAGGTGGCCTACCGGCAGGTACAGCTCGGCACGCTGTCAGACGGTCAGCGGGTGGTCGAAAGCGGCCTGAATGCCGGCGAGAAGATCGTCGTCAACGGTCTGCAGCGTATCCGTCCGGGCGCCGTCGTCATCCCGCAGATGGAAGAGAAGGTCGCGACCGCTCAGTAAGACTGCGCCCTCCCCGGGGCAAGCGATGCCTCGCCCGGGGAGGGTCTATGCCCGAAATGATATGACCTGCCGGTGGCTCCCAAGCTGCCGGACAGGGATTTTGCATCCATGTTCACCCCGGAGAGGGCTTTGATATGAACATCTCCAGATTCTTTGTCGACCGCCCGGTTTTTGCCGGCGTTCTTTCGGTCCTCATTGTTGTTGCCGGCCTGATCGGCCTCAGGGCGCTGCCGATTTCCGAATATCCTGAAGTCGTGCCGCCATCGGTTGTCGTGCGCGCCACCTATCCCGGCGCCAACCCGAGCGTCATCGCCGAAACGGTGGCGACACCGCTCGAAGAGCAGATCAACGGCGTCGAGGGCATGCTCTACATGTCGAGCCAGGCGACGTCGGACGGCGTGCTCAACGTCACCGTCACCTTCAAGCTCGGCACTGATCCCGACAAGGCGCAGCAGCTCGTGCAGAACCGCGTCAGCCAGGCCGAACCGCGCCTGCCGGCGGAAGTGCGCGCACTGGGCATTACGACGGTCAAAAGCTCGCCCGACTTCATCATGGTCGTCAATCTCGTCTCGGACGGCGATAGTCACGACATCACTTATCTGCGCAACTACGCGACCCTCAACGTCAAGGATCGGCTCGCCCGCATTCCGGGCGTTGGCCAGGTGCAGGTTTTCGGCGCCGGCGACTATTCGATGCGCGTCTGGATCGATCCGCAGAAGGCGGCCGAGCACGATCTCGCCGCCAGCGATATCAGCAATGCCATCAGTTCGCAGAACGTCCAGGCCGCCGCCGGCATCATCGGCGCGTCGCCCAGCCAGCCGGGCGTCGATCTGCAGCTCAACGTGAATGCGCAAGGGCGCCTGCGCACGCCCGAAGAGTTCGGCAACATCATCGTGAAGACGGGCGCCAGCGGCGAGATCACCCGCCTTCGCGATGTCGCCCGCATCGAGCTCGGGGCGGCCGACTATACGCTGCGCTCGCTGCTCGACGGCAAGCCGGCCGTTGCCGTCGCCGTTCTTCAGGCGCCCGGTTCGAACGCCATCGAGATCGCCGACAATGTGCGCGCGACCATGGACCAGCTGCAGCTCGCCATGCCCGAGGGCGTCAAATACGAGATCGTCTACGATACGACGAAGTTCGTGCGCGCCTCGATCGAGAAGGTCATCGATACCCTGCTCGAAGCCATCGCGCTCGTTGTCCTCGTCGTCATCCTGTTCCTGCAGACATGGCGCGCGTCGATCATTCCGCTGATCGCGGTTCCGGTCTCGATCATCGGCACCTTTGCGGTCATGTATGTCTTCGGCTTCTCGATCAACGCGCTCAGCCTGTTCGGACTGGTGTTGGCGATCGGTATCGTCGTCGACGACGCGATCGTCGTGGTCGAAAATGTCGAGCGCAATATCGAGCACGGCCTGTCGCCGCGGGCGGCGACCTACAAGGCGATGAAGGAGGTCTCCGGTCCGATCGTCGCGATCGCCCTGGTTCTCGTCGCGGTCTTCGTGCCGCTCGCCTTCATCTCCGGCCTGTCCGGTCAGTTCTATCGCCAGTTCGCGCTGACGATCGCGATCTCGACCGTCATCTCGGCCTTCAACTCGCTCACCCTGTCCCCAGCGCTCGCTGCCCTTCTCCTGAAGGGTCACCACGCGCCGAAGGACTGGCTGACGCGGTTCATGGATGCCATCTTCGGCTGGTTCTTCCGCGGCTTCAACCGTGTCTTCGGCGCCGGCTCGAATGCCTATGGCAAGGGCGTCGGCGGCCTGGTGTCGCGCAAGAGCATCGTCATGGTGGTCTACCTGGCGCTGGTCGGCGCGACCTACAGCATGTTCACCACCGTTCCGGGTGGCTTCGTGCCCTCGCAGGACAAGCAGTATCTGATCGGCTTTGCCCAGCTGCCGGATGCCGCAAGCCTCGACCGTACAGAAGACGTCATCAAACGGATGACCGATATTGCGCTCGCCCAGCCGGGCGTTGCCAATGCCATCGCCTTCCCGGGCCTGTCGATCAACGGCTTCACCAATTCCTCGAACGCGGGCATTGTCTTCGTGACGCTGAAGGACTTCGAGGAGCGCAAGACGCCGGATCTCTCGGGCGGCGCCATCGCCATGGCGCTGAACCAGAAATTCGGCGCCATCCAGGACGCCTTCATCGCCATGTTCCCGCCGCCGCCGGTCAACGGTCTCGGCACGACGGGCGGTTTCAAGCTGCAGATCGAGGATCGCGCCGGTCTCGGCAACCAGGCGCTCGACGAGGCGACCAAGGCCGTGCTTGCCAAGGCCTATCAGACGCCTGAACTTGCCGGGCTGTTCTCCAGCTTCCAGATCAACGTGCCGCAGCTCTATGCCGATCTGGACCGTGCGAAGGCCGAGCAGCTCGGAGTTTCCGTCACCGATGTCTTCCAGACGCTGCAGATCTATCTCGGTTCCCTCTATGTGAACGACTTCAACGCCTTCGGCCGCACCTACAGCGTCCGTGTGCAGGCCGATGCCAAATTCCGCGCCCAGCCGGAAGATATCGGCCAGTTGAAGGTCCGTTCGGCATCGGGCGAGATGATCCCGCTTTCGGCCCTGTTGAAGGTCGAACCGAGCACCGGTCCGGAGCGCGCCAACCGTTACAACGGCTTCCTCGCCGCCGATATCAACGGCGGTCCGGCGCCGGGCTTCTCGTCCGGCCAGGCGCAAGCGGCAATCGAGAAGATCCTTCGCGAGACCCTGCCCTCGGGCATCGACTTCGAGTGGACGGATCTGACCTACCAGCAGATCCTCGCCGGCAATTCGAGCGTGGTCGTTTTCCCGCTGGCGCTGCTGCTCGTCTTCCTGGTGCTGGCCGCCCAGTATGAGAGCCTGACGCTCCCGCTTGCAATCATCATGATCGTGCCGATGGGTGTGCTGGCGGCGTTGACGGGCGTCTGGCTCACCGGTGGGGACAACAACATCTTCACCCAGATCGGTCTCGTGGTGCTTGTCGGACTTTCGGCGAAGAATGCGATCCTCATCGTCGAATTCGCCCGCGAACTGGAGTTCGAAGGCAGGACGCCGCGGGAAGCGGCGGTCGAGGCCAGCCGCCTTCGTCTTCGGCCGATCCTCATGACCTCCATGGCCTTCATCATGGGCGTCGTGCCGCTCGTCGTCTCCACCGGCGCCGGCTCGGAAATGCGCGCCGCCATGGGTGTCGCGGTCTTCTCGGGCATGATCGGCGTGACCTTCTTCGGCATCTTCATGACGCCGGTGTTCTACGTGCTGCTGCGCCGAATGACGGGCAACCGCCCGCTGGTCCAGCACAAGCCGGACGAGCACAAGGAGGAAGAGGCCGAGGTCATCCGGCTCGCGGCCGAATAAACGGAATTCAACCTTCCTTTGTCGAGTAAATCGGGCGGGAACTTCGGTTCTCGCCCGTATCGCTTTTCGGCCATCCGACAAAAATGCGTTACGTGCATCAAAACGGTTGCAACCATGGACGAGGGGACTATCAAAGACGGATAACAGCTGGGAGGATCGGCGCGAGCCTTACCTCTGCCATCTGGATAGGCAACGCCGGCAAGGCCGGAGCGCTTGCGGGAGATGGTGGGACGGGCTGAAGCCTTCGCTTCTCGACTTCGAGGAGAAGTATGGCCGATCGGGAGGATGGTAATGACGGACAGCCGCACTAGGAAACGCCGCCTACGTTCGCAGGATTGGTTCGACAATCCCGACCATATCGATATGGCAGCGCTCTACCTCGAGCGTTTCATGAATTACGGCATCACGCCGGAAGAATTGCGCTCCGGCAAGCCGATCATCGGGATTGCCCAGAGCGGCAGCGATCTTACACCCTGCAATCGGGTGCATATCGAACTCGCCAAGCGGGTGCGCGACGGCATTCGCGATGCCGGCGGCATTCCGATCGAATTTCCGACACATCCGATCTTTGAGAACTGCAAGCGCCCGACGGCTGCGCTCGACCGCAATCTCGCCTATCTCGGTCTCGTCGAGATCCTCTACGGCTACCCGCTTGATGGCGTGGTGCTGACCACCGGCTGCGACAAGACCACGCCTTCGGCGATCATGGCGGCGTCGACGGTCGATATTCCGGCCATCGTGCTCTCCGGCGGGCCGATGCTCGACGGCTGGCACGAGGGGGAACTGGCGGGCTCCGGCACGGTGATCTGGCGGATGCGGCGGAAATATGCAGCAGGCGAGATCGATCGCGAGGAATTCCTGCAGGCGGCCCTCGATTCGGCTCCATCCGTCGGCCATTGCAATACCATGGGCACTGCTTCGACGATGAATGCGCTCGCCGAAGCGCTCGGTCTGTCGCTCACCGGATGCGGCGCTATTCCGGCTGCTTATCGCGAGCGCGGCCAGATGGCCTACCGCACCGGACGGCGCGCCGTCGAGATCGTGTTCGAGGACCTGAAGCCGTCGGATATCCTGACACGCGCGGCTTTCCTCAATGCCATCCGTACCAATTCGGCGATCGGCGGCTCGACCAATGCCCAGCCGCATCTAGCGGCGATGGCCAAACATGCCGGCGTCGAGCTCTATCCCGATGACTGGCAGGTGCATGGCTTCGATATCCCGCTGCTGGCCAATGTCCAACCGGCCGGCGCCTTTCTCGGCGAGCGTTATCACCGCGCCGGCGGCACGCCGGCGATCATGTGGGAGCTGCTGCAGGCCGGAAAACTCGACGGCGACTGTCGCACGGTGACGGGCAGGACGATGGCCGAGAACCTAAATGGCCGGGAGGCGAGCGACCGCGAGGTCATCCGCCCATTCGATGCGCCGCTGAAGGAGCGGGCGGGTTTCCTCGTTCTCAAGGGCAATCTCTTCGACTTCGCCATCATGAAGATGAGCGTGGTGTCAGAGGATTTTCGCCAGCGCTATCTCCAGGAGCCGGGGCGAGAAGGCGTCTTTGAGGGCAAGGCGGTCGTCTTCGACGGGTCGGAAGATTATCATCGTCGCATCAATGATCCCGCACTCGGCATCGACGAGAATACCATCCTGGTGATCCGCGGTGCCGGGCCGCTCGGCTGGCCAGGCTCGGCCGAGGTCGTCAATATGCAACCGCCGGACCATCTTCTGAAACGTGGCATCCGCAGCCTGCCGACGATCGGCGACGGCCGTCAATCGGGTACGGCGGACAGCCCCTCGATCCTCAACGCTTCGCCGGAGAGCGCTGCCGGCGGCGGCCTTGCCTGGCTTCGTAGCGGCGACACGATCCGCATCGACTTCAACCACGGGCGCTGCGACATGCTGGTGGATGGCGCCGAGATCGAGCGGCGCAAAGACGAGGGCATTCCGCCCGTGCCGGCAGATGCGACGCCGTGGCAACAAATCTACCGTCGTTCCGTCACGCAACTGGCGGACGGCGCCGTTCTGGAAGGGGCGGCGGAATTCCGCCAGATCGCGAAAAAACCACTGAGACATAATCATTGATCCCGAAGCCGCAGCAGATCGCAAGTCCGTTGATCCAAAAGGGGAAAGCCGTAACGAAGATTTCACCTCGTCATTTGTTCGTTCTATAAGACAAGGCTTCCTTAATGTCGGCTGAAGACCATATTGCAATTATGCAAGCTTCTAAGGCTGAGGCCGTGTTGCCAGAAAATAAAGCCACACGATCCGAACAAGAGTTTCAGGATCTTCTGCGCCGGCTCGAACTCGCTCTCGACGCATCCCGGATCGGTGTCTGGGAGCACAGCATCGCCAAGGACGGGATCTTGTGGGACGCACAGATGCACCGCCTCTACGCGACCGGCGAAACATGTCGGCAAGTGCCGGCATGGTTCTGGTCGGATGCGATCCATCCCGACGATCGCGAACGGGCTGAACGTGATTTCGAGCAGGCCATCGCCGCGCGCGGCGCCTATGACTCGCAATTCCGGATCGTGTTGCCGAGCGGCGAAATCCGGCATCTTCGTTCGCGGGCGCATTTTTATGTGGATGCGGAGGGGGCGCCCTCCTTCATCGGCGCCGAGTGGGATGTGACGGCCGACGTGCAGCTCAACGCCGAGCTTGCACGACAGAAGATGATGGCAGAGGCGAGGGCGCTGGCGCTTGAGGAAAGCAATGCGCGTATCGAGCAGGTCGCCGATCACGATTATCTCACCGGCTTGCCGAACCGGCGCCTTCTCGACAAGCGGCTGGCGGAGCTGCCGGCGGACAGGAGCGTCGCGACGCTTGGCGTGCTGCATCTCGATATCGACCAGTTCAAACAGATCAACGACAGCCACGGCCATGCGGCCGGCGACGCCGTGCTCAAGGCCGCAGCCCTTCGCATCGCCGCCGCCATTCCCGCAAACGGCATGGTCGCCCGCGTCGGCGGTGACGAGTTCGTCGTCGTGCTGGTCAATTTCACCGATCTCGCCGAGCTGAAACGGATCACGGAGGATGTTCAGCGGCGGCTGAGGAAAAAGATCCGCTTCGGCCACGAGATGCTGCAATCCGGGGCTTCGATTGGCGTATCGTGGAGCGGTGATCGGCGGGCGCGCAACCTGCTGGCCGAATCCGACCTGGCGCTCTACCAAGCCAAGCAGCTTGGGCGAAACCGCATCGAATTCTTCACGCGGCAACTGCAGGAGGATCTGCGAGCCAAGCGTCGACTGGTCGAAGAGCTGAAGCTCGGGCTGGAGCGCGGCGAGATCATTCCCTATTATCAAGTGCAACTCTGCGCCACAACGCGTCAGGTTATAGGTTTCGAAGCTTTGGCGCGCTGGAAACATCCGGACAAGGGTGTGCTCGCCCCCGGCGTATTTCTGAAGATTGCCGACGAACACGGGCTTGCGGCGGAGATCGATGCAGCGGTCTTGAAACGTGTTCTCGAGGACCGGCAGATCTGGCAGTTGCGTGGCCTTGCGGTTCCGCGCATCGCCGTCAACATTTCGGCGTCGCGGCTTGCCGATCCGGCGCTGCTCGGCAAGCTGAAAAAACTCGACATTCCGCCCGGCGCAATTGTCTTCGAGCTAGTCGAGACGATTTTCCTCGACGACAGCGACGAGACCCTGCTCGATCATATTGATGATATCAAACAACTGGGCATCGACATCGAAATCGACGATTTCGGGTCGGGTCACGCCTCGCTCATCGGTCTCGTCAAGCTGCGGCCGAAGCGGCTGAAAATCGACCGGCAACTCGTTGCCGAGGTTGTCAGCTCGGATGAGCAGCGGCGCGTGGTCGGTTCGATCGTCGAAATTGCCAAGGCGCTCGATGTCGAGGTGATCGCCGAGGGCATTGAGACCGAGGCGCATGCCACGGTGCTGGCGCAACTCGGCTGCGATGGCCTGCAGGGCTATGCGTTTGGCTATCCCGTGCCGGCAATAGAGACGGACCGGCTGTTCTCGTCGGCGGCGGGCGGGGCCGGAAAACACAAGGCAGCGATAGGCGGCTAATGTCAGTGGAATTGCGTGCTGTTTACCGGCTGGACGACAATTGAGCGTCAAGTAATTTTCTTGAGCTTGCAACGGCATTGTTTCATGGTAATGCGGAAATGAAGCTTTCTGCATTGCAACGAAAATGATTATACGCGTCGTCAAGACCATCAGTGCGGCTTCTCCATCATTCGCGGCTGCGATCGGGGGAGCGGTGACCTGACAATTGCTTCGCCGTTGGCGGGATGGACTTGCGGAACATTCAATCTGGGAAGATCGCATGAATTCGGAATTTGCCGTTCGTTCGATGCGGCCCGGCGAATTGGAGCTCGTGCTCGAATGGGCGCGTCAGGAGGGATGGAATCCCGGCCTCGACGATTCGCTGGCATTCCTCGAAGCGGATCCGTCGGGATTCTTCGTCGGCGCCATCGGCGAAGTCCCCGTCGGCTCGATTTCGGTCGTCAAATATGGCGACAGCTTTGCCTTTCTCGGTCTCTACATCGTCCACCCCGATTTCCGCGGCAAAGGGTACGGCAAGGCGATCTGGGAAGCGGGGATTGCCACCGCGGAAGGCCGGACGATCGGTCTCGACGGCGTCGCCGCGCAGCAGCAGAACTACCGCAGGGCCGGCTTCGAACCCGCTTACCTCACCATTCGCTATGGCGGCGTCGCCAGCGGGCTGCCGGCCTCGGCGCTCGTTGCGCATCCGGTGCTGGATTCGCGCCTGGAAGGGCTGCTGCGCTATGATTCGGCGATCTTTCCGCAGCCTCGGGAAGCCTTCCTTGCCGCCTGGTGCACCGGCCGCAAGGGACGGCGCACTGCTGTCGTACGCAAGAGCCACAAAATCCGCGGCTACGGCACGATCCGCCGCTGCTACGAGGGCTACAAGATCGGCCCGCTCTTTGCCAATGATGCCGATAGCGCCGCCGCGCTGCTTGCCGAACTGGTTCCGGAGGCGAAAGGCGCAACGGTCTTCATCGATATTCCCGCAGAAAACCGCGAGGCGCTGGCACTTGCCGAAGGCATGGGTCTTCAGCCGGTGTTCGAGACCATGCGGATGTATCGCGGGGCGGCCCCGGCGATCCCACTGAAACATGTCTTCGGCGTGACGACGCTGGAGCTTGGATAGATCGTCTAATCCACCGGCGAGGCGGGCACCGTTGGAGCCGACGCTTTCGGACGGCCTATTTCGGCGATGGCGATGCCGCCGAGCGTCAGGGCCAGCGAGACCATGTGGAAGGACTGCAGCGTCTCGCCGACCAAGGCGACGGAGAGCAGGGTTCCGAATACCGGCACGAGATTGATGAACAGGCCGGCCCGGTTGGCGCCGATTGCCTCGACGCCCTTGATGTAGAGAATCTGCGCCAGCAGCGAGGGGAAGATTGCCGTGTAGAGAGTGATGCTCCAGCCGGCCTGATCGGGCCATTGCGCCGCGTCCCGGCCTGCCTCCCAGAGGAGGAGCGGTAGCGATGTCAGCATGGCGGCAAAGGCCGGGAAGGCCATCAGCGTTCGCCAGTCGACCCGCGGTTTCCAACGCAGGAAGATCGTGTAGAGCGAATAGGCGACGATGGCGATCAGCATCAGCCCGTCGCCCCGGTTGAGCTGCAGCTGCAGCAGCGTGGCGAGGTCGCCATGGGCGGCGGTCAGCGCCACGCCCACCAGCGTGATTGCAAAGCCGAAGCATTGCGCCAACGAAATGCCGGTGCGGAAAAAGACGAAATTGAGCAGGAAGATCAGCATGGGAATGCCGGCCTGCTCGATGGCGACATTGATCGCCGTCGTATACTGCACCGCCGAGTAAAGCATGGCGTTGAAGAGGGTGTAGCCGATCGCCCCGTAGCAAAGCAGCAGCGGCAGATTTTTCCTGGCGATCGGCCAGTCCTTCTTGAGTTGCGGCACCGAGATCAGGGCGATCAGCGCAACGGCAAGAAACCAGCGCAGGAAGGTGAGCATCATCGGGCTGATATGGCCGACCGCGAGTTTGCCGGCGACGGAGTTGCCGCCCCAACAGAGGGTGGCGATGACGAGGCAAATATAGGCCGTGGCTTGCAAGAGCGTTTGTTCCTCGTCTTTTGATCAACAAGCGGCGTTTTCCCAGGGGAAATAGCCTGCCGACTGCTGATTTGTCACGTAAAAAGCCCAATCGTCTGTGACAACAGGGTCGCTTTCCCAAAAACAAAGCTTTATAGATGCGCGGGTTTGAGCAGGTGCGCGGTTCCGCGCCGGTAACAGGAAGAGTTGGATGACGAACGTAGTCGTGGTCGGTTCGCAATGGGGTGACGAAGGCAAGGGCAAGATTGTCGACTGGCTTTCGGAGCGCGCGGATATCGTCGTGCGCTATCAGGGCGGCCACAATGCCGGTCATACGCTCGTCATCGACGGCACGAGCTACAAGCTTTCGCTGCTGCCGTCCGGCGTCGTGCGCCCCGGCAAGATGGCGGTGATCGGCAACGGCGTCGTCGTCGATCCGCACGCGCTGATCGCCGAGATCGAAAAGCTCGCCGGCCAGGGTGTGACGATCACCCCCGACAATCTGCGCGTGGCCGACAACGCGACGCTCATCCTGTCGCTGCACCGCGAGCTGGACGCGATGCGCGAGGACGCGGCATCCAACAGCGGCACCAAGATCGGAACGACGCGCCGCGGCATCGGTCCGGCCTACGAAGACAAGGTCGGCCGCCGCGCGATCCGTGTGATGGATCTGGCCGATCTCGACAGCCTCCCCGGCAAAGTCGATCGGATCCTCACGCATCACAATGCACTTCGCCGCGGCCTCGGCGTCGCCGAAGTCAGCCACCAGACCATCATGGACGAACTGACCTCGGTCGCCGAACGGGTGCTGCCGTTCCGCGATACGGTCTGGCTTTTCCTCGACAAGGAGCGCCGCAGGGGTGCCCGCATCCTCTTCGAAGGTGCACAGGGCAGCCTGCTCGATATCGATCACGGCACCTATCCTTTCGTCACCTCCTCGAACACTGTGGCTGGTCAGGCGGCGGCCGGTTCCGGCATGGGGCCGGGTTCACTGGGTTATATCCTCGGCATCACCAAGGCCTATACGACCCGTGTCGGCGAAGGCCCGTTCCCGACGGAACTGAAGGATGAGATCGGAGAGTTTCTCGGCCAAAAGGGTCATGAGTTCGGCGTCGTGACGGGGCGCAAACGCCGCTGCGGCTGGTTCGACGCCGCGCTGGTTCGCCAGTCGGTCGCCACCAACGGCATCACCGGCATCGCGCTCACCAAGCTCGATGTGCTCGACGGCCTCGAGGAACTGAAGATCTGCGTCGGCTATATGCTCGACGGCGAACAGATTGATCATCTTCCCGCAAGCCAGGGAGCGCAAGCTAGGGTCGAACCGATCTATATCACGCTCGAGGGCTGGAAGGAATCGACCGTCGGCGCCCGCAGTTGGGCAGATCTTCCGGCGCAGGCGATCAAATATGTTCGCCAGGTCGAAGAGCTGATCGGGGCGCCTGTCGCGCTCCTGTCCACCAGCCCGGAGCGGGACGACACGATACTTGTGACCGATCCGTTTGAGGATTAAGGTCACCGGTCACTGCGGAGGATAGGTTCGGGAGAGTACCGGACTTCTTGAGAAAGTACTGATGGCGGATTTTATTGCAGTTATTCGGCGAGCCGTCGATGGCCTGGCCGAAAATACCCCCGAGATGCGGGTAAAGGTCTACGAACGTGCTCGCGGCGCAGTGCAGCGGCAGCTCGAGAACATGAAGCCGCGTCCGCCGGAAGCCATGCTGCAACGCCAGCTCGAAAAGCTCGAGGCCGCCATCCGCGAAGTGGAGGGGGAACACTCAGAGGCGCTGTCGGTCGATGAGGCGGCTGTGGCCATCGCCGCGCCCGAGCCCGTCGAGGAACACGCGGCACACGGTGAAAGCGAACCGGCGCCCGGGCCGCAGCCGGCCGTCGACGAGCCGGTCGATCAAGCCGATGCGAAACCGCCGGCGGCCGAGGTCGTCGATGAGCCCGATCGCGTCGAACCCGCCGCACCGCAGGGAGCTGCGGAAGAGGTCGTGGCCGAGGATGTCGAGCCTGCCGAACCGCAGCCTGCAGAGCCCGCGCTCGTTGAAATACCAGTTTCCACCGAGACGGAAGCGCCTCCTGAGCCATACTGGCACCCCTCCCATGAGGAGGAGGCGCCGGCCGAGGAGTGGCATGCCGGCGAGGTGCGTGAGGTCGCTGCCGAAGAGGTGGTGTCTGAACATGGCGGCTTCGAACCGTCGCCTGCCGGGCATGGCTACGAGCAAGCCGACGAAGAACGCGCCGACGACCAGCATCCGGCGGAAGCCGAGGAGGTCGCGGCCGAACCGGCGACCGTTGAAAGCCACGAACCGGAGGACGAGGCGGCCTATGAGCCCATCGAATCGTTTCAGCCGGTCACGCGGGGCATAGAGCATGCGTCGAACCGGCTGGTCGAGCCGGTCGCCGATTTCAATCGCGCGCAGGAATTCGTCGAACACAGCCAGGAGGCGCCGCTGCAGGCGGATGCGGCTGCGCATTTCGATCCGGTCTGGACAGAGCCGGCTGCCGAAGCACCGGCTCCGGCGCCGAAGGATGCCGAGACCGAATGGGCGGAGGAGGAACTCCGGCAATATTCGGAAACTGCTCCGGTCGCCGCCGACACCTCGGCGCGCGCCTTCGAAGAGGTGATATCGAGCCTCGAGAAGATTGCACCGGCGGCCGTCATGCCGGCTGCCAAGGAAAGTTTCTCCTGGGAGACGGCCGCCTTCGACGATCTGCCGCCGATCGAGGCCGGCAGCAACAAGAAGACACCGGTTTCCTCGCATTTCGACGACGTCGACATCTTTGCTGAAGTGCATGATGGCAAGGCTGCCCCCGCCGCCGCGCCGGGCGAGGCATGGCGCGAAGCCAAGGCACTGCGTGGTTATGACCGCCGCGGTTCGGTCGCCGCTGACGATGACGACGCCAATCCGGCGATGGATATCGACCAGATTGTCGCCGCCAAGCTGCAGGGCAAGAATTTCCGCATGGAACCGAAGCGGCGGCGTTTCGGCATCGGCACGATAATCACCCTCATCTTCGCGCTCATCCTGATCGGCGGCGGCGCCTATGCCGGCTGGATGAACAGAGAGGCGCTGGTTGCAATGGTCGACGGGCTTGTCAGCTCTGCGCCGTCGCAGGCCACGAAGAACGAGGCGGCCATGACGCCGGCGAACTCCGAAACGCCAGCTTCGCCGAGCACGCCGCCGCCAGCCCAGCCAGCTACGCCTGAAGCGCAGAATACGCCAGCGGCACCAGCACCAGCACCGGCACCGGCACAGCCGAACCAGCAAGTGGCATCATTGAACAATGACGGCGCGGCGGCCAATTCCAAATTCACCCAGCGACTGCTTTCCGATGGGACCGAAGTCGACAGCGGCCCGGCGGCCGTGCCGGGAACGCCGACGGCCGAAGGGAAATCAGTGGCCGAGCAGAATGTCGCGGCTGCGGATACGCCGGCTCCCAGCGCGCAAGGCGATGCGGCCCGGCCGGAAACGCTGACGCCGAACGGTCCTGCGGCATCGCCGCAGCAGACCGCCCCGGTTGGCTCGTCGGAAAAGATGTTCCTTTACGAGGAGCGTATCGGTCAGAGCTCGCCGACAGCGATCGAGGGGACGGTCGTCTGGAGCGTCCAGCACGAGGCCGGCCAGGGTGGCCGGCAGGAGGCGACAGTCCAGGGCAATATCACCGTTCCCGAGCGCAATCTCTCGGCTCTCGTCACCTTCAAGCGCAACTCCGATCCGTCGCTGCCCGCAAGCCATCTTGTCGAGATCGTCTTCTCGGTGCCGCCCAATTTTGAAGGCGGCAGCATCGACAGCGTCCAGCGCATTTCGATGAAGCGCACGGAGCAAGATCGCGGCGACGCGCTGATTGCGGTTCCGGCCAAGATCACCGACGATTTCCACATGATCGCGCTTAATGATTATCCCGATGCGCGCAAGGCCAATCTCGACCTGATGTCGACCCGCAACTGGATCGATATCCCGATCACCTACCGCAACGGCCGCCGCGCGCTGCTGACGATGGACAAGGGCGGCACGGGAACGGATGCCTTCAATACCGCGATCAAGGAATGGACCGCGCTTGGGGATATCTCGACCAGCCAGTGAGGTGGTTATGGGCAAGGGAGTTCCTTGCCCTCGCTCGCGCTCCCCTTCATCCGGTCACCCGCTTCCTTTCTGTGCATCCACCTCAGACACAAAAACGCCATCTCCCGCGTAAGGAGATGGCGTTCCAATTCTTAGATTGACCTTATCAGGCCGTGGCTTCGACGACGCGGACGGCTTTGGCGCGTTCCAGGGCTTCCTTGCGGACAGCGTCCTGCACCTTCTCGAAGGCGCGAACTTCGATCTGGCGGACGCGTTCGCGGCTGATGTCGAACTCGGCCGAAAGGTCTTCCAGGGTCACCGGCTCCTCGGCGAGGCGGCGGGCCTCGAAGATGCGGCGCTCGCGTTCGTTCAGCACGCTCATCGCTTTGCTCAGCATGCGCCGCCGGGTTTCGAGCTCGTCCTGCTCGATCAGCACGTCTTCCTGGCTGTCGTGATCATCCACAAGCCAGTCCTGCCACTGACCGCTGTCGCCTTCGGCCGCCTTGATCGGCGCGTTCAGCGAGGCGTCGCCGGAGAGGCGGCGGTTCATCGAAATGACTTCCTCCTCCGAGACGTTCAGCTTGGTGGCGATTTCCGATACGTGTTCCGGCTTCAGGTCGCCATCGTCGATCGCCTGAATGCGGCCTTTCAGCCGACGCAGGTTGAAGAACAGACGCTTCTGGTTTGCGGTCGTACCCATCTTCACCAGCGACCACGACCGCAGGATATATTCCTGAATCGAGGCCTTGATCCACCACATGGCATAGGTGGCGAGGCGGAAGCCGCGCTCCGGATCGAATTTCTTGACAGCCTGCATCAGGCCGACATTGCCTTCGGAGACGACTTCGCCGATCGGCAGGCCGTAGCCGCGATAACCCATGGCGATCTTCGCGACGAGGCGCAGATGGCTGGTGACGAGCTTATGGGCGGCGTCGCGGTCGCCGTGTTCGGCATAACGCTTGGCCAGCATATATTCCTGCTGCGGCTCGAGCATCGGAAATTTGCGGATTTCGTCGAGATAACGATTGAGGCCGGCTTCGCCGGCGGTAATGGACGGCAAGGTATTTCGGGCCATAGTGCACCCTCCTAAAGTGAATTCCGGTTCCCGATGAAAACGCGTCCCCGCGTCGAAAAGGCAAACCGGGACGTGCGGCTTTCTACCCGAGCCCGCACTAAGTCCATATACACATAAGTATGGCGAAACGGCGGTTCAAGGCGCCGCTCACGCAGGTGTGAGACGGGGGAGGCGGAGTTCCGCGGTCCCCCCTAACTCCGCAATGCCTCGACAAGTTCCATCATGTCGTCCGGCAGCGGTACCTCGAAATGCATGAGTTCGCCGCTGCGTGGATGCTCGAACTGCAGCATGAAGGCATGCAGCGCCTGGCGGTCGAACCTGTTGACCACCTTACGGATATCTTCAGGCAACAGATTGGCCTTGGTCCTGAAGCCGGCTCCATAGACCGTGTCGCCGAGCAGCGGGTGGCCGATATGGGCCATGTGCACACGGATCTGATGGGTGCGGCCGGTTTCGAGGCGGCACTCGACCAGCGAGGCGAGCGCCGTCGCGTCCGGGGTTTCGTGAAAGCGCTCGATCACCTCATAGTGGGTGATGGCCTCGTCGGCGTCTTGGCTGTCGGGGCGCTTGACGGCGCGGCGGGTGCGATCGCCGGTGGCGCGGCCGAGCGGCGCGTCGACCGTGCCTGTCAGCGACCGGGGCCGGCCCCAGACGATTGCCCGATAGGCCCGCTCCAGCGGCATGGTGCGGCCATGGTCGGCAAACTGGAGTGAGAGGTGGCGATGGGCAACGTCGTTCTTGGCGACGACCATGACGCCTGTCGTGTCCTTGTCGAGACGGTGGACGATGCCGGGGCGGCGCACGCCACCGATGCCGGAGAGTGTTGCGCCACAATGATGGATCAGCGCATTGACCAGCGTTCCCGTCCAGTTGCCGGAGCCGGGGTGGACGACCAGGCCGGCCGGTTTCGATATGACGATAAGGTCATCGTCCTCATAGAGGATATCGAGCGGAATATCCTCGCCCTGCGGCGTCGGGTCTTCCGGCTCGGGCAGGGTGATCTCGAAACTGTCGCCGGCGCGCACCTTGCGCTGTGGATCGGTGATGAGCTGGCCGCGCATAGAAACCTGGCCGTCCTTGATGAGGACCTTGATCCGGCTGCGGGAAAACTCCTCGCCGAGCTGCGCCGTCAGCCAGGCGTCGAGCCGGCCTTCGGCGGTTTCATCGGCTGTCAGGACTTTTCTAATGCCGGCTGCTTGTTTAAAGGGGTCGCTCAAGACGCTTCTTCTCCGACGTATTTTTAGAACGGGACGCACAGATGACAGCAATCGAGCCAGACGACCAGGAAGAGAAGCCCCTTGATCCGGCGATGGAAAGTGTCCGGCGCAAGATGGTCCGCCTGCAGATCGTTTCCGGCGCCATCATGTTCGTGAGCCTTATGGCGGTCTTCGGCGCGGTTGTCTACAAGACGATGCGCGAGCCGAAGGAGACGGCTCCCACTGCCGCCGCCTCCGGTGTGCCCGCGGATGCGCCGCTTGCGGCGACCGTTTCCCTGCCGCTGGGTTTCAAGGTGCAGTCGACCTCATTCTCGGCGGGACAGATCCTGTTTTACGGCGAGACCGTCGAGGGCAAGGGCAAGGCGCTGATCTTCGATCTCCGGACCGGCCGCACGGTCGCTGACCTGACCGTCACGGGCAATTGAGGCCGGCATGGCCGCTCCCCCGATCGCCATCGCGAATGCCGACGATCCGCGCGTCGCGGAATTCCGCGACATCCGAGAGCGCGATCTGACCGGGCGGGAAAAGCGCTTCATCGCCGAGGGGACCGTCGTGCTTAGAATGCTCGCCGAGGCGCATGCGGAAGGCCGTGGCTTTCGTGCCGAAAAGATCCTGCTGCTGCGCAACCGCGTCGCGGGCATCCAGCCGATCCTGGACCGCTTTCCGGCCGACGTGCCGGTCTATGTCGCCGAGGCTGACGCACTCGCCGGCATCGTCGGTTTTCACCTGCATCGCGGCGTACTCGCGCTTGGCCGGCGGGAGGAGCGTGACGGGGCAGCACTCGTTGACGCCCTGCCGGAGAGGGCGCTGGTCCTCGTCGGCTGCGGCATTTCCAATCACGACAATGCCGGCTCGATGTTCCGCAACGCCGCCGCCTTCCGGGCAGA
Organism: Rhizobium phaseoli; assembly: GCF_001664385.1. Classification (NCBI taxonomy): domain Bacteria; kingdom Pseudomonadati; phylum Pseudomonadota; class Alphaproteobacteria; order Hyphomicrobiales; family Rhizobiaceae; genus Rhizobium; species Rhizobium phaseoli. Next base: position 3,570,999 of record NZ_CP013532.1, on the reverse strand, counting down.
CGCCGTCCTGCTCGACGAAACTTCCTGTGACCCTCTTTATCGCAAAGCCCTGCGTGTCTCCGTCGGATCGGTGCTGCGCGTTCCACACCGGCGTGGCGGCAAGGCACTGGATCTGCTCCTGGCGCTTGCCGAACGGGGCTTTGCCATCTGGACGCTTTCACCGCATGGGAAAACGGACATTCGCGCCATTCCGGCTGCCGCACGCATGGCACTCGTCGTCGGCACGGAGGGGGAGGGCTTGCCGGAGGCGCTGCTTGCCCGCTTTCATAGCGCGCGCATCCCGCAATCGGACGAGCTCGATAGCCTTAACGCGGCGACGGCGACGGGAATCGCCTTGTTTTCGATGGCCTCGGCCATGGGACGGATCTGACCCTAAAGCACGTCGCGATCTTTCAGATTCGTTCCCTGCGCTTTAGGTCTTTATTCTCTCGCATGAAGTTATCGCAAAGCCGCCGCCCGCTTTTGCGCGACATACTTTAACGCACCGGATTGGCGATGATGGCGGCCGCCCTGTCGGCAAGGCTGACGCGGTCGTTCGGGTTCTTGGTCCCGGCATCCGGCAGCAGCGTGCGGATCGGCGAGGAGGGGCCTTCGTTGAGTGCGGTCAGCGCCACCATATTGGCGGCGATCGAGGCGATCTCTTCGCGGATCGCACCATCACGTCCGGGGACGGACTTTGCCTTCTGCAGACGCTCGGCAAGGGCGGCGCTGCGCTTGCGGGCATCCTCGCCCATCTCAGCCGTCAGCGCGGCGGTATCGAGCATGGGCGCGATTGTGTCTTCAGCTGTCAGTTCCGCCGGCAGGTCCGCCGCCATTTTGGCCAGGCCGGCCTCGCGCAGCACCCGGTTGATCTTGCGGATCTCGGCATTGGCGGCTTTCAACTGGTCCTTCAGCTTGGCGACTTCCTGCTGACGGCGGGCGAGCAGGGTTTCCTTCTCTGCGGCGGAAGCGCTCTCACGCGCGGCCTTATCTTCCAGACGGATTACCATATGCTGCTGCTGCGTCAGTTTCTGCTCGGCATCCTTGGCCCGCTTCTGCAGCAGGGCGACATCCTGGCGTAATGTGTCGCGTTCGTCACGCAGCGCGTTGGCGCGGAATTTCAGGCTTTCCGCCTCCGTGTCGCGCGCGGCCAGGTCGATCCTCAGGCTATCGGTTTGTTCGCTGAGCTTGCTCAGCCGCGTCCGCATTGCCGCCAGTTCGCTCTCCTTGTTGGCAGCGGATTGTTCGGCAATATGCAGATTGGTCTTCAACTGACTGATATAGTTCTCGTCCTTACGCAGGCGCGAGCGCTGCTCGGCCGCCTCGACATGCATCTCGCCGATCTGGGCCTGCAAGTCAGCGATATCGGCGGCAAGCCTGCCGGCATCGATGGCAAGGGCATCGTGGCGCAGCTGAAGCGAGAGGGATTTTTCGCGTTCACGCAGAAGATCCTGGGTGGTGCGCGCGTTTTCGGCGGCATACAGGGCACGCACCATGTCTTTCTGGGCGCGGACCTCTTGCGGGCTGAGCGGCATCGTCGCTTTCAGCCGGTTTTCGGTATACCAGACGATGCGGCGGTGTACGGCCGGCGAAATCAGAAAGACGAGGAAGGACGCGGTCAGGAAGCCCAGTCCGAACAAGAGAGCGTATTCGATCACGGCGGGGCCATCGATTCGACGTTGATACTAAAACAGGATTTCAGCCCAGTCGGCCTAAGATCTAAATCCCGTTCTCCGTTGGCCGGAACGTGACATCCGAAAACCGATTGCGCGTTCGGCGTCCTATTCCGGGTCATCCCTGAAGATTAAGCATGCATGGCGCATCGGGACAAGGCCGCCGATGCGGGTGGCGGCAGTTTCCCACGGTCCTGCGGCTTCAGAATGGGTTCCAGGTCGGTGCCTGGGTGATCTTGAGATAACCGACATTGACGCCAAGTCGGGCGCCGACGCCGGTGCGGATCGGCACGACCAGCACGTCGTTGTTCTTCAGCACCGTCATGCCGAAGCCGGCAATCACATAGGCCGAGCCGCTGACGCCGCCGAAACGGGCATAGATGCCATCGATGGAGGGCAGATCGTAGACCAGCATCATGACGCGCGAGCCCTGCCCGCCGTAGTCGATGCCGAGCGAGGGGCCCTGCCAGTAGAGCGGATGCTCGCCGGCATTCTTGGTGTTCAGCTGGCCTTCGCCATAGGTGAGACCGGCGATGAAGGCGCCGCCGCCTTCCTGTCCGAGAATATAACCGTTCGGCAGGCCGTATTTCTGGAAGGCGCTTTCCACCACCTTGGCAAGACCGCCGCTGGCGGAGCCGAAGAAGGAGTGGCCGGTATCGATGATTTCCTGCATCGTATACTGACCGTTGTTCTGAGCGGCGGCCGGCCCGGCGACCATCATCGAGGAGAAGACGAGGGCCGAGAGCAACCTGCAGAAGCCGATGAATCTGTGCGGAAATCGAGGGCGCATGGTGTCATCCGTTCGTCGTTGGTCGGGAGCGGACAACCGCTCGCGTCAATTGCTGCATTTTGCGCCGATGATCTTAACAATCGGTTTACCAAATATGGTGTCATTATGGCACCGAATACGATCGCAAACTTCGCGCAATTTAGATGACGCATATTACGGGCGCGATGAGATTGCCGCCCTTCAGGAGACGATGATGTCCAAGAACCCGAACCTTACTCTGTCCGGCCCGGATCTGGCCGCGCTCCTCTGCAGCCGCGTTTGCCACGACGTCATCTCGCCCGTCGGTGCGATCAACAACGGTCTGGAACTTCTCGATGAAGGCGGCGCCGATTCCGATGCGATGGACCTGATCCGCACCAGCGCGCTCAATGCTTCCGTCCGGCTGAAATTCGCGCGCCTCGCCTTTGGCGCCTCCGGTTCGGTCGGTGCCTCGATCGATACCGGCGAGGCCGAGCGCGCCGCCAAGGATTTTGCGCTGGCAGAGAAGAAAACCGAGGTGATCTGGAACGGACCGCGCGCCATCGTTGCCAAGAACCGGGTCAAGCTGCTGCTCAATCTCTTCCTCGTCGCCTATTCCTCGATTCCACGCGGCGGCGTGCTCGAGGTGACGCTCGAAAATCCCGAATTCGACGCCAAGTTCACGCTGACGGCCAAGGGCAAGATGATGCGCTTGCCGCCGAAATTCGTCGAGATATCGACCGGCACGATCGAAGAGGCAATCGACGCCCACTCGATACAGCCTTACTACACCGTGCTGCTGGCTGAAGAGTGCGGAATGACGCTCGATCACAGCGCAAGCCCGGACGAATTGGTGTTCAAGGCGGTGGTTGCCGCTGACTGAATTCGCTCCGCGAGAGGCGTGTTCAGCCATCCGGTAACGATTCCTTAGCCTGATGGACCTATTCTCTAAGGTTGTAAGAGGCCCACCGTTGCGACGAATGCGGGGAAAAGGAGCGACCATGCAAAGGTTCATGATCACCGATAATTCGGACATCGTCCGCAAGGTCGGCAAGCGCATTCTCTCCGAACTCGACTTTCTCGTCAGCGAGGCTTCCACTGCCAGCGAGGCGCTGCAGCGCTGCCAGGCGGAACTGCCCGAATATCTAATCGTCGATTCCGGCATGGAAGGCGCGCTCGACCTCATTGCCGCCATCCGCGCCATGGACGGGGGCAAGGACGTCAAAATCTATTACTGCGTCATCGAAGCGGATCTGAAGAAACTGATGGCCGGCAAACGGGCCGGCGCCACGGATTTCCTGCTCAAACCCTTCGATCGCAAGATACTGACCGCCGTTTTCGGGAACCGCGCGATCGCTGCCTGACGGCAGGCGCATTCCGCCGACATCACCCAATCCCGGAGCGTTCCGCCAAAAAGTGCGGACGCCGGTTGACGCTGCGATTTCGCTTCCCTCACCGAGAGGACGAACTTCAGGTCGAGCAAGGTCTCAGGCCCTTTCATTCACGTTGCCAGCCCAAAACGAAAAATCCCGCCGAAAGGGCGGGATTTCGTCATCCGATAAGGGGGATCGGAAGATTCGGAAGCTCAGGCGGTTTCCGCATATTCGGTGCCGTCCGGCTCGCGGAGAACGTAACCACGGCCCCAGACGGTCTCGATGTAGTTGGCGCCGCCGGCGGCGTTGGCGAGTTTCTTGCGCAGCTTGCAGATGAAGACGTCGATGATCTTCAGTTCCGGCTCGTCCATGCCACCGTAAAGATGGTTGAGGAACATTTCCTTGGTCAGCGTGGTGCCCTTGCGCAGCGAAAGCAACTCCAGCATCTGATATTCCTTGCCCGTCAAGTGGACACGCTGGCCGCCGACTTCGACGGTCTTGGCATCGAGATTGACGATCAGTTCGCCGGTCATGATCACCGACTGGGCATGGCCCTTGGAGCGGCGGACGATGGCGTGGATGCGGGCGACGAGCTCGTCCTTGTGGAACGGCTTGGTCATGTAGTCGTCGGCGCCGAAGCCAAGGCCGCGAACCTTGTCTTCGATACCGGCCATACCCGACAGAATGAGAATTGGTGTCTTGACCTTCGACAGCCGGAGAGTGCGGAGCACTTCATATCCGGACATGTCGGGCAGGTTCAGATCGAGAAGGATGATATCATAATCATACAGCTTGCCCAGATCGACGCCTTCTTCACCGAGATCGGTGGTATAAACATTAAAACTCTCTGATTTCAGCATCAACTCGATGCTCTGCGCCGTAGCGCTGTCGTCCTCGATGAGAAGTACCCGCATAATTATCCCCTTTACCGCCGCCGAAAGGTGGTCTGGCCCCTACACGCTACCGAACAAGCTACGTGATTTGGAAGCTGCCACGAAATGGTTAACAAATTCTGATTCACTCTGGCAAGGAGTATCGAATTTATTAAATAATTTTTCCATTTCTCTGTTTTCCAATAGGAATCTCAAAAAGGCTTTCCTCAATTTTAACATTAGGAAACAGCGCTAAGTGATTCATCCGACTCGCCAATGAAAAGGTTCGAACTTCATGCCGCGGCATTTACCGACCCTTAAATCATCGGGCCTATCATTAACGATGCCCGTAAACGAAAGGTTACCAGCGGTAGGTTTTTGTTAATATCGCAGGAAATTTTTCAGCAAACCGTGTCAAAGCGGCGCGCAGGGCGGTTTCAAGTTGAGCCGGGGTCTCGCATCACGGGAGTAATGCGTATGAAGTCGCGAGAAAGTCTCGTTCGCCTGAAAGAGTTTCAGGTGAACGAAAAACGACGTCAATTGCAGCAGTTGCAGATGATGATGTCCGAATTCGAACGGATGACGAAGGATCTGGAGAGCCAGATCGTCGTCGAGGAAAAGAAGTCCGGTATATCAGACCCGAATCACTTTGCTTATCCGACCTTCGCCAAGGCCGCGCGTCAGCGGGCCGACAACCTGCAGGTTTCGATCAAGGAATTGAAAATGCAGGAAGAGGCGCTGGAATTGGCGCTTGAGGAGATGCAGGCGGAATATGCAAGGGCGTCGGCGCTGGAAGAACGTGACAGCGGCGCACGAGCCAGGGCGTAAGAGAAAACGTTGGGCGCCGGGTTCGGCGCCCCGGGGATCGCCACAGAGAAGCCATGTATGACGGGCGCGCTGGTCCGTCATACATGGCTTTTGGTGTTTGCCGTTTTCCATCTCCCTATCGCCCGACTGGCGCGTCGGCGCCAAGATGCGCGGAAGCGTGGCATCCTCCGCGCGTTTGAAAAGACGCGCGGCGCCAGCCAAGAAAGCAATAGCAATCAGTTCACGACGTCGCGCCATTCCGGGTGGTGCTGCGCCTGCGCCTTGAAAAAGGGGCAGAGCGGAATAATCTTCCAGCCGCCGGTGCGGGCGGCCTCCACGGCGTGCAGCGCCAATGCCTGGCCGACGCCTTTGCCGCGCAGGGCATCGGGAACGGCGGTGTGATCGATGATCACGAGCTTCGGCGATGTGCGCGAATAGGTCATCTCCGCCTCATGCCCCTCTACCCCGGCCGCATAACGGCCGCCGGAGGCGTTTTCCTCGTTTCGAATGTCCATTGTCTTTCCTCGCAAGGGATGGGGATATTGTCGCCGGCGACGGTGACACGGCGTGGCGATCATGCCAAGCCGGCGAGACAATTCCCGGAGGAGACGGAGTGTTCATGAAAAAGGGTCGGATTGGTGCGAGGTTCGCGTGGATCAAGGCGCTTCCGATGATCAGCCCCGTTCTTCTTGTGGCGGCGCCGTTCCTCCTGGCGCTCGGCCTGCTCTTGCCGCTGGTCCATTTCGAGACATTGTATTTCTTCGATCGGGCCCCGTCGCTTATCGACATCGTCGTCTCGCTCTGGCTGGGCGGGGATGGGCTGCTGGCGGCGATCGTCGCACTGGTCTCGATCGTGCTGCCGATTCTGAAGATGGTTGGGATCGCTGCGGAAGCGACAGGTGCCGGCGGCGGGGCCGGCAGTTTCTTTTATCATCGCGTCGTGCCGCATCTGTCCAAGTGGTCAATGATGGACGTGCTGCTGGTCGCGATCGTCATTGCGGCGGCGAAGACGACGGGGCTGGCGAATGCTTTCACACAGCCTGGCCTGTGGTGCTATGCGGCCTCGTCAATGATTTCGGGCCTTCTGCACTCCCTGACGGGAGATGCGTCCGGCCCGAAATAATCGTCGATGCTGGGTGCGATCAGTGGCGATACTGCTGAATGCGCGTGGTGCGCAGGCCGGCGAGGCCATGGCTGTTGATCGATGACTGCCAGGACAGGAACTCTTCGACCGTGAGCGTGTAACGCTCGCAGGCCTCTTCCAAGCTCAACAGGCCACCGCGAACAGCCGCGACAACCTCTGCCTTCCGGCGGATCACCCAGCGCCGCGTATTCGGCGGCGGAAGGTCCGCGATAGTCAGGGGGCTGCCATCGGGGCCGATGACATATTTCACTCGGGGACGTATCATTTCGGTCATTGGACTCTCTACACAACGCAAGACCACGAGCGCCACTCTAGCCTGCCACATTTAAAAATTGCCTAAGCCCACCGTAAGACTTTGATAACAAATTTAGACGCCCGGGAGTGGCGGAGAATGAGTGTCTGCCCCGCAAGTCTTCATCGCCGATCTTGCTGCATCGGTCCAATTCGTATGATTTTGACGCTTCCTGTCCCTGCCTGTGAGCCAAGCTGCCTCCAGCGACATCTCGGCACGAGCTTCTCGTCACCGGCAGCGAGGCCGAACCGTAAGCGGTCAGGCGAGGTCAGAAAGATGAAGCGCGCTTTGACGACGGCGGGGCTTACAGGCTTCGATTTCCAATGCGCGTCGCAGCAAATTTGATTCATGCGACGCACACGAGCCACCGCAAAACCTCGCCAGCTTACGAGATCGCCGACCGCTTTTATTGCTGCAGGTCGGGGATGGTAATGAAGCGGACGATCCTGCCGATCTGCCGTACGGAGGGGGCGTTTACGAGGAGGGCGGCCAATCAGGAAATCGCCATCTCGACCTGTTCTTCCAGGATGCGGTGACGAATGCGGTCGCCTTCGCATCGTATGATGCTGACCTGAAACAATACATTTTCACCGTTGTCGGGCAGCGGTCCACGCGGTAGCGCAGCCGGTAATGGCGACGCGCTATGGCCCCAGGCGCTTCTCGGCCATTATCGCGCAACAGCAATTCGGAAAGGATTAGCAGCCGGCAAATCGGATGCGTAGGTTACCCAAAGTGCCGCAGCGTTCTTCGCGCCGCAGAGGAGACGCGCGGCGCTGAGTTGGCTGACGGCAAGAGAGGGGGTGCGACGCGATTCTTCTCGATCTGTTGTCGAACGGATCGCAGGGATATCCGGGAGGAGCGCATGGTAAGCTCGATTCGCTCGAACACCTGCAGGCGGCGGCCCGAGCATTCCGGTACCGGCTGCTCCGAGCAGCCGGTCCTTTCTCACAAAAAGCTTAGAAGCCTTTTCCGCCGGCCAGTTCCGACAGCACGGTTCCGACAATGATGCGCATATCCATCCAAATCGAGAAATTTCCGACGTAATAGAGGTCGCTGGCAATGCGGGCGCGGGCTTTGGCCGGACGATCGGTCGGGCCGCGCAGGCCGCGCATCTGGGCCAGGCCCGTCATGCCCGGACGCATTGCGTGGCGCTGGTGGTATTCCGGCACAAGCTCTTCGTACAGCATGCCACCCGCGCGCATGCCGATCGCGTGGCAGCGCGGACCGACGACCGACATGTCGCCCAACAGCACGTTCAACAGCTGCGGCAATTCGTCGATGTTCGTGCGGCGCAGGATGGCGCCGATGCGGGTAACGCGCGGGTCGTTCTTCACCGTCTGAGCAACGCCCGAGACATCGCAGAGATCGGTCCGCATGGAGCGGAACTTGTAGACTTTGATGGCCTTGCAGTTCCTACCCCAACGGGTCTGCTTGAACAGCACCGGTCCAGGGCTGTCCAGCTTGATCAAGAGGGCGACGAGGAGAAGCAAAGGCGCAAGGACGAGGAGGGCGCTCAACGACGAAACAATGTCGAACGCCCGCTTCAGGACAAGATCCACCCACGGCGCCTGCGGCGCATCGCTGTGGATTACAGGGGTCTGGATCTTCAGGCTCGGCTGCTGGCGGCGGCTCGGCCGGAAGGACTCTGTCGAAATGGTGTTGTTTAGTTCCGTGATGCTCAAGGATCGTACTCTGTTGTCTTCGAGGGGCGCGGCGGCAATAGGCGATCAATGGTTTACCCTGTCACCAGGGCTGCACTCAGGTGTTGGTAACCCTACTAAAACGGAAAAATGCGACAATTGTGTAATGGTGTCCAGAGAAATATCGCATCGCAATAAATCTTTCGCACTTGCGTTAAGTTGAGGCAAACTCATGATATTTCGTTAAGAATTGGAATTTCATCAAGGTTTTTAGGCCTTTGACAGGGGCTTCCGGGGTGCTCCGGACGTGCCTTTTCGGCACGTGCCGCATCGCCCAAAAGCGCCAATTCTTAACAGAAACCGGGGCGAAATTTTTCCGCGAGAACGGTCGGCTGGTTATCTAACAGTGCCAAAATGTGACAAAACCAAGGCGGGATCGACGAGGTTTTGCAGGTAGAAGGTGTGGGGACGCGGGCGATTCCCACAGAATCACCTCTGTCACCCGGCCACGCGAATCAGTAGATGGCCGGCGGGGCTGAGATAGTCGACACGGGGGAGGGGCCCGAGAAAGCGCCAACCTTGTCGCGGTGAAGAAATCTGCCTGCGGCGCTTTCAGCGGTCCTTGCGGGCGGTCACGCGGGTTCGAGGACGCGTTTCCTGCCGCCCCAGGAAATGAAGTTCGGGTTGGCGAAATCGAAATCAGCCGCCGTTCCGGTCTTGCCGTAGGTCAGCGGCGCTCCGTCGAGCGTCACGGTCGAACCGCCGGCGGCGCGAAGCACTGCATCGCCGGCCGCCGTGTCCCATTCCATCGTGCGGGTGAAACGGGGATAGACGTCGGCCTTGCCTTCAGCCAGCAGGCAAAATTTCAGCGACGAACCGATGTTGGTGCACTTGGAAATCGCATGATCGGCGAGAAAGGTTCCGGTCTCCGGGCTGTTGTGGCGAAGGCTCGCGAGCGCCAGCCGGTCGGCCGGCTGTTCGCGCACGGTGATTGCACTGCGTGCGCCGACGGTGAAATCCTCCGTCACCACGAGCCTTTCGGCGTGGCCGCGTTCTCCCGAGAAGGCAAGCCCGAGCGCCGGCGCGTAGACGATCCCGGCCATCGGAGCGCTGTTCTCGATATATGCGATGTTGACGGTGAATTCCTGCCGCCCGTCGACGAATTCCCGCGTGCCGTCGAGAGGGTCGACCAGGAAAAAGCCCCGACCGCTGATGTCAGGCACCCGGCCGGCGGCGACCGACTCTTCCGCCACAACGGGTATTTCGGGAAAGTCTCGGGCAAGATGCGCAAGGATGATGCGTTCGGCCTCCTCGTCGGCGACCGTGACCGGACTTGCGTCCGCCTTCATGGCGACGGGAAAGCCTTCGCGCAAGACCGCTATGATGGCCTTGCCGGCTTCGAGCGCCGCCCTTTCGAATGTCCTCAGCATTGTCCTTTGCCGTTCGCCGCGCGGCGAGCATCCCTTGTCGCTCGTCCGCAAACCATCCCTCTCACCATACTGAATCTAATATGGTGTTTCGCCCTGCGCTCCGCACCCCGATAACGCAGTCTGCGATGCTACCATAAGCTTTCGGTCTTGTCAGACGAAGTTGGCAGCCGTTCACTGGAATGGGATTCGCCAAAGCGGCGCGCTTCGGGTCCGAATTTGCTCCATCTTCCAATTCTGTGGAATAGCTTACGCCGCAAGGTCTTCACGAAATTTGAAGACGAAATCATCGGATGGTTAATTCGACGCCGGTTTTTGGCTAAAAACAGGACGTGCTTCGCCGATTTTCTGTGGATTTTGGTGCAAAATGCGCCATCTAGCCCTGTTCGAACAAGAATCTGCCGGAGAAAATCCTTTTTGTCTTCACATTTGCAGCGAAACCGCTATGCATTGCGGTCATGAGGTTGCCTGAAACGGGCGACCGAAGAACCAAAAAGAGATGCAGCATATTCGGCTCGCATCCAGGGGAAAACGACATATGGAGTATTTCGTCCAGCAGCTCTTCAACGGGCTGACGCTCGGATCCATCTATGGCCTTGTGGCTATCGGCTATACGATGGTTTATGGCATTATCGGCATGATCAACTTCGCCCATGGCGACATCTTCATGCTCGGTGGTTTCGCCGCTCTTATCGTCTTCCTCGTCCTCACGTCCATCTTCGCAGGTCTCCCGGTGGCAATTCTGCTGCTGGCGATGCTTGTCGTCGCGATGTTGATGACGAGTTTGTGGAATTGGACGATCGAGCGCGTCGCATATCGGCCTTTGCGCGGTTCATTCCGCCTGGCGCCGTTGATTACCGCGATCGGCATGTCGATCGTGCTGTCCAACTTCATCCAGGTGACGCAAGGTCCGCGCAACAAGCCGATCCCGCCGATGGTCAGTTCGGTCTACCAGTTCGGCAACATCTCGGTATCGCTGAAGCAGATCATCATCATCGTGATCACCGCGGTGCTGCTAACGATCTTCTGGTATATCGTCAACCATACCGCTCTCGGCCGCGCCCAGCGCGCCACCGAGCAGGATCGCAAGATGGCGGCGCTTCTCGGCGTCAACGTCGACCAGACGATCTCGATCACCTTCGTCATGGGTGCGGCGCTGGCTGCCGTCGCCGGCACGATGTATCTGATGTATTATGGTGTTGCGTCGTTCGCCGACGGGTTCACGCCGGGCGTGAAGGCATTCACTGCGGCCGTTCTCGGCGGCATCGGCTCGCTGCCGGGCGCCGTTCTCGGCGGGCTGATGATCGGCCTGATCGAATCGCTGTGGTCGGCCTATTTCACCATCGCGTACAAGGATGTGGCGACCTTCGCCATCCTCGCTTTCGTGCTGATATTCAAGCCGACGGGTATCCTCGGACGGCCGGAAGTCGAGAAGGTATAACGTCATGGCAAACATCGAGAATTCTGCAGGCAAGCCCGACGCCGGACTTGTCCGCAAAGGCCTTACCGAAGCCCTTTTTGCCGCCGTCCTGTCGCTCGGCATGTTCGTCCTCTATGTCGGTCTGAAGACCGACCAGAACATCAACAACGAGCTGATCATCGTGCAGCGCTGGGGATTGCTTGCAATCTTCGTCGCTGTCGCCGCGATCGGCCGTTTCCTCATGGTCGTTTTCATCAAGCCGAACATCGACCGCCGCAAGCTTAGGAAGGCACGGGAAGGTGATCTCGACATCTCGACCGAGAAGAACTTCTTCCACCGCCATTTCCTGAAGTTCGCGCTGCTCGCGCTGGTGCTCTATCCTGTCGTGATCGTGGCGCTCGTCGGTGCTCAGGGCTCGCTGAAATGGGTCGACAATTTCGGCATCCAGATCCTGATCTACGTGATGCTCGCCTGGGGGCTGAACATCGTCGTCGGTCTCGCCGGCCTGCTCGATCTCGGTTACGTCGCCTTCTATGCGGTCGGCGCCTATTCCTACGCGCTGCTGTCGAGCTATTTCGGCCTGTCCTTCTGGGTGCTGCTGCCGCTTTCCGGCACCTTGGCGGCGCTCTGGGGTGTCATCCTCGGCTTTCCGGTGCTGCGCCTGCGCGGTGACTACCTCGCAATCGTCACGCTTGCCTTCGGCGAGATCATCCGTCTCGTCCTCATCAACTGGACCGACGTGACCAAGGGGACGTTCGGTATCTCGAGCATTCCGAAGGCGACGCTGTTCGGCATCCCGTTCGACGCGACAGCCGGCGGCTTTGCCAAGCTTTTCCACCTGCCGATGTCGTCCGCCTATTACAAGATCTTCCTCTTCTATCTCATCCTGGCACTCTGCATGCTGACGGCCTACGTCACCATCCGGCTGCGCCGCATGCCGATCGGGCGTGCCTGGGAAGCGCTGCGCGAAGACGAGATCGCCTGCCGTTCGCTCGGCATCAACACGGTGACGACCAAGCTCACGGCATTCGCGACGGGCGCCATGTTCGGCGGCTTCGCAGGCTCGTTCTTCGCAGCGCGCCAAGGTTTCGTTTCGCCGGAATCCTTCATCTTCCTGGAATCGGCGGTTGTTCTCGCCATCGTCGTTCTCGGCGGCATGGGCTCGCTGACCGGCATCGCGATCGCCGCGATCGTCATGGTCGGCGGTACCGAAGCGCTGCGCGAAATGGACTTCCTGAAGGCGGTCTTCGGACCCGACTTCACGCCGGAACTCTACCGCATGTTGCTGTTCGGCCTGGCGATGGTCGTCGTCATGCTGTTCAAGCCGCGCGGTTTCGTCGGCTCGCGTGAACCGACCGCCTTCCTCAAGGAGCGCAAGGCCATATCCGGAAGCTTTACCAAGGAGGGCCATGGTTGATGAGCCCGGTTACCAACACCATGTCGAGCGATACGCTGCTCAAGGTCGAGCACCTGTCGATGAAGTTCGGCGGCCTGATGGCCATCAACGACTTCTCCTTCGAAGCCAAGCGCGGGGATATCACCGCGCTGATCGGGCCGAACGGTGCCGGCAAGACCACTGTCTTCAACTGCATCACCGGCTTCTATAAGCCGACGATGGGGATGATCACGCTCAATCAGAAGAACGGTAAACAGTATCTTCTGGAGCGTCTGCCGGACTTTCGCATCACCAAGGAAGCCAAGGTGGCGCGCACCTTCCAGAACATCCGGCTGTTTTCCGGCCTGACCGTTCTCGAAAACCTGCTGGTCGCCCAGCACAACAAACTGATGCAGGCATCGGGTTATACGATCCTCGGCCTCATCGGCATCGGTCCTTATCGGCGAGAGGCCTCCGCCGCCATTGAGCTCGCGCGCCATTGGCTTGAAAAGGCCAACCTGATCGATCGCGCCGACGATCCGGCCGGCGATTTGCCCTATGGCGCCCAGCGGCGCCTGGAGATCGCGCGCGCCATGTGCACGGGCCCGGAACTGCTTTGCCTGGACGAGCCGGCGGCAGGTCTCAACCCAAGGGAATCGGCAACTCTGAATGCGCTGTTGCAGAACATCCGCGCCGAAACCGGAACCTCCATTCTGCTCATCGAGCACGACATGTCGGTTGTCATGGAAATCTCCGACCACGTCGTCGTCCTCGAATACGGCCAGAAGATTTCCGATGGCACGCCGGATCACGTAAAGCACGATCCGAAGGTCATCGCGGCCTATCTCGGTGTCGAGGATGAGGAAGTGGAAGAGGTGATCGCAACCGTCGAGCAGCTCGAAGGAGGCGCAAACTGATGGGCGACGAAGTAATGACGGGTCAACCGCTCCTTCAGGTGAACGGCGTCGAAACCTATTATGGTAATATCCGTGCGCTGGCCGGCATCGATGTCCAAGTCAACAAGGGCGAGATCGTCAGCCTGATCGGCGCCAACGGCGCCGGCAAGTCGACGCTGATGATGACGATCTGCGGCAGCCCACAGGCTCGCAAGGGCGCGGTCGTCTTCGAGGGCCGCGATATCACCAAGATGCCGACACACGAGATTGCGCGCCTGCGCATCGCGCAGTCGCCTGAGGGACGCCGCATCTTCCCGCGCATGACGGTGCTGGAAAACCTTCAGATGGGCGCCGGCCTCGACAATCTCAAATACTTCGCCGAGGACGTCGAGAAGATCTTCACGCTCTTCCCGCGTCTCAAGGAACGTCACGCCCAGCGCGGCGGCACGCTTTCGGGCGGCGAACAGCAGATGCTGTCGATCGGCCGCGCCCTGATGGCGCGTCCGAAGCTCTTGCTGCTCGACGAACCTTCGCTTGGCCTCGCGCCGCTGATCGTCAAGGGCATTTTCGAGGCGATCCGCAAGCTCAATGAGCAGGAAGGCCTCACCGTGTTCCTGGTCGAGCAGAATGCCTTCGCGGCACTCAGGCTTTCGCATCGCGCCTACGTGATGGTGAACGGCAAGGTGACGATGAGCGGCTCCGGCAAGGAACTGCTCGCCAATCCCGAGGTCCGCGCCGCCTATCTCGAAGGCGGAAGACACTAGCTCGAAGGGAGAGTTTGAGATGCAGGGACTTTTCTTCGAAAGCGATGACAGCGTCCGTCTCGTCATTCGCGCCCTTGTCGTGCTGATCGGCTTCTGGACGGCCTGGCGGGCCGGCAAGGCGGTCGCAGACGGCTGGAATAATTATCCGCTGGCGGTCGTCTACACCTTCCTGCTCGCCTGGGCGATGCAGTTTCTCCACCATGCCCTGTTCAACGGGCCGATGCTCAGCGCCCTCTTTTACGGCATCGATTTCGTGACGCTGCTGGTCTTCTCGACCGCCGGCTTCCGCTTTCGCCGCACCAATCAGATGGTCAACAACTATTACTGGCTGTACGAAAAAACTTCCGCGTTTTCGTGGAAGGACAAACATTGACAGTCCGTTGAAACTAGGCATGAATTGCCTCCAGAGTGGAACCTCTTTCCTGGCGCAGTCAATGGTGGGTAATGCGCCGGGCCTTGGACCGGAACCCGCCCAAAAATTGGGAGTAACAATATGAAGAAGTCTCTTCTGTCGGCGGTGGCCCTGACGGCGATGGTCGCCTTCAGCGGCGTCGCACGGGCCGACGTTCTCATCGCTGTCGCTGGTCCGCTGACCGGCCCGAACGCCGCTTTCGGCGCTCAGCTTCAGAAGGGTGCCGAGCAGGCAGCTGCCGACATCAACGCAGCCGGCGGCATCAACGGCGAGCAGATCAAGATCGAACTCGGCGACGACGTTTCCGATCCGAAGCAGGGCATCTCGGTCGCCAACAAGTTCGTTGCCGACGGCGTCAAGTTCGTCATCGGTCACTTCAACTCGGGCGTTTCCATCCCGGCTTCGGAAGTGTATGCCGAAAACGGCATTCTCGAAATCACCCCGGCTGCTACCAACCCGAAGTTCACTGAGCGCGGTCTCTGGAACACGTTCCGCACCTGCGGCCGTGACGACCAGCAGGGCGCCATCGCCGGCAAGTATCTTGCCGACCACTTCAAGGATGCCAAGATCGCCGTCGTTCACGACAAGACCCCGTACGGTCAGGGCCTTGCCGACGAAACCAAGAAGGCCATGAACGCTGCCGGCCTGACCGAAGTCATGTACGAAGGCATCAACGTCGGCGACAAGGACTTCTCGGCCCTCATCGCCAAGATGAAGGAAGCCGGCGTCTCGATCATCTATTGGGGCGGCCTGCACACCGAAGCCGGTCTCATCATCCGTCAGGCTGCCGACCAGGGCCTGAAGGCAACGCTGGTTTCGGGCGACGGTATCGTTTCGAACGAACTGGCCTCGATCGCTGGTGACGCCGTTGCCGGTACGCTCAACACCTTCGGTCCCGACCCGACGCTGAACCCGGCCAACAAGGAACTCGTCGAGAAGTTCAAGACCGCCGGCTTCAACCCGGAAGCCTACACGCTCTACTCCTACGCTGCGATGCAGGCGATCGCCGGTGCTGCCAAGGCTGCCGGTTCGGTCGATCCTGAAGCCGTTGCCACGGCCATGAAGGAAAAGGGTCCGTTCCCGACGGTTCTCGGCGACATTTCGTTCGACGAAAAGGGCGACCCGAAGATTCCTGGCTACATCATGTACGAATGGAAGAAGGGCGCGGACGGCAAGTACACCTACGTTCCGCAGGGCATGTAAGCCTGACTTCCCTTTTCGGGGAGATGAGATCGAAGCCCGGTTCCGACCGGGCTTCTTTGTTTATGGAAGTTCAATGTCCGTCTCCGGCGGTGCCGCTGATCTGTTGCCGAAGGGTCTGTCCGATCCAGGCCGTCGCGGAAATCCTCGGCAATTTCGGCAGCGGCTATCCGATGCCGCCGACTAGAACAGGATGATTTTAGGGTCCGGTCGGGCTAAAATCTGAATCCTGTTCCAATTAAAGAGTTAGAGCATGATGTCGTCCGAAAACCGCTCACCCTTTTCGGCATCATGCTCTCGCTCACATTTCGTGCAGCACATGCGTCGCTTTCACGGCGGCCGAGGCGCGGTTTTCGACACCGAGTTTCACGTAGATCTGTTCGAGATGCTTGTTCACAGTGCGCGCCGATAGCCCCAGTATTTCGCCGATGTCGCGGTTGGGCTTGCCTTTGGCGATCCAGAGCAGCACTTCGGATTCGCGCTGGGTGAGCGAGAAGCGCTGGCGCAGCACCTCGTCGTCACTGCGCTGATTGGCAGCGGTGAGGCGGAAGAGATATTCGTCGGGGCCGATCGCGCCGAGGAAGGCGAGCTGCAACGCCGCCTGGCCGGCATGGGCGATCGAAATGATGCCGTCGCGCGCTGCAGCAACGCGGTCGCGCATCCAGCCGGCGATATGGTGGACGACGGTTTCCATGCCGTCGTCGCTGCCCATGGCGGCGTTGACAAGGCGCGTTGCGTGCGGCGTCGACCAATGGATCGCGCCGTCGCTCTTGACCGCCAGCAGATGGCGTCCGGCGGCATCGAGGGCGACACGGGCGCTCTGGGTCGAGCGGGCATTTCTGAGATGGACGCGAATGCGGGCGCGCAGTTCGTCGATATTGATCGGTTTGCTGAGATAATCGACGCCGCCCGATTCCAGCGCATGCACGACATGTTCGGTTTCGGTCAGGCCGGTCATGAAGATGACAGGCACCTGCGCCACTGCGGCATTGGCCTTCAACCTGCGGCAGGTCTCGAAGCCGTCCATGGCGGGCATGACGGCGTCGAGCAGGATGAGATCGGGCGTGATGCGCTCGACGATGCCGAGTGCTGCCGTGCCCGATGTGGCGATCAGCACGGCAAAGCCGGAGTGCTCGAGCGCATCGGTCAGGAAGCCGAGCGCTTCGGGCGAGTCATCGACAAGCAGAACGATGTCGCGGGGCAGGGCCGGCTCAGCCAATGGATTCCACCTTTTCGTCGAAGTCGTGCAGGAAGGTCATGAAGCCGGCCAGATCGAAGGCGGCGACATAAGGTCGAAGAGCTTCGGTGAATGGCCGATTTGCCTCCGCCTTGGCAAGGTCCGAAAGCTTGGCTTCTATGCCCCTGATGTAACCGATCTCGCCCAGCCGCAGCAATTCCTGCACATGGGCAGCGCCAGGGCTCAACAACGGTGCTTCAATCCTGGCAGGAACGGCGGGCGTGGCGTCGGCATAGATCCATTTCAGGCCGAGATGCAAAGCGAGCTTGTCGCGCAGCTGACGGATGTCGACCGGTTTGCCTATTGCATCATTGTGGCTGTCGTCGCTGTCGCTCAAGACCGCTGCGTCGCCGATATTGGCCGAAAGCATCACGATCGGCGCCGTCTGGCCGGCCTCGCGCAGGCGTGAGACGAGTTGCCAGCCGTTCATGCCGGGCATCAGGATATCGACGAGAAAGAGATCCGGCATGATGCCGTCGATCAGCGTCAGGCATTCGGCGCCGCCGGCCGCCGTCAGCACGATGAAATCGAGCGGCGCCAGGATTTCGCGCATCATCTCGCGGTGATCCTCATTGTCGTCGACCACGACGATCGTGCGGCGCGGGCCGTCATACCCGACGATACGTTTTTCCTGTGGCGGGGCGGCAGCGCGCATGACGGCCGACAGCATCAGCCGCACGCGAAAGGTCGAGCCCTCGTCCCTCACGCTCGAGACCGAAATCTCGCCGCCGAGCGTGTTGGTCAACAGCCGGGTGATGGTGAGACCGAGCCCGAGACCCGGCATCGGCCGTACGCTTTCGGCCTCGCCGCGCTGGAAGGGTTCGTAGATGCGGGGCAGGTCTTTCTCGGTGATGCCGCGGCCGGTATCGGCAACGGTGAAGGTCGCCACCTGGCTGCGATAGCCGACATCGAAGGTGACGCTCCCTTGATCGGTAAACTTGATGGCATTGGAGAGCAGGTTGACGAGGATCTGGCGCAGCCGTTTTTCATCGGTGCGGACGAATTGCGGCAGGGCCGGTGAGCGTTGATGGACGAAGGCGAGCCCCTTCGCCTGCGCCTGCGGGCGGAACATCTCGACGATCTGATCGAGGAAATCCTGGATGTTGATCTCGTTGGAATAGACCTGCAGGCGGCCGGCCTCGATCTTGGAGATGTCGAGCAGTCCGTCGATCAGGCCGGAAAGATGCTCGGCGCTGCGGCGGATGACCTTGATCGAGGACTGGCGCGGCGCAGGGATGGTGTCGTCGCGCTCGAGGATCTGGGCATAACCCAGGACGGCGTTCAGTGGCGTGCGCAGCTCATGGCTGAGGCCGACGACATAGCGGCTCTTGGCGCGGTTGGCAGCTTCGGCCGTCTCCTTGGCGTTCTGCAAGGCGGCGTCAGTCTTCTTATGGGCGGCGATTTCCTTGAGCAGCAGCGTATTCTGGCGCGACGATTCCTCCTCGGCGACGACACGGCTGTCATGGGCGAGCACGTAGAACCAGCAGACGACGCCCGATATCACCGAAAAGACGAAGAAGACGACCAGGATGGTGCGGTTGACCACCTCGGCCGTCTCGGGGGAGGCGGCGGCGACCTGATGGGCGATCATCGCCAGGATTGCACCGATGGCGGCCAAGGCCAGAACGACGGCGATGCCGTAGCGGCCGAGGCGCGTCGTCAATTTGCCCAGAATGGTTTCCGGCAGCAGGACCTTGGCGACGGTGCCGACCTGCGCATTGAAACGGGCGGCAGGCTTGCACATGTCGTGGCAGCGGCTGTCGAGCGAGCAGCAGAGCGAACAGATCGGCGCGGCATAGGCCGGGCACCACGCCATATCTTCCGGCTCGAAAGGGTGCTCGCAAACGGAGCAGGTGATGTTCGTCAGGTTCTTCCAGCTCTGGCGCGGCTTGCGGGCGAGATAGAACTTGCCTTTCGTCACAAAGGCGAGTGCCGGCGAAGCGATGAGCGCGACAACAAGGGTGATATAGGGGGCAAGCGAGGCGGCGAGCGGGCCGAAGGCGCCGAAATGCGCGATCAGCGACACCGTTGCCGACAGCGCCATGGCGCCGAGGCCGACCGGATTGATGTCGTAGAGATGGGCGCGCTTGAATTCGATGCCGGAAGGTGCGAGCCCCAGCGGCTTGTTGATGAAGAGATCGGCGAAGATCGTGCACAGCCAGGCCATGGCGATGATCGAAAAGATGCCGAGCGTCTCCTCCAGCAGCCGGTAGATGCCGAGCTCCATCAAGAGCAGGGCGATCGCGACGTTGAAGACCAACCAGATGACGCGGCCGGGATGGCTGTGGGTCAACCGCGAGAAGAAGTTCGACCAGGCAAGCGAGCCGGCATAGGCATTCATCACGTTGATCTTCAACTGCGAGACAACGACGAAGGCGGCCATCAGCAGCAGCGCGGCATTGTGCCAGGGGACCATGTAGCCGAAGGCGGTCAGATACATCTGCGCCGGGTCGGCGGCGCGATCGACGGGCACGCCCGAGGCCAGGGTCAGCACGACCAGGAAGGAGCCGGCAAGCAGCTTCGGCGCGCCAATGACGACCCAGCCGGGTCCGGCGAGGAAGACGGCCAGGCGATGGCGCCACTTGCGCCGCGGTTCCGGCGGCAGGAAGCGGAGGAAATCGGCCTGTTCGCCGATCTGCGACATCAGCGCCAGGATGACGGCCGAGGCTGCCCCGAATTGCACCAGATCGAACGCGGCAACAGTGCCTGGAGAGCCCGACGGTTGGCGGATGCCGGCAAAGGCACGCCAGAGATCGAATTTTTCCCAGTCCATGAAGGCGATGAAGAGGAACGGCAGGATATTCAGCACGATCCAGAAGGGCTGGGTCATCAGCTGGAACTTGCTGATCAGCCGCACGCCGTGCGTCACCAGCGGGATCACCATGACGGCGCTGACGATATAGCCGATCCAGAGTGGAATGCCGAGCGTCAGCTCCAATGCGCCGGACATGATCGAGGCCTCGATCGCAAACAGCATGAAGGTGAAGCTCGCATAGATCAGCGAGGTGATGGTCGAGCCGATGTAGCCGAAACCGGCGCCGCGCGTCAGCAGATCGATATCGACGCCGTGGCGAATGGCGTAGCGGCTGATCGGCAGGCCGATCGCCAGCATGGCGATGCTTGCGACGATAATGGCATAAAAGGCGTTTGTGGTGCCGTAGGAGAGGGTGATGGCGCCGCCGATCGCCTCGAGCGCCAGGAAGGAGATCGCACCGATCGCCGTCTGCGCGATGCGCTGGGAGGAGAAGTGGCGGGCGCTCTTTGCGGTAAAACGCAGCGCATAATCTTCCAGCGTCTGGTTGGCGACCCAGCGATTATATTCGCGTCTTACCGGAATGATGCGTTGGCGCGCTGCCATGTCTTCCTTCCGGCATTCCGGTTGGCCTATCGTCTCGGAACAGTTTTGGCGGGATGGGTCAGAAAGGCAAGGGGCGGAGCACTGGCAGATTCATTGAACTGCCATATTTTTGAAGCCGCTCTGTCACACGAGCCCTCTAACTCTCCCGCCGTTCCTCCAACCATTTCAGGTATCATCCATGTCTGTTTCAAGCCTTTTTCGCCTGAGCACCGCTCTCGTCTGCCTCGTTTCGATCGTGCCGTCGCTCGCCGGCGCCGAGCAGGCCACGGCGGCGAAAGCGCCTTATGTCGAGGCCGGAAACACCAACAAGCGCGGTGACGCCTGCTTCTCGACGGTGGACACTAATGCCGCCGTTCACCTTCTCTCCGGCTTCCTGGAAGTCTGGACCCCGCGCACACCGTTTGTCGACGCCGGCGTTGAAGCACCGACCAAGGACAATTGCCCAGCGGTCGCCAAGACGGATTGGGACGGCATTCCCTTCAGCAAGACTGACGGCCAGATCGTCAACAAGCTCGTCCATGATGCGAACATCGCCTATGTCGTCAAGGCGACCAAGGCGCGGACAGCCGAGCAGGCTGTTGCCGCCTATCTCGACGACCGGCGCGGCAAGAATGCCAGCATCGTCGACGGCCTCGGCCCGCTGACCGATGCCTGGAAGGCCGGCTCCAAGCAGACCACCACCATCACCGAGGTGGCGGCCGACGCGACGACGGTCAAATATGACGACAAGGGCAATAATCGCGGCGCCGGTAGCAAGCCGGACACCGAAAACAGGACCGATGCCAACCCGGATATGGGCCTCGCCATCGACTTCATCAATGCCGCAAGCGGCGACGGTTCGACGGAACCTGCCAAGCGCTATTTCAAATATGGCCGTCCCTACCGCTGGAGTCAGGACGTATCCGTTGTCCCGACGCTGGAGCCTGCCAAGAGCGGCAAGCCCGTCGAGGATGGCGGGTTCCCGAGCGGTCATACGGCGGAAGCCTGGCGGGATGCGCTTGCCATGGCCTATCTCGTACCGCAGCGTTTTCAGGAAATGATCACGCGCGCCAGCGAAATGGGTGAAGACCGCATCCTTGCCGGCATGCATTCTCCGCTCGACGTGATGGGCGGCCGGATGCTCGGCACCGCCACCGTCGTCTATAACCTGAACAAGACCGACAATGCCGCGCTGAAGCGCGACGCTTACGCCCAGGCGCAATCGTGGCTGATCGCCAAATCGGGTGTCCAGGATGCAGGCGCGCTCGAAGTTGCCGCCCATGCAGCGCCGCTTGCCGCAGACCGTTTCGCCGATCATGACGCCAACCGCGCCTATGTACTGCAGCGCCTGAGCTACGGCATGCCGACGATTCATGCGACCGATCGGCCGGCCCGCGTGCCGCAGGGCGCCGAAGCGCTTCTCGAAACGCGTCTTCCCTATCTCGACGGCGAACAGCGCCGTGAGGTGCTTGGCACAACGGAGATCGCTTCCGGCTATCCGCTCCTCGACGACGCGGAGGGTTACGGCCGCCTCAACCTGTTTGCTGCCGCCGACGGATATGGCGCCTTCGATCAGGACGTGACCGTGACGATGGATGCGGCAAAGGGCGGCTTCAATGCGATCGATACCTGGCGCAACGACATCGGCGGCAAGGGCAAGCTGGTGAAGCGCGGCAGCGGCATTCTCGGCCTTTCCGGCGCCAACAGCTATGCCGGCGGCACCGTGCTGGAAGAGGGGGCGCTGGTTGCCGGCTCGCCCTCGGCCTTCGGCACTGGCGGGCTGACGGTCAATGGCGGCTCGTTCGTCGTGGCGGCCGATAAGCCGGTGGCCGTGGGCGGCGATTATCAGCAGTTCGCCAATGCAACGGCAAAGCTGGCGCTCGGCGTGAACGGCGCCGGCACGCTTGTCGTCGCCGGTAAAGCGGCGCTCGCCGGCGACATTGACGTCACGCTTGCCCATGGCTTTGTCCCGGCGCCCGGGACGAAGATCGAGATCCTGAAGGCTGGCAGCATCACCGGCAGCTTCGGCAAGTTCACGATCTCCGGCCACAGGGCGAGCCTCTCCTACGGCGCGACCGCGGTTACTCTGACGATCGACGGCTGATTTTTCGCCGCGAAGCGAGAGGGCATCCCCGGCTGCGGGGATGCCCTTTGCTTTTTCGGCCTGCGCATTTGACCCCCTGGCCTACGTCATTTTGCGTATGTGTTTTCGCGCTGCAGCACCCGATAGTCCCCTCGGCAACAGTTCACTTCCGTTTCAGGCCTGTTGCGGAACAAGAGAGGGGATCAACCAAATGAATCTCAAATCCATTCTTACCGGCGCTGCGCTCGGCGCCGTCATGGCGGCGTCGGCCGCCTTCCATGGTGCAGTTGCTGCCGACGATACGATCAAGGTCGGCGTGCTGCATTCGCTCTCCGGCACGATGGCAATTTCCGAAACCACGCTCAAAGACGCCATGCTGATGCTCATCGACGAGCAGAACAAGAAGGGCGGCCTTCTCGGCAAGAAGCTCGAAGCCGTCGTCGTCGATCCGGCCTCCGACTGGCCGCTCTTTGCCGAAAAGGCGCGCGAGCTGATCGAAAAGGACAAGGTCGCCGCCGTGTTCGGCTGCTGGACGTCGTCCTCGCGCAAATCCGTCCTGCCGGTTTTCGAAGAACTGAACTCGCTGCTTTTCTACCCCGTGCAGTATGAAGGCGAGGAATCCTCGCGCAACATCTTCTATACCGGTGCTGCGCCGAACCAGCAGGCGATCCCGGCTGTCGATTACCTGATGAAGACCGAGGGCGTGAAGCGCTTCGTGCTCGAAGGCACCGACTACGTCTATCCCCGTACGACCAACAAGATCCTTGCAGCCTATCTCGAATCCAAGGGCATTCCGAAGGAAGACATTCTCGTCAATTACACGCCCTTCGGCTTCTCCGACTGGCAGACGGAAGTCGCCAAGATCAAGGAATTCGGCTCGGCCGGCAAGAAGACCGCCGTCGTCTCCACCATCAACGGCGATGCCAACGTGCCCTTCTACAAGGAACTCGGCAATCAGGGCATCAAGGCAACAGACATCCCGGTCGTCGCCTTCTCGGTCGGCGAAGAAGAGCTGGCCGGTCTGGACACCAAGCCGCTCGTCGGCCATCTCGCCGCCTGGAACTACTTCGAGTCGGTCGAAAGCCCGGCCAACAAGAAGTTCATCAAGGAATGGCATGCGTTCACCAAGAACGACAAGCGCGTGACCAATGACCCGATGGAAGCTGCCTATATCGGTTTCAACGCCTGGGTGAAGGCCGTTGAGGCCGCCGGCACCACCAATACGGATGCCGTTCTCGACAACATCATCGGCGTCACCGTGCCGAACCTCTCCGGCGGTTATGCGACCGTCATGCCGAACCATCACATCACCAAGCCGGTGCTGATCGGCGAAATCCAGGCCGACGGCCAGTTCGAAATCGTCCAGCAGACGCCTGCCGTCGTCGGCGACGAATGGTCGGATTATCTGCCGGACTCGAAGGACCTGATCTCCGACTGGCGCAAGCCCCTCAACTGCGGCAACTTCAACGTCGCAACCGGCAAGTGCGGCGGCAAGGGTTCCTGACACACTTGTTCCGTCGACAGACTGAAGACTTCCGTCCGGACCTGATCCGGGCGGAAGCTCGTCCTTACCGCTGCGCCGAAAGGCCGATGACCATCGAGGCGAGAGAGCGATGTTTCGCGCCATCAAGATTTTTCTTCTGACATTGTGCCTGATGTTTTCGGGGCTGACGCTTCCGATGGCCGGCCTTCGCGCGCAGGACGATGTGCATGCCCTTGTCGATGCGCTCGGCGTCGGCGGCTTTCCCGAACGCGAGGCGGCCATCCGGGCGCTTGTCGCTTCCGGGGATTCGCATGTCAGCCGCATTCTGCAGCAACTGAGCGACGGCCAGCTCTACGTCAATTCGGAAGGCGGTCCTGTGCTCGTGCACGGCGGCACGGAGGACGAGCCGACCTATTCCGACCCGATCAGCGGCGAGGCGATCGCCGACCTCGATCCCGACATGATGTCGAAGGTCAAGATCAACAATGCGCTGCGCACGACCATCACGACGATGATGAGCCAGCTGACGCTGCTGAGCCCGGACCGTTCCGCGCGGCTCGCTGCTGCCGAGGGCATGCTCAAGGATGCTGATCCCACCAATCTCGATCTGCTGAATTCGGCTCTGTCAGCCGAGAAGGACGGCGAGATCAGGAATACGATGGAAGCGGCGCGCGCCGTGATGACGCTGAAGAGCGACGCCGGCATCGAAGACAAGAAGGCTGCGATCGACACGATCGCCGCCCGCGGCGGCCGCGATGCGCTGACGATCCTGACAACGGCGATGACGACCGCGCCTGACGATCTGAAACCGGCGATCCAGGCCGAGATCGATACGATCAACCGCGATCTCGCACTCTGGGATATCGTCCAGAACGTCTGGTACGGCCTGTCGCTCGGCTCGGTGCTGCTGCTTGCGGCCATCGGCCTAGCCATCACCTTCGGCGTCATGGGCGTCATCAACATGGCGCATGGCGAAATGGTGATGATTGGCGCCTATACGACTTATATGGTGCAGGAAACGATTGCCTCGGCCTTTCCTTCGCTTGCCGATTATTCGCTGGCCTTCGCGGTGCCGGCCGCCTTCCTCTTCACCGGCCTCGTCGGTCTCGTCATCGAACGTTCGGTGATCCGCTATCTCTACGGCCGGCCGCTGGAAACGCTTCTCGCCACCTGGGGCGTGTCGCTGATCCTGCAGCAGGCGATCCGCAGCTATTTCGGCCCGACCAATCGCGAGGTCCGCAATCCGAGCTGGATGTCCGGCGCCTTCGATTTCGGCGGGTTGGTCATCACCTGGAACCGGCTCTGGATCATCGTCTTTTCGCTGGTCGTCTTCCTGGCACTGCTGATGCTGCTCAAGCGCTCCGCCTTCGGACTTCAGATGCGGGCGGTGACGCAGAACCGGCGCATGGCCTCGTCAATGGGCATTCGCACCGGCTGGGTCGACGCCTTCACCTTTGCGCTCGGCTCGGGCATTGCCGGCATGGCTGGGGTGGCGCTCTCGCAGATCGACAACGTCTCGCCGAACCTCGGCCAGAACTACATCATCGACAGCTTCATGGTCGTCGTCTTCGGCGGTGTCGGCAATCTCTGGGGCACGCTGGTCGGCGCCTTGTCGCTCGGCGTCGCCAACAAGTTCCTCGAGCCCTTCGCCGGGGCCGTGCTCGGCAAGATCCTGGTGCTCGTCCTCATCATTCTGTTCATCCAGAAGCGTCCGCGCGGGCTCTTCGCACTCAAAGGAAGGGCGGTGGAAGCATGATAACGGCCTTCCTTCTCCGGGCTCTCGATCGCAGGATTTCCGTCGCCGCCGCGCTGCTGCTGGCGGTCGCCATTCTGGTGCCCGTCTTGAACCTTGCGACCGGCCCGACCCATCCGCTGCACATTCCGACCTATATCATGGCGCTGTTCGGCAAATATCTGACCTATGCGCTGCTGGCGCTGGCGCTCGATCTGGTCTGGGGCTTCTGCGGCATCCTCTCGCTCGGCCACGGCGCCTTCTTCGCGCTCGGCGGTTATGCGATGGGCATGTATCTGATGCGCCAGATCGGCTCGCGCGGCGTTTACGGCGACCCTGTTCTGCCCGACTTCATGGTGTTCCTGAACTGGAAGGAACTGCCCTGGTTCTGGTACGGCTTCGACCAGTTCTGGTTCGCGGCGCTGATGGTGCTTGCAGTGCCGGGCCTGCTCGCCTTCGTCTTCGGCTGGTTTGCCTTCCGCTCGCGCGTCAACGGCGTCTACCTCTCGATCATCACCCAGGCGATGACCTATGCACTGCTGCTGGCCTTCTTCCGCAACGACATGGGCTTCGGCGGCAATAACGGCATGACCGACTTCAAGGATATCCTCGGCTTCAACATTCAGGCCGACGGCACGCGCGCCAGCCTCTTTGCCGCGACTGCGATTTTCCTGGCGTCGTCGCTCGTCATCGCTTCGGCGATCGTGCGCTCGAAATTCGGCAAGGTGCTGGTCGGCGTGCGCGATGCCGAAAGCCGTACGCGCTTCCTTGGCTACCGCGTCGAGCATTTCAAACTCTTCACCTTCGTCGTCTCGGCGATGATGGCGGGCATTGCAGGTGCGCTCTACGTTCCGCAGGTCGGCATCATCAATCCGGGCGAATTCGCGCCCGCCAACTCGATCGAAGTCGTCATCTGGACGGCAGTCGGCGGGCGAGGCACGCTGATCGGACCGATCGTCGGCGCGATCCTCGTCAATGGCGGCAAGACAATTTTCACCGGCCTCTTCCCGGAGTTTTGGCTGTTTGCGTTGGGCGGCCTCTTCGTCGCCGTCACGCTGTTCCTGCCGAAGGGGGTGGTCGGCACGATAGCGCACTATGTCGCCCGGCGGAAACCCGTTGCCGAAGCTGCCCAGCCGGCAGCTGAGGAAGACGACATCGAGCCGAAAATCCAGGCAGCGGAGTGAAGGCTATGATCCCAGACGTCAAACCCAACAGCGTGCTCTATCTCAGCGGCGTCTCCGTTTCCTTCGACGGCTTCAAGGCGCTGAATTCGCTCTCGATCGTCATCGAGCCCGGCGAGCTTCGCGCCATCATCGGCCCGAACGGCGCCGGCAAGACGACGATGATGGATATCATCACTGGCAAGACACGGCCCAATGAGGGCGAAGTGTTCTTCAACGGCTCGATCGACCTGACGAAGAAGGACGAGGCCGATATCGCCCAGCTCGGCATCGGCCGAAAATTCCAGAAGCCGACGGTCTTCGAAAGCCATACGGTCTGGGACAATCTGGAATTGGCGCTCAACCGCCGCCGCTCGGTGTTTTCGACGCTGTTCTATCGGCTGTCAGGTGAGGACAAGGCACGCATCGATGAGATCCTCGAGACGGTGCGGCTGACGCACCGGCGGGACGAATTGGCCGCCAACCTCTCGCACGGGCAGAAGCAGTGGCTGGAGATCGGCATGCTGCTGGCGCAGGAGCCGAAGCTGCTGCTCGTCGACGAGCCGGTGGCCGGTATGACCGACGCGGAAACGGCGGAGACGGCGATCCTGCTGAAGGACATTGCCAAGACCCGCTCGGTCGTCGTCGTCGAGCACGATATGGGCTTCATCCGCGATCTCGGCGTCAAGGTGACCTGCCTTGCGGAAGGCTCAGTGCTGGCCGAGGGATCGATCGATTTCGTCAGCTCCGATCCCAAGGTAATCGAGAACTATCTGGGGCGGTGATCAATGCAACTTAGAGGCTTGAACCCGACAAGAGAAAACGCTCTAAAACGGGTGGGGTTTTTTGTGGGAATTCATCATGGCTTTTCTCGGCATTCTGGTCGTAGCGATCAGCGGCGCGGCCGTTTGGTATTGGCGTTTGAAAATGATGCGTGAGGCGGGAAGCGAGATCATCGATTCCGTCGAGCGCATGCGGGGCGTCTATAAGCGCGGGAAATTACGAAAGCAGGCAGCGGCAGCGCCGCTGGCGTCAATCGCCGATCCGGCGATTGCGGCGGTGGCCTTCTTCTTCTGCCTCGCCAAGGAAAAGCCAATCCATCTCGACGCTGCGAGAGACGTCGTCCGCAATCGCATGAAAGGCATCATCCGGCCGGGCGACATGGAAGAGGTTCTGGTTTTCGGTGAGTGGGCGTCGAAGAACGTCACCAGTCCCGAAGATCCGATCCGCCGGTTCCGGGATCTTTGGCTAAAGGCGCTCGACATGCAGGAGCGCCAGCAACTGATCGGCATTGCCGAGGACGTGGCCGCGGCCGGCGGCGAAAGAACAAACGAACAGGAGCACGCCTTGCAGACGCTGAGGCGCACACTGATGAACTGATGGGGAATGGGTGAAGGGATGCTGACAGTCGAAAACGCAAATCTGCATTATGGCGCTGCGCAGGCGCTGCGCGGCATCTCGATCAAAGCGGAGATGGGCAAGATTACCTGCGTGCTCGGGCGCAACGGCGTCGGCAAGAGTTCGCTTCTGCGCGCCGTGACCGGCCAGCATCCGCTGTCGGCCGGCACCGTCACCTTCAACGATACCAGGCTGAATGGCCTGCCGCCCTTTGCCCGGGCCAAGCAGGGCATCGGCTACGTGCCGCAGGGACGCGAAATCTTTCCGCTGCTGACGGTAAAAGAAAATCTCGAAACCGGCTTTGCACCGCTCGGCCGCCGCGACCGCAACATCCCCGATGACATCTTCAGCCTCTTCCCGGTGCTGAAGTCGATGCTCTCGCGTCGGGGCGGCGATCTTTCCGGCGGGCAGCAGCAACAGCTGGCGATCGGACGCGCCATGGTGACGCGGCCGAGGATTCTCGTACTCGACGAGCCGACCGAGGGCATCCAGCCGTCGATCATCAAGGATATCGGCCGGGCGATCCGCTACCTGCGTGATTCCACCGGCATGGCGATCCTGCTCGTCGAGCAATATCTCGATTTCTGCCGGGAGCTTGCCGATTACGTCTATATCATGGACCGCGGCGAAATCGTGCATGAAGGACTTGCCGAGAGCCTCGATACGCCGGAGGCTCGTCGTCACCTGACCGTTTGACCGGCAGATGCCGTTTTTTACGGCAGGGGTTGCAACGCTTCGCCGGTCTCCCCTGCGGGCCGCGGGCATTCCTCGGACGGCATGGGAATTGCTTGCTTTCCATCATCCGCGCGATTGATAAAAGCCGATGGCGCGACTGAAGAGGACGACATGACGATTGCGGCGGCGAGCACGAGACCGCAAAGAGCGGAAGGACGCGGACATCTGGCGGCAAAGCTGCTCGACGGCCGCACGCGTCTCCGCGAGCTCTATCAGGAGGGGGCGGCGAAGATCCGCCTCCCGGATACGTTCGATGCCTCGATGGAAGCCGTCATCATCAACACCGCTGGCGGGCTGACCGGCGGCGACCGGATGGACTGGAGCGTCGTTGCCGGCGCCGGCACCAATATCGACGTCACCACCCAGGCCTGCGAGAAGATCTACAAGGCATCGGCCGGTACCGCAGAAGTGACGACCCGCATCGAAGTGGGGGTGGGGGCGCGGGTCGACTGGCTGCCGCAGGAAACGATCCTGTTCGATCGGGCAGCGCTCTTCCGCCGGCTCGATGTCGATCTCGACGAGAGCGCCGAATTCCTGGCCGTCGAAGCCGTGCTGCTCGGCCGCAAGGCCATGGGGGAGACGGTAGACACGGGTCTCTTTCGCGACCGCTGGCGCATCCGCCGCTCCGGCCGGCTAATCCATGCCGAGGAGCTCAGGCTTTCCGAGGGTGTCGCGGCGCTTTCAGCGCGCCAAGCGGTGCTCGGCGGGCAGGTCGCCTTCGCGACGCTGCTTTATGCCGGGCCGCTGGCGGAAGCCTATCTCGGCAGAGTCCGGCCCCTCCTTGAGGGCGCGATGGGCGGCGCAAGCGCCTGGAGCGACAAGCTGGTCGTGCGCCTTGCGGCGGCCGACGGCTTCACGCTGAGAAAAATCCTGATCCCTGTTATTTCCGTCTTGCGCAATGATGCGCCTGTGCCGAAAGTCTGGAATCTCTAAAGCTAAGCATGAAGCAGATGGGCAAGCAATGAACCTCACTCCGAGAGAAAAAGACAAGCTGCTGATATCAATGGCGGCGATGGTGGCGCGGCGGCGGCTCGAGCGCGGCGTCAAGCTGAACTATCCCGAAGCGATCGCGCTGATCAGCGACTTCGTCGTCGAAGGCGCCCGCGACGGCCGCCCTGTCGCCGAACTGATGGAGGCCGGCGCCCATGTGATCGGCCGCGATCAGGTGATGGAAGGCATTGCCGAGATGATCCACGACGTGCAGGTCGAGGCGACATTCCCCGATGGCACCAAGCTCGTCACCGTGCACGAACCGATCAGGTGAGGAAATAGAATGCTGGAACTCAGACCCAATTGCGAGTGCTGCGACAAGGATTTGCCGCCGGAGAGCATGGAGGCGCGGATCTGCACCTATGAATGCACCTTCTGCGCCGATTGCGTGGACAATGTGCTGAAGGGCGCCTGCCCGAATTGCGGCGGCAATCTCGTCGCGAGGCCCATCCGGCCAGCGGCCATGCTCGCCAAACATCCGGCATCGACGAAACGCGTGCTGAAGGCCGAGGGCTGCGCGCCCAGGGCAGCTTGAGGAGAACGAGATGATTCCGGGCGAAATCATTGCCGCAAGCGGCGACATCGAACTCAATGCCGGCGCGCCGACGGTGACGCTGGAGGTTTCCAATACCGGCGATCGGCCGGTGCAGGTCGGCAGCCACTATCATTTCGCCGAGACCAATGCCGGCCTCTCCTTCGACCGCGCGGCCGCGCACGGCAAGCGGCTCGATATTCCCTCGGGAACGGCCGTGCGTTTCGAACCGGGGCAGACGCGCTCGGTGACGCTGATCCCGCTTGCCGGCAAGCGGGAGGTCTATGGTTTCCGTCAGCTGGTGATGGGCAAGCTTTAACGGGGGGATGCATGCGTTTGAACATCTGCCTCATCGGAGCGGCGATGCTGCTGGCAGCGGGTAGTGCTTTTGCTCAGGACATCGATTGCCAGAATCCCAAGACCCAATCGGATATGACCTCCTGCGAAGCGGCGCGTCACGAGACCGCGGACAAAGCCCTGAATGCGCAATATAAGAAGACCCGCGCGGCTCTTGCGGCGATCGACAAGGATCTCGACGGCGACATGAAGGGTGCCGAGCAGGCGCTGGTCAAGGCGCAGCGCGCCTGGATCGATTATCGCGACGCCGAGTGCGACGCCTTCGGCTTCCAGGCTCGTGGCGGCACGATGGAGCCGATGCTGGTCGCCGGATGTCTCGCCAACATCACCGACAGACGCACGAAAGAGCTGAAAGAGCTCGAAGACACGATGGGCAACTAAGGTGATCGGGAAGATCGTGATCGTCGGCAATGGCGAGGTCGGTGAGGGAGAGGCAGGCATCATCGATGCCGCAGATTTTGTCGTCCGCTTCAACGATTGCCGTTCCTATGGCGCCGGCGGCAGCCGGACGGACGCCATCGCGGTCTGCAATACCGGTCGGCCGGCAAAGGCGATGCTCGGTTCACCGGAATGGCGCGCCCATCCCGGCGTCGTCTCGGCCCGCGAAATCTGGAGCGTGCGCGACCCGGAGAAATTCGCCGCGATGCGGGTGCCGCTGGACGTCTCGCATCCCGATCTCGACGATTTCTGCGACGACTATACCGAGGCATTCGGTGCTTTCTGCGCCGAGACCGGCAAGGCGCATGTCGTCATCGACAAATCGATCCACGAGGCCGTCGATGCGTCGCTCTCGGCTTTTGCGCCTGCGCCCTATGTCGTGCCGAGCAGCGGCATGATCGTCATTGCCGAAGTGCTGAGCAAATTTCCCGGAGCCGAGGTGATGTTGGCCGGCTTCGGTCACGTCGGCTGGGAATGGCACCCGTTTGCCGCCGAACGACAGCTTGTCGATGGTTATATTGCCGCCGGCCGCCTCAGGCGGCTCGGCGGAAAAACGCTAGAACAGGATGATTTTAGGCCCGGTTGGCCTAAAATCTGAATCCTGTTCTAAATTAAAGAGTTAGAGCATGATGTCGTCCGAAAACCGCACACACTTTTCGGCATCATGCTCTTGTCTCTTCCTCCTACGGAGCCTGATGGATGCCCTATAAGATCTCGCGCGCCGCCTATGCCGGCATGTTCGGACCGACCACCGGCGACAAGGTGCGCCTTGCCGATACGGAGCTCTTCATCGAGATCGAGAAGGATTTCACCACCTATGGCGAGGAGGTGAAGTTCGGCGGCGGCAAGGTGATCCGCGATGGCATGGGCCAGAGCCAGGTGACGCGGGCGGACGGCGCGGTCGATACCGTCATCACCAATGCGGTGATCGTCGATCATTCCGGTATCTACAAGGCCGATATCGGCCTCAAGAACGGGCGCATCGCTGCGATCGGCAAGGCAGGCAATCCCGATATGCAGCCAGGCGTCAACATAATCGTCGGCCCGGGCACAGAGGCGATCGCCGGCGAGGGGAAGATTGTGACCGCTGGCGGCATGGACAGCCATATCCACTTCATCGCGCCGCAGCAGATCGAGGAAGCGCTGATGTCGGGCATGACCTGCATGCTCGGCGGCGGCACGGGTCCTGCGCACGGCACGCTTGCCACCACCTGCACGCCCGGCCCCTGGCATATCGCCCGCATGATCGAGGCGGCCGATGCTTTCCCGATGAACCTCGCTTTTGCCGGCAAGGGCAATGCCTCGCTGCCGGGGGCTTTGACCGAAATGGTGCTTGCCGGCGCCACCTCGCTCAAGCTGCATGAGGACTGGGGCACGACGCCCGGCGCCATCGACTGCTGCCTGTCGGTCGCCGACGACTATGACGTGCAGGTGATGATCCACACCGATACGTTGAACGAAAGCGGCTTCGTCGAGGATACAATCGGCGCCATCAAGGGCCGCACCATCCATGCCTTCCACACCGAAGGGGCGGGTGGCGGGCACGCACCCGACATCATCAAGATCTGCGGCCAGCCGAACGTCATACCGTCGTCGACCAATCCGACGCGGCCCTATACGGTCAATACGATTGCCGAGCATCTCGACATGCTGATGGTCTGCCATCATTTGTCACCGTCGATCCCCGAGGATATCGCCTTTGCGGAAAGCCGCATCCGCAAGGAGACGATCGCCGCTGAAGATATCCTGCACGATATCGGCGCCTTCTCGATCATCTCGTCCGACAGCCAGGCCATGGGCCGCGTCGGCGAGGTGGCGATCCGCACCTGGCAGACGGCCGACAAGATGAAGCGCCAACGCGGCCGGCTGAAAGAAGAAAAGGGCGACAACGACAACTTCCGCGTTCGCCGCTACATCGCAAAATACACGATCAATCCGGCGATCGCCCATGGCCTCAGCCATGAGATCGGCTCGGTCGAGATCGGCAAGCGCGCCGACCTCGTGCTGTGGAATCCGGCCTTCTTCGGCGTGAAGCCCGACATGGTGCTGCTCGGCGGCTCGATCGCGGCAGCGCCGATGGGCGATCCGAACGCCTCGATCCCGACACCGCAGCCGGTGCACTACCGGCCAATGTTTGCCTCCTACGGCAAGAGCCTCACCAATTCCTCCGTCACCTTCGTCAGCCAGGCTTCGCTCGATGCCGGCCTGAAGGGCCGGCTCGGCGTCGCCAAGGAACTGGTGGCGGTGAAGAATACGCGCGGCGGCATCTCCAAGGCATCGATGATCCATAACGACCTGACGCCGGAGATCGAAGTCGATCCGGAGACCTATGAAGTCAGGGCGAATGGTGAACTGCTGACCTGCGAGCCGGCGACGGTGCTGCCGATGGCGCAGCGCTATTTCCTGTTTTAGGCCTGATCATCCATGCGCTCTGGACGGTTCCGATGAAATCAGGCATCCGCTGGCTGTTGCGGATCACGGTCCTGCTCATTGCTCTGGCAGCGGGCGGAACCTTCATTCCCCGGCCGCTGATCGCCCCGGTCAAGGCGTCGTCCTCGGCGGCGACCCATCGGATTCTGCTTCTGTCGGGACCGATCCATACCGATATCGCCATTCCGCTCGACGAGGAAACGCGGGCCGCCTTTTCCTTCCTCGACGATCCCGGCTTTCCGCTCGGCCATCCGAACGCGGAATGGCTCGTCGTCGGCTGGGGCGGCCGCGCCTTCTATCTGGAAACGCCCACTTGGGCGGACCTGAAGCCGCTGCCGGTACTACGGGCTCTGACGATCGACCGTTCGGTGCTGCATGTGGATCTCGCCGGCCATATCACCGAGCCGCAGTCGGCCGTGACGGCATTCGATATCAATGACGAACAACTGGCGCGGCTGCGTCGCTTCATCTCGGACAGCTTTGTCCGCGAAGCGAGCGAAGTGAAGGTGATCTCAAACGCAGGGTACGGCAAGATTGACCGGTTCTTCGAGGCCAAGGGCTATTTCAATGCTCTCTTCGGCTGCAACACCTGGACTGCCGCAGCACTCCGCTCGGCCGGGCTTCGAACCGGCTTATGGAATCCGCTCCCACAATCACTGCGATTATCTGCTGGTGTCTACAATTGATGCAGCTGCCGACCAGTGCGCATGTAAACGGAATTGTGAACGCTACTCTCCATCTGGTTGTAGAAATCTATTGTAGAGCCCAGGTTTTCCACAGGTAGGCCATTCTGGAGCAGATGCTTATTTTTCCCAGATAAAGTTGTTCTGCAATAGCATGGTTGTTCAGCAATCCTGTCCAATTCAGGGATCAATGTTTGCATCCCCTGCTAGAAAAAATCATTCCGACAAATCGTCAAAAGCCGCTCGAATTTTAACGAGTTGATTAAGACACCCGCAGCAATTGGGCTCTTATCAATGCCGTGCAACGCCGGGCAGGAAGGTCGATTCTCATGAGAAGCTGGATGTCGCTGCAGGCCGGTTTCGGCGATTTTCAATATCGCAGGAACGTCTATCTCTTTGCGCTGAGGATGAGCTTTGTTGCTGTCATTCTCTCGGGCGTCATCCTCGCGCTGACGATACCGCCGCTCGGTTTTTTCGGGCTGCTGCCGATGACCCTTTCGCATGCGATCGGCTTCGGCGCCGTTTTTTCCTGGCTTGTCGGCGGCACAGTTTGCGGCATGCTGTCGCTGGCCGCTGGGTTTACCATGCATGAGCTGACGCTTTCGCGGGCGGAGTTCGAAAAGCTCAGCCGCACGGATACGCTCTCCGGGCTGTTGAACCGCCGCGCCTTCACGGAGGCGCTCGACAAAGCCGAGGATAATGCCTCGCTTGTCATTTTCGACGTCGACCGGTTCAAAGCGATCAACGACCGTTTCGGCCACGCCTGCGGCGATGCCGTCATCACCGCGGTCTCGGCCGTGCTCAGATCCGCTTTCGACGAAATGTCCGTCGTTGCACGGTTGGGTGGGGAGGAGTTTGGCGTCATCGTCTCCGGCGAGCTGGAGGCGCGGCTGAAGCGCATCGAAGGGGTGCGAGCCCGGATCGCAAGCGGCGCTATCGCGGCCGACGGGCACGATATCCGCATCACCGTTTCCGGCGGCGTTGCTGATCTCGCTGCCGGGCGCAGCAAGCAGGCGGTGTATGCCTCGGCGGACCGGGCACTCTATCTCGCCAAGGCGCTCGGGCGCAATCGCGTCGTGCACGAAAGGGAAGGCCTGCATCACGCCTGGCACGGGCTCGCCGATAACGGCTTCGATGCCAAGGGCAGGGGCGCTGAGAGCGACAACGTGATGCAGGCTTACGGGATATAAAAGTCCTGACCTGAGCAAAAGGCCATTGGTGCTTGCGCCGGGAAAGGCTATTTTGCGTGCTCGTCTCAGCAAACGGACCTATCATGCAGCGCGTCACTTCCTATCTTCCCGCCGGTACCCCGTCCTCCCATCCGACCGCCCAGGTCAAGCTGCCGCACGATCTGCGCCATCTGCGCCGCAAGCTGCTGCATCTGGAAAATGGCGAGATGGTCATGCTCGATCTCAAGGACCCGGTGCTCTTCGCCAATGGCGACCTGCTGGTGCGCGAAGATGGGGAACTGATCGAGATTCTGGCTGCCGACGAGAAGCTCTTCGAAATTCGCGGACGCGACCGCACGCATCTCGTTGAGCTCGCCTGGCATCTCGGCAACCGTCATCTTGCCGCCCAGATCGAGGAGGACCGCATCGTCATCCTGCGCGATCATGTCATCCGCAACATGCTGCAGGGGCTCGGCGCCACGGTTCTTGAGATCAATGAGCCCTTCCAGCCTGCGCGCGGCGCCTATCATTCCCATGGCGGGCATTCGCATGATCACGGTCATGCCGCCCATGATCATGGTCATGCCGCTCATGACCACGGTCACAACCATGATCATGATCACGGTCACGCACACGGCCATGACCACCAGCATGATCATAACTGCGACCACGATCATGACCACGGGCATCATCACGGCCACAAGCACGATTGAAGCACAATGACCGGGGATCGCGAGTTGCAGGCCTTGCTGCGCCTGACGGCGTGGCTCTCGCCGGCCTTTCCGATTGGTGGTTTTGCCTATTCGGGCGGGCTGGAACGGGCGACGGCCGATGGGCTCGTCATCGATGCCGCCTCGCTTGCCGCCTGGATCGCCACATTGATCAGCCATGGTTCGGTCTGGAACGACGCGGTGCTGCTGGCTGAGAGCCACAGGCAACAGCCGAGCCCCGCGTTCCTTGCCGAGATCACCGCTCTCGCCGAGGCCCTTGCCGGGTCGCGTGAGCGCCACCAGGAAACCATGCTGCTCGGTGATGCCTTTGTCGCGGCCGCGCGGGCCTGGCCGGATGAAGTGTTCGAGAGGCTTCCCGGCAAGACCGCTTATCCTGTCGCCGTCGGAGCGGTTGCGGGCGCGCACGGCATAGGGCTTGAGAAAGTGCTCGTGGCCTTCTTGCACGCCTATGCCTCGCAAGCGGTTTCGTCAGGCATCCGTCTTGGCGTCGCCGGGCAGCGGGACGGCGTTGCCGTGCTGGCCGGCCTTGAAGAGCATATCGTGGAGGTTGCCCGGCGGGCGGCAGCGTCGACACTCGACGAGCTCGGCTCGGCCACCGTGCAGGCCGATATCGCCAGCCTGCGCCACGAGACTCAGACGACGCGGTTGTTTCGCTCGTGAGGACGTCAATTAACCGCAAAAACTGCGTCATTTGACGGTGGCGCGCGCCGCCGCCATCGCTATCATCCGGTTCGATTGGAGTGAAATACATGAAATCAAGAAACGGACCCCTGCGTGTCGGCATTGGCGGGCCGGTCGGCTCGGGCAAAACGGCGCTGACGGAAAAGCTCTGCAAGGCGATGCGCGACGATTATTCGGTCGCCGTCGTCACCAACGACATCTATACGACCGAGGATGCCGAGGCGCTGGTACGGATGCAGGCTTTGCCGTCCGACCGCATCGTCGGCGTGGAGACCGGCGGCTGCCCGCACACTGCCATTCGAGAGGATGCGACGATCAATCTTCAGGCAATCGCCGGCCTGAACGAACGCTTTCCCGATCTCGACGTCGTCTTCATCGAGTCCGGCGGTGACAATCTGGCGGCGACCTTTTCGCCCGATCTCGCCGACATCACCATCTATGTCATCTCCGTCTGCCAGGGCGAGGAAATCCCGCGCAAGGGCGGGCCCGGCATCACCCGCTCGGACCTGCTCGTCATCAACAAGAAGGACCTGGCGCCTCATGTCGGCGCCGATCTCGAGGTGATGGACCGGGACGCGACGCGCATGCGCGCCTCACGCCCCTTCGTCTTTTCCGACATGAAGCGCGGCGACGGCATCAATTCGATCGTCAGTTTCCTCAGAGAGCAGGGCGGGCTCTGACTGGTTGAATCTGCCGCGGCAGATCGATCTCACTGACGGCGGCAAGAACGACAAAACGAACGGGCCGGGAGTAATCTCCCGGCCCGTTTCATTGTCTGGATTTGGCTTATTCCGCTGCGAAGGGCGGCAGCCGCAGAACGTTGGTGTCGTTGCCTTTGGCGTTTTTGCGCTTGCCTTCCGGCTTTTCGATCGCGGTCAGGCGCTCGTCCAGCGCATCGATGTCGCTGCGGTTCTCGCGGGCAACGCGAGTGAGATCCTCGCGCGACAGCGGCAGGTCCTCCTCGTCCTTCCGGCCGACCAGGCGGCCGAACATCCAGCCGAGCAGGCGGGACAGGTCGTCCATGATCAGGAAGAAGGACGGCACGACGACGAGAGAGAGCACCGTCGAGACGATGATGCCGCCGATCACGGCGATTGCCATCGGCGCGCGGAACGAGCCACCTTCGCCGACACCGAGCGCCGACGGCAGCATGCCCGCCGACATGGCGATCGAAGTCATGATGATCGGCCGGGCACGCTTGCGGCCGGCTTCGACCATGGCCTCGACACGGGCCATGCCCTGATGGCGCATCTCGATCGCAAAATCGACGAGCAGGATGGCGTTCTTGGTGACGATCCCCATCAGCATCAGAATGCCGATCATGACCGGCATCGACAGCGGATTGCTGGTGATGATCAGAGCCGCCGCGACGCCACCGATGGCAAGCGGCAGCGAGAACAGGATGGTGAAGGGCTGGATCACGTCCTTGAAGAGCAGGATCAGCACCGTCAGCACCAGCAGAAGACCCATCAACATGGCGTTGACGAAGCTCTGCTGCATCTCGGTCTGAACCTTGGTATCGCCGCTTTCGGCAAGGTGGACGGAGGCCGGAATGTTGGCGGCCTTGACGATCTCGCGGAAGCGGGCCGAGGCCGTGTCGAGCGCCACGCCCTGCGGCAGGTCGGAGCCGATCGCGACGACGCGGTTGCGGTTGTTGCGCTTGATCGAGCTTACGCCTTCCGAATAGTCGATATTGGCGACGCTTGCGAGCGGAACGGTGCCGCCGCTGGCGGTCTGGATCTTCAACGCCCGGATGGCCGCGAGGTCGCGGCGCATGTCGAGTGCTGCCTGCACCCGGATCGGGATCTGGCGATCGTCGAGCGAGATCTTGGCAAGGGCCGCATCGACATCGCCGATGGTGGCGACGCGGATCGTTTCGGAAATCTGTTGCGGCGTGATGCCGAGGCGGGCGGCCTCGTCCTTGCGCGGGTAGACCTGCAGTTCCGGACGGGGCAGGGCGCCGTCGGCGCTGACGTTTGCCAGCAACGGATCGGCGCGAAGCTTGGATTCCAGGATGCCGACAGCGTCGTTCAGGTCCTTCTCGTTCTTGGAAAGGAAGTTGAAGGAGAGGTCGCGTTCGCCGCGGTCGTTGAGCTTGAGGATATGGACGTCGGGAATATCGCGCAGCTTGGCGAAGACCTCCTTTTCAATGTCCCATTGCGGACGTTCACGGCCGTGAACTTCGACCTTCGGCAGCATCGGGCCGATGACCGGGATGTGGCCAAGCACGTCGTTGACCACCTTCTTGACCAACGACTGGTCGAGCTTGTCGAGCGCGAGCGTGATAGTCGCGCGGCGCAGTTCGAGTTCGCCCTTCGGCGATGCGCCGCCGAGGACGAAGACGCTTTCGACGCCGTTGATGTCCTTGACCCTGTCATAGATCGCATCGGTCGTCTTCTCGGTGTCGTCAAGCCGCGCATTCGGCGGCAGTTCGACGGAGAGAACGATACGCGAGGCGTCTTCCGGCGGCAGGAAGCTGCCTGGCACGAACATGAATAGCGATATGACCGAACCAACCGTGAAGAGGAGGGCCACAATCAACGTCGTATAACGCCAATACCACTTGCGAGTCGTGCCGGTGACAAGGCGCGTATAGCCCTTCATCAGCAGGCCGTCATTGTCATGATGGTCGTCAACGCCATCCTCGGCGCGCATGAGATAGGCGGCCATCATCGGCGTGATCAGGCGCGCCACCATCAGCGAGAAGAAGACGGAGAAAGCGACCGTCAGGCCAAACTGGATAAAATACTGGCCGGGAATGCCCGGCATGAAGGAAACCGGCACGAAGACGGCGATGATCGTGAAGGTGGTGGCGATGACGGCGAGGCCGATTTCATCAGCCGCCTCGATCGCCGCCCGATAGGGCGTCTTGCCCATCTTGATGTGGCGGGCGATGTTTTCGATTTCGACGATCGCATCGTCGACGAGGATGCCGGTTGCCAGCGTTAAGGCAAGGAAGCTGACGAGGTTCAGCGAGAAGCCCATCATGTCCATGACCCAGAAGGTCGGGATCGCCGACAGCGGCAGGGCGATCGCCGAGATCAGCGTCGCACGCCAGTTCCGGAGGAAGAGCAGGACGACGATGACGGCGAGCAGCGCGCCTTCGAGCAGCGTATGGATGGCGGCTTCGTAATTGCCGTAGGTGAAATAAACCGAATCGTCGATCATCTCGATCTTCACATTCGGGTTATCGGCTCTGACCTTGTCGAGGCTCTGCGCCACGGTTTCGGCGACGCTGACCTCGCTGGCGCCCTTCGAACGGAAGACACCGAAGGTGACAACAGGCGTGTCGTTGAAGCGCGAGAAGGATTTCGGCTCCTCATAGGTGTCCTTGATGACGCCGAGGTCGGACAGCTTGACGAAGCGGCCGTTTGGCAGCGCGATCGTCGTGTCGGCGAGTTCTGCGACATTGCGGGCGTCGCCGAGAACGCGGATCGCCTGTTCGCTGCCCGCCACCTGGCCGCGGCCGGAGCCGAGGTCGACGTTGGTGCCGCGCAGCTGCTGGTTGACGCTTGCGGCGGTGATGCCATGGGCATCGAGCTTGGCGGGGGTGAGTTCGATGCGCACTTCACGCTCGGCGCCGCCGTAGCGATCGACGCGGCCGATGCCGGCCTGGCCCTGCAGCGCGCGCTTGATCGTATCGTCGACGAACCAGGAGAGTTCTTCCAGCGACATGTCGGGCGACGACACCGCGAAGGTCTGGATTGCCTGACCTTCGACATCGACTTTGGTGACGATCGGCGTTTCGGCTGTCGCCGGCAGATCGCTGCGGATGCGATCGATCGCATCTTTGACGTCCTGCACGGCCTGTTCCGTCGGCACTTCCATGCGGAACATGACGTTGGTCTGCGAGCTGCCGTCGGTCACCGTCGACTGGATTTCGTCGATGCCGGTGATCGAGGCGATCGCGTCTTCGATCTCCTTCGTCACCTGCATTTCCAGTTCGGCCGGCGAAGCGCCGCTCTGCGTCACGCTGATCGAAACCAACGGCACGTCGATGTTCGGGAAGCGGGTGATCGGCAGCGTGTTGAAGGACTGGATGCCGATGAATATCAACAGGCAGAAGGCCAGCAGCGGCGCGATCGGGTTTCGAATGGACCAGGCTGAAAAATTCATCGAATGGTCTCTTTAGTTGGAAGCCGCGGGCTGTTCACGCACCGGCGTAATGTGGTCGCCGTCGCGGACATAAGCACCCGCTTTGGCCACGACCTCATCGCCGCTCTTCAATCCCTGAACGATCTCGACATAGGCGCCGTCCTGGATGCCGGTCTCGATCTTGGCGAATTTTACCACACCATCCTCGACCTTGCGGGCCGATGAGCCTTCATTGCCCGTCAGGACCGCGGTCAGGGGAAGCGATACGCCTTGTGTCTCGCGCACGACGATTTCAGCGCTGCCATACATGCCGGAGCGCGCCTTGCTGTCATCGTCGATGGAGATATGGACGAGGCCAAGGCGGGTGGTGGGATCGACGGTCGGCGACACCAGGCGCACGGCGCCGGAAAGCTTCTCGCGGCTGCCGGACAGCGAAATCGTCGCCTTCTGGCCGGCCATGATCCTGACGATGTCACTTTCGGCGACTTCGGCAACAAGCTCGATATCGCCGTCCCGGATGAGAGTGAACAGCGGATCGCCGTTGCCGGCGGCAATGGCGCCGACCTTGGCGTTCTTGGCCGCGATCGTGCCGGCGACCGGCGTCTTCACGTCAGTGCGGGCAAGCTTCAGATCCGCATCGGCGATCTGGCTGTCGAAGACCTTGAGATCGGCTTCGGCGACTTCGATCGCCTGTTCGGCGGAAACGACGCGGGCATTGGCGGCGGCGGCGGTCGCATCGGCCTGTTCGACCTGGGCGGTGGAAACGGTGCCCTTCTTGCCCATTTCCTGAGCGCGGGCCTGTTGCTGCCTGGCCTGTTCGGCGTTGGCCTGGGCTTCGATGAGTTGGGCGCGCAGCTGAGCAAGGCTTGCCTCGCCTTTGGCCTTCGTCGCCATCATCTGGCTTTTCTCTAATACCAGCGCATCATCGTTCAGGGTCGCCAGCGTGCTATCGGCCTGAACCTTGTCGCCAACATCGGCTTTCAGCGTGCGGATCGACAGTCCCTCGACCTGCGGTTGGATATAGACCTCCTCGACGGGCTTGACCGTTCCGGTGCCGATGACACGGTCGACGAGAGTGCGGTTTGTCGCCGTGGTAACGACGATCGCCGGCAGGTTCTGCTGCGGTTTTGCGACCGGCGCTTCCTGCGAAAATGCGGTGGATGCAGCCAATGCCGCTGCAAGAAGGGTGGATGCGCCTAAAAATCGGTTCGGCCTGCGTGCCATGCGTCGTCGTCCAATCTTGTAAGGTTGGCCGAACTCGCGCGTCTGTCCTTCAGCTCGCGACCAGGCCACTGCCTTTCCTGCATTCTCAAGGGTATCCGCACATCATTGCCGTCTTCATCCCTCGCCGGCAAATCGGCTTCTAATTGGTATCGATTTGCTCGATATGCAAGCCCGGCAGAAAACAATTCCCCATGAGCCGATAATAATTGCCATCAGAACCTGAATCAATCACCGAAGGGTTATGCGACCATGACGATGATTGATCCTGGCTCTACCCTAATGACGTTTGACGCCCGACAAATGCGACAGCTGCCCGGTGCTTTTTTATGAAAGCAGGAAAAATATGAAACGCGCGGAGACCTTCTCCGCGCGTTCGCCCTGCAATGTTGCCGCGATTACTTGGAAGCAGCGTCGGTAATGTCGTGCGTCCAGGCGCCCGAAGGCTCCTTGCTGATAATCTTCTGGTCGAGCAGCGCCTTTGCTGTGCGGGCATAGAGCGCTTCGTCCAGCTTGCCGGAGCCGTCGCCGACGAGCTTGGCGACTTCGCCCATCATGCGCTTCTGGTGGTTCTCGTCCTGGCCGCCGTTGTCCATGACGATCTCGGCAGCTTCATCAGGGTTTTCGGTCGCGTATTTCCAGCCCTTCATCGAGGCGCGGACGAACTTGACCATTTTCTCCTTGAAGGCCGGATCCTTCAGCTTGTCTTCCATCGCGTAGAGGCCGTCTTCC
The DNA here is from genome assembly GCF_001664385.1 of Rhizobium phaseoli. Classification (NCBI taxonomy): domain Bacteria; kingdom Pseudomonadati; phylum Pseudomonadota; class Alphaproteobacteria; order Hyphomicrobiales; family Rhizobiaceae; genus Rhizobium; species Rhizobium phaseoli. Next base: position 3,527,753 of record NZ_CP013532.1, on the reverse strand, counting down.
AAGAGGTCGTTGCCCATCGCGGTATAGTTGAAGACCGTCAGTTCCTCCGGCTTGAAGCCAGCATCGATCGCCTGCCAGTATTCATTATAGGTCATGACGGAGATGCAGTCGGCCTGCTTCTGGACGAGCGGCTGCACGTCGAAGCTCTGCTTCAGCACGGTGACGCCGTTCGGGCCGCCTTCGGTGGAGAGGCCAAGCTTGTTCATCCAGGCGAAGAAGGGATACTCGTTGCCGAAGAACCAAACGCCGAGCGTGTGGCCCTTGAAGTCGGCTTCGGTTTTTACAGGGCCGTCCTTGCGGCAGATCATTTCCAGGCCCGACTTCTGGTAGGGCTGGGCGATGTTGACGAGCGGAACACCCTTTTCGCGGGCAACGAGAGCGCCGCCCATCCAGTCGACGATCACATCGGCGCCTCCGCCGGCGATCACCTGCTCGGGGGCGATATCGGGACCGCCCGGCTTAATGTCGACGTCCAGGCCCTCTTCCTTGTAGAAGCCCTTGTCCTTAGCGACGTAGTAACCGCCGAACTGGCCCTGCGTCACCCATTTCAACTGCAGCACGACCTTGTCGGCGGCCATCGCGTGCGCGGCGGCCAGCGTCATGGCGCTCGCCATCATTGCAACCATCAACTTTTTCATTTTCTTTTCCTTACCCTCTGAAGTTATGCCCGAACCCCATTTGCGAGGCCCGTGCGCGCCTAGCCACCACGGATAGACGGATGCCAGAATGTCACCGCCCGTTCCGTCAGGGCGATGATGCCATAGAAAATCGAGCCGGCCATCGCCGCAACGGCGATTTCCGCCCAAACCATGTCGACATTCATGCGGCCGATCTCGGTGGAGATGCGGAAGCCCATGCCGACGATCGGCGTCCCGAAGAATTCGGCAACGATGGCACCAATCAGCGCCAGCGTCGAGTTGATCTTCAGTGCGTTGAAAATGAATGGCATGGCAGCCGGAAGCTTGAGCTTCAGCAGCGTCTGCCAGTCGCTCGAGGCATAGGTGCGCATCAGGTCGCGTTCCATGCTGCCGGAGGCGGCAAGGCCGGCGACGGTGTTCACCAGCATCGGGAAGAAGGTCATGATGATGACGACTGCGGCCTTCGACGGCCAGTCGAAGCCGAACCACATGACCATGACGGGGGCGATGCCGATGATCGGCAGGGCTGAGACCATATTGCCGATCGGCAGCAGGCCGCGGCGCAGGAAGGCGACGCGATCGGCCAGCACCGCGACGATGAAGCCGCTAAGGCAGCCGATGATATAGCCGATCAATACCGCCTTGAAGATGGTCTGTCTGACGTCGTCGCCGAGGATCGGCAGGGAAGCCATGATACGGGCGCCGATGGCGCTCGGTGGCGGTAGGATGATGAAGGGAATGCCGGCGCCGCGCGTTGCCGCCTCCCAGAGGATGAGGATCCAGGCGCCGAAGATTGCCGGGATCAGCAGTTGCAGCGCCGATTTGCCGAAGGCGGTGACGGGCTGCTGTTTCGATAGCTCGGTGACGCATCGCCAAGCCAGCAGCCAGCAGGCGAAGAGCAGCAGGAAGAAAGCCCGCGTCGCCATGCCCTCGTTGCCGGAGAGAGCGGACAGCAGCATCCAGGCGGCGCCATGGGCGCCGATGAACAGCACGGTGGCGCGGTAGGCCAGCGGCTGTGGCGCGAAGGACAGCAGTGCGGCGGCGGCGACGATGATGAAGACGAGGCTCGCCGTGCCGTCGGTGAAGGGCCGTGCCGCCCCCTCGGCCAGCAGCGGCAGGGTGATCAGCGCTGCAAGGCAGAGGAGGAGGGCGGTCACGCCCTGCCAGGAGAAGGTCAGGTGTCTCATGCCGGCCTCCCACCCATCGCGCGGTCGACGATCTTGGCGGCAAGGCCGACGATTGCAACCAGGATACCCGCCAGCAGCGATCCGGCGACCAAGGCCGCCCAGATATCGATAGTCTGGCTGTAATAGGAGCCGGCAAGCAGCTTCGAACCGATGCCGGCGGTGGCCCCGGTCGGCAGCTCGCCGACGATAGCGCCGACCAGGCTTGCGGCAATCGCGACCTTCATCGAGGTGAAGAGGAAGGGGATCGAGGCAGGGACACGCAATTTCCAGAAAGTCTGTATTGGGCTCGCATAATAGGTGCGCATCAGATCGAGATGCATGATCTCGGGCGACCGCAACCCCTTCACCATGCCGACGGCGACAGGGAAGAAGGAGAGGTAGGTGGAGATCAGCGCCTTGGAGACCAGACGGGAGGCGTCGGAATCGAGGTTGAGGAGGTGGGCCAGCGCATTGTCGCCGGTCAGCACATTATAGGAGATGATGACGATCATCGGCGCGATGGCAAGGATCGGAATGGTCTGGCTCGCCACAAGCCAGGGCATCAACGATCGGTCCATAGCGCGATTGTGAACGATCAGCACCGCAAGAAGGATGCCGAGCAGCATACCGAATCCGAAACCGAGCAGGGTGGAGGAGAGTGTCACCCAGCTGTGGTAGACGAGGCTGCGATTGCTCGAAAGGCTGCGCAGCACGGTATTCTCGTAGACGTTCTGCGCCACCTGGTGCGGCGCCGGCAGGATCGGCTTCGGCTGCGCCAGCGTCTTGCCGATGAATTCGAGCGTCGTCGGTGCGACCCCGGCGCGGCTGTCCATGTCGCGCTGGAACGGCGCGTTCATCAGGACCGCGGCGACATACCAGATGGCGATGAGGACGAGCAGGATGGTGGTGACGGGAACGATCTTGTTTTTGAAGGTGTCGGGTTTCATAGCGACTGCCCCCATTTGAGGTCGAATGCGTAGCCCCTCGAACTCAACCGCCTAAACCTCATGGCTATGCCCCGTCCTCAGCCCTTCGCGAACGCGATGGGCGATCTCCAGGAATTCCGGGGTGTCGCGGATATCGAGCGGGCGTTCGGCCGGCAGCGTCGAGTCGATCACATCGGTGACGCGGCCCGGGCGCGGCGACATCACCACGATCTTGGTGGAGAGATAGACGGCCTCGGGGATGGAATGGGTGACGAAGCAGATCGTCTTGTTGGTACGCGCCCAGAGTTTCAGCAGCTCTTCGTTCAAATGGTCGCGGACGATCTCGTCCAATGCGCCGAAGGGTTCGTCCATCAACAGCAGGTCAGCGTCGAAGGCAAGCGCGCGGGCGATCGAGGCGCGCTGTTGCATGCCGCCGGAAAGCTGCCAAGGGAACTTCTTCTCGAAGCCGGAGAGGCCGACAAGATCGAGCGCTTCGGCGATCCGCCGCGTGCGATCAGCGCCACGATAACCCATAATCTCCAGCGGCAGGGCGATATTGTCTTCGATGACCCGCCAGGGCAGGAGCGCCGGCGCCTGGAAGACATAGCCGTAGGCACGGGCCTTGCGGGCTTCTTCCGGCGTCATGCCGTTGATCGAGATTTCGCCGGAGGTGCTCTTTTCGAGATCGGCGATGACGCGCAGGAAAGTCGTCTTGCCGCAGCCGGACGGGCCGATGAAAGAGACGAAGTCGCCCTTGCGGACATCGAGATTGACATCGCTCAGCGCATTCACCGGGCCGTCATTCGCCTGGTAGGTGAGACAGAGATCCTTGGCGGATACGACGGAGGGTGCTTGCATCAATGCGACCGTTCTTGTTTTCGCCGCGGGGAGGCGGTTTGCGTGTTACCATCGCCACAGGCCTTGCCGGCGGCACATTTCATGGAGGAAGAGAATGGACGCGACATCACAACCCACCTGCCACATCGTTCGCCCCAAACATGCCTATGACGGCAAGCAGGGACTGAGCTATTTCGAAGGGATCGCCGCCGAGACGGTCGGCGCCAAAGGGATTTGCATGCATCTGCTGACGATCCCGCCCGGCGTGCGCGCCAAAGCGCATCTGCATGAGGCGCACGAGACGGCGATCTACATGCTCTCCGGCGAGGCCCATACCTGGTACGGCGACCGGCTCGAGCATCACATCGTTGTCCATGCCGGCGAACTTTTCTATATACCGGCCGGCGTGCCGCACATGCCGGCAAACCTCAGCAGCACGCCGTGCACAGCGGTCATCGCGCGCACCGACCCGAACGAGCAGGAAAGCGTCGTGCTTCTGCCGGAACTGGACGCGCTGGTGCCGGCGTGAAGTCATCCGCATATAGGCGCCGTTCCCCGGTTGATGGCCATATCGTCGCGCGCCATGTCACACGCCTGTTGCCGGGATGCCTGTGCGTTCCACCTTGCGGGGCGAGGTGATCTCCTTCCAGGTGGAGAGCGCCTTGCTGACGGCTGTTACCGGCTCGCGGCGGACGAATTCGCCATGACCTTCCTGGGTCTTGATGGTGCTTTCCTCGATGGCGACAACGCCGCGTGTCAGGGTGTAGCGCGGCAGGCCGGTCACTTCCTTGCCCTCGAAGACGTTGTAGTCGATCGCCGACTGCTGGTTCTTGGACGAGATGGTCTTGGACCGCTTCGGGTCCCAGACGACGATATCGGCATCGGCGCCGACGAGGATTGCGCCCTTTTTCGGATAGATGTTGAGGATCTTGGCGATGTTGGTCGAGGTGACGGCGACGAATTCGTTCATCGTCAGCCGGCCGGTGTTGACGCCGTGCGTCCAGAGCATCGGCATGCGGTCTTCGAGGCCGCCGGTGCCGTTCGGGATCTTGGTGAAGTCGCCGACGCCGAAACGCTTCTGCGCGGTGGTGAAGGCGCAATGGTCGGTGGCGACCACCTGCAGCGAGCCGGAGGCCAGCCCGGCCCAGAGGCTATCCTGATGCTGCTTGCTGCGGAAGGGCGGCGACATCACCCGGCGGGCGGCGTGATCCCAGTCGGGATTGGAATATTCGCTCTCGTCGAGCGTCAGGTGCTGGATCAGCGGCTCGCCATAGACGCGTATGCCCTTTGCGCGGGCGCGCCTGATCGCCTCGTGCGCCTGTTCGCAGGAGGTATGGACGATATAAACAGGGCAGCCGGCCATGTCGGCAATCATGATGGCGCGGTTGGTGGCCTCGCCCTCGACTTCGGCGGGGCGGGAATAGGCATGCGCCTCGGGGCCGTTATTGCCCTCGGCGAGCAGCTTTGCCGACATCGACGCGACGACGTCGCCGTTTTCGGCGTGCACCAGCGGCAGGGCGCCGAGTTCGGCGCAGCGCTGGAAGGAGGCGAACATCTCGTCGTCATCAACCATCAGCGCGCCTTTGTAGGCCATGAAATGCTTGAAGGTGTTGATGCCCTTGTCGCGAACGATGGTCTCCATCTCCTTGAAGACCTGCTCGCTCCACCAGGTGACGGCCATGTGGAAGGAATAGTCGCAATTGGCGCGGGTCGATTTGTTATCCCACATGGTCAGCGCTTCGAGCAGCGACTGGCCCGGGGCGGGAAGGGCGAAATCGACCACCATCGTCGTGCCGCCGGAAAGGGCCGCGCGCGTACCGCTCTCGAAATCGTCGGAGGAATAGGTGCCCATGAAGGGCATTTCGAGATGGGTGTGCGGATCGATGCCGCCGGGCATGACATAACAGCCGGAAGCATCCAGCGTCTCGTCGCCGGAGAGGTTCGGGCCAATTTCGACGATCTTGCCGCCGTCGATCTTGATGTCAGCCTTGTAGGTGAGGTCGGCGGTGACGATGGTGCCGTTCTTGATGACTGTGGTCATGATCGTTGCCTATCCTTATTTGTGAATGCGGCTGGCGAATAGAAGCCGGGCAGTTCGGGACTGAATTCAAGCCGGCCCTGCAAGGCCGCAAGCATCGTTTCGAGTACGGAGCGCCGCTCGCGCGAGATTTCCTGACTCCAGAGGCGCAGTACCGAATAGCCATTGGCATTGAGCCATTCGGTACGGCGTTGGTCAGTCGCGCTCTCTGCGTGCTGGAAGCCGTCGACTTCGACAATCAGTCGTTCTTCGCGACAGAGGAAATCGACAATGAATGGGCCGAGCGGGACCTGTCGCGCGAATTTGTAGCCGTTCAGGCGTCGTGCGCGTAAGTCGCTCCAGAGGTAGTATTCCTCTTCGGTTCCGTTCCGGCGAAGCCGGCGGGCTTGCCCGGTTTTCGCCGGACGATGTTTACGGATATCCTGTTTGATAATTTTCGTCGCGCCCGGAGCCCCCTCATCCGCCCTTCGGGCACCTTCTCCCCGAGGGGAGAAGGGGGAAGCCGCAATGTCAGCCGATCCCTTCTCCCCGGCGGGGAGACGGTGGCCCGAGGGGTCGGATGAGGGGGCTCCGGGCGCGACGTTAGACATCACGCCACGATCTCCGCCGTCTCCACCACCGCATGGAACAGCACATCGGCGCCCGCCGTCGCCCATTCTTTGGAAATCTCTTCCGCTTCGTTGTGCGAGAGGCCGCCGACGCAGGGGCACATGACCATCGTGGCGGGCGCGACCTTGGCGGCCCAGCAGGCGTCGTGGCCGGCGCCGGAGATGAGGTTCATGTGGCTGTAGCCGAGGCGTTCGGCAGCGGAGCGGACCGCGGTGACAAGCTTTTCGTCGAAGGTGACGGGGGCGAAATGGCCGATCGCCTCGATGGAACAGCCGACGCCGAGGGCATCGCAGATGCCAGGCGCTTCCGCCTCTATTTTTGCCCGCATGCGGTCGAGCTTGGCCTTGTCGGGCGAGCGGATGTCGACGGTGAAGACGACCTTGCCCGGCAGCACGTTGCGGGAGTTCGGCGAGAAGAAGACCTGGCCGACGCCGCCGACGGCGCCCGGCTGTTCGGCCATCGCGACACCCTGCACCATTTCCAGGATGCGCGACATCGCCAGACCGGCATTGACGCGCATGTTCATTGGCGTCGAGCCGGTATGGGCTTCCTTGCCGGTCAGGGTGAATTCGAGCCACCACAGACCCTGACAGTGGGTGACGACGCCGATCTGCTTGTCCTCGGCCTCGAGGATCGGGCCTTGTTCGATGTGATATTCGAAATAGGCATGCATCTTGCGGGCGCCGACCTCTTCGTCGCCGACCCAGCCGATGCGCTTCAGTTCGTCGCCGAACAGATTGCCTTCGGGATCTTTTCGATTATAGGCAAAGTCGAGGCTGTGAACGCCGGCGAAGACGCCCGAGGCCAGCATGGCCGGGGCAAAACGGGCGCCTTCTTCGTTCGTCCAGTTGGTCACAACGATCGGATGTTTGGTTTTGATGCCGAGGTCGTTCATGGTGCGCACGACTTCGAGAGCCGCAAGCACGCCGAGAACGCCGTCATATTTGCCGCCGGTCGGTTGGGTGTCGAGATGCGAGCCGACATAGACGGGCAGGGCATCGGGATCGGTGCCGGGGCGGGTGGCGAACATCGTGCCCATCTGGTCGACGCCCATGGTAAGGTCGGCCTCGTCGCACCATGTCTTGAAGAGGCTGCGTCCCTCGGCATCCGAATCGGTCAGCGTCTGGCGATTGTTGCCGCCCGCGATACCGGGTCCGATCTTCGCCATGTCCATGAGACTGTCCCAGAGACGGTCGCCATTGACGCGCATGTTCTCGCCTGGTGCTGCCACCATTTTTCAAGCCCTCACCTGTTTGCGGCAGTCATGCAAGGGGCATGCCTGCCTGTTCCCATGGTCTCTTCCGGCACCTCTTATTGGTTTTGTCGAGCGCCGGAAAATCGCTAGTTGCCTTTGTTTTTCATCTGGCAGATAATTTGACCGATTGGTAAACATTACAACTTCCACCGCCGGGCTCAAGACGAAAATCACGAAAATTGCCGATAAAAATGCGGGCAGTTGCTCAAGAAAGCGGCAGTAGGCTTGTCCTGCTCAAACTTGAGCGAAGAAGTTGAATTTCAAGGGGAAACAATAGCCGATGGCTATTCCGAGAGCAGCGAAGACCCTGAGGCGGACGCGAATCCAGGAGGAGAAGGAAGAGCAGATTCTGGAGGCGGCGCTCGACGTGTTTTCGGCGCGCGGCTTTCGCGGCTCGACCATCGACCAGATCGCGGAAGTGGCCGGCATGTCAAAACCCAATCTGCTCTATTACTTTCGTACCAAGGAAGCCATGCACCGGGCGCTGATCGACCGGGTGCTTTACACCTGGCTGGAGCCGTTGCGCGCCTTCGACGCCGAAGGCAATCCGGAAGAGGAAATCCGCAGCTATATCAGACGCAAGCTGGAGATGGCCCGCGACTTTCCGCGTGAAAGCCGGCTCTTCGCCAATGAGGTGCTGCAGGGCGCGCCGCATATCGAGGACGAGCTGAAGGGGCCGCTGAAGGAACTGGTCGACGAGAAGGCCGAGGTCATCCGCGCCTGGGCGAAATCGGGCAAGATCATCAAATGCGACCCCTATCATCTGATCTTCTCAATCTGGTCAACGACCCAGCATTATGCTGACTTCGACGTCCAGGTGCGCGCGGTACTGGGACAGGAACATGCCGGCGAAGGCCGCTTCGAGGATGCTGCGCGGTTTCTGGAACAGCTCTTCATCGGCGGGCTGCGGCCGGATCACTCCGAGAGCTGACGTCTACTTAGGAAGCGGCAGACGGGCGAGGGCGTCCGTCACACCTTCCATCGTGTAGGGTTTCTGTAAGACGGGCGCATCCGAATGGCTGTGCGCCTGGGCGATGCCCTCCCCATAGCCTGTGGCAAAAATGAATGGCACACCATCGGCTGCCAGTCGGTCGGCAATCCCGAAGCTGGTCTCGTCACCGAGATTGACATCGAGAAGCGCCAGATCGAAGGACCGGTGGGCGAGGATTTCCATTGCCTCGGCAACACTCGGTGCGGTTGCGATTTCGGCGCCCAGCCGGCGCAGAATATCTTCGCCGTCCATGGCTATGATCAGGTTGTTTTCCACCAGCAGCACGCTCAGGCCGGAAAGCGGCTGTCGATCGCCTGCTATCGGCTTGGGCGCCGTTGCTCCGAATGGCACTGAATCTGATCGCTCGCTGGTTGGGCGGACAACATATCGCCCGGGAATGAAGAAATCCGCTTCGAGCCCGTCCTTGTTGTAGCGCACCTCGGCCTTGCCGCCGAGATCATAAGGAATCGAGCGCCGAATGATCGTCGAGCCGAAGCCGTGGCGCGTGGGTTCGGTGACGAGCGGGCCATCCTTTTCGCGCCAGCCAATGTGCAGATTGCCTTCATCATCGCGGGACCAGCCGAGTTCGACCATGCCGCTGCCGGCGCCGGAAAGGCTGCCGTATTTGGCGCTGTTGGTCATCAGCTCGTGAAAAACAAGGGCAGCGGTGGAAAAGGCCTGCAGCTCCAGCAGCACGTCCTCGCCGCGCATCTGAATGCGCTGGGCATTTTTGCCAAGATAGGCGGCGGTCTCGGCCAGCAGCAATTGCCGAAGCGAAGCAGGTGCCCAGTGATCCCTCGTAATCTGGTCATGGGCACGGGCGAGTGACTGGACGCGGCCCTCGATCTGGCGGATGTAGTCGCCGAGGCTGACCGATGTTGCCTGCGACTGGCGGATGATGCCGGTGATCAGGCTCAATATGTTGCGGACGCGGTGGTTGAGCTCGGCGATCAGCAGTTCCTGCCGCTCGTTCGCCATCTGGCGCGCCATACTCGCTTCGTCGGTCAGGCGGAGAACCACTTCGATCAACGTGACGCGGATCGTTTCTGCAACGCGCTGCTCCGCCTCGGTGAAGGGGAGGGAGCGGCCTCGCACCAATTCCGACCACTCTTCGAAGCTCTTGCGCGGCGTCAATCGCGGCCCGTTGGGTCCATATTCCACCGGCTTGTGCGGATCGCCACCCCAGCGGACGGTGCGTACCAATTCCTGACGGAAGAGCACGACATAATCGCGCGGCGAACGCGAGATCGGAATGGCGAGCATGCCCGCTACGACCGCGTCGATTTCGAGATCCGGATAGGTCTGCGAAAGCCTGTCGACAGCATAGATCCGCCCGCCGGCGTTGCGGTTGAGATGGCGTACGAGGCTCGCAAAATTTTTCTTATCTGGTCCGATACCGGCAAGCGCCAGCCGTCCGTTGATCCACACACCGATGCCGTCGGCAGGAATGGCGTCGGCGAGCGCCTCGATCAGCCAGGCCGGATCGTCGAGCAGGCTGGCATTATCGGCGACGGAGGTGAGAAGCCGGTCGGCGATGCGGCGCGCCTTGGTCTCATAGTCGAGCGCCAGCCGTCTCTCGCGGCTTTCGAGACGCGACGCGAACATCTGACCGAAGAGTTCTGCGGTGGAGCGGCTTTGAGCCGACGGCAGGCGCGGCTCGTAATGGTGGCAGGCAAAGAGGCCCCAGAGTTTGCCATCCACGACGATCGATATGGAGAGCGAAGCGCCGACGCCCATATTCTTCAGATATTCGATGTGGATCGGCGAAACCGAGCGCAAAACCGACATGGAGAGATCGAGCGGCTGGCCGTGCTCGTCGCGTTCCGGAAGGATCGGCACGGGCACGGCATCGACATCGGCAATGATGCGGAACAGATTGCGCAGATAAAGGGCGCGGGCCTGCACCGGGATGTCGGAAGCGGGATAATGCAGTCCCAGGAATGAGCCGATGCCGCTGCGGGCGGCTTCGGCTACAACTTCGCCGGAACCGCCTTCGTCGAAACGATAGACCATGACCCGATCGAAGCCGGTCAGGGCGCGCGCCTGTCTTGCCCCTTCACGGAAGAAAGCTTCCAGCGTTTCCGCCTGGTCGAGGCGGGACATCATGCTGCGCATGGAGAGCGAAGGGGCATTGCGCCTGTCTTCCTGGCAGCGCTCGCCTTCGATGATGACCTGGCTTTCGTTGAAGTGCACGGCAACATCGAACTTGGACTGATCGGGCGTCAGGGCGATCGCGAAAACGCGCTCGACGACGTCGGCGCCGCGCAAGGTGGTCAGCTTGTTGCGGATCGTGTGAAGCGCTTCGGGCATGATCAGCGTGGAAGCGGGACGGCCGAGCGCATCGGCCTGGGTCACGCCCAGAAACTCGGCAAGGTTGACGGAGGCGCGCGTGACGATCCAATCCGAAGATACTTGCAGCAAAAATCCGAAGGGCTGGATTGCGCCGAGCTGATGGATCGGCTCGCGGTCGCAATTGGTGAGATCCACGGGTTCGCGTGTGCCGCTCATGGGACGGCTTCCAGTTCGAGCTGCGCGGCTTTGAGGAAGAGCTCGAAGACATTGCGGGCCGCTGCGACTGCTATCGCGGGATCGCCGACATCGCTCGCGTCGAGGCGCTCCATGAAGGCGCGCATGGCGCCCTTTGGCCCTTGCGGCGCGAGATAGCTGCGCGGCAGGTGATCCGGCACGGACTTGGCAAGCAAAGCGCCGCCGAGCTTGGAGCCTTCGAGCACGTAGAGCGCTCCCCAGAGTGCCGCTTCGCAACCCAGTGCCGGCGGCGGAAGCAGCGCCGGCATTTGATCGCCGAGCGCCCGGATATCGGCAAAGAGCAGCGGCGCACGTCTGCGGTCCGGCCAGTCGGGCAGCAGGCGGCGGATGCCGGCATGCTCGATCGCATTTTCGGCGGCCGGCACGATGCGGGCATGCGTGCGCAGAAATGTCCGATACTGCTCTCTATTGGAAAGATCGAACGTGCCGAAAAGCTTGTCGACCTCGGCGTGGCAATCTGCTGTTTGTGCGCGAAGCACGCTGCGAAGTGACATGCGGACCGTATTCTGGGTGAGATGGCAGATGATGCCGTTTATAAGAGAACGCGAACTAGCGATATATTGCAGCATCTCTGTATTTCCAGAGAAACCCATAGAAAAACGGAGGATTCCTTTGCCCCGCGGTCCACTGCCCGGCCTCGCAAGCGCCACTGGCAGCGCTAGCCCATTCAATCCATCAGGCGAGGCAGATTTGCCGCCAATATATCGATGGCAAGACGCACCTTCGGCAGCATCACCGGCGATCTCGGCCACACGGCATAGGCTTGGAAGATGTTGGACGGCATATCGGTCAGAACCCGCACGAGCTCACCTGACAGGACCCTGTCCCGCACCAGCCAGCAGGTCAGCCAGGCAAGGCCCCGGCCTTCCACGGCGGCGTCTGCTATCGAGGCGAGATCGTCGAGCCGCAGCCGCGATTTCGGCAGAATTTCGCGCGGCGGACCGGCTGCAGCCGGAAAGATCCAGGGTCTGTCGTTGTCACCCCTGCGATAGACGATAGCCTGATGGTGGGCGAGATCCTCGAGCGTTTGCGGCGCGCCATATTTCTCCAGATAGGCAGGCGAGGCGCAGACCGTCATGGACTGCCCGGCGATCGCCCGCGCCATCAGGTCGGGATTGTCCTTCAGCGGGCCGTTGCGGACGGCAAGATCGAAGCCGTCCTCCAGGAGATCGACGATGCGATCGCTGAAGGAGAAGTCGAGTTCGAGATCCGGGTGATCGTCGAGCAGGCGGGTCAGGATCGGAGCGGCGCATTGACGTCCGAACAGCACCGGCATCGATACCCGCAGCCTGCCGCGGACCTCGCGCCTGCCAGATTCGAGCTGGGCCTCGCCGATGCGGATTTCCTCAATGGCTCTCAGGCAGCGCTCATAGAAGAACCGGCCTTCGTCGGTCAGGCTTTGGGTCCGGGTCGTGCGGTTGAAGAGTCGCACGCCGAGCCGCTGTTCGAGCCTTGCGATCGTTTTGCTGACTGCCGAGCGGGTAAGGTGAAGCCGTTCGGCGGCGGCTGAGAAGCCGCCGGCTTCTGCCGTCTGGACGAAGATCGAAATCCCCTTCAGTTGCTCCATATTTGTTTCCACGTCGGCACCATTCTGTCGATTTAATATCGCAACAGCGGACAGATTTTCAACGATATATCTGCGGCTCCTTAATCGAGAAGGAGCAGAAAGATGCAGATGACAAGGCAGTGGCAGACCGAGACGATCGGACCGTGCGCCGATCTGAAGATCGGTGAAGCCCGAATTCCCGAGGTGTCAGGTACGATGGTCCGGGTGCGGACGCAGGCGGTTTCTCTCAACTTCCGCGATAGGCTGGTGCTGGAGAGCGGCATGGGACTGCCGTTGAAGTTTCCCTTCGTGCCGGCCTCGGACATGGCGGGGGTGGTCGAGGCCGTCGGGCCTGACGTGACGCGCTTCAAACCTGGAGACCGGGTGATCTCCACCTTTTCGCCGGACTGGATCGAGGGCCGGGGGCCGGGCACGGCCCGCACTCCACATTACCGGACACGCGGCGGCTTCTATCCGGGCGTGCTGTCCGAACATACCGTACTTTCCGAGCAGTGGTTCACGCGTGCGCCTGATACACTCGATGCCGCCGAAGCAAGCACGCTGCCCTGCGCCGGCCTGACCGCGTGGTTCGCCCTCATTGAATGCGGCAGGCTGAAAGCCGGCGACAAGGTGTTGGTGCAGGGAACCGGCGGCGTCGCGCTCTTCGGCCTGCAGATCGCCAAGGCGCATGGCGCCGAGGTCTTCATTACATCAGGCAGTGCCGAAAAGCTCGAGCGGGCGTCGGCGCTCGGCGCCGATCATCTGATCAACAGGCGCGACGGCGACTGGGTGGAGCGGCTCTATCACCTGACGGGGGACTACGGCGCCGACCATGTGCTTGAGATCGTCGGCGGGCCGCATCTCGGCCAAGCGCTGAAGGCCGTGGCGGTCAACGGCCGCATCTCGGTGATCGGCGTGTTCGAGGGGTTCGACGTCTCGGGGCCGGCGGCGCCATTCCTTCTGAAGGCGCCCATCGTACAGGGAATTTCGGTTGGTCACCGTCGGGCGCTGGAAGATCTGGTGCGCGCCGTCGACCGGACCGGGCTGAAGCCTGTCATCGACAAGCGTTATGCCTTCGAGGAATTGCCGCAGGCGCTCGATCATCTCTATCGCGGCCCGTTCGGCAAGGTCGTCATCGAGTTTTGAAACATGCGCTCCCCTCGCGTCGTAGAGGGGAGCTTGCGGCTATTCGGCAGCGACGGCCTCGCTTTCGAAGCCGAAACCCTCGTCGGCCCAACCGGTCATGCCGCCGATCATCAGCTTCGCCCTCAGGCCGAGCCTGGCGAGGCGGAGAGCGGCCTTATCCGCGCCGTTGCAGTGGGGTCCGGCGCAATAAACGACGAACAGTGTGTCTCTTGCCCATTCCGACATGCGGTGCGCGGTCATCTTGCCATGCGGCAGGTTGATCGCGCCCGGCACGTGTGATTGCGCAAACAGCGCCGGCGAGCGCACGTCGAGGAGAACGAAATCGACCTTGGCGCCGGCAAAGGCGGCATGGACATCGGAGCAATCGGTCTCGAAGGCGAGCTTGGCGGCATAGTGAGCGGCGGCGAGATCGGGCGCGGCGGCTGGTATTTCGGAGACGGGGCCTGGCATTTGTCTTTCCTTCGCGTGTTGGAATTGCAGCCTGGTATCGGCGATGGTAGAGCTTTGCGAAATTGGCCATCATGACCGACAGCGTAAAGATCATGCCAAACACATCGCCGCATCAGACGAAAGCACCGCTGGTCGCAGTCCTTGCCTATGACGGACTTTGCACCTTCGAATTCGGCATCGCCTACGAGGTCTTCGGCCTGCCGCGTCCGGAGATGGGCGAGGGCTGGTATCGCTTCTCGGTCTGCGGCATCGAACCGGGGCCGCTTCGCGCCGCCGGCGGGTTGACGGTTGCCGTCGACAAGGGGCTGGAGGTGCTCGAGGAGGCGGACCTGATCGTCGTGCCGGGCTGGCGGGCGATCGACGCGCCGGTGCCTGCGCCGCTGATCGCTGCCTTGCGGGCTGCACACGGACGGGGTGCGCGGGTGATGTCGCTCTGCTCCGGCGTTGCCGTGCTTGCTGCGGCCGGTCTGCTGGCCGGACGGCGGGCGACCACGCATTGGCGCTACGTCGCCTCGATCGCCGCGCGTTATCCCGACATCAGCCTCGATGCCGACGTTCTCTACATCGACGAGGGCAGCCTGCTGACGGCGGCGGGCAGTGCCGCCGGCATCGATCTCTGCCTGCATGTGGTGCGCGGCGATTTCGGCGCGGATGCCGCCAACAGCGTGGCGCGACGGCTCGTCGTTCCGCCGCATCGTGAGGGCGGGCAGGCGCAGTTCATCGCGGCTCCCGTGCCGGAAGAGCGCGAGGGCATCCGTCTCGGGCCGCTGATCGAGTGGATGCGGGAAAGCCTGTCCGAGGAGCAGCCGATCAATCTGCTCGCCAAAAGAGCCGGCATGAGCATGCGCACCTTTCAGCGCCGCTTCGAAGCCACAACCGGTGAGAGTGTCGGCGAATGGCTGCTGAAGGAGCGGCTGCGGCACGCGCGCGATCTCCTCGAGAAAGAGCTTGCCGTGTCGCTCGACGACATCGCGATATCAAGCGGCTTCGGCACGCTGGCGACGATGCGGCATCATTTCCGTAGGCGGCTCGGGACGAGCCCGAGCGCCTACCGGAAATCATTTGGCGACTAGTGGGCCTTCCTGGGCATCTTCAGTCACGGTCTCTAAAAATAGTAATGCCGCTCGATGCCGTCATAGCGGCCGGATTGCAGGCAGCAATTCTTGAAACCGCCTCCTGGAGCCGCAGGGGCAGGGATCGTTGCGGCCGAGTTTTTCGATCCGTTCGACATCGCCATGAACGATCTGCGAACCGGTCTTGACCCGGGCTTCGGATGGGAAGGATTTACGCCGTTTCGACGTGACCTCAAAAGCTGAAGTCGGTGAGGTGTTTGCGAGCCATGGCTGCCTCCTCTTCGGTTGCACGCTGCGATGGTGCAGCATGATCCCCTAGATCCATTGCGGGCTCGGTGCAACGCCGCGGATTTAAACTTCTCCGCGGCGTTGCAGGCCGATCACTCCGCGGCCTGGCGGGCCATCGGGTTGTTCGGGTGCGTCGTCCAGTTGGCGTAGTTCGGGTCGACCACCTTGCCGGTGCGCTTGTCGAGGCTGCCGGCGGGGAGCTGCTCCATGGTGATGCAGTTCTCGACCGGGCAGACGCTGACGCAGAGATTGCAGCCGACGCATTCCTCGTCCATCACTTCGAAGTGGCGCAGGCCATTGACGACGTTGGTGATCGCCTGATGCGAGGTGTCCTCACAGGCGATGTAGCAGCGACCGCATTTGATGCAAGCGTCCTGGTCGATCTTCGCCTTGGCGATGTAGTTGAGGTTGAGATACTGCCAGTCGGTGACGTTCTGCACGGCGCGGCCGGTGATGTCGTCGAGGGTCTTGTGACCCTTTTCGTCCATCCAGTCGCTGAGGCCCGTGATCATTTCCTGCACGATCTTGAAGCCGTATGTCATGGCGGCGGTGCAGACCTGCACGTTGCCGGCGCCGAGCGCGAGGAATTCGGCCGCGTCGCGCCAGGTGGTGATGCCGCCGATGCCCGAGATCGGCAGGCCGTAGGTCTCAGGATCGCGGGCGATCTCGGCCACCATATTGAGGGCGATCGGCTTGACTGCCGGGCCGCAATAGCCGCCATGGCTGCCCTTGCCGCCGACCGTCGGGTTGGGGGCGAAATTGTCGAGATCGACGGAGACGATCGAATTGATCGTGTTGATCAGCGAGACGGCGTCGGTGCCGCCGGCCTTAGCGGCACGCGCAGGGCGGCGGATATCGGTGATGTTGGGCGTGAGCTTGGTGATGACGGGCATGCGGGTGTACTGCTTGCACCAGCGCACGACCATTTCGATATATTCCGGCACCTGGCCGACGGCCGAGCCCATGCCGCGTTCCGACATGCCGTGCGGACAGCCGAAATTGAGTTCGATGCCATCGGCGCCGGTCTCTTCGACGAGCGGCAGGATGGCCTTCCAGGCCTGTTCCTCGCAGGGCACCATGATCGAGGCGATCAGCGCCCGGTCCGGCCAGTTCATCTTGACCTGCTTCATTTCCCGCAGGTTGGTGTAGAGGTCGCGGTCGGTGATGAGCTCGATATTGTTGAGGCCGAGCAGGCGGCGGTCGGCGCCCCAGATCGCGCCGTAGCGGGGGCCGTTGACGTTGACGACGGGCGGGCCTTCCTCGCCGAGCGTTTTCCAGACCACGCCGCCCCAGCCGGCCTTGAAGGCGCGCTCGACGTTATAGGCCTTGTCGGTCGGCGGCGCGGACGCCAGCCAGAACGGGTTCGGGGATTTGATGCCGACAAAATTATTGCGGAGATCAGCCATGTTTCTCTCTCCCCTCAAGCAACCGCGACAGCCGGAGCGGCTGCTGCGGAAAGGGTGCGATGGATGGATTCGGCCGCGTCGCGGCCGTGGGCAACGGCGGAAACCGTGAGATCCTCGCCGCCGAAGACGCAGTCGCCGCCGGCCCAGACGCCGTCGAGCGACGTGCGACCTTCGACGTCGACGGCGATGCGGCCGGATTCCATGCGCAGCGAACCGAGGCCGGAGGCTTCAAAGGTCTGGCCGATCGCCTTGAAGATCTGGTCGGCGGCAATCACGCCGGTCTCGCCGGTGCCAACAAGGCGGCCTTCGACGAGCTTGGTGTATTCCACTTCGATCGCGGCGACCTTGCCGTCCTGCGCCAGGATCGATTTCGGCGCCAGCCAATGGCGGATGATCACGCCTTTGGAGCTTGCCAGATCCTGCTCATACTCGGAGGCGTTCATGTGCTCCTTGCCGCGGCGGTAACAGATCGTCACCTCTTCTGCGCCGAGCAGCTTTGCCTGCACGGCAGCGTCGATCGCCGTCATGCCGCCGCCGAGAACGACGACGCGGCGGCCGATGGCGATGTCGCTCTTGTCCTCGGCCTGGCGGAGTGCGGCGATGAAATCGACGGCATCGTCGACGCCCGCAAGGCTCTCGCCCTCGATGCGCAGCGCGTTGACGCCGGCAAGGCCGATACCGAGGAAGACGGCATCATATTGCGCCTGCAGGTCGGCAAGCGAAAAATCGCGGCCGAGAAGATCGCCGTGGCGGACATCGATGCCGCCGACCGAAAGCACATAATCGACTTCCGCCTGCGCAAAATCGTCGACCGTCTTATAGGTGGCGATGCCATATTCGTTGAGGCCGCCGGATTTTTCCCTGGCGTCGTAGATGGTGACGGAATGGCCTTTCACCGCCAGGCGGTGGGCCGCGGCAAGACCTGCCGGCCCGGCGCCGACGACGGCGATCCTCTTTCCTGATGCTTCGGCTCTGACATAGAACTGTTTACCGACCTGCATGGCAGCATCGGTCGCGTAACGCTGCAGGCGGCCGATCTCGACGGGCCGCTCTTCGGCGGTGTTGCGCACGCAGGCCTGTTCGCAGAGCTCTTCGGTGGGACAGACGCGGGCACACATGCCGCCGAGAATATTCTGGTCGAAGATCGTCTTTGCCGAGCCGAGCGGATTGCCAGTCGAAATCTGCCGGATGAACAGCGGAATGTCGATCGAGGTAGGACAGGCCGTCATGCACGGCGCGTCATAACAGAAGTAGCAGCGGTCGGCAGCGACCAGCGCCTCGTGATTGTCGAGGCGCGGATGAAGATCGGAAAAATTAGCTTCATACTCAGCGGGCGAAAGCCGACCAGCATGAATCCCAGTTTCCAGTCGTTCCATTGAAGTTCCCTCATTATTGGTAAACGGCCTGTGAGGGAAAGCGTAACTCAGGTTTAAAAATTTATCAAACGGTAAAATTTTGACAGGCCGCTCTTTTGTGAGCCCGCGCAAATCACTGTTTTCGCATGATAAATTTCCCCACCTTGGGTCTGCGAAATATTCGCGCGTTCGCTCCAGAAAGCGCCTCCGCAAAAAGATTCAAAAAAGTGGAATTTTTTTACGATCGCAGGGAACCAAACTTGGATGTCGTCGTTATTGCGATATCCGGATGGTGATCGCATCGACCCAACATGCGCGCCCCCAACCCACCATCCGGACGTACTCACGGTCCCCTCCCGGTGAGTGAAGACAGCCGGTGCGCCGCCCTCGCACCGGCTGTTTTTCATTTTACGATTTGTCGCTAGGGCTGTTCACACACGCTTGAAGATTTCGAATTCGGTTTCCGGAATGGTCAGTCGATATTCGATGCGGCCGGGCACAAGGTTTAGTTCCGCTTTGCCGTTGACCGACGAGGGCACGACACGCTCCAGCACGGTGCGGCCGAAGCTGTTGTCGCTGAATTCATGGACCTCCGACTGATCCTGCAGCACTTCCGCCCAGGCGATTTCGATCGCCCTTCGGTCGCCAATCGCAGCTTCCCGGCAGTTGAGCGTGATGGAGGCAGCGCCGCCGGCAATTGCGCCATAGGAGGCGGAGTTCACGATGAGTTCGTGGAGGGCGAGCCCCAGATGTACGGCGGCATTCGGCGTCAGATGCGCGTTGATGCCGTAGATTGGCATGGAGCCCGATGTCTCCGGCCAGTAGGGGGCGAACTGCTTTTCGGCGAGTTCGAAGAGATAGGCGCCGCGCCAGCTCGAATCCGTGATCAGGTCCTGGGAATTGGAAAGCGATTGCAGCCGCCCGCGGAATTTCAGGAGGAAGCTGTCGAGAGACAGCGTGTTGCGCGCCGTCTGCGTGGCAATGCCCTGAATGATGGCGAGAAGGTTCTTCGAGCGGTGCGAGAGTTCGCGCAGCAGCGATTTCAGCACTTTTTCACGATGCCGGCTTTCGGTGACCTCAGTCATGACGGACAGAAGCCCGTGCGTGCCACGGTCGCCGGTGCGCTGGATTTTCAGTTCATAAGTGCGCATTTCGCCGTCGATGTCGATCTCGATTTCGGCATTGTTGGGGATACCGGTCTCCAGCACCTTGTGTTTCAGCGCGGTCAGATACTGCCCATGGGTGTCGCCGAAAAGGCCGGCATCAGTGCCGCCGGGCACGAAAAGCGCCGCGAAATAAGGCGGCAGATTTTCGGCGTAGAAAATCGAAAGTCGGGAGTCCTGGCAGAGAATTGAAATACCGGCGCTGCCGAGCGCCCGTTCCATCATTGCGGCTTTGCCTTCGAAGGTGAAAGGCGTGCCCGACAATGGTTCAGTCGTATTCACTCGGCCGCCTTTCCTTGTGACATTGTGAACGTCGCTGAAGGGAACGCCCTTCCAGAAACTGCCTGCCAACTCTAGAACAAAGCGCTGCAAAAACCGTTAAGGCCATCGACGCGTCCCGGCAGCACCGGAACGCCTGTTTCGATGGTTTGGTTCCGAAGGCCGGAAAATTGCGTCTCAGGCGGCTACTTTGGTCGATTCATTGAAGAAAAGCGCTTGGCTGATCAGTGCCTTGACCATGTCGGGGTTGAAAGGTTTGGTGACAAGGAAAGTGGGTTCTGGACGCTCGCCCGTCAGAAGCCGTTCCGGGAAAGCGGTGATGAAAATCACCGGCACGCTCGACGTCTTGAGAATGTCGTTGACCGCGTCGATGCCGGAACTGCCGTCGGCAAGCTGGATATCGGCGAGCACCATGCTTGGCTTCGTCTTGTTATAGAGCGCGACGGCTTCGGCATGGGTGCGGGCGATGCCGGTAACGCGGTGGCCGAGGCTTTCGACCATCTGCTCGATATCCATGGCGATCAACGGCTCGTCCTCGATGATCATGATATCGGTTGCCACCTGACGGGAAATCTCCTGCGAAGCCTTGTCGAGCAGCTGCATGACATCCTGTTCATCGAGCTCAAGAATGTCTGCGATTTCGGCGACGCGGAAATTCTCCACGGAAGCAAGCAGAAAAGCCTGGCGGGCGCCGGGCGAGACCTTGGACAGGTTGAGGGTGGCGCGCTGTTCCCACGCATATGGCGAGGTCGGTTCCGGAATCTGGACGGCAGTGGAACCAAATAGTTGCGTAAACAGTTTGTAGAGGGCGACCCGGTCATTCGCCGTATCCGGAAAAATCGATAGATCGGCAATGATGGCTTCAAGAACGGCGGCGACGTAGGCGTCACCTGAAGTCTGGGTACCGGTCAGCGCGCGGGAATAGCGACGCAGATAAGGCAGGTGCGGCGCAATTCGAGTAGAAAGTGTCATAAATGGCTCCTGTATACAGGCCGGCATTGGCTTCAATGAGCAATTAACGTCATCTTGATAAAAAAGTTCCGGAACGGCAGGAACTTTTTTCGTCGGTCCGCATTATTCCAGCCGACAAAGAAAGGGCGAGCATCTTGACCCACGCCGCGGCAAACATTGGCAACATCGATAATCGAAAACCTCGGTGTCGCTCGTTGAAGTCGTGATTATGCTGTGCACGCCTCTGCAACAAGACAACCGGCGAGAAGACGAATTGATGACCACACGCAAGAAGGAAGCAGCCGATCAGCGAAAGCTGGAGCTGCGGGCAAGCGATATCCTGGACCCGAACAATCAGATCGGCGTCAAATTGCGGTCGCTTTATGCGGCCGCACAGGGTGAAGCAATCCCCGATCGTTTTCTCGATCTTCTCGAAAAGCTCGACCATGCCGAGATGATGGCTTCCGCCAAGATGGCCGAATAGGACCGCCCGCATGGAAGATAAAGTGCAACCCAGCTTCAAGCGGGAACTGCTGGCGGCCCTCCCAAGCCTTCGCGCATTTGCTATTTCTCTGATCGGACGGCATGATCGTGCCGACGATCTCGTTCAAGACACCATCATGAAGGCCTGGGCCAAACAGGATCATTTCGAGATGGGCACCAACATGAAGGCCTGGCTCTTTACGATCCTGCGCAACGAACTCTACAGCCAGATGCGTAAGAGCGGCCGCGAGGTGCAGGATAGCGACGGCCTGTTTACCGAATCGATGGCGATGCACCCCTCGCAATATGGCGCGCTCGATCTGCAGGATTTCAAGAAGGCGCTAGACCAGCTGCCGCCGGACCAGCGCGAAGCGATCATCCTCGTCGGCGCCTCGGGCTTTTCCTACGAGGAGGCCGCCGAAATCTGCGGCTGCGCCGTCGGCACCATCAAGAGCCGCGTCAACCGCGCCCGCCAACGGCTGCAGGAATTGCTGCAGATCTCGGGCGAAGCCGATTTCGGCCCCGACGCCACCTCGGCGCCGCTGACGTCGAAGGCGTTTGCGTTCTGACGAGCGATCGAGAAGCCGGCTGCCTGTCGCGGCGCGACCCCTGTCTCGTGCGCGGGGAGGGACGTGCTCCAGGTGTAACCAGTATTTTGAGCACACCTCCCCACCCTCATTCCGGTGCTCGTCACGGGAATCCAGCGCGCCCAAGTCCTTGGGCGCAATAGACTCTTTCCGTTGAAGTATCAGTTCAGTCACGGCGCGGGCGCGCCGTGGCTGGATTCCTGTGACAGGCACAGGAATGAGGGTGGTGGGGCGGGCGACCTACCCTGCACCCGGACGGCCCCAATCCGCGTCCATCACTCCGCGGCAGAACGAGCAGAAGGTCGACTGGGCCTCAATCCTCGCGCTTCGACCCCACCAGATTGGCCGCGACGATTGCCGCCAGCACGCCGGCGGTCAGGAGCGGCTGGGCGCGCACGAGCCCGAGCCCGACTGCCGCCACCGATTCCAGGGCTGCGCGGCGCTCGCGGGCGCGGCGTTTCTCCTGGGCGTTGATGATCGCCATCACCACCACCAGGAGGATCGCGATCAGTAGCGCGCAAGCGGCCAGGAAGAGGGCGGCGCCGACCGCGCCGTAGATGCCGGCGAGCCAGATCGCGCCGGCGGCGACTGCAAGCGCATAGGCGGTGAGGAGGAAGAGCAGGGCGAGCACAATGAAAATGCTGGTGCGTTTGGCGCGCGCGACGGTCCGGTGTACGCTTGCGCCCGTCAGCAGGCTGAGGATCGACAGCATCGCGCTTCCTCAGCGCCGGGCGAGGAAGGCGATGGCCAGGCCGAAGGCGGCTGCGGCGCCGATCGTTGCCAGCGGATGTTTGCGCACGGTCTCGCGCATCTCGGTCGCGCCGCGCTCGTAGCCGTGCTGCAATTCGCGTAAGAGATCCTCGCTGCGGGCGAGCAGTTCCTCATAACCGGCGCTTGCCTGGCCGCGGATTTTATCGCCCTGATGGCGGGAACTCTTGCCGACGAGGCGCGTCAGTTCCGCCAACTCGTCGCGCAGCGCCTCGATCTGTTCCTCGATGCCGGATTCGAAACTGTGGAAGGTGCCGTTGCGGCGGCTGCGGCCGGAGTGAAAAATGGAATAGGTCATGGCTGTCTCCATTGGCTGGGGCGCGCGCAAGCCCGCCTGTTTTGCACGGGGGTCATGACCGTACGTTGCATAGATGAGACCGCCCGGCATTGACTCAAATCACTGCCGAAAACGTGCCGGGCGGTCAAAAGTTCCGCCGCGCAGGCGAGCTAGCGCCGGGGAACGGCGCTGTGAGCGAGCACGAAGGGCGTGTCGTCGGGCGGCACCTGGTTGATGCGCAGGGCGCAGCCGAAGACCGAGAACATGATGCCGTCGGTCAACACGTCGCGGATGCTTCCGGCGGCAGCGAGGCGCCCCGACTTCATCAGCACGACGCGGTCAGCAAAGAGGGCCGTCAGGTTGAGGTCGTGCATGACGGCGATGACGCCGCCGCCGCGTTCGCAGAAATTGCGGGCGAGCGTCATGATGGTCAGCTGGTGGCTGATGTCGAGGCTTGAGACCGGCTCGTCGAGCAGCAGCCAGCAGGATTTGCCGTCGACGACGGGCTCGGCGATCTGGCAGAGCACGCGGGCAAGCTGCACGCGCTGCTGCTCGCCGCCCGAGAGCTCCTGGTAGAAGCGGCCTTCGAAGCCGGTGAGGTCGACGGAGGCAAGTGCCGCCGCCGCCGTCTGATCGGCCTTGTCGGGATTGAGATTAAGGCCCGAGGTCAGGCCCATGCGGACGATCTCGCGCACGGTGAAGGGAAAGGAGATGGTGCTGGCCTGCGGCAGCACGCCGCGAATGGCGGCAAGCTGCCAGGGTTTCAGCCCCTTCACCTCGTCGCCGCCGATGCGCACCGAGCCGCCATAGGCAAGCTCGCCTGATATCGCTTTCATCGTCGTCGTCTTGCCGGAGCCGTTCGGCCCGGCGATCGCCGTCAGCTCGCCGGCCTTTGCGGTGAAGGCGACGTCGCTGATGATAGCCTTGCCGGAAAGGCGCACGGAGAGGCCGGACACTTCGATCATCTGCACGTCACTCACAAGTCACTCACAGGGCAAGGCGCGAACGCTGCTTCAGCAGGATCCACAGGAAGAAGGGACCACCGACCGCTGCGGTGATGATGCCGATCGGCAGTTCGGCCGGGGCGACCAGGGTGCGCGCCAGCACGTCGGCGAAGATCAGCAGCGAGCCGCCGAGAAGGGCTGCGGCCAGCAGCAGGAAGCGGTGATCCGGCCCGATCGCCATGCGCAGGATATGCGGCACGACGATGCCCACGAAGCCGATGCCGCCGCTGACGGCGACGGAAGCGCCGGTCGCCGCCGCGACGCCGACGATCGCGACGTTCTTCAGCCGCTGGACGGGAACGCCCATGTGAAAGGCCGCGGCCTCGCCGAGCGTGATGGCATTGAGGCCGCGGGCCATGAAGGGGAGGGCGGTGAAGGACAGAAGCACGATCGGGCCGGCGGCGGCGATCTTCGTCCATGTGGCGCCGGCAAGCGAGCCCATGCTCCAGAAGGTCAGGTCGCGCAGCTGCTGGTCGTTCGCCATGTAGATCAGCAGGCCGGTAAGCGCGAGCGCAAGCGCGCCGAGCGCGATGCCGGCAAGCAGCATCGTCGCGACCGAGGTCTGGCCGTGGCGGGTGGCGATCCTGTAGAGCAGCAGCGTCGTGGCGAGGCCGCCGCCGAAGGCAGCCGCGGGCAGCGCGTAGATGCCGAGAAGCGCTTCGAGCGGAGCTGCAAGACCGCCGCCGAGCACGATCATGGCGACCGCGCCGAAGCTTGCGCCGGAGGAGACGCCGACGAGGCCGGGATCGGCCAGCGGATTGCGGAACAGGCCCTGCATTACCGTGCCCGAAACGGCGAGCGAGGCGCCGATCAGGAAGCCGAGAATGGTGCGGGGCAGGCGGATATCGAAGATGATGATGCGATCACGGGCGCTGAGCGCCGCCTCGGAGCCGGCCATGTTGGCGATGACGTCGACGATCGAGGCATCCGAAGCGCCCGTCGTCACCGAAAACAGCATCGAGAAGATCGAGCCGGCAACGAGCAGGGCGATCGTCAGCAGGGCGAGGCGCGTCCTGTCGCCCGCCTGCTTGACGTCGCGCATCTCCATCGGAACCAGTCGCCTTCGTTCCGTCATGGCTTGCGGCAGGGCCATGATCAGCCCCCATAGATCGCCGCGTTGAGGTCCCGCACGGCGGCCGCCGTGCGCGGGCCGAAGCCGAGCAGGTAGACGCCGTCCATCCGGATGATCGCTTTCTTCTCGCCGGCCGGCGTCAGCGCGATCGCCGGCTGGGCCAGCAGGTCCTCGTTCTTGGTGCCGGCGCCATCGCCCCGATTCATCATCAAGATGATGTCGGGCTTGGCTTCGATGATCGCCTCGTCCGTCAACGGTTTGTAGCCCGGGAATGCGCCGACGGCGTTGACGGCGCCGGCAAGCTTGATGACGCCATCGGCCGCCGTGCCGGTGCCCGATGCCATGATCCGGCCGTTCTGGGCGCTGAGGATGAAGAGAACGCGCTTGCGTTCGGTCTCCGGGCGCTTCCCGGCATCGGTGACGGCCGCGTCGAGATCGGCCGCGACCTTTTCTTCGAGCGCCTTCGCCTTGTCGGGCACGCCGAGCAGGGCGCCGACCCGACCGATCTTGGCGATGATGCCGTCCCGGGTGAAGGTGTTCGGCACGCTCTCAAAGGGCACGCTGGAATTTTTCAGCACGGTCAGCGCCTCCGGCGGACCGGAGCCTTCGACGGCGATAATCGCCGTCGGGTTCATGGCAAGGATGCCTTCCGGCGAGAGGGCGCGCATGTAGCCGACATTGGGCAATTTCAGCGCGGCCTCCGGATAGAGGCTCGTCGTGTCGCGGGCGATCAGCCGGCCTTCCTCGCCGAGCGCATAGACGATCTCGGTGACGTCGCCGCCGACCGAAACCAGGCGCGACGTATCGAGCTTCTTGTCCTCGGCATGGGCGGCGCGGATGAAGGCGAAGCTTTGGCCGGCCGGCGCGTTCGGGATCAGCGGCAGCGCCAAGACGGCCGCCGTCAGGGCCAGTTCCCAGGGACGGATCCGGCGCAGATTTTTACGCATCGTCATCGCTATGATCCTTAAGCGGCCACGCTTGCTGCCCGCGGCAGGTTTTCCATGATCTCGCGCCATTCGGCGCGTTCGTCGAAACCTTCCTTCCGCTTGCCGAAGAACTGGATGATCATCTCGCCCTCGGCATTGTAGGCCTCCAGCGAGGTCACGTGGCCATCCTTGGTCGGCTTGCGCACCGCCCAGGTCTCGGCGATGTGATCCTGGCGCAGATGCAGGTGGAAGGTCGGATCCATGATGTTGATCCACGGACCCATGGCCTGCACGTTGAAGATCGGGCCGGAATGGATCTGGACGATGCCGTTATTGGCGACGAAGCACATGATCGGCAGGCCCGACTTTACCGAAGCATGCATCATCTCAGCCGTCGCGGTGTTGTCGAGTTTCCAGGCATAGTCGTCGCCGACGCTGCGGATGGCAGCCTGGCGGCCGATCTTCAGGCGCTTCAGCATGCCGAAGAACTCATGGGTATCGGTAAGCTTGCTCCAGTTGTCGCGCAGCTCGTCGCGGCTGACGTCGGCGGCGTCATCGGCGGCATTCGAGATCTCGGCCTCGACGAATTCCTGCGACTGCACTTCGAGCTTCAGCTCGGCGACGATCGCATGATAGGCTTCGACATTCGAATTCGGGCGCAGATGCACCTTGTGCACGGCGTTGCCCGCCTTGTCGAAATATTGCAGGCTGAGGCGCTCCTGATCGCCATCCTTCTTGGAGACGGCGAAGCCATGCTCCCAGCGGCTCGGGAAGATGCGCAGGTCGATATTCTCGCCAAGCACGATGGCGCTCTGCATGCCCATCTTGATGTTTTCGAAGACGCCGATCTTCTCGTGCACTGCGCTTTCGTTGCGCGACAGCGCCATCACTTCGCCGAGGCCGGCGACGCGTTCCAGAAGCTTCAGCGCGCTGCCATCGATGCGGGTCACGCTGATGCCGGTTTCGGCGGCGACGAGGGCGGCCTCGGAAATCTTCAGCCGGGCGGCGATATCGCGCTCGCGCATCTTTGGATTTTCGGCGCGAAACGCACGGATTTCGGCCGGCGCCGGTCTTTTCTGTTCAGTCATGTCTTACCTACTTATTGGCCCTATTTATTAAGAATGAGCTTGCCCTGGCGGGTGATCTTCAGGCGGTAGACCAGCCCGTCGTGTCTGATCACGATCTCGTTCGTGCCGCGGAAAAGATCCGCGCTATCGACGATCCGCTGTTGCGCCGCCGGCTCGCTGGGCAGCGGCGCATGCTTAAAGCTATCTGGCTTTTCAACCATCATGTCGGTTGGCAATTCCGTGAAGCCGGGGATCGGTGGTCCCCGGTGTGGTGACAATTAACTTGACTTTCTTACTCATAGTTTTTTAAAGACGCAATAGGAGACTAACGTAGTCAAGTTTTTGAGATTGCTGATTTGCGGCCGCCTGCCGGCGGCCGGCGACAATGGCGGAGAAGATTATGACGGGTAGGTTTGCGGCCGTTGCGGCCGGCTGGGTAATGGGGGTTGCGAGCGTATGCCAGGCACAGGAGACGGCGCCGGCAGCCTCTCTCAATGTCGAGCTCAACGCGCTGGCGCCCTCGCAGAAGGGCTGCATGATGACCTTCGTCGCGCTCAACCAGCTGCCCGCCGCCATCAACAAGGTCTCCTTCGAACTCGCCTTCTTCAACGACAAGAACGCCGTCGACCGCATCACCGTTCTCGATTTCCGGGATCTGCCGCGGGGCAAGAAGCGCGTGCGCCAGTTCGACATGCCGAATGTCAAATGCGAGAGCGTAACCCGCATCCTGATCAACGACACGCCTGTCTGCGACGGGCCGGCTGCCGGCGAATGCATGAAGGGTCTCGTCACCCGTTCGCAGATTTCCGTTCCTTTCGAGGGCTAAGATAACGCCGGGGATGAACCCCGGCGGACATGTTTCAGGCTGTCCGAGGCGTAGACAATGGCGATTTCAGCGAAAACCAGATCGAGACAGGTGCTCATCGGGGAGGCGGACGCCGGCGGCAGCCTGAACGACAACACGCCCGGCATGCATCCCGGCCATGAGCTTTCCGAACTGCGCAACGCGCCGCGGCAGCCGGCCGGTGAAACGGTGATCCACTACACGCGTTTCGCGCAGATATCCTCCTTTCCCGACCATCCGGAAACCGTGCCTGCAGCTCCGGTTCCTGCACCGCCGATGGATGCGGCGGTGGAAAAGCAGGAGGACGAGCAGAAGCCGGTGCGGCGGCGGGTGGCGCTGAGTTGCGCCGGCTCGTTCTTCTTTCATGCTGCGTTGGCCGCCACGCTGTTTGCCGTGATGCCTGCGCCCTCGGATGAGACGCTGATGGAGGCGGGCGAGGCGATCAGCGTGGTCATGCTCGGCAGCTCCGACGCCGATCAGAGCGCAGCCGGCGAGACTGAAGTGACGATACAGGAAGAAGTGGTCCCCGAGGCTGTTGAACCCGATACGGTTAAGCCAGTCGAAACAGCGGAAGTACAGCCGGAGGTCGTCCAGCCGGAAACCGTGCAGCCGGCTAACGCAGAGCCGGTCGAGATCGTCCAGCCTTTACAGGACGTTACGCGTCAGTCAGCCGAGACGGTTGCGACTGCAGAACCGGAAGTTCTCGTATCGGAAACCTCTGCCGAAACGTCCGTCGCACAGCCAATGTCGACGGTGGTGCCGGAACAGCTGGTGATTTCAAGCGAACCGCCAACGGCAGCCGCAATTCAATCCGAATCCGAAGAGATCAAGCCTGTCGAGGCGGCTCCTGTTTCTCCCGAGCCGGAACCGCCGACAGAAGTGGTCATTCCGCAAAAGAAGCCGAAGCTGGAGAAGCCTGTAGAAAAGAAGGTGGTGGACAGAAAACAGCCGCCGAAGAAAACACAGGGTTCGGAAGGCGATGCCAAGCAGGAATCTCGCAGAGGAGCTGCCGACGGTCAAGCCGACGCCAACTCCGATAACAATTCGCGGACATCCGGGGGCAAGGAAGGCGCTGGCGGTGCTTCTCAGGCAAATTACATGGGTAAGGTTTTTTCGCGCCTATCTCGTTGTATCGACCGGCTGAAGTCGCAATATCGGGATACTGCGGTATCCCTAAGAGTTCGCGTTATGGTCAATAGCGACGGAAATGTCACCTTATCGCGCATCACTAGCGGCTCTGGTATGGCCGACGTGGATAACGCGGTTCTAGGCAGCCTGAATTCCTGCAATCTTCCCGCTTTGCCTGATGGATGGGGGGCTTCGCACACATTCGACTTTCCGGTTCAAGTCACAGCCCGATAAAATATGATAATATTAATCAACTTTATACTTTACTCCAAAAATCAAGTTTAATAAGGTCCACCCGCACACGCAGGAATCGTGTGACGATCAACTAGCGAACGGGTGGTATATGGCTCGCAAGGGCAAGAAGGGGTCGAACCGGGAGGACCGCGACAGCGCGGGCGAGGCCGCAAGTCAGGCATCCCCCGGACGGTCCAAACTGGATGGCCGCAGCTTCCTCTATGTCGGCGGGCGTGACTGCCAGGTGGCGCATCTTCGCCAGATCTGCAGCAATTTCGGCGCCGAGCTCATTCATCACGACGGCGGGTTGCGTGAAGCGGTGTCCCGCATCGATACCGTGCTGCCTTCGGTCGACTGCGTCTTCTGCCCGATCGACTGTATCAGCCACGATGCCTGTTTGCGGGTGAAGACCGGTTGCAAGAAATTCGGCAAGGCCTTCATCCCGCTGCGCAACGGCAGCAAGTCCAGCCTGGAGCGTGCGCTGCAGACGATGAACGAACGAGACAATTCCCGATGAACGACCAGCATCCCGACGGCTTCACCATGATCGGCCTGCACAAGCTCGCCGCGCAGAGCGGCGACGGCCTCGTGCCGGAACTCTACGAACTTTTTCAGCAGCATGCCGAACGCCAGCGGATCTATCAGAATGTGACGCTGTTCCCGACCTGGGAGGCGCGTATGCCTGGAGAAGCGACGACGAGAGCACTTGGCCCGGCGGCGGCAAACGGCAATAATATTCTCGCCTTTCCCGCGCTTGCGGCAAGGGCGGACAAGCGGAAGGCGTAGGGAGATTTCATGTATATCGCAATGAACCGCTTCAAGGTCGCAGCCGGGAGCGAGAGTGATTTCGAGACCGTCTGGCGCAATCGCGATTCCAGCCTGGCCGAGGTGCCCGGTTTCGTCGAATTCCGCCTATTGCGCGGCAAGGCCAACGAAGAGGAGGGCTATACGCTCTATTCCTCGCACACGGTCTGGAAGAGCGAAGCGGATTTTCAGAACTGGACGAAGTCCGAGAATTTTCGCGCCGCGCACCGAAATGCCGGCGACCGCAAGGCGATGTATAAGGGACCGCCGGTGTTTGAGGGCTTCAATGTGGTCGATGGGATATAGGTTGATGGGCGGTTTTCGCCTGGCGTTCTCCACCCTCATTCCTGTGCTTGTCACAGGAATCCAGCCACGGCGCGTCCGCGCCGTGAATGACTCGTCAGGCCTGAAGAGAGTCTCACGCGCCCAAGGACTTGGGCGCGCTGGATCCCTGTGACGAGCACAGGGATGAGGGAAGAGAGGGCGGCGGACTTCCGTCAGCCGCTCAATTTGCGGATGGATACTCTGATGTAACGTATCCTCAGAGACAAGAAGTTGAGTTTCCCCAGCCCTTAAGAGCGAACCCTGAAGACGGCGCCTGCCGCGACGGCCAGCCAGCCAAGCATCATCGTCCAGCCGCCGGTCGGTGCGGCATAGGGGAAGAGGCCGGTGCCGGTAAAGCGCAGGGTGACGAGGTCGCCCGCAAAGAGCAACGTTCCGACAATCATGAGAAAACCGGCCAGCCAGGCGGTTTTGAGCCTTGCGGTGCCGAGAGCCAATGCCAGCAGGGCAGGGGCGTGGGCGAGGCACATGGCGGATGCGTATGCGGCGAGATTGGCCTCGCCGCCGCCATGGGCGGCAAGGGCGGCGAGTGCCACGCCTGATACACCGAACAGGCCGGCAAAGAGATAGAGCACCGGCTCCAGACGCGCGTTCAGGCTCATGGCTGTTCCTCGGTGTCAGGGGCCTTGTTCTGCATGTGATAGGCAAGGCGCTCGACCGGCGCCCAGATCAGGTCGCGCAACGCCTGGCTCGCGATCGTCTCGTCGAGCGCGCGGCGGAAGCAGAGCAACCATTCGTCGCGCTCGACCGGGCCGATCTCGGCGACGAAATGGCGGCTGCGCAGGCGCGGATGGCCGCGCTTGTCGGTATAGAGCGGCGGGCCGCCGAGATAGCCGCTCATATATTCGTAGAATTTCTCTTCGCTGCCCTCAAGGCTCGACGGATGAACGGCGCGCACGTTGCTCGCCTCCGGCAGCGTATCCATCAGCACGTAGAAGCGATGCGTCAGCGCCCGCACGGCGGGATCGCCGCCGATCGCTTCATATAGAGTGGTGTTTTCCGTCACGAAACCATCCCCGATATCATTGCCATCGCCCGACCCTTCATGCACGGGGCGGAAAGCGATCGCAACTGTCATCAAAGTGCCGCGGCATTTCGCCCATAATGCTTGCGGCTCAAGCCGTTCAGCCGTTTCTCCTTGACAAAACCGTCCGGACGGTATCTTTATATTTCATGTCGAACGCTCATCGTCGCAAGAAACAACCAGCTCTCGTGCGCCAGCAGTTGCTGGAGGTCGCCGCGCGGCTTGCTGCCAGCGACGGAATGGCAGCCGTCACGCTCGATGCAGTCTCTGCCGCCTCCAGCGTTAGCAAGGGCGGGCTGCTGCACCATTTCCCGACGAAGAATGCGCTGCTCGACGCGCTGTTCGAGAGCCTGCTCGAAAAGTTCGACGCCGATATCGAGGAACTGATGCGCGGCGATCCGCAGCCGCAAGGCCGCTTCACCCGCGCCTATCTCAGGGCGGTGTCCGGTCTCAAGGATCGTCCCGATGATTCCCGAAGCTGGACGCAGGTGACGATCGCGCTTCTTGCCGAACCGCGGCTGCGCCTACGCTGGCGCCAATGGGTGCAGGCGCGGGCCGAGGAGTATGTCGGCACAGATTCCTCGCTCGATGCGCAGATCGTGCGCTTTGCGGCCGACGGCCTGTGGTTTGCCGATACGTTGGAGAGTCATGAGATCAGCGATGCTCTGAGGCGGGATCTTATCGGCCGCCTTGTCGAGCTGACCGGAAAGTAATCCGAAAAGGAATGCCGCCATGAGCCAAGCCGCCATTTACGGGCTGCTCTTTGCAGCCGTCGTGCTCGAAGTCATCGGCACGACCGCGCTGCAATTGTCGCAGCAGTTCACCCGCATCGGGCCCACGGCACTCGTCGTCGCCTGCTATGCGGCCGCCTTCTATTGCCTGTCGCTGACGCTGAAAAGCATTCCCGTCGGCATCGCCTATGCGATTTGGAGCGCTTTGGGAATCGTGCTGATTTCCTCGGTCGGCCTCGTCTTCTTCAAGCAGCGCCTCGACTTGCCGGCGATCATCGGCCTCGGGCTGATCATATCGGGCGTCGTCGTCGTCAACCTGTTCTCGGAGTCCGTTTCGCATTGATTTCACTGCGATATTTCAGAATCCTACTTCGAGGCCCGCGCGACAAATTTTCCCCTTTGTCAAATTCCTGACAAAGGGCTATGTGTTGCTTGGACGTGGAGGAGATCGAGGCGCACGCAGCGCCTTTTTCCAAAGCGCTTTGAATTCTGCTTTTCCCGCCTGCTCGATACTTCCAGCTTCCAGAGGAGCACATCATGGCCATACGCACCGTCGTCTGGGGAGAGAATATTCACGAGACCACCAATGAAATCGTCCGCGGCATCTATCCCGAGGGCATGCATACGACGATCGCCAATGCGCTGAATGCCGATCCCGCCATCTCGGCGACGACGGCAACGCTGCAGGAGCCGGAGCATGGGTTGAGCGAAGCCCGCCTTGCCGAGACCGACGTCTTGACCTGGTGGGGCCACAAGGATCACGGCGCGGTCTCCGACGTCGTCGTCGAGCGTGTCGCCAAGCGCGTCTGGGAGGGCATGGGCCTGCTGGTGCTGCATTCCGGCCATTTCTCGAAAATCTTCAAACGGCTGATGGGCACGCCCTGCGCTCTGAAATGGCGTGAGGCGGGTGAGCGTGAGCGGCTGTGGACGATCAATCCGCGCCATCCGATCGCCGCCGGCATCGGCGAGCATTTCGAGCTCGAAAACGAGGAAATGTACGGCGAGCAGTTCTCGGTGCCGGAGCCGCTGGAAACGGTGTTCATCTCCTGGTTCCAGGGCGGTGAAGTGTTCCGCTCGGGCCTGACCTGGCGGCGCGGCGCCGGCAACATCTTCTATTTCCGCCCCGGCCACGAGACCTATCCGACCTATCACGACGCCACCGTCCAGAAGGTGCTGATCAATGGCGTCAAATGGGCCTATAACCCTGAGGGCGCGTTGACTGCCATTACCGACGCTCCAAATGTGCCGGTAGAAAAGGCGCTGGAGCCGATCGTCGAACGCGGCCCGAGACTGCACCAGGCCGGCGAAGCCGGTTACCGCTGAGGAGCATTCATGCGACTACTCGTTCTTGGCACGGGCGTGATGGCGAAAAACCAGCTCACCCACTTCAGCAAAATTGACGGCGTGACCGTGGTCGGCGCCGTCGATACCGATCCGGACCGGCTTTCCGCCTTCGCCGACAAGTTCGGCATCGAACAGCGCTTTCTTTCGTTGGATCAGGCGATCGCCTGGGGCGAATTCGATGCGGCGACCAACATCACGCCGGACCGCGTTCACCACCCGACAACGATGGCGCTGATCGCCGCCGGCAAACATGTGCTGTGCGAGAAGCCGCTGGCGGAAAACTATCCGAAGGCGCTGGAGATGACCGAAGCAGCGGAAAAGGCAGGCGTCATCAACATGGTGAACCTTACTTATCGCAACGTCGCGCCGCTGCAGCGCGCCCGCGAGATGGTGCTATCGGGCGAACTCGGCACGATCAAGCATGTGGAGGCCTCCTACCTCCAGAGCTGGCTGGTCTCGCGCGCCTGGGGCGACTGGCGCACGGAATCGACCTGGCTGTGGCGTCTTTCCACCGGCCACGGCTCAAATGGCGTGCTCGGCGATGTCGGCATCCACATTCTCGATTTCGCCGCCTATGGTGCGGCGACCGACATTGACCATGTCTTTGCGCGGCTGAAGACCTTCAACAAGGCGCCGGGCGGCCAGATCGGCGAGTATATGCTCGACGCCAATGACAGCTTCACCATGTCGGTCGATTTCGCTAACGGCGCGCTCGGCGTCATCCATGCCAGCCGCTGGGCGACGGGCCATCTGAACGAGCTGAAGCTGCGCATCTATGGCGAAAGGGGTAGCCTCGAGGTCATCCATCGTCCGGCCGGATCCGAATTGCGCGGCTGCCTCGGCGACGATGTCGAGACGGCGACGTGGAAGGAGATCGAGGTGCCGCCAGTGCCGACAAACTATCAGCGTTTTGCCGAGGCGGTGGCAAGCGGCATCCAGCCCGACCCGAATTTCCGCCACGCCGCCAACCTGCAGAAGGTGCTCGACCTTGCCATGGAGACCGAGCGCGAGCGGCGCGAGCTGAAGGTCTGATCCAGATAGGGAACCGCTTGCGATGCGAGCGTCGTCAGCGGTTCCCTGCCTGAGATCTTCGTAAGCTATTCTGCCGTCTGGTTTTTCCAGCCTATGGTAGGTTTAACACCGACAGGTGTAACGGGCGAGGGCAGCCGCATGAAAAGCCTTCTCACGAGCTGGCCGCTTTGGGCGCTTCTTTCCGCCGGCTTCGCAGCACTCACGGCGATTTTCGCCAAGGTCGGCGTCGAGAACGTGAATTCCGATTTCGCGACCTTCATTCGCACCATCGTCATCCTGCTGGCGGCGGGAATGATGATCTATGTGACCGGCAATTGGCAGGAGCCATCTTCGGTGTCGGGCAGGACCTGGCTCTTCCTTGTGCTCTCCGGCCTTGCCACTGGCGCCTCCTGGATCTGCTATTTCCGGGCTTTGAAGCTCGGCGACGCCGCGCGTGTGGCGCCGATCGACAAACTATCCGTCGTCTTCGTGGCCGTCTTTGCGGTGCTTTTCCTCGGAGAACGCCTGACGCTGCCGAATTGGCTCGGCATCGTCATGATTGCGGGAGGCGCGGTGCTCATCGCCTACAGGGCTTGAAGCATCGATAATGATACGCAGAGGAAGCTTCGGCGATGACGTGCAAGCGCCCGAAAAGCGGCCCCGCCGAAGCGGGGCCGAAGGTTGCCGAGCCGCAACAGGCGGCACCGGCTGCTTGATTATTCGATGACCTGCACGACGCGGTGCGTGCGGGGTTCGACGATCACATGCTGATTGTTGATGACCGTGTAGGCGTATTTCGGGTTATCGGGCACCGGGGTGACGACGACATCGGCCGGGAGCGGCTTGCCGACCACGATCGGTTCCTGAACCACCACGCTGGCAGTCGGGGCGGGCTGCTGCTGGACATAGGTGACGACCTCGCGCGGCGGCGGATCGACGACGGCGCCGGCGACACCGCCGGCAATGCCGCCAACGGCAGCACCCACGGGGCCGCCGACGATGGCGCCCGTGATGGCGCCGCCGGCGGCACCGGTGACAGCGCCATCAGCAAGCGCATTGGTGGCGAAAGACGAAAGCGCAAGGGCGCCGGAGACAAGTAGAATCTTGTACATTTTGCTTCTCCTTTGCTGGGGTTGCGTCTGGGTAACGACGCCGCCCCGGCCGATGTTCCGGCAGGAGATTCACGCTTTGGAAGCCCGGTTCACATTCTGTGAGGCGGCTCAAATCGCCTCATTCCAGGCGACGGCGGAAGAGCCAGGCGGCGGCGCTGAGGGTGACGACGGCGATCAGCGCCAGCGGGATCGTCTGGTTTATCACCTCGCTCAAGGGGATGTCCTTGAGGAAGACGCCTTTGACGATTACCAGGAAATAGCGCAGCGGGTTGATGAAGGTTATCGGCTGCAGCCAGCCCGGCATGTTCTCGATCGGCGTTGCGAAGCCCGAAAGCAGCATGGCCGGCACCATGAACAGGAACGCGCCGAGGATCGCCTGCTGTTGCGTCATCGACAGCGCCGAGATGAAGAGGCCGAGGCCGGCGACCGAGCCGAGATAGAAGACCGCACTGCCGTAAAGCAGGAAGAGCGAGCCGCGCAGCGGCACTTCGAAGAGAAAGACGGCGGCCAGAATATAGACGGTGATATGGAAGAGGCCGATCATCATCGGCGGGATCAGCTTGCCGATCAGGATCTCGTGCATTCGCAGCGGCGAGACCATCAGCTGGTCGAAAGTGCCGAGTTCACGCTCGCGGGCAATGGAGAGAGCGGTCACGATCAGGCCGATCAGAAGCGCGATGCTGGCGATGAGGTTCGGCACCATGAACCATTGGTAGGTCAGGTTCGGGTTGAACCAGTTGCGCGCCACCGATGACACCATGCCGGCGCCGGCGCGCTTGCCTGCCGGCGTTTCGGCGGCAAGGGTGCCGCTGATCTGCGAGAGGTAGCCTGCGACGATCTGCGAGGCGTTGGAGCGGCGGCCGTCGAGCACCATCTGCAGGTCGGCCGGGGCTCCCGCCTCGATATTGCGCGAGAAATCCGGGCCGATCTCGACGGCCGCGATCACCGTCTGGTTATCGATCGCCACGCGGACTTCGCTCTGGTTGGCGGCGATCTCGATATGGCGGAAGGTCGGCGCGCCATCGATGCGCTCGATCAGTTCTTGGCCCCAATGGCCGCTGTCGCGGTTGAGGATCATGACGTCGACGTTACGCACCTCGAGTGTGGCGGCATAGGAAAAGACCAGAAGCTGGACGATCGGCGGGCCGATCAGGATGGCGCGGCCCTTGGGGTCGCGCAGCACGGCGAGCAGTTCCTTGACGATGAGCGCGTAGAGCCTCGTCCATCCCATCTCAGCCGATCCTCTTTCTGGTGCTGCGCGCCGCCAGCACGAACATGATGGCGCCGATCGCCAGCATGACGGCGATCGCCTTTGCGAACATCGGCCAGATGTCGCCGGCGAGGAACACCGTCTGCAGGCTGGGGATCAGATAACGCGCCGGCACGATGAAGGTGATCCACTGGATCACTTGGGGCATGGAGTTGATCTCGAACAGGAAGCCCGACAGCAGGAAGGCCGGCAGGAAGGCGGAGATCAGCGCCAGCTGCGAGGCGAGGAACTGGTTCTTGGTCGCCGTCGAGATTAAAAGACCCTGGCCGAGCGCCGGGATCAGGAAAGCGGCCGAAAGCGCGTAGAGCGCGGCGACGGAGCCGCGGAACGGCACGCCGAAGAGAAAGACCGCAAGCAGTACGCAGAGTGTCATCGAGGTGAGGCCGAGCAGGAAATAGGGGAGGATCTTGCCGGCGAGCAGTTCGACCGCCGTTACCGGCGTCGCCATCATCGCCTCCATCGTGCCGCGCTCCCATTCGCGGGCGACGACGAGCGAGGTCAGAAGCGTACCGACCAGCGTCATGACGATGGCGATCGAACCGGGCACGAGGAAATTGCGGCTGGTGAGCTCGGGATTGAACCAGAAACGCTGCTCGACCGAGATCGCAGGACTATGGGAGGCGACGTCCGCCTGCCGCTGCTGCTCCCAGTTGGCGACGGCGCCCTGCGCATAATTCTGGACGAAGTTTGCCGTGTTCGGGTCGGAGCCGTCGACGGTCACCTGGATGGCGGGATGATTGCCGGCGGTGTAATCCGTCGTGAAATCGGCCGGGATGACGACGATGCCGCGCACCTTGCCGAGCACGAGATCTTCTTCGAAGAGGCGCCGGTCGCGGCCGACAGCCACATCGAAATAGCGTGACGCCTGGAAGCTCGCCGAGAGATCCTGCGTCAGCGGCGTCATCTCCTCGATCACGAGGCCGATGCGGGTGCGGGTGGTATCGAGCGAGACGCCGTAGCCGAAGAGGAAGAGCAGGATCAGCGGCAGCACGAAGGCGATGAGGATGCTGCTCGGATCACGGATCGCCTGAAAGCTCTCCTTGCGTACCAGGGCAAAAAGACGCCGAAGCCGGCCGGAGGAGGCGCTCATGCCGCATCCTCCGCTTCCGATTGCTGGACGAGCGCAATGAAGGCGTCTTCCATCGTCGGGTCCGGCTGCTCCTTGGTCGCGACGCGGGCCTTCAATTCATCGGGGGAGCCGAGTGCGATCGAGCGGCCGCGGTAGATCAGCGAAATGCGGTCGCAATATTCCGCCTCGTCCATGAAATGGGTGGTGACGAGCACGGTAACGCCCTTTTCCACCAATCCGTTGATGTGCGTCCAGAACTCGCGCCGGGTGATCGGATCGACGCCGGAGGTCGGTTCGTCCAGGAAGAGGGCGCGCGGCTCGTGCATGACGGCGCAGGCGAGCGCCAGGCGCTGCTTCAGGCCGAGCGGCAGGTCCTTGGCGGGCTCGCGAGCGTGGCGGTCGAAATCGAAGATATCGGCCATCAGTTGGATGCGTTCGCGCCGGCGCTGGCCGCGAAGGCCATAGACGCCGGCGAAGAATTCGAGGTTCTGCATGACCGTCAGATCGCCATAGAGCGAGAATTTCTGCGCCATGTAGCCGAGCTGGTTGCGGGCTTTTCCGGCATCGCGACGAAGATCGAAACCGGCGACGCGGCCTTCGCCGCCAGTCGGCTTCAACAGGCCGCAGAGCATTTTGAAGGTGGTGGATTTGCCGGCACCGTTCGGGCCGAGCAGGCCGAAGATCTCGCCGCGGCGGATATCGAAGCTGATATCGTCGGCGGCGGTGAAATCGCCGAAGCGCTTGGTCAGGCCCCTGGCCTCGATCACCGGCCTGTCGCCCTCGGCCGTGAGCGGCGCCTGCGCCTCGGCGAGCCGGGAGCGGCCACCGGGGCCGCCGCCCAGCATATCGACGAAAGCGTCCTCGAAGCGGGGCGGGGCAGGAGCAAGCGATGCGCCGTCGCCGGCCTTGTCGATATCGGGCTTCTTGTCCCTGGCCGCCACCAGGCGGATCGCCTCACCCTGGATCACGCCGTCAACGACGCCATCGGCCTGCAGCAATTCGGCAAGCACCTGCCGCCGGCGTCCCGTGACGCCCGAGACCCGGAAGACCCGGTTGTCGACGCGTTCGGTCATCTCCATCGGTTTTCCCGAAAAGAGCAGCTTGCCCTGGTTCAAGAGCAGAACATGGTCGCAGGCTTCCGCTTCGTCGAGATAAGCGGTCGACCAGAGAACGCCGATGCCCTCTTTCGTCAGGTTCTCGACCATCTTCCAGAGGTCGCGGCGCGAAATCGGATCGACGCCGACGCCCGGCTCGTCGAGCAGCAGCAGGCGCGGCTTTTTCAGAAGCGCGCAGGCAAGGCCGAGCTTCTGCTTCATGCCGCCGGAGAGTTTGCCGGCCAGCCGGCCGGTGAAGCGTTTGAGGTCGGTGAAGGTCAGCAACTCGTCGAAGGCGCCCGCCCGCTCGCTCTTCGGCAGGCCGCGCAAATCGGCATAGAGATCCAAATTCTCCTGCACCGAGAGGTCTTCATAGAGGCCGAAGCGCTGCGGCATGTAGCCGATCGCCGCCTGGATGCCGGCGGCATTCTTCCTGGTATCGAAGCCGAGAACCTCCACCGTGCCCGCATCCGGCAGCATCAGGCCTGTCATCAGGCGGATCAGCGTCGTCTTGCCGGCGCCGTCAGGGCCGACCAGGCCGGTGATCGCGCCGCCGACGATTGTGCCGGAAACGGCATCGAGCGCAGGGGGAGCGTCGCCGAAGCATTTGGTGACGGCGTCGATCCGGACGAGCGGCTTGTCGTCCCAACCTGTCTGGGGGGCGGTCATCGCCCGCCTGCCGCAGGCGTGGAAAGGCGGACGGTGACCGGCATGCCCTGGCGCAGATCCGGGCCGGGCTTGTCGATGACGATCCTCAGGCGGTAGACGAGATCGGTCCTGAGTTCCGGCGTCTCCACCGATTTCGGGGTGAACTCGGCGACCGGCGAGATGAAGCCGATCGTGCCTTCATAAGGTTTGTCGGGCGCCGTATCGGAGGCAACGGAAACCTTCATGCCGGGATGGAGGCGGCCGAGATCGGGCTCGGCGACGTAGCTGCGCACCCAGACCGGCTCGGTCAGGGAGAGGACGAAGACGGTATCGGCCGGTGAGACGATCGCGCCATTTTCCCGCACACGCGAGAGGATGACGCCGTCGTTCGGGGCGCGAAGCTCGGTATCGGCAAGCGAGGTGCGGGCCGAAGCCAGTGTCGCCTCCGCTGCCTTCAGCTGCGCGTCGGCGGCGGCGATATCCTCGTTGCGCGAGCCTTCCTGCAACAGCTTCAGAGCTTCCCTGGCCGACTGTGAGCGGGCGGCGGCCATCGCCTTTGCGGCGGTCGCCTGATCGAGGCTCGCCTCGGAAATGGTGCCTTGCGGGCGAAGCTGGCGGGCGCGGTCATAGGCGAGGTTGGCATTCTGCAGATCGGCGAGGCTTTCATCATAGGCGGCGCGCGCCTGGGCAATCTCGGTCGGCCGCGGGCCTGCCTTCAGCTTGTCGAGCGTGGCCCGAAGTGCGGCCGCATTGGCCTCCGCCGAACGGACGGCAAGTTCATTGGGCGTGGCGTCGAGCTTGGCCAGAACCGCCCCGCTCTTGACGACGTCGCCCTCGTCGACGCGGAGTTCGGAGAGACGTCCGCTGACACGGAAGCCGAGCGATACTTGGCGGATGTCGACATTGCCATAGAGCACGAATTCGCGGCGGGTCTCGGGGAGCCAGCCGAACTTTTCCGGCAGACCGTACCACCAGGCGGCGGCGCCTGCTGCGATGAGGAGAATGATGGCCAGCGGAAGAATGCGCTTCATGCCGCACCTCCTTTCGACGGGCCGATGGCGTCGACCAGCTCGGCGGCGAGCCCGCGCAAGATTTGCACCTGCTCCGGGCCGACCACCTCCCATCCCATCTGGGCAAGCACGGCAGCATGAGTGACGCGAAAGACGAGGATGCTGCCGAGAAGGCTGAAGGTGCGCAGGCGCACATGTTCCGATCCGGGGTCCTCTCCAAGGATGGCGGCGATCAGCCGCCGGCCGATCTCGATCATCGGCCGCATGATGCCTTGGTAGACCCTCGTGAAGGCTTCTGTCGGTTCCATCTGCTCGCGGATCAGAAAGCGTGCCCAGGATTCGGATTCCTTGCCGACGAAAAGCGTCACCATGGTCTGGAGAACGTCCGTCAGAAAGCGCCGGGCTTCGGCTTCGCCAAGCGCCTTGCCTGCGGCATCCAGGGCCAGCAGATGCGCGCCGATGCGCGCCCTCATCTCGCCGACATGGGTGTCGATGCGGGACATCAGATACTCGGCGGTGGCGATGTAGAGGCCTTCCTTGCTGCCGAAATAATAAGGGATGGCTTGCAGGTTGACGCCGGCCGCCTCGGTCAGCTGACGGGTCGATGCGCCGTCGAAGCCATAGCGGCCAAAGACGTCGAGGGCGGCGGAAAGCATCTTCTGGCGCGCTACATCGGCACGTGCCGAGGCTGGTGGTGGGTTGGCCTTTTCCTTGCTCATGAAGATTGTGTAACATGGAAAAAGAAATAAGTCAATCGATTGATTATTTTTCGCATGCAGGCCGTAGAGTCGCGTCCTGTGACGGGCCGATCTCGATCGATTTCCATATTCGGGCATAAGCAAAGGCAAAGAGGCTGCGGGGACGGACCTCTCAGGGTTCTCGGGGTGAGAAGGGAAACCAAGCCTCGGTCCGGCTGCCAACAGGGAAGCGTACTATCGCTAATTTTCGCGATGCTGATATGTCTGGCGTCGGACGGTTGCAAAACAGGCGGCCACGGCTTTCCGTTGCTTGACCGGCCATGTTTTGACACAAAACCGCCTTGCTCTGTCCGTATCGCCGGTTCGATGCGTATTCAGATCTATATTATCGCGCTCCTGCTGAGCGCCATTATGTGGTCGATCTCGTTCGATGCGGCGCGAGAGTCCTATCATGCTGCCCAGAGTGCGGGATTGATGCCCAATTTGCACATCAACAAGAAGCTGGATCGCATTCTCTAGACTGCGGGCCAGCGTCCACATCAATTGGCACTGCGCGCTCGGTCGAGGCGTAGCGGCCGGCGGAGGCATTTGCCATTGTGCCCGGGCGCTTCTCGGTCCTCAAATCCGAGAAAGCCGGAGAAAATCAAATTTCGTAAAATTTGACTAATCCGCTTAAAAGCCCTGCAAATCCTGGCGTGTAGAGTGGTCTCATGAAAGCGACCGAGGCGTGGACAGACGCGTCGATCGTTTGGAGCCGAGCGGAGAAAGCCCGCCGATCCGCAAATGGGGACCAGACATGCACAGAACACTTGCCGCCATCGCCTTGACTTTGACCGTCACTGCCGCCGCCGGGCCGGCCTTCGCCATCGGCCCCGCCAGCCTTGCACGCGACCTGATGTACACCTCCGCCATCGGCCATTCGCCTGAGGTTCCGCTGACGACACGCGCCGGGTTCGTACGGCCGGGTGTTCCCTTCGTTCTGCGCAGTCCGGCAGCGGCCGAAGCCGAGGGCTACCAACTCAGGACCTATGCACAGAACCTGACCGCCGTCCTCGATTATATGTTTTCGACGACCGTCGAGGCGGTGCAGGCGGCTGCGCTTCTCCGTTGAAGCGTATCGCGACTTCAGATCGACCTGCGGTCAGCCGTCCAGTTCGCCGCGCGCGTCGAGATACCAGTCGACGAACGCTTTGACACCGACGTCCAAGGTCGTATCCGGCTTGTATCCGGTTAGCGCGATGAGCAGGTCGGGGGCTGCGAACGTGCGCGGCACGTCGCCCTTCTGCATCGCCAGCATCAGCCGAATTGCAGGCCGCCCGAGTGTCTTTTCCACCGTCTCGACGAAATCCATCAGACTGACCGGCTGGCCACCGCCGATATTGACGACGCGGAAGGGCGCCTGGCGCGAAAGCGTTTCGACCGCCGCGTCGTCGAGGCGATTTTCCTCGCTGGGCGCAATTGCCGACAATCTGACGATCGCTTCGACGAGGTCATCGATATAGGTGAAATCGCGGCTCATATTGCCTTCGCCGTAGATTTCGATCGGCTGGCCCTCGAGCATGTTCTTGGCGAATTTGAACAGCGCCATATCGGGACGGCCCCATGGGCCGTACACGGTGAAGAAGCGGAAGGCCGTGGTCGGAATCTTGTGGAGATGGGCATAGCTGTGCGCCATCAGTTCCATCGATTTCTTCGTCGCTGCGTAAATGGTCAGCGGCTCGTCGGCGCGATCGGTCTCGCGGAAGGGGACGGTCGCGTTGGCGCCATAGATCGATGATGTCGAGGCCAGCATAAGATGACGGACTTCGACCCGCCGGGCGATTTCCATGATGTTCCACGAGCCTTCGACGTTCGAGTGGATATAGGCTTCGGGATTTTCCAGGCTGTAGCGGACGCCGGCCTGGGCGGCAAGGTGGATCAGGATGTCGGGCGTGGCCGTAAGGACAGCCGCCTCCAGCGCCGGCCGGTCCTCGAGCATGGCGATGACCGGTTTGAAGGCCGGAAACTGGGAGAGGGCCGCATGGCGCATCTCCTTGAGCTTGACGTTGTAATAGGGCGTGAGGCCGTCGAA
This sequence comes from Rhizobium phaseoli, assembly GCF_001664385.1. Classification (NCBI taxonomy): domain Bacteria; kingdom Pseudomonadati; phylum Pseudomonadota; class Alphaproteobacteria; order Hyphomicrobiales; family Rhizobiaceae; genus Rhizobium; species Rhizobium phaseoli. Next base: position 3,484,471 of record NZ_CP013532.1, on the reverse strand, counting down.
GCCCGTTACCTCATGCCCCTCCTGCAGCAGGCGCCTGGCCAGATGAAAACCGATGAAACCGGCCGTCCCTGTAATGAAGTAGCGCATTCCCACCTTTTCTTGGCCCCAGCCGACGGCGGAGAGCCGATTCCGTATCACGTGCCCCCCCTTACAAGATAAGAAGAGGCCGAGTCGATAGGCGTTTGAGGGAGAAGACTGCAGCATACATGCGGGTTTTACGGGCGTCGGCGCGTTCTGCTTGGCGGATGCCATCGATACTGCTCATCTGCCAAGACGAGGGCCGATCGCCATGCTGCATTGCAACATAGCGGACTGCATGTTATGCCCGCCCAGACTTCGGCAAGCGGAATCAGGATCGATGCGAGATATAATCTATTGGATTCTCTGCGCATTTCTGACCCTTGCCGTTGCGATCGTGTCGCTGCGCTATGTCACGAACTTCTGGCTGTTGTCCTTTGTCTACAGCTTTCAGATTCATCTCGGGGTCATTTTTGTTGCCGCCGGTCTCGTCATTCTGGCAGTCAAAAGGCAGATCTACGGCCTGGTTCTTCTGCTCGCCTCGCTTTTTCTCACCGCTCACGGTTTCGTCATGCTGCGCGAATTTGCACAGGATGAGCAGCGGACGGGTGCCGCGCCGCTTTTCCGTCTGATGTCGTTCAACATCGCCATCGACAACTGGAAATACTCGACGGCCCTTGCCGACATGGTGATCTCTTCGAACGCCGATGTCGTCAATTTGCTTGAAGCCAAGCCGCTGACATTTCATCTGCAGCGATTGTTCCAGGCCTATCCCTACCATATCGGCTGCGACAACGGCAAAGATAGCTGTGATACGCTGGTCCTGTCCAAACGGCCGTTCGTGATGCGGCAGGTCGCAACCATCGGCAGTCTCAGGAAAGACAGGCTGGTCGTATCAAGTGTCGACTTCGGCGGCCAGGCCATCAATATCGTGTCGGCGCATCTGTCGAAACCCTATTACGACGACTACCAGATGGGCGAACTCGATGATCTCGGCAAGGCGCTCGGTTCGATTTCCGGCCCTCTGGTGCTGTCCGGCGACTTCAATTCGTCGGCGATCGCGCCCAGCATCCAGGGTCTTCTGCGCGACCAGAAACTGAAGACGCTTGCACCGGAACCGGCGACATGGCCGATCGCTGCCGGCGCCTTCGGGATCGCCATCGACCACATATTCGCGCGCGCGCCGCTTCGCCTGATCTCACTCAAACGTCTCGATGACAATCTCGGCTCGAACCATTCCGGTCTGATCGCCGAATTCGCTCTCGATGAGGAAACTTCACCGGCGAGGTGACGCCGGCGGCATTCAGAATCTCGTCCGGCCGCCTTTCCGGTCGATCATCTGGAAGGTCTTGCCGTCGGTCTTTACGCTGACGCAGTCCTTCGACTTGTTGGGAAACAGAACGCAGACCTGGCCGTTTTCTATCTTGTAGCCATTCTTGTTGCCCTCGCGATATTCGTAGCCGTTGCTGCTTTCCTTCAGATCCGAAGTGCCAGGCAGGTGCTGACGAATTTCCGTCTCGCTTGCAGCGCGCATATTCGCCGTCTGGGAGAACGCCATGGCCGGCAGCATCAGTGAAAGAAATCCGGCGAGGGCGGGCAGGATACGCATCAGGGGATAACTCCGGTCATGTCTGTCGGCGCCCTCATTCTACGAGAACCCCGAGAGGAAATTCAACAGCAATGCTGATCGGGACGGAACTGGCGGCGCGTTGCCTTGGGCCGCCAGCCGTTCCAAGCCAGCCTTACGTTCTTCCGAACTCGTCGACAATGCGGATGATGTCGTCCTCGCCGAGATAGGAGCCCGTCTGTACCTCGATGAGTTCGAGGACGATTTTGCCGGGGTTGGCGAGACGATGGACTTCGCCGAGCGGGATGTAGACGCTTTCGTTCTCGCGCAGCATGCGCACATTCTCACCAACCGTCACTTCGGCCGTTCCCTTGACGACGACCCAGTGTTCGGAGCGGTGGTGGTGTTTTTGCAGCGAAAGCTTCTTGCCCGGCGTGACGAAGATGCGCTTCACCTGGAAGCGATCGCCGTTGAAGATCGAGGTATAGCCGCCCCAGGGGCGGTAGGACGTCGGATGCGTTTCGGTGAACTTCGCCGTCGCCGACGAGGAGGCCAGCATCTTGACCAATTGTCCGACGTTCTGGCTGTCCTTGAGCGGGCCGACGTAGACCGCGTCCTCGCTGGCGATAACGGCGACATCCTCCATGCCCTGGACGGCAAGATGCACGCCATGGGTCATGACCAGCGAATTGCGGGTGTTGACTACGGTCGTGTTCGCGGCAGCGACATTGCCGTTGTCGTCGCGTTTTCCTGATTTCCAGACGGCATCCCAGCTGCCCATGTCAGACCAGCGGAAGGGCGAGGGGACGACAGCGGCCTTCGAGGTCTTTTCCATGATCGCATAGTCGATCGAGATATCCGGGCTCTTGGCGAAATGATCGGCATCGAGGCGGGTGAAATCGAGGTCGCGGCTTGCCTTGGAAACGGCCTTGCTCGCGGCTTTGAGCACCTCCGGCGCATATTCCTGCAGTTCGGCAAGAAGTTCCGTTACTGGGAACATGAAGATGCCCGAATTCCAGTAGAAGCCGCCGTCGGCGAGCATCCGCTGGGCTTCTTCCAGCGCCGGTTTCTCGACGAAGCGGCTCACCTTGTGGGCGCCGTTCTCCAGCGCGTCGCCGATCTCGATATAGCCGTAGCCCGTCGCCGGTTCGGTCGGGTTGATCCCGAAGGTGACAAGCCTGCCGTCGGCAGCCGCCTCGCGGGCGATGCGGATACAGTCGAAATAGCTCTTATCGGCGAGAATCTCGTGATCCGAAGCGAGCATCTGGATGATGGCATTCTTGCCGAAAAGGTCGGCAGCCAGCGTCGCTGCGGCAGCGACCGCCGCGGCAGTATTACGGGCGACCGGTTCGAGCAGAACGGCGGCAAGCGGACGGGCGAGCTCGCGCGCCTGCTCGGCGACCAGAAAGCGGAACTCTTCATTTGTGACGATGATCGGGGCTTCATAGAGCTCGGGATCGGAAACGCGTTCGAGCGTGTCCTGAAACAGCGTCTTGTCGCCCACGAACTGGATGAATTGTTTCGGCGCGGTGGCACGGGAAAGCGGCCAGAGCCGCGTGCCTTTGCCGCCGGCCATGATCACGGGAACGATTTTCTGCGTCATAGGCGGGTTCCTTGAAATAAAAGGCTTATTCGTTGCATTTTAGCGGCCGGCTGCCCAGCCTCTTATTCTGTCAAGCCCGCTGTGCAGCAGGTCGTGGGCTTCGGATTCGCTCGCTGCTTCCACGTAGCAGCGCATTTCCGGAGCATTGCCGGATGGGCGGAAATGGATGATCCGGCCATCCGTCAGTGTCACCCGCAGCCCATCGATATCGGATTTTGTCGCTACCGCGCCGATCGGCTGCAGGAAAGAGGCAAGATTTTCATCCGCGGCGCGCAGATGTTCCATCAATGCCGCGCTCGTCTCGACCGGGAAATTCTCCAGACGATCGGCGGCGGCAAAGGGCAGCTTATAAGAGGCGGCAACCGCAGAAAGCGGTTGCCTGCGAGCGGCCGCGACCATTAGGACTGCCAGCATCGGAATACAACAATCACGCGTCGGAAGGGCGCGCAGGTTCCGGCCATTGACATCGAAGGTGGTTGCCGTCAGCAAGCCGCCATTGGCTTCAAAGCCCATGACGTTATCCTCGCCGGCTGCCACTGCCTCATCCATGCCTGAAATGACGAAGGGCGAACCGACACGCGTGCGCCTGACGGCGAAAGTGCCGGCGGCCTCGATGCCGGAATTGGAGGTCACAGGCGTCACCACCGTGCGGGCCCGCAGGAAGTTGGCGGCGATGAGGCCGAGAAGGTCGCCGCGCAAGGGTGTGCCGGTTTCATCCGCGACCAGGGGGCGGTCGCCGTCGCCGTCGGTCGAAACGATTGCATCGAGTTTGTGCTCGACGACCCAGCGCCTCATCAGCGCGATCGTCTCATCGGAAACGGCTTCGGTGTCGACCGGGATGAAACTTTCCGAACGCCCGAGCGCGATGAGCTCGGCACCGTAGTGGGCGAGGACGTCGATCAGGAGATCGCGAGCGACCGTGCTGTGCTGGTAGACGCCGATCTTCAGCCCGGACAGCGCACCTTTCGGAAGCAGGGCCGTATTGCGTTCGAAAAACAGCTGCCGGCAGATCGCCTCACGGTCTTCGATCTTTGCCGGCGGCGCCTCGATCAGCGCTTGGCCGCTTCGTTCGATCTTGGCTGCCTGTGCGGTGATCGCCACCTCGTCCGATTTGTCGATCTCGCCATCCGGGCGATAGAATTTGATGCCGTTGCGGTCTGCCGGGATATGCGAGCCCGTGACCATCAGGCAGGCGGCCTTGCTTTCGAGGCCATAAAGGGCCAGCGCCGGAGTCGGCACATTGCCGCAGTCGAAGACACGGAAGCCGAGTGCCGTCAGCGCACCGGCACAGTTCGCCGAGATTTCAGGGCTTGAATCGCGAAAGTCGCGTCCGATCAGAATGACGTCGCCGGCCCGTGCTTTGCCGGTCTCCAGCAGATATTTGCCGAACGCGGTGGCGTAGAGGGCGGAGGCGCGTCCCTTGAGGTCGACGGAAAGTCCGCGAAGGCCGCTCGTGCCAAATTTCATGTGAAGACAAGCTCCGATTGTCATGACCAAAGTTCTACTCAGCCCGCCAGCCGGCGTAAATACCGATGCGGGCTTATAGTTAAACACGGAAGGTGAAGTCACCAACAAGGTTGCGCCCACTCGCCAGGTTTCGAGGGGCTGCCGCGAGACCGACAGCCGTTGCGGCATCAGCCTATTTTGTTAGAACCGTATATATCCATTGTTTTGTTCCCATATCGAAGGTTTTCCGATGAGCGATACATCCGTCAGTCTCGAGGAGAGCTGGAAGTCCGCCCTTGAGGGCGAGTTCTCAAGCCCCTACATGCAGCAGCTCAAATCCTTTCTGGTCGCGCAGAAGCAGGTCGGAAAACAGATATTTCCAAAAGGCAGTGAATATTTCCGTGCTCTTGACCTGACACCGATCGCCAACGTCAAGGCCGTCATCCTCGGTCAGGATCCCTATCACGGGCTAGGGCAGGCGCATGGATTATGTTTCAGCGTCCGGCCCGGCGTGCGCATACCGCCGTCGCTCGTCAATATCTACAAGGAGATGGAGGCGGATCTTGGTATAGTCCCGGCGCGTCACGGTTTTCTCGAGCATTGGGCGCGGCAGGGCGTGCTGCTGCTGAACAGCGTGCTGACAGTCGAGGAAGGGCAGGCGGCGGCCCATCAGGGCAAGGGTTGGGAACGCTTCACCGATGCCGTCATTCGCAAGGTCAACGACGAATGCGAATCCGTTGTCTTCATGCTCTGGGGTTCTTATGCCCAACGCAAGGCCGCTTTTGTCGATACGGCGCGGCATATGGTGCTTAAAGCGCCGCATCCGTCGCCGCTTTCAGCCCATAATGGTTTTTTTGGCTGCAAGCATTTTTCCAAGGCGAATGCCTTCCTGCAGTCCCGCGGGCGGGCGCCGATCGACTGGCAGTTGCCGGTCGATCCTCACGGCTCTTAAATTGAACGCAAGTGGATCAGCGTTCACAAAAAGGAGACAATGCGTTTTGGTCTGCACGTCTATTCCGGCGACCTGACCGAGCGCATTTATGATCCATCGAAAGCCCGCAAGCGGCGGGCGAGAAAGGGGTCTCACATGCTCGATCAGATCAAGGGTCTGCACCACGTCACGTCGATGGCGGAGGACGCCCGCACCAACAATCAGTTCTTTACCCATGCGCTTGGCCTTCGCCGGGTCAAGAAGACTGTGAATTTCGACGCCCCGGATGTCTATCATCTCTATTATGGTGACGAGACGGGTGCGCCAGGCACGATCATGACCTATTTCCCGTTTCCGAAGATGGCGCAGGGCCGGCCTGGCACCGGCGAGGTCGGTACGACGGTGTTTTCCGTTCCGCAAGGCTCGCTCGGCTTCTGGAACGATCGCTTTGCCGCACTCGGCATCGGAGGCTTGAAGACCGATGAAAGCTTCGGCGAAAAGCGCCTGAACTTCGCCGGCCCCGACGGTGACGGCTTCGCGCTCGTCGAAGTCAAGGACGATGGCCGCCAGCCGTGGACGCATGGCGGCATCAGCGAGGATCATGCCATTCGCGGCTTCCACTCCGTCGCGATGCGGCTGAGGGATGAGGGCGCTACGGCCGAACTGCTGAAGTTCATGGGCTATGAAGTCGCCGAGGAAAAGGATGGGGTCAAACGGCTGATCAAGCCTGACGGCAACGGCGCGCATCTCATCGACCTTGAGACCATGCCGAGCATTGCCCGCGCGCTTCCCGGCGCCGGCTCCGTCCACCATGTCGCGTTCGCGGTTGAAAACCGTGAAAAGCAGCTCGAAGTGCGCAAGGCGCTGATGGACACCGGCTATCAGGTGACTCCGGTGATCGACCGAGATTATTTCTGGGCGATCTATTTCCGTACGCCAGGTGGCGTTCTGTTCGAGGTCGCGACCAATGAACCCGGCTTCAACCGCGACGAGGATACGGCCCATCTCGGTGAGGCCTTGAAGCTGCCGCAGCAGCACGCCCATCTTCGGGCGCTGCTCGAGCAGCATCTGCAGCCGCTCGAGGCGTAAGGAGAGGGGCATGACCGAAACTGGATATGTGCACCGGCTGCATGCCGGCGCACCTGGCAAACCAATTCTGATCGTGTTGCACGGCACAGGCGGCGACGAAAATCAGCTCTTTGATTTCGGCCGCCAGCTGCTGCCGGAAGCAACGGTTCTTGCTCCGCGCGGCGATGTTTCCGAACATGGCGCTGCGCGGTTCTTCCGGCGCAGCGGTGAGGGGGTCTACGACATGGCCGACCTTTCACGGGCGACGGAGAAGATGGCGGCCTATGTCAAGGCAGCCGCTGACGAGCATCAGTCTTCCCGAATTCTCGGCCTGGGCTTTTCGAATGGTGCCAATATTCTTGCCAATGTGCTGATCGAGAAGGGTATCTTCGACTTGGCGGTTCTGATGCACCCACTCATTCCGTTTCAACCGGAAGCCAGCTCGACACTGGCGGGAAGGAAGGTGCTGGTGACGGCCGGGCGGCGGGATCCGATCGCTCCGGTGGCCTTAACCGAAGCATTGTCGCAACACCTCAAAGGCCGCGGCGCCGAGATCGGCACGGTCTGGCATCCCGGTGGCCATGAGATCGCGCCGCTCGAGATCGATGCAGTTCGCGATTTCTTCAGCGGTTATTGATCGATTGCGCCGTTAATCGGAAACAGCCGAATTGCGGGGCCGGCGAAAACCGGTCCCGCATCCTGGCTCAATCGACGATTTGGCGTCGCCAATCGAGATGCCACCAAAAGTGCTCTATCTCTTTGGGATTCGCGGAAAGGACGCTGCAGCACTTTCAATGCCCGCAGCGTGCCCTCCGAAATGCGCTTCCGATTTTCGGGGCGATGCTGGAGCATAATGCCAAAAAGTGTGAGCGGTCTTCCCACGACATCATGCTCTCACTCTTTAATTTAGAACAGGATTCAGATTTAGGCCGACTGGGCCTAAATCGTCCATGTTCTAGGGACGAGGAGGATATTTGCCCCTGATTGCCTTCATATAAAAATTCCCCGGTGACTCCGCCATCGTCAAGCCGACGACGACACCTTTGGGAACGCCTTCATATTCTCGCCTCTGACCGTTGGTCAGATAGACCCGTAGATGCCGGCTGTCTTCGTCGTAGGTAATCGCCTCGATAAGTTTCGAATCAACCGCAGTTTCCACTTTGCACCCCGCAGTTTTGGACCTGAGATTCTTGATCAAGAATGTTATTCGCGCTCGCAACGCGCCATCTTTATGCTGTGTCGCAAGGTCGTCAAGCATGATCTGCTTTAACGTTCATTTTTTCCTGGAGGCTCTCGTTTTGGTTGATTTATACAGCTTTTTCGAAGACCTTGCCTGTGGAAAATTGACAGTCCCCCAGTTCTTCCAAGCGCAGAAATATTGAGCGATGCAGCTAAATTTTGAAGGATAGGATAGATAAGGACAAGCTTAACCAAGCGTTAACTGACATATATTAAGTCACTGAGAAATATTAATCGAAACATCTTCTTGATTATGGATCAATACGGAGCGCTGTTGTTCGCGGCAGCCATTCTGCCATGCCCGGCAAGCGGCCTGGGGACGCCTGACCACGTGCCGCCGGCAGCCGATCGGCAGATGCGATTCCTTACATTCTCGTCGGTCCATCGCGGCGCGAAAATCGTTCGAGCGCTTGGCGCCCAGATGGTGAACATCCCGGAGACGCTTGCGCTTTCGAGCGGGTGCGACAAGGATGAACGGTTTCCGGCCGCGCCCAGCCGTGCGAAGCTGGCGTGGGCGGTTCAGCACGATGGCGATAGGTCCGTCGTTTTGAATGTGGCAATAGGTTCAGGCTACAATGTCGACGCGGTCGTGATCAGGCCAACTTCTTATGAACACTAAGCTTCGTGCCGTTGCGCGATGGGTGAGAACTGGATCAGTTCCGACAGCCCGTCACACGGCCGGGTCTCACAAATGGGTTACATGTTCAACTATCTCGTCCCGTGGCGACAACAGATACCGATATTGACTGGCAGCCATCAGAAGCGCGCTCGGCTGACATTTGCCGAGGGCGATTTCGCCGCGGTCTATGCGATGAGCGACGTCCACGGATGTTATAGCGAGCTCGTCGATGCGCATCGCCGCATCGAAGCGGATGCCGAGCGCATTCAGGGACCGAAACTCATTCTCCTGCTCGGCGATTATGTCGATCGCGGACCGGATTCGAGCGCAGTGCTGGAGTTCCTGAGCAAGCCGCCGCCGCCGGGATTTCAGCGTCTCGCTCTGTGTGGCAATCACGATGCCGAGCTGGTGAAGCTCTATCGCAAACCGACTCGCATTCTTGAATGGCTTGGTTTTGCCGGGACGGAGACGCTGAATTCATACGGCATCGACATCGAGCATCTGCTGCAATCGGCGGCTGGAAGCGATATGATCTCCCGCGTCATCCACAACATGATACCGGAGCGGCATATCCAATTCCTGGAATCGCTGCCGATCATGCTGCGGATGGGAAGGGTCGTCTTTGTCCATGCGGGCATCAGACCCGGCATCGATCTCAAGAAACAGAAGGACAGCGACCTTATGTGGATCCGCCAGCCCTTTCTGGACGAAGGACCGCAGCTTCCTGTCCTTGTGATTCATGGGCACACCCCGGCGCGAATCCCGACCTTCGGTCCGCAACGTATCGGTATCGATACCGCGGTTTCGGCAACGGGCCGCCTGACCGTGCTAACGATCAAAGGGACGCGCGTCGGAATCCTGTAGACATGAGAGCATGGTGTCGTGCGATACGTGCTTGCGGTGTTTGACGACGCGCTGTTGCTGCTTTTTCACCCATGTCGTTCGGAGCTACGGCAAGCCTCCGCACGGCATGCATTAAAAAACGCCGCGGGATTTAAATTCCGCGGCGTCAGGATGTTGCACCTCAGCAGACTTTATCAGGAGTTGGTCGTTTCCTGGAAGAGATTGGTGCCGATACCGGTATAGGTAAAGCCGTGTTTGCGGATTTCGTCGCTGCGGTAGATATTGCGCAGGTCGACCAGGACCGGAGCCCGCATCGACTGCTTCAGGCGATTGAAATCGAGTGCACGGAACTGGTTCCATTCGGTGACGATGACCAGCGCGTCCGCGCCAGCGGCTGCTTCATAGGGACCGCTCGCATATTCGATATTCTCGATGACCTTGCGGGCGTTCTCCATGCCTTCGGGATCGTAGCCGACCACCTGGGCTCCATTGTCCTGCAGGGTCTGGATGATGGCTATGGCCGGGCTGTCGCGCATGTCGTCGGTGTTCGGCTTGAAGGTCAGGCCGAGAATCGCGATCTTCTTGCCGCGAATGTCGCCGCCGACCGCCGAAATCACCTTGCGTCCCATCGCCCGCTTGCGGTTGTCGTTGATCGAGATCGTCGTTTCGATAAGACGGACCGGTGCGTCGAAATCCTGGGCGGTCTTGGCGAGGGCCAGCGTGTCCTTGGGGAAGCACGAGCCGCCGTAACCGGGGCCGGCGTGCAGGAACTTGCCGCCGATACGGCCGTCGAGACCGATGCCGCGCGAAACGTCCTGGACATTCGCATCAACCCGCTCGCAGAGATCGGCGATCTCGTTGATGAAGGTGATCTTCATCGCCAGGAAGGCGTTGGCAGCATACTTGATCAGTTCGGAGGTGCGGCGGGACGTGAAGACCAGCGGCGCCTGGTTGAGATAAAGCGGCCGATAGACTTCGGTCATCGCTTCGCGCGCCCGGTCGTCGTTCAGGCCGACGACGATGCGGTCGGGACGCTTGAAATCTTCGATCGCCGCGCCCTCGCGGAGAAACTCGGGATTGGAAACGACAGCGACATCGGCTGTGGGATTGGTTTCGCGGATGATGCGCTCAACCTCATCCCCGGTGCCAACCGGCACCGTCGACTTGGTGACGACGACGGTGAAGCCTTCCACGTAGGTTGCGATCTCGCGTGCAGCCGCATAAACATAGGAGAGATCGGCATGGCCGTCGCCGCGCCGGGAGGGCGTACCGACCGCGATGAACACGACGTCGGCGCCGCGGACGCTTTCGCCGACATCCGTCGAAAAGGACAGGCGGCCGGTGCTGGTGTTTTCGGCGACCAATTGATCGAGACCTGGCTCGTAAATCGGAATGCGGCCTTCGCGAAGGGCCTCGATCTTACTCAGATCCTTGTCGACGCAGATGACGTCGTGGCCGAAATCCGCAAAGCAAACGCCTGAAACGAGGCCGACATAGCCTGATCCAATCATCGTGATGCGCATATTTCCCTCAAATCATTAGAGTAGAACGTCATGCTGCGTCGCAGCATGGGCCCCGTCATACTTAATCTGGCCGAAAAGACAACATCGAAGATCGCCTTTGTGGCCCATATCGGAATTCCAACTCGGGGCACAGCGACCCGCGTCAGCTGCCCTGTCGACAGCAAAAACATAGGTTTGTGTGGGGGATATGACAAGTCGAGCCGGCATCGGAGCTGGCTCGACCTCAACCCGGGGACGGGTGAAATTAATTATTTAGACGGGGGCGTTGCGGCGGCTCAGGCTCGTCACGGCCTTGCCGGAATTGCCCCAGCCGCGCCGGTTTTCACAGGCGATACCAGACATAAGGGTCGGTATCCGATTGAATTTTGTCCCAGCGCAGATCGGTATCGCGCCAGTTCTTGATGCTGCTTTTCCTATTGTCGAGCACCAGGTCGCCCTTGTCGGTTCTGACCACGAGGACCGCATGTCCTTCGCCGGAGGGCGTATAAGCCGTTGCAATCCGCAAAGCGCGCGACGACCAGCCCATTGCCATCAGCCGACTGCGCTTGGTCAGCGCAAAATCCTCACAGTCGCCACTGCGGACATTCACCTTCCAGACATCGCCGTTCAGTTCGTTGCGGGAGTCGTTTCTGCCGATCATCGTACGATTGACGGTGTTGTTCACATCCTTCAACTGCTGCATTTCCCTGTCCGTCAGCGCGATGACCGACAAACCATTGTTGTCGCGGCATTCGGCAGGGTTCTGGGCGCAGAACAGCACCTGGGCGAAAGGCGGAATGATCGTTCCTTTTTCAGAGATATAGCTCACTGCCGAACCGCTGGTCAGGCCGCGGGCGAATCCTGCGGGGCCGGCGGCAAATGCAGAGTAGGCATTCGTTGCTGTAAAAGCCAGTGTCAGAAGTGTAACGAACGTCTTCTTCATCTCTTAACCCCCGTTCAGTGCAACCGATTGAGATCAGGCTTGCCTTTTTCCTCAGTCAATGGCATGGCGGATCAGTGATCTGCCAAGTATTGGGCGCAGAACGTCTGTCCCGTTTCTGCTGCTTGAAGGGAGCATAATCGGGGCCGGTCTCGATTGGCTTAAGCCTTTCGCGACAATTTTAAACGATGTGGAATTCTGTTGCACTTTAGCACGCAAGTGCTTGATATGCAACTTATGTTAGTGCGAGTATATTAACCGTGATGGTTGTATATCTCTCATTGCCGCGGCTGGTGAGCGAATCGAATGTTATCCAACCTCATCAACGGGCAGGTCCTGCGGGAGACAATCCTCTTTGCCTTCATTGGTCTTGTAGTATTGACGCTCATTCCGTTCGGAAGCGTCACGCCGTTTCCTTTCGCCTTTGCTGCGATCGGGATGTTTGCTCTGGCCATGATTGCGGGGCTGCTGTTTGGAGAGCCGAGGCAGGCCGGATGGGTGTTCAGCGTGGCTCTGTTTCTGCTGGTCGTGCTGACGGGGTGGACGTTCGTCCAGACAGTTGAATTGCCAGCTAATTGGCTGGCAAACCCCGCCTGGAGCGCTGCGCGTGAACTGGCGGGCGTTCAATACGCGGCGATCTCCGTCGAGCCGGCCGACACGCTTGCCTCGATTCTCTGGGTGGCTCTGCCTTTCGTGACTTTCCTGACCGGACTGGTGTTATGCGATACCGATCAACGGGCGCGGAAGGTGCTGGCCAGCCTAGGGCTCACAGCGGGCGTGATTGCGGTTTTCAGTCTGATACAATTTTCGATGTTTCCCAACGTCCTGATCGTCATCGAAAAACACGCCTACCTCGACAGCCTGACGGCCGTGTTCGTCAACCGCAATACCGCCGCGACGTTCCTCGGGGTAGGGACGCTGCTCATGATGACCCTGGTCAGAGACATTGCCCGTTCCTATTCCAATCATCCGCCCGGCGAGCCGGGCCGAAACGTTCTTCTCTTGAGAGTGTGGATCTACATTCTGCTGTTGTGCGCGTGTTTCACCGCGCTGATGCTGAGCCGATCACGCGCTGGGATATTCGCGACCTTTGTTGCCGCTCTCATCTATTTTCCATGGCTCGTCATCTCCTGGAACAGCTCCAGGCGCCAGATGAGGCGAACGCCAAGATGGCGGTCGATAGTGAAGCTTCTTTCGGCGATGACTTTCGTCGTCCTGTTGTTGAGCATGTTTGCCGGCCAGGCGATTTTGCGCGCGCAACAGCGGCGTCTTGAGGATGACGATCGTTTCTGCATCCTGCCCGGAATCTGGCGTGCCATTTCGGATCATTGGGTGACGGGGACGGGTCTCGGCACCTTCCGCACCGTATTTTCCGCCTATCGCGATCCGGCCTGTGGCATTTTCGGGATCTTCGATCGCGCTCATAATTTCTATCTCGAAGGATTTCTGGGCCTCGGAATCATATTTCCAATCGCGGCGATCATTGCCTTCTCGGTGCTTGTCAGAGTGTTTTGGCGGGGGCTCGCTCAAAGGCGCCGCCTGAGACATTATGTTCTTCTTGGTCTGGCGGCGACGGTATTGGTCGCCCTTCATGCCGCGGTTGATTTTTCGCTGCAAATACCAGGCTTTGCAGTATTTTTCGCCGCTTTCCTCAGCGCCGTTGTCGCCATCAGCCTTGGACGCAATGGCAGCGAAGCGGAACGGCAATATGTGCGGCCGGTCGATGGTCGATGATTGAACAGATGGTTTCATGAAGGTTTTTCGAAAATACCGATTGTGGGGTAACGCGCTGTTGACTCTGAAACGCAAGAGATTTTATAGCGGGGGCAGCCTTCAGGCCGTTGCCGGCAACAGAGAAGCCGGATTGCAGCGTATTCGCTTGGTGAAGGGCTTGGCGTTGCCAGCCCGCCACAGTTAGAGGATTGTTAATCCGCCTACAGTGATTATTGGTCAGGGATTGTCTTGTATTTTGTAAGATTGCGAGGCAGTAGCTTCAGGGGCGTCAACACAGGTTATTCTATGGGTTGTTTTCCTATCGGTAGTACACGCGTCGCCATTGTTGTAGCGCTAACGAGTATATTGGCAAGCTGCACGTCCTTGCCAAGATCCGGTCCCGATCACAAAGACGTTGATCGAGATGCGGCAGTGAAAGTCACAACGAAGGAGCGTCGCGTCGGTATCGACTACGCCCTGGTTGATCTCAGCAAGAACGTCCTGCCATATTTTACCACTCCGCAGCCGACCTCCTTCAAAGGGTTTGGCGGTGGTCGCGGCGGGGCACCTGAAATTCCGCTTGGTTATGGCGACGTCGTCCAGGTTGCCATCTTCGAAGCTCAGTCCGGGGGGTTGTTCATTCCGTCGGATGCCGGCAGCCGACCCGGCAATTATATCAATCTGCCGGAGCAGACCATCGATCGAAACGGAACGATCACGATCCCCTATGCCGGTCGCGTTCCGGCCGCCGGTCGCCTGAAGGAGACCGTGGAGCAGGACGTCGAAGATCGGCTGGCCAGCCGGGCGATCGAGCCGCAGGTGGTTATTACGACAACGACCAGCCGCTCCAGCCAGGTGGCCGTGCTCGGTGATGTCAACAATCCTCAGCGCATCACGATCAGCCCGGCCGGTGAGCGCGTTCTCGATGTCATTTCCGCCGCAGGCGGCTTGACGACCAACAATATCGAAACGAATGTGACGCTGCAGCGCCGCGGCAAGACGGCAACCGTCGCCTACAATACGCTGCTGAAGAATCCGGCGGAGAATATCTATGTGGCGCCGAATGATACGGTCTCGGTCGATCACGAGCGCCGCACTTATCTTGCACTCGGCGCCGCCGGCGTCAGCGGCCGTTTCGATTTCGAAGAATCCGACCTGACCCTCGGAGAGGCGATTGCCAAGGCCGGCGGCCTGCGCGACGACCGTGCGGATCCGGCTCAGGTTCTGCTCTATCGCCTTGTGGCTAAGAAGACGCTTGCGGCGATGCATGTGGATACGACAAGATTTGCGGGTGAGACAGTTCCGGTGATCGTCCGCGCCAACATGCGTGACCCGGCAACTTTGTTTGCCGCTCAACAATTCAAGATGGAAGACAAGGATATTATCTATATTTCCAATTCGGACTCTGTTGAATTGGTCAAGTTCCTTGACATCGTAAACTCGGTATCGTCCTCTGTTGCCGGAGTGACGGACGATGCCCGAGATACCCGTAACGCGGTACAGGATCTTGGCAATTGATTGAAATAGGCGGCGTCGGTCGAAGCGATCGACGCCGCACTCTGTTTCTGTTAGCGGATTTGATGAAGGAAACCGTTGATATGGCAAGGTCTGGTGTTTATCGTAAGCTTGCATATGGCGGGATTGCCCTTGCAATGTTTGCCGGCATGAATTCAAGCGCTTTCGCGGCGGCCTGCCTGGGTCCGGCAAGTCTCACTCCCGTCGACGTCAGCGGCTTTACGGCCAATCCGTCTGTTCTGATCGAGATGTCCGATCCTCTGGTCCTGTCGTCACGTGTTCGCGCGCTGGTCGGCAGCAGCAACGACGCCCTGTCGCCGGTGATCGAGCAGGCCAAGAAGGCCAGCGCGCTGCAGATGGCGGCGATCGGCTCTGGTCTCGGGCGGGCTGCAAACAGCTGCCAGGTGACCGACCCGCAATTCAAGCTGGCGATCGAAAAGGCTGTTGCCGAAGCGGCTAGTGCCGATCCTAACCTGGCGCCGTTGCTGGCCGCCTTTGCCAAGGTTCTCGCCGAAGGCGGCACTGCGGCGCTCGGCCCGGCCGGTGCAAGCGCGGCTGCCGCAACCGGTATCGGCAATGACGGGTCAATTGGGCGGACGGGTCCGGGTTCGGATGACGGCACGCCTTTCGACGGCGCCGCGACGACCGCCGGTACGCTGCGGGCTTCGAATGCCGGCGCCAGCGATGACTCGTCTTCGACCACGACAACAATAGTCAGCACAAACGGGGCGGGGCAGTCGTCAACCGACCCGACGCAATCGACGAGTCAGAGCGTGCCCGTCACACAATAGCTGGATTTGCCTGTAGATCTTAGCGCTTGACGCCTTTGTTGGAGATCGAAATTGCTGTCGCCAGATAAACTTACGCCGCGTATCGACCCCTCCCGCGATACGGGAAACGAAGCTGATTTCATCGATTTCGACAAGCTGATTGCCATTGCTCGCCGGCAATGGCGGATCGTTGCGGCTTGTGCTTTCGCCTTTGCCATTCTCGGCGTCGTCTATGTCCTGACAGCTGTGCCGGTTTATACTGCCGACACGAGCGTGTTGATCGACCGCAGCGACAATCAGGTCATCAATCAGCTCGCCGCTTTCGGCCAACTGGACGATGACGAAGGCACGGTTCTCAGCCAGGTCGAGCTGTTGAAGTCCGATACGATCGCCTATGCGGTTGTCGACAAGCTGAAACTGGTCGACAACCCGGTATTCAACGCACCGAAAAACTCGCTCTTTTCTGTCGCGACGCTGAAGTCTCTGGTGAACTTTCGTTCCTGGTTTGCCGATGATGCGGCTGTCGCACCGGATCCGCAAGCGAAACGGAGAGCGGCCGCAGAAACGGTCGCGGGCAATATCGACGTCGAACGCGTGGGCAAATCCTACGTTCTCGATGTCAGCTACACCTCGCAGTCGCCGGACCTGGCGCGAGACATCGCCGCCGCCATTGCCGACGTTTACATGGTCGACAAGCTCAATTCCAAATATGAGGCGACACGCCGGGCCGGCGAGTGGCTGCAGGAGCGCATAGAAGAGCTGCGGCAACAGGCACTGGACACCGACCTCGCGGTGCAGAAATTCCGCAGCGAGCATGGGCTTGTCGAGTCAGGATCCGGCACGCTGCTCAGCGAACAGCAGCTCTCCGAGCTCAACAGTCAGTTGATCACTGCCCAGGCCGCGACGGCGCAGGCCGAGGCGAAATATGCCCGCATCAAGTCGATCATCCAGGCCAAGCAGACCGATGCGATCGTGACCGACGTGCTCGACAGCTCGATTTCGAACGATCTTCGCAAGAAATATCTGGAAGCGTCGAAGCTCGAGGCCGAAATCGAGGCACGGCTTGGACCGGACCACGTCCAGGCGGTGCGGCTGCGTGCCGAAATGGCCGAATATGAACGGCTGATGTTCGACGAACTCAATCGTATCGCCGAAAGCTATCAGAGCGAGCTGCAGGTTGCGCAATCCCGCGAGAAATCGCTGCGCGACAGCGTTGACCAGGCAACGGGCGTAGCCGCAACGGCAGGCGAGACCCAGGTTCAGCTTCGTGAGCTTGAGCGGACCCGCGATACCTACAAGAATCTCTATCAGAACTTCCTGACGCGTTATCAGGAGGCGATCCAGCAGCAGAGCTTCCCGATCACCGCCGCGCGTATCATCACGATCGCGGAGACGCCGACGAAGCCGAGCGCGCCGAAGAGAAGCCTCGTTGTTGCTTTTGCCATGTTCCTGGGATGTGCATTCGGCAGCGGCATCGGCGCTTTCCGCGAATTCCGCGATCGCTTCTTCCGCACCGGTGACGATGTCAAGGATATGCTCGACGTCGAGTCTCTCGGTGTCATGCCGCTGATTGAGAACAACGTCGAGGATCCGACCCTTGTCGATCCGGGCAATCCACGCAGCATCGCCAGGGGCGGCAAGACGACGACCTATGTCGAGGAGCATCCGCTATCGGCATTCGCCGAGACGCTTCGAAGCGCGAAGATCGCCATCGATATCAGCGCGGCGGATCAGCGGTGCAGGGTCATCGGCGTCGTGTCGAGCCTGCCGGGCGAGGGCAAGTCGACGACAGCCATCAACTTTGCCAAGCTTTTGGCAATGCAGGGCGCACGTTGCCTGCTGATCGACGGCGATATGCGAAACCCCGGAGCGACCCGGGCGATCGGCCGCCATGCCGAAGCCGGCTTGCTTGAAGCAATCGTCGATAACCGCCCGCTCAAGGATCTCATCCTGCTCGATCCCAAAACGAAGCTTGCATTCCTGCCGACGGTGGCGCGATACCGCGTTCCGCACTCTTCGGAGCTGCTGGCTTCGCGCGGCATGGATCAGCTTCTTGAAATGGCGCGCCAGAGCTTCGATTACATTATCGTCGACTTGCCGCCGCTCGCCCCTGTGGTCGACGCCCGCGCCATTAACCCGAAGCTCGATGCCGTCGTATTCGTGATCGAGTGGGGCAAGACCTCGCGCAAGGTGGTTCAGTCGACCCTGTTGTCCGAGCCGGACCTCTACACCAAATGCGTCGGCGCGATATTGACCAAGGTCGATCCGTCGCAGATGAAGCTCTACCGGACATTCGGTTCCAGCGAATACTACTATAAGCGCTATTCGCGATACTACACCGAGTGATGCGCGGCGGTCGGCTGGTTTCGCCTGCAAGGGTCGTTTTCCTTATCGTCACCGCGGTCTTCGCGGTGCTGGCCAGCCGAGATCTCTATGCGTCGATAAGAACGGCCAGCATCTCGATCGTTGCAGAAAGGATCGAGCGCGGCGACACTGTCACGAATGACATCGCGGCTAGATATGCGGCGCGCGCCATCGACGTGGTTGACGGACATTATTGCCGATCGGACATTGTCGCTGCCGGCGTCACGCTGGTTCTGGCGCAGCTCGATCGGCAGAACGTCAATATCAACTACGACGCCTGGGTCGTTGCGGCCTCGAATGCCCGCCGCTATCTCCAATATGCGCTCTCCTGCATGCCGACCAACAGCAATTTCTGGCTTCGTCTCGCCGCTGTTCAGTCGACAATTGCCGAAGAGCCGCTTGCGATTGCAGAAATGATGAAACGTTCGGTCGTCCTCGCGCCCTATGACGAGTCCATTGTGTTGACCCGGTTTTATTTCTGGAACGATTTCACCGGTGCAACACTTTCGGCGGCCAGCAGCGCCGTTGACGGCGATCTGACAACGATGTTGAAACTCGGCGACCGCTGCAGGGTCAATGCCACCATGAAAGCCATCAGCCCGCAGCTCCGTTCGGCCTTCGATCGGATCTGGGCAAGTGTCGGGGAAGGGGCAACGGCACGGTTTCGACAGCGCTGCAGCCGGTGATTACGGTTGCAAAGCTTCGACGATGGAAGCTGGCGCCCTGAATCGGTTGTGCCTATGACCGAAGGAGCTGGGTGACGCAGCTTCGGTCGCCATCGAAGCGGCGAATGGTTCGGAACATTTTCGCCTTCATACGACGACAACGCCCGCTGCTTGTGCGGCGGGCGTTGTTTCTTGATGGTTGTCGATGATCAGACGCTCGCGCCGGAAACGACGTCGGTGCCGGTGATGTTGAGCGTCAGCACGCCGACGTCCGTGTGGCCTTGGCCATCAGAGATCTTGTAGTACTGGACGGTTTCGGTGACGTGATCGCCGGGCGCAATATCCTGCGTCAGCTCATAGGTGAAGTCGCCATTCGCCTTGACGTGGAACGTGCCATAGGTACCGGCAATATCGGTGATAGCGCCGCTATTGCCGTTGACACTCGTGCCGTCGAACTGGCGGAGGAAGAGGTGACCATTGTCGCCCGGAATGTCGTTGGCCAGCGCGTTGCCGCTGATCAGATCGCCTTCGTTGAAGCTGTAATGGTCGTCGACCGCGACCGGCTTGACCTGGGTTACGCCCTGAATGTTGAGGGTGAACATGCCCATATCGGTGTGGCCGGCGCCGTCGGAGATCTTGTAGGAAACCTTCTCCTGAATCAGTTCGCCGTTGGTGAAGCCGATCTTGGCGGCATCGCTCAGTACATAGGTGTAGCTGCCGTCGGCCTTGACGTAGAAGGTGCCGTAATCGCCCTGGATCGTGGTGACTTGGCCGGGTTGTTTGGCGCCGACGCTCTGCTGGTCGAAGGCGCGCAGGAAAAGGTTGCCGCTGGATGTATCGTTGCTGAGCAGGTTTCCGGAAATAATGTCGGTTTCCAGAAAAGTTGCAGTATCGTCGGTTGCGTGAATAGCCATATGCCTCTCTCCTTGAAATTGATCTTCGCCGGTCATTTTTGACTTCAGCGAGCCGGCCGATTAGTGATGTCTTAATAATGGGAGTCAAGCGGATGGTTAACGACGGCTTGGTATCTGAGAGTGTATTTTATTAATAATGACGCGCGTACAATCTGCATAAGGCGATGAAAGGCATGAATAATATTGCTTTAATAATAAGTGATTGTCTCATGTTGTCATATTGTCGCGGATCTTTCTTCTCGCTGAATGAATCTTTATTCATAGGCAAATTTAATGAGTTTGGATAATCCTGTATTGGCTTGCTAAGCGCTGTTTAATCACTTTGGATTTAGGGCTGTTTCTGCAAGTCCTGGCGGAGAATTGGGGAGAGCAGTGCCAGTTGTATTACTATCAGATGGGGTTTGTTTTCAGTCAGCGATGCCCTAATGCGGCGATGGGCAGCCCAAATCCTGCTCGCTCGGGGTCGGAGCTTGGTAACTGCGTCCGGCCGAGTAAACCGGCATGCAGTCGCGGCGTTGCAACCTTGTCGCGACGAAGTATACTGAGTACACCAAGATATTTATATTGAGGACGCAAGAATTATTGCGAGATATCACGCATTTTAGTGTTTCATTTTAGCAGCCGGAGAGAGGTCGGCGGTTAGAAGGTTTTCCATTACCTTGGGAGACCGCAGCATGACCGTCTATTACGTGAATTCAGTGACAGGGTCCGACAATAACAAGGGAACCAGTGAGAGTTCAGCCTTCGCGACATTGTCTGCTGTTGAAGCCTTGAAGCTTAATCCGGGCGATAGCGTGCTGCTTGCCGCCGGAAGCGTGTTTAACGAACAGTTCGACCTGAAATATTCCGGCAGCGTCAGCGCTCCGATCACCATCGGCAGCTATGGCATTGGTGACGTGCCGGTCATTCACAGCAGCAATGACGGGATCCACGGTTCCAAGGCGTCGAATATCGTCATCGAGAACATCAAGATCGCCGATACAGGCGCCAACGCGATTTATGCGGGCAGTGTCTCGAACTGGACTGTGCGCAATGTCGAAGTGTCGAATACCGGCCTCTCGGGAAAGCCGGGATCGGTCAGCTTCCAGAGCAGCCAGAACATCACGATCGAGAACAGCACATTGACCGGCGTGCATTCCGACGGCATCTGGATGGACAAGGTCAAGGGCATCACTCTCGTCAACAATACGGTCACCAACAGCCAGGGCAGTGCTGCCGACGCCATCCAGCTCAACGACAGCAGCAATATCCTCGTCAAGGACAATCATCTGGAGCAGACCGAAACCAACAGCGCCAAGGGTGTGCTGGTGCTGATCCGGGCGCAGGACGCCGTGGTCGAGGGCAATACGCTGGTGGGCGGCGGCTTTGGGCTGAGCGCGCAGGCGGGCACGAATATCGCCATCCATGACAACGACATCTCGGGATATGGCGGCTACAGCTGGTCCTACGGCATCGGCCTCGGCGATCAGGGCAACGCGACAAACTACGATATCAGCGGCAATTATCTGCACGGGGGCGTATACGGCGTGCTGATCAGTGCCATCGGCAACCCCGCCTATGTCCGCGAGAATATCATTATTCATGACAATGTTTTCGACGATCTGTCGTCGTCGGCGCTGAAGGTCGACAAGCCCGCCTCGGGCTCCTTCTATGACAATATCGTCGACAGTGCGGTGTCGACGCTGACGATGCCCGCCACAATCGCTGCCCTGAACACGTTCTCCATCGGCGAAAGTAAGACGCTCGAGCAAGCGCAGGCCGAAATCGACAGCGCCGCCAGCAGCAGCACGACCGGCGATACGCAGGTCAGCTCTCCTGCGCCTGTCGCGGAACCGCTGATCGCCCCCGCGCCTGCCGCCACCGCAAAGATTGTCGCCGTGCATGACAGCCTGAAGATTGCGGAAGATACCGGCGGCGCCTATCACGGCAACCTGCTTGAGAACGACAATGCGAGCAACGGCACCATCCTCCTTCGCAGGTTCGGCGACAGCGCGGTCGACAAGCACGGCCTGACGCTGACCGGGAAATACGGCGTCATTCACGTGGAAAGCGATGGCGACTACAGTTACACGGTCGATGCCGCCAAACTCGCCGGCCTGAGCGGCAAGGTCAGCGAATCCTTCCAATACAAGATCTCCGATGGCGCCTCCCATATCGACGCCGACAGCTTGACCGTCTCCATCAATGTCGACACATTCCACAGCAGCCACGTCTCACACTTGCTTTCCTGACGATGACGCGGCTCCGGCATGTTCGCCGCCGGAAGCGCTCGATTCCGTTCCTTGCCCGGCGAGTCCGGTGTGACGGACCGAGATGCGCCGGACGAACGGCGGCAAATGTTTCGCCATCACCAGATAAATCGAACTATAGATTGCATTTATAGTTAATGCGCCAGTAGATAACGAAAGCTGAACCTGCCACGCTTTCGCCGCTTTGGACCATTATTGGGCGACTTACGCTTTTCACTTGCTTGCGTCGGTATGATTATCGTACCGTTAAGTTAGAACCTCTGAAATTGTTCGTGATAAATTTGTATTTTTGGTCACGTTTCGGTGGGATTCATGTAATAGTGTAGGAGCGTGCCAACGGAGTCGGCGAGGGTGCCGGGTCCGAGGGTAGCCATGTTAATGATCGGGCCTGAGGGGCCTGCAACTGCAGTGCGGACCGGCGTATTCGCTGCGTCTGCGTGCGGCAGGAGAGGATTGCTTCGTGTTTCAGAGTTCAACAGCTGACGTCAATGAACCGTCTAAGGCCTTGCGGAAATGCAAAAGCGGATTGATCTTCATTGGCATAGCCAGCGCGCTTATCAATATCCTCTATCTCACAAGTTCATTCTTTATGCTTGAGGTGTATGACAGGGTTATTCCCAGCAAAAGCATACCGACGCTGGCCGCTCTGGCAATTCTTGCGCTAACTCTTTACGCCTTCCAGGGAGCCTTCGAAGTTCTCAGGAGCAGAATGCTCGTTCGCGTCGCCGGCGCGCTCGACGAGATGATGAACGGGCGGGTGTTTCGGGCGCTCATCAGGGCGCCGCTGAAGGTCAAGATCGGCGGCGACGGGCTGCAGCCCTTGCGGGATTTCGATCAGATCAGAACCTTTCTATCCGGCATGGGGCCGACGGCGATGTTCGATCTGCCGTGGCTTCCCTTCTATATCGTCATCTGTTTCCTGTTTCATCCGGCGATCGGATATATCGCTATCGGTGGGTCGCTGGTCCTCGCCATCCTGACGTTCCTGACCAACCAAGGCACGCGTACGCTCTCCAAACGGCAGTCGGAGGCCGGCAATATGCGCAACGCTTTTGCGCAGAGCTCGATCCGTAACTCCGAGGTCATTCACGCCATGGGCATGGCGGGCACCATGAGCGAGATCTGGGATCGCAAGAACGGCGAATACCGGCAAATCACCCGGCAGGCATCGGATGTCGGCAACGGATATGCGACGCTTTCGAAGATTTTCCGTATCGCTCTGCAATCGGGAACGCTGGCGACGGGCGCCATCCTCGTCATTCAGGGACAGGCCTCTTCGGGCATCATCATCGCCGGCTCCATCCTGACATCGCGCGCTCTGGCGCCGGTGGAAGCGGCAATCGGAAATTGGCGCGGTTTCGTGTCCGCCCAGCAGAGCTGGGGTCGGCTGTCGAACCTGCTGAAGACAATTCCGGAGATCCCGGCTCCGCTAACGCTTGCGGCGCCCAGCAAGCAGGTGACGGTCGAGGGTGTGGCCAGCGGACCGCCGGCCGGCCAGCGGCTGGTCATTTCCGATGTGAGCTTCGGTCTGCGCGCAGGCAGCGCGCTCGGCGTTATCGGCTACAGCGCCTCGGGAAAGTCGTCGCTGGCGCGAGCAATGATGGGTATCTGGCCGACGGCCAGGGGATCCATTCGCCTGGACGGCGCGGCACTCGATCAGTGGGACGGCGACGCGCTTGGCCGCCATATCGGTTACCTCCCGCAGGACGTAGAGCTTTTCTCGGGCACCGTCGCGCAGAATATCTGCCGCTTCGCCAAGGACATGTCGCCGGAGGCCGTGGTTGCGGCAGCGCGCGCGGCCCGCGTTCACGATCTCATTCTGCGCCTGCCGAACGGTTACGAGACCGAAATCGGCGAGGGTGGTGCGTCGCTTTCGGCCGGTCAGAGACAGCGTATCGCCCTTGCGAGAGCGCTTTACGGTGAACCGTTCCTGGTCGTGCTCGACGAGCCGAATTCCAACCTCGATGAGGAAGGCGAGCGGGCGCTGAGCGCTGCGATCATGAGCGTGCGGGCACGCGGCGGCATTGTCGTCGTCATCGCGCATCGCTCCGGCGTTCTGGCCGTGTGCGACTTCGTGCTGATGATGCAGGAGGGCAGAATGATCGCATTCGGCCCTAAGGAAGAAGTTCTGGCGCGGGTCAGCCGGCCGGAAGCGGCGCGCACTTCGATTGCCGAGCGCGTCGCTCAGCTCAAAGTCGTGGTCGATGGAAATGCGGCCGAATAGGCCGGAAGGACGACATGAACAAAATTACCAATGAATCGAAACGGTCCCTCAACCGTCACGTCGCCGTAGTCGGCGCACTGTCCATCGCGCTGGTGTGCGGCATCGGCGGTTGGGCGGCGACGACCGAGCTTTCCAGTGCCGTCATCGGCGAAGGCGTGGTCGTCGTCGACGGCGACGTCAAGAAGATCCAGCACCCGACCGGTGGCATCGTGTCGAAACTCCTGGTCGCCGAAAACGACCATGTGTCGGCTGGACAGGTGTTGATACGGCTCGATGGAACGTCGACGAGAGCGCAGCTCTCGATCGTCGAAAGCACGCTGGCGCAGCTTTATGCACGGCGTGCCCGTCTCAAGGCTGAACGGATCGGCGCCGACTCGTTCGAGGTCGAAGAAAACATCAGCGATTTGATGACATCCAGCGCTGCCGCATCCAACACGACGGCGTCCAGAAATGCCGCACAGGATCTTCTCGACGGCGAACAGAAATTGTTTGACAGCCGCAAGTCGGCGCTCGTCGGAATGAAGAGCCAGTTGGCGTCGCGCAAGGATCAGCTGGGCGAACAGATCAAGGGTCTGGTCGTTCAGATCAACGCCACCAATGATTCCCTCGGCCTGATCGAACAGGAACTGGAGGGCGTCGATGCGCTCTACAAGAAGGGACTGGTGACACTTCAGCGCTTGAACGCGCTCAAGCGTGCACGCGCCGAGCTTCAAGGCAATAGCGGCCAGGAAATCGCCGCAAAGGCGGAGGCCGAGGGCAAGGCGATCGAAATCGATCGCCAGTCGATCCAGCTGGACGAAGATCGTCGCTCGGAGATTGCGAAAGAACTGACCGATGTCGAGGCGAAGATAGCCGAAAATGAGGAGCGCCGTGAAACCGCGCTCGATCAGCTCCGCCGTCTCGATATCACCGCTCCGTTGAGCGGCAGGGTCCACGAACTTGCCGTTCATACGGTGAACGGCGTCATTGAGCCGGGCCAGACGCTGATGCTCGTCGTTCCCGAAAACGACGATCTGACCGTCCAGGCCAAGGTTTCCACCCGGGATATCGACCAGCTCCATGTCGGCCAATCCGTCGATGTGCGGTTCAGCGCCTTTGATCAGCGCACGACGCCCGACGTACGGGCTGAAATCACCTCGATTGCGCCTGATATCGTCAAGGATGAGCGAACCGGGATCAGCTACTATCCGCTGCGCGTCAAGCCGGAGTCCGAAAGCCTCGCGAAGCTGAAGTCGATCAAGCTCTATCCCGGTATGCCCGCCGAAGTCTTCATCAAGATTGGCGACCGGACCGTCATCTCCTATCTGACGAAACCGCTGACGGACCAGATGCAGCACGTCTTTCGTGAGGAGTGATCGGCGGCTTCGGCGCGCCGCTGCTGCATATTATCGCCACCTCAGGCAAGCTTTACCTTCTGGCTGAAGGCAAAGCTTGCCTTGCGCCATACTGGCGGGTGACGGACAGCTCCTGCCGCGATATGGTCTCTTCATGATATGTTTGCGGCTTTGGCGAGCGGTGCCGACGGAGAGGCGACCGGCATGGACGCTGGTTCTGTTTTTGGCCTGCCTCGTCGTGGTTTCAACGACGGGCAAGAGTGATGCCGAGAACCTTCCGCCAGTGAAAATAGTGGCTTTCGGAACATCGCTGACAGCGCGCGGGGGATGGCAGGCCGGACTTGAGGCAAAGCTTGCCGCCTGCCTGCAGAGACCCGTCAGGGTCGACAGCGTTGCAAAGAGCGGCGAGACCTCGGCCTGGGCTTTGACCCAGCTGGACCGCGTCGTTGCCGAAGATCCGGATATCATTCTGATCGAGCTCTACGCCAATGACGCAACCGTGCACCGGTTCGTGTCGCTGGCGCAAAGCCGAAGGAATATCGGCGAGATCCTCGATCAGTTGCATCGGCGCCTGCCGCGGGCTCGGATCATTCTCATGGCGATGAATCCGTTTTCGGGACTGCGGGGGCTGATCCGTCCCTTCGTCGGCAGTTATATCTCGGCTCATCAGGCGGAGGCACAGAAGCGCGGTCTGGAGTTCGTCGATCACCGGCCCGGCTGGGAGCGCCTGAACCCGGATGAACTGGCCGCCGCGATCCCCGACGGAGCGCATCCGCGGCCAGACGTTGCTGCCAGGATCATCGTGCCCGAACTTGTCGGACACATCGCCGGCCGCGACTGCGGAGAATAGTCTGCGGCCGGTCGCGGGCTCAGCCTGCCGCGAGATAACTCTTCAGATAGTTGACCAGCGATGTCCGGCCGACATCGGACGGATCTTCACGGGAGGGGCTGCTGAGGTCCTGAAGGAGATAGTCTTTGAGTTCGCTATCGTCATGCGCGACATAGATTCCCGGCCGGTCGATGAGCTGGCTGACGGTCGCAAGCTGATGATCGTTTCTGTGTTCGCCAAGGGCTGCCTTGCGGGGCACGAGAATGATCGGTTTGCCGAAACGTTTCGCCGTGAGGACGGTGCCGATGCCCGCGTGAGAGACGATCACGCTCGCTTCGCGAAAGATCCGGTCGAAGTCGGCAGGGTCGATATTCTTGATCCATTTCATATTCTCGGGCGTGTAGGTGCCCTTGCCGATCTGCGCGAGAACCGGCTTGGTCAATTCTTTGGCGAAGGCGTCGACAGCCTTGACGAGGCGATCGAACGGCAGCTGCGTTCCGACGGTGACCAGGATCAAAGGACGGCTCCTGCGTAATGCGGGCCGTCCGGCCGCGACAGATGTTGCCATTGCGTGAGCCAGAGCGTCGCAATGTGGCCGGCCAATTTTCCCGACAGAGACAGCTTTTCGACATTGGCGACGCTATCGATCCAGATCGTGCGTTTGCCCGTCAATTTGCCGGCGAGCAGGCAAAAAAGCCCGGGCGCGGCACCGGTGGAGATGATGACGTCGGGCCTGTGCTTGATGACGATGGCGAAAGCGCTGAAAAAACACCGGATCGACATGGTGATCGAGTCGCGGCTGCAATCGGGAAGAACCAGTCCGTCCCGAATGTCGTATTTGGAAAGCAGCCCCGGGATGGTGGTCGCAAAGATGATGTCGCAGCCCTCGAAGGCGCTGCGCATGGTCATCAGCTGTTCCCAATGGCCGCCCCCTGACGACGCAGCGAGAACCTTCAATTTTTTCTCAGCCATAGACAGGACCTCATATTCTGAATTGCGTTAAATGTGATCCGGATTGAAACGGACGTCAATTTGCTGTTCGGATAGCGTACATATCTGGTCGCTTGCCAGGACGCGAATGTTAACTCTGTACCGCCGCTCTTCGACCAGAATTCGGCAAGACTGCTTTCCTTCGCCTCATTTTAAAGGAACTAGGCAAGGGATCTTTCGGCAGACACACCACCATCAGTGGCCAGAGCACGACGGGCGCCAACATCAGTCCAGCCTCCATCATAGCGCCGATCATGATCATCAAGATAATTGCGACTTCTTTGGCCTGAACTTCGTTCAAGGCGGCCCCTGCCGAGACCATGGTAATACGTTGACCGAGGCGTTTGAACAAGAACAAGACCCAAGCGATCGTTCCGGGCACTCCGATGTTGAGGGCAAGTTCCAGGTAGGTGTTGTGCGTCGATCTCGCGTCGAATGTTACCCGGACGAACTGTTCCATGATGTCGGGTTGTCGAAACAATGCGAAACCGTAGCCAAAAATCGGTTTGTCGTAGACAAGCGGTATCAACTGCTCCCAGATGTTCGTTCGTCCGGAGAACGTCAGGTCCTTGCCGAACGCATCTGCAATCATCTGCGCAGCGCCGAGATAGGCAGAGGCGCCGATGAAACCGAGGATAAGGCAGAGAAAAAACAGGAAGAAGGATCGTACGCCGGAATTGCCGATCTTGAACATCCCTTTCAGGCCGGCGAGCGTCGCGAGGCCCATGGCCAGCATGACGACGGCCGTCGACGAGCGCGAGACGGCAATCAACAACAGCATCAGCAACAATGCCGCCCAACGAAGCAGCATCCGATATCGAAGCCTGGAGGATGGCAGACCGATTGAAACCACCACAATGAACGCGACGGCAAAGAACTGGCCCATCGTATTCTTGTGGTAAAACAGTCCCTTGACCATGCCGGCATAGGAACCGCCCATGATGGCGAAGCGCGGAAAAGCGGCCAGATACAGCACGTTGGCAAAAGCTGCGAAGATGGCGAAGTTCTGAAGCAGCCTGAATGTTTCCACGTTGCCGTAGCGGCGCCTATAGAGCAGCGGAGCAATCGTCAAGGTGACGACGGCGGCGATGCCGCGCGCCGAGGCGCCAAAGCTGATCGATAAAACAAGGGAAGCAAGCGAGAAGGCGGCGACAACGATGACGAGGATCGGGATCCTGCGAAAATAGGAGAGAAAACGGTTCGGCTCCAAAACAAAATAGAGGCCGATCATGGGGATCAGGGAGTAGAGCATGAGCTTCTGCGGAAGCGGGTCCACAGATATCCCGTCGTCGAAATTTGAGGGATAGCCATACCACATCCCGGTTGCGCGCAGGAGTGAGAGATAAAGCATGACCGTGAGAAGCCCGCGGACCAGCGTCTCCTTCTTGATGCCGTGACGTGGCTGCGACCGCGAGGAGTGCCGCATCGGGCCGATCTCCTCGGCCGGAAGATAGGAAGGGCCGTAACTCATCCGAGCTCACTCCCGCAAACACGATCAATTGACGGCATTGGGTCTATATTCCTGGTATGCATGTCCGAGGATCCCATTGACCATGCCGGCGCCGCGCAGCACATGGGTGAGCGCCCGCATGCCCCAATAGGGTGAAATCACGATCGCCGGCAGCATGGCCAGCCCGAGTATCACTCTTGAGGCGCCATAAGTCGCCCGATAGAGCCTGCGCTTGAGATTGCCGTGCAGGACCTCGCTGACCGCGAAAGTGTTGCCGAGCCGGTATTGCCGCTGCAGTATCCACTTCCACGTCATGCGGCTGGCAGGAACGATATCATAGACGAGCGCCTTGTCAGCCCAGAAAATCTGCATGCCGCGGCGACTGGCCTGATTGAAGAAGAGATAATCGGTGCCCCCAGTGAAGCGCATCTTCTCTTCGAAGCGCAGATTCCATGAGCGGATCAGCGGATAATCGAACATGACATTGTTCGAGGCCGCATAAGAAATACGTTGACCGTCCTTGTTCTTCTTGCGCTCGAAAACCTTCGCTTTGATGAAATATTCCGGCGGGTTGTCGGGATAGACCGGCTGGACGGGACCGTAGACGCAATCGGCGCGGTTTTTCTCCCGGGTCTCCAGCATGGCATCAAGCCAGCCATCGACCGGCCATTCGTCATCGTCGAGAAAACAGAAGAGGTCGGTGCCGGCAGGGGCTGAATCCATGGCGCGGTTACGCGCAAAAGGTATGCCCTGGTTCGGCTCGACGACATAGATCAGATCATAGGCGCCGGTCTGGCCAAAGCCCTCGACGGTGGTTCTGGCGCTGCCGGCCGCATCATTGTCGACGATTACCATGGTCAGATGATAGGGGCGAGCCGGATGCCTGGTTTGGCGCGTCATCACGTCAAGCAGCTTGGCGATCCCGTCCAGCCGCCGATAGGTCAGCACACCGACGGCGATGTTCAACGGCGACAAGCCTGGCTGATCGGCTTTGGCCGACGAATGCGGGAAGGGGTCTTGCTGGTTCATGACTGTCCTCCGCGCAAGATATTTCCCAGACGCTTGCGCGCGGCCATCAAGGCCACTTCGATTGCGGCATCCTGGCCGAACGGACCGCCGGCGACGGTATTGCGGGCCTCGCTGCGAAGTTTGAGCAGCGATGTCGTTTGCGCGATACCACCGGCTACCAGGCTCTTGCCGAGTGCCTGCAGCCCATCATAGCGGCGCGCCAGTTCCAGCCCGGTGGCGATCATGATCCGCGGGCGAAGCGTCTTTGCGCGGCTCGTGCCGGTGTAGCGGTTCGACGCATGAATGCGTTGGAATGTCAGCGGCGTCTCGATGATGGCGCCGCGGCCGAGATAGGCCGCCGCGAACTTGATATAATTGTCGCTGAGAACGACATCCGTCGCCACGGACATCGGCAATATCTGGGACAGCAGGGCGCGGCGGAAACTCAAGCCGGATGTCGGCACCGGAAGCGAGGGGAAACCCCCTTTGCGCAACGTGTCCCGCTTGTCGAACAGCGTCACCTGCAACTCCCCGGGAGGCTGGTCGTCTTCTTTGGTCGTCACGCGGTCGAAGCACCAGTCGATCTCGTTGTGGTCATAGATTTCGGCGATCCGCGCCAGTTTACCGGGCAGGAACGCATCGTCGGCGTCGAGGAGAAAGAGGATATCCCCGCTCGCCGCGTCAAAACCGGCATTGAAGCTCGAGGCTTGGCCGCCGTTTTCCTTCAGCACGGACCGAATGCGGGTCCCGTACGAAGCGAGGATCTCCCTCGAATCATCCGTGGAGCCGTCGTCGACCACGACGACCTCGAAGTCCGGATAGTTCTGAGACAGAACGCTGTCGATGCATGGGCGCAGGAACTGCCCATAATTGAAATTGTTGATCAGCACCGAGAGTTTCAAATTACCGTCTCCTACAGCGCGGCGCGTCATTTCATATGCGCAAAGGACGCTGTATGTTCTGAGTTGCTGCATAATTTGCCCTTAAATTGCTTCCGATTTAAGGAATTAGGCAGCAGACCAATCGATTACCGCGCCAGGGTCCCCGGCGCGTATCGGCGAATTCCGGCGCGATAGCCGCGCATGTAGTAATATTTCCAGATCGCCCAGAAACGCGTCTTCGATTGCGGCAGGAGATAAAGCATCGCTGCCCGGAAAGCCCATTGCGCGCTCTCGATCCAGGTCGGAAGCGGAACTCCGCTTAATCTCACCCCTTCAGGCACCTCGTCCGGAAAGAGGGCCGGCATGCCGTAGCCAAGCCGCTCGCCCCTTTTCTGTACCCAGTCCTCCGTGACGCTGGATGCCGGTATCCAGTGATGAACCACGGCCTCGGCGCATCGATAGGATTTGACGCCATTTGCCGCGAGGCGAATGATGATTTCCGCATCCTCTCCCATGGCGAAAATCTTTCCCGGAAGAGGACCGATGTCTTCGCGATAACGTATGCTTGTTCCAAGCAGTTCTCGCCGGATGATGGTATTCGGACCCCAGACTTTTGTCGGGTCACATGGCCCGCTTTGCGTTTCATCGACGATCGCAAAGGTGGATCCCATCGGAATCCACTCGATGAAAGGGTCTCTTGGCTCTTTTTCCCAATCGGGGACGATTCTGCCGCCGAAGACGCCATAACCCGGATGGGCAACGGCGCAATCGACAATCGCCTGCAGCCAGTTGGGTTCGGCGCGAACATCGTCATCCGTAAAGACGATGAGATCACCCTTCACGCGATCCAGAGCCAGGTTCAGCGCCCCCGATTTACCCGGCGTGTGGTGCTGCAGGATGGTGATGGGCAGCTTGTCGCTATAGGATTTCAAAAGATCAAACGTGCCGTCATTGCTATTGTTGTCAACGGCAATCAATTCCCATTGATCATGAGAAAGCTCCTGGCACAACAAGGAATCCAAAGTGTGGCGCAGCCGGCGGCTGGCGCCATTATAGGATGAGAACACCACGCTCAGTTTGGGATTCGTCATGACTTCGGGCCTCGTTTTCGAATAATGTGGCGTGTGATTTATACGGATCTTTCATGTGGCTTTCTGAAGCGTCCGAAAATGGCGGAAATTACCTTCATCAGCTCAGCTTCGACGCCTACTTGAGATCGGCCGCTTGTTATCCACAGGACAGCATGGACAAAGCAATAAACGGCGCCGCCCAGCAGCACAGTCTCAACAAGCGCTTCACCGGCGGCGAAATTATTGGTGATCGGACCTGTAAGCTCGCGCAAGGCCAGCAATGCGAGGACCATCGCACCGCCGCTGACCCATGATCGCCACGTCACGAAAAGCTGCCGCCAAGGGCTGAGCCCGGTTAAGGATCTGACGATGTAGAAATTGACAACCGACACCACTATGCCACCGGATATCACTCTAGCAACGAGCAAGCCGATTAGCCCGAAAAAATAAAGGCCGGCGAGCACGATCGGAACTCTAAAAATGAGAAGCACGATACCCCGGGTAAACAGAGTTCGAGTGGCACCCAAAGCATAGGCAAGGGCGTTTGAGGGGCCAAAAACGATCTGCATCCCAAGCACCGGTGCGATGAATTGAATGACGGTGACGGCGATACCCCACTTCGGACCGAGTGTCAGGTAGACGAAAGGTTCGGCAACCATCGCAAGCCCGACACCCATTGGAAAACCGATCGCAAACAGGGAGGCCTGACTTTTCTGGAAGGCTTCATTTAACCTTGCCTTATCGCCAGTCAATTTCGCAAAACTGGGGAACAGGACCCGCTCCAGCGGCTGGAATGCAGACTGCGTGATCATCGCAGCGACGTTGTTGCCGACATTATATGCGCCAAAGCTGGCGATCCCGAGCAGGCCACCGGCAAGGAAATTATCGAAGCGATTTCCGATGATCGTGACGAATTGATTGAGGGTAAGCCACACCGAAAAATTCGTGAGCTTCCGCCATGAAGTCAATGTGAAGTGGGGAACATAGGGCGCTCTTATGTAGGTCGCGACGATCCCGGTGATGGACGCGGCCACCGCCCCCGCAACGATTGCCCAATAGCTCTTGGTGAGCCAAGCAACACCGACGGCGACCACCAGCTGCGCCGTATAATTCAACGCCTCGTTCTTTGCGACTGTACCGAAGTCGAGTTCCTTCGAGAACGTGACGTAGTAAGGACTTCCGAGCCCGCTTAAGAGGGGCCGCGACGCAAGTCCTGCACAAACACCGATAAGTCTCGGGTCGTTATAGAGGTGGGCCATGACAAACCCGCTGATCACCATGGCGATCGCCAGCAAAACGCCGCGAATTGCGCTGAGCGTAAACGCGGTATGGTAATCCGCGTCCTTCACGTCCTGATGATGAATGAGCGCATTTGCGAGCGACAAGTCGGTCACGGATGTCAGGATAATCAGCAATGTCGTACCCAATGCGACCAGACCAAAGTCTGCCGGTACGAGAATGCGTGCGAGAATGATCGTCATCGCGAGATTTGCGAGCCGACCGTAGAAGACGCCCGACATCAACCAAAAGGATGCCTGGAGTGTCTTTGCCCCTATTTGCTTGGGTGCAGTTGTCATCATGATGCCTGCTTTATTGGTTTCGCACCAACGGTGACGTGGGTTGGTTGCGATGATAAGGACGCCTGGATAAGGGGGCCTGCCGACCAAGCCGATGCAGATTGTTCGCGAATTCTCGGCGCGGCGGCTTGATAGAACTCGTCCAAATGTTCCGTGAAATCGAGAACACGTTGGGTGAAGCTTACCGGTTCAATATGCGATATGTCCGTTACCCATTGGCTCTGAGACAAGCCTTGATAAAGTTCCGTCGTCTTGAATTCGTAGGAAATCGGCAGCACGGGCACGCCGGCACACAATGATAAGATGGCCATGTGCATGCGTGTTGAGATGACGAAATCAAAATCAGTCACTTTCTTTAGCAGGGCATCGGGGCCATAAAATCCTGAATCGACAGAGACCGACTTTCGCGTTTCTGCATCCAATCCATCGGCGATCGCCTGGGCGACGATGGAGTCGTCATAGTGGTACTCAGGAATACCCTGACATGTCGACAGAAACGTGACTTCGGCATTCCTCGTCTTCACGAGCTCGGAGATCGCTTGAGAGACTGCACTCTTATATCGAGCCATGCCTTCCTGCGGCGAAAGCCCGTCAAAGTGCGCCCAATCACGGACGGAGACGGCGACCCTGAGTTTTTCCGATCGCTCCGATCGTTGCCGCTTGGACAGGCGTTCCATATCCGCAAATGCAAAAACGCTATCGGAAATCACCTTCAGGCGATCGTGCTCGACGCCGATAGCGCGCAGATTGTTCTCGGATTTTTCATCTCTCAGAAGCGCCACTCGAACCTGATCGACGATGGATTTAACTCTTCGTTGGTTTTCCGGTTTATTGAAGGGGCCGAGCGACTGTGTGAACAACACTAGCGGCTTGTCGAGCGTCAGATCCTTCTCAAATTCTTCAAACCGAGTTGAAAGGTCGTAGTGCTCAACCAGGTACGTCCCGCCTGTGGAGACAACCAGGTCCGCTTTGGCGTAAAGGGCAATATTTTCTCGCGTTTGCTTCGTTAAAAGCGGGCTCCAGCCGACGCTTCCATTGTTGTTTTTCGCGGAGGTCAGCAATCTCAGGAACTCTCGCTTTTTCAACCCGCCAATCTTTCGACGGATACGCCTCGCCATGCGCTTCCCGATCAGCGGAAGCGACATCGACGGTGCTGCCGTGAGCGGTGTGGTCAGCGGGCGGAACTTGATATCGGGGTAGTAACGCGCGGCGACTTCCGGATTGCTGTCAAAAACAACAAACTCACTCTGCTCGCCGAAAGTGCGACGCAAAATCCGGATTATCGCCAGCATGATGGCTGCATCACCCGCATTCAAACAGACAGTGTTCTCTATCAATATCAACATGGCGAGCTGTCAGATCCTTTTTGTTTGAAGCTGCTGGAGTGCTTGCTTCAGCGAACGAGCTTGGCTCTGTTCATTGTAGCCCTGTTCGATGATCATCCGTCCTTTCGATCCCATTGTGCCAACGAGGTCGGGGCTACTGGCCAATTCCTCCATCGCACTTGATAGAGCAGGAACATCTTTTTCTTCGACCAGACGCCCGGAGCTCCCATCGGCCACCAATTCGGGGATTCCGCTGTGACGTGTGCTGATGACCGGAAGTCCCATCGCCATGGCTTCCATGATCGAGACCGGGATGCCTTCCATGTCTCCGTCCGCGGCGGTTACGCTGGGGAGCACAAAGATATGTGCCTCGTCCAGCAGACGTTTGATCTCCTGATGCGGTAGGCCTCCGTGGAACCGGATTCTGTCCGAGTGCCCCGAAGCTTCTGCAAGGCTTCGCATATCGTCAAACAATGGCCCGTTGCCGACGATATCGAGGGAAAGATCGAGATCCGGGCGCCGGGAAACAAGCTGAGAAAACGCTTGAATGGTAAAGCGATGCCCCTTTTTCTCCGTCATTCGTCCGATCGTGATGAAGCGCGTGCGTTGACCGGCGGGAATGGTCCTCAGCTTATAATCGAAAGCGTTGCAATCGACCCCCAAGCGTATCGTCGTTATCTTCTCAGGGGGCGCACCCAGATCGATCAGACGCCGGCGCCAGAGGTCGCTGATGGGAAGAAGCAAATCCGCCTGCTCAAAGAGCTCGCGGTAAATTTCCGGACGGCCATCCGTATATTGGGTGATATCGTAGCCGTGGAAAACAGTCGTCATCGGAACTTTTATAAGTCCGAGTTTTTTCAAATGCGCGACAACGCGGCCAGCCGGACCGAAGTGACAATGAATGACATTCGCGGGAGAGCGGCCGGGCTGCAGACTGGCCGCCATGCGCAATTTCTGAGAGATCGGCAACCTTATCTCGCTGTCGCGCATGGTGGCGAGGCGCCAGAGGGTGCGGAAATCTGCGCGGGCGAGAAGCGCGATCCCTCCGCGAATTAACGCGGCGATACGGGAGAGGCGACGCTTATCGGCCTGCACATACTGGATACGATCGGAAAATCCGTACTGTTCCGGCAGGCTCGACACATTGCTGGCGGGCCGGCGTAACGCGACGACATCAACATCGACAGCGAGGTTTTTGAGACCCCGCATCTCGTTGTAAACGAACGTCTGCGTCAACTCGGGAAAGTTGAGAGAAAAATAGGTAACGTTCAACAGCAAGCCCTCGTCTGACGGCGAATGGTCTATTTGCGTTTCAGGTTGATATCTCGAGGCAAGT
This sequence comes from Rhizobium phaseoli, assembly GCF_001664385.1. Classification (NCBI taxonomy): domain Bacteria; kingdom Pseudomonadati; phylum Pseudomonadota; class Alphaproteobacteria; order Hyphomicrobiales; family Rhizobiaceae; genus Rhizobium; species Rhizobium phaseoli. The sequence goes on along the minus strand of NZ_CP013532.1, from coordinate 3,448,481 downwards.
ATCGCCGCGATCTGGCGATACCGCGTCAGCCTGGGTTATCCGAGATATTCGATGTCAAGCTCCTTGGGCAGGCCGGCGGTTTCGGCACTCGAAATGCCTGTTTTACGGCACCAGCGAATATAAAGACGCAAAGGTTCACGGAATAGATCGATGTTCGTGGCTTGCCCAGCCAGTCGTTTTGCAAGCGTAATGGGAAGGTGGAGAAACGCCCACGAAACGCCCTTGCGGATAAAATATTGCGTTCTCGGCTCCGGCTGGATTTCTGTTCCATACAGGCGGTTGAGGTAAACCGAGGACCGGCCGTAGCGGGAGAATTGTTCATTTAATCCGGCGAGCGTCGTGCGGTGTCGATGAAGGACCTTTGCTTCAGCGCAGTAGCGAAGCTCGAAGTCGGTGCTCTTCTGTACCCGCCAGCACATGTCCGCATCGCCGCCAGTCTTAAGACGCGAGCGAAACAGACCGGCTTTCTGAAACGCTTCACGACGATAGGCGACGTTTGCCGTTTGAAAAAATGGGAGATAGGGATTCTTGAGGCTATGTTCCTGGGACAGCACGTTGGCTTCGGAGCTGAATCTTTCGACCAGAGAATCGCCGTGACTTGCTTGAATCGCACCGCCAACGATGCCGATCTCCGGCCTATCGAAGGCGTCCAGCATCCGGGCAGCCCACTCAGGTTCGGGAACGCAATCCGAGTCAGTGAACAGGAGAATATTGCCTTTTGCCGCTCGAATTCCGGCGTTGCGGGCGGCGTAGGAACTCTGAATGTTGTTTTCGTCAACGCACCTTACGGTAATAGGCAGGTTCTTGGCGTATTCGTTGACGACACCTTTCGTGTTGTCTTTGCTGTTGTTGTTGACAATTATGTATTCAACTTGATCGGCATCAAGCGTCTGCTTCGAAAATGCGTCCAGGATGATCGATATATCGTTTTCGTTATTGTATGCTGGCACAATAACACTTAAAAGAATCATATCTATTTTCCCTGCCATCAGAATGGTTGCCTGGTTTCGGAAAACTCGGACGTCTGAACCGAACCATCGCGCTCGTCATTCGTCGCCATGCGGCCGTAACGCGAAATGATTTTGATGTCGCTGCGGATTATCTTTGCCGGGTTGCCGGCGACGAGCGAGCGCGGCGGCACGCTCTTGGTCACCACCGAGCCCGAACCGATGACGCATTCGTCGCCGATTTCGACGCCGGGCAGAATGATGCTGCGGGCGCCGATGAAGCAGCGCTTGCCGATCCTGGTGTGCAGATAGAGGCCGCGCGTCAGGTCGTGGGTCAGGATCGCGGCTTCGAAGGCGACATAGGTCTCCGCGCCGATATGCAATCCTTTCGGGTTGGTCTTATCGAACCGCACGCTCAACGAAAAGCTTGCCGTCGGATCGATGTCCATTCCCCAGAATTTCGTATAGTAGAGCCACTTGGCCCTTACGATTCCGTTCCGCAGCGGCCGAAATACGTTCAGTCCCCACTTCGGCTTCTTTCCTGTCTGCACCATCAAGTCCGACCCCGGCTGGAAAATTCGTCTAGCACGGAACTGTAATAGTCCTCGAGCATCCCCGTTTGGCGACGTATGTCGAAGCGCTCGGCCACCAGAAGCGGTGCCCGCGCGCTGAAGCTTGTCCACAGGGCCTGGTCGTTCAGCAGCCTTCCGACCGCTTCCGCCATTCCCGCGACGTCCCGCTCCTCCACGAGATAGCCAGTTTTCCCCTCCTCGATCGCTTCGCCTACGCCTCCCGAGCGAAATGCGACGACCGGAGTGCCGACGGCCTCGGCCTCGAGATTGGCGAGGCCGAACGCTTCTGCGTGACCATTGTCGAGGGTCACGCTGCCGTGGAGATAAAGCTCTGCACTGGCCAGCAGGTCCCTTATCTCAGTCTGCGACAGATTTTCATGGATCGTGACGCTTGGCAAGGAACGACGCGCCAGCGCCTCGATTTCCTCTTTCAGCGGTCCCTGACCCACCATGACGAATTCGACCGGCGTGCCGGTCGCCGCCACACGCGACAGCGCGTCGATCATGAAGCGGTGGCCCTTATAGTCGACGAAACGGGCGATGGAAACCACCAGTCCCTTTTTTCGGGGACGAGGCTCCATTTTGAAGAGATCGAGATCGATGCCGATGTGGTGGCGATAGACGCGGTCGGCACGGAAGCCGAGCGCCAGCAGCCGGTCGCGGATGAAGTCGGAAACGGCGATGTTCCAGCTGTTCCAGCCGGCCATCTCGCTCCGGCCCTTGGCGAAAAAGCGCACCTGATTGAAGCCGCCCGGCTTTTTCGGATCGCCGCGATAGGTGGCGTCGAAGCCGTGAAACGTCGTGACGAGCGGCTTGCCGGCGGCTCGCGCTAAGGGCCCGATGACGTAGCCGTTCTTGCCGAAATGTGCGTGAACGAGATCGGCTTGATCGATCGCGGGAAAGAGGAAAGGCAGGCCGATCTGTGGAATTTTCAACAGCAGCTCGCCGGCACGTGCGATTGGCGACCGGCGGATGTCGTGAACCGGAACGGTGGATTTTTTCGTGTGGGCCGATGAAATGCGCGTGCCGGCAAGAATTTCGGCCTCGAACGAACGAAACGCTACCGCTTGATTGAGAACAAATGCCTGGCTGGCAGGCAGAAATTTCTCCACATAAATAACTGCCTTTTTCATGAATCTGTCGACGTCTCCGTTGTGTTGCGCATCACATCGCCTCTATTGCCTGCCTGACGCCATCAGCTGAACTGCGCGGCGCGTTGTTGTCATCGTAGAGATTAATGCGCTTCGTGCAGGCTCCATCGGCATCGGTCTCCGTTTCATCGGGCTCGCCGTATTTCTCCGACATGCCCCATACGGTGACGCCTTTCAAGTCGCCGTGTTCGGCCGCCACGGTGATCACGTCGCGGAAAATATCGGCGTAGGCGGCCGGCGTGAAGCCTTGGTCATGCTTCAGGAAGTGGCAGGATGCATCGAGTTCGGTGATATAGACACCAATTCCCATGTCCTTCAGAGCCGCGCAGAATCGCCTCATTCCTTCCGGATCTATCCGGTCGAGACCCGGGCGGAAATGCGCCTGCAGCCCGACCGCGTTGATCGGGGTCTGCCTGGCGACGAGATCCTCGACGATCTTGAGAATGTGCCCGCGCTTTTGTTCGAAGGTGGCGGATTTTTTCTCAAGATGCGTTTCGTTGAGAACCAGCGTCGCAGCCGGATTGGTCTCGTGCGCCATATCGAAACTCATGCGAATATAATCGTCGCCAAGAAGGCGTCGGAAAACACAATTCCGCAGGTCGGGCGCATCATACTCCAACGGCTCGTTCACCACATCCCAGGCATCGATCGACCCCTTATAGCGAGCGACAACCTGTTTTATATGACGGTTCATGACCGTCCGAAGGGCTCGCGCGTCGGTGATCTCTGACACCCAATCCGGGACGCGATACCAGATCAGTGTATGCCCATAAACCCTCATGTTGTTTTTTCGCGCGAATGCAACCATCCTGTCGGCGCCCCCGAAGGAAAAAACGCCGGGACTCTTTTCCGTCGCTTTCCACTTCAATTCATTGCGCGGCGTTATCGAATTGACGTTGTCGACATAGAGCTCGCAGGCGGCCGGGTCGCTGATATTCTGCAGGTCGATTGCCGATCCGAACCGGAACGATTTGCTGTCGGCAAGGGCGCGCAGCCCTGGTTGCGCCGGAACCCTGGCCAGCACCGCGCCCGCGTGGAGACACGACAGCGCGAGCGGAACCGAAGCGAGGAAACGTCTTCTGTTCATTCTATCCCTCACCGCGGGCTTTTTTCATGTCCGCGATGGAACTTGCGGCAGCCGGGACGGTTGGCCGCGGTTCCGTCCTGATCCGCGTTTGCTTTGTCGGAGTAATGCAACCTCAAATATACTTTCCTAGGAACGAATACTGGCGGATCCGCTAGACTTTTCAGCCTGCGCCAAGATATAGATCTTCCCGGAGGACGCTCGTGATGGAAGACTGGTTCAGCTACGTGATGAGCTTTTTTCATATTGCATTGCAAAATGCCGCTTTTTTTATGGCGACCCTTCCAAACGCTCTCTCGTCTCGATGACCTGCAGTTCGCAGCCGTTGTTTTCAGCGACTTCGGCGGCGACGACGGCAGCGAACGACCAAGCGGCGACAGTTTGAAAGAGCTTTACAAAATTCTGGCCCGGCATCACGACGATGCAGTCGCATGGCCTGATAGACTGGTTCATGGCGTGCGGCCTCGGCCAGCGTCCGCCGCTTTTTATTTCCGATTTTATTGCGCTGATGGCGGCGCCGGTTGCGCGGGGTCGGTCTCGACCGTCGGCTCCGGCGATGGAAGCCAGGTTCTGTCGGAAAAATAATTTCTCGTTCTCGTTTGAGGTCCCGGGGCTGCATCCAGCGAGAGCGTGAAATTGTAGCGGTCCGGATTGAGCACCTCGCGGCTGAAGGTGATGCTGGCGCCGAAGCCGTCTTCCTTGATGTCCCTCAGATTCTTGATTGCGTTCAGCGCCTCATGAAAATCGAGCCATTGCGGTTGGTTCAGCATGATCTCGAAAATCCGCAGGATGTTGGGGTCGAGCTGGCCATTCTGGTCGGTCTGCGGATTGACGATTTTCACGCGCATATTGCTGATCGTGCCTGCGGCGTCGCCGCGAACGATGACGAAGATGGAACTGGGAAGCTGATCCTTTTCACGTTTGCCGCTGTGTTCGAAATAGCATTCGAAGGTATTGGCGTTGAAGCTCGCTGCCGCCCATTCGCTGGTCTGGATACCGGCGTCGCGCAGGGCCGCGCACATGGCCGCTCCTGATACGCGCCACGTCCGCAGAAAGGCCGATGCGGTCTGCGCCGTGGGCGGTTCGGTGGCATGCAAGGGAAGCCTGACGGAGGCCGAGGGCGTCGGGCGGGGAAGCGCCTTCGGTGGCGGCGGCTTGACCTCATAGGAAAAGAGACCGAAGCGGAAATAGCGATCGATCGTCCTCAGGTGCTTCATATCGTTGGAAAGAAGCACGGTTCCGATGACAAGCGAGACGGAAATCGTCAGCAGCAGCCAGAAGACCACGGGAATCCGCGGTTTTCCCACTGGCTGTTTCGCATATGCGGGCGACGAGTTCTCGGGCAAGCTTATCTTCTCCGGATATGCGAGAAGGTTTCGATCAGGTTGTCTCGATCCAGCAGTATACATCCATCCGTTAAATATCTTTGGCTTGCGGTTCGTCATTCTGCCGCGTCGGGATGGTCATCGGCAAGAAGCGGGTTTTTCATATTTGGCGGAGTGCCATGAGGTCCCCTCTCCAATGCACGACCCCTGTGGCACAGCGAAGATCGCGGACGATCCGCGGCCGTGACTTGCGGGCAGGTCACTGCAGTCATTTTGTCTATACTGCCGAATTTACCTTGTATTCGCGCAAAGGTTAAAATTTTTATTGCAAAACCACAGGTTATATTCTTAGCCGGCATTCGGTTTTGCCGGGTTTTACCCAATTTTCGACGCATTTTTCTATAGGGTCTGCCGTGCCATTGCAGAAGGGGACGGATATGTCCGTCGAGCTGGACGCGACCACCTATATCCATGCCAAACCGGCAACTGCGCATTCCTACATCCTGCCAGCTGTGCTTGGGGTGCTGGAGCGCCATTTCGCCGGCTCTGCGAAGGGCGCTGTCTTCGATCTCGGATGTGGCGCGGGCGGGGCGGCCGCAACGCTTGCGGAAAAGGGATATTGTGTCGTCGGCGTCGATCCCTCGAGCGATGGCATCGCCAAGGCCAATGTCAATTACCCCGGGCTGCGGCTGAATGTCGGTTCAGGCTATGATCAGCTTTCCGGAGAATACGGCACCTTCGATGCCGTGATCAGCCTGGAAGTGGTCGAGCATGTCTATGATCCCAAGGCCTTCACCTCGACAATGTATGATCTGGTCAAGCCTGGCGGCATCGCCGTGGTATCGACGCCCTATCACGGCTATCTGAAGAACCTCGCTTTGGCGGCGCTTGGGAAAATGGATGATCACTTCATGCCGCTGAAGGATCATGGACATATCAAGTTCTGGTCGAGAAACACCCTGGGCACGCTGCTGCGTGATGCCGGTTTCGGCAGTATTCGTTTTGAATATGTCGGAAGGATACCCGCTTTTGCCAAGTCGATGATCGCCGTGGCCGAAAAGCCTCTTTAGGGAGGCGGGGCTGCGGAGCCTGGTCTGGCTTGCTCGATTAGATAAACCTTATATTTAGGTCATGGCACGAGCCTGTGGTATTCCACAGGTTGTTTCTATTGTGCGCTGCGCTGAAAAAAATTCTTACAAAATATTTACTTTTAGTTGCATTCTTGCTCAAATTCTCCATTATACAGCGGGCGTGCAGATAAAGCGGGAGACCTATTCACATGAAGGCCAAATCGCCGAATTCGATCGACGTCTATGTTGGCAACCGCGTGAGAGTTCGGCGGAAGACGCTCGGGATGACCCAGCATGGTTTGGCTGAACTTCTGGGCATTACCTTTCAGCAGATTCAAAAATACGAAAAAGGAACGAATCGCATCGGCGCCAGCCGTCTTCAGCGCATTTCCGAGATCCTTCGCGTGCCCGTCGGCTTTTTCTTCGAGAACGGCGGCTCCGGACCGATCGAAGGTGAGACGAGCGAGTTGAACAAATTCCTGTCGTCGAAGGAAGGACTGGCGCTCAACAAAGCGTTTATCGCCATCGAGGATCCGAATATCAGGCAAAAACTGGTGGCACTGGCCAAAAGCCTGGCTGTTACGGGCTTGCCCGACATCGACAGCGAACTGCAGGATCCGGTGGTGCACAACTGAGGATGGATCGTGTTTCATCTGCAGACATTCGGCGATCTGCGGTTGACCGAGACGAGTGGCGAACCAGTTCGCTATCCGATCAAAGGTCTGTTGATGATGGCCCATATCTATGCCGGGGCGAGCCATGAGCTCAGCCGCTATGAACTGGCACAGTTTCTATGGAGCGACGTCGAGCCGGAATTGGCGCGGCTCAATCTGCGCAAAATGTTGTCTCGCATCCGCGAGATGGACGGCGGACGCGCCGAACTAGCCTTCGATTTCACCGCCACGACGGTTCGTCTTAACACGCAGGTGGTTTCCAGCGACCTGGATGTCTTTCGAGCCGGTGGTGCGCCGCTGGACCGGCTGCACGCGATCGCCGAACTGACCCAGCGCGGTTTCATCGGAAATATCAAGCCGGCGACAAAGCCGATCAGCGCGTGGGTCAGGGCGCAGCGGGACGTCCAGGCGCTGCAAATGCGTCAAGCCTTGCTGGAGGCCTTGCCCGAGGTGCAGAAACCCGGCGCGGTGCGCATCATTTCGAGCGCTGCCCTGCAACTCCTCGAGCGGGATCAGAATGACGAGCAGGTGAGGGCGCTGCTGCACCAGCTCTCCGGCGGCTCGTCGTTCGGCGAGAGACTGGCAAATGGCGACGTCCACCCAAAGGTGGAGGTGAAGCGTTCCGAGCTTGCCAGTCAGTCGACCGAGGTCGAAAACATATCGGCGGGGCCGCTGATCCTGCCCCGTCTGGTGTTGCTTCCCCCGACAGCCAAGCATGCCGATGCCGGACTTGCCCTTGCCAACGCCCTGATCGAAGACGTCACCATAGAATTGTGCGCGCTTCGAAACATTTCCATTGTCGCGCCGCATACGGCCGGCCAGATCCGCCGTGACTCCGAGAAGGCGGCCGTGGTCGCCAGGCACTCGATCGCCTATCTTCTGGACACCCGATTTTCCGAAGAGGGGCTGTTCGCGCAGCTGATCTATTTCCCCACGGACGAGATTATCTGGGCCAACCGCTTTGCGATGGACCCCGATATATTGCCGCGGCAGAGGCGGGTGATCGCCCAGCAGTTGACCGTGTCCGTGGCCCGCGAGCTAGCCGAGAACGAGGAAGAACGGTTACGCTTCGAAGCCAATCCCGGGGCCTATCACGCCTATCTCGTCGGCTCGAGCCTGATGAGCAAGCTGACATTGCCGCATATCCGCCGGGCAAGGAAGGCGTTCAAACAGTCGCTGTCGTATAAGGCGGATTTCTCCGCCTCGTTTACCGGACTGGCAAGAACCTTCACCAGCGAATGGCTCGTCCGGGCGCAGGGAAATAACGAGCTGCTGCAGCTGGCGGAGCAGCATGCGCTTCGCGCAATCGAGCGGGATCCGCAATCGGCGGCAGGCCATCGTGAGCTTGGGGTCACCAAGCTTTACCTCGGCGATGTCGATGCGAGCGTCGCGGCCCTTCATCTGGCTGAAGAGCTCAGCCCGCATTTTGCCGATGTCATCTATAGCCATGCTGACACGCTCGTGCACGCGTCCCGCCCCGGCGACGCGCTCGCCAAGATCAGAAAAGCAATTTCGCTCAATCCGATCGCGCCTGACGCCTATCTCTGGTGTGCCGCGGGGGCCAGTTTCTTTCTGGAACAGTATGAGGAGGCCATCGCCTATGTCGAGGCGATGAAAGACAAAGCGCCGGCCCATCGCATCGCCGCGGCCAGTTGCGCAATGATCGGCGATCGGAAACGGGCACTCTTCCATCGGCAACGCGCCGAAAGCATCAACCCGGTGTTCGACGTCGAGAAGTGGCTCGCCATCGTTCCATTCAAAGAGCATTGGCAAAAAGAGCTATATCGGGAGGGCCTGTTGAAGGCCGGGTTTTAACAATAGCTGAGGGGCATTACATGGCGAAAGCTGTCATCATAGGAATACCGGGCGAGGCGGGTCTCTGGCTCGCCGATCTCAATGCGGGCACGGTTACGCAGCTCAGCCCGACGGGGGATCTGGCGACTGCGAGCAGCCTACGCAAAGCTGGTGGTACGTTCGTGAAGAGCGTCGATTTTGCTGTCGCCGTCTCGTCGGCACAGGTCGCTCTTTCCGGCCACGTCGACGGCTGATCCGGCATTCTGACGGACCAGTCCATATATTCCGACAGGATCATATCGCCGCGGGAAACCCTTTCCCGCGTCGAGCCCTTGTTGGCCAGGTTCGGCATAACCCGGGTTGCGCGTCACACCGGGCTGGACGACGTCGGAATCCCCGTCTGGTGCGCTTATACCCCGAATTCGCGATCGATCGTGATTGCCCAGGGGAAAGGCCTGACCGATATCGATGCCAAAGTGTCCACGGTCATGGAAGCCCTGGAGCGGGCCGTTGCGGGCGAACCTTTCGTCGATCGGTTCCGCGGCAGCGCGTCCGGCCTGCGGGCGATGGGATACGAGATCGATAGGCTGGACTGCCTGATCGCCATCCATAAACCCGAGCTCGGCCCAGACGAGGAGACGGATTGGGTGGCCGGCATCGATTTGCTCACCGGCGAGCAGATTTATATCCCTTTTGAAGCGGTGGTTCTCGACCGTACGCGCGATGCCCGATACTGGATGTCATCGGACGGCCTGGCCTCGGGAAACAACCTCGAGGAAGCGATTTTTCACGGTGTGCTCGAGCGGATCGAGCGGGACGCCCATGTGCTGTGGCAAGTCGGCGCGGAAGCGGATCGTTATGCCGGCTGCGTCGATCCCTGCGGTTTCCAGGATCGCGCCCTGAACGAGTTGGTCGGCAAGATCGAAGCGTCGGGATTGGCGCTCAGGCTCTTCGATATCACCAGCGACATTGCCATTCCCTGCTTCACCGCCATGCTGGGCCCCGGAGATTCTGTTCTAGACCCGCGGCATCGCCACGGCGGCAGGGACATCCGCCTCGTCGAGGTGACCGGCGGCACCGGGGCCCATCCCTCTCCCGTGCGCGCAGCCATTCGGGCGGTAACGGAAGCCGCGCAATCGCGGCTCACCTATATCAGCGGAGCCAGGGACGATATTTCACCGGCCACCTTTACACGATCCTTGCCGCCGCTGCTGCGGCGAGCCTTCAAGGCAGTCCCCGGATCGCCGCGCCCAGCGCCAGAACATCGGCCAGGGGATCTGGCGCAGATGCTGCAGCATGTACTGGAGGCCTTGCGAACAAAAGGGATCGGTTCGGTCATCGCCGTACGCCTCAGCGAGGACACGCTTCCCTTCAGCGTCGTTAAGGTGGTTATTCCCGCGCTTGAAAATCCGGAAGGGGAGCGTGCTCGGCAGTTGGGAACAAGGGCGCTGGCGAGGGCGATCGGCTTTTGAAGATCATCTTCGCAGGACCAAGTCTTCCAGACGCAGCCGCGCTTGCCGGCGAGGCGATATGCGTCCTGCCGCCTGCGACGCAGGGGGATGTTCTGGCTGCGGCGGAGCAGGGTGCCAATGTCATCGGTCTGATCGACGGCGGCTTCGAATATGCCGCACCGGTCTGGCATAAGGAAATTCTCCGCGCCCTCTCACTTGGCGTGACGGTTCTGGGGGCGGCAAGCATGGGTGCGCTGCGGGCTGCAGAATGCCATTCGTTCGGCATGATCGGGATCGGCCGCATCTTCGAAGATTACCGCTCGGGCCGGCTGGTCGATGATGCCGCCGTCGCGCTCGTGCATGCGCCGCACGGACTCGGCAGCAAACCGTTGACGATACCGCTCGTCAATGTCAGCGCCACGCTCGATGTCATGGAAAGGAATGAACTGCTCCCGGAAGGGGTGCGCCGGGAGCTTGAAAATGCCGCGAGCGCCGTCTTCTTCAAGAGGCGGACGTGGCGGGCGATCGTCGAGCAATGCGCCGGCATAGCGCCGCCGGATCGCGCCAAACTATTGACGGCCCTTGCCGCGCATTCCGTCGATCAAAAACGCATCGATGCGCTGGAGCTATTAAAAGCGGTGCAGGCAGCCGCCGATCTCCGCGTGAATGCTGATTTGTCCTGGAAATTGCACGAGACCGCATTTCCTACACGGCCCGCTTTGTGAATCAAAAGCGGCAATCGTCACCGAGAGTTGTGTCACGCTTTTTTCACGGGCTCGGCCACGCCAGCCCGCGTAATATTCCTTCAATTCGTTGGAGAAATGGGCATGGGCGTGACATCGGTTGCTAACGTAAATGCGGACCTCGGGGCGGAAGAAGGTCTGGACGAACTGCTCGCATTGGCGCGAATGATCGCCTATGCGCGACAGGTCGCTCAGGATGTCAAACTGCAATTCGCGACGAATTGCCTCGATCTTGCTCTTGAGGCGGTGAAGCAGGAAGTCGGCCAGGGGCTGACGAGGGATCTGGCGGAATTGAGTTCCTCTGTTCCGCAAGTAAGCGTAAAGAGACATTAGTCTGGCTTTCGGAGCTCTCGAAGGACGAGGTCGGCCACCAACCACCGCGGCCGAAGTCGCGCAAATCGCAGGGGATTGACTCACCTCGGAGCAAGGCTACGGTCTTCTCTTCCAGGTTGAGGGGTGGCGTATGAAATTCAGCTGCTTTGTGCGAGGCGGGAAAAACATGTCACGCTCTCTTCCCGCGGTCGCCGCTCTTCTCGCCCTGATCCCGGCCGCCGGCCATGCCAGCGAAGCGCGGGGAAAATTGGCGCCTCCGGCTGCGAATGGCTGTGTGGAAGTTAGCGGAACGGCCTTGACCGGAATGGCCGGAGGCCCGGCCTATTCGGCAGCCGAGCTCAAATGCGGCACAAAGCTCTTGCTGGTGCTGCAGCGCCAGACCGGCAGGAATGGAAACCTTCCCGTCTGGAGCGCGATCGATCAAGTGACGATTGCCAAGCCCAGTCCCCGCCACGAACTTCTGCAGCCGGGCTATTGCTCGTCGACCCGGTTTCCTGAGGACTCCGTCTTTGCGCTCGGCAGGATGGTGGAACAGCCGGATGGCTCCTATCGATCGGAGAACGTGGTCAAAGCCTGGAGGGTCGATATCAAGCGCGAAAGAATGGCCGCGATACCCGTCGACGGCCTGCTTTGCGCGCTGGACCCGGCCGATTGACTGGGGGCGGCAACATACTTGGCGAAAAAGGCCGCGCCCCGCTCTCCGACCTCAATCTGAGGCATCCCGCAGGGGCAAGGCGGTCACTGGTGGCGGGATGGATGCAAGAAGCAAGGCTGCGCGTGTCCTTCGAGGCTCCGGCCCTTGGCCTGCGCCCCTCAGGATGAGGGAGGTTGGAGGATGCCGCGCTGACAATTATTACGCCTGGCGGAGAAATGCCGCAGCCTCTCCGCCCTCATCCTGAGGTGCCCCGCACGGGCCTCGAAAGGCGAGGGCGGCCACTGGCCGTGCGGCAATGGATAGGCGCTGCCCGGATGGAGGCGGCCCGCAATCGACTAGGTTATAGCTTGGAGAAATCCGGGTTGGGTCCTGGGCCGCTGCCGCATATTCGGGCGGTATTCGATACCCGGCGCAAATAGACCTTCAGAACGAATGGTAAGCGGTTTCGTTGACGTTGTCTCCGGGCGAGGAGACGGCGGCGAGTTTGGTTTCAGCGCTCGTCTGATGATCGGCCGAGCCGGCCGATCGCTGCTCTCAATGGGTCAAATTGCGCTTCTGGGCCAGCAGTAAAATGTAATCGTCGGCAATGTCCGCAATGGCCATTGCGACTTCCGCCGGATCGCACCCCTCGACCTTCGTGTTTGCAATGAACTGATAAACCGCCTTCTCGATCTGTTTGCGGCAGATCATCACGCGTTCATCATAGCCAAATTCCGGGATCTGCGATGCCATATCACTCATCAGGTCAGCTCCTCACTACTTGCAGTGAACATGACACAAATTATAAGTTGAGCAAGCAAATGCTTTATCAAAGGTTAATTCAGCGACGAGGTGCGACCATTTCGACACAGATTTGGTCAGTCAAAAGCCATTTCGGCGTGTTGAATTGAGTGAAGTCTTTCACGCAGGCGGATTGACTGTTCATGCCGGGAGCCGATCGATGAGAGGGGGTGTCTCTGAGCCTGCGGCTCTTTGGTCTCGGACCTCCTGGCGGATTTGAAGTGACCGGTCGAAGGCTTGCCAGTGCCGGTCTGTCCGCTGCGGGGTGATCTGCTATTATCCTTTGATATGTCAAGATGTTAAACCTCCGTTCGCCTTCATGATCGTCATTCTTCGAAGTTGAATTCTGTTGCCCACTTTCGAGGCCGGCTCATGCTGGGATCGTCGAATTTAGTCCTGGCTGTTTCTTCCCAAGTGTTGCCTTGCCGCGTCGCTACGACGAAAGAAGAGAGGGAAAGAATGTGAGGATCTCTTATGTTTTTCGACCGGAATGTAAGGCGGTTGCCGTCGAGCGGCATGTGCAATAACTTTGGATATAAATTAAGATAAAATTAAAATTTTATCAAAAGGTAAATATATATATTTCAGATGCTGGTTGTACTTAAGTTTCTGTTTTGTGATGACTGGCTGTCTTATGGTTAATAACGGCAAGATGTGCTTATTTCAATAATAAAGATGATCTCGTCTATCACTTTATAATAATGACATTATCTCTATGGGGGGCGCATTGCTGTCGCGTAATGTCAGCGCCAAGCGGAAGCACTTGGCGTTGAGCGCGTGCCCGATCATTGCTTGCGGATATACAGGTTTTGCGCAAGGCCATCGCAACAGGGGATATCGCTGTCGGCGCAGCACTTCTTTTCCGATGCAGCGATCATAACGGTCGCCCTGCGGCAACCCATCCCTCAAAAAGCTGAGGACCCGCCGGGGTGGATGACGGGTCCTCTGGTAGGATTGCTTGCACAGTGCGTAGCTATGATTGCGCTTAATCTTGATATTGTCACAGCTTATTAGCGGAGGATTATAGTTTCCCACAGTTTTGTCATTTTTGCGACGGAAAATATTTTACGTGGCGTTCGATTTGTACTGAATATTTAATGAATAGTTGACAACGGAGCGGAGGTGCCGGCCTTCAGAACCGGGAATAATCTATCTCCTGGACATCGCAGCGCAATCTCCGCCGCAACGGTCGATTTCCGACAAGCGCCGGAACAAGGCTTTCGTTCGAAAACGCGACCATCCGCCCACCAGCGGTATAACAGGATCCATTTCCTCGAATTTCTTGAAATTTGTCTGCTTTTGCCGCCCGAACGGCGGGGCTTTCGACAACACCCTGTTTGCGGCTCTGGCGGCTTTTGAAAAGATCAGTTTGGTTATGACACTGGCAGCAAGCAATGGACTATGATGATAGACGTACTTGAGCGAGATTGCGGCGCTGTGCCAATCTTTCAAAGCCGCAAATTTTGAGAATGCATAGAGGTGGGCCGAGGCGCGGGCGCAGCTGACGACGAAAGCAGGAAGCTGCGGATTGCGCGCGACGCATCGCTCGTAGACGGCCAGAAGCGATTGCGCCATTCGGGATCTGTCGGCAGACATGGCCGCAGCATGAACGCGATAGCCCACCAGCCCGAGTGGCACTGCCTCGATCTTGAAATGCTCGGCGGTGCGGAGTTCGAAATCGAAGTCTTCGCATCCTCCGATTCCCTGATTGGCATAGCTCGGATCGTAGCCGCCGATCTTGTCGATGACGGCACGGCGCACCATGAAGCCGCTGCCATTGCCGACGAAGCGGAAGACGAGATGGCGGATCAGAATGGAATCGCGAGCGCTGAGCGACGAGCCGGACCGCGTACAATATCCCTCGGAATCGACGAAACGGTGAAGGGCATAAACGGCACCCCAGGCCTCGGGCAGCGGATGGAGCGCCGACAACATCCTTTCGACATACGTCGGATGCCAGAGGTCGTCTGCATCAAGGAAGGCGAGATAGCCGGCCTTCGATGCGGCGATCCCGGTATTGCGCGCCGCGGCGACGCCGCGGTTTTCCGTCGAAAGAAGCTTGATTCTCGGATCGGCAGCGGCGAAGCGGCGGCAGATGGAGGCTGTCTCATCGGTCGAGCCATCGTCGACGACAATGATCTCCAGCGCCTTGTGGGTCTGATCGATGACGGACCGAAGCGTCTGGTCAATATAGTCGCTGGCATTATAGGCGGGGATCACCACCGCGACCAAAATTTCTGACGTGCTCGACATCTCCATCGCCGTCACCCGAGTTTGGTTGCGAGTGTTGGCGGGCGAAGATCTATCTGGTTCCTCATCATCCTGGCGACCGCAGGGCGGTGGCTGACGACGATCAGCGTTCGGCCGGGATCTTCCTTGATTGCCGAAAACACCCGCATCTCGGTATTTTCATCGAGCGCGCTCGTGGCTTCGTCCAGGAGCAGGATCTGCGGCCGGCCGGCCAGCGCACGCGCCAGGCCGATGCGCTGGCGCTGTCCGCCTGAAAGCCGCACCGCCTCGTCACCCAGCCATTCGTCGAAGCCTTCCGGCAGGTTTTCGATGAATTCCGTGGCGCAGGCGACATCGGCGGCCCACCTGACGTCCTCATCGGAAATATCGCGACGGAAGCGGATGTTGTCGAAGACCGTGCCCTCCATCAGTTCGACATCCTGGCCCGAGACCGAGAGCAGGTGCAGCCAGCTCGCGCGGTCGACATCGGCGAGGTCCCTGCCGTCGATGGTGATTCTGCCGCGCGTCGGACGGGTAAGATCGAGGATCATGTTCAGGATTGTCGTTTTGCCGGAGCCGCTTGGCCCGGTCAGAGCCGTCGTTTCGCCTGCCTTGATCGAGAAGTTGAGGTTTTGAACGGCCGGCGCGTTCGCCTGCTCATAGGTGAAGGAGACGTCGTGGAAGACGATGGCTTCCGCCAGGCGGGGGACCGGAACGCCTTGCGCCGCCTGCTTGGTGTCGTCCCTTTCGGAAAGCAGCGCCAGGACGTTCTGCAGCGACGCTTCCATCTCGTAAAGACGCAGGATCTGGGAGTCGAATCCCTTGATATGAGGCTGAAGCCTGTAGAGAAGGATGGTGGCCGAAAGCGCTGCCTTGAAATCCACCGGCAGGAATTCCGAGGACAGGATGATCGTCAGGATGATCCCGAAGGTCAGGATTTCGCTCAACAGCGAGGTCGCCGCCCCCATCCAGTCCGAGTGGCGCCAGGTTCGGCCGACTTCCCTGGAAAGTGCTGCGAAGAGCTGCTGGTGGCGCTGCTCGAGGCCAAAGCTTTTGACCGCCTTCAAGGTCTGCAGCGTCGTCCAGCTCAGCTGCGTCAAGGCTTCGACGGCGGCCAGCGCCGAGGCGCCAAGGCGCCGGTAGGCGCCGGCAAAGAACCCCAAGGCGAAGTTATGGACGAAGCCGAAGGCAAGCCCGAGCAAGGCAATCGGCCAAGCCATCACAAGCATGCCGATGCCGAAGATGACGATCGTGCCGAAATTGACACCGAGACGCACCAAGCTCGCATGTGCCGAGGATACCGCATAGGCTTCGGTGGCGATCACATTGATCAGATCGCTGCGCTCATAGTGCTGAAAGCGCTGGAACGGGATGGTCAGGATCTTGGCGTAGAGGCGGTCGCGCATGCGATCGCTGATCTTGTGGTTGATCGTGCTTGTGATCAGCGAATTGACGAATCCGAGAAGAATGCGCAGCAGGATGGAGGCGATGAGGATGCCGATCAGCACGGGTTTGGAAAGACTGAGGTCGACGCCGCCGAAAAACGCCGGAAGCCCGGCAACGGCGGAGCCGGAAGCTGCGCCCTGCTGGCCGAGAACAAAGACGAGGCTCACCAGAAAGGTGATGCCGACCATCTCCGAAAATCCGGTGAGAATGCCGAGGACGATCATCACCGTCATTTTCAGCCGCAGCGCCGGCACGAGCTGTTGAAGCTCGCGGTAGCGGGCCGCGATGACCATGTTGTAGGCGCCGGCCGTGCGGGGGGTGGATTTCCGAAACCTATTCATTGTCAGCCATCCGCGACGATGTCGGGCTGAGCACGCCGCAGAGCGGCAGGAAACGATCGCTGTATCGCGTGCCGGCCTGCGGAACGGCGGCACCCGCCAGGCGGGTCTTCGATCGTGTAGGCTTTCGCAGGATCTGTCTTGCAATCCGCACGCCCTGGCGTTTTGCCAGACGAAAGCTCTGCTGCAGGCCATGGACGATCAGCTGCGGGCCGTATTGCATCGCCAGCATCGGCGCCAGCTTCTTGGCCTGGGCAAAATCGCGGTTTGCAAGGGCCTTGTTGAAATACCAGTGCGTCGTGTTGAATTTGGCAGTCTGGATATCGCGCCTCAGATGCGGGTAGCGCTCGATGAGGGGCGCCATCACCAGGGCGTGGGATTGCAGCATCCGATAGGCGTTGCTCGACATGTTTCCCCGGGTGAAGCGATAACCGGTGAGGAAATCGGGAACCAGTGCGAATGGCAGGCTCTCAGCCAAGGCGAGATAGAGCTTGAGATCCTCGCAGCCTTCGGCGCCGCTGTCGCGTAGGCCGGCGTCGTAGCCGCCGCAGCGCAGAACCTCGGCGCGCGGCATCAGCGGCGTGCTGCCATTGCCGATGAAGTTCTCCCGCAGCAACGGTTCGAAGATGTTGCCTTCATGCAGGACCGGGCGTGAATGGCCGAAAATGACGCCGTTTTCGTCGATCGCCGCATACCAGTTGTAGGCGACGCCACGGCCGCCGGGATATTTTCGCAGCGACTGCAGCTGGCGCTCGATCTTCTCGGGATGCCATATGTCGTCGGCGTCGACAGGCGCCACATAGGCGCCCCGCGCCTCGGCGATGCCGTGATTGCGGGCCCGGGCAACGCCGCCATTGACCTGACGGAGGACCCGGACACGGCGGTCGGTGAGGCCATAGTCGCTGGCAAGCGCAAAGGTGCCGTCCCGCGATCCGTCATCGACCACAAGGATCTCGAGCTTGTCGTAGGTTTGGTTCGAGACGCTTTGCAACGTTTCGAGAAGCATCTTTTCGGCGTTGTAGGCCGGGATGACGGCGGTGATCAAAGGGGTCGCTGCGGTGCTCATGATTGTCATCCGATAAAGGCTCCGGGCAGGCCCATCAGTGCGGGGAAGGCTTCAAGCGGCCGGTCGCCACGAACTTCGAGGCGCGGCAGGCCGAAGACATTGTCGGAAAAGGCGGCTGTCGCGGCGCGTGTGGTGAAGCCGATCGTATAGCCTGCAAGGGAAAGAATGCCTGGCACCCTGAAGTCGGTGGCACCGTAGGGCAGCGCGATCGAAACCACGGAGCTGCCCAGTCGGGTTTCCAACGCATGGCGCGACCGCCGGGCTTCGGCGAGCAAGGCATCGTTTTCCATCGCGCTCGCCGGCGTGTGGGAGGCGAGATGGGAGCCGAAGCTAATGCCTTTCTGCTGCAGGTCCTGCATATCCGGCCACTCCATCAGCGCCGCCGGCTCGCCATAGGCGCAATCCCAGTCCGAGCGGCCGCCGACCTTGTCGGTGACGACGAAGACGTCGGCGCTGAAATCATTCTCGGCCAGGATCGGGAAGGCGTTGGTACGGAAATCGAGATAGGCGTCGTCGAAGCTCAGCATGACCGGCCGGCCCTGGATCGGCTTGCCGCTGCGCAAAAGATTGGCGAGCGTCGGCGCGGTCACGGCGTAATAGCCGTGCCGGCGCAGGAATTGCATCTGCTTGCGGAACATATCCGGCGGCGTGCGGAAGCGCCGCAGCGCGGCGGGGCCGTCCTCGGCGATCCGGTGATACATCAGGATGGGGACGGAGGTCGTCACCTCGGTTGCCCATGCCGCCTCGCGCGCGATGCCCGCCGGTCCTGAGATGATGTGCTTTGCCACATCGACGTCCAGCGGCGTTCCATGCGTCTCGGCCCGCAGGACGGGATCGGCCACCGTGGCTTTGCGGAAGCGGTGGATGGCGTAAAGCGCGGTATCGATCGTCTCTTCGAGGGCAAGTCCCGCCTGTTCGGCCAGAACCCGTCTGATCGTCTCGACCCCGAAAGGATGGTCCCAATCGAAACCGGTTCGGCCGGGTTCGTCGCGACGCAGATGCGGATGGGCGGTGATCAGACATCCCCCCGGCTTCAGCGCCGCCGCCATCTTGCGGCAGATATCCGCAAGCATCTCCTCATCCTTCATGTAATAGAGCACTTCCGAGCAAAGGATGAGATCCTGATCGGGGGGAAGCTGTTGTCTGACGAAGTCGAGAACCCGGAGCTCGACATTGGAGAGATCGCGGCAGCGCTTGGCAGCCCTGTCGATCGCCCGCTGCGAAATATCGGTGGCCGTCACCCGGCCGACCGCGCGCGCCAGCTTCTCGGTAAAGATCCCCTCGGCGCAGGCAAGTTCCAGAGCCGTTTCGGTCCCCTGCGGGACAAGGCTCAATGTCTGCGCATATTTGACCTGCTCGTAGACGGAGAGGTAATTCCACGGATCCGGCCGCTCGAAAACCTGCTCCCAATAGTCTTCCGCCGACTGCGCCTGCGGAGCCGGCTTTTCATTCTGCGGCGCCGCGGCGGCTGCACGCCGCATCGGCGGCAAGCCGCGTTCGAGATCGCGCAGGATGTCGGATAGGCGGGCGTCATTATCCTGCCTGTCGCCCGGCGCTTGGGCCAGGACGGCATTGCGGCCGGTCCGCACCAGAAGCTTTTCGAGGCGAGCCCGCCGCCGGCCGCCGCGGAGGATGAGGCCGCCGTAGCTTCGGTAGCCGCGTAGCGCCTCCCTTGCCCAGGCAGCCGCATAGGCGAGCGTGGGCTGTTGCTCGAGATGATCTCCCGCCTGCATCTCCTGCAGGATCGGCCGGATCTGCGCCCGGATCGACAGGTCGCCCCAGAGCGGCCCGACAAAGGTGCCGATATGCGCGTCGCCGGAAAAACCGTGCATGATCAGGGTATCGGCCTGCTCGGCCCTAGCGATCCTGGACAGGGCGCCGAGTGTGACGCTCTCCACCTGGACAGTGCCGAGCGTGAAGGATCGCCGAAGGTTGCCGGCGGATAGCTGCCAGGCGGCGGCTTCGAGGATCTTGCGGCCGGTGCCGGGCAGGGAATGACGCTGGATCAGCCGGACGAGCCGGCTGAAAGTCGGCCACCATTGTTCGGGTGCATCGACGAGATCGTTGGCCCGGTCGGGAAGGAGGCCGGTCTGCAGGCCGTGCAGGATCACGCCGGCAAAAAAGCTCTCATAGCCTGCAACATCCGGCATGTCCGGCAGCAGGGCGGCAAGAGCTGCTATATCGAGGGTCGGATCGTGCTTGGCCGCGACGACCCAGACGAGCATGCGCAATCGGCTGACGGCGGGCGTGATCCAGCCGGTCTCCGGCCCCTCGGCCGGCAAGCCGTGCTGCCGGCGCAGTGCCTCGGCCTTCGCAGTCACGGAAATGGCGTCACGCACCAGCTTCGTCGGATCGCCGGAAAGCGAGCCCGGCTTCATGCGATAGAAAGCCAGGCAAGCGTCGACACGGCGAAATTCTGCCCCCGCAAAGGCCATGCGCAGCCAGAGATCCCACTCCTCGCAGGTCTGCAGGTCCTCATCCATGCCGCCGACCCGTTCGAAAAGGCTTTTGGGAAAGACCACCGTATGAATGGCGAGCGCGCAGAAGGACGAGAATTCGCGCTTGGCGGCATCGCCGGCAAGGAGCGGCGCCTGTTCCACCGGCATCGGCCGGCCGTCCGGGGCAACCCGACGATAGGAGCAATAGGCGATGGCGGGCGGCGATCCATCCGCCGCCATCGGCAGCATGGTTTCGATGAAGGCCGGATCCAGCCAGTCGTCGGCGTCGAGCATGCAGAGCAGGGGGGCGGCGGCTAGGCGGGCAGCATGGTTTCTGGCCGCCGCAGCACCTGTATTGGCCTGGCGGGCGGCGACGATGCGGCTGTCGGCGGCGGCAAGCGCCTCGAGCAGCTCCCAGGTGCGGTCGCTCGAACCGTCGTCGACCACCACCGCCTGCCAGTTCGCTTTCGTCTGCCGCTGCAGGCTGGCGAGCGCTTCGGCAAGCGTGTCCTGTGCATTGTATGCAGGAATAAGGAAGGAAATTTCCGGCGCCATAGCTGTCACCATGCGCGCATCTTCCAGCGGCGCAGGACGTAGAGCGCGCCGTTGACACTGCCGAGCATCTCCTGCTTCAGGAAGAAATCGTGCGAAGTAGCGCCCCTGCGCAGGCGTTTGCGCAGCCTGCCGGCGAAATATTTCGGGAAGGAGATGAGGATGCGGCGGAGGTTGCCGCCGTTGCCGGTGTTCTGATACTGCACCAGCAGCGCGGCGATATGGCCGCTCATATATTGCTGGATCTGCCTGGCGAGCCCCTTCATATCCTTGCGATGAAAGTGCCAGGAGACGGCGGTCGGCTCGTAGCGGCAGACATGGCCGTGATGCAGCAGGCGGTTCCAATATTCGGAGTCGCCCGAGCAGCCGGCCGCACCCATATCGAGGCGGACGTCGAACAGGCCGATCTCGTCGAATACCTTGCGGCGGAAGGCTTGGCTTGCGCCGGCGCCGATCGTCCAGACCGGCGCGCCGTAGCGCCTGTGGCTTTCGTAGAAATCCCGGCCGAAATCCTGCCTGATGTAACCGCGGCCGAAACCCCAGTGCTTTTCGAAGATGAACTGCGCTGGCGTTGCCAGTTCTCCGGGCAGGATCAGGCCGGTGACGCAGCCGATCTCCGGCCGGTCGAACGCCTTCATCAGGTTCTCCAGCCATCGCTGGTGGAGAACGACGTCGTCGTCGGTAAAGGCGACGAATTCGGTTTTTGCCGCGCGGATTGCGGCATTGCGGGCAAAATCCAGCCCGACCCGGTTTTCGCGGACATAGGTGGCGCCTGCGTCCTCGACCACACGGCGGGTCGCATCGCCTGAAGACGCATTGTCGACCACGATAATCTCGGCCGGCTTCAGCGATTGTTCGGGGATCGAAGCGAGGCACCGGCGCAGCTCTTCCGGCCGGTCCTTGGTGCAGATCAGAATGCTGACATCGCGATTTTGAAGAGATTGCTGGGCGACCTCACGCGCATGCGCAAGCGTATCCGGCCGCACGGCACGTCCGGCAAGCTCGGCCGCAGCTTCGGGCCGGTCGACATAGGCCTGTCCGACGGGGAGGCCGTCGGCGAGAAAGACCACCAGCCCGGCCGATATCGGCGCGGTGACGGCATCCGGCTGATGCGATGCGAGATCGAGATAGTGAATCGGTACGGGAAAATTGACAGTCGCCAGGTCGGACGGAATGATTTCCTGCATCGTTACTCTCTCAACGCGCCACGAGCACAGGCTGGCACAAGGCCCTGCCCGGAATGCGGGAAGGCCTTAAAACCCCGGCGGTTATCAGGCCGCCCCCACCTTTATCTTTTCTCTGAACCAGTCGAGCGTCATCGCCACGCCCTGTTCGTAGCTGACCTTGCACGACCACTCGGGCATGACGGCGTAGGCGCGCGTCAGGTCCGGCCGCCTGTTGGTCGGATCCTGCGGCGGCGATGGCTCGAAGACGATCGGCACGCCGCCGACCAACTTGGAAACATATTTTGCGACTTCGAGAACGGTAATCTCGCGGTCGTTGCCGATATTCAAAGGCCCCTTGTAGTCGGTCTCGTTGATCCAGAAATAGCGCGCGAAACCATCGACGATGTCGTCGACATAGCCCCAGCTGCGCGACTGCTTGCCGTCGCCGAATACGGTGATCGGGCGGCCCGAAAGCGCCTGGGTGACGAAGTTGGAGACGGCGCGGCCGTCGTCGGGCCGGGTGCGCGGACCGTAAATATTGAAGGGGCGGATAACCTTGACGTTCAGCCCCTTGGTGCGCTGCATCTCGAACAGCAGCGCTTCGGTGCATCTCTTGCTCTCGTCGTAGGACGAGCGAGGGCCGGTACAGTCGACCTGCCCCTTGTAGGATTCCGGCTGCGGCGACACCAGAGGATCGCCGTAGATTTCGGAGGAGGAGGTGTAACCGAAGCGTCCGCCCTTCTTCAACAGATCGAGAAGCCGGAACGCGCCAAGGAGGTTCGCCGAAATCGTCCGCTTCGGTTCCTTCATGTACCAGGGCGGCGATGCCGGGGAGGCGAGATGGTAGATCTCGTCGAATTTTTCCGAAGTCTGCAAGGTCTCCACGTCCGATTTCACGAAGTGAAAGCGGGGATCCCTGATGTGCGAAATATTCTCGAATAGTCCCGTCCAGAGATTATCAACAACGACGAGCTTCTGAACGTCATTCCTAAGCAAAAGCCGATCGCAAAGATGCGAGCCGATAAACCCTGCTCCGCCAGATATCAATACGCTTTTCACTGGATTGCGCCTCTTGACTTGAAGAAAGGTGATTATCCATTAGCATCACCTGTAAGAACTGGCAATTACCTCGAACAATTCTAAAAAATACTCGC
Organism: Rhizobium phaseoli; assembly: GCF_001664385.1. Taxonomy (NCBI): domain Bacteria; kingdom Pseudomonadati; phylum Pseudomonadota; class Alphaproteobacteria; order Hyphomicrobiales; family Rhizobiaceae; genus Rhizobium; species Rhizobium phaseoli. The sequence goes on along the minus strand of NZ_CP013532.1, from coordinate 3,425,513 downwards.
TTATTAATCTTAATTATTAATCCATGTTACCCTGAGTAGTATTTCCCTCTTCGAAGAGCAGCGAAGATGCACGTGTACATGCCGCCGCTCGATTTTCGCAGTATTTCGCAAGATTGTGGCCCTGTTGCGTCGCAGCATTTCCGCAAGGCAATTTCTCTATCACACGGGCGAAGGCGCGCATCGGGCTAAAGTCCGACTCTCAAGGACAGCGCATCGTTCGGATCGAGGCAGGCCGCGACAGGCAGTCGGCCCCGCATCCGTGGCGCTGTTTTCGATCAATCGGCCGCAAGCGCGGTCAATACCCGATAGGCCGCGGCAACCCGGTCCTCGTTGGGGTAATTTTTATTGGCGAGGATGACGATGCCGACGCGCTTGCTGGGAATGAAGGCGACATAGGCGCCGAAGCCATTGGTCGAGCCGGTCTTGTTGATCCACACTTCGCCGCGCGGTTTCATCGGCGGCTGCAGCGCGGCGACCGGGGTGGTCTTCAGCATCGCCGGCGAATTGCCCTCAAGCAGGCTCTGCAGGGGGACGGGATAGGCATATTGCTCCCAGATCAGATCCTGGACCATCGCCCCGACGCTGTAATAACCGGTGTGGGTCTTGTCGATCGCCTGCTGCAGTTTTCCGTCGAGCTTCGCCATGCCCATATGGGCGCCGACGAAGCGGATCATGTCGCCGGCAGTGGACCTTACGCCATAGGCCTCGGCGGAAAGCATGGCCGGCGTCAGCCTTGCCGGCTCGCCGCTGCGCTTATAACCCTGGGCGTAATCGCCCTGCCGCGACTTCGGCACGCTGAGATAGGTGCTGCTCAAGCCGAGCGCGGAAAACAGCCTGCCTTCCATCAGATCCGCGAAATCGCCGCGCATGGCTTTCGCCGTGATGAAGCCGAGCATGCCGATGCTCGGATTGGCATAGCTGCGCCGAGTCCCGGCCGCGTAGGAGGGGCGCCATGCCGCAAGATATGCCATCAGCTGGCCTTCGCTTTTGAGGTCTTCGGGCACCTGCAGCGGAAAACCGCCAGCCGTATGGGTGCCGAGGTTAATCAGCGCGACATCACCGAACGGTCTTCCCTTCATCGCAGGAAGATGTTTGGCCACCGGATCGGACAAAGAGAGCTCTCCCGTCGCCTCGGCATAGGAGGCGAGCGTCGCGGTGAAGGTCTTGCTGATCGAGCCAAGTTCGAAGAGCGTGGTCGACGCAACCGGTCTGCCCGTCTCCTTTGATTCGACGCCGTAGGTGAAGATATGATCGCGGCCGTCGACGGTGATGCCGACGGCCACCCCGGGAATGGCGTATTTTTCCATGATCGGCTTGATCGCCGCATCCGCGATCGCTCGCACCTCCGCCTCATCGGCGGCAAAGCCGCTTGCTGCAGCGCATGCCGAGATCAAAGCGGCCGACAAAAATTTTATGCCAAGGTTTCTCACAATCATCCTCCACATCGCCAGGGCGGTCGCCACGAGCGCAAAATGCGCCCACGGAGGCGTTTAGCGGCCCTGTTTTCCAGGGGCAAACGATGATATCTCGCAGCAGCTGCAAGAAATTCTAGGGCTTCGATGGTTCGCCAATTCCTCCCCTTGAACGGCCTCAGAGCCTTCGAAGCCTCGGCACGGCATCTGAGCTTTACCCGCGCCGCAATCGAGCTCTGCGTCACTCAGGCGGCCGTCAGTCAGCAGGTCAAGGGGCTGGAAAAGCGGCTCGGCGTCGCGCTGTTCCAGCGTCTGCCGCGCGGGCTGAAAATCACCGCGGAAGGCGAGGCGCTGCTGCCGACAGTGACCGCCTCCTTCGACCAAATGGCGACGACGCTCGACCGGATCGAGGCCGGAGAGGTGCGCGAATTGCTGTTCCTCGGCGTCATCGGCACCTTCGCGGTCGGCTGGCTCCTGCCGAGGCTTGCCGATTTCCAGCGCCGCCATCCCTTCATCGACATACGGGTTTCCACCAACAATAACCGCGTCGATCCCGCCGCCGAGGGGCTCGACTTTGCCATCCGCTTCGGCAGCGGCTTATGGCACGGCACCGAGGCGCAGCACCTGTTCGAGGCGCCGCTCTCGGCCCTCTGCATCCCCGAACTGGCCGACGATCTGCGGACGCCGGCAGATCTTGCCGGGGCAACGCTGCTGCGCAGCTACCGCGCGGATGAATGGAGCACCTGGTTTGCCGCCGCCGGGGTGCCGCCGGCGGCACAGGTCAATGCCGGCATCGTCTTCGATTCCTCCGTCGCCATGATGGAGGCCGCCCTGCAGGGGCTCGGCGTCGCGCTGGCGCCGCCCTCGATGTTCTCCAGGCACCTCTCGTCAGGTGCGATCGTTCAGCCCTTTACCACGACCATATCGCTCGGAAGCTACTGGCTGACGCGCCTGCAGTCACGGCCGGTCACCCCGGCCATGCGTGCCTTTTCCGATTGGATATTTGCGCAAGCGTGATATCCGGCGGCCCGCTGAGCGGGCGCGCCGGGCTGCATCACTTCTGAATGCAGGTATCCACCGTATCCTTGGTGCACTCATCAAGCCCGGTGAAGACAGGATCGTCGACCTTCTTGCCGGCGATCAGGTCCATCATCACGGTCGGCGCCTTGTAGCCCATTTCGAACGGCCGCTGGCCGACCAGTGCGGTCACCAGGCCCTCCTTGGCGATCGCCACTTCGTCGCCAATCGTGTCGGCGGCGCCGATGACGAAGTCGTTCTTGGCGATCTTGTCGGCCATCGGCTTGAACAGGTCGCGATAGGGCTGCGGGGCGCCGAACAGCGGCCAGCCGCCCATGATGCCGAAGGCGTCGAGATCGGGATTGGCGGCGAGGATGTCGGTCATCGCCTGCACGCCCTTGGCGCCGTCGTCATTGGTAAAGACCGGGCAGCCGGCCACCTCGGTCCAGCCGCCTTCGCCCTTCAGGGCATCGAGCCCCTTCTTGCCGCTCAGCGTATCGCGCATGCCCTGGGCGCGGCGCAGAATATTGTCAGCGCCGGGATTGCCTTCGATGGTGCAGATCTTGCCGCCCTTCGGCTTGGCCTTCTTGATATATTCGCCGATCTTGGCGCCCATCAGATAGTTGTCGGTGCCGAGATAGGTCTTGCGCAAAGCGGAATCCTCGGCCGCCAGATCGGCGTCGAGCGTCATGACGGGAACGCTCGGATTGGCGGTCTTCAGCGTCTGGGCGATCAGCTTGGCGTTCGACGGCGAGATGGCAATCGCCGCCGTATCCGCCTTGCCAAGCATATCCTGGACAATCTGCGCCTCGCCGGCTTCATCGGAGGTCGATGCCGGGCCGGTGTAGAAGCATTCATATTCGGCGGATGCGTTTTCCTTGTTCCACTTCTGGCAACCCTGGTTGATCGCCTCGAAGAACGGGTTGTCGAGGCCCTTGACGACGATGACGAGCTGCTTCTTGGCGGCCATGGCCTCGCCGGCCGTGAACGCCAGGACTGCGGCAGCTGTCAGCAATAATGCCTTCCTCATAGCTTCCTCCCTTTGAAAGCGGGCACAATTGCCCGCCGCGTAATCAACCGGGATACCAGACGATGCGAGGCTCCTCCCCTGAACGACGGTATTCCCAGGCTGAATCGATGAGCTTTTCCAGATCGTAGACGGGGCGCCAGTCCAGCAGGTATTTCGCCTTGCTGTTGTCCATCCAGTTGGAGTGGAACTGGCTTGCAATGTCGACCGAGCCCAGCCCGCGCGTGCGGGCGAGATAGGCGGCGACTTCCCCATAATCGACGGGACGATCCATCGCGATATTGAAGAGCTCTCCCTTGGCGCGCGGATTGTCGATCGCCGCCAATATCGCCGAAACCAGATCGTCGACATGCACGAAATTGCGCTTCAGCGGCCGCCCGTCGGCATCGCGCAGCAGCGGCACCGTGCCCGCGCGGGCGTATCGTTCGGCCTCGGCCGGGGAGACGAACGTCTTCCAGTCCGGCCCGCCGAACAGATCGTCGCCGAAAGAGAGGGTGAATTTGAAATCATCCTTCTCCATGATCCAGGGCGCGCGCAGGCAGCAGGTATTGATGCCGTACTGGATGGCGAACTGCTCCAGCATCACCTCTTCCAGCACCTTGGAAAGCGCGTAACAGCCGGGATAGGCGCGATGCGGCGTGGCCTCGGTCACCGGCCCGTCGTGGCGATAGAAGAAATGGCCGATGCCGGCGTCGCCGCCGATCAGAATGAATTGCTCGGCCGTCGGGCTGGTGCGGAAGGCTTCGAGCAGCCAGAACAGCCCTTTGACCGTCACATCCATGACGGTGTCGGGCGTCTCCTTGCAGGTGGCGAGATGCAGCACATGGGTGACGCCCTCCATCGCCGCGGCCACGACAGCGCTGTCGGCGATCGAACCCTTGACCACATCGATGCGGTCGGTCTCTTCAAGCGCGCGATTATGACAAAGCGCGCGAATGCGTGCATTGGAAAATCTCGGCTCGTCAAGCAGCCCAGTTATGAAGCGCCGCCCGACCTTGCCCGTAGCCCCGGTGACAAGGATCAGCATACCTCTCTCCCAGTAACAGCTAATATCCGCGCGTTTCCGGCGTCAATCTGTATTTATCGTACAAAATAGATTTTTGTGATGAGGGGCCGTTTTAGCGGACATTTGATTGACGATTCCTGGTGCTTTTGCATTAATGAACATAATCGCTTTTCCGGGAGGAGATCGGCCGAGCGAGATCGCAGGCGTCCAACCGGCGGCCGGGTATCGGCAGCCGGCGGCGAAGGCAGGCCTGCAGGTTCCTGGGAGGGTGGTCGGCTGACAGCGGTTCTCGAACTCACCAATATCTCGAAACATTTCGGCGCCATCCAGGCGGTCAACGACGTGTCGTTCACGCTCGAGGCCGGCCAGGTCGTCGGCCTGATGGGCGATAACGGCGCGGGAAAGAGCACGCTGGTCAAGATGATCGCCGGCAATTTCCGCCCGAGCGAAGGCACGATGCGCCTCGAGGGCAAGGAGATCGTCATGCATCGCCCGGTCGAGGCGCGCCAGCACGGCATCGAGATCGTCCATCAGGATCTGGCGCTCTGCAACAATCTGACGGCGGCCGCCAACGTCTTCCTCGGCCGCGAGCTCAGGCGCGGCATCGGCCCCCTGAAGGTCCTCGACTACAAGACGATGTATCGGCGCGCCGGCGAGATCTTCAAGGAGCTGAAATCGGAAACCCGCCCGCGTGATCTCGTCAAGCAAATGTCGGGCGGCCAGCGGCAGGCGGTGGCGATCGCCCGCACCATGCTGTCGGAGGCGAAGATCGTGCTAATGGACGAGCCGACCGCAGCCATTTCGGTCCGCCAGGTGGCTGAAGTCCTCAACCTGATCCGCGAACTGCGCGACCGCGGCATCGCGGTCGTCCTGATCAGCCACCGTATGCCCGACGTTTTCACCGTCGCCGATCGGGTGATCGTCATGCGCCGCGGCCGGAAAGTCGCCGACAAGGCGATCGCGGCGAGTTCGCCGGAGGAAGTGACGGGTCTTATCACGGGCGCCATCGAACAGGTCTGATCGGCGCAGCTTGGTTCACGGGCAGAAAAGAAGGTCAATAATGGCAGTCACCCTCGACCAGACAATTGCACAGAGAGAGCGAAGCCGGCTGTCGGAGTTCGTCGGCAGCCAGACCTTCTGGGTGCTGATCGCCGTCATTCTCGCGTGCCTCTTCCTCTCCGTCGCCACCGATTCCTTCGCGACGGCGAAGAACCTCTACAATATCACCCGCAACGTCACTTTCGTCGCCATCATCGCGCTCGGCATGACGCTCGTCATCATCACAGGCGGCATCGATCTGTCGGTCGGCTCGGTGCTCTGCCTCTGCAGCATGGTGCTCGCGGTCACCATGCATGCCGGTTACGGCATCGAGATCGGCATAGCGGCGGCGATCGGCACCGCCCTTCTCGTTGGCGCCTTCAACGGCGTGATGATCGCCTATCTCGATTTTCCGCCCTTCGTCGTCACGCTCGGCATGCTGTCGGTGGCCCGCAGCCTCGCGATGGTCGCCTCCAACAACACCGTCGTCTTCCAGTTCGGCCCCGACCACGACAAGCTGCTGGCACTCGGCGGCGGCGCCTGGTTTCTCGGCATCGCCAACCCGGTCCTCTACATGGTCATCCTGGCGCTCTTGACCGGCTTCGTGCTGCGCTGGACGCGCTTCGGCCGCTATATCTTCGCCATCGGCGGCAATGAGCATGCCGCCACGCTCACCGGCGTTCCCGTGCGCAGCATCAAGGTCGCCGTCTATATGATCTCGGCACTCTCGGCCGGCATTGCCGGCATCGTCCAGACCGGCTGGCTCGGCGCCGTCACCACCAATATCGGCGCCGGCATGGAGCTGCAGGTCATTGCCGCCGCTGTCATCGGCGGCGCCAACTTGGCCGGCGGCGTCGGCACCGCCTTCGGCGCCCTGGTCGGCGCAGCGCTGATCGAGGTCATCCGCAACAGCCTCGGCCTGCTCGGCATCAATGCCTTCTGGCAGGGGACGTTTATCGGCGGGGCGATCGTGCTGGCGGTGCTGTTCGACCGGATTCGCAATCTCAGGCAGAGCGAGTAGGGCCGACGACGCCATTGCTGACATCCCGAACGTCTTTGCTCTCTGCGAGCATGTCACGGAGATATCGGGCGCAAGCTGGCCTACCATGGCCGGGTGGCCTGCAGCATTTCCAGTCGCAGCGTTCGGCGATCAAACCCCGACCGTGCCCTCAGGGGCGCGTATCCTCATAACCGTCCAACTCGGGGCATCCCCTGATGTTGGCGAAGCCGATCACTCGCCGGTCGCCCGATTGATCCAGACCCCTGAGCACGATGACATTCTCATCCTGCTGTATGATCTCGCTGCGATAGATGCCGGCGCGAAGCGCCAGGTTTCTTGCCTGGCTTATGTTGCATTGCCCGGGCGGTGGCGTGACGTGCCAGTATCTCGTGCCTTGGCCATCCGACTGCCATCCGCCAGGGGCGGCGAATCCGGGCGCCCCGGACAGCAGCATGGCACACGACAATATCAAGCTGCCTGGAACCAGTTTCATGTAACCTCCGTCTGTCGACGTTTCAGGGCTCGTCGCCACTCCGCTTGCCCCGGTTGCGCGTCGTCACAGTAGATGGATCGCGCTAACACGATGCTAACGCGGGTCAGCGGCAACGAGATGGTGTCGCCCCGTATGCTGCCATGCTACTCCGGGAGTGTTGCGCCTGATGAATGGCCAATGGATTGCGCCGTTTCCACCAATATCGTCAGCCGCCAACTCGCCGACGATATTGGTACCGTCTTCGGCACACTGGTCGGAGCGGCGCTGATCGAAGTGATCCGCGACAGCCTCGGCGAATAGGCGACGACGCCTTTAGTCGTCAGCTCGCATAGCAGCAGCGAAACCGGCTTTCGGGAAGGGCGGTCGGCCTACGCCGCCGGTGGACGATAGCGGATCGTCTTCGCCTTTTCCAAGGCCTGGATCGTATCCTCGACGTCGAGAAGGACAGTGGTCTCGATAGAGCGGAGAGCCCCTCCAGCGCCGATCGCAAGCGTGACAGCCGCCATCGAGACGTTGTCGGGCGCTTCCCACAAATTCCAGCCGTCATGCTCGCCGAACGCGTACCAGAACCCATGGAGCTTTCCGCCCACGGATTCGATGTAGCTGCGGGCTGCCTCCCGGCGATCCTCGGGGTTTTCGATCATGCGCGCCCAGGTCTCGGGCGTGTAGCTGAAGCGCGTGAGATACATGGCCATGGTTTGCCTCCTCCGCCAGAGCAATCCAGTAAACGCTCAAGCCGAAGGGAACGCCAGTCATTCGATGTGGGTACGAGGCTTTCCCGCGCTTCGACCGCAGAGAGGCAAAGATCTCCCAGCATCGGAACGCTAGCAGCGGCGCCGCCGGTGCATCAAGCCGGTATTGAAGATCAACCGGAGATAGCTATGTTGCGCCGTATAGTCACAACAATTTAAGGCCCATCGAATGTTGCGCAGTGTCATTTCACTCCTCTCAATGCTTGTGCTCTCCATGTCGGCCATTCCCGCCGAGCGCGCGCTCGCCCAGGACAATCCCAATGTCCGGAAGATCGCGCCCGGCAATCCGGCCATGGCCAAGGCCCATGAGAAATCGATGGGGGAGCTGGACGGCTTCTTCGAGAAACTGCAAAACCCACAGGCGGGAACCGATAATTACAGCCTCAAGCTCGGTTTCAAGGACAAGGATAAGGGCGTGGTGCTGACTACCGACCAGATGGCGTCAGAGGTAGAATTCATGTGGGTCTACCAGATCGAGGCGTCGGGTGATCATTTCACCGCACTTCTTGGCGATAGGCCGGAATACATCCACAACATAAAGCAAGGGGATCGCGTCGAGTTCGCGAAGTCGGATATCTTCGACTGGCTCTATGTCGAGAATGGGAAAATCAAGGGCAACTATACCGCCTGCCCGCTGCTCTTGGCCGGACCGAAAGAACAGTTGGATCAATATCGCGAAATCTACGGCATCGTCTGCGACTGACCGCAGGCCGCTGGACGAGGCAAAAGAAAGCCCCGCCGAAACGGGGCAATGAGGGGAAAGGACGGGATCGCCAGGAAGGAAGAGCGGACGGACCCAAAATGGGGCCACCTGTGCGATCCCGCGGTTATAACGGGGAGCTATCCCCTGGGTTCCGGTACGCTTTCGGACCAAGCGAGCGGGTCAAAACTGGCCGCCCGCCGCCATCCCCCTCGAAGCCTCCTGCCTCCGGTTGGCGCGAGGAAGCCATTCGAACGTTGTTGCCACGGGCGCAGCGCATCAGCCTGACGACTGAGGTCAACCCTCCGGAGGCGATGTAAACCGGCTGGCATCGAACGGGCCTCCGGCGGCGATCGGGGTCACCTGTTTCGCTGACGTCGCGACAGGCTCTCGATGGACCGTGCGGGGCGAGACACGCGGCGCGCTCAATCCTGCCGCTTCGCCTTGAGAATGCAGCGCCCATTTCATCAGCGCCGCCTCGGAGGTCGAGCTCAGGAAATTCGCTTCTTCCCAGGAGGCGGTCATCGGCAGCGAGGCGATCAGAGCCGCACCCGGGCTGGCGGCCCCCGGGGCAAGAATGCGGGGATGGAAGCGGGCGTGAACAGGCAATGCCGAGGTCTGGTTTTCCGCAAGTGCGGCAATCGGGCCGATCGAGGCCGTCTTGAGTTCTGTATCGGGGCTCGTCTCATGCGCAAGGGAAGGCGGGCGCATCGCCGGTATTGGAATCGGCAAGGGTGAAACATCCGGAGCGGCGCCATTGTCATCCCGCTCGCCCGCGCCGGTCTGCAGCGCGAGCGCGTTCAACGCCCGGCTTTTCGGTGTCGGCAGAAGCGCCGTCACGAGCTTGCCGTCGGTGGTGTCTCCGCCCCGCATGGTCGAAGCTCCCGCGTCATCGTCTTCTCCGGCGGTGCTGGCGATCTCGATCGCGGTGGGGCTGACGCGCTTTCGGTAGTTCGCAACCGCCTGATTATATCCCGGCAGCGGCCGGCCATCGGCCGGAAGATGCATCGTCTTCCCATTCGGGAAGATCCGGGCGAGTTCCTGCCGCGACATGCGCGGCCAGGCCCTGACATTGCCGACGTCGAGATGGACGAAGGGCGATCCCGAGGTCGGATAATATCCGACGCCGCCGACCTGCATCTGCATGGCAATCGCCCGCAGCGTCGAAAGCTTCACACCGGGAACGTAGAAATCCATCGCCTTGCCCAGCATGTGCTGGCTCTTCTTGGCGACGCCGGTGATGCGCGAGCGGTTGCGCAGCATGTTGTTGGTTGCAGGCGAGCGATAGGCGGAAACGACATGGATATAATCCTTGCCGCCGCTGCGCTTGTACACCTCCCAGACCAGGTCGAGCAGCCGGGGATCCATCCGGGTCGGCTCGTTCCTCCGCCAGTCGCGCAGGAACCGATTGATCTGTGCGAGCCCTTTGGGATCGAATTTTCCATCCCGCTTATAGGTAATCGTCGCCTTCTCGCCCGTGTGGGTAAAGAACAGCTTCAGGGCGCGGTCTTCGGCTGAGGCGAAGGATGCGGTACCGACGAGCGCGGGAAACGCAAACAGAGCCGGCAGAATGGTCTGTGTTGCAACGCGTTTTGCACGCGACAGAAGCGCGGCAATTCCGCCCGACAATCCTTGTATTGAATACGTCAACACCACCAACCGTCCTACACCAAACACGCGACGACGGGCGGGAAACGCCGCATCCATCAGGCTCAATAAAGCCAGCTTATGGTCAACAAATTACTAACGAATGGATGTGGAAGTTCGGTCAACGTCAATGTTGGATTTTGGAGATCGGCCGCCCGAAGGAAATTGACGCAGCCGATAGGACGAAACTGACAACTCCTGTGTTATCGTCACAATCTCAGCGTTGGAAGATCGTGCCGGTGGCTGAAGCATCGAGCCTGCGTTCTCCCTGCGCGGCCAAAGCGCCAGACGCGAAGAGGCTTACGTGGAGACGACCATCCGTCCCCTCGCGGCCAATCGCGAAAGATTATGGGGTTATCCGATGCCGCCTGTCTACAGGCCTGCCCGGCCGGAAGATTTGGCCGCCAGCGATGCGCTGGTGGTCGCCAGCATCAACGAGCTGACTGTCCGCCATGGCTTCGGACCGATGGCGATGCCAAGCCCTCCCAGCTTTCAGCTGTTTTCGCTCAAGGATGATCCGGACGGCCTGTGGCTCGCCGAAGAAGGCGGCGAAATTGTCGGCTTTGCCTGGAGCTGGGTTTGCGGCGATGTCTGGTTCCTCGCCCAGCTGTTCGTCGATCCCGGCCGACAAGGGCAGGGTATCGGCAATGCGCTGTTGGAACGAACCCTCGCGCACGCCCGAAAATCGGGCGCAGCGCATAAGGCTCTGATCACCTTCACCTTCAATCGCGTCTCGCAGGGGCTTTATATCAGGCATGGCCTCTTTCCGAAGATGCCGGTCTACTTCTTTTCTGCCGAGCGCGAGCGGCTGAGACGGACATTGCCGCAAGTGCCGTTGCGCGCCGTCGCGATCGATAACAGTGCTGGCACCATGGCGAACCTTGGCGCGATCGATTGCCGTGCCATCGGCGTCTCGCGCGAGAAACATCACCGCTATTTGTTCGATGATCCGGCGATCACGGGGCTCTTGCTCCATGCCGGTAATGATCTGGTCGGCTACTGCTATGTTGGCGTCAACGGACATATTGGTCCGCTCGCCGTGAAGCGAGCCGACGTTCTTCACGATGCCTTTGCGGCGGCCTTGACGCTGGCGGCAGATGGCTCTGCCGAGAAGATTTCGGCGTTCCTGCCGGGGACATGCGACAGCGCCTTGAGCCTTGCCGTCGATCAAGGCATGCGGATCAGCTTTCCGATGCTGTTGATGGCATCGCCCGGCTATGGCGACTGGACGCAGTATCTGCCGCGAAATCCGGGTTTCATGTGATCAAAAGGGCTCTTGTCTCACCGTCGTTCCCGGCGTCAGGCCGCCTACTCTGATGGAGACGCGGAAGACGCGGGGCCGGCGTGCGGCTGAGAACTTGCCGTTCGTTCGGCTTGCCGATCGTGCGGCTGTACGAGGAAATCGAGAAGGCCGGTGCCCCTGAGGTCGGCGGCTCTCTTTTCCAGAATGTCGCCAAGCAAGGTCGTCAGAAATTCGGCTGTCAGATGGCCCCAGTCCGTCATGAACGGAACACCCCCGCTGCTGGTGAGGCACTTCTCCTTGTCGTAATCGCAGTGAAGCTTGATGATATCGATGTAATTGAATGCAAGATCCGACGGGTAAAAGGGCAACTTCGTTATCGTCTGGTTGGCCGGCGGATAGGTCGCCAACCGCAGGCACGTGGAGGCATCGGATTTTGTCTGAAACATCAGCCCCAGGCACGAGTGCAATCGATCCAGCTGGAAATAATTTCCGAAAACAAAAATTTTCGCGTCGTCCGAATGGCTTTTCATCCAGGAAATAAGCTCAAACCGGAACGGGTTCACGGTGTACTCAAAAGGCTGATTACTCGCGAGGAAAATCGCTTTCGTTCGGCTCAGCAATGACTTGTCGTTGATGTATTTTTCAAAGGGAATGCAGTACTTGTCATAGATGCTGGCGCGAGAGGGAGCCTTAACCTTATCGTTCTTGATTTCCACCATGCAGTTCAAGTAGCTGATCGCCACGACCTGGTATCGGTCGGCGTCGATGTAATTTTTGAGCGCGACTGACCAGTTCCTGGCGAACGAGTCCCCGATGATGAAGATGATCGGCTTTTCTGGCTGAATGTTGTCGTTCAAGCTCAGAAAAGTCCTCTCGAGTCGTGCTTCGTTCGCCTGCGCGACAGGGGAATAGACCTGATCCAGCCGGTGCGGAAAACCGGCCATGGTGATTGCCGACACGACAGCAGCCGTGATGGTTGCAACTGATGCGCCCAGGGAGATCCAGAAGGCGCGGTTTCTTCTGGTGTAGCGGAAGGGCCTTTCGATGACGACGAAGCCGACGACCGCGACCAGGGCAGTCGCTGCAACGGCAAGAAACTTGTCGCCGTTGGTAAAATCAACGCTTGTCAGCCGCGCGAAGGCGAAGACTGGATAATGCCACAGGTAAAGGGAGTAGGAGACGATCCCGGTGAGCGCTGCGGGCCGAGACGCCAACAGGCGCCCGACCGTATTCTTGTGACTGGCGAACGCCAGCACCAGGCAGGTCCCGATGACGGGAATGACGGTGAGCCGGCCAGGATGAACCGTGTCCTTGCCGAACAAGATCAGGGAACCGAGCACGAGCGCAAGCCCGGCCGCCGCAAGCAACGGCCGAGGGCGCGCGCGTCCGCGCCTCACCTCGTAAAAGGCAAGAAGCGTTCCGGCCAGAAGCTCCCAGGCCCGGGTGAGCGGCGAGTAAAAGGCCTGTTGCTGATCATACCGTACCGTGAGGACACAGAACGCAAAGCTTAAGGCTGCGATGAGCAACACGCAGGCCAAAAACCTTGATTTCAAATATCGGCGCGTGATCAGCAATAAGAGCGGAAAGCCGATATAAAATTGCTCTTCGACGCTCAACGACCAGGTGTGCAGAAAGGGCTTGAGAAGGGTATCCGGCTCCCCGTACTGGGCCGCAGTAAAATAGAAATAGATGTTCGATCCAAACAGGAGCGAGGAACCGATGGAATTAGCGAAATCCAGCAGTTCCGATGGCAATAAGAGGTAATAGGCGAAGGGCATTGTCGCGAAGATGACCGCGAACAAGGCCGGCAGAATTCTCCGCGCACGCCGTGTATAGAATCTAAGGAAATCGATCCGTCCCGTTGCTTCGATTTCCGTCAGCAGAATCTGGGAAATCAGGAAGCCGCTGATCACGAAGAACACATCGACGCCAATGTACCCGCCCCGCAGCATGGTGTGGCCGGCAATCGTGAACTCGGCGTGATAAAGAATAACCGCGATCACCGATATGGCCCTTAAGCCATCGATCTCTGGTCGATAAACCTTCAATGCCAGCGCCTGCCTTCGATATCGAGAGCGTAAGGTTGTCGCGCCCAAGAGTGGCGCTTTTGGGCTGCCTAACACAGAGATGTTGGCGGAGAAACAGCATCGCCTGATAAAAAATTGGCGGGTGGGGCCAATTTCAGTGTTTATTTTCTGCGCCGATGTAAATCGGCGTTGCGCGGTGTCCAGCAAAATCCAGGAGGTTCTGACCTGAGCTACCTCCGCGAGAGTGGCCCCCAGGAGCGCCTGCGGCTGCTATCTCAGACCTCGACTAAGCTTAGCCCGGCCCGTTCCAAGCCGAACAAAAATAGCCCCGCGGAGGGCGGGGCAAATTGGAAAGGTCGGGATCGCAAAGCAAGGAAAGGGATGCGGACCGGCCCTGGGTACAGGGCCTCTTTGCGATCCCACTGCACTAACCAAAGCCGACCGCCGTGGTTCCTGTACGGTATTGGACCGAAGGTCCCGCAGTATCGGAGCCCAATCAGCGAAACGCCCCGCCAGGACGGGGCATTTCGTATTACCCAATGCCGCCTCGGTCAGAGATGTTAACGGAGGGATGCGGCAGGTTGAAAGGATGACATAGTTTGAAAGAACGTCAATTTGCCTAAAATTGTTAATCAGAATGCCGAGTTAATCTTTAGTTTATATCAATTCTACTTAGGATTTCTGGGCCGGCCTTCCTGGCGTTGCCTACGCGGCGCGCGACCGGCCACATCGTCATCGCTTTGGCGTCGAATGGCTTCATCAGGTCATGTGGATCTGGATCTGCAGATAGCCAACGCTCATAATCCTCGGGACGAAGCACGACCGGCATGCGATTGTGGATCGCCGCAATCGTGTCGTTTGGTGCACAGGTTGCGACGGCAAATGTGCGGATGTCGATGCCGACCGGATGGCGCCAAACTTCCCAAATGCCCGCCAGGGCGAAAGTCGATCGATCCTTCAAGGCGACAGCGTACGGTTGATTGCTCTCGCTCCATTCGATGAAGCCACTGACCGGAACCAGGCAGCGGCGCGACCGGTAAGCATCCCGGAACATGTGATGAGTGGCCATCGTGTCGCCGCGCACGATTGCCGGTGCCTGGCGGCGTGGGTCCATCCCCGTCGGCATGAAGCCCCAGCGGGCGATAGCAAAGGCAGGCCTCGACCTATCTCCCTGCCGCGCATTGTCCTGGATGATGATGTGGTAAACTTCGGCCGGAGCGCCATTGTAACGAGGGAGCCGATCACCGAGGTCATCCACCTTGCCCTGCTCAGCAAAGCTAAAGCTTTCTGCCAGCTCTTGAAAAGACTGACTAACATAGATGCGGCGGCACATGCGTTAATCCGTATGCATTATCACGTACTCCAAAATGGGCCATCGCTGAAAGACGTCAATACAGAAGTGGTATCTACTGGATCTTGATCGGCGGCGCAAAGTTGTTAGGCAACCTTGCGGTTGTACTGGACCGGTTCGGATCTAATTCGAAGTGAAGCACGACTTTCCAGCTATTGGGCAGCGTACCTTCCTCGTCGACGCTCGACGCATCGTGCATCCCGACGACAACAGCCCCAAGTTTACATAGAGATTGCCGGTCGAGATATTCTTCAATCATGACGACAATCGAACGAGGCAACAACTTGCGGGAATTGCTATTCTTGGCTGACTTCACCCTTTTCTTCGAGGATAGCGGGCCATCGTTCCTACAATGATCTAGATGTAATCGAACCTTGTCCGCGTTGCGCCGTTATCCAGTCATGAAGTGTACAATGTCCTGTAACGAAACTCTGGAAGCATGAGGCTACACAGTAACGACGTCGATGTCTTCACGCCGCAACATCGAATTGCTCTGTCAATCTCTTCAAAGCTTGCCGCCCCGCTCGGTTTCAGCAGCTTGCCTGCTGGCGTGTCGGTCTGCGGTCATGGTTCGTTGCTCTTTTGAGGAGAATTGCCATGAAGATCGCTCAAATTGCGCCGCTTGCAGAAAGCGTTCCGCCTAGGCTTTATGGCGGAACTGAACGTATTGTGTCCTTTCTCTGTGAAGAACTCGTCGCGAAGGGCCACGACGTGACCCTCTTTGCCAGCGGCGATTCCGTCACCGGCGCGAAGCTGATACCATGTTCGGATGCTGCACTGAGGCTCAACCCGGCGATCAAGGATCACCTGCCGTATCACATCCTCATGCTTGAGCAGGTTCGCCGCCGGGCCAGTGAGTTCGATGTCCTGCATTTTCACATTGATATGCTGCACTTCCCGTTGGTTCACAATTTCGCCAATCGAGCGGTTACTACCCTGCACGGGCGCCTGGATCTGCCCGACCTGCGTTCTTTCTACCAGGTTTTCGCAGAGGTTCCGCTGGTGTCAGTCTCGAACGACCAGCGCCGACCGATGCCACCAGTTAATTGGTCCGGAACGGTCTATCATGGTTTGCCGCCAAACCTGTTGCCGTTCACCGAAATGCCGAATGGCAATTACCTCGCCTTTCTCGGCCGCATCGCGCCGGAGAAACGCCCCGACCGCGCAATCGAGATCGCCAACCGAACCGGAATGCCCTTGAAGATTGCGGCAAAAATCGACGCGGCTGACAAAACCTACTGGGAGACGGTGATCGAACCAATGGTCAAAAGTCATCAGAATGTCGAATTCATCGGCGAGATCAACGACGACCAGAAGGCAGATTTTCTCGGCAACGCCCGTGCGCTGCTCTTTCCGATAGACTGGCCGGAACCCTTCGGGTTGGTCATGATCGAGGCGATGGCCTGCGGCACCCCCGTCATCGCCTTCCGACGAGGTTCGGCGCCCGAGTTGATTGACAACGATGTCTCCGGCATTCTTGTGGATAATGTCGCCGAAGCCGCCGAGAATATCGAATGGGCGCTGAAGCTTGATCGCAGCGGAGTGCGGAGAGCTTTCGAGAAACGCTTCACCGCTGAACGAATGGCTACGGATTACCTGGACATATATCGGCAATTGCCTGGTGTTCACCCAAAGATCCCTCGACTGCGCCATTCCAAGAGCTATGCCGTTGGTACGGAGCTCATCAATTGATCAGAGGATGGGAAAAATGCCGATCGATCCCTCCGACAGTCTCCCAGCGCCGGCGGCCTCAGGTACGCCGATCGCTCAGTTTATGATTCCGGCAACCGCTTCCCTCCAGGAGCGACAGCCACTGATCCTGAAACACGGCGATACATTCGGCGTTTTCGATCACAATGGTGACATCCTTTCTGGACCGGACAGTCCGGAGGGGATTTTCCATCGCGACACGCGCTATCTCTCTCACCTCACCTTGGCGATAAATGGCCAGAGGCCGATGCTGCTGTCTTCGACATTGCGCGACGACAATGCCACGCTCACATGCGACCTGACCAATCCCGATCTTTTCGACACAGCCGGAAAACTCATTATCGGCCACGATCAGGTGCATCTGCGACGCACCCGTTTCCTGTGGAACTCGCGTTGTCACGAACGGCTGACGGTGCGCAACTACCACGAAGCTCCGCAGGACGTCCGCATCGAGATTGCATTTGCAGCAGACTTCGCCGACCTCTTCGAGGTACGCGGAACTGCGAGAGCCAAGCGGGGCCAACATCTGAAGCCGATCGTCAAGGGTGAGGCAATCCTTCTTTCCTATGAAGGTCTCGACCATCGTCGGCGGTCGACGAGAGTCTCTTTCGATCCTCCCCCAGACGAATCCGACGATGGGCTCGTCCGATATGACCTGCGGCTTGCGCCGCACGAAACCCGCTCATTGTTCATCGAAATCGCATGCGATCCGGGAGAAGACGAAAAATCGCGCCACTGGTCCTTCTTCTTCGCCTTGCGTGACGCCCGGCGTGCCCTTCGAACCTTGTCGTCGAAAACGGCTTCGATCCTTACTTCCAACGAGATCTTCAACGAGGCAGCACGACGATGCGCGGCGGATCTGCATATGTTGATGACCGACATGCCGGAGGGACCCTATCCCTACGCAGGCATTCCGTGGTTTAGCACCGTCTTCGGGCGGGACGCACTCATAACCGCCATGCAGACACTTTGGCTCGAACCGGAGATCGCCGGTGGCGTTCTAGGTTATCTGGCCGCAAACCAGGCGAAGGAATTAGATCCGGCCCGCGACGCGGAGCCTGGGAAAATTCTGCACGAGGTCCGTTGCGGAGAAATGGCCGAGTTGGGCGAGGTTCCGTTTCGTCGCTACTACGGCAGCATCGATTCCACACCGCTGTTCGTCATGCTGGCCGGCGACTATGTTAAACGGACCGGCGACCTTGAGACCATCAAACATATTCTGCCTCAGATCGAGGCGGCATTATCATGGATTGAGGATTACGGCGACCGTGACGGCGATGGCTTCGTCGAGTATGGCCGACTGACTGAGGAAGGCTTGATCAATCAGGCCTGGAAAGACAGTCATGATTCCGTTTTCCATGCCGACGGACGTCTGGCCAAGGGGCCGATCGCAATTGCCGAAGTCCAAGCCTATGTTTACGGTGCCTGGAAGGCTGCGGCAGAAATATTCCAGCGCTGCGGGAAATCAGGCCGCGCATCGGCTCTGCTTGCGAGGGCAGACCAACTACGCCTCGCCTTCGACGAACACTTTTTCGACGAGGAGCTTGGTACCTATGTCCTGGCACTCGACGGCGATAAGCGACCTTGCAGAGTTCGATCGTCAAATGCGGGCCATGCGCTATTTACCGGTATCGCCTATCAGGAGCGAGCCGAACAGGTTGCGCGCACCTTGATGAGCGCGTCATCGTTCTGCGGTTGGGGCATTCGAACCGTCGCCTCAACCGAGGCGCGCTATAACCCGATGAGTTATCACAACGGCTCGATTTGGCCGCACGACAACGCCTTGATCGCCAAGGGTCTCGCGGTCTATGGCTATCGAACCGCAGCGGCGAGAATATTCGATGGCCTCTTTGCGGCGTCTACTTATATCGATCTGCGGCGGCTTCCCGAACTTTTCTGCGGGTTGTCGCGTCAGCGAGCGCAGGGCCCGACTTTTTATCCAGTGGCCTGCTCCCCTCAAGCCTGGGCGGCGGCAGCACCGCTCTTCCTCTTACAATCATGCCTTGGCCTCGATTTCGATCCGAGGACGTTACAGATCAGCTTTCATGAGCCGCAGCTTCCCGCGTTTCTTGACGAAGTCGTGTTGCGGCGCCTGCGCATCGGCGCCGGCTCCGCGGATATCGCATTGCGCCGCTCCGGCCGCCAGGTCGTGGTCGATGTCATTGATCGCAAAGGCGATATCCGGATCGTCACGACTGTATAACATCATGACTGCGCCCATCTTTACTGAAAAACGGCGATAATGCTGCTCTCAACAGCATGTCCGTGAACTTCTGCACTGTCACCCAGCACAGCGGTATCGCAACCGATGCTGATCTCCTGGTCGAATAACGATGCTTTTCGTTTCAGATGAAGGACGTTCGTCCGTATTTGACGCGTCGTGCCCACACGCGGAAGCATCTCCGCTCACGTGACTGCTCCCACGGTAGCGCCCTGAAAACGGGTGAAAGGCGACAGCGTGATGACGACGGCGCCACGGTTCAGAACACGAACATGCCGCGACCGCGGGGTGCGAGCCGGCGCATCGCCGGCTCAGCAAATTCAAAGCCTTCGACTTGGAATTGTCGGAGAGCGCACAGAGCCTGCGATCTACTGTATCGATTTCTTCCCTTGTGCGTTTATTGAGAAAGTTGGAAGCTGTTTGCGCGAAGGAATGATGAAGCAAGCCGTGAGCATCGGGGAGGCGAGGCTGTGGCAGGAATCATCAAAGATAGGACAACCAACAGGTTGATACGCGGCCTTCCTGATGAGGCATTCACGCTTATTGCCCCTTATTTGAAGCGCGTCGATTTACCGGTGGGCACTCCGCTCGTCGAAGCCAACAAACCGATTGAGCATGTTTATTTTATTGAGAGCGGCTTGGCCTCGATGGTGGCCACAAGCGCGGATGGCAACAGTCTCGAAGTTGGCCATATCGGGTATGAGGGTATCAGCGGATATCCTGTTCTGCTTGGTATCGATCGAACGCCGAACCGTACGTTCATGCAGGTCGCAGGGTCGGGGCTTGCGTTGTCCGCAAACCGATTTCTCTCGCTCCAGGCCAACCCGGAAGCCCACCTCATTTTTCTGCGCTACATCCACACTCGGGAGCTGCAACTTGCTCACTCCGCGTTGGCGGCTGCACGATACTACATGCACCAGCGATTAGCCCGCTGGCTGCTGATGTGTCATGATCGCCTTAACGTGGACGACATGCCGCTTACCCACGACTTCCTTGCGTTGATGCTGGGAGTTAGGCGTGCGGGCGTCACGCTTCAATTGCACATCCTCGAAGGTATGCACGCGATCAAGTCAACGAGAGGCAACGTTCGTATTGTGAACCGTGGAATCCTCCTTGAAGTTGCCGGCTCCTCCTACGGCGTCCCGGAGGCAGAATATGAACGGCTGATTGGATCGGAGCTGAGTCAGGAGAGACCACTAAAATTGAGGGAAGCCGGCTGATCACGCTAATTGCCAACGCCCGCCCGCGGGCGGCTATTTGTTGCTGGTGCGCGAGGGGACAGGGGACTGGGTTGGTCTCATCTACACCAATCATTCGCGGCTCTCTGCGAAATCGATCGCTGTCGTCATAGGCAACAGGGGGAATTGCTGTTCCTTATTTCACTGCCATGCCGGAGTGTTATGGCAACCCGGGCGCCCCGCCCCGCCGCTCCAGCGCCGTCTTGCGGATGGTCTCCGCGATCTCCGGACTACTGCTCGACAACATCTGGAAATCCACGGCGTAGAGCGACAGCAGCGATACCTCGGTTGCCGCGCTGACCGTCGCTGAGCGGGGATCGCCACTGATCAGCGCCATCTCGCCAAAGAAGTTTCCGGCACCGAGTTCCACTGGATGGTCGGGTGTCGCCACGGTGACCCGCCCCTCGACAATGAAGAACATCTGATCGCCAACCTCACCTTTGCGGCAGATCACGGAACCTGCGGGGACAATGCGCGGTCGCAACGCCCGAACGATCTCGATCAGTGCCGCGGAACCAAGCTTCTGGAACAGGGGTACGGCAGCGACCAATTGCCAGTTGCGAACGAAGTCTTGGCGGCGAACCTCTTCGTAGAAGCCGGTGGCGAGGATGCCTGCCCAAAGAGCAAAAATACCGATCCCGCTCATCATCACCAATCCGGCCAGAACTCGACCTGCAAGGCTCTGCGGGATCTCGTCACCGTAACCGGTCGTCGACAGCGTCACGACCGCCCACCACATCGCCTGCGGAATGCTGCCGAACTTGTCGGGCTGGACGTCTCGCTCGATGATATAACCGGCCAACGCAGCGCCAAAAAGAACGATGCCGAACACCGATGTCACGCCAAGCAGATTGCGCGATTCATTCGCGACCACCTTTGCCAGCAGCCTGAAGAAGGTCGAGTCGCGCAACGGCTTGAGAAGCCAAATGGCGCAATAGAGGTCTCGATCACGGGACCCAACGAACAAGAATGCAGCAGCCGGAACCAGAACCGCGAGCAAATCGATCACGAGGGCCGCCATCCCGCCCGACAAGTGGCGTCGTGAAAGCAATGTGCCGCTCAGTTGGAAAACATAGGCCAGCCAAATTGCCGCAAGTAGCAGCTCTAAGACAAGCCTCTCCTGTCCAGTAAGGCCCTGCGTCGTCAGTGCGGCAACAACCAGGAGACCGATTGTAGCGAACAGCGCGTTGAGCGGCGTCGAAATCTTTGAGAAAGGCACTGCCGCCATTACATACTCCCAACGCCCGGCATTCGTGGACAATAGATACCTTCAGGTCACACACAAGGGAACGGGGACTGATGCAATGTGTCTTCGCACCAAAGAATTTGGCAGCCGGAATCGCGTTACAACATTTCACGGAGCCGCCCACCCGTGAAACTCGACAAGTTGGACTTTTCGGAAAAGGGCCCTACATCCGCTCTATCGTCGGCAACCGAATTCGTAGGCGCTGACGGCTGAGGGTTACTCTGTGCTCCCGCCTGCAAATTGCGGTGTGCACCTATGGGCAAGCCCCCGTTCGACCCGTTGAAATCCTCCCGCGCTCTCATCCAACGATCATACGAGTTGCTGGCGTCAACCAGTCGGCTCGTCTCATCGGAACGGCGGTTCCAGGAGTTGGCCGAAAACGACCGCCCAGACCCAGCGTCTAGTCAACGCGAGGCCGTGTCCCCGGAAAGTTGAAAGCTTATGCTGGCGGTGTGGAGCGCACTTCGGTGGGCGCTCGAATGGTCAAGGTACACCTGATCCGGGGGATAGCGCTCTTGCGAGGCCTTGGTTCGAATGTCCCCCAGGTTCAATCCCTCGTTTATGAGCTCGAACCTCGTTCTCCACTCTGTTTCCGTTGATGAAGTTGTCCAAATGCGGTGACGCGGCTGAAGGATTCAGAGGGGAATCCAGGTCATCCAAGCGCACATAGTGCGACATCATGATCTTCCCGCCGTGGGTGGTCGGGTGACTTGCCAGCAGAAAGGAGGCGCCGGCCCACCGCTGCAGGCCGTCCTGAATGTGCAAACGATGATTAAGTGTGCGGAAAAGCGGGTGATTGCGGTGATGGATCGCATTCCTGACTGCAATCAAAAGCCAAGCATCGGCATGATCCAAGTACGGAAAGATTTCCTTGGAAACATCGTAGAGCGTGTGGATGGCGTGGAGCTTCATCTCAAACGTGCGATCAACATTATCGATTGCTTCCTCCCGATCGACTCTGAAATCGCGGCGAAATCCATATTCCGTTCGCCGAATATGCGCATGGCATTTGCGAGGTTGCTGATTGCTCCCTCAATGACACTGTTGTCGCTCAAAGTTCCCCCATCAGTCGATAGGTTCGCCCATTGGCATTTAATGCCCAAATAGCAAAAACACCCGAGTCTTTGCCCCGAGATACTCGTATGTCACCGTGACCGACGCAAATCCAGTTACGGCATCTTGTGTCGAAATCTTGTTCCGAGGTTGCCTAGCTCCAGGCTCTCCCGGGTTGCGGACAGTCATTGTACGAGGGGGCCAGCTTCGACGGGGCCACGGTCTCCTTCATCACGGACATCCGGTCGACGAAGATCAAGGATATCGGCCGAGACCCTCGAGTTTCTGGGATTGCCTACGATCTCGATAGCCGCGTTCAGATCAAGCTCGTAGGCACCGCAATGATCGTGGAGGATGAGGATACCCGGCGGGCAATTTGGCAGCGACTGAAACCGCCTACCCGCAAACAGTTTGAGACGGACCTGCCTCCCGGTATCGTCCTATACTCCGGCGACGGGCAGATAATGACGACTGGGCCGACCATCGACGACTCCCATTCCTCCACCGTTCGGTAGTCTCGACGTTGGGATCCGGGAACAAGGCGCGGATCTGCATTGAAATCCTCGTCGATCCGGACATCAATGAGCGCCGGGGCGCCGGGCGTCCCTACGATGCGGCTGAGTTTGTCTGATGTGATTTCAAGAAATGACGGCATGGCAGCGCGTCCTCCGTTCTAACGGTTTCACAGGACGCGATTCTTCGGCCGTGGCCTCGTGGGGCGATCGCTGCCCCTTGACGCGAAATTTTCAAAGCATGACCGCTGTGTCAAGCAGTCGTTATCCAGTTCGAGATTTCAACGGCGGCGACACCCACCAGCGCGGCGCCTGCAAGTCCTCCGGTAAGGCGGGAGACAGCAGCAAGGAGTCGCGGACGGGTGCGCATGAGGTGGGAAATACGTTCCCGGAAGAAGACGGCGAGCAGGGCGACGAGCGACAGGGTCAGCGCGACGCCTATCATCATCGTGAGCGCGAACAACAGCCCTGTGACGACGACTTGGTGGATCATTGCAAAGGTCATGACGAAAAGCGTCAATGGGCATGGCACGAGTCCCGCCACGAACCCAACTAGGAGACCTTCGCCTTCGGGATGGACGTGCGCTTGCCTGAAGACTGCGGAAAGCAGCATCCATATGCCGATAAGCCCAAGCAGCCCGCGGCTAACGACTTCGAGAACTGGGGATGATCCAGCATCGACGAATGAATTCGATACCAGCGGAAGGGCGAGCAGCGCGATGAGGACGGCCATCGCCACATGCGTAACGGATAGCGCCAGCGACACAAAAAGCGCGCGATGCGCCTTGGTGGAGGAACCCGCGAGATAGGTGGCAAGCACCGACTTGCTGTGGCCGGGAGTCATTGCATGCACTGCCCCGAAGACGATTCCCATGGGTAGGAATGCGAGGAAGGCGGCCCAGCCGCCTCCCGCCGCGAACGCCTTGATGTGTCCGGCGAAGGCAAGATAGATTTCCCGCTGGACGTCGACGATCTGCTGGAACATCAGGTCAGTCCCGTCGTCGCCACTGCAAGCCCGAGGTAGCGGCCGACCTTCGCAATGGTCACGAGAGCCAAAAAGGTCGGCAGCGGTTCCCGCAGGACGCCCGCCACCAACGTGATAGGATCGCCCACGACAGGCAGCCAGCTCCCAAGCAGCGACCATTTTCCGAAGCGCTGGTACCACGCTTGCGCCCGTTCGAGCGCGGCGGGCTTGATCGGAAACCACGGCCGATCACGGAAGCGCTCGATTCCGCGGCCGAGAAGCCAGTTCGCGAAAGCGCCGAGAACGTTTCCCAGGCTGGCAACGAGGATCAGCCCGAACGTCGAGAACTTCGCCGATACAACGAGGCCGACGAGGACTGCTTCCGACTGCATCGGCATGATCGTCGCAGCGCCGAGGGCCGAAGCGAACAGTCCGAGATAGGCAAGCAGGTCGGCCATGCCGTCAGAGGTACTTGGTGATTGTCTTGAATTCGTCGATAGACTGCCGCTTGTCGCGCGGAAGGGCGCCGACGGTCTCCTCGAGGCAGTGATCGAGATGATCCTGGATCAGCGTTCGCTTGGCATTGACGATGGCCTTCTCGACGGCCGACAGCTGCTGGGCGATGTCGAGGCAGGGTTTGCCGCTCTCAATCATGGTGATGACACTCTTCAGGTGACCCTCGGCCCGCTTCAGGCGCTTGACGATCTCCGGATGGGTGGCGTGGGTGTGCGGTTCGGTCATCGTGTCCATGTTCTCGATCCCTCTAAGGGAGGCGGCCCGACCTTACGCCGTTGGCCGCCCGTCCGGCAAGTCAGTGGTGGTGGCCTTCCGGCTCTTCCATCCGGAAAGCAAGGTCATCGATCTCGACACCCGCCATCAGCTTGAGCACGGCGTCGAACTCATGAGGTTCCGCCGGAGCGATGGTGCTGACCAGAGCATGATGATCCGTCGCCGAAGGAAGAAGTGGCAGCCGTTCGACGCCGGCGTCTCGTGCGATCTCCACCACGGCTTCGATGCCCTTGGCATGCTTCGAGATCGAGAGACGCATGCGTTCGCCGTCGGGCGTGTCGATAATCTCCAGCAATCCGGTCGCCAATCGAGAATTCACCGTGAACGGCGCTGGGGCGTGATGGTGGGCGTGGGCTGCTGCAACTGGCGGCGCGCCGCCTTGATCGTGGAACTGAATGGTGGTGGCGTTTCCAAGGGAAGGCAAGTGTCCCTGCAGCTCTCGGCGAAGGGTGGCCGCGACCACGTTCGCTTCCGACAGCGTCTTTGAGGGATCCACTTCAATGACCACATCGGCGTAGAGTTTGTGGCCGAGCCAGCGGGCCTTCACATCGACGACGTTGTCGATTCCTTGAACGTGTTCGGCAGCATGACGAATCTCGTCCGTAATGCTTGGCTCGACGCCGTCCAGGCTCCGGGTGACGACGGCCCTCGCAGACTGCCAGACGATTCCAAATATCGCGAGCGTGATCAGCAGGCCGATGATGGGATCTGCCAGCGGGAAGCCCATCCAGACGCCCAGCGCGCCGAGGACGACGGCGAGGCTCGTCAACCCGTCTGTGCGGGCATGATAGCCATCGGCGATCAGCGCGGCGCTGTTCATTTCACGGCCAACACGGATACGGAACACTGCGACAGCCTCATTGCCAATGAAGCCGACGACGCCGGCGATCGCCACCGCTAGAAGCTGGGTGATCGGCTGCGGGTTGATCAGGCGGTCGATCGCCTCATAGCCGGCGACAAGCGCGCTGAAGAGAATGATAAGAACAATGATGAGGCCTGCGTAGTCCTCGACCCGGCCGAGGCCGTAGTTGAAAGTCTTCGTCGCGGCACGGCGGACGAGTGAGAAAGCGATCCACAAGGGAATCGCCGTAGCGGCGTCGCCGACGTTATGGATGGTGTCGGCGAGAAGTGCGACGCTGCCCGAGTAGAAAACGACAACGAGCTGCAGCACTGCGGTGATCGCCAGGATCACAAAAGACCACTTGATGGCCCAGATGCCACGCTCGGAGGAGGCGATGCTCGGGTCGACCACGCCGTGAGTATGGCCGTGGCCGCCTTCTCCATGTGAGTGAGCGTGGGCGCCGTGGCCGTGGCCACTTGATTGACCGGCAGGGCCAAAGCCGAGCGATTCCTTGATGCTGGCAAACATTGCGAACCTCTGATGAAAGTTACCTTTACCTATCCCCCTGGAGAGGATGCGTCAAGTTGCTCTCTTGTGTGCGTGTGCGAACAGCGTTATCGATGTCGGCATGAATCGAAGGGTAGCGAGAATAAACATGGCAGCCGCCCTCATGGCTGCGATTGCCACGCTGCTCTATTCGTTAGTGGCACAGTCTACGCATTCTCCCCGTCTTCATCAGTTTTCGACCGTCATCTCCAGTGATCTTCACTCTCACGAAGATGGCGGACATTCGCATGACGATGCCGATATCGGCGGCGAGAGTTCGGAAGTCTCCGATCATCATCATGCCGATCACACGCATGACAAGGCCGGACTCGTCGCGTTGCCGACCGCGAACCTCCGCCTTCTGCTCGCGGTCACCTACTCGGACCGGGAGTCGGCACTCCACGCCGGGCCCCGCTTTGGCATAGAGCGTCCGCCTCGCGCCTGAAGTCGTTCCGATCGATGCCGCTCCGG
The DNA here is from genome assembly GCF_001664385.1 of Rhizobium phaseoli. Taxonomy (NCBI): domain Bacteria; kingdom Pseudomonadati; phylum Pseudomonadota; class Alphaproteobacteria; order Hyphomicrobiales; family Rhizobiaceae; genus Rhizobium; species Rhizobium phaseoli. The sequence goes on along the minus strand of NZ_CP013532.1, from coordinate 3,399,209 downwards.
CGGCCGTTTCCAACGATTTCACGGAGCTTCCTATGAAGCAGTTTTTCTCCGGGGGCGGAGGCAGCGCAGTTGCGCGCGTCTTCGTCGCCCCCATGATGCTCGCCCCGCTATCGATCCTCGCGATGGCCGGCGCGGCAGCAGCCCATGCAGTCGCGGAAGGCGACAAGGGCTACATACAGGAAATATCTGGCATCAACCTGATGCCGTTCGTCTACCTGGGCGCAAAGCATATGGTGACGGGATACGACCACCTTCTGTTCCTGTTTGGCGTGATCTTCTTTCTCTACAGGCTGAAGCACATCGGCATCTATGTCAGCCTGTTTGCGATCGGCCATTCCACCACGATGCTGCTTGGCGTCTACTATGGTTGGAACGTCAGCTCGTTCTTGGTCGACGCCATTATCGGTCTGTCGGTCGTCTATAAGGCGCTGGACAACCTCGGGGCATTCCAGCGGTGGTTCGGCTTTCAACCGAACACCAAGGCCGCGACCCTCGTCTTCGGCTTCTTTCATGGTCTCGGCCTCGCAACGAAGATTCTCGAATACGACATCGCCGAAGACGGCCTCGTGCCGAATCTTCTCGCCTTCAATGTCGGCGTCGAAATCGGGCAATTGATCGCGCTAACAATCATTCTCATCGGCATGAGCTACTGGAGGAAAACGTCAAGCTTCCTGCGCCATGCCTACACCGCCAACGTCCTCATGATGACCGCCGGATTCGTGCTGATCGGATATCAGCTCACCGGCTACTTCGTCGCCTAAATCGAAAGGTATCAACAATGTTCAATTCACGAATGCCCGCTCCGGAAGACTTGCCGTCATCCAAGCAGCTCGTCAGGTCGACGATCATTGCAGCCGCCGCAGCCGCAGCCATCCTCGTCACGGTCGTTCTTCCATCGGAATACGCGATCGATCCGACGGGGGTCGGCTCCGCTCTCGGACTGACTGCGATGGGCGAGATCAAGACGCAACTCGCCGAGGAAGCCGAGATGGATCGTGTCAATGCGACCGTTCCGGCCCGACCGGCGACCGGACAGGAGGATTCCAGCCTAACGGACTGGATCGTCCGCCAGTTCGGAATTGCTTCCGCCCACGCTCAGGAAGCTGAACGCCAGGACGAGATGTCGGTCACGCTGCAGCCTGGAGAGGGAGCGGAGATCAAGCTCACGATGACCAAGGGCGCGAAGGCGAACTACGCTTGGACTGCAAACGGAGGCAAGGTCAACTTCGACACCCATGGTGACGGCGGTGGCGAAAACATCAGCTACGAGAAAGGTCGCGGCGTCGCCGAGGACAGCGGTGTCATTGAAGCAGCCTTTGATGGAAACCACGGCTGGTTCTGGCGCAACCGCACGAGCGCACCGGTCACCTTGACGCTCAAGACCGGCGGCGCCTACACCGACATCAAGCAGATGATGTAATCGCCGGGGCCGCGCCTTCGGGCGCGGCCCTCTCCTCCGCGGATACTCTTTTCAGCCTACCGCAGTCTTATCCAGCTCAAGACCCGCAACCGTGGCAGGACGCGGTCTTTCGCTTTCGGAAACCTAGTCCTTGATGGGTTCGCCGAGCGTATGCATCAGGCGGTTCGCCCAGCCGAAGATGGCGGACGACAGAACAAGATCCAGGGATTCAAGCTCGGAGAGGCCGACGTCGGCCAGCGCCTGCGCGTCCGCTTGCGTCGCTTGCGGAGGCGTTGTCGACAGATGTGCCGAGAAGTCGAAGATCGACTGAAGGTGCTCGTCGAGTTCGGCGTCGAGCCCATCGGTGAAGATCGTGTTAATCACATCCTCGCGCTTGGTATGGCTGATGAACCGAGACGCATGGACCGCGGCGCAATAGACGCAGTGGTTGACGACCGACGCGGCCGTGGCGCCCAGTTCGCGTTCGCCCGGTGAAAGCCCATCCTTCCCATACATGATCAGGTTGAGCAGGGGAGAACGCACTGCAAGCGATTCCGGATCGTGTGCGAGGGTTAGGACGTAGGTCGAGATGCCCTTGTTGGAGGGCGTGACCTGCATCGCCTCTCGCTGCTCCTGCGTCGCGGTCGCGAGATCGACGGGAACGACGTAGGGCTGCCAGCGCGGAACCAGGGTGGTGAAGCGATGCACGACTTCGCTCATGGTCTTGCTCCAATCAGTGCCAATCCTGCGATGACACGCACCTGGTAGTTTACAAAGGCGGCAAGCTCCGAGAGCCGGACAATGTCGGCATCGTTGATGCCGAGGCTGCGCAATTCCTCGATATGGCCGCGGGTCGCCTCGCGCGGCGCGATCGTCAACCGGTCGGCGTGTTTGACGATCGCGGCGATCCGCTCATCTCTGACGTTCGCACCCGGTTGCGCAAGCTTCGCCGTGAATGCTTCGGCCGCGCGTTCCACTAGGCCATCGTAATGGCTCGCAAGCGCCTCGTTGCGATTGTGCCGGGCCATGCGGGCGGCGAGAGCTGCCCGAAGCCCATACGACAGGCCGCCGGGATCGCGCGGCAGGAGCACCGCATCATGAGCGGCCTCGCTCAAGCGCAGGATCTCCGCGCGCTTTTCCATTGCCTCGGCGAGCGCCGAGCCCGGCCTCACGGAGGCGAGAGTTTCGATGAGTGTCAAAAGAGGCTCCTTTGCATCTCGCTGGAGAGCACTAGGTAGGTCTCATAATCCATTATGTCAAAGTAGCATGAAGAGCTAAATTGGATGCGAAATAATTATCTATTCCCCACTGATTTTATGGAAAACTCATGCTTTCATGGCATGAAAAACAATGGATGATATGAGTTATGCATAATAGCCCGATCGATATTCGACAACTGGAGGCCTTTGCGGCGGTGATGTCGGCTGGCAGCGTGACCGGGGCGGCCCGTCTGCTCGGACGCTCGCAGCCTGCCGTGACAAGGCAAATCCAGGATCTGGAAGCAGATCTTGGCTATCCGCTCCTTCACAGAAGCGGTCCGCGCATTCAGCCGACATCACGAGGCCTGCGCTTCCACGCAGAAGTCGAGCGTCACCTTGCAAGCCTGACCCATATCCGCGAACGGGCGGAGGCGATCGGCCTCGACGAGCCGGCGACGTTGACAGTCGCTGCGACGCCGTCGCTTGCTGCCGGAATCCTGCCGCAGGCGCTGGCGGCCGTCTCGTCGGATCTGATCCCGCGTCATCTCCACGTGCAGGCGCTCGCAGCCGAGAACGTCGTGCAGGCGGTGCTGGCCCGTTCCGCGGATCTCGGAATATCGAGCCTTCCACTCGAACATCCGGGCCTCGAAATCCACTGGATTGCGGAAGCTCCCTGTGTCGTCGCCATCGGCATCGACGATCCCCTGGCCGCGAACGAGGTAGTGCGCCTGGCGGATCTCGCTGATCGCCCTATCATCACGCTCGCAAATCCGTACCGTCTTCGTCACCGCATCGACGAGGCGTTGGGGCGAGTGGGGGTTGCTCCCGAGCGTATCATCGACGTGAATGCTTCGCTGACGGCGCTCTCGCTCGTTCGCGCCGGATTGGGTGTTGCCATCGTCGAGCCCGCCACTGTCTGCGGAGTGCCGTTGGATGGCATCGTCATGCGGGTGGTCGATCAGACCATTCCCTTCCTGTTTGGTGCGATCTCCGCTGCGGCGTTGCCCCTCACGCCGACGGTCTCCGCCGTGATCGACGCGGCACGCGCAGAGGCTTTGGCGATGCCAGGCTGCCGTCTGCTGGAAGCGAACGGCACGGATGTGCTGGCAGACACCGTCTACGGGCAGACTATCATTTCCGAAGGAGCGCCCGTATGAGCGACCTTTCCACATTTCCGAGCGGCCTGGATGCCCTTGAGGCGCGACTGCGTCAGGATCTCGCCTGGCTTGAGTTGCCCGCGAAGGCGTGGGTGCCTGCCCGGACAGTGAAGGGCCAGCCCGTCGTCGATGTCGTCATCATCGGTGGCGGCATGGCAGGCCTCGTCGCCTCCGGGATGCTGAAGCGCCTGGGTGTCGCAAACCATGTCGTCCTCGACAAGGCTCCTGCGGGTCAGGAGGGGCCATGGGTCACGTTTGCCCGGATGCGAACGCTTCGCTCTCCAAAGCAGCTCACCGGTCCGGCCATGGGACTGCCTGCTCTCACGTTCCGGGCCTATTACGAAGCACGCTTCGGCCGCGAGGAATGGGCGGCGCTAGACCGCGCGCCACGCGAGATCTGGATGGAATACCTGATCTGGTACCGACGGATCCTCGAGCTTCCCGTGCGCAACGGCGTGTCCGTCGATGTGGTGCTCCCGCGCGAGGATGGCCTGCTCGACCTCGTTTGCAGCGAGGGTGGCCGCGTGGAGACGATCATCGCGCGTCACGTGGTTTTGGCGACTGGGCGCGACGGGCTTGGGGGTCCGTTCGTGCCTGCGATCGCCAAAAACATTGACCGCGGACACTGGGCGCACACCGCCGACGAGGTCGACTTTTCGGCGCTCCGCGGCAAGCGGGTGGGTGTGATCGGTGCGGGCGCGTCGGCAATGGACAATGCCGCGACTGCTCTCGAAGCAGGAGCGGCACGACTGGACATGTTTGTTCGCCGCAAGGAACTGCCACGCATCAACAAGTTCACGGGCATCGGCAGTCAGGGCGTCGTGCATGGGTTTGCGGGCCTGCCTGACGAATGGAAGTGGCGCTTCCTGAACTATGCCATGGGCGAGCAGACGCCGCCGCCGCGGCCGAGCGTCCTGCGCGTCAGCTCCTTCGACCAGGCTCATCTTCACCTGGAAAGCCCGATCAACGGGCTGGAGCAGGAAGGCGACCACATCGTCGTGACGACGCCGAAGGGCCGTTATCCCGTCGATTTCCTCATTTTCGGAACGGGCTTCAAGATCGACCTGGCCAATCGGCCGGAACTTGCAGCCTTCGAACCGCATATCCGCCTCTGGCGCGACCGCTTCCCGACGCCCGCGGGGATGCACAACGCCGAACTCGAAGCTTCGCCTGATCTTGGGGAAGCGTTCGAGTTCCTTGAAAGGGAGCGGGGTTCGTGCCCGACGCTGGCGAAGATCCATTGCTTCAATTTCCCGGCGACGCTGAGCCACGGCAAGCTTACGGGCGACATCCCGGCGATCAGCGAGGGCGCGGACCGGCTGGCACGAGGAATCGTGAGGTCGCTCTTCGTCGCCGACCGCGAGAAGCACTTCGAAAATCTACAGGCCTTCGATACGCCGGAACTCCTCGGAGACGAGTGGACCGACGCCGAGACCGAAGTGCCTGCCGAACTATCCTCCGAAAGGACCTGAGACCAGAAATGCTTGAGATCAAGAACCTAAAGCTGTCCTACGGAAGCACGCAGATCCTGAACGGGGTCGACCTGTCGGTGAAACGCGGCGACGTGGTCTCGATCATCGGCCCGAGCGGAACCGGCAAGACGACTTTGCTGAAGTGCATCAACCACCTGGTCAAGCCGTCGTCGGGAACGATCGCGTTCGACGACATCCGGATGGACTTCGGCCGTCCCGACAAGAACGCGGTGCAGGCGATCCGTCTCCGGACGGCGATGGTGTTCCAGCAGTTCAACGTCTTCAAGAACATGACGGTCATCCAGAACGTCATGGATCCTCTCGTGGTCGTGCAGCGGAAATCCAGGGACGAAGCCCGCGAGACCGCCCTTCAGGAACTCGAGCGGGTCGGCCTTTCGGATAAGCTCGATAGCTATCCTTCGCAGCTCTCCGGCGGCCAGCTCCAGCGAACGGGCATCGCCCGCGCGTTGGCGGTCAAGCCGGACGTGATGCTCTTCGACGAGCCGACCTCATCGCTCGATCCCGAGCTCGTCAACGAAGTCCTGAAGGTCATCAAGGACGTAACGTCCTCGGGCATCACCTCGCTTCTCGTCACCCACGAGATGCAGTTCGCGAAGAACATCTCGAACCGCATCGTCTTCATGGACCGGGGTGTCGTCGCAGCCGACGGCAGTCCGACCGAGATTTTCGACAACCCCTCCAACCCGCGCCTCGCTCAGTTTCTCAATTCCGAACGCGCGATCCAGTAAGAAAGGATGCCTGAAATGACTTCTATAAGCTCAATCTCGCGCCGTGGTCTCGGTCTCGCCGTAGCAGGCGTCGCGATCGCCTTCGCAACGGCCTCGTTTGCGGAGGATGTCCGCACGATCAAGATCGCCACGGCGGCGGAATCGAAGCCGCTCTCCTGGGGTGCCATCGGCGTGGAGCCGCAGGGCTACGAGCCCGATGTCCTGAAGGCGATCAACGCGAAGCTTCCGCAGTACAAATTCGTGATGGAAGGTGCGGCCGACATCGCGCAGGAGACGGGTCTTGCAACTGGCAAGTACGACATCGCGACCGGCGGCTACTACCGTGCGCCCGCACGCGAGAAGCAGTTCCTTATTCCCGAAGCGCCGATCGGCGCCAGCCTGATTAAGATCTACAGCCGCAAGGACAGCGGCATCAAGGAGATGAAGGACCTCGTCGGCAAGAAGATCGTGCCCGTGACGGCAGGTGGCGGTATCTACAAATTCGCCACGGCCTGGCAGGAAAAGAACCCCGACTACAAGATCGAGGTCACAGCTTCGAGCGCCGGCATCCCGTATCCGGATCGTCTGAAGGAAGTCGAGAACGGCAAGTACGATGCATTGGTTCTCCCGTCCAATCTCGGCGAGCAGACCGTGATCGACCAGCAGAAGCTGAACGTGCAGGCCAGCGAGCCAGTCGCGATCAACAACACCTTCGTGCTGATCCACCGTTCCGAAGAGAACCAGGCGCTGGCCGACGGTATCGACAAGGCGCTGAAGGAACTCAAGGCCGACGGCACGCTCGCCAAGCTTTCGCAGAAGTGGTTCGGCGAGGACATCACCACGTACATGAAGTAACGCTGGGCTTCGAAGCCCGGCGACCAGGCACGAGACTGAAAGAAGGAGTGTTCCGACGTGGACCTATCCATCATGATCCCCGAGCTGCTCTCGGCATTGCCGCTGACGCTGGCGATCACGTTCACGGCCATGGCCGCCGGCTTCGTGCTGGCCTTGATTGCGACGACGTTCCGGGTGCGTAGGATCCCCGTGATCAGCCAGTTGGCTGACCTGTACGTTTCCTACGCCCGGAGTGTGCCCGTCGTGCTCCAGTTGTTCGTCGCCTTCTACGGACTTCCGGTGCTTGTTGGCATGTTCGGCGTCGAGGACTTCGTGTCGCCGAACATCGCCGCAATGCTGGGCTTGAGTCTCTACCACGGCGGCTATCTGTCGGAAGTCATGCGCCCTGCCTATCTGGCTGTCGAACGCGGGCAGCATGATGCGGCCGACAGTCTCGGCTATACGTTCCGCCAGAAGCTGCTGCGTGTCCTCGCCCCGCAGGCGGTGCACATCGCTCTGCCGGGCTACGGAAACTCCATCATCTACCTCATCCACAACGTGGCTCTGGTCATGTACATAGGCGCGGCCGACGTGATGGCGACCGCCCACCTTGTGATGGAGCGCGACTACAACCAGTATCAGTTCGAGACCTACCTTGTGCTGGCGGTCCTCTACTCGGTTCTGTGCCTGGTCGCATGGCTGGTCGTCCGCTTCTTCGAGCTTCGTTCTGCGAAGTTCGCGCCAAGCGTGACGCCTGCAAGAACCGCACTGATGGCCAGCGTCTGATCGAGGGAAGGAAACATCATGTTCGATATCGAAGTCCTTCTTCCCGATCTCTGGGACATCCTCGGCGCCGTGCCGCTGACGCTTGCCATGGCTCTCGTCATCTTCGTTCTCTCGACGATCATCGGCAGCCTGTTCGCCATGGTCGAATACCGCCGGATACCGGTGCTCCGGCAGCTTGTCGTCGCCTACAAGGTCGCCTTCAAGGGGGTTCCGATGGTGGTGGTGATCTTCCTCGCCTACTACGGTCTTCCTTCGACGCTGCAATTCCTCACGTCGCTTGTTGGCGGGGAGTACAATGGCCATTCGACACCGAACTGGGTGACCCTGATCGTCGCCCTGACCGCCTGTGTCGCTGCCTTCCAGGCCGAAGTAGTGAAAGGCGCTCTAAACTCCTTCGATACCGGGCAAGCCGACGCCGCTTATTCTCTTGGCTACAGGAAGAGCCAGCTTTTCCGCCGGGTCATGCTGCCTCAGGTGGTTGTCGCCGCCATTCCAGACCTTGCGAACTCCTTCATGGTGATCATGAAGGCGCTGTCGCTCGGGTTCGCGATCGAGGTGGTCGATATCTTTGCCCAGTCGCAATTGACCGCGGCGTTGAACTTCTACTACCTCGAGGCCTTCCTCGTCGCAGTCGTGATCTACATGGTGATCGCCTATGCCGTAACCCAGATCGCCGATAGGACGGAGCGAGCCCTTAGGGTACGGACCTAGGGGCGTGCTCATGCCGGGCTCGAGTGAGGTGGAGCGGCGGCCCGGATTGGGTATCTCCCTCAGCGTTCCTCCGGCGGTTTGTGGTGCCGAAACTGCAAAAGCAATAGCAAATCGTAGACGATCTTTAATGTGCCGCAAATAAGGAGCGGCCAAGCGCGAAAAGATGTCGCGAACAGAGCACCAGCAAGCGCGGGGCTCGCCGCCGCGGCAAGGCTACGCGGTACCGACGTGAAACTCGCGGCCGCGGCCCGCTCTGCCTCAGTCACAACCGCCATCACATAGGAGGAGCGCGTCGGCACGTCCATCTGCGAGAGCGCGGCGCGGATCATCAGCAGTATCAGAACCAAAGGCAAGGTGGGCGCGAAAGCCGCCAGCATCAGCGCGATGCTGGAAGGTATGTGGGTGAACACCATGGTGTTGATGAGCCCGATCCGCCGCGATAGCCATGCCGCGATAGGGAACGAGAATGCTGACAACACGCCCGTCCAGAAGAAGAACACCCCAACTTCTGAGAGCGATAGGTCGAATCGCTCGAATAGCCAGAGAGCGAGCAGCGACTGAACGACGAAGCCGCCTGCGAACGCGTCGAGGCTGAATAGGGCTGCGAGTTTCAGGACGATGGCGCGCGAGGGACCGAGCGCCGTGGCGGCTTCGGGGGCCTCCCGGTTTGGCAAACGTGTCGGGATGCGGGAATAAAGAAGGGCACCGGCCACGCCCACGATCGCATAGAGCACGAACATCAGTTTGATAGCGGTCAGTTGTCCAAGTCCGACGAACGCCCTGGCGTCGGGCAGTGCCGCCGCAAGTGCGCCAAGCGTGCTTGCGAGCGCCCCGACGAGGCTGTAGCGCGCGAACATCCGCGTCCGATCGGCATCGCCGACTTCTCGAGCGAGGACTGCGTGCTCCAGCGGCACGAAGATGCTGACGCTGCCGGCGGACGGATTGACCGTGCCGGCGCATGCGACGACCAGCAGAAGCGCGTAGTCGGTGACGACGGACATGGCAGTACCCGTGGCAACCATCAGGCAGGCTGCGGCCAGAAGCAGGCGGCGCAGATCATGGCGCACCCCGAGTATCCCCACGGCGATAGTCAACAGCGCGGAGCCCAAAAGGGACGCCGTCGCGAGCACACCGACCTGCAACGGCGAGAAGCCCAAAGCAAGCAGATAGACCGGCAACAGGATGGTCACAAAACCATCGCCAAAATCCCGCAGGGCGCGGGCAGCAAAGAGATATGACGTTTGGCGCACCCGACAGGATTCGAACCTGTGACCTTTGGAATCGGAATCCAACACTCTATCCAGCTGAGCTACGGGTGCATGCCTGAGGCGGTTTGAATCGCCTGTCCGATGGGTGGTTCTTAGCCTAGCTTGCGGCCGGCTTCAATCGCGAAATTCTCAGAAATACCGATGCTTGCGGTTTGCAGGGTGTTTTTATTCGTCGGCCTCGGGATTGAACGAAAAACTCCGCCGGCCTTGCGGGCGGCGGAGCGGTCGTCGGGCGATGAGCTTGGCGGCTCAGATCTGCATGGCGCCGGGGCCGGGGATGGCCTTCGGCGGTACCTTGCCGAGGATGATCATGCCGAGCACCTCGTCCTTGGTCACGTCCTCGGTGCGGGCGTGGCCCACCACCTGGCCGTTCTTCATCACCGAGACGCGGTCGGCAAGGTCGAAGACGTCGTGGATGTCGTGGCTGATGAGGAAGATGCCGATGCCTTCCTTCTTCAGCTGCTTGATCAGCTCGCCCACCTGCGCCGTCTCCTGGGGCCCGAGCGCTGCCGTCGGCTCGTCCATGATCAGGATGCGGGCGTTGAAGAGGATGGCGCGGGCGATCGCCACCGATTGCCGCTGGCCGCCCGAGAGCGCCTTTACCGGCTCCTTGAAGCGCTTGAAGTTAGGGTTCAAGCGCCCCATCACTTCGCGCGCCGAAGCTTCCATCGCCACGTCGTCGAGCGTGCCCCAGCGAGTCTTCAGCTCGCGGCCGAGATAGAGGTTGGCGGCGGCGTCGACATTGTCGGCGACGGCGAGCGTCTGGTAGATCGTCTCGATCCCGTATTTCTTGGCATCGCGCGGATTGCGAATGTCGGCCGGCTCGCCGTTGATCAGGATCTCGCCGGAGTCGCGCTTGTAGGCGCCGGAGAGGATCTTGATCAGGGTCGACTTGCCGGCGCCGTTGTGGCCGAGAAGGGCGACGACTTCGCCGGGGTAGAGATCGACCGAGGCATTGTCCACGGCGTGGATGCCGCCGAAGGAGATCGAGATGTTTTTCAGTTCCACGAGGGGAGTGCGGTGATCAGTCATGTTTGAGGCTCCTCTCACTTGGCACGGGCGCGATAGACGGTGTCGAGCCAGACCGCCACGACGAGGACGGTGCCGACGACGACGCTCTGCAGCGGCGTGTCGACATGGGCGAGAACCATGCCGGATTGCAGCGATTGCATGACGAGCGCGCCGAGCATGGCGCCGGCGATCGTGCCGGTGCCGCCCGCCAGCGAGGTCCCGCCGATCACGGCAGCGGCGATGGTGTAAAGCTCGTCGAGCGTGCCCTGCGAATTGGTCGCCGCGTTGAGGCGGGCGGTGGAAATCGCCGCCGCGATGGCTGCGAGAACGCCCATCAGCGCGAAGATACGCACCGTCACCCAGCGGGTCTTGATGCCGGCAAGCTCGGCAGCCTCAGGGTTGCCGCCGATCGCGAAGACATAGCGGCCGAAGCGCAGGCGGGTGGCGATGAAGGTCATGATGATGCCGACGACGATCGCTATCAGCACCGGCACGGCGATGCCGTAGGGAATATCGAGGCCGGTTTCGGGCCAGGGGATGTTGTTGGTCTCGGCATATTTCTTGGCGATGTTGATCGGCCAGTAATAGCTGTTGGCGATCGAGACGGCGCCGAGGATCAGCACGCAGCTCAGAATGGCGAGGAAATATTCCGCCCACATCGGCCGGCGCGGAAAGCCGAAGCGGCGGCGCTGGCGGCGCGAGCCGACGATGCTGGCGATAACGAAGAGGCAGGCGGCGATGCCGACGATCCAGCTCCAGGTGGCGCCGATCGAGCCCTCCGCGCCGCCGCCCATGATGCGGAAGGTCTGGTCCATGGGGGCAACCGTCTGGCCGCTGGTGACGAGCCAGGTCGCGCCGCGCCAGACGAGCAGGCCGCCGAGGGTGACGATGAATGAGGGAACGTTGAGGAAGGCGATGATCATGCCCTGGAAGGTGCCGATCAGGCCGCCGGCGATCAGGCCGATCATCAGCGTGATCACCCAGGTGAAGGGGCTGTCGAAGCCGATATACTCAGGCAGGATCTTCGCCTGGGTCACGCCCATGATCATGCCGCAGAGGCCGAGCACGGAACCGACCGACAGGTCGATATTGCGGGTGACGATGATCAGCACCATGCCCGTCGTCATGATCGCGATATCGGTCGTCTGGACCGAGAGGTTCCAGAGATTGCGCGGGGTCAGGAACAGGCCGCCGGTGATGATGTGGAAACCGATCCAGATGATGATGAGCGCGCCGATCATACCGAGCAGGCGCGTGTCGATCTCGGTTGCGCGGAAGAAGCGGGTCACCGGATTGGCTTCCGCCGTTCGCGGCCCGCTTGATGTGGTGGATTTTACCATTTCGGCCATGGGTTTGCCGTTCCCCCATTGTGTTTGGACGGCTGCGCCGGCGTGCCCGGGTTGTGGGCGGCGTCATCGTCCGTTCTTCAACTGACCATCGTGATGCTTCCGGAAACCGGTCGCCTGGCGTCGCGACACCCTTCCGGCAGGGAATGCAAGTCCGCGATGGTGCGGCGAAGCGGAGGAACTGCATCCTTGGAGTTCTCTTCCGCATCCGGCGCCGCAACGGTGGTGCGTTGCGGCGCCGGCATTTCAGTTTCGAGCTTGCTTACTTGCAGGCGGCGACCGTGCCGGCCTTCACACCCTGGCAGGCTTCAGCCTTGGAGATCCAGCCGGCGTCGATGACGACGTTCAGATTGTCTTTGGTGATCGCGAGCGGCTTCAGGAAGACCGACTGCATTTCGACGCCCTTCGGGCCGCCCTTGAAGGCCTGTGCGCCGTCGATCTTGCTCATGTCCTTGCCGCCGGCGAGGTCGAGAGCGATTTCGGCTGCGCGCTTGCCGAGTTCGCGGCTGTCCTTCCAGACGGAAACCGTCTGCGTGCCGAGAGCGATGCGGTTCAAGGCCGCCTTGTCGCCATCCTGCCCGGAAACCGGAACGGAGCCGGCGAGGCCCTGGGCGTCGAGTGCTGCAATCGCGCCGCCGGCCGTGCCGTCGTTGGAGGCGACGACGGCGTCAACCTTGTTGTTGTTGGCGGTCAGGAACTGCTCCATGTTGCGCTGGGCGTTCTCCGGCAGCCAGCCGTCCGTATAGGCTTCGCCGACATTCTTGATCTTGCCGGCGTCGATCGCGGCCTTCAGCACTTCCTGCTGGCCCGAGAACAGGAAATCGGCGTTCGGGTCGGAGGACGAGCCCTTGATGAAGACGTAATTGCCTTCCGGCTTCGCCTTGAAGACGCCCTGAGCCTGCAGGCGGCCGACTTCCTTGTTGTCGAAGGTGATGTAGAAGGCGGCCGGATTTTCGATCAGGCGGTCGTAACCGACGACCGGGATGCCTTCAGCGGCGGCCTTTTCGATTGCCGGGCCGATCGCGTCGGAGTCCTGGGCGAGGATGATCAGCGCGTTGGCGCCCTGCGAGATCAGCGATTCGACGTCGGTCAGCTGCTTGGCGGCAGAAGACTGCGCGTCAGCGGAAATATACTTGGCGCCCTTGGCTTCGAGAGCCTTCTTGATGGCGGCTTCATCCGTCTTCCAGCGCTCTTCCTGGAAATTCGACCAGGAAACGCCGACGACGAGGTCTTTAGCCATGGCAACGGTATGCACGGAAACGAGGATGGCGGCGCCTGCCATCAATTTCAAAATAGACTTCATAATGTCCTCCCGAGTGAGTTGCGACCGGCCCAGCCCATGCTTCCTCCGGCCACCGCGATAAGCCTGTCGAGGAAAGTTCGGATTATTTTCTCGACAGTCGAGAAATTTGATGTCAGAGATTTTTTCAGCTGTCAACACTGGACTACCGGCTTCCGCCCCTTGCGCAGCGACCGCCGGAGATGCAGTGGAAATCAGGGATAGGGCAAGCAGGAGGAGAGGGCGGCATTCATGCTGACCAAGTCGAGCACGGAGCTGGTCCGGCAGAGAAACAGCGTGCTCGTGCTGTCCGTGCTGCGCCGTCACGGCGCGCTCGCCCATACCGAAATATCCGATTTCACCGGCCTTTCCTCGGCCACCATTTCGGCGATCACGGCGGATCTGGAACGCGCCCAGATCATCGAAAAATCCGAGCAGCAGGCGGCGAGCGGCCGCGGCCGGCCGCGGGTGCTTTTGCGCCAGCGGCGCGATTGCGGCTATCTCATCGTCGTCATCATCTCCTCGGATGCCGTGCAATATTCGCTGGTCGACTATGCCGGCAAGCTGATCGACCGCTTCAGCGAGGAGCGCTCGCATGATCCCTCGGGGGCGGGCCGCTTTATGGAAGGCGTGCGCGCGGGGCTGTCGCGCATTCTCGACCGCTCCCGCATTTCCCAGGAAAAAGTGCTGTTGATCTCGATCAGCAGCAAGGGCCTGGTCGATTCCACCGAGCCGGTGCTCCTCTGGTCGCCGATCTTCGGCGGCGACCGGATCGATTTCGAATCGGCGCTCCGGCCGGATTGGCAGGCCAAGGTCATTCTCGATAACGAGACTCTGCTGGTCGCCGCCGCTCTCGGGGCGCGCGAGGAGGTCGTCAAGGGCGCCGATTTCCGCTCGCTCGCGGCGCTGTCGCTCGGCCACAGCATCGGCCTCGGCATCGTCCGGCGGGGAGGGCAGACGGGACAGGAGGTCTCGGCGCCGAATTTCGGGCATATGCTGCACATGGCGGGTGGCGGCCTCTGTCGCTGCGGCACGCGCGGCTGTATCGAGGCCTATGCCGGTTTCTACGCCATCCTGCGCAGCGCCTTCGAAGTGCCGCTCGATACGATCCCCGCCAAATTCGTGCCCGTTGCTGAACTCGACAAGATCGCCGCCAAGGCTCGCCAGGGCCACCGCACCTCCGCCTTCGCCTTCCGCCAGGCGGGCCTGGCGCTCGGCAACGGCCTGTCGCGTATGCTCAGCCTCACCGAACGCATGCCGATTGCCATCACCGGCCCCGGCACGCGCTATTACGACCTGCTGCGCCAGGGCATCGAAGAGGGCCTCGGCCAGTCGCATATCGTGCGCATGGAAGGCATGGCGGAAATCCGCATCGTCCCCGAAGAACCCATCCTCGTCTTCGAAGGTCATCTCAACCGGGCGCTCTCGGTGATCGACCAGGACATAGTGGTCTCGGGCGTTCAGGGCGGGGAGTAGCGGTTCCCCCTTCGCCCCAGCGGGGGGAAGGTGTCCGAAGGGTGGATGGGGGGCCACAACCGCCGACAGAGATTTCTTTAAGTCTCTGTCATAATACTGTTTTAGGCCTTGGAGCAGCTGGTAGCTTGGACCGGCCGGCCTTGTATCCGCGGCCCCCTCATCCGACCCTTCGGGCCCCTTCTCCCCACTGGGACGAAGGGGCCAGGCTCCGTCGAATTCTCCCTTTTCCCTGTGAGGAGGGGTCTTTTTGAGCCTACCCCACAAACGCAAAACGGCCGGGCGTCTGCCCGGCCATCTCATGCATGGCTGCCGGTCGGGAGAGGACCGTCAGCCAATCTTGATCAACCTGCCTTCCTTGACCGACTGCACCGCGGCGTCGGCGAGCGCCAGCGCTGCGAGACCATCGGCGCCCGACGGCGAGATCTTCGAGCCCTTCTCGATCGCGGCGATGAAGGCGGCGATCTCGTTGGCGTAGGCTTCGGTGTAGCGGGTCATGAAGAAGTCATGCAGCGGCGGGCGGGTGTAGCCGTCGCCGTTCGCCACTTCGATCGAGACCGGGCGCTGGTTTTCGGCCGCCGCCATGCCCTTGGCGCCGTGCACTTCGATGCGCTGGTCGTAGCCATAGGTGGCGCGGCGCGAGTTGGAGATGACGGCCTGCTTGCCGGAGGCGGTCTGCAGGATCACCGAGACGCTGTCATAGTCGCCGGCTTCGCCGATCGCCTTGTCGACGAGGACGGCGGCGGTCGCCAGCACCGAGACCGGCTCTTCGCCGAGCAGGAAGCGAGCCATGTCGAAATCGTGGATCGTCATATCGCGGAAGATGCCGCCCGAGCGCTTGATATAATCGACCGGCGGGGCGCCGGGATCGCGCGAGGTGATCGTCACCATTTCGACATCGCCGATCTTGCCGTCGTCGATCACCTTGCGGACCGCCATGAAATGCGGGTCGAAGCGGCGGTTGAAGCCGACCATCAGCTTGGCGCCGGTCTCTTCCACCACCTTGATGCAGGCCTTGACGCGGGCGACGTCGAGATCGATCGGCTTTTCGCAGAAGATCGCCTTGCCGGCGCGGGCGAAGCGCTCGATCAGGTCGGCATGGGTGTCCGTCGGCGTGCAGATGACGACGGCGTCGATATCCTTGGCGGCCTCGATCGCCTCGATGGTGCGGACCTCGCAGCCATAGGCCGAAGCGATCGCTTCCGCCGCTTGCGGAAAGGCGTCCGCGACCGCAACCAGCCTCGCATTGGCGTCGCCGCTGACGGCCTTGGCGTGAACCTTGCCGATACGGCCGGCGCCGAGAAGACCGAATCTCACTGTCATTTCAACCTCCCTTGAATTCGGAACAAATAAACCGAATTACCAAAAAACTGGAATTTTCATTCCATCTTCTCTGCGTCGCGTCAAGCCCGCGGCTCTTTCACATTTGCAAGATTCGAACTAAAGACAAACGCGACACAGGCCATGGGCCATGCGATGCATGCCGGGGGCATGCGTGACTTATCCGACCGCGGAGCAGGAATGCAACTCATCGATCCGAAACATCCGGCATACCAGCGCCTCTGGGTGCGAATTGCCATTGTCGCCGTCTGCTTCGGCTGGGCCGCGGTCGAGATCGTCGGCGGCGATCCTTTCTGGGCGGTGCTTTCTGCCGCGGCAGGCGCCTATGCCTTCTATATGCTGTTCTGGACCTTCAAGCCCCAGCCGGAGGCCGCATCGCCGGCGGCAGCACCCGACGCCGACGACGAGGAAGAGCCTGCAGCGCCGGCCGCGGAAACGCCTTCGAAGGACGGGCATGCGAAGTAATCAGCGCAATCGGCGCAGCGCTTCGTCGATCAGGAGATTGGCGAGCATCATCCGCTTCGTCGCGTTGTCGCGGAAGGGCAGGGCGACGCCGTCGGGGTGGTTCAGGCGGGCAAAGGCGCGGCGCTTGTCGCTCAGCGTCATCGGCGTATCGGCCGCCGAGATCGCCAGTTCGGCGGCAACGTCCTGCGGCGTCGTGCGGCTGAGATGATCCGGCATGACCGGTGCGGGCGCAGCGACCGGCTTTTCCGTAAGGTGCGCGGCGGCAGCGAGATCGAGATGGTCGAAATAGGCCTCGCCGACGCGGTGTGCGGCGACCGAGATACCCTGCATCACGTCGAAGGCGAGCCCGGTGCTGAGGCCGGAGACGCGGTGGACGGCTGGCGCTTCGGCGTCTTCCACCGTCTCATCCTCCGCCTTCAGCCGCTCGAGGACTGATTGAAACACCGACTGTCCGAACAGCATCCCGTTCCCTCAAGAGCCATCGGCCGTCTTCGAATGACGGAAGTGCTCTATTTTTTTACGCAATTTCCGGACGCAGAAACGCGGCGCATTCTGCTGGAATTGCTCCAGCGCCTATTAAGGCCGGCCAAGATGGCGCCGGCCTTGCGTGGCTATCGCGCCTGCTTCAGGCTTTCCTCCAGGATGATATCGTAGAGCAGCCTCGCGCTCGGGGGCAGTGCCCGCTCCCTCGCCGCGATCAGGCTGTAGGGCTTGACGTTGATGTCGAAATTGATCGGCAGCACGCGCACGTCGGAGGCCTTGGCGCCCTGGCTGGCCAGGAAATGGGCGACGTCGACGGCGACGGGGGCGATCGCATCGGTCTCGCAGATGATGGCGCAAGTGAGCAGCAGCGAGGAGGTGTTGACGATATTCTCCGGCAGCGCCACGCCTTGCGACAGGAAATAGTCCTCGATCGTCCGGCGCAGGAGCGTGCCCGGCGGCTGGAACACCCAGTCGTAATCCCTGACGTCTGCAAGGCTACTCACCTTCTGCTTTAACAGCGGATGGCTCTTGCGCACGATCAGGCATGCCCGCTCGATGCCGATCTCCGTCACCTCGAACAGGCGCGGGTTGAGGTCATCGGGGATGCGGCCGATGATGAAGTCGTGGCGGGCCGCGAGCAGTTCACGGGCGAGCACGTTGCTGGTCTCCACCTGGATGTTGATCTCGATGCCGGGATAGGCCTTGCGCACCTTGTTGATCGCCGGCACGACGAGGCTCATGGCCGGCGCCGTTACCGCGCCGATAAAGACCGAGCCGCCCTTGCCGCTCTTCAATTCACCGATCTCGCGGCTCGCCTCGCGCAGTTCCAGAAGGATCTTGCGGGCGCGTCTCGCGAGGGCCGCGCCGAAGGCCGTCAGCACCACGCCGCGAGCCACCCGCTCGTAGAGCTGAGTCTTGGTGATTGATTCCATTTCGGACAGCATGCGCGACGCGGCGGGCTGCGAGATGTTGAGGACTTCCGCGGCTGCGGAAATCTGTCCGCTATCTTCGATTGCGACGATCATGCGCAGGTGATTCAGCTTAAGTCCTGCCCGTAAAAGGCTGTCGTCGCCGAAATTGTCGCTATGGATATCGACGTGATCCATGGAAATGGGCTCTGAAACGATCGTCATGGTTGCAGCCTCCCCGCTGCGCTCCATCAAAAGTAATACTTTTTAACGATATACCAAAATTGTTATGCACTTTACCACTTATTCTATTTGACAGTTATAGGAATCCATACCAGTTTGCCGCCGTGTGCTGGTTGGCACTCAACACGTGTGAGATCGTGGAGGAGACCTACTTCGTTTCTCACCATCTGAAGTAACTATCCAATACGGAACCTGCCACAGTTTCGGGGCGGGCGGTTTTCCGTCCGCTGCTCTATTAACAAGGGAGAGAGAAATGAAATCCATTATCTCATTGATGGCTGCGGCTGCCTTCGGCGTCGCTTCGTTCGTTGCACCGGCTATGGCCGCCGACAAGGGCACTGTCGGTATTGCCATGCCGACCAAGGCTTCGGCCCGCTGGATCGACGACGGCAACAACATCGTCAAGCAGCTCCAGGCTGCCGGTTACGGCACGGACCTGCAGTATGGCGACGACGACATTCCGAACCAGCTTTCGCAGATCGAAAACATGGTCACGAAGGGCGTCAAGGTTCTCGTCATCGCTTCGATCGACGGCACCACGCTTTCCGACGTTCTCCAGAAGGCTCACGATGCCGGCATCAAGGTCATCGCTTATGACCGTCTGATCCGCGATTCGGGCAACGTCGACTACTACGCCACCTTCGACAACTTCCAGGTCGGCGTTCTCCAGGCCAACTCCATCGTTGACGGCCTCGGCCTCAAGGACGGCAAGGGCCCGTTCAACATCGAACTCTTCGGCGGTTCGCCGGACGACAACAATGCCTTCTTCTTCTATGACGGCGCAATGTCCGTCCTGCAGCCCTACATCGACTCGGGCAAGCTCGTCGTGAAGTCCGGCCAGACCGGCATGGACAAGGTCGGCACCCTGCGTTGGGATCCGGCAACGGCCCAGGCCCGCATGGACAACCTGCTCTCGGCTAACTACACCGACGCCAAGGTCGACGCCGTCCTGTCTCCCTATGACGGCCTCTCGATCGGCATCATCTCCTCGCTGAAGGGCGTTGGTTACGGTACGGCTGCCCAGCCGCTCCCGATCGTCACCGGTCAGGACGCTGAAATCCCGTCGGTCAAGTCGATCATCGCTGGCGAACAGCACTCCACGATCTTCAAGGACACCCGCGAACTCGCCAAGGTCACGGTTGCCATGGTCGATGCGGTCATGTCCGGCAAGGAGCCTGAGGTCAACGACACCAAGACCTACGACAACGGCGTCAAGGTCGTTCCGTCCTATCTGCTGAAGCCGGTTGCCGTCGACAAGACCAACTACAAGCAGATCCTCGTCGACAGCGGTTACTACACCGAAGACAAGCTGAAGTAAGAAGTTAAGCAGGAGGCCGGAGCCCGCGCTTGCGGGTTCCGGTCTTCGATTTTATGATCGCCAGGCCGCTCGGCGGCTGAAGGCGCTGGAACTTTTGACTATGGACAATACCATCCTCGAAATGCGGAGCATCACCAAGACGTTCCCGGGCGTCAAGGCGCTGGAGAACGTGAACCTCAAGGTTCGCAAGGGTGAAATTCACGCATTGGTCGGCGAAAACGGGGCCGGCAAATCGACCCTGATGAAAGTCCTATCGGGCGTCTATCCGACCGGAAGTTATGAAGGCGACATCGTCTATGAAGGCGAGACGCGCAACTTTAGGGTCCTGAAGGACTCCGAAGAAATCGGCATCGTCATCATTCATCAGGAACTGGCGCTGGTGCCGTTGCTGTCGATTGGAGAAAATATCTTCCTCGGCAACGAAAATGCCAAGAGCGGCGTCATCAGCTGGGACGAGACGTTCAACCGCACCAAGCAGCTGCTCAAGAAAGTGGGCCTGTCGGAATCTCCGAACACGCTGGTCACCGACATCGGCGTCGGCAAGCAGCAGCTCGTCGAGATCGCCAAGGCGCTGTCGAAGAGCGTCAAGCTGCTCATCCTCGACGAACCCACTGCTTCGCTCAACGAAAGCGATTCCGACGCGCTGCTCAATCTGCTGATGGAATTCCGCAACCAGGGCATCACGTCGATCATCATCTCGCACAAGCTGAACGAGATCCGCAAGGTCGCCGACCAGATCACCGTGCTGCGTGACGGCATGACGGTCAAGACGCTCGACTGTCATGCGGACGAGATCAGCGAAGACATCATCATCCGCAACATGGTCGGCCGCGATCTCGAGGATCGTTACCCCCCGCGTTCGGTGCCGATCGGCGAAACCATTCTCGAAGTGAAGAACTGGAACGCCTATCATCAGCAGCACCGCGACCGTCAGGTTCTGCACAATATCAACGTCACCGTCCGCAAGGGCGAAGTCGTCGGCATCGCCGGCCTGATGGGGGCAGGGCGCACCGAATTCGCCATGAGCCTGTTCGGCAAATCCTACGGCCACAAGGTGTCGGGCGAAGTGCTGATGCACGGCAAGCATGTCGATGTCAGCACCGTGCGCAGGGCGATCGATGCCGGTCTTGCCTATGTCACCGAAGACCGCAAGCAGCTCGGCCTCGTGCTCAACGACACGATCCTGCACAATACGACGCTCGTCAATCTGAAGGCGGTGTCGAATGCGTCGGTCATCGACAGCGTCAAGGAATCGCGGGTCGCGACCGACTATCGCTCGAAGCTGCGCATCCGCTCTTCCAGCATCTTCCAGGAAACGGTCAACCTGTCCGGCGG
This sequence comes from Rhizobium phaseoli, assembly GCF_001664385.1. Lineage (NCBI taxonomy): Bacteria > Pseudomonadati > Pseudomonadota > Alphaproteobacteria > Hyphomicrobiales > Rhizobiaceae > Rhizobium > Rhizobium phaseoli. The sequence continues at coordinate 3,378,453 of NZ_CP013532.1, read as the reverse complement.
CAACCAGCAGAAGGTGGTGCTGTCGAAGTGGCTGTTCTCCAATCCCGATGTTTTGATCCTCGACGAGCCGACGCGCGGCATCGACGTTGGCGCAAAATACGAAATCTATACTATCATCAACCAGCTCGCGGCAGACGGCAAAGCCGTTCTGATGATCTCGTCGGAAATGCCGGAACTGCTCGGCACGTGCGACCGCATCTACGTCATGAATGAAGGACGGATCGTTGCGGAACTGCCGAAGGGAGAAGCGAGCCAGGAAACCATCATGCGCGCCATCATGCGCTCAGGAGAGAAGAAACAATGACGCCGATCAATCAACCCATCACTGAGCAGGGGCGTGTCGTCTCCATCGGCGACTATGTTCGCGGCAACATCCGGGAATACGGCATGTTCATCGCGTTGATCGCGATCATGGTGTTCTTCCAGATTTCGACCGGTGGCGTTCTCTTCCGTCCGCTCAACCTGACCAACATCATTCTGCAGAACTCGTTCATCGTCATCATGGCGCTCGGCATGCTGCTGGTCATCGTCGCCGGCCATATCGATCTTTCGGTCGGCTCGGTCGTCGGCTTCATCGGCGCCATCGCCGGCGTGATGACGGTGCAGTGGCACATGAATTACGTGCTGGCGGGTGTCGTCTGTCTGGCTCTCGGCGCGCTGGTCGGCGGCCTGCAGGGCTATTTCGTCGCCTATCACAAGATCCCTTCCTTCATCGTCACGCTCGCCGGCATGCTCGTCTTCCGCGGCCTGACGCTGTTCGTCATGACAGCGTCGGGAACCGGCACCAGCATCGGTCCCTTTCCGCCGGAATTCCAGCTGATCAGCATCGGCTTCCTGCCGAATCTGTTCGATATGGGCGGCATCAACTCGACCTCGATCATTCTGACCGTGATCGGCGCCCTCGCCCTCTTCTACATGGCATGGCGCAAGCGGCTGTCGAACGAGCGGCATGGCAACGACGTCGAGCCCATGGGCTTCTTCCTCGCCCAGAACATCATTGTCGCCCTCGCCATTCTGGGGCTCGGCCTCCAGCTGTCGATCTATCGCGGCTTCCCGAACGTGCTTGTCGTCATGCTGGCCCTGGTTGCCGCCTACGCCTTCATCACCCGTCGCACGACGATCGGCCGGCGTATCTACGCCATGGGCGGCAATGAGAAGGCGACTAAGCTTTCCGGTATCAACACCGAGCGGCTGACCTTCCTGACCTTCGCCAATATGGGTCTGCTCGCCGGTCTCGCGGGCCTGATCGTCGCGCTGCGCCTCAACTCGGCGACGGCCAAGGGCGGTTTCGGCCTCGAGCTCGACGTCATCGCCGCCTGCTTCATCGGCGGCGCGTCGGCCCAGGGCGGCGTCGGCAAGGTGACGGGTGCAGTCATCGGCGCGCTGATCATGGGCATCATGAACAACGGCATGTCGATCCACGGTCTCGGCACCGACTCGCAGCAGATGGTCAAGGGTGCGGTGCTTCTCGCTGCCGTGTTCTTCGACGTCTACAACAAGAACAAGGGCTGAGCGCTCAAGCGCAGCCCCGGCATTCGCAGTCATATGAATGATGGATTCCGGCTCCTGATGGAGCCGGACAGGCGGAGCTTTTCCTGAAGCTCGCCGGAACGAGAAGGATCGAAGTCGTGCTTATTTCCCAGATCAAGGATGCCAACGGAGAGATCGTCGTCGCCGTGCGCGAGCCGGGCGGCGCAGCCAGGTCGGTCAAGAATGCCGGCAGCGTCTATGCGCTGGCGATGGAAGCCGCCGATGGCGGCAAGTCGCTGGCCGCAGTCATCGAGGCGCATGGCTACGGCGAAACCGTCGATCTCGAACAGGCTTATGCGGACGGCCGCTTCCTGCCGCCGATCACCCATCCGGATGCTGCCCACCTGCATCTGACCGGCACCGGCCTGACGCATCTGGGTTCGGCCGCCACTCGCGATTCCATGCACAAGAAAACCACCGAGGCGGCCGAGGAAACGCTGACCGACTCGATGAAGATGTTCAAGATGGGCCTCGAGAACGGCAAGCCGAAATCAGGCGAAAAGGGCGTGCAGCCGGAATGGTTCTACAAGGGCAACGGCTATGGTGCGGCCGCCCCCGGCGCGCCGCTCGTTTCGCCCTCCTTCGCGCTCGACGGCGGCGAAGAGCCTGAAATGGCTGGCATCTACGTCATCGCCAAAGACGGAACGCCGTTCCGCATCGGCTTTGCCCTGTCGAACGAGTTTTCGGACCACGTCACCGAACGGATGAACTACCTCTATCTGGCCCACTCGAAATTGCGCCCGGCCGCCTATGGTCCGGAAATCCGCATCGGCGCCGCCCCCGACGATATCCGCGGCACATCGCGCATCAAGCGCGGCGACAAGGTGATCTTCGAAAAGCCGTTCCTGTCGGGGGAGGCGAACATGTCGCATACCTTCGCCAATCTGGAATACCACCATTTCAAATACGGCCTTTTCCGGGTTCCAGGCGATGTGCATGTCCATATGTTCGGCACGGCGACCCTTTCTTTCGCCGAGGGCGTCAAGACCGATGAAGGGGACGTCTTCGAGATCGAAGTCGCCGAATTCGGCCTGCCGCTGCGCAACCCGCTGAAGGTGGCCGCCGAGGAAGAGATTTCCGTCAAGCAGCTCTAATTTTCGAGGCCTGGCTGCGTCCGCGACCGGGCCGTGTTTGTAAACGGTAAAGGAGGCTTGTTCAGCCCATGACCATTTATCAAAACCTGATCGCCGGCGAATGGGTCGGCACGAACGCGACGAAGAACATCAACCCGTCCGATACGAACGAAGTCGTCGGCCTCTATGCCGACGGCAGCGCCGAAGACACCAAAAACGCCATCGCCGCCGCCAAGGCCGCCTTCCCGGCCTGGTCGCGCTCGGGGATCTGGGAACGCCATGTCATCCTGAAGAAGACCGGCGACGAGATCATGGCGCGCAAGGACGAGCTCGGCGCGCTGCTCGCCCGCGAGGAGGGCAAGACCCTGCCGGAAGCGACCGGCGAAGTCATCCGCGCTTCGCAGATCTTCGAATTCTTCGCAGGCGAAGCGCTGCGGCTTGCCGGCGAGGTCATCCCGTCGGTGCGCCCGAACATCGGCGTCGAGATCACCCGCGAGGCGCTCGGCGTCATCGGCATCATCACGCCCTGGAACTTCCCGATCGCCATTCCGGCCTGGAAGATCGCGCCGGCGCTCTGCTACGGCAACACCATCGTCTTCAAGCCGGCCGAACTGGTGCCGGCCTGCTCCTGGGCGATCGTCGACATCCTCAACCGCGCAGGCCTGCCGAAGGGCGTGCTGAACCTCGTCATGGGCAAGGGCTCGGTCGTCGGTCAGGCGATGCTGGAAAGCCCCGATGTTGCCGGCATCACCTTCACCGGCTCCACCGGCACCGGCCGGCGTGTCGCCGCCGCCTCCATCGAGCATAACCGCAAGTTCCAGCTGGAGATGGGCGGCAAGAACCCGATGGTCGTGCTCGACGATGCCGATCTTTCCGTCGCTGTCGAAGCCGCCGCCAATTCCGGCTTCTTCTCCACCGGCCAGCGCTGCACCGCGTCCTCGCGGCTGATTGTCACCGAAGGCATTCACGACAAGTTCGTCGCCGCATTGACCGAGAAGCTGAAGACGCTGGTGGTCGACAACGCGCTGAAGGCCGGCACCCATATCGGCCCGGTTGTCGACGAGCGGCAGCTGAAGACCGATACCGACTATATCGAGATCGGCAAGAACGAGGGCGCCAAGCTCGCCTTCGGCGGCGAGGTGATTTCCCGCGAGACGCCCGGCTTCTACCTGCAGCCGACGCTGTTTACCGAAGCGACCAACCAGATGCGGATTTCGCGCGAAGAGATCTTCGGACCTGTCGTCTCGGTGATCCGGGTCAAGGATTACGACGAGGCGCTGGCCACCGCCAACGACACGCCGTTCGGCCTTTCGGCCGGTATCGCCACGACCAGCCTGAAGCATGCGACGCATTTCAAGCGGAATGCCGAGGCCGGCATGGTCATGGTCAACCTACCGACGGCAGGCGTCGACTTCCATGTGCCATTCGGCGGCCGCAAGGGTTCGTCCTATGGTCCGCGCGAGCAGGGCAAATATGCGAGCGAATTCTTTACCGTGGTCAAGACGGCCTACACCCTGGCTTGAGACATAGCCGATGACCCGGGCCGTACGAGGCGGCCCGGCAATTCACCTGAAGGACAGAGAAAATGAAAAAGAAAGCGGAATGGCCGCGCAGGCTGAGGTCGCAGGAATGGTATGGCGGCACGAGCCGCGACGTGATCTATCATCGCGGCTGGCTTAAGAACCAGGGTTATCCGCACGACCTGTTCGACGGCCGGCCGGTGATCGGCATCCTCAACACCTGGTCGGACATGACCCCGTGCAACGGTCATCTCAGGGAACTCGCCGAGAAGGTGAAGGCGGGTGTCTGGGAGGCCGGCGGCTTCCCACTTGAGGTGCCGGTGTTCTCGGCCTCCGAAAACACCTTCCGCCCGACCGCGATGATGTACCGCAACCTCGCCGCACTCGCCGTCGAAGAAGCGATCCGCGGCCAGCCGATGGACGGCTGCGTGCTGCTGGTCGGCTGCGACAAGACCACGCCGTCGCTGCTCATGGGTGCCGCCTCTTGCGATCTGCCGTCGATCGTCGTCACCGGCGGGCCGATGCTAAACGGCTATTTCCGCGGCGAACGCGTCGGCTCCGGCACGCATCTGTGGAAATTCTCCGAAATGGTGAAGGCCGGCGAGATGACGCAGGCCGAATTCCTCGAAGCTGAAGCTTCGATGAGCCGCTCGTCGGGCACCTGCAACACGATGGGCACCGCTTCGACGATGGCGTCAATGGCCGAAGCGCTCGGCATGGCGCTGTCCGGCAATGCTGCCATCCCCGGCGTCGATTCCCGCCGCAAGGTCATGGCGCAGCTCACCGGCCGGCGGATCGTGCAGATGGTCAAGGACGATCTGAAGCCTTCCGAGATCATGACGAAGCAGGCTTTCGAGAACGCCATCCGCACCAATGCGGCGATCGGCGGATCGACCAATGCCGTCATCCACCTTCTCGCCATCGCCGGCCGCGTCGGCATCGATCTTTCGCTCGACGATTGGGACCGGTGTGGTCGCGACGTCCCGACGATCGTCAACCTGATGCCGTCGGGCAAGTACCTGATGGAAGAGTTCTTCTATGCCGGTGGTCTGCCTGTGGTGCTGAAGCGCCTCGGCGAGGCCGGCCTCCTGCACAAGGACGCGTTGACGGTCTCCGGCGAAACCGTCTGGGACGAAGTCAAGGACGTCGTCAACTGGAACGAAGACGTCATCCTGCCCGCCGAAAAGGCGCTGACCTCGTCGGGCGGCATCGTCGTGCTGCGCGGCAATCTCGCGCCGAAGGGCGCGGTGCTGAAGCCTTCGGCCGCCTCGCCGCATCTCCTGGTGCACAAGGGCAGGGCAGTCGTGTTCGAGGATATCGACGACTACAAGGCCAAGATCAACGACGACAATCTCGACATCGACGAAAACTGCGTCATGGTCATGAAGAACTGTGGGCCGAAGGGCTATCCCGGCATGGCCGAAGTCGGCAACATGGGACTGCCGCCGAAGGTGCTGAAGAAGGGCATCCTCGACATGGTGCGCATTTCCGACGCCCGCATGTCCGGCACGGCCTATGGTACCGTCGTGCTGCACACCTCGCCGGAAGCGGCGGTCGGCGGCCCGCTCGCGGTCGTGAAGACCGGCGACATGATCGAGCTCGACGTGCCGAACCGTCGTCTGCATCTCGACATTTCCGACGAGGAACTGGCGCGGCGGCTTGCCGAATGGCAGCCGAACCACGATCTGCCGACGTCGGGCTATGCCTACCTGCACCAGCAGCACGTCGAAGGCGCCGACACCGGCGCCGACCTCGACTTCCTCAAGGGATGTCGCGGAAACGCAGTCGGCAAGGACAGCCACTGACGAGGCGAACTTTGAAATTGAAGGCGGGGCATTGCCCCGCCTTCTTCTTTTGAGCTTGAACGATGGGGAATGGCTATATATTTTGTATATGTGTACAGGAGATATGGCCATGTATAAGACGGTCGGCGCAGCCGAGTTCAAGGCGAAATGCCTGAACCTTATCGACCAAATGCAGAACGACGACGAAGCCATTGTGATCACCAAGCGTGGCAGGCCGGTTGCCGTTCTTTCACCGGCACGCGATCCGAACCAGCGGAGGAGTATTATCGGTGCGATGAAGGGCAGCGTCCTGCGTTATGACGATCCGCTGTCCCCGGCCGCCGAGCCGGAGGATTGGGACGCCATCCGTTGATCGTCATCGATACCCATATCCTGGTCTGGGCGATGCAGGACGATCCACGCCTGGGGGCGCAGGCCCGGCGCGTCATTGATGAGATAACGGAGAAAAGCCGGATTCTGATTTCGGCGATTACGCCTTGGGAAATCGCGATGCTTGTGCAGAAAGGACGTCTGGCGCTCGGCGATGATGTCGGGCGATGGATCGATAGTGCGCTGGCTCTGCCGGGGCTTGACCTCGCACCGATTGAGCCTTCCATCGCCGTAGATAGCGTTAGATTGCCAGGTGCGTTTCATGCCGACCCCGCCGACCGCCTCATCGTCGCCACGGCTCGGCATCATCGCGTGCCGTTAATGACGGCCGATCAGGCGATCCTCGGCTATGGTGCGCGCGGCCATCTCCAGGTTCTCTCAGCAGATTGATTGCTGCCTGGGTGTGGAGTTTAACGTGCCGGAGCATGTCGAAAAGCCGGATGCGCCGATCGCCGGCTCCCCAGCCGGTCACGGATTCACAGTAGGCCGATGTCGCTCAGCTCTGGCTCTGGCTTTGCATCTGTCCGCCATTCTCGACCTTGACGGTCACCGAGAGAGTCTCACCCGGCGTGCCGATGCGCATGCCGGAGATCGGCGCGGCGTCGCGGTAGCAGAGGCCGGAGGCGACCCTGACGTAGCGGGCATCCGGGCAAATCTCATTGGCCGGATCGAAGCCGACCCAGCCGAGGCCGGGAATATGGGCCTCGGCCCAGGCGTGGGTCGCCGCCTGTTCGATCTTTTCCTCCATCATCAGATAGCCGGAGACGTAACGGGCCGGGACCTGCAGGGCGCGGGCGGCGGAAACGAAGATGTGCGCGTGATCCTGGCAGACGCCGCTCTTCTTCTCCAGCGCCTGTTCGGCCGTCGTCGCGGCATTGCTGGTGCCGGGCTTATAGTCGACCGTCTCATGGATTGCCGCCATCAGCGCATGCATGCGGGCAAGCGCGTTGTCGCCGCCGACGCTCTTGACGAGTTCCTTGATGAGCTTGCCGCCTTTGGTCAGCGGCGTCTCGCGCAGGAAGAGCCAAAGCGGGCAGAAGCCGGTGTGCGGGCCGGTGACGCCGTTATTGTCCACCGTCTCGACCTCGCCCTCTGCCAGGATGCGCGTCATGTGCTGCGCGCCCTCCAGCGAGACCAGATTAACGTGGTTGCCGTACTGGTCGTCATACTCCACCTCGGGCGTGGCGCCCTCGACGTTCAGCGACCATCCAAGCACCTTCTGGGCAGCGGTTGTCGGCGGCGTCAGCCTGAGGCGCTGCAGCGAGAACTGCGCCGGTTCGTCGTAGCGGTATTCGGTGAGGTGGCTGATCTTCAGTCTCATGGTCTGATCCGCTTATACGTAAAACCGGTAGCCGTCGGAAATCTCCGCGCCGAGCTGGTTGTTGCGCGAGACGAAGTCTTCCAGGAATTCGTGCAGACCCTGATCCATGATGTCGCGGATCGCCCGCGTCTGCAGCGTGGTGCGGATGGCATCGGCCGTGTCGTGGGCAGGCAGCCGCGCCTCGTAATCCTGGGCGAGATAGCCAAGATTGCTGACGATCTTCTCGTAGCAATAGGCAAGCGAACGCGGCATCTGGACGTTCAGCGTCAGGAAGTCGGCGATGTTCATCGCCCGGTATTCGCCGTCATAGGCCCAGCTATAGGCGCGGTGGGCGGAGACCGAGCGCAGGATCGATTCCCACTGCACGTTGTCGAGGGAGGAGCCGACCGCCGAGACGGAAGGCAGCAGCACGTAATATTTCACGTCGAGGATGCGACTGGTATTATCAGCCCGCTCGATGAAGGTGCCAATGCGGGCAAAATTATAAAGCTCGTTGCGCAGCGTCGAGCCATGGAAGGCGCCGCGGATGAGGCCGGCGCGACGCTTGATGACGTCGATCACTTCAGGCAGGTCGGCTGCTTTCACGCGTTTTTCGAGCAGGGCTTTCAGTTCGATCCAACATTCGTTGGTCGCTTCCCAGGTCTCCCGCGTCAGCGCGGTGCGCACCATGCGGGCGTTGTTGCGGCCGGACTCGATGCAGGACATCACGCTTGACGGGTTGGCGCGATCCCGCAGCAGATAGTCGATCGCTTCGGCGTTCGTCAGTTTCGTGCGGCTTTCGTCATAAGCCTCGCGCACGCCGGCACTTTGCAGCACGCCGTCCCAGTTGTCGTCGCCAGCGCTGCTGCGGGTCAGCGACATGCGCAGTCCGGCGTCGACCAGGCGGGCGATATTTTCGGCACGCTCGATGTAACGGAACATCCAATAGAGGCCGTTTGCAGTTCTTCCGAGCATCAGTCCTCCAATACCCAGGTGTCTTTGGTGCCGCCGCCCTGGCTGGAATTGACCACCAGAGAGCCCTGCTTCAGCGCCACGCGGGTGAGCCCGCCCGGAATGATTTGAACCTTGTCGGACACGAGCACATAGGGGCGCAGGTCGACATGGCGCGGCGCAATGCCCTTGTTGACGAGGATCGGCACGGTGGAGAGCGACAGCGTCGGCTGGGCGATGTAATTGTTCGGCTTGGCTTTCAGTTTCTCGGCGAAATCGGCGCGTTCCTTCTTCGACGCCGTCGGGCCGACCAGCATGCCGTAGCCGCCGGAGCCGTGCACTTCCTTGACGACCAGCTCCTCCAGATGCTCCAGCACGTATCTCAGGCTTGATGCCTCCGAGCAGCGCCAGGTCGGCACGTTTTCGAGCAGCGCCTTGCTACCGGTGTAGAATTCGACGATCTCCGGCATGTAGGAGTAGATCGCCTTGTCGTCGCAAATGCCGGTGCCCGGCGCATTGGCGATGGTGATGTTGCCGGAGCGGTAAACGTCCATGATTCCAGGAATGCCGAGAGCCGAATCGGCCCGGAAGGTCAGCGGATCCAGGAAGTCGTCGTCGACGCGGCGGTAGAGCACGTCGATCGCTTCGTAACCGCGGGTCGTGCGCATTTTCACCTTGCCATCGATGACCCGCAGATCGGAACCTTCGACCAGTTCGACGCCCATCATGTCGGCTAGGAAGGAATGCTCGTAATAGGCGGAATTGTAGATGCCGGGCGTCAGCACCGCGACGCGCGGCTTGCCGCTGCAGCCGGGAGGCGCGAGCGAGGCGAGGCTCTGGCGCAGCAGATAGGGATAATCCTCGACGCGCTGCACCTTGTTCTCATGGAAGAGTTCCGGGAACATCTGCATCATCGTTTCCCGGTTTTCCAGCATGTAGCTGACGCCGGACGGCGTGCGGGCATTGTCCTCCAGCACATAGAACTGGTCCTCACCGGTGCGCACGATGTCGGTGCCGACGATATGGGTGTAGACGCCGCCGGGCGGGCGGAAGCCGATCATTTCGGACAGGAAGGCGACATTGTTTTCGATCAGCTCGCGCGGAACGCGGCCGGCACGGATGATCTCCTGCTTATGGTAGATATCGTCGAGGAAGGCGTTGAGCGCGATCACCCGCTGTTCGATGCCCTGGGCGAGCTTGCGCCATTCGCGGGCGGAGATGATGCGGGGAATGATATCGAAGGGGATGAGTTTTTCGGAACTATCGGCGTGGCCGTAGACTGCGAAGGTGATGCCGGTCTTTCGGAAGATGTTTTCCGCATCGCGGGACTTGGCAATCAGATGCGACCGGTCTTGGCTGTTGTACCACTCGAAATATTTTTCATAAGGCGGGCGAGGACTTTCGTCCCCGGTAATCATTTCATCAAATGCCAAAGGTGCGGCTCCCCTTTTTTGTTCATTTGAATACAACGCAAATTGCAATGCAAGAACCATGCACAGTTCGGAGAAAAGATTTTGCGTTGCGGGAAAGAGGGGATTTTCGGGTGTTTGCGGGGATGGGGCAGCGGATGGGACTGGTTGTTCCGTAAAAATTGCTCAAAATATGAGCAGTCGGTGGTTTTTCGCTCAGCCGATATGAGGAGGCGCGGCCTTTCCGCTTGCTCCCTCATTCCTGTGCCTGTCACAGGAATCCAGCCACGGCGCGTCTGCGCCGTGATAACTTCTATGGTTAAGAGAGTCTCTCGCTTCCAAGGACTTGGGCGCGCTGGATCCCTGTGACGAGCACAGGGATGAGGGTGGGAGGGGATGCGTCGGCGACCCTTCCGGCCCGTATGCATAGTGTCGAGGTGCCGACGGTTGTCCCAACCATCAGCCAAATTTCAAATAAGCATCAACGCTTCGCCTTTGACTGCGACCGTCGGCTGCAGGTATCAGCACGGCGAACTCTTTCCGCCGAGCAGCCCCATGTCCCTCGACCGCTTCGCCCCCGCCGTCTTCGTTTTCCTCTGGTCCACGGGCTGGGTGGTGGCGAAATATGCGGCGCTGCATTCCGAGCCTTTCACCTTCCTTTCGATACGTTACGCGCTGTCGGCCCTGGCGTTCCTGGCCTTCTGCCTGGCGAGTAGGGCGCAATGGCCGAAAAGCCGGACGACGTGGCTTCGCGCCGTCTATTCCGGTTTCTTCCTGCATGGTTTCTATCTCGCCGGCCTCTGGTGGGCGATTGCCAATGGCGTGCCGGCCGGCATATCGGGCATCATCGCGGCGCTGCAGCCGTTGTTGACGGCAATGGCGGCTCCGTTTCTCGTCGGCGAACGGTTGCAGCAGACGCAGAAACTCGGCCTTGTTTTCGGCTTCATCGGCATTGCCATCGCCATTTCGCCGAAACTCCTCGATCCGGCGACATCGGATCTCACACATGCGGCGCTGCCGCTGGCGATCAACCTCATCGCCATGGGGTCGGTCACCTACGGCACGCTCTATCAAAAGAAACACCTGCAGTCCGGCGATCTCAGGTCGATCGCAACGCTGCAATATGTCGGGGCGTTGTTTCTCACCCTGCCGCTTTCGCTGATCTTCGAACATCAGCAATTCGACGGCACCGCGCAGGCCTTTGCCGCGCTGATCTGGTCGGTCTTCGGACTGTCGATGGGCGGCGTCGGGCTGCTGCTTTATCTGATCCGCCGGGGGCAGGTTTCCCGCGCCGCCTCGCTGATCTATCTGATGCCGCCAGCCGTCGCGTTCGAAGCCTTCATAGCTTTCGGGGAACCGCTGACCGTGCCGTTGATTCTGGGCACAGTGATCGTGGTCGTCGGTGTCTATCTGACCAACCGCAAGGCGGTCGAACGCCGCAGGCCGGTGGAAGCCTAGAAGACAAAAAGGCCGGGTTTCCCCGGCCTTTCCACTTTTCAATCAACCCGCTGATCAGGCGCGTTCGCGGCGCTGGCCGCCATTGCGGGAGCCAGAGCCGCCGCGGCGGTTGCCGCCATTGCCCTCGCGGCGCGGTTCGCCGCCCTGGGCCTGGTGCTGACCGCGATCTTCACCGTGCTTGCGGGCCGGGCGGCCGTGCGCATGGCGGCCGTTGCCGCGGTGATGACCGCTCGGCTCGCCATTGGCATGATGGCCATTGGGGCCGCCATGCGCAGGCCGCTGCGGCTTTGCCGAGGGGCGGAAGTCGGAGGTCGAGACCAGATCGTTGTCGGGGCCGAGGTCCGGCGTGGTTTCGCCGCGGCGCTGGCCGCGGAAATCCTCGTTGCGGCCGGTCCGCTCGGGACGCGGGCGGCGTTCCTGGCGGCTGCCGCGATGTTCAGAGCGGTTGGCGTCGCCACGGCCTTCGCCGCGACCCTCACCACGACCCTGGCCGCCACCGCGATTGCGGTTGTTGCCATTGCCGTTGCCGCGGCGGGGGCCGCTGTTGCTGATGTTGGCCGGCGGTTCGCCGCTTGCAACTGCGATGTCGATGCCCATTAGGCGCTCGATGTCACGCAGCAGCTTGGCTTCGTCGGGGGCGCAGAAGGCGATCGCGATGCCGTCGCGGCCGGCGCGCGCGGTGCGGCCGATGCGATGGACATAGGCGTCGGGCACTTCAGGCAGATCGTAGTTGTAGACGTGGCTGACGGCCGGGATGTCGATGCCGCGGGCGGCAACGTCGGTGGCAATCAGCGTCTTGATGCTGCCATCACGGAAGGCTTTGAGCGCCCGCTCGCGCTGGCCCTGGCTCTTGTTGCCGTGGATCGAGGCGACGGAATAGCCGATATTGTCGAGGTGCTTCATCAGCTTCTCGGCACCGTGCTTGGTGCGCAGGAAAACGATGGCGCGGCCGTCCGGGTTTTCGGTCAGCGACTTGCGCAGCAGTTCGGTCTTGTCGTTCTTGCCGGCGACGAAATGGACATACTGCTCGACCTTGTCGGCAGCCTTGCCCGGAGGCGTGACTTCGACCTTGACGGGATCGACGAGATATTCGCCGGCGAGATCGGCGATCGCCTTCGGCATGGTGGCCGAAAACAGCATGGTCTGGCGCTTCTTCGGCACCAGCTTGGCGATCTTGCGCAGATCGTGCACGAAGCCGAGGTCGAGCATCTGGTCGGCTTCATCAAGGACGAGATAGCGTACTGTGGTTAGGGTGATGGCGCGACGATTGACGAGGTCAAGCAGGCGGCCGGGCGTGGCGACCAGAACATCGGTGCCTTTTTCCAGCTGCAGCTGCTGCTTGTTGATCGAGACGCCGCCGACGACGACGTTGATGCGCAGCGGCGACTTGCGGATGAATTTCTTCAGGTTGTCGGCGATCTGGTTCACCAGTTCGCGAGTCGGCGCCAGGATCAGCGTCCGCGTCGTGCGGTTGTCGGGGCGGCGCTCATCGGCAAGCAGTTTTTCGATGAGCGGCAGGCCGAAGGCGGCGGTCTTGCCGGTCCCGGTCTGGGCAAGACCGATCAGGTCTCGGCCCTGGAGGAGAAGAGGGATGGCCTGCTCCTGGATCGGCGTCGGCGTTTCGATGCCGAGCTGGAACAAGGTGGCGACGATCGGCTTGGAGACACCAAGCGATTCAAAATTAGTCAAGGCATAACCTTTCGGGGCGCCACAACGACTATGGCCGGAACGCACCATGCGATCCGGTTTCATTCTGGCGTCAAGAACCCCGCGTGAAGTGGGAACTTGCAAGTTGGAAAAAGCTTTCCAGCGCTTCTGGCCGCTGATGGGAGTGCGGCCTCTATCGAAATGCGCTTTTGTCCCTTCTTCCTGCGTTTCGTATTTTTTAGCAGGGGCACGCTCACGCGGCGGCCGGAAGGGTGAAAGCTGAGCCGCATTTGGGCTAATTCGCGTGGAAAGTCAAGTGCAGCGCACAAAAAGCCTCAACCCGGGTCGGGCGAGGGCATTTTGAGGATGAAGCTTTCCGACGCGCTTTCGGCGCCGTTGACGAGGATGGCGATGCGGTGCTGGCCGGGATAATAGCGCCGTGTCGTGATCGGCCGCATGGCGTGGCGGCGCTCGATTGCCTGGCTCTGCCCGGGCGCCAGCATGATCGTCTTGCACTTGAAGACCTTCGGCGACAGCGAGCCGTCAGCCTTCACATGGTGGATGGCGTAGTCGATCATCACTGATTGCGTGGCTTCACCGCCATTGGTCACCCGGATCGCGAAATCCAGCCCTTCGCCGAACATCACTTCGCCGTTGATGAGGCGAAGTTCGCATTGGAGCGATGCGGCCGCGCCGAAGCCGAAATTGGCGAGCGCCTGCGCATGGCCCTTCTTCAGGAGTGTGCGCGAGGCATGTTTCAGCAGGCGGCGGCGCTCGGGCGAAGCACCCTGGATATGGCCGGCGATGAAGGCGGCGACCATATCCGGATTATCCTTGGCGATATCGTTCAGGCTGTTGGCGACGGAGCGGCGCACATATTCTTCCGGATCGTCCATCAACGCGGTCAGGATGGGCAGGATCGGCGTTGGATCCTTGACCAGTTGCGGCAGGCGCATGGCCCAGGGCAGGCGCGGCCGCGTTCCCTCGCTCGCCAGCCTGCGCACATGCTGGTCGGGATCACCGATCCAGCCGGAGATGATGGCAAGTGCGCGCTGCTGGTCGCGATGGATGAAGGGACGGATACCGAATTCGGCGGTGAAATGCGGCGTCAGCGCCTTGAGGAGATCGAGGCCGAGTTCGAAATGATCCGGGCCGCGGGCGGCGATGAACTGGTTGACCGGCAGCAGCATCCAGCCGGTCAGACCAGGCCTCGCCGATGTCGGCAGGCTTGCCTTCAGGATGGCGGCTGCTTCGGGAAAACCGTCGGGAAGCGTGGCAAACAGCGCGTCGCGGATCAGCGCCGAGCGCTCCATCAGCTCCAGCGCGCCAAGGCCATCGGTCGCGAGCTTGACGAAACGGGTCTTGTCGAAGGAGGGCGCATTGGCGGCGATGCGGTCGGCCATGTCGCCGACCAGCGCGTTGCGCAGCAGGTTCTTGAGCGGTTCCGACATGCTGATTTTCTCGCGATCTTTCAGCGCAGCGGCGCTGTCGATTTCCTGGGAATGAGTGTCGGAGCCGAAATCCGGATGCGGTCGTCGACGGAAACGCCATCACCCGCAAGGAGATCAAGGGCATTTGCAGCGATCTGCTCGAACGGGACGCGCAACGTCGTGAGCGGCGTAGGAAGGTGGCTGACGATCGGAATGTCGTTGTAACCGACGATCGAGATATCCTGCGGTACGGAAAGGCCAAGTTTGGTCAACCCCGACAAGGCGCCGATGGAGGTATTGTCGTTGACGGCAAAAATAGCGGTGGGGCGTGGGCTGAGGTTCATCAGCGTCTCGACGGCGACGGCGCCGGACTCGATGCCGAATGTCGAGGGGATGATACAGGAGGGATCCACTGCCAGTCCCGCTTCTTTGAGTGCTTGGCTGAAACCCTCCACGCGGCCTCGCGAACTGGAGGCATAGGACGGGCCGGCAATGACGCCAATCCTCCGATGGCCGAGGTCGAGCAGGTGGCGCGCCGCGAGGTAGCCGCCCAGCCTGTCATCGCCGACGGAGGAGAGGCTGTGGCCGTCGGTTCGCAGCGCCAGCACATAGGGAACACCGCGTCTCGCCAGCTCGTCCGGAAAGTCGTCATCTTCCCGCGCCGTGGAAAGGATCAATCCATCGACGCCGCGTCTCAGCAGAGACTCGGCGGCAAGCCGGTCGGCCTTCGGCTTGTCGTCGGTGGTCGCGACAATAGCGAAGCGGCCGGTACGGCTGCAGGCTTTCGCCAGCGCTTCGTAAAGCATGGCCATGACCGTATCCGTCAGCCTCGGCACGATCACGCCGACCGTCATGGTGTTGCCGCGCCTGAGGCTCGCTGCCGAAACGTCTCTAACGTAGCCAAGCTCTTCAGCCACCTTGCGAACGCGCCGGGCGGTCTCGCTGTCGGAGCGGGGAAGCCGCTCGTCCAGGATGCGGGATACGGTGGATTTGGAAACGCCGGCTGCGGCAGCCACGTCAAGAATGGTGACGCGGCTTGGTCCGGTAATTTCGTCCGCCTTTGAATTCATTGAAGCTTTTCCATTCGAGTCGCGGCAGTCCGGCGCCGTGTGCGAACATGCACCAAAAAAAGAATTGACTCCAGAGAATTCGAGAACGATAGTGGGAACGTTCCCAATAACGATCCCGTCGCTGATCGTGAATGAACAGCGATCGCAAAGGAGGAGATCAAGATGCAACCGATGGATCTGCGCGGGCTCAGCCCGGCGCCCGTTACCGCCTTCACTCGCGACGGCGAAGTCGATCACAAGGTCAACGCAAAGATCGCCAAATGGCTGATGTCGATAGAAGGCGTCAAAAGCCTCGTCATTCTCGGCCATGCCGGCGAAGGCACTTTCCTTACCGAGGAGGAGCGCCTCGCTCTTATCCGCACCTATGTTGAGGCGGTCGACGGCGCCGTGCCGATCATTGCCGGGATCACCGGCGAAGGCACCAAGGTTGCTGCCGAAGAGGCGAAAAAGTGCAAGGCCGCCGGCGCCACCGGCGCGCTTGTCTATCCGAACCATGGCTGGCTGCGCTTCGGCTTTCAGAAGGGCGCTCCCCAGGATCGCTACAAGGCGATCTGGCAGGAATCCGGCCTGCAGTGCATCCTGTTCCAATATCCAGACGCCACTAAGGCCTCCTATGATCTCGAGACGCAGGTGGCGATCGCCACGCAGGAAGGCGTCGTCGCCACCAAGAACGGCGTGCGCAATATGAAGCGTTGGTACGTCGAAGTTCCGGAACTGAAGAAGGCCAACCCCCATCTTCAGATTCTGAGCTGCCACGACGAATGGCTGCTGCCGACCATGTTCGACGTCGACGGCCTGCTGGTCGGCTACGGCAATATCGCGCCGGAACTGCTGATCGACTTGATCAAGGCAGGCAAGGCGCAGAACTATCCAGAAGCCCGGAAGATTTTCGAACGCCTTCTGCCGGTGACTCGGGCCGTCTACCATCGCGGCTCCCACATGGAGGGCACCGTCGCGCTCAAACTCGGTCTCGTGCATCGCGGCATGCTTGATCATGCGACGATCCGCGAGCCGCTGAAGAATCTTGGCGAAAAGGCCGAGGCGGATATTTTTGCCGCCTTCGACGCCGCCGGTATCGGCCGCGTCGACCAGCTCCTGGCTGCCGAGTGATGCATTCGATGCTCCTGCGCATGCCGCGGGAGCGTCGTTCCGATGGAGGGAAGAAGCCGTGGAAGCAGCCTCTGCCGAAGATGGCATGTCCTTTTGAAGCCCATTGCACTGACAGGACAAGCTGACACGCAGCAATAAACATTGAACAGGAGCGTCCCTGGCCGGGAGAGTGGTAGCCACGGGGCGAGAAGGAGGAACCAATGAATGTCATGCAGCCTATGCCGGCCGAGGCGGTGAATGCCGCTGATCAACAGGCCGAAATCAGCGCTCGCCTGGAGCGTCTTCCAATCACCCGCGAGGTTTTCTGGGCCCGCAATATCATCGGTGCAGCCACGTTTTTCGACGGCTATACGGTGATCGCTATCGCTTATGCCATGCCCGTGCTGGTGCGCGAGTGGGGGCTCAGCCCCTCACAGACCGGCATGATCCTGTCGATGGGCTATCTCGGCCAATTGATTGGCGCCGTCCTGTTCGGTTGGCTCGCCGAGAAGATCGGCCGGCTGAAAGTTCTTCTGTTCACCATCCTGCTCTTCGTCAGCATGGATGTCGCCTGCCTGTTTGCCGCCGGCGCCGGCATGATGATGGCCTTCCGGTTCGTCCAGGGGATCGGCACGGGCGGCGAGGTGCCTGTCGCCAGCGCCTATATCAATGAGCTGATCGGATCGAAGGGGCGCGGCAAATTCTTCCTTCTCTACGAGGTCATGTTCCTGCTCGGCCTGGTCGGCGCCGGGCTGATCGGCTACTTCATGGTGCCGGTCTACGGCTGGAAGGCGATGTTCGTCGTCGGCCTCGTTCCCGCAATCCTGATGATCCCGTTGCGCTGGTTCCTGAAGGAGTCACCGCGCTGGCTGGCCGCAAACGGTCGCTACGAGGAAGCCGACGCCATCGTCACCCGTATGGAAGAGAGTGCTCGCGCAGCCGGCAAGGAGCTGCCCGAGCCGAAGCGCGTCCAGGCGCCGGTCCGCCGTACATCCGACTGGCGGGAGCTCTTCCAGGGCATTTACCTGAAGCGAACGCTCTCCATCTGGGCCATGTGGTTCACCGCCTATACGGTCGCCAACGGTACGATTACATGGCTGCCGACGCTCTATCGGCAGGTCTTCAACCTTCCGCTGCAAACAAGCATCTTTTATGGGTTCCTGACCTCGCTCGGAGGCGTGATCGCCGCCGTCATCTGCGCGCTGCTCATCGACAAGGTGGGGCGCAAGCGCTGGTACACCGGCGCGCTGCTTCTGGCTCCGCTGCCGCTACTGGCGCTTGCATGGCTCGGCGCAACTTCCGCCATTCAGGTTCTGGTGCTTGGCGGTCTTGCCTATGCCATTGTCCAGACCGTCACTTTCTCGCTCTATCTCTATTCGGCGGAAATCTACCCCACGCGCCTCAGGGCGCTCGGAACAGGAACCGGCAGCGCCTGGCTTCGCCTGGGCTCGTCGACCGGCCCGATCATCGTCGGCACGCTGATGTCTTCCCTGGGCATCCAATATGTCTTCGCGGGTTTCGCAGCCATTCTGATCGTCGGGGCGATTGTGACGATGCTGTTTGCCGTGGAAACCAAGGGCCGCGCTCTCGAGGAGCTTTCTCCGTAACGGATGCAGCACTGGTGAAAGCAATCGATCTGGCGAGCGAAAGCCCGCCAGATCGGCTCGTTGTGGTGGCCAGCGCCGCCGGGAGGTCAAGCGGCGCCGGGTGGTTTGCTCTATTCCGGGCATACCTTGACGCGATATGGCTCGCCCCAGCGATCGTGCCGCCATTCGATATGGCAATAGTGCGGCCGGTAATAGGTCCGGTAGACGGGATAGGGACGATAAACAGGGTAAGCCGGATACACTGGGTAGGCAGGACGGGCGGCTTCCGACAACAGGGCGCCGCCGACGACGCCGGCGGCAAGGCCTCCCCAAAAGGCATCGCGTGGACGGGCATCGGCGGTGGTGGCAGTGGCGAGCGAGGCGCCGGCAAGGGTCAGCGCGATCAGGCCCGTCGCCATGGTCTTATGAAGAACGGACATGTTAACTTCCTTATCTAGGCTGGCTTCTATAAAGCCGTGTGCAGACTCCGCCCCGATCGCGGCGGCGCGATGGCTGCGCAAGCGCTTGCCGCATTAAATTTTCGTCATGATTTCAACGGCCGTGACATGGCGGGCCGTCCGTCCAAGGCGGCAGATTGCCGACTGCGCCACGGTCCTTCATTCTCGTGCCGCCCGGCCAGTCAATCCCGGGATGTTTGGCTCGGTGAAGCGGCCCTAAAAATCCGCTGCTGAAATATATGGTTAAAACCTTGTTAAAAGCCTTGGCGTTATAGTCTTTGTCGTCGATATTTCATTTATTGCGGGAGCGACAATTTCTTGAAATCAGCCGGGGACATATTGGAGTTGGCTTGTCGCCGGATCGCTGATCTGGATACCCCGGCCTATGTCAAGAACAGCGAGCTGCGCTATGTCGCCGTCAACCAAGCCTATGCCCGTTTCCTTGGCTGCGAGATCTCCGATTTCATCGGCAGGCGCAGCCGCGAGCTCTTCGACCGTCCCGAAGAGGAGGAGCGTGAGGACAAGGAACGTCGCGCGCTGGTATTCGGCACCGAGGAAAACGCAATCTGCTTCGACGCGGCGAGCCTCAACCATGAGCGCATCCAGATCGAAAGTTTCTCGCCGTCGCCGGAGCGGATCTATGTACTCGGCATCTTCGAAGCCCGCGACCGCCGCGCCGTCGGCAACAAGGGGATCGGCGGCAGCCCTCAGACTGTAAACGATAACGGGATCGCAAGCGACCCTGGCTCAGCCGCTGATCTTGCCCAGGTGCGTGAGGCGCTGGAAAAGCTCGATCAACCGATCGGCATCTTCGCCGCGGACGGCCGCCCGCTGGTTGTCAACGCCGCCCATCGCAAGGGCGCAGGTCCTGCGCCCGCCGGCGATTCGGCCTGGGGTGACAGCGTCAGCGAACTCGACGCGCTGCGCACCGTGCTGGAAGATCTGCCGGTTGCCGTCTTCGTACGCGATGATCAGCATCGCCTGATCTATGCCAACAAATATTACGAGACCTTCAGCGGCCGCGCCCGCTCCGAGTATCTCGGAATGACCGAACACGAAATGTTCGGGCCGGAAGGCGCTGAGCCGATCTACCAGGAAAACCTGCTGGCGCTCAGGGACGGCATTTCGGTGGAACTCGAGAGCGAGATGCCGAGCAAAGGCGGTCACGTCTATCCCGTCATCTCGCGCGTCAACCGCGTCATCACGGCGGATGGGCGAACCTATGTCGTCGGCTCCTTTTCCGACATCTCGCCGCTCAAGGAGCGCGAGAAGGCGCTGATCGCCTCGCGCAAACAGGAAGAGGTGCTGCACCGGGATATCGAGAGCATCCTGCGTTCGCTGCCGATCGGCGTGCTGATCCTCGATAACGACCACCGGATTCTCTACGTCAACGACGAATTCTACAGCATCTGGGAGCTGCCGCGCGAGGACGGTTTCGACGGGCGCCCCTTCATCGATGTCATCCGCCGCAACCATGAGCTTGGCCGCTATGACGGGACGCGAACGCCGGAAGAGCTCTATGCTTTTCGCAAGCACCTGTTCGAAGCTGCAGAGCCGGAGCCGATCGAGGTCGGCTGGGCAGGCGGCAAATCCGTCATCTTCGACAGCCGGCGCATCTCCAACGACCGGATTCTGCTGACCTACGCCGATATTTCGGCGGTGCGCGAGCGGGAAAAGGAAATTCACGAGACGCGCGCCGCGCTGGAGCGGGTCGGGGAAATGATGCGTGATGCCACGCACGCCATGTCGCAGGGACTTGCCATCGTTCAGGACGGCATCATCAAGATGTCCAACGAGGCAATGGCCGATATTCTGCAGATCCCGCCGCATTATATCGAGGCCGGGCAGGGCTGGCTCGGCATGTTCGAATTCTGCGCGGCGCGCGGAGATTTTCATGATGCGGCGGCCGACATCCTGGAGGGCTGGCGCGCCAATATCGCCGCAAGGCAGCCGATCTCCACCGTCTTCCATGTCGGCGGCGAGCGCTGGGTGAATATGGACGCGACGGTCAGCACGGGACAGCATTGGGTGGCGCTGTTTACCGATGTAACGGAACTCAAGAGCCGCGAGGAGGAATTGCGCGAGCTGCTGTCGCGCGCCGAAGCCGCCGACCGCGCCAAGTCCGAATTCCTCGCCAATATGAGCCACGAGATCCGCACGCCGATGAACGGCGTGCTCGGCATGGCGGAGCTGCTGGCGAAGACCAATCTCGACACGCGCCAGAAAACCTTCATCGACATCATCGTCAAATCGGGCAATGCGCTGCTGACGATCATCAACGACATTCTCGACTTCTCGAAGATCGATGCCGGGCAGATGAAGCTGCGCAAAGCCGCTTTCGATATCACCGAAGCGGTGGAGGATGTGGCGACCCTTCTCTCCTCGCATGCCGCCGAGAAGAATATCGAGCTTCTGGTGCGGGCCGCCCCCGACCTGCCGGCCGCCGTGATCGGCGATGCGGGCCGTTTCCGCCAGATCGTCACCAATCTCGTCGGCAATGCCGTCAAATTTACCGAGCGTGGCCATGTCTTCGTCGACGTCGGCTTCGAGACCGTCGCCGGCGGCGAAATCATGGCGAATATCCGTATCGAGGATACGGGCATCGGTATCCCTGAGGAAAAGCTGGAATCGGTATTCGACAAGTTCTCGCAGGTCGATGCCTCCTCGACCCGGCGGCATGAGGGAACAGGCCTCGGACTTGCGATCACGGCCGGGCTCGTCGACCTCTTTGGCGGATATATCAAGGTCGAGAGCCAATGGGGCGAGGGCTCGGTCTTCACCGTCAATTTGCCTTTTGCGGTGGCGGCCGCCCACCTCGAGCCGAAGCCGCTGCCGATCAACGTGCAGGGCGCGCGCATCCTCGTCATCGACGACAATGAGGTCAACCGGCGCATCCTCACCGAGCAGCTTTCGCTCTGGGGCTTCGACGGCGTCGCTGCCGAAGGCGGCGGCACCGGCCTTGCGATCCTGGAGGCGGCGGCCGATCTCGGCGTCACCGTCGATGCCGTCATACTCGACTATCACATGCCCGACATGAACGGCGCCGATGTCGCTCGCCGGCTGCGCGCCGATCCCCGCTTCGTCGAGCTGCCGATCATCTTCCTGACCTCGATGGATATCTCAGGCACGGAAAAGGAATTTGCGGCGCTGAACGGCCAGGCGCATCTGATGAAGCCGGCGCGCGCCAATGTGCTGCGCAACACCGTCGTCGAGGTGGTTCGCGCCCGGCGCGTGAAGCAGGCTTCGCAGGCCGAAATTGCCCGGCTGCAGGCCGAAACATCCGTGCCGGCACCGGTGCCTGCGCCGCAGAAGCGGGCAGCTGATTTCGTCGACGTGCTCGTCGCTGAAGACAACGAGGTCAACCAGATCGTCTTCACCCAAATCCTGCAGGGAACGGGGCTTTCCTTCCTGGTTGTCAATAACGGGGAGCAGGCTGTCGCGGCCTGGGAGAGCCACACGCCACGCATCATCATGATGGATGTCTCGATGCCCGTCATGAACGGTCATGAGGCGACCCGGACAATCCGCGAAAAGGAAAAGGGGCAGAGCCAGCGGGTGCCGATCATCGGCGTCACCGCCCATGCGCTGGAAAGCGACCGCGAGGCTTGCCTCGACGCCGGCATGGACGACTACATGTCGAAGCCGATCAGCCCGGAGCTGCTGGAAGAAAAGATCCGGCAGTGGCTCGGCAAGGACGACCAGCAGCCGGGACGTACGAGCTACTGATCCTAACCGACGAATGCCGACAAAATCTAGCTGGAAGGCGCCTTGACACCGCAGAGCATTTCTCGCTTGCCGGCGAACCCTTTGCGGCGTTCCACGGCAAAACCGGCGGCGATGAGGTTGCGGCGCACGAAGCCGGCCGCGGCATAGGTGGCGAAGGTGCCGCCGGCGACGGTCTTTTCGCAGACCTCGCGCATCAGCTCCTCCGACCACATGTCGCCGTTGCGCGACGGGGCGAAGCCATCGAGATACCAGGCGTCGAATCCGGGTTTTGCCGCGGTGACGCCATCGAGCGCCGAGCCGCAAACGACGCTGAGCCGCGTCTGATCGTCGAGGTCGAGTGAGACGGTCCCATCAGGCGTTTGCGGCCAGGCGGCCGTCAGCGCCTTGCGCTCGGCATCGAGCTCCGGCCAGTGCGACAGCGCCCGGCCGATCTCTTCGCCGCGCATCGGATGGAGTTCGAAGGAGATGAAATGCAGATGCTGGCCGGCTGCGCGATGCTGCTTCCATTGCCGCCAGGTCTCAGCGAAGTTCAGGCCGGTGCCGAAGCCGAGTTCGCCGATCACGAATGTCTGCCGCCCGTTCCAGCGCTTCGGCAGGCCGTTGCCGGCGAGGAAGACGTGGCCGCATTCCAGCCGGCCATCCGTCTGGCAATAAAAATGATCGCCAAAGGCTGTGGAATAGGGCATATCGCCGTCGCGCCATTCGAGCGGCTGCGGCGCTCCCGCGCCAATCTGATCTGGGTTCACGTCTGTCATGGAAAAAGCCGATAGTCCTGCGCCGGCGTCCGGTCAATCTTCTTGCGACCTGCTGATCGTCGGCGGCGGCATCATGGGCCTCTGGGCGGCCGTCCATGCCGAGCGGCGCGGGATCAGCACCCTTCTTGCCGATGCCGGCAGGCTGGGCAGAGGTGCGAGCGGTGGCCTGCTCGGGGCGCTGATGCCGCATATGCCGGACCGCTGGTCTGAGAAGAAGCAGTTCCAGTTCGATGCTCTGGTCTCGCTCGAAGCCGAAATCGCCGCGCTTGAAGCGGCAACCGGGCTTTCTGCCTGCTATAACAGGTCCGGACGGCTGATCCCGCTGCCGAAACCGCATCTCAATCGTATAGCCCGCGGCCATTCCGAGGACGCCGAGCGCCACTGGCGGGCAGGCGAGCGCCGGTTCCACTGGCATGTGCTCGCCAGGCCCGATGTAGACGGCTGGGTCGAGGCCTCTGCCGGCGAAAGCGGTTTCGTCCATGATACGCTTGCTGGCCGCGTCGCCCCCCGCTCGCTGATCTCAGTGCTGATCGCCTTCCTGCAGCAAGCAAAACATGTGCGCATTATGGAAAACGCCGGTGTTGCCGATCTCGATCCGGACCGAGGCACAGCCGCGATAGGCAGCGAAACCGTCACCTTCGGCCGCTGCATCCTGGCCGCCGGCCATCGATCCTTTCCCCTGCTGCAGGATCTGACGCTAGGGCTGAAACAGCCGCTCGGCCAGCCGGTGAAGGGGCAGGCGGCGCTGTTGAAGGCGGAGATCGACCCGGCGCTGCCGACGATCTTCCTCGACGGTCTTTACATCGTCGCGCATGAGGGCGGACATGCGGCGATCGGCAGCACCAGCGAGAACCGTTTCGACGATCCCGTTTCAACCGATGCCCAGCTCGACGCGCTGATCGAGGCGGCGCGCGCCATCGTTCCGATCCTTCGCGGCGCGCCGATCGTCGAACGCTGGGCGGGGCTTCGCCCGAAGGCCGTCGACCGCGATCCGATGATCGGTCGCCATCCCGACCACCCGCGGCTCATCGCATTGACCGGCGGTTTCAAGGTCAGCTTCGGCCTTGCCCACCGGCTGGCAGAGGCGGCAGTTTGTATCGCAGGCGATACAGACTGCGAATTTCTCCTGCCGGAAAGCTTTGCGATTTCAGGCCATATCGCTGTGGCTTCCCGTTAAACGCGAATTAGATGCAGCTGCGTTTCGTTATTCTGTCATGCAAATCACCTATCTGCTTGCGCATCGGCAGCGCCCAATTTCATCGGCGCTCACTTCCTTGATGGAGGAAATTGCATGCGCTATGCCATTTGCTTCACGCCTCCGGCGAGCGACCCGCTGTCGCTCGTAGCCGCCAATTGGCTTGGTCGAAACGTCTATTCGGGCGATATGCTGGAGCCTCCGGCCGTCCGCGGCCTCAGCATTCACGAGATCGCCTTTCATACCGCGGTGCCGCGGCGTTATGGTTTCCACGGCGTTATGAAAGCGCCGTTCCATCTGTCTGCCGATATGTCCGAATCGCAACTCCTGCGCGATCTCATGCGTTTTGCCGGGACATTTGCTCCCTTCCAGATTTCACGTCTGGAAATTGCCCGGCTCGGCAGTTTCTATAGCCTGATGCCGAGCGCTCCTTGTGAGCAGATCCAGTATCTGGCTTCGGCGATCGTCCAGGAGTTCGATCGCTACCGCGCGCCGCTGAGCGAAGCCGACATCGAGCGCAGCGATCCGGATGGGTTGTCGGCGGCGCAATTCGCCAATCTGCATCGTTGGGGCAATCCTTATGTCATGGACGAGTTCCGCTTCCATATGCCGGTGACAGGCTCCATCAACGCGGTCGACATGCCCCGCATCGAATCGGCGCTGCGAAAGATCTTCGAGCCCGTTCTGAAGGAGCCGGTGATGGTTTCGAACGTGGCATTGATGATCGAAGAGGGTACCGGCGGTCCCTTCCGCGTCCACTCGCTGCACCCCATGGGCAAGGTCAGCGCGCGCAGGATCGCCTGAGTAGCGTTGAGCTAAGTGATTGTGCCGGAAGGATAAATTCTGCCACGCAGTTTCCGTCTCGACATTCCGGCTGCGGATGATACCGTTCCCCGTCTTTTCAGAAGGTGATTTGATGGTATCCGAGAGTTATCCGCGCAATCTCGTCGGTTATGGGCGCCAGACGCCCGACCCGAAGTGGCCTGAAGAGGCATGCGTCGCCGTGCAGTTCGTCATCAATTACGAGGAGGGCGGCGAGAGCTCGATCCTCGACGGCGATCCCGCGTCCGAAAACCTGCTGTCGGAGATCGTCGGCGCGGCTGCCTGGCCGGGGCAGCGCAATCTCAATATGGAATCGATCTACGAATATGGCTCGCGGGCCGGCTTCTGGCGGCTCTGGCGGATGTTCACCGACCTCAAGGTGCAGGCGACCGTCTACGGCGTGACGCTGGCGATGGCTCGCAACCCCGAGGCCGTCGCAGCGATGAAGGAGGCCGGCTGGGAGATTGCCAGCCACGGCTATCGCTGGCTGGAATACAAGGATTTTCCAGAGGATCTCGAGCGCAAGCATATTCTCGAAGCGGTGCGCCTGCACACCGAACTGACCGGCGAACGGCCTTACGGCATGTATCAGGGCAAGCCCTCCGACAACACGCTTCGGCTGGTCCAGGAGGAGGGCGGTTTCCTCTACTCCTCCGATTCCTATGCGGACGATCTGCCTTACTGGGTGAAGGGCGTCGACGGGAAACCGTTCCTGATCATTCCCTATACGCTCGAAACCAATGATATGCGTTTTGCGACGCCACAGGGTTTCAACGCGGGCGATCAGTTCTTCACCTATCTGAAGGATGCCTTCGATACGCTTTATGAGGAAGGCCAGGCGGGCAGCCCGAAGATGATGTCTGTCGGCCTGCATTGCCGTCTCGTCGGGCGTCCCGGCCGGGCGGCGGCGCTGAAGCGCTTCATCGAATATGTGCTGAAGCACGACAAGGTCTGGATCCCGCGCCGTATCGAGATTGCCGAACATTGGCACCAGCACCATCAGCCGGGCGCGCTCTGATGCTGTCGCGCAAGGATTTCGTTTCCCGCTTCGGCGGCGTCTTCGAGCATTCGCCTTTCATCGCCGAGCGTGCCTTTGACAACGGGAGCGTCACAGAGCCGTTGACGGCATCAGGCGTGCATGCGGCGCTTGCCGCCGTCTTCCGGGCGGCAAGCAAGGAAGAGCGTCTCGGCGTGCTCCGAGCCCATCCGGATCTCGCCGGGCGCCTGGCGGTCGCAGGAGAACTCACCGAGGATAGCCGCAAGGAGCAGTCGGGAGCCGGTCTCGACCGGCTGAGCCCGGTCGAGCATGCCCGCTTCAGCGAACTCAATGCGGCCTATGTCGAAAAATTCGGCTTCCCCTTCATCATCGCCGTCAAGGGGCTCGTCAAGGAGGACATCCTTTCGGCCTTCGAGAGGAGGATCGGCAATGGCCCGGATGAAGAATTCGCGACCGCAACGGCGCAGGTCGAACGGATCGCCCTGCTACGCCTGACATCGATGTTGCCGGAGGGTGAATGAGCGAGCATCGTGCTATCGACTACCTGAATGAAATGCAGAAGGCGGCAGCCGAAGCGCTGTATTTTGTCGGCGGAATGGATGAAGCTGCCTTCGCCGAGGACAATCTCACTTTCAAGGCGGTTGCCTTCTGCCACTTCACCATCGGCGCGGCTGCATCCCGCCTGCTCGTAACCCATCCAGAATTTGCCACCGAGCATCCCACTTTGCCGTGGACGAAAATCTGCGGCACCGGCAACCGCATTCTCGAAGACGTCTTCGCCCTTGATCCCTCCGAAATCTGGGAGGCAACCTATCGTACGCTGCCGGAACTTCTTGTCGAAATCGATGCCATTCGTCACTGGCATGCCGAAGGCGAGTGAAGCCGTTGCCCGAATTTCTCGACATCCGTCCATTGACCAGATTGGCCTTCGCGCCTTTCGGCGAAGTCATCGAAGCCGATCCAGCCTCGATGCGGCTGATCAATGGCGGCACCACCGAGCGTTTTCACGCCTTGGCGGCGGCCGAGGCGGCGGGTGAGGGCGCGCGCGTCATCATCAACCTCTTTCGCGGGCAGCCGCGCAGCTTCCCCTATGCTGTCGATATGATGGAACGTCATCCTTTCGGCAGCCAGAGCTTCTCGCCGGTTTCCGGCCGGCCCTTTCTCGTCGTCGTTTCAGAGGATGAAGGCGGGCGCCCCGGCCGGCCGCAGGTGTTTCTGGCGCGCGGGGACCAGGGGGTGAATTACCGCCGCAACGTCTGGCATCATCCGCTAATGGCGCTTGGCCAAGCCTCCGATTTCCTGGTCGTCGATCGCGACGGACCAGGCAATAATCTGGAGGAGTTCTTCTTCGAAACCCCCTTTGTCATCAAAGAGCCAGCCTCATGACCGGATTGACCACGCATGTTCTCGACACCGCCCTCGGCAAGCCGGCTGCAGGCCTCAGGATCGACCTTTTCCAGCTCGAGGGCGAGATCCGCAGGCATTTGAAGACGGTCAAGACCAATGCTGACGGCCGGGTCGACGGCGGCCCGATTCTATCAGGCGAAAATATCCACGTGGGAACCTACGAACTGGTCTTCCACGCCGGCGATTATCTCAGAGCCTGCGGCACGCCGCTGCCGCATCCGGCTTTCCTCGATCTCGTGCCGATTCGTTTCGGCATTGCCGACGTCACGGCCCATTACCATGTTCCGCTGCTGATCTCGCCTTACGGCTATTCCACTTATCGAGGCAGTTAAATGCGCTTTGCCGCCATCGCCGATATCCACGGCAACCACCTGGCGCTCGAGGCGGTGCTGGCCGATATTCGCGCGGAAGGCATTGAGGAGATCGTCAATCTCGGCGATGTCTTCAGCGGGCCGCTGGAGGCCGGCCGGACGGCGGATCTCCTGATACCGCTCGGCCTGACTTCGGTGCGCGGCAATCACGACCGTTATCTGATTGAGCAGGACCCGGCTTCCATGCATGCCTCAGATGCCGCTGCCTATCGGCAATTGTCGCCATCCCAGCTCGACTGGCTGCGCAGCCTGCCATTCGATGCCGTCTATCGCGGCGAGGCCTATCTCTGCCATGCAACGCCGAAAGACGACAATCTCTACTGGCTGGAGTGCGTCTCGCCGGAGGGCATCGTTTCTCCGAAGCCGATCGAAGCGATCGAAGCGTTGGCTGAAGGCATAGACCTGCCGCTGATCCTTTGCGGGCACACGCATATTCCCCGCGCCGTCCGTCTCTCCGACGGCCGGCTGATCGTCAATCCCGGTAGCGTCGGCTGCCCGGCCTATGACGACGCTCTGCCCTGTTATCACAAGGTCGAAGCCGGCCATCCGCTGGCCGGCTATGCCATTCTGGAAAAGACGTCTGCGGGATGGACGTGGCAGTTCCGGAACGTCGCCTATGACAATCTTGCGATGTCGAGGCTGGCGGCGGAAAACCGCCGGCCCGACTGGGCGAGTGCGCTGGCGACCGGCTGGCTGCGATAGCCGGAAAATTACTCCTTCGGAGGTGCAGCGGCGATAACCGCCTGTGCCGGTGCGGCGGCTGCGGCCGGAACGACGTGTGGGGCCGCGGGCTTGGCGCCATCAAGATTGCCAAGCAGGGATGAGATCGCATTATCGCCTTCGAAGCCGGCCTCCTTTAACAGCTTGTCGAGGATCGGCTTGTTGGCCTGGTAGGCGAGCAGCTGACCGGCCAGCCCGTCGCCCATGCCGATACCGCTGTCGCCGTTCGCGCCGCCGCGGCCGAGCATGCCACCGGTGTCGAAGATCCTGATGTCGGAGATCTTTTCGATCGGCTTGACCGCCTCGGCAAGCGCTTCGGGAATGATGCGAATGCGCTCGCGGGTGATTTCGAACTCGATGATGGTCTGGCTGAGCTTGTTGCGGGCCTCGTTGAGCAGGGCCTCGCTTTCAGCTTGAGCCCGGCCGGTTTCGAGAATGCCCTTTGCCTTGATGATCGCCGCATCCGCTTCGGCGGTCGCGAGCGTCTTAATGGCTTCTGCCTGGTCGATTGCAGCCTGCTTCTCGGCCTCGGCGCCGACCGTTACGGCAGTCGCTTCGGTTTCGGCTTTCTTGCGCGCGTCGATCACGGCGATCTGCTTTTCGCGTTCGGCGATCTCGATCGCCTTGGCGGTGCCGACCTTTTCCTCTGCCGCGATCGCGGTAGCGCGGGCCGTTTCGGCAGCCGCCTTCGCCTCGGACTCTTCGCGGCTCTTGTTGGCAACGGCGATGGCGCTTTCCTGGGCGACGATTTGAAGGTCGCGCTTGGCTTCGGTATCACGCTGCTGGACGGCGCGGGCCGCATCGATGTTTGCGCTTTCGCGGGCTTGCTTGGCAGCTGCCTCGCGTTCGGCGATCGCCTGCTCTGAGGCGATGCGGGCCTCTTCCTCGGCGCGTTTTGCCGCCTGCTCCTGCTGAGCGGTTTCGGCGCGCGTCGCGGCGGATTTATTGGCGATGTCGCGTTCCTGGCTGAGCTCGGCTTCCCGCTTCGTCCGCTCGATGGCGAGCGACTGCTGGCGGGCCTCGAGATCCTTCTGGGCAATCGCGACTTCGGTGTCGCGGACGATCTCGTTGCGCTCCTTCTTGCGGCTCTCGGTGATGCGGGTCAGTGCCGCCAGACCCTGTGCATCGAAGAAGTTATTGGCGTTGAAATGCTTGATATCGGTCTGGTCGAGGCGCGTCAGCGACACGGATTCGAGTTCGAGACCGTTCGACTGGAGATCGGCGCCGACGGCTTCCTGCACGGCCTTGACGAAATCCATGCGCTGCTCCTGCAACGCGTCGAGGTTCATCGTCGCCGCGACCGAGCGAAGGCCGTCGACGAATTTCGCCTCGATCAGGATGCGCAGCGCCTCGGCGTCATTGGTGCGGCTGCCGAGCGTCTGGGCGGCAAGCGCGATCGAGGAGGCGTCCGGCTTCACACGCACATAGAATTCGGCGCCGATATCGACCCGCATGCGGTCCTTGGTGATGAGCGCATCGCCTTCGCCGCGGCGGACTTCGAGGCGCAGCGTCTTCAGGTTTACCCTGGCGATCGAGTGGAAGATCGGCAGGACGACAGAGCCGCCGTCGAGCACGACTTTCTGACCGCCGAGACCGGTGCGGACATAGGCCTCGTCACGACTGGAGCGCGTGTAAAGCGAGGCGAGAACAAAGCCGATGCCGAAGATCAGAACGATGCTAATGCCGGCCGGTAGAAGAATGTCGTACATCATGGCTGCTCCCTGAAAGATTGATTGTTTGCACCGATGGGATCCATCAGTGCTGGAATAGCGATAAACACATCTGCCTTGCGATCGACGAGGAGAACCTGCGTGCCGATCTTCAGCGGCTCATGGCCCTTGGCCGCCTTGGCTCTCAGAACATGCCAGTTCCCGTGCTGGTCCTTGACCCGGACGCGGCCGGGCAGTCCCTGGTCGAGCGGCCCAAGCGACACTTCTCCGGTCCGGCCGATGAGGGTATCGAGATCGACGGCATAGGTCTCGTCGTGCGGGACGATCCGCGCCACCGTGCGGCTCGATGCCCTGACCATGGGGAAGGTGACCGTCAAGGCGGGAACGACGGCGACAGGGGCGGGCAGCGGGGCCCAGAATGCGCCGGCGACCGCCTGTACGGCAAAACCGGCAATAGCGAAGAAGCCGAGCGCCATCATCAGGAGAATGAGCAGGGGGACGCCGCCGACATTGAGCCAGGAGAGGTAACCGGCAAAACCGTCATGGCCGTTGAAATCCGGTTTTCCGAGAAGCTCCGTGATCGAAAAACCCATGACGGTCGCGAGCATCTCGATCACGGTCAGGCCGGCAAGCACGGCGGCGGCGATCGCGAAGGGAAGGCATTCAGGAGCGAGGAAAAGTCCCATCGGCGTTACCGGTTATCCGCCTTGAAACGCGCAAGGCGAGCTTCGATCGCCTGCTCGCGGTGCAATCGGTCGAGTTCGTCCAGTTCGGAACTTTGGGCGTTTTCGGCCGATGGAACGCCGGTCAGCCGCGAGACAGCTGCGGCGGCGCGGGCAGCACCTGCACCGGGGCTCGGCCTGCTGTGGCCGGCCAGAGCCTCTTCGGGATGCCTGGCGATGCTGCGCTTGAAATCGGCAAGGCGGGCGTCGGCCTCGCGGCGGGTGGCGAGCACGGCCTGCAGGGCTTTCTGGCCCTCATCCAGCTGCTCGCTCACATCGGCGAGCGCCTTGTCGAGCGCTGCGATCTGGGATTCGAGATCGATCTGACGAGCAACGCCGGCCTTTGCGAGGTCATCCCGATGCGAGGCGATGGCCAGGCGGATCTTCTCATCGAGGGCATTCATGTCTTCAACGATTTCATCCTTGCGGCTCTGGATGCGGTATTCCTCGGCGCGTGCCTTGCCGAGATCGGCGCGGGCTTCCTCCGCAGCCGCATCGATTTCGCGGATCGCCTGTTCGATGACGGCGATCTTGTTGACGCCTTCCGCTTTGTCGATCGCCGCGTTCGCAATACCCGCGATCAGGCGACCCATGCGTGACAGAATGCCTTCATTCGTCATGTTTTCCTCCATCCGAGCGGAATTCGGCGTGACGCCGATGTTAATCTCGTAGCGATCGTGGTCCGCTACAAGGTATGCGGGAAAAATACTCTCCCATCCCCTAAAATAACCGGCGACATCGAAGGGCACGGCAACGCGTCCGTGCACTGTGGCGATGGTCAGGTCCGAGGGGCCCTTGATGGCGAAGAGCTTATCGTCGAGCGGCAGCTGCAGCGGCTCGGGGATGACGCCCCGATTGGCGGCGAAATCGCGAAGGCCGAGCGTCACCAGTCGCGCCGGCAAGCCCGTCTGCTCGCGGACGGTTTCATAGGCAAGATCATGCAGGACGACGAGATTGGCGCCGGCTTTGTCGTCGATGAGTTCGGTCAGGACGCCGGTCATCCTGCGATAGGCGGCAATGGTGTCATCAAGCGCTTGGCGGGCCTGATCGTCAGGCGCCAGCATGTAGCGCAGCAGCGATGGATGCGGTGTCTTGCTCGTGGTTGCCATGGATAAAAACATAAAGCACCACTTTTGTGCTTTCAAGATAGGTGCGCAAAAAAATACAACCTTTATTTAAGGTGTCGTTGGTAGCGGGAGGGATCAGAAGATGTGCATGCCCCGGACGACGCTCCCGGGCGGAAGGTAGCGGATCGGTTCCGCTTCCTATCAAGCCGCTGTGCGGGCCTCGCGAATGCCGGCGCTGATACGGTTGACGATCGTCCAGACGAGAAGGAGCGCCACCACTGCCCAAAGCCAGGCAGCCCATACCGAGAACGCACCGCCAACGGCGACAAAGATTCCGAGCGCACCGAAAAGCACTGCACGGTCGCTCTTGCCCAGTGGCCCGTCGTAACGCCGGCTTGCGCCGACCGTTTGACCCAATACGCCGGCGAATTCCGTCAACGCCGAGAGGAATATCACAGCCATTGCCGGCATCGGGCCGTTCGGATCGATCAGCGCAAACGGCAAATACAAAGCGGCATCCGACACGACATCGCCGATCTCGTTGAGATACGCGCCCAAAATGCTCTTCTGCCCGTGTTCGCGCGCGAGCATGCCGTCAATCGCATTGAGGCCCATGCGCAGGAGAAACCAGATTGGCACCAGCAGGAACCACTGCGGCAGCGGAACAACGCTCAAGAAAACGCCAAGTGCAACCGAGACGGCCGCGGCAACTGATGTCACCTGATTGGCCGTGACGCCTCGCGCCGCCAACGCGCGCACCAGAGGGCGAAGGATATTCTGAAACCGGGACTTCAATTGATAAACAGACATGCTACCTCGGTGGAGTTTCGTGGCGTCAGAAAATCTATCCCAGTTCCGGCAATGCAGAACGTCATCCTTGTGGGGAAGCCGATACTTCACATCGGTTCTCGTACAGGGCTTACATTTGCGACTAGACTTTTGCAATGAATGTAAATCATTGTTTCCGCCAGTAGTTGCAACCCATCATCGATCAGAATTGGAGTAGACCGTGCTGGAAGCCGCCGACAGTTGGCAACCGTCCCCGAGCGTGAGGCCGATGCGTGAATCCGAATTCGTGTCGCATGATGGCACGCGACTATTTTATCGGACATGGCCTGCGACCAGTGCGGCACCGAAGGGTGCAATCATTCTTCTCCATCGCGGTCACGAGCACAGCGGCCGCGTCGCCCATCTTGCCACCGAGCTCGGTCTCGATGATTTTGCCTTCTACGCCTGGGACGCACGCGGCCATGGGCGCTCGCCGGGCGAGCGCGGCTACTCGCCATCCTTCGCGGCGTCGGTACGTGACCTCGATTGCTTCGTCCGCCATGTCAGCGAGACGAGCGGCACTGCCATTGAAAACATGGCCGTCATCGCGCAGAGCGTCGGCGCGGTCCTCGCCACCACCTGGGTGCACGATTATGCGCCGCAAATCCGCGCGCTGGTGCTCGCCTCACCGGCTTTCAGCGTCAAGCTCTACGTGCCTTTTGCCAGGGAAGGCATTGCACTCTGGGAAAAGCTCAAAGGGACGTTCTTCGTCAATTCGTATGTCAAGGCGCGGTTTCTGACGCATGATCCCGAGCGCATCGCCTCCTTTGAAGCCGACCCGCTGATCACCCGCCCGATTGCCTCCAACATTCTGTTGCAGCTTTATGAAGCGGCAGCCCGGGTCGTCGAAGACGCCCGCGCCATCACCGTTCCGACCCAACTGCTGATCTCCGGCAGTGACTGGGTGGTGCGACACGCGCCGCAGCACCGCTTCTACGAAAATCTCGGCAGCCGCATCAAGGAGCGGCATGTGCTTGCCGGCTTCTATCATGACACACTCGGTGAGAAGGATCGTGCGATTGCGCTCGCCGAGGTCCGCCGTTTTATCGATGCGCGGTTTTCCGAGCCCCGGGCGCCTGCCGATCTTAGCGCTGCCCATGTCCAGGGCTATACCAAGGATGAGGCTGACCGGCTCGCGAGCCCTCTCGACGCCACGTCTCCCCGCGGCATCTACTGGGCGCTCAGCCGTCTCAACATCAGGCTCGGCGCGCTGGTGTCGGAAGGCATAAAGACTGGGGTCAAGACCGGTTTCGATTCCGGCTCGACGCTCGATTACGTCTATGAGAACCAGCCGCGAGGGCTCGGTCCCAGCGGGCGGTTGATCGACAAGGTGTTTCTCGAGGCGATCGGCTGGCGCGGCATCAGGCAGCGC
Source organism: Rhizobium phaseoli (assembly GCF_001664385.1). Taxonomy (NCBI): domain Bacteria; kingdom Pseudomonadati; phylum Pseudomonadota; class Alphaproteobacteria; order Hyphomicrobiales; family Rhizobiaceae; genus Rhizobium; species Rhizobium phaseoli. Next base: position 3,344,106 of record NZ_CP013532.1, on the reverse strand, counting down.
AAGCTGCACTTGCAGGAACTGATCGGGTATGGGCTGCAGCGCCTGAAAGCAGCGGGCCGCAGCACCCACATGCTCGACATAGCGGCCGGGCACGGACGTTACGTCCTTGATGCGATCGAGGCGGCTGGCGTGCGCCCCGATAGTGCGCGATTGCAGGATTATTCCCCCATCAACGTCGACGCCGGCCGCAACAGCATCGCCACGCGCGGCCTCGATGATTTCGTCAGCTTTCGCCAGCAGGATGCCTTTGACGGCGAGGGGCTGGCTGCAATCACGCCGGCTCCGGATCTCGCAATCGTCTCCGGCCTTTACGAGCTTTTCTCCGACAATAGGATGATCGCAACGTCGCTCAACGGGATCGCCCGCGCGATGCAGCCGGGCGGTCTGCTCATCTACACCAACCAGCCATGGCATCCACAGCTGGAGATGATCGCCCGCGCCCTGACCTCCCACCGCGGCGGCCAAGCATGGGTGATGCGGCGGCGGACGCAAGAAGAAATGGACCAACTGGTCGCCGCAGCCGGTTTCCGCAAGCTCGAACAGCGCATCGACCAGTGGGGCATTTTCACCGTCTCGCTGGCGGAAAGAATTTGAGGGCAAGCCGTTGGGGCAGGCAGGTTCTCCTCTTTCCCGATCAGCGCCGGTCCTGAAGCGGGCGGCGATGTGGCTCGCCTTCCTGGCGCCGTTCTTCTATCTGACCTATGGCGGCGCCAACTGGATGGCTTCGCAACGCGCTCACGTGCCGAACATCGCCTTCGCATGGGAAAGCGCCATTCCATTCCTGGCGTGGACGATCATTCCATACTGGTCGATCAACCTGTTCTACGGACTCTGCCTGTTGATCAACACGACGCCGCGCGATGTGGATATGCTCGCAAGGCGTTATCTGACGATCCAGATAATCGCGATTGTCTGCTTCATCGCGTTTCCGCTCGAAGCAACCTTCTTACGGCCGGCCACGAGCGGCCTGCCCGGTTTCATGTTCGCCGTCCTCGGTGGTTTCGACAAGCCGTTCAACCAGGCGCCGTCGCTGCATGTCGCGCTGCTGGTGGTGATCTGGGACCATCTGCGCTGCCGGTTGCCGCGCCAAGCGCGGCTTCTCTGGCACGTCTGGTGTTTCCTGATTGGAGCCTCCGTGCTGACGACGTGGCAGCATCACGTCATGGACATACCGACCGGTATTTTGCTTGGTCTGTTCGCCGCCTGGCTTTTTCCGCGCGATGCTGCTTCCCCTCTTGCAAATTTCACTTTGAACGGCGATCCAAAGTCGCGCCGACTTGGCATCTGCTATCTGGCTTGTGCTGTCGTATTTCTCGTCCTTGCGGCGCTCTGCATCTCTCTGACCGCCGCGGCACTTCTGTTGCTCTGGCCGGCCGTTGCGCTGGCGATCGTCGCAGTCGGATATTTCGGCGCCGGCCCGCAGATATTCCAGAAACGCGCCGATGGCCGGGCCGCGCTTGCCAGCCGCTGGCTGCTCGCACCATACCGGCTCGGCGCGACCATCAACGTTTGGCTCTGGACGCGCAAAATGCCGGCATCCGTGGCGATCGCCGATGGCGTCCATCTCGGTCGTTTTCCCCGTCGCGACGAGGCTGACCGTTTTGCCACGGTGATCGACATGACAGGTGAATTTCAGCGCCCGAGCGGGACGCTTGCGCGATGGTGCAGCTTTCCCGCCCTCGATCTCACCGGCCTCGACAAGATCCAGGCGCGAGCCGCGGCCGATGTCATCGAGGCTGCGCGCCACCAGGGACCGGTCCTCGTCTGCTGCGCGCTCGGTTTCCAGCGGAGCGCCTGCGTCATCGTCAGTTGGCTGGTCGGCAGCCGACGTTGCGAAAACTCAGCCGAGGCGTTGCAGCTGATCGAACGCGCGGGGCGGCGTGTTTATCTGCCCGTGGAAGGTATCCACGCTGCGAAGGAGGGCGTGCAATGACGCCGTGGCAAACCGCGGCCTCCGCGGCGGCGCGAAATCTCGGCCGCGATGCAATATTCTGCGGGCTGACGGCGCTGTTGCCACTGATTGCCGGTCCGATCACCGTGGGATATCGAGGCTTCGCCCCAACGCTCGGCTGGCTCTTGATGCTGGTTTTCTGCGGGATCGTGCTGGCGCTGGCGGTCCATCTTCTCTTCGATGCGCTGTTGTTTCGCCTCGCGTCGAGCCACGAGACGGAGGCTGCTGGCCTTGCCGCCGTGGACGACCTGCTGTTCCGGATGCAGCTTCGCAAGCCTGACAGGACGCCGCGTGGCCTCGAGAAGCGGATTGCTGGATCGCGCCGCATCGTCTGGCAGCAGCGTTTGGCGCTCGTTCTCTATCTCGTGATTTTCGCGATCCTTCAGCTCAATGCGAGCGGCGGCCAGCCGCCAGGCTGATTAGCATGCCGTTGCATGTCGGCACGGCCTGCCCGCCATCGGCGCGTTCAGCCGGTGCCGATTTCTCTGTTTCAGCCTTGCCCCGATATGATCGACGCGTTCACGTCGTTGATATCGCGTTTGCCGCAGAGCGCCATGGTGATGTCCATCTCCTTGCGGATGATGCCGAGCGCCAGCGTGACGCCCTCCTTGCCCATGGCGCCGAGCCCGTAGAGGAAGGGGCGGCCGATATAGGTGCCTTTGGCGCCGAGCGCGACGGCTTTCAGCACGTCCTGACCGGATCGGATGCCGCCGTCGAGGTGGATCTCGATGCGGTCGCCGACGGCATCGACGATGGCGGGCAGCATGCTGATCGAGGAGGGGGCGCCGTCAAGCTGGCGGCCGCCGTGATTGGAGACGACGATCGCATCGGCGCCGGTATCGGCGGCTGCCCGGGCGTCCTCCGGGTCGAGCACGCCCTTGATGATCAACGGCCCGCCCCATTGCTCCTTGATCCAGGCGACATCGGCCCAGGAAAGCCGCGGGTCGAACTGCTCGTGCGTCCATGCGGCAAGCGAGGTGATGTTGGAGACATTTTTCGCGTGGCCGATGATGTTGCCGAAGGTGCGGCGTCTGGTCTGCAGCATATCCAGGCACCAGAACGGCCTGCTCGCCATCTGCCAGAGATGTTTCGGCGTGAATCTCGGCGGCGCCGACAGGCCGTTGCGCAGGTCCTTGTGACGCTGGCCGAGGATCTGCAGATCGGCCGTCAGCACCAGCGCCGAACATTTGGCGGCCTTGGCGCGGTTGATCAGCCCGAGGACGAAATCCTTGTCCCTCATGACGTAAAGCTGGAACCAGAAGGGACGCGTCGTCACCGATGCGACGTCCTCGATCGAGCAAATGCTCATCGTCGAGAGCGTGAAGGGGACGCCGAATTCCTCGGCGGCGCGCGCCGCCAGCATCTCGCCATCGGCATGCTGCATGCCGGTCAGGCCGGTCGGCGCGAGACCCACCGGCATCGACACCTTCTGGCCGACCATCGTCGTTTCCAGCGTCCGATCACTCATGTCGACCAGTACCCGCTGCCGCAGCTTGATCCGGCTGAAATCGCTCTCATTCGCCCGATATGTGGATTCCGTCCAGGCGCCGGAATCCGCGTAGTCGAAAAACATCTTCGGCACGCGGTGCTGGGCTAGCTGTTTCAGATCGGCGATGGTGAGCGGAGTGGCCATGAATTGAACCTTCACATCTGAATGCGGCTATCTCGCGTAACATGAAATCTTGGAGGGCGTTGCGGGAAATCTGCCGTATCAGGCAGCCTTTTGGCCGCGGATCGGTTGAATGAGAATATCCAACGGAATGTCGAGATGTTCGTGCAATCGCCGGATCATATCGAGTGAAAGTGCACGCTTTCTGTTGAGGATTTCCGCGACACGCCCGCGGCTGCCCAGAATTGGTTCCAGATCCTTCCGCGTCAGTCCCTGCTGCTCCATCCGGAAGATGATCGCATCGATCGGATCAGGCAGGTCGATCGGGTATCGCCCTGCTTCATAGGCGTCGAGCAGCGTCGCCAGAATGTCGAGTTTATCGGCTTCGGGCGAACCGTCTTTCGCTCCCCAGAGCTGCTTCAGCAGCAGGAGCGCGTCTTCGTAATCATCGTCATTGCGGATGGGTTTCAGATCATTCATGTTCCACCGTCGCTGCGTCGATCCTGTCATAGTTGCGATGCGTGCCGATCCATTTGATCCAGACGATCGACCGTTCGAAATCGACGGCAACGATCAGCCTGTAGTCATTTCCCTTGATATTGAAGACGATACGTTCGGCATTGACGACGCTTGCATGAGCATACCGCTTTTTCACATCGGACATGGATTTCCAGTCCGCCTTGCTGACTTCGTGAAACCACGTATCGAGAGCAGCCTTCAAGGCGGTCTGGCCTTTTTGACCATCCGGGCTTTCGACAAATTGCGTCAGGGTGCGCCGGGCGATCACTCTCATCGTGGCACCATAGCACGCTCCCATTTTGGGAGCAATGGCGGCATTATCGAAGTCCGGCTTTCATAGCCACACCCGCCACATAGGTTTCGGCGACCGTCCGATCGTCGCCCATCGTCTGCAAGAGGAAAAGTTCCTCGGGCAAGGTCTTCACCGTTTCCAGCTTCAGCGCCATGGCCGGGGTCGCGGCCGCGTCGAGGACGACGAGATCGGCTTCGGTGCCGGGATCCAGCGTGCCGATCCGGTCGGTGAGCGACAGCGCCTCCGCATTGCCGCGGGTCATCAGGTAATAGCTTTCCAGCGGGTTCAGCCGTTCTCCGAGCAGCTGTTGGATCTTGTAGGCCTCGTCCATGGTTTTCAGCATCGAATAGCTGGAGCCGCCGCCGATATCGGTTGCGACGCCGATGCGCACCGGCTTTTCACGGCGCGCCAGCGCCTTCAACGGGAAGAGGCCGGAGCCGAGGAAGAGGTTCGAGGTCGGGCAATGGATGGCGACCGAACCCGTCTCGCTCATCACATCGGCTTCACGCTCCGAGAGGTGGATGGCATGGCCGAAGAGGCTTTTTGGCCCGAGCAGGCCGTAGCGGGCGTAGATGTCGGTATAGTCGATCGCGTCGGGATAGAGCTCGCAGGTGTATTTGATCTCGTCGTGATTTTCCGACAGATGCGTCTGGATATGCAGGTCGGGAAATTCGCGGGCAAGCGCTGCCGTCGCTTCCATCTGCGCCGGCGTCGAGGTGATGGCGAAGCGCGGGGTGATGGCGACGTGGTTGCGGCCCTTGCCGTGCCAATCGGCTATCACGTGGCGGGTCTCGTCATAACCCATCTCGGGCGTGTCGAGCAGGCCCTGCGGGGCGTTGCGGTCCATCATCACCTTGCCACCGACCATGCGCATGTTGCGCTTCATCGCCTCGGCGAAGAAGGCGTCGGCGGAGGTCTTGTGCACGGAGCAATAGGCGACAGCCGTGGTCGTGCCGTGGCGGATCAGTTCGTCGTAGAAATGCGTGGCGATCCTCTCGGCATGCGCGCTTTCGACAAAACGGCATTCCTCGGGAAAGGTGTAGGTGTTCAGCCATTCGAGCAGGTTGGCGGCATAGGAGGCGATCACCTGCATCTGCGGAAAATGCAGATGCATGTCGATGAGCCCGGGCAGGATCAGATGCGGCCGGTGATCGATCTCGGCCGTGCCTTCGGCGGCCTTCGTCTTGACGTCGGCATAGGGGCCGGCTGCTGCGATCAGCCCGTCTTCGATCAGCAGGCCGCCATCCTCCTCGTAGAGATAGCTCTGGCTGTCGGCCAGGCTCAGCGGCGCTCGGTGAAAGGACAGCAGGCGGCCGCGCAGGAGTGTTGTCGTCATTGTTTATTGCCTTCGACTGCGCTTTCGAACCAGGCGACGAGCAGCTTGCGTTCGTCCGGCGTGATATCGGTGATATTGCCGGGCGGCATGGCATGGCTGCGGCCCGCCTGTATATAGATCTCGCGGGCATGGGCGGCAATTTCCGCGTCGGTTTCCAGCATCACCTCTTTCGGCGGCCGCACGATGCCTTCATAGGCGGGGTCGGCGGCGTGGCACATGGAACAGCGCGTCGCGAGCAGTTGCTTGACGGCGGGAAAATGCGGATCGCCGGCGAATTGCTGGAAGGCAGGCGCTACAGCCGCCGTATCCTTTTCACCGGTCAGCAGCTTCGGCACCGTGGAAAGCCACATGATCAGGATGAAGAGAATGACGGTGACGATCCAGGTCCAGGTCGGCCGGCCCTTCCTGGCATGGGTGGTGTTGAACCAATGGCGGATGGTGACGCCCAGCAGAAAGACCAAAGCGGCGATCACCCAATTGAACTGTGTTCCGAAGGAGAGCGGATAGTGGTTCGACAGCATGAAGAAGATGACGGGCAGCGTCAGGTAGTTGTTGTGCAGCGAGCGCTGCTTGGCGACCTGGCCGTAGTTCGGATCGGGCGTGCGGCCGGCGATCAGGTCGGCAACGACGATCTTCTGGTTGGGGATGATGATCATGAAGACGTTGGCCGACATGATCGTCGCGGTGAAGGCGCCGAGATGCAGGAAGGCGGCGCGGCCGGTGAAAAGCTGCGTATAGCCCCAAGCCATCAAGACGAGCACGACATAGAGCACCGCCATCAGCCCCCAGGTGTTGCGCCCAAGCGGGGACTTGCAGAGCAGGTCATAGACCAGCCAGCCGAAAGCCAGGGACGCCAGCGAGATCGCGATGGCGACGGGTGGGCTGATATCGAGCACATGCCGGTCGATGAGGAATAGGTCGGCACCGCCGTAATAGACGATGCAGAGCATGAGAAAGCCGGAGATCCAGGTGAAATAGCTTTCGTATTTGAACCAGGTCAGGTGCTCCGGCATTTGTGCGGGCGCCACCAGATATTTCTGGATATGATAGAAGCCGCCGCCATGGACCTGCCATTCCTCGCCATAGGCGCCGGGCGGCAGGTGCGGCCGTTTCACTAGGCCGAGATCGAGCGCGATGAAATAAAAGGACGATCCGATCCAGGCGATCGCGGTGATGACATGGAACCAGCGTGCCGCGAAGGCCAGCCATTCCCATGCTATGGCATATTCATACATCGAATTCCCCTAACTTCCTCCGACTCGCGACATTGCGGAAATTTTGACGGGGAGGGAAGAGGAGATTGAAGAACCGCACAGGACGCCAATTTCGGCAACGGTGGTGAACCCGGGGAGGAATGGCATGATTACCGCGCTTTACAGCGATCAGCTCATCGCCGAAAACGCGCCGATGGACCGGCGGCTTGCCGCGCTCATTCTGTCACGCGGCAACCGCATCGGCTATATCGCCTCCGCTCCTGAGCCGCAGCGCGAGTTCTTCGACGAAAAACGGCAGTATTATCTCAACTATGGGCTTTCTCTCGATCCCTTCGTCGATCTCGACGCGCTTGCCGGCGACGACGAGATCGGCCGGCTGTTTTCCTGTAAGGCCATTCATCTGACCGGCGGCCACACCGGCGATTTCCTGAAACGGCTGCGCCAGAGCGGCATGCTGGAGAGGCTGCGCGCATGGGCGCTGGATGACGGCATTCTCGTCGGTACCAGCGCCGGGGCGATTTTGATGACGCCGACGATCGCAGCCGACGCGCTGTTTTCCGGCGGTTCGCCGGAGGCTGTGCGGGATGGCGCGGCTCTCGATCTGGTGCCTTTCGAGTTCTTTCCGCATCTGAACGATGATCCCGGCTATCTCCCCGCGCTGCTGCGCTACAGTGAGACTATGGCAAATCCCATTGTCGCGTGCCGGGACGGCGAAGGACTGATCGTCGGCAACGGGCTCGTCGAAGTCTTCGGCGCGCCGCTGATGATTTCCGGAGGTTTTGTCGAAGCTGCCGATCGTCGCCGCATCGTCGATATGCTGTCCCGTGCCTAAAAGCTGCCGAGAAGGCTGTGCATTATCTCCGGCTTATACTCGGCCTGCTATTACAGCAGGTCTTGAAACCATGACGATTCGGTTACAGTTATGTTTAAGGCCGCCGGAATGAAATAAGAACAGTGGATCAGCGGCGGCGCATTCATCGACGGAGAAGATGCCATGCGCAGCATTCTGACGTGTGTGATGATTGCATTTGCGTCGGTGGCGACGGCTCACGACGCACCCTCGGGGTGGAGTTATGACCCCTATTGTTGCAACGGCGACAGCCATAATGGCGACTGCCAGATGATCCCTTCGAAAAGCGTGGCGGTGACGCCGGGCGGATATCGTGTGACGCTACTGCCGGGCGACCACCGGCTGGTCACGCATGCACATGTCTTCCTGCTGCCGATGACGAAGGCGATGCAATCCGGCGACAACGACTATCATCTCTGTCTGTTTCCGAACGAGGATACGCCGCGCTGTTTTTATGCGCCGGAGATGGGGTTTTGACACGCATATCACAATAGTGGACCCGGCTGATGAACCGGGTCCAATCCATGATGAACTAATGACCGGCCGCCTGCATCTCTTCGAGGATCCAGTTGCGGAAGGCTTTGATCTTCGGCACGTTGCGACGGTTTTCCGGATAGACGAGCCAGTAGGCCTTACCGTCGCTGCGGGTCAGCTCGAAAGGCTGATAGAGCCGGCCAAGAGCGATCTCGGCCGCATAGAAGGCCGGATGGAGAATCGCGACGCCGTGGCCGGCGATTGCCGCATCGGCTTCGACAGCCTGTGAGCCAAGTTGGTTGCGCGGGCGCCGGTCGAGATCCGTCTCGGTGACGCCGGCGGCTTCGAACCATTGTTTCCACCAAACGTCGCCGGCATCGAAGAGATCGAACTTCAAGAGATCGCGCGGTTCCTTGATGCCGCCTGCCGACTCCGCCAATTTCGGGCTCAACATCGGGGTGAACTCCAGCCCCATCAGCCGGTGCAGCGCCAGCCCCGGCCAGTTGCCGTCGCCCCAGCGAATGCCGACATCGATCTGTTCGCGGGCGAAATCGATGATATCGGAACTCGCCTGAAAGCGCACTGCGATCGCCGGATGCTTCAAATGGAAGGAGCCGAGGCGCGGCGCAAGCCATTTCGAGGCAAACGTATGGGTCGAGCTGATGGCCAGCGTACCGTCGACGCTATCGCGGGCCGTCGCCATCGCGTCATGCAGCATGGCGAAGGCTTCAGTCACCTTCGGCGCCAGCCGTTCGCCGGTCTCGGTCAAGGCGATCTGGCGGGGACGGCGCAGGAAGAGCGGCTCGCCGACATTCTCTTCCAAGAGCTTGATCTGGTAGCTGACCGCCGTCTGCGTCATGGCGAGTTCGTCACCCGCCTTGGTGAAGCTCCCCAGCCGAGCCGCGGCCTCGAAGACGCGCAGCGCATTCAGCGGAAACTGTTTCGAAAGCTTCATGGATAAGTTCTCTTGATGCAGGCAGACGGTCGTTCGATTGGAATTGCAGCATTTTTACCGGCAAACTGCAACTCATACCATCAATCTGACGAGGTGATGTCATGAATTGCTTTGCTATCGACGAGAAGCGCGCGCAGCCGAGCATTGGCGTGTTCAAGCGTCTTGCCGCACTGCTGGTCGGCCGCTTCTGCCGGCTGCCCCGCCTCGATCTCGATGCTGCGCCTGATCGCATCAAGCGCGATCTTGGTTTTCTCGATGGACGCGATCCGTTTTACGAGGACGCCTGCAAGCGATAGGTCGCCAGCGCCGTCAGGATTTCGGCGGCGGTCATTGCGGCGATCACTTCGGGGCGTTTGTCCCTGACCGCCGAGCCGCCGATCGGCAGCGTCAATCGCTCCATCGAGCCCCGTTCGCCGCCTTCGCGGGAAAGCCAGCTTGCCAAGGTGGCGCGTTTGGTCGCCGAACCGATCATGCCGATATAGGCGAGATCTTCTCTTGCCAGTGCTTCACGGGCGATGAGGAAGTCCAGCGCGTGGTCGTGCGTCAGGATGACGGCTGCGCCGCCAACGGGAATATCCTTCACCAGGGCCTCCGGCATCGGCACCAGCCGGGTCTTCGTCGGCGCCGGCAGGTTGGCGAGCTCTTCGTAGCGCGTTTCGACCACCGTTACCGACAGCGGCAGTGGCGCAAGAGCTGTGGCCAGCGCGCGCCCGACATGGCCGGCGCCGAAGAGATAGACTTCCGGCAGACGCTCGATCTCGCCGACAAGCCTCGCTTCGAGTTCGTCTTTCAACGTCAGCGTCAGTTGGCGGAACCGCAATTGCGTGCGCCCACCGCAGCACTGGCCGATCTCAGGGCCGAGCGGAATATCCATGGTCGCCGCTCCGCCGGTTCTCGCCAGCATCTCCCGGGCATTCGCGATTGCCATGAATTCGAACTGGCCGCCGCCGATCGTGCCCCACAAGGCGGTTTGAGAAACGAGCATGAAGGCGCCCGCTTCACGCGGGGTGGAGCCTTGGGTGCCGGTTATGTCGACAAGAATGCTGTCGGGGTGGGCGACGAGGAAGGCGGGCAGGTCAGTCATGGGAGAATGGCAGACGCGCTCGCGTGTGTCTCACCCCCCTCTGTCCTGCCGGACAGAGGGGGTGTCCACTCTGCCGGTTCCGCTCGAGCAACAAGCCAGCCGGACGCCTTCCCATACTACACCCGCTTCATCCGCTCCACCGCCATCAGCACCCGCTCCGGCGTCGCCGGCGCATCAAGCCTTGGGCAGACTTTGTAATCCGCCACGCTGGCGACCGCCATCGACAGGGCTTCCAGCACCGAGATCGCCAGCATGAAGGGCGGTTCGCCGACGGCCTTGGAGCGGCCGATGGTGGCTTCCGCGTTCTCCGACCATTCGGCGAGGCGGACGTTGAAGATCTTCGGGCGGTCGGAGGCGAGCGGGATCTTGTAGGTCGATGGTGCATGGGTGCGCAGGCGTCCCTTGTCGTCCCACCAGAGTTCCTCCGTCGTCAGCCAGCCCATGCCCTGCACGAAGGCGCCCTCGACTTGGCCGAGGTCGATTGCCGGGTTCAGCGAGCGGCCGACATCGTGCAGGATGTCGGTGCGATCGATCAGATATTCGCCGGTCAGCGTGTCGATCGAAACCTCGGTGCAGGCGGCGCCGTAGGCGAAATAATAGAAGGGCGTGCCGCGGCCGGCCTTGCGGTCCCAGTGGATCTTCGGCGTCTTGTAGAAGCCAGCGGCGGAAAGCTGGACGCGGGCAAAATAGGCCTGCTTGATGAAATCGGGGAAGGGGATTTCGCTGTCACCGACGCGCACGCGGTTGGGCAGAAAGACGACGTCGGAGGAGGCCACATCCCATTTCTCGGCGGCAAAAGCCACCAGACGTTCCTTGATCTGGCGGGCGGCATCGAAGGCCGCCATGCCGTTCAGATCCGAGCCGGACGAGGCAGCGGTGGCCGAGGTGTTCGGCACCTTGGCTGTCGTCGTCGCGGTGATCTTCACCCTTGAGATATCGACCTGGAAGCTGTCGGCCAGCACCTGCGCGACCTTGGTATAAAGACCTTGGCCCATTTCGGTGCCGCCATGGTTCAGGTGGATCGAGCCGTCCTGATAGACGTGGACGAGCGCGCCGGCTTGGTTGAAGGCGGTCATGGTGAAGGAGATGCCAAATTTCACCGGCGTCAGGGCAATGCCCTTCCTGATATAGCGGCTGTCGCGGTTGAAGCCGATGATGGCGTTGCGCCGCGCCCGGTAATCTGACGTATCCTCCAGCTCGTCGACGACGCGGGCGATGATATTGTCCTCGACCTCCTGATGGTAGGGAGTCAGCGTGCGCCCGGAGCCCGGCTGGCCGTAGAAATTCAGCTTGCGGATGTCGAGCGGATCCTTGCCGACTGCGTAAGCGATCTCCTCGATGATCCGCTCGGCGCCGAGCATGCCCTGCGGCCCGCCGAAGCCGCGGAAGGCGGTGTTCGAGACCGTGTGGGTTTTCAGCGGCTTCGACTGGAGGTGCACATGCGGATAGAAATAGCTGGAATCGGCATGGAAGAGGGCGCGATCGGTCACCGGTCCCGACAGATCCGAGGAGAAGCCGCAGCGCGCCGCATAAGTGGCGTCGACCGCATGGATGCGGCCTTCGGCATCGAAACCCACTTCGTAATCGACCAGGAAATCATGACGCTTGCCGGTGGCGCTCATATCCTCGTCGCGGTCCGGACGGAATTTAATCGCACGCCCGAGCTTCTTGGCGGCGATTGCCGCAAGGGCTGCGAACTGGTTACCCTGCGTTTCCTTGCCGCCGAAGCCGCCGCCCATGCGGCGCACGTTGACGGTGACCGCGTTCGACGGGATATCGAGCACATGGCCGACAATATGCTGGATCTCGCTCGGATGCTGCGTCGACGACCAGACGGTGACCTCATCGTCCTCGCCGGGAATGGCCACGGCGATATGGCCTTCGAGATAGAAATGCTCCTGGCCGCCGATGCGCATCTGCCCCTTCAGCCGCATGGCGGCATTCGGCATTTCCGTTTCCGGCTCGCCGCGCTGCAGCGTCATCGGGGTGATCACCAGCGGGCCGCCATTGGCAAGCGCGCCGTCGATATCGTGCCAGTGCGTCAGGTCGCGATAGTCGATCTTCGCCAGCCGCGCGGCGCGCCGCGCCGCGTCGCGCGTTTCGGCGATGACGGCAAAGATCGGCTGGCCGTGGAATTGAACCAAGCTTTCGGCAAGCAGCGGCTCGTCATGGCTGCCATTGGAACTGGTGTCGTTGACGCCGGGCACGTCCTTGCCTGTGAAAACCCAAACGACGCCGGGATAGGCGGCGACAGCGGAAAGATCGATACTGATGATTTCGGCATGCGCCCGGTCGGAAAGGCCGAGCGCGCCGTGCAGGAGGCCGGCGGGTTCGGGAATATCGTCGATATAATCGGCGCTTCCGGTGACATGTTTGTGTGCTGAGTCATGGCGCAGGGAGCCGTGCATGGGGCCGGAGATGACGACTTTTCGGTCTTCGAAGGTGGACTTGTCCATTAGCGGTGTCCTCCACGGGAAGCCCTGATTTGACGGCGGCCCCTCATCCGGCTGCCGCCACCTTCTCCCCGCTTGCGGGGAGAAGGGACATGCCGCGCCGTCTCCGTTGCTCGCCACTTCTCGCAGGGCACGTCCCCTCTCCCCGCAGGCGGGGAGAGGGTTAGAGTGAGGGGCAAAGTGGTGACTGCGGGAGGTCGGCTTGCGAAACAATCCATCACGCCACCTCCTCGAACCGCTTCAGCTCCGCCGGCGCGCCAACAGTCTCAAGATAGAAGCGCGTCAGCAGGTTCTTCGCCGTCAGTTGCCGGTATTCCGCCGTGGCGCGCCAGTCGGTCAGCGGCTGGAAGTCGGCGTCGAAGGCGGGGCGGGCGGCGTCGATCGTCGCTTCCGTCCATGATTTGCCGATCAGCGCGGCTTCGACAGCTTGAGCGCGTTTGGGTGTTGCCGCCATGCCGCCGAAGGCAATGCGAATGTCGGTGACCACGTCGGTTGCATCGAGCGTCAGCAGGAAGGCGCCGAGCACCGCGGTGATATCTTCGTCGCGCCGCTTGGTGATCTTGTAGGCGGCAAAACGGCTGGTCGGCTTGGGATAGGGCACGAATACGCTCTCGACGAATTCGCCGGGCCTGCGATCCTGCTTGCCATAGGCGATGAAGAAGTCTTCGAGCGGCATCTTGCGCCGGCCTTCCAGGGAGCGCAGCGTCAGCGTCGCGCCGAGCGCGATCAATGGCGGCGGGCTGTCGCCGATCGGCGAGCCGTTGGCGATGTTGCCGCCGATCGTGCCCATGTTGCGAACCTGTTCGCCGCCAATGCGGTCGATCAGGCGTCCGAGCGCCGGAATTTTCCGGGCAATCGCTTCGAAAGCCTTGGTATAGCTGACGCCGGCGCCAATGGTGACGCCGTCTTCGCTTTCCGTGACCGATTGCAATTCGCTCAGATGATTGATGAAAACGACCGGGCTCAATCGGCGCATCTGCTTCGTCACCCAGAGGCCGACATCGGTCGCGCCGGCAACGATAGTCGCGTCGGGTTCCTGCGAGAGGACTTCGGCCAGAGCCTGAACAGACCCCGGAACGATCAGCTGGTCTTCGCCATTGGCGATCCGGATGGTGCCGCTCGCCTGCAGGGCCCAGAGCCGCGCAACGATTTCTGAGCGCGTCCGTTGCAGCGGATCGAAGAGCGCGCTCGGCCGCGTCAGGCTCACCTGCTCGGCGGCCTTGACGATCGGCTCATAGCCGGTGCAGCGACAGAGATTGCCCTGCAGCGCCTTTTCGATCTCGCGGCGGCCGGGATTTTCATTCGTCAGCCAGAGGCCATAGAGCGACATGACGAAGCCCGGGGTGCAGAAACCGCATTGCGAGCCATGGCAATCGACCAGCGCCTGCTGCACCGGATGCAGCACGCCGTCGCGCCCGGCAAGGTGCTCGACCGTCACCACATGGGTGGCGTGCAGCGAACCGACGAAACGGATGCAGGCGTTGACGGATTCATAGGCAAGCTTGCCGTCGGCCAGCCGTCCGACGAGCACGGTACAGGCGCCGCAATCGCCTTCGGCGCATCCTTCCTTGGTGCCTGTCAGGCGCCGCTTCAACCGGAGAAAGTCAAGAAGCGTCTCGGTCGGCCCAACATCGGTGAGCGCGATGTCCTCGCCGTTCAGGATGAAGCGTATGCTGTCGTTCATGATATTCCCGGTTGTTTTTTCCAAATGGTTAAGCCGCCGTCCAGCCACCGTCAATCGAGATGTGCGTTCCGGTCACCTGGCGGGCAGCGTCGCTGGCGAGGTAGAGCGACAATGCGCCGATCTCTTCGGCCTTGACGAATTCCCGCGTCGGCTGCGCCTTGAGGATGACCTCGCTCTTTACCTGTTCCTCGGTCATGCCGCGTGCCTTGGCAGTGTCGGGTATCTGTTTTTCGACCAGCGGCGTCAGCACGTAGCCGGGGCAGATGGCGTTGACCGTCACGCCGAATTCGGCAAGTTCCAGCGCCGCTGTTTTCGTCAGACCTAATATACCATGTTTGGCGGCCACATAGGCGGATTTGAAGGGGGAGGCGACGAGCCCGTGCGCCGAGGCAATATTGATGATGCGGCCGTGCTTCTTCGCCTTCATCAGCGGGATCGCCGCGCGCATGGTATGAAAGGAGCTCGACAGGTTGATCGCGATGATCTGATCCCATTTTTCGATCGGGAAATCCTCGATCTTCTCGACATGCTGGATGCCGGCATTGTTGACCAGAACATCGACGGTGCCGAAGCTCTTTGCCGCCGTTTCGATCAGGTCGGCGACCTCGGCGGGCTTCGCCATGTCGGCCGGATGGTAGATCGCCCGGCCTTTCGATATCGATTCAAGCCGTTCGACGATCGCCTTGATTTCATCGGCATTTCCGAAACCGTTGATGACGATGTTGTCGCCCGCTTCGGCGAAGGCGGTGGCGATCGCAAGACCGATGCCGCTGGTGGAACCGGTGACGACGACTGATCTGCTCATGTTTTTCTCCCTGGAAGCGGATGCTGCGTTGCAGCGTTGGCGGCGAGGTTATGCCCAAAGCCGGCGGGCTGGCAATTCCGCTTTATTCGCTTTTCTCATCCGTATCCGTGTCCTATTGATTTGCAACGATAATGATGTGTTTTGAGGAGGGATTTGATGAGTGGATATGTTCTGGCGATCGATCAGGGAACGACGTCGACGCGGGCGATCGTCTTCGATGGCGATATGCATGTCGCCGGCAAGGGCCAGAAGGAATTCACCCAGATCTATCCGCGTTCCGGCTGGGTGGAGCACGATCCCGACGAGATCTGGGATTCGGTCGTCTCCACCGTCAACATGGCGTTGCGCGACGCCGGGATTACGGCGAGGGATGTTGCGGCACTCGGCATCACCAATCAGCGCGAGACGGTGGTCGTCTGGGAGCGCGAGACGGGCCGGCCGATCCAGAATGCCATCGTCTGGCAGGACCGGCGCACCGCGAGCTATTGCGATAATCTGAAGCGGCAGGACCTCGAGCGGCTGTTCACCAAGAAGACCGGCCTGCTCCTCGATCCCTATTTTTCCGGAACGAAGCTTTCCTGGATGTTGGCCAACGTGAAGGGTGCGCGGGCGCGTGCCGCCAGGGGCGATCTCTGCTTCGGGACGATCGACACCTTCCTGATATGGCGGCTGACAGGCGGCAAGAGCTTCGTCACCGACGCCACCAATGCCTCGCGCACGCTGATGTACAATATCGCCGAAAATAGCTGGGACGAGGATCTGCTCGATATTCTGAGGGTGCCGGCCGCCATGCTGCCGGAAGTCAAGGATTGCGCCGCCGATTTTGGGACGGTCGACGCCGGTATCTTTGGCGCTGCGATCCCGATTCTCGGGGTCGCCGGTGACCAGCAGGCGGCGACCATCGGTCAGGCCTGCTTTGCGCCGGGCATGCTGAAATCGACCTATGGCACTGGCTGTTTCGCGCTGCTCAACACCGGCGCAGATATGGTCCGCTCGAAAAATCGGCTGTTGACCACCATCGCCTATCGCCTGAACGGGGAGACGACCTACGCGCTCGAGGGATCGATCTTCATCGCCGGTGCAGCGGTGCAATGGCTGCGGGACGGACTCGGGATCATCGGCAGCGCCGCCGAAACCAACGCACTTGCCGAAAAGGCCGATCCCACGCAGGAGGTCTATCTCGTGCCCGCCTTTACCGGGCTGGGCGCGCCGCATTGGGACGCCAAGGCGCGCGGTGCCATCTTCGGGCTGACACGCAATACCGGCCCGGCGGAATTTTCCCGCGCCGCGCTCGAGGCCGTCTGCTACCAGACCCGTGACCTGCTCGACGCCATGCAGAAGGATTGGAAGAACAGCGGCGACGATACGGTGCTGCGGGTCGATGGCGGCATGGTCGCCTCCGACTGGACGATGCAGCGGCTCGCCGACCTGCTCGATGCTCCGGTCGACCGCCCGGTCATTCTCGAGACGACGGCGCTCGGTGCCGCCTGGCTCGCCGGCAGCCGGGCCGGGGTCTGGCCGGACAGGGACGGCTTTTCGGCGAGGTGGAAACGCGACCGGCGGTTCGAGCCCGATATGGACGAGAAGGTGCGGACGACCAAGCTCAAGGGCTGGAAGAGTGCGGTCCGGCGGACGCTGAGCGAGGGGTGAGGCGCGATCAGAACCGCATCATAACGGCTGGTGTCCCCACGGGCTGCTCGGCTGTTCGGGCGCCTTTCTTTTGATAATTTTTTAATGCGACCTGTCGGCTAAGCGGTTACTCCTTCGTCATTCGGAAAGAGGAGTGGCCCGATGCTTTATGCAATCCTTTGTTACGCCCATGAGGAAACCGTCTTCGCCTGGAGCCAGGAGGAGGAGGCTGCCGTCATGGAGAAACTTTACGCCGTGCAGGAGCCGCTGGCGAAAGCCGGCAAGCTCGGTCCCGTCGGCCGGCTGATGCCGACGACGGCGGCGACTACGGTGCGCAAAGGCAAGGACGAGCCCTTGGTCATCGACGGGCCTTTTGCGGAAACGAAGGAGGCGCTTCTCGGCTTCTATGTGGTTGACTTCGAAACCCTCGACGAGGCGGTCGCCTTCTCGAAGCAGCTTTCATCCGTCAATCCGGGTTCCACCTCATACGAAATTCGGCCTTTCTACGTCTTCAGGCCCGGAGATGCTGCATCATGACCGATATTGCCTGGATCGACCTCGCTCTTGCCTCGGCCCGCCCAAAGGCGCTTGGCGCGCTGCTGCGCTATTTCCGTGATCTCGATACCGCGGAAGAGGCGTTCCAGGAGGCATGCCTGAGGGCGATCCGGACATGGCCGGAGAAGGGACCGCCGCGCGATCCGACGGCCTGGCTCATCTTCGTCGGCCGCAACAGCGGCATCGACGCGGTGCGCAAGCGGTCGAAGCTCCAGGCCCTGCCGGATGAGCACGTCATTTCCGATACCGAGGATGCCGAAAGCGATATCGCCGAGCGGCTGGACGATTCCAATTATCGCGACGATATCCTGCGGCTTCTTTTTATCTGCTGCCATCCGGATCTGCCGGCCACCCAACAGATCGCGCTGGCGCTGCGCATCGTGTCCGGCCTTTCGGTGACGCAGATCGCGCGCGCTTTCCTGGTATCGGAAAGCGCCATGGAGCAGCGCATCACCCGGGCGAAGGCGCGTGTCGCCAAGGCAGGCGTGCCTTTCGAAACGCCGAGCCCCGAGGAGAGGGCCGAACGTCTCTCGATCGTCAGCACGATGATCTATCTCATCTTCAACGAGGGTTACAGCCAGGCCGACCCCAAGCATGAGGCGGCCGCCATCAGCGACGAGGCGATCCGGCTGGCACGGCTGATGCTGCATATTTTCCCCGCCGAACCGGAGCTGATGGGGCTGCTCGCGCTCATGCTCCTGCAAATCTCGCGCCGGCCGGCGCGCTTCAGCGCCGAGGGCGAAATCGTGCTGCTCGAAGATCAGAACCGCTCGCTTTGGAACCAGCCCTTCATCAACGAGGCGCTCGCGCTGCTCGACAAGGCGCTGCGGCACCGCCGGCCCGGCCCGTATCAGCTTCAGGCGGCCATTGCCGCCATCCATTCCCGCGCGAAACGTGCCGAGGATACCGACTGGGTCGAGATCGATCTGCTTTACCGCGCGCTGGAGCGTGTGCAGCCTTCGCCTGTCGTGACGCTTAACCGCGCCGTCGTTGTTTCCAAGCTGCAAGGGCCGCAGCAGGCTCTCGATCTCATCGATCCGCTTGGCGAGAAACTCGGCGGTTATTTCTACTATCACGGTCTGCGGGGTGGCCTGCTGAAGCAGCTTGGCTTGTCTCGCCAGGCGCGCGAGGCCTTCGACCATGCCATTGCGCTTGCCCATTCGGCGGCCGAGGCCGCCCATATCCGCCGGCAGATCGACAAGATGCAGGAAGAGGCCGCGCAACCGATCGCAGAATGATCAAAGAAAAATCGCCACGCTGTCGGAATGGCGAAGTTTGACACGTCCTTGTAACAGCCTGAGACGAACCAGGTTTAATCAAATGGAGAGATGTTGAGATGACCGCCAGCACCCAACATGAGCTTGTCCTTATCCGCGAATTCGAAGCCCCGCGTGATAAGATCTACAGGGCGTGGACCGATCCCGAGCTGCTGAAGCAGTGGTTCGTACCGCGCCCCTGGGGCGTGGCGGAAGCGACGCTGGATGTCCGCCCCGGCGGCTCCAACGTCATTGTCATGCAGGATCCCGAGGGCAATCGGTATCCGAACCGCGGCGTCTATCTCGAGCTCGTCGAGAACGAGAAGATCGTCTTCACCGACGCCTATAGCAGCGCCTGGGTGCCTGCCGAAAAACCTTTCTTCACCGGCGTCATCCTGCTCGAAGATCTCGGCAATGGACGCACGAAGTATACGGCCAAGGCGCTGCACTGGCGCGCCGAGGACAAGGAAGCGCACGAGAAGATGGGTTTCCACGACGGATGGGGAAAGGCCGCGGATCAGCTGGCGGAACTGCTGGCGAAGATGTGAGCGGAGGAGGCGTGGCGGAGGCCGGGTCGTCCCTGCTTCAAGTATTGTTTGAGGCAGCTTGGAAGAAGATTCCGCCGGCGCTTTGAAGTCGTTGAATTCAGATTCGAATCGAGGGTTTAGGCGTGGGGGTGGCTCTGTCGACGCAGGCTGTATCCTGTGCCAATCTGCTGACATGGGTTACGTCTACATTCTCGCATCCGGGCGCAACGGCACGCTCTATACCGGCGTGACGCGGGACCTTGCCGGGCGGCTATACGAGCACCAGAATGAACTGACGCCAGGTTTTCACGTCCAAGTATGGCGTCAAGACGCTGGTGTGGTTTGAGGAGCATGATCTGCTGACGACTGCGATCAAGCGGGAGAAGACGATCAAGAAATGGCCGCGGCAGTGGAAGCTCAATCTGATCGAGCGGGAGAATCCGGAATGGGAGGATATCTCGTTTCATCTACTTGGACTGTGAGTACCTGAGTCTCCCGTCGCGCGGACGCGCGACTGCTGGATTCCTGTGACGAGCACAGGAATGAGGGAGTTCTTGGTGTCGGGAGAGATCAAAAGCAACTGTCGTCCCTCTGATCCGGCTCTACACGAGGATATGGAGCGCGGGTTGACCCACTTGCTCCCTCATTCCTGTGCTTGTCACAGGAATCCAGCAGCGCCGTGTCTACGGCGCAAAGACTCTTACCATGCTGCCGACTAAGTCTTAGCGACGAATGGTCGAAACCATCCTACCACTATCGAAACTCTCGAACATTCCGTTCCAGACTTTGTATTTGCGTTGCCGCTCGCCGGTCCTTATCTCCAGGTTGAATTCAATGGGATGCGGACAATGGAACTCGGCCTTTATACATTCGCAGACGTCAATCCTAATCCCTCGCGCAGCAAGGGAGCGGAAGGAGCCGAACGGCTGAAGCATCTGATCGAGGAGATCGAGCTTGCCGATCAGGTCGGGCTCGACGTCTTTGGGCTCGGCGAGCATCACCGGCCGGATTATGCGGCCTCCGCTCCTGCGGTGGCGTTGGCGGCGGCTGCCGTCAAGACCAGGAATATCCGGCTGACGAGCGCCGTCACCGTGCTTTCCTCCGACGACCCGGTGCGGGTCTTCCAGCAGTTTGCGACGCTCGACCTGATTTCGGGCGGCCGGGCCGAGATCATGGCGGGGCGGGGCTCTTTCATCGAGTCCTTCCCATTGTTCGGCTACAATCTCGAGGATTACGACCAGCTTTTCGAAGAGAAGCTCGATCTGCTGCTGGCGCTGCGCGACAGCGAGACGGTGCAATGGGAGGGCGAGCTTCGCGCGCCGATCCGTGGGCGCGGCGTCTATCCCAGGCCATTGCAGGATCCGCTGCCGCTGTGGGTTGCGGTCGGCGGCACGCCGCAGTCCGTGGCGCGCGCCGGTGCGCTCGGCCTGCCGGTGGCGCTGGCGATCATCGGCGGCGAACCGCGCCGTTTCGCGCCGCTTTTCGATCTCTACCGTGAGGCGGCGCGCCGGGCAGGGCAGGACCAAACGAAGCTGAAGACCAGCATCAACGTTCACGGCTTCATCGCCGATACCACCGAGGCCGCCGCCGACCAGTTTTACGGACCGCAAGCCGAAGTGATGAACCGCATCGGCCGCGAGCGCGGCTGGGGGCCGACAAGCCGGGCGCAATTCGACCTATCGCGCGGGCCGAACGGCGCGCTCTTCGTCGGCGATCCGGAGGCAGTCGCGGAAAAGATTATCGCCCAACATGCGCTGTTCAAGAACGACCGTTTCCTGCTGCAGATGGCAATCGGCCTGATGCCGCATGCTGAGATCATGCGCGGCATCGAGCTCTATGGGACGAAAGTCGCGCCGATCGTCAGAAAGGCATTGACTGAAAGGAACGAAGGGGCGAAAGCCACCGCTTGAGGCGGCCGCGCCTCGCCCGCAAGGCCGGAAGAGACGAATGGTTATCGCAAACGACGATGAGCTGACAAAGCTCAAGGAGATCGGCCGGATCTGCGCCAACGCCATCCAGGTGATGGCGGCAGCGATGGAACCGGGCATGACGACGCTGGAACTCGACCGGATCGGACGCAAGGTGCTTGAGGATTCCGGCGCGCGCTCGGCGCCGGAGTTCTGCTACCAGTTTCCCGGCGCCACCTGCATCAGCGTCAACGAGGAAATCGCCCACGGCATTCCCGGGCCACGTGTCATCCAGGCCGGCGACCTGATCAATATCGACGTTTCGGCCGAGAAGGACGGTTTCTTCGCCGATACCGGCGCTTCCTTTGCGATGCCGCCGGTCAAGCCGAAGATCGAACGGCTCTGCCGCGACGGCAGGCGGGCGCTCTGGGTCGGGCTCAACCAGGTCAAGTCGGGTGAGCCGCTGGCCAAGATCGGTACCGCAGTCGGGGCTTTCGCCCAGAAGAACCGCTATACGCTGGTTGCCAATCTGGCGAGCCACGGCGTCGGGCGTTCGTTGCACGAGGAGCCGGCCGAGCTCTCGACCTGGCCGGACCCTTCGGAAAAGCGGGTCATGACGGACGGTCTCGTCTTTACCGTCGAGCCGTTCCTTTCGCTCGGCGCCACATGGGCCGAGGGCGGCGACGATGCATGGACGCTTTATGCCGATCCCAAGGCGCCGACCGTGCAATATGAACACACGGTGGTTGCGACGCGGAACGGACCGGTGATTTTGACCTTGCCGGATGGGCGGGCGTAGGGGAATTCTCGGGTTTTCTTCCTTCGTGGCGGCGTCAGCGCACCCGCGTCGCCCTTCGAGGCCCCGCGGGGCACTCAGGATTGAGGCTCCCTTGTTCTTTCGGGCGCAATCCGCAGTGCCTCTGCTGCCATCTTTCATGACCTGTCTCAGGAGCATTAGGAAACCACCCTGTCGTCAGGGATGGGGTTAGAGCGACTTCAAATACTCGGTGAGATCGCCTTTTTCCTCCGCGCTCAGATTCAACTTCAAATGGTCGTTATAGTGCTCGACGACGTCCTCCAGCGTGGCGAAGCGCCCGTCATGGTAAAAGCCACCCTTGTGGACCTTGTCCACGTTCCACAAGGCGCGCAGCGGCGCTGTCCGGTAGCGGCCGTCCGGGGCGCGTTTCGCCTGGAAATCGTCTATCCCGATCTCGTCCGCCGTGTGCAGGTTCCAGCCGGGTTCGGTGAAGAGCGGCGGTACATGGCAAGTGGCGCACTTGGCCTTGTCGTTGAAGAGGGCCTTTCCTTTTTCCGCCGCCGCCCTGTCGAAGGTGCCTTCCGGCGGCTGCGGAGTAGGCAAGGACAGCTGGTAGAAATGTAACGCCGGCAGTTTGGCGGTGATCCGGTCTTCCTTGTCCTGCTTGTGGCCCTGCTTTGTCCTAGCGGCGACCGGATATTTCTCGGCGTCATCAAGACGCGGATCATAGAACGTGCCTTTGCCATGCATCTCGAGGTTTCCGACATAGGCGTTCCAATAGCTGACGGTTCCCCAGGCTCCAGTCCAGGTATGGTTGTTCACGCCCGCCAATCCGAATGCGGGCGGATTGAGCGTGGCCGACGTCTTGCCGTCCGGCCGGAACGCCTTTCCATCCAGGTTGAGTTCGGCGTCGAACTTGCCGGGCCCCCAGGCTTCCACCGCCTTCTTCACGTCGGCTTCCGAAACCTGCAGCATCTCAGTGAATGCCGTAAGGTCAGGCGCCAGCGCGACGATCGCACCGATGTTCAGGTCACGGTTGGGCCAGCCATCCAGCCGATGACCGATGCCGGGAGCGTAGGCGTCGTCGACCGTCGAGTGGCACACCGCACACTGGATTCCGACCGACGTCAGGGTCTTTCCGTCTTCGCCGAAGAATCCGGTTACCCCCACAACGGCATTGGCCTTCAGCAGAAGTAGCGTGCTGGCCGGATCGTCAAGATCGACCTCACCTTTGGCGAGCGCAGCGGCAATGTCTTTTGGGATGGCGTTAACTTCGACTTTCAACCCGAGCTCCAGAGCTTTCTTGGGACTAAGGCCTGGCCCCTTGCCGCCCAGCTTCTCACCCGCGATCGCTTCGTGAAGCTTGAGTTTGCCTCCCCAGAAGTCCTCACTGCCGAACGTGTCAAAGCGGAATGTCTCGCGGCCCTCCTCCAAGTACCGTCTTGCTTGATCGGCCGCCGCGGCATCAAAGTCCTTACCGCTAACAGAGGGCTCTTTGCCTGTTTGGGCAGCGGCGGGAATCATCGTTGACGAGAGGAGAAGAAGGAAAAGAGCGGTACCCTGAGAGCGTAGAGACATGAAATTCCCTCCACGCAGCCGATGTTTTCGGCTTGCGCACCTGGATTTAGGCCAATGACAACAACGCCCCACAATATATTACCGTATGCTAAAATAGCAATTAATATACGAGCCAATCCGCGGCGGTCGCCCGCATCGAGGCGATCCAGACCTCGGAAGAAATCGTCCTTCGAGGCAGCTCAGGACGAGGCTCTCTTATACCTCGGCGCGTCCGCGAACGCGCCGTCGCCGGCACCTACCCCGTCTTCACCGCGTATCCGGCCTGCCGCCCTGTAGGATTTCCGTGGCCGCGCGTTCCAATATGCCGGCGATACGGGCGGCTTCGGCTTTCGACCAGGGATAACGCATCCTGAGCGCCGAGCGCAGCAACATGCGGGCGGCGCGGATATCGCCGCCGTCCTGCATGAAGTCGCCATCATCGCTGTCGGCGCCATGGCGGTCGGTTTCGAAAACACGCTTCACATACGCCATCTTCTCACCGATGCGTTCGAGCTTGGCGAGTGTGTGCAGGATCATGTCGCGGTTTTCCTCGACGCGGCGCCGGCCGGCCTCGGTGATGCGGTACAGCTTCTTGGTGCCCTCATTCTCCACTTCGGCAAGGCCGGTTTCTTCGAGATAGGTGAGCGCCGGATAAATGACGCCGGGGCTCGGCACATAGAAGCCGCCGGAACGCTCCTCCAGTAACTTGATCAACTCGTAGCCGTGGCGCGGCTGCTCGGCGAGCAGCGCCAGGATGACGAGCTGCAGATCGCCCGCCGCGAATTTGCGGCCCATGCGGAACGCTTCGCCGAACATGCCGCCTTTGAAACCTCTCACTGGCTTTTTCCTTTCATCGCAAGATGTATCGCTGGCTATGTCGTAAGACATATATCGTAAGATAATCACTTTCAAGGTGAGCCGGGGTTTTTTTCGACCTTTCCGGAAATTGATCGACCGATCAGAAATAGTCGTTTGCGATACCGGTGCTGCGGCGCGATAAGCGCTGCATGCTCTCCCGCCCCCCTCGCTCCCAGCCAAACCTCGTTGCCACCGCCGCTGCCGGTGCCGTTGCTATGGCGGCGGCCATGGGCTTCGGGCGCTTCTCCTACACGCCGATCCTGCCCGGGATGATGAGTGGCGTGCCGCTTTCGGCGGCGGATGCAGGTTTCATCGCCTCGGCGAATTTCGTCGGTTATCTCGTCGGCGCCGTGCTGGCGGCCTATGGCTGGGCGGCGGGGCGCGAGCGGCTGGTGGCGCTCTCGGCGCTGCTTGCCACCGCAATCCTGCTTGCCGCCATGGCTACCACCAATTCCGTCGCGATCTTCGCCGTCATCCGCTTCCTCGCCGGCCTCGCCAGCGCCCTTGCGATGGTCTTCACCTCGTCGATCGTGCTCAGCCACGGGGCCGCGGCCGGCAACGACCATGTGCAGGCGGCGCATTTCGGCGGGCCGGGGGCGGGGATCGCGCTGTCCTCGGTGATGGTGCTCCTGATCGGCCTCGGTTTCCACGGCGGGGCGGGCGGCTGGCGCGCCGACTGGATCGGCGGGGCGATCTACTGTGCGCTGAGCCTGGTCGTCGTTTTCCTGCTGTTGCCGTCTGCCCCGGCGCAATCGGCGCGCGCGGGTAAGGAGCCGGTGCTGGTCTGGAGCCGGCCGATGGTGCTGGTGACGCTCTCCTACGGCCTGTTCGGCTTCGGCTATGTCATCACCGCCACCTTTCTCGTCACCATCGCCCGCCTGTCGGCAACGGGAGCTTTCGTCGAATTCCTCTGCTGGTTCATCGCCGGTCTGACGGCGGCGGTGGCGCTGTTTGCCTGGAAGCCGCTAGTGAGGCCGTTCGGGCTTGGCGGCGTCTATGTCGCGGCGCTTCTTATCGAGGCGGCCGGCGTGCTTGCGACTGTGGCGCTGCCGCCTTCGGTCGCACCGCTGATCGGCGGCGCGCTGTTCGGCGCGACGTTCCTGGCGATCACCGCTTACGGGCTGCAGATCGGCCGCAAGCTTTCGCCCGAGAGTCCGCGCAGGATACTGGCGATGATGACCGCCGCCTTCGGCCTCGGCCAGATCGTCGGGCCGATCGTTGCCGGCTGGATCGCCGAACGCTCGGGCAGTTTCACCGTGCCGACGGTGATCGCCGCCGCCGCCCTTCTGGTCTGCGCCGCGCTGGTGATGCCGGTGATCAAGAAAGTCGCCTAACCGGTTACATCTCCGTAACAATCGGCCGAACCCATTGCTGCTTCCTTCGAACTGCCTTAGTTTCCGGCACAATCAGTGTTCCATGACACTCCCGAGACTCACAGTTCAGGAAAGCAAAGCCCCCCGTGTTTCATTCGTTTTTTCCCCAGCCGAAACCTTTCTTCATTTCGCTTGTCGTGTGGACGCTGATTTCAATATTCGGCTGGTATTTTTTCGCTGCGGGCCTCGGCGCGTCGCTCGGCTTTGTGCCGGTTCCGGAAGAGCAGCAGCCGATCGACCTTTCTTTCTTCCTGCTGCCGGAGAACCTTTGGTTTTACGGATACTTCCTTCTCTCGGCGGTGATCTTCTGCGGCGCATGGCATTTGAAGGCGCTGCACCATCCCTGGAAGCTGTGGTCGATCTGGGGTTCGGCGCTCATCATTTTCGTCACCTATTTCGGCGTCCAGATCACGGTCGTGATCAACAACTGGCGCCGGCCCTTCGGTGATCTTCTCCAAAACGCCTTGTCGAAGCAGCCGGGCATTTCCGTCGACAATTTTTATAGCCTGATGTGGGTCTTCTGTCAGATCGCTTTCCTCAGCATGTTCGTGTCGATCATGACCGACTTCTTTACGAGCCACTACATCTTCCGCTGGCGCGCTGCGATGAACGACTTCTACATGTCGAAGTGGGAAAAGCTGCGTCACATCGAAGGCGCCTCGCAGCGCGTTCAGGAAGACACGATGCGCTTTTCCAGCACCCTCGAAGGTCTCGGCATCAGTCTCATCAACTCGGTGATGACGCTCGTGGTCTTCCTTCCGATCCTTTTGGCGCTCTCGCATTACGTGACTGAACTGCCGGTCATCGGGCCGCTGGCGAATTCGCTCTTCTGGCTGGCGCTTTTCTGGTCGGCATTCGGCACGCTGCTTCTGGCAGTCGCCGGTATCAAGCTGCCGGGCCTCAACTTCCGCAATCAGCGCGTCGAGGCCGCCTATCGCAAGGAACTCGTCTATGGCGAGGATCATGCCGAGCGCGCGCAGCCGCTGACAGTCAGCGAGCTCTTTAATAACGTTCGGCGAAACTATTTCCGCATGTATTTCCACTACATGTATTTCAACGTCGCCCGCTATTTCTACATTCAGGCAGACGCACTCTTCGTCGTCTTCATGCTGGTGCCGACGATCGTTGCAGGCACGATAACCTATGGTATCTTCCAGCAGATCTCGACCGCCTTCGGCCAGGTCAGCAACTCGTTCCAGTACCTGGTCAACTCCTGGACGACGATCATCGAACTGCTTTCCATTCACAAACGTCTGAAGGCCTTCGAGGCGGCCATCGATGATGAACCGCTGCCGGCGATCGACCAGCATTATCTGGAGCGGGAAGCTGGCGTTGTTCATGTTGATGGGTGATAGGTAGCTTTCCGACGGATGGGGAAGCGCAGGCGGCAGAAAGAGGTGACTGGCGTGCCGTGCGGCCCCCTCATCCGCCTGCCGGCACCTTCTCCCCGCTGGGGAGAAGGGGAGGAAACGCGACCCCGCCACTTGCTTCCTCTTCTCGTCCCGCGGGGAGAAGATGGCTCGACGGGTCGGATGAGGGGGGCTGCGCGGCACCACCCCTCGTTCAAGAAGCATTGTCTCAGAGCCCTGACGTCTGCTGCAGCTTGCCGCGGGCCTCGATCATCGGGATCGCTTCGGAATAACTGACGCAGGCGACATCGGCGCGGTGGCAGACGTCGCTGACCAGGCGGTCCAGGGCTCGCCAGTAGGCGCCGCCGTTCATTTCCACGAAGTGGAAGCCGAGCTGGAGGGGGATGCGGTTGCCGTTGTACTGGCGGTCGAAGGCCTGGGAGAAGGCGGCATAGGAGCGATCCTCGAATTCCTTCGAATCGGCCCTGTCTTCCTCGCCCTTGGAGTGCCGCACGAACAGATTGTAGTCCATGCCGATGATCGGCTTTTCGCTCGGGCCCTCGGGGATCAGCGGCAGGCCGAAGCGGATGATGCCGTCTTCTTCGACTGGCATGGCCGGGCCTTTGGTGACGAGGCTTGCATCATAGGAGAAGCCGGCCTTCTTTTCGGCGGCGATCATGTCGGCGCCCGCCGTTGCCGCGAGATAGGGGGCGCGAAAGCCCCTGATGCCGTGATCGACAAGGTCCGGCCAGCCGGCAGGTTCCTCGATGCCGACGCTCTTCCAGGCATTCTTCAGCGTCGCGTGGAAAGTGGCATATTCGGCCGACCAGTCTGCCTCGCTCCAGAGGCGGCCGTCGAAATGACCGCAGGCATGGCTCGATATGTCGTGGCCTTCGAGATGGGCGTGCCAGATATTGCCGAGGCGTTCGCGGATCTCGTCGTCGCTCTGCGCGAAGCCGACATTCGATTTTCCGCGTTTCTGGTGCGGCGCCTGATAGGCCTTCTTCGCCGTCTCGTTCATCAGGAAGGTGCACGAAAGGAAATAGGTGAAGTGGGCGCCGTTCCTGGCGGCCATCTCCCGGCTTTTCAGCCAGAGCGCATTGTCGTGGGCGCCGTCGAAGGAGATGAGGACGAGCTGTTTCGGCCGGTCAGCCGCCTCGGCGATTGCCGGGAGAAGGAACGAAGCAGTCAGGCAGGTGGAGAGGAGAAGACGGGACATGGACACCGCGACAATTTGATCGCGGTTTCCCTCCTATAGAATTGCGGCGAAGCTGCGGTCTCAACTGGTATTTTTTCCCGTCAGCCGCTAAGCCATGACAAACTGCACGGAAGGGACCGCAATGGCACTGCTTATCATCGGCATCATACTTTTTCTCGGCGTGCATCTGGTGCGGGTCGTGGCTCCCGGCTTTCGCCAGTCGATGATCGCAAGCCTCGGCGAGAAAGGGTGGCGGGCCGCCTATTCGATCGCCAGTCTCGCCACGCTGATCCTGTTGATCTACGGGTTCGGACAGGCGCGCGCGGTGACCGGCATGCTTTACAACCCGCCGGTCTGGATGGCGCATATTACGATTACGCTGATGCTGATCGCGATGATCTGTCTGGTCGCCTCGCTGCTGCCGGCCGGACATATCGCCACCAAGACGAAACATCCGATGGTTCTGTCGGTAAAGATCTGGGCGCTGGCGCATCTGCTCGCCAATGGCGAGACGTCGTCGGTGCTACTGTTTGCCGCTTTTCTCGCCTGGGGCGTCATCCTGCGCATCTCGCTGAAGCGGCGCGAGCGGGCGGGCGAGATCACGCTGCGCCCCTTCGTCTCGGCGAAATACGATCTCTATGCCGTCGTCATCGGCATCGTTGCCTGGGGGCTGATCATCTGGAAGCTGCACGAATGGTTGATCGGCGTTTCGCCGCTGGTGATGTAACGAATCTTTCATATCCCCCTTACAACCGCAGCAAAATGGGGTAGAAGGCGCGGCAATGTGCGTAGCGCACAGCCTATGGGTATTGCCGCGGCCGGAGACGAGAATGGCATTCAACGACGACAGCTTCATCCGTGAAGTCAATGAGGAATTGCGGTCCGACCAGATGAAGGGCGCCTGGCGCCGGTTTGGCCGTTATATCATCGTCGCTGCTATCCTGATTGTCGTCGGTACCGCCGGCAAGGTTCTCTATGAGTATTGGGATGATAGCCGCTCCTCGGGCGCCGGCGACCAGTTCCTGGCGGCGATGAAGCTGGCCGACGAGAACAAGAACGATGAGGCGCTGGCCGCGCTCGACAAGCTGGAGAAGGAAGGCCATGGCGCCTATCCGGTGCTGGCGCGCATGCGGGCTGCGACCGTCCAGGCCCAAAAGGGCGACGCCGCCGCGGCGATCGCCGCCTTCAACGAGATCGGCAAAGACAACGGCGTTCCCGCTGCCGTGCGCGATGCCGCCAGAATGCGTGCCGGCTGGCTGCTGATCGAGAACGGCTCCTATGAGCAGGTTTCGGCCGCGATCGAGGAAATGGCCGTGCCCGGCAACGCCTTCCGCCATTCGGCGCGCGAGGCGCTCGGTCTGGCCGCCTACAAGGCCGGCAACATGGCGCAGGCGCGGCAGTGGTTCCAGTCGATTATCGATGACGCCGAAAGCCCGCGTCCTGTTGCCAATCGCGCCCAGATGATGCTTGATCTCATTACCGCATCCGGCGAGGCGCCCGCCGCGCAGGGCTGAGTTTTAAGGAAAAAGAATGAGTTTCACGGTCGCCATCGTCGGTCGTCCGAATGTCGGCAAGTCGACGCTTTTCAACCGCCTGGTGGGCAAGAAGCTTGCGCTCGTCGACGATACACCCGGCGTGACCCGCGACCGCCGGCCGGGTGATGCGCGGCTGATGGGTCTGACCTTTACGATTATCGATACGGCCGGTCTGGAAGAAGCCGACGAGGAAAGTCTGCAGGGCCGGATGCGCGCCCAGACGGAAGCGGCGATCGATGAGGCCGATCTTTCACTGTTCGTCGTCGATGCCAAGAACGGGCTGACGCCTGTCGATACCGCTCTTGCCGAAATGCTGCGCCGGCGCGGCAAGCCGGTGGTGCTCGTCGCCAACAAATCCGAAGCGCGCGGCTCCGACAGCGGCTTCTACGACGCCTATACGCTGGGGCTTGGCGAGCCGACGCCGATTTCAGCCGAACACGGGCAGGGAATGATCGACCTGCGCGACGCGATCGTCGCAGCGATCGGCAAGGACCGCGCCTATGCCAAGGAGGATGTCGCGGTTACCGATGTCGACATTCCGCCGAGCGAAAGCGAGGCCGACGGCGAGGATGAGGAGCCGGTCTATGACGACACCAAGCCGCTCAGAGTGGCGATCGTCGGCCGGCCGAATGCGGGCAAGTCGACGCTGATCAACCGTTTTCTCGGCGAGGACCGGCTGTTGACCGGGCCCGAGGCCGGCATCACCCGCGACTCCATCTCGGTCGAATGGGACTGGCGCGGCCGCACCATCAAGATGTTCGACACCGCAGGCATGCGTCGCAAGGCACGGGTAACCGAAAAGCTGGAGAAGCTGTCCGTCGCCGATGCTTTGCGCGCCATCCGTTTCGCCGAGACCGTGGTCATCGTTTTCGATGCGACGATCCCCTTCGAGAAGCAGGACCTGCAGATCGTCGATCTCGTGCTGCGCGAGGGGCGCGCCGCCGTCCTCGCCTTCAACAAATGGGACATGATCGAGGACCGCCAGGCGGTGCTGGCTGACCTGCGTGAAAAGACCGACCGGCTGCTGCCGCAGGCGCGCGGCATCCGCGCCGTGCCCATCTCCGGCCAGACCGGCTGGGGGCTGGACAAGCTGATGCAGTCGATCATCGATACCGACAGGGTCTGGAACAAGCGCATCTCGACGGCACGGCTTAACCGCTGGCTGGAAACGCAGCAGATCCAGCATCCGCCACCGGCCGTGTCCGGCCGGCGCATCAAGCTGAAATACATGACCCAGGTCAAGGCACGCCCGCCGGCCTTCATGATCTCCTGCACTCGTTCCGACGCGCTGCCGGAATCCTATACGCGCTATCTGATCAACGGGCTGCGCGCCGATTTCGACATGCCGAGTGTGCCGATCAGGATTCATTTCCGTTCGGCTGAGAATCCGTACGAGTCGAAGAAGAAGCGGACGTAAGGGGCGGGGCGCTGGTTTGGCGCCTTTATATTCGCTTGTGTCGTGCTCCGGGGTGCCCCGGAACGAGGTGGTGCGGTTAGCCGTGAGTCCCGCTCTTATTCAACGCCTCGCGCAGCGCCACGATCTCAGCCTGCAGCCGAGTGAGATTCGCCGCATCGCGGCCGCTCGCTTCCACGATACAGCCGGGAATGCCGATCGCTTTTTCCTTCAGGCGACTGCCTTCCTCGCTCAAGCGAATGACGACGACGCGTTCGTCCTCGCTGCTGCGTTCGCGCCTGATATAGCCGGCGCTTTCCAGGCGTTTGAGCAGCGGCGTCAGCGTGCTCGATTCCAGGAAGAGCTTTTCGCCCAGGCCTCCGACCGTTTGGCCGTCCTGTTCCCATAGCGTGACCATGGCCAGATATTGCGGATAGGTGAGGCCGAGCGTGTCGAGAAGCGGCTTGTAGACGCGGTTCAGCGCGTGGCTCGCCGTATAGACGGCAAAGCAGATGAAATCGTCGAGCTTCAGCGGATCCTGCATGGGGCAATCTCCAAAACCGGTCGACCATATATCGCGGGATAAATAATCGGAAGCGAGTTTTATGCATGGCTGCCATGCCGAGATTTAAATTGTGCGATAAATAATCGTGCGCGATATAGGTGGCGTGTTCAGAACGAACATCGAAAAACCGAGAGGACAGGACAATGTCGACCATCAAGACCGCAGTTTCCGCAGCAGCACTCCTGGCAGCTTCCGCCGTCGGCGCGCTTGCCGATCCGGCGCTCGAGCCGACAACGCAGACGTTCATCGATAGCCTGGCGGGCGGCAAGCCGATCTATACGCTGTCGCCGGCCGATGCCCGCAATGTGCTGGCGGGTGCGCAGAAGGGCGATGTCAAGAAGCTGGCGGCCAAGGAAGAAGACAAGGTCATCAAATCAGGCCCGACCGGCAGCATCAAGCTGCGGATCGTCCGCCCCGAGAATGCCAAGGGCACGCTGCCGGTCATTCTCTATTTCCATGGCGGCGGCTGGGTGCTCGGCGATGCGGATACGCATGACCGGCTGGTGCGCGAGATCGCCAATGGCGCTGATGCCGCCGTCGTCTTCGTCGACTACGAACGCTCGCCGGAAGCCCGTTACCCTGTGGCCATCGAGCAGGCCTATGCCGCGACCAAATATGTCGCTGAGCATGCCAAAGAGTTCAACGTCGACGCCAGCCGGCTGGCGGTCGCAGGCGACAGCGTCGGCGGCAATATGGCGGCCGTGGTGACGTTGCTTGCCAAGGAGCGCAGCGGTCCTGCCATCGACCAGCAGGTGCTGTTCTACCCCGTCACCGACGCCAATTTCGACAACGGTTCCTACAATGAGTTCGCCAATGGCCCGTGGCTGACGAAGGAAGCGATGAAGTGGTTCTGGAACGCCTACCTGCCCGATGAGGCCAAGCGCAAGGAACCGACTGCTTCGCCGCTGCAGGCATCGCTCGAACAGTTGAACGGCCTGCCGCCGGCTCTCATCATCACCGATGAAAACGACGTGCTGCGCGATGAAGGCGAAGCCTATGGCCGCAAGCTCAGCCAGGCCGGCGTCAAAGTCACCTCGATCCGCTATAACGGTACGATCCACGACTTCGTGCTGCTGAATGCGATTACCGAAACGCCGGCGGTCCGCAGTGCGATCAAGGTGGCGAACAACACGCTTCGCAGCGCTTTGCATAAGTAAGGGCGATTAGAACTCTTTCATGCAATTCCCTAGGAAAGTCGCTTCGCGCTTTTCCCGGCAAAACCGCTTCACACTTTTGCTGGAATTGCTTTAGTCCGAGGACGGCAAAGGCCCGGCGGCTTCGCCGGGCTTTCTGCTTCTCGGAAGCGACTTGGCGAATTGCCAGGCCTTCTTCCATTTCGGCGTGATGACGCCGTTGGCAGCGCGGATATTGTTGATGAATTGCAGCGTTGCCGCCTCCCAGGAATATTGCATGGCCAGCGCGCGCGCCTTCTCGCGCGAGGCGGAGAGGGCGGCGAGACAGGCGACGCGCAGATCCGCATCGAGCGCCCCAACCTCACTATCCTCGCCGATAATATCCAGCGGGCCGGTGACCGGGTAGGCCGCAACAGGCACGCCCGACGCCAGCGCTTCGAGGATCGTGTTGCCGAAGGTGTCGGTGAGCGACGGGAAGACGAAGACGTCGGCCTGGGCATAGATTTTTGCCAGATCCTCGCCGAATTTCACGCCGGTGAAGTGCGCATCCGGATAGCGCTGCTCCAGTTCGACGCGCGCCGGGCCATCGCCAACGACAATCTTCGAGCCGGGCAAGTCGAGATCGAGAAAGGCCGGCAAGTTCTTTTCCAGCGCCACACGGCCAACCGTCATGAAGATCGGACGCGGCAGGCCGAAAGGCTCTTCTTCGAGCGGCATGGGATGAAATTGCGTCGCGTCGATACCGCGGGTCCAGGGCATCAAATTCTTGATGCCGCGGGCCGACAGATCGCGGGCAAGGCTCGGCGTCGCGACCATGCAGCCGGCGCCGCCATTGTGGAACCAACGCACGAAGGCATAGAGCCAGCTCTGCGGGATCGGCAGCCGGGCGGAAACATATTCGGGAAAGCGGGTGTGATAGCTGGTGGAGAATGGCATGCGCTTGCGCAGGCACCAGCGGCGGGCTGTCAGCCCCAGCGGACCTTCCGTGGCGATGTGCACATAGGTGGGGTTATGCTTTTCGATCTCGCGCGCGACACGGCGGTAACTGGTGATCGACAGGCGGATCTCGGGATAGGTCGGGCAGGGGATGCTGTTGAAGCGCTCGGGCGTCACCATCGAAACCTCAACGCCCATCTTCGCCAATTCGCGATTGGTGTTCTCGATCGAACGCACGACGCCATTGACCTGCGGGTGCCAGGCGTCGGTGACGATCACCAGCCGCTCCGGCAGATTGCCGGCGGCCGCGGCACTGGCCCAGCTCTCGCCGCTATAAGTGTTTGCCGGACGTTGCAGCATGTCGCGATTTCCATCCGCGTTGCGATGTATGGCAACGCTCTACCCCTTAGCGGGGTTCCGGAATGGCGATTCCCGCCTCTTTATTTTGAGGCATGAGCATGATGGAAATATTACAGCGCTCTATGAACACTTACAGAGGCTTAGCGCCGTGCAGCCGGCAATTATGTCGGGAGGAAGAGAGCCTCGGAGGCTCAAAAAGAGACGGCGCCGGTCCGAGACCGGCGCCGCTTGGGAGGTTAGGCAGCAGCGGAAGCAGAGCCCGTGAGCGGAACTTCCGAGATCGTCTTCAGAACCTGGGAAGCGATCTGGTAGGGGCAGCCCTGCGAGTTCGGGCGGCGATCTTCCAGATAGCCCTTGTAGTCGTTCTTGATGAAGGAGTGCGGCACGCGGATCGAAGCGCCACGGTCAGCAACGCCGTAGGAGAACTTGTTCCACGGAGCCGTTTCGTGCTTGCCGGTCAGGCGCTTGTCGTTGTCGGGCCCGTAGACGTTGATGTGGTCCATCAGGTTCTTTTCGAACTGGGCCATCAGCGCCTCGAAATAGGCCTTGCCGCCGACTTCGCGCATGTACTTGGTCGAGAAGTTGCAATGCATGCCCGAACCATTCCAGTCGGTGTCGCCGAGCGGCTTGCAGTGATACTCGATGTCGATGCCATATTTTTCGGTCAGGCGCTGCAGGAGGTAGCGCGCCATCCAGATCTGGTCGGCTGCCTTCTTGGAGCCCTTGCCGAAGATCTGGAATTCCCACTGGCCCTTGGCAACTTCGGCATTGATGCCTTCGTGGTTGATGCCGGCAGCGAGGCAAAGGTCGAGATGCTCTTCGACGATTTCGCGGGCGACCGAGCCGACGTTCGAATAGCCGACGCCGGTGTAGTAGGGGCCCTGCGGAGCCGGATAACCGGACTCGGGGAAGCCGAGCGGACGGCCGTTTTCGTAGAAGAAGTATTCCTGCTCGAAGCCGAACCAGGCGTCTTCATCGTCGAGGATGGTCGCGCGAGCATTGCTCGGATGCGGCGTGACGCCATCGGGCATCATGACTTCGCACATGACCAGAACGCCGTTCGTACGGGCGGGGTCGGGATAGATGGCGACGGGCTTCAGCACGCAATCGGAGCTGCGGCCTTCGGCCTGCATGGTCGACGAACCGTCGAAGCCCCAGAGCGGAAGCTGTTCCAACGTCGGGAATGCATCAAATTCCTTGATCTGCGTCTTGCCACGCAGGTTCGGTACCGGAGTGTACCCATCGAGCCAAATATACTCGAGCTTATATTTTGTCATCGTGACTCTCTCAATGCTACGTAGGTGCGCAAATCCGGAGGCGATCTCGGCGCGTGAGCGCATCCGACCGCCAGGGGATGAAGCTCTTGAAGCATGTGGCGTGCCAGTTTGATTACCGGCGAAAGAAAAATCGAAAATCAGCCGGCCGGCACGCGTTTTTTTCGATCGAGCAACCAGCCTGATCGGGTACGCTAACACCGTATCCTCCTGAGAAAGCATATTTTCCGCTTCGGAACCCGATGAAAATTTCAGCGTTAGTCTGAAGTGATGAAGTGTTGAACAAATAGGCGGACGCTTTCGGCGTGGACAGCATAACGATCAGCCATAGTCGCGGTTGTGCTTATATTTTATGCAATTTGCATAAACTATGTGCAGCGTGCTATGGTGACGGTCGTCAATGTCGATGCGCCGAACTGAATGGAGGCGATCTCATGCCCACCGGTTTCCATCGTGAATCCGCAACGATCTACCAGTTTCCCGTCAAGCCGACGCGGGCCGCCAGCCGGTTCGAACGCACCCGGCGGATGGAGCGCGAAGCAGCCGACGTCTGCGACGCGGCGCTCGACAGCTGCTGGTATCATGACGAGGCGGTTCGCGACTCCGATCGGCCGACGAAATCCTGATTGCTTGATTCCCACGCGGGGTTAACGCCGATACGGCGGGGAGCGCGCCCGCGCATGGCGTTCGCATGTTCGTCGTCATGCGCGGGCTTAACGCCCGCTCAATCCAAGCTTCTCCTTGGCGACCAAGGCGCCATGCTCACTGACGACGCGGGCTGCGACGCCTGCGGCGAAGCGGGCGGCGACAGCTGCATCCTGCGTTTCCAGATAGCGTGCAAGGAAGGCGCCGTTGAAGCTGTCGCCGGCGCTGGTGGTATCGACCACTGTCTCCACCTTTTCGGCCGGAACAAAGCTCTGGTTGCCGGCGAAATTCAAATGGATGCCGTCCGCACCGTTCTTGACGACGACATCGGCGGCGCCCAGGGCGCGATAGCGTTGAATCGTCGCCTCGATGGAATCGTCGCCGAAATGCGCAGCTTCGTCGTCGAAGCTCGGCATGACCAGCACGGAGGAACGGGCGCCTTCGCTGATCGTGGCATGCATGACGTCGTAGCTCGACCAGAGGCGGGGACGGATGTTCGGGTCGAAGACCACGAGCTTGCCGGCCGCCTTGGCGCGGCGGATTTCGGCGAGCAGTGTCGTGGCATCCTCTTGCGGAAGAATGGCAAGGGTGATGCCGGAGAAATAGACGAGGTCGGCGCTTTCCACCGCTTCGCGGAGGCGATCGGGATCGGCAGCGAGGCTGCGGGCGGCCGAGCTGTCGCGCCAGTAGCTGAAGGAGCGCTCGCCGTTCTTCAGGCTGATCATATAGAGGCCGGGCGTCCTGCCCTTGATGCGCCGGATCAGGCTCGTGCCGATACCTGCCTTGTCGATGAAGGCGACCATCTCGTCCGACATGGTGTCGTCGCCGAGAGCGGTGAAATAATCGACCGACCAGTCAGGGCCAAGGCAGGCGCGGGCATACCAGGCGGTGTTGAAGGTATCGCCGGCAAAGCCCTTGCGCAGCAGCCCGTCGCCAGCCTGCGAGAGCTCCACCATGCATTCACCGATCGATAGAAACCGTCTTCCGCTCACCTTGTCCTCCCAGTACGAGCGCCGCTGATCCAACAGGCCGCTCTATCGCTTTGAATTGGCGCTTCATCCGCTGATACGCGGAGCCGGGCGGAGTGACAAGCATTGATGTTGCGGGCGCCGGTATCACTCGAAATGAAAAGCCCGCCTTCGCGGACAAGGCGAAGGCGGGCTTCAGCGAAGGTTGATTATTCGTGGATGGTGTAGCTGCCGAGCTCGCAAAGGTCCTGCGTGTCTTCGGTCGTGTCGAGGTTCGAATTTTCGTCGAACTCGAAGCGCATGTCGTATTTGCAGACGGTGCGGCCATCGGCGATGGTGATGTTCACGGTCTCGCCCGGATTGAGGACATCCTCGCCGAAGACGTCTTCTTCCCAGCTATTGACGCCGGTCGGCGAGCTGTAGAAGCGGGTCAGGACGGAATTGGTCCCGTTCGTGAGCTGGAACTTCAGATCTTCGGCACGCGACGGCACGGCTGAGGCGGCGATGATCGCGGCGGCAAGCGCGATCAATCCAGAGACTTTCGATTTCATGTATGCGTTCCCCTCGCCCATGATTGGGCGGAGAAAGGGATAGCAGATCCCCATCTAAATCTTTGTTATCGGAGACTATAGATTCCAAAATAAGTCTGTTTTCGGAACACTTCACCCCAAAGATGGAGGGCATAATATTCTGAAATCAGTGGAGGACGAATGCGGCTTTCGGGGGCTTAAAGCTCGCCAGCCCTCCTTCGTCATGCTCGGCCTTGTGCTGCCTTGTGCCGAGCATCTGCCTCCATCGATAGGCCAGCAGATCCTCGGCACAAGGCCGAGGATGACGTGTGAAGGGAGAGATCTATCATCAAGCCGAAGGCCGCCTCACGCAGCCATCGTGTCATTCACGGTCTGTCCATGTGGTAGCAGGCCGCCCTCTGGCCGGGGCGAACCTCCTCGATCGGCGGCATTTCGGTGCGGCAGATGTCGGTCGCCTTCCAGCAGCGCGGCGAGAAGACGCAGCCTTTCGGCGGGTTGAGCGGCGAGGGCGGATCGCCCTGCAAGCGGATGCGGGTGCGCAGGCGCGCGAGCTTCGGATCGGGGATCGGCGCGGCCGAAAAGAGCGCCTGCGTATAGGGATGGGCCGGATGGTCGAAGACGGTGGCGCAGTCGCCCGCCTCCACAACCCGGCCGAGATAGAGCACCAGCACATCGTCGGAGATCAGCCGCACAACCGAGAGGTCGTGGCTGATGAAGATCAGCGTCAGGCCGAACTCTTTGCGCAGCTTGCGCAGAAGCGTGATCACCTGGCCCTGGATCGAGACGTCGAGAGCCGAAACCGGTTCGTCGCAGACGATGAGCTTCGGCTTGGTGACGACGGCGCGCGCAATGCCGATGCGCTGCGCCTGGCCGCCGGAAAATTCGTGCGGGTAGCGATTGATCATCTCCGGAACAAGACCAACGGCACCCATGATCTCACGGACCCGCTCGGTGCGCTCGGTCTTCGAAAGCTTCGGCTCGAAGACGGTAAGCGGCTCGGCGATGATGTCGCCGACGGTCATGCGCGGGTCGAGCGAGGCGATCGGATCCTGGAAGATGATCTGCATGTCGCGGCGCGCGGCGCGCATTTCCTCTTCACTGAGGTCGAGGAGATTGCGGCCCTGCCAGAGGATGCGACCCTTCTGCGATTTCAACAACCGCAGGATCGAGCGGCCGAGGGTCGACTTGCCGCAGCCGGATTCGCCGACGATACCGAGGGTGCGGCCTTCGGCGAGATCGAAGCTGACATTGTTGACGGCGGTGAGGAAGACCGGCGGCTTGAACAAGCCTTTTGCCGGCAGTTCGAATTGGGTCGTCAGATTTTCGACCCTCAGCAGCGATCGCTCAGCCATGGTTCAGCAACTCCTCACGACGCGGGAACGGATGGTAACAGGCGGCGCAGTGGCGCGGCGCCAGCGTTTCGAGCGGCGGCGGACGGTCGATGCAATCGTTCTGGACCTGCGAACAGCGCGGCGAGAAATTGCAGCCCTTCGGCAGGTGCTGCAGGTTCGGCGGGCGGCCGGGAATGACGACGAGGTCGTCGACATCCTGGTCCGGCCGCGGGATCGAGGCATGCAACGCCGCCGTATAGGGATGGGCCGGATTGTCGAAGAGTTCATCGACGGGGGCCTCCTCGACGATGCGGCCGGCATACATGACGGCGACGCGGTCAGCCAGGCCTGCGACCACACCCAGATCGTGGGTGATCATCACCAGCGCCGTGTTCATCTCGGCCGTCAGGTCGTTGAAGAGATCGAGGATCTGCGCCTGAATGGTGACGTCGAGCGCCGTCGTCGGTTCGTCGGCGATCAGAAGCTTCGGCTTGGTCAGCAGCGCCATGGCAATGACGATGCGCTGGCGCATGCCGCCGGAAAGTTCGTGCGGATAGAGGTGGAACCGCCGGGTCGGATCCGGAATACCGACACGTTTCAGCATGTCGAGGGCAGCGTCCGATGCCGCGCGCGCCGTCAGGCCGCGATGAACCTCGAGCTGCTCGGTCAGCTGCCGGGAAATCCTCAGCGACGGGTTCAAGGCGGTCATCGGATCCTGGAAGACCATGGCCATGTCCTTGCCGCGAATCTGATCGAGCTCGCGCGGTTTTAGCGACAGCACATCCTTGCCTTCGAGCAGCGCCTGGCCAGTCGTGGCGCCGTTCTTGGCCAGCAGACCCATGATGCCGAGGAAAGTCTGACTCTTGCCCGAGCCGGACTCGCCGACGATCGCGACGCGCTCGCCGCGCCGGACGGTAAGGTTCATATTCGAGACCGCCTTCACCTCGCCGTCAGGCGTTGCGAAGGTGATCGAGTAGTCGTTGAGTTCGAGCAGGATGTCTTTTTGCGTTTCTAGGGGCATTCTTAACGATCCTTCGGGTCGAACGCGTCGCGCAGGCCGTCGCCGATGAAGAGCAGACTGAGCAGCAGGGCCACGAGGAAGCTGGCCGGGAAGATCAGCAGCCAGGGCATGCTTTCCATGGCGTCGGTTCCCTCGGCGATCAGCGTGCCGAGCGACGTCAGTGGTTCCTGCACGCCGAAGCCGAGATAGGACAGGAAGCTCTCGGTGGCGATGATTTCAGGCACGGTCAGCGCCGCGAAAATGACCACCGGACCGACGAGGTTCGGAATGATGTGCTTGACGATGATCTTGAACGGCCGCTGCCCGGAGGCGCGGGCCGCCTCGATGAATTCGCGATGCTTGATCGACAGGGTCTGGCCGCGCACGATGCGGGCCATAGTCAGCCATTCCAGCGCGCCGATCGCGGCAAAGAGCAGGTAGACGTTGCGGCCGAAGATCACCATCAGCAGGATGACGAAGAGGATATAGGGAAGCGCGTACATGATATCGACGAAGCGCATCATGATCGCATCCAGCCTGCCGCCGATATAGCCCGAGATCGCGCCGTAAAGCACGCCGATGACGACCGAGACGACGGTTGCCGTCAGTGCGACCGCAAGCGAGACGCGGGTGCCGTAAAGCACGCGGGCAAGAAGGTCGCGGCCATTCGGGTCGGTGCCGAAATAATGGCCGGTCTCGATCGACGGCGGGATGCGAAAGGCGGCCCAGTCCGGATCCTCGTAATTGAAGGGAATGAACCAGGGACCGA
Source organism: Rhizobium phaseoli (assembly GCF_001664385.1). Lineage (NCBI taxonomy): Bacteria > Pseudomonadati > Pseudomonadota > Alphaproteobacteria > Hyphomicrobiales > Rhizobiaceae > Rhizobium > Rhizobium phaseoli. Next base: position 3,303,475 of record NZ_CP013532.1, on the reverse strand, counting down.
GGAAGGCGGCGAGGATCAGCAGCGCCAGGACGGCGATCGACAGGACGGCCGCCTTGTTGCGTCCGAGCCGGCGGAGTGCATCCTTGGTGAGCGAGCGGCCTTCGGGCGCGAGGCCCTCGGCCTGCAGTAGCTCCTCGGCGAGCAGTTCGCGTTTTGCGGGGTTGAGGATCATCGGTTTCTCACTTTCGGATCGAGCCAGGCATAGGCGATGTCGACGAGAAGGTTTAGGAACACGATCAGCACCATGTAGAAGATGACCGTCCCGAGAACCATGCCGTAATCACGATTGAGGGCTGCGTTGACGAAATAGCGGCCGATGCCGGGCAATCCGAAGATGCTTTCGACGACCAGCGAGCCGGTGAGAAGGTAGCTTGCCGCCGGACCCAGATAGGAAACGACCGGCATCATGGCGGGCTTCAGCGCATGGCGCATCACCGTCAGGCGCGGTCCGATGCCCTTGGCCTTGGCGGTGCGGATGAAGTTCTGGTTCATCACCTCGATCATCGAGCCGCGGGTGATGCGCGAGATGCGGCCTGCATGCGGCAGGGAGAGAACGACGATCGGCAGGATCAGATATTTGATCGAGCCGTCACCCCAGCCGCCGACCGGAAACCAGGCGAGGTGAATGCCGAAGATCAATTGCAGGATCGGCGCGATCAGGAAGTTGGGCAATACGACGCCGACCAGGATCAGCGCGCCGAGAATGTAATCCGGCGCCTTGTTCTGGTAGAGCGCGCCAAGGCAGCCGACGGCCACGCCGACGATGATGGCGATCAGAAAGGCGGCGGTGCCGATGGTGAAGGTGTAGGGCAGGCCGATCATGATCTGCTGGGCGACGGTGAAATCCTCGCTGGCGAAGGAGGGACCGAGATCGCCCCGCAGCAAGTCTCCGACATAGAGCAGATACTGCTGGATCAACGGCTTATCCAGGTTGTAGTGGGCCGCAAGGTTCTTGAGGATCACCGGCGGCAATGGCCTTTCGCCATCGAACGGACCGCCGGGGGCAAGGCGCAAAACAAAAAACGAGGCTGTCACGGCGATCCACATGACGGGGATCGTCGACAGCAGGCGACGGAGAGCGTATTTGATCATGGTCGTGGGCCGGTCCTTCCCGCGAGCGGCGGGAAGGACCGTTTTCCCTTACTCTTTCATCGACAGCCAGCGCGTGCGGTGGATGTCCTGGATGTTGTCGACGAAGCCTTCGATCTTCGGTGAGACGACATTCTTCGAGACATAGTAATAGATCGGCAGGGCGGCGGATTCATCAAGCGCCAGCTGCTCGGCCTTCTTGAAGATTTCGGCGCGCTTTTTCAGATCGGTTTCGGCGTTGCCGTCCTTGATCATCTTGTCATAATCGGGATTGGACCAGCGGCCATAATTCATCTGGACGCCTGTTACCAGCAGGTTCAGGAAATTGTCCGGATCGTTGTAATCGGCAAGCCAGCCGGCACGGCCGATTTCGACCTGACCGCGCTGCATCTGGTCGTAGTGCACCTTCGTTTCGGCATTGACGAGCTCGACATCGACGCCAAGCGGCTTCCACATGGATGCGATCGCAACGGCGATGCGCTTGTGGTTGTCGTTGGTGTTGTAGCTGAGGACGGCGTGAAGCGGCTTGTCCGGACCGAAGCCCGCCTCAGTGAGCAGCTTCTTGGCCTCGGCGACCTTGTCCTTATAGGGCAGGTCCTTCCAACTGACATAGGCCGGCTCGCCATAGTTCGCAGTGCCCGGCGGTACCCAGGAATAGGCCGGCAGTTCGCCGGTGCCGAGGATCTGTGGTCCGATCACTTCGCGGTTGATCGCCATCGATAGTGCCTGGCGGACGCGCTTGTCGCTGAAGGGCGGCTTCTGCGAGTTGACGACATAATAATAGAGGCCGGAGAAGGGGGCGACATGCGCCTGGCCCGGCAGGTTCTTCTTCATCCACTCGTACTGATCGGTCGGGAAATCGGTGAGGATATCGAATTCGCCGGCGCGGTAACGTTTCAGCGCCGCTTCTTGATCCTCGAGCACGAAGAACTTGGCGCCGTCGATCTTCAGGTCCTTGGTGCCGTACCACTGATCGTTCTTGACTGTCGTCACGTGCGAGCCGGGAACCCACTCGACCGGCTTATAGGGGCCGTTGGTGACGATGTTGCCGATCTTGACCCAGTCCTGACCCTTGGCCTCGACGACGTGTTTGGGCAGCGGATAGGCGGTGTAATGCATCAGCGCATTGAGGAAATAGGGGGTGGGGTTTTCGAGGGTGATTTCAAGCGTCTTGTCGTCGATCGCCTTGACGCCGAGCTGGTTGAGGTCGGTAATTTCACCCTTGTTGATCTTTTCGGCGTTCTTGATGGTGAACTGCAGATAGGCATAATCGGCGGCGTTCTTCGGGTCGACGAGGCGCTGGAAGGCGAAGACGAAGTCTCCTGCCGTGACCGGCTGGCCATCGGACCACTTGATGCCGTCGCGAAGCTTGAAGGTGTAGACCTTGCCATCGGGCGAAATCGTCCAGCTTTCGGCTTGGCCGGGGACCGGATTGTCCTTGGCATCCTCGGTGACGAGGCCTTCGAAGATGTCGCCGGCGATGCGATTCTCCCAGTCGCCTGAAAGTTTCTGCGGATCGAGTGACTGCGGGTCGCCACCATTATGAATGTTGAGCGTCGCCGCTTGAGCCGAAAACGCCAGCAATGTGCCAAGCATTGCGGAGGCGAGAAATTTTTTCGCGAAATGGTTCATCGTGGGTCCACCTTCCTAGGCTTTGCGCCTTTATTAGACATTTGTTCCCGGGTTTGACCTTTTACGTGCAGGTCAGTGCGCACCTTATCGCAAAGGCTTTGCGTTGCAACCCCAAATCCGGAGGCTGGAAACGGGTTGTGGACAAGCCTATATACGTCTCCCCCTTGTCGGATCGCGACGACATATGGCGACAGGTCCGTCACCTCCAGAACGGCCTCACATGTTGTCTTTTGCTTCGTCCGCTTTAGTGTTGCGGGCGCAAACGAAGCAGGAGATGTGGCCGATGGCATTGCAGGCAGGCGGTAATGCGGATTGGTGGCGCGGCGCGGTGATCTATCAGGTCTATCCGCGCTCGTTTCAAGACACCAACAGCGATGGCCTCGGCGACCTCAAGGGAATTACCCGCCGGCTGCCGTATATCGCCAGTCTCGGTGTCGATGCGATCTGGCTCTCGCCCTTCTTCAAGTCGCCAATGGCCGACATGGGCTATGACGTCTCCGATTATTGCGATGTCGACCCGATCTTCGGGACACTTGCCGATTTCGACGAGATGATGGCCGAGGCGCACAGGCTCGGCATCAAGGTCGTCATCGACCAGGTGATCTCGCACACATCCGACCGGCATCCCTGGTTCGTCGAGAGCCGGTCGAGCCGAACCAATCCTAAGGCGGACTGGTATGTCTGGGCCGATCCGAAGCCGGATGGGACGGCGCCGAACAACTGGCTGTCGATCTTCGGCGGGCCGGGCTGGGAGTGGGACGGCGTGCGCCGGCAATATTATCAGCATAATTTTCTCACCTCGCAGCCGGACCTCAACTTCCACAGCGAGGCCGTGCAGGATGCGGTGCTGGAAACGGTGAAATTCTGGCTCGACCGGGGAGTCGACGGCTTTCGGCTGGATACGGTCAACTATTATTTCTGCGACAAGCAGCTCAGAAGCAATCCGCCGCACGAGCCCGATGAGGATGACGCCGGTCTCGACGCGCCCGACACCAACCCTTACGGCATGCAGAACCACCTCTACGACAAGACGCAGCCGGAGAATATCGGCTTTCTCAAGCGCTTCCGGTCGCTGCTCGACCGCTACGAGGATCGCACCACCGTCGGCGAAGTCGGCGACGGCGCGCGATCGCTGAAGACGGTGGCCGCCTATACGAGCGGCGACGACAAGCTGCATATGTGCTACACGTTCGACTTGCTGGGGCCGGACTTTACCGCCGACCACATCCGCGGCTGCGTCGAAGCCTTCCAGAAATCGGTGACCGATGGCTGGGTCTGCTGGGCCTTTTCCAACCATGACGTCATGCGCCATGTCAGCCGTTTTGCGCTGACGGAGGAAGAGCGGCCTGACATCGCCAAGCTGGCGATTTCCGTGCTTTCGGCGTTGCGCGGCTCGATCTGCCTCTATCAGGGCGAGGAGCTCGGCCTGCCGGAGGCGGAGCTCGCTTTCGAGGATCTGCGCGACCCATACGGCATCCGCTTCTGGCCGGCCTTCAAAGGCCGCGACGGATGCCGCACGCCGATGCCCTGGGAAGCCGGCAAGGCGCATGCCGGCTTCACCTCTGCCGAAAAGAGCTGGCTGCCGGTGCCTTATGAGCAGGCGGCCCTTTCTGTCGATACGCAGGAGGCAAGCGGCGGATCGGTGCTCAATCACTATCGCAGGGCGCTCGCCTTCCGAAAAAGCCATCCGGCGCTGATCGACGGCGAGATGACCTTCGTCGACACCAATCAGGACCTGCTCGCCTTCACTCGCGAGAAGGGCGGAGAAAAGCTGCTCTTCGTTTTCAATCTGACGCGCGAACCGGCGGAATTCCGACTGCCTGAAGGCATCATGCTGGCCGAGTCGCTGGAGATGCCGGGCTTTGAAGCGGTGTCAGCTTCGGGGCTGGTGAAGCTTGCCGCGCTGGACGGGTTCTGTGCGCGGATTTGAGGATTATTTCAGCAACTTGTCGTAATCCACATGGGAGCCGATCCAAAACCAGATGACGTCGTCGCCATCCCTGATGGCTAAAGCTTTCCAGACGTGCCAACGCGCGCCGACCAAAAGCGGCCGACGCGCTTGAAGTGCAGGGATGGATGTCTGGGATCTTGTTTGAGCAGATCGAAATTTTCGTCGGCCAGCTTCCGTATCTGCTCAGGCAAGCCGTCATAGCCCTCCCAGAAGGAGGGAGTTGCATGGTGTTTCAAAGCGGCCTTGTCTTTCCGGCACGAAAATCCGCTAAGGCCTTCGCCGCGAAACGATCGAGCTTGCCGCTCGCGGCGTCCGCTTCCATCTGTCGATACCAGCGTTCGGTCTGAAGGGCTTCAAACCACGCCGAAAAGGCCTCGAACTCCTGCTTGTCGAGTTCGGTCACGGATTTTTCAGTCTGTTCCAGCTTGGTCATGATTTGCTCCAGCGATATCGCAAAATCGGCGCTGGCGCGAAATTTCCCAAGGATTCCATCACCCGATCAGCGCGAACTTGTCCACGTCGACCATGCCCCGGTCGGATATCTTCAGGTGAGGGATGACGGGCAGCGGCAGGAAGGCCAACTGGAGGAAGGGTTCTTCCAGCGTGGCACCGAGCGCGAAGGCGGCCTTGCGCAGATGGTGCAGCGTGTCGCGGACCGTCTCGTAAGGTTCAAGGCTCATCAGGCCGGCGATCGGCAGGGCGATTTCGCTGGTGACCTTGCCGTCCTGCACGACGACGAAGCCGCCCTGGATCTCGCCGAGGCGGTTTGCGGCGCGCGCCATGTCGTCCTCGTCGACGCCGACGACGCAGATATTGTGGCTGTCATGGCCGACGGTGGAGGCGATCGCGCCCCTCTTCAGACCGAAGCCTTGGACGAAGCCGTTGGCGTGATTGCCGTTCTTGCCGTGGCGTTCGATGACGGCGACCTTGATGATGTCGTTGGCAAGATCGACGGCCGTCTCGTTGCCTTTCACGGGCAGCCGGTAGCGGCGATGTTCGGTGATGATCTTGCCCGGCATGACGCCGATGACCGATGTCTCGCCCTCCCTGGCCGGCACGCCGAAATGGGCCGCGTTCACCGGTCGGGCCTTGACGCTGTCGAGGCCGATCGGAGCGACCGGCTTGCGCGTGGAAAAGAGTGCGTCGGTGACGCGGCGGCCAGCGGAAAAGACCATGCCGGCTCGGCAACCTTCCAGACTGTCGAGAACCACGAGATCGGCGCGCCAGCCCGGCGCCACCAGGCCGCGGTCCCGGAGGCCGAAGGCGCGGGCGGCCGAGATCGAGGCGGCGCGGTAGATCGCCAGGGGCTCGACGCCGTTGGCAATCGCGGTGCGGATCATGTGGTCGAGATGGCCCTGTTCGGCGATATCGAGCGGATTGCGGTCGTCGGTGCAGAGCGCGAGATGAGGCGATAGCCGCTCGGTGATGATGGGGATCAGCGCTGCAAGATCCTTCGACACGGAACCCTCGCGCACAAGGATATGCACGCCCTTGCGGATCTTTTCCAGCGCCTCAGTGGCGGTCGTGCATTCGTGCTCGGTGCGGATGCCGGCTGCGAGATAACCGTTGAGGTCGTTGCCGGAAAGAAGCGGCGCATGACCGTCGATATGGACGCCCTGAAAGGCGTCGAGCTTGGCCATGCAGACGGGATCCTTGTGGATCACGCCGGGGAAATTCATGAATTCGGCGAGGCCGATGACCTTCGGGTGATGGCGGAAAGGCAGGAGGCGTTCGATCGGCAGGTCGGCCCCTGCGGTTTCGAGATGGGTCGCCGGCACGCAGGAAGAGAGCTGGACGCGGATGTCCATGATCGTCTCCAGCGCGGATTCGAGAAAGAATTCGATGCCGGCGGTTCCCAGCACATTGGCAATCTCGTGCGGATCGCAGATCGCCGTGGTGACGCCGTAGGGCAGGACGCAACGGTCGAATTCATGCGGCGTGACGAGTGAGGATTCGATGTGCAGATGTGTGTCGATGAAGCCGGGAACGACTGTTTGGCCCGATATGTCGATCTCGGTCTCACCCTTATAATTGCCTGAAGTCCCGACGATGCGGTCGGCGCCAATAGCAATATCGGAGCGGACGATTTCGCCGGTGACGAGATCGAAGAAGCTGCCGCCCTTCAATACGATATCGGCGGGCACGCGGCCCACACCCTGGTCGATGAGACGTTCGAGTCTGCTGGTCATGGCACCGCTCACATTGCAACCGATTCTAAAACTTATAACCGATCTGCCGCGACATGCGATGCCCACAAACGAAACCGGGCGCCGAATGGCGCCCGATCGCAGTCTTTCCTGTCGTGGCTTATTCGGCCGCGACGATCTTGCCGCCTTCCCACTTGTAGAGCGAGAAGCTCTGCGAGGTCAGGTCGCCGGTTTCACCGTAAGTGACTTTGCCGATGGCGGTCGGGATTTCCTTGCCGTCCTTCAGCGCTGCGGCGACGGCTTCGGCATCCTCGGCGCTGCCGGCCTTCTCGATGCCGGCCTTCAGCACTTCGACGGCGGCATAGGCGTTCAGCGTGAAGGCCTCGGCCGGAATGTTCTTGGCGGCAAGCGCGTCGGCGGCCGTCTTGGAGTCGGGGTTCTTGGTCGCGTCGGAGGCGTTGGTGAACAGCGTGCCTCCCGCCGCATCCGTGCCGATCGCCCAGAATTCGGTGTTGGAGAGGCCGTCGCCGCCGATGATCGTCGCGTTGGCGGAGAGGTCATGCAGTTGGCGGGCCAGCAGGCCGCCTTCCGGGTGATAGCCGCCGAAATAGACGATATCGACCTTCTCGGACTTGATCCGGGTGGTGAGCGCACTGAAATCCTTGTCGCCGGGCGTGATCGCGTCATTGACGACTTCGGTAACGCCGCCGGCGTTCAGTGTCGCCTTGAAGGCGTCGGCGAGACCCTTGCCGTAAGCGCCCTTGTCGTTGACGATGGCGATGCGCTTGTCCTTGAAGTTCTGCAGCACGTATTTGGCGGCGACTTCCGACTGCTGGTCGTCGCGACCGCAGGTGCGCAGCACATTGGTGAGGCCGCGCTTGGTGAGGTCGGGGGCGGTTGCCGTCGGGGTGACCATCAGGACGCCATTTTCAGCCAGAACGTCCGACACCGGGATTGCGACGCCTGAAGTTACCGGCCCGACGACGAAGCGGATGCCGTCGCCGACGACTTTGTTGGCGGCGGAAACGCCCTGCTTCGGTTCGCCGGCATCGTCGGCGAGTTCGAGCACGACCTTCTCGCCGAGAATCCCGCCCTTCTTGTTGATCTCGTCGACGGCGGTCTGAGCGCCGTTCTTTACCTGGTCGCCATAGGCGGCGACCGGACCGGTCAGCGGCGCGATCAGCCCGATGGTGATATCGGCATGGGCAAGCGGTGCAAAGGTGAGTGACGCGACGAGGGTCGCCGTCAATGTCTTGAGGGTCATTGTCTGTCTCCTTGGATGGGGTCTTCGACCCGCGATGAGGCGCCGCGCCGGCTTACCCGATCATTCAACGGCCCTCCGGGGCCGTGCCAAGGACGATCGGTAGCGGCGCGATCAGCGAGCCCGCCGGCCATGTTTGACTCGGGGAGGCTCATGGCCAGATTTCTAGGAATTTTGATGAGATTGCGCAAGTTCATAACAAATCGAACGGGAGAATACGGTCGATCCGACCGAAGACGCGCCCGATGGGGTCATTTTCTATGTTTTCGAGGATTTTTCGAAAGCGAAGCCGCGATAAATCCGCGGTCCTTGTGTCGGACAAAACCACCTCCATAGGGTTGTCTTTAGCTTTCCTATTAACGGTTAGTTTGGCCAATGGCAGTAGGATCCCACGATACTCAAATACGGCAGCATTGAAAAAGAGACTGCATAAAGAATACATAGACATATCGGGAAATAGAGATCTGGATGCTCAAGCGTATCGATGCCGGTCAGGTGCGTATCGGAATGTTTGTGGAGGCTGTCGAGGGCCTGTGGCAGGATCCGCTTTTGTCTAAGCGCAGATTTCCCCTGCGGCGCGAAGTCGATGCCGCAAAAATTCGGAAATGCGGTACCGCCAGCGTCGTCATCAACACGAGCAAGGGGCTCGACACCAACGGGCTGCCGGGCCGCGACATCGAGATCGACATCCAGGCGGCGCGCGAGGCCGTTCAGAAATCCGTGCAGTTGCTGGAAGAGGCCTTCGGGCGGCTGCGCAATGGCGACGGAATCAGCGTCGATCACCTGACGCCGGTGATATCTTCCGTCTCCAAGTCGATGGATGAGAACCCTTCGGTTTTCCTTAGCGTCACACGCCTGAAATCAAAAGACGAAGTAACCTTCCTGCATTCCATTTCGGTGAGCGCGCTGATGATCCTTTTCAGCCGCCATCTCGCACTCGACGAACATACGATCCAGATGCTCGGCACCGCGGGTTTGCTGCACGATGTCGGCAAACTTGAAATTCCGCTTGAAGTCCTCAACAAGGCAGGACCGCTGGAAAGGGATGAGATCAGCTTGCTCCGGGGCCACCCGGAGAAGGGGCATGCGATCCTTTCGCGGCAGGAGGGCATGTCGGAGATCGTTCTCGACGTCTGCCTCAATCATCACGAGCGCATCGATGGCAAAGGCTATCCGCGCAGCTTGTCCGGCAGCGAGGTGAGCCTTCATTCGCGGATTGCCACGATCTGCGATGTCTATGACGCCATCACTTCGGTGCGGCCGTATAAGGCGCCATGGAGCGCCAGCGAGGCACTGAAATGGATGCTCGGCACTGAAGGGCATTTCGATCGCCAGCTGCTGAAAAAATTCGCTCTCTGCCTTTCCGTCGCCTCTGTAAGCTGAGCTTCCTGTCTCTTCAGATGAGAAGACCCGCGAGAGCATTGTCCGTCGCGGGTCTTGAGCGAATCTTCGGATGCGTCTTCAGATGTTGTTCTGAAGGATGGTCCTGAGCTTGCCGAAAAGTTCGTCGATGTGATGCTTTTCGATGATCAGCGGCGGGGAGAGCGCGATGATGTCGCCGGTGGTGCGGATCAGAAGTCCGCTCTCATAGGCCTTCAGGAATGCCGTGAAGGCGCGCTTGGTGGGCTCGCCGGCAATCGGGTCGAGCTCAATTGCGCCGATCAGGCCTGTGTTTCTGATATCGATGACGTTGGGGCAGTCCTTGAGCGAATGCAGCGCGTCGGCCCAATAGTCGGACAGTTCGGCAGCGCGGGTGAGCAGCCCCTCTTCCTTGTAGGTGTCGAGCGTGGCGAGGGCTGCGGCGGACGCGATCGGGTTGCCGGAATAGGTGTAGCCGTGGAAGAACTCGATCATGTGCTCGGGGCCGGCCATGAAGGCGTCATGAATCTCGGAGGTGACAAACACGGCGCCCATCGGGATGACGCCGTTGGTCAGTCCCTTGGCGGTGGTGATCATGTCGGGCTTGACGTCGTAATATTGCGCAGCGAAGGGGGCGCCGAGGCGGCCAAAACCAGTAATGACCTCGTCGAAGATCAGCAGAATGCCGTGTTTGGTGCAAATCTCTCGCAGCTTCTGCAGATAACCTTTCGGCGGGATGAGGACGCCGGTTGAACCGGCGACCGGCTCGACGATGACAGCGGCGATGGTCGAGGCGTCATGCAGCGTGACGATGCGCTCGAGTTCGCTGGCGATGTCGCCGCCGTGCTCAGGCTCGCCGCGGCTGAAGTTATTCTTGCCGGGCTGGTGGGTGTGCGGCATGTGATCGACTCCTGTCAGGAGCGTGCCGAACATCTTGCGGTTGGCGACGATGCCGCCGACGGAAATGCCGCCGAAATTGACACCGTGATAGCCGCGCTCACGGCCGATCAGGCGGAAGCGCGAACCGTTGCCCTTCACGCGGTGATAGGCAAGCGCCACCTTGAGCGCGGTCTCGACGGATTCGGAGCCGGAATTGGTGTAGAGGACGTGGTTCATGCCTTCCGGGGCGATGTCGACCAGACGGTTCGCCAGTTCGAAGGCCTTGGGATGACCGAGCTGGAAAGCCGGGGCGTAATCGAGTTCGCCCGCCTGCTCGCGGATTGCCTCGGTGATCTTCGGACGGCAGTGGCCGGCGTTGACGCACCAAAGGCCGGCCGTGCCGTCCAATACCTGACGGCCGTCATGGGTGGTGTAATACATGTCCTTGGCGCCGACGAACAACCGCGGCTCCTTCTTGAACTGGCGATTTGCCGTAAACGGCATCCAGAAGGCGCGAAGATCGTTCGGCGTATTGAGGCGATTGGACATGCTGTTCTCCTGGCCGTCGGCGGCCCGTTACCGAAGGGCTTGTCGCCCGAATTTTTACTGCCCGGTCAAATTATCAGTGCATCTCAACGCGTCAACACCTCACATGCTTCAGCGCCGGAAGAACGCGCCAAAAGACACGACCGGCAAATCGCGAAATTTGCCGGTCGTGCCGTTTAAGGTTCAGGTGCTGAAATTTCGTTGCCGAGCCTTCCGAGAAGATTCCCGTGCGGCACCGGCATGGCTGACGATCATGTCAGCGCTATCATCAGGCCGCGGATCTGCTTCTGGCCGGAACGAGGTAGATGTCCTCGAGCGTCGCCAGGATCTTCATGACCGGCTCGGATGTGCTCGAGTAATAGATGGTCTGGGCGTCGCGGCGGGTCTTGACCAGCTTCTGCGCGCGCAGTTTCGAAAGGTGCTGTGAAAGAGCCGACTGGCTGAGGCCGACTTGCGTGGCAAGGACGCCGACGGCGACTTCGCCTTTCACCAGGCTGCACAGGATCAGCAATCTTTTGGGGTTGGCCATGGCTGACAATAGTGCTGCCGCCACATTCGTGTGGTCAGCCAAATCAGGGGTTTCCATATTGTTATCTTCCTAATGCGAAACGTACATCATCTGTATGGGACAGGCCGTCTGCCGGAGCGGGCGGCCAAAACTAGCAACTAGGCTCGAAGATTGTATATACCTAAATTTAAGGTATCGAGTATGCTATTTTAGATATGTTTGAACAAATGTGATCGGAATCCGCAGCGAGAGTTTCGAATTCGTATCGCACCAAAAAATCCCCGGAAATGATCTCAAAACCCGCCGGATCGACGCCGCTGATGCGCCAAGAAGCCGATTCCGGAGCATTTAGGCGCACTGCAAGCACCGACGCCACATCGGGATGGCGCTCTACTAAATCTCGCACTGCTTCGGCCGCTTTGGCGGCGATCTCCTCGTTTGCCGGCGATTGGATGACAAGGTCTCTTCCGCCGAGATGATAGGCGCGGCCGAAGCCGCCATTGAGGCTCGCCCGCTCAGGTTTGAGACGGAAGAAGAGGAAGTCGGGAAAATCGATATACAGTTTTGCCTTGGGATGGCGATCGAGAAAACGCGTGCGAATGCGTTCGTGGAAGTGATGACCATGCTCGACCGGCTCCGCCGTACATTGGGTCGTCAGCCGAGCATAGGCGAGGGGATCGCCCTTGCCCGGTTCGCCGGTGAGCAGCGAAGCGCGCGCGTCCCTTGCCAGCGCCTTCGTGTGGGCCGAAAGCTTCGAAACGAGAATGACGGGCGCGCCATCGATATCGGTGGCGAGGAGGACGCGGCTGGCGAAGGGAAAACCGGTCTCGGGATCGAGAACGGCGATCGCCGCGTGCCGTGCGGAGCGCAACAGCACGCGGGCGAGCTTGCGGGCTTCATCGTCGGTTTCGCGTAGGGGCGAGGGCTGATCTTTCATAACCGCTTTGTGGCAAAGCGGATCGAAAACATCAAGCGTCCTGCTTGCGGCGATGGCGGGTGAGGCCGGCGACGATATCCTGGGCCGAGATGGTACCGACGATGGCGCCGTTCTCGACGATGCCGATACTGCCCGGCTGGCGGGCAAGCGCATCGAGAACATCGATGAGCGGGGTAGCGGCGCGGGCCGTGGCGCTGACGCTCATGCCGGCGGCTGTCTGGCCGAGCCCCGACTGCATGACGTCGGCCGCCGTCAGCATGTTGATCGGATTGAGATGCTGCACGAAATCGGCGACATACTGGTCCGCGGGGTTTTTGACGATGTCGTGCGGCGTTCCGCACTGGATGATGCGGCCGCCCTCCATGATGGCGATGCGGTTGCCGATGCGGAAGGCCTCGTCGAGATCGTGGCTGACGAACAGGATTGTCTTCTTCAGCCGCCGCTGGAACTCCAGGAGCTCGTCCTGCAGTCGGGTGCGGATCAATGGGTCGAGCGCCGAGAAAGGCTCGTCCATGAGGAGGATCGGAGCGCCGGTGGCAAAGGCACGGGCAAGGCCGACACGCTGCTGCATGCCGCCCGAGAGTTCGTTGACCTTGCGGTCGGCCCATTTAGTCAGGTTGACGAGTTCGAGCTGCTCGCCGACGCGCACCTTGCGCTCGGCCTCCGGCATGCCGGCCAACTCTAGGCCGAAGCCGACATTTTCGGCGACGGTGCGCCAAGGCAGAAGGGCAAACTGCTGGAACACCATGGAGACGGTGTGGGTGCGCAGGTCGCGTAGAGCCTTGGCATTGCATTTGTAAGGGTTGACTGAGCCGGTGGTCGTAGAGACCGCGACATCGCCGCGCACGACGGGGGCGAGGCCGTTGACGGCGCGCAGCAGCGTCGATTTGCCGGAACCGGAGAGACCCATCAACACCAGGATCTCGCCTTCCTCGATCGTCAACGAGGCATTGGCGACGCCGAGCACGAGGCCGGTGGCCGCGCCGATCTCGTCGCGCGTCTTGCCCTGGTCGACCATGGCCAGCGCGGTTTCCGGCCTATCGCCGAAGATGATGCTGACATCCTTGAAGCTTACCGCGGTCATGCGCCGTCTCCTTCACCCGCCGTGCGGAACATGCGGTCGAGAATGATCGCCAGGATGACGATGCAGAGACCGGCTTCGAAGCCTTTTGCGACATTGACGGTATTCAGCGCGCGCACGACCGGCACGCCCAGACCATCGGCACCGACAAGAGCGGCGATCACCACCATCGACAGCGACAGCATGATGGTCTGGGTGAGGCCCGCCATGATCTGCGGCGTAGCGAAGGGAAGCTCGACCTTGCGCAGCACCTGCACCGGCCTTGCGCCGAAGGCGACGGCGGCTTCGACAAGGGAAGGCGGCGTCGAGATGATGCCGAGGCGTGTCAGCCGGATCGGGGCGGGGATCGCGAAGATCACGGTGGCGATCAGGCCCGGGACCATACCGAGGCCGAAGAGGATCAGGGCCGGGATCAGGTAGACGAAGGTGGGAATGGTCTGCATCAGATCGAGCACGGGCCGCATGGCAGCATAGATCCAGGCGCGGCGGGCGGCCGCGATGCCGAGCGGAATGCCGATCACCATGCTGACGAAGGTGGAGGCGAGCACGAGGGCGAGCGTCTCCGTCGTTTCCTTCCAATAGCCTTGGTTCATGATGAGCAACAGCCCAAGACAGGTGAACAGCGTGATGCCGATCGATCGGCGCAGCCAGAAGGCCAGCGCGGAGATGACGGCGATGACGATCAGCGGGTGAGGTTTCTGCAGCACGAAGAGCAGGCCATCGATGACGTGCGACAGCAGGAAGGCGAGCTGGTTGAAGAACCACTCGCCGTTCGAGGTCAGCCAGTCCACGAAGGCTTTGGCCCATGAGCCGATGGGAATCTTAGAGTCGGTGATCCAATTCAAGGGGCGCGCCTATCCAAAAAAAATCAACAATCGGACAAAATGAAACGGGGCGGCGAGCCGCCCCGATCATATCATCAAAGGCCGAGGCCGGTCTTGGCGGCCGCCAGCGCGTCGCCCTTGCCGTCGCGGGTCTTGACGCCAGCAAGCCAAGGCTCGAGCGCGGCGGGATTGGCCTTCAGCCATTCGGTCGCCGCCGCTTCCGGCTCCTTGCCGTCGTCGAGGATTTTGCCCATGATCTGGTTCTCCATGTCGAGGGAGAACGTGAGATTCTTCAGCATCGCGCCGACGTTCGGGCATTCGTTGAGATAACCGGCGCGGACATTGGTGTAGACCTTGGCGCCGCCGAAATCAGGTCCGAAGACGTCGTCGCCGCCGGTGAGGTAGGTCAGCTTGAAGTTGGTGTTCATCGGATGGGGTTCCCAGCCGAGGAAGACGACGGGCTTGCCCGCTTTCTCGGCGCGGGCGACCTGGGCGAGCATGCCCTGTTCGGAGGATTCGACGACTTCCATGTCCTTCATGCCGAAAGTGTTCTTTTCGATCAGGTCCATGACGAGGCGGTTGCCGTCATTGCCGGGCTCGATGCCGTAGATCTTGCCGTCGAGATCGTCCTTGTGGGCAGCGATGTCCTTGAAGTCCTTGATGCCGAGTTCCGCGCCCTTTGCGTTGGTGGCAAGCGTGTACTTGGCGCCGACGAGGTTGGGGCCGAAGGATTCGACCGACTTGTCGTCGATATAAGGGCGGACGTCCTTTTCCTGCGTCGGCATCCAATTGCCGAGGAAGATGTCGATGTCCTTGTTCTTCAGCGAGGTGTAGGTGACCGGCACCGAGAGAACCTTGACGTCGGTCTGATAGCCGATGCTCTTCAGAACGACTGATGCGGTGGCGGTGGTGGCGGTAATGTCAGTCCAGCCGACATCCGAGAAGTGGACGGTCGAGCAGCTGTCGGGATCGGCAGCGAAGGCAGCGGTCGCAACCGACAGGGCGGCGACGGCGGTTGCGGTGACAAGTTTGAATGTGCTTGTTGTTTTCATTTTAGACTCCCAGTCTTTAGGTCCCCAAGCCAATCACCAATAGCCCAGTTTGACAAGCGACCTCAGTGTGTTTGCGTCGTATCGACCTATGCGATTGCGACGTCGGCGATTTTTTCGCAGTGTCTCGTTTTGGCGGCTTTCGCCGGGTTTTAGAGGTCGATTCCTGTGATTATCGCGGGGGCGGGGCTTTTCTTTGCCGTTGTGAGCTTTCAATAAGCCGAGCAAGGAGACATCGGATGGCAAAACTCTATTTCAACTATTCGACAATGAACGCCGGCAAGTCGACGCTGCTGCTGCAGGCCTCCTATAATTATCAAGAGCGCGGCATGCGTACGGTGCAGTTGATCGCCGCCTTCGACGAGCGCGCCGGCCGGGGCGTGATCGGCTCGAGGATCGGGCTGGAAGCGAGCGCTATTCCCTTCGAGCCGCATGAAGATCTGTTCAATCTCATCGCCGGTCTATGCGGCGACGGGGCGCCGATTTCCTGCGTCTTCGTTGATGAGGCGCATTTCATGACGGCCGTCCATGTCTGGCAGCTGGCCCGTGTCGTCGATCGGCTCGGCATCCCTGTTATGGTCTATGGGCTCCGGACCGACTTCCAGGGCAAATTGTTTCCGGCCTCGCAGGAGCTGCTGGCGATCGCCGACGAGATGCGCGAAGTGCGCACAATCTGCCATTGCGGCCGTAAGGCGACGATGGTGGTGCGGCTCGACGCCCAAGGCAAGGTGCTGCACGAGGGTGCGCAGATCGATGTCGGCGGCAACGAGAAATATGTTTCGCTCTGCCGCAGGCACTGGGACGACGAAATGAACGGGGCCTGGATCGCCGAGCCGGTCTGAAGGGGGAGCCTGTTTTCTTTGTCGCCATAAGCGACTAGCCTGCGGGCAGGAGATTCCCCGGAGAAATCAGGTGCGCAAAGCCCCGTCGTTCGACAGCCGTTATGAAGCCGCAAGCGGCTTCGCCGAAAAGATCGCGGCCGATGGAGCCTATTGCACAGCCTGCATCCGTGCCTTTGACAGCGATGAAAAACATTCGGCCGATGAGGTTTTCCTCGAGCAGAATGGGCGCTTTCACGACCATATTGCAGATGGCGCCGCGCTGGACGCTCTGCTGGCCGAGCTTGTCTTCTCCCTCGACCGGCTGACGGCGGAAGTGTCGGCAGATCTCGACAGTTTCCGGGGATTGACGATGCGCGAGAAAATGGCCGGCTGGACGTCGCGCCAGCGGATGTGGCGGATGTATACCGAGCGTGTGCGCGAGGCGCCCGTCATCGAGCGGCTGCTCGACCTTTTGGTGAAATCGGACGCGCTTGCGAGGCTGATCACCACACAGCGCGCTGCGCTCATCGACCGCCACAAGGCGGCCGAACACAATCTTGTCAGCATCGTTGAGCACCGCCGCCGGCTGGTCGATTCTATCGATATCGCCCGTCTCAGGATGAAGGAGCTCAACGCCAAGGCGCTGACGACGCAGGGTCGCATCGGCGTCTACGGCAACAGGGCGCATTGGGAGCAGATGGAGGCGGAGCGGCGGGCGCTGAAGGCGGAGGCCGAGCGCATCTCCGCCGAGGAACTCGAGATGCGCGACGACAGCCAGCGGCGGGAGCGCTTCATCAGCCTGTTTCAGGCCTTCGTCGATGCGACGAACAGCCAGATCGCCGCCCGCAACGTGCTTTTGTACAAGCTGATGATCGATGTCGAGGAGCGGCTCATCATCTATCAGGCGCAGGTCGATACCGATCGGCCGGGCATGAAAGCTAGGATCAAGCCGGAGTTCTTTCCCGATATTGCCGCGCCGATCAGCCTGTTCGAGAAGGGCATGCTCGTCGCCCAGGATCTGGAGCGGCGCAAGGGCCGCGCCGCTCTCGAAGTCGCCAGACGGCTTCCCGCCTATGCCGAACCGTCGCCCGAAGCACCAGGGGCGCCGTTGATCGATACGGCCCGCCGGCCCTTCCGCATCAGCCTGCGTTTTCTGCGTTCCTGAGCCCGAGGCGCGTCTGCGCTGCTTTCATTCGGAAAAATCGAGGGGCTTGTGTTGTGCTCGGCCCATCGAGCGCATATGTGGATGCAATGGGGTGGCAATCTTCCGATGCTCGCCTCGCCTGACAGGAGACGACGATGCTTGACCGGATCGCCGGTTTTTTCAGGCTGATCGGCCGGACGATCGGTCGCTGGGCCCGCCTGTTTTTCGCCTGGGCCTTCTGGCCCTTCCTTGCCGCGCATGGCTGGTATCAGCGCCGGAGTTGGATGATCCGGCTGCCTATTATCGCGCTCGTGGCGCTCTTCGTCGTGCTATACGGCTATTTCTTCTGGCAGACGCAGGTCTGGACGAATTTCAACATCGCCTTCGTCGACCAGTATCGACTTTCCGAACGCAAGGTTCCCGCCGGGCAGGAACTGCCCGTTGCCGAGGGGGCAAGTGCTGGGACTGCCAAGACCTGCCAGCGCTCGGCCATCGTCGACGTCACGGCGGATCTCACCGATTTCAACGTCAATCAGAATGCATGGATCTCCTCCATGCTGCTCTACAAGATGGGCTTCTTCGGCATCGACTGGGATCACACGCCCTTCCTCGACAACAAGGCGTCGTTCCAGCGCGGCATCAACCAGGCAGTCCGTCGAACCTCGGCGGAGCTCGTCGATACGCTCGGGCGCGTGCGTGGCACGTCGGGCATCAACAATGATCTGCAGAGCGCGCGCGGCAATCTGCAGTTCGACGAACATAGCTGGTATTTCGGGCTCAACCCTTTCGGGCCAAAGACGCCGACGCCCTCTTATTATCGCTCGGCGATCGGCAGCCTGCGCAAATTCAACACCGATCTTTCCGCCTGCAATGTCATTTTCGATGGCCGCGCCGACAATCTCATGCAGTTCATCGACCGCGTCGCCAACGATCTCGGCGGCACCTCCGACATGCTTGCCGAGCGCTCGGAGAACCACAATCGCGGCTGGTTCGACACGCGCGCCGACGACCGGTTCTGGTTCGCTTACGGTCAGCTCTATGCCTATTACGCTATTCTAGCCGCTGCACAGTCGGATTTCTCGCAGGTGGTGCAGGAGCGCAATCTCGGCGCAGTCTGGGGCGGCACGATGCGGCAATTCCAGGCGGCACTGCGCATCCAGCCGGCGATCATCTCGAACGGGCGCGAGGATGGCTGGATCATGCCGAGCCATCTCGCCACCATGGGCTTCTATATTTTGAGGGTGCGCTCGAACCTTGTCGAGATCCGTTCGGTGCTCGATCGTTAGGCGGACAGAAGCCCGAGACGGCGATAGGCGCCGAGCATCTGGACGATTTCCGCATCGGTGAGGCCAGTATGGGCGCAGGACTGCACGATCCTGTCGACGGTGGGCTGACTCGCGTCTGATCGGTCAGTTGATCAACTTCAATCGAATTGCTTTTGCGACCAATTGGGTACGGTTGACGCAATCGAGCTTTTTGATCGCGTTCGTCATATAGGCATTCACCGTATGGTCCGACAGCGTCAGGATCTGACCGATTTCGATCGAGGTCTTGCCCTGTGCGGTCCAGCGCACGACTTCGAGTTCACGTGCCGACAGCGCATTATGGGCGCTTTCTTCGTTCCGTCTGACGGTATTATATGCGTCGAGGGCGTGGAGGATGATGATCGCCAACTCGTTGACCTCGCTCTGGCCGAGTGCGGCGCGCTCGCCGCAGAACCAGAAAACCAGGCGGCGGCCGTCGACTGCAATGGTCGGCATGGCGACGCCCGCCGGTATCGCATGGTGCAGCATCAGGGCGCGCAGTTCGGCGGGAAAAGCCTGACCATTGACGACATCGTTAAGGTGCCAGGCGAGCGGCACTGCCGACTCCCTCAGCCGCAAGCCGAAAGGGCAGCCGCGCATCATATTGGCGCGGTCGAAGTCGCGGACATAGGCCGCGGGAAGCGAGCTTTCGATCAGCAGCGGTTTCAGCAGGAGGTCTTCCGGGGAGGGCGCGTGCATCAGCGTGGCATGCGCCAGCCCGAAGGCCGTAGCCACCCTGCCGAGCGCCTGGGCAAAAAGGCCACGCGTCCCTGCAACGGCAAGCTCCGCCGAAAGCAACGACTGTCTTTCAGAGGTGGTCATGTAAGACATCTATACGCCTCCGGCAGCCCCAATGTTAACGCTATCAAATACAGAAACGCCGGCGGATGCTAGTCCGAATTGACTGAACGCAAGCCGATTGGTTCGAATTGTGAAAAAATAGTCACAACTGCGCCCGTCTCGGTTGAGCAGAGGCTTGAGCAAGTAGCGCTGCGGTATTTTTGACTTCTTCCGATGCGGGACAGCTGTGGATATCTTCGACGCCTAACAGGAAGAGAATCATGGCGAAAGAGCCTCGGCGACGAGGCCGCCGAAATCCGCCTTGCTGCCGGTCAAGCCAGTTGCTAAGTCTATTATAATGTATAGCCGGGGCGGTTTGATCGTGCGCTTTGCGAATAGCTTTACTCTGAAGTCTCTGTTTTTTCTGCCGTTACTTGCTTTTCTTCTTTTGAACTTGCCGATTGGAACCGCAACTTCGCAGGCCGCCGAGCAACAGAAACAGTCTGCGCAGCCGCCCATGCGCTTCGTCATCGTGCGCAGCCTTCTCTGCCAGGAAAACTGCCCGGAATGGATATCGGCGGAGGGACGAATAACCTCCGACACGCCGGCTCGGCTGAAGAAAATTCTGAAGGCGGCGGGCGGACGAAAACTGCCGGTCGTCTTCCGTTCGGAGGGCGGCGATGTCGATGCCGCCTATGCCATCGGCCGGATGATTCGCAAGGCTGGATTGGAAACGGCGGTCGGCGGCACACGGCTGAAAGGTTGCCCAACGGCTGATCCGCGCTGCGACGCTGCTATCGCCAAGGACGGCAGCTCGATCGGTTACACCTATTCGGCCGGTGCATACTGCTTTTCCGCCTGTCCGCTGGCCTTTGCCGGCGGCACCTCGCGCGTCGCATCGCAATGGGCGCTCATCGGCGTGCACCAGATCACGACGATTTATAACAAGATGCGCATTTCCTACCGCATCGAATACAAGATCGTGAACGGCAAGAGGAAAGAAATCTCTCGCAAAGAGGTGGGACGCAAGGTGGCAGGGCAGACCAGTTCCACCAAGCTCGGAAAGAAGAGCATCGCTGCCTTGACGGCCTATTTGAAGGAAATGGGCGTTGACGACGACGTGATCGATCACATGATGAGCGCCACACCCGACAGCATCAAGATCGTACCACCGGTAGAAGCACTGCGTATAGGACTGATGACGGATATGCTGGCTTACAACGAATGGCCCGGCATGCCGCATTGCGCGCCGGATGCGCCGGCGGAGGCTGTCTGCCATGGCCATCCGCCAGCCGAGGCGCCGGCGGCCGCCCCCTCGGGCGGCTAAGCCTTGTCCTTCAGGTCATTCTTCGACGTTACGCTCATCAGCTTCTCCAGGAAACCGAGCATGACGGCGGAGGCGACGAAGGCGAGATGCATGAGCGTCAGCCACATGATCTTGCCATCGGCATATTTGTCGGCGTTGAGGAAGACCTGCAGCAGGTGGATCGAGGAGATGGCGACGATCGAGGAGGCGACCTTGATCTTCAGGCTGCCGGAATCGAGCTTGCCGAGAAAGGAGACCTCGTTGTCGGCCTCGCCTGCTTCATCGAAGCGGCTGACGAAATTCTCGTAGCCGGAGATCATCACCATGACGATCAGGCTGGCGACGAGGGCTGCGTCGATCAGTCCGAGCATGGCAAGAATCATTTCGGCCTCGTCGAGGTCGAAGACGCCGGAGGCGATCTTCAGGAATTTGTAGCCGAAGGAAACCGCATAAACGGCAAGCGCCAGCACCAAACCGATATAGAAGACGACGAGTAGCCAACGGCTCGACAGGATGACGCGCTCGATGATGAGTTCCAGTGACTTCATATTTTCACCCTGTGGACGGCAACGTTGATCGCCACATAAACGGCCAGCGTGGCAGCCGCAAGGCGCGGCGCTATTCACACCCTGCCGATATTTCGTTATCCCGATGAAGAGGAAATGTCGGCTCCGTCGCCGCGGAGCTCGGGAGGGGAGCATCCATGCCGTCGATCAAATCCGATATCGAAATCGCGCGCGCGGCGGCCAAGAAGCCGATCTTCGAGATCGGGGCGCAACTCGGCATACCGGTCGAGCAACTCGCGCCTTACGGTCACGACAAGGCCAAGGTCAGCGCCGAGTTCATCGCGGCACAAGCGGGCAGGAAAGATGGTAAGCTGATCCTCGTCACGGCGATCAACCCGACGCCGGCGGGCGAGGGCAAGACGACCACGACGGTTGGGCTCGGCGACGGTCTGAACCGGATCGGCAAGAAGGCCATCATCTGCATACGTGAGGCTTCTCTCGGTCCCTGCTTCGGCGTCAAGGGGGGAGCAGCCGGCGGCGGTTATGCGCAGGTCGTGCCGATGGAAGACATCAACCTGCATTTCACCGGCGATTTCCATGCCATCACCTCGGCGCACAATCTCTTGGCGGCGATGATCGACAACCACATATATTGGGGCAACGAAGAGAATATCGACATTCGCCGCATCGCCTGGCGGCGGGTCATGGACATGAACGACCGGGCGCTGAGGAGCATGGTCTCCTCGCTCGGCGGCGTCGCCAACGGCTTCCCACGCCAAGGCGGGTTCGACATCACCGTCGCCTCCGAGGTGATGGCGATCCTCTGCCTCGCCACCGATCTCAAGGATCTCGAGCGGCGGCTCGGCGATATCATCATCGGCTATCGCTTCGACAAGACGCCGGTGCATGCGCGCGATCTGAAGGCCGATGGCGCCATGGCGGTGCTGCTCAAGGATGCGATGCAGCCGAACCTGGTGCAGACGCTGGAGAACAATCCCGCCTTCGTGCATGGCGGTCCCTTCGCCAACATTGCCCATGGCTGCAATTCGGTGACGGCGACGAAGACGGCGCTGAAGCTCGGTGATTATGTCGTGACGGAAGCAGGTTTCGGGGCGGATCTCGGCGCCGAGAAATTTTTCGACATCAAATGCCGCAAAGCCGGGCTGAGACCGGATGCGGCGGTCATCGTCGCGACCGTCAGGGCGCTGAAGATGAATGGCGGGGTGAAGAAAGAGGATCTCGGCACGGAGGATGTCGCGGCGCTGAAGAAGGGCTGCGCCAATCTTGGCCGGCATGTCGCCAATGTGCGCCGTTTCGGCGTTCCCGTGGTCGTTGCGATCAACCATTTCGTTTCCGATACCGACGCCGAGATCGCGGCGGTGAAGGAATTTGTTTCCAGGCTGGGCGCCGAAGCGATCCTCTGCCAGCACTGGGCGAAAGGTTCGGCCGGCATCGAGGAATTGGCGCACAAGGTGGTGGAACTGGCCGAATCCGGCCAGGCGAAATTCCACCCGCTCTATGGCGACGATCTTTCGCTGTTCGAGAAGATCGAAATCATTGCCTCGAAGATCTACCATGCCGGCGAGGTGACGGCCGACAAGGCGGTGCGCGACCAGTTGCAGAGCTGGGAGGAGCAGGGCTACGGCAAGCTGCCGGTCTGCATGGCGAAGACGCAATATTCCTTCTCCACCGATCCGAATCTGCGCGGTGCGCCCGAAGGCCATATCGTCTCGGTGCGGGAGGTGCGGCTTTCGGCCGGCGCCGGCTTCGTCGTCGCCATTACCGGCGAGATCATGACGATGCCAGGCCTGCCGAAATCACCGTCGGCGGAGCGGATTTTTCTGAACGACCAGGGCTATATCGAGGGGCTGTTCTGAGCAGGCGTGTCACGGGACGGGAGAGGCGGCATCTCGTTCCCACCTTCTCCGCGCCGGGGAGAAGAGGATATGCCGCACCGTCTCGGTTCCCCGCCAACCGGCTTGATGACATGTTGCACGCGCTGGAGAGGCTCAATGGCAGTAGCGATAGCCACCCTTCCTATCGATCACGTCGAGATGGAAATGAGTTTCATGGGCAGCGTCGCTTTCGGGGTCGAGGACGGTGGTGAAATAGAGGCAGCCGGCGGCGCTGACGGTGCGTTGGAAGGCGCCGGTCAGCGTCGAGTCCCCGCGGCGGGAGCGGACGGCGACGTCGTCGCCTTTCTCGAAATGGAAGCTTGCAATGTCGATGGCATTGCCGCGCGCATGCTCGGAAATTCTGCCGGTTTCGGCGCCGTTGCGCAGGCGGCACATATAGGACGTTGCCTGGTTGACGGTGGTGATGCGGCCCTGTTCCGGCAGGGCGGCGGAGGCGGCCGGGACGACGCTTTCCTTGATCCAGCGGGCCAAGGCGAGTGCGGTCGGGCAGCGGATCGTCGCTTCCGGCTTCAGCTTGATTCCGGGCAGCGCTTCGGAAACGATGATCGGCTTGTCGATGCCGCAGCCGTTGCCGTCGTCGATGCGTGGCGTTTCCTTGAAGACGACGCCGAGCGCCTGGAGTGCGGCGGCGCATTCGGCGTGTTCGGCATCGCTTTCTGGTTCGATCGTCAGATGCTGCTCTTCAAGCGTCTGCTCGGCGGGCGGCTTTTCTTCTTCTTCAGGTGTCTGCGGGCTTTTTAACCTGCCCGGCGGCAGTGGCGGGCCTTGCATCGGCTCAGCCGGCGCGGGGGTTGAAGCTTCGGACTTTCCTGGTTCGCTTTGGGGCGCCGGCGGCCGGTCCTGTGCCGGTGCTTCCGGCTCCTTCGCATCGGGCTTCGGTTGGGGCGCGGGTACATCTTCCGGTGCAGGCGGTTCGGCCTTGTCAGGCAGCGGTGCAGGGCTGGTTGTCTCTGCGGGCTCCGGCTTAGCCTGAGGCAATGGGCCGTGCAGCGGCAGGCGAGCGCCGGCAAGAATGGCGGTTGCGGCGAGAAGGATCGCCAGTATCGAAAGTTTTCTCAACGCATCCGGTTCCGTCATGTCGATAGCGGAGGGAATAACGCATCATGGCGGGTTTCGTTGCATTTTCGCAACGCCCCGAAAGATCGCTAAAACTTGATTAATTCTTTCAAGATAAATCCTCCCTTTATGTTGACAATGATGGTCATGTTTTTTATGCGGCGAAAAGGAGGCGGAATTCTGCTTCGCCTTCATCCGCAAAAGCCCAGCCAGCCCCTCGAGCGTTCGACGCCACGACCAGCCAGCCCGGTAATCATCATGAGAGGGTAGGTTATGATCGTCCGGCATTGGCGCTCGGTTCTATTGGTCTGCACGGCAGTTGCAGCTGCTTTTCCTGTTTCGCAGTCTTTGGCGCAAAGCGCTCCGGCCACCACGCCGCAGGCGACCGCCGACGACAGCACCGTCCTGCAGAAGATCGTCGTCAAGGGCAAACGCGCGGCGCCGGGCAGCGTCGCCGACACGCCGCTGGCGAGCGAGGTCACCGCCAAGCAGCTGCAAGAGAAGCAGGTGACCAACTATAGCGACATCGGCCGCAGGGTCGATGCAGGCGTGAACTACTCGCGCGCGGATGCGGGCTTCAACCTGCGCGGCCTTTCCGGCGCACGCATCCTGACCACGATCGACGGCATTCCGATTCCTTATATTTCCAACAGTTCGCGTCAGGGCGCTTTTGCGCCGGCCAACGCCAATGGCGGCGGTGATACCTTCGATTTCGACTCACTCTCCTCGCTCGACATCGTGCGCGGCGCGGATTCGAGCAAGGGCGGCTCGGGCATGCTCGGCGGCGCAGTCGTTCTCAATACGCTGGAGCCGGAGGATGTCATTCCTGAAAGCCGTGACTGGGGTGCGATCGTCAAGTCGACCTATAACAGCGAAGACAGGAGCCTTTCCGGTTCGGCTGCCGCTGCCAAGCAGATCGGCGGCACCTCGATCCTATTCCAGGGCGGCTACCGCAAGGGTCATGAACGCGACAATATGGGCGATAACGACAGCTACGGTGCTCTTCGCACCGAGGCGAATCC
Source organism: Rhizobium phaseoli (assembly GCF_001664385.1). NCBI lineage: Bacteria > Pseudomonadati > Pseudomonadota > Alphaproteobacteria > Hyphomicrobiales > Rhizobiaceae > Rhizobium > Rhizobium phaseoli. Next base: position 3,278,357 of record NZ_CP013532.1, on the reverse strand, counting down.
GGCTGACTTCGATCAGAACAACCTGCTCTTCAAACTGCGCCAGGAGCTGGAAGGCGGTCATCGCATCGGCTTGACAGCGGAACGCTTCCGCTGGGATCTGAAAACCGATCTGCGCCATCTTCAGGGCGGCACCAGCCCTCGCAACTTCATGTCCGATAATTACGACGGTCGCGAACTGCGTGACCGCGATCGCGTATCGCTCGATTATGATTATGAAGCGCAGTCCTCCGACGCGTTCTTCAGCAGCGCGCGGGCCACGCTATATTGGTTGGATTTGAAGAAGGAAGCCGGCAGCAGGGGCCGTACGACCGCCAATGTTGCCTATGGCCGCAACAACCAGATCGAAAACGAAACCTGGGGCTTCAGCGGCACCGCGACGAAGGATTTCGAATATTCCGGTCTCGATCACTCCGTTCGCATAGGCCTCGATGTCGGCGTCTCCAGCTGGAGCCAATATAGCTGGGCTCTGTGCCCCACGTCGACGACTTGCCCGTCGCTGAACAACCAGGCGGAAGTGCCCAATGTCGACAGCCAGACCCTTGGGCTTATCGTCGAAGACAAGATCGAGATCGGCAATACCGGCTTCGCGCTGACACCCGGCTTCCGCTTCGACTGGTTCAACTACGATCCCTCGACCGGCGGCGGTTTTGCCAACAATACTGGCCTTACCCGTTTCGGCGATCTTCGCGACCGGACGGAAGCCGCCATGTCGCCGAAGATCCTTGCGACATACGACCTGACGCCTGATGTAGAGCTCTATATGCAGCTGGCGGTCGGCTTCCGTGCGCCCACCGTCGACGAGCTTTACAGCCGTTTCTATAACCCCACTGGCCGCTACGCCCAGCTCGGCAATCCCGATCTGGAACCGGAAATCGGCCGCGGCATCGAAGTCGGCGCCAATTTTGACACGGGCGATGTCACCGGAAGGATCGCGCTTTTCCACACCCGCTACCAGAACTTCATCGAAACGGTGACGAGCGTCGACGCGACCGGATTTACTGAATTCAATTACACGAACGTGGCTGCAGCCACGATCTCCGGCATTGAAGCCAGTGCAGCAAAGACGTTCAACAACGGCATCAATCTGCATGCTTCGCTTGCCTATGCCTATGGCAGGAATGAAGAGACCACGCAGCGGCTGCGCTCGGTGGCGCCGTTCAAGGCGATCATCGGTGGTGGCTGGAGCAACGAGACCTTCGGCTTCGACCTTTCCTCGACGCTTTCGGCCGGCATGCTGACCGACCACCTCAATACACCGGTCACCAATACCGCCGACACGACCTTCGATGCGCCCGGTTATGCGATCGTCGACCTGACCGGCTGGTGGACGCCGGAACAGCTGCCAGGCCTGCGCGTTCAAGCAGGCCTCTACAACATCTTCGACCAGGAATATTTCAACGCGCTCGCGGTGCGCGACGTCAATCTCAGCTCGGCGACGGCGTCGCAGCCGCGCGACTGGTATTCAGAGCCTGGCCGCACCTTCAAGGTCTCGCTCACCAAGACCTTCTGATTGTCGGCACACCGTCAAGGCTGGGGGAGGGCGGCGTTCGAGCCGCCCTTTTCATTCGTGCGATCGCCTCTTGCGCGGCGGCTGATCTCAGGCTAACAATTTTTCCATGATCAAGTCCTTGAACATTGCTGTTTGGTGGTGGGCTCGCTGAGGCGGCCTCGACCAATCGTGTCCAAAGACGACGACGAGTGAGCCGCCCGAAACTTCGAGGCGGCTTTTTTGTTTTATCGCCGCCTGTCGTCCGGGCCCCGATAACGGAGTGGAACTATGGTAACGATCCTGCGGGATGATGGTGCGGAAATCTACGAGACCAAGGGCGGGATATCAGTCACGCGGCAGCGGCGGGCGATCCCCTACAGCGACGCGGTCTCTTCCTATGTCGACAAGCTCGACGAGCGCCGCGGCGCGGTGTTCTCGTCCAACTACGAATATCCGGGCCGCTACACGCGCTGGGATACCGCCGTCGTCGATCCGCCGCTCGGCATCTCTTCCTTCGGGCGCGACGTCTGGATCGAAGCCTACAATGAACGCGGCGAGGTGCTTCTCAGCTTCGTCACCGAGCGGCTGCAGACAGTGCCCGAGCTTGTGCTCGGCGCTTCCTCCGCCCGCCGGCTCGACCTTTCCGTCAAGGCGCCGGACCGGGTGTTCACCGAAGAAGAGCGCTCGAAGATGCCGACGGTCTTCACCGTGCTGCGCGCCGTCACCGACCTCTTCTATTCGCAGGCGGATGCAAGCCTCGGGCTCTACGGCGCCTTCGGCTACGATATCGCCTTCCAGTTCGACGCGATCGATCTGAAGCTGAAGCGGCCCTCCGACCAGCGCGACATGGTGCTCTACCTGCCGGACGAGATCCTGGTCGTCGACAATTACGCCGCCAAAGCCTGGATCGACCGCTACGATTTCGAGAAAGGCGGCGTGACGACCGAGGGCAAGGCCGAGCAGATCGCCCCGGAGCCTTTCCAGCACACGGATGCCATTCCGCCGAAGAGCGACCATCGACCGGGCGAATATGCTGAGCTTGTCGTCAAGGCCAAGGAAAGCTTCCGCAAGGGTGATCTCTTTGAGGTCGTGCCCGGGCAGAAATTCATGGAGCGCTGCGAAAGCAAGCCTTCCGATATCTCGAAGCGGCTGAAGGCGATCAATCCATCGCCCTATTCCTTCTTCATCAATCTCGGCAATCAGGAATATCTGGTCGGCGCCTCGCCGGAGATGTTCGTGCGTGTCTCCGGACGGCGCATCGAGACCTGCCCGATCTCGGGCACGATCAAACGCGGCGACGACCCCATCGCCGACAGCGAGCAGATTCTGAAGCTTTTGAATTCCAAGAAGGACGAGTCCGAGCTGACCATGTGCTCGGACGTCGACCGCAACGACAAGAGCCGTGTGTGCGAGCCCGGTTCCGTCAAGGTGATCGGCCGCCGGCAGATCGAGATGTATTCGCGTCTCATTCATACCGTCGATCATATCGAAGGCCGGCTGCGCGACGACATGGATGCCTTCGACGGTTTCCTCAGTCACGCCTGGGCCGTCACCGTCACCGGCGCGCCGAAGCTCTGGGCGATGCGCTTCATCGAGAGCCATGAAAAGAGCCCGCGCGCATGGTATGGTGGGGCAATCGGCATGGTCGGCTTCAATGGCGACATGAATACCGGCCTGACGCTGCGCACCGTGCGCATCAAGGACGGCATCGCCGAGGTGCGCGCCGGAGCAACGCTGCTCAACGACTCCATTCCGGAGGAAGAAGAAGCCGAAACCGAATTGAAGGCCTCTGCCATGCTTTCCGCCATCCGAGACGCCAAGACCGGCAATTCCGGCAAGATCCAGCGCGACGTCGCAAGCGTCGGCAAGGGCGTGAGCATCCTGCTCATCGACCATGAGGACAGCTTCGTCCATACGCTCGCCAATTACTTCCGCCAGACGGGCGCAACGGTTTCGACCGTGCGCACGCCGGTGCCGGAGGAGATTTTCGATCGGTTGAATCCGGATCTGGTCGTACTGTCGCCGGGACCGGGAACGCCGAAGGATTTCGACTGCAAGGCGACGATCAAGAAGGCGCGGGCCCGCAACCTGCCGATCTTCGGCGTCTGCCTCGGCCTGCAGGCGCTCGCCGAAGCCTATGGCGGAGAACTGCGCCATCTGGCGCTGCCGATGCACGGCAAACCCTCGCGCATCCGTGTGCTGGAGCCGGGAATCGTCTTTTCCGGCCTCGCCAGGGAGGTGACGGTCGGCCGCTACCACTCGATCTTTGCCGATCCTTCGACGCTGCCGGCTGAGTTCATCATCACGGCGGAAAGCGAGGACGGCACGATCATGGGCATCGAGCATGCCAAGGAGCCGATCGCCGCGGTGCAGTTCCATCCGGAATCGATCATGACGCTTGGTGGCGATGCCGGCATGCGGATGATCGAGAATGTCGTGGCGCATCTGGCGCGCAAGGTGAAGACCAAGGCTGCCTGACACCCGCAATGCCATCTCGCCCTTCCTGCTTGCGGGAGGGGCGGGGCGGGCATTCCAACGGCAGCGCCCGGTTGACTTTATCGGACAAATCAGAACATTTCCGGAACGATCAACCGGGAATTATCGCCGTGGCCAATGCTGAGAAGTTCATCGTCCTTCCTTACCGCAAGAACCGCGGCAATCTCGTTCCCGGCGAAATGCGGCAGGCATCGAATGCCGTCAGCGCCGAAAAGATCGCTTTGGCGATGGCCCGGCGTTTCGTCGGCGTTGCGGCCTATGCCGTGATCGTCGACGAGGAAACCGGCGACATGACCTCGCCGCGATTGCTCGCACGCCATGGCGAAATTGCCGATCTCAACGCCGCCTGAGGCGCAATTTTGATGGAGACCTCGCTCTACCTGCCGGTCAAAGCCTTCCTGGAGGCGGCCGGCTATGTCGTCAAGGGTGAGGTCGGCGGCTGCGATCTCGTCGGGTTGAACGATGGTGAGGCGCCGGTCGTGGTCGTCTGCGAGCTTAAGCTTTCCTTCAATCTCGAGCTGCTGCTCCAAGCGGTCGACCGGGCGGCGATGAGCGACGAAGTCTGGATCGCGGCGCGCGTTTCGGCCAAGGGGCGCGGGCGGGAAGCCGACAGACGCTACCGCGACCTCTGCCGGCGGCTCGGCATCGGCATGCTCGGTGTCTCCGATGGCGGCGAGGTCAGCGTCATCGTCAGTTCCGTCTCGCCGATGCCGCGCACCAATCCGAAGCGGCGCACGCGCCTCGTCAGCGAGCACCAGCGGCGCCGCGGCGATCCTGCCGTCGGCGGCGGCTCACGTGCGCCGATCATGACCGCCTATCGACAACAGGCGCTGCTCTGCGCGGCGGCGCTCGACCAGGGCGTAGCGCGGCCGCGGGATATGAAGGCGCTTACGCCCAACGCAGGCAGGATCCTGCTCGACAATGTCTATGGATGGTTCGAGCGCAAGGAGAAGGGCGTCTACGCGCTGACGCCGGCCGGGCAGGCCGCACTCCTGCGCTGGCCGCAGCCTGTCGCCGATCCCGCTCCGGATTCCCTATAGTTTGCCGCCACTGCTTTTCCGTGGTGGGCGGCAGCTGTGAACGACGCGTCATTCTCTTTGACAAATCCGGCATCATCGCCCATATCACCCTCAACTGCACCGCCTGCGCGATATTCGCGCGGGCGGTTTTGCATTTCAATGGCTTGGATCCTGCAATTCATTCGCAACCGCAGGAGGACGATATGAGCGACCACGGCGATCTTACGGTTCGGAATCTGGCGATGTGGGGGATCCCGCTGTCGCTCGGCGTCATGGGCTTGAAGATGGTGGCCTGGTGGGTCACCGGATCGGTGGCGCTGCTGTCGGACGGGCTTGAATCGACGGTGAATGTCGTTGCCGCCTTCATTGCCTTCTTCGTTATCCGCTATGCGCAGAAGCCCGCCGATCACGACCATCCCTTCGGCCATCACAAGGCGGAATATCTATCCGCCGTCACCGAGGGCGCGTTGATCGTGGTCGCGGCGCTGTTGATCGTCAACGAGGCGATCGGTTACCTCGCCGAACCGCGCATGCTCGATGCGCCCGTACTTGGCCTGGCGATCAATTTCGCGGCCGGCGTCATCAATGCGGTCTGGGCACGGCTGTTGATCCGGACAGGGCGCAAATATCGCTCGGCAGCACTGGCTGCGGACGGGCAGCATATCATGTCCGACGTGGTGACCTCGGTCGGCGTGCTCATCGGCTTGCTGCTGGCGCTCGCCACCGGTTATGCGATCTTCGACCCGGTGCTAGCCATCCTCGTTGCCGTCAACATCCTTTATCAGGGCTGGAAGGTGATCTCGCAATCGATCGGCGGGCTGATGGACCAGGCCGTCACCCCGCAGGAAGAAGAAGCGATCAAGCAGGCGATCGCCACCCATGCGGCAGGCTCGATCGGCGTGCATGATCTGAAGACCAGGCGGGCGGGCACCGTCACTTTCATCGATTTTCACATGGTGGTGCCGGGGACTATGTCCGTGCGGCAGGCGCATGATATATGCGACCGCCTTGAGGATGCCATCAGGACCGTGCATGAGGGCGCCAAAATAGCCATTCATGTGGAGCCGGAGGGCGAAAAGGCCCATGGCATCCGCGTCAAAGTCGTCAAGGAGGCATGATGCCGAATACAGATGTTTCCAGCCTGTCGATGCTGGGCCAGCAAACCGAAACCGCAAAATCACCGGAGGAGGCGGTGCTTGAAAAAGTGCCGTCCAACCATGCCGGCACCGATTATGTCGTGCGTTTCACCGCGCCGGAATTCACCTCGCTCTGCCCGATGACCGGACAGCCCGATTTCGCCCATATCGTCATCGATTACATTCCGAGCGAATGGCTGGTGGAATCAAAGTCGCTGAAGCTCTTCCTGCATTCCTTCCGCAATCACGGCGCCTTTCACGAAGACTGCTCGATCTACATCGCCAAGCGGATTGTCGAGTTGCTCGATCCCAAGTGGCTCCGGATCGGCGCCTACTGGTATCCGCGCGGCGGCATTCCGATCGACGTCTTCTGGCAGACCGGCAAGCCGCCGGAAGGCGTGTGGCTGCCGGAGCAGGGCGTCGCCACCTATCGCGGACGTGGGTGAGCCACGGTGCCGCCAAAGGCAGCAGCAATCAACCCAGTGGATCGATTGCAGTGGCGAACGCCCGGAGCTTAAGCGAAGGGCCGGGATACGGTGCGGCAATTCAATACCAATTGCCGCACATTCCTTACCCGTTGAAGCTCACACATCCGTAACGTCGCCGGACGCGTCATCGCTGTAATCGTCGCCATCGCCATAATCGGCCTGCTGCAGATTGTCATCGTTGCTATCGTGGGCGGCATTGTCGGACGCCTGGCGGGTGTCGTCGTTGCCGAAATAATTGTTGATGACCGTTTCCTCGGTGGGTGCGCTGGCGTTGCCGAAGGGATTGGCACCGAAGGGCGAGCCCCAGCCGAGCGAGGACATGTGGTTGCCGAAGATGCCGCTCAACGAATTGGCGAGCAGCATGCCGCCGGCAACGCCCGCTGCCGTGCCGAGCGCGCCGCGCAGGAAGCTGCCGCCTGCCGATGGTGCATAGGCCTGCTGGCTCCAGGGGCCGGTCGGCTGCTGCGGCATCTGGCGAGCGCTGCTGTCGTAGCCGCGGGGTTCGTCATAGGTGCGGGAGGGCTGGCCCCAGGGACCGGGATTGGCAGGGCTGGAGGGAACCGGAGCGGGCTGCTGCGTCTGGGTGTTGCCGAAGATCGAGCTGAGGAAGCCGCCACCCTGTTCGGCCTGACGGTGTTCACTGCTGCCGGCTTCCAGCTGGCGGACGTGTTCCTCGAGTTCCTTGATATGATTGGCGGCCGCCTCCAGCCCTTTTTCCTGCACGATCACGGCTTGAGCCAGATAATAGGTAGCGGAGGGCTGTTGCCGCGTTGCCTGGTCGATCAGGGCCTCGGCCTCGCTGTCGCGCGGCGTGGCCGCGGCAGTGCGTACGCGGTCGAACAGGGCGGTCAGCAGTTGGCGTTCTTCGGGTGACATGTCTTGTCTCCTGTTATTTCGGACGGCATTGCCGCGTGAGGGTGAGGTAGGAAGCGATTCAGGCTTTTCAAAGCCTTTCACCGTTACATTTCAGTAAGGCTTGCGGAACGGCGCGTGGCTTCTTAAGGATATCTCCACCGCTTCGGTGCCTTGTGTTTTTCCCGCATTGTTTTAGGCATTGAGTCGCACTATGTGCGAGGAACCCGAATTCATCTCCGAGAGGTTCGCATGAACGACGAAGAACAGGACGACAAGACGAAGGAACTGCCGCTCGGCAAGGAAACGGAGGCGAATCTTTTCAAGTCGCGTTCGATCTTCATCTATGGACCGATCAACCAGGAACTGGCGCAGAAGGTCTGCTCGCAGCTTGTCGCACTTGCGGCGGCCAGCGACGACGACATTCGCATCTATGTCAATTCGCCCGGCGGCCACGTCGAATCCGGCGACTCCATCCATGACATGGTCAAGTTCATCAAGCCGAAGGTGTGGATGATCGGTACCGGCTGGGTCGCTTCGGCCGGCGCGCTGATCTATGTCGCGGCTCCGAAAGAGCAGCGCCTCTGCCTGCCGAACACGCGCTTCCTGCTGCACCAACCGTCAGGCGGCACGCGTGGCATGGCATCCGACATCGAGATCCAGGCACGCGAGATCATCAAGATGAACGAGCGCCTGAACAAGATCATGGCGGCGGCCACCGGCCAGCCGCTCGACAAGATCGCCAAGGATACCGATCGCGACTACTGGCTCTCTGCCGAAGAGGCGAAGGACTATGGCCTCGTTTCGCGGATCGTGACGTCGCAGGCCGACATCTAAGTTTTCGCGGCCAAAACGATCAGGAGATGCCCTTGCCTGCAGACAGCAGGCGAGGGCATTTCATTTTCACGGGCGGATTCGGGCGGGGAGAATATCCCTGCTGCGGCCCTCAATACGAGCGTGTGAAACCGCCGTCGTGCATGATGTTGAGCCCGCTCATATGGTCGGAGAAGCGCGACAAGAGGCCTTCGACGGCGATGGCGACCTCTTCCGGTTCTCCATATTTTCCCAAGGGTACGTTTGCTGTTTCCTCGGCAAGACGCTGTTCGAACGTCACGCCGGCGGCAGCGGCCCGTGTTTCGATGGCTTCGCGATACCAGGGCGAGAGCGTGCCCCCGAGGGATAGCGTGTTGACATGAATACCGCGGGCGCCGAGCGCAAAAGCCAATGTCTTCGCCTCGCCGATCCACGCGCAGCGCAGAACGTTTGAAGTGGCGTAGTGTCCAAGCACCTGCGCAGACGATATGCCCGAGATGATGACGATCTTTGCCCGACGTCCGTTGACGGGATCGGGGTTCATCCGGCCAATCGCCGTTTTCAGGACTTCCAGCGGCCCGATGAAGCAATTCTGGAACAGCGCGCGCCATGCCTCGCCGGTCGGCATCGGATCATTCGTGCTGTGGGCCTGCGGCGGCATCAGAACGACCCCGTCGAGAACGATATCTCTCGAGGTCAGCTGCTCGCCGAACTGACGGATCGACTGGTCGCTCGTCATGTCCAAGGGCAGCCAGACAGGACGATCGCCGGTCCCGGCCAATTCATGTGAAAGTGACTCGAGCTTGGCTTCATTGCGCGCGGCCAGAACGAGCGAATGACCGCTGTGGGCGAGTTGACGGCAGACTGCCGTACCAATGCCTCCGGTTGCCCCTGTGACCAGGATCGTCCGCGTTTCGTTGGCCATTCGCCTATCCCCCAAAGGTTGCAGATCACTTTAAGCGTGCGCTGCCGGCAGGGAAAGGCGTTGTTTGTCGAGTGCTGAACGGAAAGGGCTGAATCTGGACTTGCACGCGCGCCAACCGTCGTGCTCCATGCCATTCCCGCTGTCCGAGTCCTGATATGCTCAAAGATTTCTCCGTCCAGGCCCTGTTCATGGGGCTGCTGACCGCCTTTGTCGGTTCCGCCAGCTCCTTCGCCGTCGTGCTGCATGGATTGCAGGCCGTTGGCGCCACAGAGGTTCAGGCGGCCTCGGGGCTGATGGCACTGTCGATCTCCATGGGTGTCTGCGCGATCGTGCTCAGCGCCGCGACGCGGTTGCCGATCAGCATTGCCTGGTCGACGCCGGGTGCGGCCTTGCTGGCAAGTACCGGGCCAGTCGAGGGCGGCTTCAATGCCGCGGTCGGGGCATTCCTGGTCTGCGCCGTGCTGATCGTCATCGCCGGCCTGTTCAAGCCGCTTGGCCGCGCCGTCGCCGCCATTCCTGCGCCGCTTGCCAATGCGATGCTGTCCGGCGTGCTGATCGGCCTCTGCTTTGCACCGGTGAAGGCAATCGGCTTCAATCCGCTGTTCGGCCTGCCGATCGTTCTCGCCTGGATCGTCGTCGGCGCCTTCAAGCGGCTCTGGGCGGTGCCGGCGGCACTCGCAGCCTTCGTGTTGGTGCTGGCGTTCGGTGTCGATATTCCCGACGGTGCACTCGGTTCGCTGCAGCAGTCATTGGTGCCGACGGCGGAATTCGTCCGGCCGGTGTTCAGCCTCGCCGCTTTCATCTCGATCGCGCTGCCGCTCTTCATCGTTACGATGGCCTCGCAGAATATTCCCGGCATCGCGGTGCTGAAGGTTAATCATTACGATCCGACGCCCGGTCCGCTCTTTGCCGTCACCGGCTTCTTCTCGCTGCTGTCGGCGCCGTTCGGCGGTCATGCCGTCAATCTGGCGGCGATCACCGCGGCCATGTGCGCCGGGCAGGATGCGCATGCCGATCCGAAGCGGCGCTATTGGGCGTCGCTGATCGCCGGCGTTGGTTATATCATCCTCGGGTTGCTCGCCGGTGCGGTGACGGCCTTCGTCGCCTTGGCGCCTCCCGTTCTGATCGAGGCGGTGGCGGGGCTGGCGCTGGTCGGCGCCTTCTCGTCTTCGGCAATGTCGGCCTTTCAGGCGCCCGAATCGCGCGAGGCGGCGGCGATCACCTTTCTCGTCACGGCATCCGGCGTCTCCTTCGGCGGCATCTCAGGCGCCTTCTGGGGATTGATCGCGGGCGGGCTGATGCTCGCCCTGTCGCGACTGGTGAAGATGTCAAAAGATCGAGCTCAGCAGAGGTAGAGGAAACCTGGCGCGCCGCGAGGGCTTGCCAGTTTCGCTGGCCAAGGTTATAAGCGCGGCCATGAAGACCTCTGGCGCCAAGATTTCCGACACGATTGCACGCGGCCGCATCGCCCTGCGTGACGTCTCGCGCGCCCTGACCTCGCTTCTTCTCCTCGGCCTTACGCGCGGTTGCCGGGTCCTTTGAGGAGCGCCCGGCGGCCGAAAGCCCGCCTGGCAATCGCTCCTCGCGACTCACTTTCAAAATTGACCTAATGACCGATGAAGGTCCGCATTTGTTTATCGCCAAGCCCGACGTGATCGGCTAAGAGGCGGAACAAATGCCGGGACGAGGAGACAAGACAATGGACAACACCACCAACCGATCCTCCGCAGGTGCCAAGGGCATGCCCGATGCCGCGGCGAAGTACCGGCCCTATCCGCAAGTAAGCATTCCCGACCGCACCTGGCCGACCAAGACAATCACCAAGGCGCCTGTCTGGTGCTCGGTGGACCTGCGCGACGGCAACCAGGCGCTCGTCGATCCGATGGGCCATGACCGCAAGGCGCGCATGTTCCATCTGCTGCTGGAGATGGGTTTCAAGGAAATCGAGATCGGTTTCCCCTCGGCCTCGCAGACCGATTTCGATTTCGCTCGCTGGTGCGTCGAGGAGGGCAATGTTCCGGCAGACGTCTCGCTGCAGGTACTGGTGCAGTGCCGGCCTGAACTCATCACCCGCACCTTCGAAGCGCTGGAAGGGGCAAACCGGCCGATCGTTCATTTCTATAACTCGACCAGCGAGTTGCAGCGTCGCGTCGTCTTCGCCAAGGATGTCCAGGGCATCAAGCAGATCGCCGTCGATGCGGCCAAGATGATTACCGACATGGCCGCCAAGGCCGGCGGCGGCTACCGGTTCGAATATTCTCCAGAAAGCTTCACCGGCACTGAGCTCGAGGTGGCACTGGAGATCTGCAATGCGGTCATCGCGGTCGTGAAGCCGACGCCCGACAACAAGCTGATCATCAACCTGCCGTCGACCGTCGAGATGGCGACGCCGAACGTCTATGCCGACCAGATCGAATGGATGTGCCGCAATCTCGACAACCGCGAGAATCTGATCGTTTCGCTGCATCCGCACAACGACCGCGGCACCGGCATCGCCGCCGCCGAGCTGGCCTTGCTGGCGGGCGCCGACCGCGTCGAAGGTACGCTATTCGGCAATGGCGAGCGCACCGGTAATGTCGATGTGGTGACGATGGCGCTGAACATGTTCACGCAGGGCGTCGATCCCGGCATCGACTGCTCGAACATCGAGCGCATTAAGGAGGTTTTCGAATATTCGAACCAAATGGCGATCAGCGAGCGTCACCCTTACGTCGGTGAGCTGGTCTATACGGCCTTCTCCGGTTCGCACCAGGATGCGATCAACAAGGGCATGAAGGCAGCGCAGGTGGCCAACCATCCCGTCTGGGAAGTGCCTTATCTGCCGATCGATCCGCGCGATGTCGGCCGCTCCTACGAGGCGATCATCCGCATCAATTCGCAGTCCGGCAAGGGCGGCATCGCCTATATCCTGCAGCAGGATTACGGGCTCAACCTGCCGCGCAACCTACAGGTCGAATTCCGCGAAGACATCCAGCGCATCACCGACGTCGAGGGCAAGGAGCTTCCCTCGAAGCGCATCTATGATCGCTTCATCGAGCGATACGTGACCCAGCCCGAAGCGCGCCTCAAATTCGTCGATCACCACACCTATCCCGATACGGAGCGTAAGGGCCAGCGGATCGTCGCGGCTGAGATATCGGACAATGGCGAGATCAAGCGGATCGAAGGGCGCGGCAACGGCCCGATCGACGGTTTCATCAACGCACTGTCGCATTATCTCGGCATCGAGATGTCGGTCGAGGACTATTCCGAGCACTCGCTGCAGCACGGCTCGAACGCGGCGGCGATCTCTTACGTCGAGACGTCCTATCCCGGCGGCAAGCTCTTCGGCGCCGGTATCAATACCAATATCGTCGCGGCCTCGCTGGAAGCGATCGTCTCGGCGGCCAACCGGGTGCTCGACGTGAAGGCCGGCAAGGTCTGATCCGATAGGCTTCAGGCCGCGATCGCTTCGGTGCGGCGCGGCCTGATGAGGAGATTGGCTTCCTTGAGTCTTCGCTGAGCGCTACCGAACGCAATGAAAGGCGCGCTCTGATGCTAATGGTCGATTTCGCCATAGGTTCGCAGCTCCGCTGGCGGTAATCATTCGACACATGCGACAGCCGCCGTCAGATCGCCGTGGCGATCTCCATGGCCAGCTGGCCGAGGGCTGCCTCGGAGGAGGGGCCGGCGAGCACGTAGGAAGTGCCGGCATTGTGCCAGGTCACCAGGCCGATCTCATCTTTGATCGTTTCCTTGAAGTCGTCGGTTTCCGGTGGCTGCGCATCCTTGCGGAAGCAGATGGAGATAATGTCGCCGTCGGAGTTGGAATAGACGAGCTGACCGACGGGACGGCTGTCGCCGAGGATGACGCGGGCGCCCTGGAAGGTCCAGGCCTTGGCGCTGAGATCCGGCACGCGGAAGGGCACACCGATGGCCGTCGTCAGCCAGCTGGAGATCTCCTCGGCCTGCGAGGCGGGCACTTCGACGAGATGACGGGGCTGGCGGATCAGCAGGCGCTGATAGGCGGTGACGTCGCCCAGCCAGTCGCTGGTATTGGCCGGCGCTGAGGCTGAGGTCGTGGTTGCGATTTCGTCTGCGTCCGGGGCGGTACCAACAAAGTAGCCGATGCCGCAACCTAGGACGAAGAGGATGAGAGCGGCCGCGAGTGCCTGCGGGCCGCTCGGCGCCAGCTTCACCTGCGGGCGCGTGGCGCGCTGTGCGACCGGCGTCTTCGGCGGCTGCGTGCTCTTGATCGAGCGGACGAGGGCGAGCGGCACCGGCTCCTTCAGCACGTCGTCGAGGCGGCGGCGTCCGAAATCGGCGCCGTGGCGCAGTTTTTCATGCAGCCGGCGCGCATTCTCGTCATTTGCCAGGCGCTGCTCCAGTTCGTGGCGCTGTTCGGGCGAGACTTCGCCATCGAGGAGGGCGGTGAGCTGGGCTTCGAGCGACAATTTCCTGAGATCGAGCAATTCAGTACCTGTGGATCGGGTGGGTGCCGGCAAGGGCTGCGAAATGCAGCCTTGCAGTGGCGAGCTGCGAGGCGACGGTCGCCGCCGGAATGCCCATGATGTCGGCCGCCTGCTGGTAGCTGTGGCCTTCGACGTCGACGAGCAGGAAGATCGAAGAGACGCCGTCCGGCATATCGGCGATCATGCGATGGATGGCGTCGGGATCGACTACGGCCGAGCGCTCGCGCGCGGCCTCGCGAATATCGGTGACATTGCCGCGGGCCGACGCCCTCGGCTTGCGCTTGCGGCTGTCGTCAGCCCATTGCTGGCGGGCTAGCGTATACATCCAGCTTTCCAGCCGGCCTTCGCCGCTCCACTGATGCCCCTTGGAGATCGCCCGCTGACAAACGGCCTGGATCAGTTCGTCGGCCGCAGTCGCCTCGCCCGCGAGCGTGATCGCGAAGCGGCGAAGACGCGGCAGAAGGCCGACGAGATCACGGCGGAGGTCGATGGTCGTTGCGGGCTGACGCATTGTCTATCCAGGAGCACTCACAGTAGTTTCGCGGACGACGCTTAAGCGATCGGACGCGAATCCGGCCTTCTTGTCGCCGGTCATGCATGCGCTTTATGGAACAACTCTCCTCCACTTCGCAAGCATCCGGTCGTTTCCAGTCCCCTTTCCCAGGGAATTTTCGTAATCTAGCCTGCAAAGCTTGCGTCAATATGTCCTGTAGCCGTTCAAGCTTTGCAGCAGAGCGCGATAGGCCCAGGTGCCTTCGCCGCCGCGATCGCGGATTTCGACGAGCTGGACGCGGGCGCCCTGGATGTCTCCCTGTTCCACCAGCGCCATGCCCATGTAAGAGCGGGCGAGGATGTAGTTCTCATCGGCCTGCAGCGCCTTGCGGTAATAGGACATGCCGAGTTCCATGCGGCCGGCTTTGCGGTTGGAGTAGCCGAGATAGTTCAGGATGCGCGGGTCGTTTTGATTGCGGGCGAGATTGAGCACGGTGATGGCGTTCTCATACTGGCCGGCATAGGCAAATTCGCGGGCGAAATTGTAGAGGTCGTCGTCGTTGAAGCTGCTCTTCTTCGGGGTGACGCATTCCTTCTTGGCCTTGTCCCAGACCTTGCCGCCGGTGCAGGTCTTGGTCGTCTCGGTCTTCGGCGGCGGGTTGGTGTCGTCGTTGCCGCCGCCGACCGCGAAAGCGGCCGTGGCGATGCCGAAGGCAAGGCCTGTAGCAAGCGAAATTCTGCCAAGACGATGGAAGGAGAAGGTCATGGGCGGGCTCCATTCTGAGGCGATGCGTTGCGCGGATTGTACGCTTACCGCCGAAAATACCAAGAGGATAAGAAACCTCTATGGCAAATGTTGCGACGATGATCGGACGTGTTCGCAGATCGATCCAAGTGCGGAGTGAACGGAGTCCGGATCCGTCGCTAAGCCGCGAAAATATCAACGCTTTCCGGAATCACCGCGTCGCCGGCCCGGTTCAGGCTGAAGCGCTCGCCGCTCAGCTCCCAGGCACCGGGAGAGCCATCGATGGAGAACAGATTGTAGGCTGCGGCCGGCTTGATGCTGCCCGGTCCCTGCGAGGCCGATGCGATGCCGACGACGGGTACTGGCTGCACCTGGCCGCGCAGCCAGTGCAGCGTGTTCAGGTGTGTGTGGCCATGCAATACGAGTTCGGCGCCGCCCGTCGAAATCACGGCGGCGAAGCGGCGGATGCCGATCATCCGCTTGTAGAAGGTCGTGGCCCCGCGGATCGGCGGATGATGGATCATGACGACACGGAAGAGGCCGGCTTCGCCGGCCGCGCGCAACATGTTGACGGTATCGCGCGCCTGGCGCGCGCCGAAGAAGCCGGAGGCGGCGAAGGGAGGGGTGGCGACCGCCGTCGAGCAGCCGACGATCGCGACTTTGCCGCGGACGCGCAGATAGGGGAAGATGTGCCGGTCCTCCTGCCATTGCGGCGGGGCGAGATCGCCACGGACATACTCGTACCAGGCTCGCATCGATTTCTCATAGGCGCCCGGCACATAGGCGTCGTGATTGCCGGGAACGACCGAGGTATGGGCGGGATCGCCGAGCTCGCGCAGCCAGGCGGCGGCGGCGCGGATTTCGATGCCGCTCGCCAGATTGACAAGGTCGCCGGTGACGGCCAGATGATCGGCCTGATGGGCGCGGATGTCATCCAGCAGCAGATCGAGCGTGCTGCCGAAAAGGTGCTTGCGCCGATTTCGATGCCAGTTCACAAAGCCCGTTATGCGTTTGGAAAACAGCTCCTGGATGGAAAGACGGGGCAACGGCCCAAGATGGACGTCGGAAATATGCGCGAGCTTGAACATGCTACGAGACATAGACCAGCTTATTGACAAATCAAACACATCCGGGCGCGATGAAGAGCTGAAACGGAGCGATGGTGGATAAAGAAAAGCGGCCCCTTCATATCAGGACGGCCCTGCGCCTTCTGCATGTCTATTTCTCTTTCGCCCGGGGCATGACAATGGGTGTCAGAGCCGCCTGCTTCGATGCGCAGGGGCGGATTTTTCTAGTCCGCCACAGCTATGTCGGCGGCTGGCATATGCCGGGCGGCGGGCTGGAACGCAACGAGACTGTCGAGGAAGCGCTAGCCAAGGAGTTGCGCGAGGAGGGCAACCTCAGGATCATCGGCAAGCCGCAGCTGATCCAGGTCTATTTCAACACGACAACCACGCGGCGCGACCATGTCGTGTTCTACCGGGTCACCGTCGAGCAGACGGCACCGCGGCCGCCGGATTGGGAGATTTCCGACAGCGGCTTCTTTTCCCTCGACAGCCTGCCCGAGGGTACGACCGAGGCGACATATCGCCGCCTTGCCGAACTTCGCGGCGAGCAGCAGCCCGACCATCGTTGGTGACAGGGCTCAGGCCGCGTAAGGCTTTGCACGACCATGCGGGCTGTCGAGATCGAGCGTCGGGCCGACGGGAACGATGCCGGTCGGGTTGATCGTCTTGTGGCTGCGGTAATAGTGCTGCTTGATGTGATCGAGGTTTACCGTCTCGGCGACGTCTGCCGTCTGGTAGAGATCTCTGAGGTAGCCAGGCAGGTTCCGGTAGTCGGCGATCCGGCGAATGTTGCACTTGAAATGGCCGACATAGACGGGGTCGAAACGCACCAGCGTCGTGAACAGGCGCCAGTCGACCTCGGTCTGCCTGTCGTCGAAGAGGTAGCGGCTCTTGCCGAGACGCTCGTCGAGCCTGTCGAGTGTTTCGAACAGCTTGGTGACATTCTCCGCGTAGGCTTCCTGGGCGGTGGCAAAGCCCGCTTTGTAGACGCCATTGTTGACGGTGTCGTAGACGATAGCGTTCAGCGCATCGATGTCGGCGCGCAGATCTTCGGGATAGAAATCGGCCTTTGACCCGGTCAACCCGTCGAAGGCGCTGTTGAACATGCGGATGATCTCGGCGGATTCGTTATTGACGATTGTGCCTGACTTCTTGTCCCAGAGGACGGGCACCGTCACGCGGCCGGAATAGTGTGGATTCGCCTTGACGTAGATCTGCCAGAGTGTCGCCGCGCCGAATAGATGATCGCCGGTCGCGCCGTCGCCGATCTTGAACTCCCAGCCGTTCTCGACCATCAGCGGATCGACAACGGAAACCGAAATCAGCTCCTCCAGCTTCTTCAGCTTGCGGAAGATCAGCGTGCGGTGCGCCCAGGGACAGGCAAGCGAGACGTAGAGATGGTAACGGCCGGGCTCGGCCTTGAAGCCGCCGCTGCCGGTGGGACCGGCCGTGCCGTCTGCCGTCACCCAATTGCGGAACTGCGAGGGCTGCCGTTTGAATTGGCCATTGCTCTCCTTCGTGTCGTACCAGGCATCATGCCAGACGCCGTCCACCAGCATTCCCATGATCTTCATTTCCTCGATTGCGTGTCGGAGCGGAAGTTAGAGCCTTTCCTGGTTAGATTGAAGCATTCTGTTGGCTCAAACGGAGTCGGATGGTCGACCGGCCGGCGCGCGTCGTAGCCCAGCTCTACTGCCAAGCCGGACGGTCGATCAGACGGCCCGTTTCAGCCAACCCGAAGGGCCGGGCATGTTTCCGCCAGGATCAGAGGCGATCGGCTCGGACATACCTTGGGGTATGTCCGTCGCCAATCGCCTCTGTCCTGACGAAAACCTGCTCCGGCAGAATGCTTCAATCTAACCAGGAAAGGCTCTAGCTGAGATAGCGGGGCTTTGCAGGCGGTAAAGGTTTGAACACTGTGTCACGTCGTTCGGACAGCATCATTAAGAGCGCTGCAGGCTCCTTTGAGCGTTTGGAAAGAGGCGCGGCGCCATGGTGTGCATTTTGCGTTGGACGGCGGAAATTTTTCCTGCTATCGGCGTTTCCACGATTTTAGGATCCCTGCGTGATGTTCATTTCCAGAAACCCGCGACGACGCTGATGCTCCCGAACGCCGAAGGCGTGTTCGAGACCCATCAATCTGTCCATCCGGTTTCTGTCATCATGTACAAGCACGATCTCGTCTATCTCACCGAAGACGCGTCCCACGACGCCGCCATCGAACACATCAACGAAGAAGCCTTCGGCCCGGGCCGCTTCACGCGGGCGGCCGCACGCATTCGCGAGCAGGGACCGCATGACCTGTCGCTCTCCTTCATCTGCGCCGACGACGGCGAAACGATCGCCTCGGTGCGGATGACGCCGGTTCTGGCCGGCACAGTGAAAGGTCATCTTCTCGGCCCGCTTGCCGTGCGTCCCTCGCACAAGAATATGGGCATCGGCCGAGAACTGGTGCGGATCGCGGTGGAAGCGGCGCGGCGCAAAGGTTCGGAAGCCGTCATCCTTGTCGGCGATCCGCCCTATTATGGCCCGCTCGGCTTCGAGAAGGTCGCCTATAACGCGCTGACCTTCCCGGGCCCAGTCGATCCCGCCCGTGTGCTCGTCGTTCCGATCGCCGAGGGCGTGCATGAACGGCTGAAGGGCGTGATCGCCTGGCACGGAGATTTATAATCTTTTCCTGAGAAAGCTGCGCGTGCGGCCTTGCGGGAAATCCTCGAGTTCCCCGAAGACTTCATAACCCTGGCGAAGATAGGCGCTGAGAGCCTGCGGGCTGAACGTGTCGATCCAGGCGCCGCCGCACCCCCGGGCTCTCGCCTCTTCCTCCGCTTCTGCGAGGAGCTTGCCGGCGAGACCGGCGCCGCGCAGCGTCTCGGGGATATAGAGCATCTGGGTGAAGAGCCAGCCCCAGGCGGTAAAGCCGGACAGGCCGCCGGTCACCTTGCCGTCGGTATCGCGGATGAGGATGGCAAGCGGCCGACGATCCGCGGGACCGACATCGCCGGTGTTGAAGGCCGAGAGCGCATCGGCGATCGCCGCAAGTTCCTCCGGCGAGGGCGCGCCGGTGAGCTCGAATCCCCGCATGCGACTACCGCCCCTCGCGCCACCACATGGTCCCGAAGGCGAGCAGCAAAATGCCGACGCCGGCAAAACCGGCAAAGAGCGGCAGCGTGTTGATGCCCTTCAAGACTGTCTCGCTGGTCATGCGGATCATCATGCGGTCATTGTCGGAGACGCGAACCTGGCCGCGCACCGGCAATATCGGCGGCACGGTGATTGCGCCCTTTTCACTGGCGACACGGGTCAAGAGACCTTTGCTCCTGTCGACGACAGGTTTCAGCACATTTGTCGTCGAGATCATTGCCTTGAATTCCGGCGCGTCGACGGCGCCGATATGGACAAGGGTCGACAATTTGCCGTTGCGGATTTCGAAGAGACCGATCTCGTCCATCCGCTTCTCCGCCTTGTAGAGGCCGGGTTCGGATTGGGCCAGCGGCAAGGTTTCGGTCTTGCCGGAGGGATAGCGTACGGTGGCATTGCCCGGATTGTCGCCGATCGTCTGGCGGGTGATTTCAAGGGTCCGGCCGGAAGCGCGCGCCGTCAGCGCTTCTTCCTCGAGCGCCGGCTCCTTCATCAGCCAATGGGCGATGCGGCGATAGAGCGAGACATTCGGACCGCCGCCTTCGAAACCGCGAGCCCAGAGCCAGCCCTGATCGGAGAGCAGCATGGCGACGCGGCCCTGGCCGGCGCGGTTCAGCACCAATAGCGGATGGTTGTCGGCGCCCAGCATGATCGTCTCGCCCTGCGGCCGCTCGACGTCGACGCTGCGGAACCAGCGCCCCCAATGCGGCGGATCCTCGCTCGAGCCGTCCAGACCGCGCGTGACGGGATGCTTGCGGCCTTCCTCGGACAGGCGGGGGTAGAAGGCCTTCTCGATCATCCGGCCTGTCGGCTCGGCCGGCAGCACGGAGGCAAGCGGCGTCATCGCGATCGATTCCGGGCTTGCGTGTTCCGGACCGGCGGCGATCAGCAGGGCTCCGCCGTTCTCCACATATTGGGCGATGTTGTCGTAATAGAGCATCGGCAGCACATTCGCCCGGTCCTGATAACGGTCGAAGATGATCAGGTCGAAATCCTTGATCTTGTCGATGAAGAGTTCGCGTGTCGGGAAAGCGATCAGCGACAGCTCGTTGATCGGCGTGCCATCCTGCTTTTCCGGCGGACGCAGAATGGTGAAATGGACGAGATCGACCGAGGCGTCGGATTTCAACAGATTTCGCCAGGCGCGTTCGCCGGCATGCGGCTCGCCGGAGACAAGCAGGACGCGCAGATTCTGGCGGATGCCGTCGATGACGTGGACGGCGCGGTTATTGGCAGTGGTGACTTCGCCGGGAAGTGCCGCGACCGAGAATTCGAGCACGTTGCTGCCGCCCCCCGGCACCTTGAAGGAGAAAGGCGTATCCTGGCCGGGTGTCGCCTGCAGGGTGGCGATTTCATCACCGTTGATCTTCACCGTCACGTCGGCGGTGCCGCCGGGGCTCGGGCCGTCGTCGAAGACGCGCAGGACGACCTGCTGCTCCTCATTGACGATGCCGAAGCGCGGCCCCTTGATGACTTCGATGCGGCGATCGAATTCGTTGGCCTTGCCGGTGATGAGGCCGTGGATCGGCGCGTCGAAACCGAGCGCCTGATTGGCGGCCGGAACATCGTGGACTTCGCCGTCGGTCAGCATGATGGCGCCGCCGATGCGGGACGGCGGAACATCGGCAATGTTGGCCGACAGGGCGTCGAACAAGCGCGTCGACGGCACGTCGGAATTGACGTCGCCTTCGACATCGATGAAGCGAGGCTCTATCTGCGGAAAGCGGGCGAGCTGGGACTTCAGGGCTGCCAGCGCATCGTCGGTCATCTTGGCCCGGTCGGGCGTCTGCTGGCTCTGGCTCCGGTCGACGAGAACGGGGACGATCGTCGACAGCGGATCCCGATCCTCCTGCAGCAGCACGGGATTGGCGAGCGCCGTCAGCAGGGCGAGTGCCGCCAGTGTCCTGATCCAGGCGCCGCGGATGCCACGCCAGATCGCGAAGGCGGCGATGACCGCTCCGATGGCGGCAAGTGCCGCCAGAACCGGCCAGGGCAGAAAAGGCGAAAAGTCGAAGGTCATCTCATTGTCCTAACCGTTCAAGGAGGTCGGGAACATGAACCTGGTCGGTCTTGTAGTTGCCGGTCAGCATATACATCATGATATTGACGCCGGAACGATAGGCATATTCGCGCTGCCCTTCGTCGGAGGGCACGGTCGGCAGCATCGGCACGCCGTTGTCGTCGACCGCCCAGGCGCCGGCGAAATCATTGCCGGTGATCAGGATCGGCGAAACCCCGTCGGCCGTCGCCGCCGATTTTTCGGTTGTTTCGCGGCCGCCGCCCTGCCGGGCCTCGATCCAGAGGGGGCTGCCGGCATAACGGCCCGGAAAGCTCTGCAGGAGATAGAAGGATTTCGTCAGCACGTGATCTGATGGTACCGGCTCGAGCGGCGGAATGTCGAGATTGGCAAGGATCTCCTGCAGCCTCTGACCGTTGGCGCTGACATTGCCGCCATTGTCCAAGGCGCTGATCTGATCGCGCGTATCGAAAAGCACTGTGCCGCCGTTGCGCATATAGGCGTCGATGCGGCTGATCGCCGCCGTCGACGGCATCGGCGCCGTTGCCGAAACCGGCCAGTAGATGATCGGATAGAAGGCGAGTTCGTCCGTGGTTAGGTCCAGGCCGACGGGCGGCGCCGGCTCCAGCGTCGTGCGGAAGGTCAGGAACTGGGTGAGGCCCTCGAGACCGCGTTCGGATATATTGTCCACCTCCTGTTCGCCGGTGACGACATAGGCGAGGTGGGTGTTGTCAAGCCGCTGCAGGATCAGGTCGTCGCCGGGCTGAGAATCATTGGCGTGCAGCGTACCGGGCTGCAGCAGGAAGGCGGCGGCGAGCGCTATCGCGATCACGCTCATGGTGCGGGCAGCCGGGCGCATGCGCGAGAAGGCGCCGTTCATGAAGAGGACGATCAGGCTGTCGGCCAGCAGCAGCAGAAAGGCGGCAAGAAAGAGCGCGGGTTTTGCCGACCAGCTTTCGCCGCCGATCAAGCCTTCGCGCACGGCCGTCGCCCCTGCCGTGTCGAGCGGCTTCAGTTCGGCGCCCTCCGGCAGCACGTTCAGAGAGGTGAAACCATCTTCCGAACCATAAAGCCCGGGCGGATTGTCGAAATTCGCCGTCGGCTCCGTTCCGGCCTTTGGAGTGAGCGGCCGCGCCGAACCCGTCTCGGAGATGAGAGCGCCCTTGGCCGTCAGCATGCGGAATGGCGGCAGCGTCTCGGCCACACGCGCATTGCCGCGAGCCTCCGACGTCACGCCGCCCGAGCGCGATATTTGCAGAAGATGACGCAGCATGTCGACAAAAGTGCCCGAAATCGGCAGATCCGACCAAGTCGCTTCGGCGGTCACGTGAAACAGAACGATCTGGCCCGATGCCAGCGGCTTCATCGTCACGAGCGGCGTGCCGTCGGCAAGGCTCGCCCAGGTGCGCTCGGCAAGATCGGGGGTCGGTTCGGCAAGCACCTGCCGCTTGACGACGACGTCGGAAGGACGCGCTATGCCCGAGAAAGGCCCGAAATTCGGAAACTCGGCCAGCGACTGGGGTTCGCTCCAGGACAATGTGCCGCCCAGCGCCCGTTCTCCCTGACGCAGAATGACGGGGATGAGAGGGTCGTCGGCAGGTGCTGCCGCCATGCGCGGGCCGGCGAAGCGCAGGAGCATGCCGCCATTCGATATCCAGCGCGTCAGGGGTTCGTAGGTGTCCTCCGGAAGCCGGCCGATATCGGCCATGATAATGATCGACGGATTGCTGGCGAGAAGTTTCGGTATGGCAACCGAAAGATCGGAATCGCCGGGCTGGATGAGATCCGCATAGGGCTGCAGCGCCCGCTGGATATAATAGAGCGGCGACAGCAGCGGCTGGAACTCATCCCCGCCTGCTCCCGACAGCAACACCACGCGGCGGCGCTTGAATGCGTCGTCGAGAAGATGGACCGCGCCTGCTGTCGCGCCGTTGTCGACGCTGATGCGCGCGAAATCGTTGCGCATCTCGAAGGGGGCGGTGATCGAACTCGTCGCGACGCTTTGGCCGGGACGGAAGTCCACCCGACCGTTGGCGATCGAGCGGCCCTGGCTGTCGACGGCGTTCAGCGCTACAGATGCGGCATGCGCAGCGTTGAGGCGCGTGACTTTGACGGTCATGGCATCAGCGGCGTTGTTGGCCGCGGTGATCGCAATCGTCCGCGCGGCATCGCCCTCGATCAGGCGCAGATCAGCGGGCTGGAGATCAGCCAGCTGACGGACCGTGGCGTCGTCGGCTTCGGCGGCGGCGCCGTCGGTCAGAAAGGCGAGGGTTCCGGGCTTGATGCCGTTCAAGGCGGAGCGCAGTGCCTGGAAGGCGCGCTCGCGGTCCGGCGCCAGCGGCCGCGGCTCGGCGGCGCGCAGCTTGTCGCGGGCGGCCGCGGCGGTGCCGGGCACGGCGTCGTTGGTCGGCTCGGCAGTGAAGGCGATCGACACCGGCATGCCGGCGGATTCGGCATCGTCGATCAGCGCGTCGGCCGTCTGGACGCGCCGCTCCCAGTCGGGTGCCGCGGCCCAGCTATTGTCGACGAAGAGGACGAGTGGGCCGCCAGATGCGAGCGAACTGGTGCGCGGATTGAAAACCGGATCGGCGATCGCGAAGATGATGGTGGCGGCGAGCAGCATGCGCAGCAGCGTCAGCCACCAGGGGCTCTGGGCCGGCGTCTCTTCGCGCTTCAGCACCGATGCGAGGATCTTCAGCGGTGGAAAGATCTCGCTCTTCGGATGTGGCGGCGTCAGCCTGAGCAGCCACCAGATCACGGGCAGGGCGATGAGGGCGCCGAGAATGGCGGGATAGGCGAAAGCGAAGGGAAGAGCGTTCACAGCTGCCCCCCATGCGTAGCCTTGGCCGGCATGCCGGACAGATACATGTGCACCGCGACCAGCGCTTCGGAGGCGAGGTGATCGGTGCGATGGCTCGTGAAGGTCCAGCCGAGATGGCGCAGCGACTGGCCGAGGCTCTCCCTGCGGGCGAGGTAGGCGTTGCGATAGGCCTCGCGGATATGTTCGGCGCGGCCGGAGATCAGCCTCGCTCCGGTCTCAGGATCGGTGAATTGGGTGCGGCCGCTATAGGGGAAGATTTCCTCGGCGGGGTCGGATATCTCGACCACGTGGCCGCGTAGGCCGCGGCGAGCAAGCGGGCCGAGCCGTTCCATGATCGCCGGCGCGTCGTCGAGGAAATCGCCGATGAGGACGAGGTCACTCCAGCCGCGGATCATCCCCGTTTCCGGCAAGCCGCCGGCCAGCGGCGCGTGCATCAGCGCGGAGGCGAGGCGTTCTGCTGCCGTGCGGGTGGAGGCGGGTTCCATGATGCCGGGGCAGCCGATGCGTTCGCCGGAGCGAGAAAGGATTTCGGCGAGCGCCAGCATGACGACCAGCGCCCGGCTTTCCTTGGAGGCGCTGCCATAACTCGATTTATACATCATCGAAGGCGACATGTCGCACCAGAGCCAGATCGTATGCGCTGCCTCCCATTCGCGCTCGCGTACATAGGTATGGTCGTCGCGGGCGGAACGGCGCCAGTCGATGCGCGACAGGCTCTCACCCTCGGCATAGGGACGGAACTGCCAGAAATTCTCGCCGATACCGCGCTTGCGGCGGCCGTGCCAGCCGGCGATGACAGTGTTGGCGATGCGCTTGGCCTCCACCAGGCAGTCCGGCATCAGGGCGGCCCGCTGCCTGGCGCGGGAAAGGGCATCACTGCCTGACGTCGGGTTGACGATCTGTCCGATAGATGCCACGCGTCCGGCTTCCTTATCCCTTTGCCTGCTTCACCAGTCCGGCGATGACGTCGCGCACCGACATGCCTTCGGCGCGGGCGGCGAAAGTCAGCGCCATGCGGTGCTGGAGAATGGGTTCGGCAAGCGCGAAGATGTCGTCGAGAGATGGGGCGAGACGGCCTTCGTAGAGCGCGCGGGCGCGGGCGCAGAGCATCATCGCCTGGCCGGCGCGAGGGCCGGGGCCCCAGGCGACATTCTTGTCGGTCGACGCGTTGCCCTGTCCGGGGCGGGCGGAGCGGACCAGCGAAAGGATGGCGTCGACGACCGTCTCGCTCACCGGCATCTGGCGCACCAGGGTCTGGATTTCGATCAGCCGCTGCGCATCGATGATCGCCGCAGGCCGGGTTTCGCCGAGGCCCGTCGTCTCGAGCAGGATCTGGCGCTCGGCGGCGAGCTCGGGATAGTTGACGTCGACCTGCAGCAGGAAACGGTCGAGCTGGGCTTCGGGCAGCGGATAGGTGCCTTCCTGCTCCAGCGGGTTCTGGGTGGCGAGCACATGGAAGGGCGCCGGCAGGTCATAGCGCTGGCCGGCAATCGTGATATGATATTCCTGCATCGCTTGCAGGAGCGCCGACTGGGTGCGCGGCGAGGCGCGGTTGATTTCGTCGGCCATCAGAAGCTGGGCGAAGACCGGGCCCTTGACGAAACGGAAGGAGCGGCGGCCGCTGTCGTCCTGGTCCATCACTTCTGAGCCGAGAATATCCGAAGGCATCAGGTCGGGGGTGAACTGAATGCGGTTGGCGGCAAGGCCGAGCACTTCGCCGAGCGTCGTCACCAGCCTGGTCTTGGCAAGGCCGGGGACGCCGACGAGCAGGGCATGACCGCCGGAGAGCACGGCGAGAATGGTGTTCTCGACGACGCTTTCCTGACCGAAGATCACCTTCGAGACTTCTGTGCGAATGGCGGCGATATCGGAGAGCGCCTTCTCGGCGGCGGCGACGATCGCCTTTTCATCGAGGCTGGCTTCGGTCTTCATCATACCCATGGGCATCTCCAACGGCTGAAATCATTCGGCAGCGAATCGGCGGACTTATACATCTGCCTCATACTCGATAGAGTTATGGAGATGCGACGGGCTGACAAGTTCGTTACGAATGACTATCTCGTGACTTCACTTCGTTAAGGACAAACCGGGACGGAAGAATGGCAGCCGAGGAAATCAGCGGACAGGCGGATGCAGCGGGACTTGCCGCGCTGATTTCACGCGCGTCCGCGGAAAACAGCGGCAAAAAACGTGGACTTCCGCCGGTCGAGCGGTGGAATCCGCCTTTCTGCGGCGATATCGACATGGAGATCAGGGCCGACGGCACCTGGTTCTATATGGGCACGCCGATTGGCCGGCCGGCGCTGGTGCGGCTGTTTTCGACGGTTTTGCGCAAGGATGAGGACGAGAAGATCTATCTCGTAACTCCTGTGGAAAAGGTCGGGATTAGGGTCGCCGACGCTCCTTTCATCGCCGTGGAGATGAGCGTGACGGAGCGGGAGGGCCGCCAAGTGCTGACGTTCCGCACCAATGTCGGCGATGTCGTGGAGGCGGGAGTAGAGCATCGGCTGCGCTTTGCCATTGCGGGCGGCAATGCCGAACTGAAACCCTATCTGCATGTGCGCGGGCGGCTGGAGGCGCTGGTGTCGCGTGCAGTGATGTATGAACTGGTGGCACTCGGAGAGACCGTCGACGTGGAGGGGCAGGCGATGTTTGCTATCCGCTCCGCCGGCGAGGTCTTTCCTGTCATGCCGGCCGACGAACTGGATATGCTTTCCCGATGAATGATGCGATCACCCAACGACATGCGCTGTTCTCCGCAGCTGAATTCCGCCGCCGTGCGCTTAATCAGAATGGCGGGCCGGTGGAACATGCCTGGCGTGATCACGGCGACCATGTCCTCAATCCCGACATCGTGGCTGAAGTGGCGACTTTCAAGCTGCGCGATGCCGCGGTGCTCGTGCCCGTCATCGACGACGGCGAGGAAGCGCGGGTGATCTTCACCAAGCGCACGACGACGCTGCGCAAGCATTCCGGCCAGATCGCCTTTCCCGGCGGATCCATCGATCCGGCCGATATCTCGCCCGAAATGGCGGCGATCCGCGAGACGGAGGAAGAGATCGGGCTTGCCGGCTCCTTCGTCGAGACGGTCGGCAGGCTGCCGAATTATCTCGCCTCGACCGGTTTCCGCATCACGCCCGTGCTCGGCGTCGTCAAGCGTGGTTTTGCCTTGCGGCTGAACCCGGCCGAGGTGGACGACGTGTTCGAAGTGCCGCTCTCCTTCCTGATGAACCCGGCCAATCACCGGCGCGACAGGCGCGTCATCGATGGCCTCGACCGGCATTTCTACCGTGTGCCCTATGAAACCAGGATGATCTGGGGCATCACCGCCGGCATCGTCCGCACGCTCTATGAAAGGCTTTATGCATGACAGGCCTTGCCGACCAAGCATGGTTCCGCGATCCGGCGCTCGGCCGGATCCTTGCGCTTCTCAATGCCGGCGGTGGGGCCGGTGGTGGGTCCGACGGCGGGGAAGGGCGGGTGGTCGGCGGCGCAGTGCGCAACAGCCTGATGGGCTTGCCGGTCAGCGATATCGATATCGCCACGACGCTGACGCCCGAGATCGTGATCGAGCGAGCGGCGGCGGCCGGAATCAAGGCGGTGCCGACCGGCCTGCAGCACGGCACGGTGACGCTCGTCATCGACGGCAAGCCTTTCGAGGTGACGACGCTTCGCACCGACGTCGAGACCGATGGGCGTCATGCCAAAGTGGCCTTCAGCACTGACTGGAAGGCCGATGCCGAACGGCGGGACCTGACGATCAACGCGCTCTATGCCGATGCGAGAGGCGAGGTGGTGGATCTCGTCGGTGGGCTTGCCGACATCGAGGCGCGCAACATCCGCTTCATCGGCGATGCGGCAACGCGTATTGCCGAGGACCATCTGCGCATCCTGCGCTTCTTCCGTTTCTTTGCCTATTACGGTTCCGGGCGTCCGGATGCCGAAGGGCTGAAGGCCTGTGCGGCGGCGCGTTCGAAACTGAAGACGCTGTCTGCCGAACGTGTGTGGTCGGAGCTCAGAAAACTGCTTGGTGCCGCCGATCCCGGCCGGGCGCTGCTCTGGATGCGGCAGGTGGCGGTGCTGACGGAAATCCTGCCGGAGACCGAACGATGGGGGATCGATGCGATCCCCGCGCTGGTTGCCACCGAAAAGGCGCTCGGCTGGGCGCCCGACCCATTGCTGCGCCTTGCAGCGATCGTGCCGCCCGATGCGGCGCGGCTGGAGGCGCTTGCGGCCCGGCTGAAGCTCTCGAATGCGGAAGCGGCCACTCTCAAGGCCTGGGCGATGGCGGCACCGATCGACGACGAAATCTCGTCGGCCGCCTTCGAGCGGCTGCTTTACCGCAACGGCGCGGACGGCATCACGACGCGCCTGAAGCTGGCGCTTGGCGTCGCACGCGGGAAGGCCGAGGGCGATCTTAGCGAGATGGCGCGCTCGGCGCGGCTCGGAAAGCTCCTGGATCGGGCCATGACGTGGAAGAAGCCGCAGTTTCCCGTGAATGGTGCAGACGTGATCGCGGCGGGCATCCCATCCGGCCCGCGTGTCGGCGAACTGCTTGGCAGCTTGGAAAATCAGTGGGTGGAGGAAAACTTCGCGTCCGATCGAGCAGAACTTCTCGCGAGGTTGCAGGAACGCGTACAATAGTGGATATGGCGTCGCGCCCGGTGGACGCGGCGCCTGCTATCGTCGTTGGCGCCAGGACTCGGGCCACCGGCCGTCAGGCGGCGGTCGCTTCGTCGCGGATGCGGGCCTTGATGTTATCAACCATGTTTTCGCGTATGGTGGTTTCGCCATGAGCGGATTTCAGGTGCTCGACGGCGCGGCGGACCACTTCTGCGTCATTATCCGCCCGGGTGTGCCAGGCGCAGCCGGGAACAAGCGTGCCGCATTCGAAAAGTCGCATGGTCTTCTCCTCTGTCTGAACACAACGGCCGTCGCGTTTGCACGCGATTGATGAAATGTACGGAGGACGGGAAGGTTCCGGCCGGCATCGAGTGACGACCGGAGAAGGTCTTTCAGTCGGGCATCGCCCAGGCTTTGTAGGTATCCGAGAGATGGCCGGGCGTGTTGCTGTTGGCTGCGTCGTTCTGCAGCTCTTCCGGCGACTTTCCGCCGGCCAGCTGTAGCTTGACCTGCTCGATGAAGCAGCACAGCGGCAGATCCGAGCCGCTCTTGGCCCGCAGTTTCTCGGCAATGCGTATCAGGAACTCGGGCGTGTCGATGGCACGGAATGTTTCCTGGACATCCGTGGACGCAGGCGAGCCGCTTTGTGTCGTCATGACAATCCTCCTCCGATTGTTACGCACGTACATATAAAGTTAGGACTCACTGAGCTTTTATGAAGGTCCCTCGGTTCGAATTTATCGATGAGATCTCATAGTCTCACGGCCAGCGTACGACGGGTGGCAGCGAGGAGAGAATGGACTCGACGTTGCCGCCGGTCTTCAGGCCGAAGATCGTGCCGCGATCATACAGCAGATTGAATTCGACGTATCGGCCGCGGCGGATCAATTGTTCGTCACGATCGGCTTCCGTCCACAGCTTGTTGAAGTTGGAACGGACGATCTTCGGATAAACCATGGCGAAGGCCCGGCCGACATCGCGGGTGAAGGCGAAATCGGCGTTCCAGCCGCCCGTTTCATCGCTCGAATGCAACCAGTCGTAGAAGATGCCGCCGATGCCTCGGGGCTCGTTGCGGTGCTTCAGGAAAAAATAGTCGTCGCACCAGGCCTTGTAGGCATCGTAGTCGGCGACGGCATGATTGCGGCAGGCAATCTCCATGGCCTTGTGGAAGAGTTGGCTGTCCTCGTCCTCCTGCGTGCGGCGGCGCGACAGCACCGGCGTCAAGTCGGCCCCGCCGCCGAACCAGCGGCTAGTGGTGACCACCATGCGGGTGTTCATATGCACTGCCGGAACGTTGGGATTGACGGGATGGGCGATCAGCGAGATGCCGGAGGCCCAGAACCGCGGATCGTCCTTGGCGCCGGGTATCTGCGCCCGGAATTCCGGGGAGAATTCGCCGTATACCGTGGAAGTATGGACGCCGACCTTCTCGAAGACACGGCCTTCCATCATCGACATCCGGCCGCCGCCGCCGGCGCCGTTTTCGCGCGACCAATCCTTGGCGACGAAGCGGCCGGGCTCCTGATCGGAGAGCGGGCCTTCCAACCCGTCTTCAAGAGCCTCGAAGGAGGCGCAGATCGTATCGCGCAGCCCTTCGAACCATTTGCGGGCGGCCTCCTTCTTCTCCTCGATATCGTCAGGCAAGCCGATCGGCAGTTCCGGTCTTTCCATGTCACGCCTCCAACGGCCGGCCTCCGCTAGGGAAACGACTCGCTCATTCTTGATTGCACCTCGGTTTAGCAGGTGGCGCCGCATCTCGCCAAGCCGGCAGGCACGGGCATGTGCCGCCAAGATTCGACTCGCAAATCCGCGATTTCGATACTACCTTTCCTCGGCAGAGGTAGGTTTAATGGCGAAAATTCCAGGACCTCCGTCCTTCGACGGCCTGAAGCGCAGAATGGCGAAACACCGGGCGGAAAATCCGACCCGCAAAGACCATTTCGTGCGTCAGACATATTGCCTCGGCTTGATCGACGCACGCGCCAAGGCGCGCGAATGGTTCGACGAATATCCGAAAGCGGCCTATTGGACCGAAGTGGAGAGCTGGCGCCAGCTCGACGGCGACCGGATCGAATTCACCATGCGCCGCCTGCCTTCGGCAGACTAACCGTCATTCTGCGACAGCCCGCACGCGACTTTCGATCAGCAGGCCGCTCTCATCCATAATGGGATATGCCACGGAGACGATGTGGGCATTGATCCTCTTCAGATCGCGCAGCATGTCGAGATGCAAAGAGCTCGTTTGCAGGCTGTCGGCCCGGCCGTCGCGCAGGCGTTCGAGATGATGTTCGGCCGACTGCTTCTCCATCCGGCGCACCTCGACTTTCGTTTCCATCATCTGGCGCGCGAGGTTGAAGTCGCGGGTGACGAAGATGGTCTGGGCGACGCGCAGATTGTCGATCGTCAGGTCGAATAGTGTTCTGAGTTCCCGATGACCATCCTCGGAAAATCTGAGGCCCAGTGAGATCTTCTTCGCTACCTGCTCCGAGAGCCCCTTCTCGATGATGTCGCCCATATGTTCGAGATTGATCGCATAATCGATGACGACGATGGAGCGGCGGGCGTTTTCGTCACTGAGGCCTTCGCGGCCAAGTTTCGACAGATAGACCTTCACCGCCTGCTGCAACGTATCGACGCGTTCTTCGAGGGCTGCGATTTCGGCAAGCTTGGAGGCATTGTTCTGCTCGAAGGCTTCCGAAACCCGCATCAGCATGCGCTCGATCAGGTCGCCGATCCCCAACACTTCACGCGTGGCGCTGGCAAGAGCGATAACGGGTGCCGAAAGCTCCTGCGGATCCAGATATTTCGGCGCGGTATCGGACTCGGGCTGATCCGGCACCAGCCGGGCCATCAGGGTGGCGAGCGGCCGGGAGAAAGGCCACGCTAGCGCGGCAAGCAGAAGATTGAAGGCCAGATGAGCGTCGACCGGCAGCTTGGCCGGGCCGAAGGGCAGCATCTGGATGAGTTCGGCACCGTAGCTCGCCAGGGGCAGGGCGATGAGGCAGCCGAGCGTGCGGACGGCGAGATTGCCAAGCGTCACGCGCCGGGCCGAAACCGGGCCGCCCAAGGTTGCTATGACGGGCGGTATTGCGCCGCCGAGATTGGCGCCGAGCACGAGAACGATGACAAGTTCGGGCGAGATGAGGCCAGCGGAAGCGAGCGACAGAATCAGAACGACCACCGCCAGGCTCGACGAGGAAAGGAAGGCAAGGGCCGCCGAAAAGAGCAGTGCTACGGGCAGGGCGCCGTTCAGCAGGCCGATGAATGCGGCAAGGGCGGGAGACGTCCGCATCGGCTCCGTTGCGAGGCCAAGGAGATGCAGCGACAACAGCATCAGCCCAATGCCAATCAGCGCTGCGCCACCGCCTTGGCGGGCGCTGGAGCGGCCGCGGTAGAGCACAATGCCGGTCAGGATCAGAAGCGGAGAGAGCCACTCTATGCCGGTTGCGACGATCCACGCGGTGATCGCAGTGCCGACATTGGCGCCAAGCAGGACGATCTGCGCCATGCGCGGCTTGATCAGGTCACGTTCGACGAAGGAGGCGGTCATCAATGCCGTCGCCGTCGAGCTCTGCAGCGCGACGGTGGCAATAAGGCCCGACAGGAAGGACCGAAGGCTGCCGCGCGTTCCGGTGGCAAGTCCTGTTCTGAGCCGGGCGCCGAAGGCTCTGGATACGCCGTCCTTCACCTGCGCAAGGCCGAACAGCAGCAAAGCGACGGCGCCGAACAGGTTGATCATGATGACCGTGGAATCCATTTTTTGTTTTTATTCTTCCTTTATCTGTCGGCGCGACTCAAGCCTGCGAGACGCCTCTCCAAGCTATTGAAATCGCAGCCGCCATGCGATTTTTTTGATTGCCCGGCTAATAAATATAGACTGATCCGGCGGATTGGCAATGTCGATTTCTGACACATCCGGGGCTTTGCCCGTTTCGTTGCGGCCGCTGCCGCTCAAGCCCAGACGGTCTGGCGCATCGCTTCGCCGACGATCATCGCGGCCGAGACGGCGACGTTGATCGAGCGCTGGCCTTCGACCATCGGGATCAGGATGCGGGCGTCGGCCCTTTCATGCACGTGGTCCGGAACGCCGGCGCTTTCCCGGCCGAGAAGCAGGATGTCGTCTGGACGGAAGGTGAAATCAGTGTAGCGATCGGCTGCCTTGGTCGAAGCGAGGATGAGGCGGCGGCCGGTCGTGGCGCGCCATGCTTCGAAACGATCCCAACTGACATGGCGGGTCAGCGCGGCGGCAGCGATATAATCCATTCCCGATCGTTTCAGGTTGCGATCGGAAACGTCGAAGCCGGCCGGCTCGATCAGATCGACCGCGAAACCGAGGCAGGCCGCAAGACGCAGGATCGTGCCGGTATTGCCTGCTATATCCGGTTGGTAGAGTGCCAATCTGAAGTCGGTCATCATGCGCCGTTTGTTTCGTCGGGATGCGAGATACCTAAAGCAACCGGCATTTCGCCGCAACAAGGCGCACTTTGGCCCCGAAACGGTCAATTTCCGCCGTCATGGGGCTGGAAATTTCGCGATTTTCGCGTTATCCATGCACGTCTTCAATCGCCAGCAGGGAGGGCCGACATGAATATCTTGCTCATTGTGCGCTTTCCCGCCGTGATGCCGATCAAGGCGACATGGCGCCGCTAGTGCGCATTTCTTCCTGAAATCCCCTTTTGATCCATTGTGCGGCTGTTTCAGCCTCGCCCCTTGAACGGTCGGTTCCCATATGTGCTTGCAGTGCGCTCAGATGGCGCGAAGCCGGGAGCCGAGACGCGGATGTTTCGGAGCAATTTCATGTTTGGCTGGTTCGAACAGCGACTCAATCCCTTTCCGAGCGAGGAGCCCGTCGCTCCGCCCAAAGGTCTTTTTGCCTTCTGCTGGCACTACAGCAAGCCGGCGGCACCCTGGCTCGGCCTGATGGCGATGCTGACGGCGTCGATCGCCGTCGGCGAAGTGGCACTCTTTCAGTTTCTCGGCGACATCGTCGATTGGCTGACCCATGCCGACCGCGCCACGTTCCTGCAGACGGAGGGCCACAGGCTTTTCTGGATGGCGGCGCTGGTGCTGGTCGGCTTGCCGCTGGCGGCCGGCCTCGATTCACTGATCATGCACCAGATGCTGCTCGGCAATTATCCGATGAGCGCCCGCTGGCAGATGCACCGCTTCCTGCTGCGCCACAGCATGACCTTCTTCGCCAACGAGTTTGCCGGGCGTGTCGCGACCAAGGTGATGCAGACCTCGCTTGCCGTCCGCGAAACGGTGATGAAGATCCTCGACGTCTTCGTTTATGTCGTCAGCTATTTCCTGACGATGATCATCGTGATCGCGGCCGCCGACTGGCGGCTGATGATCCCGATCCTCGTCTGGCTCGCCATCTATGTCAGCATCGTCTCCTACTTCGTGCCGCGGCTTCGCAAGATAGCGGCACAGCAGGCCGATGCGCGCTCGATGATGACGGGGCGTGTGGTCGACAGCTATACGAATATAGCCACTGTCAAGCTGTTTTCGCATGCCGGCCGCGAGGAGGTCTATGCCAAGGAGGGCATGGACGAGTTCCTGCAGACCGTGCACAGGCAGATGCGTAAGGTGACGCTCTTCCACATCAGCGTCTATCTGAACAACTGCGTCGCACTCTTCGTCGTCTCCGGCCTGTCGATCTGGTTCTGGCTGAACGGCGCGATCTCGGTCGGCGCCATCGCCATTGCCATCGGCCTTGCCATGCGCGTCAATGGCATGTCGCAATGGATCATGTGGGAAGTCTCGGCGCTGTTCGAGAATATCGGCACGGTCTATGACGGCATGGAGATGATGAGCAAACAGCACGACATCGTCGACAAGCCGGGCGCTCCTTCCATGACGGCGAAGAAGGGCGCGATCCACTACGAGCGCATCCGCTTCCACTACGGCAAGAGCAAGGGTGTCATCGACAACCTGTCGCTCGACATCAGGGCGGGCGAGAAGGTCGGTCTCGTCGGCCGCTCCGGCGCCGGCAAGACGACGCTGATGAACCTGCTGCTGCGCTTCTACGACCTGGAGGGCGGCCGCATCACCATTGACGGCCAGGACATATCAGGCGTCTCGCAGGAAAGCCTGCGCTCGCTGATCGGGGTGGTGACGCAGGATACGTCGCTGCTGCACCGTTCGATCCGCGACAACATCGCCTATGGCCGGCCGGAGGCGACGGACGCCGAAGTGATCGAGGCCGCCAAGCGCGCCAATGCCTGGGAGTTCATCGAAGGGCTCGTCGACATGCAGGGCCGCCAAGGGCTCGACGCGCAGGTTGGCGAGCGCGGTGTCAAACTGTCTGGCGGCCAGCGTCAGCGCATAGCGATTGCTCGCGTCTTCCTGAAGGACGCGCCGATCCTGGTGCTCGACGAGGCGACCTCGGCGCTCGATTCGGAAGTGGAGGCGGCGATCCAGGAAAACCTCTTCGCCCTGATGGAGGGCAAGACGGTGATCGCAATCGCTCACCGGCTGTCGACGCTGACCGAGATGGACCGGCTGATCGTGCTCGACAAGGGCCGGATCATCGAGGCCGGCTCGCATGGCGAACTGATCGAGAGCGGCGGCATCTATGCCGACCTGTGGAACCGCCAGTCCGGTGGCTTCCTCTCCGATCACGCCGAAGAGGCGGAAGAGGCGGCGGAATAATCAAGCCCTCCCTGCGAGAGCGGGGAGGGCCATTCGAATTATTAGACTGATTTCACTTGCCAATGGGGTACAAGGCGTCCTTTCCGCCGTTTCAAAGGCTGTCGGCCCAATCGATCACCCTATCATGTTCGACGACGACAATAGTATTGGCGGCTGCCAGCGTACGCAGCGTGGCGATGCGGCGGCGTTCCTCGCTGTCGAGCCAGGCGGTGATGGCCGCGGTGACTATCGCGTCGCGCGCTAGCGCCAGGTCGAGAGCCAGGGCATCCAGCCTTTCTGCAAGCGGAAGCGGAATATGCGCATCGAGCATTTTCGTTTCCATGGCCTTCCCTCCGTTGAAGCGCAATCGTAACGTCAGATTGTGACCGGTTGGCGGGCAATCAATGGCGATGCCGCCGATGTTATCGATCATTACAAAAATATAAGATTGCGACCGCTTTTCATTCCCTTTGCCGCTCCGCCCAATCCGCCTATATCGCTTCCATGTTTCTGCGACCCATCTTCCGCCTGTTCGAGACCTGGATCGATCCGTTCCGCCCGTGCGCCAATCTTCAGCCGCCGCCGGGAACGCTCGGCTTCATCTGGTTCTATATCGGCCAGACGAGGATGCCGTTCATCACCATGCTCATACTCGGCGGCGCATCGGCCGCAATCGAAGCCGCACTCTTCTGGTTCGTCGGACGCCTCGTCGATATTCTCGCCAGCATTACGCCCGGTGCCGGCTGGAGCGGTCTTCTCGCGGCCCATGGCGGCGAACTGTTCGGCATGCTCGCCCTGATCGGGCTGGTGCGCTTCGTCGTCGCCTTCCTGATTGCCCTCGTCGATCAGCAGGTGATCACCCCGGGCTTCTACAATCTAGCACGTTGGCAATCTTATCTCCACGTCTCAAGGCAATCATTGTCGTTCTTTCAGAGCGATTTCTCCGGGCGCATCGTCACCAAGGTCTGGTCGGCCGGCCAGGCGACCGGCGATCTCGTCACCTCGCTGATG
Organism: Rhizobium phaseoli; assembly: GCF_001664385.1. Classification (NCBI taxonomy): domain Bacteria; kingdom Pseudomonadati; phylum Pseudomonadota; class Alphaproteobacteria; order Hyphomicrobiales; family Rhizobiaceae; genus Rhizobium; species Rhizobium phaseoli. Next base: position 3,242,141 of record NZ_CP013532.1, on the reverse strand, counting down.
GAAAGCGTCTGGTTCGTCGGAATTTATGCGGTCACGACGCTGGTGCTGGTTGCCCGATTGGACTTTTCCCTTGCCGCCGTCGTGCTGTTCTGGCTTGGCGCCTTCAGCCTGCTTGCCCGCCACTTCGTCCCGCGGATTCGCCATCATTCCCGCGAGACGGCGGAAGCGGGATCGATGCTGAACGGCCGGATGGTCGATTCCTACAGCAATATGCAGACGCTGAAGCTTTTTGCCCGCGACGAAGAGAGCGACCGCTACATGCGCCAGGGCTTCGACATCTATCAGGATACGGTGCTGCGCTTCACGCGGTTCATCACTGGCGTCAGAGCCTCCATGGCGCTGCTCTCCGGCCTGATGATCGTGACGATGGCGGGCTTGAGCGTCGATCTCTGGCTGCGCGGCCTGGTCAGCTCCGGTGCGGTGGCATTCTCGCTGGCGCTGGTGCTGAGGCTGAATTTCCTGCTCGGACGGCTGATGACGCAGTTCAACGGAATCATGCGCAATCTCGGCACGATCCAGAATGCCGCCGAGTTGATCTCCCAGCCGCTCGGGCTTGTCGACCGTGCCGATGCGAAGAGCCTGGTGATCCGCCAGCCCGGCATTCGCTTCGACAATGTCTCCTTCCGCTATGGCAAGGATCAGCAGCCGGTCGTCGACGACTTCTCCCTGACCATCCGTCCGGGCGAAAAAGTCGGGATCGTCGGCCGTTCGGGGGCGGGAAAATCGACGTTGATGAACCTGCTGCTGCGCCTCTACGATCTTCAGGAGGGCCGCATCCTTGTCGATGGGCAGGACATATCGGCCGTGACCCAGGAAACCCTCCGGATGCAGATCGGCGTTGTCAGCCAGGATACCTCGCTGCTGCATCGATCGGTGCGCGACAATATCCTGTTCGGACGGCCGGACGCAGGCGAGGAGCGGCTGATCGAGGCGGCCCGGCGCGCCGAAGCCATCGATTTTATCGCCCGCCTGCAGGACCAGCAGGGCCGCAGAGGCTTTGATGCCCATGTCGGCGAGCGCGGCGTCAAGTTGTCGGGCGGCCAGCGGCAGCGCATCGCCATTGCCCGGGTGATGCTGAAGGATGCTCCCATCCTGGTTCTCGACGAAGCAACGTCGGCGCTTGATTCTGAAGTGGAGGAAGCGATCCAGTCCAATCTCCATCGGATCATGGAGGGCAAGACCGTGCTTGCGATCGCCCACCGGCTGTCGACGATCGCTGCGCTCGACCGGCTGATCGTCGTTGATCTCGGCCGGATAATCGAGGAGGGCAGCCACGACGAACTGCTTCGCCAAGGTGGGCTCTACGCCGAACTTTGGGCGCGTCAATCCGGCGGCTTCCTCGCGGTGGACGGGGATCTCGGCTCAGGGGTCGACGGCGAATTCCGCCATGAGGCCAAAATGGTTTGAGCCGAAGCTGTCGGCGATGCGGCGGACCGATTTCAGCCGCAGGGGCGCCCTCGCAAAGATGTGGTCGATCGGAATGCCGAAGACGCTGGCTGCGATCGGCCAGGTCGCGGGTTCCAGCGATACGGTGCCAAAGCCTTCTGTGCGCAGAAGATTTTGTACCCCTGGCGTCAGAATAGACGAGTTGAAATCACCGGCCAGCACCAGCGGTCCCGGCAGGCTGGGCGCGATCGCGGCGAGGTCCTCGAGCTCCAGGCCGTAGAACTCATCGTAATAGGGTTTGGTCAGATGCGCCGTCAGGAAGTTGACTTTGCGGCCGTCGAAATCGACCGCCGAGATCGTCAGCCGATTGCGCCACAGCAGGCCGAGACTGCGGATGCGCGGCTCGATGAGCGGGCGCTTCGACAGGACGAGCGTATCGCATTGCTGCATGCCGATGCCGCAGCCGACATAATAAGGATAGGTTTTCAGAAGCCGCGGCAATTCCGACAGAACTGGCTCGGCCTCGAGGATGTTGACGACATCGGCGCCCGAAGCAATCGCCATGTCGGCGATCGCGCCACCGTTTGCAAAATTATCGTTTTCGATATTGAAGGACATCAGCCGGAAAAGAACCGGGCGGTGCGCATCGACGGCGGGCTGGGCAAATTCGCGGGTCATCACGATGCCATGGACGGCAAGAGCCAGGGATATGCCGAGCGTCAGCAGGCCGTACCAATGGCGCTTGACAAGCAAGGCCACGAGGGAGGCGAGCGCAGCGGCCGCCGCCAGATGGAGCTGGAAGCTGTAAAAGAACGAAAGCAGATAAAAATCGGTGACATACCGCAACGAAACGATGGCGAGTACCAGGGTCGTGAGGACGCTGAATACGCAAAAAATCGTGTCTCTCATCCGCTTCGGTCCGGCTTGCTGGCGTGATTGCGATTGCGCCTATCACGGCGGCTTTTTTGTTGCAATGCAGCATGCCGGCAAGCTCGTATTTGCCTTAAAAAATTCATCCGAAATTTCCCGCGACATTGTGCCCTCATCCCCTTGTCAAGGCTGGACATAATTTGCGATCAAGCTTAGAACGCGCCGGATTGCCGGGGAATCTATGGCCGAAATGTGTCCAGATCGATTCGCCGGCAGAGGGGGCAGGGCGGAATTCCGCGATAATTGCGCAGAGGATGGTTAAGCCGTGAGCGAACACGTAACGACAAGCGAGGCTTCGACAGAGCCTACTCGCCGTGATTTCCTTTATCTCACCACTGGTATGGCGGGTGCTGTGGGCGCCGTTGCGGTTGCTTGGCCGTTCATCGACCAGATGCGGCCGGATGCGTCGACGCTGGCGCTCGCCTCCATCGAAGTCGATGTTGCGACCCTCGAGCCCGGCATGTCCCTGACGGTCAAGTGGCGCGGGAAGCCGATCTTCATCCGCAACCGCACGCCTGAAGAAGTGAAGGCAGCCGCCGATGTTCCGCTGGCAGATCTCAAGGATCCGGTCGCCCGCAATGCCAACCTGCCGCCCGAGGCTCAGGCAACGGGTGTTGATCGTTCAGGCGGCAAGGACAAGGAAAACTGGATCGTCATGATCGGCACCTGCACCCATCTCGGTTGCGTGCCGCTCGGCCAGGCCGGCGAGTACAATGGTTGGTTCTGTCCCTGCCATGGCTCGGTCTACGATACGGCCGGCCGCATCCGCAAAGGTCCTGCGCCGCAGAACCTGGCGATTCCGACCTTTTCATTTGTGTCCGATACCAAGATCAAGATCGGTTGAGGGGAGACTGATTCATGAGTGGCCATTCCAGCTACGAGCCATCAACCGGCTTCGAAAAATGGGTCGATGCGCGCCTGCCGCTACCGCGCATGGTCTATGACAGCTTCGTTGCATATCCGGTTCCCAGGAACCTGAACTATGCCTACACCTTCGGCGCGATGCTCTCCGTCATGCTGATCGTGCAGATCCTGACGGGCGTGACGCTCGCCATGCATTATTCCGCCGACACGACGATCGCGTTCAACTCCGTTGAAAAAATCATGCGCGACGTCAACCATGGCTGGCTGCTGCGCTACCTGCATGCAAACGGCGCATCCTTCTTCTTTGTCGCCGTCTACCTGCATATTGCCCGCGGCCTCTATTACGGCTCCTACAAGGCGCCGCGCGAAATCCTCTGGATCCTCGGTGTGGTCATCTACCTGCTGATGATGGCAACCGGCTTCATGGGCTACGTGCTGCCTTGGGGCCAGATGTCCTTCTGGGGCGCGACCGTCATCACCGGCTTCTTCTCCGCCTTCCCGCTGGTCGGCGAATGGGTGCAGCAGTTCCTGCTCGGCGGCTTTGCCGTCGACCAGCCGACGCTGAACCGCTTCTTCTCGCTGCACTACCTGCTGCCGTTCATGATCGCCGGCGTCGTCATCCTGCATATCTGGGCGCTGCACGTCACCGGCCAGACGAACCCGACTGGCGTCGAAGTCAAGACGAAGACGGACACGGTGCGCTTCACGCCCTATGCGACGATGAAGGATGCGCTCGGCGTCTCCGTCTTCCTGCTGGTCTATGCCTATTTCGTCTTCTACCTTCCGAACTTCCTCGGCCATGCCGACAACTACATCCCGGCCGACCCGTTGAAGACGCCGGCTCACATCGTTCCGGAATGGTACTTCCTGCCGTTCTACGCGATGCTGCGTTCGATCACCTTCAACATCGGCCCGATCGACTCCAAGCTCGGCGGCGTCCTCGTGATGTTCGGCGCGATCATCGTGCTGTTCTTCCTGCCCTGGCTCGATACGTCGAAGGTTCGCTCGGCGGTCTACCGTCCCTGGTACAAGCTGTTCTTCTGGCTGTTCGTGATCAACGCGATCATCCTCGGCTGGCTCGGTTCGCAGCCGGCGGAAGGCACATACGTCATGATTTCGCAGTTCTGCACGCTTCTCTACTTCGCTTTCTTCCTGGTTGCGATGCCGGTTCTCGGCCTGGTGGAAACGCCACGCCGTATCCCGAATTCGATCACCGAGGCGGTGCTCGAAAAGCGCAACAAGACTGCTGCTGCCAGTGCGGCGGCCAATGCCTAAGCGAGCGACGGAAGGGAATAGAACCATGAAAACGCTTGTTGCAAGCATTCTGCCGCTCGCCGTCGCCGCTCTGCTCGGCAGTGCGGCTTTCGCCGAGGAAGCGGCGCCTGCGAATGGCGCAGCCCCTGCTCATCACGAGGAAGGTGCGACGCCGCACTATCCGCTGAAGGAGCCAAAGGAGCAGGAATGGACCTTTGCCGGCCCGTTCGGCCATTACGACAAGGCTCAACTCCAGCGCGGCCTGAAGGTCTACACCGAAGTCTGTTCTGCCTGCCATTCGATGAGCCTCGTGCCTTTCCGCATGCTCGACGAGCTCGGTTATTCCGAGGCACAGGTGAAGGCTTTCGCCGCCAATTACGAAGTGCAGGATGGCCCGAACGCGGCTGGTGAGATGTTCAGCCGCAAGGCGGTCCCTTCCGATCACTTCCCGTCGCCGTTCCCGAATGCCGAGGCAGCTGCCGCTTCCAACAATGGCGCGGCTCCACCTGACTTTTCGCTCATCGCCAAGGCCCGCGAAGTCGAGCGCGGTTTCCCGCGGTTCGTCGTCGACATCTTCACCCAGTATCAGGAAAGCGGGCCTGACTACATCTACTCGCTGCTGACGGGCTATGAAGAGCCGCCGGCCGGGTTCCAAGTGCCGCAGGGCGCGCATTACAACCCCTATTTCCATGCAGCCGCTGCCTTCGCCATGCCGAAGCCGCTCTCCGACGGCCAGGTAACTTATGACGACGGCGCGCCGGCAACCGTCGATCAATATGCCAAGGACGTGTCTTCCTTCCTGATGTGGGCCGCCGAGCCGCATCTGGAGGAGCGCAAGCGTACCGGCTTCATGGTGATGATCTTTCTGGCGATCTTTACGGTGCTGATCTATCTGACGAAGCGCTCGGTTTACGCCAACAAGGAACATTGAGCGTTCCGTGCCTGAATTCGAAAGGCGGCCCATGGGCCGCCTTTTTTGTGTCGGCGATTCCATCGGCTTGGCCGGTGGATCCTCTCCGAAAGCCGCTTTTGCGCTCAGTGTCATGGGTCTCAGCGAGGCGCGTCCTTTCTGACGTACAAGGGCGCCGTAGCGCCCTGAACTGCCGGATAATTTTATCCCTAAATCGATTTCGATTTGAGGAATTATGCAGTAGGGTGCGGCCGTTTCATGCCCTCGCAGATATGGACTTTCCATGGACAATACGACGTCGGAGCTCGCAGCCAGCATCCGTTCCATTCCCGACTATCCGAAGCCCGGAATCATTTTCCGCGACATCACCACGCTGCTCGGCAATCCCCGCGCCTTCCGCCGGGCGGTCGATGAACTGGTGCAGCCCTATGCCGGTACGAAGATCGACAAGATTGCCGGCATGGAGGCGCGCGGCTTCATCCTCGGTGGGGCGGTGGCGCATCAGCTTTCCTCGGGCTTCGTGCCGATCCGCAAGAAGGGCAAGCTGCCGCACGATACCGTGCGCATCGCCTACAGCCTCGAATATGGGGTGGACGAGATGGAGATGCATCGCGATGCGATCGAGCCCGGCGAGAAGGTGATTCTGGTCGACGACTTGATCGCCACCGGCGGCACGGCTGTCGGTGCCACCCAGCTTCTGCGCCAGATCGGCGCGGAGGTGGTCGGCGCCTGCTTCGTCATCGATCTGCCGGACCTCGGCGGTCGCAGGAAGCTGGAAGAGCTCGGCGTCAACGTGCACACGCTGGTCGAATTCTCCGGGCACTGAGCCCGGATCCAATGCCGATGGCGTCAGTCGAATTCCAGCACGCCGCTTTCGAAGCGCATAACGGGATCGCCGTTTTGATTGATGCCTTCGCACAGGATGGTGTTGAGGTGCCAGCCCGGCCGCGACGCCAGCGGCCGGCTGGAGAGGAGGGCGACGGAGTAGGTCACGATGTCGCCCGGGAAGATCGGCCGCAGCCATTGCAGTTTCTGGAAGCCCGGCGAGGGACCGAGGTTCGGCGCCGTCAGCCCTCTTTGCGCGAGGGCGACGCTCTGACTTTTCCAGAAGGCGAGGAAGGTCCGCATCCAGGCGGCGGTGGTGTGCCAGCCCGACGCGCAAAGGTCACCGAAGAGGGTTTCTTTGGCGGCTTCCTTATCGACGTGGAAACGCTGCGGATCGTAGCGCGTTGCGAAGTGGATGATGTTTTCCTCGGTGAAGACGTAGCTGCCGATCTCGGTCTTTTCGCCGACGGCGTAGAGTTCAGACATTCTCATGCTGTCATCTCCGGACTCATGTTGATATCCGGGGCAGGGCGCATGCGGATCATGACCGAATTTTCCGAGAGACAAACAAGCTCGCCGCGCTGATTTTCCACCTCGTGGCGGAACTTGGCGATGCCGATGCCGGGGCGCGAGCGCATCGGCCGGGCCTCAAGCACGGTCGAGTAACCCTGCAGCGTGTCGCCTGAAAGCACCGGCTTTCGCCATTCCATCAGATCGATGCCAGGCGCGCCCTCGCAGAGCGCGTTAAGGATGTAGCTGTCGGCCATCATGCGCATCAGCATCGCGGACGTATGCCAGCCGGAGGCGGCAAGGCCGCCGAGAATGCTGGCGCGGCCGGCAGCCTCGTCGAGATGCATCGGCTGCGGGTCGAATTCCCGCGCGAATTCGACGATTTCCTCGGCGGTCACCGGTTTCGGGCCGAGGGGAAAGCGGCGACCGGGTTCGAAATCCTCGAAGGCTAGCTTTTCTGCCGACATTCGCTCCTCCGCCATATCAAGCGCCTAGAATAGGATGACCACCTTAGGCCGAATCGGCCTAAAATCTGAATCCTGTTCTACATTAAAGAGTTAGAGCATGATGTCGCCCGAAAACCGCTCACACTTTTCGGCATCATGCTCTAGTGCTTACAATAGGATCCGCGTGGGCTCAATGATTCCGGGGAGATAAACCGGCATGACTGATCTGAGGTCGATACTCGACGAGGCAGCGCGCCAGGGGCTGATTTCGCCTGAAGCGGGCGGGCGGCTTCTGCCGTTTCTGACCGAGCGTGGCGTGGCTGTCATCAGGCCGCAGCTGGCATTGGCAGCCGAGGGGCAGGCAGCCGAAGGGCAGGCCTGGTCTGATACGGAGACACCGCGCTTCGTGCGCGGGTTTCACGACGTGCTGATCACCATCGGCGTCGTCGTGGCGCTCGTCGGCCTCTGGGGCCTTGCGCCGCTTTATGCCGTGCCGCCCGCGATCCTGGTGCTTTCGGAAATCCTGGTGCGCCGCCAGCGGCTCGCTTTGCCGGCCGTCGGCCTGACGATCGCCCTGTTCTGCTGGACATTCTTGCTGATGTCCCGCGTTTTCACGCCGTGGACATCCGAAATCGGCGCAGGGCTGACGCAATTTGTTGCCGGCTTTCCGATCCTTCTCGGCGTCTACTATGCCCGCTATCGCGTGCCCTTGTCGCTGGCGCTTGCCATCATGTCCGCGCTTGCCTTGGCACTCACCCTGCTGTTGCGTCTCGTGCAATGGCTAAGCGGCAATCCAGGTTTTTTCGTCGATCATCTTGCCTTGCTGGCTGCGATCTCTCTTCTTTGCGCGCTCGGCCTCTTCGCCACGGCGCTCTATTTCGATCTCGGCGACCGGCTGCGCCGGACAACACGCTCGGATATTGCGTTCTGGCTGCATCTCGGCGCGGCGCCGGCGCTGCTCTACAGCACTGTTTCCCTCATGTCTTTCGGAGAAGGCGGCCGTATCTTCGACCTGGCGAACATGTCGGCCCGGACGCCGGTGGTCGTCGCGACGGTGGCGGTGCTGATGCTGATCGGCCTGGTCATCGACCGGCGGGCCTTCGTCACTTCGGGGCTGCTGTCGCTCGGCGTTGCGATCTTCAGCGTCTTCCGGCAGGGAAGCGCCACGGTCGACACCTACATCTTCACGACGCTGATTATCGTCGGCGCGATCGTCTTGATCATCGGCACCGGCTGGATGCCGCTTCGCCGGCTGGTGTTGCGCGCACTGCCGCCGGCCATGGCAAACAGGCTGCCGCCGGGTTAAGGCGGCAGCGCTCTTTTATTTAGGTGTTGAAGCGGAAGTGGATGACGTCGCCGTCCTGGACGACATATTCCTTGCCTTCGTCGCGGGCCTTGCCGGCATCCTTGGCGCCGACTTCGCCGTTGAATTTGATGTAGTCGTCATAGGCGATGGTGTTGGCACGGATGAAGCCGCGCTCGAAATCCGAATGAATGACGCCGGCCGCCTGCGGCGCCTTGGTGCCGCGCTCAATCGTCCAGGCGCGCGTTTCCTTCGGGCCGACGGTGAAATAGGTGATGAGGTGGAGCAGCTTGTAGCCGGCGCGGATCAGCCGGTCGAGGCCCGCCTCATCGAGGTCGAGGGCGGAGAGAAATTCCTTGGCTTCATCCTCGGGAAGCTGGGCGACTTCGGCCTCGATTGCCGCCGAGATGACGACAGTTTCGGCTCCCTGTTCCCGAGCCATGGCAGCGACGGCCTCGGTGAATTCATTGCCGGTCGAAGCCTCGGCCTCGGCGACGTTGCAGACATAGAGCACCGGATGCGAGGTTAGCAGATTGAGGCCCTTGAGGATGGCGATCCCCTCGGCATCGAGCGTCGACAGGAGCGTGCGCACCGGCTTGCCCTCGTTGAGCAGCTTCAGCGACGCTTCCATGATCGGCAGCATCGCCATCGACTCCTTGTCCTTGCCGGTGGCGCGCTTGCGCGTCTGCTCCGTGCGGCGCTCCAGGCTTTCGAGGTCGGCGAGCATCAGCTCGGTCTCGATCGTCTCGGCATCGGCGACGGGATTGATGCGGCCCTCGACATGGGTGATGTCGCTGTCTTCGAAGCAGCGCAGCACATGCACGATCGCGTCGACTTCGCGGATATTGGCGAGGAACTGGTTGCCGAGGCCCTCACCCTTCGAAGCGCCGCGCACCAGGCCGGCAATGTCGACGAAGGAGATGCGGGTCGGAATCAATTCCTTGGACTTGGCGATATCGGCAAGCTTGCGCATGCGCGGATCGGGCACGGCGACTTCGCCGGTGTTCGGCTCGATCGTGCAGAAGGGATAATTGGCCGCCTGTGCCGCTGCCGTCTTGGTGAGCGCGTTGAAGAGGGTCGATTTGCCGACGTTCGGCAGACCGACGATGCCGCATTTGAAGCCCATGGCTAAAACCTGCTGTTCTTGAATTTCTTGCTGGTGCCTATGGGATAAAGGAGCAATGTGGTCAAGTCTTAGCGAGCTTTTAACGTTGCTCACTTGCCCAAGGAACGGTGCCGGCCTATTTTCGAGGGTGATCGCGGTTTCGGTGCATTGCGGATTTCGTCAGAAGCACGGTCGCTGTTGCCGGCCGCAATGACATTCGGCCTCAACTCGGGCCGCCAATCCCTCCCGATCGAGGCCGGCGGCCACGGCGCACCGTCGAAAATTCGTCATCGATAATGATTAGTTGTTTTGAAGATTCCTGACCATGTCATCAACGGGTGGATTTTCCGATGAGTGACAACGACGTTGCCCTGAAGCCGAAGACCAAAGTGGAGCCGAAGCTGGACAAGCCGAAGCTCTATAAGGTCATCCTCGTCAATGACGATTATACGCCGCGCGAATTCGTCATCGCGATCCTGAAGATTGTCTTCCGCATGAGCGAGGAGACCGGCTATCGGGTGATGATGACGGCGCACAAGCTCGGTTCCTGCGTGGTCGTGGTCTGCGCCAAGGACATTGCCGAGACCAAGGCCAAGGAGGGCATCGATCTCGCCAAGGAGATGGGTTTTCCGTTGATGTTCACGACGGAGCCCGAGGAATAGCCAGGCTCAGGGGCGGCGGATCTGATAGCCCGTCTTGTCCTGCAGGAAGCCGCAATTCTCATAGAAGCGCAGCGTCGCAGGATTCCTGGAACCGGTCAGCAGCATCACCTTGTAGCAGCCGGCCTTCCAGGCCTCGGTCACCGCATGGCTGATGACGGCGCCGGCATAGCCGCGTCGGCGGTGGTCGGCATGGGTGACGACATTTTCGAGGAGCGCATAGGAGGCGCCGTTCCGCGTCAGGTTCGGCACGACAATCATGGTCACGGTGGCGACAGCGATATCACGGGCAAAGCCCATCAAGACGGTCATACCGGGCTGGGCAAGGATAACCGAGAAGCGTTCCTCGGCGGTGATGTCGTCGAGGGGCGGATCAGCGGGGTTCAAATGCCGGTAGAGGGTCATCAGCCCCGAGAGATCGCCGGCAGCTGCGGGACGGACCGCGAAATCCTGGTCCGGCATCGGCCTCATTCCCCCTTATTGCCGAACATCTTCTTCAGCATCTCGGCCATCGGCCCGGTGGCGGGGAGTTTCGGTTGATTGCTGCTGCGAGCTTGGCGGATATGCGACTGACCGGCCGGCTTCTTTTCGCCATCCTTGCCTTCCTTCCGCGGTTTTTCCTCCTCGGCCTTGCCGCCGAGCGCCAGCGCGATCTTGTTCATCAGCTGCGAATCCTCGTTCCGCACCAGCATCTCGGCATTGTCGGCGAGCGTCTCGAGCAGCGGTTCCAGCCAGTCGCTGTCGGCCTTGGCGAAATCGCCGAGCACATGGTTCTGCACCATCTCCTTGATGCCGGGATGTCCGATCCCGAGGCGCAGGCGCCGGTATTCCTTGCCACAATGGGCGTCCAGCGACCTGATGCCGTTGTGGCCGCCATGGCCGCCGCCGGTCTTCAGCCGCGCCTTGCCCGGGGAGAGGTCGAGCTCGTCATAGATAGCGACAAGGTCGGCGGGCTGGAGCTTGTAAAAGCGCATCGCCTCGCCGACGGCCTCACCGGAGAGGTTCATGTAGGTCTGCGGCTTGATCAGCAGCACCTTCTCGCCGCCGAGTTCACCCTCGGCGATCTCGGCCTTGAACTTCTTCGACCAGGGCGAGAAGCTTTGACGCCGATGGATGGCGTCAACGGCCATGAAGCCGATATTGTGACGGTTGCCGGCGTATTTGGCGCCGGGATTGCCGAGACCCGCAATGATCAGCATGGCCTGTCTTCCTCGCTTAAGCTTGCCGCTGTTCACCACCCGGAAAACGGCGCAATGTCAAGCGGAAAGGGTAGTATCAGTCCGACAGGTTCATGCCGTATTTCAGGAAGATCTTTTTCTGGTCGCCATCGGCGATCAGCTTGTCGAGAGCGGCCTGCATCTTGGCGCGCAGATCGTCCGGAAAGCTTTTTTCGCAGGCGATGCCCATCGGCTGGGCGGAGAGCACGGTCACCATCTCCACCGGCTGATCGGCCTTCAGCTTGTCGAAATAGAGTTCGGAGATCGGCATCATGTCGATGCGCCCGCTGAGCAGCTTGCGCAGCGTCGCGTTGAAGTCGCTGGCGACGTCGAGCTTGGGGAAGCCCTTCTCCTTCAGGATCGTCTCGGTATAATCCTCGCGCTGGGTACCGATCGTATATTTCTTCGCCTCGTCCAGATTGCCGGCGGTGACGCCCGAGCCCTTGCGGGTGATCAGGATGTTGCGGTCGACGAGCAGCGGCTCGATCCATTTGAACAGCGGATCGCGCTCACTGTTGTGGGCGGTGGCGAAAACGCACGTCATCGGCGCCGTGCGGGCGAGGCCGAAAGCGCGCGCCCAGGGCAGGACCTCGATTGTATAGTCGACGCCGAGCGCGGCCATCATCTTTTCGACCTGCTCGACCGTCGCGCCCTTGATGACCTTGCCTTCGCGATAGTTGAAGGGGGCATAGTCCTCGGTGGTGAAATTGATCGTCTGCGCATGGGCGGTGCAGGGCAGCGCCAGGCATGCGAGAAGCAGGAGCTTTTTCATCGGATCATCTCCTTCGTTCTTCGTTTACGAGGCGCGTGCGACGGCCGATTGGGGCGTCATCAGTTCCTCAATGAGCTTGGCTGCGTGCTGCGGGCGATGGAAGAGGTAGCCCTGACCATAATCCAGCCCCATCTGGTGGAGCGTGCGGCATTCCTCTTCGGTCTCGATGCCCTCGGCGATGACGGTGCAGTTCATCTTGTGGGACAGGGTCGTTATGCCTTCGATCAGCATGCGGCTCTTCTGGCGGACGTCATCGTCGCCGTCGTTGATCGCGCGGGTGAAGGACTGGTCGATCTTGATGATGTCGACAGGGAAACGGTTGAGGTAGCTCAGCGACGAATAGCCGGTACCGAAATCGTCGAGCGCAATGCGGCAGCCGAAGCGCCGAAGCTCCGTGACGATCATGCGGATCTGCGGGTTGTCGTGCATCAGCACGGCTTCGGTGATCTCGACGACGATGCGTTCGGGGCGGATGCCGTGCCGGCCGACAATGGCAGCAAGCCGGGCCGGCAGCGCCGGCTCGAACTGCAGCGGCGAGAAATTGATGGCGAGGTAGGTATCCTGCATGCCGGAGATGCGGGAAATCTTTGCAAGATTGGCGATCGCTTTATCCATGACGACGTTGCCGACGCGGACGATTTTTCCTGTCTCTTCAGCGACGCTGATGATCTCGGCCGGTGGCATCAGGCCCTTCTGCGGATGGTTGAGACGCATCAGCGCTTCAAAGCCGGCAATGCTGCGGCCGTTCAAGTTGACGATCGGCTGCAGGAAGGCCTCGAACCAGTTGTCGATGAGGCCGGCTTCGATATTGGCCTCGATTTCGGCGCGGCTGCGGGCGCGATCGAGCATGACGTTGTCGAAGAGTTGCGCGCCATTCTTGCCGTCGCGTTTCTTGGCATACATCGCCATGTCGGATTTCTGAAGCAGTTCGGCTGCGGTCGTGGCATGATGCGGATAGATGGAGATGCCGATCGAAGCGCTCAGATGCATGTCCGGGGCAAATGGGGTTTCGAAGATCGAGGCGATCTGCTCGCACATCGCCTTGGCGCGCCTTTCGGCGTCCTTCGCCGGCAGCAGGATGGCGAATTCGTCGCCGCCGAGACGGGCCGCCTCGTCGGAGGGAGCAAGATGGGTCTTCAGGCGCTCGACAAGTTCAATCAGCGCCTTGTCGCCGGCGGCGTGGCCCATATTGTCGTTGATCCACTTGAAGCGGTCGAGATCGACGAAGAGGCAGGCGAGCTCCTGGCCGGAGGCGTCTGCCGCGGCGATCTTGCTGTCGAGCACGGCTTCAAAACCCTGGCGGTTGAGCAGCCCGGTCAGGTGGTCGGTGATTGCCTGGCGATGGTTGCGGTCCTCGGAAGCCTTAAGCTCGGTCACATCGGTCATGACCGATAGCGAAAGGCGATCGTGAGCGTCGGCGCCGGCTTCCGATTCCATGATGAGGACGTCCATGGTGCGGCCATCCAGGCAGACGAACTTGACGGTGACCGCCATGCCGCTTTCGGCCCGGCGGCGCTTGACGAACTTGTCGCGGGTATTTGCGGTGACGAGATCGGCGAAGTTGCGGCCGATGACGGCGGCGCGATTATAACCGGTAGCAAGCAGCCAATAGTCGCTGACGGCGGTGATGCGGTCTTCCTCGTCGAGCGAGAAGAGCATGGCGGGAGTGAGGTTGTAGATATCGGTGGCGCGGCGATGGGCGAACTTCAGCTCCTTCTCCTCGCTTTCGAGCTTGGTCTGCATCTCGTTGAAGCTGTGGGCAAGCCGTCCCATCTCGTCGTTCGACTGCCAGTCGACGTGATGGCGGGAGCCGAGCTGGCGGGTGGCCTCGATCGCTGCCGTCAGCCGCATCAGCGGCTGGATGACGAAGAAGCGGTTGCCGATCAGCGCAGTGCCGAAAACGGTCAGAACCGCGAAGATGAAGATCGAAATGAAAACGACCTCTTCCTGCTTCAGGCCGGAAAACAGGCCGAGGGCGGGATAGTAGACACTGATACTGCCGAGATTCTTCGGGCCATCGATGGTGTTGTAAATGATGGCGCGCGACACCTGCACGAGCTTGCCGTCGAAGGAGCGCGGAATGGTGGACTGGCTGACGTCGAGCTGGCCTGACTGGTCGCGCACTTCGACCTTGACGATGGCGCCCTGGGAAACGACCGTCGCGCTGATCTGGGTGACGCTTTCTTCATCCAGGTCCCAGAGGGGCTTTGCCAGCGCCTGGGCGTTGGCGACAAGAAGAACCGAGATATGATCGCGTATTTCCTTGTCGGCTCGCTCTGAGGAAAGAAAAAGAAAAAGAACAAAGAGAGGAGCGACAAAAACAAGCAGCGCTCCGCAAACAATTCCAAAAAACCTGTTCTCAACGGAATTGTTCATGGTTCCGTCTACTCCCCCAGGCCGGCCATATTTGCTGTCGCGCGTTCGGGCCGGCTTCATCGCAGCTGACGGGGCATGCTTTCACGAATACGTTAAATGTTGCTGAAACGGAGGCCTTGCGGGCAACGAAAAGCCCGCCTCCCCGGTTCACGGAAGGCGGGCCATAGCCTTGCAAATTGGCCAAAGCGATCAGGCTTCGGCGTCGCCTTCAGCTTCGACGGCGCTCTCGACGCCGGCAGCCGGAGCGACGATCGTCGCGATGGTGAAGTCGCGGTCGATGACCGGGGTCACGCCCTTCGGAAGGGTGACTTCCGAAATATGGATGCTGTCGCCAATCTTCTTGCCGCTGAGGTCAATGTCGAAGAATTCCGGGATCGCGTCTGCCGGGCAATGCACTTCGACTTCATGGCGGACGATGTTCAGAACGCCGCCGACCTTGAGGCCCGGGGACTTCGCTTCGTTGATGAAGTGAACCGGGATTTCGACGCTCACCTGGGTGTTGCCCGAGACGCGCAGGAAATCGACATGCATCGTGAAATCGCGGACCGGATCGAGCTGGTAGTCCTTCGGCAGAACCTTGTACTTCTTGCCGTCGACTTCGATGGTCGCTACGGTGGTCATGAAACCGCCGGCGTGGATGCGCTTCGTCACCTCATTGGTGTTGAGAGCGATGGCAATGGGGGCCTGCTTGTCACCATAGATGACAGCGGGAATCAAACCGTTGCGGCGAAGTTCACGGGCGGACCCCTTACCAACCCGTTCGCGCGCCTCGGCCTTGAGCTCGTAAGTTTCCTGGCTCATGGCTATTCCTTTCGAGGTTATTTGGAGAGTCCGGCGGCGGGCAAACGCCTTGTTCCGTCGAACCGGAGGCGGGTTGCCCCAGCCTCATCCGCGTTGCCTCCAAGGGTGTCTACGCGGACCGCTGGCCTATATTATAAGTCGCTCGGAAACGCAAGTTGCGGATTCCAGCGAGGCTGACGGCTCTGCAGCTGTCAACGGTCATGTCCTCAATGGAGCTCCGCCGCCATTCCCAGGGCGCCGAGCTTCGGCTTGAAAAGACGAGCCTCGTTGAAATCACCTCAAAACCCCGTCCCGTCCAGATGGCAAATCGTCAATGGCTGCTACCACTTGGCTTGACATTAGTGTGCTTCGCATCTTTGGATGCCGCATTCAAAAAAGCGGCTGAGGAGAAACCCGACCATGCGTCTCAAACTTGTTACGGCAACGAGCTTGCTTGCCCTTTGCCTTTTTACCACGGCCGAGGCCGTGGAGATCAATCAGGACGGCGCCAATGCGGTTCGGGACGCTTTGACGAAACTGCTTCCCGACGATCTGGCGAAAACCGACTTTATCACCGTCAATCCTGCGGGCGGGCGCTATCAGATCATGTACGATCTGGCGAAGCTACTTACGAAAGTCGATCCGACGACCTTCACCATCAACGGCCTGACTCCGTTCTCGACATTCGCCACGCCGCTCGATAACGGGCTTTGGAACATCGAAGGCAACGACAGTTTCAACGTCTCCGGCCACTTCAAAGACCCGGATCAGAAAACCACTAATTTCACCTATTCCATCGCTTCGATTGTGCATAGCGGTGTTTTCGACCCCGCAATCAGCTACCTGCGCTCAGGCACCTTCGCAGTCAAAGACGTTAAGGTCGCCAGCAAGTCCGAAACCGACGAGGTTCATGCCACCATCGCCAGCATGGACCAGAAGCTGAGTTCGACGGACACTGCCGGCGGCAACGGACGTATAGACTTTGTCGGCAGCGCCTCGATGACTGGTTTCGTCGAGCAGGTTTCGAGCGTGCAAATGCCACCCATCGATCTTCGCGCCGGCTCGATCAATGTCGACGCCAAGGTGAACGGCCTGCCGGCAAAGCAGATTCGCGAAATGGTCTTCTTCTTGCTCGACCACCTCGAAGATAAGGAATTAAGCGCGGAGAATACCGATAGGATCAAGGCAATAGTAAAGGACGCTTTTCCGCTCCTGACGTTGTTCAGCGAGACAATCGGGGTCAACGATCTGTCCGTCACAAACGAGTTGGGCAAGGGCGGCGCCAAGGCATTCGGCTACACCGTCGCCATCGAAGGGCCGAGCGATGCCATGCGCTTTGGCTTCGGCATGAACGCGCAGGAGATCAGGCTCGACACCCCGCTGATGCCGGCAAACTACTCGACTTTCATGCCAACTAGCTTCGATCTGCAGCTTGCCGTGCCGAATCTGGACTTCGCCAGCTTTGGCGATGCGTTGATGGCGATGGATTTCAAGGACAAAGCGCCGAAGGCGAGCGGCGAGGAGATGGGGAAGAAGCTCTTCCGGGACGGTCGTCTTGCCGTCGAGTTTCCCAGGATCAGTGCCAAGTCTGGGGTCTATGATGTCGATATGACAGGCAGGATCGAAGGTCGAGTCGACACCGAGAAGGACTATTCGATGGAGGCGACCATCCTCGCCCGCGATCTCGACAAGACCATCTCGGCAGTTCAGGAACTTGCCAAGACTGATCCCGATCTCAACCAAGTCTCCTTCGGCCTCATGATGGCGAAGGGTTTCGCCAAGACAGATGCGGACGGACGCTCGCGCTGGGACATTAGCGTCAGCCGCGACGGCTCCGTGGCGGTCAATGGTCAGCAGATCAAGGGACCGGATGGTCCTGATCAGGATGAGGAGTTAGAGCCGGACCAGGAGCAGGAACCGGATCAGGGCCAGGACGCGGTGCCTGCGCCGACGCAGCAGCCTTGAGGGCTATCGATCGCGATAGAAATAAATGAGGCCGGCCTTGCGCCGGCTTCAGCGTGTTGACCACAAAAAATCCGGCACAAAGTCGGCCTCAGACCGCTGACAAAGCCAACAACCCCCTGTTTCGTCATGCTTCGGGTTTGTCCCGAGAATCTGTCGTCGGTCGATAGGGCAGCAGATCCTCGGCACAAGGCCGGGAATGACGCGAGCAAGGAACGGAGTTGCGCCTTACGTGACAAGCTTCGCCGGACGATCGGAACGACGATTGTTCTGGGCTTTCGTTTCCAGCAATTCACGCTGCTCGGTGAGCACGCGTGGTAATAGCCTGGTCCTGATGCCGAAATTGAAAGAGCCGGTCGAATGCCGGCTCTGTTTAATCGAACAGGCTGGAGACGGATTCTTCCTGGCTCGTCCGGCTGATGGCTTCGCCGATCAGCGGAGCGGTCGTCACGACGCGGATATTGTGGGCGGACTGCACCGCCGTCGTCGGCTGGATCGAGTCGGTAATGACAAGTTCGCGCAGTTTGGACGAGGTGACGCGGGTAACGGCGCCGCCGGACAGCACGCCGTGGGTGATATAAGCCGTGACGCTGGAAGCGCCCTGGGCGAGCAGCGCATCGGCCGCATTGCAGAGCGTGCCGCCGGAATCGACGATGTCGTCGATCAGCAGACAGTCCTTGCCGGTGACGTCGCCAATGATGTTCATGACTTCGGATTCACCCGGCCGGTCGCGACGCTTGTCGACGATCGACAGAAGACAGTCCAGCCGCTTGGCAAGCGCACGGGCGCGAACGACGCCGCCGACGTCAGGCGAGACGACCATGACGTTGCTGAGGTCATATTGGCTCTTGATGTCGCGCGTCAGGACCGGCAGCGCGTAAAGATTGTCTGTTGGAATATCGAAGAAACCTTGGATCTGGCCGGCGTGGAGATCGAGCGTCATGACGCGGTCGGCGCCGGCTTCCGTGATCAGGTTCGAGACGAGCTTGGCCGAGATGGGTGTGCGGCCGGAGGCGCGGCGGTCCTGGCGGGCATAGCCGAAATAGGGGAGGACGGCCGTGATGCGGCGGGCTGATGAACGACGCATGGCGTCGATCATGATCAGCAGTTCCATCAAATGGTCGTTGGCAGGATAGGACGTGGGCTGTACGAGGAAAACATCCTCGCCGCGGACGTTTTCCTGGATTTCCACGAAGATTTCCTGGTCGGCAAACCTTCGGACACTGGCTTTCCCCAAGGGAACGTTGAGATAGTTGCAGATCGCTTCGGCGAGTTGCCGGTTCGAATTGCCTGCGAAAACCTTCATGTTGGTCCGCCTGTTATGCGCTGATAGCCGCGCTTTTTAGTCAGCTTCCCCGTGAATGCAAGGGCAAAGGCGCCACAGGCTTTGATATTTGCAAAAAGTTTGTGACTAACCGCCCCGCGCCTGCCGCCAAGAGGTGAATTCCGCGATGGTTTTCGAGGCGATCTGCTGCATCACCGAAGCCGGAACGCCCGCCCAGGGGTCGGCCGCCGCCGTCTGCACACTTTCCTGCCCCTGAATGCGGTGCAGGCGGGCGCCGCCGCCGTCGAGAATGTCCCAGACATAGACCACGGTGACCTTGCCCTCGTCGCTGAAGGCGGAGAGATAGCCTTTGAGAATGTAGTCGCTGCTCGTATCGTTCGAGCTCTTGATGGAAAGGCCGTGCGCCCGCGCCTCGGCGCCGAGCTGGCGCGAGAGCGGCGTTACGGCCTGCACCGGCGCGCCGATGATCGGCAGGAAGCGCACGGTATTGCCGGAGGCGGAAGAGGCGCCGGGGGTGAGGGCGGCGGTCTGCTGCGGCTGCGCGTCGAGCGTCTGGTCGGACGGTGCCTGAGGCGCGGCATTGGTCACAGCCGGCGGCAGTGTCTGTCCTTCGATCGGGGCGGAGGCGGCGGGCGAGGTGCTGTTCCTCGACAGGGCGTCTGCCTGTTCCTGCATCGTTGTCGGTGGGGCGCCACTGCCGGGCCGATAGGCGGCCTGCGATTGATTGAAAGCTGGATGATAGCCATTCGGCTGCGAGGTTGCGGCGAAAACCGGTTGACGCGTGCCCGCCAAACCTTCGGCCTCACGCTGGGTCACCGGGCTTGACGACGGGCCTCCGGAGGATTCGCCGATGCCGACCAGCGGCGTCAGTGCGTCGGTGGTATTGCAGGCGGTGAGCAGGGCCATGGTGAACAGGAGCGTGGGCACAGTCGCAGCTCGCGTCATCCAGTGATCCGTCCTTCCCACAATCGCATCAGCCCGCCCGAATTTATGCGGGCGGGGATGGTCGTCTGTCAATTCCGGATTCTCACCGGTCAATCCCGGGCTTCAAAGGCCGATAAAATCGAGCGGATGACGCGACAGTGCGCGTGGCGCATCCGCCGTCGTCAGATAGGTCTGTCCGAGCGTCATCGCCGTCCCGGTATCGGAATCGGCAATGATCATATGCACGAAGAGCGACATGTTCGGCTCGATCGCCTGTGGATTGCCGACATGGAACATCTGATGTTCCATCCAGGAGGGCGAGAAGCGGGCGCCGAGCGAATAACCGCAGGCGTTCAGCCGGTGGCGGGCGAGGCCGCGCTCGTCCATGATGCGGGCATGCATGTCGAAGACGTCGCCGAAGGTGTGGCCGGGCTTCAGCACCGTCTCGATCGCTTCGATGGTCTCGCGGCAGGCATTGTAGAGTTCGCGATGGCGTTGCATCGGCTCGCCGATAACGATCGTGCGCATCATGGCGGCATGATAATGGGCGTAGGTGCCGGCCCATTCGAGCGTCAGCTGATCATTGGCGTCCAGCTTGCGGCGGCCGGCCTTGTAGCGGCAGAGCAGCGCGTCGGCGGCGGAGCCGATGATGAACTCATTGGCGGGATAGTCGCCGCCGCCGGAAAAAATCGCTCCCTGCATGGCGGCGAGGATGTCGGCTTCGTCAGCCCCCGGTTTCGTCAGCCGGATCGCGGCGTCGAGCGCGTCGTCGGCGAGGTCTGCAGCCCGTTCGACATAGGCGACCTCGGTCGGGCTCTTGATCAGGCGAAGACGGCTGACGAGATAGGAGGCATCGACGATCTGGCCGAAAGTGGTCAACTGCGCGTCGAGCAGGCGGGCGACGCGGCCCGTCATGCCGTGCGTATCGTACTCGACGCCGATGCGGGCACCGAGCAGATCCATCTCGACCAGCAGGTTCTTCAGGTCGAGCGTCGGATCGGCATTGACCCTGTCGACCCAGATATGCACATCCTCAAGGATCGATGTGTGTTTAGCCTGGCGAAGATCGGCCGAGCGGGTGATCAGCGCCATCGTGCCGTCGCTCTTGACGATCAACGTCTGGAAGAAGCAGTAGCCGAAGGTGTCGTAGCCGGTCAGCCAGTACATGCTTTCCTGGGCGAAGAGCAGCAGGGCGTCGAGCTTTTCTTCCTTCATCTTCTCGGTGAGGCGCGCAAGTCGGCTTGCAAACTCGGCCTTTTCGAAGTGCAGTGCCATGCTGCTCAAGTCTCCCTGATTGATATCGCTGAAATCTGGCGGCCGTAGTCCGGCTCCTTGCGATGTGTCGTCCGGCGATAGGAAAAGAAGCGTTCGCTGTCCGGATAGGTGCAGAGGCCGAGGCTTTCGGCCCGCACGCCGGCCCGGGTCAGCCTGTCGATGGTCAGTGCCGGCAGATCGAACATGGCGTGGCCCGGCGTTGCGGAAGGCATGAAGAAGCGCTCGTAATCGGGATTTTCGGCGACGAAGCGATCGACGAATTCCGGTCCGACTTCGTAGCTCTCCTGGCTGATCGAGGGGCCGAGGCAGGCCACGATGCCGCCGCGGTCAGCCCCCAGGGCTTCCATGGCTGCGACGGTGTTTTCGAGTACGCCGGTCAGCGCACCCTTCCAGCCGGCATGGGCGGCGCCGATGACGCGATTTTCGGGATCGGCAAAGAGGATGGGGCCGCAATCGGCGGCCAGCACGCCAAGCGCTATGCCGGGGACCGCCGTCACCAGCGCATCGGCATCGGGACGGCCCCCATCATAATCGGCGCCGACCGTCACGACATCGGGAGAATGGACCTGATGGACGGTTGCCAGCCGCTCGACCGGCAGATCGAACCAGGCCGCGACGCGGCGGCGGTTCTCCATTACCTTGCCCCGCTCGTCGCTGGAGCCGAGGCCGACATTGAGACCACGATAGATCCCTTCGGAAACACCGCCGGCCCGGGTGAAATAACCGTGGCGGATGGCGGTGCCGGCTGCTTTGTTCAGCAGCGTGCTTTCGATCGGTGCGGGAGAGGCCGCGTCCTGCATCTGTGATTCCGGGCTTTTCGAGAGGTTTGTTATTGTCCCGAGCGCATCGCATCGGCGGCGCGCTTCAAGTTGCTGTTCGCGCGGATGTTGGCTCAGCCGCGTGCGCCCTGTCAATCCACCGGACGAAAGGGCATGAGATCGACAGCCGGGTGCGAGACGGCCATGACCTTGAAGAGTTCGCCCATCCGGCCTTCACCGGCGCCGGCAAGCCTGTCGACCGCCGTCTGGATGACCTGCTGGGTCTGCGGCTCGCGGTCGCGTCCGAGAGCGGCGGCGCGCTCGAGAATGCCGAGGCCGGTCAGAAAGTCGCCCTGGTGCAGGGCGCCGTTCAGATGTAACCCGGCCGTGAGCGCCGTTTCGGCAAGCTGCTGGAAATCCACATGGCTCGTCAGATCGGCTTCGCCGGGATGGGCAAGCGGCGGGTCGAATTCATGCATGCGCACCGCCTGCAGCGTATCGCCGAAACCGGTGACGAGATGGCCGTAGTCGATGACGAGCGCCGTGCCGCCGAAGGCGCGCAGCCGCTCGCAGATCGCCATCATCACCGCCTGGCGGGCAGGGGAGATCTCGAAAAGTGTGCCGAGCGGCAGGTTTTGCACCGGTTCGGGAAGCAGCGCGGGATCGAGGCCGGCGACACCGGCGGCAAAGGTCAGCTCGCCGTCGGCGTCGAGCCCGACCGTGCGCTCGCGGAAACCTGTCTGCGTGCGGACAAACTGGCGGATCGGGATCGCATCGAACAATTCATTGGCGGCGATCAGGGTAAAGCCGGGCGGGACTTCGTCGAAGCCGTCGTGCCAAGCGATTTTTTCGCCATAGGCTTCGAGCGTCTGGTTCTGGACGTCGCGCAGGCGCTCGCTGGTTTCGACAAGATGCACCGTCATGGTGTCGAAAAGCGGCGGGGCAATGCGCGAGATGACACGCAGCATGTCTGATATCATCGTGCCGCGGCCAGGCCCGATCTCGACGAGGCGCACATCCGCCGGCGTGCCGTGGCGCTGCCAGGCATGGACGATGAAGACGCCGATCATTTCGCCGAAGATCTGGCTGATCTCCGGGGCGGTGACAAAATCGCCGGAACGGCCGAAGGGCTCGCGGGTGCGGTAATAGCCATGTTCGGGATCGGCGAGGCAAAGCGAGAAATAATCGGTGACGCTGATCGGGCCATTGGCCTGGATGATCGCCTTGATCTTTTCGCCGAGAGCGGTGTTCATGTGATTATCCGCCGTTCAGAGCTGGAGCGCAGCCTGGCGACGGGCGCGCAGCATCGCCCAGAGGCCGAGCAGGATCATCGGCGAGGAGAGAACCATGCCCATGGTCAGCCAGGTGGTGCCGAGGAGGTAGCCGAGCTGGGCGTCCGGCTCGCGGAAGAATTCGACGAAGATGCGCGACAGCGCATAGCCGCAGACGAAGACGCCGGTGATGAAGCCCGGAGTTTTCAGCGCACGCATGCCGTAGACGAGGGCGGCCATCACCAGAAGCAGAACGATACCTTCGAGGCCGGCTTCGTAGAGCTGGCTCGGGTGGCGGGCGAAAGGACCACCGGTCGGGAAGACCACGGCCCAGGGCACGTCGGTCAACCGGCCCCAGAGCTCGCCATTGATGAAATTGGCGATGCGGCCAAAGAACAAGCCGAAGGGAACGACCGTGGCGACGATGTCGAACAGGCTCCAGACCGGAATGGCATGGCGGCGGGCAAAGAGGACCATGGCGATCGTCGTGCCGGTCAGGCCGCCATGGAACGACATGCCGCCGTTCCAGATCTGAACCGCACGCACGGGATCGTGCAAGACGGCTGTCAGATCATAGAAGAAAATATAGCCGAGGCGACCGCCGAGGACGACGCCGAGGGCTGCCCAGACGATAAAATCGTCGAGCTGCACTCTTGATATCGGCGATGCGTTGCCGGGCCAGAGACTGTCGTTGGCGGCGAGGCGGCGCGCATAGGCCCAGCCGAGCAGGATACCGGCAACATAGGCGAGACCGTACCAGTGAATCGCCAGCGGACCGATCGAAAAGGCGATCGGATCGATGTCCGGGAAAGGCATGATGGCAAGGAGATCGGCGGCTATCGGCAAGGTTTTCCCATCCGTTGAAGTCGGCGGAACATGCCGCTGCGATCCCGGACGGTCAAGTCCATTGTTCGTGATCTCGCTTGCGCAACGCGGCCGCCGAGGACTATCCGGTGCAAAGCGCTTGCATCGCCGATGGCGAAGCCCTACCTCAATCTTCGAGGCCCTGAAGGGCCGAATTCACCGCATGCGAAGGGAGAAAAACGCCATGACGACCGGAACGAACCGCATCATGGATGAGTTCGCCAAGCTGATGACCGACGCGGCAGGTGCTGCCCAGGGAGTCCGCAAGGAGATCGAGACGGCTTTCAACGCCCAGGCCGAGCGTTGGCTGAACAGCATGGACGTCGTCAAGCGCGAGGAATTCGAAGCCGTGCGCGAGATGGCGATCAAGGCACGCGACGAAAACGAGGCGCTTGCCGCCCGCATCGCGGCGTTGGAAGCAAAGCTTGCCGGCGAGGATCGCTGATATCCCGGTATGGTGCAGACGCGGCGTTGCCTTCATGCCACACGCCGCGTCTGTCACAAAAAATTCCAGCTGAGTTTTCCACCTGTGGACACTGCCAAAAAAGCCAATTCGCAGAGTCGCTTATTCTCCCTTCTGAATTGAGTTTCGAAGAGCTTTCCACAACGGCCCGTCCGTATTTTCCTCCCAGGGGGCTGGCAGGTGGCAAGGGTCATTATACACTGATTTTAAATGATGATTCGAAGCGACTTGGTAAGCTCCGGGCAGGTTATCTGCGTTAAGTCTGGCAGCGGTTCAACGATCATCCGGTGGTAGTTTCCGGTATTTGAGTGTGTCTTTCTTGTGTTCGTACACGAAGTTAAGTCGCATTCATTCCGGTCAAGAAGGTGCTGCATGAACCTGATGGAATTGGAAGTCGAGCGTCAGTCGAACCCGGTCGATATGATCGAGTACGTGGCCTCCAACAATGACTGGTCGTTCGAACGGTCCGGCGAGGACGAGATCGCGATGACGGTCGAAGGGCGCTGGGCGGACTATCATGTCTCCTTCTCCTGGATGGAGGAATTCGAGGCGCTGCACCTTGGCTGCGCATTCGATATCAAGGTTCCCGACATCCGGGTCAACGAGGTGGTCAAGCTGCTCTCTGCGATCAACGGGCAGGTGTTGATGGGGCATTTCGACCTCTGGCGCCAGGAAGACGTCGTCATCTTCAGGCAGTCGCTGCTGCTTGCCGGCGGCGCTGAGCCCACCAACCGCCAGGTGGAGGTGCTGCTTTCCAGCGCGCTCGACACCTGCGAGGCCTATTTTCAGGCTTTCCAGTTCGTCGTCTGGTCCGGCATGGACGCGGCCAAGGCAATGGAAGCCGTGCTGTTCGAAACGGTCGGCGAGGCATAAGATGCCAGCCAAGGCTTTCTCCTCGAAACATCCCGTGGTTCTGATCGGCGCCGGCAATATGGGCGGCGCCATGCTCTCCGGCTGGCTGAAGAGTGGCGTCCCGGGCTCGGCCGTCATCGTCGTCGATCCCGGCCCATCGCCGGCGATGCTGGCGACGATCGGCGAGGCGGGAGCGACCCATCTTGCGGCTGTTCCGGCTGCGTTGAAGGCAGGCGTATTGTTCCTTGCGGTGAAGCCGCAGGTGATGGAGGCGGTGTTGCCGGCGGTGAAAAGCGCTGTCGGGCCGGAGACGGTCGTCGTGTCGGTCGCCGCCGGCAAGACGCTCGGTTTTCTCGAAAAACATCTCGGGAAAGCCGCCATGGTGCGGGCCATGCCGAACACGCCGGCCATGGTCGGTCGCGGCGTCACCGGAGCCTATGCCAATTCAGCGGTCAGCGATCAGCAGCGCGAGCGCGTCCATTCCCTTCTGCGCGTCTCCGGCCCGGTCGAATGGGTGCCAGCGGAAGCCGATATCGACGCCGTGACGGCGCTTTCCGGCAGTGGGCCGGCCTATGTTTTCTATCTCGTCGAATGTATGGCGGAGGCGGGCCGGAAGCTCGGCCTGCAGGCGGACCTCGCCATGCGTCTTGCGCGGGAAACTGTCGCGGGGGCTGGTGAACTTTTGCACCAGTCCCCCGACGATGCCTCGCGGCTGCGGCAGAACGTGACTTCTCCTGGTGGCACGACGGCGGCAGCACTCGCGGTGCTGATGGCCGAGAACGGCATGCAGCCCTTGTTCGATACGGCCCTCGCGGCAGCGCGGAAGCGGGCCGAGGAACTGGCCGGCTGAAAGAGACCTCATGGCCGAAGAGATCTCCTACGCCGATTTCGATCGTGTCGACATCCGCGTCGGCACGATCATCGAGGCCAGTCCCTTTCCGGAAGCGCGCAAGCCAGCGTTCAAGCTGGTGATCGATTTCGGCCCTGACATCGGCATGAAAAAATCTTCGGCGCAAATCACCGTGCATTATACGCCGGAAAGCCTGATCGGCCGGCAGGTGCTCGGCGTTGTCAACTTCCCGCCACGCCAGATCGGACCGTTTCGCTCGGAAGTGTTGACGCTGGGGTTCGCGGATGAGAAAGGCGCGATCGTGCTCGCCGCGGTGGAACAGCCGGTGCCGAACGGCCGCAAGATGATGTGAGCGCTGCTTACATTTCTATCGCGTTTCGCCTGATGCGCCCGACCCGGATGCTCCAGCGGTTCTGATTTCCTGCAAAAATGGATTGCTGCGCCGCTCATCGCCGATGCGGCTGCCAGGGCCGTGGCCGCAGATGAAGCCGACCTCGTCGCCGAGCGGCAGCACCTTGTCGCGGATCGAATCCAACAGTTGCTGATGATTGCCGCCCGGCAGATCCGTACGACCGATCGAGCCGTTGAAGAGCACGTCGCCGAGATGGGCGAAATTCTGCGCGCGGTTGAAATAGATGACGTGGCCGGGCGCATGGCCGGGCGCATGATAGACCTCGAATTCGTGGGCGCCGAAGGAGACCCTGTCGCCATCCTTCAGCCAGCAGTCGGGCAGGACGTTGCGCAATCCTGATATGCCGTAATTCGCCGCCTGGGCTTCGATGCGCTGCAACAGCGGCAGGTCGTCCTGGTGCGGTCCGACAATGTCGACGCCGAGGGCCTCCTTTAACTCTTTGGCGCCGCCGGCATGGTCGAGGTGGCCATGCGTCAACCAGATTTCCTTGATGGTCAGGCCGCTTTTCTCGATCGCCTGGAGAATGAGCGGCACGTCGCCACCCGGATCGACGACGACGCCTTCCTGGGTCTCGGGATCGAAGAAGACCGTGCAGTTCTGTTGAAAAGGTGTCACCGGAATGATGCCGGCCTGGAGCATGCCCATAAGTGCCTCGCTTGGTGTCTCGGGTGCCCAGGTATAGTTCGAAACGCTGGCAAGAACAGCCGGAATCTGCTGCTGCCACGCCCTGTTTCACGGCAAAAAGACCGACTGCAACACAAATTTATAGGGCCTCCCGTTAACTCCATACAGCGATAGAATCAAGTTTTCTCCCGATTTTTCAGATGCTTGCGCGTGGCTCTCTGAAGCCGCCGATTTGTCGGCGGCAAGGCGGGGGAACATCGTGGAACGTCGCGCGTTGTCCGGCCATCGAAACCAAGGAGACGCCCACATGACCTCGAAGAGAAACATCTTACTGGCCGGAGCCGTGCTCCTGGCGACCGGCGGTCTGGCACAGGCGGAGATGGTGGCGACCACGGTCAACGACCTCAACGTTCGCGCAGGTCCGGGTCCGCAATATCCGGCAGTCGGCCTTGCCACCCGCGGCTCAACCGCAGTGCTCGATGGCTGCATCGAAGGCAGCCGCTGGTGCCGCGTCGACGTCAACGGCATGCGCGGCTGGGTCTATGCCGATTATCTGCAGATGGATTATGGCGGCAACCAGGTGATCGTTGAGGAGCATCGCGCCGAAATCGGCGTTCCCGTCGTCACCTACGAATCGACTGCCAGCGTCGTCCCGGCTCAGCCGCAGCCGGCGCCAGGCGACGAACTGATCGGCCCGGTCGGGGCTGTCGAGACCATCACTCCGCCGGAAACAGTGCGCACCTATATCGAAACCAATCCGACCGAGACGGTGCGGCTCGGCGGCGATGTCGTCGTTGGGGCAGAGGTGCCGGATGACGTCACCTTCCAGACCATCCCCGACTATGAATACCGCTATACCAGGATCAATGATCGTCCCGTGCTGGTCGATCCCGGCACGCGCCGGATCGTCTATGTCTATCAATGATATGATCGATCAAAGCTGGAGTGAGGCGGCCATCGGCCGCCTTTCGTTTGAGAATGCCTCACGAGCCCGGCGGTTAGCTGCCTGTTCGCCTTAATCCCGCATCGGTTGATTTTTCTTCACGCCGTCCTCTCGAATATGATAAAATGCTAATATGCCGAAGGTTCGGCATTTAGGGGCGGTCGGGGAGACCGCCAGAGGAGGAAATCATGGAAGCGCTACTTCCGTTCGTCGTCCAATTGATTGCCGGTGCCATCGGCGGCAACGCTGCAAGCGCCGCCCTGAAGCAGCATGCAATCAACGTCGTCGCCCGGACGATCGCAGGTGCGATCGGCGGTGTCGGCGGCGGCATGCTGCTCGGCATGGTCGGCGGGGACGCCGCTACGACCGGTCTGATCGCCGACGGCATCGGCGGCCTGATCGGCGGCGGCATTCTCTCGACGCTTGCCGGCCTGGTCATGGCGCGGGCACACAGGTAAAGGGTCAGACGGGCATGCCTTGCAGCGCCGCGCATCTTCTCAGGCGTGAAAACGGTGCTGCCGCATAGCATTGCACCGATTGCATGAGGGTCTTTATCCGGCGGAAGCTGCCGCCGGATGGACTTCCTCGATGAGTTGTTCATCAGCGGGCGGTGAACTCGCCGTTGTTTCACGGCCGAAAAGAACTGAAGCCATCCTTGAACTCCCCCGGCGCTTCAAGCGCCATGCCTGTTGATTGTTGTCCCCATTACGTTTTATCCACAGAAGCAGGGGAAATTGCGCGGTGTGCCGGAACGCCGATGGGCCTTGGTTCCAAGGAAATGCCAGGCAACAAAAATCCGCGCGGGGCTCGGCCCCCGCAAAAGCCGTCACGACGCAAATTTAAGTCTGACCTAACACCGCAAAAACGTGCCGCAGCGCGGGGAAGAGAAAGGAAAGCCGAGTGTCACGACAGACCGGTCCGAAAGCGGGCAAGCCGGAGCCGCTGGCCACGCCGATGGAAGATACCGACACAATCGATTTCGAGATTATCGAGTTGTTCTTCTTTGCTTATCGCGACTTCGTTTCCGATCCCGATGCGATCCTCGAAAAGAGCGGTTTCGGCCGGGCGCATCATCGTGTCGTGCATTTCGTCAACCGTAATCCCGGCATGACGGTGGCCGATCTTCTCGACACGCTGAAGATCACCAAGCAGAGTCTTGCAAGGGTGCTGAAACAGCTGATCGATTCAGGCTATATTCGCCAGGTGGCCGGACCTGAGGACCGGCGGCAGCGAAAGCTTTATCCAACGAAATCGGGGCGCGAGCTGGCGCTTGCGCTTGCAGAGCCGCAATCGCGCCGCATTGAGCGGGCATTCGAAGGAGCCTCTGCGCAGGTGCGGGAGGGCGTGAAGGCCTTCCTCGGGGGCATGCGGGACAGAAAGAAGGCGGATTGAATGGCGGTCAAAACAGGTATTTCCGACGATGCGGCACATCTGCTGGTGGTCGACGATGACTCCCGCATCCGCGCGCTGCTCAATCGTTATCTTGCGGAGAACGGTTTTCGCGTCACTGTCGCGGCCGACGGCGCCGAAGCGCAACGCAAGCTTGCGGGTCTCGATTTCGATCTCATCATCATGGATGTAATGATGCCCGGCGAATCCGGCATCGACGTCACCCGCGGGCTTCGCGCCATCAAGAACGTACCGATCATCATGCTGACGGCGCTGGCGGAATCGGGCAACCGCATCGAGGGCCTCGAGGCCGGCGCTGACGACTATCTCTCCAAGCCCTTCGATCCGCGCGAGCTGGTGCTGCGCATCAACAACATCCTGCGCCGCAACGCCGGCGGTGAGGGGCTGAAGATCGAACAGGTCATGTTCGGGCCCTACACATTCTCCCTGACCCGCAAGGAGCTGAAGAAGGCGAGCGAAGTGATCCGGCTCACCGACCGCGAGCAAGAAATCATGCTGCTCTTTGCGCGGCGCGCCGGTGACACGATCCCCCGCCACGAACTGATCGGCAACGACACCGAGGTCGGCGAGCGGACGATCGACGTGCAGATCAACCGGCTGAGGCGCAAGATCGAGGAGGATCCGGCCAACCCCGTCTGGCTCCAGACGGTGCGCGGCATCGGATACAGGCTGAGCATCGACTAGATTTGAGGAAGGGAGCATGATGCCGATAGCGTTCACAATTTCCGGCATGATGCTCTGAAAGGCCAGGACCGACGCTGATGGCGACAATGGACAGCTTGCGGCGGGAAGACCGCGCTCCTGCTGCGGGCTGGCGCTGGATCGTCCGCTGGCTGCGGCGCCGATTGCCGACCGGACTTTACGCCCGCTCGCTGCTGATCATCATCATTCCGATGGTGCTCCTGCAGTCCGTCGTCGCCGCCGTCTTCATGGAGCGCCACTGGCAGATGGTGACCGAGCGGCTGTCGCTTGCCGTCACCCGCGACATCGCCGCGATCATCGAGATTGTCGAGACCTATCCGCAGAATTCGGACTATGGCGAGATCATTCGGATTGCGCGTGACCAGCTCAACCTGCAGATCTCGATCGAGCCCGACGGCGACCTGCCGCCGCCGCGGGTCAAGCCGTTCTTCTCGATCCTTGACGGTATCCTCACCGACGAGATCACTAACGAGATTCACCGGCCCTTCTGGATCGATACGGTCGGCAACTCGAATCTGGTCGAGATCCGCATCAAGCTGGAAAACAAGATCCTCAGGGTGCTGGCCAAGCGCAGTCAGACCTATGCCTCGAATACCCATATCTTCATCGTCTGGATGGTCGGAACGTCGCTGGTGCTGATCGGCATCTCGATCCTCTTCCTGCGGGGACAGATACGCCCGATCCTGATGCTGGCGCGGGCGGCCGAAAGCTTCGGCAAGGGGCAGAAGCCCGACAATTTCTATCCGCGCGGTGCCGACGAGGTCCGCCGCGCCGGCCTTGCCTTCATTCTGATGCGCGAGCGCATTGAGCGGCAGATCGAGCAGCGCACGGCGATGCTCTCCGGCGTCAGCCACGATCTGCGCACCATCCTGACCCGCTTCAAACTGCAACTGGCGCTCGCCGGCGACAACCCCGATCTGCATGGCCTGAACGATGACGTCAATGATATGCAGACGATGCTGGAGGCTTATATGGCCTTTGCACGGGGTGAGGTCGAAGAGGATGTCGGCGAACTGAAGCTCAGCGAGGTCTTCGCCAAACTGGAAGCCGATTTCGCCCTGCACGGCAAGACATTCACTTATTCGATCGAAGGCGACGACGAGATATCGGTCAGGCCGAACGCCTTCATGCGTCTCGTCACTAACCTCGCCTCGAACGCGCGCCGTTATGCCAATAGGCTCGACATCGAGGCCAAACACAACGCCAAATGGCTGACTGTTATCTTCGACGATGACGGGCCGGGCATTCCGGAGAAGAATCGCGAGGACGTGTTCAAGCCGTTCTTCCGGCTGGATGCTGCGCGCAACCTCGATGCGTCAGGCACTGGGCTCGGTCTTGCGATCGCCCGTGACATTGCCCGCAGCCATGGCGGCAACGTCACGCTCGGCGACAGCCCGCTCGGAGGCTTGAGGGCGACGATCCGCATTCCGGCTTAGAGCGGTTGTGGCTTTTGATGGAAGTGCAGAGCCGCTCGGATTTTTCAACGCAATTCCGAACCGAATACAGCGTCACCCTATTCCTTTGATTGCTTAGGCGCTCGTTGCCGCGAGCTTGACGGCTTTGCGCGCGTCGAAGTCGCCGAGCCGCTCGACGATCCACCGCCAAAGTGTTGCGACCTGCA
Organism: Rhizobium phaseoli; assembly: GCF_001664385.1. NCBI lineage: Bacteria > Pseudomonadati > Pseudomonadota > Alphaproteobacteria > Hyphomicrobiales > Rhizobiaceae > Rhizobium > Rhizobium phaseoli. Next base: position 3,210,588 of record NZ_CP013532.1, on the reverse strand, counting down.
CGAGGAGGTCGCGGCCGAGCGGCGTCAATTCATATTCGACGCGCGGCGGCACTTGCGGATAGAGCGTACGGATGATGAGGCCGTCGCTTTCGAGCGTGCGCAGCGTCTGGGTCAGCACTTTCTGGCTGATGCCCTCGACCCGTTCCATGAGGCGCGAGAAGCGCAGAGGGGCGCCTGCATCGGAGAGCACATGCAGGATACGCAGCGGCCATTTTGCCGCCGCCCGCTCGATCAAGGCGCGCGCCCGCGCATCCTGTTCATCCGTCATATCGCAACAGAAATCGAATATGTCGCCGGCCACTTCAGTTACCTCGAGGTGTGTATGGATCGTTCCGGTACCTTCTTTCGATTGGAAAGAATAGAACCTACATGGGTCGGGAGCCAATGAAGGAGAGGTTTCCGATGTCGAGGGTCTGGTTGATTACGGGGAGTTCGCGCGGTCTCGGCCGGGCGCTGGCGGAGGCGGTTCTGGCCTCCGGCGACAGTCTGGTGGCGACGGCACGCGATCCCCTCCAGCTTGCGGATCTCTCGGAGCGCTATGGCGGCCAGGTGCTGACGCTGGCGCTCGACGTGACCGATGAAGCGGCGGCGGCTGCGGCGGTCGAGGCCGGCGTGAAGCGGTTCGCGCGCATCGATGTGCTCGTCAACAATGCCGGCTACGGCAATGTCGGCTCGATCGAGGATACCAGCCTTGCCGATTTCCGCGCCCAGATCGAGACCAACCTGTTCGGAACGATCATCATGACCAAGGCGGTGATCGCCCTGATGCGTGGACAGGGAGCGGGGCATATCATCCAGTTCTCCTCCGTCGGCGGGCGCATCGGGCCTGCCGGGCGCGGCGCCTATTCGGCGGCGAAATTCGCTGTCGAGGGCTTTTCGGAAGTGTTGTCCAAGGAGGTCGCGCCGTTCGGCATCAAGGTGACGGTGATCGAGCCCGGCGGCTTCCGGACGGATTTCGCCGGCGCCTCGACGGTGCTTGCTGAGGGGCGGGCGGAATATGCGGAGACCGTCGGAGCCACGGTGCGCTTCCAGCGTGAATATGACGGACGCCAGCCTGGCGACCCTGCCAAAGCGGCGGCGGTCGTCCTCCATATCGCCGGTCTCCACGAGCCGCCGTTGCGGCTGCTGCTCGGCAGCGATGCGGTGCGCAATGTCGAGAAGGCCGATGCCGCGCGCATCGCGGCCGATTGGGAATGGCGCGCCGTCAGCGTCTCGACCGATTTCGAGCCGGATGCCGAGGTGCAGACGATGCCCTGGGAGAAGAAGGCCGGCTGACGAAGCCAAAAACAAAAGCGCCGCTCAGGAGCGGCGCTTCATGATGAATTGTCGGAGGATTAGCCGGCGGTGCAGAAATGGCTGCGGCCGTCGTTGCCGATGTAAGTGCCGCTGCGCGGGTCGAAGGAGCGATAGCGGTAAGAGCAATAACGCTCCCACTGCGGCGACCAGGGCTCCACGGCGGTGCGGACCGGCGCATAATATCGCGGCTCTTCGACATATTGCGGCTGCTCGACATAGACGCGGCGCGGGGCGCGATAGACCGGAGCGGGCTCGTAATAGCTGGGCTCGTAGGGCGGGTCGATGTAGCGGGGTTCATCGTAAACCGGGCCGTTATTGGCATTGGCGATCGCCGAGCCGACGATCAGGCCGGTGGCGAGGCCGACCGCGCCGCCGACGAGGGCGTCATTGTTATTATGATGGCGCCAATGGTGATCGCCGGCCGATGCCTCGCCAATCGCAGAAAGGGTAAGTGCAGCAGCGGTTGCCGTCAGCAGAAGAGTTTTTGCGAGCCTGTTCATCAGCATAAAATCCTAATCCCGGGAACCGAACCCCGGTTCCTTTCTCGATGATGCTAGAGGTACAGCCCGCTAGCTGAACGAAGGCTGAATGACAAAACCCGGCATTGCTGCCGGGCTTCAACTCGAAATTCGACAGCCTTGTTAAGGGTTCAGCCTGCAATCTGCAGATTGACGGCCTTGGGGCCCTTGCCGCGGCGATCCGGCTCCGTGTCGAAGCTTACCTTCTGGTTTTCCGTCAAACCGGCCAGCCCGGAGGCCTGGACGGCAGAAATGTGAACGAAGATATCGGCGCCGCCCCGGTCCGGCTTGATGAAGCCGAAGCCTTTGTCGGTATTGAAGAATTTTACAGTGCCAGTTTCGGCCATGCGTCAGGTCCTTTTCTCTCTGCCCGCCATCCACACGGGCAGCATCATAGCATTGCCTCCTTGCGGGAGGTGTTGGCAGGCAATTCTTGAAATGTGAGAAAAAGGTCCCCTCTACCTCGGCCTGCCCCAGACAGGACTTTCGCCTGCCTTTTTTGGAACCGGCTGACCGGAATATTAGCGTTTCCGGCGCGCAAATACTTAAGGACTTCCCATGCTCGCAAAATGCCCGAACGAGGCGAGAGTGCGGCGTTTCCGGGATTTTGGCAAGCAAAAGTTTTTTAACGTGTCGTTCAGGGCACACTCCCGCCAACGGCCAATTTGCGCAGAAACGCAAAATTTCCTTCGCCGAGGGCGCATGATTAACTTTTTGTATCGTCTGCAATATAAATTTCGAGCAGATTTTGCCAAAAATGCAACGTGAACGCGTCTTTCCGGTTCCGTGAATTTTTTTTCGGATTGGCCATCCACCCATATTTGGACGCGTGTTCAGACGGCCCCCAGGCCGCGGCGGGCGAAGCTCGGCACGAGTTCGACCACAAGCATAGCGATAAACATTAGCGCGCAACCTGTATAGCCCATCGCCGACATGGACTCACCGAGCAGCAGCGCTGCGAGCGATGCGCCGAAAAGAGCTTCGGAAGAAAGGAAGATCGCCGCCTGCGAGGGCGTGGTGTAGCGCTGGCCGATCACCTGCAGCACGAAGGCCAGGCCAGAGGAGAAGATGCCGACATAGAGAATCTCAGGGGCTGCCGTCCACACCGACGAGAGACTGATCGGTTCGGCGGCGGCCGCAATCGCCAGCGCGCAGACCGCGGTGACGGCGAACTGTGTGGCGGAAAGCGCGAGCGGCCTTTTGGTCTCGGAAACCGTCGTGCCGGCAAGGGTGATCTGGATCGACCAGAAGATGGCGCAGACGACGGTCAGCAGATCGCCTGACGTCAGCGCCGAGAGATGACCGCCGGACAGGAGGTAGATGCCCGCGACGGCCGTCAGGGCGCCCGGCCAGATGATCCAATGCGGGGCACGGCGCAAGAAGAGCACGGCGATCAGCGGCACGAAGACGACATAGAGACCGGTGATGAAGCTGGAATTCGTCACCGTCGTCGTCTGCAGTCCCACCTGTTGCGTGGCGGCGCCCCCGAAAAGGGCAAGGCCGGTCAGCACGTAGAGCCCCGCATGCCGCTTGCTTGTCTTTGCCTTGGCCTTGCGCGCTTCGAAAAGGACGAAAGGCAGCACGGCAAATGTGGCGACGGCAAAACGCAGGCCGATGAACCAGAAGGGGCCGATCGCCTTCATCGCCGTCGACTGCGCGACGAAGCCGCCGCCCCAGATGGCGGCTGCAAGCAATAGGAGGAGATTCGCCTGAACGCGCGTCATGTCGGCCTCGATGGGAAGGGTATATATCCCCAGCGGTTAACAGTTGCGTTTCCTTTCGGCAAGGGTGAAGACTTCATGCCTATTGGCGGAGATGGCGGGATGCGACGCGAACAAGGCCGGCTGCCCGGCGATACGACAGCGACATCGGGGACGGCAGGCTATTCCGGCACCCCGCTCGCGAAAAAACTTGGGCTCGCGCGTGGGCAGGCGTCCGCACTTCTCGACATTCCCGAAACGATTGGCGACATCAATGGTTTCGACCGTTTCGCTTCGGTGGTTCGCGCGCTTCCTGAAACACCTCGGCGAGAATTCGACTATGTGCATCTGTTTGTGACCGAACGGGCGGCGCTGGAGGCTGTCGCGACTAAGCTCTTCGATGTTCTCAAGCCGGACGGTATGCTCTGGATTTCCTGGCCCAAAAAGAGTTCGCGGGTGCCGACCGATGTCACCGAGGATGTGCTGCGGGAGATCCTCCTTCCGACCAGTCTCGTCGACGTCAAGGTTTGCGCCATCGATGAGATCTGGTCCGGGCTGAAATTCGTCATCCGCAAGGAGCTGCGCGGGGCGCTATGATCTGTCAGCCGTTATCGGCCTCAGCGCGCGAAATCCTGAGCAACGCGCCGTCATCCTCGTCCGTCACCATCAGCAGTGCGCCGTCGGGCGCGACGATGACATCGCGGATGCGGCCGTATTCGCCTTCGAACAGGCGCTCTTCGGCGACGAAGGCGCCGCTCTCGTCGCGTTGCAGGCGCGACAGCAACTGGAACTTCAGCGCCGCGACAATGAAGTCGCCGTCCCATTCCGGAAACATGGCGCCGCGATAGATGGCGAGCGCGCCCGGGGCGATTGACGGATCCCAGTAATACAGCGGCTGCTCCAGCCCTTTTTTGGCGGTGCCTTCACCGATTTCCGCGCCGGAATAGTCGCGACCATAGGTGATGATCGGCCAGCCATAGTTCTTGCCTGCCTCAAGCTGGTTGATCTCGTCACCGCCGCGCGCGCCGTGTTCGACGGTATAGAGTTTGCCGTCCTTGGTGTCGAAGGTGATGCCCTGCGGATTGCGATGGCCTTTCGACCAGATTTCCGGCAGCGCCTTGTCCTCTTTGAACGGATTGTCGGCTGGAATGCTGCCGTCGGCATTGATATGGATGATCGAGCCGGCGTCGTCCTGCCAGTCCTGGGATCGATCGCGGTCGCCGCGGTCGCCGACGCTGATGAACAGCGTGCCATCAGGGGCGATGGCGATGCGCGAACCATACTGAATGTTGCCGGAGGTGAAGCGCCGCATGGTGAAAACAGGTGTGACGGCGTCGAGTCGCTTTTCGTCACGCGACAGCGTGGCGCTGAAGGCTTCGGTGCCGGAGCCCTGGGCTTTGGCAATGGCGGCGGTGAAATAGAGCTTTCTCGAGGTCGCAAAATCCGGCGCGAGCGCCACATCCATCAGCCCCCCCTGGCCACGGGCGCTGACCTTGGGCACGTTTCCAATTGGCTCGGACAGCTTGCCGTCGCGGATAATGCGCATGCGGCCGGGCCGCTCGGTGACGAGATAGGCGCCATCGGGCAAGACTTCGACCGCCCAGGGATGGTCGAGCCCACCGGCGAGCTTTTCGACACGGACCGTGGGGCCTTGTGTGTTGATGGTATCGGCGGCGTCAGCCGACACGGCGCCGAACAAAATAAGCGCTGCGGCGAAATGGAGGGCGGGCAGTCTCTTCATCTTGTTTCCCCGTCGTCTCTTCAGCCTCAAAGCTGGAGCGGACGGGGGAGGGGTTCAACCCTCATTCGGCCTGCAATAACGGCTTTGTGTTTGCCGGTTGAACGGAACCTGTCGTCTCGCCATCGACCAGTTCGGCTTCGAGAATGTAGCGCAGCGGCCCGCGTTCGGTCGCGTCGAAGGGCCAGCAGGTGGTCAGCACCAAGTGGCGGCCGTCGGCGGCGGGGTCGATGCCGCTGGCATCCCAAGGAGCGATGCGGCCTTCGCCGGCCTTGAAGGTCAGGACTTTGCCGTCGCGGCGGGTGACTTCGATGGCGTCGCCCGGTTTTATATATTGCAGCCAGCGAAAGTGAGTGTCGCGATGGGCGGCGATCACCGCGGTGCCTTCGTCGCCTGGCTGCGGCGTGTTGGCGAGCCAGGCGGGGCCAAAGGCGAGAGCTTCGCCGGAGGCGCCGGTAAGCACGATTGCCTCCTTGCCGAGGCGCGGTGCGCGCACCTTGGCTTCCGTGGTGAAATCCGCCCAGGGCCATGGTTTCGCCGCTTCGCCCCGCAGTTCGGCAGCGAAGGCGCGTTTCAGCAGGACCTGGGAAAGCTCTGCCTTCGCCTTCAGCAGGAAACCATCGCCGATCAGCGCCAGGCCGTAAAGCGCAAGGCCGGCAATTCCAATGGCGATTGCCTTTTCGATCGACGAAAGACGCCAGAGGAAGAAGCCCTTCTTCCGGCGCGCCTTCGGTCTGTCGTGGGCTGTGGCCGCGGCCATGGCAAGTTCCAGGTAGGTCGGAAGCGGCTCGAATTCAGCCGCTTCCTCATTGCTGCCGGTGGGGCGACTATAGGCCATTGCGCCTGCCTCCGGTGGTGAAGACGCCTTTGAGGCGCCGGCGCCATACGGCCAGTCCGATTGCCGCCGCCAGGGCCAAAAGCAGCATGGTAAGCCCGCGCGTGATCTGTTCGTCGGCGCGGGTCGCCGTCTGCGGCAGGTTCACGGTCGAGGTCTTCTGCGCGATCATGGTGGCGGCCTTTGCGGTCGGAGCGGCGGCCATCAGGTTCGCGATCTCGGGCGATGCGCCGCGCCCCCGGATGACGGCGGCAGCCTGCTGCGGTCCGGCGCTCTCGGTCGGCGTGATCGAGCCATGGTCTTGGCCGCCGCCAAGCGGCGCAGCATTTTCGCCCAACACTTTCCCGAAATCCCAACCGTCGGGCAGGTTAAGCGGCAGCTTCGCCGCGCCGAGCGGCTCGTTTGCCGGTCGCGACGGGGTGACGTCGACGGCGACGAGGCTGGTGACGCGGGAGACCAGGTGGTGGGCAAGCGCCACCGTTTCGATATCCTTGTCGAGCGCGGCAGGATCCTGGCGTTGATAGGCGCGGGCTTCGAAATCATCGATCTTGCGCCGCGCCCAGAGCTTGGAGATGCCGTTGCCGTCGGCGGCGTGAGCGATATCCATCTCGACACGCCAGGGCTGATCGCCCGTCTTGCCGACAATCTGCAGCTTGCCGGCGGGTTTGTCCCGCGGCAGCTCCGCGGTCAGCACGACGGGCTCGCCGCTATAAAGATCCGGCATCGGGTTCGGCGTGATGTCCTCGGCTTGCGTGCCTTCGAAGGTCGCGGCGATATCGGTCATGGCGGGATTCTGCAGCTTGGCGAATAACTCGCCCATGCGGCTGGCCACCTGGTCGGTCGAGCCGATCGCGGTGAAAGTGCCGCGGCCGATCTCGGCAGCCTTGGTCATGAAATAAGTGTTCGGCGCCGAGCCGATGCCGACGGTGAAGACGCGGGCATCGCCGCGGTTTGCGCTGATTTCCTGGAAGAGCTGCTGCTCATTGCCGATCGCGCCGTCGGTCAGGAACACGACTTGGCGCAGCGCGCCGCTTGCCACTGGTCCCTGGTTGCGCAGCGCATCCTCAAGAGCGGGCAGCATTTCCGTGCCGCCGTCGGCGCTCAGGCCCCTGACGTAGGTGATGGCCTTTTCCCGGTTATCAGGCGAGGCGGCGACGAGGCCGTTGAAATAGTCGGTCATCGTGTCATCGAAACGGATGACGTTGAAGCGGTCGTCCTTACTCAATCTGGAGATGGCGAGCGCCAGGCTCTGCCTTGCCTGCTCGATCGACTGGCCGGACATGGAGCCGGAATTGTCGATGACGAAGACCACCTCGCGTTTTGTCGGCGCTGCTGCCGCATCCGGCGCCGTCGGCGGGGTGACGAAAGCGAGCAGATAGGTCTTGCCATCTTTCACCTCGCGAAAGAGCCCGGCACTCGGCGTCTTTCCGAGAGCGGCCTTCCAGGTCAGCTCGAAATCCTTGTCGGCGGGAACGGCGTCCCCCTTCAGGCTCATCGTCCTCGCCTGGTCGCTGTCCTGTCGGATATCGACCGCATGGAAGGACGAATTGACGTCGCCGAGCGGAAAGCCGGCCTTGAGATTGACGGTCAGCGAGACCGGGTTGATTTTGGCATTCTCGCTCGGATCGAGCACCGAGGCTTCGATCTTCTCACGATTCTCCACCGGATCGCGCGGCGTGGCGAAGCCGGCGCCGTTGTTGAACTCGACGGTCTGGACGATCGGCGCCGGATTGTAGCGCGGAGCGACGACCATCGGGAAGCGCAGCGAAAACTCGCCGCCCGACTGGTGGACGGTCTGCTGATATTCGATCTGTACGATGATCTCTTCGCCAGGCCCGATATTGGCGACCTGGTTGGTAAAAATGTTCGGCCGCTGCTGTTCGAGCAGCGCCGTCTTCTTGCCTTCGGCCTTGGCCTGCTCATAGATCTCACGGGCTTCCTGGCGCGGCTTGATCTGGCCTTCGATGAAGCGTTCGCCGATCTGCATCTTCAGCGCGTCGACCGCGGAATTCTCCGGCAGCGGGAAGACATAGGTACCCTCGACCCAGCCCTGGCTCGGGTTCTGGAAGCGCTGTGTCACCTTCACCCTGGCGATCGGGCCGGAGACATCGATGGTGACGTCGGTCTTCAGCCGCGGCGCCTCGACATAAAAGCCGGGCTCCTTCGACGGGAAGAGCAGCGAGCCGCTGTTGACGTCGTTCGGCCGGACAAGCGCTGCAAGCTGGCCGGCTGCCTGCTGCGCCTCGGCGCGCGCGGCGGAGGCAAGTCCCAGCATCGCGGCGAGGCAGGCGACAAAAGCAGTGGCAGCGACAAGAAATGAAATGGAAATCCGGCGCATGCGCATGCGCCCGATGGCGAGCTCATCTTCCACAAACATTGGCGTACCCTCAATAACCAATTTTGGATAACGCAATGATGCGGCTTCGATCTCGGCGCGCTCGCGACCGAATTGCGGCGGCGTGCGGCATTTGTTGCGGCTTATTCGTGGCGATGACGAAATCCGCTGATCGGTCTGATTTCAAAAGACATAGGGTGACGAAAAACGCGATCGTCACCACCGCGAAAGTGTTGGCCGAGTCGCAGGTTGAAGGCGAATGCGAGGCCGAACCGTCGAGCCCGGTCGGTCGGGGTTCTTATCGACGGGTCATCCTGTAGACCAGCAAATTATCCGTATCCACCAGCTTGGTTGCGGTCCTGTCCAGATAATCAATGACCCCGTGATGATGCTGGACGAACAGCCGGTCGTCGTCGTCGGTGGCGTTCTTGGCGACGCCAAACAGATCCGCGCCCTGCGCACGCAGTTCCTCGAGCTGCGCGATCGCGGTCGCGTCATCCGCGACGAATTTTGCCCATTCGCCATCGCCCCCGCCAGGCGGGAACACCCAGCCGCGCGCCCTGCTGTAATAGACTGCGACGGGATCGCCGACATCGGGTGCGACGGCGACGACCAGGTCGCCCGGTTGCGCCAAGCGCGCCAGCTCGTCGCCGAGCAGCTTTCCGTTCATGGCGATCGGCTTCTTCATCATCCTGACGAGGGGGAGCGTCGACCAGGCAAGCGCGACGGCGACGATGCAGATCAAGCGAAGCACGACCGCTGTCGTTGGAATGATTCTCGATGCAAGCGTTGCCAAAACAAGTGCGCCGCGGCCGCAGAATATCGCGACCGGCACATGGAAGATGTGGAAGTTCCATACATTGCTGGTGATCTCGCCGGCTGCCGCCAGAAAAAGGATCACGGCCGCCGCCAGCCACACATAGGGAGTGACCCAAAGGGTGCGCTGCTTGGGGTCCTCCGGGGGGCTGGGCGGCATCCACAAGCCGATGGCGAACAGCGCCATGAACGGGTAGCCGTAGAACCAATAGACCGAGGTGTTCCATACGGATTTGAAATAGAACCTGTTCTTGACATATGTCCAGAAGCCATGGTCCCAGATATAGCCGCCGCTGCCGGCTATATGAAACGGTGGATAGCTGCGGCCGAGATAAATTGCCCAGCTGAAATAAGCGCCGATGATGGCCAGGCTCAAAAGCCCCGCCACGAAAACCCAGGCCGCCTGCTTTCTCTTCTTCTCTACGATCCAGCAGACCATCAGGTAGAAGATGACGGCGCCGGCAGCGATGCCCGGCGGCTTTGACAGCGCGCCGAGCGAGAAGCTGGCCGTGGCAAGCGGCAGGAGCCAGTTGCTACCCCCGGCCCAGAATTTGACGAACAGCCAGACACCAAGAGTGACCAACGCCAGCATCGCGGGATCAGGAAGGAACGAGCTGTCGATCATGATCGTTGCCGGCATCAGCGCGTAGGCCAGCGCCGCCGCATGGGCATGCCTCTCACCCCAGCACAGCGCCGTCAGCCTGTGCAGCGAGACCACCGTCACCAGTCCGAAGAGGGCTGCAACCACGCGGCCGAACCAGTCGTGCCAGCCGAAGAGCTGATAGAGCAGGGCGGTGATATAACTGACGATCTGGAACTCGCGGCCCTGGTAGCTTGGTCCGGGCCCGGTCCAGCTGACCTCCGGAAAGAAGATGTTCCAGCTGCGCTCTCGGAAATTGTCGGCCATCATAGCCGTGCTTATTTCGCGCCAGCTGAAGCCGTCGACCAGCGGCAAGGTGATCTTGTGGAACCTAAAGACGACCGCAATAAGCAGAATTCCAAGCAGGATCGCCGTGTCGAGGTTGAGGTAGCTGCGAGCAGCCATTTCCCGGTCGATCGTCTCCTGCGCGTCCCGCCGACGTTCGGACGGATTCAATTCCAGGTCGTCCGGCGCGAGACGCAGGGGCATGGAGGGCTTGCGGGGCGGCTTTGTCATGCCGGCAGTTCATCAGCAGCGGCTTAAAAAGCAACTCATCCAAACTGAGTATTGACTCTAATCCTCGTGCATCAATGGCAAGAGCCCCGTCTCGCCTGTATGGCGAAAGGATCAATAAGAATCATTGCCCCCATCACGCCTTTGCGCTTGAAATGCCGTCATACATTGGACATAGAGCTAACCGCAGAACTCCGGTCCCGGCTTTCTGCCAGTTTCAACCATTAGGACCGATATCATGGCCTTCCTTGCCGATGCTCTTTCCCGTGTGAAGCCTTCAGCCACCATCGCCGTCTCTCAGAAAGCGCGCGAGCTGAAAGCAAAAGGACGCGACGTCATCGGGCTAGGCGCCGGCGAGCCGGATTTCGATACGCCAGAGAACATCAAGAAGGCCGCCATCGACGCAATCAACCGCGGCGAGACGAAGTACACGCCGGTTTCCGGCATTCCCGAACTGCGCAAGGCGATCGCCGCCAAGTTCAAGCGCGAGAACGGTCTGGAATATTCCTGGGAGCAGACGATCGTCGGCACCGGCGGCAAGCAGATCCTGTTCAACGCCTTCATGGCGACGCTGAACCCCGGCGACGAAGTGGTTGTTCCGGCGCCCTATTGGGTTTCCTATCCCGAAATGGTGGCGCTCTGCGGCGGCACGCCGGTTTTCGTTTCCGCGACCCAGGAGCATAACTTCAAGCTCCAGGCCGCCGATCTCGAGAAGGCGATCACGCCGAAGACCAAGTGGTTCATCTTCAACTCGCCGTCCAACCCGACGGGGGCTGCCTATACGCATGCTGAGCTGAAGGCGCTGACCGACGTGCTGATGAAGCATCCGCATGTCTGGGTGCTGACCGACGACATGTACGAGCACCTGACCTATGGCGATTTCAAGTTCGTGACGCCTGTCGAAGTCGAACCCAAGCTTTACGACCGTACGCTGACGATGAACGGCGTCTCCAAGGCCTATGCCATGACCGGCTGGCGTATCGGCTATGCGGCGGGCCCGATCCAGCTCATCAAGGCGATGGACATGATCCAGGGCCAGCAGACTTCGGGCGCCACGTCGATCGCCCAGTGGGCGGCCGTCGAGGCGCTGAACGGCACGCAGGACTTCATTCCCGCCAACAAGAAGATCTTCGAAGGCCGCCGCGATCTCGTCGTGTCCATGCTGAACCAGGCCAAGGGCATCGTCTGCCCGGTTCCGGAAGGCGCTTTCTACGTCTACCCCTCCTGCAAGGGCCTGATCGGCAAGACCGCACCCTCCGGCAAGGTGATCGAGACGGATGAGGATTTCGTCTCCGAGCTTCTGGAATCGGAAGGTGTGGCCGTCGTTCACGGTTCGGCCTTCGGCCTCGGTCCGAACTTCCGCATCTCCTACGCAACCTCGGAGGATTTGCTGGAGGAAGCCTGCCGCCGCATCCAGCGCTTCTGCGCCGCCTGCAAGTAAGCCGGTTGCGATGACATTGATCGAAAGCCCGCCGGCGACGGCGGGCTTTTTTGTTTGCGCGTTGGCGATGCAGCTGTAGGCTCACATCCTGATTCAAGAGTTTGCGGCATCGATTCCGCTTTGCCTCGCAAGTCGTTGAAATCCGATTCAAATCGTCTGCGCGGGTCATCTCAGGTTGCGGGCGGCCGCCAAACCAACTAGATATCCCGGCATCAAGTTCAAGCTGCCGCTTTCGGAGACCGGATTTTGCAACAGAGTGCCGTCATCGTCTGTTCTGACGTTAACATGCTGCCGGCTGCCTGCTGCACCCTGCTTTCCGTCAAGCGCAATCTGGTGGCGGCCGGCGTAGAGTTCCTGCTTCTCGGCATCGACCTGAAGCCGAACGAGGTCGCCGAGGTCGAAAATTTCGCGCGCCTGCATGGCATGACGATCAAGGTGCTGCCTTATGCGACGCCGGATACGGCGCGCCAGGCGCGCGGCCGTTGGTCGGCGGCCACGTTGGCGCGGCTCTATATGGATCTGCAAATTCCCGAGAATATCGAGCGCCTGCTTTACCTCGACGCCGACGTGCTTGCGGTGGCGTCCGTCGACGAGCTCTTTGCGCGGGACTTCCAAGGCAAAGCGCTTGCCGCGGTCGATGACTATGTCATGGCCTTCCCGGAGAAAGCCGGCGCGCGGCAGCGCAAGATCGGCATGAGCGAGGGCGGGCGCTACTTCAACGCCGGCGTATTGTTATTCGACTGGTCGGTCTGCCGGGCGAAGGGGCTTTTTGCCAGGACCCGGGAAATCTTCGAGGAGCGCTCGCATCTGTTTGAGAACAACGACCAGGATGCGCTGAACGTGACATTCGACGGCGACTGGCTGGTGCTCGATCCGCGCTGGAATACACAAACGGGACTGCTGCCCTTCATCGCCCGGCCGGCGATCCTTCATTTCACCGGCCGCAAGAAACCGTGGCAGGCGACCGTTCCCTGGGTGCATCGGCGGATGGCCGATCGTTATGCCGAGGATCTCCGCGACACGCCGTGGGCCTCCTTCTGCAGGCAGCCGTCGGCGACGGGCCGAGTTGCCGGTTTCTTCTCGCATGTGGGAAAGCAGATCGGCGGGCTGACGCGGCTTGCACGGATGCGCGCCTATTTCAGCAACAGCTAGTGACGCGCCCCGAGCGCATCGTCCTTGGAAAGTGCATGTGAGCCGATGGAATTAATTCCGAGCGATACCAGGACTACGGCCACCGAAGATGGCGGATTGAATCTGTTGACACCGGAAGCGTGGAAGGCGCTGCTGTCGCGCTATTCCCACATCGTGCTTGTGGCGAATAGCGAAGCGGTCGATTTCGAACGGCTGCGAAGCGAACTGCCGGAGACGGCGCTCTACGTCTTCTTCAACAATGTCTACAAGGTGCTCGGCGAGCCCTTCGCCGGACATGCGGTGCTGGTTGCCCGCAGCGGCGTGATGGGCGCCAATATCGTCCACCGGCGCGAGGTAGGCGATGTTCTGCGCTTCTTTGCCGGCGATGACTTCCGGGGTGTCATCAATCTTCGCGTCTCCCCGGAGGAAAACTTCAGTGAAGAAAGCCGCTTCAACGGCGCCAAGGCCCGCCACCTCGATCTGACGCAAATGCTTGGCGATCTCTACCCGACGGGCAAAATCGCCACCAGCGGCTTTGCGATGGCGCTCTGGCTCGCCGAACTGCAACTGCCGGGCAAGATCCTGCTTGCCGGCTTTTCGGCCAAGAGAAGCGAGAAATGGAAGGTCTTCGACGTGCACGATTGGACGTTCGAGCAGATCTTCCTGCGTCTCTTTGCCAGAATGGGCTCGATCTCGATGATGGGCGGCGTCGATGCCAGCCCCTATTCGGCGCTGGCCAAAAGATTTCCTGACGTCCCGCCGATCGAGATCGCCATGACGGCGGCCGAAGTCTTGTCCGAGCGGCTTCACAATGCCAACGGCCAGATCGACAGGCTGATGTCGGTCACCAAATCCATTCGCGCCATCGAAAATTTCTTCCGGCGCTTCAAGCCGAAAACCCGTAAAGAGCGCTTCCTCGAAAAGTCGAGGGGGTGAGCTGCTTCTTTAAAGCCCCAGCGCCGTCAGCATGACGAAGGTGGAAAACAGGATGAAATGCGTCATGCCCTCGATGGCGTTGGTCTCGCCGTCGTTGAGATTGATTGCCGCGGCAATCAGCGTGATCGTCACCATCACCGTCTGCACCGGGCTCATCGCCATGATGAAGGGCTGGCCGGTGTAGAGCGCGATCGCCTCCATGACGGGCACCGTCAGGATTACCGTCGACAGCGAGGCGCCCATGGCGATGTTGACCGTCGCCTGCATGCGGTTCCTCAATGCCGCCCTCAAGGCGGTTAGGATCTCGGGTGCAGCCGAAATCGCTGCGACGACGACGGCGGTCACGGCGATCGGGGCGCCGCTGTCGCGCAGGCCCTCAGCCATAAACGCCGACATGAATTCCGCCAGCAGGCCGATAATGACGACGCCCGCAAGGATGGTCACGATCGAGACCGCGGTCGACGCCTCAATGTCGTGTTCGCGGTGACTTTCCTTCTTCCGCTCGGAACGCGGATAGCTGTAACTGAAGAAATAGCTGTGCTGGCCGACCTGCATGCGCAGGAAGAGGCCGTAAAGCGCAATCATCGCGACGATGGTGAAGGCGGAATAATAGTGCCACTTATCTCTCGGCACGAATTCCGGCACGATCATCGAAATGCCCATGGCGGTGAGGATCATCACGCCGTAGGTCTTGCCCGAATTGTCGTTATAGGGCTGCTCGCCGTGCTTGAGGCCGCCGAGAAGGGCGGCGAGGCCGAGAATGCCGTTGATGTCGAGCATCAGGGCCGAATAGATCGTGTCTCGCACCAGCGTCGGAGAACTCTCGCCCGTCATCATGATGGCGAGGATGATCACTTCGACGGCGAGGGCCGAAAGCGTGAGGATCATCGTGCCATAGGGATCGCCGACCTTGATAGCGAGCAGTTCGGCATGATGGGCGACGCGGATCGAGGCAAGCACGATGGTGCCGACCAGGGCTGCGGCGGCGAGCAGCGCGACACCGCGTCCCATTTCGATCACTGCGTGTTCCAGGAGATAGGCGATCATCGCAGCGGCAAGAGCCGCGATCAAGTACTTTTCGTTTTCAAAGCGTGAAGCGATGCCCAAATCCCGGCTCCCGTTCCGATCTATGCCTCTTAACTAAGTCACTGATTCCGGATGGGTAGCACGCCACGGCACTCTGCTATTTGCAGTCTTCCGCGTTTAATGGAATACTGAACGCCATCGGGGCCGGAAAGCAGATCGCGGCGTCCTCGTATTCTCGTCAAGCGGCCGCGATGATCCGGATCCTGTCCGGAAGCGTGCGAATGCGCAACAGAAAGATGAGGAGACGGATGCATGATCAAGGTGGTCTACGAAGTCGTGCCGCATGACGGCGGCTGGGCCTACAGACTGGGTGGCGTCTATTCCGAAGCGTTTCCGAGCCATGCCGAGGCACTCGAAGCTGCGCGTATCGTCGCGGCCGAACAGCAGGTCGGCGGCGATTCCGCCGAGATCAGCTGGCAGGACGAAAACGGCAAGTGGCATGAGGAATACGCCGAAGGCGGAGACCGGCCGGAAACGGAAGTGGTGGACGGCCTGTGGCAGGATCGCGCAGCCGGGGCCCCGCATGGCGCGTGACGCTAAGCACTGCCCTCCAATGCCCGCGCAACGATCGTATCGACAAATTCACGCTTCTGCGCGGTATAGCGATCGCCGTCCGTTCTGAACTCGGCTGCCAGTCTGCGTTTGAGCGCGGCATACTCGCTCGCTGACATCGGATGCGCGATGAGATAATCCCGGAAAGCCAGTCTGTTTCGATGTGTGCCGTTGCAGGCCGGGCAAAGGTAGACCCGCTCCGCTGGTACCGAACCTCTCGATAAAAATGCCCAGACCTCGTCGTCATAGCGATTGCCGCGCGGTTCATAGCCTTCCGCCAGAAGCACCGCTGTGGCATCTGCGATATGCTCGAGGCCGGGAAGGACGATGTCGATATCGATGAGAGGCTTGGCGGTCATGCCCGGTATCGATGTGCTGCCGATATGATCGATGAAGAGCGCCTGCGGCAGCCAGGTGAACAACCGGTTGCGGATGCGCTGGAAATGCGCCGGCCATTGCGGATCGTAAGGCACCAGTTCAACCGGATTGTGAGGTGTCATGCTTATCCTGTGAGAGCAATTTCAGCAAAATGGTGATGTGGCTGGTGTCCGTAATCGCCTGAAAAACAATGGTATGAAGTGATACGCATCCGGTAGAGACGGACTGCCGGACCCCTTGAATTGTGCATGATTCTTTTCGGAAATCGATGTGACTGTCCGCCAGAGCATGGTGCCGAAAGTGTGAGCGGTTTTCGGACGACATCATGCTCTCACTCTTTAATTCAGAACAGGATTCAGATTTCAGGCCGACTGGGCCCAAAATCATCCTGTTCTAGTCGAATGCCGGTAGTAATCCTGCAGGCCGTTGACCAGCGTGTCGAAAGTAACGCGGCAGCGTGGCGAGGATTTCAGGCTCTCATGCATCGCCACCCAGGTGCCGAGCGGGATGTTGAAAGCATCGGCCAGGAGATGCACCAGATCGGGATTCTCCCGTGCAAGCCCGATCTGGCAGAGGCCGATGCCGACGCCGGCGCGGATCGCGGCAAGTTGGGCTAGATTGCTGTCGGTCCTGTAGGCGAATTTGATCCCATCGGGGACTGGATAGCGCTTCATCACCAGGCGGACATAGGCCGTCTGCCGGTCAAAGCCAATAAGCCGATGATTGGCGAGATCAGCCACGCTTTGCGGAATGCCATATCGTTCGAGATAGCGGCGATGGGCGTGGAAGCCGAGCGGAATATCGCCGATGCGGCGCACGACGAGCGCATCCTGCTGCGGTTCGGCCATGCGCACGGCAATGTCGGCCTCGCGGTTCACCAGATCTTCGATCGCATCGGAAGCCGAAAGCTCGATCTGGAGCTCGGGATGGGCGTCCTGTAACGGCCCGAGAATCGCAGGCAGCACTTCGACGGCGATGACCTCGCTGGCGCTGATCCTGATCGTTCCGGCGACGCGTTCGCGTTGGCTGGATGCGGTCCGCAAAAGCGCGGCGGTGGTTGCCGCCAGCGTCTCGGCATAGGGCTTCAGCGCCAGTGCTGCATCGGTCGGCAGCAGACCGTTCGGCGATCGGGTGAAAAGCTCGGCGCCGATCGCGAGCTCCAGGGCATCGACATGGCGGCCTATGGTCGGTTGGGTCAACCCCAGTTCGCGGGCGGCGGCCGACAGCGATCCGTGCTGGAGCACGGTGAGAAAACTGCGATAGAAATCCCAGCTCGGTTCGGAGCTCATATATTTTTGTATATCGGATCCACTGTCGTCAATTTCGTTTACCTGAAAGCGGGAGCATATTCATTGCATGTGATCGAAGGAGATGCACGTGATGAGCAAAGAGATGAACATGACCGCCCTTGTTCTCGGCGCCACCGGCGGAATTGGTGGCGCGATTGCGCGAAAGCTGCTGGCGCGTGGCTGGCGGATCCGCGCGCTGAACCGTGACGCGGAACGGGCGATGCGGAACGCGCCGGCATTCGAATGGGTGCAGGGCGATGCGATGAATGCCGGCGACGTCCTGAAGGCCGCCGAAGGCGTCGGGCTGATTGTCCATGCCGTCAACCCGCCGGGCTACCGCGACTGGGCCAAGCTGGTGCTGCCGATGCTCGACAATAGCATTGCCGCGGCTCGCGCTTTCGGCGCGCGCATCGTGCTGCCCGGCAACGTCTATAATTTCGGTCCCGATGCCCTGCCGATGCCGACGGAGGAGAGCCCACAGCATCCGGTGACCAGGAAGGGCGCGATCCGGGTCGAGATGGAGGAACGGCTGAAGGCGGCGGCGCAAGCCGGCATCGGCGTCATCATCGTCCGCGCCGGCGATTTCTTCGGTCCGGGCGCCACAGCCAACAGCTGGTTTTCATCCGGCCTGGTGACGCCGGGCAAGCCGGTCGGCACGATCAAAAACCCCGGACGGCGCGACGTCGGTCATCAGTGGACCTACTTGCCCGACATGGCGGAAACAATGGCGCAGCTCATCGAACGGGCCGATCGGCTGCCGTCCTTTGCCGTCTATCATATGGACGGCTTCTGGGACGCCGACGGCATGCAGATGGCAGAAGCGATCAGACGCGTTGCCGGCGGCAAGGCGAAGATCGGGCGTTTTCCCTGGTGGATCGTGCCGCTCGCCGCGCCCTTTCTCCCGATGATGCGGGAGATCAAAGAGATGCGCTATCTGTGGAAGGTGCCGTTGCGGATGTCGAATACCAAACTGACGGCTGAACTCGGAAAAGAGCCGCGCACACCGATCGACGAGGCCGTCAAGGCGACGCTGGTGGCGCTCGGCTGCCTGCCCGAACCGCAGCACCGTCAGGCAGCGTCCGCCTTTATCGGGCATTCGCTGCAGGACGGACGTTAAGCCTCAAGTTCACAAAGGGCGAGCCGGGCGACCGTCAGAGCCGTCTCGACTTCAGGCGTGTTTGCGTCTGCCAGAAACCAGGCAGCGGAAAGGCCGGAATAGGCGGCGATCCACTGCAAAAGCCGCTTCGGCTCCAGCCTCGCTTCCATCGAGACGATGGCGAGCTGCCGGCGGAAACGGGTGGGATCTGTGATAACAGGCAGCTCCTCGTTGGCAAAGATATTGGCGAAATCGAAGCCGCGTTCGCCATGAAGGCGCTTCGGATCGATCGCCAGCCAGCCGCGTGTCTCGAAATCGAGAACATTGCCGTGGTGAATGTCGCCGTGCAGGATGGTGACGTCTAGCGGGTCGGAAAGAAGGGCCTTGGCGACCGTCGAGCAATCGGCAAATGTGCCGCCAACTTTTTCGGCCGTCGGTTCCAGGTCGCGGAACCAGCGGGTGAGGGGTATGGGATCGGGAAGCGGCTTTTGGCGCGGCGCATGCAGCCTTGCGGCCGTCCGGCAGAGGATACGGCTTGCCTCGTCATCTTCGCCATTCATCGCCATGGCAAGCAGCGATCGTTTGCCCGTCGCCCGTTCCAGAAGCACGGCGTCGCCCTCATGGGCGTAGACATGGGCCGCACCGTCGCCGTCCCACCATTGCATCAACAACGCGCCATATCGTTCGTCTTTGTCGGTCGCCACCTTCAGCATGGCGGGCCTATCCTGCCAGAGGACCGGCAGCAGGCGGCTCGAATGGGTGAGGATCGGCTCGCCGTCTGATATGAGCGACCAGCGATCGAGATAGGGGGCGAACATGGCGACACCGTACAAAGATGCGGCGGAAATGGAAATCCCGCCTCTCGGCGGGATTTCGCAATTCGCATCCGAAGGGCTCAGGCGACCTTCTCGACAGCGGAATAGTCGATGTAACCCTTGGCGGTGCCGCCGTAGAAGGTCGACTGGTCCGGCGTGTTGAGCGGCAAGTTCTTTGCCAGCCGTTCGACGAGATCGGGATTGGCGATGAAGGGCTTGCCGAAGGCGACGAGATCGGCGCGACCACTTTCGACGACATCGACCGCGAGGTCGCGATCATAGCCGTTATTGACCATCCAGTTGGCCTTGCCGCCGGCTTTTTCATAGGCCTGGCGAAGCGCCTTGTAGTCGAAGGGAGGATTGTCGCCCTGCTTATAATCACGGTCTCCGCCCGTCTGGCCTTCGATGACGTGGATATAAGCGAGGTCGTATTTGGCCAATCCTTTGACGACATGGGCGAAGGTCGCCTGCGGATTGGAATCGTAGCTCTCGCCCGAGGGCGTTACCGGTGAAATGCGGATCGCGGTACGGCCGGCACCGACTTCGCTCACGACGGCGTCCACGACTTCAAAGGCGAGCCGCGTGCGGTTCTCGATCGAACCGCCATATTGGTCGGTGCGGTCATTGACGCCGTCACGAATGAACTGGTCGAGCAGATAGCCGTTGGCGCCGTGGATTTCGACACCGTCAAAACCGGCGTCGATGGCGGCGCGGGCAGCCTTGCGGTAATCCTCGACGATGCCAGGGATTTCGGCGGTTTCGAGCGCGCGCGGTTCGGAGGTATCGGCGAAGCTGCCGCTGCCGTCGGCGTTGACCAGATAGGTCTTGGCCTTGGCGACGCGATTGGTCGAGGAGACCGGCCTGCCGCCATCCGGTTGCAGCGTCGTGTGCGAAATGCGGCCGACATGCCACATCTGAACGACGATCTTGCCGCCGGCGGCGTGAACGCCGTCGGTCACGCGCTTCCAGCCTTCGAGCGCTTCCTTGCTATAAAGACCGGGCACGTCGGCATAACCCTGGCCTTGATGGGTGATCGCAGTCGCCTCGGTGATGATCAGCCCCGCCGTGGCGCGCTGACGGTAATATTCGACGTTAAGGTCGTTGGGGATCGCGCCCGGCGAGCGGTTGCGGGTGAGCGGCGCCATGACGATGCGGTTCTTGACGGTGATGTCGCCAACCTTGGTGGGTTCGAAAAGCTTGGCCATGATGGTCCTTTCTTTTGCGGGAGGATCACTCGGCAGGCGCAGGGCGGGCCCGGCCCCGGGCAGAGAGATGGTCGAGCGCCGCTGCGTCAAGGCCGATCAGGGCCATCAGGGCTGCGGCGGGCATTTTACAGATCCTGTGTCAGCTGCTTGAGGAAGGCTGCAATGGTGTCTTCGTTACGCTTGTAGAAGATCCACTGTCCGACACGTTTGGTGGTGACCAGACCGGCGCGGTGCAGGGTTCCGAGATGGGCCGAAACCGTCGACTGCGACAGGCCGCACCGTTCAAACTGGCTGGCGCAGACCCCCATTTCGAATGGATGTTCCTGCGTGAGGAAATGTTCCTCGGGATTTTTCAGCCAGCTCAGAATGGCCATCCGGGTGGGATGCGCGAGCGCCTTGATGATCTCGTCTTTGTCCATCGCTGTTTGTCGATCCATAAATCGTATATTCTCGATATATGGATCGATGCTGGTCGATATGCAAATCACGGAGACGTGAGGTGCAGCCTGCCGCGGGGTGCGCAAATTTTGGGCAAAAAAAGAGGGCCACCGGAAAAACCAGGGCCCTTATAATTGTGAAGGTCAAAAACCTCCAGAGGGGAACAGCTAATGCGGTGGTACTGGGAGAGAAACCACGAAATGCATCAGCTGAGAGGGATATGGTGCTTCCTTAGGCAGGTTTCAATGCTTTTTTGTGCATGCCTGCTATGCGCCGCACAAATTTTTTGCGATGCACCATTGCCCCGCGCGACAAGGCAAAAAAAGAGGGCCGCTGGAAAACCAGGGCCCTTATAAGTGTGAAGGTCAAAAACCTCCAGAGGGGAACAGCTAATGCGGTGGAACTGGGAGGAAAAGCCACCATGTGCATCAGCTATGTGCGATATGGTGGTTTAATGGGCAAACGGCAACCCACATTTGTGCATGCCAGTCATGCGCACACTGCATAGTATGGAAAATATTCCATAAAACTGGGTTAGAAGTTCCAGTTTCTGGCCTTGCTGACGATGAAATCGCGGAAAGCCTTCAGCTTGGCGGCGTTCTTGATCTCGTCAGGGTAGCAGAAATAGGTGTCGAAGGACGGCACGTCGGCATTGATCGCCAGCTGAATCAGGCCGGGATCGCGGCCGACGATGTAATCGGGCAGGCAGGCGACGCCGATTCCGAGCAGGCAGGCGCGCTTGATCGAGGTCTGGCTGTTGATCTGCAGATGCGGGATGCGCTTGTTGTCCGAGGAGCGGCCGGCAACCTCGAGCCAGTTGACGTCGAGCAGGTAGCTCGGCGCCGGCTCGCCGAAGGTGATGATGCGGTGGTTGTCGAGATCTTCGATCTTCTGCGGCTCGCCGTGGCGGTTGATGTAGGAGGGAGCTGCATAGACGTGCATGTGCACGGTGAAAAGCTTGCGCTGAATGAGATCGGACTGCTGCGGCTGACGCAGCCGGATCGCGCAGTCGGCATGGCGCATGTTCACATCCACTTCCTCATTGTCGAGGATCAGCTGGATCTGCACATCGGGATAAAGCTGCAGGAATTCCTGGATCTTGTCGGTCAGCCAGCCCTGGCCGAGGCCGACGGTCGTCGTCACACGCAGCTTGCCGGACGGCGTCTCGGTCGTCTCGGTGAGCTGCATCTTCACGGTTTCGAGCTTCAGCAGCACGTCATGGGCGGTGCGGTACAGCAGTTCGCCCTGTTCGGTCAGGATCAGGCCGCGGGCATGGCGGTGAAACAGTTTGGTGCCGACATCCTGCTCCAGCGCGCTCACCTGGCGGCTGATGGCGGATTGGGACAGATGAAGTTTATCCGCCGCATGCGTGAATGAACCCGCCTCGGCAGCTGCGTGGAAAATACGCAGCTTGTCCCAATCCAGTGGCATTCCCCCGCCTCTCATGCCGATCTTACTCCGCGGCCACGGCGACGGGCATGTGGCCCGTCAGATATCGCTCGGCCTCGAGCGCTGCCATGCAGCCCATGCCGGCGGCGGTGACGGCCTGACGGAACGTATCGTCGGTCACGTCGCCGGCGGCATAGACACCCTCGAGACTGGTCGCGGTCGAATCCGGCGCGGTCCAGAGATAGCCGTTGTCCTTCAGCTTCAGCTTGTCCTTGAAGAGTTCGGTTGCCGGTGCATGGCCGATGGCAACGAAGACGCCGTCGATCGGCATTTCGGTGATCGCGCCGGTTCTGACGTCACGCAGGCGCGCGCCCGAGACCGACTGCGGCATCGGGGGCTTGGCCGCCGTGCCGGTGATTTCGGCCACTTCGGTGTTCCACAGCACCTTGACGTTTTCCCTCGCGAACAGGCGTTCCTGCAGGATTTTCTCGGCGCGGAAGGTGTCGCGGCGGTGTACCAATGTGACCGACTTGGCGATGTTGGAGAGATAGAGCGCCTCTTCGACAGCGCTGTTGCCGCCGCCGACGACGATCACATCCTTGTTGCGATAGAAGAAGCCGTCGCAGGTGGCGCAGGCCGAAACACCGAAGCCCTGGAAATGCTGTTCGCTTTCGATGCCGAGCCACTTGGCCTTGGCGCCGGTGGCGATGATCAGCGTGTCTGCTGTCCAGACCTGACCGCTGTCGGTGCGGGCGACGAAGGGACGCTGGTTCATGTCGACTTCGGTGACGAGGTCGCTGACGATCTCGGCGCCGACATGTTTTGCCTGCTGCAGCATCTGCTCCATCAGCCAGGGACCCTGGATCGGATCGGCAAAGCCCGGATAATTCTCGACATCGGTGGTGATCATCAGCTGGCCGCCTTGTTCGAGACCGGCGATCAGCACCGGTTTCAGCATGGCGCGCGCGGCATAGACCGCGGCGGTATAGCCCGCGGGTCCGGAACCGATGATGAGCACCTTGGTATGGCGGGCGGGCATGTCATTTCCTTTCGACTGGCAGGAGGGCGGCGGCTAAATAGCGATTGCGGCCGTTTCGCGGTCCATGCGCCATTTATGAACGACCAATGCTTTTATTCAAGGGCAGCCTTGCGTTACCAACAAGGCAAATGACCCCGTTGTGCAAGAATCCGTCATCATCGTGAAACTTTCTTGCGTATTCCGCGGCTTTATATAGAAGCTCGCCGCGGCGAATTAAAGAAAGGCCATGATGTGGGTCGCACCGAACTCGACGTCATCGACATAAAGATCCTCCGCGAGCTGCAGGCCGACGGCCGCATGACCAATGTCGAGCTCGCCGACCGCGTCGGTATTTCGGCGCCGCCCTGCCTGCGCCGTGTGCGCAAGCTCGAGGAAGCCGGCATCATCGAAGGCTATCACGCCATGTTGAACAGCCCGAAGCTCGGCTTCGATCTGGTCGCCTTCTGCATGGTCGGGCTCAAACATCAGTCGGAAGGCAATCTCAAGGCCTTTGCTGCCGCCACCACCGAATGGCCGCTGGTGCGCCAGGCCTGGATGGTTTCGGGCGACAGCGATTTCCTGCTGCATTGCGTGGCGGAGAATCTGACCCACTTCCAGGATTTCGTCATCGAGGTGCTGACGGCGAACGAGCATGTCGACACCGTGCGCACCATGCTGACGATCCGGCAGGTGAAGAAGCTCGGGCTTGTGGAAGTCTGAGCTATTTGCGCGAGGCATAACCACCGCGGTTGATGCCATGGCGCTGGAGCTTGTCGTAGAACGTCTTTCTCGGAATGCCGAGCGCTTCGATGGTGCGGCGCACGTCGCCGTCATTGCTGGCGAGCGCGTCACGGATGATTTCCGCCTCGTAGCGCTCCAGCCGCTCGGGCAGCGTCCCGCCGGTCGACTGGGGGGAAGGGGATGGCGCTCCGCCGCCCTCGACGCCAAGCACCACGCGTTCGGCATAGTGGGAGAGTTCGCGGACGTTGCCGGGCCAGGAATGCGAGGCAAGATGGCGGCGAACCGCCTCCGAAAGCTGCGGCACCTCGCGGCGGAAACGCTCGGCGGCGCGGGCGGCAAAGTGGGAAAACAGCAGCGGAATATCGTCGCGACGTTCCCTCAGCGGCGGAATCGAAATCGTCACGACATTCAGCCGGTAATAGAGGTCCTCGCGAAAATCGCCGCGCACCTCGGGATCGCCAAGGTCAATCTTGGCGGCCGCGACGACGCGCAGGTCGACCGGGCGCACCTCGTTGGTGCCGAGCGGAGTGATTTCGCGCATCTCCAGCACCCTCAGCATCTTGACCTGCGTGGCGACAGGCATGCTTTCGATCTCGTCGAGGAACAGCGTGCCGCCGCTTGCATGTTCGATGCGGCCGGTGCGGCGCTTCTGGGCGCCGGTAAAGGCGCCGGCCTCGTGGCCGAAGAGCTCGCTTTCGATGACGGTTTCCGGCAGCGCCCCGCAGTTCAGTGCCACGAAATTGCCCTTCCGGCGATGGCTCCACTGATGCAGGATCTGGGCGACCACTTCCTTGCCGCTGCCGGTTTCGCCGGCGACCAGCACATCGACATCGGTATCGGCAATGTGGCGAAGGATCTTCCTGAGATTGTCCATGACCGGCGTCTGGCCGATCAGCGGCAAGGTCTCCTGTGCCTCGTCGGCCGCCTTGCGCAGCATCCGGTTTTCCAGAACGAGCCGACGTTTTTCGCTGGCGCGGCGCACGCTTTGGACGAGCCGGTCGGCCGGGAAGGGTTTGGCGATGAAATCATAGGCGCCGTCCTGGATGGCCTGGACGGCCATCGGGATATCGCCGTGGCCGGTCATCAGTATCACCGGCAAGTCGGCATCCATGTCCTTGAGCATCGTGAAGAGCTGCAGCCCGTCGATCTCCGGCATGCGGATGTCGGTGACGACGGGGCCGGCAAAGTCGGCCGCCAGCTCGTCCAGCGCCGCTTTGGCGCCGTCATAGGCGGAAACGGCGAAGCCGGCGAGCTCCAGCGTCTGGGTGGTGGCGCGGCGCAGATCGCCGTCATCGTCGATCAAAGCAACGGGTATGGCCATGTCCATGATCTCAAGCCTTCCTCAGATGAACGATGAAGCGGCTCCCGTCGCCATCGCTTTCAACTTCCATCCGGCCGCCGTAATCGCCGACGATATCCTTGGAGATGACAAGCCCGAGGCCGAGACCTTTTTCCTTCGAGGTGTTGAACGGCGTGAACAGGCCCTTGCGGATTTCGGGCGAAATGCCGGGGCCGTTGTCGGCAACCGTCAGCGTTACTGTCTCCGCATCGGCCGATGTCCTGACCTCGACGCGCCCCGCTTCGGCCTTCGGCGCCACGGCCTCCAGCGCGTTCTGCAGCAGGTTGATGAGCACCTGCTCGAGACGGATCCTGCTGCCCATGACCTGCAGCTCGGCGGGCGGCAGCTCGATGTCGAGCGTATCCATGCGGCCGGCAAAACGGCTGCGCAGCAGCATCACCGCCCCCTCGATGACGTCCTTCAAGCCCGTTGGTTCGGCGCTGCCGCGGCCCTTGCGGGCGAAGCTTTTCAGCTCCTCGGTGATCGAGCCTATGCGCTCCGTCAGGGCGGCGATATTTTGAAGATTTTCACCGGCCGGCGCCGTCTGGCCGCGGTCGAGGAAAGTGCGGGCATTGTCCGCATAGGCGCGGATGGTCGCCACCGGCTGATTGATCTCATGAGCGACACCGGCGGCAACCTGGCCCAGGATCGCCAGCCGATTGGCCTGCACCAGATCCTGCTGCACCGCCTGCAGCTTCTGCTCGGTGCTGCGATGACCGGCGATCTCGGCCTGCAGACGATCCCGCGCCTGGCTGAGATCCAGCGTCCGCTCGGCCACGCGCTGTTCCAGTTCTTCCCGCGCCTGCTGCTCGCTGAAAATTCTCAGGGTGATCGTCTGGCGGCGGCGCAAGAGGAAGGCTGACCCCGCCAGGAGCGGCAAAAGCAAGAGCAGCGCCAGCATGCGCGTTTCGCGGACCGCCGCATCGACGGACGGCCCCAATGCAACAAGATGCTGTAGATTCCAGCCGGTTGCAGGGATCGGCATCCCGACCTCGAGGAAGCTGGTCTTTCCGGCGCCGCCGGGCGTGACGATCTCGACGACAGCAAGCCTGTCGCCAAGGTGCCTGATGACATCGAGCGGCAGCGGCTGAAGCGGCGCGTCGCCGAATTGAAGGCTCTCGCGGATCGCGGTCAGCCGATCCTCGGCAATGCGGCCGATCGTCATGAACCGCCAGGAGGGAACGCTGGTGATGAGGACGATGCCGCGATCGTCGATGACGTAGGACGGGGCGCCCGAGGCGTTCCAATCCGCCTCGACATCGTCGAATTCCACCTTGACGACGACGACGCCCAGGAGACCGTCACTGCCTGATATCCGCTCGGAAATATAAAGACCGGGCTTCTTGCTGACGGTGCCGAGCGCGAAATGCTCGGCCTGCCCTTGAGCGACGGCGCCCTGAAAATACTCGCGGAAACGATAGTCGTTGCCGACGAAGCTCGTCGGTTCACGCCAGTTGCTGGCTGAAACCGCGATACCATCCTTGTCGATGACATAGATGACGGCCGCTTTCGTACCGGCGGCCAGCGTCTCAAGCTTCCGGTTCAACTGCTCGAACGTGCCGGCGTCGCGTCCCGTCAGGGCGGTGGCGAGCGCGGTATCTTGCGACAGCACGAAGGGCAGCGCCCGGTATTTTTCGAGGACGGTGCGCAGCAGCGCCACGTTCATCCTCGCATCGGTGCGGGCCTGTTCCTCCAGGGCCGCTTCCGCCCGGCGCCGGCCGACCTCGCCACTCGCCAAGAGACTGCCGGCGACGGCCGAAAGGGCGAGCACCGCATAGGCCCACCACATTCGGCGAATGCGGTGGTGCAAGGGCAGGGAGGGCCAAAGCCTTTGCGAGACTGACAAGGACATGACGGATTTGTGCATTTTTCCGCACGGGACGCAAATGGATTTGTGTGAGTTTCCGCATCGTCAGGATAGGTAGTTGGCCCGTCAGATATTTTTTCTGACATATAAACAAGGGCTTAGGCGGATGGCGCGAAACTGGCACGGCTATTGCGAAGAACAGCGCAACAACGGCTGAGCTGTTGGATTGAAGCGAACGGCTCGGGAGGCCGGAGTTGGTTCCGGGCGAGCCCTTAGGAGGACATCATGATCGCAGCACCACTCGACGCAGTCGCAGACAGCAAGGGCAGGAAGCCCTTTTATTCTCATCTTTATGTTCAGGTTCTCGCCGCCATCGCGGCGGGTATCCTTCTCGGCCATTTCTATCCCGAGCTCGGCACCCAGCTGAAGCCTCTCGGCGACGCCTTCATCAAGCTCGTCAAGATGGTGATCGCGCCGGTCATCTTCCTGACGGTGGCGACCGGCATTGCCGGCATGAGCGACCTGAAGAAGGTCGGCCGCGTCGCCGGCAAGGCGATGCTGTACTTCCTGACGTTCTCGACGCTGGCGCTGGTGATCGGCATGATCGTCGCCAATGTCGTCCAGCCCGGCGCCGGCATGAACATCGATCCGGCTTCGCTCGACCCGAAGGCCGTTGCCACCTTCGCCGATAAGGCGCATGAGCAGAGCATCGTCGGCTTCCTGACGAATATCATCCCGACGACGATCGTCGGCGCCTTTGCCGACGGCGACATTCTGCAGGTGCTGTTCTTCTCGGTGCTCTTCGGCATCGCGCTCGCCATGGTCGGCGAAAAGGGCGAGCAGGTCGTCAATTTCCTCAACGCCCTGACGGCTCCGGTCTTCAAGCTCGTCGCCATTCTGATGAAGGCTGCGCCCATCGGCGCCTTTGGCGCCATGGCCTTCACCATCGGCAAGTATGGCGTCGGATCGATCGCTAACCTCGCCATGCTGATCGGCACGTTCTACATCACGTCGCTGCTCTTCGTCTTCATCGTGCTCGGCGCGGTCGCCCGCTACAACGGCTTCTCGATCGTGGCGCTGCTGCGCTACATCAAGGAAGAGCTCTTGCTGGTGCTCGGCACTTCGTCGTCGGAAGCCGCCCTTCCGGGCCTGATGAACAAGATGGAAAAGGCCGGCTGCAAGCGCTCGGTCGTCGGCCTCGTCATTCCGACTGGCTATTCCTTCAACCTCGACGGCACCAACATCTACATGACGCTGGCAGCCCTCTTCATCGCCCAGGCAACCGGCATCAATCTCTCCTGGGGCGACCAGATCCTGCTGCTGCTGGTGGCGATGCTGAGCTCCAAGGGTGCCGCCGGCATCACCGGCGCCGGCTTCATCACCCTTGCCGCGACGCTCTCCGTCGTGCCGTCGGTGCCGGTCGCCGGCATGGCGCTCATCCTCGGCATCGACCGCTTCATGTCGGAGTGCCGGGCGCTGACCAACCTCGTCGGCAATGCGGTGGCGACGATCGTCGTGGCACGCTGGGAAAACGAGCTGGATACGGCGCAGCTCGCCAGAGCCCTGGGCGGCCAGACAGAAGAGGGCGCTCCGGCCGGCGGACTTCAGCCGGCGGAATAACCAGCCACTCGCCAGTCTCGGATATTTGCAACGGCCCGTCATCCAGCGGGCCGTTCGCTTTTTGACAAGTCCCGCTCTCTACTCGCCGTTATCCCCGGGCCTTGAGCCATAGCTGTCCGGTTCATGCGAATGATTGCCCCTCACCCTAACCCTCTCCCCGTTCTGACGGGGAGAGGGGACGTGCCCTGCGAGAGGTGGGAGAGGGACGACGGAAAGGCTGCGGCATACCCCCTTCTCCCCGCGCGCGGGGAGAAGGTGGCGGCAGCCGGATGAGGGGCGGGCGCCGATCTCTTAGGGCGACTGATCACCAGAGGCACCTTACTTCAACACGGGCCGCTTCTCGTTCCGCTCAGCCGCGATTGCCGCCGAGAAGGCGATCGTAAAAGGCGCCGATCGCGTTTGCTTCCTTTTCCAGCGCAAAATTCGCCCTGACATGGCGCAGCGCATTCTCGCCATGGGCGATCGCCAGCGCGGGATCTGCTATATAGGGGGCAATCGCCCGGGTCAGCGCCTCGCCGTCGCCGGCGGTGACGACCGAGCCGGTCTCGCCTTCGGCGATGAGTTCGGCGTAGGCGCCGGCATCCGAGGCCACCACCGCCGTGCGCGAGGCCATGGCTTCAAGCGGCGTCAGGCCGAAGCCTTCGTTGCGGGAAGGGGCGACATAGAGCGTCAGGCGGCGATACCAGACTTTGATATCGGGCACTTCGCCGAGGAAGAGGATCCTGTCGGCAAGCCCTGCGGCCTTGACATCGGCCTTCAGCTTGTCGCCGAAGGCCACGTGCTCCGCCGTTACCCGGCCGGAGACGACGGCCGTCCATTCAGGGTGCCGCGGCAAGAGTTCGATCATCGCCTTGACGAAGAGATCGGTGCCCTTCTGATGGCGCACACGGCCGAAGCAGCCGACCAGATAGCGGCCGGGCAGACCCGTCGCGGCGATGCCGTCCTCCGCCGTTTCCGGCGGGTGGAAAAGGGACAGATCGACGCCGTGCTGGATGACGGTATGGGGAACTTCGAGGAAGGAGCCGGAACGGTCGCTGGTTGCGATCACCGCGTCCATGCGGCGGATCAGCCATTTCGTGTAGGCGGTGTGGCGGCGCTGCGCGGCCGAGGTGAAGATGAGCTTCAGCGGCATGCGCAGGAAATGGCGGAGCAGGATGCCAACGGCCATCTCATTGTTGCGGCGGGCGTGCCAGACGCGATGGCGCCGACGCGCCGGCCTGCGCCACAGACCAGGGAGCTGTGACCATCTCAGTTTCGGCAGGCCTTCCGGCAGGCCGGGGCCGAGGGTTGCGATCCGGATGCCGAGCCGGATCTGGCATGGGATGAGCTGGACGATGGTCGACGTGACGCCGGAGAGCCGGCGCTTGAAATTGGGCGCGATGATCTCGACGTCACGCATATCAGGCAAGGATGGATCTCATGTCTGGCGGGCGATCAGCCCCAGGAAACCTGGAGGATTTCGTAGGCCTTGGAGCCGCCGGGGGCATTGACCTCGATGGAATCGCCGACTTCCTTGCCGATCAGTGCACGGGCGATCGGTGAGGAGATGGAGATGCGGCCGGCCTTGACGTCGGCTTCCTGGTCGCCGACGATCTGATAGGTCTTTTCTTCCTCGGTGTCCTCGTCGACGAGCTTCACCTTGGCGCCGAACTTGATCTTGTCGCCGGACATCTTCGTGAGGTCGATGACCTCGGCGCGCGCCGTCAGGTCTTCCAGCTCGGTGATGCGGCCTTCATTGTGGCTCTGGGCTTCCTTGGCGGCGTGGTATTCGGCGTTTTCGGAAAGGTCGCCATGAGCACGGGCTTCGGCGATCGCCTCGATGATTCGCGGGCGCTCCTCCTGCTGACGCCAGCGCAGCTCTTCCTGCAGCTTGACGAAACCACCCTGTGTCATCGGTACCTTATCAACCATTTTTCTGTCCTTCATTCCCTGTGGCCGCCGGCCCTTGCTCCGCGCAGTCGGGTACACACAAAAGAAAACAGGTCCCGAAGGGGAGCTTCGGAACCGTGCCACAATCCTAGTTACGTGCTTATAGCAGATCGCCAAGGCCGATTTCCAGAAAATTCGCATAAACCCAACGCGTGCCCTGCGAAAACGGATGCTGCGCCGGAAAAAGGGAAGAGGCGGGAGTAGCCGGATTGACTTCCGTCATTGGAACATATAGTGAACATATGGATGAAGAAGTCGCTCGCAGAACGCTTGGCCATTCTTTCCGACGCCGCCAAATATGACGCTTCCTGCGCTTCCAGCGGCACGGTGAAACGCGATTCGAGCACAAGCGGCGGGCTTGGCTCAACCGAGGGATCGGGCATCTGCCATGCCTATGCGCCGGATGGCCGGTGCATTTCGCTCCTGAAGATCCTGCTGACGAACTTCTGCATCTACGACTGCGCTTATTGCGTCAATCGCTCGTCGAGCAATGTCGAACGGGCGCGCTTCACGCCTGAAGAGGTGATCTGGCTGACGCTGGAATTCTATCGCCGCAATTACATCGAAGGTCTCTTTCTTTCCTCCGGCATCATTCGCTCGTCCGATTACACGATGGAAGAGATGGTTCGTATCGTCCGCGAATTGCGGGTCACCCATAATTTTCGTGGCTATATCCATCTGAAATCGATCCCCGAGGCATCGCCGCGGCTGATCGAGGAGGCGGGGCTTTATGCCGACCGCCTGTCGCTCAATATCGAACTGCCGACGGACACCGGCATCACCCGCTTCGCGCCGGAGAAGAAACCGGCCAATATCCGGCGGTCAATGGGCGAGCTGAGACTGAAGATCGAGGCTGCCGCCGAACCGACGCTGAAGAGCAAAAAACGCCAGCGCTTCATTCCGGCCGGCCAGAGCACGCAGATGATCGTCGGTGCCGATGGCGCGAGTGATGCGACGATTCTGGCGACCAGCGGCAGGCTTTACAGCAGCTACGGCCTCAAGCGCGTCTATTATTCGGCCTTCAGCCCGATCCCGGATGCCTCCAAAAATCTGCCGCTGATCAAGCCGCCGCTGATGCGCGAGCACCGGCTTTATCAGGCCGACTGGCTCTATCGGTTCTACGGCTTCGGCATCGACGAGATCACCGCGAACCAGACGGGCGGCATGCTCGATCTGAACCTCGACCCGAAGCTTGCCTGGGCGCTGGCCAACCGGAGCGAATTTCCCGTCGATATCAACAGGGCCGAGCGCGAGCGGCTGCTGCGTGTGCCGGGTCTCGGCACCAAGACCGTCAAGGCAATCGTTTCGGCGCGCCGCTTTCGCCGCCTGCGGCTCGACGATCTCTCTCGGCTCGGCGTTTCGATCAAGAAGGTCCAATCCTTCATTTGCGCCGAAGGCTGGTCGCCGCGCCGGCTGATCGACAGGCCGGACCTCCGCGCCATGTTCGAGCCGCAGCCCGAACAATTGTCGTTGCTGTGATGCGCCGGGTTGTGCTCGCAGGACGCGGAGAGCTTGGCGAATGGCGCGATGCCGCACGCGCCTTGGCGGCCGCCGGCATCGTGCCCGACGAGATCGACTGGCGCGAGAAAAGCGCGGAGGCCGATCTTTCCTTTCAGCGCGACGCCATGCCGCCGGCGCCGGCGGCATCACGCAAGCCGATGACCGTGCCGCCCGCCTTCATCGAGCTTGCCGAGACGGTCCTCTGTCACTCCGATCCGGCGCGGTTTGCGCTGCTTTACCGCCTGCTCTGGCGGCTGCAGCTGGACCGGCAGCTGCTCGAGGTGACCTCCGACCAGGATGTCGTGCGTGCCCGGCTGATGGCGAAAAACGTGCATCGCGACGCGCACAAGATGACGGCCTTCGTCCGCTTCAAGGAGGTCGGCGCGATTTCCGCGGGGCGGCGGAAATTCATCGCCTGGTTCGAGCCCGACCACCACATCATCAGGCGCACGGCACCCTTCTTCCAGCGGCGTTTCACAGACATGGACTGGTTGATCGCCACGCCCAAGGGGTCGGCCGCCTGGGATGGCGAGCGGCTGACGATCAGCGACGAACCCTGCGAGAAGCCCAATCTTACCGACGTAACCGATGAGCTCTGGCGCACCTATTACGCCAGCATCTTCAATCCGGCTCGGGTGAAGCTGAAGGCGATGCAGGCGGAAATGCCGAAAAAATACTGGAAGAACCTGCCGGAAGCCGATCTCATTCCTGGCTTGATCGCATCGGCCGAAAGCAAGGTGCGGGAGATGGCGGCAAGGGAGGCAACGCGCTCGCTGCCCTTTCACGACCGGCTGCAGCAGGCTGCGCGCAATCTTCCCACAGAACCCGAAGCGCCGGCCGGCACGCTGGAGGCGCTGCGCGCGCAAGCCTCCGTCTGCACCCGTTGTCCGCTTCACGCCAACGCCACTCAAACCGTGTTCGGCGAGGGGCCGCGCGATGCGGCGGTGATGTTCGTCGGCGAGCAGCCGGGCGATCAGGAGGATATTGCAGGACGCCCCTTCGTCGGCCCGGCCGGCCGGCTTTTCGATCAGGTCATGGCGGAGGCGGGCATCGACCGTTCGATGGTCTACGTCACCAACTCAGTCAAGCATTTCAAATACGAGCCGCGCGGCAAGCGGCGCATCCACCAGAAGCCCACTATGGGCGAAGTGAAGCATTGCCGCTGGTGGCTCGATCTGGAATTGGCGCTCGTCGAGCCGAAGCTGATCGTCGCCATGGGGGCGACGGCGCTTGCGGCGCTGACGGATGTGAAAGGGCGCCTGCAGGACGTCAGAGGCAAGGCAATGGCAATTGAAGGAGGGCGCACGCTCTTCGTGACGGTGCATCCATCCTATCTGCTGCGCATTCCCGACGAGCGGTTGAAGGCGGAGGAGATGGCGCGCTTTCGTCAGGATATGTCGGAAATTCAGGTGCTTATGACGTCAGCCGGATAAATGGATTCCGCTTGAAGTCGCGTCACCGCTCATCGAGCGGTGACGCTGTTCTTTGTTTTTTCCGCAATTCCGGAGGCAAAGCCGCGGGCGCAGATTTGCTTGAATTGCTTCAATCTCAGGCGAAGTAGCTCTGCAGCGGCCGCACTTCGAGATTGCCGGCCTTCAGCGCCTTGATTGCCTGGGCGGCGGCCTCGGCGCCGGCCATCGTCGTGTAATAGGGCACCTTCTGCATCAGCGTCGCGCGGCGCAGCGACTTGGAATCCGAGATCGCCTTGTTGCCGTCGGTGGTGTTGATGACGAGCTGGACCTGGCGGTTGCGGATCGCGTCCTCGATATGCGGACGGCCTTCGAGCACCTTGTTGATCTTGGTGGCGGTGATGCCGTTTTCGCCGAGGAAGCGGGCGGTGCCGCCGGTCGCCAGCACCTTGAAGCCCTGTTCAACGAGGATGCGGATCGCCGGCAGCACGCGCGACTTGTCCTCGTCGCGCACGGAGACGAAGACCGTGCCGTCACGCGGCAGCTCGACGCCGGCGCCGAGCTGCGACTTGGCGAAGGCCAGCGCGAAATCGGTATCGAGACCAATGACTTCACCGGTCGAGCGCATTTCCGGGCCGAGCAGCGTGTCGACGCCGGGGAAACGGGCGAAGGGGAAGACGGCTTCCTTGACGGCGATGTGCGTCAGCTTCCGCGGATCGGGCTTTTCGCCATAGGCGGCGAAGGTCGCATCGAGCTTCTCGCCGGCCATGACGCGGGCAGCGATCTTGGCGATCGGCGCGCCGATGGTCTTGGCGACGAAGGGCACGGTGCGCGAGGCGCGCGGATTGACTTCGAGCACGTAGACGGTGCCGTCCTTGATGGCGAACTGGACGTTCATCAGGCCGCCGACATTGAGCGCCTTTGCCATGGCTTTGGCCTGGCGTTCCAGCTCGTCGAGCAGTTCGACGGGCAGCGAGCGCGGCGGCAGCGAGCAAGCGCTGTCGCCCGAATGAATGCCGGCTTCCTCGATGTGCTCCATGATGCCGGCGACATAGACGTCGGTGCCGTCGGAGAGGCAGTCAACGTCGACTTCGATGGCATGAGTCAGGTAGCTGTCGAAGAGCAGCGGGTTCTTGCCGAGCAGGGTGTTGATCTGACCGGTCTTGTCGTTCGGATAACGCTGCTTGATATCTTCGGGCACCAGTTCCGGCACCGTGTCCAGCAGGTAGGTCTGCAGCTGGCCTTCCGAATGCAGGATCTGCATGGCTCGGCCGCCGAGCACGTAGGACGGACGCACGACCAGCGGGAAGCCGATTTCAGCGGCGACCAGACGGGCCTGCTCGACCGAATAGGCGATGCCGTTGTTCGGCTGGTTGAGGTCGAGCTTCATCAGCAGCTTCTGGAAACGATCGCGATCTTCGGCAAGGTCGATCATATCGGGCGCGGTGCCGAGGATCGGAATGCCGTTTTTCTCGAGCGCCTCGGCAAGCTTCAGCGGCGTCTGGCCGCCGAACTGGACGATGACGCCGACGACTTCGCCCTTTTCCTGCTCTGCGCGCAGGATCTCGATCACGTCTTCGGCCGTCAGCGGCTCGAAATAGAGGCGGTCGGACGTGTCGTAGTCGGTCGAGACGGTTTCCGGGTTGCAGTTGATCATGATCGCTTCGTAACCCGCATCCTTCAGCGCGAAGGCGGCGTGGCAGCAGCAATAGTCGAACTCAATGCCCTGGCCGATGCGGTTCGGGCCGCCGCCGAGGATGACGACCTTCTTGCGGTCCGAAACCTGAGCTTCCGAGCGGGCGGAGCCGACGAAGGGCGTCTCATAGGTCGAATACATGTAGGCGGTCGGCGAAGCGAATTCCGCCGCACAGGTGTCGATGCGCTTGAAAACCGGGCGGACGTTCAGGCCGTTGCGCAGCTCGGCGACTTCCTTGGGGCGCTTGCCGGTCAGGGTCGCCAGACGCGCGTCGGAGAAGCCCATCGCCTTCAGCATGCGCAGGTTGTCGGCATCGCCCGGCAAGCCATGCTCGCGGATGCGGGCTTCCATGTCGACGATGTTCTTGAGCTCGGCGATGAACCACGGGTCGATCTTGCAGCCCTCATGCACCTCTTCGATGCTGAGACCCTGGCGCAGCGCCTGGGCGACCATGCGCAGGCGATCCGGCGTCGGCGTGCCAATCGCGGCGCGGATGGCGTTCTGGCTGGATTCGCCTTCCTCGAAATCAGGGATTTCGATTTCGTCGAGGCCGGTCAGGCCGGTTTCAAGGCCACGCAGCGCCTTCTGCAGCGATTCGGCGAAGGTGCGGCCGATCGCCATGACTTCGCCGACCGATTTCATCGCAGTCGTCAGGACCGGCGAGGCGCCGGGGAATTTCTCGAAGGCAAAACGCGGGATCTTGGTGACGACATAATCGATCGACGGTTCGAAGGAGGCAGGCGTGGCGCCGCCGGTGATGTCGTTTTCCAGTTCGTCGAGCGTATAGCCGATGGCGAGCTTGGCGGCGACCTTGGCGATCGGGAAGCCGGTCGCCTTGGACGCCAGCGCCGAAGAGCGCGACACACGCGGGTTCATTTCGATGACGACAAGGCGGCCGTCCTTGGGGTTGACGGCGAACTGGACGTTCGAACCGCCGGTCTCGACGCCGATCTCGCGCAGCACCGCGATCGAGGCGTTGCGCATGATCTGGTATTCCTTGTCGGTCAGCGTCAGCGCCGGGGCGACGGTGATCGAATCGCCGGTGTGAACGCCCATCGGATCGATGTTCTCGATCGAGCAGATGATGATGCAGTTGTCCGCCTTGTCGCGGACGACCTCCATCTCATACTCCTTCCAGCCGAGCACGGATTCTTCGATCAGCACTTCGGTGGTCGGCGAGGCGTCGAGGCCGCCGCCGACGATCTCGAAGAATTCCGAGCGGTTATAGGCGATGCCGCCGCCGGTGCCGCCCAGCGTGAAGGAGGGGCGGATGATAGCGGGCAGGCCGACATGATCGAGCGCCTGGGCGGCGATCGCCATGGCGTGGTTCAAATAACGCTGCTTGCGGTCGCTCTCGCCGAGGTTCCACTGGTTTTCCAATTCGTCCAGCGCCTTGTCAAGGTCGGAGCCGGAGAGGCTTTCGCGCAGCTTGCTGCGCTCGGCCTCGTGCGTCTTGCGGTCGAGATCCTTGATGTCGGTGGCGTTCGCCAGCATCGAACGCGGGGTTTCAAGGCCGATGCGGGCCATCGCCTCGCGGAACAGCGCGCGGTCTTCGGCCATGTCGATGGCGGCCGGCTTGGCGCCGATCATCTCGACATTGTAGCGGTCGAGCACGCCCATGCGCTTCAGCGACAGCGCAGTGTTTAGCGCTGTCTGGCCGCCCATAGTCGGCAGCAGCGCATCCGGGCGCTCCTTGGCGATGATCTTGGCGACGACCTCGGGGGTGATCGGCTCGACGTAGGTGGCATCGGCCAGGCCCGGATCGGTCATGATCGTCGCCGGGTTGGAGTTGACGAGGATGACGCGGTAGCCTTCCTCCTTTAGCGCCTTGCAGGCCTGGGTGCCGGAATAGTCGAATTCGCAAGCCTGGCCAATGACGATCGGTCCCGCGCCGATGATGAGGATCGATTTGATGTCTTGGCGCTTCGGCATGGGCGATATCCATTGTCTGGCTGCGCAAAAAGCCGGCCAGGGTGGGAGATCACCAGGTCGGGTCGCGCATTGAGGTCTTTTCAGGCTAGAAGCGGCTTATAGGCAAATGTATTTGCAAACGGAACCCCATAAATCGCGGAATCGACAGGAATCCGGATATGGCGTGAAACCTATTTCCCGTCCGGCACGACGAGCACCCGGATTTCGCCTCCGCGAGCCGGATTGGTGATCGCTTCCGGGGCCTCCTCAAGCCCGATCCGCCTGGATATCAGCGGCCCGACCCTGATCCTGCCGGAGGCGATGAGATCGGCGGCGCGGGCATGGGTGAAAGGATTGACGAAGGAGCTAATCAGCGCGACTTCGCGAAACAGCAGGTCGAAGGGTTCGATCTCGATCGTGGCGCCCTGAGGCATGACGCCCAAAATGACGGCGGTGCCGCCGCGCCGGGCAAGCCGGGGCGCCTGCTGCATCGTCTCGGCCACACCGGCGCATTCGAAGACGACGTCGGCGCCGCCGGGCAGAAGCCCGTCTTCGGCGATGATACGGGCAACGATATCGCCGTCGCCGGGATCGGCCGTTGCCGTCGCGCCAAGGCTTTCGGCCAGCCGGCGCTTTTCGGCGCTGCGAGTCACCAGCACGATGCGGGTAGCGCCGGCAAGCCGTGCCAGCTGAATCGTGAGCAGGCCGATGACGCCGCCGCCGAGCACGACGGCCGACGAGCCAGCCCTTAACCCGGCGAGATCGACGCCGTGGATGCAGCAGGCCAGCGGCTCGCAGAAGGCGCCGTGCAGCGGGTCGATATCTGTCGGCAGGGCAAAAGCCTGGCTTTCAGGCATGCAGACATATTCGGCGAAGCCGCCGTCGCGGTGAATGCCGATCGCCTGCAGCTTCCGGCAGAGATTGACGCGGCCGCGCCGGCATTCCTCGCAGCCGCCGCAAGAGATGTTGGGATCGCCCGTCACGCGCATGCCGGGGCGGAAATCGGTAACGCCGGCTCCAACCGCCTCGACGATGCCTGCAAATTCATGGCCGAGCGTCACCGGCGGCTTCGAGGGAAATTCGCCATGGAAGATATGGCGGTCGGTGCCGCAAATGCCGCAGGCTTCGACGCGGACCAGCAGGTCGCCCGGCCCTGGTGCTGGTTTTTCGACCTCGCACAGCTGCAACTGTCCTGTCGCTTGCAGGCGTATTGCTTTCATGGCCATCTCCTCCCGCATTCTCCGCCTTTATCAGAAAGAGCAAAAGCAGGAGTCGGGTCAAGCGGTTGATGCATTTTCTTTAAGTAACGGAGACGGACATCGAGGCACCTCTCCGGCGAGCGGGGTGGATCGTGACAGGATGACGAGATGGCGCTCGGAGCTCACTTACTCTGTAAGGGGAACAATATCCCGTTCTTTCAAGTTTGCAGTCGAGAACATGGAGGTCGTGATGGTGGATCCGAGAGACAGGAAACCGGCGGAAGGCTCGCGGGAGACCGTTGAGAGAGAGCTGGCCCGCCAGGGGGAGACCCAGCATAGCAGCGCCGGAAAAGGTGGTGGTCAAAAGGGGCCGGCGCAGCAAAGCCCGAGGAAAAAGTGAGCTGTTCAGCCGCCTGTTTTGCACGTGGATGAAGCTGCTGGAATTCCTCCCGCGGCCGGTTATATAAATTCGTTGAAGACAAGCACATTGCCGGGGAGAACGAAGATGGAATGGAGAGGCCGGCGTCAGTCCGACAATATCGAGGATCGCCGCGGCGAGCCGAGCAGCGGCGGTTTCGGCCGCGGCGGCGGCTTCAACTTTCCTTCCGGCGGCGGTGTTCGCCGCGCCGGCGGCGGCTTGAGCATCGGCACGATCATCTTCCTCGTCGTCATCTATTTCATCTTCAAGATGATGGGCGTTGACCTGCTGCAGGTGCTTGATAATGGCGGCATGTCGAGCGGCCCCGGCTACGAGCAGAGCCAGTCCGACGGCACGCGCACGCCAGCCAATGACGAGATGACCGCTTTCGTGCGCACCGTTCTGGCCGAGACCGAGGATACATGGAACGGCATTTTCCAGGCACAGGGCCGGAATTACGAGGAGCCGCGCCTTGTACTTTTCTCAGGACAAACGCAATCGGCCTGCGGCTTTGCCTCAGCCGCGACTGGTCCATTCTACTGCCCCGGCGATCACAAGGTCTATCTCGATACGGATTTCTTTCAGGAACTCTCCGACCGGTTCGGTGCTTCGGGCGACTTTGCCGAAGCCTATGTTGTCTCTCATGAGGTCGGCCACCATGTGCAGAACCTTCTCGGCATCCTGCCGAAGTTCAACGAGGCCCGCCAGCGCATGAGCGAGGACGACGCCAACAAGATGTCGGTGCGCGTCGAGCTGCAAGCCGACTGCTTCGCTGGCATCTGGGGCAAGTATACCCAGCAGAAGGGCATATTGGAGGCCGGCGACCTGGAGGAGGCGCTGAATGCCGCCCAGCAGATCGGCGACGATACGCTGCAGAAGCGGACGCAGGGCTACGTCGTGCCCGAGAGTTTCAACCACGGCACCTCGGCCCAGCGGGTCAAATGGTTCAAGCGCGGCTTCGACAGCGGCC
Organism: Rhizobium phaseoli; assembly: GCF_001664385.1. Taxonomy (NCBI): domain Bacteria; kingdom Pseudomonadati; phylum Pseudomonadota; class Alphaproteobacteria; order Hyphomicrobiales; family Rhizobiaceae; genus Rhizobium; species Rhizobium phaseoli. The sequence goes on along the minus strand of NZ_CP013532.1, from coordinate 3,170,884 downwards.
AGCTGTCGGCCTGCGACACGTTCTCGGGGCCGGTTTGAGGTTGCCAAGGTTTGCGCGTGTCGCCCCCTCATCCGCCTGCCGGCATCTTCTCCCCGCTAGGGCGAAGGGAACTTGCCGCAACGTCTCGATTCCCTCTTCCCCCGCGGGGGTCCGAAGGACGGGTTGAGACCCGTGGCTCAACCCTGGTCGGTGCCCGTAGGGCGGATGAGGGGGCTACACGGCACGACGCTTCCGTCTTTCAATCCACCTTGTTACTTCTCACTATCCATATGCTGCAGCATCTGCTCCGGATAACGCCCGCCGGCGGCGGCATCCTTCGGCACGGCGCGTTCGATGGCTTCGAAATCCTCTGCCGACAGATCCACCGCGCGTGAGCCGAGCGCCTCGGTCAGCCGGTCGCGGCGGCGCGCGCCGATGAGGGGGACGATATCCTTGCCCTTGGCGGCGACCCAGGCGATGGCGATCTGCGCGACCGACACGCTCTTTGCCTCGGCGATCTCGCGGAGTTTTTCCACGAGAGCGAGGTTCTGCTCGATATTGCCGTCCTGGAAGCGCGGGCTGTAGGCGCGGAAGTCGCCTGCCGCGGCCTGGCCCTTCTGCCAGTGGCCGCTGATCAGACCGCGCGAGAGCACTCCGTAAGCGGTAATCGAGATGCCGAGCTCGCGTGTCGCCGGCAGGATCTTCTCCTCGATGCTGCGCGAGATCAGCGAATATTCAATCTGCAGATCGACGATTGGCGCAACAGTGGCGGCGCGGCGGATCGTCTCGGCGCCGACTTCCGACAGGCCGATATGTCTGACATAGCCTGATTTGACCAGATCGGCGATGGCGCCGACGGTGTCCTCGATCGACACATTCGGATCGAGGCGGGCAGGACGGTAGATGTCGATATAATCGACGCCGAGACGCTGCAGCGAATAGGCGAGGAAGTTCTTCACCGCGACCGGGCGGGCGTCGATGCCGCCCCAGCCGCCGGCGGGGTCGCGCAGCGCCCCGAACTTGACGCTGATGATGGCGTTTTCCCGCCTGCGGCCCTTCAAAGCCTCGCCGATCAGCATTTCGTTATGGCCCATGCCATAGAAATCACCGGTGTCGAGCAGGTTGACGCCGGCGTCGAGCGCGGCATGGATCGTCGCGATGCTTTCGGCGCGGTCAGAAGGGCCGTACATGCCCGACATGCCCATGCAGCCGAGGCCGATGGCCGAGACTTCGGGTCCCGTTTTTCCCAAGCGATAGGTCTGCATTGTCGTCTCCTTGATTTGCGCCCGAGCGGCGCCGTCCTATGCCGTTTTACTGCCTATGCACCTCAGCGATAATCCGACGGACGCCGGACGGGCTGCGCGTGGGCATGCACAACGAATGACGCTGCTCTTGATGATCTGGACGCCATTGCCGCGAGGGCAATAGCTGGCGACCGGGCCGCCGCCCCCGGCGGTTGAGGGCTTTCATAAACTTCCCGTACGACTGCATCAAAAACTTTGAAATGTTCACGGATTGTTTCGTGTTTCTTTCTGAGCTATGTCACTTGAGCGGCGACGAGATCGTCTTTTCAGAAACAAACGCTGTAGAGATGCCTCATGCTTGACCCGAAATTCGTTCGCCGCGGCCTTTTCCTGGTCTTCGTCATCCTCTTCCTCGACATCATCGGCATCGCCATCATCATGCCGGTGCTGCCCGCCTATCTGGAGCAACTGACCGGCGGCAGTGTCAGCGATGCGGCGATCGACGGCGGCTGGCTGATGCTCGTCTACGCCGGCATGCAATTCCTCTTCGCACCGCTGCTCGGAAACCTGTCCGACCGTTTCGGCCGTCGGCCGGTGCTTCTGCTTTCGGTGCTGACCTTTGCGATCGACAATTTCATCTGCGGCATCGCCACCAGCTTCTGGATGCTGTTCGTCGGCCGCGTGCTTGCCGGCATCAGCGGCGGCAGCTTCGCCACCTGCTCGGCCTATATCGCCGACATCAGTACCGAGGAGAACCGGGCGAAGAATTTCGGGCTGATCGGCATCGCCTTCGGTGTCGGCTTCACGATCGGCCCCGTCATCGGCGGGTTCCTCGGAGAGTTCGGGCCGCGGGTGCCGTTCCTTGGCGCGGCAGCGCTGTCGCTCCTCAATTTCATCGCCGCCTGCTTCCTGCTGCCGGAAACATTGGAAGCGAAGAACCGCCGCCGCTTCGAGTGGAAGCGCGCCAACCCGCTCGGCGCGCTGCGCCAGATGCGCCGCTACCCCGGCATCGGCTGGGTCTGTCTGGTGATGTTCCTGTTTTTCCTGGCGCATGCCGTCTATCCCTCCGTCTGGTCGTTCGTCTCGACTTATCGATACGGCTGGAGCGAGGGGCAGATCGGCCTGTCGCTCGGTATCTACGGCATCGGTGCCGCGCTCGTCATGGGTTTCGTCCTGCCGCGGATCGTCCCCTTGCTCGGCGAGTGGAAGACCGCTGTCCTCGGTCTCTGCTTCTCGGCTGCAGGACTGACCGGCTATGCCTTCGCCTGGGAGGGGTGGATCGTCTACGTCGTCATCGTCGCGACCGTCATGGAAAACGTCGCCGATCCGCCGCTGCGCAGCATCGCCGCCGGCAAAGTGCCGCCTTCGGCGCAGGGCGAGCTGCAGGGCGCGCTGACCAGCCTCAGCAGCATCACCACGATCGTCGGGCCGCTGATCTTCACGCAGATGTTCGGCTATTTCACCCGGCCGGAGGCGCCCGTCACCTTTGCCGGTGCGCCTTATCTCACCGCCGCCGTGCTCATCCTGCTGGCCGCCGGGGTATTCCTGACCAGGGTTCGCGTCCGAGAGCCGGCCGAGGCGCTGGAAGCGGCGGGCTGATCAATCAGAAATAGTGATGTCATGATGAATTTTTCATCATCTGCCCGTTCTGGGGTAGTTCTTTGCGAGGCTTTGATTTAAGTCCGAAGGATATTTTGCCGCCTACTTACGCGGCGTTGCAGATTTCAATCACAGGACTGGTGTCATGGACACGCCGATCGACGCGCGCAGGCTTGCGCCGACAAACGATAACCGTTGGGGCGCACATTTCCGCGCAACGTTGGCGCTCGGCATTCCTCTGATCGGCGCCCAGCTCGCTCAGCTCGGCATCAACACCACCGACGTGATGATTGTCGGGCGTCTCGGCGCCGAGCATCTGGCGGCGATGGTACTGTCGGCCCAGTTCCTGTTCACGATCCTGATCTTCGGCTCGGGTTTTGCCATCGCCGTCATTCCGATGGTGGCTCAGGCCTATGGCCGCGGCGACGTCGTCTCCGTGCGCCGGGCGCTGCGCATGGGTCTCTGGGTGGTGATCGGATACTGGGTCATCATGCAGCCCGCCTTCTTCAATTCCGAGCAGATCCTTCTCTTCGCGCAGCAGAAGCCCGAGGTCGCGAAACTGGCCCATGGCTACATCAGGATCGGCCAGTTCGGCGTGCTGCCGGCGCTGCTCTTCAACGTCATGCGGGCCCTCGTCAGCGCCATCGGCAAGGCGGGCATCATTCTCAACGTCACCATTGTCACCCTGGTGATGAATGCGATCTTCGCCTACGCCCTGGTGCTCGGCCATTTCGGCTTCCCCGCGATGGGGCTTGAAGGTGCGGCCATCGTGTCGGTCGTGGTGCAGGCAGCCGGTTTCCTCTTCATCCTTGCCTTCGTCCAGAAGCGGGCGGAGACACGCCGCTATGAGATCTTCGTGCGGTTCTGGAAGCCCGACTGGCATGCGCTGCGGGAAGTCATCCGGCTCGGCCTGCCGATCAGCGTCACCATACTTGCCGAGGTCAGCCTGTTCACGGTGGCATCGCTCTTGATGGGCTATATCGGCACCATCGAGCTCGCCGCGCACGGCATCGCCCTGCAATGGGCCTCGATCGCCTTCATGATTCCGCTCGGCCTCAGCCAGGCGGCGACGGTGCGCGTCGGTGTCGCGCACGGGCAGGGCGATTATGACGGTCTGATGCGCGCTTCCATCATGGTTGTCGGCATCGCCTGTGCGATCTCGGCGGTCGGTTCGGTGCTGTTTGCCACCATGCCGCAATTCCTCGGCAGCTGGTTCCTCGACGTGAACTCGCCCGAGGCGCCGCAAGTGCTGGCCTATGCCGGGCCGCTGATCGTCGTTGCCGGACTTTTCCAGCTTGTCGACGGGCTGCAGGTGATCGCCAACGGATTGCTGCGCGGCCTGAAAGATGCGCGCGTGCCGATGATCATGGCGCTGATCGCCTATTGGCCGATCGGCTTCTTCCTCGCCTGGGCCTTTGCCTTCCCGCTCGGCTTCGGCGGCATCGGCATCTGGTTCGGCTTCCTCGTCGGACTGGCGGCTGCCGCCGTCATGCTCTGCGCACGCTTCTATCTTCTCCTTCGCCGGGAGGGAGCGACTTCAGGGGCCTGAGCCTGCCGCGAGCTATCTCTACGCCGCGACAGGTTTGTAGCTGGCGATATCGGCGCGAATGCCGAGACGGGCAAACATTTCCTGCGGATCGAAATTGGCGGCCTTGTGGGCGGCCGCGACAGCTGCCCGCGCGCGCTCGACGACCTCGGTATTTTCCCATTCGGCAATGGTGACGAAATTGAATTCGCCGGAACCGGCGACCTGCTCCAGCACCCGGTGATCGATGAAACCCTCCTGCGCCTCCAGCAGCTTGTGGGTCATCATCACTTTGACAAGAAATTCCTCGCGCGCCGCCGCCGGCACGACGAATTTGTCGACACGATAGAAAGCTCCGCTCATCCCTTTTCTCCTGCATCGGATGTCCGCGGGGCGTTTGTAATTCCTCAAGTGCGGTTGAGGTCAATATGGAAGCGAAGCCGTCCGGTCACTGACTTGGAATTGTGGGCGCCCGCTTCCTGAAGCCGTCGTGTTCCAGAGTGACGGCATTGCCTTCTATATGGTGGTTTTCGACAGCTGGATAGCAACTGTGCGCCGGCAGCGGCAGTCGGTGGGCTCGACGGGAGGAACGACCGGTTTGGGGCCGCGAGCGGACCGGCACCTGACCGGGGCTTGCCGGCAATAGCGGACCATGCATTCGAGAGCTAATACAAGGTCTCGGTTTAGCCCCGAGCGGCCATTGTAGGAACGATCCCTAAATGTCTAAGACTGGCAAATCAGCAGCCTGATCCTTGTCCACGCCGATTGACGCACTCCAGCCGGGCCTGCGCCCCGTCATTGCCAGCCCTCGCCAATCTCTCCGGCGTCAGCAGGCCCATTCGAGCTTCATCTCCTTGAGATCGATCTGGGCGACGCCGCTTCCGAAATTGAAGCCGCCGAAGATTTCCGAGATTTCGATGTAGTAAGGTGAGAAATCGGGATAGCCCTGCATGGGAAACATCGTGCCGCCGAGATGGGCGTGCCAGTCCTGGAAGCGCTCCAGCTCCAGCTCCTGGCCTTCCTCTGAATAGGCGGCGATATAGCCGCTGAGCTCGTTTTGGTGCCTGAATTCGCGCGCCGGCTTGCCGACATTCGGATCGCCCTCGCGCAGCGTGATCTCGATCGGCCAGCCATAATGCAGTGCCTCGCGGCCTGGCAGGTTCTTCCATCCGCCCGGCTTCCGGGTTGCCGCCAGAAGCTCGCGGACGGCAAGTCCGCCGGGCGAAAAGACGTTTTTTGCCTGTTGTTCCGCCACCGTCCTCGGCAGGTTGAATTCTCCGAAATAATCGAGCGGCGATTTCGAGAGCCAGCCGGGGACAGGGGTGCCCTCGATTATTGGAGGGACGCCGAGCGGTGCTGCAAACTCCTCTTCCGTCAGCCAGAAGAGAACGTAGTCGTTGTCCATGAATTCGATGTCGAAGCGGCGCGGATCGGCGCCGCGCGCGCCTCCCGCGCCCACATTTTTGCTTGCCGGCGGCGTCTCCCATTGCTCGTCGACGAAGAGCGAGATTGCCACATACTCATCGCCGAGCATGCGGTATGGCGGCGGCAGTTTCACCGTGAAGGCGTGGCGAAGCGGCATACCGTTGGTAGTGCTGACCGGCCATCTGCTGGCATCGATACCGGGCGGGCAGCCGTGGCACCAGCCACTTTCAGGACGGCGGGCGAGATCGACAGGATCGGTCATCGCCAGGTCATAGGCCTCGGTGAGGTTGGGATCGGCATATTTATAAGGCCGCTCCGGATAGACCGCCGTCGGATCCGTGAGGCTGATGATCCTGACGACACCCTCTCTGATGCCTACGCCGAGCAGGAGCGTATCCGACAGGTTCATCTTCAGCATGGTCCAGCCGTATTTCTCTCTCTCGTCATAAATGCGCTCGGCGACGGGATAAAGCCGATGCAGCTCTTCGGCCGGCATTCCCATCCTGACGCCATGGATAGGGGGAAGTTCGAAGGGGGCGCGGAAATGAACTTCGCCAAGCCTGCCATCGGCGGTAATGCGCGTGCCGAACTCCTCGATATGCAGACGGCCCTCCGCCTGAATGCCCGGTTCCTGCCAGCTCGTCCCCAAAGCCGCCTTCAGCTCCTCTACGGATACACCCGGCTGCATCGGCGCCAATCTCGCATTGTCTATCGGCATGCGCGTCCTCTCTCGCTGACCGTCCCGCGCAAGAGATAGGACGGGTTGGAAACAAGGCAATGACGTAGCGGGAGGTTGAAGGCTAAGCGTGGCGCGGAAGGCGCTCCCAGTCGTTCACGACGAAAGATCACGCCCCAAACCGCGCATTCTTTCTGTTCCTGCTAAGGAGGTTTTCGAGACATCGCAGCACCGACATGGGGGCGCGAAAGAGACTTGGGGCCTATAGCAGCATTCGCGCCCTTTGCTGCCGTTCGAGGTCGATCCGAGGAACGAGCGGGATGTGCTAGAATGGGGACGGAACGCGACAGACGCACTGCGAGGGGCGGTGCGATCGAAGCGGAATTCGCGTGATCGAGTGCCAACGTTGTGCTCTTTGAAGGGGAGATGAGGACGATGCCGACACCTGAGCAACCCAGTCTAATAGTTCGACAGAAATCCCCACCGAACATCGAGTTTCCCTTTGCGTCACTCTCCGCTTGGCTGATCCCAACCGAGCTTTTCTTCGTGCGAAACCATTTCCCATCGCCGGAGCTCGATGCGCGAGACTGGAGATTGCGCGTTGGCGGGGCGGTGGAGCGGCCGCTCGAACTTGACCTCGACAGCATCAAGGCGATGCGGAGCACGACTTTCACTGCCGTCGTCGAGTGCGCAGGGAACGGGCGCGTCTACTATGTGCCGCCGAGGGAGGGGTTGCAGTGGCAGAACGGAGCCGTCGGCAATGCCGCGTGGACAGGTGTTCCTCTGCGCGAGATTTTAGAAATGGCGGGCGTCAAGCCAACCGCACGTGAGGTTCTGCTCGTCGGCGCAGACAGCGGCGTCGTCGACACCAACAAGAAAACGGCGTCTCCAGGCCCCATCGCTTTTGCGCGCAGTTTACCGCTTGAGAAGGCCGTCGCTGACAGCACCATGCTTGCCTATTCGATGAACGGGGAGCCGTTGACGCGCGATCACGGCTACCCGCTGCGCGCGGTCGTGGGTGGCTGGTTCGGCATGGCTTGGGTCAAGTGGATCACTGATATCACTGTCGTGGAGCAACCGTTCCTTGGCTACTGGCAGGCGCGCGACTATTTCCGTTGGGAGCGCAGCCTCGGGGAACCCAGGCTGGTCCCGCTTGCGGAGATGGAGGTCAAAGCGCAGATCGCGCGTCCCGTGCAGGGCGCGCGTCTCGTCGCCGGCCAACCGTATCGGATTTTCGGAGCCGCCTGGGGCGGAGAGGCTGCTATTCGGCAGGTCCAGGTCTGCACCGGAGATGGCAGGGGCTGGCGCGAGGGAAGGCTCCTCGAAACAGAACATCCCTTCGCATGGCGCTTGTGGGAGCACATGTGGACCCCTGAAGAAGCGGGGCGATATATACTGCGATGTCGCGCGATCGATGGTGCGGGGTGCGTGCAGCCCGACCTCCAGCGTTCCGACTGCGAGAGCTACGCGGCCAATTGGATCGTTCCGGTGGAGGTTACGGTCGTTCCCGAGCCACAGACGTACGAGGAGGAATTCGTGATCTAATCACCCGCATGGGGCGGAATGGCGGCCTTTGGCGCAAAGCAGCTTTATTCTTCTATAACGAAAAAAGACCGCTTCGGCAGATAGCGGTCCTTCCTCTCATTGCTGCCTTCAATACCACATCACGTTAGTGGCTGCCGATTTAGCAGGCCCTTGCGAAATCGGCAGTTCTTGAAATCAGCGTTCGGCGAGCGCCGGCTCGCCCTTCTTCTCGCGCACCATGTTGATGAAGCGGCGGAAGAGATAGTGGCTGTCCTGCGGGCCGGGGGAGGCCTCGGGATGGTGCTGGACGGAGAACACCTGCTTGCCGAGGACGCGCAGACCGCAATTGGTGCCGTCGAACAGCGAAATATGAGTCTCTTCAACGCCATCGGGCAGCGACTTCGAGTCGACCGCGAAGCCATGGTTCATCGAGACGATCTCGACCTTGCCGGTCGTGTGATCCTTGACGGGATGGTTGGCGCCGTGATGACCCTGGTGCATCTTTTCGGTCTTGGCGCCGAGGGCCAGCCCGAGCATCTGATGGCCGAGGCAGATGCCGAAGACCGGGATATCGGTCTTAACAAGCGTCTTGATCACCGGCACGGCATATTCGCCGGTTGCCGCCGGATCGCCGGGGCCGTTCGACAGGAAGATGCCGTCCGGTTGCATGGCGAGCACGTCTTCGGCGCTCGTTGTCGCCGGCACGACGGTGACCTTGCAGTCGAGGCCGGCAAACAGGCGCAGAATGTTGCGCTTGACGCCGTAGTCGAGGCAGACGACGTGATACTTGGCATCGGCCGCACCGAGCTCGCCGTAGCCTTCGTTCCAGATCCAGGGCGTCTGGGTCCATTGCGAGGACTGGCCCGACGTGGCGATCTTGGCGAGGTCGAGGCCTTCGAGGCCGCTCCAGGCCTTGGCTTCGGCCTTCAGCGTCTCGATGTCGAAGACACCGTTCGGATCGTGGGCGATCACTGCGTTGGGAGCGCCGTTCTCGCGGATCCAGGCGGTCAGGGCGCGGGTGTCGATGCCGCAGAGACCGATGATGCCGCGCGCTTTCAGCCACTGGTCGAGATGCTTGGCGGCGCGGTAGTTCGACGGTTCGGTGATGTCGGCCTTGAAGATGACGCCGACGGCGCCGTGGCGGGCGGCAGGCGTCAGATCCTCGATGTCTTCATCATTGGTGCCGATATTGCCGATATGGGGAAAGGTGAAGGTGACGATCTGGCCGAGATAGGAAGGGTCGGTCATGATCTCTTCATACCCGGTCAGTGCCGTATTGAAGACGACCTCGGCCTGGATCTTGCCGGTGGCGCCGATGCCCTTACCTTCGATCACCGTGCCGTCGGCAAGAACGAGCAGGGCGGTCGGCTTTTCGATTGTCCAGGGTGCTGTCGCGGTCATCTTCATCCCGTTTCCGGCGGCCGATGCGCGTTGCCGCGCTCGCTGCCATTTGATCTCGCAGGCGTGTGGGCACGGCAATGCCGCGCGCTTCAGGCCTGATCACGAATTTTGGTGCAGGTGGCGGTAGATAGCCACGCAATCGCTGAGCGTCAATCTTTGTAACCGGAAAAGCGGCCGTTTTCCTGCGCTTTATCGCGCCGATCGCGCAATTTATTTGATCCCCCGCATCAGCGTGGTTTATGAAGCGGCATCAAAAACGGAGAATAGACCATGCTGCGCGATCAACTCGCCACCCAGCTGAAAGAGGCGATGAAGGCCAAGGATTCGGAGCGGCTTTCCACCGTCCGGCTGATTCAGGCCGCGATCAAGGATCGCGATATTGCCAATCGCGGCGCCGGCAAGGAGCAGGCGAGCGACGACGAGATCCTGCAGATTCTCGCCAAGATGGTGAAGCAGCGCGACGAATCGGCAAAGATCTACGAGGAGAATTCCCGGCCGGAACTCGCCGCCAAGGAGCGCGCTGAAATCACCGTCATCCAGGATTTCATGCCGAAGCAGCTGTCGGACAGCGAAGTGCGCGCCAATATCTCGGCTGTTATCGCGGAGACGGGCTCCTCTGGCGTCAAGGACATGGGCAAGGTGATGGCGGCGCTCAAGGAGCGTTATGCCGGCCAGATGGATTTCGCCAAGGCGTCGGCGACCGTCAAGGAGCTGCTGAACTGATTCAGACCACCCGTCTCGCCTGCGGTTCGTCCAGGACCGCAGGCCCGAGCACTGCCTCGGCGGCGGCATCGATGATGGCGAACTTTGAAGCCTGATAGTTCCAGTATTCCAGGATGAAGGGGCGCGACAGCCAGAAGGTGCCGTTGCGGGAGGGCTCGGTCCAGCCGACGCTTCCCATATTCGATGCGTGCGTCAGAAGCCGCTTGAGGTGGGTGTTCGATATCATGAACTGCTCGCGCAGCTCCCGCAGCGACAGGGGGCCGACTGCGACGCGCTCGGCCGTCCGGGGAAAATCCGGAAGGCGCGAGATCAGGTAGTCCATCACCAGCCCGCCGGAATTTGCCCAATTGAAGAGGTTGAAGGTCGGGCCTGGACTGCGCACCGCCTGGCTGCCGATGATCGCCTTTGCGATGCGCGGCTGGATCGCTGCCATCATCGCCGCGGGGTCGGCAGCGATCTTCGCGGCGCGCTCGCCGCCGTCGAGGCTGTCGAGGATCATCATGTGCGTGACGAGCCAGCGGGTGAAATGCTGCTCGGCGATTTCGGTGGGTTCCAGATAGCGTGTGCGCCTGTCGGCACCAGGCGCCGGACGCAGGAAGCGATAGGCCAGCATTTCCTGCATGAAGGCCGCTGCCGTGTTGCGGCTGGCGATGTCGTTCTTGACCGCAAAATCGACGAAGCGGCCGGAATAGAGGCCGCTCTTTTCATAATCGGGGTGGCCATAATGAAGCGCGAAGCCGGCATGGGCCATCAGCCAGCGCTGCTGTGCGGCGAAAATCGAGGCGATACGCGGGCTCTCACGATAGATCGCCAGCATCTGATCGGCGCAGTGGAGGATCGCAGCGAGAAAGCGATCGTCCGCCGCAAGAGTTTCAGCGGTAAATGCCATGGGAAGGGGTCCAGGAAAGTCGGCACATACTTCCGTCAGGCAAGCGCCTGATGTCAACGGATTTGTCAATAATCGGTTAATTTCAAAAGGGAATTTGTATCAGGGGAAGCCAAAAATTTAAGAAGGCAGGAGCTGGGGGCGCTCCTGCCTTCTTGCACTTTGCTTCCGCCGGCACGCAGGGCCGAAGCCCAAGCCGGAGGCTATTTGCAAAGGCACCCTTGCGAAGCGGCGCCGGGGGTAGGGATGGTGCTTCGCTCGGGGATCGCTTTGTTGAGATCGAACTTATTGCGGTGCGGCAGCCTATTCAAATTACAAAAAAATAATGATTGCCGGAAATGTCGGTTTTTGGAGGTGTCGAAGCGCAGGCTCGACGGGCGGCGCGAGGATGAGAGCCTGCGGTTGCGGCGAGCAATAATAACTTGTTTTAAAACGATTTATTCGAGAGGCGTGAAAGGCGGGTCTCTTTCCTGGCGCTGTCGCGTCGGCGGATTTTGGGCCTTGCGAGGACAATAATGTCGCACCCCTGTCGCAGGGGCGATAACGTGTTTTTGATTGGATAAGCGACGCCATCAGTGACCGGTGCACTTGCCTGTGAATAGCGGGTTTTCGTGACAAGTTTCATGGCATGGTGCGGCAAAGCAGCTTATATGGAGGCTGGCCAAGAGGTATAAATGCGCTTTTCCAACACCTTTCTCGATGAGATCCGTGACCGCGTTCCGATTTCGAACGTGATCGCGCGCCGTGTGAGCTGGGACAAGCGCAAGACCAATGTGTCGCGCGGCGATTACTGGGCCTGCTGCCCGTTCCACGGCGAAAAATCGCCGAGCTTTCACTGCGAGGACCGGAAGGGCCGCTATCACTGCTTCGGCTGCGGCGTCACCGGCGACCATTTCCGCTTCCTCACCGAGCTTGAGGGCCTGAGTTTTCCCGAGGCGGTGCAGCAGATCGCTGATATGGCCGGCGTGCCGATGCCACTTGCCGATCCTGTCATGGAAAAGCGCGAGAAGGAGCGCGGCTCGCTGATCGACGTCATGGAAATGGCGACAGCCTTCTTCCAGGACCAGCTGCAGACGGCCAATGGTGCGAAGGCGCGCGCCTATCTGCGCGATCGCGGGCTGACCGGGCGTACCATCGAGACCTTCCGCCTCGGTTATGCGCCCGACAGCCGCAATGCGCTCAAGGAATTCCTCGCCGGCAAGGGCGTCTCGAAGGAGCAGATCGAGGCCTGCGGCCTTGTAGTCCACGAGAACGTGCCGGTTTCCTACGATCGCTTCCGAGACCGCATCATGTTTCCGATTCTGTCGTCGCGGGAAAAGGTGATCGCCTTCGGCGGACGCGCCATGTCGGCGGATGCGCCGGCGAAATATCTGAACTCCAACGAGACCGAGCTCTTCCACAAGGGCAATGTGCTCTACAATTTCGCCCGCGCCCGCCGCGCGATCCAGGGGCCGGGCCGCGGCGATCAGCAGGACGATAATGCGAGCGGCACCATCATTGCCGTCGAAGGTTATATGGACGTGATCGCGCTCCATCAGGCGGGCGTCGAGAACGCCGTTGCGCCGCTCGGCACGGCGCTCACCGAAAACCAGCTCGAGCTGCTCTGGAAGATGGTGCCGCAGCCGGTGCTCTGCTTCGACGGCGACGGCGCCGGCATCCGCGCCGCCAATCGTGCTGCCGAATTGGCGCTGCCGCATCTGAAGCCCGGCCGCTCCGTCCGCTTCGCGCTTCTGCCCGACGGCAAGGATCCTGATGATCTCGTGCGCGATGAGGGCCGCGCCCCCTTCGACAAGGTTATGAGCCAGGCAAAACCGCTTTCGGAGATGCTGTGGAGCCGGGAGATCAACACCGGCAAGTTCGACACGCCCGAGGCACGCGCCGAGCTCGAGGCGCGGCTGAAGCAGCTTGTGGCCGTTATCGCCGACGAGAATGTGCGCCGTCATTACCAGCAGGATATCCGCGACCGGCTGAACGCCTTCTTCCAGCCGCAGTTCCAGAACCGCAACAATGGCGAGCGGCGCGGTTTCAGCGGAAATTCCCGGACGGGTCGCGACAATGCCGGCAAGGCAGGGCCGAAAAGCCCGAGCCTGATTTCCGACCGGCTTGCCCGCTCCGGCCCCGTGCGCGGCCACCGGGACAATACGGCGCTGCGCGAAAGCGTGCTGGCGCTCACCATCGTCAATCATCCGGCGCTGATGATCGACGATTATGACGAGATCGCCGCGATCGAATATGACAGCCGCGAGCTGCAACGGTTGTGGTCGGCGGTGCTTGGCGCAGCGGCCGCCGTTGCCGGTCCGCATCTGACGCGCGACTATCTGACCGAACGGCTGGAATTCGAAGGCTTCGGTCCGCTGATCAAGAGCCTCGACCAGCAGGTGCGCAATGCCAGGCTCTGGACGGCGACCGAGGAGGCGGCGATGGAAGATGCGCGTGAGGGCTATCGCCAGGCGCTCGCCTTCCACAAACGGGCGAAGGCGCTGCGTCGGCAGAAGATGGAGCTCGAACGCGAGATTGCGCTGGCGACCGAGGCCGGCGACGGCGAGGCGATCGTTCAGCTGATACGGGCACAGCAGGAAGTGCATCTGGAAGGCGTACGCCTGGAGAACCAGGAGGCGATCATCGACGGCTTCGGCGTACTTTCCGGCCGCGTCAAAGGGGCGGCGAACCACTGATGTCGCTGAGCGAAGGCAACGAAGCTGGCTTTTCCGCCTCCGATGCGCTGTTTTCCGCGCCCCGCTCGCCGCTCGAGGTGTTGAAGCAGGTTTACGGCTACTCCTCCTTCCGTGGCAAGCAGCAGCAGGTGGTCGAGCACGTCGTCTCAGGCGGCGATGCGGTGGTGCTGTTTCCGACAGGCGCGGGCAAATCGCTGTGCTTCCAGATTCCGGCGCTCTGCCGCGATGGCGTCGGCATCGTCGTTTCGCCGTTGATCGCGCTGATGCGCGATCAGGTGGAGGCGATGAAGCAGCTCGGCATCCGCGCTGCCGCACTCAATTCGTCGCTGTCGCGGGAGGAATTCGTCGAGGTCCGCCGCGCGCTTTCGGCCGGCAAGCTCGATCTTCTCTACGTGACGCCGGAGCGCATCCTGACCGACGGCTTCCGCGAGCTGATCGCCAATGAGAAGATCGCGCTGTTTGCGATTGATGAAGCCCATTGCGTTTCGCAATGGGGGCATGATTTCCGGCCGGAATACCGTGAGCTCGGCCGGCTCGGCGAGCAATATCCCGGTGTTCCCAGAATAGCGCTGACGGCAACGGCCGATCCGCATACCCGCGATGATATCGTCGAGCGGCTGGGGCTCGACGCTGCCGAGATCTTCACCACCAGCTTCGACCGGCCGAACATCAGCTATGAGATCGTCGAGCGCGATCAGCCGCGCCAGCAGCTTCTGCGCTTCCTGTCAGAGCACAGGGGCGACAGCGGCATCGTCTACTGCCTGTCGCGCGCCAAGGTCGAGGACACGGCCGACTGGCTGAACGGGCAGGGGGTTCGCGCACTGCCTTATCATGCCGGCATGGACCGGGCGCTTCGTGACGCCAATCAGGATGCCTTCCTGAAGGAAGAGAGCCTCTGCCTGGTTGCCACCGTCGCCTTCGGCATGGGCATCGACAAACCGAATGTGCGTTACGTCGCCCATCTCGACCTGCCGGGTTCGGTGGAAGCCTATTACCAGGAGACCGGGCGCGCCGGCCGCGACGGCCTGCCGTCGGAGGTCTGGATGGCCTATGGCATGGCCGATGTCATCCAGCGCCGCCGGATGATCGACGAGGGCAATGCCGCCGCGGAGATCAAGCGGGTCGAGCGCGCCAAGCTCAATGCCTTGCTGGCGATCTGCGAGACTGCCTCCTGCCGCCGGCAGGCGATCCTCGCCCATTTCGGCGAAGCCCATGCCGGCCAGTGCGGCAATTGCGACACCTGCCTGAAGCCGGTGGAGACCTGGGAAGGCACGGAAGCGGCGATAAAGGCGCTGGCCGCCATCTATCGCACCGGCGAGCGCTTCGGCGCCGGCCACGTCATCGACGTGCTCGTCGGCAATGTCAATGAGAAGACCGAGCGTTTCGGCCATGTCGATATGCCCGTTTTCGGCGCCGGCAAGGACATTCCTGTTCGCACCTGGCAATCCGTCTGCCGGCAGCTGCTCGCCATGGGGCTGATCCGGGTCGATCACGAGGCCTATGGGGCGCTTAAATTGGAGCCGGAAGCGCGCGCCGTCTTCAAGCACGAGCGACAGGTATTCTTCCGCAAGGACCGGCCTGCCTCGGAACGGCGCACGAAGAAGGTGGAGCGCAGCGAGCGCAAATCGGCGCTGTCGGGCGCCGACGGCAGCCTGTTCGAGGCGTTGCGGGCCGAGCGCATGGCGATCGCCAAATCGCTCGGCGTGCCGCCCTATGTCGTCTTCCCCGATACGACGCTGATTGCCTTCGCCACCGAACGGCCGCGCAGCCGCAAGGAGCTGCTCGCCATATCGGGCGTCGGGCAGGCGAAGCTCGAACGCTATGGCGACGCCTTCCTGGAGATCATCCTGGCGCATGACGATTGAACGGATCGGCCGATGTGCCTGCCGGTCTCGGCCCGGCGCTGAACAAGACAAGCCGATGGCGATATGCTAACCCGGAAGCTATAAAAAACATCAGGAAGGGCCGCCGATGACATCGCCATTTCTCTCCCATCTCCGCGCCGAGATTTCGGCGCTGAAGGATGCGGGGCTCTATAAGTCCGAACGGGTCATCAGCTCCAAGCAGGCGGGCGAAATTGCGATTTCCACCGGCGAGCGGGTGCTGAATTTCTGCGCCAACAACTATCTCGGCCTCGCCGATAACGAGGAATTGGCTGAGGCCGGCAAGCAGGCGCTCGACCGCTACGGCTACGGCATGGCCTCGGTGCGCTTCATCTGCGGCACCCAGGAGGAGCATAAGCAGCTCGAAGCGCGGATCTCCTCTTTCCTCGGCATGGAAGACACGGTTCTCTATTCCTCCTGCTTCGACGCCAATGGCGGTCTGTTCGAGACGCTGCTTTCCGAGGAGGACGCGATCATCTCGGATGCGCTGAACCACGCCTCGATCATCGATGGTGTCAGGCTGTCGAAGGCCAAGCGCTTCCGCTACGCCAATAACGACATGGCGGCACTCGAAGAAGAGCTGAAAAAGGCCGAAGGCAGCCGCTTCAAGCTGATCGCCACCGACGGCGTCTTCTCGATGGACGGCATCATCGCCAATCTCCGCGGCGTCTGCGATCTCGCCGAGAAATACGGCGCCATCGTCATGGTCGATGACAGCCATGCGGTCGGCTTCGTCGGCAGGCACGGCCGCGGCTCGCCCGAACATTGCGGCGTCGAGGGCCGGGTCGACATCATCACCGGCACACTCGGCAAGGCGCTCGGCGGTGCTTCGGGTGGTTATACCTCGGCGAAAGCCGAAGTCGTCGAATGGCTGCGGCAGCGCTCGCGGCCCTATCTGTTCTCGAACACGCTGGCGCCGGTCATTGCTGCCGCTTCGCTGAAAGTGTTCGACCTGATCGAAAATGGCGGCGCCCTGCGCAAGCGCCTTTCCGACAATGCCGACCTCTTCCGCAGCGAGATGACCAAGCTCGGCTTCACGCTCGCCGGCGAAGGCCATCCGATCATCCCGGTCATGCTCGGCGATGCCAAGCTTGCCCAGGATATGGCAAGGCTGATGCTGAAGAAGGGCATCTATGTCATCGGGTTCTCCTTCCCGGTTGTACCGAAAGGCCAGGCGCGCATCCGCACGCAGATGTCGGCGGCGCATTCCAGGGCGGATGTCGAGCGGGCGATTGCGGCTTTTGCGGAAGCCGGGCGGGAATTGGGTGTGATTTGAGAATGAGGTTTGCCCCTCATCCTAACCCTCTCCCCGTAAACGGGGCGAGGGGACGTGCCCTGCGAGAGGTAGGTGGGGACGGAGAGGTCGCCGCTTGTCCCCTTCGCCCCGCATGCGGGGAGAAGGTGCCGGCAGGCGGATGAGGGGCCGAAATAGGTACTGACCAAGGGATACAGATATGTCGAACATGATGAAGGCGCTGGTCAAATCCAAACCCGAGGTCGGGCTCTGGATGGAGAATGTGCCGGTGCCGGAGGTCGGGCCGAATGATGTGCTGATCCGGGTGAAGAAATCAGCGATCTGCGGCACCGACGTGCATATCTGGAACTGGGACCAGTGGGCGCAGAAGACCATTCCGGTGCCGATGGTGGTCGGCCATGAATTTTCCGGCGAGATCGCTGAGATCGGTTCGGCGGTCACCCGCTATCATGTCGGCGAGCGGGTTTCCGGCGAAGGGCATATCGTCTGCGGCAAGTGCCGCAACTGCCGGGCGGGCAGGGGGCATCTCTGCCGCAACACGCTCGGCGTCGGCGTCAACCGGCCGGGTTCGTTCGGCGAGTTCGTCTGCATTCCCGAGAGCAATGTCGTGCCGATCCCGGACGATATTTCCGACGAGATCGCCGCGATCTTCGATCCGTTCGGCAATGCCGTGCACACCGCACTCTCCTTCGATCTCGTCGGCGAGGACGTGCTTGTTACCGGCGCCGGGCCGATCGGCATCATGGGGGCGCTCGTCGCCAAACGGTCGGGCGCCCGCAAGGTCGTCATCACCGATATCAATCCGCATCGGCTCGATCTGGCGCGCAAGCTCGGCATCAACCACGTCGTCGATGCTTCGAAGGAAAATCTCGCCGACGTGATGAAGGCGATCGGCATGACCGAGGGTTTTGATGTCGGGCTCGAAATGTCGGGGGCGGCACCCGCCTTCCGCGACATGATCGACAAGATGAACAATGGCGGCAAGATCGCCATTCTCGGCATCGCGCCGGCTGGCTTCGAGATCGACTGGAACAAGGTGATCTTCAAGATGCTCAATCTCAAGGGCATCTACGGCCGCGAGATGTTCGAGACCTGGTACAAGATGATCGCCTTTGTCCAGGGCGGCCTGGACCTGTCGCCGATCATCACCCATCGCATCAAGATCGACGATTTCCGCGACGGCTTCGAGGCGATGCGGTCGGGCAACTCCGGCAAGGTCGTCATGGATTGGATGTGAGGAGGACAAGATGATTTATGAAGGAAGCTGCCATTGCGGCAACGTTGCTTTCGAGGTCGAAGGCGAATTCAGCGAGGCGCTCGACTGCAACTGTTCGCTCTGCCGCCGGCGCGGCGGGCTTCTGGCCTTCGTGCCGCGTGAGAAGCTGGTGCTGAAGACGCCGGAAGAGAATATCTCGACCTATACTTTCAACAGGCATGTCATCCGGCATCACTTCTGCGCCAAGTGCGGTATTGCGCCCTTCGGCGAGGGGGTGGCCCCGAATGGCGCTGCCATGGCGTCGATCAATCTGCGCTGCATCCCCGCGATCGATCTCGGCACGCTGAAAGTGACGGCCTATGACGGTGCCGCGCATTAGGCACGGAGCAATGGTGTCTGCCGGAACGGCGAATATACCGCGGAAAAACTGCAAAAACGGCCGAAACAACTGCTGCGACGGGCAAAATCTAAGCTGCCCTTGTCTTTTGTTCGACGCTTCTTAAATAAGGTTCGCAATCGCAGCCGCGGTTCAAAGCCTGTGGATAAGGCTTTTTCCGATATTTCGTGAGCTTTTTTTCTGGAAAAGCTTGACGAGAACAAAAAATGTGGGAATCACCGTTCGACTTGTTGAAACGGTGAACTGGGTCAAGGCGGATCGCGCAACCATGGCCGGAACTCCAAAAGCAAAAAAGCTTTGCTGTCCGGTGCCGGCGATCGTGGTTAATCAGGCTTTAAATGTCATCCCGTTAGGTGGGCAAAGGTGATTCTAGGGCGGCGCGAGCGACGCGTCCGGCCCTGAGGCGGCCCATTCACCGTAGCGAGATTGGATAGCGTCAGGAAGGCGACGATATAAATGGCAACCAAGGTCAAAGAGAACGAAGACGCGGAAGTCGAACGCGACGGCGCAAGCGACGGCCCTCTTCTCGATCTTTCCGACGACGCGGTCAAGAAGATGATCAAGGCCGCCAAGAAGCGCGGCTATGTGACGATGGATGAGCTCAACGCCGTTCTGCCGTCCGAGGAAGTGACGTCCGAGCAGATCGAAGACACGATGTCGATGCTGTCGGACATGGGCATCAACGTCATCGAGGACGAAGAAGCCGAGGAAGCCGGCGCTTCCGGCGGCGGCGATGACGACGATGCCGGCGGCGACGAAGACAGCGAAGGCGGCGAACTCGCGCCTTCCGGCGGCACCGCGCTGGCGACCGCCAAGAAGAAAGAACCGACCGACCGGACCGACGATCCGGTGCGCATGTATCTGCGCGAAATGGGCTCGGTGGAGCTGCTGTCGCGCGAAGGCGAAATCGCGATCGCCAAGCGCATCGAGGCCGGCCGCGAGACGATGATCGCAGGCCTCTGCGAGAGCCCGCTGACCTTCCAGGCGCTGATCATCTGGCGCGACGAGCTCAACGAAGGCACGACGCTGCTGCGCGAGATCATCGATCTCGAAACCACCTATTCCGGTCCTGAGGCCAAGGCTGCGCCGCAGTTCCAGAGCCCGGAGAAGATCGAGGCCGACCGCAAGGCTGCCGAGGAAAAGGAAAAGACCCGCCGCGCCCGCTCCGGCGACGACGACATCACCGATGTCGGCGGCGAAGGCCTGCCTCCCGAAGAGGAGGAAGAGGACGAGGACGAATCCAACCTTTCGCTGGCGGCGATGGAAGCCGAGCTTCGCCCGCAGGTGATGGAGACGCTCGATACGATCGCCGAGACCTACAAGAAGCTGCGCAAGCTGCAGGACCAGCAGGTCGAGCAGCGCCTGTCGGCGTCCGGCACGCTGTCTTCAGCCCAGGAGCGCCGCTACAAGGAGCTCAAGGATGAGCTCATCAAGGCCGTCAAGTCGCTGTCGCTCAACCAGAACCGCATCGACGCCCTGGTCGAGCAGCTTTATGACATCAACAAGCGCCTCGTTTCCAACGAGGGCCGCCTGCTGCGTCTGGCCGAATCCTACGGCGTCAAGCGCGATAGCTTCCTGGAACAGTATCAGGGCGCCGAGCTCGATCCGAACTGGATGAAGTCGATCGGCAATCTGGCCGCTCGCGGCTGGAAGGAATTCGCCAAGGGCGAAAACACGACGATCCGCGACATCCGCCAGGAGATCCAGAATCTGGCGACCGAGACCGGCATCTCGATCTCGGAATTCCGCCGCATCGTGCACATGGTGCAGAAGGGCGAGCGCGAAGCGCGCATCGCCAAGAAGGAAATGGTCGAAGCGAACCTTCGCCTCGTCATCTCGATCGCCAAGAAGTACACGAACCGCGGCCTGCAGTTCCTCGACCTTATTCAGGAAGGCAATATCGGCCTGATGAAGGCGGTCGACAAGTTCGAATACCGCCGCGGCTACAAGTTCTCGACCTATGCGACCTGGTGGATCCGTCAGGCGATCACCCGCTCGATCGCCGACCAGGCCCGCACGATCCGCATTCCGGTGCACATGATCGAGACGATCAACAAGATCGTCCGTACCTCGCGCCAGATGCTGCACGAGATCGGCCGCGAGCCGACGCCGGAAGAGCTGGCCGAAAAGCTCGCCATGCCGCTCGAAAAGGTCCGCAAGGTCCTGAAGATCGCCAAGGAGCCGATCTCGCTCGAAACCCCGGTCGGTGACGAAGAGGATTCGCATCTCGGCGATTTCATCGAGGACAAGAACGCGCTGCTGCCGATCGATGCGGCCATCCAGGCGAACCTGCGCGAGACGACCACCCGCGTTCTCGCCTCGCTGACGCCGCGCGAGGAACGCGTGCTGCGCATGCGCTTCGGCATCGGCATGAACACCGACCATACGCTCGAAGAAGTCGGCCAACAGTTCTCGGTTACCCGCGAACGTATCCGCCAGATCGAAGCGAAGGCGCTGCGCAAGCTCAAGCATCCGAGCCGTTCGCGCAAGCTGCGCTCGTTCCTCGACAGCTGAGGTTTCGACACCATTGCGATTGGAAAAGCCGGGCCTCGTGCCCGGCTTTTGCTTTGGTGATTAACACCAATGATCAGGGCTGCTTTCTTGTCGCTGCCTGGTGACAAGACTATAATCGCGGCCCACGGGGGAAAGGATCGATCGCGACGCGCGAGCGAGGTCGATGTGTACCTGTCGGCCAATCCTCCGTTAGGAGGTGCGACATGACCACTTACATTCTTTTGATCGATTGGACTGACCAAGGCATCCGCACTGTTCGCGATTCGACAAAGCGGCTGGACGCGGCGAAGAAGCTGCTCGCCGGCGTCGGCGGCTCCTTCAACCAGTTCTATCTGACGATGGGCGGACACGACATGGTCGCCGTCTGCGAGGCGCCCGATGACGCGGTGATGGCGCATTTTACGCTGTCGCTCGCCATGGCGGGCAATGTCCGCACCGAGACGCTGAAGGCGTTCCCGGAGGCTGCCTATCGGGATCTCATCGGCTCGCTCGGCTGACTGCTGCTCAAGCCGGTTCGGATACCAAGGCACGGCGCGCCGGAGACCGCGTGGCGCTGACTGATGACGGCCTGCTGGCCACAGCTGCGGCAGCGATCACGCGGATTTTTGCTTTTGTGGCTTGATGCTGCCGGCTTTAAAGGCCACATCGCTGCTGTGACAGAAGAAGACGTCGAACCGGCAGAAGCGCATGAAGCGCCAGAACAGCGGCCTGAAATCCGCTGGGGCGTCGGCGCGTCCGTGCTTCTGCACGTGCCGCTCATCGCCCTTCTCATTTTCGGGCTGCCGAAGATCGAGCCGAAGCCGCCTGAAGACGAGAGCGTGAAGGTCGAGCTCGTTCCGCCGCCGGAGGAGAAGAAGCCGGAAGAAAAGAAGCCGGAAGAAAAGAAGCCGGAGAAGCCGCCGGAGCCTAAGCCGCCGGAACAGGCGAAGAAGCAACCGCCACCTCCACCACCGCCGCCGCCCCCGCCGGCAAAGAAGGCTTCCGAGCAAGCTAAACCGCCGATGCCGACTCTCAACCCTGTCACCGCGTTCGGGGACAAAAATAGCGGCCCTGACAAATTCCTTGCGGGAAATTCTTCCGAGGGTGAAAGAAAACCGGCGAAAACTTCGCCGCAGCACACCTCAGGGCAGGTGCCGCCGAAGTCTGTTGCCGAAGAGCCGAAACCTGAGGCGCCCCCATCAAAACCCGTGCCGGATGACGTGAAGCTTCCCGAAGTGGCTGTGATGGACGTTTCGCCGGAGCGCAACGGACCGCCGACAGACGCGTCCGGCGACGCCAAGACCACTTTTGAGGAGACCAAGCCGCCTGAGCAGAAGAGCGCTGACAAACCGAAAACACTGCCTGAAACCAACGACCTGCCCGCCGCAAAAACGCTGTTTTCACGGGCTGCAGATGGCAATGTGCTTGCGCAGACCGCGATGGAAGGGCTTTCACGCAAAGAGCGAGTGGCCACGCTCTGCACCACCGAACTCCAGGGCCAGCTTGTTCACGGATCGCCAGCTTATTTCCCGCTCGCATTGCCGAGTTTCGGGTTGCGCGCCGGTACCATTCTCGATGTGAAGGATGCAGCCTTTGGCACTGCCAAGGGGTGGTTCCAAGTCCGTTTCCGCTGCGAGGTGGATGAGGGAGCTACCAAAGTGATGTCCTTTGCCCACCAGGTCGGCGGGCCGATCCCTCGCAGCCAATTTTCGAAGTATGATATTAATGAATAAAGCGCGCCGTGATCTTTCCCGCCCGCAACCAGCCACACGCAAGCAACCGCATCTAGCCTCTCCCTATGGCCGTGATGGTACGGTGAAGAAGGGACAATGATATGTCGAACGAGATCGAGCGTTTTCTGGAGCGTCAGGATGAAGCCGTCAGCGCGCTGTTCCTGGAAAACAAGGGCGACGAGCTGACCGATATTCTGGTGGCGGCGCTCGAAGAGGCCTTCGAGATCCTGCTCGAAGCAGCACCCGCCGAAACGCTGCATTGACATTTTCCAAGACATTGCCGGCAGCGCTTGGCGAGCGGCTGTCCGGCTACCGGTTCGAACGCGATGCGCTCGGCCGTTCCGCCGCAAGCGTCTTCCGGCTGGAAGGCGAGGGCCTGCCGGCGCTTTATCTGAAGGTCGAGGCGGCCGGGCCGTTCGGCGAGCTTGCCGATGAAGCCGCCCGGCTCTCCTGGCTCAAGGCCGCCGGCCTGCCGTGCCCCGACGTCATCGCCCGCGAAAGCGACGGCGAGCGCAACTGGCTGCTGATCGGCGCGCTGCCGGGGGCCGATCTTGTCAGCGCATCGGCGCTGACGCCGATGGCGCGCGTCGAACTGCTGGCGGCGGCACTTTCCGATCTCCATGACCTGCCGATCGCCTCTTGCCCCTTCGATCACCGGCTGGAAAACCGCCTGCCCACCGCCAAGGCGCGCATGGAGGCAGGAATTGTCGATGAAGAGGATTTCGATGCGGCGCGGCTTGGAAAAAACGCTGCGGCACTCTTTGACGACCTCATGCGCCTGCGCCCCGGCAACGAGGATCTCGTCGTCACCCATGGCGATGCCTGCCTGCCGAACTTCGTTGCATCCAACGGGAAATTCTCCGGCTATATCGATTGCAGCCGCCTTGGTGTCGCCGACCGCCATCAGGATATCGCGCTCGCCTGCCGCAGCATCGCTTCTAATTTCGGCGAGGCGCTGATCCGGCCCTTCCTCGAACGCTACGGGCTGACGGCTCCGGATGCGACAAAGCTTCATTATTTCCAACTGCTCGACGAGTTCTTCTAGAACAGGATAATTTAAGGCCGGGTCGGCCTCAAATTTGAGTCCTGTTCTAAATTAAAGAGTTAGCACATGATGTCGTCCGAAAACCGCGCACACTTTTCGGCATCATGCTCTAAGCATTGCGCCATCCCCGTCCGGCTGGCAGAGTGGCCGGCAATCGGATCTGCGGACGGACGATGGCGAAAAACCAGTTCAGAATGCTGCGCTCGGCGCTGGCCGGGGTCGAAGCGGTGGAAGCGGCAACGCATCACAGCTTCAGCAGGCATACGCATGAGCAGTTCGGCATCGGCCTCGTTTCGTCAGGGGCGCAGCGGTCGCTGAGCGGGCGCGGCATGGTCGAGGCTGCGGCCGGCGATATCATCACCGTCAATCCGAACGAGGTGCATGACGGCGCGCCGATCGGCCGCGGCAGATCGTGGCGCATCCTCTATGTCGATCCGGAGATCGTCACCCATCTGTCGCGCGAGATCGGCGGCGGAGCAGGGCGGCAGGAAATCCCCCATCCGGTCATCCGCAATGGCGCGATCGCCGCCCGCTTCGAGATGCTGTTTGACGCGATGACCGAGGCAGAGGCGGTCGACGGGCTGCTCCTGGAGGAGTTGCTGGTGCAACTCGTCGCCGATGTCATGCGGGAAGACGGCGATCGCGAGGAGCGGCCGCCGGTGCCGGCCTCCATCCGCGCAGCGCGGGCTCTGATCGACGACAATCCTCTTGCCGCCGTCTCGCTTGCCGATCTCGCCCGGGAAAGCGGCCTCAGCCGCTTCCAGGTGCTGCGCGGTTTTGCCAAGGCGACCGGGCTGACGCCGCATGCCTATCTCCTCCAGGCCCGCATCCATCGCGCCCGCCGGCTGATTGCTCGGGGCACGCCGCTGGCGGAAGCGGCCTTTGCCAGCGGCTTTGCCGACCAGAGCCACATGACCCGCGTCTTCGTACGCAAATACGGCCTGTCGCCGCGGCTCTATGCCGGCGCCTTTCTCTGAGCGGTCACGTCGAGCTTCGCTATCGGGATGGTCGAGTCCCGATCCGAGGCCACCCCAGCACCCGCATCGTCCTTCGAGGCCACTGTGGGACACCTCAGGATGAGGCTCTCTGGAAGGACGCGTTTGCCTTCAAGACTGCTGCGACCCCCTCAGGATGGGGCTCTCTTGACGGCCGTGCTCCTCCTGCCGTCCACGGTTAACGGCGCGGCACCCACCAAGGTCCCTCATCCTGAGGCGCGTAGCCCGTGAGGGCGAATCCTCGAAGGACACGCTCGACGCCGCTTCTTGCAGTCATCGAACGTCGCAGCACCCGCCTCGTCCTTCGAGGCCCCTTGCGGGGCACCTCAGGATGAGGCTCTCTTGAAGGCCGCGTTCTCCCTCAAGACCGCTGCGAGCACCTCGTAATGAGGCTCTTGAAGCCCGTGCATCCTCCTGCCGTCCACTGTTAATGGCGCGGCACCCTCTCTCCGCCCTCATCCTGAGAGCTTGTGAAGCTTTTGAGTTGGTGCGGTTCTGGCCGGTCTTGGCTGGCCGATGCAATCGAACGTTAGACGATTGCGCGGTGCGTGCGGATGGTCGCTAGTTGGCGTTTGGGTGATGGCACTAGCTATCCATTGGCAAGCCGACGGCCTTGCAAGATATTGTTGGTGAGTGCGTAGCAGAGCACGACGGCACGGACCTTTTCGATACCGCGGACCGTCAATTGTCGCAGATTCCAGTTGCGCCAGCGGGCATGGATGCATTCGCAGATCGATCGGGGTTTGTACTGAGCCTTGCCCGCCTCGCTTGCCATGCGGGCCCGCCAGGTCGACACACCCGGACCGTCGCCGCGCCGCGGCAAGAAGGGATCGGTTCCGTGCTTGGACTGAGTGGGCGGACAAAAGACCTCAACCCCTTCGCCGTGCGCCCACTCGATATCTTCAGCGCTGCCAAAGCCGCCATCGGCGAGATAGCGCCGCGGCAGATGGCCGCTTAACGCGCGCAACCGCTCCAGCATCGGCCGCATGAGGCCGCGATCGGAGCCGGCATTGGTCACCTCGAGCCCGACCACGAACTGCTCACCGGCCGTGCTCGCAACCTGCACATTATAACCCGGACGGAAGCCGCCGTCGGCCATCTTCATCACCCGCGCCTGTGCATCCGTGCTGGAGGCGCGCGGCTCCTTCGGCTTTTTGCCATTGCCGCGCTTTTCTTCGCGCGCCTGACGCTGGCGCTGGATCTCGTCAAGAGCGACCTGGGCTGCTCTGACCCGCTCACCACGCTCGCGCGCCGCTCGTTCCCTGGCCGCTTTGATACGCCGAGTGCTGGCATCCGAACGCGCATCAACCTCGTGCTTGAGCTGATCCACAACCGCCTCGGCAATCGAAAGATGTCGATCAAGCTTCGCCTTGCGGCCGAACGAGGCGGCCCCCGCGCTCGCCCGGATCCGCACGCCATCCTGCGCCAGACTGTCGAGAGTGACGAGGCCGGCATCGGCAAGCGCCGCCAGATGCTCGGCCAGCAGCCGGTCGAGCAGATCGGCGCAACCAACCCGAAAATCCGACAGCGTGTGATAGTTCACCGAGACACCGCCGCACAGCCAGCGATAGACGTCGTGGCTCTCGCACAGCCGTTCCAGAGCCCGCGCGCTGCCTACACCGTCGCTGCTGGCATAGAGCCACAGCGCCAGCAAAAGCCGTGGCGAAATCGGCGGATGGCCCGGCCGGTGCTCGCGCGCTTTGATCCGACCTTCAAGCGCGCTCAGATCCAGCCCCTCGACATAGCTCCAAATGACGCGCACCGCGTGATCCTGGCCGATCAAGCTGTCGATATCGACGGCACGCAACTCGATCTGATCGCGCACCGGCTCGCGCATGCGCGCCGCCCCGCGCCCCACCTGAGCACTGCGCCGCGATCCCTGCGCCGGCAATCCCTCGAACAGCTCGTCGTCCATCACCGTCCTCCAAGCAAATCAACGACCCAACAGAATCACAATAAAATCGCCTCCGCCACTAAACATTCACAGGCTCTGAGGCGCGTAGCCCGTGAGGGCGAAGCCTCGAAGGACACGCTCAACGCTGCTTCTTGCAGTCATCGAGGGTCGGAGCACCCGCCTCGTCCTTCGAGGCCCCTGCGGGGCACCTCAGGATGAGGCTCTCTTTAAGGCCGTCCATCCTCCTGCCGTCCACGGTTAATGGCGCGGCACCCACCAAGGTCCCTCATCCTGAAGCGCGTAGCCCATGAGGGCGAAGCCTCGAAGGGCACGCTCAACGCCGCTTCTTGCAGTCACCGAACCTCGGAGCACCCGCCTCGTCCTTCGAGGCCCCTGCGGGCACCTCAGGATGAGGCTCTCTGAAAGGCCGCGTTTGCCTTCAAAACTGCTGCGAGCACCTCAGGATCAGGGCTGATTTTGGGTGCCGCCGGATGCGACCTCTCTCCAGCCTCATCCTGAGGCGCCCCGCAAGGGGCCTCGAAGGACGGGGCTGGCCGAGGCGCCGCCCTGCAATTTCGTTCAAGACCTCACCCAACCCCTGCTGTTTCCTCGGCGCATCCAACAGGAGACGCGGAATGTCGAAACAGGTTCAAGGTTATGTCTATCTGACGCTGGCCATGCTGACGGTCGGAAGCACCGTCATAGCCAGCAAACTCATCGCCGCAGGCCTTCCGCCGTTTACTGCCACCGCCTTGCGCTTCGCGCTCGCCTTTCCGGTCTTTCTCCTGCTGATGCGGGTGACCGGCGTGCGGCTGCCGAAGCTTGCCCGGCGGGATCGCCTGATCCTGGTCATCCAGGCGGGCGCCGGCAGCGTCGGCTATACGACGCTGCTGATCTCCGGCCTCAGCCTGACATCGGCGGCCGATGCCGGCGTCATCATCGGCACGCTGCCGGTGGTCTCGGCGGCAATTTCCATCCTGCTGCTCGGCGAGCGCCCCCAGCCCGCCCTGCTACTCGCCGTGGCGCTGGCGACGGCCGGCGTGCTGTCGATCGCCTTCACGCCGGATGCGGCCGGCGGGTCGCTCGCCGGCAATATGCTGATCCTGCTCGCGGTCGTCTGCGAGGGGCTGTTCATCCTGTTGAACAAGCGGCTGACGGTCGATATCCCGCCGCTTGCCCAATCGACGCTGATGACCGGTATCGGCTTTGCCGTCGCCGTCATCCCCGCCGTCTTCGAGGCGCCGTCCGCCCAAGGGTTTTCCGCAAGCGCTGCGGCGGCCGTCGGCTATTATGCACTGGTGCCGACCGTCGCCGGCTTCCTGCTCTGGTATGCCGGGGCCGAACGGGTGAGCGGCACGGAAGCCTCGCTCTTTACCGCGCTGGCACCCGTGTCCGCCGTCCTGCTCGCCTTCGTCACCCTTGGCGAGCCGATCGGCTTCGGCCAGCTTGCCGGCATTGCCTGCGTGCTCGCGGCGGTGCTCGGGCTCGCTCTGGCTGGCAATCGCATCGCAACCCAACCGACCGAGGGGAGATAGGCCATGCATTTCAACCATTCCGCCGCCCTGTGGCAGGCCTTTCCCGAGCTTCGCGCCGGCACCCTCCATGCCACCGGCATCCATGCGAATGTCGATGTCGAGGCGACGATAACAAGCTTCAGCGTGATTGCCGAGGACCGGCTGGCCGCAACGCAGGAAGGCGAATTTCCGGAGATCCAGGCCTGGCGGCGCGGCTTTTCCCGCATGGGGCTGAAGCCGACGCAATATCGCTCGGCCTCCGAAGCGCTACTGCGCCGCTTCCGTCAGGAGCATGCGCTGCCGCGCCTGCATCCGCTCGTCGATCTCTGCAATGCGGTCTCGCTCGCCTTCGCCATTCCCATTGCCGTCTTCGACGTCGCAAAGATCGCCGGCGATCTCGAGGTCCGGCGGGCGACGGGTGACGAGACCTATCTGACCTTCGGCGGCGATATCGAACATCCAGAGCCGAACGAGGTGATCTTCGCCGATGGCGAGGCAAGGGCGCATGCGCGGCGCTGGACGAACCGGCAGAGCGGGCTTTCGGCGGTGCGGCAAGCGACTCGGTCGGTGCTGATCGTTGCCGAGGCGCTGCATGCCTCGGCCGAGGCGGATATCGGCAGGCTGGTCGCGACGCTCGCGGATCGGCTGGCGCAGATCTGGCCGGCGCCGCCGAAAACGGCGCTGCTCAGCGCAGCATCGCCGCGTTTCGAATTCTGATGCGGGTCGCGCTCGGCAAAGGGAGCGTTCACACCTTGGGCCGGCGGCATGCCCGCCCTATCTTCACTGGATCGGTCGCTTGTGGAGACGAACCCATGTCAGAGAAATCGATCAGGATCCCCGGGCCGGATCACCCGATCACCGTCGAGCATAACCCTTGTCGCGTCGTCGTCACGCTCGGCGGCAGGACGATCGCCGATAGCCGCGATGCGCTGACGCTGCGCGAAGCCTCCTATCCGCCGGTACAGTATATCCCGCGAAGGGATGTCGACATGTCGCTGCTTCGCCGCACCGATCACAGCAGCCATTGTCCCTATAAGGGCGATGCCGCCTATTACAGCATCGTTCCGGGCGGCGAACGCGGCGAGAATGCCGTCTGGACCTATGAGGCGCCGAATGCCGCCGTCAGCAACATCAAGGATCATCTCGCCTTCTATCCCGAGCGGGTCGACAGCATCGAGGAAATGGCCTCTCCGGAAGCCGGCACCTTCTGAGGCGGGCCTGGCTTCGATAAAGCCGGCGCCTCCGTCAACGGCGGCCGCTATCGCAGCATGTCGAGCCATTCATTGCTGAAGACGAGGCTGGCGACCGTGACGGCCTCGCCCCTTTCGTCGCGCACAGTGACGGCGATTGTCATGCGATCGGTTGCGGGCAGTTCGTCGCGGGCCACATCCAGCAGGATGCGGGTCACCTCTTTTGGAATGTCTTCACGAGATTTGAGCTCCGTGCCGTGCTCGTCGCGCGTTGGACCTTCCCCATTGTGCAGATCGAAATAGTAGCGAGCCATGTTCTTTCCTGCGCGTCAGAGGAGAAATCACTTGTGAGGACAATTGTTCCCGCGGCTAGCCGTTGATTCCTATGGAAAATAGCCGTCGCATCGACATGCACGGGCCGTCTGCTGACACGGGGTTGCCGGCGCATGATGCGTTGAAAGCTTCGATCGCTGCCGTTAGGGTCGCGCCAAACTTTGCTTGTCGGAGATGCGCGTGAGGGCAGAATTCATATCTTGCATGTTGGCGGCGGCTTTCGCCTCGTTGCCGGCCGCAGCACTGGCGGAGGGATGGCAGGCAGTGGAAGAGGTGCGGCCCTATGCGATTTCGGGCACGTCGGGTGCTGCGCTCTACGAATCGATCGGGGCGCGGGGACCTGAGGTCGGTGCGAGCCGGGTGATCGCGCATACGACGTTCAAGCTGACCTGGACGCGGAAATACGAACCGCAGGGCAACGCCTGCGTCATCACGACCAACAAGCCGAAGCTCATCATCACCTATACGCTGCCAAAGCCCTCGGTCGCGCTGCCGCCCGCCGTCAAGAGCAGCTGGGAGAGCTTCGTATCGGGCGTTGCGGCACATGAGCGGGTGCAT
Source organism: Rhizobium phaseoli (assembly GCF_001664385.1). NCBI lineage: Bacteria > Pseudomonadati > Pseudomonadota > Alphaproteobacteria > Hyphomicrobiales > Rhizobiaceae > Rhizobium > Rhizobium phaseoli. The sequence goes on along the minus strand of NZ_CP013532.1, from coordinate 3,140,721 downwards.
GGCGAGACGATCAAGGAGATGGTCAAGGAAATCGAGACGATGAGCATCGGGCTGACGGTTGCCGATGACCCGGAGTGCAAGAAGATCCGGGCCGAACTGACCCGCCGCCTCGGCGAAATCTCCGGCAGGCAGCGCCAGCGCGGCCGCGATTTCGACAAGGTGGAAATGGGCGACGGCGGCAATGTCCAGCAGCTCATTCTCAAGCTGGTGAACGGGCCCTGATTGCCGGCTGCTGGCCGAGCCGGGCATTGACTTGGTCCCCCTGGTGCGCCAACTCGCCGGGGAAATCATTGCGAGACGGAGAGCGCCTGTGCCCCAGACGATCCTCACCCTGGCCACGCGCGGCCAAGGCCTTTACGAATTCACCGATCAGGCCGAAGCCTTCGTCAATGCCGCGGGGCGGGAGGAGGGGCTTCTCACCGTCTTCGTGCGCCACACCTCCTGTTCGCTGCTGATCCAGGAAAATGCCGATCCGGATGTGCGCACCGACCTTCTTTCCTTCTTCCGCCGCCTGGTACCGCCGGCCTCCGATCCTTCGATGGGCTGGGTGGTGCACAGGGCCGAGGGGCCGGATGATATGCCGGCGCATATCAAAGCGGCGCTGACGCAGGTGTCGATCGGCATTCCGGTCGCGCGCGGCCGGCTGATGCTCGGTACCTGGCAGGGCATCTACCTCTTCGAACATCGCGACCGGCCGCACCGGCGCGAAATCGTGCTGCATCTCGGCGCCTGAGAGGTCGGGCCTGCGGATCGAGCGTGAATCCCATCGGACAAAGGCGCCGAGAACGCTCCTCTTCTGGTGAATGCAAACTGAATGGCCGGTTCGAGCACCATTCAGTTTACGGCGTTTATTGTCGACACAATCCCCTCAGCGGGAGGTTGAAAAAACAACGACAATCGACGGAGACACCTGATGACGCATTTCCTCACCAAGGCCTGCCTTGCCGCAGTGCTCGCCCTTGCATCCATCCCGGCCACGGTTTCCACGGCGGCTGCCGCCGGGCCGCAGACGAGTTTCCTCGTCGAGGCGCAATATCATCGCCCGATCCGCGGCTGCTCACCGATGCATGCGGTGCGCAAGGCGCGTTATTTCGGCCTGCATAGAGCCCACATCACCCGCATGTCGCCGCGCGTCGTCGTCGTTGCCGGGCGCGACCACCGCGGCTGGGACAGGATGGTCTTCGCCAATGTCCGCGGCTGCCCGGTGATCCGGCGCTGACGAACCGGCCCGAGAGCCTGCAGCGTCCTTCGTGTGCAAAAAGACACGCGGCGCATTCGGAACCCGGCCGGCAAGTGCCGATGCAAGGCTTGCCGGCCGTTTTGCCTTGACGGCGACACTTTCCGCCGTCTCTTCTCTGATCCGTATAAGTGATTCCCGGTGACGCCTCAGGCGAGATGGGGGACGGCGGCTTGGCCGCACCGACTTTGAAACGAAAGGTTTTTCGATGATGCAGTTTCTGGCAAAGGCGGGTCTTGCCGCCATGCTGATAACAGGCACCCTTGCCAGCACGGCCGCCCCGGCCGCCGCGCAGTTCAGTATCATTATCGGCGATCAGGACCGTGAGCCGCCGCGCGATTACCGCCGTCCGCCTCCGGGCTTCGAGCGCCGCCCGCGCGGCTGTGATCCGAGACTCGCCGAAGATCTCGCCCGCGACTACGGTTTCCGCCGCGCCCGCGTCGTCGACATCACCCCGCGCCGCGTCGTCGTCCAGGGCTGGACCCGCCGCGGCCCCGGCGAAATGAGCTTCGCCAACGTTCGCGGCTGCCCGGCGCTGCGTCGCGCGTATTAATCAGAATCCCGCCTCGTCTCCCCGATGCGGCGGCCAGAACCGCCTTTGCCAGTCTCCCCGATCGGCAAGGGCGGTTTTGTTTTTGTGAGCTTGTTTGATGACAGCTGCGCTCCTTCCCGGCGCCGTCCCTTGGCCCTGGCTTCGGCCCCACAACTGCCCCTCACCCTAACCCTCTCCCCGTAAAAACGGGGAGAGGGGACGTGTCCTACGAGAGGTTTGTGGGGGATTAAGAGGATGCGGCATATTCCCTTCTCCCCGTCAGAACGGGGAGAAGGTGCCGGCAGGCGGATGAGGGGCTGATCTCCCTCAGGCGCCTATCAACCGAAGACAAATGCTCACGCCACAAGCCCGAACACGTCGAAAGAGCAATTGACCGACCTCATCAGCGGTCTGAATGCCGCACATCGGAAGGACGCAATGCCCCTTCATTTCACGGCTCGATCGCAAACGTCACCGTGACGCTGACATTGTAAGTGGTCTCGCCGGCCTGGACGGGAACTGCCGCGTCCGCTTCCTTCATCATCGTGGCGCGATAGGCCGGCTGCGGCAGCGGGCGCGGCTCATTCTCGTTGATCTCGATGATGCGGCCGAGCTTGACGCCGGCCGCTTCGCTCAGCGTCTTCGCCTTTTTGACAGCCTCGGCGACGGCGTCCTTGCGCGCCTCTTCGATCGCTGCTTCCGGCTTGTCGTTGGTGAACTGGATGTCGCCGCCCTGGTTGATGCCGAGGGTGACGGACTGGTCGATCACCTGGCCGAGCTTGGCAAGATCGCGCAGCCTGACGGTGACCGCGTTGATGGTCTGGTAGCCGATCAGCTGCGGCTGCTGCTGCTGGCCGTCGACCGGCTGCGGATAATTATATTGCGGCTGGATGGAAAAGCCGGAGGTCTGCAGGTCGCGCTCGGCAATGCCGCCGCTCTTCAGCGCGTCGAGCACGTCTTTCATCGCCTTGTTGTTCTCATCGAGCGCTTCGCGGGCGGTTTTCGCCTGCTTGACGACGGAAAGCGTGACGACCGCCATATCCGGCGCCACGGACGATTCGCCATCCCCCGTCACCGAAATCACCGCCTCGCGCGGCTTTGCCTCCTGCGCCATTACAGGCGCTGCCGCTGCCAGCGGCAGGGCCAGAAGGGCAGTCATCAGAACAGTCTTCGACAGAATCGGCGCCATGTTTCATTCCCTAGTTGTCGTTTCCCGGATGAACTTTCTGTCGGTTGATTGTGAAGCTATTGCGGCGGAAGGGACGGGTGCGCGTGTGATGAGAGAAAAATATGCGGGATGGGAGGATTATCTGTCTCGATAGGGAATACGGGGAGGGCGTGCCGTGGCCGCCCCCCTCTGCCCTGCCGGGCATCTCCCCCACGGGTGGGGAGATCACAAGCGGCCAAACCTTCGCACCCCTCTATCGTTTCACCGTGCTGACCGACGTTAGTTGTTTGGGGAAGCCAGCGCGCCCAGCCAATCTCCCCACCTGTGGGGGAGATGCCCGGCAGGGCAGAGGGGGGCGGCACGGCGTGCCCTCTCCATTCTTGCCTATTCACTATCGCAAAGGCCGCATGAGAAACGCCAGCGCCCCCAACACCTTCCCAAATCCCCCAAACCTGCTAGCAAATAGGGCGGGTTAAGAAACAGGGGCTTCCGGACACGCTGTGCCCGGCAAAGGGGACACCATGCGCGTCATCACAATTCTATCAATCGCTCTCGCCATCGGCCTGGCGGGCTGCACGCAGGTGGCGGAAAAGGCGGAAAACGCCGCCAACCGCTCCTTCACCAGCTATGCGCTCGGCAAACCCTATACTGACATCGCCAATCTCGGCCAGTCGCCGATGGCGCAGCTTTCCGGCTCCGACGCCACCTACGGCCCGATGATCGGCGCGACGCCATTGAAGAACGGCTTGACCGTCTACCGGCATCTGGCGCCCGCCGCCAAAACCGAGACCGGCACGAATTTCGCCGGCCTGGTCGGCAGCTCAACCGTATCTCAGAATAACCGGCTTTCCTATTTCCTGGTCGGCGCCGACGGCATCGTCAAGGATTGGGCGACGGGCTCGGTGCAGGGCAGCGCCAGCGACTGCGTGCAATATATCGGCGGCATCATCAACCGCTGCAACGATATGCGCCAGTTGCAGGCTTCGCTCGCGCTCTACGATGCGCGCGTGGCGACCAAGGGCGGCCAACCGATATCGAGCTGGGGCGAACCGGCAGCGCCCGTAGTCAACTGAGCACGCGCGCCGGCCGGGATAAGGTCGTATTCCTTATCCGCCGGCGAACATATTGTATGTCGGCAAAAGCGATGCGCGGTTTGCGCAAGACATGCAAAGAATCGAAGAGGCAAGGGCGGCAAGCGATCGGAACGACCGCGCCCCGCTTCAGGCGCCGAAATCATCCATGAAAGAGGGATGAATGGCAGGCTTGCGTTCTTCGCGGGCTTCGCGAAAACGCTGGGGAACCGCACCGAGACCGGTCACGAAACGGGACAGGAGATTGCGGTTGAAAAGTTTCTGTATGGCACTCATGGCATTTCACTCATTCTTTTTTTTGTTAGCCGGCAGCGTATATTTTGCCCAGGTTGCCGTCGCAATGGGCAATTTTGCATGACAGTTATGTGACAGTCGCGGATCACATTGGCGTTAGGCGGGGCCGCCGAGGCCGCTCTGCCGCCATAAATCCTCGCAGACACAGGGGATCGCGTGGTAAATTGTCCGCTTGCGGCTAAAGCCTGCCCCTCCGAAGGAGAAGCTCAGATGAACCGATTTTTCGCCCTTGTCGCGACCGGAACGCTGATCAGCCTTGCCACGATCACCTCGGCCTGCACTTCGTCAGGATACCTCGATCAGACGTCGTCGATCGACGGCGGTTATTATCACGACGGCGGTTACCATTACGAGAGCCAACCGCTCAACCCGGCCTGCGCGGATGGATTCAGGCCGAGTGATGGACGCTCCTGCAGTTATTAAACCCGTGTCGATCGGCAGTTGGCATTAAGCTTGAATACAAGAACCGGTTGAAAAGCACCCGCTCGAAGGTCTAGTCTCCAGACAACTGGGGATATACTGATGGCAACCGCGTGTCGCGCAACTTTGAGCGCTTTCTTTACCGCTGTCTTTGCTTCCACATGTCTTGCCGATGGCCCGACGTCATCGGGAACCGGTTTTGCAGTAACGACGGACGGCTGGTTGCTGACCAACGCGCATGTTGTTCAGGGATGCCAGCGGATCGAGGTAAAGGGCAGGGGTGACGCCATTGATCCCCGCATCGACGCCGCCAACGATCTGGCGTTGGTCAAGATCAACGCTGCGGAGCCGTTCAAGCCGCTCGTCTTCCGGCACGCGCCAACGCGGCTCGGCGACGACATCCTCGCCATAGGCTTCCCGCTGGCGACGTTGCTGTCGGATTCGGTCAAGGTCACTACAGGCAACGTCAATGCGCTTGCGGGACTTCGAAACGACACTCGGTATATCCAGATTTCGACACCGATCCAGCCCGGTAATTCCGGCGGCCCGGTCGTTGACCGCGACGGTTTTCTTGTTGGCATTACCAGTGCGACGCTGTCGAAAGGCATCGCGGACGAGATCGGCATCACAGCGCAGAACGTGAACTTCGCAATCCGCGCTTCCGTTGCCGAGCTTTTCCTGCAGTCTCAAAGCATCGCGGGGCAATCCGGCGACAGGGCAGCAAACCAGCAGACGATCTCGACAGCTGACTTGGCCGACAAGATTACGCCCTCCGTGTTCCAGATTCTCTGCTACGGCGAGGAGCAGGAACAGGCGTCGACTAAAGCACCAAGCGCGACGACTAATCTGCCCGCACAGCCCGCCGCTTCACTCATCGATGCTCGCGGCTACGACGCGATCGGCTTCGACTACCGAGCCGTCAAGGATATCACTTATTCGGGGTGCCGCGAGATTTGCGAAGGCGACAGCCAGTGCAGAGCGATTACCTACAACACGAAGTACAGCGTTTGCTTCCTCAAGGATAATGTTGTCGCTCTGATACGGAATTCGGACGCGGTCGCCGCCTATGCATCGTCAAAGGCAGCCGATGTGATCGTGTCTGATTTTACGAGCTATTCCGGCATCGATCTTCCCGGTGGTGACTACAAGCGCTTGAGAGGCAGCAACTATTTGCAGTGTTTCACCGCCTGTATTGGCGACAACGCTTGTAAGGCGTTTTCCTATGTTCCCAAAAAATCGGAGTGCTGGCTCAAGGACACGATCGGTCGGCCTAAGGCGACTAAAGGTGTGGAGTTAGGGATCAAGTAAAACAGTGAAGGCGGCCTCACCGAACAAACTCGCACACGATGCCATGACGTCGAATTGACCTATTCACTGGGGGAAAAGGTAGGAGTGAGAAGGAAGTGATGTCCGCGCGCACGCTTTCGAAGTCTACTGGAGTGCTGGAGGAGTAAGGATGGGAAATTCTCAGTCAAGCCTGACGAGTATTCGTCAAGGTGCATCCGGGGGGAAGAAAACTGATTTGCAGGATGATATGTTCTATCCGCCGCGAAACATGGTGTGCACAGAAGCCTTTAGCCTCTTTCTGGATGAATATCATCGTAACCTCGACTACTTCTTCTTTGTTGTGCGGCTCGTAAGCTTCGTTGACCAAGGACGAGTTCGAGCTGCAAAGGCGCTCGTTACAGCGGAGGCCGACGCAGATGAACGTGCGCGTTTGGAAAAAACTGCCAACGATCCAGATGCCGCTCTGCGCGAGTTGACGAAGCACTCGACAGTGCAGTCACGTAATTTAACTAACGGCATCGTTAATGCCTTCCAGCGCTACTTTTCTTCAGTCATTCACAGTGCGGCGCTCAAGAAACCTATAATAATGGCTTCGTCACAGACGATCAGGGTAGATGACATTTTTCGTTTCACGCGCCATCAAGACTTGGTGGCCTTCATAATCGATCGCAGAATTAACGATCTCTCTTACGGCGGTCTTTCCGAAATGGAGAAGTATTTCGATGATCGGTTAGGCGTCCAAATGTTTGACGCGGATCGTCAACGTCAGCTGCTCCGTCTTTTCGTCGAAGTGCGGAACATCAATGTCCACAATGGAGGTCTCGTGAACGAGCTCTTCGCGAATCGTGTCGGAGTGGTAGAAGGCTTCCCCTATAAAAAGGGAAGGTCTTTCCACGTCGATATGGATGCTCTCGTGTCACTATCCGAAAACGCGATGCAGGTGGCTCGGCGTATCGATGAGATGGTCAGCAAAAAGTTTGGGTTGAAGCGGAGGAGCCATCTTGTCTGGCAAGAGAATCGAAAAGCGGGAGGTGCAAAGAGCAAAGATCTATCGAAGACCGATCTAGGAGCCTCACACCGATAGTAGTGGACTAAACTGGCGTCGGCTTAGAAATTTCGAAACCCTGTGTCAAAAATTGCGGAATTTTTGCGTCCGATCATAAAGGGCGAGCCTTAGTCGTCGAAATGCTACTAAGCTACTGAAAAAATGGTGGGCCCGGAGGGACTCGAACCCCCAACCAAGCGGTTATGAGGCGCCCGCCGCGACCGGGCGGAAACGTTCACAACTCTCCAAGAGCGACGCAACCGGCTGAAATCCCCTGCGCTTTGCCCAAGCGCCGCCACCACCGGCATTCACACACCGTCACCGGCGCCACCTCCCATGTTGTCAGATTTGTTGTCGGAAATTTCGACCCGTCGCAGCCGATCGCGCCAGATCACGCGACCTCCGACGGACCGCCGCTACGTTCCAGCGTCGTGGCGCGAGCCGGAGTCGGTCGAGAAGCGCCACCTCGCCGTGCGCCCCAGAAGGCGGCCACGTCTTCCTCGAAAGACAGACGTGGGCAAGCTGCTCGGGTTCAGCCCAATTTCCGGAAAAGGACGGACGAGGCCAACTGCGCTATCGATCCGAGAACTGCCGCAAGCGAAAGACGCGCGTCCCGCTCTCAGTGCGGCCGGCGTGGCATTGTAATAGCTAGCGCCCAAGCCGCCGAGAGCGGTCAAATGCGGTCTTTAGCGGCCAGGAGCTGCCTATATAATTGATAATATTGACTAATTTGTTCGTTTGGAGTTTCCTTAGGGCGTGGGCTGCCGTACCCGCGGCTGCGGAACCGAACAGAGGATCGTGCGATGGAGAGCATGGGCCGGGGCGACAGGAAGAGCGTGAAGAGCTCCGGAAAGGAGGGCAAGGTGCGGTTCATCCGCGACGGCGACGTCCCCAGCCTCGAGCTGCGGATCGGCGCCAAGGGAATGCGGACCTGGGTGATGTCCGCTCGGTTCGGCAGCGCGAAGAACCCGACGCGGAGGGCTGTGGGAGACGCGCACACGATGTCGGTCGACGATGCGCGCGCGAAAGTGCTCGAGTGGAGGGCGCTGAACAGGCGCGGAATCGATCCGGCGGAAGAGGCCATCCTCGCCAGCCTGGAGGATGAAAGGCTGAGCCGGATGACATTCCGCAAGGCGATGGAAGACTACGTCGCCTGGCTCCCGGAACGCAAGCGGAACCGCAGGGCCGCGGGCGACCAGAAGCTGTGCCGTCGCGAGTTTCTCGATCCGGAGCGGAACCGATGGATCGACAAACCGCTTCACAAGGTCACCGAACTCGACGTCCAGAACCTGATCGAAGCCATTCGCGACCGGCCTGCTCCGACCGAGGCCTACAACGCCTTCAGCATGTTGAGAACCTTCTTCAAGTGGATACTGAACCCTAAACGCAAGGACGACTACGGCATCGCCCATTCGCCGGTGATCGATCTCACGAACGAGCACATGGAGCTGCGAAAGAACAAACGCAAACGTACCCATAACTCCGATGAAATCCGCGCGTACTGGGCCGCCACCGAAGCGACGCCTTATCCCTGGGGACATTTCTTCCAGGCGCTCCTTCTCACCGGCCAGCGCAACTCGGACGTCAGAAAGGCGGCGTGGCCGGAGTTCGACTTGAAGAGACGGATGTGGACGATCCCCGCGTCTCGCTTCAAATCCGACCGCGAGCAGCTCGTTCCGCTCTCCGTGCCGATGATGCAACTGCTGGAGCGCATCAGGGCGCTGCAACCGACGGTCCATGGTCCGTACGTCTTCAGCACCACGGACGGATGGAAGCCCATCAGCGGAATATCGAATGCGACGAGGCAGTTCCGGCAGAAGATGGCCGAGATCTACGCCGAGGCGCACGACGAGCCACTCGAACCCTGGGTTCTCCACGACGACCGTCGCACGGTCCGCAGCGGACTGAGCAACATCGGCGTCCCGACGGACGTGGCGGAGGCAGTCATCGGACACATGAAAAAGGACCTTGAAGAGACGTACAACACCCACTCCTTCAAAATCCAGCGCCGTCACGCCCTTCACCTCTGGGCGGAGGAGTTAAAGTACGTCATCGACGATCCCGAGCGCAGCCTCGACGCGGAGGAGAACGAGATGCCCGACTGGCCTTCGCGCTGGAACGAGACGAAGCCGGTAGGGGCGAGATGATCACCCGCGACGAACTCTACCGTCTAGTTTGGGCGGAGCCGGCCTCCACTCTCGCCTTGAAGCTGAGGGTGTCCGACAGCTATCTCTGCCGGGTCTGTACCGCGCTCGAGGTCCCGCGGCCGCCGCGTGGGTACTGGACGAGAAGGAAGGCTGGCCTGGAGGCGCCTGTTCCGGAGCTTCCGCCCCTGCGGCTAGGCAGCCCCGACAGATGGTCCCGCGACCGGGCGGAGCAAGTTCAGATCAGACCCTTCTACAGTAGGTTTCGAAGGCGTTCTCCGGGGCTGACCGAGACCGAGCATCCGCTGGTTGCTGCGTCGCGTCCTCATTTCCGAGCCGCAGCATCGAGGTCCGCTCAGCTCGAGGAGGCGGACGACGCCGATGACTTGCCCGCCGACGCCGCCATCAAGGATAGGGAAGACGCCGCGGACGCGGCCGACGCCGCGGCTGCCGCCGAGAGCTATCTCAGGCTACCGAAGCGGCTTTCTATCATCGACGTGACCACGTCACGCTCAAGACTTTCGGCCAGCCTGGAACTGGCCGACAAGCTTTACAGAGCCATCGAGGCGCGTGGCCACCGCGTGCTCATTGCGGCGTCCTTCGAGAGCTTCGCGCGGCTGTCAGTCGATCGGGACGCTGTGATCCTCGGCCGCCCTCGGGATCCACGGGAGGATCATGCGCGACGGAGGCCGACCGTGGCGTACGTCGGGTCGACTCCGATCGGACTCGCGGTCGTCGAAGCCGGCAGGGAGACAAGGCTGCACTACGCCGGACACGGGAGGTTCCTGTCGGAGGCACGGTGGAAGAAGCGAAGGCGTGCCGGACATTCCTGGTCGGTGACGCGGTGGCTGCCGACAGGTCTCCTGAAGATCGTCGCCTACAGCCCGTTTCCCTCTGTCGGATGGCGGCGGGAGTGGAACGAGACTAGGGAGGGCGCGCTGACGGAGCTGGTCGATCAGATCGCCCTTGACCTCGAGAAGGTCGCGACGCGGGTCGGAGACTGGCAAAAAGCAGACCGACTGTCGGGATAGGACTCACCGCGATCGGACGTGTGGCGTGGCTGACAGTTCCGGACGGTCGAGAAGATCGGAGCAGGTCAGCGCCGTGACTGTCGTCGAGCCTCGCTGTGCTGCAGCGATCGGGGAGAGAGTTCGGACCTTATTTGGTTGCTAGCGCTCGAAGTCCGACGTGGGCAAACGTCCCAACAATGACGAGCCTGCATTAGGATCGACATATACCTCGAACGAAGGCCGAGAGGCCCCAATGACGCTCAATTCGGATCAACTTACTGCTTTCTTACGTTTGGAGGGCGGAACATTTTCTAAGGCATTCAACTTCGCTGGATCAGCCTTGGTATTCGCGTTGAATATTCCCCACCCTCTCTCGTCAGCGGGCGGTACAAACTCTATCCCTTGATCTTCGTAGAAGCGCTGAAGTGAAGCGACGTAGTGGACGATCACGTCGTCGCCTCGCTCAATTCGCTGAATGGTTTTCCGCGAAACTCCGAGCACGGCTTCGACGTCGTCCTGGCTAAGGCCGAGGAACTCTCTAGCGATCTTTAAGATTGGGCGCGGCACCGGCTGCATAAGGATTCATAACCACAGATTTCGAGCCCGGCAAAACGCAGGAGCAATAAATGTTGACGCCCGCGCGTCTTTGCGCATATTCAGACGCCAAAGGCGCCTTACAGTCTCTTAGGGTCCGGGTTCCCGTGTGTGGAATCCTTCCGTCTCTTTCTAAATTCATCCGGAGATACGAATCATGAATTTTCGCATCACATCGTCGATAACTGGCTTGAAGAGGCACACGTCCGACCTCGAGCGTCTGCAAGCGAGCGGCATCTTCGCTCCAGCACTCATGGCTTCACCGGTCCTCACGCATTGGCGTCGCGGTTTTAGAGAGGTCGGGTGCCTGGAGGGCATTGTCGAAGGGCATTCGTCTCTTCCGGATGGTCACGTCATCTCCACGAGCCAGGTGTGGGCGCAGTTCCATGACGAAGATGAGCGCTTCGTTCGAACACTCAACCGCTGGCATCGTCTCGGTTCGCGGAGCAGTGTTGGCCATGCGCCCGCGGACGGGCCGCTTTTTGGGGGCCGACGCGGATGAAACTTCTGAGATTCGGCGAGTTCGATGGCAACTCGTCCCTTCGGGCCATCAATTCGAGGCTGCGTATCCACCAGCAACTGGCGGACGATCTCCGGCTGCTCTTGAAGGAGCGGTCCATTCCGCACCTCGATCCCGATTTCGTGACCTTGGTCGAGGATTGGACGATCGAGAACTACGTGTGCCCGGTGCTCGTCGGCCGCTTTCAAGATCCGAGAAGGCCCGGCGGCCTTCCTGCCGATTGGTTGAGCTTCAGCACTCAGCTGGAGCTGGTTTCAGTAGAAGCAAAGGCGGCCCGCTCTCTGACGCAATGGTATCGCCTCGGCGAACCGTCGCCTTTGGCCAAGGACGCCGTCGATATCTGGAGTTTTCCGGATGGCCGATAGCGATCAATATCTTGTAGAAATCCGTCCGCGAATCGCCTCCGGCCGCCTTCGCGACATCGTCGGGAAATCCCCTGGAGTCTTTCTTCTGCATGCAGCATTTCGCCGGGCACTGCGGTCCCAGCATCGGCTCCGGAATGGGCTTCCATCTCTTGTGATCGTTATTGTTGACACTGAGGAAATCGGCGATGTCTATCGAAAGGCCGCTGAGCTCGCGCTGAGAGCCCGGATCGAACCATGGCAGCACCTTCGGCGGCAATCGCAGGCCGTTGTCCATGTGTTGCCACAGCTATCGAGAAAGAAATCGAAGTCAAAAACGCTCTCATTCCTTGAGGAGTATGGACGGTTCGATTCTGTCCTGGTCCTTGCGCGCAATCGGTCCGACTTGCCGGAAGAGTTGGCAATCTTGGCGGACGGCGTCGTCGATCTCGAACCCCCGACGGCAGATCACATCAACGCGGCCCGCCTGTTTCTGGGCCGTCAGCCGCTGGAGGAAGCCGTTGCTACGGCGATCGGCCGTTTAGATCTCCCGTTGATGGTGACACTCACGACCAAAGCCCGCGTCTCTCCGGAAGTCGTCCGCAAACTAAATGCCGCCAACCCTGCCCCAGCTACAGAGGCTGTACCATTCCTGGAGGAATTGCCAGGTTATGGACGCGCGAAAGAATGGGGCTTGGCTTTCGTCGAAGACGTTCGCCGCTTCGGTTGTGGAGAGATGGATTGGGGACATCTGGATCGAGGCGTCCTTCTCCATGGTCCACCCGGAACCGGAAAGACCCTGCTTGCGCAGGCGCTTGCCAAATCGGCAGGCCTGCCGTTGATCACGGCATCGGTCTCGCAATGGCAATCGTATGGCCATTTGGGAGATTTGCTCGGGGCGATGCGTCGGACCTTTGAGACAGCTCAGGCGCAACAACCCTCAATCATCTTCCTTGATGAGCTCGATGCGATCGGCGACCGAACACAGTTCGCAAACAATCATGCAAATTATTCGCGTCAGGTGGTCAACTACCTTCTCGAATCCATAGACGGCGCCGGAGGACGACACCAGATCGTCGTTATCGGGGCAACGAACTTCCCGGAAGCTATCGACGACGCACTGCTGCGAAGCGGACGCCTGGAAAGACATATCCGGATAGGCCTGCCAAACGAGCGGGAGCGCTTCGACATTCTGCAATTTCACCTCAAGCTGACGGACGACATGGCGGGGCTGAGAGACATAGCGGCCGATCTTGAGGGTTGGAATGGTGCCGACCTTGAGATGATCGCTCGGGAAGCCAGAAGGATTGGACGCAGACAGAGCCGGCCGGTCCAGGTCGCTGACGTTGCCAGCTCGCTTCCGCCGGTTCAGGAACTATCCGAGGAGAGCCTACGACGGATCGCTGTCCACGAAGCGGGTCATGCCATCGTTGTCCATGTGTTGTCACCACGAGCCAAAATCAGCGTGGCGATCCGGCGGCAAGTGAGATTGCTGGGGTCGAAGGCGCGCCTGCGTGGCGGCGCCGTAAGATATGAGCTGCCGGAGGACGAGCGCTCACTCGATACTCGCGATCAGTTTGAATCTTTGATCTGTCGGCTACTCGCTGGCGCTGCAGCCGAGGAAATCGTCCTGGGCTGCCGTTCGAGCGGCTTCTCGGGATCGAAGGGAAGCGACCTCGACGAAGCCACTGTCCTGGCGACCCAAATGGCCGCCTCGTTCGGAATGGGCAGAAGCCTGCCATTTCTCATAGAATCTCGTCAAGTGACCACAGAGAGTGCGAGAAGGCTGCCGAATGCGCTCCGTGAAGATGTCAGTCGAATCCTTGACCAGCAATATTCCCGCGCCACCGCCATTCTAATCGAACATTCTGCCCTACTCGATAGGGTTGCTGCCGAGCTGTTTGATAGAGCAACGCTGACAGCGGGGGACTTCGATGAGCTGATCGCCGGTTGTGCAGCGGCGCCAAGGCAAGCCGCGCCCAAGGTAACTGCAGGAGTTACGCAATCGCCATTCTCAGATTAAAATCGCCGGGACTAGTGACCGTCAGGTGGCGCGCTTTTTGAGGGCTTCGCGCGGCCGGCCCTGTGTGACGAGCTTTCGTTGTCTTGGCCGATCACCATGAGTTGAGTTGTCCCGCGATGCCATATCCGCATGATCGCCGTCCCGCTTCGTATTGGACATGAGTTCCGGCCTCTCGGCTGGCACGCGCCGGACGTCATCCCTTTCGTTCGCGGTCATCCCAGAAGCCTCATAGATAGAGCCAAGTCTGCTGCATTATATTACCAAACTAGGCGCCATCATTCCATGAGTAACAGCCTCGCTATGGCGGCGCGCCGACGATTTCACTTCCCGCTGCGTTTTCCGTGCCCGAATACATGCGACGTACAGAGTCGCCGCTCCGTCTCATTTACCTCGTCAAGCTACGCCTCCTCGGCCGGAGCCAGGACGCGTTCATCAAGGGGTCCTGGTTACGGGTGCCGCGCGTCACATGTGCGGCGAGCCATGGCTTCTTACGCAGGGAGAGCCCGCAAGAGGAAACGCGACCGCCTGTTCACTGAATTTATATCGCGGAGGCTTGCACTGCATTCGGCGGCGCTCGCGGGGCTGTCCGGGACCCCCAGGTGGATGGTGTCATTACGTCACCGGCGAAACACACCTCATGACGATTATCATGCAGTGCTGAGCGTCGCTTTGGGAGCAGACCGGGAAATTGCAATGCCCGGCTAATTACACCAGTTGTTTCGATGACCTGGCGCCCACGATCGAGCGAACCCCTCCTGTAGCAGCCTCTTCCCGATCTCTTCCCCATTCGTTCGATAGATGTTGATGAGCGGCCGGTGCGACTGCGTTTTGTCTACCGCGCCGCTCCATTCGATCCGCAAGCCCTTTTCTGCCAGAAGCTCTTTAAGCCTTCCCTTGGCGATCAGCGCCAGCTTCCGTTCCTTCATGCACTTCGCGTGCGATCCGATCTCCGGCGTGTCGATGCCCGATACGAACGGGACACCTTCCCCCAAAAGCCGCATATTCCGCCCATCGCATTTCACAGTGTCGCCGTCGACGGCAGTGAGCGAGGCACATAGGATCAAGCCCGTTATCAATTCGGTGCCTCTTTCTCTGCCGCATCGAGCTTTCGTCTCAGAGCCTGCTCCTGCTCGTAGGTCTTGTGCGGAAAATGCTCCCAGCACCACCATCGAACCGGAATTGCCTTCGAAGGGCTATTGCCGAAGCCTCCCCATTCCTCGCAGCCGGGCTCTTCGCAATAATGTTCAAAGTGCACATTGGCACCTGGTGCCGATGAGTGGTCGGTGATGCTCATGGCGTTTATAGCAAATCCGTTTGCGCCGGCTCCCCGGCGGTGCTGACGATGGTCGAGCCGTAGGCTTCGCGCGATATCACCTTGATTGCGTCGTTCGTCAGCGGGCGAGCGAGCGCCTTTGCCTCTTCCCAAGGGGCGTGCATCCATACGTCAACTTCCTCTTGGGTCAGCAGCAGGACAGGCATTGCCTTCGCGTGGATGGGTTTGACGACGTCATTCGGGTCGGTGGTCAAGAAGGCGTATAGGTCGTCGGTCGTAAGGCCATCCTTGACTTGCCGGACGCTTTGCCATTGCGGAACGTGGATACCCGCGAAGAACATCAACGGCTTGCCTTCGTCTCGGGCGAACCAGGCGTTCGGCGTGCTTCCGCCGTCCTGTTTGCTGGCTGGATCAGGCTCGGCAAAGCTGGTCACGGGGACAATGCAACGGCTCTGGACACCGAACCATTTCTTCCAGTGGGGAACATAGAGGCTCCGGATGTTGGTAACACCCTTGTCCGGCTCCATACGGATGAGCGTGTCCATGTCGGCGGGCTTGCCCTTCTGCCGCAACTTCTCTGCCCGAGCCTCGGCCGCCTGCTTTATGACGAAAAATGGCGAGGGAAGGCCCCACCTGGCATGGACAAGCTGCTTGCGACCATCGGCAGTGTTGCGAACGATCGGGCCCATTTGGTCCGGGTTCATCTGGTAGGCCGGCATCAAGTTGACCAGACTCTCGACGTCTTGCGCCCGCTTATTGACCCAATCCTTCGCATCCATCCGGTATAGATTGCACACATGTCCCTCCGTCGGCGTCCAGGCCCCATTGCTGTCCACTTCGTCCGTGCCGATGAACTGGCCGTTCCAGCGATCCCTGAATTGCTCTGCAGCTTCGCGGCTGCTGAAGCGAAAGACAAGATAGCTATCCCACTCGATCGACGCGCTATAGCCCTCCGATCTACTGTCCAGTGCGAACGCCGAGGTGATGACCTTGCCCCGATCTCGAACGGAATAGGGGTGCTCGCCGGAGTGATAGTTGCCCCATCAGAGTATGGCGTGATGAGGAAGATCAGTTTTTAGGCGCCAGCGGGCGCTAGGGTTATCTCGGCGCGACACCATCCTATAAAACTCCATCTTCCCATATCGGCTTTTTGACCGACGTCACTTTGACCAGTCGGCGCACTGAAAGCTTGCCGATTTCAGACCCCCAAATCTGGACGATCTTCAGGTTCGTGTATTCCCTTCGGTCACAGAGCTGACATCGGAACCGGCCGGCCAAGCGATCGAGGCTCACGTCTTTCGTCAGCTTCAACAAGTCTCTCGGAAAAAACCGATAGAGCAGAGCTGGCACGTTACCTCGAGCACTTGATTAGCCTCAGCCGCGTCGCGCAGACTCCACCCGCGCAACTTCTT
Source organism: Rhizobium phaseoli (assembly GCF_001664385.1). Classification (NCBI taxonomy): domain Bacteria; kingdom Pseudomonadati; phylum Pseudomonadota; class Alphaproteobacteria; order Hyphomicrobiales; family Rhizobiaceae; genus Rhizobium; species Rhizobium phaseoli. Next base: position 3,124,330 of record NZ_CP013532.1, on the reverse strand, counting down.
GCTATAGTTCATTTCCGGCATTATCAGTCTCGGTCGTATCTCGGCCGCCACCCGCGCGTGATGCCTCGGCCCATAGCGCCTTCGGTCAGCACTAACTGCCAGCGAAGGTGACGGATGTCTGCCAGGAGGGTTCCTATCGCCGCTTGCGCATCGCCTTTGTGATAAGCAAGCACCTCGGCAATCTCATCATCAACCATGGCTTCGCCGATCGGCTGCTCGCGCATTCCGTGCTCCATATTTCCGTTTTTTCAGATCGGCGGCCGCACACCGATGTTCTTATTATGTTCTCGTCGACGGATGAGTCAATTATCAATCTTGGTCAATTGCTTTTTAAGGTGTTGCTGATGAACTGCTGGCATGACAAATCCGCCGCGCAAGCCTTCCCAGCCGCTCCTCGGCGAGGCCGACGCACCGCTCCGCAGCCGGCCGCGCCGCCGGCGCGATCCCGCCCAATCTCAACTGCTTCTCGACCCCATGCCGGCACGCATCGATCCGTGCCTGGCGCTGCTGAAGCCACGACCGCCGAAAGGCCGGCGGTGGGCGTTCGAGGTGAAATGGGATGGCTATCGCCTGGCTGTCACATTGAGCCCAAGGGCGTCCGCATCCTGACGCGGGGCGGGCACGACTGGACGGCTCGCTTCCCCGCGATCCTGGCGGCTGCAAAGCGCCTTCCTGTCTCGACGGCGATACTGGATGGCGAGGCGGTCGTGTTCGATGAGCTCGGCAGGTCTGATTTCGGCAAACTTCAGCAGTCACTCGGGGGGAAGGGCGGCAAGCGGATATCGTGGGAATCGGTCTGTATGGTCTTCGATCTACTCTATTTCGATGGTTATGACCTCACCGAGACAGAGCTCACCGCCAGGCGCCACCTCCTTGAGGGTTAGTGCCCGCCGGCGGGGAGGAGGCTATTGGTCTCTCAGAGGAGATCGGGGCGGACGGGGATACGCTCCTGCGCATCGCTTGTGAGCATGGGCTCGAAGGGATCATCGCTAAGGACCGCAACAGCACCTATCGCAGCGGCAAGTCCGGTGATTGGCTGAAAATCAAATGCATCAGAGCGACGGCTTTGCGATCGTTGGTTATCAGAGGTCCGGCTCGGCGTTCGGAAATTTCGGCGCGCTGCTTCTCGCTGCGCGCAAGGGTGGCGAGCTTGTTTACGTCGGATCGGTCGGCACGGGCTTCAAGGCAGACGAGGCGATGAAGCTTCGCGCGAGGATGGACAAGATCAAGGCGACCAAACCGGCCGTCAAATATTCCGGTGGTCGCAAGCACCTGATCTGGATTAAGCCGAAGCTGGTTGCCGAGATCCAATACGGAGGCTGGACGCATGACGGGAAGCTCCGACATGCGTCCTTTAAGGGGCTGCGCGAGGAACAGGATCGCGCACCAGTTTATGGATTGGAATAAACTGCCACTACCAACAGCGATGAACACAACGTTTTGAATTACAAACCAAGGCCAGAAATTGTTCGCGGAATGAAAAGGCCTCTGCCACGTCACTTTAACGCGCAGAGGCACAATTCGCAGATCAGTTTACCATTGTAAATCCAACGTCGATCTTACTGTAGTCTACAGCCATGAGACCGCCGGAGAGTCTGTGAACCGCATCAGGCTTTTTACCAAGCACGTCCTGCGCTAACACACCTCGCCACCGAGTCGATGTTCCTAAATACGAAAACTCATAGATGCCAAGGCCGCTCGGAGATTGTCCGAGATAGACTATATTCTCTTTAAGACGTTGGTCTGAGAACACCATGCCTCCGATGATCACCGCTTTGGCCACGTCGTCTAGTACATCCGCCTCAGCAGCCGAACCTTCCGACTTTAGTGTAGGGTCCGAACGGAGCATGTCCAGCGCTACACCTATGCTGACAGCTAGTTTTACGTCTTGCGCTGCTTTGGGATCAGCCACATCGAGATTATTTTTATCCAACAGAGGCTTTATTTTCTTTGCGATCTCCACCATTCTCTCAGCATCACTCAGAACATCAGCATCTAGCCCTGCCTTGGAAAGATCAGCATTCGCTAGATCGTTTCCGCTCTTGTCCAGGAGATTGATGACGGGAACGTATGGCAAGATTAATTTCTGATGTTTGGCTATGAGAGCAGAAATGTCTTGCGCATCAGCACTTGTCTTATCCTGTGCCAAAGAAACTGTAGCTGACATAGCCAACAAGGCTATTCCTGTTATGACATGTTTCATTTTCTCCTCCTATATTTGCTTCCCTCAGTAATTGTCCTACCGATAGGCAGCGACAATAGCTCCAAACATTTGGATTGCGGTTCGTGTGCTCATATCTTTATCTTCTGTTGGAACAATAATCTTGCTATTTGGCCACTCGGGACCGCCGAAGATCCTTTCCCTTGGGCACTGTTCCTCAATCTTTCCCCTTGGGACATTGAGCTTGTCCACACAGTAGTTGGAGTAAGCCATGATATCTCGACAATACAAATTCACTCCGCATGTATAGGTTATGCCGTGGTTGCGGTCGATCGGCATTCCCTCCAGATTATCTCTGTATCTGTCATGACGCGCACCTAATACGTGCGCGAACTCATGTGCAAACGATAGATTTCCTTCCGCACATTGCCGAACAACCACAAAATACCCATATTCGCGATAATCCTTTTTGATATCTTCAGGAATAAACGAAATTCCGCAGATCGGCAGACCCCGTTCAACTATGAGAGAAACCACATCTATCTTGTTTTGATCGCGAATTTTCTGGACGTCATCGAGTTTACCGTCACCACTTGCTTGCAAAGCATCGCGCGTCTGGAGAACGTCACCAGTCTCCGTGAGATCGATTGTGCCAGAGTATGCTTTTTTTACATTATGCTGAATCGCGCTGGACTGAAAAATATCGTTCAGCTCTTCAATGAGGCCGTCGACAAACAACGCCATAGCCTCTTGGCCACCTTGTGCCTCCATGGCATCTCGAGTGTATAAAATGGCCATCCTTATCTCGTGCGCAGGAATTTTACTCGGATCAAGCCCGCCGTTAATGTCTAGGTCCTGATCGTTCCGCAATGGTACATCGGCAGGAGCTGAAGGCTGCGGCTCGGCCTCGTTAGGAAAGGGCTCAATTATTTCGTCGACGGCCGTAAGGCCCTGGGAGGGTGCATCTGCGGCAGCGAGACCCTTGAACGGATATATGTTGTAGCTAGATCCGCCAGCCTGAATCGTTCCGGTGATGATTGGACCTTTCATCGTAAGAACCACCCGAGATCCAGGTTGATCTTTTACTTCCCCAAGGACAATCGTATTTCCTTCTTCCGTGGTTTTGACCCGGCGAGGAATGAGTTCGACATTAACCTTGCGGCCATCAGGCGTATCAGGGAATAAATCCAACGAGAGAACAGGCAATACGTCTGCAGCTGCATTTTGCATTGAAGACAGTGCTGAGCTCAGGTCTGAATTGTTAAGAACGACAATGTTCCGGCGAGCAATTCTGTTATCGTCAGGTTTCATCACCGAAACGATAGACCCTGCGTCAGTGGGAGACACCGTCCCTCCTGGAAGGGCGTCCAGGGAGAATTGCAATTGGTTTGTCCTGGCAAGTGGTTTTAGCCGCTCGATGAAATTGGCTGCGTTGACCGGTGAAAATACGCTCACCCTCTTTAAATCTTGAGCCTCACTCATTGAAGCAAGCAGGATCAACGATACAGCAGCTACTCCGTAACCCACGCGATAGAGAGGCATCATTTCTCCCTCCTAGCAATTAGTAAAACGCGGTGTCTCAGCAACGGTAGCTCATGGCGATTGCAACTACTATGCGTCATCGTAAAGTAAAAAGCAAGCAAATACCATGAATGGTTGGGCGGCTTTTGATCAACGCTGCTTTGGAATGGAGAAAAGGGTAGCAGTATTATCAGGAAGGAAACGCAAAAATATCGAACGAATTCATGGACAGGAGCGCGGTATTACGCAACTTTAATTAATCCATACAGGTTGCCAAGAATTGTTTCTAAATAGAAGGCAAGCGGTTGAGGCGAATACGCTGAAATTCACTAACGAATCCAGGCACTATATGCCCCCTCAAACTCCACCATTCATTGAAATCAAATGCTCATTAACGGAAATGCAAGTCCTGCAGGAGTGCCAATCATTCGCGGCGCCGCCGCATCTGGCGCCGCTTCATCTCGGAACCGTCGCCATAGACCGGCCGGTCGAATTCGTGGCCCATCTAGATCGGCCTGCAATGTGGCTCAGGCGTTCCCGCCCACATCGCCATCCTCATCGAGCAGGTTTACCGGCAAATAGGTGTTCTTCTCCATCCACTCACGGACGATATACCTGATTGTGTCGTTGCGCGTCATCCCCAGTTCACCGGCCACGTCGCGGAGGACTTCTTCCACATCATCATCCATCGAGACGGCCGCGGCGTTGCGCAGCCTGAGCGCGGCTCGCCGTAACATGATCTGCAGATCTGGGCGCGATATGTCCGCGATCCGATCGGCGGCGTCTTCGAGGAGGGCAGCGGTGTCAGGATTGGTCAAGGTGTCTCGCCCAGAGCTGGTTCCTTAGCGGGCTCCGCGCACCTGAATGTGTCCCCGATCGAAACCGTTCTTTCAGTCGGGCAATCATCCAAATTGCGTTGGAATGGAAATGCGCAGCCGCCGAGGAGCGCACTTGCGAGAAATATGCAAATAAGGCGGATCATCATTTCATTGGTACAACCGTCGTCGCGATTTGCCAATGCTGGGCCTGGACGCATGACGGGAAGCTGCGCCACTCCTCCTATAAGGGGCTCCGGGAGACGGCCGACAATTCGGAAGTCTGCGAGTTGGAATGAAGCGGGCATTCGCGACGTAGGGGTCGAGTAGCCCGCTGCCTACTCGATGGCATGAGGAACCGCGGAACTGCTTAAGCGTTCGGTCTCCGCAAATGGAGGAAATGACGATGGCCGACGATAAGTCTAAACGAGGCGGCGCAGACCGCAGGAGGATATCTGCGAGTGAACCTTACGAAGTCGCATACTTCGCCCGTAAACACGGCATAAGCCGAGACGAGGCCGAGAAGATCGTAAAGCGTCATGGGTCCGACAGAGATGAGGCGAATAAGGCAGCCGAGCGTCTCAAGAAATAGCAAACGCGCCGAGCTCGACCCGAAGGGAGCACGGCGAGCCACTATGCGATCGACGCTGCTCCGTCGAACTCGCGAGTCTCAAACGTCCGCGGTTAGCGCCACGATCAAATAACGATTGGCCAAGTGCACAAGGCTGATCACTGACCGACCGGTTACCTGTAAGAATATGCGCTTGATTGCCATGGCAGCATCATCATCTCAGATACTCGACCTCGATCTGGAGCCTCGAGATGGACGATGACCTCCCAAACGAACTGATCGCCAGTCACGACATTGAAATCATTCCGCCGCGTCACGGCGCCTTCTTCGGTGCGGGCGCAATGACTTGTCTCTGTTGTCGACAATCCCGTCTTTTCATTGACGAGGATGCCTGTGGCATTTGCGAGGAATGCCTCGCGCCGTGACCGGTCACAAGGATTCGTAACCAGAGGACTTAGTGGGCTGGGCCGTCGTCCCGCACCTGCGGAAGGCTGTTGTCGAGCTACGGAGGGACGGGCTGCGACGTGCTCGCCAGGAGGCACTGTCCCCGCCAACGGCAGAATCGCCTACCACTTTCTTTCGCCACGTGATCGCGCGGACTGTAACCATGACGCCCGCCTTTGTTGCGGAGCTCGTCCGCGCAGCTAACGAGATCGACAAGATCTCCACTCTTGAAGTGACCAGATCGCTTCAACCGGCGATCGTCAGCGTTAGCAATCACCGAGAACTCCTTGGGAATCCCCGGAAGCGGCACCGCCGCGGACGAAGCCATCGGCTTTTTCGAGGCGGCGGCGACGGATTCCGAAGAGCGGGAGGCCGCTTACCGCGTCGTGGCCCTGCTGAAGGCTGCGGCGCGCGCGTCTGGGTCTACGAGCCGACACCGCTGACGTAATGGCTCTTCATTGCGATGCCGATGACCGCCATTGAAGCGACAACGTGCAGAGCCGCACGGTTTTGCGTACACTTCCATTTTATGCAAGAAAGAGTAGAAGATTTCGATCGCTCCGGAAAAGAATTCGTTGTCAAAACCTTCCTTATCAACAGTAGCAAAAAAGAAGCCTCGCGAGACCGCCGGAGCCGACGCGTTTCGCGCCTTCGACTTTCAGGTCAACACGTCGATGGCGCACATCCTCGACCTGTATCGCCAGGGCAAGGAGTTCGTCGCCGTCTTCGATCATCACGACGATTTGGTGCTCTTCGTCGGGGAAGACGAGGAATCTGAACTGTCGTTCTATCAGGTGAAATCGACCAGCGAGCTGACCTGGACGTCCGCAAGGTTGGCGAAACGTGCGGCCAAGGAGCTGCCAAAATCCATAATCGGCAAGGCCTATTACAACGTGGTCCAGTTCGGCCCCCAAATCCGCCGCGCGTCCATAGTCTCGAATCGGCCGCTCAGCGCTACGCTGGCGGCGTCGGCTACGTGTAGCCTGCATGATGGAGAGCTGTCGGTGGCGGATCTCTGCGACGATGATCAGACGCCGCTTATCAAATCGCTCGAGGCTGACTTTCCCGGTAGTTTCGACAAGACGCATACGAACCTGCTAACCTTTCAGCGGGTACCGTTCGATCTCGACAGCTATCGTGCCACGGTGCTCGGTAGGGTCGTAACGATGTTGGAGGAGCTGCACCCCGACTTTACTGCATGCGCAAGCCCGTTTTTCACCGCGCTGCTAGCAGCCGCTGGAGAATGCACTGGTAACAAGATCAAATCGGCCACGGTGGAGGAGTTGAAGGAACGCGTCTCTCTCAGTCGCGACGATATCAGCCGCATGATCGCCAGGGTTAAGGGACGGGCAAAGAACCTTGTCGAGTGGTGGCCCAGCGTGCATGAGGAACTCGTCGCAGGAGGCAGTCGTGCCCTGCAGGTCCAGCGGATTAAGAACACGTGCATGTCCTACGCGCATGCGCGGCGGGCAGGCGAGATGGCGGCTTCCGAGCTGAGCTTTGCAATCAGGGCAGCGATCGCGAAAACGCCCTTGGACGGGATGGACAGTGTTCTTGAAGCGGTCGCAGCCTTGAAGGCGCACGGTCTTTCCGAGCCGTCGTCCGCCCCTTACAACCTTCAGTCCGCGATGATCGTTGAAATCATGGAAACGATGACATGACGAACGACGATATGTCGAGACTTCGCCGCGTCCTTCGAAAACTGAGCGAGAGCAGCGATGCCAAGGGTAAAATTCACAAATCTCTACCTGTTGTCCCAGGTAGAAAAGAGAGCGTTACACGTACCCTTGAACTCGCCAAAGCTGTTGATCCAAGGCGAAAACGGCTTTGGAAAGTCGGCGATCATGAAGAGCCTTTACGAAGCTCTCGGGACGACGCCGAACAAGATTGACGAGCGCTGGAAGGGTGCTGACGTCGCAAGCTGTCTGGAATTCGAGTTCAAGGGTTCGTCTTGGTTCGCCGTGAAGGCGTTCGGCGCCTATTCCCTTTTCGACGACAACGGAGCCAGACGTTTCGGGGGGCAGCGTCTTGTCAAAGACTGGGGACCAAAGCTCGCCGAATTCTTCGAGTTCAAGCTTGAGATGGTGGACAAAGAAGGGGAGACGGTCGTACCCCCTCCGGCGTATCTGGTCGCTCCGTTCTACGTCGATCAGGACGGCGGATGGAAGGATCCGTGGAAGTCCTTCACGGATTACTACCTGCCAGAAAGCGCCGCAACGCTCGCCGATTACCACTCGGGGATCAAGCCGGACGGCTACTACGCCGCCAAAGCGGAGCTGACGAAGGAGAGGACCGCGCTTTCGAGCCTCGATACCGCTGTCGAGACACTTCGCCGGGCAGTGGAGCAGATTCAGAATATTGAGGGTACGACACCGACCTACGACCTGCAGGAATTCGCGAGCGAGTGCGACGACCTGGTAGCGGAAAGCGAACGCCTTCTTTCAGCCCAGGCTCGGCACCGTCGGATCGTCGCCGACCTCCACGAAGAAGGGCACCTTCTGAGAAGGGAGGCCGATCTCATCGCGCAGACGCTTAAGGAAATGCGCGGGGAGTTCGAGTTGGCGTCGTCGCTGCCGCGGGAGGTCGAATGCCCGACCTGCGGACATGAATACCAGAACTCGTTCGCCGACAGGTTCGCATTGATCGCCGACGAGGGCGTGCTGTCGAAGGCCCTGACCGACGCCAGGTCGAAGTTCGAAAGGATTGCCGAGAAGGAGCGAACGGAGCGTGACAGGCTTGGCGAGGTCAGCGAAAGCCTCGCCCGCATCGAAAAGATACTCGAGGTACAGAAGCGTTCGCTATCGCTCAACGACATCCTGCTTTCCACCGGCAAGACTGAAGCGGCAAGGATTCTCCGTGTCTCGCTTAACGAGAAGATCGTTGAGGCGGACGGATCAAGAAGCAGGGTCGAGTCCTTCAGATCCTCCATGAACGAGTATACCGATGCGAAGAGGACGGCGGTCATCCGGAAGTTCTACCGAAATCGTCTCGCCTCCTTCTCGCAGGAACTAGACGTCCATCTCGAAGAGCCCGATAAGCAGTCGATTTCATCGGTAAAGGCCGCACGAGGTAGCGAAGGGCCGCGAGCGCTACTCGCGTACTATTACGCGTTCCTCCACACGAAGATCGAATTTACGGAAAACGTCAGGTTCCCAGTGGTTATCGACTCTCCGAACCAGCAGGGACAAGACAAATTTCATCTTCCCCAGATGATGAAGTTCATCTTCGACCACGTGCCGGACGAGGCGCAGACGATCGTGGCGACGGAGGATGCGACAGGATTGGATTTGGATGGTGTGACGATCGTAAGGTATGGAGAAACGAAGCGTCAGGTTCTCAGGGAGAACGAGTTCGACGCCGTGAAGGCGTTTTTCGATCCCTATTTTCAGAAGATCCTCGCAATGGAGTGATCTGGTCTGTAGCGGCCCGCAGTTGGGGCCGTACGGGCGAACGAGTTCTTCGGGCAATGAAGATGACAACCCGAGTGGCCAAGATTTCCTCAGAATGGCGAGTTCCCTTTCCAGATCGCGGTTTGCCTATAGGGCCAGTATGTGATTGTCTGCCCGTCTTACAAGTGCCGAAGCCACTTCCTCGGTTCCAGCCGGCGGCGACGGCTGCGTGAAGTAGGTATCCGTGCTTACACATCCACGATGTCTACGAAAGCCCCTCACGGCGGCTACGCGAGGACCCTCGTGTCCGTGTCCTCGGAGTCGTCGTCGCTCGGCACGAGTTCATCACAAAGATTTTCGAGTAAAGCAGGGGCGTCATTGGCCCCAAGAATTTCTACGTTCCGTAGCTTTCTGTTCAGAGCGCGCTCGCGAACACCTACATGATCAAGCTGGGTGGAAGCCTCCTGAAGTTTTTTCTTTACCTTTTCAAGAACGGGACCGAACTTACTGAACTCGAGCTTAACTTCTGATAAGACCTGCCAAACCTCGCTTGAACGTTTCTGGATGGCGAGCGTCCGGAAGCCCATCTGCAGACTATTAAGGAGAGCAGCAAGAGTGCTTGGGCCGGCTACAGCTACACGATGCACACGCTGTAGTTCGTCTGCAAGGCCGGGCCGTTTGATGGCCTCCGCGTAGAGTCCTTCGGTCGGAAGGAACAGGATCGCGAAATCCGTTGTCCGAGGCGGCCGGATATACTTGTTGGAAATGTCTTTCGCAGAGTTTTTGATTCGGAGTTCAAGCGCCTTGGAGGCTTCTTCGACGGCTGCTGCATCGCCGACCTCTGAGGCGGCCTGCAGCCGCTCATAATCTTCTATGGGGAATTTCGCATCTATTGGAAGCAAGCATTCTTCGCTTTCGCTAGAACCGGGAAGACGAATTGCATACTCGACGCGTTCGTTCCCGAACTCTGACGTCATTGCGTTCGCAATGTACTGCGATGGCGTTAGGATCTGTTCCAGAAGCGCGCCGAGCTGCACTTCTCCCCAAGCACCACGAGATTTGACGTTGGTGAGGACGCGCTTCAGGTCGCCAACGCCGGTCGCCAAGTGCTGCATTTCGCCAAGACCCTGATGCACAGCTTCGAGGCGCTCGCTAACAATCTTGAAGGATTCCCCAAGCCGCTTATCGAGTGTCCCCTGGAGTTTCTCGTCGACTGTTACCCGCATTTGCTCGAGTTTATCGCCGTTCTCCTTGCGCAAAACACCGAGCTGATTCTCGAGACTTGTCTTCAGTGCCTCGCCCGATTTCGCGCTTGTCTCGCTGAGAGACTCAAGCCGCTTCGTGAAGTCCTCGTATTGATTCCGCTGTATTTCGAAGAGCTGCTGCGATTGCTCACGCTGGCTAGTGCCGAAACGATCTAAACTGATCGTCAACGTCTCACCCAAGGCTTTCGCTTGATCAGCGGTGGCGTTCTTCATGGTCTCCAGGGTGTTCCCGACCTGATCTCGAATCTCCTTGACCGAGACCAAGAGCGCGTTCTGGTTCTTTTCAAGCTGTGCCGCTGTATCCGCTGAATTTTGACGAAAATTATGAGAGACCTGCTCAAGATGTTCCTTTTGGTGCCGCGCGGTCTCTGTCGCTTGTGTTCTAAGTGCCTCGGCCAGAATGGTGATGTTTCGGGCGACTTCCTCGCGAAGATCCTTCGCGGAGGCGCTACTCTCTTCACGCGCCGTTCGAAGGTCCTCTCGAACGCTACGCTCCAATTTTTCCTGCGCCGCCTCAAGCCGATCGAGCTTTGCCAGGACATCGCGTTCATCCAGCCTCGCTACGACCCGCGAAAGCCGCTTAACGCCGACCAACGCGACGATCATCGCAAGAATGGAACCCACAGCGGCTACGCCCCACAGTCCCCATTGAATATATTCCTGCTCCACCGGGAGTTCTCCATCAAGGCAAAGGGCGATCAGAGCTCACAACGCTCTTTGCAGTAACCCGGCAATGCAGTTACACACAATTATTATTGAACATGCGACTTTAGATGCTCGTCACCCGGAGCACGACGAGCGAAGAGCCCTTACAGCCTTCTTTCAACAGTGTTGGAATTCTTGCAGCGATAGTTCTGGCCGCGTAACTCAAAAGACACTCCGTCGAACATTCAGGTCTTATCAATGGGCCGTGTCAAAGTTGAGCTTGGATTGCGCCTTTGCAACCCATTGACATGCGTTCTAGTCACCTTCACACCTGGTCTCAGGGTGAAGTCATGCGCGTTTGATTTACGCGCATTTGGGTGCGTCGTAACTTAATGTCAGTGCTTCTGCGAACGATCTCGTCCTTTCCTATGGGTAGGACGACCAATGAGTTATTTGCTCTGCTGGACGTGGAATTCGATCCTCGCAGGCGCACGGAGCTTTATGCGGAACTTTCCGCTCTTACCGAGGCGGGGAAGATCAGTCGTGATCGAAACGGCCGTTGGCGAAGCGTATCCTCTTTTGTCCGGAAGGAAGTCGCCCCGGACAACACGGGTGGAAGACAAGCAGCGCCGTCGCTCGGCTCCACGCTGACGGCAGCCGGCGCGACTTATCGCACCCGCGCCCAGGAAGCCATCGCCGAGCCTGAAGTGACGTTTGCCGGCGTCGATCCCAACGCTCTCCTGCGCTACTACCGGTCCGCACTTCGGGCGGATCCGAGGGGAGCGATCTCGCAGATACCGGATCGCCACGGCGTCCAATGGCACCTCATTTCCGGTTCGGGACCGCTTACGCCGGGAGACGGCGAGCAACTTTCGATTTCCGTGGTTCTTGACGACCTGGCCGATGAATTCAGAAAAGCTCTTCTCAAACGCGAGGCGAACGATCAGGCTGTCGCCATCGGCTGGCCGATCGCGGTTGCTCGCAAACAAGGTGCTCCGGTCATCTGGCCGGTCGGGCTGGTAAGCGGCGAGTGGCGTCGCGAGCCGGGCCATATAGAGATCGTCATCGACACTGACGATATCGTACCGAATCCTGACTGGATAAAGGGTGCGGCCCGCAGGGCGGGCTGGACGGAGGCCGATCTCCGGGAGGTCTTCACTCAGCCGGAAGGCATTGGTTTTCGCCGCGACGATTTTCTAAGCCGTCTTCGAGAGGCTGTCGCAGGAGACTTCAAGGGCACCATCGCTGGAAGCAAGCTGAAGACCGAGCTTGATAGCGAGAACGTCGGCATCTACGACATCGCAGCCGTCTTCATTCCCACCGACAACACGTTTACGACTGGTGCGGTACGGGATCTCGATGCGATCGCCACCTGGTCGACGGAACGCCTTGGAAGGACCGCCCTTGCGCCGATCCTGGGGATTCCGCATGACGTTACAGACGTAGCGCCGCCAGTCGTGAACATAGGCTCGCTAAACCGCGAGCAAATTCGGTCCGTTCGTCTTTCAGGCACGTCGCCTCTGACAGTAGTGACGGGACCGCCTGGCACTGGCAAAAGCCAGGCGATCGTCTCGATGGCCGCTTCTGTCCTTGCGGCGGGAGGAAGCGTTTTAGTCGCTTCGAAGAACCATCAGGCGCTCGACGCAGTGGAGACACGCCTGTCCGGCATGGCCAGCGAGGCCCAATTTCTGGTCAGAACCCTTGACCCCGCAAGGGAGATCGACCGATCATTCGATGATGTCCTCTCCGCGCTTCTTCAGGAGCCGTCCGGCGGCGGGGCGGAGGTCGACCGAGTCCTACGCTCAAAGCTGACGAATCTTTGTCAGGCTAGGCTTCGGGTCTTGGATCAGCTCGACGAGCAGGGCAGATTGAACGGTTTGGTTGCCGATCTCCTCGAGCGGATCGAAAGCCGGGAAATTGAGGAGCGCGAAAGTGAAACGCCGGCCGGGGCGAAACCAGCTCCGCGCACCGGCATGCTACTTCGCATGTTGCTCATCCTGCTGAAAATCTTTGGCAGATCGCCACCCGCCGTTGCACATGAGGAAGCGGCTCTTGAAGTCGCCGATCTTCCACGGCTTAAGTCCGCATTGGCAAAGGCCAGGGAAGAGCTTGCAGCGATAGATGTAAAAATGGATCCCGTCGCCCTGACAGAGGAAATAGCCGCGGTTGTCGGCTCCATCTTGCCGCGAATCCTTTCTAACCGTACCGCTCTGCCGGAAGAGGAGCGGCTCGAACTCGGTAAGGAAAAGGCCAATCTCGAGCTGATGCAGAATTTCCGATCGCTTCCCGGTGGGATTGCGAGCAAGATCGTCGCGCGCAGGCCACTGTGGCTCGCGTCAGTGTTGGGCGCGCCCCGTCGCATACCTCTTGTCGACGGTCTCTTCGATCTCGTCATCTTCGATGAAGCGAGCCAGTGCGACGTCGCGTCGGCCCTGCCGTTATTCGCACGCGCCAAGCGGGCGGTCGTGGTCGGCGACGACAAGCAGCTCTCGTTCATCAGCCAGCTCGGCGTCGCGCACGACCGCAACCTTATGCAGGCACAGGGACTGGCCGTGACGAGCATGGGACGTTTCGCACAGAGCAGACAGTCCCTCTTCGATGTTGCGAACCTAACGCGGGAGACCGCAAAGGTGATGCTGCGCAACCAGTATCGGTCGGCTCCTGACATCGTCAGCTATATCAACGATCAATTTTATGGAAAGATGCTTCGCGTATCGGGCGATGAGAAGACGCTGAAGCCCCCGGCTGGACAGAAGCCTGGTATTGCGTGGGCCGACGTGAAAGGGCCGACAATGCCGATGGTTGGCAACGTGAACGTCGCCGAGGTGGCAGCCATCAAAGAGCAGGTGGAGACCCTCCTCGTGAAGGAGGGCTACACCGGATCCATTGGAGTGATCGCGCCCTTTAGGCCGCAAGTGCAGGCGCTAAGCGAGGCGATCGGCACAGCCCTGCCTGCTGATTTGCTGAGCCGCGCCGAGTTTCGCGTAGGGACAGTGGATTCATTCCAGGGGCAGGAGCGAGACCTCATCCTCTTTTCGCCTTGCCTTGGCTATGCGAGTGCGACCAGCGCCCTGACATTCGTGCAGAAGGATTGGAGGCGGCTCAACGTTGCGATAAGCCGTGCAAGGGCGGTGGCACACGTGTTTGGAGATCTTTCTTTTGCGCGTTCGGGCAAAGTGAAAAGCCTCCAGAAGCTTGCGGCGTATGCGACTGAGCCGAGGCCGCGCGTGGCGGAAGGGACATTCGACAGCGCCTGGGAGCACACCGTGTATCACGCGCTGAAGGCCAAGGGTCTGGAACCCATCGCTCAATACGAGATTGCCGGGCGCCGTCTCGATTTTGCCCTCTTCGGTGCCGGCGACATCAAGCTTGATCTGGAAGTCGACGGACGCCGATGGCATGCGGACATGGACGGCAAGAGGAAGCTTGCCGACCACTGGCGGGATCAACAACTCAAATCCATGGGATGGCGCGTACGCCGCTTCTGGGTGGATGAACTAGCTAGGAACCTGGAGGAATGCATTGAACTCGTCGCAGAAGACCTTTCATAAGTCTCGGCGCTTCAGCTACATCTCGGCGGCGCTCGGCCTCATAGCCATCGCAGGCGTCGGCGCTGCGATCGTTCAGGTGGATTCTCTCGAGAAGACCTATGGCGCGATCCGCACCGACATCGCGAGGTTCAACAAAGAGCGTGACGATGCTCAGATCCGTCGCGACGGAGTGCTCACGGACATATCTAAAAGCACGTCCGAGGCCGAGGCGCAGCGAAGAACGATCGCAGATCTGAACGCACAAAAGGCGAAAAGCGCCGCTGACCTCGCCGATCAGGAAGAGAGAATCGCCAAGGCATCCGACGCATTGAAAGACATCGAAGGTCGATCTGCGGCCGCAACCGATGTCATTGCGAAAGCCGCTCAGGCTACCAGAGAACTCGCGGACATGCGGGCGCGAAGCTCTGCTCAGGAGAAGACGATCACGGCCAACCAGAGCCGGCTGGGCGAACTGAACGACGACATCGAGGTCGCGGAGAAAAAGAAGCAGGCCGCCGACGATGCCGCGACGTCGTCGGAAAGAGAGCGCGATCGCCGTCTGGCCGAAGTAAAGGACCTAGGCGAGCAAATCGAAGATCTCGACGTCAAGAAGCGGGAGCTAGCGGATGCGGAAGCACGCAGGAAATCCGCACAGTCCGATCTTGGCGAAGCAACTAAGAACATCGCCGACAAGACCAGAGAGGCCACGGCCCTTCAGGCTCAGCTTGGCTCCTTGCAGCAGCAAATAACGAAATCTAAGGACGAGTCGTCTTCGATCTCAGCGGATCTTGCGAAGCTCAAGGAGCAGAGGACGGGTCTCGAAAAGGAAATCAACCAGCTCGAGTCCAGCAGGGCGAAGGCGATGGGCGAGCTGGCGGCGCTTCAAGGAGAGGCCGAACGTGCAAGAGCCGACGCCGCGGCAGCAGAAGGCCGCGCGAAGGCCGCGGAAGACAAGTTGACGCAAGCTGGTCAGGATCTTCCCGCTCTGACAGCTCAGCTTGACTCAATCAGGTCCGACGTCGCCTCTGCGACGGCACAACGTGATGCAATGACTAGGGAGGTTTCGAGCCTGCAGGCGGCGAAAGCGAGCTTTGTACTCGACAAGACGGAGGTCGAGCGCACGTCGGGCAAGAAAATCACTCTTGAGGGATCGGTCGCCGATCTCGAGAAGAGGCATTCACAGGTGTCCAAGGATATCGAGATTGCAGAGGGCGAGCTGACAACGTTGAAGAACAAGGTCGCCGAGTTGAGCGGGCGACGTGGGAGCCTCATGCAAGAGGTCGAGACGCTGGAGGCTTCAAAGGCGGCGTTGCAGCCGAAGACTGCGGAATAGGGACAGGCACCGATGCTCACGGAAAACATACTGCTTCTAGTCCTCACCGCTGTTGCGCTTGTGTCTTTGATCGGCGCCCAGACTATTCTGGCGATCTACCATGATCGCGCAGTTACGGCCGCCGGCCCTACGATGACCCTCGAGGCTCTGATCGTGAGTATCGAACAGAAGCGAAACGCGCTTTCGGATATCGAAAGCGATCTGGCGGAGCGGCGGAAGGCGTTGGCGAACATAGCCGACGTCCAGGCCGATTACGACGCCACGAAGCGGCAGTTGGACGATCTCAAAACGGAGTGGCTCCAGCAGGACGAGCGCCGTGCGGAAGTGCGGGCGGTGCGCGAAGAAATCGAAGAGAAGATCAACGAAAAACTCGCTGTCGAGTCCGACCTGGCAACGGGTCGTGCCGACCTCGAGGCCGTTCGGGAGCGACTGGCGGCGGCCGAACGCCTATTTGCCGCCAACGACGAGATGAAGCGGGAGCATGCGGCGCTCGAAGCCAGGCTGGGAGAACTTCGGTCGGAAGCGGCCCGCCTCTCCGAAGCGCAGGAGCGCGTGCAATATCTTGAGGCCACGGCGTCGGAGCTCGCACGGGCCGTGGCGCAGGACGAGGGAAGGCTGGAAGTTGCGACCCGCGAACTGGCGGTCGCGCGGGAAGCGCTGGCTGCGGAACAGCAGGCCGTCGCGACCGTGCGTGCGGAGCTTACGCAGGCGGCGGCCCGAGCAGCGGCGTCCGAAGAACGGGCCATGGCCATCGAGAGCGAGATCGGCAAGCTCGACGAACGCAGGTCCTCGCTCATGGCCCAGCTCGCGAGGCTTGAGGATAACATCGGCGAGGCGGCAGGTTCTGGGTCCGGCGGAGAAGATGACGACGATCGCATCAAGGAACTCATCGCTCTTCCGCCGGTGCTCGAGCACATGAAGATCTGGCCGGAACGAGCGGGCGAGAACGAGGACGAAGCCATCACCCGCGTCAAGCGACGTCTCAGCGAAAACGGGCTGCAATACCCGGACCGTACAGTCATGGCGTTCCATACTGCGATGAAGACGAACGAGACCACGCAGATGGCCGTCCTTGCAGGCATTTCCGGCACAGGCAAAAGCCAGCTTCCGAGACAATACGCGGCCGCGATGGGGATCGGCTTCCTACAGGTGCCCGTACAACCCAGATGGGATAGCCCGCAGGATCTGATGGGCTTCTACAACTACATCGAAAAGCGGTTTCGTCCGACCGACATGGCCCGCGCACTCTATCAGCTTGACACCATCAACAATACCAAGAGTGAATTCCAGGACCGGATGATGATGGTCCTTCTGGACGAAATGAACCTCGCCCGCATCGAATACTATTTCTCGGACTTCCTAAGCCGTTTGGAAAGCCGGCCGAGCAGCGACAGGACGGGCGAACGGTCCCTCCGCAAGGATGCGGAAATCGAACTCGAGATCCCGATGCCGCGAAGCAAGAATCCGCCACGCATCTTCCCCGGATACAATCTGCTGTTTGCGGGCACGATGAACGAAGACGAGAGCACGCAATCCCTCTCGGACAAGGTAGTCGACCGGGCCAACGTCATCAGGTTCTCGGCCCCGAAGCGAATTCATACGAGCGCCCAGTCGGGCAAGTCGCCGGAGCCCGAGGCACTGTCGGCCAAGCGTTGGCGAAGCTGGGTCCGGTCGGTTTCCAACGTAGAAGGCGACGCAGCGGTTACATCCCGTATCGAGCGCATGGTCGAAGTCATGACGGACTTTAAGCGGCCCTTCGGGCATCGTCTCGGCCGGGCCATCATGGCCTATGTAGCTAACTATCCTGGCCGCGGCGGTGACGTTCGCATTCCTCTTGCAGACCAGATCGAGATGCGTCTTTTGCCCAAGCTGCGAGGATTGGAGGTCGACGCCAACGACTTTGCTTTCGGCAAGCTCAAGTCCTTCGTGTCCGACGATCTACAGGACGACGCGCTTGCACAGGCCATCGAGGCCTCGATCCAAACAGCGCGGGATGGCGCCGGTCAGTTTGTTTGGAACGGGGTCAGCCGCTGATGCTACATCTGGGGCGCCCGTGGGATCGTTCAGGGTTGGAAAGCTTCGGACCCAGCGATTGCCTGGTCAGCGAAATCGCAGGCGACGCTCCGCGTAAGGGCGGGCATGCCCGCCTCATGCGAACGCAGTTGCGCGACGGCGTGCGCGAGCTAATTCTACATCCCTATCCCAAGGGCGGCTACGCGCCCAATCCTCTCCGTCAGGGATTTCCAGTTCGTCCGCGAACGGCGAAAGAGCATGAGACGCCGGAAGAAGTCAGGGCGCGCGAGCTGCTTCGCAGGATGAACGAAGTTCTTGCCCGTGTGCAGGAACTCGGAGAGGCGCTGGAGGACCCGATCTCGGTCTGGTCGCGGTTGCGGCTCGCGTGGGAGCGAGCCGAAAATGAAGAAGACCCCCGAATGGCGGAAATCGTACGTCAGGCCGAGGACGTGCTTCCGAGACTGAAGGCCCTCGAACCGCGAATTCGCCGGGTACTTCGGCGAAGCCGCGAACTCGTTCCGCTCGACCGCGTGCAGGAGATGGACAGGGCGTCGATGCGCTGGCTGGTGCGCCAGCCTGGGCGTAACATCGCCGAAAGAGCGGGGGCCAGCCAGCGAATTCTCGCAACCGTTCGAAGGGAGAACTTCGACACGCCCGAAAATCGGGTTCTTCATGCCTATGCCCGCCTCGCTTCGGACGTCGCCAGAGAATGGATGCAGGAGCATCCCCGCGCCAAGGCTAGCAAACGCTATTTGGAAGTCGACGCGTTCGGCCGTTTCTGCAAGACGTTCGCCCGCATGCTCGCAGAGCTCGAAGTCCGCGTCGCCGACACCGGCATCGTTCCGAATTACGTCCTCATCCAGGATCCCGGCTATCGGGCGATCTACGAGGCATGGCGGCGGCTGCTGGAAGAGGACAAGGTGCTCGATGACCTATGGGCGTGGCAGGCCGAAACATGGACGGACTTTGCAGTCCTCGCCATGGTACTTGCCATCGACGAGCTCGAGGATTCCGAACTCGTCGCACAGTCGCCGATTGTCTGGCGTGCAGAGGCATCACTTGGCCGATGGTTCGAGCAGGATCGCCCTATTGCGGTGTTCTGGCTCAAGAACAGCGGGCGCATCGTCGAAGTCCAGGCCCGGCCCGAAGCGTCCGGCACGCTTCTAGCACTGGCGCGAGCTCACGTCTCGCTACGCATCACCGATGTCTCGCGAGCGGAGCTGCCAAGGCGAGTGGCGGTGTGGACTCCGCACACGATGGAAAGATTTGATCTCTCGCAAGCCGTCCTTCGGGCAAACGATCGTCTGGCTGACATTCAACCGTTCGCACAGACGGAGGTTCTCCGTAATGGACTAATCATTACGCCCTCCCATGGACAATTCGAGAAGCACTCCGCCACCGGCCCGCGGACCCATGTCGACGCAATCGCATTCGAAGCGTTCGGAGACGGTCTTCGAAGCGGACTGGAAGCGATCAGAGCGTTCGCGCGCAGCGAAATTTATAGAGCTGGGCCATGAAGAAGCTCACGGGCTTTGATCTGAATGGCTGGCGCGACTCCGCGGCGCGAAACTGGGAGGTGCTGGCGGACGGCGAAGAGCGGGAGGTGCCGTCGTCGATCGTGGATGGCGGTCTGAACAGTGTCGTGGTTGTGACTGGTGCAAAGGCCAATTCAGGCTTCGTCGGGGGCGCGCAGGCGGCACTCGCTCCGCACGGTCTTGGAGACGGCTGGGGAAACGTAGGCGGAGCCGGCAAGCGTGCGAGGGTGCGGAGCCTTATTTCCGGCGAGGGGTCCGTCGAGCAGTTGTCGGCAGCGTTCCGGGGCATTGCACCACATGCAGACTTCGGCGTCACTAGCTTGGACGATCATCCAGGCGTCAGCGAGCTGCAGCAGGAGCGATTGCTTGCCGCATTGCGGAAGGCGAGAAACGCCACTCCGCTGCTGGTGTGGCGCTCGGTGCTAGCGGCATTGCATGCCATTGAGCTAGGGGCGATCGAGCATGGGCAATTGGTCGGGATCATCAGTCACGTCGCCGACGGCTTCACTGTCCAGAAGCTTCGTATCCGCCGGGAGAACAGCCGTGGTCAGTCCCTTCTGGCGCCCGAACGACGGGCGGTGGGAAAGCTGACGGCTTCGGACCTTGGATACAACGGTCTTGCTCTTCGAGCCAGAGACGCGGTGCTGAACGCCTCGCAGAGTGATAGATATGAGCATCTGGAGTGGGCTCGCGCGCACGGTCGTCTTACTATCGGCGTCGAGGCTACCCCTGAAGTGCTCCGTTTGAAGAATGGATCCTGGGAGGTTCTGAATCCGCCGATGGAAATGCCTGTCGGCAGTCTCCCAGCAGCGCCCGACATGTCCCAAGAATTTCAACGATGCGACGTCGTGCTGTTCGAGACTTTGACCGAGGGCGCATTAAGCGAGGGCCTCTTTGCACGTGCGGCTAACGCCGTGGGAAGATCACCGCTGCGTTTGGCCGCGACCGCGGTGGCACAGGGAGCGTTGACGGCGGCTCGACGCCTTAGCAGACGCGAGCCGGTGTATTTCGACTTTCTCCCGCAGATTTCGACGATCGTTCAGCGCCGCGATGCAGCGGAGAACTTTGATCTCATCGATCCCGAATCCACGCTGCCGGCTGGGTCTGTTTATCGGAGTCCGTCGCCCGCGCGTCTGGCAATTCAGGCGGGCCAGGATCGGTTTTCGATCTTCCTACGCAAGGAAACTGCGGACCTTCCTCGAAAAGCCCAAGTCGTCATCGGTACGAAAGTCACTGAAGCGACGCCGGTCGATCTATGGGTGGAGCAGAGCCCGGCGTCCGGGCGCGCCAAGATCCTCGTACATGTACAGAAACTCGGCAATCAGTTTCAAATCGACTGGGACGGCGCTGCGGAGCTACCGACCCGATGGGAGGATCTCCTCGACGGGTTCAAGAGATCGCAGCCAACGGTTCCCGGACGTCTGGTGCTACCGTGCGGGCCGGATTCTTGGAACGACAACCCTCGCGGCGACGGACTTCTTACGCTGCTGTCAAAAAATGTCACGGCGAGCGCGGTAGACTGGACGGCGTTGGCAAAACGCTTGGCGGCGAGGCCTGCCGGGCGTTACGCGATCTCCAGCGACGGCGAGATTCCGCCCGGTATCGGGCAGGAGGCCGTCGCGCAACTGGACAGGCTTATCAAGCGAGCGGTGGAGGATGTCCGCCACAAGATCGATCAGCGCAGGGACGGTACGGATTCCCTCCGGTTCTTGACTTGGCTCTTCCGACGCTGTCCTGAGCAGGTCTCCGCCTGGCTATTAGATGCGTGGGATCAGGAGGAGCGAGGCGGCCACCCGATCTTCAAGATGGGCAGCCATTGGAAGCTGGCGTACCAGGGACTGGGTCGTATCGCCAGCGGCGAGGCCTACGAGCTTCGAGCCATCCGCACGATGCTGTCTAGGACGATAGATACGTGGAAATGGCAGAAGGAAACGGCCGCGATGGCATTTCTCCTGTCGCGTTCCGAAGTCGCTCCTCGGCTCGTCAACAGGACCGAAGCAGAGCGGATTGCGAAGCGCGTTCTTAGAGAGTTCAAGGAAAATCTAGGCTCGACATATACCCGATTCCAGTATGCTCCGTTGCTTCTGGTCGGTCTGCTGCGTTATCGGCTCCGCGAGCCATTCGCACTCGTCATCGGCCAGGATCCCATGGCAGATCGTCTTGGTCAGGCTGTCGAAGCAACGCTCGATGATCTCGCCCACAGAAGTAGGGCAAAGCCCCTCGCCAAATACGGTCGTATCCTCGAGCAGACTCTTGAAGAACTGCGCGGAGAGGGCTCGAATCCCGAACTCCTTCTCGATATTTTTGGTGGCGCAGAAGAGGACGAGCCGGCCGGCTAGAAGACGTTTAGGATGCAATAAATGATCGACAAGAGTTGCAACAAGAACATTTTTCAGATTTGGCGGGACAGGGGCGAAGTCCTCCCATTCGAAGTCATCCGCTGGTCATGGTCGCCATCCAGCAGCTTTCTCGTAGAGCAGATCGAAATCGGCAAGTAGCCCTATGGAAAAGCATGGGGGCGGAAGACAGTCGAATGCGGCAGTCCATCCGGAGCCTGAGAAGCCTCAGGTGCTCAGCCGGCAAATCATCTTGGGGGTAACACGTCGTGTTGGGCTTACCCGCCCTTGGCGAGACCACTCCAATTGCGGATTTGGACCGTATCGGGCTGACTCGCTCTCTAACATCACCGTCGGCGAGCGCCCATCGGAGGAACCCCGCGGGCCAATGAGCATGCAAACTAAGGGCTATTCCGATTTCCTCATTTTCACGTTGGAAATTGGGACCGGCAACGTTCTGAAATGTACCTGAGAAGGTCATCAAGCACACCCATGCTGGCCGTCTTCTAAGGTGCCTTCTCGGCATGCTTGGGGCCTTGTTGAGGAAGCAAAGTGTGAGCGCTCATTGACTGATACCGGGTGAGAATCAAGCGCTGATTGTGTATATCAACGCCATCGATGGATACGCGTGCGAGGACGCCACTTTGATCACCGCTCACCAACATACCGTTTTTGAAGTCCTCGGAGATAAGTTTCTCCACGAGATACCTGCCTATCAGCGGCCATACGCTTGGCGGACCGAAGAAGCAGAGCAACTCCTAGTCGATCTTCTGGAAGCGATGGATCATGCGACGGATGAACCTTATTTTCTCGGAAGCATCGTACTCATAAAGCCCAAGGGCGAGATCATAGGGCAGGTCGTTGACGGACAGCAACGCTTGACAACCGTGACAATTCTGGGCGCTGTCCTTAGAGACCTGGCTACTGCACCGCAGGAGCGCGCGGCCCTCGATTCCATTGTTTATATAGAACCGAACGCCTTCCTCGCGCAGCAGGAAGCAATTCGCCTTAAGGCTCACGAAGACGACCGGGTTTTCTTCAAAGAATCAATCCAGCGTCCCGGCGCGACTGGGAAAGAAGGGCCCTCGGAAAGCCCTAAGACCGAGGCGCAGAAGAATATGTGGGCAAATGCAAAAGCCCTTCGAACTATGCTGCGGGATTTGCCAGAAAACGTGCGCCAGTCACTGGTCACGTTCTTGATCAACAAGTGCGTGGTCGTCGTTGTGAGCACCGAGTCAAGGACGGCCGCGCTCCGCATCTTCAAGGTACTCAACGATCGCGGACTAGACCTGTCCAACGCCGACGTCATCAAAGCGGATTTGTTAGGCAAGTTCAAAGACGAACAGGAAATGAAGCATCAGGCACAACGCTGGCGCAATTATGAAAACGAGTTGGGCCGGCAAGAATTTGAAGGTCTTTTGGAGACGCTGCGGTTCATCAACGAAGAAGGAAAAAATCGGCGCACGTTGAGCGACGCCTATTCGGAGCGCTTCAAAAACAGCAGCGCCGATGATGTCAGGCAGTTCCTGGACGATGAACTTGCCCCAGCAAAGATTCATTACGCTCGAATAATCGAGGGCGATGTATCGTCATTTCCGGAGTCTGTACAGGGCGCCGCCGCGGAGGCTTTGGCAGGGCTTTCTTTGGTGCCAAACAAGGATTGGGTGCCGGTCGCACTTGCCGCATCGCTCCGGTTGCCGCCGGAGATGCTCATTCGAACGCTCGAGGGACTCGAAGGCATGGCCTGGATGATGCAGCTTGCTCGGCGTTACGATACGCAGCGTATGAACCGATACGTCGAGGTTCTTAAAGCCCTGAACCTTCAGCCAATCGAACTCGAGAAGTCGCTGGGCCTGACGCCCGAAGAGGCTCAGGAGGGACGTGATGCCCTTGGCGGTCCGCTCTACGGAAGGTTTCCAACCCGTGTCGTGCGTGCAATCCTTGAGCGCCTGGACCGTCTGCTGGGAGAACAACCTGTCAATTGGCCCGGCCACAAGACGGTCGAGCACATCTTGCCGCAAAATCCGGGCGAAGGATGGACCGAGTTCGAGGAGATTGAGCGCGAGCGCGTTACCAACACGCTTGGCAATCTTGTGTTGCTGACTGGCCGTAAGAATTCGGGTGCGTCGAACCTGCCGTACGCTGATAAGGTGAAGGTTTATTTCGGCCTCGGCCAGAGCGCCTCGTCGTCCAAGCGGGCTACATACGCCAGTGCTCAGGAACTGGCTCACATACCAGACTGGAAGCCTGCTGCATACGAATTGCGGCACGCGCGGCATGTCAGCCTCCTCTCAAAAAGGTGGAGGCTGACATAGCTTCATGGTGGCCTCTTAGTTCGCACGCACCTGTGAGGCTATGTCGAGCAACAGGGTTCCTGCAATGACTCATGCGACCAAGTCGCTCTAGAGTGGCCGAGTTAATCTTCAAGACTTGGCACTGCGGCCTGTCTTCTTCAGTCTGGTCTCAGTTAGCTTCAGAATAACCCTGTTTCCAGGTGACGATCTCATTGGCTAACTCACCCCAGAAACGTAAGCGGTGCTTTCCTCGCACATTGACCAGGCTTGATTGCCATTCCGAAAAATGCCGCTACGACATTGATGGCCAGAATGCGCCAACACCGGACATTAGGTGGGCGGCAACTACCATGCTGCGGAAAAACGACTCTGTTGCAGTTCGGCTTATCGTGCCATTCCCCGCCGACAGTTGAAGACAGAGGTCATTTTGAGCAAGCAGGAAACGGGTGGCACGAACCCTCCGTCCCAACTAGCACTGCGTCCGTTCTTCATTCACAACCAATGGGCTTACTATGCAGCAAGATAATCCCCTCTCATCGATGCAGATACTGGAGAAGATGTTCGATGTGGAAATGGCTTTCATGGCGTCCAAGGGGAAGGATTCCGTCATCTTGGCAGAAGCATTCCACACTGAAGTTGTTGTTCACGAGCCGACGTCGGTTCCCTACGCAGGAGATTGGAGGGGATTAGCCGGAGTAGCCGAGCTTATGCATCTGATGAGTGAGACGTTTAGCACGTTCGAGGTCGAGAACCTAACCTGTTCTGGCCCTCCTGCTAGCATGCACGTCTCCTGTACATTGCGGATGGTCTCTCGAAAAACAGGTATTTCAGTCTCTCAGCCATTCGCTCAACTGTTAAGATTTCAGGAGGGACTGCTGATCGAGGCAACGCCATTTTACTTCGACACAGACGAGATTAAAGCTGCTCTCGAAGTTCCTCCTGTGGCAGAGGTCCTCGCCACAGAAGCGCTATAAGCGGTTATCGGTGATGACAGCGCATCCGCTGAGCTATACCTATTCCAACTGACGTTTAGGAGAAATCATGGCAACAGATTCAGTCAAGGGTCCGGCTTCTTATTTTCCGTCTATCGAGGCCAAGTATGGCCGTCCCATTGCAGAGTGGAAAGACCTCATCCGTGGCCAAAGCGGAAAGAAGCACATGGAGCTTGTGGCTTGGCTCAGGCAAGAGCACGGCATGGGCCACGGTCATGCCAACGCCCTTGTCGCGGATACACTACGCGAGTAGTTGCCAGCCGCATCATGTTCGCCAAGGCCGACTATCGCCTTGGCAGGATTGCGCCAAAAGACAGGGCCTTAGCGTCAAAGTGTGAGCGCCTGCGCTGGAGGCGGCCCTGTCCGGCTACGGCTACGAGAGAGTTTGTGGCCGACGCCGAATCCAGACAAGACACAGTGGTTGCGGTTACCGCCGAGTCGCGAACCTCGTCGGGTGCTACCCACTAGAGCGTCAGCCCGCTACCTGCCTAAAGTGGTGCCTTCTAGCCGCTCTGCTTCTTCTCAGCACCGAACTGCAGTTCATCGCTCCTCTTCTGGAAGGTCGCCAGGTGCCGAGCAGGGCTCCAGACCCTCGAAAATCAATATGTGGAAAAGCATCAGCCGTCCTGGGCTGCGTCGATCACGCCGCCCATAGTGCGCGGATGACTCAATGTCCCTTCTGCACCGCGGAGTTGAAGCGAATCGTCTTCATGGACGATCATGTCGTCGCACTATGGGATGGCTTCCCGGTATCTCCGGGGCATCTGCTCATCGTTCCACGAAGGCATGCGGCGACATGGGATGATCTCTCCGAGGACGAAAGGCATGCCGTCTGGGGAAGCATCGACCGCGCAAAGGCTGAGATCGAACGCCAGCATCAACCTGACGGCTACAACGTCGGCTTCAATTTGGCGGAGGCCGCGGGCCAGACGATCTTCCATTTCCACCTGCATGTCATTCCACGCTACCTCGGCGACGTCGATGATCCGAGAGGCGGCGTTCGCCAGGTCATTCCGCACAAGGCCAACTATTTGGTCGAGGAGTTCGGCAGCACCGACGCGGTGAAGCGCCTCGTCACCGGTGGAAGCGATCACCTTCTGCCCCACCTCGTCCTGCACATGGATCAGGCAGACGCCTGCGACATTGCTGTGGCGTTCCTGCTGGACAGTGGCGCAAGGTTGATAGTCGAGCATCTGAAGGACTTCCTGGCCCGTGGCGGACGCGCCAGAATTCTCGTTGGCGACTATATGGACGTGACCGAGCCCATGGCGCTGCGGCGGCTGGCCGATCTGGAAGGCGACCTGACGCTTCGGGTTTTCGAGGCCGCGGCGCAGGGATTTCACCTCAAAACCTATATCTTCTTGTCGGACAGGGAGGGTGTGGCATTCGTCGGCAGTTCCAACCTGTCGGAAGCAGCGCTCACCACATCGATCGAGTGGAACTACAAGGTCATTTCGAGCCACGACCGGTCGGCCTTCCCCCAGATCACCGATAGCTTCGAGGACCTCTTCAATTCATATAACGCCTCGGCCGTCACGCCCGAGTGGATCGACCACTACGACAACCGAAGGAATCCGCTGGGTTTCAAGGATGCGGGGGTTGCATACGAGCCGCCGCTGCCTGCTCCCGAACCCCACACCGTCCAACAGCAGGCTCTCGCAGCACTTGAGCGGACGCGGCAGGACGGGTTCACTGCGGGGCTCATGGTTCTCGCAACGGGTCTCGGCAAGACTTGGCTGGCGGCCTTCGACAGTAATCGCATCGAATATCGTCGCATCCTCTTCGTCGCCCATCGCGAGGAAATTCTCAACCAGGCCGTCGAGACGTTCCGGCGTGTCCGGCCGACAGCGCGGATCGGCAGGCTGTCTGGCGATTACAAGGATTCGGACGTCGATCTCCTTTTCGCCTCCGTTCAGACGCTCGGCAAGGCCAACCGGATCAGACAGTTCCGACCGGACGCCTTCGACTATGTCGTTATCGACGAGTTTCACCATGCTGCGGCGAGCACCTATCGACGGATCATCGATCATTTCGAGCCGAAGTTCCTCCTCGGACTTACGGCGACGCCAGAGCGGAGCGATGGGGCCGATCTTCTCGGCCTATGCCAGGAGAATCTCGTTTTCCAGGCAGGCATTCATCTTGGGATCGACGGCGGGCATCTATGCCCCTTTCACTATTTCGGTGTTCCGGACAACGTAGATTACAGGAACATCCCCTGGCGCAGCACCCAGTTCGACCTGGCCGAACTTACCGCCGCCGTCGCCACGGAAGCACGCGCGCAGAACGCGCTCGAACAATATCTTCTGCGAGGCGGCAACAAGTGCATCGGCTTCTGCTGCTCCCAGACGCATGCCGATTTCATGGCCGACTTCTTCAATCGGCATGGCGTCTCAGCCGTCGCCGTTCATGCCGGAAGCAATTCGGCACCGCGGGCGACGTCACTACAGAGGCTAGAAGCGGGCGAAGTCGAGGTGGTGTTTGCTGTCGACATGTTCAATGAAGGCGTCGACATTCCGAGCATCGACACCGTGCTGATGCTGCGGCCGACGGAATCGACCATCATCTGGCTGCAGCAGCTCGGCCGCGGGTTGCGAAGGTCTGCGAACAAGGATCATCTCGTCGTCATCGACTATATTGGCAACCATCGTATCTTCCTCACCAAGCTTCGCGCGATCGCCTCTATCGCCGAAGTCGATGCATCGTCCAACGGTCGCATCCGCGAGCTTCTGGAAAGGCTGCAAAGCGATGAGGTCAGTCTGCCGACCGGTTGCGAAGTGACCTACGATCTTGCGGCGATCGATATACTGCGCGTGCTGGTCAAACCAGCCAGCACGGAGAACGCGCTGGAAGATTTCTACCGCGACTTCCTGGAGCGGCATGGCGTCCGGCCGACGGCGTCCGAGGTTTTCCACTCAGGCAACAATCCGAGAAGTAGCAGCGAACGTTCCTGGCTCAGTTTTGTGGAACGTATGCGCGGGTTGGATGATCTGGAGCAAGCGACCTGGTCGGAGCATCGGGAATTGTTCCAGGAGATGGAGAAGACCGAACTTACCCGGAGCTACAAGCTCGTGACGACGCTGGCATTGTTCGACGACGAAACTGTGCAGGACCGCTGCACCGTCGACGAGATCGTCGAGCGGGTAGCGCGGCTGGCCTCCCGCATTCACAAGCTCCAGCAGGATTTTTCTGTCGATCTAGCCAATCGGGCGGCACTCAAAGCGCTGCTGCTCAAGTTCCCGATAGATGTCCTGACGAAGCTGCGGGATGGCAACGGCGCTCCCTATTTCGTTCTGGATGGGGGCCAGTTCGGCTTGGCGAGCTCGCCACGGGATAGGGAGACCTTCGGCCATCTGCTGCGGGAAATCCTCGATTGGCGTCTCGCGCAATATCTGAGCCGAAGCGGTGGCACCAGTGAACTGACGGACTCGGTTTGCCGCGTCGCCCGAAACGCGAGCGGACAGCCTATCCTGTTCCTCGCGACGACGGACGGGGCAGGACAGTTACCCGAAGGTCCATTGGACGTTGTCGTCAACGATCAGCCGATGGAAGCGACGGTCGCTAAGATCGCGATAAATGTTGTGCGGAGAGTCGGCGAGCCATCCAACCAGTTACCCGCCATCCTGCGCGGATGGTTCGGCGACGATGCAGGACTGCCGGGCAAAGCCGATCGTGTCCGCCTCCGGTTCCAGAATGATTCCTGGCGAATGGAGCCAATGGGCGCACAGGGCCAAGCACAGGCCGGCCTGCGACTTTGGGAGCGCTATTCACGCGACGCCATCCCTTCGGCCTTCGGACTAACCTTCGATCAGGCGACGTGGAACGCTGGTTTCGTGCCAAAACCGCCTCACATCTTTGTTATGGTCACGTTGGAGAAGGAAGGGATGATGAACGAGCACCGCTATACCGATCTCTTCGTCTCAGCCACGGAATTCTCCTGGCAAAGCCAGAACAGGACCAGACAACGATCGAAGCATGGCGAGATGATCCGCGACCACCAAGCGCTCGGTCTTCATATCCATCTGTTGGTTCGCAAGACCAAGAAGATCGGGTCGAAACCGGCACCTTTCATTTATTGCGGCGAAGTGGATTTCGGGGCCTGGTCCGGCGAGAACCCAATTAACGTGACATGGCGACTGCGGGAGGCGGTGCCTCCAATGCTGCTGTCACAGTTGAAGGGCTGAACAAGCACACTGGAGTCCGTTGGAAGGCACATAGACGACTGTGGTCGAAATGGCCGTACTGCCAGCTCAGTTCGATGTTTCCGCTCCTGGGGAGGCCGCTGCTACTTATTGAATTTTGTATGCCTCGGAGCCACGGGTCGGAAGCGAACCATTGATCGAAAGGATGTCCGAAATTGTGGCTTTAATGGAAGTTTTGGCGAAAGCGTGGCCCGAAACACGTCTAGCCGTGTTGTCCATTTTGGACGAACTGGGCGACGAAGTAGATACGATCACCGCCTGCGACTATGTCTGGCGGACAGCTTTTGCTTTGCGGGCGGATTGAGTTGACCTGGGTGTTCTGAACCAGCACTGTGAAAATCAATTAGCCGCCGTCGTTAAATGAAAAGTGCATTCCGCAGCATCTCGATGTCGGCTTAGGGCCGACAGCAGACTTCAGCCGTTTGTTCTAATATTTCCACGGCTGGAGCTCATCGATGCGGCTCTGCTTGTGGCCGTTGACGATGGCGGTGAGCATGCTGGTCAGATAGGTCAGCGGATCGACGGCATTGAGTTTACAGGTCTCGATCAGCGAGGCGATGGCGGCCCAGTTCTCGGCTCCGGCATCATGACCCGCAAAGAGTGCGTTCTTCCGATTGAGCGCAATCGGCCGGATGGTCCGCTCAACAGGATTGTTGTCGATCTCGATGCGTCCGTCGGCCAGGAAGAGCTTCAGACCATCCCAGTATTTGGCGGTGTTGGCCAAAGCCTCGCCGAGTGGGGACTTGGTTGAGACACGGGCACGGTGATGGACAAGCCAGGTTTGCATGTCGGCAACGAGCGGCGCAGACCGTTCCTGTCGCCCGGCGAGGCGAGCCTCCGGATCAAGACCGCGCAGTTCGGCCTCGATCCGATACAGTTCACCGATCCGTTTGACGCCGCCCTCGGCAATAGATGCTGCTCCGTTCGGGGTGATCTCCACCAGCTTGCGACGAGCATGTGCCCAACAATAGGCAAGCCGAATGTCCTGTCCAATGCGGTCGGGTCCGACCACCCTGTTGTATCCGGCATAGCCATCGACTTGCAGAATGCCGGAGAAGCCCTCCCGTATCCGTTCGGAATTGGCAAGGTGGGAGTGGAACAGCGGTTACCCAGAAACATCCTCACACGTCTGCTCACCGTGCGTTTCTCTAATTGTTGACAATTGGTCCCATTTGCCGCCTGCTCGGTCCATGGATTCGACGTCGGAAATTATGAATGTTCTCCGCGCTGGGCGCGCTTTGATGGGACTTAGCCAGGACGAGCTGGCTGGCTTGGCTGGTGTTAGCCGTCAAATCATCGTTAGGATAGAGAGAGGCGAAACCAACATTCTCGTAGACGCAATCGAGAGGGTACGCGCCGCACTCGAGGCCCGCGGCGCAGTCTTCATCGACGGAAATAGCGAGCGCGGTCCAGGGGTTGCTATGACGCGCGTTGCTAACCACGAATCCAGCTTCAACAAGGTTCCGAAGTAGAATTAAATCGGCCCTCTGCGTTTCTAAAAGGTGCGGGTCTCCTGTACGGCGTCGCTTCTGTCAACCCTTAGTCGCCGCCGAATCCTTCAAGGATTCGACTGAATGAGGCAGGCCGGTTGCCCCTGCTGGCGCCCCGACGGCTCTATCATACTGCACGACCAACTATATATAACAAGTTGCTCATGTCAAGCCTTTTTGCTCGCTTGGTGATCGTGGCGATTATAGAGTAAGCAAAAAGTTTTGGCTATGGGTCGTTCTAGATCATCTTTTGCTTCTGAGCATGCAACGATGCTGCAGGACTCGTAGATAAGGAAGACTCAGCGAAGTGTACTTCAAGGATTCGACTAGTGCGTGAGTAAAAAATTGACATATTGTCAACAATTCCTCCAAAAGTTGCATTTATACTTGGTTTTTGCTAAAGTGTACATGATGGCGCACGAGCGGGAGACCGCTGGCCGGAGCCATCGTCAACAGAGGAGAATCGAAATGAGCCGATTCTATCGACTAAACGAAGCTTGCCAACGAACCACCCTCTCGGAAAGCACGATCAAGCGACGAGAGAAGGACGATCCGGACTTTTTCAAGCGTCATAGGATATCCAGAAGACGCATTGTCTATGACGCCGATCAGGTCGACGGCTGGATGGCGCGGCAGTTGCTGAATCCATGAAGCTCGGTTGGAGTTCCGGCCGGCGTCTTCGCCGGCCGGAAAGGCCGATGTTGTCAAAAATGTTGTCAAGCAGCTTTCCCCCAGCGGTTCGATGCCTGCAAACCACGTAAACGATTGGTAGGCGCGGAGAGATTCGAACTCCCAACCGAGCGGGTATGAACCGCCTGCCTTTATCGCCAGCCGGCACGGGCGTGTCGATAAGTATACGATCTCAAACGATTTTTCCCGAAAAACGATAGGGAGCGTGAGGCTTGTCCGAACGCGGCGTTCGCGTTGTTGTCTCGGAAGTGCCCAAGAGGCATGAAATGGTGGGCCCGGAGGGACTCGAACCCCCAACCAAGCGGTTATGAGCCGCCGGCTCTAACCATTGAGCTACAGGCCCTGACGCCGGTGGTGGGCGTCGCGGTGCCGAAGATCGGCACCGTGATGCCGGGGCAATGGTTCCCGCAGCATCGGTTCGCTCTAGCCCAAATTGCAGGGAGCCACAAGCGGGCAGGGCAACATCTGTGGATGATGCATATTTCATGGGCAAAGGCACTGGAACCTTGCCGCGCGGAATACACTTATTCGAATCAGATTCCGCATGAAAAGGGCGTTTGCAGATGGTCGCTTCGAACAGTGCCGTGGTGCTCATCGTGGAGGATGAGCCGCTGATCCGGTTCAATATCCTCGATGTGCTGGAGGATGTCGGGCACGTGGCGCTGGAGGCGGCGAATGCCGATGAGGCATTGGTGGTGCTGAAGGGCCGGCAGGATGTCGATATCCTGTTCACCGACGTCAACATGGCCGGTTCGATGGACGGCATCCAGCTTGCCAAGCGGGTGAGGGCGATGCGGCCGAATATCGGCATCATCATCACCTCGGGCATGGTGCGGCTCGATCCGATGGCGCTGCCCGCCAACGCAGCCTTCCTGCCGAAACCCTACATGCACGATACGCTGATCTCGACGATCGATTCCCTGATGACGTGAGCGGATGGCCTGGCGACAAGACAGGGGCGCGCAGCCGCAAA
Organism: Rhizobium phaseoli; assembly: GCF_001664385.1. NCBI lineage: Bacteria > Pseudomonadati > Pseudomonadota > Alphaproteobacteria > Hyphomicrobiales > Rhizobiaceae > Rhizobium > Rhizobium phaseoli. Next base: position 3,092,134 of record NZ_CP013532.1, on the reverse strand, counting down.
ACGGGGACAGGTTTTGCGGCTGCGCGCGAGGCGCCGGGAGACATGCTCCCCTTCAGGCGGGCGGAGGGGAACCGCACCCTCAGCTGAAGCTGCTCTTCAGCGCCTCGTTCTCGTGTTGGGCCTTCTTTTCGTAGATCGTAAACAGCGCCATCGAGAGCAGATAGGAGAGGAAGGGATCTCCTATCTGAGTGGCGATGTCGCGGGATGCGAGCACATGGCGCTCGAGCGCGCTGATATCTTTCTGCGTTGTGGTTTCAGCGAGGCGGTTCATGCTGCCATCTCCAGGAATTGCGTCACGACCGAGCGGGTCGGAACGTGTCTGACATAAAGGGGTAGGGTCAGGCCGAGGGCGGCGCGCATCCTGCGCAGCACGCGATCCGACACTTCGAAGGCGCCGCAGCAGACGGGATACTTGCCGTAGCCGTCTGCGCGGCCGAGTTCTTCCACTTCGGCGCCTGCGCGCTTGTAGACGCGCTTGAGATAGGGTTCGTAGTTGGAAATCATCGTATGGATGCCGTGGTCGAGCGCGCATTCGCACAGCGCGAGCAGCATCATCGAAAAGGCGCGGCCGGCATCGATATTGGGGAAATCCTTGGCGATCGCGTCTTCATCGATGCACATGCGCGTGCCCTCCCAGATGCCTGGTGCGACGAGATCGGCGGCAGCGGGAAACGTCTCGCGGAAGACGTCGTAGAGAAGGGTCGGGCCGGTCGTCGGCATCAGGCGCATGCCGCCATAAAGACGCGTGCGGCTGTCGTTGCACCAGACGAGATAGGCCGGGGCGAGCGCATCATAGCTGTCGCGTTCGTAGGGGCCGATGACGGGAACGTCCCAGCCGAGCGTGTCGGCGAAGACCTTCTTGCGTAGGCGGAACATCTGGTCGAGTACGGCAGCGTGTTTCTGATACTCATGTGCCTGAATGATAACGAACATCTTGCCCTCCAGCGTTTGCAGTTCGTGGAGAGCAGAATGGTTCAGGCCGGCCGCATCGGAAATTCCCTCAGATGGGCCCCCACAGATGGGGGGATTAGCCCAAAAGTATGAGGACTGGGTTATGCCCTGCACACGGCAAGACGCCGAAGCGCGGCAACACTTCAGCGTCTCGAATCTCGCTTGCGAAAACAGGGTCGTGGATCGAAGAAAACGAAAAATGCTCTATGGATTGATGATGCGCAGTTGCACCGCCCGCGAGGCGGCCGCCGAAATCGTGGCGCAGCCGAGCTTGAAGCGGGCGGTCTTCAGGTAGTCGCGGGTGGTGTGCTCGGAAATGCCCAGGATCACCGAGATATCCTTGTAATCCTTGCCGAGCGCGGTCCAGTGCAGGCACTCGATCTCGCGTGGCGACAAGGCCGGCACCGGATCATGTTCGCCGTACAGTTCATAGACGGCCTTCTGATGGATCAGATGGGCGATCTCGATCCATTCGTTGCGGCAGCGACGCACGAGTTCGCTCCAGCCGTCGGCCGGGATGCGCGCATTCATCGACAGCAGCGCGCGGCGCTGCGCCTTGTCGGCAACGGGAATGGAATAACCATTGCCGCCGATGCCGTGCTTCTGGGCATCGACCAGCATGGCATAGGCCTCCGGCGTCGGCTCGACTTCGCTCCAGTCGAAGGGCAGCTGGCGTTCGAAGCCCTGCTTGACGATCGGATCGACCTTCACATAGCTGTTCAGGAGGTAGCGCGAGACCCAGGCATCGGGATAGGTGGTGCGCACGAAGGGCGAATCGATCTTGCTCGCGATCGTCTGGGCGAGATGGTAGGTGACGAAATCGAGGCCATATTCCGCCTGGAGAATACGGATGGCGGCATCCACATTGGGCGCAGCCTTGATCTGTTCGAAAGCGGGTTCGAACTTGTCGCTGTAAGTATTCTCAATCATTTCCATCGTCCCAATTCGCTCAATCCTACCGTGAGGACCGTCTAAAATACAAGGCATCCCCACATATGCGGGAGTGACAATCCGGGCACCACCTGCTAGCGCCTTCATGAGGAGACCTCATATGGACAGCAAGAGACCATTCGAGATTGCCGAATGCCAACAGGCCGCCAAAGGCCTCAAATCCAGCTGGCAGGACATGGCAGGTTCCGAAGCGTTGATCCGCGCCCTCGTTGCCGAACGCAACGGCGACAGCCCGCTGGCGCTGTTCTGGACCGAGGTCCATCGGGCACTTTGCCAGGAACACAAGGCTTTCTGACAAGTCTGCCCCGGCGAACGATTTCCGTCTTTTCCCTGATATGAACAGCATCGCCTGGCATCGAAGCCGGCCCCCCGGCGAAATGAAATCCGCGCTCCGCCCATGAGCCGGCTTCATGTCCACCCGTTTCCAATTTTGCAAAGAGGGTGTCGAGCGGCAATGTCGCCGGCGGGAAGGGGGATAGGCCTTATCCCCTATCTTTGTGCCAATATGCTTGATGAAGCGTTTAGAGCCGGAACAGTCGGCGGTCGGGGTGGCGGCTAGACTGTGCCATTACGGGTACTCTCTCTCCGCCCTCATCCTGAGGCGCCCCGGAGGGGCCTCGAAGGACGAGGGTCGGCCACCCCGCTCACTCAGCCCTGACCGGCCCGCGTTTCGATAGTTCCGGCAAGGCCTCGTAATCCAAGGCAATCAATGCCTCCTTCTTGCGGCGCGACCAGCCCTTGATCTGCCGCTCGCGGGCAATGGCGTCGATGACGCGGTCATAGGTTTCGGTAAAGACGAGTTCGACGGGGAGGCGCTTGGCGGTGTAGCCGTCATAGGTTCCGGCATTGTGCTCCCAGACACGCGCCTCGATCTCCTGCTTGGTGACCCCGGTATAGTATGAGCCGTCGCTGCAGCGGAGGATATAGACGGTGACTTCCATGACGGCAGGCTAGCATGGGGAGTGAACGGCCAGCAATCGGGCGGCGTTGGATCGCCCAGCCACCCCCGGTCTTCGGCCTGCCGTGGCCGACCTCGTCCTTCGAGGCCCCTGCGGGGCACCTCAGGATGAGGTCGGAGAGGGCGCAGCTTGTGGTCGGTGTGCCATGTGGCGGTGGCGCGTGTGATGCCGTGTAGAGAAGACCCTGGGGCTTGCCGCTCAGTCCTCCGATAAGCCGCGAGCCGCAGCCTCTCTCCGCCCTCATCCTGAGGTGCCCCGCAGGGGCCTCGAAGGACGAGGGTCGGCCACCGTGTCTGCTCCGGCAACGGATAAGGCTTAAAGCGCGTAGCCACCCGCCCCCGGAGGCTCCGGCCTTAGGCCTACGCACCTTCAGGATGAGGGCTGGTCGTGGTGCCGCGTAGCTGATGGGCTGATTGGTGTGCTGCGCGGCTGATGGTCTGATCGCCAGGCCGCGCGGCCGGCTCAACCAACCTTTGTCGACGGATTGATCCAGTCCTGGCTCGGCAGTTCCGGCCGTGGCGGCTTCGGGCGGAATTTCACCAGCACCTCGCGGCCGTCGACCGAGGCCTGCGTGCGCTCCAGGGCATCACGCTCGGCGACCGCCTGGCGCCAGTGTTCGTCGTCGCGGCCGTCGGGGCGGCCCTGCTTTTCCCAGATTGCGTAGGCTCGCTTGCTGATCCAATCGTGGCGTCTGTCGCTCATTTGTCCGTTCCGTTGGTGAAAAGGCGTTATTCGGCAATTCTGTCCGGCGGCACGGGCGCGCGGCGCTTGGCTGCCATCAGCAAGTCGAGTTCGATCGAGGAGGGCCCGAAACGGGTGAACAGGCTTTCGGCCTGCTCGCTGCGCAGGCCATATTTGGAGGCGAATTCGTCAAGACTATATGGACGGCCACGCAGAACCCTGGTCCGCCGCTCCGGTTCACGGATTTGCGTCATTGGTGGTAACCCCATCTGCTTTTTGCAAAGTGAGAACAAAACAGATTACAGCCGCAAAAGTTCCGTGATTTTTCACGGTTTTTCCGGCCTTTTGCACCAGTGCGGCGCGGCTGGCATGGATTTTCAAGAATGGCGTGTGGCGAGAAAATTTCGCCTAAAACATGCAGGAATTTCATGCCCTTAAGCAAATGGCTTCCGTTTCGGCGGAGAAATGGGCTTTATCCCTCGCGTGTTACTCTATAGAATCAATCGTGTTATTCGGTCTGCGAGGGGCAAAAAGCTGCGTTCCCCGCGTCGATGCCGACCGATCCAGGAGGAATTTGGCTTCAATCCATCAAGAGGAGACAGACATGATGAATGCCCTGCCGCCACTTCATAACGGCCACGCGCCGTTTACCCTCCAGCAGCTGTTTCGCGAGGCACTTTACGCCTTCGAGGAATGGGACAGTGAATTGACCGAACCGATCGTGACCCACGAAGGCCGGGTCATCCCGATCAGCTTCGTTTTCGAAGCCATGCGCGAATGCACCGACATCGTGCCGATGAATATCGTCGGCGCCGTCACCGAGCGGCTGACCAAGCCGTGGGAAGGCGAAGGTCCGCTCGACCAGATGACCTTCTCGACGGCGGCACGCGTCATGCGCGTGCTGGTGCGCAAACGTCTTCTCGCCAACGGCACGGCGGATCTCGTCGCCGTTTCCTCGCATGCGGCCGAAGACCAAAGCCGCGACTGACAGGAAAAGGATCGCGGCGCTTTAGGGCTGCGATCCTTTTCTGTTTCGGCGGAACCTCCCTTATTCCCAGCCGTTTCTTTCCATGTTTCCAATTCGCACCGGATTGGGAATTATTCAGTCATTCAGCGCGTTACAGCGTTCTCCGCGCCGTTTGCGCGCAGGTGCTGGAATGCGCAGACACAGCCCGTCGCATGATGACGGGCGAGGAATAGCACCATGCTGAAATCCATCGTTCAAGAAATCATCGGCACACCGCGGCGTGAGCCGGAACTTCCGCAATCGCTCGAACAGTTTCGCGACAGCAAGCGGGTGCTGATCATCTTCGCCGATGCGCAGGACGATCGCGCGGTGATCCAAGACGAATGGTTGCGCAACGCCCATATGCGTCTCATTGAGGAAGATGTCGAAGTGTTCATCATCGCCGGCGGCGGCGCCTTCTCGCTGTTCGACGACGACTGGGATCTTGATGCCGACGATGTCAGAGAGCGGCTGCAGGGACCGCCGTCGGGCGAGTTCGGGCTGATCCTGATCGGGCGCGACGGGACGGTGAAGCTGCGCTCCAGCGAACCGCGCACCGCCGAGGAGATTTTCGAGGCGCTGGACAGCCTGCCGAAGACGACGCCTTGGTGACTGCGACCCGCGTGGCATAGGCAGCCGCGCCGGCGCTCCCGTCAGAGTTCGAAGGCCTCCTTGAGGCCGAGGCTCTTGCGTTCGCGCAGATCGAGGTCGGCCTCGATATGGGCGATGTGATGCAGCATCAGCTGGCAGGCGCGGTCGAGTTCGTCGTTTTCGATCGCCGCGATGATATCGCCATGTTCGGAATGGCCGCAGCTTGAGGCGGTCGACTGGCCGTAGAGCGCGATCACCAGCGACGAGCGGGCGACGAGTTCCTCCATAAAACGCTGCATGATCGCATTGCCTGATATTTCCGCCAACATCAGATGGAAATCGCCCGACGCCTTGATCTCGGCGCGCCGCGCCGTCTGGCCGCGCTCGCTCATCAGCCGGCCTTCCTCGAGCAGCAGCTGTCTCAACTGGGCGATGTCGCCGGGCGTGATCCGCGCTGCTGCCTCGCGCAATATGCCCGGCTCGACCAGGCGGCGGGCGGCGAAGATCTGGCGGGCCTCGTCGGGGGAGGGATAGGCGACGAAGGCGCCGCGGTTCTTCTCGACGCTGACGAGACCTTCATAAGAGAGCGCCTGCAGCGCCGCGCGGGCAAGCGTGCGACTGACGTTGAACAGGTTGCCGACATCGCTCTCGGAAAGCTTGGTGCCGGGGGAAAGCCTGCGCTCGACGATCGCTTCGCGAATGGCGTCGCGGATCTGCTGCGCGCCGGTTTCGGCGGAGTCTTCGGCCTGCGCAGCCTTGGCGGCGGATTTCATGTAATTCTGTTCCCTGATGACGGGCAAACCATATCCGGCTTCGCGGCAAAAGTTAAACGGAATTTGTGGCCGAAGCAGCCGCTAAATTGTATACGATTTTTTGCGTAAATTGCGGACAATAGCCTAAATCATGTGCAGACGATGCTATGCTCATAATTTGCTCTAGCGCGGTCCTTCTGGGCAAATTCATTTATTTACAATGGTTTGAGCAGCTAAAATCGGATTGGCACGGCAGATGCATCATCTTCTTCGAACAGGGGAAGGCATGATGTCGAAAGCGGCAGAGATCGATATAGTATCCGTTTCGAAGGTCTATGGGGCGACGACGGCCGTCCATGGGATCAGCCTGAAGATTCCGGCCGGCTCCTATTGCTGCTTCCTCGGTCCGTCGGGCTGCGGCAAGACCTCGACGCTGCGTATGATCGCCGGCCACGAGAGCATTTCGTCCGGCGATATCCGGCTCGGCAATACCGTCGTCACCGATTTTCCGCCGGCCAAACGCGGCACGGCGATGATGTTCCAGTCCTATGCGCTGTTTCCGCATCTCGACCTCATCGACAATGTCGCCTTCAGCCTGAAGATGAAGGGCGTCGACAAGGCCGAGCGGCGGGCCAAGGCGCTCGAGATGCTGAAGCTGATGCAGATGGAGCCCTATGCCAACCGGCGGCCGGCCCAGCTTTCCGGCGGCCAGCAGCAGCGTGTGGCGCTGGCGCGCGCGCTGATCACCGATCCGGAGGCGCTGCTGCTCGACGAGCCGCTGTCGGCGCTCGATCCGTTCCTGAAGATCCGCATGCGCGCCGAACTGAAGAAGCTGCAGAAGTCGCTCGGCATCACCTTCGTGCACGTCACCCACAGCCAGGAAGAGGCGATGGCGCTCGCCGATATCATGGTCATCATGAATGACGGCCGGATCGAGCAGGCGGCGGCTCCGCGCGAGGTCTTCGAGAAGCCGGCGACTGCCTTCGTCGCCCGCTTCATGGGCGATCACAATGTGCTGACCGGCCGGGTGACGTCGAGCGGCAACGGCGTGCTCGTCATGACCGTGCCGGAGGGGCAGAGCTTTTCCGTGCGCGGCGCGGGCAGGGCAGTCGGCGAAGCTGTCGATATCGGCATTCGCACCGACCGCGTGCGCCTGCAGGTGGCGACCGAATGGACACTCGGCTTCAACGGCATCGTCTCCAACGTCGAATATCGCGGCTCCTCCGTGAAGATCACCGTGCTCGGCGCCGGCAGCGACGACTTCACCGTCATATCGGACGACAGCGACTATTTCGCCCGCCCGGTGGCCGTCGGCGAGGCGGTCTCGCTCAGCTGGGAACTCGATGATGCCTTGCTTCTCGGCCGCTCTTCCGCATGAACCATCACCATCAACAACCAGCCTTGCGCATTAACAAAAAGGGGAACTGACATGACGACTGAAACGACATCGACCAAGGCCGCGAATGGTCTTTCCCGCCGCACCCTGTTGAAGACGGGTGCTGCAGCCGTCGGCGCCATTGCCGGCTCCGGCGCTCTCACCGGCTTTCCCACCATTTGGGCGAAGACGAACATCACGCTTCGCCAGTTCGGCACCGGTGTTTCGAACATCAATGCCATCGCCGAGAAGTGCAAAGCCGATCTCGGCATCACGCTGGAGATGACGGCAACCGATTCCGACGCCGCCGCCCAGCGCGCCGTCACCCAGCCCGACAGCTACGACATTGCCGACATCGAATACTGGATCGCCAAGAAGGTGTTCCCGACGGGCGTGCTGCAGCCGATGGACGTCAAGAAGCTCAAATATTACGACAAGATCGTGCCGCTGTTCATCAACGGCAAGATGAAGCCGGACAGCGTCATCGCCCAGGGCACCGCGCCGCACACGGTCGGCTTCGTCGAGGGGCAGGATTCCAAGAAGTTCGCCAAGGAGCCGACGCAGTGGATGACGATGGTTCCGACCATCTACAACGCCGATACGCTCGGCATCCGCCCGGATCTCGTCGGCCGCGACATCACCAGCTGGGCCGATATCATGGACCCGAAGTTCAAGGGCAAGACCTCGATCCTCAACATCCCGTCGATCGGCATCATGGATGCGGCGATGATCATGGAAGCCATGGGCAACATCAAATATGCCGACAAGGGCAACATGACCAAGGAAGAGATCGACAAGACGATCGAATTCCTGATCAAGGCCAAGGGCGACGGTCAGTTCCGCGCCTTCTGGAAGAGCTTCGACGAGTCGGTCAACCTGATGGCCTCGGGCGAAGTCGTCATCCAGTCCATGTGGTCGCCGGCCGTGGCCGCCGTCCGCTCCAAGGGCATCGCCTGCAAGTATCAGCCGCTCAAGGAAGGCTACCGCGCCTGGGGCGGCGGCCTCGGCCTCGCGTCGCACCTCAAGGGCGCCGAACTCGACGCGGCCTATGAATATATCAACTGGTACACGTCGGGCTGGGTCGGCGGCTACCTCAACCGCCAGGGCTACTATTCCGCCTGCATGGAAACCGCCAAGAACTTCATGACGGCAGACGAGTGGGGCTACTGGATCGAGGGCAAGCCGGCGCAAGGCGATATCCTGTCGCCCGAGGGCAAGGTCATGGAAAAGGCCGGCGCCGTGCGCGACGGCGGCGCCTTCGAAGCCCGCATGGGTGCGGTTGCCTGCTGGAACTCGGTGATGGACGAAGACCGCTACATGGTCCGCCGCTGGAACGAGTTCATCGCTGCCTAAGGCGATTGCCGTTTTCCCCTCCCCAACCCTCCCCACAAGGGGAAGGGAGCCCGGAGGCGGTGCGGCAAAGAAACTCCCTCCCCCTTGTGGGGAGGGTTGGGGAGGGGCTTTCTGACCCTTCCCATTCGAAAACAAGCTTCGCGGTGGCCGAGACGCTGCCGGGATTCCTCTTCTCCCGGCGGGGGTCCGGAGGACGGGTCGAGACCAGTGGCTCGACCCAGGTAAAGGTGCCGGCAGGCGGATGAGGGGGCGGCACGCGCCTTCGTTCAACCTGACGTAATCAGAACGGAGAACGGGATATGGCAACCATCGCAATAGACACGGAAGAGCACAGCCGCCGCAGCCGCGCCTTCCGCCTCTCCCCCTCAGCCATCTCCTATCTCCAGGCGACGCCGCTGATCGCCATTCTCGGTTTCTTCTTCCTGCTGCCGATCGCCATGATCGCGGTCGTCAGCTTCTGGGATTACGACTTCGCCGGCCTCTATCCCGACTTTCTCACCATGAACTACACCGACACGCTCGGTTCGTGGGTAACCTGGAAGACCTATCTCAACACGCTGAAATTCACCGCCATCGTCTGGGCGCTGACGCTCGTCATCGGTTTCTGGGTAGCCTATTTCCTGGCCTTCCACATCCGCAAGACCTCGACGCAGATGATCCTCTTTCTCGTCTGCACCGTGCCGTTCATGACCTCGAACATCATCCGCATGATCTCGTGGATCCCGGTGCTCGGGCGCAACGGCCTCGTCAATTCGACGCTGATCGAGATGGGCGTCATCCCGCAGCCGATCGAATGGCTGCTCTATTCCGATTTTGCCGTCGTGCTCGCCATGGTGCATCTCTATACGCTGTTCATGGTGACGCCGATCTTCAACACGCTGATGCGCATCGACCGGTCGCTGTTCGAGGCGGCGCGCGATGCCGGCGCGTCCGGCTGGCAGGTGCTGTGGAACGTCGTCATTCCGCTTGCCAAACCCGGCATGGCGATCGGCACGATCTTCGTCGTCACCCTTGTCATGGCCGATTTCTCGACGGTGCAGGTGATGTCCGGCGGCCAGAGCGCCTCGGTGGCGCTGATGATGAAGAACCAGATGTCGCTGCTGCAATATCCGGCGGCGGCGGCCAATGCCGTGGTGCTGCTGGCCGTCGTGCTGCTGATGGTCGCGGCGATCCTGCGCGTCGTCGATATCCGCAAGGAGCTTTGAGATGAACCACGAGAAACGCGGCCTCGAATTCTATCTGCTGGCGATTTTCTTCGTCGTCTTCGTGCTGTTCCTTTACGGCCCGCTCTCGGCGATCCTGATCCTCTCCTTCCAGGGACCGGACGGCGGCCTGACCTTCCCGATGAACGGCGTCTCCACGCACTGGTTCTTCAACCTGTTCGAAAAGCAGGCGGTCGGCGATTTCGGCGCCTCCTTCCGGCGCTCCTTTTCGCTCGGGCTGATGGTCATGGTCGTGACCGTCGTCGTGTCGCTGCTTGCCGGTCTTGCCTTCCGCCGCCGTTTCCGCGGTTCGACCGCGCTGTTCTATGCGACGGTCGCCAGCCTCGTCGTGCCGTCGATCATCGTCTCGCTCGGTATCGGCGTCGTCTTCCAGGAGGGCGGGCTCAAACCCGCCTGGTATTCCTCCGCCTTCGGCGCGCATCTGACCTGGACCCTGCCTTTCGGCGTGCTGATCATGTTCGCGGTCTTCAACCGCTTCTCGCCGGCCTATGAGGAGGCGGCGCGCGACCTCGGCGCCAGCTCCTGGCAGACCTTCCGCCATGTCGTGCTGCCGATGATCGCGCCGAGCCTGATCGGCGTCGGCCTGTTCGGCTTCACGCTGTCCTATGACGAGTTCGCCCGGACGTTGATGACGTCGGGCACCTATAATACGCTGCCGCTCGAAATCTACGGCATGACGACCAACGTCACGACGCCGGTGCTCTATGCGCTCGGCACGGTGACGACAGTGTTTTCCTTCACCATCATTCTCATTGCGCTCGGCATCATGACCATGCTCAGCCGGCGACAGGCAAAGATCAACTGACATGCGCATTCTCATCGTCAATCCCAATACCACCGCCTCCATGACCGAAAAGGCGGCGACCGCCGCGCGCGCAGTGGCCGCATCCGGCACCGAGATCATCGCGGCCACCTCACGCATGGGGCCTGTCTCCATCGAGGGCCATTATGACGGGGCGCTGGCGATCCCCGGGCTGCTTTCCGAACTGAAGGAACGGCAAGCGGCCGGCTATGACGCGGCTGTCATCGCCTGCTTCGACGATACCGGGCTCGAAGCGGCGCGGAGTTTTGCCGACGTGCCGATCCTCGGGCTTTGCGAATCCGCCATCCTGACCGCAAGTTTTCTGGCGCAGCGTTTTACCGTGGTGACAACGCTGGAACGGTCGCGGGTGTTGATCGACAATCTGGTGCGCCGCTACGGCATGGGCGCGCGCGCCAAGGTGCGCGCCTCCGACATTCCGGTGCTGGAGCTCGAAGATGCGGCATCGGGCGCGATCGGCAAGCTCAGGGCAGAGATCGAGCGGGCGCTTGAAGAAGACGGCGCCGAGGCGATCGTGCTCGGCTGCGCCGGCATGACCGATCTGGCGCGTCAACTGCAGGATTTTTACGGCGTGCCCGTCGTCGATGGTGTCTCGGCCGCCGTCAAGCAGGCCGAGGCGCTGGTCTCGCTCGGGCTTTCCACCAGCAAGCGTGGCTCCTACGCCTCGCCGCTGCCGAAACCCTTCACCGGCGCGATGAGCGCCTTCTCGCCGGCCGGGAAGCTCGGCTGAGCCATGGCCATTTCCTTCGACTTCAAAGAGCTTTCCGAGCGCGAGCGTTACAAGCTGATGATCGGCACGATCATTCCGCGGCCGATCGCGCTGGTGACCACGGTCGATGAACACGGCCGGATCAACGCCGCCCCCTTCAGCTTCTTCAACTGCCTGTCGGCGGATCCGCCGATCCTGGCGATCGGGGTCGAGAATCATCCCGACATGTCGTTCAAGGACACCGGCCACAATATCCGCATGACCGAGGTTTTTACCGTCAACATCGTCTCCTTCGCGATTGCCGAGGCCATGCATGTCTGCGGCGCCAAATATCCGCGCGGCGTCGACGAGTTGAGGGAGGCAGGTTTGACGGCGATATCAGGCGAGAAGGTGGCTTCGCCGTATATCGCCGAGGCGCCGGCCGCCTTCGAATGCCGGCGGCATGTGACGCTGGAACTCGGTCGCTCCCGGCAGATCGTCATGGGCGAGATCGTCTATGCACATTACCGCGACGGCGTCGTCGATCCGGAGCGGCTGCATGTCGATCCGGCCGCGATCGACGCCATCGCGCGGCTCGGCGGCGATACCTGCGCCACAATACGCGACCGTTTCGAGATGCTGACGCCGAAGCTCTAACGCCAGGACAGATCCAAGTTTTGCTTTACTTTTTCGCCTCTGGCGAGAATGGTCTGCAACGGATCATTGCGGCAGAGGAGCGCCTTATCATGACACTCGACGACGATCTCAACCGGATCGCGGAGCAGGAAAAAGAGCTGAGCTTCGATGCCTTCGACCTGACGACGGCATGGCAGCTCGGCAAACTGCTGCAGGAACTCGCCACCGAGCGCTGCCTCGGCGTCGCGATCGACGTGACCCTGCATTCGATGCCGGTCTTCTATGCGGCGCTGCCCGGCGTGACGCCCGACAACGTCAACTGGGTCCGCCGCAAGCGCAATATGGTGTTCCGCTATTTCCGCAGCAGCTATGCCTCGGGCCTGAAGCTGAAAAAGGACGGCAAGACCGTCGAGGACAACGGCCTTTCCGGCGACGATTACGCGCCGCATGGCGGCAGTTTCCCGATCAACGTCAAGGGCACGGGCTGCATCGGCGCCGTGACCGTTTCCGGCCTGCCGCAGCGCGACGACCATAATCTTGTGGTCGAGGCCCTGGCGCTGATGCTGGCAAAGGATCTGGATACGCTGCGGCTCGCCCCGCTCTAAGCGGGACGTTGGCCGCGCCGGCGGGTGCCGGACCAGTGAACCTCAGAGCCTGCCGCCGGCCTCGGCGATGCCTTTCGTCAGGCTGCCGGTTGCCGGGAAGAGCGGAATGAGGCAGGCCTGCAGGGCGTGATAGATGTCGCCCTTGCCGGGGAAGAGCGAATGCGAGGGAACGAGGTCCTCCGTCAGTTCCTCGTGCCAGCCGCCGTTCTTGTGGTCGATGAAGGCGCGCTCGATGACGTTCCAGATCTTGCGGTAGCATTCCTCGTGGTAGTCGCTCGGCAGGTGCTCGTTGAGGAAGTGGGCGGCGGCGGCGCCCTCGCAGGCCGGCCACCAGAGCTTGTTGCGCTTGGCGGGCTTGTCGTTCCAATCGAGCGTATAGAAGAAGCCGCCCTTGTCACTGTCCCAGCCGAGCGCCATCGATTGCTCGAAGAGCGCCTTGGCCGCATCCGGCATCCATTCGATGCGTTTGCCGCCGAGCACCCAGAGCTGCAGGATGAGACGGGCCCATTCCAGCCAGTGGCCGGGCGTCGTACCGGCCGGGCGGAACATTTCGTTCGGATGATAATATTGCTTGTCGAGCTTCCATTCGGCGTCGAAATGTTCGGCGACGCGCCAGTCGACCGAGCCGGCCGCACGGCGGATGACGAGATCGGCGATGCTTTCGGCCTTGGCGAGGTATTGCTTGTCGCCGGTCGCTTCGAAGGCGGCCATCAGCGCTTCGGTCAGGTGCATGTTGGAATTCTGGCCGCGATAGGCGCCGCCATCGAGCGGCTGCCAGTCGGCGGTGAATTCCTCGGCGATCGCGCCGTGGCGCGGTTCCCAGAACTTCGTGTTGAGAATCTGGGTGATGTCATCAAGCATGCCGTCGGCAAGCGGATGGCCGATCGTCTTGGCGGAGGAGGCGGCCAGCAGCACGAAGGCGTGGCCGTAGCCCTGCTTGTTGCTGTCGACCGGACCATTCTTGTCGAGCGACCAGAAATAGCCGCCATTCTTGCGGTCGCGGTGATGGTTCCAGAGATAGTCCATGCCGTGGTCGACGACGTCGGCAGCACCCGGACGGCCGAGCAGGGCGCCGATGGCAAAACAATGCACGGCGCGCGCTGCGATATGGATATTGCGGACCTGGCCCTCGGCGTCGAGCGGCCTGCCGCTATCGTCGAGGTCGTAGAAGCCGCCACTGGGGTTGAGCGAATTGTGCTGGAAGAAATCGAAGAGGCCGTTTGCCTGGGCCAGCAGCCAGTCGCGGTGATAGGCGCGGCTCGTCCAGTTTCCAAGCGCGGCGTTGCCGGTTGCGGGTGCCATGATACTCCTCCGATTTGGTGGGCAATGCGTATCAATTGCCTATATAGAGGCCGTACAAGCCTGTCATCTGGCCAGCGTATCGTGCTTGCGAAAAATCGAAGTCGATTTTCGCAAGGCACGATACGCAGATTCAAAATGCTACAGCGTCCTGTGCGCGTCTGAAAAGACGCGCGGCGCTGTAGGCTTGCAAAGCACGAAATCGACCGGCATATATTGACATAAAGATATCTTTATGTGATTTGGATTGTCTGGTCTTATGACGTCAAGGAGCCCTCCCGTGTTTGATACTCTCTTTGGTCCGGAAACGGGCAAACGTGACGGCAGTGAAGTTTTCGCAGCGCTGCGCAAAGCCGCCAGCGAGCGCATCCTCGTCCTCGACGGCGCCATGGGCACGCAGATCCAGGGGCTCGGCTATGACGAAGACCAGTTCCGCGGCACCCGCTTCATCGGTTGCGCCTGCCATCAGAAGGGCAATAACGACCTTCTGATCCTGACCCAGCCGGATGCGATCGAAGAGATCCATTACAAATATGCCAAGGCCGGCGCCGATATTCTCGAGACCAACACCTTCTCCTCGACCCGCATCGCGCAGGCCGATTACCAGATGGAAGGCGAGGTCTATGCGCTGAACAAAGAAGGCGCGGAAATCGTGCGCCGCGCGGCAATCCGCGCCGAGCGCGAGGACGGCCGCCGCCGTTTCGTCGCCGGCGCCATCGGCCCGACCAACCGCACCGCCTCGATCTCGCCCGATGTCAACAATCCCGGTTTCCGCGCCGTCACCTTCGACGATCTGCGCTCTGCCTATGGCGAGCAGATCGACGGCCTGATCGACGGCGGCGCCGACATCATTCTGATCGAAACGATCTTCGACACGCTGAACGCCAAGGCGGCGATCTTCGCCTGCGAGGAGCGCTTCGAGGCCAAGGGCGTGCGCCTGCCGGTGATGATCTCCGGCACGATCACCGACCTTTCCGGTCGCACGCTGTCCGGCCAGACGCCGTCGGCCTTCTGGAACTCGGTGCGCCACGCCAATCCCTTCACGATCGGCCTCAACTGCGCGCTCGGCGCCAATGCGATGCGCCCGCATCTGCAGGAACTTTCCGGCGCCGCCGACACCTTCATCTGCGCCTATCCGAATGCCGGCCTGCCGAACGAGTTCGGTCAGTATGACGAAACGCCGGAACTGATGGCGGCGCAGATCGACAGCTTCGCCCGCGAAGGCCTCGTCAATATCGTCGGCGGCTGCTGCGGCTCGACGCCCGAACATATTCGGGCGATCGCCGAGACCGTCGCCAAATATAAGCCGCGTTCGATTCCCGAGCATCGTCCCTTCATGTCGTTGTCGGGCCTCGAGCCCTTCGAACTGACCAAGGACATTCCCTTCGTCAATGTCGGCGAGCGCACCAACGTCACCGGCTCGGCGAAGTTCCGCAAGCTGATCACCAATGCCGATTACACCGCAGCGCTCGATGTCGCGCGCGACCAGGTCGAGAACGGCGCGCAGGTGATCGACATCAACATGGACGAGGGCCTGATCGATTCCGAAAAGGCGATGGTCGAGTTTCTCAATCTGATCGCCGCGGAACCGGATATCGCCCGCGTGCCCGTGATGATCGACAGTTCGAAATTCTCGATCATCGAATCCGGCCTGAAGCGCGTCCAGGGCAAGCCGATCGTCAACTCGATCTCGCTGAAGGAAGGCGAGGAGAATTTCCTCGCCCAGGCGAGGCTCCTGCGCAATTACGGCGCTGCCGTCGTCGTCATGGCCTTCGACGAGACGGGCCAGGCCGACAATTACGACCGCAAGGTCGAGATCTGCACCCGCGCCTATAAGCTTTTGACGGAAAAGATCGGCTTCCCGCCGGAGGACATCATTTTCGACCCGAACATCTTCGCGGTCGCGACCGGCATCGAAGAGCACAATAATTACGGCGTCGACTTCATCGAGGCGACGCGGACGATCCGCGAGCGCATGCCGCTCGTCCATATCTCAGGCGGCGTCTCCAACCTGTCCTTCTCGTTCCGCGGCAACGAGCCGGTGCGCGAAGCGATGCACGCCGTGTTCCTCTACCACGCCATTCAGGCGGGCATGGACATGGGCATCGTCAATGCCGGCCAGCTTGCCGTCTACGACAACATCGACCCCGAACTGCGCGAGGCTTGCGAGGACGTGGTGCTGAACCGCCGTCCCGACAGCACCGAGCGACTGCTGGAAGTGGCCGAGCGCTTCCGCGGCGCCGGAGCCAAGGAAGGCCGGATCCAGGACCTTTCCTGGCGCGAATGGAGCGTCGAGAAGCGCCTTGAGCATGCGCTGGTCAACGGTATTACAGAGTATATCGAAGCCGATACCGAGGAGGCGCGCCAGCAGGCCGCCCGGCCGCTGCATGTCATCGAAGGGCCGCTGATGGCCGGCATGAACGTCGTCGGCGATCTCTTCGGTTCGGGCAAGATGTTCCTGCCGCAGGTGGTCAAGTCGGCGCGCGTGATGAAACAGGCGGTCGCCGTGCTGCTGCCCTACATGGAAGAGGAAAAGCGCCTCACAGGCGGCGACGATCGCCAGTCGGCCGGCAAGATCCTGATGGCGACGGTCAAGGGTGACGTGCACGATATCGGCAAGAACATCGTCGGTGTCGTGCTTGCCTGCAACAATTACGAGATCGTCGACCTCGGCGTCATGGTGCCGGCGACGAAGATCCTGGAAACGGCGATCGCCGAGAAGGTCGACGTCATCGGTCTCTCCGGCCTGATCACGCCGTCGCTGGACGAGATGGTGCATGTCGCGGCCGAAATGGAGCGGCAGGGCTTCGAGATCCCGCTGCTGATTGGTGGAGCGACGACCAGCCGTGTGCACACGGCGGTCAAGATCCATCCCGGCTACAACAAGGGCCAGGCGATCTATGTCACTGACGCGAGCCGCGCTGTCGGCGTCGTCTCGGCGCTGCTCTCGCCGGAAACGCGGCAGGGCTATGTCGACGATGTAAGGGCCGAATATGCCAAGGTGGCGGCCGCTCATGCCCGCAGCGAAGCCGAGAAGGTGCGCCTGCCATTGCCGCGGGCTCGCGAAAATGCCCATAAGGTGGACTGGTCTGCTTACCAACCGACGAAGCCGCAATTCTTCGGCACGCGGGTGTTCGAGGATTACGATCTGGCCGAGCTTGCGCGGTACATCGACTGGACGCCGTTCTTCCAGACCTGGGAACTGCGCGGCCGCTACCCCGCCATTCTCGAGGACGAGAAACAGGGCGAGGCGGCGCGTGCGCTCTGGGCCGACGCCCAGGCCATGCTCAAGAAGATCATCGACGAGAAGTGGTTCCGTCCGCGCGCCGTCATCGGCTTCTGGCCGGCCGGCGCCGTCGGCGACGATATCCGCCTGTTTACCGACGAGAGCCGCAGCCACGAGCTTGCCACCTTCTACACCCTGCGCCAGCAGCTGTCGAAGCGGGACGGGCGGGCGAATGTGGCGCTTTCCGACTTCGTCGCGCCTGTTGCAAGCGGCGTGCAGGATTATGTCGGCGGCTTCGTGGTGACGGCCGGCATCGAGGAGGTCGCCATCGCCGAACGGTTCGAACGCGCCAATGACGATTATTCCTCGATCCTCGTCAAGGCGCTGGCCGACCGTTTCGCCGAAGCCTTCGCCGAGCGCATGCACGAGCAGGTGCGGCGCGAATATTGGGGCTATGCGAGGGATGAGCACCTTAGCAACGAGGACCTCATCGGCGAGGCCTATGCCGGCATCCGCCCGGCGCCCGGTTATCCCGCGCAGCCGGATCACACGGAGAAGAAGACGCTCTTCAAGCTGCTCGATGCGGAACATACCGCAGGCGTGAAGCTGACGGAAAGCTACGCGATGTGGCCAGGTTCATCCGTCTCGGGTCTCTATATCGGCCACCCCGACTCCTATTATTTCGGGGTCGCCAAGGTGGAGCGCGATCAGGTGGAAGACTATGCCAAGCGCAAGGGCATGGAGATTTCCGAAGTCGAGCGCTGGCTCGGACCGGTGCTCAACTACGTGCCGCGCAAGGCGGACGACGAGATCGAGGACGCGGCATAATTGCCGAGTCTTCGTAGTCGCTTGAGGCGCCGTATTCAGAGATCGATTGAATGAATGGCAAGCCGAGAAGTGTTCACTTCCCGGCGCAATTTGATGACAAATGTGGTTACTCGGCGTCATCCTCGGCCTTGTGCCGAGGATCTGCTGCCCTATCGACCGGAGGCAGATGCTCGGGACAAGCCCGAGCATGACGAAGGAGAAGTTGGCGGACTTTGTCAGCAGTTTCCGGGATCATGCTTTTGATACGGCTCGATAATTACCGCGGTCAGACTGTTTGAATTCAATAGCGGAAATGACGATGGGATGGCATTCTTAAGCCAAGTTTGCAAATGAGGCCGCAATGCAAGTGACCATCCGGGCGGCAAAGGCCAATCTATCGAAATTGATCGATGCCGCTCTTTCCGGTGAGGACGTGGTGATCGCCAGGGGGCGCAAGCCCGTGGTGAAGATCATTCCGATTGGACGGTCTCCCTTCAAAGTCGGCCTGCTCAAGGGGCAAGTTACTGGAAATGGGCCGGACTTTTTCGCGCCTATGAACGAGGGCGAACTCGCGGTCTGGAAAGGGAGCGAGTGAACTCGCTTCTGCTCGACAACGCTTTATGTCAGCAGCTTGCAGCATCCATCTCAGCTTTCTCGATGGCATCGATGACGACGGGCGAGGCGTCGGCGGTTTTGTGCGCTCGTTGCGAGGCCGCTTTCTGCCAATCATAGTGCTCGGCCGACATCAGCACGAATTCGCATCGGCCATGACAGGTAATCTCGACGGGCTCATGCTGCGCCTGACGCTGAAATTCGCTGAATTTTCGCTGAAATTCCAGAGACGTGGTCCGAGCCATGATAGGTTTCCAGCCTTCGATATCCGGATATACGTATAATTTGGATAAGCTCAAGCCGCTATGTCACCCCGATCGTCAGTTCGGCGACGAAATCATAGGCGTCGCCGCGATAGAGCGAGCGGGTGAATTCCACGGCGCGGCCGGAGCCGAGATAGGAAATGCGCTCAATCGACAGGCCGGCGGCGCCGGCGGGGACGCCGAGAAGCTGGGCGTCGGCTTCCTTCATGTTGGTGGCCGAAATCCGCTGGACGGCGCGCACCGGGCGGACCTGGAGGCGTTCGAGTTCGGCGTAGAGCGAATTGGTGACGACGGACGGATCGGGCAGGAATTCACCGGAGACGCTGGCATTCTCGATTGCCAGCGGCTGATCATCGGCAATGCGCAGGCGGGAGAGGCGCGAAACTTTCACGTCGGTGCCGAGGCCGAGGATCATCATCTCGTCGGGCGAGGGGGTGTGGACACCCTTGTGCAGCCATTCGGAGCGGGAGGTCATGCCTCGGCGCGCCATGTCCTCGGTGAAGGAGGTGAGCTGCGACAGGCGCTGCTCGACCTTGGAAACCGGTTTGGCGACGAAGGTGCCGGAGCCGTGGCGGCGCACCAAGAGACCGTCGGCGACGAGTTCGTCGATCGCCTTGCGCACGGTGACACGGCTGACGGCGGCAAATTCGGCGATGTCGCGTTCCGGCGGCAGCGCATCGCCGTGACCGAGCGTGCCGGTGCGCACGGCCTCTTCGAGGGTGCGGCGCAGCTTGACATAGAGCGGGCCGGTGCCGGCTGCCTGCAGGCGCTGCAGGGACAGGAGGGTAGCGAGGTCGTCGGTCATGCCGCCCCTCTCTGCCGGTCGTTCAAAAGCTTGACGGCGAGTTCCACCGCACCCTGCAGGGCATCGCCCTTGGGGCTGGCAAGCCGCGATCTGTAACGTTCGGAAAGCCACGGCTCATAGGCTCCGGCAAGGCCGCCGAGCAGGCAGATCGACGGGCATTCGGGCCAGAGCAGTGCGTCAAGGCTTTCGCCGATCGCCGCTGCCGCATCCGTGACGATTCCGACCGCGACGGCATCGCCTTTGGCCGCATGCTCGAAGACAATGGGCGCATAGCGAGCAAAATCCGTCGGTCTTGCCGAATGCGCGAATTCGACGATGCGCTCAGGGTCGTTGCCGTATTCGGTCATCAGCGCTTCGGTGATCGCAGAAGCCGGACGCACACCGTCATGGGCAAGCAGTGATCGTTCCATGAGGTCGCGGCCGAGGCGGGCGCCGCTCGCCTGGTCGCCGACGACGAAGCCCCAGCCGCCAATGCCGTTCAGCCGGCCATTCCTGCGGGCATTATAGACCGAGCCGGTGCCGAAGGCGCCGACGATGCCGTCGTCGTCACCAAGCGCACCCTGCAGGGCAATCAGCGCGTCGGTGACGACCCGGCCTTCGGCAAAGGGCAGGGCCTTCTCGATTCGCTCGCCGTAATCCGTGACATTGGCGCCGGCGACACCGACGACAGCAGCGACAGAGGAGATTGTTTCATCTGCAAGCCCGGCATCGCGCAGCGCCTGCCGGGCAGATTCGACGATGTTGAGAAGAGAGTTTTCCAGGTCGGACAGGATATTGGCCGGGCCTGCTTTGCCGCGGCCGATGATATTTCCGTTTCTGTCTGCGACCGCGGCCCGGCAGCTGGTTCCGCCACCGTCTATGCCGATTGCAAGCTCCGTCATCGGGCCTCCGAATATGCCGTTCCCCGTGTTTTTTAATACAATACCAAAAAAATACCATTTACCAAGTGGGAAAGGTGGAGAAAATTTGCCTTTTTATCGTGTTGATTTTATTGATTAAAATTTTTTAATGAATTTTTGGAGTGCGAAAAGTTAAAATCGACTGGACAATTGGTATTTTTTTGGCCTTAATTCGGTAAAAGGGAACAGCACATCGAAGCCAACGAAAACCGGCAGCAAAGCCAAGTTGGAACCGCTTCGAAGATGATTGAGAACGACCCGCCGCCTGTCAGGCCGGTGGCGAAGTTCAGCATCCATCAGCTTTTCCCGATCGATTTTGCCGCGCCCGATGCAGGTGATGGGGCAGCGCGCAGTCCGGCCGCAAGCGATCCCGCCTTTGCGTCCGTCGAGCTTTCGGGGCCGGCAGGTGCTGGCGGCCCTCCAAGAGGCGTTGGGTGTTTCCTCAAGCACACCAATTGCTTGTTTCAGATCGAAAACAGCGCCTTGCGGCGCTCAAAACACAGGAGAGGGAAATGAAAAACACTGCTCTGAAAAGCTTGCTGCTTGCCTCCAGCCTGCTGACGTCAGCCGGTCTCGTGCATGCCGCCGATGTCACGCTGACGGTCGAAAGCTGGCGTAACGACGACCTGCAGATCTGGCAGGAAAAGATCATTCCGGCCTTCGAAGCCAAAAACCCGGGCATCAAGATCGTCTTCTCGCCGACCGCGCCGACCGAATACAATGCCTCGCTGAACGCCAAGCTCGATGCCGGCTCCGCAGGCGACATCATCACCTGCCGTCCGTTCGACGCTTCGCTGGAACTCTTCAACAAGAAGCAACTCGTGGACATCACCAGCCTGCCGGGCATGGAGAATTTCTCAGCCGTCGCCAAGGCCGCCTGGACCACCGACGACGGCAAGTCGACCTTCTGCGTACCGATGGCCTCGGTCATTCACGGCTTCATCTACAACAAGGATGCCTTCGATAAGCTCGGCATCTCGGTGCCGAAGACGGAAGACGAGTTCTTCGCAGCACTCGACAAGATCAAGGCCGACGGCACCTATATTCCGCTTGCCATGGGCACGAAAGACCTCTGGGAAGCCGCGACCATGGGCTACCAGAACATCGGCCCGAACTACTGGAAGGGCGAAGAGGGCCGCGAAGCGCTGATCGCCGGCAAGCAGAAGCTGACCGATCCGGAATGGGTCAAGCCCTATGAAGAGCTTGCCAAGTGGAAGCCCTATCTCGGCGACGGCTTCGAAGCCCAGACCTATTCCGACAGTCAGAACCTCTTCACGCTCGGCCGCGCCGCGATCTATCCGGCAGGTTCCTGGGAAATCGCGCTCTTCAACACGCAGGCGCAGTTCAAGATGGGCGCCTTCCCGCCGCCGGTTCCGAAGGCCGGCGACACGGGCTACATCTCCGACCATCCCGATATCGGCGTCGCCCTGAACGCGAAGAGCACGCATGCCGAGGAAGCCAAGAAGTTCCTCAGCTGGGTGGCTTCGCCTGAATTCGCCGATATCTACGCTAATGCGCTGCCGGGCTTCTTCAGCCTGAACTCCAAGCCGGTGAAGATGTCCGATCCGCTCGCTCAGGAGTTCGTCTCCTGGCGCGGCCCGTACAAGTCGACCGTGCGCTCGACCTACCAGATCCTGTCGCGCGGCACGCCGAACCTCGAAAACGAGACCTGGGTCGAATCGGCCAACGTGATCAACGGCACAGACACGCCGAAGGTCGCTGCCGAAAAGCTCCAGAAGGGCCTCGACAGCTGGTACAAGCCGACCAAGTGATGTGATCAGGGGCGGCGTTTGCAGCCCCTCATCCGGCCTGCCGGCCACCTTCTCCCCGCTTGCGGGGAGAAGGAGACTCGCAGCGACCTCTCAGCTCGATTTAGCATCCCAGCAGGGCATTGCCTCTCTCCCGGTCGGCAGAGAGTTCGGGTGAGGCGCAACATCTTCCATCTGCGTCCGCACGATTGCGGCCAGTCGACGAGAACAGGCAAACGCCATGAGCCAAACCGACAACGCGGCCGACATCGTCCCGATCAAGCGCCCGGTGCGCTGGCACATCTTCGTTTTCATGCTGCCCGCGGTGATCGTCTATTCCGCCGTCATGGTGCTACCGCTCATCGAAACGCTCAGGCTTTCGCTCTACAATACGGTCGACGGGCAGCCAGCCTTCGTCGGACTTGCGAATTTCAAGGTGCTGTTCGGCGATCCGCGCTGGGCGCATGATTTCTGGAACGGCCTGGTCAACAACCTGATCTTCTTCGCCATCCACATGTGCGTGCAGAACCCGATCGGCATTGCGCTCGCCGCCCTGCTTTCGGTGCCGAAGCTGCGCGGTGTGGCCTTCTACCGCACGGCGATGTTCCTGCCGACGCTGCTTTCCTTTGTCATCGTCGGCTTCATCTGGAAGCTGATCCTCTCGCCGATCTGGGGCGTGGCACCCTGGATGCTCGATCTCATCGGGCTCAAATTCCTGTTCGCGCCCTGGCTCGGCAAGCCCGGCTCGGCGCTGATCGCCGTGTCGCTGATCTCCAACTGGCAATATATCGGCATTCCGATGATGCTGATCTATGCCGCGCTGCTCAGCATTCCCGAAGAGGTGATCGAAGCGGCCGAATGCGACGGCATCACCGGCTGGGCCCAGTTCTGGAAGATCAAACTGCCGCTCATCCTCCCGGCAATCGGCATCATCTCGATCCTGACTTTCGTCGGCAATTTCAACGCCTTCGACCTGATCTACACGGTGCAGGGGGCGCTTGCAGGGCCCGATATGTCGACCGATATTCTCGGCACGCTGCTCTACCGCACCTTCTTCGGTTTCCAGCTTCAGCTCGGCGACCGCTCGATGGGCGCGACGATCGCCACCGTGATGTTCCTCATCATCCTCGCCGGCGTCTCGCTTTATCTCTTCGTCATCCAGCGGCGCATGCGTCGCTACCAGTTCTGAGGAGCGCGCATGTCCAAGGCACGCACATCTCCCATCCGCACCGGCCTCGTGCATCTGGCGCTCAGCGCCTACACACTGGTCGCGCTGTTTCCCGTGTTCCTGACCATCGTCAACTCGTTCAAGGATCGCGCCTCGATCTTCCGCGAGCCGCTGATGATTCCGACGCCGTCGACCTTCAGCCTGGTCGGTTACCAGACGGTGCTGGGGCAGGGCGATTTCGCCACCTATTTCCAGAACAGCTTCATCGTGACCATCGTCTCGATCCTGCTGGTGCTGCTCTTTGGCGCCATGGCCGCCTTCGCGCTATCGGAATACCGCTTCCGCGGCAATATGCTGCTCGGGCTCTATATGGCGATCGGCATCATGATCCCGATCCGCCTTGGCACGGTGGCGATCCTGCAGGGCATGGTGGCGGCCGGCCTCGTCAATACGCTGACGGCGCTGATCCTCGTCTATACCGCGCAGGGCATACCGCTGGCGATCTTCATCCTGTCGGAATTCATGCGCACGGTCTCGGACGATCTGAAGAACGCCGGGCGCATCGACGGGCTTTCCGAATATGCGATCTTCTTCCGCCTGGTTCTACCGCTGGTGCGGCCGGCCATGGCGACGGTCGCGGTCTTCACCATGATCCCGATCTGGAACGATCTCTGGTTCCCGCTGATCCTGGCGCCCGCCGAGGCCACCAAGACCGTGACGCTCGGCTCGCAGATCTTCATCGGCCAGTTCGTCACCAACTGGAATGCGGTGCTGGCAGCGCTGTCGCTGGCGATCCTGCCGATCCTGATCCTCTACGTCATCTTCTCGCGGCAGCTTATCCGCGGCATCACCTCGGGAGCCGTCAAGTGAGCCAGGAAAAACCGATCCGCGTTCTCGTCGCCGGCCTCGGCAATATGGGCCGCAGCCATGCGCTTGCCTATCACAACGATCCAGGTTTCGAGATTATCGGTCTGGTCAACCGCTCCCCGGCGAAGCTGGAGCCCGAACTGCGGGCCTATACGGTTCATCCCGATTTCATGACGGCGCTGGCCGAACTGAAGCCGGATCTCTGCTCGATCAACACCTATTCCGACAGCCATGCCGACTATGCCGTCGCCGCCTTCGAGGCCGGCTGCCATGTCTTCGTGGAGAAGCCGCTGGCGACCACAGTCGCCGACGCCGAGCGGGTGGTGTCGGCGGCGAAGAAAGCGGGGCGCAAGCTGGTGATCGGCTATATCCTGCGTCATCACCCGTCCTGGGCGAAGCTGATCGAGGAGGCGCGCAAACTCGGCCCGCCTTACGTCTTCCGCATGAACCTCAACCAGCAGTCCAGCGGCCCGACCTGGGCGACGCACAAGTCGCTGATGCGTACGACCTCGCCGATCGTCGATTGCGGCGTGCATTATGTCGACGTTATGTGCCAGATCACCGATGCCAGGGCCGTCGAGGTGCGCGGCATGGGGCTGCGCCTCTCCGATGAGATCGCCGCAGACATGTACAATTACGGTCAACTGCAGGTGCTCTTCGAGGATGGTTCGGTCGGCTGGTACGAGGCTGGCTGGGGGCCGATGATTTCGGAGACCGCCTTCTTCGTGAAGGACGTGATGTCGCCGAAGGGCGCGGTGTCGATCGTCATGGATCCGAACGCCAAGTCCGACGATATCGACACCCACACCAAAACTTCCGTGATCCGTCTGCATACGGCCGAAACCGGCCCGGACGGCAAGTTCATCCGGCCCGACCAGGACATGAGGATGACGGGCGAGCCTGGTCATCAGGCGCTCTGCGACCTGGAACAGGCCTTCATGCTGAGGGCGATCCGCGAGGATCTGAACCTCGATCGCCATATGGCGGATGCGGTGGCGTCGCTGCGCATCTGCCTTGCCGCCGACGAGAGCGTGCGCACCGGCCAGCCGGTCAGATTGTAAGGAAAAATCAGTGGGATCGCTTCAACTCAAATCCATCCGCAAGACCTATGGTACGCATGAGGTGCTGAAGGGCATCGACCTCGAGGTCAAGGACGGTGAATTCGTCATCTTCGTCGGCCCCTCGGGTTGCGGAAAGTCGACGCTCTTGCGCAGCATCGCCGGCCTTGAGGACGTCACCTCGGGCGCCGTCATTATCAACGGCCGCGACGAGACACTGACGCCGCCGGCCAAGCGGGGCATCGCCATGGTGTTCCAGTCCTATGCGCTCTATCCGCACCTGACGGTCAAGGACAATATGGGGCTCGGCCTCAAGCAGGCCGGCACGGCCAAGGATGAGATCGACAAACGCGTCAGCAAGGCGTCCGGCATGCTGTCGCTCGCGCCGTATCTGGCGCGGCGGCCGGCCGAACTCTCAGGTGGCCAGCGCCAGCGCGTCGCGATCGGCCGGGCCATCGTGCGCGAACCGGAGCTCTTCCTGTTCGACGAGCCGCTGTCGAACCTCGACGCGGCGCTGCGCGTTCAGACGCGTCTCGAAATCGCCCGGCTGCACCGCAGCCTGAAGGCGACGATGATCTATGTCACCCACGACCAGGTCGAGGCGATGACGCTTGCCGACAAGATCGTCGTGCTGAATGCCGGCGCGATCGAGCAGATCGGCTCGCCTATGGAACTTTACAACCGCCCGGCCAATGTCTTCGTCGCCGGCTTCATCGGCTCACCGCAGATGAATTTCATCGCCGGCGAGAAGGTCGGCGATCATAGCGCCAAGACGATCGGCGTGCGTCCCGAGCACATGACTCTGTCGCGTGAGCAGGGGAGCTGGGCGGCGAAAGTCGTGCATGTCGAGCATCTCGGCGCCGACACGATCATCTATCTCGAATCCGACCAGTGCGGCCTGCTGACGGCACGCCTCTTCGGTGAACACCAATACGAGCCCGATGAGATCGTCTACGTCACGCCGGATCAGGCGCGCGTGCATCGTTTCGATGCCGACGATCGGGCGATCCGCTGAACGATCCCATTCATCAGGACGATGCAAAATGGCGCCGCAAAACGGCGCCTTTTTGCATCCGCGACACGCGAATATCAATCGCGAATGATGAGCAGATCAGCTGCCATGAAACGCAGCGTCACGGTTTCGCCGGCTTGCGGCGGGGTGACGCCAGGGCTGTTGAACATGTCGAAGGAGATGACATTGCCGCCGACATTCATGCGGGTGCGGATGACCGACCCCAGGAAGTGAGCCGAGACGACCTGGCCGGTCAGCGCCGTATCGCTTCTGGCTGTGTCGGAGAGCGAGCCCGCTTCCGGGCGTAGCGCCAGCGAGATGGTCTCGCCGGCCTTATGGGCTGCGACTGACTGCTTCAACGTGATTTGCTGATCCCCGATCTGGATGAGGTTGGCGTCGGGGTCGACGACCTTGGCCTCGATGAGGTTCAGCGTACCGACGAAAGAGGCGACGAAGCGCGTCGCCGGCGTATTGTAGATCTCGAAGGGCGAACCGATCTGGTCGGCCTTGCCGGCATTCATGACGACGATGCGGTCGGAGATCGACAACGCCTCTTCCTGGTCATGGGTGACGAAAACCGTGGTGATGCCGAGCTGCTGCTGGATCTGGCGGATTTCCTCGCGCAGCGACACACGGATCTTGGCATCGAGGGCCGACAGCGGCTCGTCGAGCAGCAGTACCTGCGGCTTGACGGCGAGCGCGCGGGCCAGCGCGACACGCTGCTGCTGGCCGCCCGACATCTGATAGGGGAAGCGGTCGGCCAGATGGTCGAGCTTGATCAGACCGAGCATTTCCTTGACGCGGGCGTCGATCTCAGGCTTGGAGGCGCCGGCGACCTTCAGGCCGAAGGCGACGTTGTCGTGCACCGTCATATTCGGAAATAGCGCATAGGCTTGGAAGACCATGCCGATATTGCGCTGGTTCGGTTTCAGCGAACTCTGGTCCTTGCCGTTGATGCTCAGCGTGCCGCCGGTCGGCGTCTCGAAGCCGGCGATCATGCGCAGAACGGTCGTCTTGCCGCAGCCCGACGGTCCGAGGAAGGAGACGAACTCGCCCTTCTCGATGTTCATGTTGAAGTTCTTGACGACCTGCACCGGGCCGAAGGATTTCTGGATGTTGTTCAGTGTGAGAAAAGACATGAGCCGGTTACCTTAAGCCTTTGCCGGGCGGGCTTTGCCGAAGCGGGAAACGAGGTTGAGCAGGCCCATGCTGAGCCAGGTGATCGAGAAGGCGATGACGGCGAGCGCCGAAGGCTCGTAGGCCTTGTTGGCGCCGACAAGCTGCAGGTAGGGGCCGAAGGCCGGACGGTTGAGCAGGGCGGCGAAGGTGAATTCGCCCATGACGATCGCCAGCGTGATGAAGGCGCCCGAGAGCACACCGCTCATGACATTGGGGAAAATGCACCGGAACATGATGGTCGTCCAGCGCGCGCCGAGGCTCTCTGCCGCTTCCGTGAGGGTGCGGACGTCAATGGCGCGCATGGCGGTGTCGACGGCGCGATACATATAGGGCAGGGACAGCGTGATGTAGGAGAACACCAGCAGGACGTTGGTGCCGGTCGTCGAACCCGTCAACGGCAAGTAGGACGACGAATTGTACATCCTGAGATAACCGAAGACGATGACGATCGCCGGGATGACGAGCGGTAGCAGCGTGATGAATTCGACGACGGGGCGCATCTGCGGCAGGCGCAGCCGCACCCAGTAGGCGGTGGGAACGACGAGCAGCATGCCGAAGACGATGGTAAGAAGCGCCATCAGCATGGAGTAGCCGAAGGTCTCGCGGAACTGGGCATCGGAAAAGACCGACTGGTAAGCGTCGAAGCTATATTCGCCTCGGCGCATGCGCAGCGAAAACTCGATCGTGCCGATTAGTGGAATGACGAAATAGGATGCGCCCAGAATAATGGCGATCCAGGCGCCGAGGCGTTGAGCTTTCATTTCTGCCACCGTTCGGCGCGCATGCGCAGCATGAGGTAAAGGACGTTGGAGACGCCTGTTATGACGATCATGCCGAGCGCGATGGCATAACCGAGATTGGCATTGTGCAGGACGTCGCCGCGAATCTGGGCATAGAGCAGGATCGGTACGATGTTCAGCGAACTGCCGGTCAGTGCAAAGGCGGTGGCGATGGCGCCGAAGGCGTTGGCGAAGAGCAGCAGCGTCGTGCCGAGCAGGCTCGGCCACAGGATCGGCAGGGCAACCATCGTCCAGTATTGGCGGTTGGTGGCGCCCAGGATCTCAGAGGCCTCGCGCCATTCCTTCTTCATGCCGTCGAGCGCCGGCGTCAGGATCAGCACCATCAGCGGGATCTGGAAATACATATAGGTGATGGTGAGGCCGAAGAAGGACAGCAGATTAAAGCCGGTGCTGTAAAGGTTGAAGTCGAACCATTCGCGCAGGAAAACCGTCACGAGGCCGGTGCGGCCGAGCGTTGCGAGGAAGGCGAAGGCGAGGGGCACGCCGGCAAAATTCGACGCGACGCCGGAGAAGGTCAGAAGCGTCGAGCGCACCGAATTCGGCAGGCCGCCGAGCACCACGGCCCACGCGAGGAAGAAGCCGATCAACGCGCCGCCGAGAGCCGACGCTACGGAGACGCGAATACTGATCCAGTAAGCGCTCATGATCGACGGGGTAAAGAGATCGCCGATATTCTTCAGCGTGAAGTTACCCTCGGGCGTCAGAAACGCGCCCGCCACCAGATAAAGCGTGGGGATGATCAGGAACAGCAGCGAAAAGATAATGAAAGGTGCAATGCCCAGCCAGTCGATCACGCGGTCTCTGTTGATCAAGGGGGCGCTGCTCACCATAGGCGTTGAAACCGTGCTCATGAAAAGCTCATCCTGGGGCATCGGAGTGAGAAAAAAACCTCCCCGCCCTGAGGCGGGGAGGCAGGATCGAATATTACTTGACGCTGGCGCCGACGACGGAATCCCAGTTCTTGGTGATGGTTTCCTTGCCTGCAGCCTGCTCTTCGAGCGTCGGGAAAACAGCCTTTTCATAGGCTGCTGCCGGCGGCAGCTTGTCGAGCAGATCCTTCGGGATCTTGTTGTTCTTGGCAAGATCGTTGAAGCGGATCGGGTGGCAGTAGCCCTTCAGCCAGCCGAGCTGACCTTCGTCGGAGTAAAGATACTCCATCCAGAGCTTGGCAGCGTTCGGATGCGGAGCGAAGGCGGAAATCGCCTGGACGTAGACACCAGCAACGACGCCCGTCTTCGGCACGATGACCTCGAACGGAGGATTGCCCTTGAGGCTCTGACCCCAGGACAAGGCGTTGTAGTCCCAGGCGACGATGATCGGCGTCGAGCCTTGCGCGAAGGGAGCAGCCTTACCGACAACCGGCACGAAGTTGCCGGCCTTGTTCAGCTCGGCGAAGAACTTCAGGCCTTCTTCGCCTGCCTTGGCTGCGTCACCGCCCGATGCGGAAAGACCAGCGGCGTAGACGCCCTGGACAGCCTGGTTGGCGGTGCGCGGATCGCCGGCGAGCGCAACGGTGTTTGCGTAGTCGCTCTTCTTCAGATCGGCCCAGTCGGCCGGCGACTGCTTGACGAGGTCCTTGTTCACGAGGAACGAAAGAACGCCGTAATAGTCACCGTACCAATAGCCTTCCGGATCCTTGGCCGTATCCGGGATCGAATCCCAGGTGGAGACCTTGTAAGGCTGGATCAGGCCGTCTTTCTTGGCGGACGGGCCGAAGGAGAGGCCGACGTCGATGACATCAGGAGCCTGCGGGCCGGTGTTGCCCTTGTTGGCCTTGATGGCTTCGACTTCGTCGCCCGAACCGGCATCCGGGTTCAGCTCGTTGACCTCGAGGCCATATTTGGCCTTGAAGCCGGCAATGACGTCGCCATAGCCGCACCAGTCGTGCGGGAGGGCGATTGTGGTCAGCGTGCCTTCTTTCTTGGCGGCAGCGATAAGTTCTGCGCTCGGTTCTGCAGCGGCAATCGCGGTCGAAGCCACGATCATCGCAGTAGAAAGCGACAGGAGTCGAGAAATGTTAGAGATCACTGTTGTTCTCCTTCGGGTTTTCAGTGTCTGGCGATGCTGTTAATGAGCTTACATGAAGCTTGTGTGACGGCTACGTGACGGTGATTTTGCATGAATAGCGGGCGCTTGTGACAGATGTTCCATTTGCGACAGCGCGGTCTATTTCCGCAAAAATCCGCCATTGTTTTTCTCCCTCTTTGTCTTGTCCTCCTAACCCGGTTTGCGGAAGAGTTTGGTCTGCTCGAACAGCCCCTCCAATGTCTTCATGCGTTCCTTTGTCTCGTCCCAGGTCGAATTCTGGACGGCTTCGATCAGCGCCTCGACGATGAACAGGGTAACGACGGAGGAATCCCAGGCCGACGGTGCCTCGATCCGGACGCGGAAGGCGTGGCGGGCGAGTTTGGCGGCCGGTGAGCCCCATTGGTCGGTGAAGACAACAATTTCGGCGCCGCGCTTGCGGGCAGCGGTGGCAAGGCTGACCATTTCCTGCTCGTAGCGGCGAATGTCGAAGATGATCAGGATATCGCCGGCATTCATGTTGAGCGCATATTGCGGCCAGCTGCTGGAATTCGACGACAGCAGGGTCGTTGCAGGCCGGATGACCTGCATGTGGGTGAAGAAATACTCGGCCAGCGCGCCGGTGATGCGGCCGCCGACGAAATAGAGGCCGCGCTTGCGGTCCGACAGCAGCGTGGCGACGCTGTCGAAGGTCGCGGTGTCGAGATCGGTCAGCGTCTGGCGCAGATTGCCCATGATCGCATCGGCGAAGCGGTTGAGGATGTGGGTGCCCGGCGCGTTCTGGGCCCAGCGGTCGTGCTTGGCGATCGGGTTGGAGATCGTCGCCTCCACCTCCAGATGCAGGCGCGCCTGAAAGTCGGGATAGCCCTTGAAGCCGAGCTTCTGCACCATGCGCACGACGGTCGGCGTCGAGACGCCGGCATTCTCCGCGATCGTGGTGATGCTGCCGAGGCCGGAAACCGGATAATTGTCGAGAAGGCTTTCCGCCAACTGCTTCTCGGCACGCGTCAACACGCCGAGATGCGAATGTATGACGTCCGAAACCGTCTTCGACGCGGTGGTCACTGATCTTGCTCCCCGGGGGTGGTCTGGCGCCACTCCTCCGACCAAATTTAACAACGCTGTCACAATCCATGTCAACCACTGTCATGAAAAGAAATTTTCAGCGGATGCTTGACAGTCGCTAAAAGCTGAAGAATTCTTTTCTGTAAAGCTTTCATTAAGGGATAGGAGTGGCGCCGTTGGTGCTGGCCCGGCCGAAAATCCTCAGCGAAGCGGACGGCGATTGCGTCGGGATCGAACGCGCCGGCGGACGGAGCGAGGTGCTGCTCGTCTGCGAGCATGCCTCGAAAACGCTTCCCGCCCGTTTCGGTGATCTCGGCCTGCCCGCGGAGGCGCTGTCGAGCCACATCGCCTGGGATCCCGGGGCTTTGGCGGTGGCCCGCGGCGTATCGCACGCGCTCGACGCGACGCTCGTCTACCAGCGATTTTCCCGGCTCGTCTATGACTGCAACAGGCCGCCCAGTTCGCCCGGCGCCATGCCTGAGACTAGCGAGATCTACGCCATTCCCGGCAACAAGGATCTGACCGACGAAGAGCGCCTTGCGCGCACCGATGCGCTTTATGTGCCTTTCCATGATGCCATCCGCGGACTGATCCGCGACCGGCGGGCGAGGGGGCAGGATACCGTCATCGTGACGATGCACAGCTTCACGCCGGTCTATCACGGCCGCGAACGCGCCGTCGAACTCGGCATATTGCACGACGAGGACAGCCGGCTCGCCGACCGCATGCTGGATGCCGCGGCCGATGCGCCGCTTTACAGGACTGAACGCAACCAGCCTTACGGGCCCGAGGATGGCGTGACCCACACGCTGATCCTGCACGGGCTTTCGAACGGCCTGCGCAATGTAATGATCGAGGTCCGCAACGATCTCATCGCAGACGATGTCGGCCAAAGGGTCATGGCCGATTATCTGACAGGACTTCTCCAGCACAGCCTGGAAGCCTGATAAAAAAAGAAGACCCGAGGGAGCAGTTTAACTGCGGACGTCCGCATGGCGAAAATGCCGCGGGCAATTGGCACTGGATCGGCCCGCAATTCCGCGGCCGGTCGTGAACAGGGGGAAGTCATGTCGGACTATACCGAACTGGACAAGAAGCAGGATGTGCACATCCTGCATTCGATGGGCTATGCCCAGGAACTCGAACGGCGAATGAGTTCATTCTCGAATTTCGCCGTATCATTCTCCATCATCTGCATTCTCTCCGGCGGCATCAATTCGCTGGCCCAGGCGACCTCTGGCGCTGGCGGCGCGGCGATTGGCATCGGCTGGCCGGTTGGCTGCTTCATCTCGCTCGTCTTCGCCGTCGCCATGGCGCAGATCAGCTCGGCCTATCCGACGGCCGGCGGGCTCTATCACTGGGGCTCGATCCTCGGCAACCGGTTCACTGGCTGGTTGACCGCCTGGTTCAACCTGCTCGGTCTCGTCACCGTTCTCGGCGCCATCAACGTCGGTACCTATTACTTCTTCATGGGCTCCTTCGGCACCACTTATCTCGGGCTGACGGACACGATCACGGTGCGGATCATTTTCCTCGTCATAATTACCGGCGCGCAGGCGCTGGTAAACCACATGGGGATTGGCTTGACCGCGAAGCTCACGGACTTCTCGGGTTATCTGATCTTCGCAACCGCGATCGCGCTGGCGGCTGTCTGCCTTCTTTCGGCGCCTTCCTATGAGTTCGGCCGCCTCTTCAATTTCGCCAACTATTCCGGCGAAGTCGGCGGTAGCGTCTGGCCGTCGACCTCGGGGGCCTGGGTCTTTCTTCTCGGCCTGCTGCTGCCGATCTACACCATCACCGGTTATGACGCCTCGGCGCATACATCGGAGGAGACGGTCAAGGCTGCCCATTCGGTTCCACGCGGCATGGTCGCCTCGGTCCTGTGGTCGGCGCTATTCGGCTACATCATGCTGTGCGCCTTCGTCCTCATGCTGCCGAACATGGACGACGCGGCCAAACAGGGCTGGAACGTGTTCTTCTGGGCGATGGACAGCCAGGTGAACCCCGTTGTCAAGGATATCCTCTATCTTGCGATCTTCGTCAGCCAGTGGCTGTGCGGCCTTGCGACCGTCACCTCGGTCTCCCGGATGATCTTCGCCTTCTCGCGTGACGGCGGCCTACCGGCCTCCAAGGCGCTGTCGAAGGTCAGCCCGCAATACCGCACTCCGGTGGCCGCGATCTGGACGGGATCGATCCTGTCGGTGCTGTTCGTTTGGTTCACCTCACTCGACTTCGTGAAAATCGGCGATACGCCCGTTTACACGATCGTGGTGTCGTGCACGGTCATCTTCCTGTTCTTCTCCTTTGCGATCCCGATCACGCTCGGCCTCTTCGCCTGGGGCACGTCCAAGTGGGACAAGATGGGTCCGTGGAACCTCGGCGAAGGCCTCTTCAAGCTCTTTGCCGTGCTCTCGATCATCGCGATGGTCCTGATCTTCGTTCTCGGAGTCCAGCCGCCGAACGGTGCTGCGCTTTACGTTACCGTCGGGTTCCTCTTGCTGACGGCGATCGTCTGGTTCGGCTTCGAGCGCCGGCGTTTCAAGGGGCCGCCGATCGGCGCCGAAGTGGCGAAGCGCCAGGCCGAAATCGCGGCGGCAGAAGCGGCCGTCGGCGAAAGCGGCGAACGTTAAGCATCGAGGCTTCCCTCTCAAATGGCGGGGCCGCTCCTGCGGCCCCATCACCGGTTCAACGAAAAGGCATCGGGGCGCCAAACCAGGCCGAGCGCATGCGATTTCGTTGCCCCGATTTTTCAATCCCAATTTCAGGCGGATCACTCATGAGCAGCAGCTATACAATCGACGATCTCAGGAAGGATGTTGCCGAAGGGCGCATCGACACGGTTCTGGCCTGCCAAGTGGACATGCAGGGCCGGCTGATGGGCAAGCGCTTCCAGGCCGAATATTTCGTCGAAAGCGCCTGGAAAGAAACGCACAGCTGCAACTACCTGATCGCCACCGACATGGAGATGGAGACCGTCTCAGGTTACAAGGCGACGAGCTGGGAGAAAGGGTACGGCGACTATACGATGAAGCCGGATCTCGCGACGCTGCGCCGCATTCCCTGGCTTGAGGGCACGGCGCTGGTGCTCTGCGACGTCCTCGATCATCACACGCATGAGGAGGTCGCCCATTCGCCGCGCGCGATCCTGAAAAAGCAGGTGAAGCGCCTCGAAGACATGGGCATGAAGGCCTATATGGCGTCCGAACTCGAATTCTTCCTGTTCGACCAGAGCTACGAGGCGGCGCATGCGGCAGGCTACCGCAACCTCAAACTCGCCAGCGCCTATAACGAGGACTATCACATCTTCCAGACCACCAAGGAGGAAGAGGTGATGCGGGCGATCCGCACCGGGCTGCAGGGCGCCGGCATTCCGGTCGAGAATTCCAAAGGCGAGGCTTCGGCCGGCCAGGAGGAGATCAACGTCCGCTATGCCGACGCGCTCGCCATGGCCGACCGGCATGCAATCATCAAGAATGGTTGCAAGGAGATCGCCTGGTCGAAAGGCAAGGCCATCACCTTCCTTGCCAAGTGGAATTACAATGCTGCCGGCAGTTCCTCGCACATCCACCAGTCGCTCTGGAGCCTGGAGGAAAAGCCGCTGTTCTTCGACCATACCGGCAAATACGGCATGTCGCCGCTGATGCACAATTACGTTGCCGGACTTCTCGCCCATGCCAGCGAGATCACCTATTTCCTGGCGCCCTACATCAACTCCTACAAGCGCTTTATGGCCGGCACCTTCGCGCCGACCAAGGCGATCTGGAGCAAGGACAACCGCACCGCCGGCTACCGCCTCTGCGGCGAGGAAACCAAGGGGATCCGTATCGAATGCCGCGTCGGCGGTTCCGATCTCAATCCCTATCTCGCCTTCGCCGCGCTGCTTGCCGCCGGCATCGACGGGATCGAAAACAAGCTGGAACTCGAAGCGCCCTTCGTCGGCGACGCCTATGGCGGCAAGGATATCCGCGAAATCCCGCGCACCCTGCGCGCGGCGGCGACCGCGATGACGGAATCGGCAATGCTGCGCAAAGCGTTTGGCGATGATGTGATCGACCACTACACCCGCGCTGCCGAATGGGAGCAGGAAGAATACGACCGCCGCATCACCGATTGGGAAGTGGCGCGCGGGTTCGAAAGAGCCTAATAGGCATTGTGGGTTGCTTGCCCTCGCCCTAACCCGACCGGGGTCGAGCCGCGGGTCTCGACCCGTCCTTCGGACCCCCGTAAAACGGGGCGAGGGGACGTGCCCCGCGAGACGTTGGCGAGGGACGGAGAGGTTGCGGCTATCCCCCCTTCGCCCCGTTTACGGGGAGAAGGTGCCGGCAGGCGGATGAGGGGCTGGCCCTCGACGGAATTTTTGATCAATACGAGGACGGAAATCGATCATGGCAATGATCCAATGCATTTCACCGGTCGACGGATCGGTTTACGCGGAGCGTCCGGCGCTTTCGCTCGACGCCGCCAAGGAAGTTGTCTTGCGCGCCCGCAAGGCGCAGAAGGGCTGGGCGAAACGGCCGCTCGAAGAGCGTGTGCAACTGGTGCTGAAGGGCGCGGCACGGCTGAACGAGATGTCCAATGTCGTCGTGCCGGAGCTTGCCTGGCAGATGGGCCGGCCAGTCAAGTACGGCGGCGAATATAAGGGCTTCAACGAGCGCTCCAACTATGTCGCGTCGATTGCGGCTGATGCGCTGGCACCGCTCGTCGTCGAAGAGAGCGATCGTTTCGATCGCCGTATCGAGCGCGAGCCGCATGGCGTCGTCTTCGTCGTTGCGCCCTGGAACTACCCTTATATGACAGCGATCAACACGATCGCCCCGGCGCTGATGGCTGGCAACACGGTAGTGCTGAAACATGCCTCGCAGACATTGCTGGTCGGTGAGCGGCTGGTGCAGGCCTTTATCGAGGCCGGCGTGCCCGAGGACGTGTTCCAGAACGTCTTCCTTGATCACGAGACGACCTCGGCGCTGATTGCCGCCGGCAGCTTCAATTTCATCAACTTCACCGGATCGGTCGAAGGCGGGCGTTCGATGGAGCGGGCAGCTGCCGGCACCTTCACCGGCGTCGGCCTTGAACTCGGCGGCAAGGATCCGGGTTACGTCATGGAGGACGCCGATCTCGAGGCCGCCGTCGATACGCTGATGGACGGCGCCACCTATAATTCCGGCCAGTGCTGCTGCGGCATCGAGCGCATCTATGTGCACGAGTCCCTCTACGACGCCTTTGTCGAAAAGTCGGTGGCCTGGGTGTCGAACTACAAGCTCGGCAATCCGCTCGATCCCGAGACTTCGCTTGGGCCGATGGCGAACAAGCGCTTCGCCAAGGTGGTGCGCGAGCAGATCGCCGATGCGGTTTCCAAGGGCGCCAAGGCGCTGGTCGACCCGAAGCTCTTCCCGAGGGATGACGGCGGCGCCTATCTCGCGCCGCAGATCCTCGTCGATGTCGACCACTCCATGACTTTCATGCGCGAAGAGACCTTCGGTCCGGCGGTCGGCATCATGAAGGTGAAGAGCGACGCGGAAGCGCTTGCCCTGATGAACGACAGCCAGTACGGGCTGACGGCCTCGCTCTGGACGAGCGATGCCGAACGGGCAGCGCGGCTCGGCCGCGAGATCGAAACCGGCACCGTTTTCATGAACCGCGCGGACTATCTCGATCCGGCGCTCTGCTGGACCGGCGTCAAGGAGACCGGCCGCGGCGGCTCGCTGTCGATCATCGGCTTTCAGAATCTGACGCGTCCGAAATCCTATCATCTCAAGAAGGTCACAGCATGAGCAGCAACATCACCGCAAATTGGAGCTATCCCACGTCTGTCAAGCTTGGCCGGGGCCGCATCAGCGAACTGGCCGCCGCCTGCAAGAGCCTCGGCATGACGAAGCCGCTGCTGATCACCGATCGCGGCCTTGCTTCGATGGCGATCACCAAGAACGCGCTCGATGTCCTCGAAGAAGCCGGCCTCGGCCGGGCGATCTTCGCCGATGTCGATCCGAACCCGAACGAGAAGAACCTCGATGCCGGCATCAAGGCCTTCCGTGACGGCGGCCATGACGGCGTCGTCGCCTTCGGTGGCGGATCAGGCCTCGATCTCGGCAAGTGCGTCGCCTTCATGGTCGGCCAGACGCGACCCGTCTGGGATTTCGAGGATGTCGGCGATTGGTGGACGCGTGCGAGCCTCGAGGGCATTGCCCCGATCGTCGCGGTGCCGACGACGGCCGGTACCGGCTCCGAAGTGGGGCGCGCCAGCGTCATCACCAATTCCGAAACGCATGTGAAGAAGATCATCTTCCACCCGAAATTCCTGCCCGGCGTTGTGATCTCCGATCCGGAACTGACGGTCGGCATGCCTAAGATCATCACAGCCGGCACCGGCATGGATGCTTTCGCGCATTGCCTGGAGGCCTATTCCTCGCCCTTCTATCACCCGATGTCGGCTGGCATCGCGCTGGAGGGCATGCGGCTCGTCAAGGAATTCCTGCCGCGCGCCTATCGGGAAGGCACTGATCTCGAAGCCCGCGCCAATATGATGGCCGCCGCCGCCATGGGCGCGGTCGCCTTCCAAAAGGGGCTCGGCGCCATCCATGCGCTGTCGCACCCGATCGGCGCCGTTTACAACACCCATCACGGCATGACCAATGCGGTGGTGATGCCGGCGGTGCTGCGCTTCAACCGTGCTGCAATCGAAGAGAAGATCGGCCGGGCCGCCGCCTATCTCGGCATATCGGGCGGTTTCGACGGCTTCTACGACTATGTGCTGAAGCTTCGCTCCGATCTCGGCGTGCCGGAAACGCTGACGGCAATGGGAATCGCCTCCGACCGCATCGAGGAATTGTCGGCCATGGCGATCGAAGATCCGAGTGCCGGCGGCAACCCGGTTGCCATGACGCTCGAAAATACCAAGGCGCTGTTTAAGGATTGCTTCTGAGATCAGCGGAGCTGACCGCAGATTGGCCCGGAGAATCCTTGTTCTCCGGGCTTTTCATTTTTAGGGGCACCCTGAATTTTAGGGATGTGAAAAATACAGGCTGCAATTTCGCCGCGCGTGTTTGGAATTTGTTAACCATGATTAGAAAGGATGGATTAACCGCACGATGCTCCGATGGTGCGTAAAAGAGCGATTCCGGCTCGCACCATTTCCTTCCGAGGACTGAATATGCCTGTCATCACATTCGCAAATACCAAGGGCGGCGCCGGCAAGACCACCGCTGTTCTGCTGCTCGCGACCGAGCTTGCCCGCAAGGGTTACCGCGTCACCATTCTCGACGCCGATCCGCAGCACTGGATTTCGCGCTGGCACGAAATTTCAGGTTACGTGCCCAATGTTTCCGTGATCGATTTCGTGACCACCGCTTCGTTGCCGCAGCATATCAGCGAGAACAAGCACAATACCGACTATTTCATCGTCGACCTGCCGGGTGCGCGCAACCCACTGCTTGCCACTGCCGTCGGCCTTTCCGACCATGTGCTGATTCCGATCCAGGGCTGTGCGATGGATGCGCGTGGCGGCGCGCAGGTGCTGGAGCTGCTGCAATATCTGGACGAGAAGGCGGGGATCAAAATCGGCCATTCCGTGGTGCTGACCCGCGTCAATTCGATGGTGACGACCCGGGCGCTGCAGCTCGTCAAGTCGCTCCTCAGCGAGCGGCTTGTGCCGGTGCTCGACACCGCGATCATCGAACGTTCGGCCTTCCGCGACATCTTCGACTGTGGCGGCACGCTGCACACGATCGACCCCACGCGCGTCAGCAATCTCGACAAGGCGCGTGAGAACGCAACCTGTTTTGCCGAGGAAATGATGCGCAAACTGCCGGTCCGGCTGCCGGCCTCGGCTCGCATGGCGACAGCCGCCTGACTAAAGCGCGTCGCGATCTTTCAGATTCGCTCCTTGCGCTTTAGTTCTTTGTTTACGCATGTCGTTGACGCAAAACCGCTGCACACTTTTGCGCGACATGCTTTATCCCCTGCGATGAAACGAAAAAGGCCGCCGGAGCGATTGAACTGACCCCCAAAAGTTGGACGGTCTAAAGGCTGGGGAGATTTAGGGGCTGGGTCCTGTATTGTACAGGGCTCAGCCCTTTGAGTTTCAGTTTGATACGCTGATGATTATAGTAGTTGATGTAGTCTGCCACCCCATCTTGCAGGCTCTTGACGCTGTCAAAGTCGTTGGGGTGGAAGAACTCGGATTTGAGA
The DNA here is from genome assembly GCF_001664385.1 of Rhizobium phaseoli. NCBI lineage: Bacteria > Pseudomonadati > Pseudomonadota > Alphaproteobacteria > Hyphomicrobiales > Rhizobiaceae > Rhizobium > Rhizobium phaseoli. Next base: position 3,052,526 of record NZ_CP013532.1, on the reverse strand, counting down.
ATGGCAAAGAAGCTTTCGATGGCAGCATTGTCGAGACAGTTGCCCTTGCGTGACATGCTCTGATTGATGTGACGTTTCTGAAGCATGCGCTGCCAGGCCGGCATCTGGTAGTGCCATCCCTGGTCGGAATGCAGGATCGGCCGGTCATCGTCTTGCAAACGGCTCACGGCCTTGGTGAGCATGTTTTCGACGAGTTTGAACACCGGCCGTCTAGCGGTTTCGAACGCAATGATTTCCCCATTGAACAAGTCCATGATCGGCGAGAGATAGAGCTTTTCGCCGGCCACGTTAAATTCCGTCACATCGGTCACCCATTTCTGATTGGCGCGCTCGGCGGTGAACTGCCGCTTGAGGAGATCGGGAGCCACGCGTCCCTCCTCGCCCCTGTAGGATCGATACTTCTTCGGCCTGACCTTAGACTTCAAGCCGCTCTCGACCATCAGGCGCTGAACCGTCTTGTGATTGACCGTCTCTCCCAAGCCGCGCAGCGCCGCCGTCACCCGGCGATAGCCGTAGCGGCCCTTGTGGGTGTCGAAGATCGATTTGATCCTCTCCTTGAGAACTCCGTGCCGGTCGGGCCGGGACAATGCCTTTTGCTGATAATAGAACGTGCTGCGCGCCAGGCCCGAAAGCGCAAGCAACCCGTCAAGCGGATGGAACGGCCTTAACGCTTCGACGACTTGCGCTTTTTCGGCGCTCGTTGCTGCGTTAAGGCCTCCAGTTTTTTTAAGTAGGCATTCTCCATGCGCAGATAGTTCAGCTCCGCCAACAGATCTTCACGGCTCTTGGCATCGTCACTGTGTGGAGCATCTGGTCCACTGGCTATGATAGGCGACTTGGGCATCGATCGAGGTCTTCCTCTGCGGCGCGGGGCCAAGGCTTCGATCCCACCCCGTTCATATCGCCTCTCCCAATCCGGAAGGCAGCTGGCATTGCGAACGTCGAAGATCGCAGCCGTCTGGCGATAGGACAACCCATCCTCCCACATCCGCTGTAGGACCGATAGCTTGAAGTCAGCATTATAATGGCTGAATTTCTTCACCAATCCAGCCGAACCATGCGCAGCATGGCTCGCTACCCATTTGCGAACGGTCGCAGGATCAATGGCAAACCGCGTGCTCACCTCTTGATAGCTACGCTCGCCATTCCCGTAACACTCAACAACAGACTGCTTGAAAGCCAGGCTGTATTTGGACATGCAAAACCCCCGAAGGTGGATGTCCAACTTTCGGGGGTCAGTTCAGATCCGGCGGCCTTTTTATATTGCAGCAATAGAGATCAATCGACGAATTCCACCGTCACACCTGGCTTGACCATCTTGGCGAGTTCGGTCGCGTCCCAGTTGGTCAGGCGAATGCAGCCGTGGCTCTGGGTGCGGCCGATTTTCGAGGGCTCCGGTGTTCCGTGGATGCCGTAGGTCGGCTTGGAGAGCGCCATCCAGACGGTGCCGACGGGGCCGTTCGGGCCGGGCGGAATGTTGAGGATCTTATCGTTGGCACCCTGCTGGAAATTGATCTTCGGATTGTAGGTGTAGCCGGGATTGAAGGCGACGCGCTCGACCGTCACGGTGCCCGAGGGGGAGGGCGTGTCGGTGGAGCCGATCGAGGCCGGGTAGGCGGCAAGCAGATTGCCGGCGCCGTCATAGGCGAAGACCTGTTTGCGGGCCTTGTCGGCGATGATGCGGGCCACCTCACCGGATTTCGTTTCGCCGGGATTGACGACCTTGATCACCGTGCCGGGGACGCTGAAATCGGCGCCGGGGTTCATTTCCTTGAGGAAAGCCTCGTCCATGTGGAAGCGCTCGGCCAGCATTTCCGTGATCGAGGTATAGGCCAGCGACGGCAGAAGCGCCTTATGCGAATAGTCTTCCGGGATCGCTGCGACGAAGGGGCCGGCGGCATCGGCGGGCGTGATCGTATAGCTGACGACGGGCAGGCCGCCGTTCATGCGCAGCTCTTCGAGAATGGCATCAGTGTCGTTGGGGTCGAGCTTTGACCCGGTCATCTGGTCGTAAGCATAGATCCCCTTGGTGACGTTCGAGCCCATATGGCCGTCGATGACGCCGGGAGAGATGCCGGCGCGGTCGAGGAAGACCTGCAGCGCGACGATCTCGGGCTTCGACTTGTTCTTCAGCGTGATGACAGGCTCGTCAGGCGCGGCCGTCGGCGCATCGGCGGGCGGGATCTGCTGATCGGGATCGATCGAGGCGTAATCGTCGCCCGACTGCGGATTGCCGATGCTGTTGTCATCGGGATAGGGCTCCTCACCGAGCGGTTGGCGTTCGATCGCTGCGTCGCGCGGAATCCCGCCGGTGACGGCGCCGCGTTCGGCATAACGCGGATCGCCATAGGAATTATCGTCGGCATAATAGGGATCGTTGCCGTTCTGGTCGGCATCGCCGCCGCGCGGGCCGGGTCGCGGCGGGTAATAGCCGCGGGCGCGCATCTCGGTGGCGACGACATTGCCGTAGGCGTCGATCAGCACGCGATTGCCGCTGCGGTCGCGGGCGTAGATATAGCCGCGCGGGACATAGTCGAGGATTTCGCCGGTCGGCGTGACCAGGACGACGTCGCTCTGCCGGCGGTCACGAAACTGCTGCGCGCCTGCCTGCGGTGCCGCAGCCGCAAGGGCTGCCAGCACGGCCGCAAGCGAAAATGCCGACTTCAAAAAGCGATTCACGTCTCACACCTCGAACAGTGACTGGGCCGACACACACCCGCGAATTTTGACGCTAGTGTGGAATTTATGAAACCGTGCTGAACAAAATATGAAAATCCCTAAGATTTCCTTTTACTCATAAACGTTTGCGTCTCTGCGTCAGTTCCGCAAAATCCATGGTTGCGGCAAAAACACAAGAGGCGAAAAGCGCCCGATTGACGAAAGACGGCGCAAAACCTAAAGCGTAACGCGATCTTTCAGATTCGCTTGCCACGCTTCAGGTCCTTGATTCCAGCATGTCGTAATCGCAAAACCGCTGCTCACTTTTGCGCGACATGCTCCTACGCTACGCCGGCCGATAATCCTCGAGGAGACTGCGATGATCGAATTTGCCGCCGCAAGCGGGCCGCGCCTGATGCTCGATGAAACATCGGTGCTGGACATTGCCGGATGCATCGTCGAGGGCGTCGACATCGCCCCGAAGCGAGCCATTCCCGATGATGGCGATCCGCGAATCGATCACTCGCTGGAAGGCTTCCTCTTCACCTGCGGCCCGGACCATATCCGTCACCGCCAGCCGATCGCCGGGCGGGCGGACGGCAAGGTCTATCCGTTGCACGGATCGGCCTCCGGCCATGCGGCCAAGGTGCTGTGGACGAGGTATGAGAACGGCAATGCCGAATGCCGCGCTGATATCGACATTGTAACCGTCGAGGGACTGTCGCAGCGCCTCGAGCGGCTATGGCGGATCGATGGGGCGACCGGCGAGGTTCGGCTCGAGGACCGGGTCGTCAATACCAGCGACCGGACGGTGCCGACCTTCCTGATGTATCACATGAACACCGGCGGCAAATGGCTGGACGAGGGCACGCGGCTCGAAGGCCGGATGCTGGAGAATGGCGGTTTCCCCTGGGCATTCGGCGAGGAGCCGGGCGGCATCTTCTGTGTGCCGGCGCCGGCAACGGAAGACGGTTTGGCGGAAGTCCGCCTCGGACCGATTGCGGCGATCGGCGGCAGGACGCTCCGCGTGCGCTTTCGCGCCGACACGCTGCCCTATCTGCAGGTCTGGCGGAACCAGAAGGCGCCGGCCCATATTATCGGCATCGAGCCGGTGTCGCATCGCTGGGTATCGCGCGACGAGCTTGAGGCGGCCGGCGAATTCAATATGCTGGCACCAGGTGAAAGCCGCAGCTACGTGCTGAGCTTTGCCTTCCTCTGAGTGAAGTTTTGTTGACGCTCGCCGGCCTCCGTCGTAGACCTTCAGCCCACGATTTAATGAGGAGACAGGACGATGGATATTCGCCAGATCGACGATGAATATTCGGTCTCGGGCCAGATTACGCTCGAGGACCTCGACGAGATCAAGGCGCTGGGGTTCAAATCGATCGTCTGCCACCGCCCCGACCATGAGAGCCCGGATCAGACCTCGTTCTCGGTCATCGAGGCGCGCGCGCGAGAACTCGGCCTCGAGATCACCCATGTGCCTGTCGGGCCGATGGGCGTGACCGAGGAGGCGGTGCAGGGTATGGTCGATGCACTCGACGAATTCCCGCGGCCGATGCTCGGCTATTGCCGCTCAGGCGCCCGCTCGACGGCGATCTACCAGAAGACCCACCATATCCGCAGCTAGGCCCGTTCCGGCTGCCGATTTTCCGGCGCTGCACGGCAGCGCCATCACGTTCCATTCACTCAGGAGACTATGATGAGCATTAAGCGTATCGACGTCGGCGCACGCATGAGCGGCGCCGTCATTCACGGCAACACGATCTATCTCGCAGGCCAGGTCGGCGAGGGCGAAAGCGTCACCGATCAGTGCAAGTCCGCACTTGCCGAGGTCGATCGCCTGCTGGCTGCATCAGGCAGCAACAAGTCGAAGATCCTCCAGACCCTCGTCTATCTCTCCGACATCGCATATTTCGCCGAGATGAACGCCGCCTGGGAAGCCTGGATCGATCCGGCCAATCCGCCGGCCCGCGCCACCAGCGAAGCCAAGCTCGCAGCGCCGAAATACAAGGTCGAGTTCATCGTCACGGCCGCGATCGACTGACGTAGCGGAAGTTCTGTCTTTGAAAGCCGGTGGGGAAACCTACCGGCTTTTTGTTTGCGCGATTTCCGACAGCGTCCGTGTCGGCGTGATCGCCTCAGGATCGAGTTTGACTTCGATGATTGCCGGCTTGCCGCTGTGGCGCGCCCGCTCGAAGGCAGCGGCGAATTCCTCCGTCCGCTCCACCGTCTCGCCATGGCCGCCATAGGCGCGGGCAAGGGCGGCGAAATCGGGATTGGTGAGATCGGTGCTGCTGACGCGGCCGGGATATTCGCGCTCCTGATGCATTCGGATCGTGCCGTACATGCCGTTGTTGACGACGATCGCGATGATCGGCAGGCCGTAGCGGATGGCTGTGGCGAATTCCTGGCCGTGCATCAGGAAGCAGCCGTCGCCGGCAAAGCAGATGACCTCGCGCTCGGGAAAGAGCCGTTTGGCGGCCACCGCCGCCGGCAGGCCGTAGCCCATCGAACCGGAGGTGGGGGCGGCCTGGGTGTTGAAACGGCGGAAACGATGGAAGCGGTGCAGCCATGTGGCGTAGTTGCCCGCGCCGTTGGTGAAGATCGTGTCCGGCCTGGTATTGGCTTCCAGCCATTCCATGATCGGGCCCATATGGACGGCGCCCGGACCAGTTGCCGGCGGTTTCGACCAGGAAAGATAGGCCTGGTGCATGCGCTCAGTGCGCTCCGCCCAGAGCGGCTCGGCCGGCGCTTCGAGATCGGCGAGTGCGGCGACGAAATCGGAGGGAGCGGCGCAGATGGCGAGATCCGGGCGGTAGACGCGTCCCAGTTCGGAAGGATCGGGATAGACGTGCACCAGCGATTGCTGGGGGTAGGGGATATCGATCAGCGTATAGGACGAGGACGGCATTTCCGACATCCGGCCGCCAAGAAGGATCAGCAGGTCGCTTTCCTTTATTTCCTTGGCGAGGACAGGATTGATGCCGATGCCGACATCGCCGGCGTAACAGGGATGGAGATGATCGAACAGCATCTGCCTGCGGAAGGAGCAGCCGACGGGAAGCTGAAAACGCTCGGCAAATCCTGCAAAATCGGCGACGGCATCTTCATCCCAGCGCGTGCCGCCGAGGATCACCATCGGCCGATCGGCCTTCAGCAGTCTTCTATAGAGATCGTCGATCTGGCTGCGGCCGGGATGCGCCTCGACGCTCGTGTGACGCTTGGCGCCGGGCGCCTCGACTTCGTCGCGCAGCATATCCTCCGGCAGCGTGAGCACCACGGGGCCGGGGCGGCCGGAGGTGGCGATCGCAAAGGCGCGGGTGACGAATTCGGGAATCCGGGCGGCATCGTCGATCTCGCCCACCCATTTGGCGAATTCAGTGAAGGCGCGGCGGAATTCGACCTCCTGGAAGGCCTCGCGCTCGCGGGCTTCACGCTGCACCTGACCGATGAAGAGGATCATCGGGATCGAGTCCTGTCTTGATATATGCAGGCCGGCTGAAGCGTTGGTGGCGCCGGGGCCGCGGGTGACCATGCAGATGCCGGGTTCGCCGGTCAGCCTGCCCCAGCAATCCGCCATCATCGCCGCTCCGCCCTCCTGACGGCAGACGAGGACGTCGATATCGCTATCGCGCAGGGCATCGAGGACCGCAAGAAAGCTCTCGCCGGGCACGCAGGAAAGGCGTTTGACGCCATTGGCTTTCAGCGCCTCGACGATCAGTTCTCCACCGGTCCTCTTCATGACGATGCCTCCCTCTCGCGCTCGGCGAGCTCCGCCAGAATTTCTTCTCTGTGTTCGTCGAGGCGCGGGCTCGGCCTGACGTAATGCAGCGGCGTCTCGGACAGCACCACCGGCGTCCTGACCCCCGGGATGAGTGTGCCCACGGCATCCGCAAGGTCGATGCGCAGACCGCGGGCGCGCACCTGCGAATCGGCGAACATCTCCTCGATCGTATTGATCGCGCCGGCAGGAACGCCGTTCTCCTCACAAGCCTTCAACAGATCCGCTTTCTGCCATTTCAGCGTCTCGGTCGAAACGAGCCGGCGCAGTTCGGCCCGATTGCCGACCCGGGCCCTGTTGGTGGCGAAACGTTCGTCGCCGACAATCGCCTCAAGGCCGAGGATGCCGCAGAGGCGAGCGAACTGGCCGTCATTGCCGACGGCAAGAATGAGGTAGCCATCGGCCGCCGGCACGACCTCATAGGGCGAGATATTCGGATGGGCGTTGCCGAGCCGGGTCGGTGCAGCGCCGGAGACGAGGTAGTTCATGTTCTGATTGGCGAGCACGGCCGATTGCACATCGAGCAGCGCCATGTCGACCAGCTGGCCTTCGCCTGTTTTCAAGGCATGGATCAGGGCCGCCTCGATCGCCGAGACGGCATAGATGCCGGTGAAGATATCGGCGATCGCCACGCCTGCCTTCATCGGCTGGCCGTCCGGCTCGCCTGTAATCGACATGAAGCCGGACATGCCCTGAACGATGTAATCGTAGCCGGCCAGATTGGCATAGGGGCCGGTCTGGCCGAAGCCGGTGATCGAGCAATAAACGAGCTTCGGGTTCAGTTTGCGCAGGCTGTCGTAATCGAGCCCGTATTTGACGAGCCCGCCGACCTTGAAGTTCTCGATCACCACGTCAGCAGTGGAGACCAGCCGGCGGACGAGATCCTGGCCTTCCGGGCTTTTCAGGTCGGCGGCGATGGAGCGTTTGCCGCGATTGGCGGCATGGTAATAGGCGGCCGAGAGATTTTCGCCGTCGGCACCTTCGACAAAGGGCGGGCCCCATTGGCGCGTATCGTCGCCGCCATCGGGATTTTCGACCTTGATGACATCGGCGCCGAGATCGGCGAGCATCTGTCCGGCCCAGGGGCCGGCCAGCACGCGGGCGAGCTCGATCACCCGGATACCGGCAAGCGGCGGTTTTTTCGTCAGGCTCTCGGTCATGGTCCTCCCAGGCAATCTACGGCGCCAGCGTCACCTCAGATGTATCGGATACGGGTTTGGAAGCAAAGCGGCGCTCGCGCCAGAGGATGTAGATGCCGGAGGCGATGATGATCATGATGCCGAGCCATTTGATCGCATCCGGAAAGTCGCCGAAAACAAGCCAGGCAAAGATCGTGGCCGAGACGATCTCGAAATATTGCAGCGGCGCCAGCGTCGAAGCCGGTGCGGCGCGATAGGCGTAGACGCCGAAGATGCCCGCTATCGCGGCCATGGCGCCGACGCCGGCGACATAGAACCAGGCGTTGCCTAAGGGCATGACGGGATCGAAGATATCGGAGCCGCTGCCATCGCCGGCAAAAAGCAGGACGGCGCAGAAGATCAGGCCCCAGATGCCCATCTGAAACTGCATTGCCCAGGGATCTTCCTTGTGCGACAGGACGCGCGTCATCAGCACGAAAATGGCGATGCAGAGCGCGGTGAGGACGGGCAGGAGCGCGATGTAGCCGACTTCGTTGAAACTCGGCTGGATGATCAGCATCGCCCCGAAGAAGCCGACGCCGCAAGCGGTATAGCGCCGCCAGCCGATCGTTTCCTTCAGGAAAATGCCGCCGAGGATCGTCACGATGATCGGCTCGACGAAGAAGATCGCGATTGCGTCGGCGACCGCCATATATTTCAGCGTGGTGACGAAGCAAATCATCGAAATGGTGATGATCAGACCGCGGATGGCATGGAACAGGCTCTGGCGCCAGGAGAAATCGTCAAAGCTGCGCCGCCATATGACGATCGGCAGCATGCAGAGAGCCTGCACCGCGAAGCGGCCGGCGGTGACCTCGGCGGAGGGCACTGTGACGACGGCGAGCTTGGCGAAGATGTCGATGAGCGGCGAGAACATCACCGAAAGAAACATGAGCGCAAGCCCCATCGTCACGTCGGAGGGGGATGAAACGGGCCGGGCGGAGGTGCTGTTCATGGTGGGATTCTCGTCATCCGGGATTTTGGCCGTTCAGCTTTTGCCGACCGCGCCGTCACACCAGTCCGCGAAGGCGGCGATGGCCGCCTCTGCGCCGGTGTCATTCAGCGTTTCGTGCCGAATGTCCTGATATATCTCAGTGCTGATACGGGAGAAGCCCTGGCGTTTCAAATGGTTTGACAACCAGATCACGGCTTTTCCTCGCTCGGTCGCCGGATCTTCTCCGCCGCCGACCAGATGGATCGGCAGGTGGCGCCGCAGCCGGTCGAGATGCATCTTTCGCGGTGCGCGAAAGGTTAGTTCGAAGACATCGAGCCAGAGTGAAATCGAGGCGTCGAAGCCGCAAATAGGGTCGGCGACATATTTGTCGACTTCGTCAGGCTTCTGCGAAAGCCAGTCGAATTCCGTGCGGCGGTTGGCAATGGACCGGCCCCAGGCGGCGAAAGTGAGTTTCGGCAGGAGGCCGCTTGGCACATCCGAGCCTTTCAGCATGCGTTCGGCGACGAGGATCGCCTGGGCGGCGCGGCCGGCAAGGCCGACGGCGAAATTGGAATTCCAGACGGCGACCGCGTCGAAGTCGGCCGGGGCGGTGACGGCAGCATTGAGCGCAATGAGACCGCCCATCGAATGACCGAAGAGGATGACTTTCAGGCCCGGATGGCGCGAGACCGCGTGAGCGCGCATGGCGATGATGTCGCCGATCACCCGCTCGACGCCGTTGCGCCACGCGAAGCGGCCGATCGGGGCATCGGGCGCTGTCGTCTCGCCATGGCCACGGTGATCGTGGGCGTAGACATGATAGCCGCGCGCCGCCATCGCCTCGGCAAAGCGGCGATACCGCTTCGAGTGCTCAGCCAGCCCATGCGATATCAACAGAATGCCGCAGGCGGGGCCGGTCGCCTCGGCATGGTGATAGGCCAGCGATGCTCCCGGCACGGAGAGCCATTGCGTTTCAGAAAACATTCGGATCCTCCCGGCCGCAGCAGAGCAGATCGCTACCGCATAATTTCTTAATGCGAAATCGATTTGAGGATTCATGCTTCAACTCAAAGTGATGGAACGTCCTTTGTGTGACTTTAAAGCGTTAGAAGCAATCGATAACAAAATACGGGAACGTTGCGATTCAGGGTTGCTGATGTTTACTCTTTGTGCTTATCTGTTCGTGCATTGTTCTTATATGGGGGTTGAAATGAGCAGCATGCAGTTGCGTACCTTGACGTTCGCCGTATCGATAGCCCTTGCCGGCGCCGCCATGGCGCAGGAGGCCGACGGACGCACCCGTTTCATTCTTGCGGCGAGCTGGCAACCCGCCTTCTGTCAGACGAACCAGAAGAAGGCCGAATGCGCAAGCCAGACCGGCGAGCGCCACGACGCAACGAATTTCTCGCTGCACGGCCTCTGGCCGATGCGGCAGGATTATTGCGGCGTCAGCGACGACCAGAAGGCTGCCGACAAGGATGGTAAATGGGCTGCATTGCCGGAAGTGACGCTTTCGGCCGAGACGCAGGCGGCGTTGGCAAAGGCGATGCCCGGCACGCAGTCCGGCCTTGAACGGCACGAATGGACAAAGCATGGCACCTGCACGAAAATGAGCGCGGAAGATTATTTCGGCGTCGGCCTCCATCTCGTGGGTGCTCTCAACGCATCGGCCGTGCGCGACCTCTTCGCCGCCAATATCGGCAAGACGGTCAAGTCCGATGCGATCAAGGCGGCTTTCGACAAGAGCTTCGGGCCGGGTGCGGGCGACCGCGTCAAGATGAGCTGCCGGCGGGCCGGCAATGTCAGGATGATCAGCGAGCTGACGATCGGCCTGTCCCAGGATGCGGGAACGGCGTCGGCGAAAAGTGGCGCTCTCGGCGATCTGATCCAGGGGGCGGGAAAAACCTCTTTCGGCTGCGATGAAGGTGTCGTCGATGCAGCGGGCTTCTGACCGGAATCCTGCCTAAACCGGGTTTCGGCGTTGCCCACAGGCGCTGTTTCGCCTACATAGCGGCACGAAACGAAGTTTCCCGCCCGGAGCAGCGCAGCATGGCACGTCAATTCATCTATCATATGTCCGGCCTCAACAAGGCCTATGGCAACAAGAAGATCCTGGAGAACATCCACCTTTCCTTCTACCCGGACGCCAAGATCGGCATCCTCGGGCCGAACGGCGCCGGTAAATCCACTGTGCTGCGCATCATTGCCGGCCAGGACAAGGAGTATACCGGCGAAGCCTGGCTGGCCGAGGGTGCCACGGTCGGCTATCTCGAGCAGGAACCGCATCTCGACCCGAACAAGACAGTGTTCGAAAACGTCATGGAGGGCGTTGCCCCGAAGACGGCGATCCTCGATCGCTACAATGAATTGATGATGAACTATTCCGACGAGACCGCGGAAGAGGGCGCCAAGCTTCAGGACATCATCGACAGCCAGAACCTCTGGGATCTGGAAAGCCAGGTCGAGATGGCGATGGAAGCCCTGCGCTGCCCGCCGCGCGACGCCGAGGTCACCAGCCTGTCCGGCGGCGAGCGCCGCCGCATTGCGCTCTGCCGCCTGCTGCTTTCGCAGCCGGATCTGCTGTTGCTCGACGAACCGACCAACCATCTCGACGCCGAAACCATCGCTTGGCTCGAAAAGCATCTGCGCGACTATCCGGGCGCCGTGATGATGATCACCCACGATCGCTACTTCCTCGACAATGTCACCGGCTGGATCCTCGAACTCGACCGCGGCCGCGGCATTCCTTACGAGGGCAATTATTCGGCCTATCTGCAGGCGAAGGCCAAGCGCATGGAGCAGGAAGGTCGCGAGGAGGCCTCGCGCCAGAAGGCCATCAGCCGCGAACGGGAATGGATCGCGTCCAGCCCGAAGGCGCGTCAGGCCAAGTCCAAGGCGCGTATCAAGTCTTACGAGCAGCTGGTGGATGCCGCCGAGAAGCAGCGTCCCGGCGACGCGCAGATCATCATCCCGGTCAGCGAGCGCCTCGGCCAGGTGGTCATCGAGATGGAGGGCATCACCAAGGGCTTCGAGGGCCGCACGCTGATCAACGACCTGTCGATCAAACTGCCGCCGGGCGGTATCGTCGGCGTCATCGGCCCGAACGGCGCCGGCAAGACGACGCTGTTCAAGATGATCACCGGCCAGGAAAAGCCTGACAGCGGTTCGATCCGCATCGGTGAGACCGTGCATCTCGGTTACGTCGACCAGAGCCGCGACGCCCTGGCCGGCGACAAGACGGTCTGGGAGGAAATCTCCGGCGGCGCGGAAATCATCAAGCTCGGCAAGTTCGACATGAACTCCCGTGCCTATTGCGGCGCCTTCAACTTCAAGGGCGGCGATCAGCAGCAGAAGGTCGGCAATCTCTCCGGCGGTCAGCGCAACCGCGTTCACCTCGCCAAGATGCTGAAAGCCGGCGGCAACGTTCTGCTGCTCGACGAACCGACCAACGACCTCGACACGGAAACGCTGGGCGCGCTGGAAAACGCGCTGGAGAACTTCGCCGGCTGCGCCATCATCATCAGTCACGACCGCATGTTCCTCGACCGTCTGGCTACGCACATTCTCGCCTTCGAAGGCGAAGGCCATGTCGAATGGTTCGAAGGCAACTTCGAGGATTATGAAGAAGACAAGGTCCGTCGTCTCGGCCCTGATGCCCTCAACCCTGGCAGCCAGGCCCATAAGCGCCTGACGCGCTGATCGTCCTTCTTTTGGGCTGAGAAAGCCCCGGTTCGGCCGGGGCTTTTTTATGTCCGGCCCTGTCGCAATTTGAGCAGGCAATTTCGCTGGGAGGGCGAATTGGCGCTTGTCACCGTCGCCTAAATCACATAAAGATATCTTTATATCTTGATTGGGCCGAAGATGAGTGAACCCTTGAAGCTTGGATTGGATGGGCTGGTGGACGTCTTGAAGGCGGCCGGCGAGCCGACGCGGCTGCGTCTTCTGGCGCTTCTCGACGCCGGCGACCTGACGGTCACCGATCTTACCGAAATTCTCGGCCAATCTCAGCCCCGCATCTCCCGCCACCTGAAGCTGCTTGGCGAAGCCGAACTGATCGAGCGCTACCAGGAGGGCGCCTGGGCCTATTTCCGCCTCAAGCAGGAGGGCAAGGCGGCAATGCTCGTGCGGGCCTTGCTGAAACATGTCTCCGAAAACGATCCGACCGTCCTTCGTGACGGTGAACGGCTGTCAGCGGTCAAGCGCCAACGGGCCGAGCGGGCACAGGCCTATTTCAGCCGCAACGCGGCGGAATGGGACGAGCTTCGCCGCTTGCATGCGGCCGACGAGGAAGTCGATGCCGCCGTCATCCGGCTGCTCGGCAACCAGCCGATCGACTCGCTGCTCGATCTCGGCACCGGCACCGGCCGCATCCTCGAACTCCTGGCCGGGCTCTACCGCCGGGCGATCGGTGTCGATGCCAGCCGCGACATGCTGAGCGTGGCGCGCGCCAATCTCGACAAGTCCCGCATCACCAAGGCCACCGTGCGCCACGCCGATATTCTGAACCTGCCGTTCGAGGGACAGGATTTCGACCTGGTGACGATCCATCAGGTGCTGCATTTCTTCGATCAGCCTGAGATTGCCATCGCGGAAGCGGCGCGCATGCTGCGGCCGGGCGGACGGCTCGTCGTCATCGACCTTGCGCCGCACACGCTCGAATATCTCCGCGACGAGCATGCGCATGTCCGTCTCGGCTTTTCGCACCAGGCGATGTCCGACTGGCTGCGCAAGGCCGGGCTCGAGGTCGAGCAGGTCGTCGATCTTCATCCGGGTCAGCAGAGCGGGCAGGGACTGACAGTCACCGTCTGGCTCGCGCGTGATCCGAGGCGCCTCATGGCTTCGCAACTAAGCGAAGGCGCCGAACCTACATTTGCCGGGAGAGTATGACATGGCTTTGAAAAACGAAGCGCAGGCGCGCAACATCGGGATCTCCTTCGAATTCTTCCCGCCGAAATCGGAAGAGATGGAAGGCCAGCTCTGGAATACCGTCAGCGAACTGCAGGACTGGGATCCGGATTTCGTCTCGGTGACCTATGGCGCCGGCGGCACCACCAAGGCGCCGACGCTGACCGCCGTCACGCGTTTCCTGTCGCAAACACCGCTTGCCACCGCTTCGCACCTGACCTGCGTCGGCGCGACGAAGGAAGAGACGCACCAGATGATCGAGACGTTCCGCAAGGTCGGCGTCACGCATTTCGTGGCACTGCGCGGCGATGCCCCCGGCGGCGCCGGCGCCCCCTACCAGCCGCATCCAGGCGGCTATGCCAATGCGGCCGAGCTGGTGGCCGGCCTCAAGTCGGTCGGCGATTTCGAAATTTCGGTCTCCGCCTATCCGGAAAAGCATCCGGAGAGCCGTGACACGGCCGCCGATATCGACATGCTGAAGCGCAAGGCCGACAACGGTGCCGACCGGGCGCTGACACAGTTCTTCTTCGACAACGACAATTTCGAGCGTTATCTGGAGCGGGTTCGCCGGGCCGGTATCTCGATCCCGATCGTGCCCGGCATCATGCCGATCCAGAACCTGACGCAGCTGAAGCGTTTCGCCGGCGCTTGCGGCGCGGTTATTCCCGCCTTCCTCGACGAGCGGTTCGCGGGCTTTGACGACAAGCCCGAAGAGCGGGCGAAGGTGGCAGCCGATGTCGCCGCTGAGCAGATCGAAGATCTCGTCCGGCGCGGCATCCGCGATTTCCATCTCTATACGATGAATCGTTCGCCACTGGTTTCCGCCGTGCTCGACAATCTCGGCCTTTCCCGCCGGCCGGCAAAAAACGCCGGCGCGGCTGCCTGATCTTCCGCGTCCAACAAAGTGAAAAGCGCATGTCGGGCGGGACATGCGCTTTTTCATTGGCGGATTGATCAGGGGAGTTCAGGTACTACCAGTCGTCACACCCCGGCCGGCCAGCTCAAATAAAGAGCATGGACAGGACGAAGGCGAACGCTGCACTGACCAACAGAACATTCAAGGATTGCGTGAGTCCCATGTCTGTCTCCTCGCGTTAACCTGCCAATAATATGTCGGAAATGTGTCGGTTGGGAAGCGGAATCTATGCTGCATTGCCGAACGAGGCGGTGGATAAGGCGAAGGCTGAATCCGCAAGCTCCTGAAATTAAAAACCTATTTGCGACAAAATCGCATTCACAGAATTTAACATGCGGTTAAATCGGGCGATTGCCGATTTACCTATGCGCCTGAATCATGGCACGCGGCCAAGCGGTTGAAATCATGCGGGATTTGCAACCATTCTTCACGTCGTTCTCGCCAACAGGCGATATGCACGGCCATCGAGAATGACGAGGCCGCAACCGATCAGCGCCATGCCGGCGAATTCGGCAAGTGCGAGCCGCTCGCCGAGGAAGAGCACGCCGAGAAGGATGGCGCTCGGCGGCACCAACAAGGTGACGAGCGAGGCGTTGGTGGCGCCGGCCGCCGCCATGATCCGGAAATAGAGAATATAGGCGAAGGCGGTCGACACCAGCGCCAGCGCCAGTACGGCGACGAGGATATCGAGCGACGGCACGGGCAGCGTCCAGGGGCGATCGGCCAAGAGCGACAGCGGCAAGGTGATCAACGAGGAGGCGGTCAGCTGGCCGGCTGCGGTGACCGGGGCCGGAATAGTCTTGAACCGCTTGCCGTAGGTGGCCGCGAACCCATAGGAGACGGCTGCAAGCACCGGAAGCAGCAGCGCCCAGAGCGGCCCTTCGCCGCTGGCCGACAGGCTGGGGCCGATCAGCACGATCGTTCCGGCCAGGCCGACCAGGCAGCCGGCAATCTTGGCGGATGACAGCTTCTCGTCTGATGTGAAGTAGTTGGCGATCAACACGGTCCAGATCGGCGTCGTCGCGTTCAGGATCGCCGCAAGGCCGGCGCCGATGCGGGTCTGGCCGAAGAAGATCAGCGCGTGCGGCAGGGCATTGTTGATAAGGCCGAGGATCAGGAATTCGCGCCAGCGGGCTTCCAGGATCGGATAGATGCCGAAACGGCCGGCGATATAGACGTGCAGCGCCATCGCGGCCAGCAGCAGCCGGAGGAAGACGAGGGTCAGCGGCGGGACATGCTGGACGGCAATGCGGGCAAAGAAGAAAGAGCCGCCCCAGATGAGACCGAGCAGGAGCAGCAGGCTCCAGGTCCAGGCATTCATTCTGTTGTCCATGCCGCCGTCCTCTATCCCAAGCCGTTCCGCTGACGCCTCGTCGAACTCCGGAAGCGGATCCTCAGCATCATGCTTTAACGCCGACGGCGCGCGGCGCCACCCGTTTCTTGCGAAGCGAGCGGCGGAGCGGCAACGGTGCTCAGAGGGCGTTGAGAAGCGCCGGCGTCGCCCAGCCGTCGGCCGGTATGCCGAGGCGCTGCTGTTCCTTCTGGATGGCAATACGCGTGCCGGAGCCGAGGATGCCGTCGATCTCGCCGACATCGTGGCCGAGCGACTGCAGCTTCGTCTGCAGTGTCTTCATCTGGTCGTTGGCAAGACCCGGTTCCGGCGCGCCCTTGAGATAGGTCGGGGCGCCGGATAGGCGGGTCGCGAAATAGGCGGCCGAGGTCGTGTAGATGAACGACTTGTTCCACTCGAGATAGATCTTGAAATTCGGATAGGCGATGAAGGCTGGCCCCATGCGCCCCTGCGGCAGGACGAGGTCGCCTTCGAGATCACCGAAGCCGGTGTTGCCGTCGCGCGGCTTGACGCCGAGCGCGAACCACTCGCCGGCCTTCATGGTGCCGCCGAGGCCGGACTTCTCCCAGGGCAGGTTATCTGGCACGGTGACTTCCTGCAGCCACGGCTGGCCGCGCTCGAAGCCGAGATGCTGGATGAATTTCGCTGCCGTCAGGATGGCGTCCGGGCCGCTCTGCTTCAGGCGGATATGGCCGTCGCCGTCGCCATCCATGCCATAGGCGATGATGTCGCGCGGCAGCATCTGCACCTGGCCGATCTCGCCGGCCCAGGCGCCGGTGTTGGTGGCGGGATCGAGGTCGCCGTGCTGGACCATCTCGATGAGAGCGATCAGCTGCGGGCGAAAGAGCTCCGGGCGGCGGCAATCGTGCGACAGCGTCACCAGTGCGTTGCGGGTGTTGAAGTCGCCCTGGACGGCGCCGAAATCGGTTTCCATCGCCCAGAAGGCGGTGATGACGCCGGAGGGGACGCCAAATTCCTGCTCGGCGCGGGCAAAGACGTCGGCAAATTGCTTCATCTTCTGGCGGCCGATGTCGAGGCGGGCCTGGCTGACGGTACGCTGGGAAAATTCGAGGAAGGTCTGTTTGAAGACGCCTTGGGCGCGATCGCGGCTCAGGACCTTCGGGTCGATCTCGGCGCCGGCGAGCGCCTGGTCGGCCGCTGCGGCACTCGCGCCTGCGGCAATCGCATCGGCCTTGACGCCTTCGAGGAAAGCGGAGAGATCGCCGCCGCAGGGCGCTGCCGCCGGGGCGGCAGCCGGCGCCTGCTGGGCGGCGGCGGCGCCGGCAAGGGCGAGGGCAAACAGGAGGGCGAGTGCAGAGCGGCTTGTGAGCGAGCGGTGCATGAATGCGGTCCTTATATCAAATGGATGTCCGCCGCTTTCCCAGAGGAATGTGACGGAAGCAAGAAACATTGAAAGACGTTACTAAGAATTTCTATCCTTGGAAACGGCGGCGACCCAGTTGTTCCAGTTCTTTGCGCTGCCAGCAAAGACGTTGATATCGGTCGGTCCCTTGATGCCGGGAATGACGCCGGTCGAGGTATATTGCCAGAAGGCCCAGCGGCGGTCGGAATAGGTCACTTCGGGGTGTTTTGCCACCGAGCGGACCCAGAAATGATAATCCTGGAAATAGCCGGCGAGATTGTCGCGGTGGAAATCGACCGAGGTGTAGATGATTGGGCGCTTGCCGTAGTAAGCCTCCAGCCGGTCCATGAAACGCTGCATTTCGGAGCGCACTGTTTCCGGGTCGGGACGGTAGCGGCAAGTCTTCGATTCGCCGTTCCATTCGACGTCGAGCACCGGCGGCAGGCGCATGGCCTCCTTCGGCACGTTGCGTATGAACCAGTCGGCCTGCTCATCGGCCGAGGAGCAGAAATAATAGAAATGGTAGGGGGCGTGCGGGATGCCGGCGGCGCGCGCCTCTCGCCAATATTCGTCGAAGCGTGGATCGACCCTGTCCTTGCCTTCCGTCGCCTTGATGAAGGCGAAGCCGACACCGGAATTCCTCACCGTCGCCCAGTCGATATCACCCTGCCATTTGGAGATGTCGATGCCATGGATCGCATTCTGCTGCGGATGCTTCGGGCCGAAATCCTGCGGATCGGTGTCCTGGAAGCGCGTCTTCGGCTTTATCGATGCGGTTTCGAGATAGTCGTGACCGGAAGAGGAGCAGCCGGCCAGCATGATGGCCAGAGGCAAAACGCAAAACAAAAGCCGGCGCATGGGTATCCCGTCGTGAACCGAATGATCTCTTTGCCCCACAGCCTGACCTTCGAGAAAACGAGTCCAGCAGAGGAATAACCCTCTTTTCACCATATCAACGTAAAAAATCGGTTAGTTTCAAGCGAATTATGAGCGCTTGCTGATAATAGCCGCCCGCCAGGCATAACCGCCGCCGACGGTTTCAAACAACAATCTCGCGTTGTTTTCATGGGCTTGGGCTTCCAGGACCTCGCGCAGATCGGCGCGCGGGGTGACGTGGAATTTCGTAAGCCAGGACTGCAGCATGCGGCGGAACCAGCGCGGCAGGCCTTCCTGCTGGCCGAAATCGACGATGTGCAACTGGCCGCCGGGATTGAGTGCGGCGATCGATGCATCGACGGCGCGCTCCCAATCCGGGATCATCGACAGGGCATAGGAAATCAGGATGCGGTCGAAGCCGCTGACGCCGAATTCGCGCGGCGTGTACGCCGTGGCGTCGGCGACCCGGAATTCCGGGATTGTCGCCTTGGTGGCGAAGGTCTTGCGCGCCGAGATCAGCATTTCCTGGGAAATGTCGAGGCCGAAGAGCTTGGCGGTCGGGAAATGCTTATGGGCGAAGGCCATGTTGCGGCCAGTGCCGCAGCCGACCTCAAGCAAGGTGCCGCCGTCCGGCACGTCGAGATTGCGGATCGTACTGTCTCGGCCGAGAAGGTAATATTTGCGGGTGAGGTCGTAGATATGGCGCTGGTAGCGATACATGCCATCCATCAGGCTGGCATGTTCGTTGCTGTTTCCCGCCGTCTCGGTGCCGACCTTGCTCACGCCTTCTTCCCGTAAATGTGGAAGCCGCCATAGATCGCCGAGCGGTCGAGCGCCGTCAGCTCACGCGACTTCTCCTCGAAATAATCCCACTGATCGCGGATCGAAGGCGACAGGCGGCCTTCGATGATGCTCTTTTCGGCGGCGGTGCGGAAGATCACGCGCGCACCTTCACGCGCCGTGCGGGTGATTTCCCTCCAGACGTCGTTCAGCTGCGCGTCGGTCATCCAGTCCTGCGCGTCGAGCAGGATGTAACGGTCGCGCGAGGCGGCCGGCTCGCGGGCCAGAAGCTCGGTGAAGCTTGCGTGGTGAACGTTGACGCGGTCGACATTGGCGCGGATCACCTCATAGTGTTCCGACTTCAGATAGGTCGGCAGCGGGCCTTCCTCTTCAGTGCCGTAGCGGCGGCCGAAGGCCTGCCAGGCGAAATAATTGTCGCGCATCGGGAAATGACAGGCGAGCTTTTCCAGGCGATGCTTCAGCACCGGTGCGATCGAATGATCGGCGGCAAGACTTGCGAGCTCGTCATATTGCTGCGGCGGAATGCCGAGGCCGAAGAGTGAGCTCTTGCGGCCGGTGATCCAGCGCACGACCGGCTTTTCGAACAGCGGCGCGATCTGCTCTTCGAAGAACTGGCGCTGCTCGCGGATCGAGCGGGTCTTGGTCATTTCGCGCAGCTTGACGCCATGCAGGCGGGCGAGAAGGTGGGCTGCGCCGATGAAGCGGCCAAGCAGCCCGGTTTCGTAGATGTTGCGGTCGAAGACCGTGACGCGGCGGCGGCCGAACTTGCGGCCGTTCCAATAGCTGCGGGTTGCTTCATCGAGTTTGGCAGCGAGATGCTGGTCATAAGCGCGGCTGTTCGACTTCTCGTTCGGCATCGCCAGGAAGCGGACGAGATCGGCATGGACAGGCAGGTGCTTGAAGGCGGCAAGCTTCAGCCGGTTCAGCGCGATGTGGTGCGGGTTGAGGTCGACGACATCGATCGAGGCCGGCGCTTTGGAGAGATAGGCGAGCATGTTGCAGCCGCCGGAGCCGATGGTGACGATGCGATGGTTTGGCTTCAGCTCCATCGCCTGCATATCGAGATCCGGATCTTCCCAGATCTGCGGATAGACGAGGCCGGAGAAGAGAAGGCCGAAGAGACGCTCGGAAAAACCTTCCTTCGAAAAAGCCTTGTGGCGGAGAAGGGCGTCCTTGAGTTTCCGGTTCTTGCGGAAGCCGGCATCCGGTGCAAATTCTGACATGAGTCTGTCACCTTTTTAGCGTTCAGGGCGTGTAGCGCGCCACTGCTACAGTTTGATGACGCGGGCTGTGGGCGCCGTTCTCGGAAGGCTCCGGCATCAATGAAGAGTGATCGGAATGGTGCGCTACTTCGCGGCCCGCCCCTTTTCGACAGGCGCGATTCCTGCTTCTCTTCCGGCATGGAGGAATGCCATGCGATTTGTGCTGCGTGTCCTGAAGGCGCTTGCTCTCCTTGTGGTTCTCATCATCGCCGCCGGGACCGGCTGGCTCTTCGCCTGGCCGCCGGAGCTCTTGCGCGTCGGCGACGGCTACGCCGCCAAGATCGTCTGCTCCAATGTCTTCATCGCCGGCCGGGATGCCGACGATGTGCTGCATGACGACGTCCAGGCGCCGGGAAATCCGCTGCTGCGGCTGGTGCGCGTCAGTGTCGAGCGCGACAGCGGCCGGGTGACGGCGCGCTTCATGGGGCTGTTCGCATCGAGTTATGCGCTCTATCGCGGCGCTCTCGGCTGCACGAGCGTGCCGGACGGCAATTTCGAGGCGGCGATTGACGCTGTGCCGTTCGATGCGCCGGCCAAGATGCAGGCGAATGACGGGCTGTGGCCGCAAGGCGAGGACAGCGGCAATCAGCCGGACGCGAAGATCGCGGCGGTGCTGGCCGATGCGCGATTTGCCGGCCCGGCCATGCGGGCGATCGTGGTGGTGCGCGACGGCCGGATCGTCGCCGAAGCCTATGGTCCCGGATTTTCGTCGAAGACGCCGCTGGTCGGCTGGTCGATGACGAAGACGGTGAACGCGGCCATCCTCGGCCGGCTGATGCTCGAGGGCAAGGTCTCCTTCGACGACGATCAGTTGATGGCGCAATGGAAAGACGATCAACGTGCCAGAATCAAGGTTTCCGACCTGCTCGGCATGGAGAGCGGCCTTGCCTTCAATGAGGATTACGGCAGCGTCGCCGATGTGACGCGCATGCTCTATCTCGATCCAGACATGGTATCGCTGCCGGCCAATGCGCCGATGGAGGCGGCACCGGGCCAGCGGTTCCGCTATTCGAGCGGCACGGCGGCGCTCTTGTCACGCATCTGGATGGACAGGGTCGGGAATGCGCAGGCAGCCTTTTCCTATCCGCATGATGCGCTCTTCTCCCCGCTCGGCATGACCAGCGCCGTCTTCGAACTCGACGCGCGCGGCACCTTTGCCGGAAGCTCCTATCTCTATGCGACTGCGCATGACTGGGCGCGTTTCGGACAGTTCCTGCTGCAGGATGGCGTCTGGAATGGCCGGCGGCTGTTGCCGGAGGGCTTCGTCGGCGCCATGCGCACGCCGACGGCAGCATCGAACGGCCGGTATACGCAAGGCCAGGCGTGGCTCGTGCCCGGCGGCTCGAGTGCTGCATTCGGGCTGCCGGAGGATACGTTCTGGCTGACGGGGCATGACGGGCAGAGCATGGCGATCGTGCCGTCCGCCAATCTGGTCGTCGTCCGGCTCGGCCTGACGCCGGGCTGGCTCGGTTATCAGCCGCAAACGCTTCTCAAGGCAGTCGTGGCGGCGTCGCCGCAATCGGGCATGCCGCAACAGCAGGCTGGATCAGAGCGGCAGGTCCAGCCACGGCCATAGGCCGAAGCATTGAAGCCGTTTTTCTGGGGGTAATTGTCAGTAATTGCCCTGGGCGACGTCGTTCATGCCCTTGCGCTTGGCGTCATAATAATAGCCTCGCGCATAGAGGCGGACGGCATCATCTTCCTTGTTGTCGGAGACGAGCCAGGCACCACGCAGATATTTCGCGGCATATTTGATGTTGGTCTCGGCATCGAAGAGACCGCCTGGCGCGCCGTCATAGCCCATCGATTTGGCAGTGTTGTATTTGATCTGCATGAGGCCGAAATAACCCCGCTTGTTGTAGGCCTTAGGATTGTAGCGGCTCTCGCGATGAACGATGCGGTGGAGCAGCGTCTCGGGAATCTCGTAAATCTTCGAATATTTCTGGATGAGCTTGGTGACGAAACTTTTCTCGACGGTCGGCGCATCGTCCTTGTCGTCGTCGCTGAACATTGGAGGAGCCGTCGGCGGATCGATTGGCCCGGATTCGTCGAAGCCGTAATCCATGCTGGAACGCGGCGTCGTGTCGACTGCCGCAAGTGCTGCAAGCGCATTGTTCTGCGGGGTCGCGGCAAAGGCAAGCTGCGTCGCCGGCTGTGCCGGGGTCACCGGACGCGGCGTCGGCACGACCGACTGGATTGCGGTCATCTCGGGCGTCAGCGGGATCTGCGCATAGGCTGCCGGCTGGATGCCTGCCTGCATGGCGAGATCGGCGGGCTGAGACGCCGCAACCGTCGGCATCGCCGCTGCGGTCAGAGAGGAAGATGTCTGGGTTTGCGGAAGCATGGCGCCGGCGACCGCCTGGCCAGCTGTGCCGTCGGCTGTCGGGATCGCGGCCAGTGTTGCTTCTTCGCCGGGCTTGGGTGTCGGCACGACGGTCTGCACGGCTGTCAGTTCGGCCTGAGAGGTGTATTCGACGCTCGTGCAGCCGGCCATCACGCCACAGCAGAGCACCGTAGAAACGACAAGACTGCGTTTCAGGCCGGACAATCCGATCGCTACCATTCCGTCACTTTCGTGAAATCGCGCCGCCCCGGCAGCGTTATAAAAGTTACTAAAAAGCTTAAACCCTGCCGATCCCATTAACGTATTCGTGGCATTCCGGCAACCACGGAATATTTTTAGAGCCTTTCCCGGTCAGATTGCAGCATTCTGTTGGCTCAAACGGAGTCGGATGATCGACCGGCCGGCGCGCGTCGTAGCCCAGCTCTACGGCCAAGCCGGCCGGTCGATCAGCCGGCCCGTTTCAGCCAACCTGAAAGGCCGGGCATGTTTCCGCCAGGGCAGAGGCGATCGGCTCGGACATACCTTGAGGTATGCCCATCGCCAATCGCCTCTGCCCTGACGAAAACCTGCTCCGGCAGAATGCTGCAATCTGACCGGGAAAGGCTCTAAGCCGCAATACGGCGATAGCCGGCCGTTACAGCGCCAGCTGCGATCAGCAGGGTGCCGCCCGTGCGGTTTACGGCGCGCTGGACGCTCGCCTTGCGAATCAGTCCGCGCGCGCTATGGGCGAGAAAGGCGTAGGTGGAAGCGTTGAGGATCGCCAGCACGAGGAAGGTCGCTTCCATGATCGCCATCTGCCCGAAGAAGGGGAGGGCCGGGTTGAGAAACTGCGGCACGAAGGCGACGAAGAAGACGATGCTCTTCGGATTGAGGGCAGTGACGACGTAGGCGTGGAGGAAAATCTTGAGCGATCTTTCCTCCGGAAGATTGTCGTTGTCGGCAACCGGCTCACCGATGACGGGAGCCCGCCAGAGCTTGATTCCGAGCCATATCAGGTAGGCGCCGCCGATCCACTTGAGGACAGTGAAAAGAGCGGCTGAGGCGGCGAGGACGGCGCCGAGACCGAAGAGCGACGCCGTCATCGCGGTGAAGTCGCCGAGCGCCACGCCGGTCACCGTCGCAAAGGCCGTTCTGCGCCCATGGCCAAGCGCATAGGAGACGACGAGCAGTATCGTCGGTCCCGGTATGGCCAGCATAATGGCGGATGCGGCTGCAAAAGCGAGCCAGGCTTCAAACGACATGGTGTCTCCTCCCATTCCTCAGGAACAAGCAAAGACACCATATTAACCATCCGTCAATCATGCTTCTTTGTATTTCTGGCCTATATTGTCCATGACTTCGGCAAACCATGCTGTCGAAAGGTCAAAAGCCTTTCCGCCCTTGATGCGCGGGAATTCTATAGTGCGCAATTTACCATTCTGCGATTCATCATGGCCGGTGACGCCGGACACTTTATTGAGGGCGCTTTCGACGGCGAGATCGACCATGCTCTGGATCAATCGCAGGTCGTCGCCGTTTGCCGGCGCCGAGCGGGCGAAATAGCCGGATTTCTGCACGAGGGAACGCTCGGCGTTCAGGAGGCTGGCGAACTGCTTCTGGAACCATGCGCCGACGTTGATCGTGTCGATCTTGACATGGCCGAAGGCATCACGTTTGACGGTTTCGCCGGCGGCCTCGCGCTCGGCGACGATGGCGTCGAGGCAAGCGCCTTCCGACACGAAGACGGTAGCATGGCCGGTGCGATCCATGACTTCCTTCAGCCGGGCGGCCTCGGCATCGAGATCGAATGCCATTTCGGGCAGATAGACCGCGTCGATACCCTTCAGCTGCGCATCCATCATCAGACCGTCGACATATTGATTGCGGCTGGTGCGCTGAAGATAGGCCCGGGCGGTGGCGGCCGTCAGCCAACCGCAATGGCGTCCCATGACCTCATGGATGACGAGGGTGCGGGGGGCGGCAGTCTGCTCGTTGCCGACATTGTCGAAGAAATGGGCGCCAACTTCGGCGGCCGTCCAGGCGCCCAGCGACTGGCGGATCGGCACGACGTCGTTGTCGACCGTCTTCGGCAAGCCGACGACGGTCAGGTCGTAGCCGTTGGCGGCGAGGTAGGCCGCAAGGTCGGCGGCTGTGGTGTTGGTATCGTCGCCGCCGATCGTGTGGAGAATGGTGATGCCGTCATTGGCAAGGCGTTCGGCGGCGACCCTCAGCGGGTTCTCGCCTTCCTTGACGAGGCCGCGCTTGACGCAGTCGGCGGCATTGGTGAGCTTGACGCGGCTGTTTCCGATCGGCGAACCGCCATAGCGGTGCAGCAGCGGCGCCTTTTCACGCATCTGACGGGTGATCTCGATGCTGTCGCCGAGCAATACGCCCTGGTAGCCGGACTTATAAGCGACGATATCGAGCTCGGGCGCAACGTCGCTGTAGCGTTCGATGAGGCCGCCGACGGCGGAGGAAAGACAGGGTGCGAGGCCTCCGGCGGTCAGCATTGCAACTTTCTGCTTGGCCATGATTCCTCCTATGGCGTTTCGATGCGGCGGCGCAGGCTAAGGCGCTTCGCATCGAACTTCCGTATGCGATGCGTTTGCCCGTTGCTTGTGCATGCCGTGTCCCCGTGCCGCCGTAGAGTTCCGGGCGACATGCATCAGCGCATGGATGCGGCAGGGAACGGGGCCTGTAAAGTAAAGAATTTACGAAAAACGCCGCCTTTTCCCGCTTTGCGGCTGGAAGAGCTGATATAATCGTTTCAAGCGCGATACGCCGACCGAGAACTGTTGTGGAAATTGCGGCGTCGCGTCTCCAGCCAAAGTGAGACCGGTGGGGCAGGGCGCGCATTCGCTCAATCGAAGGGGGTGAATCGTTTGCTGCGGTGCGACAATTACAAAATCGTGAAAACTGTGTTCGCGCCTACGACCAATCGTCGCCTTGCAAAGGCTACGATTCTTTGGTCAAGCTGTTTGCTATAAGTTGACAAGTACGCGAGATTTTCGATGTCCTTCTGGGAAAAACTGGTGAATGCGATCGGCAATACTGCGGGCAATGCGCTGTCCGCGGTGATCGAGGCCATCCGCACGGTTTTCGAGGGCGATCCGGAGACACGGCGGAAAGTCGCTTTCTCGGTGGCGATCATCGCCCTTTCGGCGAAGATGGCCAAGGCCGACGGCATCGTCAGCGAGAAGGAGGTCGAGGCTTTCCGGGAAATCTTCGAGTTTCCGCAGGATCAGGCGAAGAACGTCGCCAGACTCTATAATCTCGCGCGTCAGGATGTTGCCGGCTATGAGGCCTATGCCGAACGTCTCTCGACGCTTTGCATTACCTGTGCTGCCAATTGCACGGTGCTGGAAGACGTGCTCGATGGCCTCTTCCATATCGCCAAGGCTGACGGGCTGATTCATGAGAAGGAATTGGATTTCCTGCGTCACATCGGCGAGATCTTCCAGATGAGCGAGACCCGCTTCGAGCAGATCGCCGCTCGCCATGTCTCGTCCGGCGGCGATCCCTACAAGGTGCTCGGCGTGACGCCTTCCGACGATTTTCCGACGATCCGCCGTCGTTATCGCGGCCTCGTCAGCGAACATCATCCCGATCGACTGATTTCGCGCGGCGTGCCGAAGGAATTCCACGTGATTGCCAATGAACGCATGGCGGCACTTAACGCCGCCTATGAGGCAATCGAGAAGGAACGCCGCGCCGCATGACCTCCTTCGAGGCGGATTACGCGGGAGCGTGCGTGCGGCCGTCGCCCAATCACGGGGAGCGGGCGGACGGGCGTCGCCCGGATATGATCTTGCTGCACTATACCGGCATGCCGACGCCGGATGGTGCGCTCGACTGGCTCTGCCGCGCCGAAAGTCAGGTTTCCAGCCATTATTTCGTGCATGAGAATGGCGAGGTAATCCAACTGGTGCCGGAAGGCAGGCGGGCGTGGCATGCCGGGAAGAGCAGCTGGCATCGCGAGAGCGACATCAATTCTCTCTCGATCGGCATTGAGATCGCCAATGCCGGCCATCCCGGCGGCCTTCCCGACTATCCGAAAGAGCAGATCGCGGCGGTGATCGAATTGTGTCGCGACTGTGTCAAACGTTGGTCGATCGCGCCCGAACGCGTGCTCGGGCATTCCGATGTCGCTCCGGTGCGCAAGGTTGATCCGGGCGAGAAATTTCCCTGGGCGGCTCTCCATCGCGCGGGTGTCGGGCATTGGGTCGAACCGGCGAAAATTACCGGCGGACGCTTCTTCCAGCGCGGTGACGCCGGCCAGCCGGTCGAAGCGCTGCAGTCGATGTTGTCGCTCTATGGTTACGGCACTGACATCACAGGTGAATTCTCCGAAGGGACGGCGGGCGACGTGGAGGCTTTCCAACGGCATTTCCGACCCGAACGGGTGGACGGCATCGCCGATTTCTCGACAATCGACACCTTGCACCGGCTACTGTCGGCTTTGCCGCGTTATTCCTGATTCCTCGACAGTTACTGAAACCCCGAATTTCGCACTGCAGCGCGAAATTCGACCTGCCACATCATTTCCCTATTATCTCCTCATTGCGATGGTCTAAGAACCTCCGCCAAGCGGTACTCGGGGTTGTTTTCGAGTTAAACCGCGGGCGCTATGTGAAACGATAAGAATTGCCGCGGATCCAGATCGGCCATTGATCTGGTATTCATCATGACAGCGAGGCGCGCCGTCCGGAAATTCTTTGGGTCGGAGTGTTCAAGACTACATGAGAAAACTGATTGTTGTTGCTGCAACATGCGTTGGCATGGTGCTGGCCGGAAATAGCTTTGCCTTTGCGAACGATTGGGGTGTGCGAGCTGATGCGCCGGTGAAGAAAGTCGAGCGTCCTTCGAAGAAGACAGAGCGTCCGTTGAAGAAAGCGGAGCGTTCGGTCAAGCCGGCGAAGCGTCCGCTCAAGACGGCGGAACGCACACTGAAGACGGTCGAGCGCCAGAGCGGTTATCCCGTCGCCAATATTTCCGGCAATTCCTATTCCGCACTGATCAGCAAATATGCGAACCAATATGATGTACCGGTTGCGCTTGCGACCGCTGTCATCCGTATCGAAAGCAATTTCAATCCGAATGCGCGCGGCAGCCACGGTGAAATCGGCCTGATGCAGATAAAGCCTGCAACTGCCCGCATGATGGGCTATTCCGGCAGCGCCAAGGGCCTGTTCGATCCGGAAACCAACATTAAGTACGGCATGAAATATCTGGCTGCCGCCCATGATCTCGGTGGTGGCGAAACCTGCAACACCATCCTCAAATACAATGCCGGTCATGGCGCCACGCGCATGAACCCGGTGTCCAAGTCCTATTGCGGCAAAGTTCTCGCAATGCTCTGAAGCGCTTATTCCTGACAAGAGCTGGATGATTCCAGATGATTGCCATGGTATCGCTGGAATTTAGCGAGGTGGGATATGGCGGTCGATTTCAGGTTCATCATCATCGGACGCGGCATGATGGGTGCCGCGGCCGCCCGGCATCTCTCTGCGATGGCTGACGGCATCGCGCTGATCGGCCCGCGCGAGCCGGCTGAGCGCAAATCGCATGACGGCGTCTTCGCCAGCCATTACGACGAAGCGCGCATCACCCGCACATTCGACGGCAATCTGGCCTGGGGAAGTTTCGCAGCCCGCGCGCTCGACCGCTACCGTGCGATCGAGGCAAAGAGCGGCATTTCCTTCTTTTCGGAAGTCGGCTGCCTGTTTGCGGCCCCTGAGAAGAGCGAGCAGGATTACATCGATCGGGCGTTGACCGTCAGCCGGACGCTCGGCAGCGAGATCGAGACCATCGCATCGTCGGACCTTTCGCGGCGCTTTCCCTATCTTGCCGTCGATGCCGATTTCAGCGGCTATTTTGAACGCAAGCGTGCCGGCTATATCAATCCGCGGGCGCTCGTGCGCGCCCAGGCTAAGCTCGCCGAACAGGGTGGCGTTACGCTGATCGCGGCAACGGCGACATCCGTACGCGACGCCGGCGCCCATGTCGAGGTGACGGTCGACGGGAGGCGTTACAGCGCCGAGAGGGTCCTGGTGGCGGCTGGCGGCTTCAGCAATTTCCATGCGCTGCTGCCGCGCCCCGTCGACACCCGGGTGATGGCGCGCACCGTTGTTTTCTATGAAATCGGCGAGCGCGAGATGGCGGTCTTCGGCGACATGCCGTCGACGATCGTGCTCGGCGAGCGGGAAGAGGATCACATTTATATTCTGCCGCCGGTGCGTTATCCCGACGGCAAGATCTATCTGAAGCTCGGCGGCGATACCGAGACGCTTTCCATCGATCGGCTGGAGGATGCCGGTGCGTGGTTCCGTTCGGACGGCAGCGCTGCCGAACGTGATCATCTCTGCCGCATCGCCCTGCAATTGATGCCGGCGCTTGCCGGCTGCCCAGTCACATCGGGTCCGTGCGTGGCGACTTTCACGCCGACCGGTTATCCCTATGCCGGGTTTACGCAGTCGCCACGCATTGCGGTTCTGACCGGCGGCAATTTCGTCGCCGCCAAATCCTCCGACGAACTCGGGCGGCTGGGCGCCGTACTGCTGACGGAAGGCGTACTCGGCGGCCAGCTGACGCCGATCTTTGCCTGAAGGGGAGCGGCATGGCAGTCGATTTCAAATATATTGTCGTCGGCCGCGGGTTGATGGGGGCGGCAGCTGCCCGGCATCTGGCTCGGCAGACGGACGGCGTGGCGGTGATCGGGCCGGACGAGCCGGCCGATCGCAAGACGCATCAGGGCGTTTTTGCCAGCCACTACGACGAGGGGCGCATCACCCGCACCATTGATCCCGACCGCAACTGGGCGCTGCTCGCCAACCGCTCGATCGGACGCTACGGCGAGATCGCTCGCGACAGCGGCATCGATTTCTATCGGGAGGTCGGCTGTGTCGTCGTCGCGCCCAATGGAAGCGATTATCTCGGCAGAACCAGGCAGGCCGCCGTTTCGCTGGGTGTCGAAACCAGGCTTCTCGACGAAGGGGCGTTGCAAGGCGCCTTCCCCTTCTTCGCCTTTGCTGATGGCTGCGCCGGCATCTTCGAGGCGAAGGGGGCCGGGCATATCAGCCCGCGCAAGCTGGTCAAGGCACAGTCGCTGCTGGCGGAAAAAGCCGGCGCCGCCGTCATCCGCGACAATGTCGTCTCGATCCGCGAGGAGGGTGGTTCGGCCGTCGTCAGAACTGCCGGCGGCCTGGCCTATCGTGCTGAGAAGGTGTTGCTGGCCGCAGGAGGGTTTTCCATTGCGGAGAATCTGTTACCGCGTCCGGTTGAGATGACGGTTTATGGCCGGACGGTAACGCTTTTCGAAGTGAGTGAAGCCGATGCCATCCACCTCGCCGGCATGCCGTCGCTTATTCTCGATGTGCCCGGGATCCATATCTACCTGCTGCCGCCGATCCGTTATCCCGACGGCAAATTCTATCTGAAGATCGGCGGTGACCCCGACGATCTGGTGCTTAGCAACGAGACGGAGATGCGCGCCTGGTTCAGGACCGAAGGGCGGGAGAGCGTGCGGGCGCATCTTCAACGCATTGTCGCTGATCTTGCGCCCGATCTGACACCGCTTTCGATTTCGACGGCCGCCTGCGTCGTGTCCCAGACGCAGAGCGGCTATCCGATGATTGGCTATACGTCTTCGCCTGCCATCGCCGTGATGACTGGCTGCGCCGGCACGTCGGCCAAGAGTTCGGACGAAATCGGCAGGCTCGGGGCCGAACTGCTTTTGTCGGGCAGAATCAGCGAACAGGGCTATTCGACGGATTTCGCACCGCTATTTCGTTAAGCCTATCGTTTTCGGTGGCAATTGCGATCTCGCTCGTTTATGGGAGCCCTGCCAGTTGGCCGGGCAGCCGCGCTTTACCAATGCCGAAAGGCGGTAAGGTGAGGAAAGTCCGGGCTCCACGGAGACACGGTGCCGGATAACGTCCGGCGAGGGCGACCTCAGGGAAAGTGCCACAGAAAGCAAACCGCCTGTCATGACAGGTAAGGGTGAAAGGGTGGGGTAAGAGCCCACCGCATTTCCGGCAACGGATATGGCACGGTAAACCCCACCGGGAGCAAGACCGAATAGGGATGACGCGGCGGGCCGAAAGGCCCTCCGGCCGGTTTCCAGGCCAGTCATCCGGGTGGGTTGCGCGAGGCAGCGTGCGAACGCTGTCCCAGAGGAATGGCTGCCACGTTCCGGTTCACGCCGGAGCCATACAGAACCCGGCTTACAGGCCAACTGGCGATTAACTTTCGTGGCGCGAAAACCTCTGATTTGACGAATCACCTCCAGGTAAGCCGCTGAAATCGAAAGTTTTCAAGCTGATGCTCATGAAATCCTCTGCGCGGAGATTGTTTTTGCGAAAGCACCGTCGCGCGCTCTTGCGGCAGGGTGATCCTAACCCTTTGTTAAACTTAACGGCTTATAAATTTTTGATCATGCGTCTCTTGCAAAACAGGCGCATCCCATTGACGCCCATATGGTCCCATGTTATCCCAAATGCGCACTGCACCAGGGCAATCACCTGCCCATTCATCGCAAAGCAAAGGCGTTTTCCTCTCCGGAAGCGTCGGGTGGGACCTTTCTCATCCGGCTTGCGAAGCTGTGCCTGATATGGGGAGTTTCGGGCGTCTTTCAGTCCGGATCCCTGCGGGAACGGATGTTTCGTGTCATGAGCCGCTTCCTTTCGAATGCGACCAACAGGATCGATGCCAAGGGCAGGGTTTCCGTGCCTTCGGCCTTTCGTTCCGTGCTGGCGCAGCGCAATATCCAGGAGCTTTACTGCTTTCAGGATTTTGTGTTTCCGGCGATCAGCGTCGGCGGTTTGGATCTTCTCGAGAGATTCGAGCGGCAGATCGCAGCGGAAGATCCGTTTTCGCCGGACGCGAACGAGATGTCGCTTCTGATTCACGGGGGCGGGGTCTTCATGAAGCTCGATGCCGAGGGGCGGCTGATGGTCACGGATTTCATCCGCGGCTTCACCGGCATCTCGGACGAAGTGACCTTCGTCGGTCGAGCGGATCATTTTCAGCTCTGGCAGCCGCAGGCATTTCTGGCGGCGCAGGCGCAGGCACGGGGGGAGCGCAAGCTGGCGGGCAAGCGTTCCTGAAAGGACGAGGGAACGGAATGGTGGCGAATCCTGGCGGAGGTTCAACTGATGCCGGTGGCGGACCGGTTCGTCACATTCCTGTTCTTCTCGAAGAGGTCCTTGCGGCGCTAGCGCCCGCGCCCGGGAAGCTCATTCTCGACGGTACGTTCGGTGCGGGTGGCTATACCTCTGCCATCCTTGCCGCCGGTGCCGAGGTGATTGCGCTCGATCGCGATCCGACGGCGATTGCGGCGGGGCAGGCGATGGTCGCCGCCCATGGCGGCCGTCTCAAGCTCGTTCATTCGCAATTCTCGCATCTTGCTGATCATGCGCCGCAGGGCGGCCTCGATGGCGTCGTTCTCGACATCGGCGTTTCCTCCATGCAGCTCGATGAGGCCGAGCGTGGCTTCTCCTTCCAGAAGAACGGGCCGCTCGACATGCGCATGTCGGCGACAGGCGTTTCGGCCGCTGACGTCCTCAATCGCGCCAAGGTCGCCGATCTCATCCGTATCTTCCATTTTCTCGGCGAGGAGAGCCAGGCGCCGCGCATCGCGCATGCGATCGAGAAGCGCCGTGCCGAAAAGCCGTTCGAGACAACTCGCGATCTTGCCGGTCTCATCGAATTGGTCACGCCGCGCAAGATGAAGGACAAGATCCATCCGGCGACACGAGTATTCCAGGCGCTGCGCATCTTCGTCAACGACGAGCTTGGCGAACTGGCGCAGGCATTGTTTGCGGCGGAAACGGTGCTGAAGCCCGGCGGACGGCTCGTCGTCGTCACCTTCCATTCGCTTGAAGACCGCATCGTCAAGAAATTCTTTTCCGACCGCGCCGGTAAGGCGTCGGGTTCGCGGCACCTGCCGGCCGCGCATGAGCGGGCGGCAACCTTTACGGCTGTGGGCAAATCGATGGTTTCGGCAAGCGAGGCGGAGGCCGAGAGCAATCCGCGCGCCCGCTCGGCCAAGCTGCGCGCCGGCCAGAGAACGGCCGCCGCCGCCGAGGCCGCCGATATGTCGCTCTTTGGATTTCCCAATCTGGCCAGCCTTGGAAAGCTTGGAGGTTGATATGCTGAAAACGTTCGATCTCGTGCTTATCGGCGTCATGACGGCAACTGCCGCCGTCACCTACACGATCAAGCACCGCGCCGAATTGAAGCTCGAGGAGGTCCATCGCCTCGAAGCCGAAATCAAACTCGAGAAGGATACGATCGATCTTCTCAAGGCCGACTGGGCGCTGCAATCGCAGCCGAACCGGCTGGAGCGGCTGGTCAAGGCCTATGATGACGAATTGCAGCTGCAGCCGACGGAATCGACGGCGCTGGTGCATGCCAAGGAATTGCCGATGCTTAAATCCGAGGTTCCCGTGCCCGATGTGACGGAGGCCAAGGCCAGCGCCAAGGGCGCGACCGTGGCCGGCGCCAAGGGTGCCACGGCGAAAGCGCAGCCCATCCCGGTGCCCGCGCCGCACGCTGGGGCCGAGGATGACGCAGATGCAGACGAGATCGAAACGGGGTCGGTGGAATAATGTCGTTTCTTTCCCGCATCATGGTTTTGAAGAGCCAGGCACATTTCTCCGCCGGCGTCTATAATCGTTTCGGCGGCCCTTCCGCCGGCGTGGCGATCGAGGGCACGCGCAAGAAGAAGTCGGGGCAGGCAAAGAGCCGTGTCGGCCTGCTGATCCTCGGTTTCATGGGTGTCTACGTCGTCATCGGCGGCCGCCTGGTCGAGTATGCGATGAAGGATCAGGAGGTCGTCTCCAGCATCCTGCCTCCCGACCGGCTGATGGCATCGCGCCCCGATATTCTCGACCGCAATGGCGAGGTGCTAGCGACCGATATCCGCACCGTCTCGCTGTTTGCCGAGCCGAACAAGATCGTCGATCCCGACGAGGCGGTCGAAAAGCTTGCAACGGTTCTGCCCGAGCTCGACGTCAAGGACACCTACAAGAAACTCTCGGTCAAGACTTCGCATTTCGCCTGGCTGCGCCGGCAGTTGACGCCGAAGCAGCAGAGCCAGATCCTGGCGCTCGGCATTCCCGGCATCGGCTTCCGGCCGGAAAAGCGCCGCTTCTATCCGGGTGGATCGACCGCCGCGCACATCCTTGGTTACGTCAACATCGACAACCGCGGCGTGGCCGGGATGGAGAAGTTCATCGACGACCAGGGGCTCGCCGATCTCGCCTCGGTCGGCATGACCAGCGATCAGCCGCTCGAGCCGGTGCGGCTGTCGATCGATCTGCGCGTCCAGAACATCGTTCGTGACGCTGTCGTCAACGCCGTCAACAATTTCCAGTCCAAGGGGGCAGGCGCAGCTGTCATCGATGTGCACACCGGAGAAGTGCTGGCAATGGCATCGGCGCCGGATTTCGATCCGAACGATCCGCAGGAGGGCGCCAAGGAGGGCTGGCTCAATCGGATGACCAACGGCACCTTCGAAATGGGGTCGACCTTCAAAACCTTTTCGCTGGCAATGGCGCTCGACACCGGCAA
The DNA here is from genome assembly GCF_001664385.1 of Rhizobium phaseoli. Classification (NCBI taxonomy): domain Bacteria; kingdom Pseudomonadati; phylum Pseudomonadota; class Alphaproteobacteria; order Hyphomicrobiales; family Rhizobiaceae; genus Rhizobium; species Rhizobium phaseoli. Next base: position 3,018,604 of record NZ_CP013532.1, on the reverse strand, counting down.
GGTGAAGATGTCCGACACGTTCGATGCCAGCAAGCCGATCTATATCGGCGGCTTCACCATCCACGATTTTCACGGTCAGCGCCGCTGGCTGACCGTGCCTGAAATTTTCCAGTACTCGTCGAATATCGGCACGGCGCGCGTCATCGACATCGTCGGCATCGACGCGCAGAAGGACTATCTGAACAAGCTCGGCCTGCTGACGAAGATGCAGACCGAATTGCCTGAGGTGAAGATGCCGACCCAACCGCGGGTGTGGAAGAAGATCAATTCGATCACCATTTCCTTCGGTCACGGCGTCTCGACGACGGCGCTGCAGACCGGGGTGGCGGCGGCCGCTCTCGTCAATGGCGGCAAGCTGATCGAGCCGACATTCCTGCCGCGCACACGCGAAGAGGCCGACCAGATCGCCAAGCAGGTGATCAAGAAGTCGACCAGCGACGAAATCCGCTATCTCCTCGATTTCAATGGTTTCAAGGGTTCGGGACGCGTCGCGCGTGTGCCGGGTTTTGCCGTCGGCAGCAAGACCGGCACGGCCGACAAGGTCGTGAACGGGCGTTATTCCTCGACGCTGAACTTCAACTCCTTCATCGCCGCCTTCCCGATCAACGACCCCAAATATGCCGTGATTACCTTCTGCGACGAGCCGAAGACCGGCGAGAAACAATATGGTGGAACGATCTCCGCCGGCACCGCCGGCCCGATCGCCCGCGAGATCATCAGCCGCGCCGCTCCCATTCTCGGCATCGAGCCGAAATTCGGGGAGGGTGGTTCGGCCTTGCTGGTGTCTTATTGAGCGTGAATGAATATCGACGCCGATTCGCGAGGGGCGGACCGGCTTCAAGAGGGAAAAGTGCATTCGATGAAATTGCGAGACCTGGCCGGAGATCTGTTTCCGGAACTTGAAGCACAGCTCGAAGGCCCGGCAGGCCTGCTCGATATTTCCGGCCTGTCTTCGGACAGCCGCAATGTGGCGCCGGGCAATGCCTTCGTCGCGGTCGCCGGCACCAAGGCGGACGGCGCGGGCTTCATCGCGGATGCCGCCGGCCGGGGGGCTGCCGTCGCGATCGCCTCCCAGCCCGTCGATGCTTCCATTCCGGTGCTTGCGGTCAAGGAGCCGCGCCGCTTCCTTTCGATCGCCGCCGCGCGGTTTTATGGCAGGCAGCCCGAGACCATGGTCGCCGTCACCGGCACCGCGGGCAAGACCTCCGTCGCCTCGTTCACCCGGCAGATCTGGGCGCATGCAGGCCATGCCGCCGCGATGATCGGCACGACAGGAGTCGTTTCGCCGACGCGCAACGAATATGGCGCGCTGACCACCCCGGATCCTGTCTCCCTGCACAAACTGCTGGCCGAACTTGCCGACGAAGGCGTCACGCATGCGTCGATGGAGGCTTCCAGCCACGGTCTCGACCAGAGCCGGCTTGACGGCGTAAAGCTTTCGGCCGCCGCCTTCACCAATCTCGGCCGCGACCACATGGATTATCATCCGACCGTCGAGGCCTATATGGCCGCAAAGATGCGGCTTTTCGATACATTGCTGCCGAAGGGCGCACCGGCGGTGATCTTTGCCGACGATCCGTGGTCGCGCCAAGCGGTCAAGGCCGCGGTCGATGCCGGTCTCGATGTACGCACCGTCGGGCGCAAGGGCGATTACCTCACTTTGAAACGCGTCGAGCATTTCCGCCATAAGCAGATGGCCGAGATCCATATTGGCGACGAGATTTTCGAAGTGGACATTCCGCTGGCCGGCGATTTCCAGGTCGCCAACGCGCTGGTCGCCGCAGGGCTTGCCATGTCGACCGGCGTCGTGCCGAAAGTTGCGATGGCCGCGCTCGAAAAACTCGTCGGTGCGTCCGGCCGCCTCGAGCTCGTCGGCCATACGAAAGATGGCGCTCTCGCCTATGTCGACTATGCCCATAAGCCGGATGCCCTGGAAAACGTGCTGAATTCGGTCCGGCCCTTCACGACCGGCCGCGTTGTCGTCGTCTTCGGCTGCGGCGGCGACCGCGACCGCGGCAAGCGGCCGATCATGGGCGAAATCGCCTGCCGGCTCGCCGATGTCGTCATCGTCACCGACGACAATCCGCGCTCGGAGGAGCCGGCCGCGATCCGGGCCGAGATCATGGCGGCAGCGGCTTGCGCCTCGGAAATCGGCGATCGCGCCACGGCGATCCGTGAGGCGGTCGGCATGCTGACATCCGGCGATACGCTGATTGTCGCCGGCAAGGGGCATGAGGAGGGGCAGACGATCGGGAGCGTCACATTGCCGTTCTCCGATCATGCGGAGGTGCGCAAGGCCTTGGAGGAACTGAAATCTTGAGCTGGCTCTGGACGACCGAAGACATGATCGCAGCGATGGCGGGGCGCCCCTTCGGCGCGCTGCCGGAAGGCATCACCGGCATTTCCATCGACAGCCGCTCGATTACATCAGGCGAAGCCTTCTTCGCGATCAAGGGCGACCGGGTCGACGGCCATGACTATGCGTCAATGGCGATGGCGAACGGCGCTTCGCTTCTCGTCGTCAGCGAGGCGAGGCTTCCGGCCATGGGCCGCCTGACAGTGCCGATGATCGTCGTCGAAGACGTGCTCGCGGCACTCGGGCGTCTGGGGCAGGCCTCCCGCGAACGCTCGCGCGCAAAAATCATCGCGGTGACGGGGTCGGTCGGCAAGACCACCACCAAGGAAATGCTGCGGCACGTGCTGTCGCCCTCCGGCAAGGTGCATGCCTCCGTCGCTTCCTTCAACAACCACTGGGGCGTGCCGCTGACGCTGGCCCGCATGCCTGACGATACGGATTACGGCGTCTTCGAAGTCGGGATGAACCATCCGGGCGAGATCCGGCCACTGGTGACGATGATCCGCCCTGATGTCGCCGTCATCACGACGATCGCGCCGGCCCATCTCGGCAATTTCAAGAGCATCAAGGAGATCGCCGCCGCCAAGGCCGAGATCTTCGAAGGGCTCGAAGCCGGCGGCCATGTCGTGCTCAACCGCGACAACGACCAGTTCAATTTCCTCGACCGCACCGCGCAATCGCTCGGCGTCGAGCATATCCATTCCTTCGGCCAGCATGCCAAGGCCGAATTCCGGCTCGCCGAATTCAACGGTTCTGACGAGAATTCGACGCTGTGGCTGACGATCGGCGGCGAGACGCTGGAAGTCGCGATCGGCGCGCCGGGGCGTCATATCGCCGAGAATGCGCTTGCCGCCCTCGGCGTCGTCAGGATCGTCGGCGCCGACCTGGAGAAGGCGATCGCAGCACTTGCGACGCTGAAGCCGGAAAAGGGCAGGGGCAAGCGTCACCGCCTTTCGATCGGCAGCGGCAACGGCAGCTTCACGCTGATCGACGAGAGCTACAATGCCAACCCGGCCTCGATGCGCGCGGCGATCGCGCTGCTGGCGGCGGCCGAGCCGACCGGCCGCGGACGCCGCATCGCCGTGCTCGGCGACATGCTCGAAATGGGCGAGTATGCCGAGAAGGTTCACACCGATCTCGCCGGGCCGTTGCTTGCGGCCGGCATCGAACATGTCTGGCTCGCAGGCGCCGACATGGCCGCGCTGAAGGAATCATTGCCGGAAAGCGTCCATGTCGAGTACCGCGAAAAGACCAGCGAATTGACGGATTATGTACTGAACGCGGTTGCGCCAGGCGACGTGTTGATGGTGAAATCGTCTCTGGGCATCGGTTTCGGCAAGATCGTCGCCGCGCTTCTTGACAAGTTCCCGGCATTTTCCGACACGCAACGCGAACTTTGACCGGGTAACAAGGGGCCCTGAATGCTGATCTGGCTTGTCGAACTGTCGGAATATTTCAAATTTCTGAACCTGTTCAGATATATTACATTCCGCACGGGCGCCGCTCTCTTCACCTCCGCATTGATCGTGTTCCTGTTCGGGCCGACCATCATCAATTCGCTGCGCATCCGCCAGGGCAAGGGCCAGCCGATCCGCGCCGATGGGCCGCAGACGCATTTCAAGAAGGCCGGCACGCCGACAATGGGCGGGCTGATGATCCTTGCCGGCATCGTCGGAGCGTCGCTGCTCTGGGCCGATCTTTCCAACGTCTATGTCGTCGCCACGCTGCTTGTTACGCTCGGCTTCGGCGCGATCGGCTTCTATGACGATTATCTCAAGGTGACGAAGCAGAGCCACAAGGGCTTTTCCGGCAAGGCGCGTCTCGGCATCGAATTCATCATCGCCGGCATCGCCGTCTATTTCATGATGCGCACTGCCCTTGCCTCAGGGACTGCCGGCTCGACCTTCGGCTCCTCGATCGCCTTTCCCTTCTTCAAGGACTTCCTGATCAATCTCGGCATCATGTTCGTGGTGTTCGGCGGCTTCGTCATCGTCGGCGCCGGCAATGCCGTCAATCTAACCGACGGCCTGGATGGGCTCGCCATCGTGCCCGTGATGATCGCCGCCGCCTCCTTCGGCGTCATCGCCTATCTCGCCGGCAACGTGGTGTTTGCGAACTACCTGCAGATCAACTTCGTGCCCGGCACCGGCGAACTGGCCGTCGTCCTCGGCGCCGTGATCGGCGCAGGCCTCGGCTTCCTCTGGTTCAATGCGCCGCCGGCCGCCATCTTCATGGGCGACACCGGCTCGCTGGCGCTTGGCGGCACGATCGGCACCGTCGCCGTCGCCACCAAGCACGAGATCGTCATGGCGATCATCGGCGGCCTCTTCGTCATGGAGACGCTCTCGGTCATCATCCAGGTCGGCTTCTTCAAGATGACCGGCCGTCGCGTCTTCCTGATGGCGCCGATCCACCATCATTTCGAGAAGAAGGGCTGGACGGAAAGCCAGGTGGTGATCCGCTTCTGGATCATCGCCGTCGGCCTGGCGCTGCTCGGCCTTTCGACCCTGAAGCTCCGGTGAGGCGGCAATGATTCCGGTCACGACGCTGAAAGACAGGAAGGTCGCGCTCTTCGGGCTCGGCGGCTCCGGCTTTGCCACCGCGCGGGCGCTGATCCTGGGCGGCGTCCGTGTGACCGCCTGGGACGACAACCCTGACAGCGTCGCGAAGGCCGCGGCAGAAGGCATCCACACCGAGGATCTGCACACGATCGACTGGAGCCAGCAGTCGCTTTTCGTGCTTTCGCCCGGCGTGCCGCTCACACATCCGAAGCCGCACTGGACGGTCGATCTGGCGCGCGCAGCCGGCGTCGATATCGTCGGCGACGTCGAGCTCTTCGTGCGCGAGCGCCGCGCCCACGCGCCGGATTGCCCCTTCATCGCCATCACAGGCACCAACGGCAAATCGACGACGACGGCGCTGATCGCCCATATCCTGAGATCAGCAGGTTACGACACACAGCTCGGCGGCAATATCGGCACGGCCGTGCTGACGCTCGATCCGCCGAAGGCAGAACGTTATTACGTCGTCGAATGCTCCTCCTACCAGATCGATCTGGCGCCGACGCTGAACCCGTCGGCCGGCATCCTGCTCAATCTGACGCCCGATCACCTCGACCGTCACGGCACCATGCAGCATTATGCCGACGTCAAGGAGCGGCTGGTCGCCGGCAGCGATGTCGCGGTCGTCGGCATTGACGATAGCCATTCGGCGCTGATCGCCGACCGCGTGCAGCGAGCCGGCGTCAAGATGGTCCGCATCTCGCGCCGCAACGTGGTGGCCGATGGCATCTATGCCGAGGGCACGAAACTCGTCCAGGCCGCCGGCGGCGCCATGCTGCCCTTCGCCGATCTCGACGGCATTCAGACGCTGCGCGGCAGCCACAATGCGCAGAATGCCGCGGCTGCCGTTGCCGCCTGCCTTGCGGTCGGTGTGTCCGCCGACGACATTCGCGCCGGCCTTGCCTCATTTCCCGGTCTCAAACATCGCATGCAGCCGGTCGGCCGACGTGGCCGAGTCGTCTTCGTCAACGATTCCAAGGCCACCAATGCCGATGCGGCGGCGCCGGCCCTGTCGAGCTACGACCGTATCTACTGGATTGCCGGCGGCCTGCCGAAATCTGGCGGCATCACGACGCTTGCGCCTTATTTTCCGCGTATCGCCAAGGCCTACCTGATCGGCGAGGCGGCGGCGGAATTCGCGGCGACCCTCGGCGAGGCCGTGCCCTACGAAATTTCCGGCACGCTGGAGCGCGCCGTCGCGCATGCCGCAGCCGACGCGGATCGCGACGAGGCGGCTGCTTCGGCCGTGATGTTATCCCCGGCTTGCGCAAGCTTCGACCAGTATAAGAACTTCGAAGTCAGGGGCGATGCCTTCGTCAGCCACGTGGCGGCACTTGACGGAATGACGATGCTGATCGGTCCTGTAGCAGGAGAGAAATGACATGGTAAGCCGCGCGGAACGTGGGCCTCTGGCCGATTGGTTCTGGACCATCGACCGCTTCTTCCTGGCGATGTTCATCTTCCTGATGGGCATCGGCTTCATGCTGTCGTTTGCGGCATCTCCCGCGGTCGCCGAACGTATCGGACTCGAGCCTTTCCACTTCGTCAAGCGCCATGCCGCTTTCATGATCCCGTCGATCGCCGTCATGCTCGGATTGTCCTTCCTGACACCGCGCCAGGTGCGGCGGACCGCGATCCTGCTCTTGATCATCTCGCTCGCCATGATGGTGCTGGTGCTGTTCGTCGGGCAGGAGGTCAAGGGCGGTAGGCGCTGGATCTGGATCGCCGGCCTTTCCATCCAGCCCTCGGAATTCATGAAGCCTGCCTTCGTCGTCGTCTGTGCATGGTTGTTTGCCGAACATGCGCGCCAGCCGGAAATTCCCGGCAACCTCTTTGCCATCATCCTGTTCGGCATCGTCGCGGCGCTTCTCGTTGCGCAGCCGGACCTCGGCCAGACCATCCTGACGACCGCCGTCTGGGGCGGCATGTTCTTCATGGCCGGCATGCCATGGATCTGGATCATGCTGCTCGGCATTGGCGGCGTCGGCGGCCTTTTCACCGCCTATTACGTCTTTCCGCACGTCGCACTGCGCATCGACAAGTTCATGACCGGCGAGGGCGACACGTTCCAGATCGACACGGCGCGCGAGGCGATCATCCGCGGCAGCTGGTTCGGCCAGGGACCGGGCGAAGGCATCGTCAAGCGCATCATTCCGGACGCGCATACCGACTTCATTTTTTCTGTCGCAGCCGAGGAATTCGGCATCGTCTTCTGCATGGCGCTCGTTGCGCTGTTCACGGTGCTGGTGCTGCGCGGTCTCTCGCATGCCTATCGCGAACGCAACGACTTCAACCGCTTTGCCGTCGCTGGTCTGGTGCTGCAGATGGGCATCCAGTCTATCATCAATATCGGCGTCAATCTCGAGTTGCTGCCGGCAAAGGGCATGACGCTGCCGCTGATTTCCTACGGCGGCTCGTCCATGGTGGCAATCTGCGTCACCGCCGGCTTCATTCTGGCGCTGACGCGTCATCGACCGGAAAAGCGCGCGCAGGACCGGAGCCTTTTCCGCGTCCCGCACGGCATGCCGGCGGAGTAAGAGAATATGAGCAAAGGCATCGTGCTGCTTGCCGCCGGGGGGACCGGCGGCCACGTATTCCCGGCGGAGGCGTTGGCCTTCAAGCTGAAGGAGCGTGGCTACTCGGTGCATCTCGTCACCGACAGCCGGGCCGAGCGCTTTGCCGGCAAATTCCCGGCCGAGGAAATTCACGTTGTGCCTTCGGCGACGATCGGCTCGAAGAACCCGGTTGCCGTCGCCCGCTCGCTGTGGACGCTGTGGAGCGGCATGCGGGCGGCCAAGAAGCTGATCCAGCGGCTGAAGCCTGTTATCGTCGTCGGTTTCGGCGGTTATCCCACCGTGCCGCCGCTGCTGGCCGCCACGCGGCTCGGTATCGCCTCGATGCTGCATGAGCAGAATGCCGTCATGGGGCGCGCCAACAAGGCGCTGGCCCCGCGCGTCAAGGCGATCGCCGGCGGCTTTCTTCAGGAAAGCGGCGATGTTTTTTCCGACAAGACGGTTGCGACCGGCAATCCCGTGCGACCGGCGATCCTTGCGGCGGCCGAACAGCCCTATCACCCCTCGCATCCCGGCGAGCCGTTCAATCTCGTCGTGTTCGGCGGCAGCCAGGGCGCGCAGTATTTTTCCAAGGCGATGCCGACGGCAATCAGCCTGCTCGACGACGAGCTGCGGGCGCGGCTTAGGGTCACCCAGCAGGTGCGTCCGGAGGATATGGAGATGGTGCGCGGCTGCGTGGCGCAGCTGCAGATGGGTGCGGATATCGCGCCGTTTTTCAACGATATGGCTGAGCGTCTTGCCAAAGCGCATCTGGTGATCTGCCGCTCCGGCGCGTCCACGGTTTCGGAAATCTCCGTTATCGGCCGCCCGGCTGTGCTGGTGCCGTATCCGCATGCGCTCGACCATGATCAGGCGGCGAACGCCGCCGCACTGGCTGCGACCGGCGGAGCGAAGGTGATTGTTCAGTCCGAGCTTTCGCCGGAACGCATCGCCTCTATACTGAGCCATGTGATGAACGATCCGGAAAAGCTGTCGCACATGGCGGCGGCGGCCAAGCTTGCCGGGAAACCGGATGCGGCAAACTTGCTTGCCGACATGGTTGAGGCTATTGCCGCCGGCAAGACAGTCTCAGAATTCAAGAGGACACGCGCATGAAACTGCCGAAGGCGATCGGTCTCGTCCATTTCATCGGCATTGGCGGCATCGGCATGAGCGGCATTGCCGAGGTGCTGCACAATCTCGGCCATAGGGTGCAGGGATCGGACCAGGCTGACAGCGCCAATGTCCAGCGTCTGCGGGACAAGGGCATCGAGGTCTCTGTCGGCCATCGGGCGGAAAACCTGGGTGACGCCGAGGTGGTCGTCGTGTCGACGGCGATCAAGAAGAGCAACCCGGAACTCATCGCAGCGCGTGAAAAGCTGCTGCCGGTGGTGCGCCGCGCCGAAATGCTCGCCGAACTGATGCGCTTCCGCAATGCGATTGCCATCGGCGGAACACACGGCAAGACGACGACCACCTCGCTGGTCGCGACCCTGCTCGAAGCCGGCGGGCTCGACCCGACCGTCATCAACGGCGGCATCATCAACGCCTACGGCACCAATGCCCGTATGGGCGAGGGCGAATGGATGGTGGTCGAGGCCGACGAATCGGACGGCACCTTCCTGAAGCTTCCGGCCGATGTCGCCGTCATCACCAATATCGATCCCGAACATCTCGACCATTACGGTAATTTCGATGCGGTGCGCGCCGCCTTCCGACAGTTCGTCGAGAATGTGCCGTTTTACGGTTTCGGCGTCATGTGCCTCGATCATCCCGAGGTGCAGTCGCTGGTCGGCCGCATTGAGGACCGCAAGATCATCACCTATGGCGAGAACCCGCAGGCCGACGTGCGTTTCAAGAACGTACGCATCGACGGCACGCGCTCGATTTTCGACGTCGAGATCCGCCGCCGCCGCACCGGCCAGGTGACCGAGCTCAAGGGGCTGGTCATGCCGATGCCCGGGCGGCACAATATTTCCAACGCGACGGCGGCGATCGCTGTCGCCAACCGGCTCGGCATATCGAGCGCCGACATCGCCAAGGGGCTTGCCTCCTTCGGCGGCGTCAAGCGCCGCTTCACCTTGACGGGCGAATGGAACGGGGTGCAGATCTTCGACGATTACGGCCACCATCCGGTCGAGATCAAGGCGGTGCTACGCGCTGCCCGCGAAGCCTGCAAGGGTCGCATCATCGCCGTCCACCAGCCGCACCGCTACAGCCGTCTCGCAAGCCTGTTCGAGGAGTTCGCGGCCTGCTTTAACGATGCCGACAGCATTTTTCTGGCGCCCGTCTATGCTGCGGGTGAAGATGCGATCGAAGGCGTCGACTCCACGTCGCTCGTCTCGCGCATCAAATCCGGCGGCCATCGCGACGCCCGCTTCCTGTCTTCGGCCGAGCTTCTGCCGCAGATGGTTGCAGAGGTTGCAAAGCCTGGCGATTTCGTGGTTCTGTTGGGGGCTGGGAGCATCACATCCTGGGCAGCCGCACTGCCCAAACAACTGGAAGGCCTATCGGGAAAGTCCGCATGAAACAGGTGAACGGGGAAAAGCTTCTCGCGTCTCTCGGAGACGGTGTAAAGGATATCCGCGGTCGTATCACGCCGGATGCCCCCATGGACCGCGTCACCTGGTTCCGGGCCGGCGGTCTCGCCGAGCTGATGTTCCAGCCGCATGATGTCGACGATCTCATCGCCTTCCTGAAGATCCTGCCGGAAGAGGTGCCGCTGACCGTGATCGGTGTCGGCTCCAACATCCTGGTGCGCGACGGCGGCATTCCCGGCGTCGTGCTGCGCCTGTCGGCCAAGGGTTTCGGTTTCGTCGAGCTGGCCGGTGAAAACCGCATCCTTGCCGGCGCCATCTGCCCGGACAAGCATGTCGCGGCGATGGCGATGGACAACGGTATCGGCGGCTTCCATTTCTACTACGGCATTCCCGGCGCCATCGGCGGCGCGGCGCGCATGAATGCCGGCGCCAACGGCGTCGAGACGCGCGAGCGGCTGGTCGAGGTCAACGCGGTCGACCGCAAGGGCAACAAGCATGTGCTTTCCAATGCCGAGATGGGCTATTCCTACCGGCATTCCGCAGCATCCGCCGACCTGATCTTCACTTCGGTGCTGTTCGAGGGCTATCCGGAGGATCGCGCCCAGATCCGCGCCGAGATGGACGCCGTGCGCAATCACCGCGAGACGGTGCAGCCGGTGCGCGAGAAGACCGGCGGCTCGACCTTCAAGAACCCGCCCGGCCATTCCGCCTGGAAGCTGATCGACGAGGCGGGCTGCCGCGGCCTCGTGATCGGCGGTGCCCAGATGTCGTCGCTTCACTGCAACTTCATGATCAATATGGGGCAGGCGACCGGCTACGATCTCGAATATCTCGGCGAGCAGGTGCGCCGCGAGGTCTTCGAGAAAGACGGCATTAAGCTCGAATGGGAAATCAAGCGCCTCGGCGTCTTCATGCCCGGCCGCGAAGTGCGCCCGTTCCAGGGTGTCACCAGCGAATAATGGCTACTTCACTGCCAGTTTCAGGCCTTGGCGCGGCGTGACGACGGGCGTCCAGCCCAGAACCTTGCGTGCCTGGGACATGTCGACCTGCAGCGAACCGCAAAGGCGTTGATAGACGGCCTCCTTCCCGACAGCCTTCGCCGCCATGTGCAGCAACGCGGAGGGGAAGGGGATCAGCATGGGTTTGACGCCGAGCCCCGCGGCAATTCCCCGGATGAGCTCCGGGGTCGACAGGTCCTCACCATCTCCGGCGAGGAAAATCTCGCCGCCGGCGGCGGGATGCGCCGCGCAGGTGATGATCAGATCGACGAGATTTTGCACCGCCACCAAGGTGCGGCGGTTCTTCAGAGAAGCGAAGGGGAGCGGTATCCGCTTGCGGACCAGCCCGACGAGAAGGGCGAAGTTGCCTCTCGCGCCGGGCCCATAGACCAGCGGCGGGCGGATGATGACGACTTCCATGCCGGTGCGGGCGGCGATTTCGCGCAGACCGATTTCGCTTTCCAGCTTCGAAATGCCATAGGGATCGATCGGCATCGGCGCGTCGTCATGCCGGAACGGCCGATTGTTCTCTTCGCCATTGACCTTGATGGTGCTGACGAAGACGAATCTCTTCACGCCCGCCCGGGCGGCCTGTTCGGCGAGGTTGAGCGTGGCGGCGGTGTTGGTCCGGCGGAATTCCGCCAGCGGATCGGCTGCACGGTCATTCATGATGTGAACGCGGGCGGCAAGATGGAGAATGACGTCGACGCCTGCAAGTGCCGCCGTCCAGTCGGTGCTGTCGGTCATTTCAATCGGAAAATGCCTGACATCATCAGGAAAGACAGATGTTTGAGATCTGGTGGTGACCACAAGATCGCAAATCTTCTCTGCATGCAGCCGCTCGACGAGTGGACTACCGACGAAGCCGGCAGCGCCGGTGACGAGGCATCGCATGATCTTCTCCCTACTCAATCCATGCGCCTTCGCTAACCGGAAGTCAGACCCGCATCAATACAAAAGCAGGGATGACCGCCCGCCGCGGCTCTCTGCATTAATCAATCAAGCTGCCACCCGCCGTTGCGGGATGACATCTCAGGCCTTTGACTGAGTTCATCGGGGTTCAGCGTGACACGATATCTTATTGAAGAGATAAGATTTTCCGCCTCTGCTCGGGCCCGTCTCCGATTAATGTGGGAATGGTGGCGAGATGAGCGAAAGGTAAAAGATCGCGAATTTCCAGGACAGAAGTTAACGAAAGTAAACACTTCATTAACCATAATGATGCTCTAATGCATGCAGGTCGGACAAAGGCCCGAAACGGCGCAGACAGCTTCGCGCAAGCGTCGTTTTCAAAGTTGGAAGTTATTTTTGGGGGTGTTGATGAGTCGCAAGCATGTCGCTGTCCTGATGGGCGGATTTTCCTCGGAACGGCCCGTCAGCCTTTCCTCGGGAAAGGCTTGCGCAGAAGCCCTCGAAGCCGAAGGCTTCAAGGTGACATGCATCGATGTCGCGCGCGACGTTTCCGAAAAGCTTGCGGCGCTGAAGCCCGATGTCGTCTTCAATGCGCTTCACGGACCCTTTGGTGAGGATGGCACCATTCAGGGCATCCTCGAATATCTCGAGATCCCCTATACACATTCGGGTGTGCTTGCCTCGGCGCTGGCGATGGACAAGGACAAGGCGAAGCTCGTCGCTGCCGCTGCCGGCATTCCGGTTGCCGAATCACAGGTTATCAATCGATTCGCCTTTCCTTCGACGCATCCGATGAAGCCGCCCTATGTGGTGAAGCCGGTTCGCGAGGGGTCGAGCTTCGGCGTCGTTATCGTTGCCGAAGATCAGGCGCATCCGCCGCAGGTCGTCAGCTCGCCCGAGTGGCATTATGGCGAGGATGTCCTCGTCGAGCGCTACGTCTACGGCCGCGAGCTCACCTGCGGCGTCATGGGCGACGTCGCGCTTGGTGTCACCGAGGTGGTGCCGCAGGGACACAATTTCTATGATTACGATTCCAAGTATGCAGCGGGCGGCTCAAAACACGTCATCCCGGCAAAAATTTCACCGAATATTTACCAAAAAATACAAACATTGGCCCTAAGGGCGCATCAGGCAATCGGTTGTCGCGGCGTCAGTCGGTCCGACTTTCGTTACGACGATCGTTTCTCCGAAGACGGCGAAATCATCTGGCTGGAGGTCAATACCCAGCCAGGTATGACTCCAACCTCGCTCGTGCCCGAAATGGCCGGCCATGCCGGTTATTCCTTTGGTGAGTTTCTCCGGTGGATGGTGGAGGACGCGTCTTGTTTGCGTTGACGGTCAAGAGGATAGGGCGTCCCAGCCATCATGCCGTGCTTCCGACCGTGGAAGCCGAAGAGCGATTCGTCCTGCCGCGTCCGCTGCGTCGCGTCACGCGTTTCCTGATCAGCCTCGGCAGCGGCCGTATCTATATCCCGGCCCATACGGGCACCGTTTCGGCGATGGCCTTCCTGGCCGCGACGGGGCTTTACGGCATGTCGCTCGGCGGTCACACGGAAGCCGTCGCTCAGGCGACGACGACGGCCGCTGGTTTTGCAATCGAGGACGTGAAGGTCTCCGGCAATTCGGAAACCTCCGAAATCGAGATCCTGCAGCTGATCGGCCTCGACGGCACGACTTCGCTGGTTGCACTCGATGTCGATGCCGCTCGCCGGAAGATCGCCCATCTTCCCTGGGTCGAAAGCGTCGAGGTCCGCAAGGTCTATCCGAAGACGATCGAGGTGAAGCTCAAGGAGCGCCAGGCCTACGCAATCTGGCAGCACGGGCAGGAGCTTTCGCTGATCGAAAAGAACGGCAGCGTGATTGCGCCGCTGCGCGACAACAAGTTTTCGTCGCTGCCGCTGGTCGTCGGCCGCGACGCGGAAACGGCAGCGGCTTCGCTCGACGACGCCTTCTCCAAGTGGCCCGACGTGAAGGCGCGCGTGAAGGCTTATGTCTGGATATCCGGCCGTCGCTGGGACCTGCACATGGACAATGGCGTCGTCGTCAAGCTGCCGGAAGACGGCATCGACCAGGCGCTGGCGACGCTGTCGGCGTTCGACAAGCAGCATCAGCTGCTGGAGCGCGACATCGCTGCGGTCGACCTGAGATTGCCGGACAGAACCGCCATCCAGCTGACGCCGGAAGCGGCGGTTCGCCGGCAGACGGCGGTAACGGAGCGTACCAAAGAATTGAAGAAGGCGGGGCAGAATATATGAGCTTGTTCGGTTCATCCCATTTCGGATTGCCGCGCCTGAAGCCGCTTTCGTCGAAGCGGTCGCATATCGTTTCGGTGCTCGACATCGGCTCGACCAAGGTGGTCTGCATGATCGGCCGGCTGACGCCGCGCGAGGAAAGCCAGATCCTGCCGGGGCGCACGCACAATATCGAGATCATCGGCATCGGCCACCAGCGGTCTCGGGGTATCAAGACCGGCGTCATTGCCGACCTCGACGCGCTGGAAGGCGTCATCCGTCTCGCCGTCGACGCGGCCGAGCGCATGGCCGGGCTGACCGTCGAGAGCCTGATCGTCAACCTGACGGCCGGCCGCCTGGGCAGCGACATCTATACCGCGACGATCGATCTCGGCGGCCAGGAGGTCGAGCTCAACGATCTGAAGAAGGTGCTGTCGGCTGCCTGCCAGCAGTCGCTGCGCCAGGATCGTTCGGTGCTGCATTCGCTGGCGACCGGCTTCTCGCTCGACGGCGAGCGCGGCATCCGCGATCCGCTGGCGATGTACGGCGACGCGCTCGGCGTCGACATGCATGTCGTCACCGCAGAGCGCTCGGCGCTGAAGAATCTCGAGCTCAGCGTCAACCGCGCGCATCTGTCGGTCGAAGGTATTGTCGCGACGCCCTATGCATCGGGCCTTGCCGCTCTGGTCGACGACGAGGTCGAACTCGGCTGCGCGGCGATCGACATGGGCGGCGGCACGACGACCATTTCGGTCTTTGCCGAAGGCAAGCTCGTTCATACGGATGCCGTCGGCCTCGGCGGCCATCACGTCACCACCGACCTGGCGCGCGGCCTTTCCACCCGCATCGAGGATGCGGAACGTCTGAAGGTCGTGCACGCCTCGGCCCTTTCGAATTCCTCCGACGAGCGCGAGCTGATCTCGATCCCGCCGATCGGCGAGGACGATCGCGACCAGCCGTCGCAGGTGCCGCGGGCACTGGTTTCACGCATCGTTTCGGCGCGGATCGAAGAGACGATGGAGCTGATCCGCGACCGCATCCAGCGCTCGGGTTTCAGTCCGATCGTCGGCAAGCGCGTCGTCTTGACCGGCGGCGCAAGCCAGCTGACGGGCCTTGCCGAGGTGGCGCGGCGCATCCTTGCCCGCAACGTCCGCATCGGCCGTCCGATGGGCGTTTCGGGGCTGCCGACGGCGGCCAAGGGGCCGGCCTTTTCGACGGCCGTCGGCCTGATGATCTATCCGCAGGTCGCGGACATGGAGACACATGCGTCACAGAGCGGTCTGCTCATGTCGCTTGGGGGAAATAACAGCCGCATAGCCCGGATGGGCCAGTGGCTGAAGGAAAGCTTCTGAAATTTGAGTAATTGGCCGGCGTGGCGATGCGGCCAGAGAGAGAAGGAACAGGTACCATGACCATCAAGCTGCAAAAGCCTGACATCACAGAGCTGAAGCCGCGCATCACCGTGTTCGGCGTCGGTGGCGGTGGCGGCAACGCTGTCAACAACATGATCACCGCCGGCCTCCAGGGCGTCGACTTCGTCGTCGCCAACACGGATGCCCAGGCGCTGACCATGACGAAGGCCGAACGGGTCATCCAGCTCGGCGCCAACGTCACCGAGGGCCTCGGCGCAGGTTCGCAGCCGGAAGTCGGCCGCGCGGCCGCCGAAGAGTGCATCGACGAGATCATCGATCACCTGAACGGCACGCATATGTGCTTCGTCACCGCCGGCATGGGCGGCGGCACCGGCACGGGCGCTGCGCCCGTCGTTGCACAGGCCGCCCGCAACAAGGGCATCCTGACGGTCGGCGTCGTCACCAAGCCATTCCATTTCGAAGGCGGCCGCCGCATGCGCCTCGCCGAGATGGGCATCCAGGAACTGCAGAAGTCTGTCGACACGCTGATCGTCATTCCGAACCAGAACCTCTTCCGCATTGCCAACGACAAGACGACCTTCGCCGACGCCTTCGCGATGGCCGACCAGGTTCTCTATTCGGGCGTTGCCTGCATTACCGACCTGATGGTGAAGGAAGGTCTCATCAACCTCGACTTCGCCGACGTCCGCTCGGTGATGCGCGAAATGGGCCGCGCGATGATGGGCACCGGCGAAGCCTCCGGCGCCGGCCGTGCACTGCAGGCCGCCGAAGCGGCGATCGCCAACCCGCTGCTCGACGAAACCTCGATGAAGGGCGCCCAGGGCCTGTTGATCTCGATCACCGGCGGTCGCGACCTTACCCTCTTCGAAGTCGACGAAGCCGCGACCCGCATCCGCGAGGAAGTCGATCCGGACGCAAACATCATCCTCGGCGCCACCTTCGACGAATCGCTCGAAGGCATCATCCGCGTCTCGGTCGTCGCGACCGGCATCGACCGGGCAATCAGCGAAGCCGCGGAACGCAACTTCCAGCCGGTTGCAAAGCCCGCTATCCGTCCTTCCGCGGCTGTTGCTCCGGCAGCGGCCGCAGTCCAGCCTGCGCCGGTGATGCAGGCACCAAAGGCCATTGATCCGATCGCGCAGACCATCCGCGAAGCCGAGATGGAACGCGAGCTCGAAATCCCGGCCCCGCGTGCCGCCGCACCGCTCCAGCAGCCGGCCACGCAGCAGGAAGTCTTCCGTCCGCAGAGCAAGATCTTCGCGCCTGCTCCGGAAGCTCCGGCCATGCGTCCTCAGGTGCAGCAGCAGGCTCCCGCACCGGTGATGAGCCAGCCGGTAATGAGCCAGCCCATCCAGCAGCAGCCCATCCAGTCGCAGCCGGTCCGGCAGGAGCCGATCATCCGTCAGGCGGCTGAACCGGTTCGCATGCCGAAGGTCGAAGACTTCCCACCAGTCGTCCAGGCCGAGCTCGACCACCGCACGCAGGCGGCTTCCGCGCATGGCCAGGAAGAGCGCGGCCCCATGGGTCTGCTCAAGCGAATCACCAATTCGCTCGGACGCCGCGACGATGACGCGGTTGCCGCCGACATGACCGCCGCACCGCCGGCCGCTTCGCAGCAGCGCCGTCCGCTGTCGCCGGAGGCAAGCCTTTATGCACCGCGCCGCGGCAATCTCGACGATCAGGGTCGCGCGGTTCCGCAGGCCCGGATGATGCAGGAAGACGACCAGCTGGAAATCCCGGCATTCCTGCGCCGCCAGTCGAACTGAGATCGGCGCTTCGGCACCGTTCATGCCCGGGATCCAGGTCCCGGGCATTGCTGTTTTTCGGCCTCGGATTCTCCAGCGATTTCAATCGCGTGACTTCGTAACAATGCGAAAGAAACAGTGATTTGGATTGGAAGGCCGGCGCACGTAAGTATGGTGCAAGGAAACTGCGCTAGGAGACTCCTCAACGAGGCTCCTTCTGCAGAATGAATGATAACCGCACCGTGGAACAGATCGCTGGAGCGGAAGAATAAAGGCAGATTTTATGGCAATTGGCTTGCTGGGTTTTCAAACGACGGTATCGCGTCCCGTGACGCTCTCGGGCATCGGGGTCCATTCGGGTGCGAATGTCTCGATCACGCTGAACCCGGCGGAATCGGACACCGGCGTCGTTTTCCAGCGCCTGCACGACAATGGCGATGTTACCGAACTCAAGGCCGTCTCTTCGCAAGTGGGCAATACCGACCTCTGCACCGTGCTCGGCTTTTCGCCGACGCATTCGGTTGCGACGATCGAACATGTCATGGCCGCCATCTATGCGCTCGGCCTCGACAATGTGGTGATTGAAGTGCAGGGCGCCGAAATGCCGATCATGGACGGCAGTTCGCTGCCTTTCGTCGAGGCGATCGAGCAGGCCGGTCTTGTCTCGCTCGGCGTCAAGCGTCGCTATATCCGCATCACCAAGCCGGTGCGAATCGAGCATGGCGGATCCTGGAGCGAATTCCGTCCCTATGACGGCACGCGCTTCGAGGTCGAGATCGATTTCGACTGCCCGCTGATCGGCCGGCAGAAATGGGCCGGCGACATGAGCGCAACGGTCTTCAAGACCGAGCTTTCCCGCGCCCGCACCTTCGGCTTCATGCGCGATGTCGAGCGGCTCTGGGCTTCGGGCCATGCGCTCGGCTCGTCGCTCGAAAATTCCGTCGTCATCTCCGATGACAACACCGTCATCAACGTCGAAGGGCTGCGTTACGCCAAGGACGAGTTCGTCCGCCACAAGACGCTCGATGCCGTCGGCGACCTGTCGCTCGCCGGCGTCCAGTTTATCGGTTGCTACCGTTCCTATCGTGGCGGCCACAAGATGAATGCCAATGCTTTGAAGGCGCTGCTCGCCGATCCCTCCGCTTATGAAGTGGTCGAGACGTCGACGCCGCGCCAGCGCGTCGCTGCTCGGGAAATGATCGCCGTCAGCGCTTCGGAATTCGCTCCCTGGTCGGCATGACCTCCAGCATATTCTTAAGACCAGGCCGCCTCTTTCCCAGAGGCGGTTTTTTTATGTCCCCTCGCGTTGCCGGCGATTGGTATTTTCCGGCAGATGCTTACAGCATGTCTCGCAAAAGTGCGCGCGGTTTTGCGATAAAGACATGCGTAAAAACAAAGACCTAAAGCGTGACAAGCGAATCTGAAAGATCGCGACACGCTTTAGCCGTGTGGCTCGGGAAGAAGAGGAAAAGCCGGTCATTCTGCCGCTGCTGCCACAAAAATGCGTTAATGCCTTATCATTGCGTTGCTCTTGATGCACATTTGTGGCTAGAAACGCCAGCGAGGCGTGGCTGCCGAGGAGCGAGCGGCGGCAGTGGGGTTCTTTGGAATGGGTTATGCAGGATCTGAAGGTATGATGAAGACAGCGCGCGCTTTGTTCGCATCGCTTCTGGTGCTCAGCGCAGGCGCCTCGATATCCGGCTGCCAGTCGGACCCCGATATCGACATCACCAAGCTCGGCCTCGAAACCGACCCGCCCGACGTGCTCTACACCCAGGGCCTTGCCAATATGAAGGCCGGCAACATGGCGGAAGCGGCACGCAAGTTCGACGCCATCGACCGCGAAAACCCGTTCTCCGAATGGGCGCGCAAGGCGCTTGTGATGAGCACCTTCGTCAAATATCGCCAGGGCAAGCTCGACGACGCGCTGGCCTCGGGCAACCGTTACATGGCGCAATATCCGAAGTCCCAGGATGCCGCCTATGTGCAGTATCTCGTCGGTCTCACCTATTCCAAGCAGATCGTCGACGTGACGCAGGACCAGCGCGCCGCCGCCAAGACGATCGAGGCGATGCAGGCCGTCGTCGACAACTATCCGAACTCCGAATATGTCGACGACGCGCAGGCCAAGATCCGCTTCGCGCGCGACCAGCTCGCCGGCAAGGAAATGCAGATCGGCCGCTACTATATGGAGCGGAAGGAATATCTCGCTGCGATTTCGCGCTTCCGCATCGTCGTCGAGAAATATCCGAACACCAACCAGATCGAAGAGGCGCTCGCCCGTCTCGTTGAAGCCTATTACGCCATGGGCATCGTCGACGAAGCGCAGACCGCGGCAGCCGTTCTTGGTCACAACTACCCCGACAGCCAGTGGTACGCCGATTCCTACAAGCTGCTGCAGACCGGTGGCGCCGAGCCGCGTGAAAACAAGGGCTCGTGGATCGCTGCGGCAGGCAAGAAACTCCTGCTCGGTTCCTAAGTCCAATGCTGATCCAGCTTTCGATCCGCGATATCGTCCTGATCGAGCGGCTGGATCTTGCCTTCGAGACCGGCCTTTCCGTGCTGACGGGTGAGACCGGAGCGGGCAAATCCATTCTGCTCGACAGTCTTTCGCTGGCGCTCGGCGGGCGTGGCGACGGCGGCCTTGTGCGCCATGGCGAGGACAAGGGCCAGGTGACGGCGGTGTTCGACGTCGGCACGGACCACGGCGCTCGCGCGCTGCTCAGAGAAAACGGCATCGACGACGAGGGCGATCTGATCTTCCGTCGCCAGCAATCGGCGGACGGGCGCACCAAGGCCTATGTCAACGACCAGCCGGTCAGCGTGCAGCTGATGCGCCAAGCCGGCCAGATGCTGGTCGAGATCCACGGCCAGCATGACGATCGCGCCCTTGTCGACACCAATGCCCACCGCACGCTGCTCGATGCCTTCGCCGGCCTCACCGACGAGGTCTCGGAGGTTGCCCGCCTCTATCGCCTCTGGCGCGACAGCGAGCGGACGCTGAAGAAGCACCGAGAGAAAGTGGAGAGTGCTGCGCGCGAAGCCGATTACCTGCGTTCTTCCGTCGACGAGCTTCAAAAGCTGTCGCCGCAGGACGGCGAAGAGGAGGAGCTCGCCGAAAGCAGGCAGAAGATGATGAAGGCCGAGCGGATCGCCGGCGACATCGCCGAAGCTTCCGAATTCCTGAACGGCAATGCTTCGCCGGTGCCCCATATCGCCTCGCTGGTGCGCCGGTTGGAGCGCAAGAGCCATGAGGCGCCGGGACTGCTCGAAGACACCGTGACGCTGCTCGATGCCGCGCTCGACCAGCTTTCCAACGCCCAGATGGAAGTCGAGGCAGCGCTGCGCAAGACCGAATACGATCCCCGGGAGCTGGAGCGGGTGGAGGAGCGGCTGTTCGCGCTGCGGGCCGCGTCGCGCAAATATTCCGTGCCGGTCACCGAGCTGCCGGCGCTCGCCGTTCGCATGATCGCCGATCTTGCCGATCTCGACGCGGGCGAAGAAAAGCTTGCACGGCTGGAAGCCGAGGTCGGCCTGGCGCGGGAGAATTACGATACCGCGGCACGCGCACTCTCCGACAAGCGCCATCATGCCGGCACGGCGCTGGCCGCGGCCGTCATGGCCGAGCTGCCGGCGCTGAAGCTCGAACGCGCCCGCTTCATGGTCCAGATCACCACCGATTCTCAGGAGGCGCTTGCCGAAGGCATCGACGTCGTCGAGTTTCATGTCCAGACCAATCCGGGCACGCGGCCGGGCTCGATCATGAAGGTCGCCTCCGGCGGCGAACTGTCGCGTTTCCTGCTGGCGCTGAAGGTGGCGCTCGCCGATCGCGGATCGGCGCCGACGCTCGTCTTCGACGAAATCGATACCGGTGTGGGCGGCGCCGTGGCCGATGCGATCGGCCAGCGACTGAAGCGCCTCTCCGCTCGGGTGCAGGTTCTATCGGTCACGCATGCGCCGCAGGTCGCCGCCAGGGCGGCGACACATCTTTTGATCTCCAAGGGGCCGGCGGCCGAGGGCTCCGAAAAGATCGCCACGCGGGTGGCGACGATGGCGCAGACGGACCGCACCGAGGAGATCGCCCGCATGCTGGCCGGTGCGTCGGTGACCGAAGAGGCGAGGGCGGCCGCCAAGCGGCTGCTGGCCGGCAACGGCTGATCGCCTAACCCGATTTAAGGCTGCAGCGTGACAAGCACCGCGCTTCGCGCTATGCGCATTTTCCCGATCCGACGCGATCCGTTGCCATGCGCCTTTTCCATTTCAGCGATGATCCCGATATCCCGGTGTTTGAGCCGCGCCCTGTTCTCATTCCCACGGTTCGCCCGGTAGGCCGGGAATGGCTGAATGGTCCGCTCGTCTGGGCGATCGATGGCGATCATGATTTCATGTATCTCTTCCCGCGTGACTGCCCGCGCATCCTGATCTGGGCAAAACCCGAAACACCGGAGACGGAGCGGCGGCACTTGCGGATTTCGAAGACCTTAACGATGCGGGCACGTGGGTGTCGCGCAGACGCGTCAGTCCGACGGAGCGGATGGCCATGTCGCGGCTCGATCGCGAGTTTGCGCCGCGTGGGGTGGAACTTCGGGTGGTCGATAGTCTCCGGCCGCTGAAAGGCCTCTGGACCACCGGCCTACATGTCAGCGGCATTCGGCTGCGCTATGCGCGGGATTGGTCATAGGGCGGAGAGGTGGGCGGCCTGTCCGATAGCGGGACATCCGGCATGCAGCATATCCACCCTCTCTTTTCATCCTGCAATTTTGCTCTAAAAACGATGCAGATTTCTGGCCAGATTCTCTGGAGTGATGTTCCATGTCCACCGAAGGTTCCGCCGTCGACACATTGACGATCGAAGAGGCTGCCGCCGAGCTTGAGCGGCTGGCCAAGGAGATCGCGCATCACGATGCGCTCTATCACGGCAAGGACCAGCCGGAGATATCGGATGCCGATTACGACGCGCTGAAGCGCCGGAATGATGCGCTGGAGGCGCGGTTTCCCGAGCTGATCCGCGAGGACAGCCCGTCGCGGCACGTCGGCGCCGCTCCCTCCGTCACCTTTTCGCCGGTCGTCCATGCGCGGCCGATGCTGTCGCTCGACAACACGTTTTCGCAGGAGGACGTGCAGGATTTCGTCGCCGGCGTCTATCGCTTCCTCGGCCGCCTGCCGGACCAGTCAATCGCCTTTACCGCCGAACCGAAGATCGACGGCCTGTCGATGTCGATCCGTTACGAAAACGGCAGGCTGGTTACCGCCGCCACGCGTGGCGACGGCACGACGGGGGAAAACGTTACCGCCAATATCCGTACCATCGCCGAAATTCCGAATGAGTTGCCGAAGGGCGTTCCTGCCGTGGTGGAGATTCGCGGCGAGGTCTATATGGCCAAGAGCGATTTCCTGGCGCTGAACCGGCAGATGGAGGCGGAGGGCAAGCAGACCTACGTCAATCCGCGCAATACCGCCGCCGGATCGTTGCGCCAGCTCGACGCCAAGGTGACGGCCAGCCGCAAGCTGAAATTCTTCGCCTATGCCTGGGGCGAGATGGCGGAGATGCCTGCCGACACGCAGTTCGGCATGGTGCAGACCTTCAAGGACTGGGGTTTTCCGGTCAACCCGCTGATGAAGCGGCTGAATTCGGTCGCCGACATCCTGGCGCATTACGACGAGATCGGCCTCGAGCGCCCGGATCTCGATTATGACATCGACGGCGTCGTCTATAAGGTCGACAGCCTGGAATTACAGCAGCGCCTCGGCTTCCGCTCGCGTTCGCCGCGCTGGGCGACGGCGCACAAGTTTCCCGCGGAACAGGCCTTCACCGAGGTCGAGAAGATCGAGATCCAGGTCGGCCGCACCGGCGCGCTGACGCCGGTGGCGCGGCTGAAGCCGATCACGGTCGGCGGCGTCGTCGTCACCAATGCGACGCTGCACAACGAGGATTACATCAAGGGCATCGGCAATAGCGGTGAGCGTATCCGGCCGGAGGAACACGATATCCGCGAGGGCGATACGGTCATCGTCCAGCGTGCCGGCGACGTCATTCCGCAGATCCTCGACGTGGTGATGGAAAAACGCGCCGCCGACGCCCGCTCATACGAGTTTCCGAAGACCTGCCCGGTCTGCGGCTCGCATGCCGTGCGCGAGGTCAACGAGAAGACCGGCAAGACGGATTCGGTGCGCCGCTGTACCGGCGGCTTCATCTGCCGGGCGCAGGCGACGGAGCATCTGAAGCACTTCGTCTCACGCAACGCCTTCGATATCGAGGGGCTCGGCTCCAAGCAGGTCGACTTCTTCTTCGAAAACGAGGATCCGTCGCTGCAGATCCGCACCGCGCCGGAGATCTTCACCCTGGAGAAGCGGCAGCAGGATTCGCTGACCAAGCTGGAGAATATCGACGGCTTCGGCAAGGTCAGTGTCGGCAAGCTCTATGCGGCGATCAACGAACGGCGCAGCATTGCGCTCCATCGCTTCATCTATGCGCTCGGCATCCGTCATGTCGGCGAAACCACGGCGAAGCTGCTGGCGCGCTCCTACGGCACCTACGAAGCCTTTGCGACGGCGATGAAGGAGGCTGCGCCGCTGTCCGGCGAAGCCTGGACCGATTTGAACGCCATCGAGGGCATCGGCGAGGTCGTGGCGCGCGCCATGGTCGAATTCTACAAGGAGCCGCGCAATGTCGAGGTGATCGGCCGCCTGCTCGACGAAGTAACGCCCGCGGAGGCTGAACAGCCGGTGACGGCAGGAAGCCCGGTCGCCGGCAAGACCGTTGTCTTCACCGGCTCGCTGGAAAAATTCACCCGCGACGAGGCGAAAGCGAGGGCGGAAAGCCTCGGCGCCAAGGTGGCGGGATCGGTGTCGAAGAAGACCGACATCGTCGTCGCCGGTCCTGGCGCCGGCTCCAAGCTCGACAAGGCGCGCGAGCTCGGCGTGCAGACCATGGACGAGGATGAGTGGCTGGCGCTGATCAGCGGGTGAGAAGCCGACGGCGGGCCATCAGCCTGGTTCGCTCAAGGTCTCAGCCGCGCCATGGTATAGGCGTCGACATACTCTCCCGATCGAAAACCGAAGGCCCTCAGCAGACCTTCCCGCTCGAAGCCGAATTTCTCATAGAGGCCGATGGCAGCGTCGTTGTCGGTATAAACGGTCAGTTCCAGCCGCTTGACGTCAAGCCAGTCGTCGGCGGCCTCGACCATGGCGCCGAGCAGGATGCGTCCGAAACCGCGGCCGGTGAAATCGTCATGCACGCCCATGCCGACGCTTGCGACGTGCTGCCGCCGTCCGCCGAGGCGATTGAGGCCGCAATTGCCGACAATCTTGCCGTCGAGCGTGACGACAAGGTTGAGCGCGCCGGGTGACGGATTCTCCATATTTTTGCGAACCTCTTCGACCCTTTGGTAGGGCGGCCGCAACGTGCCGGCGCGGTAGCCCGGCAAATTCATGAGATCGGTGAGTTCTTCCGCATCGGAAAGGCGGACTGAACGCACCAGGATGCCGTCCGGCAGGCGCGCTCGGCGGTTCGGTTCATTCTCTTCATTTTCGGACATTGGATGCTCTCCTTAAGGTTCAGGAGGAGAGCCGAGTTTCGAAACCCTGCTCGCCTCGGCAGGGTTTTCGGGATGATCGGACCGCTGCTAACGCGCCATTGCTCCCGCGTACCCTACAAGGGTCATGGTGTGATGGATGAGCGCAGCCATGGTTACGGAACCGATCATGGGTAGCAATCTTGGATATGTGCGCGGAAATGTCAACCACAGGGCGTGTGGAATTTGCGCGACCGCACGCGGGGCGGTATTCCTGTGGCCGGGGAAACGATTCGGTATGCAGCATTGAAGACCATTGCGATTGATTTCGAGACGGCAAACGAGCAGCGCGGCAGCGCCTGTTCCGTCGGCCTCGCCTGGATCGAAGAGGGCAGAGTGACGCGCGTCGAGGAACGGCTGATCCGGCCGCGCGACATGCGCTTTTCCGGGATGAACATCGCTATCCATGGCATCCGCCCGGAGCACGTCGAGGATGCGCCTGAGTTTCCCGAGGTGATGGACGAGTTCCATGAGGATATCAGCGGCGCGACGATGATCGCGCACAATGCGGCCTTCGATTTCAGCGTCTGGCGAGCGAGCCTCGATCTCTACCGGCAATCCTATCCCGAACTCACCTACCTCTGCAGCCTGAAGATGGCCCAGCGGATATGGCCGCATTTTCTTTCGCACCGGCTGAACCTGATCGCCGAACATCTCGGCCTGCGCTTCATGCACCACAACGCCGCCGAGGATGCTGCGGTCTGCGCGGCAGCAGCGATCGAGATGGCCAAGGCAGTCAAGGCGAAAGCCGTCGCGGCAATCCCGGCACTGATCGGCATGACGCCCGGACGGCTGACGGCGCGTGGCTACGCGCCTTGCACCTGCCGAAAGGCCTGAGTCATTGCTTGCAAAGCACGGGCGCGTGCCTATCTAGAATGCGCCAATTCAAAGCGATAGAGCGCTTTCAGCACGTCCCGTCGAACGTGCGGCGCTCCAGGGAGACGCCATGTCCAAGCCGCGCAATCTTTTCCTCGCCGCCTTCTCCTTTGCCGCCCTTTCCGCTGGCGCCGTCTCGGCCGAAGTCGTCGGCAAGGTCGGCGTCGACTGGATCGGCAACGACATCATCGTCGAGGCGCTCTCCGATCCCGAGGTCAAGGGTGTCACCTGCCACGTCACCTATTTCGATCGCAGCCTGATCGACCGGTTCAAGAACGGCAACTGGTTCGAAGATCCCTCCAACAATTCCATCGCCTGCCGGCAGACCGGACCGATCGAGATCGGCAATATCGACCTGTCCAAGGACGGCAGCGAGGTGTTCCGCCAGGGCATGTCGCTGATCTGGAAGACGCTGGTCGTTAACCGCATCTATGACAAGGCGAACGACACGCTGATCTACCTCGCCCATTCCCGGGAGCTGACGGATGGATCGGCGAAGATGTCGATTTCGACGATTCCGCTCTATGGGCAGAACGTGACCTGGAAGAATGGGAAGCCGTAGGGCTAAGCACGTCGGATATCTGGTCCTCGACGTAAAGACCCCGCCCCAAACCCCTCCCCACAAGGGGGAGGGGCTTAACTTGCCGCACCGACTTCCAGATCTTCAATGTTTCGCGAGAAGCGCGGCGGAGACCCGGGTTAGTCCTCCCTGTTATGGGAGGAGTTTCGGGGTATTCAGATCGGAACCATGCCAACCGCATCAAACAAAAAGGCCCGGACGAGCCGGGCCTTCCAACGTCAATGTCGAGAAAAATATCAAGCCGCCTGGTTCAGCTCGTCCGCAATCACGGTATCGAGGTTGAGGAAGCAGACCATGGTCTTTTCGAGTGCGACGATGCCGCGGCAGAAGGCGCGCTGGGCTTCCGGGATGATTTCCGGCGGCGGCTGCAGGTCTTCGCTCTTGATGGTCATCATGTCGGAAACCTGCTCGACCAGCAGGCCGACCAGCTTGCCGGCGATGTCGGTGACGATGATCGCCGAGCGCTCGGAAGGCTCGGTCATCTTCATGCCGAGGCGGCAGGCCATGTCGATGACCGGGATCACCGCGCCGCGCAGGTTGATGAGGCCCAGCACGTAAGGCGGAGTATGCGGCATCGGCGTCACCGGCGCCCAGCCGCGGATTTCGCGGATGGCCATGATGTCGATGCAGAATTCCTGATCACCCAGGTGGAACGAAACGATTTCGAGATAAGCGCCCGACTGCTTGATGGCGTTGTTGTTCATGGTCAGAATTCTTCCCAGTTGTCCCCGGCGGGAGAAGCGATGACTTTGGCGGCAGAACCGCCGTTGAATGCGCCCGCGACCTTGCCGATCAGGCTGCGCGCGGGAGAAGGTCTCGAATGCGAGGCGGCGGTAGCCTCTCGCGGCGTTTGCCGGGCGCTCATGCCCTCGCCGGTCTTGAATTGCTTGATCAGCTGCGTCAGGTTTTCCGCGTCGATGGCGAGCGTATGGCTTGCGGCGTTCGTCTCTTCCACCATGGCCGCGTTCTTCTGCGTGACCTGATCCATCTGGCTGATCGACGTGTTGATTTCGTTCAGTCCGACAGATTGTTCGCGCGCAGAGGTTACGATTGATTTAACATGTTCGTCGATGCGCAGAACATCTTCGCCAATCTGGCGAAGCGCTTCACCGGCGGCCGTCACCAGTTCGCCGCCGATCTTCACTTCTTCACCGGATTTCCCGATCAAAGCCTTGATATCCTTGGCCGCACCCGCTGCACGGCCGGCGAGTTCGCGCACTTCCTGGGCAACCACGGCGAAACCCTTGCCGGCCTCGCCGGCACGGGCGGCTTCCACACCGGCGTTGAGCGCCAGCAGGTTCGTCTGGAAAGCGATTTCGTCGATGACGTTGATGATCTTGCCGATTTCGCGCGAGGCACCTTCTATCCGTTCCATCGCAGCCATCGCATCGCCGACGACGATGTCCGACTTCGCCGTGTTCTGACGGGTATGCGAGACCATATGGCCGACTTCCTCGGCGCGGTTGGTCGCGTTGCGGACGGTGGCGGTGATCTGGTCGAGGGCCGCGGACGTTTCTTCCAGTGACGCGGCCTGCTGCTCGGTGCGTTTGGCGAGATCGTCGGCGGCGGCGCGCATCTGGCGGCTGTTCGCTTCGATCGAGCTGCTGTTGACGGCAATGTCGCTCATCGCCTTGCGCAGCGTCGCCGTCGTCTGGTTGAAATCCAGGCGCAGACGCTCCAGCTCCTCGCGGAACGGCTGGTCGATCGTAACGGTGACGTCGCCGCCCGACAGACGGGTGAGGCCGGCGCCGAGCGCGGCGACCGCGGCATTCAGCGCCTCTGCGTCGGCAAGCTTGGCGGCTTCGCGGGCGCGGTGCTCGGCGTCGCTGCGCTGGCGGTCGGTTTGAGTCTGGGCTTCGAGGTCGCGCTTCTCGATTGCGGCGACCCGGAAGGCATCGGCAGCCCGGGCCATTTCGCCAATCTCGTCGCCGCGGTTCTTTTCCCTGACGTCGCTGGCAAGATCGCCGTTCATGACGCGCTGCATGCTTTCCCGAACGGCACCGATGCCGCGGCGGATCGAGCCGCCATGGATATATTGCAGCACGCCCATGGAGAGGATCGCTAGGATACCGAGGCCGATCTGCAGGAAAAGAGCTCGCTGCGATATGGCATTGGCGGCTTCGACATGCTGGTGGGCGTAGGTGGCGCCTTCGGCGGCGAGCTTGTCGAGGGTTTGGGTCAGATTTTCGCCGGCGCCATCGATCTTGTCGTCGATCTTGTCAAAGTCGGCATCGGGCGCGCCCTGCTGAACCAGAGCGATGAGGTCGGTCTGGATCGCCTTGCCCATGTCGGCGACATCGGCGTCGTAGCTCTTCAGCAAAGCGCCGGCCTTCATGTCTTCCGCAAGCAGGCGCATATCCTTGGTGCCGTTGGAAAGCGTGGTCAGGGAGTCGCCGATCACCTTGATGCGTTCCGGCGGCACCACCTTGTCGTCCTTGTCGACGATGACGTCCATGGCGGCCAGCACCAGCGTCAGATTGGCAAGCCGCATTTCGTCGATCCGGTCGACGCTTGCCTGGATCTCGCTGGCGCGGCGCAGGCCGGCGTCGACGCGCGCATTTTCGTACCAGCCGACGCCGAGCATCGTTCCGAACCCGAGAAAGGCCGCGCCGCCGAGCGTCCAGAGCCGCTGGCTGACCGATAGGCTCTTAGGCACTGCTGAATTCGTCATCAAAAGACCCCTCCACAAACCGCTTGGGTTCATGTTTTTCCTACCCTCATGCGGATGTCCGGGGGTTCGCCACTCGGCAGACTTCATGTCAGAACGGCTCAATGGGCCGCACGCACTGCTAAATATAGATATGACGGCTTAAGCCTTTCCTAACGATATATCTTTCGCTGTTGCCTGCCGCGCTGTAAAGCATGTTCTTCAAAACACGAGGTTTTTTGACCTTGGCCAATTGCGGCGGACGGATCTTCCGCAAGCGGTGTCCTTATCCGATGAGACAATTAATCACGGGTCAGAAAACATATTCTTGAATTGCGTGCATGGGGCCAAGACTATAATCACGCGGAACGCGCAAGCGCGTCGCGATCGAGGTTCATAAAATGAAGACATTCCGTATCGTCATCTGGGTCGCCGTGCTGATCGTTGCCGGCGTTCTCGGCGCAATCACGCTCTATCCCAAGAAGTCTTCCGATGTCGTGGCGGAGGCGCCGTTCGGCGTGCCCTTTACCTTGATCTCCCAGAGCGGACAACCGATCACCGAGCAGGCGCTACGCGGCAAGCCGACAGCGCTGTTCTTCGGCTTCACCCATTGCCCGGAGGTGTGCCCGACGACGCTGTTCGAGCTGAACGGATGGCTGGAGAAGGTCGATCCCAAAGGTGACAAGCTGCAGGCCTATTTCGTGACCGTCGATCCCGAGCGCGACACGCCCGAAATCATGAACGCGTACGTCTCCAATGTGTCCAAGCGTATCACCGGCATTTCAGGCTCGCCGGAGAAGATCGCCGAAGTCATCAAGGGGTTCCGCGTCTATGCCAAGAAGGTGCCTGTCGATGAGAAGGATCCGAACGGCGACTATACGATGGATCATACCGCCTCGGTTTTCCTGCTCGATTCGGCCGGCCGTTTTTCCGGAACGATCGCCTATGGCGAAAACCCGGACACAGCGGTAAAGAAGCTGGAGAATCTCGTCAGCAAAGGGTGACGGCTTCAGCGTGATAGGGCGTTGGCTCGACCGGTGGCGGGCAACGAAAACGGGAAAGACCGCCTATCGTGAGTGAAATCCGCCTTTACGTATCGACGACCGAGAGCCAGGCCGAACAGATTCTCGATCTTCTCAGTGAAGTCTTCGGCGAAGAAGACTTTGCCATAGGCACCACCGAGGTCGATGAGAAGAGGGATATCTGGGAGGCCTCCGTCTACATGATGGCGGAGGATGAGGCGCAGGTGCGCTCCCGCGTCGAAACGGCGCTGAAAAGCGGCTTTCCCGATGCTCAGCTGCTGCGAGAGGTCATCCCCGACGTCGATTGGGTGGTGAAATCGCTGGAAGGACTGAAGCCGGTCAGGGCAGGACGCTTTCTGGTGCATGGCTCGCATGACCGCGACAAGGTCCGTCCCGGCGACATCGCCATCGAGATCGATGCCGGCCAGGCCTTCGGCACCGGCCATCACGGCACGACGGCCGGCTGCTTGGAAGTGATTGATCGCGTCGTGCGATCCCGCCGCGTCCGCAACGCGCTCGATCTCGGCACCGGCAGCGGTGTGCTGGCGATTGCGGTGCGCAAGCTCAAGAACATACCGGTTCTCGCCACCGACATCGACCCGATCGCGACGCGGGTGGCGGCCGAAAACGTTCGCCGCAACGGCATCGCCTCGGGCATCGTCACCAGAACCGCCCCAGGCTTTCACTCGACTGCTTTTTCCGAGCATGGTCCCTTTGACCTCATCATCGCCAACATCCTCGCCCGGCCGCTGATCCGCATGGCGCCGCAGCTTGCCGCCCATCTTGCGCCGGCTGGTTCGGTGATTCTTTCGGGGATTCTGGCCGCGCAGCGATGGAAGGTGATCGCCGCCTATAGCGGTGCGAGGCTCCGGCACGTCAGGACGATCTGGCGGAACGGCTGGGTGACGATCCATTTTGATCGGCCTTGACGAGGGAGAAATTTGGGCCTGACGGTGCGGCTTGCTCCCATCTTCGCCCCAGCGGTGAGAAGAGGAAGCAAACCGCGACCTTGATCACCTTTCCTGATTTCCCGAAACAACAAAAAAGGCGGCGCCAGTGGCACCGCCTTGGACCGGTCTATCCGGTCTATGCCCGCGAGCTCGAAGGAGGAGGAGCGCTCGAGCGGGCTCTACTGCATTCCAATAGGCCGGTCCGGGGAGGGAGGAGACGGACGGGCTTTCAGGCTTAGAACGCGTAGCTGGGGGCGCCCTGGTGACGCGTGACGCGCTGGCCGGCACCGAGCAGCTTGAGGCTGTCCTCGTTCTGCGGGCGGCGGGCGCCGATCACGTGACGCACGGTCTGGCGTTCGCCAGCCTGCACCGGGCTGCTGTATGCGAAGCGCGAGAGAGAGGCGGTCATTTCAAAAAATCCTTTGTTTGCTGGTTCGTCCGAACCGTTCGATGGCGCCTATATAGCTATTCTGAAATGCGGAGGCAGAGGGTTTTACTCATGGGAGCCATGCGGCCAATGCATAAAGCGTGCCAAATTAACTTTTACCGTCACAGTTCTGTCAAAATGCTGAGCGGCCCCAAGGGGTCGACTCGTTTCGTCGCTTTTTCTCCCCATCGATTGAAATTTCGCTAACATGGCCGGCATCCCATTAACCGGATTCGTCTCAACCATTCGGGTTTTCAGTATGTTCCAGTCCTTCGACGTCACCTCCACGCCGCATTTCGGCAGGGATCGGGTATCGGCACTGCGCGCCACTTTCGATTCGCTCGGCATCGACGCCTTCCTCGTGCCGCGCGCCGATGAATTCAACGGCGAATATGTTCCAGCATGTTCGGAGCGGCTGGCATGGCTGACGGGTTTCACCGGCTCGGCAGGCGTTGCGCTCATTCTGCGTACGCAGGCAATCGTCTTCGTCGACGGGCGCTATGTGACGCAGCTGGGCGAACAAGTCGATGGTTCGGTCTTTTCCGGTGGCGATCTC
Source organism: Rhizobium phaseoli (assembly GCF_001664385.1). Lineage (NCBI taxonomy): Bacteria > Pseudomonadati > Pseudomonadota > Alphaproteobacteria > Hyphomicrobiales > Rhizobiaceae > Rhizobium > Rhizobium phaseoli. The sequence continues at coordinate 2,986,704 of NZ_CP013532.1, read as the reverse complement.
GTCAACGAGCCGCCGCATGTCTGGCTTGGCGCGAACGGAGCCAAGGGTCTGAAGCTTGGCATCGACCCTTGGCTGCACTCCGGCGCCGAGGTTCGCCGTCTGGAAAGGGCGCTTGCGCAGATCGGCGGAACGCTCACCTTCCTGCCGCACAATCCGCTCGACAGGCTTTGGAGCGACCGGCCGGCCGAGCCGCTCGGCACTGTGACCATCCAGAATGTCGCCCAGGCCGGAGTGCTGGCGAGCGACAAGATCGCGACGATCGCCGCCAATCTTTCGAAGAAGGAACTCGCGGCGGTGCTGATCGCCGACCCCTCGTCGGTCGCCTGGATCTTCAACATCCGTGGCGCCGACGTGCCGCACACGCCGCATCCGCTGGCGCGCGCCATCATTCTTGCCGACGGGCGAGCCGAACTCTTCCTTAACAAGCGCAAGACCGGCATCGAAGCGGAGGCCTATCTTGGGCAGATCTGCACGCAGCTGCCGCCTTCGGCGCTGGAAGAGCGGCTTGCCGCAGTTTCCAGGGATGGCGGCCGCGTGCTGGTCGATCCCGATATCGCTTCCTATGCGCTCGTCGAGATCATCCGCAAGGCGGGTGGAGAGGCTGTCGAAGGCATCGACCCCGCCAAGTTGCCGCGGGCGGTGAAGAACGATGTCGAGATCAACGGCTCGGCCGCCGCGCATCTGCAGGACGGCGCGGCGATGGTGGAGTTCCTCTGCTGGCTGTCGCAGGAGAAACCCGGCACGGTCAGCGAGATCGCCGCCGCCGAACGGCTCGAAGCAGCGCGCGCCCGCGTCGGCCAAAGCATGCAGAATCCGCTGAAGGACATTTCTTTCGATACGATATCAGGCGCCGGCGAGCATGCGGCGATCATGCATTACCGGGTGACGACCGAGACCAACCGGATGATCGAGGCCGGCGAACTCTTCCTGATCGATTCCGGCGCGCAATATATCAACGGCACGACCGACATCACCCGCACGGTGGGGATCGGCGCGGTTTCGGAGGAGCATCGCCGCTTCTTCACGCTGGTGCTGAAGGGCATGATACAAATCAGCACGGCGCGCTTCCCCAAGGGGACACGCGGCTGCGACCTCGATCCGCTGGCGCGCATCGCACTGTGGCGGGCAGGGGCCGATTTCGCCCATGGCACGGGCCACGGCGTCGGCTCTTATCTCTCGGTGCATGAGGGGCCGCAGCGCATCTCCAGGCTTTCGACGCAGGAGCTGCTGCCCGGCATGATCCTTTCGAACGAGCCGGGCTATTACCGGCCGGGCAGCTTCGGTATCCGCATCGAAAACCTGATCTATGTGCGTGGCGCCGAGGAGATCGAGGGTGGCGACATGGCCATGCTCGGCTTCGAGACGCTGACCTTCTGCCCGATCGACCGCAGCTTGGTCATCCCAGAGCTTCTGACCCATGACGAACTGCACTGGTTCAACGACTATCACCGCCGCACCCGCGAGGCGCTGATGCCGCTGACTCACGATCACGACGTCAGGGCGTGGCTCGAAAACGCGACGCTGCCCTTGGAATATTAGAGTGGTGCCGCCTGAACGCCGGCGTTAAACGCCGGCGCTATGGCGCCAGATCATCACGACGATCCAGGCGGCGACCAGCATCCATGTATGGGTGAAACGCAGGCCGACGAAGAGGGCGACGGCGAGCGCCAGCTTCGAATCCCAGCCGCCGATGAAGAAGGCAGGCGCGACCAGCGTCGTCAGAACGGCGGCCGGCACGGCATTCAGCGCCGCCTCCATGCGCGGTGGGATGCTCTTCATCCGGGTGATGAGGATGTAGCCGCCGATGCGGGTGGCGAAGGTCGCCGCCGCAGCGGCTAGGATGACGAGCGCCATGTGGAGATCGAATTCCATGGCTCAGACCTCGTGCACTTCGGATTGAAGGGCGTCGGCTTGAAGATCCGGCATTCGGCGCGGTAGCGGCAGCAGCGCGGCGAGCACGATTCCGGCGGCCGCACCGAGGCTCACATGCCAGGGCGAGCCGACATAACGATAGGCGAGGACGGAAGCCGCCGCGCTGACGAGTGCGACGGGCAGGAAATTGTCGCGCTTGCGGAAGCCGAGGACGATGCCGAGGAAATAGGCGGGAAGCAGGATATCGAGGCCGATCGCCTTGGGATCGCCGATGAAGCCCCCGAGCAGACCGCCGGCGACGCTGATCAGCACCCAGGGAATGTAGATGATGATGCCGAAGCCGAAATACCAGGCAAAGGTCAGCGGTTTGCCGGCCTCGCTGCGCTTCACCGCTTCGGCAAATTGAGGATCGACGAGCAGGAAGAAGGTGAAGAATTTCTGCACCGGCGTGAAATGGCCGATATAGCGCGCCAGTGCCGCCGAATAGAGCACGTGGCGAAAATTGACGGCGAGGATCGACAGCACGATCAGCCACGCGTGGACATTGTGGCCGAAGAGCTCGATGCCGACCATCTGGCTGGCACCGGCATAGACGGTGGCGCTCATGAAGGCGGTTTCGGACAGCGACATGCCATTTTCGACTGCGAGCGCTCCGAACAGCGCGCCGAAGGGTGCCGACGCCAACGCAACGGCCGAGCCGCCCCGCAAACCTTCAACAAAGTCGGCGCGATTCATGTGGATGATCCTGTTGGAAATTCCGTTTTCCCTTATGGTCTGAGATCTGCAACCGCAATTGAATTTCGTTGATTGATCAATCGATTTCGCTGAAGCATCAACGTGCTGATCGCAACCGGCGGAGAGGTGCCCATGAAGAAGATCGAATTTTCCAAGGACGCGAAAGCGGCGATGGTCTCGCGCATCCGCCGCTATTTCGAGACGGAACTCGACCAGCCGATCGGCGCCCTGCCGGCGGAGTTCCTGCTCGACTTCTTCGCCGAGGAAATCGGTGCCCACTATTATAATCAGGGTCTGCGCGATGCACACGCCGCCCTTTCGAAGAAGATGGAGGACCTCGCGGAGGACATCTATCTGCTCGAGCGCGACGAGAAGAACAGGGCCGCGAGCGCCTGAGCGGCGCCGCCTTAGCCTTCGCGCTTCATCCGCTCCCGGCGCGCCAGTTCGGCCTGCGAGGGCTCCTGCATCGCAAAGCTGCCGGGCTTGACCTCGCCAGCGCGCTCATAGACGCTCATGATGACGCCCGTCGTCGATACTGAGTTGGCTGTGAGCCTGAGCGCTTCCGGGGTAGCACCCGCGCCGAACAGGCGTTTGCCGGGGCCGAGGATGAGCGGGAAGGTCAGCAGCCGGAGTTCGTCGATCAGGTCGTGCGCCAGCAGGGTTTGCAGCAGGCCGCTGCTGCCCTGCGTCAGCAGGTTGGGGCCGTCCTCCTGCTTCAGCCGGGCGATTTCCGCGGCGACGTCGCCGCGCAGCGGCACGGAATTCTCCCAGGTGAGCGGGTCTTGCGATGTGGTCGCGACATATTTGGTCGCGGCATTGAAGGCCTTTCCGATGGGGTCGTCCTGCCCGACAAAGGGCCAGTGAGCGGCGAAAATCTCGTAGGTCTTGCGGCCGAGCAGCAGAGCGAATGGATCGGTAAAGATCCCGTCCATGAACCCGCCCATCGCCTCGTCCCAGTAATTGACGGTCCAGCCGCCCAGCTTGAAGCCGCCGGTCGGATCTTCCTCAGGCGCGCCGGGCGCCTGCATAACGCCGTCGAGGCTCACGAAGGCCGCAGTTACAAGCTTTCTCATCTCTCAACTCCCATGGTTGGTCGGTTCAGAAGCTAGGACGGATCGATATAAGCCGAACCGACATGGATGCATTATTCCGGCGAGGATATTTCACCTTAACGTCAAATTATCGGGGCGCCGCTATGGTCACGGCATTTCGATGACCGGGTGCTTCCGTTGGCTGTTATTGTCTCTAAAATCGATGAACCTCGATCAACAACGCTCGGCAAGACGTTGATCTTCCTGGTGTGGTTTGCGGTGGCTTGCGCGCTTTGCTGGTCAGAAACCGTTTGGCGAGACGAGGTTCGCGCCTTGTCGCTCGCCCTTCAGGGAGACAGTTTCTTCGACATGCTTCGCCAGATGCATGGCGAAGGTCATCCGGCTCTCTGGTATATGCTGTTGCGCGCCGCTCATCTTGTCGTCGGCTCACCCGTCGTCCTGAAAATCGTCGCGCTGACGATCGCGGCTGCCTCCGCCTACCTTCTCGTTTTCAGGCTTGAACTGCCGCGCTCGATCATGCTGCTGTCGTTGTTCAGCAGCTTTTCGGTTTTCGACTACGCCGCGATGGCGCGAAATTACGGCATCAGCATGCTTTTGGTCTTCCTTATCGCCCTGAGCTGGGTGAGGGGAATGCGCAACGGCATGGTGCTCGGCCTGTTGTTTGCCTTGCTGGCAAATACCAACGTGCACTCGGTCGTGCTGGTCGGCGGCTTTCTGGCCTACTGGTTTTTCGATCTGGTCCTGGCGCGTCCGAGACCTTCTCTGCCGGCATATCGGGCCTTTGCGACAGCCGCGGTCATTGCCGCAGTCGGCGTTGTTCTGTGCGTCATGACGGTCTATCCCACATTCAACGATGCCGGGCAGAACAATCTCGCAGGCAAGAATTTCGCCCCGCTTGTCCTTCATGCCTTTGCCGGGGCGACTTCCTATTTCATGGAGTTCTACCCCGACGGTATCCTTCGGCTGGCCGTGGCCGATCCATCGATTGCTCGGGTTTTCGCCTCGCTGATGGCGGTGCTCATCTATGGCAGTCTGCTTGGGCTGGCCAACCGGCGACCCGCGATGTTGGCGGCCGCATCGGTTCTCCTCGGGTTTTCGCTGCTTTTTACGCTCGTTTACCCAGGTAGCTACAGACATCAGGCCCTATGGCTGGTCTTCATGATCGGCATGATTGCCTTGATCAGCCGCTCCCGATCCGCAGCCGCGGGCATTACCGGTGTTGAGCCAGCCGGTGGCGTCGTCAAGATCGGACGTCTGTGCTTCATGATATTGCTGGCGCTGCAGGTCGCCTCCGGTATCGAAAAGGTTCATCAGTTCCTCTTCACCGACATTCCGTTTAGCCGAGCCCGGGATCTCGGGTCATTTATTCAATCGCGCCCGAATCTCAGGGATGCGATCATCATGGCGGATCCCGACTATCTCGTGGAACCCTTGCCCTATTACATCCCCAATCGCACTTATCTTCTACGGGAGCAGCGGTTCGGCGCGATCGTGCGGTATACCCGCAATGCGCGGCTTTCGCTCAGCCTTGCCGACATCCTGCAGACGGCGCGGCAACTGCAGCAAAGCGAGCACGCACCCATCGTCATTCTTCTCTCACAGCGGCTTGACCAAATTGCCGGCCCCGTCTCCTTGCATGAGAGTTACAATTGGCTGCTGTCGCTGACGCCTGAGGAGATTTCCGCATTCCGGAGCGAGACGACCCTCCTCAAGCGCTTCGGCCCGGTTGCCGGCAGCGATGAGACATTCGATGCCTATCTGTTGAATTAGGGGATCGGCGGTTTATTCGTGCAAGGCATCCGCGCTGTTGATCACGGTGATGCCGTGCACCCGCATCTCATCGATGGCAGCGGCGACGCCTTCAGGCGTGATCCCGCGGCTTGCGTCCTCGATGAAGCGCACGCGCACGCCCGGAATCATCTCCAGTGCGTCGAGCGCGGAGAATTTGACGCAGTAATCGGTCGCCAACCCGCAGACGTCGAGATCGGTCACACCCTGATCTGCGAGGAAATCGGAAAGGCCGGTCGAAGCGTCGCGGTCATTGTCGCGGAAGGCCGAATAGCTATCGATCCCGGGATCCTCGCCCTTCTGCTGGATCAGGTCGATTTCTTCGGATTTGAGCGCCGGATGCAGTTCGGCGTCAAGCGTGCCCTGGATGCAGTGGTCGGGCCACATCATCTGCGGTTTGCCGGACAATTCGCCCATTTCGAAGGGGGCGGCACCCGGATGAGCGGAGGCGAAGCTGCCGTGGCCGGGGGGATGCCAATCCTGGGAGGCGACGATCAGATCGTATTTGCCGCTGTCGATCAGCCTGTTTGCGACGGGAACGACCTTGTCGCCGTCCGGCACCGGCAGGTTTCCACCCGGACAGAAGCCGTTCTGAATATCGACGAGCAGCAGCGCTTTAATCAAGGCCAATCCCTTCGCGTTATTGCCGTGCAAATGCCAGATGCACCGAATGCATCAACTAGTGAATTCCCGGAAGCCCGCATGCAAGCGTTAATTCTGTCACTGATGGTAGTATTCGACGGAAAAAGAATACGCTAATTCAACCATTGCGATAGTTATTGGTGATGTAATAGCAACCGCAAAGGGCCTGGTCTTGCTCAAGGCCGCGAATTCTGCCTTTCTTGCCTCAGCAGCAAGCCGGAACCCAAATCATGTCCGAGCCTCAGCCGGAGGAAAAGATCGATGCGACTTTCCGCAACGGATCGCTGACGGCGACCGGGATCATTCTCGGTTTCTCCCTCAATTTCATCAGCCTTTGGGTGTCCAATCCCAATGACTGGAGCCGCGTCGATTTGCTGCCGATGTCATTCCTGACCGTCGGCATCGCCATCCAGGTGAAGGTGTTTGCCGATCTTTTGGCGCGAGACTCGCTGCTCGCCGTCAAATACGACCGGGCGCGCCGGCTGTTCCTGATCGGATTGTCGATCGTCGCCACCGGAATGGGGATCGCCCTGCTGAACGACATCCTCGGGCTCAGCAGCATGCGGATGTTCGGGTGACGGTCCTGCGGTATCGTCGCGCGGTCAGACGCGCTCGACGAAACCGTCCAGCACCCGCTTCTGCCCCGCACGGTCGAAGTCGATCGTCAGCTTGTTGCCTTCGATGCCGGTAATGTTGCCATTGCCGAATTTCATGTGGAATACACGATCGCCGAGGGTGAAGCGCGACGGCTCCGACGAGGTCGATTTTGCGACCAGCTCGCCGTCGATCGTGCGTCCCTTCGGGCCGCTTTCGCCATAGCCGATGCGTTCGACGGCGTGGCCGGAGCGGGTGCCCCAGTTGTCGCGCGTGGCGTCGGTCTTGTTGGCCTGGGCGCGTTTCCAGCCGGGCGTGGAATAGGAGTTGGCAAAGGGTTCGGCCTTGTCGAAGCGTGACTGGCCGTAGCCGCCGCGGCCGTAACCGCCGTAGCTCTGCTCCATCTCGGCAACCTCGACATGGGTTTCCGGCAGCTCGTCGAGGAAACGCGAGGGCAGTGTCGATTGCCAGAGGCCGTGGATGCGGCGGTTCGAGACGAACCAGATATGGCAACGGCGCTTGGCGCGGGTGATGCCGACATAGGCCAGGCGGCGTTCCTCCTCCAGGCCGGCCCGGCCGCTTTCATCCAGCGAGCGCTGGTGGGGGAACAGGCCTTCTTCCCAGCCCGGCAGGAACACAGTCTCGAATTCCAGGCCCTTGGCCGAATGCAGCGTCATGATCGAGACGGCGTCGAGGTTCTCGTTGGTCTCTGCGTCCATGACGAGGGAGACGTGCTCGAGGAAACCGCGCATCGACTCGAAGCTTTCCATCGAGCGGATCAGTTCCTTCAAATTTTCGAGGCGGCCCGGCGCTTCGGCGCTCTTGTCGTTCTTCCACATGTCGGTGTAGCCGGACTCCTCGAGGATCTGCTCGGCAAGTTCGGTATGCGGTGTGTTTTCAAGCAGTTCCTGCCATCGGCGGAAAGATTGAATCACGTCGAAGAGGGCTTTGCGCGCCTTCGGCTTCAGCTCGTCCGTCTCGATCATGTCGGCAGCGGCCGCCAGCATCGGGATATCGCGGGCACGCGCATAGTCGTGCAGGGCGCGCACCGTCGTGTCGCCGAGGCCGCGCTTTGGCGTGTTGATGATGCGCTCGAAGGCAAGGTCGTCGGCCGGCTGCGCGACCAGGCGGAAATAGGCCATGGCATCGCGGATTTCGAGGCGCTCGTAGAAACGCGGGCCGCCGATGACGCGATAGTTGAGGCCGAGGGTGACGAAGCGATCTTCGAACTCGCGCATCTGGAAGGAGGCGCGCACGAGGATCGCCATGTCGTTCAGCAGGTGCTTGTTGCGCTGGAGCTGCTCGATCTCCTCGCCGATGGCGCGGGCTTCCTCCTCCGAATCCCAGGAGGCGTGGACCTGTACCTTGACGTCATCCGGGTCGGCGCGGTCGGTGAACAGCGTCTTGCCGAGGCGGCCTTCATTGTGGGCGATCAGATGGGCGGCGGCACCGAGGATATGTTCGGTCGAGCGGTAATTGCGTTCGAGCTTGATCACCTTGGCGCCGGGGAAATCCTTCTCGAAGCGCAGGATATTGTCGACCTCGGCGCCGCGCCAACCGTAGATCGACTGGTCGTCGTCGCCGACGCAGCAGACGTTCTGCGGCTCGCCCTTGCTGCGCTGAGCCAGCAGCCGCAGCCACATATACTGGGCGGTGTTGGTGTCCTGATACTCGTCGACGAGGATATAACGGAAGCGGCCGTGATATTCCTTGAGAAGATCCGGATTCTTGCGGAAGATCGCAATTGGATGCATCAACAGATCGCCGAAATCACAGGCGTTGAGCGTCGACAGACGCGCCTGATAGGCGAAGTAGAGATCGCGGCCGCGGCCATTGGCAAAGGCGCGCGCATCGCCTTCGGGAATATCGGCCGGACCGAGGCCCTTGTTCTTCCAGGTGTCGATCATGCCGGCGAACTGCTTGGCCGGCCAGCGTTTGTCGTCGAGGCCTTCGGCCTGGATCAGCTGCTTGATCAGGCGGACGACGTCGTCGGTGTCGAGAATGGTGAAGTCGGAGCTGAGGCCGACGAGCTCGGCATGGCGGCGCAGAAGCTTGACGCCGATGGAATGGAAGGTGCCGAGCCAGGGCATGCCTTCGACAGCGCCGCCGACGAGGAGCGCGATGCGCTCCTTCATCTCGCGTGCGGCCTTGTTGGTGAAGGTGACGGCGAGAATCTGCGAGGGGAAGGCGCGGCCTGTATTGAGGATGTGGGCGATCCGGGTCGTCAATACCCGTGTCTTGCCGGTGCCGGCGCCGGCAAGGACGAGAACCGGACCTTCCAGGGTTTCCACGGCTTCCGTCTGTTCGGGATTGAGGCCGGCGAGGTAATCCGGTCGCTTGCCGCCGTCACGCGCCGCCATGGCGCGGGCGGCGATCCCGCCGGCCGCGGCGGGCGCCCCTCCGGCGGGGGCGTAGGCCCCCGGGGGTGCGGCAGGCGGCTGCGGCTTGCGCGCCATCTCACCCGGCTCTTCGTCGAAGAAGGGAATATCGTCGAAACTATTGCTCATGGCGCGTAATGTAGTGATTCGGGAAGGAAAGACCAGAAAAGATGTTCTGCTTTCATTCCCGAACCACCGCTATTGCGGGCCGATGCGGACGGCAGGGCGGGCCGCTGATGCGACTGCGATCGTCGTACGGCCGAGCAGCGAAAAAAACCGAGCGCAGCCTGTCGGAACCGATGCAGGCGAGACGTCCTCGGGGCATCGGACAGGTGTCCGGCAAACCTTGCCAACAGGAGGCTGTTCATGCCGCAGGTCGTTTCAAATCTCTGGTTCGCGGAGCAAGCGCGCGAAGCCGTCGAATTCTACGTATCGGTCATTCCAGAATCCAGGATCGGCCGCACCACAATATTGCCGGCGGAAACGCCGAGCGGGCCTCCGGGCAGCGTCGAACTGATCGAATTCACGCTCGGCGATCAAGCATTCCTGGCGATGAAGGCAGGCCCGCTCGACAGCTTCAACCATTCCTTCTCGATTGCCATCCTGCTCGACAGCCAGGCCGAGATCGATCGGATCTGGGATGCGTTTCTCGCCAATGGCGGCACGCCTGAAGCCTGCGGCTGGCTCAAGGACCGCTGGGGCCTATCCTGGCAGATCGTGCCGCGGGCGCTTTCCGAGATGGTCGCCGACAGCGATCGAGAGCGGGCCAAGCGCGTCACCGAAGTGATGCTCGGCATGGTCAAGATTGATCTTGCTGCACTGGAGAGAGCGTTCAACGGCTGAGGCCGGCGGAGGCGCGATTGCGAATCGGGCGCGTGATCGCCACGCGCCATTTTCCCCTGAAATTTACCGAATTTACTTTCGGCGCATCGGCAGCCGACCGATCGAAGCTGCCCTATCGGTTGCCGATCGCTGTTTTTTCGCATTCTCGAATCACGGGCGCCATTGCACACCTTTTTGACAACTATGTCACGTCGCTAAATGTGCTGATATCGCAATGACCCTTTTCTCAACTACAATATGAAACAGTTTCGCAGAGTAAAAAAATACCGGTGCATGCAATTTTTTGTGCATTGCTACAAACAGCCGGTGAGCGTCGAATATACCTACGAAACTATTGATTCTAAGGAACGCCGTGGCCATCTCGATGGTTATACGGCTTAGAGCCTGCGGCATAACCTTAATGGAGGTCCCATGCTGAGTGAATCCGTATTCGATGCGTTCACGCGCAGTTATGAAGCGCGACGCGAGACCGACATCTCGGTTTCGGAATATCTCGATCTCTGCAAGAAAGAACCGATCGCCTATGCGAATGCGACGGAGCGCCTGCTCGCGGCGATCGGCGAACCGCAGATGGTCGACACCGCCAGGGACGCGCGCCTCGGTCGGATCTTCATGAACAGGACCATCCGGGTCTATCCGGCTTTTGCCGGCTTTCACGGCATGGAAGAGACCATCGAACGCATTGTTTCCTTCTTCCGGCATGCGGCGCAGGGGCTCGAAGAGCGCAAGCAAATTCTCTATCTGCTCGGTCCCGTCGGCGGCGGCAAGTCGTCGCTCGCGGAGCGGCTGAAGCAGTTGATGGAGGTTCATCCGATCTACGTCCTGAAAGCGGGCGACGAGATCAGTCCCGTGTTCGAAAGCCCGCTCAACCTGTTCGATCCTGAGACAATGGGCTCGCTGCTCCAGGAGCAGTACGGCATCCCGCTGCGGCGCCTGAACGGGTTGATGAGCCCATGGTGCCTGAAGCGGCTCGACGACTTCGGCGGCGATATTTCCCGCTTCCGCGTCGTCAGGATACAGCCTTCGCGGTTGCGCCAGATCGCGATTGCCAAAACCGAGCCGGGAGACGAGAACAATCAGGACATCTCGTCGCTGGTCGGCAAGGTCGACATTCGCAAGCTGGAAACCTACTCCCAGAACGATCCCGATGCCTACAGCTATTCGGGCGGGCTCAACCGCGCCAATCAGGGCATTCTCGAATTCGTCGAGATGTTCAAGGCGCCGATCAAGATGCTGCATCCGCTGCTGACGGCGACGCAGGAGGGCAACTATATCGGCTCCGAAAATATCGGCGCCATACCCTTCTCCGGCATCGTGCTTGCGCATTCGAACGAGGCGGAGTGGCAGACCTTCAAGGCCAACAAGAACAACGAGGCGTTTATCGACCGTATCTGCGTCATCAAGGTGCCTTATTGCCTGCGCGTGACGGAAGAACAGAAGATCTACGAAAAGCTGATCGAGGGATCGGAGCTGGCGGATGCACCGTGCGCCCCGGCAACGCTCGAAATGCTAGCTCGGTTTTCCGTGCTTTCGCGCCTGCGCAAGCATGAGAACTCGACCTTCTTCTCGAAAATGCGCACCTATGACGGCGAAAGCCTGAAGGAGAGCGATCCGCGCGCCCGCAGCGTTCAGGAATACCGGGATGCTGCCGGCATCGACGAAGGCATGGACGGGATATCCACCCGCTTCGCCTTCAAAGTGCTCGCCTCCACCTTCAATCACGACACCACGGATATCGGCGCCGATCCTGTTCATCTGATGTACGTGCTGGAACAGGCGATCCGTCGCGAGCAATTTTCGGACGATGTCGAGAAGCGCTATCTGGAATTCATCAAGGCCGATCTTGCGCCACGCTACGCAGAGTTCATTGGCAACGAGATTCAGAAGGCTTATCTTGAATCTTATGCGGACTACGGACAAAACCTGTTCGACCGCTACGTGGATTATGCCGATGCCTGGATCGAAGATGTGGACTTCAAGGATCCCGATACCGGCCAGCTTCTCGACCGCGAGCTCCTCAATCAGGAACTGACGAAAATCGAAAAGCCCGCCGGAATTGCCAATCCGAAGGATTTCCGCAACGAAATCGTCAAGTTTTCGTTGCGATCGCGGGCAGCCAACGGCGGAAAAAATCCGTCATGGACGAGCTACGAGAAGATCCGGGAAGTCATCGAGAAGCGCATGTTTTCGCAGGTCGAGGATCTTTTGCCGGTCATTTCCTTCGGATCGAAGAAGGATTCGGAGACCGAAAAGAAGCATAGCGAATTCGTCTCGCGCATGGCCGCGCGAGGTTACACCGAGAGGCAGGTTCGACGCCTTGTGGAATGGTACATGCGCGTCAAACAGGCAAGTTAATGCGGAGCCATTATGCACATTGTCGACCGGCGGCTGAATCCGCGCGGTAAAAGTCTGGAAAATCGGCAGCGGTTCCTTCGACGCATGAAGGGCGCCGTGCAGCAGGCGGTCAAACGCTCTCTGCAAAACCGCAACATTCGCGATGTGCTCGACGGCGGGGAGATCAGCCTGCCGATCGATGGAATGGCTGAACCGAGCCTGCGCAGGGGCGAGGGCGGCATCAGCGATCATATTCTGCCCGGCAACAGGGCCTTCGTGGAAGGCGATATCCTTCCACGTCCGCCCGGCGGCCGAGGTGGAAAGCCAAAAGATGCGGGCGAGGGCGATGGCGAGGACGGCTTCCGTTTCGTGCTGACGCGGGAGGAATTCCTCGATGTGTTCCTCGATGATCTTGAACTGCCCGATCTCGCCAAGCGGCGTCTAGCCGAAACCGAGGAGGAAACGCCATTTCGGGCCGGCTATTCGGTATCGGGATCACCCTCCAACATCGCCGTCGGCCGCACGACGAAGCTTGCGATGATGCGCCGTGTCGCGCTTGGCCGTCCGCGCCGCGAGGAAATCGAAGCACTGCAGCGGCAGATCGAGGAATGCGAGGATGACGAGACCCGCCCGGCGCTTGAGGCAAAGCTCAAATCGCTGACGGAAAAAAGCCGCCGCATTCCCTATATCGATCCGCTCGACGTGCGATATCGCCGTTTCGAAAACGAGCCGAAGCCTGTGGCGAAGGCCGTGATGTTCTGCCTGATGGATGTCTCGGGCTCCATGTCGGAGCACATGAAGGACCTGGCGAAGCGGTTCTATCTGCTGCTCTATCTGTTCCTGTCGAAACGCTACAAAAAAGTGGAAATCGTCTTCATCCGTCATACCGACAGAGCCGAGGAGGTCGACGAGGAAACCTTCTTCTACGGGCCGGCGACGGGCGGCACGCTTGTCTCCAGCGCGCTTGCGGCAATGCGAGCGATCATCGCAGCCCGTTTCGATCCGGCCGAGTGGAATATTTACGGCGCCCAGGCCTCGGACGGCGACAACGCCCATTCCGACGGAAACCTGACCGGGCATTTGCTGCGCGAGATTTTGCCGTTGTGCCAGTATTTTGCCTATATCGAGGTCGGCGAGGAAGGCGGCGATTCTTCCATATCCCGGTCACCGCTGTGGATGCTCTATGACGGGATTCGTTCCGAAGCGTTGCCGCTTTCGATGCGCAAGGTCTGCCGGCGAGGCGAGATATTCCCCGTTTTCCACGATCTCTTCCAGAAACGTGATGCACAGGCGAGGGTGACGCCATGACCATGACGATGAGGCCGAGAGACCGGCTCTTGTTCGAGGGTGCCGACTGGGACTTCGCAACGCTGCAGCGCATTCACGACGCCTGCGAGGCGATTGCGCTCGGCGAACTTGGCCTCGACGTCTATCCCAACCAGATCGAGGTCATCACCTCGGAGCAGATGCTAGATGCTTATTCCTCAACCGGCATGCCGCTTTTTTACCGCCATTGGTCCTTCGGAAAACACTTCGCCCATCATGAAACATTCTACCGCCGCGGGATGCGAGACCTTGCCTACGAGATCGTCATCAACAGTTCCCCCTGCATCTCCTATCTGATGGAAGAGAACACGGCGACGATGCAGACGCTCGTCACCGCTCATGCGGCCTTCGGCCATAATCACTTCTTCAAGAACAACTATCTCTTCAAGCTCTGGACCGATGCGGAGGGAATTCTCGATTACCTCGATTTCGCAAAGGGTTATATCACGCGCTGCGAAGAACGGTATGGCGAGACCGCGGTCGAACGGACGCTCGATGCTGCGCATGCGCTGATGTCGCACGGCGTGCATCGATACGCAGGCAAGACTGCGACCGACCTTCGCCAGGAGGAGAAGCGGCTGCAGGAGCGCCGCGCCCACGAAGAGCAGATGTTCAACGACCTCTGGCGCACGGTTCCCGTCGGCAAGGCGAAAAAGGCGGGTGACATCGGCTTGGAAAAGCGCCGCGCCGCGCTTGGCCTGCCTCAAGATAATATCCTGTATTTTCTTGAGAAATCTGCACCGCGACTGCAGCCGTGGCAGCGCGAGATTCTTCGCATCGTCCGCCATGTCGCGCAGTACTTCCATCCCCAGCGGCAGACGAAGGTCATGAATGAGGGAACCGCAACCTTCGTCCACTACCAGATCATGAATCGGCTTCACGAGCGGGGGCAGATCAGCGATGGGAACTTCCTCGAATTTCTGAAGTCGCACGCCAATGTCGTCTTCCAGCCAAGCTACGACGATCGGCGGTTTTCGGGTTTCAATCCCTATGCGCTTGGTTTTGCGATGATGCAGGACATCGAGCGGATCGTCACGAAACCGACGGAAGAGGACCGCGCATGGTTCCCCGACATCGCCGGCCGCGGCGATGCGATGGCGGTTCTGCGCGACGTCTGGGCCAATTACCGCGACGAGAGTTTCATCAGCCAGTTCCTGAGCCCGAATCTCATCCGCCAGCTGCGGCTGTTCCATCTCTACGATGATCCGGAACAGACCGAGGGCGTGCTGGTTTCGGCGATTCACAATGAGCGGGGCTACTTGCGCATCCGGCGTCAGCTCTCCCGCGAATATGATATCGGCTGGACCGATCCGGCCATCGATATCGTTGATGTCGACCTGGCCGGCGACCGCCGGCTACTGCTGCAGCATATCGTCATGAACGGCTGCTATCTTCAGGAAAACGACACGAAGCTCGTTCTGCAACATCTCGCCGATCTCTGGGGCTACGACGTCTTGCTCCAGGAAATCGACGGTTCCAATACGGTGGCGAGGGAGCACACGGCGAGCCCGCGTAAAATCGTGCAATAATCACCGACACCGGTGACATGCTTGCCTGTTGCCAGTCGATGATATATATCATGATAGCTATCGTAATGGGAGGCTGTCATGGCCACGAAAACGGCTAAGATTTTTACGACCGGCCGCAGCCAGGCGGTGAGACTCCCCGCGGAGTTCCGCTTTGAAGAGAGCGAAGTGTTCGTTCGTCGTGATCCGAAGACCGGTGATGTCATATTATCGCGCAAGCCGGATTCATGGGATGGCCTTTTCGAACTCCATCGGAAGGATCCGATTCCGGACGATTTCCTTGGGGCGGCCGATCGCAGCCAGCCTTCGCAAGATCGTGATCCGTTCGAAGGTTGGAAGGAATGACGGCATGGATGCTCGACACGAATATCGCCAGTCATGTCATCAAGGGCGATCGGCCGGAGATACTTAGAAGACTGGCGGCGCTTCCGATGGACGGGATCGTCATCTCATCGATCACGGAAGGGGAATTGCTCTATGGTCTTGCCAAGCGAGACTATCCGAAGGCGCTATCCGAGCGAGTAAGGCAATTCCTCGTTAGGGTCGATGTTCTCCCCTGGGATCACGGCGTCACGCGAGCCTATGGCGACCTGCGCGCCGCCTGTGAAGCCAAAGGCACGATTCTGGCGCCCCTGGATATGATGATTGCCGCTCATGCCGTCGCGACCGCGGCAACCCTCGTCACGCGTGACAAGGCTTTTGCTCGCATTTCCGAGCCTTTAAAGGTCGATGACTGGACGAGCGAAAGAAGCTGAACCGCTTACGTCAGGAATGATGAGTGATCGATCAGCAATTACCGGTGGCAACAAAGGCAAAGCCTTCGTAATCTGTCGTCGCTGCGATCTTTCCGAGGCGGATAGCGCGGGGACGAGAGACCATGAGTGATACGCGGCGCAAGCTGACGACGATTTTCTGTGCTGACGTGCAGGACTATACGCGGCTGATGGGAGCCGACGAGGAGGGGACGCTTGCGACCCTGAAGCGCTGTCGCGAGGCGATGGGGCGGCTGATTGAAAGCCATGGCGGCCGTGTCATCAACACCTGGGGCGATGGGCTGATCGCCGATTTCCCGAGCGTGGTCGAGGCCGTGCGAGCGGCGGTCGACACACAGAACGAACTTGCCGGTTTCAATGCCCGCCGCCCGGCGGATGGGCGCATGCTCTTTCGTATCGGCATCAATCTCGGCGACGTGATTGTCGAAGGGGAAGATATCTACGGCGACGGCGTCAACATCGCCGCGCGCCTGCAGGCATCCGCGGCGCCCGGCGGTATCGTCATATCAAGCACGGTCTACAATCAGGTGCGCAACAAGGTGGCTGTCGGTTTCGAATTTCTCGGGCCGCTGACCGTCAAGAACGTTCAGGACGGCGTGCCGAGCTATGCGGTGAAGATCGGCGACGGAAGCGACGAGCCGCCGCCTTCCCAACGGCCAGTCGCGCCCCGGCCGCAGCCGGCAGCGGCGGTCACGGAGACGAGGCCGGCGCCCGAGCGGCGCAGACTGTTCAGCGTGCTCGGCGTCATCGGCATCGTGCTGGTGGGCATCAACCTCCTCACATGGGACGGCGTTTTCTGGGCTCGCTTTCCCTTGCTCGCCTTCGCCGTCATTGCCGCGCTCGCCTGGAGCCGCGACCAGAGGCGTTTCGACCGCCGGATGACTGGGCTCGCAATCGTGGCGATCGGCATTATCGGCATCAATGTCCTCACCTGGAGCGGGACGTTCTGGGCAGTATGGCCGATACTCGGGATAGCAGCGACGATCGGCCTGCGCTGGTCGATGCGCCGATAGATTTATGCCCCTCATTTTTTGGCGGGGGGCGATATTCGCTACCAAGCCGGCTCGCCGAAGACGTTTGCGACCTTCGTTCAAACAAAAGTGAGCAGCCGGGTTATTTCCATTCTTCGCTGATATTACAAATCGGTAATGCCGGGTGCCTATGCTTGCCGTTAAGCTGCAAAAGCGCGATATTGTCGCACCAGCGGGGAATCCTGATCCTTGGGATAAAGATCCCTTCGATCGCCATCCGCAGCGCCTCTTTCGACCGACCCTGGTCCAACCTCGAGTCCCTCCGGAGACGTGAATGGCCTTTTGGAAGCAGTTTGTACTTTCGCTCATCGTCATCATTGCCGGTTTTGCCGCGTGGGTTTTCTTTGTGCCGGGCGCCGGCGATACGATGCGCGCCGCGGGCATTCCCGACAATCTGGTTTCGATGATCGCGCAGAAGGCCGAGCCGGCGGCGGATGCCGAGGCTTCCAGGGCGGAAGGGCAGCAGCGCGGCCAAGGGCAGGGGCAGGGGCAGAACCGCCGCAGTGGCAGCGGGCGCAACAGCGCGATTCTCGTCGCGACCGAGGCCGTCGTCCAGGGCGTCGTCAACGATCGGCTGAATGCCATCGGCACAGGTGACGCGATCCGTTCCGTCGTCGTGACGCCGCAGGCATCCGGGACCATTCGCGAGATTCTCATCAAGTCGGGCGACAGGGTCAAGGCCGGCCAGGTGCTCGCCAAGCTCGACAGCGAGGAGCAGGTGATCGCCCGCGGCCAGGCGGATGTGGCGGTCAGGGCCGCCGTCGAAAAATCCAATCTCTATCATAATATCAAGTCCAGCGTGTCGCGCATGGACGTGTTCGATTCCGAGATCGCCGAGCAGGGCGCCCGGCTGCAGCTGCAGGCGGCCGAGCTCAACCTGGCGCGGCGCGATATCGTGGCGCCGATCGACGGCATCGTCGGCATCGTGCCGGTCAATATTGGCGACAACGTCACGACGACGACGCCGATCGTCACTCTCGATGATCGTTCGGAGATCCTCGTTGATTTCTGGGTGCCGGAGCGCTTTGCCAATACAGTCGCGGTCGGCCAGCCGGTCGAGGCAATGTCGGTCGCAAAGCCGGGGCAGATGTTCGCGGGCGTGATCGAGGCCGTCGACAACCGCATCGATGCCGCGAGCCGAACGCTGCGCCTGCGCGCCCGGATCGACAACTCGTCGGACGAGTTGCGCGCCGGCATGTCCTTCAGCGTCAGCATGAAATTCCCCGGCGACAAATATCCGGCGGTCGATCCGCAGTCCGTGCAGTGGGATTCGCAAGGGTCTTTCGTCTGGCAGGTGACCGACGACAAGTCGCATAAAGTGCGGGTGAGCATCGTGCAACGCAATCCGGACCTCATTCTAATCAAGGCCGACCTCAAGGACGGCGATAAGATCGTGACACAGGGCCTGCAGCGGGTGCGTGAGGGTGGGGCGGTGCGTGTTTCCGCCGATGTCGCCGCGAATGCGGAGGTCGCGACCCAATGAGCGTGACCGAGATTCATCACGGCGGATCGTCGGGAAAGCAGGGTTTCACCGCGCTTTTCGTTCGCCGGCCGATCCTGGCGCTGGTGTTCAACACGCTGATGGTCGTTGCCGGCCTTGCGGCCTATGTCGGCGTCGAAGTGCGCGAGTTGCCGGATGTCGACCGGCCGGTCGTCACTGTGCGCACCACTTTCGACGGCGCCTCGCCGCAGACGATCGACCAGGAATTGACCAAGGTGATCGAGGGCGCGGTCGCCCGCGTCAGCGGCCTGAAGTCGATCTCGTCGACCTCTTCCTTCGGCCAGAGCCGGGTGACGCTCGAATTTTCCGATGCGATCGATCTCGCGGTCGCCGCCAACGACGTGCGCGATGCGATCGGCCGCATCACCCAGAACCTGCCCGACGAGGCGGATGCGCCGCAGATTGTCAAGGCGGATTCGGATTCCTCGGCGATCATGCGCCTCGCCGTCACCTCCACCAAGCTCAACATGGACGACCTGACGCAGCTCGTCGAGAACGAGGTGATCGATCGGCTGGCCTCCGTCGACGGCGTGGCCGATGTCGAGGAATATGGCGACCAGGAGAAGGTTTTTCGCGTCGACGTCGACCAGGGCGCACTGGCGAGCCGCGGACTGACGATCGGCGACCTGACGAAGGCGCTCGACAATGCCGCACTCGACGTGCCGGCCGGCTCGCTGAAGAGCAGGACGCAGGACATCGTCGTGCGCGCCACCGCCAACCTTCAAACGCCGGCCGATTTTGCCAATGTCATGCTGCAGGACCGTGTCCGGCTCGGCGACGTCGCGACAGTGACGCTCGGACCGCGCGACGGCGGCACAGCGTTGCGTTCCAATGGCAAGCCGGGCATCGGCCTCGGCATCATCCGCCAGGCGCAGTCGAACACGCTGAACATCTCGACCGGCATCAAGGCCGCCGTCGAACAATTGTCGAAGACGCTGCCCGAGGGAACGACGATCGCCATCACCAGCGACGACGCCGTCTTCATCCAGGGCGCGATCCATGAGGTGGTGCTGGCGCTGCTGCTCGCCGCCATCATCGTCACCGCCGTCATCTACCTCTTCCTGCGCGACTGGCGGGCGACGGTGATTCCGGCGGTCAGCATGCCGGTGGCGCTGATCGGCACGCTGGCGGCGATCTACATGGTCGGCTTCTCGATCAACATCCTGACGCTGCTCGCCATCGTGCTGGCGACCGGCCTTGTCGTCGACGACGCGATCGTGGTGCTCGAAAACATCGTTCGCCGGCGCGCCGAGGGCATGGGGCCGCGGGCGGCGGCCGTGCTCGGCACGCGCGAGGTGTTCTTCGCCGTCATCGCCACGACCGCGACGCTGGCGGCCGTATTCATTCCGCTCTCCTTCCTGCCGGGGCAGGTCGGCGGCCTGTTCCGCGAATTCGGCTTCGTACTCGCCTTCTCGGTCGGGCTATCGTCGATCGTGGCGCTGACGCTCTGCCCGATGCTTGCCTCACGCATGCTGACGAAGCCGATGATCGAGGATCACGGCGCACTCGGCCGCGTCGGCGGCGCGTTCGCCAGCCTCTACAAATGGGCGCTGCACGGCTGCCTCAACGCGCCTTTCGTCGTTATCCTCTTCTCGGTGATGTTTGCTGCCGCGGCATTGATCGCTTTCTCGACCGTCAAGAGCGAGCTGACGCCGGAAGAGGACCGCTCGATGGTGATGATGCGGCTGACGACGCCGCAGGGATCGAGCCTCGAATATACCCGCGACAAGATGCAGCTCCTTGAGGAACATCTGCAGCCGCTGGTCGACAGCCGCGACATTCGCAACGTCTTCTCGATTTCCGGCCAGGGCGGCTCGCTCAACAGCGGCTTCATGGTGCTGACCCTTGCCCCCTGGGGAGAGCGCCAACGGACGCAGGCCGAGATCGTCGCCGACATCAACCAGGCTGCCGCGAAGGTGCCGGCGCTGCGCGGCAACGCCATCTCCTCCAACAGCCTGCGCATCCGCGGCGCCGGCAGCGGCGTGCAGATGGCGCTGATCGGCAATGATCACGAGGCACTGACGGCGGCGGCCGCAAAGCTGGTGCAGGCCCTGGAGGCGACGGGTCAGTATGACACGCCGCGTCTGACCAACGAACCCAGCCAGGCGCAAGTGTCGGTGGCGATCGACCGCGAGCGCGCCTCGGATCTCGGCATCGACATCACCGGACTTTCGACGGCGATCCAATCGTTGCTTGAAGGGCGCTCGGTGGTTGACGTCTTCGTTGACGGCGAATCCTATCCCGTGCTCCTGACCTCCACGACAAGGCCGATCGACGATCCAACCGACCTCGAAAACGTCTTCCTGAAGACCGGCGACGGCAAGATCGTGCCGATGTCGGTCATCGCCACGATGAAGGAAGGTTCGGTCGCGCCACAGCTCAATCGCGAACAGCAGCTCGCCTCCGTCGCGATCACCGCCGGTTTGAAGAACGGCATGTCGCTCGGCACCGCAGTCAGCCAGGTGACCGAACTCGCCGCACCGTTGCTGCCGCCGAGCGCGCGTCTGCTGCCGCTTGCCGAAGCGGCAACGCTGGAGGAGAACTCGAGCGGCATGGCGCTGACTTTCGGCTTCGCCATCGTCATCATCTTTTTGGTGCTGGCCGCACAGTTCGAAAGCGTGCTGTCCTCGCTGATCATCATGTCTACGGTGCCGCTCGGCCTTGCCTGCGCCGTCTTCGCGCTCATCATCACCGGCTCCAGTCTCAATATCTACAGCCAGATCGGCCTCGTGCTGCTGGTCGGCGTCATGGCCAAGAACGGCATCCTGATCGTCGAATTCGCCAATCAGTTGCGCGATCGGGGTGAGGATGTGCGGTCGTCGATCGAGAAGGCCTGCGCGCTGCGCCTTCGCCCCGTGATGATGACGATGATCGCCACCATCCTCGGTGGCGTGCCGCTGGTCTTTGCCCATGGCGCGGGTGCGGAAGCGCGCGTGGCACTCGGCTGGGTAATCGTCGGCGGTCTCGGTTTCGCGACGCTGGTGACGCTGTTCATCACGCCGGTCGCCTATCTGCTGCTTGCCCGCTTCGCCAAGCCGCACGCCCATGAGGAAGCGCGCCTGCACGAGGAAATGGCAGTCGCCGCGCGTGGGCGCGCAGCACAAGACGACGAGCAGCTGCAGGCTGCCGAATAAGCTTGCTTACATCCTGACTGAACACCCCCGCCGGATCCCATTCGGCGGGCTTCCT
This sequence comes from Rhizobium phaseoli, assembly GCF_001664385.1. Lineage (NCBI taxonomy): Bacteria > Pseudomonadati > Pseudomonadota > Alphaproteobacteria > Hyphomicrobiales > Rhizobiaceae > Rhizobium > Rhizobium phaseoli. Next base: position 2,965,120 of record NZ_CP013532.1, on the reverse strand, counting down.
TATGGTATAGCAAGTCTTGCGGAATAAGATAAATTTCGTCTGAAGTTTAGCCGTTTGTTAAGCATAAGCGGCAATGATCGTGATCAGGAACCGACTGGTCTTCTCCGTTTCTCGAAGGCCGCAATGCGTTGGCTTCAGCGCCCCCGGACATGAGTGTCTGCGCGGATGGTTCATTCCTGGTTCAGTTGCGTTCTGTTGCGTTTTTGGAGTTTAGTTCCCGTGAGTATTTATCAGCGCGTCTCCGTTGATGCGGCGCTCCATGTGCTGCGCGATATCAATCGCAATATGACGGTCACGCAAAACCACGTCACGACGGGGATGCGTGTCGCCAAAGCGGCCGACAACGCCGTCTACTGGTCAATCGCCACCACCGCACGCACCGACAACAAGGCGGTTTCGGCGATCCAGGATGCACTCGGCATGGCCGCGGCGACGATGGGGACGGCCTATACCGGCGTCCAGAACGTCATCGACGTTGTCTCGGAGATCAAGGCGAAGCTGGTCGCGGCCACCGAGGACGGGGTCGACAAGTCCAAGATCGACGAAGAAATCAAGCAACTGCAGGAGCAGCTGCGCAGCGTTTCAGAATCGGCAACCTTCAACAGCGATAACTGGGTGATCCTCAACAACGACGCGACCCCGACGCAGCCGCGCCAAATCCCGGCTTCCTTTATCCGCAACGCCGACGGGACAATTTCGGTCGGCATGCTCAGCTATCATATCGACAACACGCCGGTCGGGGCCACGTCCTCCAAGGATGCGCGCTATCTGATCGACGACCGGGCCACCGGTTCGGGCGAATACGGCGTGCTGACCTCGGCCTATTTCGCAACCGAGCTCGGCACCTCGCAGGACTATGTGCTGATGACCAGCAAGAACGGCACCACCACGGGTCAGGTGGTGATCTCCCTGTCGTCGAGCACGACGAAAGGCCAGGTCAGCGAAATGATCAGCGTCGTCGATGCGGCGCTGACGCAGCTGACCACGGTCGGGTCCGCCTTCGGCGCGTTGGAAAAACGCATCGAGCTGCAGAATGACTTCGCCACCAAACTGCACGACAACATCACCGCCGGCATCGGCCGGCTCGTCGATGCCGACATGGAGGAGGAGTCGAGCCGGCTCAGGGCGCTGCAGACGCAGCAGCAGCTCGGTCTGCAATCCCTGAACATCGCCAACGCGACCTACGACACCGTCCGGCAGCTGTTCCAGAATTTCTAAAGGCGATCGCGCCCCACCCGCCCTCGTGGTTCGAGACGGCGCTGCAGGCCTCCTCACCATGAGGGCTAGTTGTTGTGCTCTGCCGCGAGGTATCGGCGGCGGGGCAGTGCGTTCTCCGTTGGGCATGCGGCAACCTCTCTCCGGCCTCATCCTGAGGTGCCCCCCAGGGGCCTCGAAGGACGGGGCCGGCCACCGGTATTCAGAGGTAGTGGCAGAGGGCTGATCGTCGCGGCTGCCCTGTCAGCTTGATCGAGTTGCGAAAACTGGTGATATCAGCGCATTGCTGCAACACGGCTGCTGTTTCGGCGCCTGAAATTCTCCTATCAAGAGAATATTTTCATTTTCTTGCCGCAATCCTTGCCATTTGCTCGCATCAGCTTCGAACGGAGACCATCCTGTCCATGATCAAGAAATTCATACTTCTGGCTGTCGCAGCAAGCTATCTCAGCGCCTGCACGACGACCGATCCCTATACTGGTGAGCAGAAGGTTTCCAACACGGCCGGCGGCGCGGCGCTCGGCGCGCTTGGTGGCGCTCTCGTTGGTGTCGCCGTCGGCGGCGGCGGGCATGGCAAGCGCAATGCGGCGCTGATCGGCGCCGGTATCGGCGCGCTCGCCGGCGGCGCGATCGGCAACTACATGGACCAGCAGGAAGCCGAGCTTCGCGCCCAGCTCGAAGGCACCGGCATTTCGGTGACCCGCAACGGCGACAACATCATCCTCAACATGCCCTCGAACATCACCTTCGACGTCGATCAGGATGCGGTGAAGCCGGGCTTCTACCCGACGCTGAATTCGGTGGCGATCGTGCTGCGCAAGTTCAACCGCACGCTGATCGACGTCAACGGCCATACGGATTCGACCGGCAGCCTGCAGCATAACCAGGATCTGTCGCAGCGCCGCGCGCTTTCGGTTGCCGATTATCTCGGCGGCCAGGGCATCGACCAGCGCCGCGTCTCCGCCGTCGGCTTCGGCCCGTCCCAGCCGGTCGCCTCCAATGCAAGCGAGGCCGGCCGCGCCCAGAACCGCCGCGTCGAAATCCAGATCGCGCCGATCACCCAGGGCTGAGCCCCGTCTCGCAGCGTTTGCGGAAAGGCCGGGTCATGCCCGGCCTTTTCGTCAGTGCTGCATCGTCGCACCCTTGGTGATCTTGTCGACGATCTTCTTTTCGGCGCGTAGCGCGATGCCGACGACCTTGGCATCGTCGGGCGCAAATTCGGCGAAGACGGCGCGGTTGGCCGCGTCGTGGCCGGTGGCAAACATCTCTTCGATGAAGAGCGAGGCAGTGACATCCCGTTCCAGCGCGCGGCGGTGGATCGCCTGCATCACCGCCTCGTCGGCGGACAGCACGATGATCGGCTGGACCGACAAGGGGTTGTAGATGTTGCCGGCCCGATCGCGGTAGGGCTCGCCGAGGATCTCGGGATGCCCGCCCGCGATGCCGGTCATCAGGAAGGCGGTGACGTTCAGCTTCTGCCAGGCGGCAAGATTTTTTCGCAAGACGACGGCGATTTTGGTATCAAACATCAGACGGTCTTTCACCTATATCAGGGTTATGGAGTCTCGGGCGCCTTGAGCCAGGATCTACATCCGCAGGTCTTCGAAGGTCTTGAACGTTTGTGCACGGGGCCATTCGGCAATGGCATCCTGACGGCGCCGGCCTTTCCCGGCATCGAGCGCATCGGCGCGCAATTTTCCGGCAACGCCTTCGAACCGCACCGGCACGACACCTACGCGCTCGGCGTCACCGTGAAAGGCGTGCAGACCTTTCGTTATCGCGGCGAGCGGCGCTTCAGCCTGCCGGGACAGGTGATCGTGCTGCACCCCGACGAGGAACACGACGGCGGGGCGGGAACGGAGGACGGGCTGCAATACCGCATGCTTTATCTGGAGCCGGCGCTGCTGCTCGAATGCCTGGAGGCGGAAGGCCTTGGCCTGCCGTTTGTCGATGAGCCGGTCATCGGCGATCCGGCGCTGGCCGTCGTGCTGCTGGCCGCACTCAGCGAACTCGACCGCGAACTGGACGAGCTCTTCGTCGACGATTTCGTGTCACGGGTGACGGGCGGCTTGTCACGGCACGCGCGGTTGCCGCGCCGGCCGCTCGGGGCGATCGCCTGGCGGCAGACACAGGCGGCGCGCGATTATCTTGAAGCGCATGCCACGCGGCCGGTTCATTCGGGCGAACTGGAAGCGGTCACCGGGCTTGATCGTTTCGCGCTGTCGCGGCATTTCCGGGCGGCCTTCGCCACGAGCCCGCATCGCTACCTCCTGATGCGGCGGCTGCAGCAGGCCCGCGCCATGATCGGCGCCGGTGAGGGCATTTCGGACACGGCGGCGGCGACGGGCTTTGCCGACCAGAGCCATCTCAACCGCCATTTCAAGAAGGCCTACGGCATGACGCCCGGGCAGTGGTCAGCACTCGTTCATGGCAACAGAACGTCGCAGGCCTTGAGAAAACAAGTATCGCTTTAGTCGGGATTTTTGCTGTCAGGCTTATAGGCTGCCCGTGTCTTCCCGAACCTTCAGGATACGGTCGATAAGACCCCATTCGAGCGCTTCCTCCGCCGTCATGAAGCGGTCGCGATCCATGCCGCGCTCAAAGTCTTCGTAGGAACGTCCGCAATGCTCCGCGTATAGCCGCGTCATGCGTTGCTTGGTCTTTAAAATTTCCTCGGCGTGAATCAGCATGTCGGAAGCCTGCCCTTGAAAGCCGCCGGAGGGCTGGTGAATGAGGATACTGGCATTGGGCAATGCGGCTCTTTCGCCGGGTTCGCCTGCCATCAGCAGGAAGGATCCCATTGAGCGGGCCGTCCCCATGCAAAGTGTATGAACCGGCGCATGGATGAAGCGCATGGTGTCATACATGGCCAGGCCGCTGGTCACGGCGCCGCCCGGCGAATTGATATAGAGGTTGATGGGCTTGTTGGGGTTTTCCGCTTCCAGAAACAGCAGTTGCGCGCAGACGAGCGCCGAAACGGTATCGTTCACCTCGCCATTGAGGAAGATAATCCGCTCGCGCAGAAGCCGGGAATAAATATCGAAGGATCGCTCCCCGCGGCTGGACTGCTCTATGACCATAGGGACGAGTTGCATCGCTTCGCGCATCGGCGACCTCCAGACTTTGAGAATTTTAGGGGGAGGCTCGCCGTATCAGGCGGCGAGCATGAGGGGCGGGCTGTTGCTGTTCGCCGACGCTTTTGTCATTCCAAGGAATCTGACGTTCGTCAGTTCGTGGACGATCCGAAGGCAAGTGCCGCCAGTAGCATTCGGGGTGACCGTAAACGTCACGGTGCTTTCAAGGAAAGGCGGGTTATCCTCACGCAGCTTGTAGCGAACTTCCTGGCCGGGAGTGACGGTGATCGCATCGGGATCAGCCAATGCCTCCTTCGGCAACCACCTTTCCCGAAGTTCGGGAATGGTGACGGCACGCCAGACTTTTTGCGGCGGATCGCCCAAGTCAAACTCCAACTCGACGCCGCTATCCTGTTCCTTGGTCTTCCCATCGTTCATTGATCCATATCCTTCAGCAAGACTTTGAGTGCTGCGATACGCTCCGGCCAATAGGCGCGGTATTTTGCGAGCCACTGGGCGATGAGAGTCAACCCAGCGGGATCGACTTCGTAATTCACGAAACGCCCCTGTCGTTCTTCCCTCACGAGCTTTGCACTGCGCAGAACTGCGAGGTGTTGCGACATCGCCGGCTGGCTAATGCCCATACCCTCGCGCAAGGCGCTGGCGTTCATGCTCCCTGCCGCCAGCTTCTCAAAGATCGCACGGCGGGTCGGGTCTGCCAAAGCTCGGAAGAAGTCATTCTCGATCATGCTAACACATAAGCATGGACTTATGTGATTCGCAAGCCATTTCGAGGCAGCTTTCTGTTGCTGCGGAAATCCGAAGTTCAACGACTGAACTCTCAGCATCGAAAAATGAAAGGAATTCCTTGTCGCAAAACCGGTGTTTAAGCGACGGGGTTTGCAATCGCCTGACGTCCGCATCGGGTCAGAGAATACGAGGCTTCAAGTCCGGATTGTTGGGTCGATCATCAGGCGGGATTTTCGGCAAGGCCGGAGCGGCGGGCGATGAAGCGGGCGAGTGCCGGGCCGATCAGCAGAATGACGAGGAATCGTCCGGTCTGCATCGCCATCACGAAGGGCACGTCGACACCGCTCGAGGCCGCGATGATGGCGACGGAATCGGCGCCGCCGGGGCTGGTGGCGAGATAGGCCGTCAGCGGATCGATGCCGGCGAAGACGTGCAGGGCGGCCGCCATGCAGCCGCAGAGCGCCATCAGCAGCACGATGCAGGCCGATACTCTCGGCAGGGCGCGCGCTACATGCGAAAGGATCGAGCGGGTGAAGCGCAAGCCGATGCTCCAGCCGACGAGCGCATAGGCGAGGGCGAGCAGCCACATCGGCAGTTCGATCTTGATCAGGCCCATGCCCTGCAGGAAGGCGCCTAGAAAGAGCGGCACGATGATCGTCCCGCCCTGGATGCGCAGGCGCCGGACGCCATAGGCGGAGATGGTGGCAAAGGCGATCGTCGCGGCAAAGGCCGACCAATCGACCGCGGGAAAGAGGACGAGCGGCGGCGGCTCGGCGCCGTCAGCGGCCACCCAAAGGCGCGAGATCACCGAGGCGCCGACGGCGACGAAGACGACGCGCAGATATTGCATGAAGGCGACGAGCCGGGCATCGGCGCCATAGGCTTCCGACATGATCACCATGGCCGAGGCGCCGCCCGGCGAGGAGCCCCAGACGGCGGTCGTTCCGGGCAGGACCTGCCAGCGCGTCAATAGCCAACCGAGGGCAGTGGCAATGGCAATGACCGAGAAGATGAACAGCAGGAAGAGCGGCGCATCCTTCGCCATGGTGCCGAGAATGTCGGGGGTAATGGTGCGGGCCATCATCAGGCCGACGAGGACCTGGCCGAGTTGCAGCGGCCAGACCGGCACGCGAAGCTTTCCCTTGCCCACGCTCAGCGCCAGCACGATGGCGGCGACCATCGGTCCAATCAGCAGCGAGGCGGGCAGATCGAAGCGTTCGAGGAAGACGGTGAAGGCGGTCGAGAGCGTCAGCAACAGCGCCCATTTCGGCAGGCCGACATCGCGCAGCAGGCGGCTGAATGGCATGTGTCCCGTATCTTTCCTAGCCGGCGCCAAGCCCTGAGGCTGAAGGTGGGAGGAAGCTCCGGCGTGACGAAGAGAGGCCGGCAGCAACGGCCGGCTGGCGCAGGTCCGGTATAGAGGCGGGCTTCGGACGCGGTCAATTGCGAAATCTGGCTCTCGGTCCCTTGAGATGCGAATTTGATTCAAGTGATTGGCTTAAGTCGCTGTTTTTATGGAGCCGCCTTGTCCTATGCCTCAGAGGCGCACATGGGCGGCGAGGAAATCGAGGAGGGCGCGGACCCTGGCCGGCAGTGGGCCGCCCTGGCCGATATAAAGGGCGTAGAACTCCTCGATATCGCCGGGGTTTGCCTCTTCGAGCACCGGTACCAGGCGACCTGCGTCGATATCGGCGCGCACAGTGAAGGAGGCCAGCCGGGCAAGGCCGGCGCCGGATAGAGCGAGATGCCGCATGGCTTCGCCGTCTGCGACCTGAATGCCTGGTGTGATCGGGATCGTCACCGTCTCGCCGCTCTCGCGCATCGGCCAGCCCTCGATGGCGCGGGCATAGGAAAAGCCGATGCGGCAATGGCGGCGGAGATCGGCCACCGAGCGCGGTTCGCCATGACGTCCGAGGTAATCAGGCGAGGCAACGATTAGCTTGCGGGTGGCGCCGAGCTTACGGGCGATCAGACTGGAACTCTTCAAGGGCCCGGCGCGGATCGCGACATCGGCGCGCTCTTCCATCAGATCGACGATCCTGTCGGTATGGGCAATATCCAGGGTCACGGCGGGATGAAGCGCCATGAAGGCGGGCACGAGCGGCGCCAGCACATGATTGCCGAAGGAGCCGCTGGTGTTGATGCGGATGCGGCCTGCTGCTTCCTCGCCAGACGAGGCCTGACGTTCGGCCTCGGCGATATCGGCAAGGATGGCGATGCTGCGCTCGTAGAAGGCACAGCCCTCCGGCGTCAGCTGCAGCTTGCGGGTGGAGCGGTTGACGAGGCGGACGCCGAGGCGTGCCTCCAACCGGGCGACGAGCTTGCTGACGGCGGACGGCGTCATGCGCCGCGCCGTGGCGGCCGCGGAAAAGCCACCGCGTTCGACGACGCTGACGAAGACTTCCATTTCGCCGGAGCGGTTGATGTCCTGACGGGCCATGATGAACTCAAATCACAGATGCTTTGCTGAATGGCAATCTATATCATCGCATGGGGCGGGTCTATCTCAGGAGAAACACAGGAGACAGAGCCATGGAATATAGAAATCTCGGTGCATCCGGCCTCAGGGTGCCGGTCTTGAGCTTCGGCGCCGGCACTTTCGGCGGTAAGGGGCCGCTGTTTGGCGCATGGGGCAATACCGATGCCGAGGAGGCGCGACGGCTTGTCGACATCTGTCTCGAAGCCGGCGTCAATCTTTTCGACACGGCGGACGTCTATTCGGCCGGCGCTTCCGAGGAAGTGCTCGGTCAGGCGATCCGCGGCCGGCGCGATGCCGTGCTGATCTCGACGAAGACGGCGTTGCCGATGGGCGAGGGGCCGCAGGACTGGGGAACGTCGCGGGCGCGGCTGATCCGCGCGACCGAGCAGGCGCTGCGGCGGCTTGGGACCGACTATATCGACCTTCTGCAGCTCCACGCTTTCGACGCCTCGACACCGGTCGAGGAGGTGCTGGCGACGCTCGACGGGCTCATCACCTCCGGCAAGATCCGGTATATCGGCGTTTCCAATTTTGCCGGCTGGGAACTGATGAAGTCGCTGGCGACCGCCGAGCGCCACGGCCATTCGCGTTATGTCGCCCATCAGGTCTATTATTCGCTGGCGGGGCGGGATTACGAATGGGAGCTGATGCCCCTCGGCGCCGACCAGGGCATTGGCGCTCTCGTCTGGAGCCCGCTCGCCTGGGGACGGCTGACCGGCAAGATCCGCCGCGGTGAGCCGCTGCCCGCGGCAAGCCGTCTGCATGAGACGGCGCAATACGGTCCGCCTGTCGACGATGAGAAGCTCTACGATATCGTCGAGGTGCTGGACGCCATCGCAACGGAAACCGGCAAGACGGTGCCGCAGATCGCCATCAATTGGCTGCTCGGCCGGCCGACGGTGTCGAGCGTCATCATCGGCGCCCGCAACGAAGAGCAGCTCAGGCAGAACCTCGGTGCCGTCGGCTGGAGCCTGTCGAAGGAGCAGATCGAAAGGCTCGACGCCGTCAGCGCCGCGACGGCGCCCTATCCCTATTTCCCTTATCGACGGCAAGAGGGCTTCGCCCGGCTCAATCCGCCGATCGTCTGAGGTGCCGCGCAGAGCGGAGCGTCCTATGACAAAAGGGGAATGAAATCTTCTCCCATTCTTAACTGGACAGCCGCTTTGACTTGCCGCATACCCTGCCTGGTCCCACGAAACGCGACGGAGTTTCGTGGAATGGCAGGGAGATCAAAGAGATGGCGCTAAAGGACGCAAAGGCCGGCACACGCAACGAGGCGGGCATTGCCGCTGTGCTCGGCATTCTCAAGCAGAGCTTCGGCGAGCGCTTCCAGACCGGCCAATCCTTCCGCGAGCAGCATGCCCATACGACGACTTATATTCCGCCGCAGCTGCCAGACGGCGTGCTCTTTGCCGAGAGCGCCGATGATGTGAAGACGGCGGTCAGGACCTGCGCGGCCCACAGGGTGCCGGTGATCGGTTTCGGCACCGGCTCCTCGCTGGAGGGGCAGGTCAATGCCGCCAATGGCGGTATCTCGATCGATTTCAGCCGCATGAACCGGGTGCTCGAGGTCAATTCCGAGGATCTCGACTGCACGGTCGAGCCGGGGATCACCCGCGAGGCGCTCAACATTCATCTGCGCGATACCGGCCTGTTCTTTCCGATCGATCCCGGTGCCAATGCTTCGATCGGCGGCATGGCCTCGACGCGGGCTTCGGGCACCAATGCCGTGCGCTACGGAACGATGAAGGACAATGTGCTCGCCGTCACAGCGGTCACCGCCAATGGCGAGGAAATCCGCACCGCCCGGCGCGCCCGCAAATCTTCGGCCGGCTACGACCTGACGCGGCTTTTCGTCGGCGCCGAGGGCACGCTCGGTATTCTGACCTCGGTGACGCTGCGTCTGCAGGCGATCCCACAGAAGATTGCCGGCGGCGTCTGCGCCTTTCCGAGCATTAAGGCGGCTTGCGATGCCGTCATCATGACGATCCAGATGGGCATCCCGGTGGCGCGGATCGAACTGCTCGATGCCGTGCAGATGCGGGCGTGCAACGCCTATTCCGGACTTTCCTATGCCGAAAGCCCGACGCTGTTCCTCGAATTCCACGGCACCGACGAGACGGTGCCGCTGCAATCGGCAGCCTTCGGAGAGATCGCCGCCGAATGCGGCGGCGGCGAATTCCTGTGGACCGCCAATGCCGAGGAGCGCACCAAGCTCTGGAAGGCGCGTCACGACGCCTATTGGTCCGCAAGGGCCCTGGCTCCAGGGCTTGCCGCACTTTCGACCGATGTTTGTGTTCCGATATCGCGGCTTGCCGATTGCGTTTCGCAAACGCAGGCGGATATCGAGGCGCACGGGCTGCTCGGTCCGATCGTCGGCCATGCCGGTGATGGGAACTTCCATGTGCTGCTGCTGTTCGACGACAAGAGCGCCGAAGACATCGCCGCTGCCGAGAGCTTCGTGCAACGCCTCAACCGGCGAGCGCTCGACATGGACGGCACGTGCACCGGCGAACATGGGATCGGGCAGGGGAAGATGGCCTTTCTGGAGCAGGAGCTAGGGGGAACGGTGGATCTGATGCGACAGGTGAAGCAGGCGCTCGATCCGGACGGCATCTTCAATCCCGGCAAGATTTTTCATCACGGCTGAAAACGGAATATTCTCATGAACTTGGGCCTTGCCCCCGGCATGAATAGCGCTAGTGTCGGCAATAGAATCCCGAACAGTGTCGGCAACAAAATCCCGAATGGAGAATCCTTGCATTGGTAGGCCGGTTCCTCGTCTTTCTGGGGGGAGTGATCGTCGTAGCGCTGTTTGTGGCGCTGCTTGCGCCGCTGTTCATCGACTGGACGGATTTCCGCAAGAACTTCGAGGATCAGGCAAGCCGCATCATCGGCAAGAAAGTCACCGTCCACGGCACGGTGGATGCCCGCCTGTTGCCGTTTCCATCGGTCACGCTGCATGACGTGCGCGTCGGTCAGGAAGCCGATGGCACGCCGATCGTCAGGGTCGAGCAGTTTTCCATGGACGCGGAGCTTGCGCCTTTCCTGTCGGGCGAGGCGCTGATCTTCGACATGCGGGTCGTCAATCCGAAGGTGCGTCTGAGGTTGCTCAAGGACGGCACACTCGATTGGATGCGTGGCAGCCGCGCCGAAATTCCGGCAAAGACGGTCGTTCTCGAAAATGTGCATGTCAGCGGCGGCGAGGTCGAGTTCATCGACGACCAGTCGGGCCGAGGCCGCCGCATCACCGGCCTGAATGCGGAGATGTCGGCCAAGTCGCTTGCCGGCCCGTGGCGCATCGAGGGCGATGCGGCGCTCGACGGCGAACACGGGAATTTCTCGATCTCGAGCAGCCAGCCGGACGAGAAGGGCGTGCTGCACATGCGCACGAAACTTTCCCCTGATAAGCACCCGGTCAACATCGATCTCGATGGCGAGCTGAAGCTCGTCGACCGCAAGCCGAATTACCAGGGCCAGCTTTCGGCTGCGATCGAACACCGCAACAGCGCCAAGTCGGCCAACAAGAATGAGCAGCCGCCGCGGGTCAAGGGTCGCTTCGAACTCACCAACGAACGCATCCGCATTCCCGAATACCGGATGGAGATCGGCCCGACGGACGATCCCTATGTCATCACAGGCGAGGCGACGCTCGACACCGGCAACGCGCCGGAATTCCTGCTGACGGCCGACGGGCAGCAGATCGACGTCAACCGCATCGGCAATGAAGGCGCGGCCGGCAAGACGACGCGGGACCCCGCGGTTTCGGCGCGGCAGCGGTTGAATTCGCTGATCGATATCGTCGCGCAGGTGCCGATCCCGCAGGTGCCGGGCAAGGCAAGCGTGAAACTGCCGGCGATCGTCGCCGGCGACACGACACTGCGCGACGTGCAACTGGAGCTGGAGCCGGCCGGCACCGGGTGGATGATCGACAGCGCCGTCGGCACGCTGCCGGGACGCACCCAGGTGGAAGGTAAGGGCAAGCTCCTGCTTCAGGGCGAGCCGTCGTTCAACGGTCAGATCGTGGTGGCCTCGAACCAGCCGACAGGGCTCGCCTCCTGGCTTGCCGGCTCGGTCGACCCGGCCATCCGGCAATTGCGGCAGGCGGGTTTTTCCGCCAATGTCAGCCTCACTCATGAATTGCAGCGTTTCGAAAACCTCGAAATCGCCATGGGATCGGCGACGCTGAGAGGCCGGCTGGAGCGGCAGGCGGTCACCGGCCAGACGCCGACCCTGTCGGTAGCGCTGAACGGCGACACGCTCGATCTCGACGCACTGCAGGCGCTGGCCGGGCTTGCGACCGGGCAGGACACCGGCGACAACGTTCTCGATCACAAGATCGCCGCCCAGCTCAAGGCCGACAAGTTCACCGCCTTCGGGGTCGACGCCGAGAATGTCGAGACCACCTTCACGATCGCTGACGGAGCGCTTGCGGTCGACCGGCTGTCGGTCAAGAACCTCGCGGGCGCCGAGCTGACGGCGACGGGCCGGGCGGAAGGCTCGCTGCTCGACTACAAGGGCGCGGGTGAGATCACCTTCAAATCGCCCGATCCGGGCGGGTTCTTCACCATGCTGCGCGAGCACCTGCCGCACCACCCGGTGCTCGACCGGCTGGTGCGCAATGCCGGCTGGTACGGCAATACGGCATTGCGCGGCGCGCTGACTCTCGGCGGCGACGAAGGCAATGCGCTGACGGTGACGCTGGCCGGCGTGGCGAACGGCAGCCGCGTCAATCTCGACTATCGCATGTCCGATCTGCTGGCGCTGACCGGTAACGGTACGACGAGCCTCGAGGCGACGCTCGAAAACGCCGTGCCGTCGATCCTCTTCGGCCAGGCCGGCCTCGACCCGCTGCCGGTCGATGTCGGCGCCAATGGCCGCCTGACGCTCAAGGTGAAGGCCTCGGGCAATGATCCCGCCGATGCGGCGCTGACCTTTGCCACCGACCGGACTTCGTTTACCGCCAACGGCAAGGTCGATGTCCGGCCGCAAAGTTTCATGAATGGTCAGATCGCGCTTTCGCTCGATAGCGCCGATATCGACCCCTATCTCATCATGAACGGCATCGCCCTGCCGCAGACCGGAACGGGATTGCCTTTCGGCCTGCAGGTCAATGCCGCCGTCGACAGCGACAAGATCGCCTTGTCCGATATCAAGGGGCATGCGGCCGACAACGAGTTTTCAGGGGCATTGAGTTTCGACCGGAAGGCCGCCAAGACGACGGCGAGCGGCGCGCTGACGCTCTCCAAAGCCGACGCCGGCTGGCTGGGCGAGGCCGTGTTCGGCCAGATCGTCGATCCCGCCACCGGCGCGCTGACGAAGGCCCCGCTCGGCTTGCCCGTTTTCAAGGATCTCGATGTCAAGGTGAAGCTTTCGGCCAAGGAATTCTGGCCCGGCCTGCCGGAAACGGCGGTGTCCGATTTTACGAGCAACGTCGCCTACAAGGGTGACGAACTGCAGCTCAACGACATGGCCGGCAACTGGGATGGCGGCAAGCTCTCCGGCAACCTGCTCTTCACCAATGCCGATGGCACCGGCTTCCTGCAGACAAAGCTTGCGCTGGCCGATTCCGATCTTGCCGGCGTCATTTGGCTGCGTGACGGTGCGCCGATCGCCAATGGCAAGTTCGGCCTGTCGCTGTCGATGGAGGCCTCGGGCAAGACGATCGGTGAGATTGCCAGCTCGCTCAATGGTTCGGGAGAGCTGCGGCTCGGCGATACCAGCATACGCGGGTTGAACCTTGCCATCCTTCCGCCGCTGCTTGCCGCGACCGACACGATGCAGGAACAGATCAATGCCGGCAAGGTGCACCCGATCGTCGAGACGCTGCTCAACAACGGCGAAGCGAAGCTGCCGCCGCTCGGAGTTCCCTTCAACATTACCGACGGGACGCTGAGGGTGCAGAATGTCACCGTCGCCAATGATCTGGCCCGCGTCACCGCCGATGCGCAGATCGCGTTGCCGGAGGAGCGGATCAGCGCGACGGTCGGCATCGGTCTCAATCCGGGCAAGGAGGTGCTTCCCGGCGCCGAACCGGCGCTGAGGCTGAATTTCTCCGGCATGCTGCCGTCGCCCGGCAAGACGATGGATGTGACTGATATCACCAGCTACCTCTCGCTGCGGGCCTTCGAGCGTGAGCGGCGGCGCGTCGAACGGCTGCAGGCGATCGTGCTCGAAAAGCAACGGCTGCGCCGCGAGGCCGCGCTTTATCGCTTCAATGCCGCCGAACGCGTCAGGGCGGCTGAGATCGAGCGGCAGCGGCAGGCTGAGGAAGAGCGGCTGCGCGCACTGGCACAGGCAGCGGCGGCCCAGAAGGCGGCCGCCGAGGCGGAGGCCGCGCGCGCGGCGGAAACCAAGGACAAGGCCGATGCGCAGGCGAGGGCGGCCGCGGAAGCGGCGCGGCGCGGCGGGCAGGAACAACCCGGTCCGCTCAATTTCGATCAGCTGCCGGGCGTTCAGGCGCAATGAAGGCTTGACGGACGCGTGGGTTTTATCGGCAATCGTCGCAGATTTCGATGGACAATTGCGGCGTCACGGCTCGCCGCCGCCGGCCTTCGCCCAGGAAAGCACATAGAGCCGCAGCGCCGACGACAAGTTGCTGTCCGGCGGGCGGTGGTCGTCGATCTCGGAAATCAGCGCGGCAAGCGACAGCGAACGGCTTGCGGCGATCGTCTTCAGCTCGGCCCAGAATTCATCTTCCAGCGAAAAACTGGTGCGGTGGCCGTGCAGTGTCGCCGAGTGCTTGCGGATCATGACGGACGATTCACAGCCCAATCTGCTTTGAGGATCGATTCAATAAATCTGCGCAAGTGGCTGATTGCAGAATCCATTCCGGCTCTTCAAGCTTCGCGTGAAGCCTCATGCGCCGTCGTCATCCGTCTCGATCCGGCCGTCGCGATGGGCTTTGTCGGCCTTCTCGTTCAGGCTGCGCGTGAGCTGCTTCTCGGCCTTGGTGCGGCCGAAGGAAATGCGGTTCTGCTCGGCCTGCTTCTCCTTTTCGGAGCGGAGCTGCTTCTTGCGGAACTGGCGCAGATTGATGATTTCGGCGCTCATGCGTGTGGCTGAATCCCTATGAAAAAGGGAGGCTGAACCTCCCTTTGAAATCACTGCTTCTTGCGGAAAGAGTCGAGCGAGACGACGGAGCCAGGTTTCTTCTCTTCGCCGTCGGCCGGTTTTGCGCCGGCGGTTTCGTCAGGCTTTGCTGCCGCATCGACCGGATAGGCGGTGATCTCGCCGGACGGCAGGTCCTCGCCATCGGCAAGCGGCACGTCGAATTCGAGCTCGAAATTGACGGAGGGATCGTAGAAGCCGCGAATGGCATTGAACGGAATGACCAGCTTTTCCGGAACGTCGGAGAAGGACAGGCCGATTTCGAAATGCGTCTCGGTGATCTTCAGGTCCCAGAACTGGTGCTGGATGACGATGGTCATCTGCTCTGGATATTTCGACTTCAGGTGCTGGGAAATGCGCACACCGGCCGCACCCGTCAGAAAGGTGATGAAGAAGTGATGGTCGCCGGGCAGACGCCCCGTCGTTGCGACTTCCGCCAAAACCTTGCGGATGACGCCGCGAAGTGCATCCTGCGCCAGAATGTCGTAGCGGATATGATCCTGCCCCATGCTTTTCCTGTCTTTCGTCGGTTAGGAAGTCTTTTCACAAGGTTATATGCCACGTCCGGGCGCCTTGGGAAAGACCGGAACCGAGTCACGTTTTTTCGCAGCATACATGATTTCGTCAGGAGGGAGAAGGTGAAGGCTTCTGTTGCCAGGTGCCTTCGGACCCCGCCTAGAGGTGCGAACCACTAGGACTTTGATTGAAGTGTCACACCGCGATTAAGCAGCGAGACGAGCTTCCGCATAGTTGTCGTTTGCAACTACAATTTTAGCCCGATAACGGCGGTACAATGCCGAGCAAAAAGTCGATCTTTACACCCTTGTCGATCCTGTTTCGCCCCCATCAAAAGCCGGCCTTCGATGCCGCCGGTTTTTGGTGGAGGCGCCGGGTACCGCCCCCGGGTCCAATAGGTTTATTACACCGCTCATTTATTGCCATAGCCGGCCCGAAAGCCGGCAGGGTTGATATAGTGATTTCCTTCGCCCAAGGAAAGGGCAAACGTCATAAAAGCGTTATCTCCGGCGGCAGAAAGGATGGGAAAATGCTGGCCGGCGATTGGTTTCCTCAATGCGAAGGCTTAAATTGAAGAAAACGGAATCAGCGCGCCATGCAGCAATATCTCGACCTCCTGAAGCATGTGATGGAAAAGGGCTCGGACCGGGGCGACCGCACCGGCACCGGCACCCGCTCGGTTTTCGGCTACCAGATGCGCTTCGACCTCGAAGAAGGCTTCCCCGTGCTGACCACGAAGAAGCTGCATCTGCGCTCGATCATCCACGAACTTTTGTGGTTCCTGAAGGGCGAAACGAATATCGGTTATCTCAGGGACCACGGCGTCTCGATCTGGGATGAGTGGGCCGACGAGAACGGTGACCTCGGGCCGGTCTATGGCGCCCAATGGCGCTCCTGGCCGGCACCGGACGGCGGCCATATCGATCAGATCGCCAATCTGGTCAAAGGCATCGTCCACAATCCGAATTCGCGCCGCCACATCGTCTCGGCCTGGAATCCGGCCGAAGTTGATAACATGGCGCTGCCGCCCTGCCATTGCCTGTTCCAGTTCTATGTCGCCGACGGCAAGCTCTCCTGCCAGCTCTACCAGCGTTCCGCCGACATCTTCCTCGGCGTGCCCTTCAATATCGCTTCCTACGCGCTGCTGACGATGATGGTTGCTCAGGTGACCGGGCTTAAATCCGGCGATTTCGTCCATACATTCGGCGACGCGCATCTCTACCACAATCATTTCGATCAGGCGAAGCTGCAGCTGACGCGCCGGCCGAAGCCGCTGCCCTTCATGCGCATCAATCCCGATGTAAAGGACATCTTCAGCTTCACCTTCGAGGATTTCGAGCTGATCGGCTACGAGGCCGATGCCAACATCAAGGCGCCGATCGCCGTCTGATCCGGGATATTTCATGGCCGACATTCGCAGGACCATCATCGCCGCCGTTGCCCGCAACGGCATCATCGGCCGCGACGGCGACATGCCGTGGCGGCTGTCGAGCGATCTCAAGCGCTTCAAGGCGCTGACGCTGGGCAAGCCTGTGGTGATGGGCCGCAAGACCTACGATTCGATCGGCAAGCCGCTGCCGGGACGGCCGAACGTGGTGATCTCGCGGCAAGCGGCGATCGATCATCCCGATGTCGCTATGGCGCATTCGCTGGCCGAGGCGATGGACGCGGCTGAAAGGCTGGCGCGCGAAACCGGCGTCGACGAGATCTGCATCGTCGGCGGCGGTCAGATCTATGCGCAGGCGATCAATCTTGCCGACAGAATGTGCATTACCCATGTCGAGGCCGATCTCGACGGCGACGCGTCTTTTCCTGACATCGATCCCGATCTCTGGCAGGCGGCAGAGACAATCGCGGTGCCGGCCGGCGAGAAGGACAGCTATCCCACCCGCTACGTCGTCTACAAACGTCGCCACGCCTGAAAACGAACTATTTTCCAATTAAATTGACCAAGTTTCTCACGCTGCGTTGAAAGCCGGTGCGGCGATACCTATAACGGTCACCAACGCATTCGCCGGTCAGCCCCCACGGTCCCGGATGCGGGGAAGACTTAACGAACAACGAGGTTTTGATGCCCTGGAGCAATCAGAATGGCGGCGGCGGCCCTTGGGGCGGCGGCGGTAATAATCAGGGACCATGGGGTCAGGGGCCAAACCGCCCGCGCGGCAGCGGCGGCAAGGGCGGACCGCCCGATCTGGAAGACATTATTCGGCGCGGCCAGGACCAGCTGCGCAACATCGTTCCCGGCGGTTTCAATGGCGGCGTGACGGTGATCGTTTTGGCAATCGTCGCCGTCTTCTGGCTGATCCAGTGCGTATACACCGTCCAGCCGGACGAACGCGGCGTTGAGCTGCGCTTCGGCAAGCCGCGGGAAACGGTATCGATGCCGGGTCTGCATTTCCATTTCTGGCCGATGGATACGGTCGAGATCGTCAAGGTCACCGAGCAGCTGCTGAATGTCGGCGGCACGCAGGGCAGCAGCAATACGGCTGGCGGGCTGATGCTGTCGGGCGACCAGAACATTCTCAACGTCCGCTTCAACGTGCTCTATCAGATCAGCGATGCGCGCGCCTATCTCTTCAACGTCGAAAGCCCGGCGCAGACGCTGCAGCAGGTTTCCGAAAGCGCGATGCGCGAAGTGGTCGGCCGCCGTCCGGCGCAGGACGCGTTCCGCGACCGCCGCCTGGAGATCGCTAGCGAAGTCGCCAACATCATCCAGGATACGATGTCGCGTTATAATTCCGGCATTTCGGTCAACAAGGTGACGATCGAAGATGTGGCACCGCCGCGTGAAGTGGCCGACGCCTTCCAGGAAGTGCAGCGCGCCGACCAGGACAAGCAGCGCCTGGTGGAAGAAGCCAACCAATACGCCAACCAGAAACTCGGTCAGGCACGCGGTGACGGCGCCCGCATCCGCGAAGACGCAGCCGCCTACAAGGACCGCGTCGTCAAGGAAGCCGAGGGCGAAGCGCAGCGCTTCATCGCCATCGACGAAGAATATTCGAAGGCGCCCGACGTCACCCGCAAGCGGCTGTTCCTGGAAACGATGGAACAGGTGCTGAAGAATTCCAAGAAGGTCATCATCGAAGAGAAGCAAGGTGTCGTGCCTTATCTGCCGCTCAACGAAATCTCCAGACCGTCGCAGCAGGGAGGTTGAGCCATGACTTCGAACAGGCTTCCCGTCATTCTCGTTATCCTCGCCATCGTGCTGATCGGGCTTTATTCCTCGGTTTACGTGGTCAATGCCCGTGAGCAGGCGATCGTCGTGCGCTTCGGTGAGATTCAGTCGGTCAAGACCGAGCCCGGCATCTATTTCAAGCTGCCGTTCAGCTTCATGGATGCCGACCGCGTCCAGCTCGTCGAAAAGCAGAAGCTGCGTCTCGACCTCGATAACATCCAGGTGCAGGTCAAGGGCGGCGCGACTTTCGACGTCGACGCCTTCGTGATCTACTCGATCAACGATGCTCGCCGCTTCCGCGAAACTGTCTCGGGCGATCGCGATGCGGCCGAAGCGCGGCTGCGCACTCGCCTCGATTCGGCATTGCGCCGTGTCTACGGTCTGCGGGAATTCGATGCCGCACTTTCCGACGAGCGCGTGTCGATGATGCTCGAGGTGCGCGACGATCTGCGTCCGGATGCCGAGCTCCTCGGCCTGAACATCCAGGACGTGCGCATCCGCCGCACCGATCTGACGGCCGATGTTGCGCCGAACACCTATAACCGCATGCGTTCCGAGCGTCTGGCCGAAGCCGAACTCTTGCGTGCCCAGGGCACGGAAGACGGACTGCGCCGGCGGGCGGTTGCCGACCGCCAGGTGGTGGAGATCACCGCGGATGCCCAGCGCGATGCGGAAATCCTGCGCGGTCAGGGCGATGCCGAACGCAACCGCGTGTTCGCCGACGCCTTTTCCAGGAATCCCGCCTTCTTCGAATTCTATCGTTCGATGGCGGCCTATTCGTCGGCGCTTTCATCGCAGGACACGACGCTGGTGCTGTCGCCGAATTCGGAATTCTTCCGTTATTTCGACAATGCCGCCGGCGCCTTGCAGCCGCCGGCAAACGCGGCCGCACCCGCTCCGGCGGTGCCCGGCGCGACTGCTCCGGCGGCACCCGCCCAACCGGCGAACTGACGGCAGCGGATGCTGTCCGCATCCCCGACAATTCCGAAGGGCCGGCCCGAGCGCCGGCCCTTTTTGCATGGAATGATTGAGATAATCCGGCTTTTGCGAGGGCACGTCATATTGCACGGGGATTTCGCGAAAAGGTGATTTCACCCTCCATCATTCCGCCTTATGCTGGTGCTCAATGTGCGCATTTACCGCTTATGAGGAAGCTTGATGGCCCCCACGAATCGCTCGCCCTTCAGACGAACGCTCGCGCTTCTGGCCAGCGTCGCCATCCTGGCGCAAGCCGGCGTGAGCGAGGTTGCTTTTGCGCAAACCGCGCCTGAAGCCACAGCACCTGGGGTTGCCGCGCCTGCTCCGGCTGCTCCCGCACCGACGCCACCCGCACCCGCGGCACCGCAGCAGACCCCGACCATTCAGGGCGTCGTGCCGAACAACGGTCCGGCTTCCGTCGCCGATCTGGCCGAAGGGCTGCTCGACGCGGTGGTCAATATCTCGACCTCGCAGAATGTGAAGGACGACGAGGGCGTCGGCCCGGCGCCGCGTGCGCCCGACGGATCGCCATTCCAGGAGTTCTTCAACGACTTCTTCAACAAGCAGCAGGGCGGCAAAGGCCCCAATCATAATGTCAGCTCGCTCGGCTCGGGCTTCGTCATCGACCCAACCGGGTATATCGTCACCAACAATCACGTGATCGAGGGCGCTGACGACATCGAGGTCAATTTCGCCAATGGCTCGAAGCTCAAGGCGAAGCTGATCGGCACGGATACGAAGACCGATCTTTCGGTGCTGAAGGTCGAGCCGAAGGCGCCGCTGAAAGCGGTCAAATTCGGCGATTCCAGCACGATGCGCATCGGCGACTGGGTCATGGCGATCGGCAATCCGTTCGGCTTCGGCGGTTCGGTGACGGTCGGCATCATTTCCGGGCGCGGCCGCAACATCAATGCCGGCCCCTACGACAATTTCATCCAGACGGATGCGGCGATCAACAAGGGTAATTCCGGCGGACCGCTCTTCAACATGAAGGGCGAGGTGATCGGCATCAACACGGCGATCATCTCGCCGAGCGGCGGCTCGATCGGCATCGGCTTCTCCGTACCGTCCGAACTGGCTTCCGGCGTTGTCGAGCAGTTGCGCCAATATGGCGAGACGCGGCGCGGCTGGCTCGGCGTGCGCATTCAACCGGTGACAGACGATATTGCCGACAGCCTCGGCCTCGACACGGCCAAGGGTGCACTGGTCGCCGGTGTCATCAAAGGCGGCCCCGTCGACGACGGTTCGATCAAGGCGGGCGACGTGATTTTGAAATTCGACGGCAAGACGGTCAATGAAATGCGCGATCTGCCGCGTGTCGTGGCGGAAAGCACGGTCGGCAAGGAAGTCGACGTCGTCGTGCTGCGCGACGGCAAGGAGCAGACCGTCAAGGTGAAGCTTGGCCGCCTTGAGGACAGCGATCAGGCTGCCGCCGGTGGCGGGGCGCCCGATGGCTCGCAGGACGACGGCGTGATCACCCCTGATCCCGACGAAAACAACGACATGGACGAGCCGGATACCGGCGATCAGGCCCAGCCCCTGCCGGGTGCGCCCGCGCCGGACCAGCACCAGGGCCAGGTATCGCCGGATGCGGCAACCCCCAAGAACGTGCTCGGATTGTCGCTGTCGCTGTTGAGCCCCGAAACACGCAAGGCTTTCGGCATTGCCGAAAGCGTCGACGGCGTCGTCGTGACGGAAGTGGCGCCCGGCTCGGCCTCGGCCGAAAAGGGGCTAAAGCCGGGAGACGTGATCGTCGAGGTGGCACAGGAATTCATGAAGTCGCCGGACGCGGTCGCCGCCAAGGTGAAATCGCTGAAACAGGAGGGCCGCCGCAACGCCCAGCTGATGATCGCATCGGCCAATGGCGATCTGCGGTTCGTGGCGGTGCCGATGGAATAGGGGAGCTCTGGCGGCACTTACCGCCTAGGTGTCCTTCGTCGCCGATCCGCCGTGGGCGGTGCATGGGTGCCTGTTCGGCGGTAGCGAGCTCGCCCGCCGGTGTCTCTACCTCCCTCATTCCTGTGCTCGTTAAAGGAATCCAACCACGGCGCGTCTGCGCCGTGAATGACACTCTTGCCGGGAGGAAGAGTCCCCCGCGCCCAAGGACTTGGGCGCGCTGGATCCCTGTGACGAGCACAGGGATGAGGGAGATTGGAGTGAGCGTTCTCGCCAAATTCCATGCCGACGCATCAGATAGCGCGCCGAATGCTTCATGATTGGCCCGGTTGGTTTAGTGACTAACCCATCACAAAATCCGTCTTCCGATAGCCCTGGATATAGAGCAGCGCCGTCAGGTCGGCGTGGTTGATGCGCATCTGCGCCTGGGCGGCGACCGTGGGTTTGGCGTGGAGGGCGACGCCGGAGCCGGCGAGCTGCAGCATGCCGAGATCATTGGCGCCATCGCCGACGGCGATCGCCTCCTTCGGCGAAATGCCGAGGCGTGCCGATATTTCGTTCAGTGCATCCACTTTCGCCTGCTTACCGAGGATCGGCTCGGCGACAAATCCGGAGAGGATGCCGCCATCGTCCAGCAAGGTGTTGGCGCGGTTCTCATCGAAGCCGAGCGTGGCGGCGATAGGGCCCGTAAAGACGGTGAAGCCGCCGGAGACGAGGGCGGTGTAATGGCCTTTCGACTTCATTGTGGCGATCAGCTCCGGGCCGCCCGGGGTGAGCGTGATACGCCGGGCGATGACTTCGTCGACGACCGAAATCGGCAGGCCTTTCAGCAGAGCGACGCGCTCGCGCAACGCCGGCTCGAAGGCGATCTCGCCGTTCATGGCGCGGGCGGTGATGGCGGCGACCTTCTCCTTCAGGCCGACTTCGGCCGCGAGTTCGTCGATGCATTCCTGGCCGATCATCGTCGAATCCATGTCGGCGATCAGCAGCTTCTTGCGGCGCGTCTCCTGCTCCTGGATGACCAGGTCGATCGCCGCGCCAGCGATGACGGCGAGAATATTGGCCTCCGCCGCCTGTGCATCCGTACCGTCACGCAGCGCGATATCGCAGGCGACGCCGTCGGCCAGCCAATAGAGACCGGAGGCTTCCACGGCCTCGGCCGCCTGTTCGGCGATACCAGGGGTCAGAACAGGATTTGACGGATTGGCAACAAGCGTGGCAACGAGGGCCATGATGGAAAACCTTCTGAGCGTAGAGAACGCGATCCTGATAACCGGGCCGACCGCCAGCGGCAAGTCCGCGCTCGCTGTCGAATTGGCCAAGCGCTATGGCGGCGCGGTCGTCAATGCCGATAGCATGCAGGTCTACGACACCTTGCGGGTACTGACGGCGCGCCCGTCGGAAGAGGAGATGCAAGGCGTGCCGCATCATCTCTACGGCCACGTGCCGGCAGGGGCCGCCTATTCCACCGGCGCCTGGCTGCGCGATGTCTCGGCGCTGTTGCCGGCACTGAAAGCCGCCGGGCAGCTGCCGGTCTTCGTCGGCGGCACCGGACTCTATTTCAAGGCTCTGACCGGCGGCCTTTCCGACATGCCGGAGATCCCTGAAGGTCTGCGGGAAGAACTCAGGATGCGGCTGGTTGCGGAGGGGCCGGAGGGGCTCCATGCCGAACTCGAAGCAATCGATCCTGCCATGTCGGCAAGCCTCAACCGCCAGGACGGGCAGCGCATTGTCCGGGCGCTGGAGGTGATCAAGGCGACGGGACGGTCGATCGCCGAATTTCATCGGCGGCTCGGGCCCGTGTTGATCGACGCCGATGAGGCGCGAAAGATCGTCGTTCTGCCGGACCGGGCGGTGCTGCATGCCCGCATCAATGGCCGTTTCGAAAAGATGCTGCAGCAGGGTGCCGAAAGCGAGGTGAGGGCGCTGCTTGCCCTTGGCCTGCCGGCCGTGGCGCCTGTCATGAAGGCGATCGGAGTTTCGCAGATCACGGCGATGCTGAAGGGCGAGATGACGCGCGAGGAAGTGCTTGAGAAGGGGGCTGCGGCGACACGGCAATACGCCAAGCGGCAAATGACCTGGTTCCGCAATCAGATGGACGAGAGCTGGGAGCGGCTGGCCCCATAGGGCGTAAGCCCGGGCTGCCCTTCAAGTCCAGTTACGTTCCGCACTCCTGCAGCAGTTTGGCGAGTTCGCCCACCGCCGCCTGCAACTGCTCCGGTGGAAAACCGCCGAAACCCAGCATCAGGCCAGGGCGCGCCTTCTGCGCGCCATACATGGGGGAGATCGCCCTTACTGCGAGGCCGGCCGAAAGGGCGCGCGCTGCCAGTCGCACATCGTCGGCGTCCTCGGGCAGCCATAGCAGGATGTGCATGCCCTGATCGCTCGGCTGAACATGGCACCCCGCCGGCAGAACCCGCTCGAGCGCCGCGAGCAGAACAGCGCGGCGTTCGGCATAAAGACCGCGAATGCGCCTGATATGCGCCTCGAAATAGCCTTCCCTGATATAGGCGGCCAGAACGTGCTGTTCTGATATCGGCGAATGCCGGTCAAGAATGGCGCGTGCGCCGGCGAAGGCTTCTGCGAGCGGCGCCGGCGCGATGACGTAACCGAGCCGCAACGACGGAAAGAGCACCTTGCTGAAAGTGCCGAGATAGATGACGCGCGACGGACGCAGCCCCTGCATGGAGGGGAAAGGATGTCCGGCATAACGCAGTTCGCTGTCGTAGTCGTCCTCCACGATCCAGGCTGGGTTCTGGTCGGCCCAGGCGACCAGAGCGTTGCGCCGCGCCATGCTGAGCGGCATGCCGACCGGATACTGGTGCGAAGGAGTGACGAATGCGGCGCGCGCTTCTGGACACAGTTCAAGGCCGCGTTCCACATTCATTCCTTGTGCATCGACCGGAATTCGATGCGTCCGTACGCCGAGATCGTCGAGCACCGCCGTCAGGCCGGGATAAGCGGGATCCTCGGCCCATACCGGGTCGTCATGCGACAGAAGAACCCGGCCAGCCATATAGAGACCCTGCTGCGTGCCTGACGTAACGATGACCTGCTCGGGCTCGCAATGAACGGCCCTTGCGCGGCGGACGTGGCCGGCGATGGCGATGCGCAGTTCGAGCACACCCATCGGATCATGGTAGCCCGACGGTGCGGCCTGCCTTGAGGCGCGCATTCGATTGCCGAGACGGCGCCAATTGTCGTCGGGCGCGATGCCGGAAGCGGGCACGGCAATAGCGAAGGGAACGGGCGGGTGAGGGGTCAGCGCACGGGCGATCGAGATCAGCCGTGCAGCCGGGGCAGGCAGGTCGATCGCCTTTGCGGCCGCCGGCGCGGGCGGTGGCGGCGGCAGTGCCGGCGCCATGTCCGTCAGGGCGGCAGCAACACGGGTTCCCGCGCCTACTCTCGCCTCGAGATAACCTTCGGCGGTTAACTGGTCGAAGGCTTCGACGACGGTGCCGCGGGCGATCTTCAAAGAGGCGGCAAGGCTACGCGTCGAAGGAAGGCGCTCGCCCGGCCGCAACTCGCCGCAGGCAATGGCGTTCCGCAGGGCCTGTGCAAGCCGACGGCCGACATGGGCCGTTCTGTCGATCCCATGGAGAGACGGAATTTCGATGGTCGCCCGCCGCTTCGACATTACAAAATGGTCCATGAAGATTCTTGAAAATGGCGCTTCATGATGAACCAATTTTAGAAGAGAAGGAAGGCCTCAGCGACTTCTGGAAAGCGGACATGCAGGATCTTCTCGTCGTCTATATCGCCTATATCGTCGCAGCCGGAAGCCCGGGACCAAGCAACATGGCGATCATGAATGTCGCGATGAGCCAAGGACGCCGACCGGCCCTGGCGCTTGCCGCCGGCGTGATAACGATGTCGACATGCTGGGGACTGATTGCCGTCACTGGCATTTCGACATTGCTCGTTGGCTATGCTCATGCCCTGTTATTCCTCAAGATCGCGGGCGGGCTTTACCTCCTCTGGCTCGCCTGGAGGGCGGCTCGCTCGGCGGCTGCCGCGGACGCGCCGGCACGCAAACTGGCGCGGCCGTCGACGGACTTGGGCGTGCTCTACCGCCGTGGGATCCTGATGCATCTCGGAAACCCCAAAGCGGTTCTGGCCTGGGTCGCGATCATGTCGCTCGGCCTCAAACCGGGCGCTTCGCCCGAGATGGCGGTGACGGCGTTCGGCGGCTGTGTGCTGTTCGGCATATCGATATTCGCCGGTTATGCCCTGCTGTTTTCGACAGCGCCGATGGTGCGCGGCTATGCCAGGGCGCGCCGCTGGATCGAGGCAAGCCTCGCGGTGTTCTTCGCGGGCGCCGGATCGCGCCTGCTGTTCTCAAACTGACGCTTTTTCAGGATCACATCATGTCTTGGGCTTCTCCATTTCATGGCCTTTCGGCCTTTCCGGCAACGCCTGCGAATATCGATGGCCGTGTCGACACCGAAGCCCTCGGCCGCCTTCTGGAACGCTTGTGCGAGGCGGGCGTCGCCTCTATCGGACTTCTCGGCAGCACCGGGATCTATGCTTACCTCACGCGCGAGGAGCGGTTGCGCGCCGTCAAGGCCGCGGCGGAATGCGTCGCCGGCCGTATTCCCCTCATCGTCGGGGCCGGGGCTCTCAGAACGGACCACGCCGTGGGTCTTGCCAGGGATGCCGAGGCGGCCGGTGCGGATGCTCTTCTGCTGGCGCCGGTCTCCTATACGCCGCTGACGCAGGAAGAAGCCTATGAGCATTTCCTGGCGGTCGCGAAGGCAACGAAGCTGCCGGTCTGTATCTACAACAATCCCGGCACGACCCATTTCACCTTCAGCCGGGAGCTTCTCCAGCGACTCTCCGATATCGAAACGATCAAGGCGGTGAAGATGCCGCTGCCTGTTGACGGCGATTTGCCAAGGGAACTTGCGGCCTTGCGGGAGAAGACCGATCTCGCGATCGGCTACAGCGGCGATTGGGGCGCGGCCGACGCGCTGCTTTCCGGCGCAGACGCCTGGTACAGCGTCATCGGCGGTTTGCTGCCGCGCACGGCTCTCGGCCTGACCAGGGCCGCCATGGCGGGGGATGTCGATGAGGCCCGCCGCCTCGACAAGCTGTTCGAACCCCTATGGCAAACCTTCAAGGCATTCGGAAGCATTCGCGTCGTTTACATGCTGCTCGAGCATCTCTCGCTCGCCCGGGCGGAGCTTCCGCGACCGCTTTTGCCGCTGAAATCAGCGGATCGTCAGCGTGTGCTCGATGTCGTCGAGCCGCTGATCGCCCTGGAGGGCGGTCAGAAGGCTCAATCCTTGTTGTAAAGGCTGCTCAGCGGCTTTTTCAAAATGCTTTCGCGCAGCGATGCGCCGGGTTCCCGGCGGGTGATGGCCGGTTGATCCGCCTGCGGCGCAGGCCGCGGAAAGATCGGTTCCTCGCGGCGCATCTCGCGGCGCAGTGCGTCGAGCCGAGGATCGACGGATGGAGGTGCGGCCGGGTCCAGCCGCGGCGTCTGCGGCAGCAGTTCGCGCCGGTAGGATTCGAGAGGCGCTGAAGCCGGCGGTGGCGAGGCCGGTGGAGGCGGGGCGTAGGGCTTGGCCTCGAGATGCTCGTCGGCGTCATTCTCCTCGTCGGAACCCGCCGTCGATGCGCCGAAGCTCTGCTGGAAGTTCGAAATGTCGGGCGCGACCGTCACCGCCCGCATGCGGGTGACGATCTTGCGCAGATCGACCGTATCCGGATCTTCCTCGCTGTGCTTGCTGTTGGCGCTGGCAGCCTTGGGGAGCAGATTTTCCTCGACTCGGGAAAAGCGCATGCGCATCGGCACGCTGATCGCCTCGCCGAAGGCGATCGCCTCGCCATTGCCGATCGACGAGATGAAGCTTGTCGTCGAGATCGACGAATTCGGGATGGCCGAGCGGATGATTTCCTGGTCGCGGTCGTTGGCCAGGCGCATGGCAAACAGCGTCGAGCACTGCGACAGGATCGTCTGGTCGAGCTCGCCCGGCCGCTGGGTAATGATCCCAAGCGAGACGCCGTATTTTCGGCCTTCCTTGGCGATGCGGGCGATTGCCTGACGTGTCGGCACGAAACCGAGGCTGGGATCGGAGGGGATGTAGCGGTGGGCTTCCTCGCAGACGACGAGCATGTGGATGGCGCCGTCGCTCCACAACGCCACCTCGAAGGCCATGCGGCAGAGCACGGAGGCGACCGAATTGACCACCTCGGAGGGAATGCCGGCAAGCTGGAAGGTGCAGATCGGCTTGCTGTCGCCGGGAATGCGGAATATCTGCGCGATGGTGTCGGTGATCGTATCGCTGATCGTATTGTTGGAAAACATGAAGTGATAGCGCGGATCGTTGATCGCAGCGATGAGGCGCATCTTCAGCGACCGCAGGGAAGGTTTCTCCGCGCGGCCCTCGAGGCGGCCAATGCGCTCGTCGATCAGGGCCAGGAGATCGGCCATGCGATAGGGAACCGGCGTGTCGGCGGTAATCGAGCTCTTTTCCGTCGTCCGGCGCACCAGCGAATTGTCGCTGCCGCGGAAGGCGCGCTTGGCCTCCGGCATGATATCGCGGAGCATGTCGAGCTCTTCGGGCACCGGCGGGCGGCCGCGAAAGACGACTTCGGCAAACTCCTCCAGCCGCATCAGCCAGAAGGGCAGGTCGAGCGTATCGGTATCGATGGTGACGGCGTGCTTCGGAAATGCGGCGGCGAATTCATTGTGCGGATCGAGGATCAGCACGCGCAGTTTCGGGTCGGCCGCGATCGCCTTGTGCAGCAGCAAAGAGACGGCCGTCGATTTGCCGACGCCGGTCGAGCCGACGACGGCGAAATGCTTGGAGAGCATCGAGGGGATGTGGATCGCCGCATCGATGCTTTCGTCCTGGGTCAGCTTGCCAATGACAGCGGTCGTGCCCGTTCCGGCATCATAGATGCGCATCAGGTCGGCGGCGCGGATGCGGTGGGCGATGGCGCCGAGATAGGGATAGCGCGAGATGCCGGTCGAAAATTCCTCGCGTCCGTTTTCGTCGACGCGGACTTCGCCGAGAAGCTCGGTCTCGATCTTGAAATTATTGTCTTCGCCTTCGCCCCAGGCATGGCTGCCGGTTTTCATGGAGTAGACGAGCGCAACGACGCGGTTGCGGCCGACGCTGATCGAGATCAGCTTGCCGACGGACCAGAGTTCGGTGAGATCGGTGCCGCCCTCGACGGCGACGGCGGCAATCGTCGCTCTCGATCCGCTGCATGCAACGACACGGCCGAGAAAGCGATTTCCCGGCGCATGGCCGTCGCGTCGATCGTGCTCGCCTGCCTTGTCAGACATGCGCAAGTCGTTGTTGAGCAAAGGCTACTCCCTGCGGTAGCGTTAAAGGATAAAGTCGATCCTTTAACAAATCCTTCATCCTATCGATTTTCAGGGGCGAAGGCGCCGGGCAGTTTTTTATTGCGGCATGCGTTGACGCTGCGAAATTTTCTGTCTATCACTTCCGGCCATGAAAATGGCAACGGCTCTTATCGTGGTGGGAAAGCGCATGGGCAGGATGGTGTAACCATCCGGCGACAGCCACCCATGCGCTAGATGACAGGCTCCTCCGGGGCCTTTTTTTGTGCCCGAATTTCGGGCTTCCGGCCACAAACGCAAATCCCAGCATCAAACGGAACAGACAGATGAGCACGGACAATCAGGCGGCAGGCAATCGGATGACGGGAGCGGAGATCGTTCTCAAGGCGCTGAAGGACAATGGCGTCGAACATATCTTCGGCTATCCCGGCGGCGCGGTTCTGCCGATCTATGACGAGATCTTCCAGCAGGACGATGTCAAGCACATCCTCGTGCGCCATGAGCAGGGGGCCGGCCATGCGGCTGAAGGTTACGCCCGCTCCACCGGCAAGGTCGGCGTCATGCTCGTCACCTCGGGTCCCGGCGCCACCAATGCGGTCACGCCGCTGCAGGATGCGCTGATGGATTCGATCCCGCTCGTCTGCCTGACCGGCCAGGTCCCGACCTCGCTGATCGGCTCCGACGCCTTCCAGGAATGCGATACCGTCGGCATCACCCGGCCCTGCACCAAGCACAACTGGCTGGTCAAGGACGTCAACGAGCTCGCCGCCATCATTCATGAGGCCTTCCGCATCGCCCAGTCCGGCCGTCCGGGTCCCGTTGTCGTCGATATTCCGAAGGACGTGCAGTTCGCGACCGGTACCTATACGCCGCCCGCCGATTACCCGATCCAGAAGAGCTACCAGCCGAAGATCCAGGGCGACCTCAATCAGATCCATGCGGCGATCGAGCTGATGGCGAATGCGCGCCGGCCGATCATCTATTCCGGCGGCGGCGTCGTCAATTCCGGCCCGGAAGCTTCCAAGCTGCTGCGCGAACTGGTCGACCTCACCGATTTCCCGATCACCTCGACGCTGATGGGCCTCGGCGCCTATCCGGCTTCGGGCAAGAACTGGCTGAAGATGCTCGGCATGCACGGCTCTTACGAGGCGAACATGGCGATGCATGACTGCGACGTCATGGTTTGCATCGGCGCCCGCTTCGACGATCGTATCACCGGCCGTCTCAACGCCTTCTCGCCGAACTCGAAGAAGATCCATATCGATATAGATCCGTCCTCGATCAACAAGAACGTCCGCGTCGATATCGGCATTCGCGGCGATGTCGGCCATGTGCTGGAAGACATGGTCCGCCTGTGGCGGGCGCTGCCGAAAAAGCCGGAGAAAAACCGCCTCGCGGATTGGTGGAGCGATATCGCTCGCTGGCGGGCGCGCAACTCCTTCGCCTATACGAAGAACAACGACGTGATCATGCCGCAATATGCGCTGGAGCGCCTCTATGCGCATACCAAGGACCGCGACACCTACATCACGACCGAGGTCGGCCAGCATCAGATGTGGGCAGCGCAGTTCTTCGGCTTCGAGCAGCCGAACCGGTGGATGACTTCGGGCGGCCTCGGCACGATGGGCTACGGCCTGCCGGCGGCCCTCGGCGTCCAGATCGCCCATCCCGAAAGCCTCGTCATCGATATCGCGGGCGACGCCTCGATCCAGATGTGCATCCAGGAAATGTCGACGGCCATCCAGTATGATGCGCCGATCAAGATCTTCATCATGAACAACCAGTACATGGGCATGGTGCGCCAGTGGCAGCAGCTCTTGCACGGCAACCGCCTGTCGCACTCCTATACCGAGGCAATGCCGGATTTCGTCAAGCTGGCGGAGGCCTACGGCGCGGTCGGCCTGCGCTGCGACAAGCCGGATGAGCTCGACGACGCCATCGTCGAGATGATCGAGGTCAAGAAGCCCGTCATCTTCGATTGCCGCGTCGCCAACCTCGCCAACTGCTTCCCGATGATCCCCTCGGGCAAGGCCCATAATGAAATGCTGCTGCCCGACGAAGCCACGGATGAAGCGGTCGCCAATGCGATCGACGCCAAAGGCCGTCAGCTCGTATAACGACAAGGTAGGAACCCAGGACCATGAACGCACATCTTCAGCCCACCGGCTCTGCCTACTTCATCTCGCCGGAAACGACGGCAATCGAGAGCCATACGCTTTCGGTGCTCGTCGACAATGAACCGGGCGTCCTTGCCCGCGTCATCGGCCTGTTCTCCGGCCGCGGCTACAACATCGAAAGCCTCACAGTCTCGGAGACCGAGCATCAGGCGCATCTTTCCCGCATCACCATCGTCACGCGCGGCACGCCGCACGTGCTGGAGCAGATCAAGGCGCAGCTTGATCGCATCGTGCCGGTTCATCGCGTCGTCGATCTGACGGTGCGCGCTCGCGAACTTGGCCAGGAACGGCCGATCGAGCGTGAAGTGGCGCTGGTCAAGGTGATCGGCGAGGGCGAGACGCGCGCCGAGACGCTGCGCCTTGCCGATGCCTTTCATGCCAAGGTGGTGGACGCGACGATTGATCACTTCATTCTGGAGATCACCGGCAAGTCCTCGAAGATCGACCAGTTCATCGCGATCATGAAGCCGCTCGGCCTCATCGAAGTCTGCCGCACTGGCATCGCCGCGATGAACCGCGGCGCGCAGGGGATGTGAGGCACAAGCTTCATCCCTTCCTCGGCGTCAGCCTCGGCCATGCGTGCCAGCCAAGGGCTGGCAAGGGACGGAGACGACGCGGCAAAGCTCTTCTCCCCGCTGGGAAGAAGGGGGAAGCGCGAGGTCGCGGCATATAGCTGATAGGCGTGGAGCAGTTCGAGCCGCTGGAGATCAAATCATCTCCAGCGGCTTTTTCCTTGCCGGCGGTGGGAAGGCGGCGTCGAGCGCCTGCCAGTCCTCGTCGGTGATGTCGAGCGAGACGCAGTCGCGGTTCTCAGCCACGCGATCGGCATTCGATGTCTTCGGGATGACGATGACGCCGTCGCGTTCGAGGAGGAAGGCGAGCGCCAGCTGGGCGGGCGTCGCCTGATAGGCCTTGGCGATGTGGATCAGTTCGGGATGGTGGAGGATGTGTCCCTGCTCGATCGGCGAATAGGCCATGACCGGGATTCCGCGGCTCTGGCACCAGGGCAGGAGATCATATTCGATGCCGCGGCGGGAGAGGTTGTAGAGCACCTGGTTGGCGGCGACGTTGGCGCCTTCGGGCACGGAGAGCAGCTCTTCCATGTCTTCGGTGTCGAAGTTGGAGACGCCCCAGGCGCCGATCTTGCCTGACGCTTTCAGCATTTCGAAGGCGGCAACGGTCTCGGCGAGCGGATGATTGCCGCGCCAGTGCAGAAGGTAGAGATCGATGCGGTCGGTGCTGAGCCGTTCGAGACTGTGCTCGCAGGCCTCGATCGTGCCTTTCAGGCTGGCGTTCCAGGGATAGACCTTGCTGACAAGGAAGACCTCGTCGCGCCGCCCCTTGATCGCCTGGCCGACGATCTGCTCGGCGCCGCCGTCGCCGTACATTTCGGCGGTGTCGATCAGCGTCATGCCGAGATCGATGCCGGCCTTGAGGCTCTCGATCTCTATCTTCGCATGGCCGGCATCCTCGCCCATGGCCCAGGTTCCCTGGCCGAGCGCCGGCACTTCCGTGCCGTTCGGGAATTTGACGGAGGGGATGGGGTCGTCTTGCATGATTTTTCCATTTTTCAGGAGATTGCGCCTAGTTCCTATCTTTCAAGTAATCCTGTCACCATGACAATGATGTAATGGCATCAAGAGTTTAGGGCAGTTATGCTGACCTAACTAAGAGAGGCCGCGGAAAAGAGCCGGTTTCGGGAGGTCGCATGCCGCTGGATACGTTTTTCGCTCTTGTTCTCTTCGCCTTCGCGACCTCGATCACGCCGGGGCCGAACAATATGATGCTCTTCGCCTCGGGGGTGAATTTCGGTTTCCGCAGGACGATCCCGCATATGTTCGGCATCGGCGCCGGTTTCTTTTCGCTGCTGATCGGCGTTGGTCTCGGGCTCGGGGCGCTGCTGCACACGCTGCCGCTGGTCTATACGGTGCTGAAGTTCGCCGGCGGCGCCTATCTCGTCTGGATCGCCTGGAAGATCGCCTCCTCGCGTTCGCTGAGCGAAGGCAGCAACAGTGCCGCGCCGATGTCCTTCGTCTCGGCGGCGGCCTTCCAGTGGGTCAACCCGAAAGCCTGGGTGATGGCGGTCACGGCGATGGCGACCTACACCAATCCAGAACTTTATCTCGCCAGCGTGCTGATCGTCGGCCTGGCTTTCGCGGTGGTCAACGTGCCGAGCGTCTCGACCTGGGCGGGCTTCGGCTCGGCGCTGAGAGACTGGCTTTCCGATCCGGTGCGGCTGAAGTGGTTCAACATCACCATGGCGGTGCTTCTCGTGGCGAGCCTCTGGCCGATGCTAAAATAATGTGATCGACGGTTTCGTTAGCATCAGCCAGAAAATGCCGATGACGGCTGAGAAGGCCGGAAAGCCGAAAGCGAACCAGACGCGGTACAGTCTGAAATAGGCGGGCGGCAGGGCGCTCGCCGATGCCGCCGCAGTGCGGGCGAGATCGCGCAGGCGAATCTGGATCCAGACGACCGGCAGCCAGAAGACGCCGGTGACGACGTAAAGCAGCAGCGACAGCGAAATCCAGCCTTCCGTCAGGTCCCAGCCGATCGATCGGGCGAGGAGATAACCGGTCACCGGCTGGAAGATTGCGGCCGTTGCGGTGAAGACCGTATCGGCGATGACGACGGTTCCGGCGACATGGGCGATCAGAACCGCGTCGCCCGTGCGATGCGCCATCACCATGAAGAAGGCGATGCCGGCGCCGGTGCCGAAGAGCACGGTCGCGCCGATGACATGGGCAAGCAGCAGCAATTGCTCGAGCATCAGCGTTCATCCAGTGTGGCAAGCGCCGTCAGCGTCAGCACGATCGACGGCAGCACCTTGACGAGGGGCCCGAGCGGATCGAGCCAGAGCGCCGGTTCAAGAAGTGTGCCACCGGTCAGATAGGCCAATGAGACGGCGAGCATGCCGAGAAGGGCGCGTTTGGCGAGCGGGCGAACAAGCACTGCGGCGCCGAGCGCCATGTCGACGAGGCAGGTCGTAAGCGTCAGCGCCGTTGAAGCTGCTTCAGGCATGAAGGGCAGGAAGTGCGCGGCGGCCCTCTCTACCGAAAGCAGCGGGATCAGCCCGGAAAGCAGCCAGAAGGCCGACAGGCCTGCGATGACGAGCGGTTTCAGGAGATAGAGCCGGGCAAACCAGAGATCCTGGACGCCGGAGGGATTGGCCGCGAGAGTTGCCGCAGCGGATGTCGCGACGAGCCCGCTTTCTCTTTTCGCACTTCGTATGCCCTCCGACATAACGGTCATCGCCGTCGAACGCAGCGGCGAACGCCAGCCGAGCCGGCCAGCCATATCGGCAAGCCAGGTCACTGGTTTCGTAAGCGAGGGAGCGAGGGAAAAGACGCGAGCGGGCGGCAGCCCGAGCCATTGCCGGTGTAGGCGCACGAGATCGGCAAGCGTCAGGGCTTCGTCGGCGGCAAGAACGATATCACCGCGGAGCTCACCTGCGACCGCCCAAGACACGGCTTGCGCTACATCATCCACCGACAGCGTTTCGACCGGGCTTTCGGCGTGGACAAGCGGCAGCGCCAGGGGAAAGGCGGCAAGCGCTCTCAGCAGCGACGAGCCGCCATGGGCATTGCGGCCGAGAACGAGGGCAGGGCGCAGGATGAGATGGGGCAGGTCGCTTGCTACCAGCGCCTCGTCGGCTAGGCGCTTGGTGGAAAGGAAGGGCAGATCGGCCGCCGCCCCGGTGGTCCGCGCCGATATCTGCACGATCAGAGGCCGCGACCGCTTGGCGGCGGCATAGAGCGCCAGCATCGCATCCGCCTGGGTCGCCGAGAGATCGTCCGAGAGCCCATCCTGCAGGGCGCCGGCGCAATTGACGATGGCATGCCGATCCTTGAGGAGATCCTCCCAGTCCTCAGGCTTCGTCATCTGGGCAAGATCGGCGCGCCGCCAGTCGATCGCCGGCTGTTTGAGTCGCGACTTCGCGGGATTGCGGCCAAGCCCGGTCACGGCATGGCCGTCCGCAACGAGCCGGGCCGCGACGACGGAGCTTATGAAGCCGGTTGCGCCGAGAATCAGGATGTTCATGGCGGGAGATTAGCGGAAAAGTTTGATTGGGATAGAAGGGCTTGGCGGGGTTGTGGTGTATGGTAGAAAGAAGGGAGACGGTTTTACCGACCTGCTTTGAATTGAGGCGAGAGGTTGCCACGACTCCGCTTCTCCCCGGCGGGGAGAAGATGCCGGTAGGCAGATGAGGGGGTGAGCGGGAGCCGCGAATGCACGGAGCGCAAGCGAAGGGCAAATCATGAAGGGCGTGCCGTGCGGCCCCCCTCATCCGACCCTTCGGGCCACCTTCTCCCCGCTGGGGAGAAGAGGAGGAGCGTGCCACGCGCATTGAGGAAACAGGGCGGCCGATCGCCGTTCCGGGAGGATATTGCCTTGCACGACGACCACAATGACGATCACGACCATCACCACGATCATGCCCACGACAACCATTACTCCGACATGCAGGCCCGCGTCAAAGCGCTGGAGACGCTGCTGACGGAGAAGGGTTTGATCGATCCGGCGGCGATCGATGCGATTGTCGAGACTTATGAGACGAAGGTGGGGCCGAGGAACGGCGCGCGTGTCGTTGCCAAAGCCTGGAGCGATCCTGATTTTGCCGACTGGCTGAAGCGCGATGCGACGGCGGCGATTGCAAGCCTCGGTTATACCGGCCGGCAGGGCGAGCATATGCGCGCAGTCTTCAACACTGTTGATACCCACAATCTCATCGTCTGCACGCTCTGCTCCTGTTATCCCTGGTCCGTGCTCGGCCTGCCGCCCGTCTGGTATAAGGCGCCGGCCTATCGTTCACGTGCCGTCATCGATCCGCGCGGCGTGCTTGCCGAATTCGGGCTGACGCTGCCGGCGGACAAGAAGATCCGCGTCTGGGATTCGACGGCGGAGCTGCGTTATCTCGTCATCCCCGAGCGGCCGGAGGGCACGGACGGGATGGATGAGGCCGCACTTGCCGGTCTCGTCAGCCGCGACGCGATGATCGGTACGGCGGTGGCCGGCAGCCCGGAGGCGCTCGCATGAACGGACCGCACGATCTCGGCGGGCAGATGGGCTTCGGGCCTGTCGCGCCGGAAAAGGACGAGCCGTATTTCCATGCCGAATGGGAAAAGCGGGCGCTCGGCATCACCCTTTCCTGCGGCGCTTTCGGCGCCTGGACGATCGATGAAAGCCGGCATGCGCGCGAAAACATCCCGCCGGCCGATTACCTCGCCGCGAGCTATTACGAGATCTGGATCCGTGGCGTCGAGACGCTGCTTGCGCGGCACGGCTTTGCGACGCGCGAGGAACTGCTGTCCGGCCACAGGCTGCAGGAAGGTACCGCACCGAAGCGGGTGCTGAAGGCGGAGATGGTGCCGGCCGTGTTGGCAAGGGGCGGGCCTTGCGATCGTCCCGTCGAAACCGCGCCGCGCTTTGCCGTCGGCGAGACGGTGAGGACGAGGAATTTCAATCCGGCCACCCATACGCGGCTGCCGCGTTATGCGCGCGCCAAGACGGGCGTCGTCGAAGCGGTGCAAGGCTCCTTCGTCTTTCCCGACGACAATGCGCATGGCAAAGGCGAAAATCCGCAATGGCTCTACACCGTCGTCTTCGACGGCGGCGAGATCTGGGGCGAGGGGGCGGATCCGTCGCTGACGGTCTCGATCGATGCGTGGGAGAGCTATCTTGAGCGCGTGTGAGGTGCCCTCGCAGCTGGCGCAATCGCCAGGCCTGCCGAAGTCGCCGGAAGGCGCGCCGGTCTTTCCCGAGCCCTGGGCGGCCGAAGCTTTCGCCATGACCGTGCATCTACATGAGAAGGGGCTGTTTGCCTGGAGCGAATGGGCGGAAACGCTTTCGCGGCAATTGCATCAGCCCGGCCGCGCCGACGACGGCAGCGATTATTTCGACTGCTGGGTGGCGGCCCTCTCCGAATTGCTGGTCAGCCGCGGCATAGCGGATGCCTCCGCCATTCTCGACCTGCAGCAAAGCTGGCAGCGGGCGGCCGAAGCGACGCCGCATGGGCAGCCGATCGAGCTCGCCAACGATCCGAAACGCTGACCCTCAAGAAGGGAACTGCCGGTAGCATTCCTCGGCGACGCCTCGCAGCGTCTCACGCGAGATTTCGCCGGTGACGGCGTAGCCGAGTTCGCCGTCGATCCAGTAGAAGGTTTCGAGATTGCCCGACGAGGCGAAGCGGAAGCTCGTCGTGCGGTTTTCCCTGTTGCGGCCGACAATGACCGTCAGGCGTTCGCCGGCCTGGTTCTCATACATGAACATCGCGCCCGGCCTGCCGTCGACCGGCAGCAGGCGGCCGCCGACCAGCTTGAAGCCGAGCGACTGCAGGTCGGGGATCTTCAAATTCTCGATTGCCAGCCGCTTTCCGAGCCAGGTGGCGAGATGAGCCTCCTCGTCGGCGAAGACCTCGACGGGGTGGCGAACCTCGGCGGCATAGACGGTGAAGGCGGTCGCGGCCTGTTTCGGCAGAGTCTCGGAGCCTGTAAGCCGCAGGTCCGGCTTCTGAAGAAGTGTGGGACCATAATGGCCGCTGACGGCGCCGAGCGCGAAGACGAGCAGGGCCGCGGCGGCGGCCATCCAGCGATTCGGCGCGGAGGAGGCCGCGCGTGGCGGGGCGACGAGTAGGGCATCGGTGTCCTTGGCCTTCTCATAGCCTGAAAACAGCGTCTTGATGCCGGTATTCTGCCCCTGCCATTCGGCGACCATCGCCGCCTCATCGGGATTGTCGGCAAGGAAGGCCTCGACGCGGGCGCGGGCCGTTTCCGCCAGCTGGCCATCGGCATAGGCGTGGAGATCGGCTTCGGTGACGATCGGATTGGTCTCGTTCATTTCGGTCTCCGAAGCGTAATGACGTTATCGGCCTTCAGCCGCTCGGCGATGCGCTGGCGGGCGCGTGACAGGCGGGACATGACGGTGCCGATCGGGATTTCGAGCGCGGCGGCGACCTCGCTGTAGCTATATCCCTCGATGACGACGAGCATCAGCACGGCGCGGTATTCCTCCGAAAGGCTGTTCAGCGCATCGTCGAGCCGCGCGCGCTCCAGCGGATCGGCCGGCGGTTCGGGCGAGGCCATATCCTCCGCCGCGTCGAGTTCGACCATGCCGTCGCGCGCCCTGCCGCGCCGGCCGTTGCGATAGAGATTGGTCATGATCGTCAGGACCCAGCCGCGCAGATTGAGGCCGCGCCACTGGCCGCGGCGCGCCAGCACCTTCTCGACACAATCCTGGAGCAGATCCTCGCCATCGGCATCCGAGCGCGTCAGGCTTCGCGAATAGCGCCTCAGTGAGGGGAGGAGGGCCAGGACCTGGCCCTCGAAGCTTTCGGGTGCGGGTGTCTTCACGCCGGCTCTCTTTGTATCAGGCTCTGGCCATCAAGGCTTGGCAAGCTCCCAGTTGCCGCCAACGCCGTCGCCGGTAATGTCGCCCATCTTCTTGTCCTTGACCCAGAAATAGAGCGGCATGCCGTCCTTGGCCCATTGCTTCGTGCCATCCTTGCGATCGATGATCGAATATGCACCATCGGCCTTGGCATCGCCAGACGCCATCAGCGGCGGCCAGTTCTTGGCGCAATCGCCGTTGCAGTTGGAAACCCCCTTGGCGTCCTTCTTGAAGGTGTAGAGGGTCATGCCGTTTTCGCCGGCAAGAACCTTGCCCTTGGTGGACTCGACTGTCTTGACGGGAGCGGCGGCGAAAGCTGCGGTTGCGGCAAGGGCGCCAGCCGCCACGACGGACAGGAATTTCACGGATTTCATGATGTCTCTCCTCGGGTTGGGGCACGCAATTCTGCGATACCTTTGATGAGACACCGGAGCAGGCGGGTTTATTCCAGGCGGAGGAAAAAGCTCTGATGGCGGGTGCAGCAACATGCTGCTCTGGCGGTTCATTTACATCAGGCTTATTTGAGGATACTGTTTATCCTTAATCTATTCGCAAGCCCAGCCGCACGAGTCGTTGAATGATTCTGAAAAGCCAGGTCGAGTGGGCGCTTCATTGCTGTGCCATTCTCGCGGGCCTGCCCGAAGGCAGGTATCTCTCCACCAAGGCGCTCGCGGAGCTTCATGGTCTGCCGAAGGAATATCTCTCCAAGGCGCTGCAGAGCCTGTCACAGGCGTCCCTCGTCGATACCACGCTCGGCCCGAGCGGCGGCTACAGGCTTGCCAGGGCCTCGTGCGAAATCAACTTCCTCGACATCGTCGAAGCGGTCGAGGGCAAGGCGCGCAGCTTCACCTGCACGAATATCCGCGAGAACAACCCGTGCCGGCCGGCCGGCTATTGCGACAGCAAGCCCTGCGCCGTCGCCCGTATCATGTGGGAAGCCGACGAGGCTTGGCGGGAGACGCTGAGGCGTGTGCGGCTTTCCGATCTCGTCGATAGCCTGTCGCAAGAGGTACCGCACGACATCTGGCAGAGCACGTTCCAATGGGTTCTCAAACGGGCCGGCTGATTATGCTCTGAAGATGGTCCTGATGGTTTTCAGGATGGCATGCGCATTGCGCGCCTGTTCGGGCGGTAAAGCCGCGCCGTCACGAAAACGTTCGGCGCGGCCGGCGAGGTCTTCGGCGATTTCTTCGGCCAGCAGCGGGCGTTCGGCCAGCAGCGGCGCAAAGGCTTCCTGATCGATTTCATAGACCGTCACCGGTGTCAGCGCCTCCAGGGTGCAGACTTCCTGCATGCCGGCGAGCAGGCCGGTCTCGCCAAAAAAATCGCCGGGCGCCAGCCGCCCGCGCTCCTCGCCTCGATGCCGCGCGCCGATAACGCCGGCCCGCAGCATCATCAGCGAGGGCAGCATTTCGCCCTCCCGCACGATCACATCGCCCTTGCGGAACTCCCTGACGGAGGTGGTCTCGGCGAGCTTCTGCTTCTCATCGACCGTCAGGGCCGCAAAGATCGGAATGGCGTCGATCAGCGCAAGTGGCGTCACGCTCGGCGGCTGCGCGGTTTCTTCCGTCGGCAGGTTGGCAGTCAGAATCGACGCGGATGCAGGAACGGCCAGAAGCAGGCCTGCCGATTTGCAGTGGCGATAGACGCGGTCGAGCACCTCGTTTCGTGCCGCCGCCCGCTGGCTCGGGCTCGTCACCCGAAACTGCAGCTCGACTTCGAGCGCGGTGGCATCGAGCCCTTTGAATGCGACGACCGGAGGCGGGTCGCGCACGATCGAATTGCAGCTCGCGAGCGCCGATACCATGACGTGGCGGATCGAGGATGGCATTCTCGTCGGCGCGATGCGGATGGCAAGAATGAGGAGGTGGGTCTCGTCCGGCCGGCTGACATTGGTCAGGGCGAGCTTGGCCAGAAAGCTGTTCGGCAGGACGACGACATTGTTTCCACCGGTCAGGATATGCGTGGCGCGCCAGTTGCTTTCGATGACGCGGCCCTCCGTGCCATCGCTCAAAAGGATCCAGTCGCCGATGACATAGGGCCGGCCGAGCGTCAGCGCGATGCCGGAGAAGACGTCGGCGAGAGTGTTCTGCAGCGCCAGGCCGAGAATGATGGCGACCACCCCGGAGGTAGCGACCAGGGTTCCGATCGGTACGCCGAAGACGAAGGCCAGGATCGAGAGCGCCATGCCGATATAGACGACGCCGATGACGAGGTCCTGCAGCAGGCGCGCTTCTCGCGGGCTGCCCTCCAGCACCAGATAGAGCCTGATGAAGCCGATGACGGCCCATGCCAGGTGGACCCACCAGAGCGACTTCGCGAGAATGACAAGCAGGGCCTGCGGATCGCGGGAGTCGTAGCCCTGAAACCTGTGTGGCTCGATGCCGCTGCCGACGAGGATCACTGTCATCACGCCGAAGAACAGGATCTGCACCACCAGCCGCGTCGTCGGCCGCTGGCTGGAGAGGAAAAACCAGACGACGATGCCGGCAAATCCGACTGCTGTGAGCGATGTCAAAGGGTTGCCGAAGAGCGCGTCGTAAATCATTTCTCTGTCTCCGGATGGGCGGCGGCACATGATCCGGCATGACGGCCGCCCGCGCAAGCAGAGTGCTCGGGGTGGGCGGCCATCGGCCGATCGTCACTTCTTCAGCGGGAAGGTCAGCTCTTTCTGCTTGGTGTCGACGACGAAGACGGCGAGCAGGCGGGCGGGCTTCGTCTTGCTGCCGTTGGCGCTGACGCCGTGGCGGTCGCCCGGCATTTCGGAGAAGCTCGCACCGGCATGATAGGTCTTGACCGGGCCGTCATTGACCTGGCTGCGGATCGATCCTTCGAGCACAGTGGCGTAGATGAAGGCCGTGTCGGGATGGGTATGGCCTTCGGAGAATCCACCCGGGCCGTATTCGACCAGCACGCCCTTGATGCTCTTGCCCGGCACGTTCGGAAGCTCATGCTCGTAGACGAGCGTGACCTTGGCAGCCTTGCTGCCGTCACCGGCACTGGCGCCGGTGGCAGCCAGAAGAGCAAGGCCGGCGGCGAGGATTGTTTGTCTGATCATCAGAATCCCCATGGTTGGGAACGACGCGCCCGAGCGGCCGCGTCGGTAGGCCACGTAACCTGGGCTCGGCATGACGGATCTCCGTTCGCTGCCGGGATCCCGGCAGCGTCAAAGTCGAATCTTCCCAATGAATTGTGCGGTTTAGTTCAGGCCGGCCTTGTCGAGGCCATAGGCCTTGTCGGCCGAGCCGGGCACCGTCTTGAAGCCGACATTGACGCGGTTCCAGGCGTTGATCGCCATGACCACGAAGGTTAGGTCCGAGATTTCCCTTTCCGAAAGCTGGCCGCGAATCCGTTCATAGATCTCATCGGAAATGCCGCCTTCCGGCAGCTTCGTCAGGGCTTCGGTCCACGCAAGGGCGGCGCGCTCGCGGGGAACGAACAGGTTCGATTCCCGCCAGATGGCGACGTGATGGAGCCGCAATTCGCTCTCGCCGAAGATTTTTGCCTGCTTCACATGCATGTCGAGGCAAAAGCCGCATCCGTTGATCTGCGAAGCGCGGATCTCGATGAGGGCCTGAAGCTTTTCGTCGATCACGCTGCTCTTCAGCGCCATGCTGAATTCCATGAATTTCTTGAAGAGCTCGGGGGACTGCTGGGCGTAATTCAGTCGCTGGGTCATAACTTTCTCCTTTAATTAAGGACATTTTATATCCTTATGGATAAAAAATATCCGTTATTGCTGGACTGTAAAGCCATTCTCCCTTAGTTTGCCCGCATAAAGCCTATGCGCAAAAGTATGAGGGGGCGGGGATGGATATCGTTTCGGCATTGCGAACCTTCCAACGCGTCGTCGAGACGGGGTCCTTCTCGGCGGCGGCGCACGATCTCGACGTGACGCAGCCGGCGGTCTCGCGGCAGGTCGCAGCGCTGGAAGGCCATTTCAACACGCG
This sequence comes from Rhizobium phaseoli, assembly GCF_001664385.1. Lineage (NCBI taxonomy): Bacteria > Pseudomonadati > Pseudomonadota > Alphaproteobacteria > Hyphomicrobiales > Rhizobiaceae > Rhizobium > Rhizobium phaseoli. The sequence continues at coordinate 2,923,096 of NZ_CP013532.1, read as the reverse complement.
CCTCCTGCACCGCACAACGAGCGGCCTGTCGCTGACGGCGGAAGGGGAGCGGATGCTGCCGATGGCGCTCAGGATCATCGAAGCGGTGGAGGAGCTCGGCGATGCGGCCGGCTCTGAGGGCGCCATGGCTTCAGGGAAGGTCAGGCTTAGCGTTCCCGCGCCGCTCGGCCTCTATCTCAGCGAGCGGCTCGGTGATCTGCTTGCCGCGCATCCGAAACTCTCGGTTGAACTGCTCTTCAGGGAGGAGAGTTCCGACATGATTGAGGAGCGCCTGGACCTTGAAGTGCGCCTCGGCCCGGTCGCCGACAGCAGCCTCGTCTGCCGGCGGATCGGCTGGACGACGGCGTTCCTCGTCGCGTCTCCCGCCTATCTCGCGCGCAAGGCGGCTCCGCGCACGCCGCGGGACATCAAGGATCACGAATGCCTTTGGTACACCAGGGCAGGCGAGGCTAACAGCTGGTCCTTCTCGAATGGCTCGGAAGACATATCGGTCAGGATTTCGCCGCGGCTGACCGCCTGCAATGCCGTCGCCATTCACCGGGCGGCCCTTGCCGGAGCGGGACTCGCAGTGCTTTCGCACATCATCGCGACGCCCGATATCGCCGCCGGCCGGCTGGTTCCGGTCATGAAGGATTTCCAGCCGAGCCGGCTGCCGGTCACCGTCGTCTATCCCTCGCGGCGCAACATGCCGCTGCGCGTCAAGACGGTTCTGGATTTTCTCATCGGCGCAATGACGCAAGACCCGTCGGTGTGTGCGAGCGGTACGGGCCGGCCGTGGGAGGCATGATCGTCCGGCCGGACGATTTGCCGTTTTCCGCCTTGCCTAACGCCGGCGAATCCTGCCAAGTCGCTGATCATGCAATTTGCGCCGCAACAAGACGAAGCCCTGAAGGCTGTTTCGAAATGGCTGAATGAAGGGCGCTCGCCGCTCTTTCGCCTGTTCGGCTATGCCGGGACGGGCAAGACGACGCTTGCCCGGCATTTCGCCGAGAATGTCGACGGCGATGTCCTTTTTGCCGCCTTCACCGGCAAGGCCGCGCAGGTGCTGCGCTCGCGCGGCGCCTCCAACGCCAAGACCATCCATTCGCTGATCTATCGCCCGCGCGGCGAAGAAGCGGTGGAGGACGAGGAGACCGGCAAGACCTCGATCGCGCCGATGTTTTCGATCAATCGGCAGAGCCCGGTCGCCAAAGCCGCCCTGATCATCGTCGACGAATGCTCGATGGTCGACGAGGCGCTCGGTAAGGATCTGATGAGCTTCGGCACGCCGATCCTGGTGCTCGGTGATCCCGGCCAGCTGCCGCCGGTTTCGGGCGGCGGTTACTTCACCAATCAGGAGCCGGATTACCTGCTCACCGATATCCACCGCCAGGCGCGCGACAATCCGATCATCAAACTCGCCATGCAGGTGCGCGAGGGCAATGAGGTGATGTATGGCGATTACGGCACCGCCAAGGTGATCTCGAAGAACGAGGTGACGCAGCAGCTGGTGCTCGACGCCGACCAGGTGCTCGTCGGCACCAACAGGACGCGGCGGCGCTACAATCAGCGCCTGCGAGAGCTGAAGGGCTTCAGCGCCGATTATCCGCAGACCGGCGACAAGCTCGTCTGCCTCCGGAACGACCCGGCCAAGGGCCTGCTGAACGGCTCGCTCTGGCAGGTGATGACCTCGTCGAAGGAAACGACGAAGCCCGGCATCAACCTGCTCGTCCGTCCCGAGGACGACGACATGGATCGGGGCGCGGCCAAGATCAAGCTTTTGAAGCAGGCCTTCGAGGATGTCGAAGGCGAGATCCCGTGGAACACCCGCAAGCGTTATGACGAGTTCGACTACGGCTATGCCCTGACCGTCCATAAGGCGCAGGGCTCGCAATGGAACGACGTCGTGCTCTTCGACGAGAGCTGGGCCTTTCGCGATACGCGCGAGCGCTGGCTTTATACGGCGATCACCCGCGCGGCGGAGACGCTGACGATCGTTCGCTGAACCGGTTTCGGTGGGAAGGACGGTGGCGGCCGTCGGCCGGCAGGCGTCAGGCTTGCACGATGCCGAGCAGGACAGCCTTGGCGATTGCTTGAAAGCGGTTGTTGGCGCGGAATTTCAGGATGATTCCGGCTTCGAGATCCCTCGTCTCGTCGTGTTTCAGATCGAGCGCTCGGGCGATGCGCTGGGTGGAATAGCCTTCCGCCATCAGTTCCAGGCAACGTCTTTCCTGCGAGGTCAGACTGGAATTATCCTGGTTGTCGTTGAGCGGCTGCGTCTCGACGCTGCCGTCGTAATCGAGAAGGTCGCCGACCTGCTGGAGCTGGCGGTGCAGCGTCGACATCTCCGCCGTCAGTTCGCGCCGGCGCACCTGTAGGGCCTCGCGGAACATTGCCTCGGCCTTTTCCTGCGAATCGGCTTTGCGGAGCTCGTCCATCAATTCCTGGATCACGGCAATCGGCATGCCCGTCTCGCGGCAGACGGTGATGACGGCCATGCGCATCACGTCGTCCTGGCCGTAGACCCGCATCAGGCCGATGCGATTGGCCGAAATCAATCCCTTCTCTTCGTAGAAATGCAGCGTCCTGTGCGTAACGCCGAATGCGTTGGCCATATCGGCAATGGGCACCGGACCTTCCGGCAGATCCGGCGGCAGCGCGGCGGAAGGCAGGAACCGGTATTTCGACCGGGCCTCCGAAGCGAAACCGGCGGCAGCAAACAGGCGTTTGGAACCGTCTGGCATGAACCCTCCTAGGGCATCTTGTTGCACCTCATGCGGTTTTGCCAGTTGCTTCCCGGGCGCGGCGAGTGGGGTTTCCTCTAGGCTGTCTTTTCGGTGGGAAAGAAGCAGTACGCGGCTTACGTTTACGCGACACAATGCCCACGTTATGCGTGAACGAACTTTTTTATAAGTGCTAAAAATAATCTCTTTTAAATGGGATAGCAACGGAAGGGCATATTTTGCCGGTATGCCTTCTGTGCTGCAGCATAACATGTGCTGCGCCGCCGCATTGGGCGGATGTCTTCGAAGGCGACGGGAATTACTGTTTGCGGTACGCTTGCCACCGAAGTCCGACTGAAATGCTTGGATTTCATCAACGACCGGCATCGCACCCATCTGCGAATCTCGTTGGCCATTGGAAGGCTCATGGCTTAAAAGTAGGGCCTCTTGTTTCGTCACCGATGGATGCCAGACATGCCCGCCAAGCTCTCCGTGAACCTCAATGCCATCGCCATGCTGCGCAACCGACGTGACCTGCCCTGGCCGAGCGTCGAAGCGCTCGGGCGAATCGCCCTTGCCGCAGGCGCCAGCGGCTTGACCGTGCATCCGCGCCCCGACCAGCGTCACATCCGCTTTTCCGACCTGCCGGTCATCCGCAACCTGATCGACGACGAATTTCCGAATGCCGAGTTCAACATCGAAGGTTATCCGACTGCGGAGTTCCTCGATCTCTGCGCCGGCGCGGCCCCCGAGCAGGTGACCTTGGTGCCCGACGATCCCTCGCAGGCAACTTCCGACCACGGCTGGGATTTCCGCAAGCACCAGGCGTTCCTGACCGATGTCGTGGGGCGGCTGAAGACGATGGGGTGCCGCGTCTCCCTCTTTGCCGACGGCGATGGGGATGCGCAGGCGGTAACAATCGCCAAGGCAGTCGGCGCCGATCGGATCGAACTTTACACCGGCCCCTATGGCGGCTGCTACGACGCGCCGGAACGGGCAGCGCCGATCCTCGAAGCGCTTGGGAAGACCGCGGATGCCGCGCTCGCCATCGGCCTTGCCGTCAATGCCGGGCACGATCTGACGGTCGCCAACCTGCCGGCATTGGTGAAGCGGATCCCGGATCTGGCCGAAGTCTCGATCGGCCACGGACTGACCGCCGATGCGCTGGAGTACGGGATGGCCGAGACGGTGCGCCGGTTCTGCCGGGCGTGTGGGCAGGTGGTTTGAGGAAGGTCGTTTCCTTCTTGTGTAGTGGCAGCGACTAATTTGCTGCATTGCAGGGGTTTCCCGTGCCCACGAGTGAGGGCGCGGGATTCCTGTGCTCGTGACATCCGACCTGCGAAGTGGCCATATTTCCAACACATGCTCATCTCCTAGTTCTTTCAACCGGAGGGGATGGGATGCGAGTAGTTACGCGTCATTATATGTTCGTCGCGGCAGCGTGGGCATTTTTTCTCTGCTCCGGTGGAGCCGGCGTCGCCGATCCCCGGCCGGAAAGATGGGTGGAAAGGTGCGGCGGCGCCTACGCTCTTTGCGGCTATGTCGACAGAGCGACGTTAGAACCGCGGATCGATCACAAGTTTGAAGTTGCACTGCCTTTCTCGGAGGGGCTGGCTGCCGTGCGTTCCGAGGGGAAATTCGGCTATATCAATTCGAATGGTAAGATGGTGATCGCGCCTGCATTCGACCTTGCCCGCAGATTTCGCAAGGGTCATGCCGAAGTGGTGGTCGGTGGTAAGGCAGGAATTATCGATAGAACGGGAAAGTTTCTGCTGTCGCCGAACTATGCGCGCGCCATTCCATTCGGAGCCGGGGCGGCGCTCGTTCGTCCCGGCAAAGCGGTCGTGCCGGATCCTATTGGCTTCCCGCGTTTCATGTTCGACGAACTGTTTTTTGAGAGGATCGATCACCCCTATCTGCTTGTCGATCTGCCTTCAGGAAAGATACTGAAGGACGAGCTGACCATCAAAGAATTCGAATTCAGCACTTTCGCTTGGGCCGCTCAACCGGGAGATAAACGATACGGATTGCTTGCTCCCGACGGAGGCTGGAAGATCGAACCTCGCTTCGAAACAGCCGGTAAATTTAGTGGAGGAAGAGCAATTGCCTGTTATGGCGGGTCGGCTGGACACAAAGGCCAGTCGAGCCAACGTGACCGGGCCGACGCCACCCAATGCGGCGTGATCGGCCGAGACGGCCAGATTATTATCGCCCCACGGCAATTTTGGATCCAGGATTATCGAAACGGTTTTTACCGTGTGAGTAAAGACCAGAAAGTGGGCATCCTTGACGATGCTGGACGGTTGCTTGGTGGGCGTCTGTTTGATGATGCAAGCCTGCCGGATTATTCCGGCGAGGCGGCCAGGATATTGGTCGACGGCCAGTGGATCGGACTCAACCGGGCCGGGGATCAGGTGCCCGACCCGGAGGACGGGAAGGCGTGGGCGGCATGTCCTTCGGGTATCAAATTCATCCACCGCGACAACCGTATTCAGGTCGTTGGAGCGGAGGGAAAGCCGACGGTTCCGTACCTTTTTGACAACACCTACATGACTTGCGAATTCCCTGTATCGGTTCGGTACAATGGAAAATGGGGGTTTTTGAAGCAGGACGGCAAACTGCTTGTCGATCCGCCTTCATTTCAGAGTCAGTTTGGTTTCAGCGGTGGTTATGCCGGCGTCAAGGTTGGGGGTAAATGGGGAATATTGAATAGCGACGGTGTGATGGCCCTCGCTCCGCAGTTCGACGAGATGCGACCCGATTCCGGCTCCTATGCGGTATCGAAGGATGGGCGCACGTTTTGGATCGATGCATCTGGACGCGAAGTCTCCGAGCCGCGCCGCCTGGAGGATCGGCGATCAAAATTGCGCTGCGGAACCGACGGCGGACAGCTCGTCTCGAGGAATTCGAACGGAACCTTGCTTTGGGGCATTCAAGATGCTGCCGGCAATATCGTCGTCGAGGCGAAATATCGGGCCATCAGCTGTTTCCGGGATGGTCTCGCATGGGTTCCGTTCGACGAACGACGAGAATGGTGTGCAATCGATCGGAATGAGCGGAAACGAGAGAGCGTCGCGTGCGTCAAGAACTGGGCTGACAGCAACACCGCCGACGCGCGAACCGAGACAATGTCCGACGACCCCTACGAAAGCGGTGTGCTCTGGATGCGAGCCGAGCTCGAATACGGGCTTAACCTTAGGGACAAACCGCCTGGCTTCGTTTCGCAACTCTGAAGAGTGACCCTCCGACGCGTCAGTGTCGTTAGTCAGACATCTAATGTGATACGGGATTCAGCATGCAAATTCGGTGTCCGCTCATTCCTGCGGCAGCGCAGGGATGAGCGGAAAGCTCAATGGCCTCCGTTACCAGGTGACGTCAGCGCGGCCTTATGCGCTACGAAGAAATCCTTCAGCGATTGCGGCTGTTTGCCGGTCAGTTTGGTGAAATCGCCGGTGACGATGTCGAAATTGCCGGCGCGGATGTTGGCGTCGGCGGAGACCAGCATGTCGGCGACGAAGCCGGGGAGGCCGGCGCCGCGCATGCCTTGGCCAAGCTGTTCGTCATTGACGTCGACCACTTCGAGTGGCTTGCCTGATGCTTCGGAGACGATGGCCGCGATCTCGCGGTTGTTCAGCGACACCGCGCCCGTCAGCGTGTAGGTGGCGCTCTCGGACGTGCCGGAGGCGAGCGCGGCGGCGATCGCCAGGGCGCAGTCGTCGCGCGAGATGGTCGAGACCTTGCCGGCGCCGGTGGCGCTGTACCATTTGCCGCCCTGCAGGTTATGCGGCATTCCATACAGATAATTGTCGTGATACCAGGAGTCGCGGATGATCGTGTAGGCGACGCCGCTCGCCTTGATGGCGTTTTCAGTGCCGAGATGGTCAGGTGCGAAGGTGACGAGCGAATTGTCCGGCGCCGGCATCGAGGTGTAGGCGATGTGCTTGACATCAGCCTTGGCGGCAGCAGCGACGGCTGCCTTATGCTGGGTCAGGCGCTTGCCGGGGGTATCGAGCGCATCGGTGCTGATGATCAGCAGCCGGTCGATGCCGGAGAAAGCCTGTTCCAGGCCGGCCGCGTCATCGAAATCGGCCTTGCGGGTGAGAACGCCCTTGCTTGCGAGTTCGGCGAGTTTTTCCGGGCTGCGTGTCGCCGCGACGATTTTGCCGGGGGCGACCTTGTAGGTCTCGATAAGGTGATGGATGACACGCTGGCCGAGCTGTCCGGCAGCGCCGGTGACCAGGATGGTTTCGCTCATAGGTCGTTCCTTCTGCGTTGTGCGAGGTGGTCTCAAAAAGAGACTAACGCTAGAATAGGAATTGACTTCACCCTGTAAAGGAGGCAGCTTTTCGGCTGTAAGTTACCAAAAGGGAACCGAGAGATGAGCGGCGTCCTCAATCTGAAGAACCGGATGCCGGGGGCGCGGCGCGAAATCGACCTCGCCGCCCTCGATTTTTCCAACTGCCCGGTCCGGGACATGATGCAGCAGATCGGCGGCAAATGGTCGACGCTGCTGCTGGAAGTGCTGGCAGCCGAGCCACGCCGCTTCGGCGAACTCAGGCGGATGCTTCCCGATATCTCGCAGCGCATGCTGACGCAGACGCTGCGTGATCTGCAGAGGGATGGTTATATCGCCCGCGAGGTCTTTCCGACCAAGCCGCCGAGCGTCGAATATTCGATGACCGAACTCGGCCGCTCGCTCTACCAGCCGCTGTCGCAGTTGTTGAACTGGGCCGAAGCGAATCATGATTCCGTTCGCGCCGCCCGCTCACGTTTCGATTCCGTCGATAACTAGAGTGGTGAGAGCCTCTGTCACTTCGCGCGCGTAAACAGCGCGCGAAACAATTCCTCCGATCGCCTTAAACCTTCGTCGCTGAGAACGAGGGACTTGGCCTTGCCCGCCGGATTGGCAATCAGGCCCTTCTGATGCAGACCGTCGAGTACGTCCCAGTCGAAACCCTTCCAGGCCCGATCCCCTCATGCAGCGTCAGCCAGAGCAATGCCAGGACGGCATCGTCGATCTTTTCTTTATCTATCTCCATGCCGGAAACACCCCGTAAGAGAGAAAAAATCTAGCCACCTTAACCTACGTATCACCCCGAAATCGACTCCGATTTTCGGGGTGATACATCAGGCCGTCTTACCTTTCGCGCCGTTCCGTCAGGAACAGCAGGAAGGCGAGCGCCGGGAAGGCGAAGCCGATCCAGGCGGTCATCGACCAGCCGCCGGTGGCATAGGCCCAGCCGCCGAGTGCCGAGCCGATCGCGCCGCCGGTAAAGAAGGTGGCCATGAAGAGGCCGTTCAGCCGGCTGCGATGTTCCGGGTTCAGCCCATAGATGGCGCGCTGGCCGCAGACAAGATTGGTGGTGACGCCGAAATCGAGCGTGATCGCCGCGACCGTCAGCAGGATCAGGGCGGTGAGCGAGCCGTCGTCGGCGAAATGGCTGATCAGGAAGGACGCCATGCCGAGCAGCATGGCGATCGTCGAGGCGACCTTCGTCATGCCGCGGTCGGCAAGCCGGCCGGCAATCGGCGAGGCGATGGCGCCTGAAGCACCGGCAAGCGCGAAGAGGGCGATGCCGTTCTGCGTCAGGCCGAAGGCCGGGCTTGCAAGCAGCAGCGGCGTCGTCGTCCAGAACAGGCTGAAGGCGCCGAACATGCCGGCCTGGTAAAGGGCGCGGCGCTGCAGCACGCGCGAGGTCAACGCCAGATGCGCCATGGAGGCAAGCAGCTCGCCGTAGCCGAGCTTCGTCTTCGGCACGCGGACCGGCAGGTTGGCGCGTAGGATGATGGCGAGCACGATCATCAATGCCGCAGTGATGTAGTAGACCATGTGCCAGGACGACGCCTCGGCGAGAAAGCTCGCGAAGGGGCGGGCGAGCATTATGCCGCAGAGCAGGCCGCTCATGACGTTGCCGACGACCTGGCCGCGCGTCGCATCCGGCGCCATGTTGGCGGCGAAGGGCACGAGCACCTGGACGGCGACCGAGGCAAGGCCGATCGACAGCGAGGCGGTGAGGAACATGGCCGGCGTCGAAGACAGCGCAGCGCCGATCAGGGCGAGGGCGGAGACGGAAATCAGCAGCAGCACCAGGCGGCGATTTTCGGTGAGGTCGCCGAGCGGCACGATCAGCAGCAGGCCGAGGCCATAACCGATCTGCGTCAGCGTGACGATCAGGCCGGTGGCGGCCGGCGTGAAGCCGAGATCGGCGCTGATCGGGCCGGCCAGCGGCTGGCCATAATAGAGATTGGCGGCCACCAGCCCGCAGGCGGCGGCGAAAAGGAAGGTGAGCCAGGGGGATAGCGCTCGGGGAATGGCATTATCCGGCGTAGTGGCTGAAATGCTCATCAGAGACTCCGGTATGATTGAAAGGATTAGTCGCAAATCGTCTTGCCGCCGGCCACCCGTTTCCCGCCGCGGCCCAGGGAAGTGCGGGACTCCGGGAGTGCCGAGCACTCCGGGAGTGCCGGGCACGCCGGGGGAGTGTCATGTCACCAGTTTCATCGCGGCTTCGGCGGCGGCCGCCATTTCTTCGCCGCTGCGGCCCGTCTTGCCGATGACGCGCATGCCCTTGGTGAGGCAGAGCAGCGCCAGCGATGTGGCAGAGACATCGACATTCCAAGAAATCGAGCCGTCGGCCTGGCCGAGACGGATCAGGTCGGCCAAAAGCGCCTCGTCGGTCATGAAGGCGGTAGCGACGCGTTCGGCCGCCTCCTCGTCGAAGAGAGCGAGGTCGCCGGCGCTGCCGACGACGAGGCAGCCCTGCCTGCCGATTTCACCGTGGGACGAGCCGGCAAAAAAGGTGATCAGTGCATGGAGCTTGTCGCGGCCGGTCTCGACGCTTGCGAGTTCGGCGTCGAGCAGGCCGCGGCGCACGGCGCGATAACGATCGAAGGCGGCGAGGAAGATGCCGCGCTTATCGCCGAAGGCCTTGTAGACGCTGCCGGCGGCAAGGCCCATGGCTTCGGTGAGCTCGCTGATCGAAGCGGCGTGGTAGCCGCGCTCGGAAAAGACGCGCAGGGCGGCATCGAGTGCAGCCTCGGCGTCGAATTCGCGCGGGCGGCCGCGGCTTCGGGTCTTCTCGTGAAGGAGCGTTGCGTTCATGTTTGCCTAATTAGGAAATGATCGTTTCCAAATCAAGCAAAACATTTGCAGTGCAGCAAATCAGAGAGTGAGAACCCAGGTCTGGCCGTTGGCCTCCGGCCCGAACATGCGATGTCTCTCCTCGGAGACAAGGCGGAAGCCAGCCTTAATATAGATGGCGCGGGCGGTCTCCAGCATGTCGTTGGTCCAGAGCGAAAGCTCGCGGTAACCCTTCTGCCTGCAGAAGCGGATGCATTCGTCGACCAGCAGCTTGCCGAGCCCGAGGCCGCGGGCTGATTTGTCGACATAGAGCAGCCGTAGCTTGGCGATGCTATCGCCACCATTGGTGACCAGGACCGAGCCGACATTGATGCCGCCACGTTCGGCGATCCAGCAGTATTCCATGGTGGGATCGAAATTGGCGAGGAATTTGCCGGCGACCTCGGCGACCAGCGCCTCGAAGCGCAGGTCCCAGCCATATTCCTCGGCATAGAAGCGGCCCTGGCTCTGAACGATCCAGCCGATGTCGCCGGCGCGGTGGGGGCGGATGATGGCGGGTGTCGGCTTGGTCGCCGGGTCGAGCAGCGCGCGGATCGTGTCCATGGCCGCGACGACGGCCTGTGGCTCGCCGGTGGCGAGCATGTCGAAACGGGCGGCGATCTGCGCATTGGCGCGCCGGCCGAGTTCCTCGAACTCTCCGTGTCCCCGATCGGTGACGGTGATGATCTGGCTGCGCAGATCGGCCGGATCGGGACTGGTCTCGATCAGTCCCTCGGCGCGGAAACGCTTGAGGATGCGGCTGAGATAGGCGGGATCGAGATGCAGGTCTCGGATAAGTGCGGTGGCGCTGACGCCGTCATGCGAGCCGATCTCGAAGAGGATGCGGGCATCCGTCAGCGTATAGGGCGAGTCGAGATAGGCCTTGTTCAGCAGGCCGAGGAAATTCGTGTAGAAGCGGTTGAAATCACGGGCGGTTTCGATGAGGGCGGTATCGGACATGGTGATCTCCGGATGGAGATCTCGCCACCGCTGAAAAGGCTCGTTCCTCGCTCGACGTCATCCTCGGCCTTGTGCGAGGATCTGCTGCCCTATCGAATGGAGGCAGATGCTCGGGACAAGCCCGAGCATGACGAAAGAAGGTGGCCGTCTGACAGGCGGACGACATCTCCGGATGGAGATATTTGTCATTCATTTAGTGGACTGAGTCAACTAAATTGGAGGCACCCTCAAGCAGCCTCTTCCGTTTCCTCTTCCTCGCCGCCAAGCGCAAATTCGACGGCCGCCCGGGCATGGATCGTGGTGGTGTCGAAGCCCGGCAGCGGCAGGCGGTCGGGATCGAGGATCAGGCAGATCTCGGTGCAGCCGAGGATGATGCTGTCGGCGCCATTCTCGACGGCGCGGTCGATGATGTCGATCAGCTTTTCGCGCGAACGGTCGTGCACCCTGCCGGCGCAGAGCTCGTTGAAGATGATGTCGTGCACGGTGGTGCGGTCGGCGGCCTCCGGCACCATGATATCGAGACCGAGGCTCTTCATCCGCTCGCCGTAGAAGCCGTGCTCCATCGTGTAACGCGTGGCGAGCAGCAGCGGCCGCTTGCGGCCGGCGGCCTGCAGTGATTTCGCCGTCTCGTCGATGATATGGATCAGCGGTACTGAGACCTTGGCGGCGACTTCATCGGCGATCAGGTGCATGGTGTTGGTGCAGATCAGGATGCAGCCGGCGCCGGCCGCCTGGAGGCGCTCCGCCGCATCGCCGAGGCGGCGGGCAGCTCCCGCCCAGTCGCCAGCCTTCTGAAGCGCGACGATTTCCTCGAAATTGACCGAATGCAAGATGATTTCGGCCGAGGCGAGGCCGCCCCTGCGGGCGCGCACCATCTCGTTGACGAGGCGGTAATAGACCGCAGAACTTTCGAAACTCATGCCGCCGATCAGGCCGATCGTTTCCATCTCTTCATGCTCCCATGCTTCGAGTTTCGAAAATGATGCCGCAATGCCGGCGCGGCGTGTTTGCGTTGTTTGTTCTTTGCGAGCAATATGTGCTACGATTTTGCGAGGTTTGGCGAAATCGCGCAAAATCAGGGCGCAATGTTTAGATCATACAATGCTGGACGATCGTGACAGACGTATTCTCGATATGCTGCAGAAGGATGCGGGCATATCCGTGAGCGATCTTGCCGAGCGCGTGGCGCTATCGGTTTCGGCCTGCTCGCGGCGCATCCAGCGGCTGGAGGAAAGCGGCCATATTCTTCGGCGCATCGTCGTGCTCGACCGGGAAAGCATGGGCGTGCCGACGACGGTCTTCGCCCTCGTCAAGACGGCGCACCACTCGGACGACTGGACGGAAACCTTCCGCCGGATTATCGGCGACATCCCCGAAATCGTCGAGGCGCACCGGCTGACCGGCAATCACGACTACATCCTAAAAATCGTGCTGCCGCGCGTCGAGCATTACGATGTCATCTACAAGCAGATCGTGCGCAAGCTGGAACTCTTCGACGTCTCGGCCTCGATCTCGATGGAAGAATTGAAACACGGAATGGCGATACCCGTGGGTTACGCGCGGTAAGCCGGCATTTTGAGGGCTGCGATAATATGAGCATTGGCATTCATAGCTATTTCCTGCCCGGAGAAAAGCTTCTTTGGTCCGGCCGTCCCGCACAGGGATTTCGTCTGACAAGATGGGATTTCGCCCTGGTTCCCTTCTCGCTTTTTTGGGGCGGCTTTGCTCTCTTCTGGGAGACGAGCGTTTGGACGACGCCGGGGACGCCTGTATTCATGCGCCTATGGGGTATCCCGTTCGTTCTGATAGGACTTTATTTGATTGCCGGACGCTTTGTCGTTGATGCGGCCGTGCGGGCTCGTACGGAATACGCGCTGACCGACCGGCGCGTCATCATTCGCAGAAGCGGTTTGCTTCCGAATTTCTCTGCCACCCAACTCGAGCTGCTGCCGTCGATCAATCTGGAAGAGGGCAGCTTAGGGACGGGGACGATCACATTCGGCGTGTCTTCCCCGCAGCGGTACAAGACGGCGGGAGTTTGGACGCCCAGCCTGTCGAAAGACCCTCAGCTTTTGGGAATCGACAGCGTGCGGCAAGTCTATAACCTCCTGGAGAAAGCAAGGCTTGATTGCCTGAAGAGCCGATGATCCTTCGAGCCGTCGATAGCGATTAACTTGCCTCGATATGGAACGTTTTCCGACATACTACGTTCACCTTTGGTTCAGGAGGAGGGGAGGATAGTCTCTCCTCTTGGAGGAGTAGAGGAGAACAGTCATGAGAAAGCTAACCGTCGCCGCGTTATGCTTGATCATAGGTATCCCCGGCGTCACGCCGGCTCAGGCGTTTCCGGCTATTAACCCGCCCAGAATCGAACCTCAGCAACCGATAGAGAACGTGCAATGGCATGGCGGCCACGGCCGCTGGCATGGCGGCCATCATGGTGGTTACCATCATGGTCATGGATCGGGCTGGGGCTGGGCTTTGGGTGGTCTGGCCGTCGGTACGATCATAGGCGGCGCACTGGCCCAGCCCTATTACGGCTCGTATTACGGCTCGCCCTATGGCTATTACGGCTCGCCCTACCGCTATTATGGCCGGCCTTACGGTTATTATGGCCGGCCTTATGGCTATTACGGTTCGCCTTACCGCTATTATGGCCGGCCCTACCGCGCCTATGCGTCGTCTGCCTATTATGGAGGCGGCCGAAGCCACGAGGCTTGGTGCTATGCGCGCTACCGTTCGTACAGGGCATTCGACAATACGTTCCAGCCCTATTACGGACCTCGTCGCCAGTGTGTCGGTCCCTGATCGATAGGCAAGGCAAAACTGAGCTGTGAACTGGTTCCAGGCCGCTCCTCAATCGAGGTTCGGCCTGGGCAGCGATAACTGCGTCTCCGCTCCACAACCTCCATCGGGCTCGATCCCCTGAAAGCCGATAATTCCGAGTGCCCTCGATTGCCGCCAGCGCAGGGCAGGCATGCCGAAACGGCGGTTGCAACCTTTGCGGTGAAGGCCACATTGGCTTTCAGCGAAATGGCGCAAAGGGGCAGGTCATGAGCGATCATCATGTCGTGGTTATAGGCGGCGGTTTCGGCGGGCTGCAGCTCGTCAACGGGTTAAAGGGCGCAGGCGTGAGGATCACGCTCGTCGACCGGCGCAATCATCATCTCTTCCAGCCGCTGCTCTATCAGGTGGCGACGACCATCCTCTCCACCTCGGAGATCGCCTGGCCGATCCGCCGCCTCTATGCCGACCGGCCAGATGTGACGGTGCTGCTCGGCGAGGTCACCGGTGTCGACAGCAGCACCAAGACGGTATCCCTCCGCAACGGCATGACTCTGGGTTACGACACGCTGGTGCTGGCGACCGGGGCGACGCATGCCTATTTCGGCCATGACGAATGGGAGCCGGTGGCGCCCGGCCTGAAGACGCTGGAAGATGCGACGACGATCCGCCGGCGCGTGCTGCTCGCCTTCGAGAAGGCGGAGATGGAGACCGATCCCGCCGTGCGCGACGCGCTTCTGACCTTCACCATCGTCGGCGCCGGACCGACCGGCGTCGAGCTCGCCGGCATCATCGCCGAGCTTGCGCATATCACTCTGCCCAGGGAATTCCGCAACATCGATACGCGCAAGACCCGTGTCGTGCTGGTTGAGGCTGGCCCGCGGGTGTTGCCGACCTTTGCCGAGGAGCTTTCTGCCTATGCGCAAAGGGCGCTGGAGAAACTCGGCGTAGAAGTGCTGCTCGGCAAGCCGGTCACCGAGTGCAGTGCCGATGGCGTCCGGATCGGCGAGACCTTCGTCGCCAGCCGCACGATCGTCTGGGCGGCCGGCGTCACCGCTTCGCCGGCGGCCCGCTGGCTTGGCGTGCCGGCCGACCGGGCAGGGCGCGTCGTCGTCGAAAAGGACCTGAGCGCGCCGGATCTGCCCGACGTCTTCGTTATCGGCGATACCGCCTCGGTCATGCGCGAGGACGGCAAACCGGTGCCGGGTATTGCGCCCGCCGCCAAGCAGCAGGGCGGTTACGTCGCCAAGGTCATCCGCGCCCGCCTGTCCGGCAAACCGGCGCCCGCGCCCTTCAAATATTGGCACCAGGGCAGCCTGGCGACCATCGGCCAAAGTGCGGCGATCATCGATTTCGGCCGGATCAAGCTGAAAGGCTGGATCGCCTGGTGGATCTGGGGCCTCGCTCACATCTACTTCCTGATCGGCACCCGCTCGCGTTTCACCGTCGCCTGGAACTGGCTGTGGATCTATTTGAGCGGCCAGCACAGCGCCCGGCTCATTACGCAGCGGGAGACGATGCGGGAGGAGGGGTAGGTTCCTGCGCCGCCTCTCCGGCCTCATCCTGAGGTGCCCCGAAGGGGCCTCGAAGGACGAGGCCGGCCACCGCCGATTTACATTGCGATATCGGATACCGCCCAGCCACCCGCCCTCGTGGTTCGAGACGGCCCTTCGTTCATCGCTGCAATCGATTCGCTGGATCGATTGCTTTGCTCCTCACCCTCACCATGAGGGCTGATCGGTGTGCCGGGGCGCGCCCAACCTTGACACATCTCCCCACCCGCCCTTAGCATCCCGCCCGCGTCTGCCCACTACCGTGGGGTGCCGCGTCCAGCCGTAACAACGGATAGAGGTTCCAATGCGCCGATTCACTTCTCACGAAAATCACATCCGAATTTCTGAGAAGGTGGTGGTTCATGCGCACTATGAATCTGGGCATCCTCGCCCATGTGGATGCAGGCAAGACTAGCCTTACCGAAAGACTGCTTTTTAACGCCGGCGTCATCGACAAGCCCGGCAGCGTCGATAGCGGCGATACACAGACGGATACGCTCGAACTCGAACGGCAGCGCGGCATCACGATCCGGGCCGGTGGTGTCGTTTGCGATCGGCGGCAGGACCGTCAATCTGATCGATACGCCCGGCCATCCGGATTTCATCGCCGAGGTGGAGCGGGTGCTGGGATTGCTGGATGCGGCGGTGGTCGTCGTCTCCGCCGTCGAAGGCGTGCAGGCGCAGACGCGCGTGCTGGTGCGGGCGCTGCGGCGGATCGGCGTTCCCTTCGTCTTCTTCGTCAACAAGGTCGATCGCCTCGGTGCCCGGTACGGGGAGGTCATGGAGGCGCTTGCCGCGCAGCTCGCGGTCCGGCCCATCGCCATGTCTTCGGTCATCGAGGCCGGCGGCAAGCTTGCCCGGGTGGAGCCGCTGGACCCAGGGAACGAGCCGCTTTTTTCGGCGCTCTGCGAGGCGCTCGGGGAAAACGACGAGGCCCTGCTCGCTGATTATGTGCTCGACCCCGAGCGTCTGACCGGGGAAAGGCTCGGTTGTTCTCTGGCCGATCAGGTGGCGCGCGGTCTGGTGCATCCGGTCTTTGCGGGCGCGGCGATGACCGGCGCCGGCGTGCCGGCGCTCGCCTCTGCCATCGCGGCGATCCTGCCCGAGCAGCACCCCAACCCGGATGGGCCGGTCGCCGGCAAGATCTTCAAGATCGAGCGCGGCTGGGGCGGCGAGAAGCTGTGTTATGTGTCTCTGACGGCGGGCACGGTGCGGCTGCGGCAATATCTCGATCTGCCGAATGGCCCGGAGAGAGTAACCGCTATCCAGCTCTTCCAGGGCGGGCGCAGTCATGGCGCCGAGAGTTTTGGCGCCGGACAGATCGCGCGCGTCAGCGGGCTTGCCGGCGCCCGGATCGGTGATACCGTGGGCGGCGATCAGGGGGCTACCGGAAGGGTTCACTTCGCGCCGCCGACGCTCGAAACGCGCGTCCTTGCCCGGCGGCCTTCGGAGAGGGCCGCGCTGTGGCTGGCGTTGAGCCAGATGGCCGAACAGGATCCGCTGATCAACCTGCACCGGAACGAAGAGGCCGACGAGGTTTTCGTTTCGCTCTATGGCGAGGTGCAGAAGGAGGTGATCCAGGCGACCTTGCAGGCCGATTTCGGCCTTGAGGCGAGCTTCGAGGAAAGCACCGTCATCCTGGCCGAGAGGCCGGCGGCAATCGGAAGCGGCCTGCAGATCCTCTTCAAGGAGCCCAATCCGTTTCTCGCCACCATCGGCCTGCGAGTCGAGCCGCGCCCTGCCGAGGCAGGCAACAGCTTCGCGCTCGAAGTGGATGTCGGCCAGATGCCGGTCGCCTTCTACCGGGCGGTCGAGGAAACCGTGTTCGAAACGCTGAAGCAGGGCATTTTCGGCTGGCAGGTCATCGATTGCCATGTGGCGATGACGGCGGCGCGCCACAGCTCACCGGCCAGCACCGCCGCCGATTTCCGCCAGCTGACGCCCTGGGTGCTGGCATCGGCGCTCTCGGCAGCGCAAACCGTCCTCTGCGAGCCGGTCGACCGCTTTCATCTCGAAACGCCGGCCGAGAGCCTCAGCGGCGTACTGACCCTGCTGGCGAAATTCGCCGCGACGACGACGGATTCGGTGATCGCTGATGGCGTCGCCCAGCTCGAAGGCACGCTGGCGTCTCAGATGGTCCAGAGTGTCCAGCAGCGATTGCCGGGGCTGACGAGCGGGGCAGGGACGATGGAGACGGCTTTCGATCACTATGCCCCGCTATCAGGGCCACCGCGCCGGCGGCCGCGTTTTGGGCCTGATCCGTTCAACCCGGTGGAGTATTTGCTGTGGTTGCGGGGAAGCGGGGAGCGCGGGTCGCGAGACGGTTGAAGCGGTTCGGGTGAATGACTCACCTCAAGAGAGATGATGATGAAGGGAGTGACAGTCTCTTCTCGCACTCATGCGGGGGGTCATTCACCGCGCAGACGCGCGGTGGCTGGATTCCTGTGACGAGCACAGGAATGAGGGAGGAGAAGTGGCGCCCCGACAACGGATGCAGCAACCCCGCGCCATTACATCGAGCCATCCGACGCCCTTATAGCGAGGGCAGATTTGATGCGAAGCGCTCACCTCAACCTCCCTCATTCCTGTGCTCGTCACAGGAATCCAGCCACGGCGCGTCCGCGCCGTGAATGACTCTTAAGCTTCCCGTAAAAGGCGGAGCCTCGTGCTTCGAGGCTCCGCCCTGCGGGCTACCCACCTCAGCATGAGGAGGTTCGAGTGCCGCCACAAAAAGCGGCTCCCGAAGGAGCCGCCCTGCATTCCTCAAGCCGCCAGCGAGGCGATGTCGATGACGAAGCGGTAGCGGACGTCGCTCTTGACCACCCGCTCGTAGGCTTCGTTGATATTCTGGATATCGATCTTCTCGATCTCCGAGACGATGTTGTGCTTGCCGCAGAAGTCGAGCATCTCCTGGGTTTCTTTGATCGAGCCGATCATCGACCCCGCCAGGCTCTTGCGCCCGCCGATGACCGAGAAGGCGTGGACTGGAACCGGGTGCTCGGGAACGCCGACCAGAACCATTGTGCCGTCAGACTTCAACAGGTTGAGATAGGCATTCCAATCGATTGCCGTGCCAACCGTGTTGATGATCAGGTCGAAGGTGCCGGCGAGCTTGGTGAAGGTCTCGGCGTCGCTCGTTGCATAATAGTCCTTGGCGCCGAGCTTGAGACCGTCTTCCTTCTTCGACAGCGACTGGGAAAGGACGGTGATGTCGGCACCCATGGCAGCACCGATCTTCACGCCCATATGGCCGAGACCGCCCATGCCGACGATCGCGATCTTCTTGCCGGGACCGGCTTTCCAATGCGCGAGTGGCGAGTAGAGCGTGATACCGGCGCAAAGCAGCGGGGCGCCGGAATCGAGCGGAATATTGTCGGGGAAGCGCAGCACATAGCCTTCCTTGACGACGATCGAGTCGGAGTAGCCGCCGAAGGTCGGGGTCGTGCCATCGGCTTCATAGCCGTTATAGGTCGGGACGAGGCCCGGCAGGTAGTGTTCGTAATCTAGATCACGCGTGGCGCAGCCGACGCAGGAATCGACGAAGCAGCCGACGCCGACGCGGTCGCCGACCTTGAATTTCGTGACCTTGGAGCCGACGGCGGAAACGACGCCGGCAACCTCGTGGCCCGGTACCATCGGGAATATCGAGTTGCCCCACTCGTTGCGGGCCTGGTGGATGTCGGAGTGGCAGACGCCGCAATATTGAACCGCGATGACGACGTCGTCATCATTGGGTTCGCGGCGCTCGAAGGTGAAGGGGGTCAGCGGTTGCGACGCGTCGGTTGCGGCATAGCCTTTTGCGATAGCCATCTGAAGCTTCCTTTGGGGTTGGGAGGGGTTGAGCGGGATGGCGCACTATTGCCCGCAACATGGCGAGGGCGTTAGAGCGATCCTCTCGGCTTCTTGCACGATCCTGCAAAAGTGAGGCGCCCGGCTGTTTGCGAAATGGCAAAGACACTCTAGATAAGGGCGGTATCGCCCGCGTCAGACAGCTGACAGTCAGACAGCTGACAGAGAGAGTTGCCGCATGACTTTGCCCTTCAGCCCCTATCAGGAAATCGTCGATATCGCGATGCGCTTCGCGCCAGATGACGGCGAGTTCTCGACTAATATCGGCAATCTCCACATCAGCCGCCGGTCCAGGCCCAGCGATCCCTTGCACAGCAGCTACCGGCCCTGCTTCGCCTTCGTGCTGCAGGGGGCCAAGAGCCTGCAGCTCGGCACGGAACGCATCAGCTACGGGACCGGGGACTATCTCCTGACGTCGCTCGACCTGCCGGTCGCCTGGCGGGTCACGGAGGCAAGCCCCGAGGTTCCGCATCTCTGCCTGGGGCTGGCGATCGATTCGGAGAAGCTCCTGGAACTGCTCAGCCGCATCGATATTCCGCGACCGGCCGCCGATACCGACGGGCAGCGCGGCATGGTGGTGAATGTCGCGCCGCCGGAGCTGATGGATGCCGCCGTCCGCCTGCTGCGCTTGCTCGATCGCCCAGGCGACATTCCCGCCATGGCGCCGCTGATCGAGCAGGAGATCCTCTACCGCGTGCTGACCGGGCCGCACGGCGCGCGACTGATCAACATCGCCACGGCGGACAGCCACAGCAACAGGATCGCGCGGGCCG
Organism: Rhizobium phaseoli; assembly: GCF_001664385.1. Classification (NCBI taxonomy): domain Bacteria; kingdom Pseudomonadati; phylum Pseudomonadota; class Alphaproteobacteria; order Hyphomicrobiales; family Rhizobiaceae; genus Rhizobium; species Rhizobium phaseoli. The sequence goes on along the minus strand of NZ_CP013532.1, from coordinate 2,903,355 downwards.
TCGCCTGGCTGAAGGAGAATTTCGCCCGGCCACTGCGCATCGAGGACCTCGCCGAACGCGTCAACATGAGCGTTTCGTCCTTCCATCACCATTTCAAGTCGGTGACAGCGATGACGCCGGTGCAATACCAGAAGCAGCTTCGCCTGCACGAGGCGCGCCGGCTGATGCTGGTGGAGCGACTGGATGCCGGCACGGCCGGCCACCGCGTCGGCTATCAAAGCCCGTCGCAGTTCAGCCGCGAATACAGCCGCCTCTACGGTGCTTCGCCGGCGCGCGACATCGACGGCGTGCGCGAGATGATGGCGGCGGAATAGAGCACCGCGCCCGGCGCGATACACTTGCTTTGCGCTGTATTAAAGGATGTTTGACCTTTGGCGGCTAGTCTGACGCCAAACATCCAGCAGGCACCGACGCGCGCATGACGCAAGCACCACTTCTTTCCATCGTCGCTCCTTGCCATAACGAGGAAGAGGGGCTGCGCGAATTCTGCCGCCGCGCGGCTGCTGCCGCCCAAAGCGTCGCCGGCGATGCCTTCGAGATTATCCTCGTCGATGACGGTTCCTCCGACGGCACCTGGGAGATCATTTCGGAACTGGCGGCGAAGCTTCCGCAGGTGCTCGGCGTTCGTCTGTTGCGCAATCACGGCCACCAGCTCGCATCGACGGCAGGGCTTTCCGCCTCGCGCGGTGAGCGCGTGCTCTTGATCGACGCCGATCTTCAGGACCCGCCCGAGCTGCTCTTGATGATGATGCCGATCATGGAGCGGGGCGCCGACGTCGTCTATGGCCAGCGCACGCGCCGCGAGGGCGAGACCTGGTTCAAGCTCGCGACCGCTTCGCTGTTCTATCGAACGCTTTCCAGGCTCGCTTCGGTGACTATTCCGCGCGATACCGGCGATTTCCGGCTGATGCGCCGGCGCGTCGTCGATATCCTGCTGGCGATGCCGGAACGCGATCGCTTCATTCGCGGCATGGTCAGCTGGATCGGCGGCAGGCAGGTGGCGCTGCCCTATGAGCGCGACGCGCGTTTTGCCGGCACGACGAAATATCCGCTGCGCAAGATGATCAATTTCGCGCTCGATGCGATCACCAGCTTTTCGACGACGCCGCTGCGCATCGCCACATGGCTCGGCATGGTCAGCGCCGGTGTCGCGATGGCGCTGCTCGTCTATACCTTCGTGCGCTGGCTGCAGGGCGAGACGGTCACCGGCTGGTCGTCGATCATGGCCGCCGTCAGCGCCTTCAGCGCCATCCAGCTGATCTGCATCGGCATCATCGGCGAATATCTCGGCCGTCTCGTGCAAGAGAGCAAGAAGCGCCCGATGTTCATGATCGAGACCATCCTGCGCGGCGGCGAACAGGCCGAGCTGCCGACGGCCTTTTCGGAAATGGGCGCCGCTGACAAGCGCGTAGCACTGGATGCGGCCTTTACCTCGGGCGAACCGCGCTCGAAGAAGAACAGCCGGACCGGATGATGGACCGGATCGCTGCGCCTGTTCATGCGGCAGCCGGGCCTGAGGATCTGACCGCCCGGCAGGACTCGACGGTTGCGATCATTGCTTTCGTGGCGCTTGCCGCGGCCCTGGTGCTCTTCTTTCGCTTTCCGCCGGTTCTCGATTACGCCAATCACTACGCCCGCATCTGGCTTCTTTCGGGCGGCATCGGTGAGCAGCCGTTTCCCGAAATCTATGCGATCGATTGGAACCGCACCTTCACCAATGTCGGGATCGATCTTCTGGCGGCCTGGATAGGCCCGCTTGTCGGCGCCGACAGGCTGGCGCGGGCCTTGCTTTTCCTGGCGATCGTGCTGCCGCCGCTTGGCTCGATCGCGCTGCACCGGGCGCTGTTCGGCGGCCGGCACTATTGGCAGATCGCCATGCTGTCGCTCGGCTGGTGCGCGACGATGGTCGGCGGCTTCATCAATTTCCAGATCGGCCTCGGCATGGCCCTGTTCTTCGCCTGCGCCGACCTGCGGCTGCAGCGCCGCAATTTCGCCCTGCTGTTTGCCTGGCGGCTGGCCGCCGCACTGCTCTTGACGGTGATGCACATCTTCTCGCTCGGCTTCTATATGGCTGTTGTCTGCGGCCTCGAATTTTCCTGGCGTTTCGACATCTTGCGGTCGAAGGCGGGGCTGATGCGGCTTGCCGGCCGTTTGACGCTGGCGATCGGCGCCTGCGCCCTGCCGCCGCTCGCGCTCTATCTGCGCACCACCGCGTTGCCGAATGCCGGCGGCGATGGCCTTGGGCTGGTCTGGAACGATGGCATCGTTCTGATCGTCATGAACCTGCTTTCCGCCATCACCACCTATGTCCCGGTCGTCGATGTCCTGCTGGTTCTGCCGCTGATCCTCATCTGCACGCGCGCCGTTCGCACGGGCAACATCCGAGTGCATGCGGGGCTTGCGGTTGCCGCCTGCGGGCTGCTGCTTCTCTCTTGCATCTCACCGCTCCACATGCTCGGCACCGGATGGATCAGCTGGCGCTTTCCCGTTATGGCGGCGCTCGTCGCCATGGCGATGGTGTGCCCCTTCGCCAATCTGACGCGCCGCCAGGCGCTGTTGCTGGCGCTTATCGTCAACATCGCGGTTTTCGGCCGGACCGGCTGGGTCGGCTGGAACTGGTGGCTGGCGCAGAAGGACGTCGCTGCCGTCGAGACCGTGCTCAAAAAGGTGCCGGCCGGCGCGGCCGTTCTGCCTCTGGGGCACGAAGCCGAGATCGTCGGCGGTTTTGCTCACTCCAACCGGCATTTTGCCTGGGGGCTGGACACCTTCCGGCACCTGCCGACGCTCGCCGTGCCCTTCTCGCATGCTTTCGTGCCGACGCTGTTCACGGCCAAAGGCAAGCAGCCGCTCACCGTTCTGCCGCCCTGGTCGGAGATCGCGGTTCCCGAGGGCAATCTGGTGTCGATCGGCGTGCTTTCCTGCCCTGAGATGATGCAGGGATACAAAGCCTATGCGCCTTATCTTTCCGACTGGCGCGAACGTTTCGATTTCATCCTTGTCGCCAATGCCGATATTCCCGACCGTTATGTCGGCACCGCGATGCCGGCCGGCCTCACGCTGGTCGAGGATGCCGGTTTCACCAAGCTCTACGCGATCGACAAGGCGGCGCCGGCGGAACCTCTTTCGGCTCCCGCCGGTTGCGTGGCGGCTCTATGAACCGCTGCCTGTTTTGAGATCGAGCGCAAGCTGTCGCGCCTGCCGGGCCGTCTCTTCGTCGCAGATCAGCACGTTGCCAAGTCCCGACAGCAGCACGGCGGCGATGGCCTGCGCCTTGTTCAGGCCGCCAGAGGCGAAGATGACATTGGGAATGGCGCGCAGGGCTTCGAGTTCGGGAGCGATGGCGCATCTGTTGATCGCATGTTCGATCGGCCGTCCTGTCTTGTCGACGAACTGGCCGAGAACATCGCCGCAGGCGCCGGCTGCGACCAGTTCCTCGATATTGATGCTGCTCGGCAGGCCGTAGCGCATCAGCAGCGAGCGTTCGGTCATGTCGCCGATGCTGAGCACGATGACGTCATTGGCTTCGATCTGGCGAAAAGCCGTTTCAAAAACGTCCTGCTTGATGATCGCGGTGCGCGACTCCGGGCTGCCGGCATAGATCGGCGCTGCCAGGTAGGCGCATTCGGCATTGAGCTGGCGGGCGAGATCGCTCGCAATGTCGAACGTATTGATCTCGATGCCGTGCGTCAGCCCGCCCATGACCGAATTGACGCAGAGATCGGGCCGCCTCAGCGACGGCATATGACGCACCATTTCGCGCAGCGTCGCCCCCCAGCCGACGCCGACGCCGCGGATGTTGCCGCCGTTCAGCAATTGCACGAGATAATCGGCGGCCGCCTGGCCGAGCAGGACGGGGATGAGTTCCGCATCCTCCGGCGTCGGTACGATGATCGCGCGATTGAGCGAGAATTCCGCCGCCAGCTGCTGTTCCAGGGCGACGCAGGAGGTCAGCCGGGAATTGAGGGTGATCGTCACGAGGCCGGAGCGGCGCGCCTCGGCGATGATCTTGTTGACGCGAAGCCGGTTGGTCGACAGCGCTTCGGCGATCTCGCCCTGCGTGCGTCCCTCCATGTAATAGAGCCAGACGACGCGCACCTGCATCTGCTCGTCGGGCAGCGCTACGGGCGCGAGAGAAGCACTTCTGTTCTGTGACATGCGATAAACTGCGCCTCCGCTTCGACGCCATGGATCTCAAATCCCCGGCGCTTGTCAATCGCAGGGGACCGCCGTCAGCCGTCAATCGGTTCGCCGCCCCGTCGTCCTGTTGAAGGGATGCAGATCATCCCTCCGCACATGACAGGACATGCGCTCGCCTTCCTGCAGGTGCCGATCGGTGGGGACGCTCGCCACGATGCGCCTATCGCTGCCGTCGATGCGCAGATGCACGTTGTTCTCGTCGCCGACGGTCTCGATCAATTCGACATAAGCGTCGAACCGGAGATCGTGCGCCGATCCGGCGCCGAGATCGACCGCGCCCGGCCTGATGCCGATGAGATCCGTATCTCTCGGCAGCGGGAGGTCGCAGGGGCCGAGCTCGTCCAGATCGATGAGGTTCATCGGCGGAGAGCCGATGAAGCCGGCGACGAAGACGGTTTCGGGGCGCCGATAGACCTCGATCGGCGTGCCGATCTGCTCGATCCGGCCGCCATTCATGACGACCAGCCGGTCGGCCAGCGTCATGGCCTCGAGCTGGTCGTGCGTGACATAGAGGCTCGTCGTCTTCAGCTGCCGCTGCAGCCTGCGGATTTCGACGCGCATCTGCACGCGAAGCTTCGCATCGAGATTGGACAGAGGCTCGTCGAACAGGAAGGCGGCGGGATCGCGGACGATGGCGCGGCCCATGGCGACGCGCTGGCGCTGGCCGCCGGAAAGCTGGCGAGGGCGCCGCTCGAGGAACTCGCCGATCTCCAGAATGCCGGCGGCGTTGGCGATTCGCCGGTCGATCTCGCCGCGCGGCACGCGGCGGTTCTTGAGGCCGTATTCGAGATTCTGGCGAACGGTCATGTGGGGATAGAGCGCGTAATTCTGGAAGACCATGGCGATGTTGCGATCGGCCGGATCGACATGGCCGACGTCGTTTCCAGCGATCCTGAGGTGGCCCGAGCTGATGGCTTCGAGGCCGGCAATCATCCGCAGCAGGGTCGACTTCCCGCATCCCGAAGGCCCGACCAGCACGATCATTTCGCCGTCGGCGACGCTGAGATTGATCCCTTTCACCGCGGGAACCGCGCCGTAATTCTTCTTCAAGTCGATGAGTTCGATCGCTGCCATGGCATCCTCCTTCGCCGTCGTCATACAATTGTAACACGCTATTGACATTTGTAACAAGTAACCCCAACCTTGTTTTATCGCCGCTCTGGGAGGGGTTGACCGGCGCAGACGCGCCGGTCGGCGAACAACGGCTATGGAGAGGAAAACGAAATGACGGCAAAGTCTTCGATGGGCGCCCGTTTGCGGCGGACGATCCGCTCGTTCGCGGCGGGTGCGGCTCTGGTGACGCTCGGATTGGCAGCTGCGGGTGACGCCAGCGCGGCCGATCGCGTCAAGATCGAATGGTGGAATGCGGCAGGCGGGCGCCTCGCCGAGATTACCAACAAGCTGATTGCCGACTTCAACGCCTCGCAGGACAAATACGAGGTCGTCGGCATCGGCAAAGGCAATTACGAGGAGACCATGGCGGCGATGGTGGCAGCCTACCGCGTCCACCAGCAGCCGGTGCTGATCCAGGCGGCCGAGCGGGGATTCCTGACCATGTACAATTCGGGCGCCATCATTCCGGTTCCGGAACTGATGGAAAAGGAAGGCTACAAGATCGACTGGAACGATTTCGTCGCGCCGGTCGCCGGTTTCTATCTCGTCGACGGCAAGCCGGCGGCGATGCCCTTCAACAGCTCGACGCCGATCTTCTGGTACAATGCCGATCACTTCAAGGCAGCCGGCTTCGACAAGCCGGGCGAGACCTGGCAGGAGCTCGACAAGCAACTACGCGCCATCAAGGAGAAGGGCGTTTCGAAGTGCCAGATGGCGCTGGCGAACGACTTCTACTGGAGCCTGATCGAGAACTACGCGGCGATCCAGGACCAGCCTTATGGCACCAAGGCGAATGGCTTCGGCGGCCTCGACACCGAATTCATCTTCAACAAGAGCCCGCTCGTCGTCGGCCAGGTGACGCGCCTGAAGACGTGGCTCGACGCCGGCATCCTGCAGATCGCCGGCCAGGGACTCTCGCCCGACCAGCTCTTCACCTCGGGCACCTGCTCGACCTATGTGGCCTCCACCGCGGCCCATGCTGCCGTCGAAAGCGGCGCGAAATTCAATTGGAGCGCGACCTTCCTGCCGCATGAGGAAGGCATCGAGCCGAAGAACAGCACCATCGGCGGCGGCGCGCTCTGGGTCCTGAAAGGCAAGTCGGAGGAGGAATATGCCGGCGCTGCCGCCTTCCTGAACTTCCTCGCCTCACCGAAGACGCAGGTCTGGTGGAGCAAGCAGACCGGCTATGTGCCCGTCACCAACGCCGCCTATGAGCAGGCCAAGTCCGAGGGCTATTTCAAGGATCACCCGACCCGCGAGATCGCCATTCTCCAGCTGACGCGCGGCACGCCCACCGACAATTCGCGCGGCTTCCGCTTCGGCAACCATAACCAGTCGATGGCGCTTCTGGTGGAAGAGATCCAGGGTGTATGGACCGGTCAGAAGACCCCGCAGCAGGCGCTGGATGCGGCGGCGGCGCGCGGCAACCAGATCCTTCGCCAGTACGAGCAGCTTCATGCAGCAAAGTAGAACCATGGGAAAGATGGAAGGCGCCTTCCGGCGCCTTCGCATCCCGGATCTTCTGTCGACGGGGCGCTCCATCGGGCAGCCGTCGGAGGCCGGGTTGAAGTCCGCCCATTTCAACAGGCCGTGGCTTGCCTTCGGCCTAGTCGCGCCGCAGCTGCTGATCCTGCTGTTCTTCTTTTTCATCCCCTCCTACAAGGCGCTGTCGCTGGCCTTCGTTCAGGTCGATCCCTTCGGCGGCACTGAGATTTTCGTTGGGCTCACGAATTTCTACAATCTGTTCGCCAGCCCGGAATATCGCGGTAGCGCGCTGTTCACGCTCTGGTTCACCGTTGCCCAGAACGCCGCAACGCTTCTGCTTGCCGGTCTCTTTGCCTTCGCGACCGATTTCGTGATCAGGGGCAGGGGGATCTACAAGAGCATCATCCTGCTTCCCTATGCGATCGCGCCTGTCATTTCGGGCGTCATCTGGGCCTTCCTGTTCAATCCGGCGGTGGGTCCGGTCGCTCAGCTTCTGCATGGGTTCGGCTTTGAATGGGATCCGAACCGGCGGCCTTTCGATGCGCAGCTTCTGGTGACGATCGCCTCGGTCTGGAAGAATGTCTGCTACGACTACATCTTCCTCGTCGCCGCGTTGCTGGCCGTGCCCGCCTCGCTGCTGGAGGCGGCAAAGCTCGATGGCGCAAGGCCGGTGCGGCGCTTCTTAACCATTTCGCTTCCTCTGATCTCGCCGACGATCTTCTTCCTCGTGGTGATGAACTTCGTCTACGGCCTGTTCGAAACCTTCGGCATCATCGATGCGGTCACCCGCGGCGGTCCGGCGGGGGCGACGAACAGCCTGGTCTACAAGGTCTATCAGGACGGTTTCGTGCAGCTCGACCTCGGCTCGTCGGCCGCGCAATCGGTGCTTTTAATGCTGATCGCCATCCTCTTCACCATCGTTCAATTCCGTGCGCTCGAGCGCAAGGTCAATTACCAGGTGTAGCCATGCCCGAACGCCATCTCGGTCTTTCGATCTTCTGCCACGCCATATTGCTGATCGGCGCGGTTTTCGTCTGCCTGCCGCTCTATTTCGCCTTCGTCGCCGGCTCGCTGACCCTGCAGGAGGTTCAGCAGGCGCCGTTTCCGGTGTTGCCGGGCTCGCATTTCTTCGAAAATCTCGCCGCCGCCTGGCAGCAGGGCGAATTCTCGCAGCTGTTCCTGAATTCGATCATCGTCACCGCCGGCATCGTCGTCGGCAAGCTGGCGATCTCGCTGATCGCCGCGTTCGGCGTCACCTATTTCCGCTTCCCGTTCCGCATGACGGCGTTCTGGCTGATCTTCGTGTCGCTGATGCTTCCGGTCGAGGTCCGCATCATCCCGACCTATGAGGCGGTCGCCGATGCCGCCGGGCCGATCCGTTGGCTGGCCGGGGTGATCGGCCTTTCCGGTGTCGTCGAAGGGCTGACGGGATACAGCATCGAAGCCTCTTTGAAATGGAACATGGTCAACAGCTATGCCGGCCTGATCCTGCCGCTGATCGCCTCCGCCTCGGCAACCTTCCTGTTCCGGCAGTTCTTCCTGACCGTTCCCGACGAGCTTTGCGAGGCGGCCAAACTCGACGGCGCCGGCCCCTTGAAGTTCTTCAAGGATATCCTGCTGCCGCTGTCGAGCGCCAATATCGCGGCGCTCTCGATCATCCTGTTTCTCTATGGCTGGAACCAGTATTTGTGGCCGCTGCTCTTCACCACCGACAAGGAGATGGGAACGGCGGTGCTCGGGCTGAAGCAGCTCGTTCCGGTCTCCGACTCCGCACCCGCCTGGAACATTGCGATGAGCGCTGCGCTGCTCGTCATGCTGCCGCCTGCGGCCGTCATTCTCTTCATGCAACGCTGGTTCACCAAGGGGCTGGTGGACTCGGGAAAGTAACACGCCGAACTTCAAGGATATTCAGACGATGGTGCATATCATCGGCCACCGCGGTGGCCGCAATCTCTGGCCTGAAAACAGTCTTTCGGGCTTCCGCAAACTTGCGCAAATGCCGGTCGACGGCGTGGAATTCGACATCCACCTGACTCGCTCGGGCGAAATGCTCGTCATTCACGACCCGACGCTCGAACGCACGACGGATGCAAATGGGCCGGTCGCCGATCTCGGCCACGGAAAACATCGTGAAATCAACCTCAAGGACAGCGACGGGGAGGCGATCCCGACCTTGGAAGAGGTGCTTGCCGTCTTCAAGAACACGCCGCTCGAGCTTCATATCGAACTGAAGACCCATGCCGATGGCACGCCCTACGAGGGGCTGGCCGCCAAGGCATTCGCCGCCGTCGAGCGGCTTGCTCTGACGGAGCGCTCGATCCTGACGAGTTTTCATCCCGAGGTGCTTGCCGATATCCGCAAAGCCGCGCCCGGGATTCGCACCCTGTCGTCCTTCGACGCCAAGTCGGCCGAGCGCCTCAGCCTTGCGAGCGGCCTCAGCCTGATGAAGCAATGCTCGGATATCATCGCCGTCGAGAAGTCGCTGCTTCAGGCGCAGTGGGACGAGATTACCAGGCTCGTGCCGCTCGACCGGCTCGGCGCCTGGGTTCCGAACGAGACGAGCGATCTCGAATATTGGCTTACCAAACCGATCCGGCAGATCACCACGGACCGGCCGGATCTCGCCCTGCAGGCGCGGAGGTGAGGCATGCTCGATAGCCGCATCGATCATCCCGGCACGCGAGGCGCCATGGACAGCATCGACCTCGTGATCTTCGATTGTGACGGCGTGTTGATCGACAGCGAGCCGATCGCCAGCCGTACGCTTGCGGAAACGCTGCAAGGCGCAGGCGTTGCGATCAGCGCGGCGGAGGCCCATGTCAAATTCACCGGCAATTCGGAAAGCATCATCGCCGAAATGTGCCGGCGCGAATACGGAATCAGCAATGTCGCCGCGCTGTTCGAGCAGTGGCATCTTCATCTGTTCGAGGAGTTCGCCCGTTCGCTGACGCCGATTGCCGGCATCGCCGAGGTCGTCAACAGCCTCGACCGTCCGAAATGCGTCGCCTCGAACAGCACGATGCAGCGGCTGCGCAACAGCCTGGGCAAGCTCGATCTCTGGAGTGCCTTCGGCGAGGGCGTGTTCAGCGCCGAAGCTGTCTCGCGGCCGAAGCCGGCCCCGGATCTGCTGCTGCATTGCGCAGAGCGTTTCCGGGCGCGCCCGGGCAAGTCAGTCATGATTGACGACAGCGTCCATGGCGTGGCGGCGGCAATCGCCGCAGGCATGACGGCCATCGGGTTCGTCGATCCGGCCGATCCGAGGCCCGGCCGCCGCGCGGTGCTCGATGCCGCCGGAGCGACCGCCGTCGCTACAGGGGCGGGGGAACTTACCGCCATTCTCGAAAATGTCGGAGGAAGGCTGTGACGGCGTCTGTCCAGCGCGCTGACCTCCTTGCCATGGCGCCGCGACTGCGTAATGTCAGCCTCCCCGGAGGCGATCTTTCCAGACACAGGTTTTGAAATCCGGCTGAAACACCCATCAACCCGATCGCAGGCGATCTGAAGCGAGAGACCATGAGCGACACATCTCATACCCCGGAAGCGGATGCCAGATATGTCATCGGCGTCGATGTCGGCACCGGCAGCGCCCGGGCGGGCCTGTTCGATATGGCCGGCAGCATGCTTGCCTCCGCCAAGCGCAATATCAGCCTGTTTCATGAAGCCGGTTCCATCGTCGAGCAGTCGAGCAGCGAGATCTGGCGGGCGGTTTGCGCCGCCGTGCAGGAGGCGGTTGCCGCAGCCGGCGTCGATCCGGCTTCGGTGGTCGGGCTCGGCTTCGACGCCACCTGCTCGCTCGTCGTCCTCGGCGAAGGCGGCAAGCCGCTGCCCGTCGGACCGTCGGAAGATCCGGACCGGGATATCATCGTGTGGATGGACCACCGCGCCGTCCCGCAGGCGGAGCGCATCAATGCCTTCGGCCACGACGTACTGCGTTATGTCGGCGGCCGCATCTCGCCCGAGATGGAAACGCCGAAGCTTCTCTGGCTCCGGGAAAACCGTCCCGCCGTGTTCGATGCCGCCTGGCAATTCTTCGATCTTGCGGATTTCCTGACTTGGCGGGCGACCGGCGACCTGTCGCGCTCGACCTGCACGGTCACCTGCAAGTGGACCTATCTCGCCCATGAGAAGCGCTGGGACGGCAGCTATTTCCATCAGATCGGCCTCGGCATGCTGGCAGACGAAGGTTTTGCCCGCATCGGCACGTCCATCGTCGAGCCCGGTTCGGCGCTTGGCCAGGGACTGACTGCTGCGGCAGCGGGTGAACTCGGCCTGGTGCCGGGAACGGCCGTCGCGGCCGGGCTGATCGATGCCCATGCCGGCGGCGTCGGAACCGTCGGCGCCGATCCGCAGGCCAATCTCGCCTATGTCTTCGGGACCTCTTCCTGCACGATGACCTCGACGGCAGAACCGTCTTTCGTTTCCGGCGTCTGGGGTCCTTACTATTCGGCGATGGTGCCGGGGCTCTGGCTGAACGAGGGCGGCCAGAGTGCCGCCGGCGCGGCGATCGACCAGCTCCTCTCCTTCCATCCGGCGGCCGGCGAGGCGAGGGAGCTTGCGACGAGCGCCGGCACTGCGCTGCCGGTCCTGCTTGCCGACATGGCCGCCGGCAGGGCAGGCCGTGCTTCCGATGCGGTCAAGCTGGCGGCCGGCCTGCATGTCGTTCCCGAGTTCCTCGGCAACCGCGCGCCCTTTGCCGATCCGCATGCCCGGGCTGTTATCGCCGGTCTCGGCATGGAGCGGGATCTCGACAGTCTGGTTGCGCTCTACATCGCCGGGCTTTGCGGCATCGGCTACGGCCTCAGGCAGATCATCGAAACGCAGGCCGAGGCGGGCGTCAGCGTCGAAAACATCGTCATCAGCGGCGGCGCCGGCCAGCACGATTTCGTCCGCCAGGTGCTCGCCGATGCGAGCGGCAAGCCGGTGGTCGCTACGAAGGCCGAGGAGCCGGTGCTGCTCGGCGCGGCCATTCTCGGGGCTGTCGCCGGCCGCCAATTTGCCGATGTGCGCGCGGCGATGAGCGAACTCACCAGGGTGGAAACACGTTTTCAGCCGTCGCAGGGTGAGATTTCCGATCTCCACCGCAAGCGTTACGAAGCCTTCAAGGAGTTGCAGACGTTGGCGCGCAAGCTTCGCAGCGATGGCTGACATGTCTGCGCGAGGCTAATTGTTGATGGCGATGATCGCCCAATGGCTCTCGTCGCAGGCGTTGTCGTCGCAGACCGCGCCCATCCAGACGGCGCCGTTTGCGAGCATCACGCCCTCGCTGCTGACGAAGAGATCCTCATATTGCTGGCGGCCGACGGCGCGGCGGGTCTCCGGCGTCACCAGATCGTCGAAATTCTCGACGAAATCCTCGGGGTTCTCGACATCGTAGGTTTCGCCATTGGCCTTCACGCTCAGCGGATATTCGGCAAGGCCGGCAATGGTCTCGGCATCGCCGGAGCGCATGGCGAGAACGAGCTGGCGCAGCGGCCGATCGAAGCCCGCCGCATCGCCGTGCAATTCCTCGATGCGATCATAGACCTCGCTATCCGCCTGCGCGGCGGCGCGGCCGGTGAAGGGCGCCGTCGCCAGGAGCATCGCTCCGGCCAGGAGAAGGGCAGCAGAATGGCGCGGCATGGAAGGCTCCCGGCAAATGACGTTCGACAAGCATTATGCAATCGCCATCAGTGTCCGCCTATCCAATTCTGGTGCTGCGCCCGCCTTTCCCGTATAAAAATCTGCCGGGCCCTGCTTGACGGCCCGATGGGTTTGCCGCATAAAGCTCACGAACCGTACCGTACGGTACGTATATGGGAGCCATGACCGTGTCCGTCGATACTGCAGAGCCGAGCGAATTTTCGCCGCGCCAGAACGCCGTTCTGGAGCAGGCGCTGCGGCTGCTCGTCGATGGCGGCGAGAAGGCGCTGACGACCTCGGGGGTGGCGCGCGCCGCCAATTGCTCGAAGGAAAGCCTCTACAAGTGGTTCGGCGACCGCGACGGTCTGCTCTCTGCGATGATCGCCTATCAGGCGAGCAAGGTGCGCACCTTCGAGCGCAACGGCGAGCGGCTGACGGCGGCGAGCCTGCACGACCATGTCGTCATCTTCGCGCGCGACCTGCTCGAGGTGCTGGCCGGCGACGTCTCGCTGGCGCTGAACCGGCTCGCCATCGGGCAGTCGCATCGCGACGGCTCGAAGCTCGGAAAGCTTCTGCTGGAGCGCGGCCGCCGCCAGATCGACCGGCGCGCCATGGCGCTGATCGATGCCGGCAAGAGGGCGGGGCTGCTGCGCTTTGTCGATGCCGACGAGGCCTATCATACGCTATACGGCCTTGTGGTCTCCGACCTGCATGTGCGCATGCTGCTCGGGGAGCCCGGCCTCAAGGATACCGCGCGCCAGGCGGAGAAGGCGGTGACCGCCTTCCTCCGGCTCTACGGCACGGAAAAGGTACTGGCGGAGATGCCGGCTCTCGGCTGATTTCGCCTTAATGACAGTCAACAGGACAAGCACAAGGGAAGGAACTTCAAATGCGCGTCTATTACGATCGTGATGCCGATCTCAACCTCATCAAGGCCAAGAAGGTCGCTGTCATCGGCTATGGTTCGCAGGGCCGCGCCCATGCGCTGAACCTCAAGGACAGCGGCGCCCAGAACCTCGTCATCGCTCTGAAGGCCGGTTCGCCCACCGTCAAGAAGGCCGAAGCCGACGGCTTCAAGGTCATGACCGTTGCCGAAGCTGCCGGTTGGGCCGACCTGATGATGATGGCGACGCCGGACGAGCTGCAGGCCGACATCTACAAGGCCGACATCGCGCCGAACATCCGCGACGGCGCAGCCATCGCGTTTGCCCACGGCCTCAACGTTCACTTCGGCTTGATCGAGCCGAAGGCTTCGGTCGACGTCGTCATGATCGCGCCGAAGGGCCCGGGCCACACGGTTCGCGGCGAATACCAGAAGGGCGGCGGCGTTCCCTGCCTCGTTGCCGTTCACCAGAACGCATCCGGAAACGCGCTTGAACTCGCTCTCTCCTACGCCTGCGGCGTCGGCGGCGGCCGTTCGGGCATCATCGAAACCAACTTCCGCGAAGAGTGCGAAACCGACCTCTTCGGCGAACAGGTCGTTCTCTGCGGCGGTCTCGTCGAGCTCATCCGCGCCGGTTTCGAAACGCTGACCGAAGCCGGTTACGCGCCCGAAATGGCCTATTTCGAGTGCCTGCACGAAGTGAAGCTGATCGTCGACCTGATCTATGAAGGCGGCATCGCCAACATGAATTACTCGATCTCCAACACGGCCGAGTGGGGCGAATACGTCACGGGTCCGCGCATTATCACCGAAGAGACCAAGGCCGAGATGAAGCGCGTCCTCAAGGACATCCAGACCGGCAAGTTCACCTCCGAATGGATGCAGGAATACCGCTCGGGTGCCGCCCGCTTCAAGGGCATCCGCCGCAACAACGACAGCCACCAGATCGAGGAAGTCGGCGCCAAGCTGCGCGGCATGATGCCCTGGATCGGCAAGAACAAGCTGGTCGACAAGTCGGTCAACTAAGCGATTTGGCCGACATCAAACAGGCAGGCCGGGGTGGAAGCTCCGGCCTCTTTTGTTATTGCTGATTCCGTTATCGACGCTGTGATATTGGGATTTTGATGTGTTTGAAGCGATTACGCGTTCTGTAAGGCAAGACTGGAAGACAGCCTCGGGACGCTTTAATGCGCATTCACGTCCTTGAATGGTTCAAGGGCAATTTCATCGAAAATGCGTTCATCGGCTTGATCGATGCGATACCGCCACAACGGCATTGGCTCGTCGAACCCTACTCGATGAAATAAGAGAATTGCGGTGTCTGCCTTTTCGCGCTGGGCCGCCGGATTGACAACGCCGCTGCCGCCGATCTTAGAAGCGGTCGCATCAAATATCAGACCTCTCAAATAGAGGCGGCCTTATGACCGCAAGCTTGGCCATAGCAATTGCTGCGGCGGGTTCCTGGCAGCGGCGATGAAGCGGCCATTGTGGCAGAAGCTTGCGCCGGGCACGCCGGACGCGATTCCGTGGTCGATCGGCTATGCGAATTGCCGCACAGGAAAACGTCTGATCTCGAACCAGGAGGTGCTCTTCGGTTTGTTGGGAACGTAACTTGAGTTGCTCGGTTAGTGGAAAAATATTCGATCTACTTCAGGGACCAAATGCCTAAGGTCGGAATTCTAACCTTTCATCGCTGCATAAATTACGGCTCCTATTGGCAGGCCCACTGTCTGGCCGAAGGCCTCGCGTCCATGGGAGTAGAAGCTGTCCTTCTGGAACACACGTCCGATCGCGTGAACCGCGCGGAATGGCGATGCGCTTTGCAACCGCTGCTTCCAGCCGCAACGCCGACGGAAGATTACCCGCTCTACAAAGCGAAGATCCGGAAATTCTTTCGCTCGTTTGCCAGTTTGCCTCTTTCATCGCCTTTTCCGTTGGAGAACCCCGCCGCAATGGACGACTATTCGCTCATCGTCGTCGGCAGCGACGAGGTGTGGAACCTTCGCCACCCCTGGTATGGGGGCTATCCAGCATTTTATGGAGAGGGCCTGCGATGCCGACGACTTGTCTCCTACGCCGCGACGTTTGGAAGTCTGGCGTCGTCGGAGCGACTGGAGGGCTGGGCGGAAAAGCTGCGAAAGTTCTCTCATATTTCGGTGCGGGACCTGCATTCGGAGCGGATCATCCGCGAGACGTTGGGACTAGAGGCAGAACTCGTCCTGGACCCGTGTCTGCAATTTCCCCAGATGGTGAAGGTGAGCAGAGATGACGGGGACGCGGCAACCTATATAGCCGTCTACGGGCACAGTTTTCCCACCTGGTTCCAGGATGCGGTGTGCCGATGGGCAGGAGACCGGGGCTATCGGCTTGTCAGCATCGGCTATCGGAACGATTGGGCCGCCGAGCAATGGATTGACGCCGGGCCGGAGGACTTCGCCACATTCATTTCCGGAGCAAAGGCTGTCGTAACGAACTTCTTTCACGGATGCGTGTTCTCGCTTGTCAAGGAGAAGCCATTTGCATGCGTTCTTTCCGATTACCGCTCCAACAAGATTCGCGATCTGACGCGGCTTGTCGGAGCCGACCATCATGTCCTGACCGAAGATACGACACCTTCGCATCTGGATTTTATCCTTGGCAACCCGCTTCCCATGAACATTTCGCAGCGAATATCTTCCTTGCGCGATACGTCCAACGCCTATCTCAGCCATGCCTTGCAATAGCTCCGATCAACAGAATCCGCCCACACCGGCCATCGCTCCCAAGGCGATTACAGGCTCCGGCCTCTGCATCGGCTGCGGCTCCTGCGTGGCTAAGTCAGCTCGGCCTGGTGTGCGCATGCAGCTCGACCGGTACGGGCAGATGAAGCCCACGGGCCCGGGGACTTGGTTGCAGAGCCGCGATGAAGAGTTTGCGCGAATTTGCCCATTTTCCCCGGGTGCTCGGGACGAGGACGAATTGGCGGCCGAACATTTTTCCCGCGCGAAAAACCGACACCCTCTCTTGGGCCGTTTCGAGGCTGCCTTCGTCGGCCATGTCGAGGAAGGGGAATATCGTTCGAACGGCAGCTCCGGGGGCATGGTCACCTGGGTGGCGGCTGAACTGCTGCGGGTAGGACTTGTCGACTGCGTCGCTCACGTCAAGCAGAGCGATGATCCGCAATCGGAAGGGCGCCTGTTTCATTATTCGCTGTCACGTAATCTGCAGGAACTTCAGGCAGGCGCCAAATCTCGATATTATCCCGTCGAGCTTTCCGGCGTGCTTCAGTCCATTCGCGAGGCGCCCGGCCGTTATGCCGTGGTAGGTATTCCCTGTTTCATCAAAGCGGTGCGACTGGCCTGCGCCGATGACCCAATATTGAAAGAGCGAATTGCCTTCACGCTAGGGCTGTTTTGCGGCCATATGAAAAGCGCGCGCATGGCCGAGAGCTTTGCGTGGCAGATGGGTCAGGACATCAGGCAGGTTAAACGGCTCGACTACAGGAAGAAAACCCCGGAAAGGCCGGCGAATTGGTATCGGGCCCAGCTCACCCTCGAAAACGGAGAGACGCGTGCGCAGGACTGGTGGCATCTGGTCGATGGGGACTGGGGCGCGGGCTTTTTTCAGAATCCCGCCTGCAATTTTTGCGACGATGTCGTTGCAGAAACGGCCGATATTGCTTTCGGGGATGCCTGGAAGGAGCCCTACTCCTCTGATGGAAGAGGAACGAACGTGGTGATCGTCCGCTCGAAAGGACTTCTAGATGCGATCCATGCGGGGATCGATGAGAAGAGGATCGCGCTGTCAAACGTCGATTCCGAATTTGTTGTCGCCACTCAAGCCGCCGGGTTTCGCCAGCGCCGCGAGGGTCTCTCATTCCGTTTGACCTGGCCTCGTATGGGTATGCGCCCGCGCAAACGCGTCCATACCGGCAGCCATAGCCTGTCTCGGCAGCGCATGGCGGTCTATATCATGCGCTATTGGATCAGTTTTTGGAGCCATCGCGTCTTTTCAATCGCCGAACTCTTGCATTGCCCCGGAGTCTACATGCTGTGGGCTCGTGCCGCCTTGGCATGCTATCAGGGAGTGGCTTATTCCCGGGGGCCGATTGGCAGAATAGCCCAGAGCCTGGGTTTATCCGGCTCCGAGGGGCGTTCGTGATTCAAGCCTCGGCAACCGGGCGGCTGACTTCGCAACGCGTTCCGCCCTCCCTGCTCGGAGCGTAACGGTCGACCATTTCCTCGCAGAACGTGGCGAATTCTTCCGGCACCAGTGGCGCGCTCGTATGGTGCGCCGCGATACCTCTATGCTCCGGCGTGAAGCAGAACGTCACCGTTACGTCGAAGTCTTCGAGGGCCTGCATCTGTCGGTCGAACCAATCGAGGGCATTGGGCCGGAACCGGTCCGCCCAGGAAAGCCCGGTGCGCACAGATTTCACGCCCAACCGCTTCATCCAAGCAGCGGCCTCATCCAGCCGCGGGTCTTCGAAATGAAACCATTGCACCAGCCCTAAGTCCGGCGTGTGTTTGGCAAACTCATCAAGCGCTGGTTTGGGCGTTCCGTCTTCGCGCAGAATGCCCATATAGTAGTGCCGATAGTAGGAGGAGCCTTCGGCTTCGCGATGACGCGTCGTCGCCTCCCATGATCGAGGGAGGTCGTAGAGGCTGTACCATTGGCAGCGCTCGATTCTACCCTTGAGCAACTCGGCGGTTCGTTGCAGACCCCACAACTGGACTTCCTCCGCACCGAAGGTCGAGACACCTACTTCGCTGACCCAGATCGGCAGGTCGGTAACAGCGCGGATTTCGTTGATTTTCTCAGGCCACTCATGAATCTGCCAGAGGTTCCAGTCGAGGGGGAAACCATGCAGCGCGACCGCATCGAGGTGGTCGAGCACGCCGTAATTCTTCATGCGGCTGATGAAGAAGGGGTCGATCGGCGATATTCCGCCGAGCACTTTCGTCAGTTCCGGATTCCTGGCCGCGATAGCGTCGGCCGCGAGGATTGCCATTTGCGCAAACAGGCTCCATTCGGGATCGATCTCGGGATCCCAGTGCGATTTGTTGTTCGGCTCGTTCCAGATCATTGCAGCTTCGATCATTTGACTTCCCCGTGGGAGGATTTAACGGACCGGTTATAAGGTCACTTCGTTGAGCGTCATCACTTTTGCACCCCAGTCGCCGATCACAACCGACGTGACGGAGGCGGGCGCAATGTCAAATCTGGGCCAAGCATCGATCGGCAGTCCCAGAATATGACTGACAGCCGCCTTAATGACATCGGCATGAGACACCAGAGCTATTCGCCGATCGTTACCGCCGCTGGCCAGAGTCTCCATCAGGCCGAAAATCCGAGTTTGGACATCCAGCATCGTCTCGCCACCTGGCGTGCGGGTAAGGCTGCGCGTGGTGTTCCACCGGCGCCAGCGGGGATCGTCATTGAGAATTTCGAACGTCTTGCCGGACCAGTCGCCGTAGTTCACCTCGTCCAAAGCAGCGTCTGTTTGCGGCAGAGCCAGATCGCAGGCTGATGCGATACCTTCTGCCGTCTCCCGTGTTCGTTCGCGCGGACTGGTGTGGATCTCATCGATGTCCTCGCGGCGCAGCCTCTGCCCGAGATGATGAACTTGTGCGCGACCGGCTTCGCCAAGCGAAATACCAGCTGTACGGCCCGCCAGGAAGTTCCCGACATTGTCGTGCGCGGCGTGACGTACCAGTAAAAACGTTGCCGTCATTCCGCGGCTCCGCGCAGAACATCCTCCTGGTCATCGATGAAATTCTGCGTTCGGCGGCGAGCCTCGTGATCGGTGAATTGTTGCGGCGGCGATTTCATGAAATAGCTTGACGGTCCTGTCAGGGCTCCGCCAAGACCTCGGTCGAGGGCCAGTTTTGCGCAGCGTATCGCATCGATCACCACGCCGGCGGAATTGGGCGAGTCCCACACCTCGAGTTTGAGCTCTGCATTGAGCGGCACGCCTCCGAAAGTGGTGCCCTCGAGACGAATATAGGCCCATTTCCGATCGGTGAGCCACGGGACGTGGTCACTTGGGCCGACATGGATATCGTCAGCAGGAAGCGGAATATCCAATTGGCTGGTGACCGACTGGGTTTTGGAGATCTTCTTTGATTCCAGCCGCTCGCGCTCGAGCATATTGAGAAAATCGGTGTTTCCGCCGAAATTCAGTTGATAGGTGCGATCCACTCGGACGCC
Source organism: Rhizobium phaseoli (assembly GCF_001664385.1). Taxonomy (NCBI): domain Bacteria; kingdom Pseudomonadati; phylum Pseudomonadota; class Alphaproteobacteria; order Hyphomicrobiales; family Rhizobiaceae; genus Rhizobium; species Rhizobium phaseoli. Next base: position 2,883,869 of record NZ_CP013532.1, on the reverse strand, counting down.
TCGTTCGCGGAAGAGATTGACGAGCATTCTGTGGACGATCGTTGCCCCCACCTGGCTCTTGATATCGTCGCCGATGAGCGGCAGCTTGCGGGCAGCAAACTTCTGCTGCCATTCCGATTTGGAGGCTATGAATACCGGAATGCAATTGATAAAGGCGCAACCTGCCGCCAGCGCCTGTTCGGCGTACCATTTCGTTGCTTCCTCCGAGCCGACGGGAAGATAGGAAACCAGCACTTCCGTCCGGGTTTGCCTAAGAATTTCCGCCACATCAACTGAAGGCTCCGCCGATTCCTCGATCCGATCTTTAAGATACTTGCCTATCCCATCCATCGTTCTGCCGCGTGTCACCTCGACCCCAATTGGAGCGACATCTGCGAAACGTTGGGTGTTATTTGGCTCGGCGTAGATTGCTTCCGCGACGTCACGCCCAACCTTTGAAGCCGCGACATCGAAGGCGGAGGATATCGCAATGTCGTGCACGTGATATCCACCGAGATCAATGTGCATGAGGCCTGGAACCGGCTCGTTTTCCCGGGCGTTATCATAGTAGGTAAGTCCTTGAACCAATGACGAGGCGCAATTGCCAACTCCCACCAATCCAACGCGAATGGATTTCGAACGCATGGCTCCCTCCAGGGGCTGCTTGCTGCGGCATCTACAAAGCTAACCAGCGGGAACCGCAGCGGTTCCCGGCTTTTCTGTTTTTTTAATCACGTCTGACGATCTCCAATCAGTTCGGGCAGGCATTGCGGCAGGAAGGAGGACCGGGTGCTTGTCTATGGTGACGTCGAGCACATCGAGAGCGCGGCAGCAGTACGCGCATCGATTTCAAGACTGATGACTGCGTGCATTGAAATGCAGCCAAGCCGCCAGCGCCACGAAAACTTGGTCCGAGCCTTCATGCTGACTGGAGCACTGGTGCAGGGATTGGCCGATCAGGAATTCGCAAGCAAAGGCGCCGACGACCTGTCCGAGCTTCAGGACGCTGGCGCGAAACTTCTGCTCATACAAGCACGCGCCATTATGCAATCATGGCGAATCGGGTTTGCCGGCATTTTGTCCTTTCCAGATGATTGGGCGGCCGAGCTTGAGTCTCTAGACAGCGTCGATCCGGTGCGGATGAAGCGTGCAGAGGGTTACGCCTTTTATGCCTTGTATCCCGAGAGCTATATCGAGGCGGCTTCGATCTCAAATCTGACGCCTAAAACAGTTGTGATAGGGATAAGAAGCATCGGGACCGGACTTGCTGCCCTGGTTTCCGCAGCCTTGGGTGCCGAGCCTGCCTATTCGCTGCGGCCAACTGGCCACCCCTTCGAGCGGCAGCTGCACGTCGCACCGGCTCTTTCCGAGCGCATTCTTGCGGACCCTGAAACCGATTTTGCCATCGTCGATGAAGGGCCGGGGCTGTCGGGGAGTTCGTTCGGCTGCGTTGGGGATTGGCTGCAGGCAAACGGTGTGGCATCTGGTCGACTTCACTTTTTTCCGAGCCACGCAGGTGAACCGGGCCCCCATGCAAGCGAGCCGCATCGGACCCGTTGGCGAGATCGGCCACGCCATGTTGTCAGCTTCGACGATCTAATGCTCAAGGCCAAAGATCCAAGACATCGTCTGCACATATGGGCGGCCGATGCTGTCGGAGTTGCGCGATCCTCGTGGCGAGACCTGTCCGGTGGCGCATGGCGAGCTGTTCGTTATCGCGATCCGTCGCTTTGGCCGCCGAGCTATATGCAGATGGAAAAACGCAAATTCCTGATGGAAGCCGAAGGAGGGGCCTGGCATGTCAAGTTTGCCGGGCTTTGCGGGATCGACGTGGACAAGGCAAGAAGAGGCTCTTTGCTGAGCGAAGCCGGCTTCATTCCGAAGATTGCCGGCACTTGTTACGGATTTATTATCGAGGAATGGCTGGATGGAACACCCTTCGACACTAGCGGTCTGAGCAGGCGCCACATCGTGGATCACCTCGGACGTTACCTCGGTTTTCGCGCCCGTCACCTCCCGGCACGAAACGGCGGCGCCTCGATCCAGAAACTTTGCGAAATGGCTGTTTTCAATATCGCCGAAGCGGCAGGATCGGACACAGCAGGAAATTTGAGGCGGGTGATAGGCGCGCCCGAGCGGCTATCACGGCGATTGCGACGCGTCGATACGGATAACCGTCTTCATCCATGGGAATGGCTGACCGCCACGACCGGGCGCATCATGAAGACGGATGCGCTCGACCATAATGCGGCCCATGATCTGATCGGCTGCCAGGATATCGCCTGGGACGTCGCGGGCGCCTGCGTGGAATTCCAACTCTCGAGCAAGGAGCGCGATCGTCTTGCCGATCTCGTCGGTCGGGAAGCGGACTGCGATTTGCGCGACGATGTACTCAGGTTTTTCGAGGCATGTTATCTCGGTTTTCAGATAGGTCTGTGGTCGCAGGCGAAAGCCTGCGTCGATTGCGCCGAGATGGAGCGCATCGGAAGCATTATCAAACGTTACCTGGATCGCTTGCCGGGATTGGTTCGACCCTGACTGCGGAAGCCATCTGGGTGAAATTCTGCTGGCAAAGTGAGGGAGGCGGTTCCGCCATCTGGTGGCGGGTTCCATGTTCTACCAGATAAACTTCCGGTTCCGGATTGGCACGAATGACAAACCCGGCGCTTCTCAGCATCGCTTCGACCGCCGCCTTGTTCGGAATGAACCAGTTGGTGGGGTCGCCAGCGTAACGTTCTTCCACAAAATAAAGCTTCGGAAAGCCGCGCTGCTCAAATATCGCCGTGTCGGAGAAATCGTAATTTTTACTGAGCGCCGCGACTTGCTCTTCACCTCGCTGCATGCATTGAAACAGCATCTTTCCGCCGACCACATGCTCATGCAGAAGGTCGAGCGCCAGTAGCGGATGCCGCAGGTGATAAAGGACACCCATGAAAAGGACCAGGTCGAATCTCTCCTTGAGTTTTTCAACCTCATAGACCGACATCAGCTTGAACTCGATATCCTCACCTGTCTGTCTGGCTGCGAACTCGGCTTGCCTGAGATAATGGGGGTCGGAATCGATTCCGACGACCCGCCCGGCATTTCTTCTCTTCATTTCAAGCGAGTAGAACCCGGCGTTGCAGCCGATGTCCAGAACGCTGCACCCGCGGAGATCTTCAGGCACAACCTGCTGAAAGTGGGCCCATTTGAAGGACGGGTAGTCGCCAAGGAAATGATCGGGCGCGGTCTGAACGCCGTTAATTCGCAGATTGTGAAACCATGGGCCCAGGGCTGCGATGTCGCTTTCCAGTCGAGCCTTCTCGTTCATTCCCTACTCCAATCCGCACGCCTCGATCATTCTTTCGAATGCGTCGCCGAGACGTGTGTTCGGTTACGTTTAAATCTTCTAACCGCCGACCGTATCTGCTCGACGGATCGAGGGCCAATCCCCGGGAGCTGGAGGAGTTCAGCGTTCTTCATGTCTGCCAATTGGCTCATCCGATGAATTCCACTTCTGGCGAGGGAACGGGCAATCCATCCAGGGAGACAGGTGGTCAATAAGAGATCTTCGGTATCTCCCCCACCAATCTTCGTCCGCTTTTGAGATATCTGCGGCATGTTCAGCTTTAGCCGGCTTTGTCAGATTGTGATTGAACCCTCTTGATGGTTTTCGGTTCCCGCTGAAGAAGAAAAATCCCAAACCACCTTGTCGCCATGGTCGACATGATCGGGCAGCGGGTGAAATCCTTCGGCCACGACGTCAACTCACCGGTCTGATCGCGAGCCCGGACGACAGGCACGTCGCCGTTGACAGGGTATCGGCCCCACACGGGGCACCGTTATCGTTGCGCACTCACCGTAAGCCAGCGTGTTGGCTTGCCGTCATATCCGCCGCCTTCGCTTTCCCAGACGGCGAATTTGCGCCAGCCGCCCGCGGTCAGAAGCGCCGACAGCCAATCGGCGGAGGGATAGTTGTAATAGCGTCCGAAGCCGTCGTGACCTTCGGCTTCTCCCGCCTTGAAGCTGGCGTGGAGGATGCCGTCGGGTCTGAGCGCATTGCGAACACGGGCGAAAACGCTCGGAAGTTCGGATCTCGGAACATGGAGCAGGCTCGCATGCGCCCAGACGCCGTCGTAGGCGCTGTCGGCGTCGAGCTGCTGGAAGAGCATGACCCTGACAGGCCTTCCGATCAGCATCTCCGCCTTTCTTGCAAGCTCGGCCGAGCCATCCGTGGGTGTCACGTCGAAACCCTGCGACAGCATATAGGCGCTGTCCTGCCCACCACCGCAGCCGAGTTCGAGGATTGCGGCACCTGGTGCGAGCCGCGCGAGGAAGGCGTCGAGCTGTTGCTTTGGCAGGCTACGTGCCCGGTTTGCGTATGTCTCGGCGTTTTCCTTGTAAAAGGCTGAGGTACGGTCAGGAGACATGTGGGTCGGCCGCTCGGGGATGTCGGTTAGCGTGGAGATGTCTTCCCGAAAGCTGGTCGGCGGCGCAGATGATATCGATAGAATGCCGATGGCTTTGGGTGAGGCGACGAGCGGCGCCCGGCATATCGATGCTGACGCCGCCGTTCGCGTGGAACGTCGGAATTCAGGCCGGGACGAGGCGCGTCCAGCCGTGCTCATCGTTCGTTACGCCCTTCTGCAGACTGACGAGCTGCTGGCGCAGTTCGCTGGTCAATTTGCCGGTCTGGCCGTCTCCGACCAGAAATTCGCCGCCGGCATGTCGAACCAGGCCGATGCCCGCCAGGACGGCGGCAGTGCCGCAGGCGAACGCTTCGGCGAGCCTGCCACTGGCAGCGTCGTCTTGCCATTCCGCGAACGAGTAGGGGCGCTGCTCGACGCGCAAACCCCTTTCTTCGGCGAGCACGATCACGGAAGCCCGGGTGATGCCCGGCAGGATCGTGCCGCCAAGGGGCGGGGTTACCACCGATCCATCGTTCATCACGAAGAAGACGTTCATGCCGCCGAGTTCTTCGACCCAGCGATGCTCTGCGGCGTCGAGGAAGACGACCTGATCGCAACCCTTCTTCGACGCCTCGGCTTGCGCCACGAGGCTGGCTGCGTAGTTTCCGCCGCATTTTGCGGCACCCGTGCCGCCGGCGGCTGCGCGGGTGTATTCGGTCTCGACCCAAAGGGAGACGGCCTTCGCGCCGCCCTTGAAGTAGGCGCCGACCGGAGAGGCGATGATGCAGAAGACATACTCCTGAGCCGGACGAACGCCGAGAAACGCCTCGTTGGCGAACATGAAGGGGCGAAGGTAGAGGCTGGCGTCGCCGGAGGGTATCCACGCCTTGTCAACGCGGACCAGTTCTTCGACCGCCTTCAGGAAGAGTTCTTCGGGCACGGGAGGCATCGCCATGCGGGTTGCTGACTGCGCGAAGCGGCGTGCATTCTCCTCAGGCCGAAAGAGCAGAATCCGGCCATCGTCCGCCTTGTAGGCTTTCATGCCCTCGAAGATTTCCTGCGCGTAGTGCAGCACGGCGCTCGCAGGATCGAGCTCCAGGGGGCGCCGGGGCGTAACCTTCGCATCGTGCCAGCCCTTCTCGGCCGTCCAGCGTGCCAGGACCATATGATCCGTGAAGAGCTTGCCGAAGCCGGGCGCCTCCAGTGCCTGAACACGATCAGCGTCCGATACGGGAGACTTGTGGAGTTCGATTTTGATTTCAGGAGAGGCCGACGTCACGGTCATTGCTGGCACCTTGATAGTAAATTGAATAGTGGCGGCGACACTACCGCCGCCGAGCTGGTCTTGGAAAGGTCTGAATCAGCCGGTTTCGGTTTTGATCAGAGGAATAATCCTTTGATGTGGCTGCCGTCGAGCAGCAAATTCGGGACCGAGCGGCTTCGATATCGGATGGTGTCTGCATCAAGTGAAATCCCGAACATCCAAAACCTTGGAGGATAAGATTTCCCACATGTCACCGTGACAAGAAAATAGGTCAGTATTGTTGACATAATTTCCGCCGCATGGTTTGTCGGCGGTATAGAAAAGATATGAGGAAACTCCATGCTGAACTGGGACACCATGTTTGCATCGCGATCGTCGCGCATGCGCGCATCCGAGATTCGCGAGCTCCTGAAGCTTCTCGACCGGCCCGACATCATCTCCTTCGCCGGCGGCATTCCGGATCCGGCGCTGTTTCCCGATCAGCAATTCAAGCAGGCCTATGCCGATATTTTCGCCGGCGCTGCCGTCAATTCGGCGCTGCAATATTCGGTCAGCGAAGGCTACAAGCCACTGCGCGAATGGCTGGTCCGACAGATAGCCGATCTCGGCATCCCCTGCGAACTCGACAATGTCTTCATTGTTTCCGGCTCGCAGCAGGGTCTCGATTATCTCGGCAAGCTGTTCCTGTCGCCGAACGATACGGCGCTGGTGACATGGCCGACCTATCTCGGCGCGCTGCAGGCCTTCAACGCCTATGAGCCGGCCTATGACCAACTGACGCCCGGCGGCAACCGGACGCCGGAATCATATCGCGCGGCGGCTGCCGCCGCCGGCGGCAAGGTGAAATTCGCCTATCTCTCCGCCGATTTCTCCAATCCGACCGGTGAAACGGTCGATCTCGCCGGCCGCAAGCAGGTGCTGGCACTTGCCGAGGAGCTCGACGTCGCCGTCATCGAAGATGCGGCCTATCAGTCGCTGCGCTACGATGCTGAGCCGATCCCGCCGATTCTGGCGCTGGAGATAGCCGAAAAGGGCCATATCAACGAGACCCGCACGATCTATTGCGGCAGCTTCTCCAAGACTTTGGCGCCTGGTCTACGCGTCGGCTTCGTCGTCGCCAATGCGCCGGTCATTCGCAAGCTGGTGCTGATGAAGCAGGCGGCCGATCTGCACTCGTCGACGATCAACCAGATGGCCATCGCCGATGTCGCCGAGCGCGGTTTCGATGCGCAGGTGGCCAAGATCAAGGCCGCCTACAGCCATCGGCGCAACTGCATGCTGGCGGCACTTGAGAAATACATGCCCAAGGGCACCAGCTGGACGAAGCCGGAAGGCGGCATGTTCATCTGGATCACTCTGCCGGAAGGCATGGATGGCGCCAAGCTTCTGGCGAAGTCGCTCGAAACCGCCAAGGTCGCCTTCGTACCTGGCAAGGCCTTCTTCGCCGACGGCTCCGGCGCCAACACCTTCCGCGTCAGCTTCTCGTGCGCCAACGACCAGATGATCGAGGACGGGATCGGCCGGTTGGGCAAGCTGATCGCTGATGAGATTGGCGGTTGACCGCGAGGGATGAGAAGAGGCAGCGGCATTCACCGCCGTCCCTCATTCCTGTGCTCGTCACAGGAATCCAGCCACGGCGCGTCCGCGCCGTGATTGACTCTTACGCGTGAAGGCTTCTCTCGTGCCCAAGGACTTGGGCACGCTGGATTCCTGTGACGAGCACAGGAATGAGGGAGGATAGGGAAGTGCTTCCGCCCTCTTGTCTCAGAGGGGAATAAGCGGTTTGTCCATCGCTACGGTTTCGGCAAAACAGCCAGCCAGCACCCAATCAAAGAATCGTCGTCCAGCCCTCGTTCGCGGTCTCGCTCTTGCCCTCGGCGCTATTGCCGGAGATGCGGGCCGAAAAGCTCGAGGTCGGCTTCGCTCAACCTGTCGCTTGCGGTGTTCAGCTGGTGCCAATAGGGATAGAGGATCGGCGGCAGGCTGACGGCGTCCAGGCGCTTGCGCTCTTCTTCCGTCAGCTTCAGCTCGGCAGCGGCAATGTTGTCGCGGAACTGGGCCTCGGTGCGCCCGCCGATGATGACCGAGGTGACCGCCTTGCGGCCGATCAGCCAGGCGAGCGCCACCTGAGCGGCCGAGACGCCGCGCTCTTCGCCGATCGCGACCAAGGTCTCGACGATGTTCCAGAGGCGGTTTTCGTCGCGGATCGGCGGCTCGGTCCAGCCGGCGAACTGGCGGGTGCCTTCGGGGGCTGCCTGATTGCGGCGGTGCTTGCCGGAGAGCAGGCCGCCGGCCAGCGGACTCCAGACCAGCACACCGAGGCCCTGGTCGATCGAGATCGGCAGCAGCTCGTATTCGGCGTCGCGGGCTTCGAGCGTATAGTGGATCTGCTGGCTGACGAAGCGTTGGAATTTGTGTTCGTTGGCGATGCCGAGTGCCTTCATGATGTGCCAGCCGGAATAGTTCGAGCAGCCGACGTAACGCACCTTGCCCTGCTTGGTCAGGGTGTCGAGCGCTTCCATCGTCTCTTCAAGCGACGTCTGGCCGTCCCATTCATGCACCTGATAGAGGTCGATGACATCGGTCTTCAGGCGCTTCAGGCTCGCCTCGCATTCGCGGATCAGGTGGTAACGCGAAAGACCACGGTCGTTCGGGCCGTCGCCCATGCCGAAGCGGGCCTTGGTGGCGAGCAGCACGCCCTGCGGCCGCTTGCCGGCGAGCGCCTCGCCGATGATGTTTTCACATTCGCCTGATGAATAGACGTTGGCGGTATCGATCAGGTTGATGCCGGCGTCGATGCACATATCGATCATCTTCTTCGCCTCGGAGACGCCGAGATCGCCAACCATCTTCGCCCAGCCGACGCCGCCGAAGGTCATCGTGCCCATGGTCAATGTCGAGATTTTCAGGCCGGAGCGGCCGAGCAGACGATATTCCATGAAAACTCCTCCTTCATCGAACGGATTGACGCCCTCAGCGCGGCCGAATGCAATGGCGGCGTGGTTCACGCCTGCGTGAGGCTTAGACAAGATAGCGGGTGCCGGGCATCGTGCCGGCGGCAGACGGATCGTACAATATGCCGCGGGCTTGTCGAACGAAAATCGTCGCAGCGGTGCGGGGGGCGCCTTTGCGTCAGGCCTCGTCCTTGTCCTTGCCGTGAATGTTGTCCCGGATCGACGCGATCGTGTCCCGGATCTTGCCGACGGTCTCGGCGTCTATACCGACGGCTTTGCCGATGCAGTCGAACACGTGGGCGGCGCGGCTCTTCAGGGCCAGGCCCTTGCTTGTCAGCCGCAACAGCACCTGGCGTTCATCGGCGGGATTTCGGTTGCGGGTGACGAGGCCGACATTTTCCAGCCGCTTCAGCAGCGGGGTGAGGGTGCTGGAGTCGAGGAAAAGCGTTTCGCCGAGATCCTTCACCGTGCGGTCGTCACGCGCCCACAAGGCGGTCATGACGAGGAACTGCGGATAGGTGAGTTCCATTTCGTCGAGCAGGGGACGGTAAAGCTGGTTGAAGGCGTGGCCGGCGGAATAGATTGAAAAGCAAAGCATTTCATCGATCTGGGGCACGTCGGCGAGATCATTCGATGGGGTGGGTTTCATCACGCTCTCCTATGGCTTCAATATAATTTGTGCGCGATCTGTTTGCAAGCTATTGACGCCGCGTCCGAGACGGGTTAATTAAATCGCGTACAAAGAAATCGCTTACAAATTATATGCCGAACACGAGAGCTCGTGAACGCGAACCCGGTTCGGCTCCTGTGATACTCAACCGACGAAAGGAAATGACCAATGTTCAAATTTGCTGCCGCCGTCGCCCTGGCGGGCGCTCTGTTCTCCGGTGCTGCCTTTGCGCAGCCGGCCAAGCCGACCGTCGTCCTCGTCCATGGCGCCTTTGCGGATTCCTCCAGCTGGAACGGCGTCGTCGAAATCCTGCGCAAGGACGGTTTCCCGGTCGTGGCGGCCGCCAATCCGCTGCGCAGCGTTTCCAGCGATGCCGCCTATGTCTCCGACGTCGTCGGCAGCATTGCCGGCCCCGTGGTCCTCGTCGGCCATTCCTATGGAGGGCAGGTGATCTCGGCCGCTGCAAACGGCCACGGCAACGTCAAGTCGCTGGTCTATGTCGCGGCCTTCGCGCCCGATGCCGGTGAATCGGTTGCCGATCTCGCCGGCAAGTTTCCAGGCGGCACGCTGAGCGGAGCGCTCGCGGCCCCGGTAAAGCTCAGCACCGGCGGCGTCGATCTCTATATCGACGCGGCGAAATTCCATGATCAGTTCGCCAGCGACGTGCCGGCTGAACAGGCCGCGCTGATGGCGGCCGCCCAACGGCCGATCACCGAAGCGGCGCTCACCGAAAAATCCGGCGAGCCCGCTTGGAAGAAGCTGCCGTCCTGGTTCGTCTACGGCACCGGCGACAAGAACATCCCGGCCGCAGCCCTCGGCTTCATGGCCGAGCGGGCAGGGTCCAAGCGCACCGTCGTGGTCGACGGCGCCTCGCACGTCGTGATGGTGTCGCATCCCGAGAAGGTTGCCGAACTGATCGAAGAGGCCGCGAAGTAACAGTCGACCCAAGGCCGCGGCGCGCAAGTGCCGTGGCCCGAATGCCGGCAAGCGGCGCCTGCGGCCGCCTGTCACATCTCTGTCAACGACCCCTAATAAGGGAGGGGTGACGCAATCCGAGGACTCCTCCCATGAAAACGATCGTTTCCGCCGCAGCCCTTCTCGCCGCGAGCCTGTTTGCCGTTCCGGCTTCGGCCGCAAACCTCGTTCTCTACACCAGCCAGCCGAACGAAGACGCGCAGGCGACGGTCGATGGCTTCATGGCCGCCAATCCCGATATCAAGGTCGACTGGGTGCGCGACGGCACGCCGAAGATCATCGCCAAGCTGCAGGCCGAGATCCAGGCCGGCAACCCGGTCGCCGACGTTCTGCTGATCGCCGACATGGTGACGCTGGAGCGTCTCAAGGAAGAGGGCAAGCTGCTCGCCTACAAGTCGCCGGAAGCGGCCCAATACAACGCCACCCTCTATGACGCCGACGGCTACTATTACTCGACCAAGCTGATCACGACCGGCATCATGTATAACACCTCTGCCGGCATGAAGCCTGCGAGCTGGAAGGATCTGGCCAAGCCGGAAGCCAAGGGCCTCGTCACCATGCCGAGCCCGCTCGCTTCGGGTGCGGCCCTCATCCACGCCCAGGCGCTGGCCGCCGTGCCCGGCCTCGGCTGGGATTATTACAAGGCGCTTGCCGAAAACGGCGCGATTGCGGCCGGCGGCAATGGCGCCGTGCTGAAGTCGGTCGCCTCGGGCGAGAAGGCCTATGGCGTGGTCGTCGATTACCTGCCGATCCGCGAGAAGGCCAAGGGCGCGCCCGTCGAATTCGTCTTCCCGAGCGAAGGCGTTTCCGCTGTCACCGAGCCGGTCGGCATCCTCGCCAGCAGCAAAAATGCCGAGGCCGCCAAGAAGTTCGTCGATTACGTGCTCTCCGAAAAGGGCCAGGAAGGCTTCCTCAAGCTCGGCTATATCCCGGCCCGCAACGGCATGAAGGTGCCGGAAGGCTTCCCGGCGCGCGAGACGATCAAGGTCCTGCCGGTCAATGCCGCGGAAGCCCTGAAGAATACCGACCAGGATCTGAAGACCTTCTCGGGCATTTACGGCTCGAACTGATCTCTTCATGCCAGGCTATGTCAGAGCAGGAAACAGCCAGCCCGCCTGGCTGTTTCCTTTTATCGTCATTACCGTGCTCGTCCTCAGCGTGCTGCCGCTCGCCCGCCTTGTCATGGCAGGGATTGCGGCCTTCGCCGCCGGCGGCGTCACCGATGTGCTCGCCGACCCGGCGCTCTGGCAGGCGACCTATTACACCCTCGTCACCTCCGTTCTCGGCACGATCGTCTCACTTCTCATCGGCTGCCTCTTCGCCTTCCTGCTGACGCTGACGGATATTCCGGGGAAGGGGCCGCTCAGCTTCTTCTTCGTGCTGCCGATGATGATCCCGCCGCAGGTGACGGCGCTTGCCTGGGTACAGATGTCGGGGCCGTCGAGCCCGCTCTTGAAGGCGCTCGCGATCGCTCCGCCGCTCGGTTCGCCGCAGCCGCTCTATTCGGTCGGCGGCATCGCCCTGCTTTATGGCGTGCAGCACGCGCCGCTCGTCTATCTCGCGCTCCGGGCCGGGCTGATGACGCTGCCGCGCGACGGCGTGGAGGCCGCGCGGCTTTCCGGCGCTTCCAGCTTTCGGGTCTTTCGCGATATCATCCTGCCTCTGTCGCTGCCTGGCATCATCGCGGGCGCGGCGATCTCCTTCGTCTCCTGCACCGGCAATTTCGGCATTCCCGCCATTCTCGGCATTCCGGCCTCGATCTTCACGCTGCCGACGCTCATCTTCACAAAGTTTTCCGCCTTCACCAGCCGCACCTTCGGCGATGTTGCGGTGCTCTCGGCAATCATCGCGATGATTTCGGTGGCAGGCTTGATGATCCAGGACCGGGCGCTCAGAGGCCGCGATTACCGCGTCATCGGCCTGTCGGGGGCGAGTGCGGCCTTCGAACTCGGCGCCTGGCGGTTCGCGTTCACGCCGCTCCTCTGGGCGATCCTGTTCTTCATGCTCGCTGCTCCCTTCTTCGCGCTCGTCGCCGGCGCGCTGGTGCCGGCCTATGGCGTACCGCTCAACTTCAAGACCATGTCGCTGCATGCCTTTGAGGAGATCCTCTTCCGGCAGGCGGTGACGCGCACGGCTTTCGTCAATTCGATCTCGCTTGCCGGCGCCACCGCCATTGGTCTCCTGGCGGTGACCGTGCTGGCGACCTATATGCTGACGCGGCGCAAGGATGCGGCGTCCCGCATCATCGCGAAACTGATCGAGATACCCTATTCGCTGCCCGGCATCGTCATGGCGGTCGCCTTCATCCTGGTTTTCGCCGCGCCCATCCCCTTCCTCCACATCTCGCTCTACGGCACGATCTGGATCATCCTGATCGCCTATTTCTCCTCCTTCTTCGCCGTCAGCCTGAAACCCGTGGTCAGCGCCTTCCACCAGCTCGATCCGGCGCTGGAGGAGGCCGCACGGCTTTCCGGCGCCGGCTTCTTCCGAAGGCTTTCCGATATCATCGTGCCGCTGATTGCGCCCGCCGCCGGGGCCTCCGTCATCCTCGTCTTCCTGATCGCCTGCAACGAGCTGACGATCTCCGCGCTGCTCTGGTCGGCCGGCACCCAGACGCTCGGCGTCGCCATCTACAATCTCGACGACAGCGGCAGCTCCGACCTTGCCTCGGCGCTGTCGGTCCTCGTCGTCCTGATGGTCGTCATCATGATGCTGCTGCTGGAACTCCTGGCGAAACGCCTGCCGAAAGGGGTGGCCCCATGGCGCAACTGATCCTCAACCGGGTGGCCAAGGATTTCGGCACCGGGCGCGCGGCCGTCAGCGATTTCTCGCTCGATGTGCGCGAGGGCGGTTTCCTGGCGCTGCTCGGGCCTTCCGGCTGCGGCAAGACGACGGTTCTGCGCATGATCGCCGGCTTCGAGACGCCCTCCGACGGCTCGATCCATCTCGGCGAGCGGCTGCTTGCTGATGCCGCGCAATTGCTGCCGCCCGAGAAGCGCAACATGGCGATGGTGTTCCAGTCCTATGCGCTCTGGCCGCACATGAGCGTCGCCGACAATGTCGGCTATCCCCTGAAGGTACGCGGCGTCTCGGGGGAGGCATACCGGGTGAAGGTCGGCGAGGCGCTTTCCACCGTCCGGCTTGCCGACTATGCCGGCCGGCGGCCGGCCGATCTCTCCGGCGGCCAGCGCCAGCGCGTGGCGCTCGCCCGCTGCCTGGTGACCTCGCCCGATGTCGTGCTGCTCGACGAGCCGCTCGCCAATCTCGACCGGCACCTAAAGCAGGAGATGGAGGAGACTTTCCGCGAATTTCACCAGCGCTCCGGTGCGACGATGATCTACGTCACCCACGACCAGAGCGAGGCGATGGCGCTGGCGACCGATGTCGCCGTGATGTCGGAAGGCCGCCTCCTTCAGGTGGCGCCGCCGGCCGAGATCTATGCACGCCCGGAGGGCCGTATCGTCGGCGGCGTGATCGGACGCGGCGCGATCCTGACGCTGCCTGTCATGGGCGGCGAACGCCATCTGGAATGGGATGAACTGCAGGACGCGCTGCAGGCGGCTAACACCGATGGCGCCGACATTCTCGTGCGGCCGGAAGATGTCATCATCGGCGGCGAGGGGGCTCCGGCAACCGTCGAATCCGTGCTGTTCGAGGGAGAGCGCTACGCCGTGAAGCTGACGCTCGGCAACGGCCAGACACTGCGCGCCTACAGCCGCGTGGCCGTCGTGCCTGGTGAAACGCTTCGCGTCGTGATCCGCGCCGCCTGGCGGCTTTGATGGAACACAGTCAATCGCATTCCGGTTCAAAGAGGGCGGTTGTCCGCATCTTTCTTGGCCCAAGCATCTTTCCCTGTGGCAATTGCCGGGTAAGGTGCTGCCCGCAACCGGACTCTCGCCATGTCGCTTCGCCTCGCCACCTTCAATGTCGAAAACCTGCTGACCCGTTTTGATTTCACCGGCTTCCGCAACCAGCTGCGCCAGGACCGCGTCATCAAGCTTTTCGAGGTATCGAGCGAGGGCGTCTATCAGCAGCTCGAGCAGGCACGGGTGATCGCCGCCACAGACGACACCAGGCAAATGACGGCGTTGGCGATCGCCGATGCGGATGCCGATATTCTTTGCCTGCAGGAAATCGACAATATGGCGGCGCTGCAGGCTTTCGAATACGGCTATCTCTTCCGCATGGTCGGAAACGGCTATCGCCAGAAATTCCTGGTCGAGGGCAATGACAGCCGCGGCATCGATGTCGCCGTCTTGATGCGCGAGGAAACGCGGGACGGCCAGAGGATCGAGCTCAAGGACATCAGAAGCCATGCGATGACGACCTATCGCGACTTCGATCTCTTCGATGAGGACCTGGCGCTCACCAACCGCATCGACGACAAGATCTTCAAGCGCGATTGCCTGGAGCTCGATCTTCTGATCGGCGGCCGGCCGCTCTCGCTCTATGTCGTGCATTTCAAATCGATGGGCAACCCGCGCGACGGATTGGACGGGCGGCAATCGACACTGCCGCTCCGTCGCGCCGAGGCGCGCGCCGTGCGCCGCATCATCGAGCATAGGTTCGGCGCCGGCCACACCGCCAAGAAGAGCTTCGCCATTTGCGGTGATATGAACGATTATCAGGAGCGCGTCGACGTTGTCGGCCGGCGCGGCGCCGGTTATCGTTTCGAGCATCAGCCAGAGGCCGAAAGCGCACTCGACGTGTTCAGTCATGACGGCTTTGTCGAGAACGTCATGGCCCGTCGCCAGCCGCTTGACCGCTGGACGCTCTATCATGCGCGCGGACCGCAGGAGCAGCACCTTTGCCAGCTCGATTATATCTGGCTTTCGCCCGCGCTTGCCGCCCATAATAGCGGCCGTCTGCCCGAAATCATCCGCAAGGGCCAACCCTACCGCACCGTCTTTCCGCCAGGCCAGGAGGTGGAGCGGTATCCACGCACTGGCTGGGACCGGCCGAAAGCATCCGATCACTGCCCCGTCGTCATGACACTGGATCTCCCATGAAAACCAATTTGAGCTTAAAATTTCCGACGAGCGATATTTCCAATGATTTCGCGGGTTGGCCGCCGGAGGCGACGGTTTTCCCGATCGCCGGCGTCGACCTGCGAGTGCTGCCCGGCGCCCATCCCTTCGTCATCGCCGAGGAAGCCGCAATCCGTGAAAACTGGGCGAAGGAAACCGCCGCCAACCCGGCGCTGTTCGACGGCCGCCTGGTGTTCCAGCAGCGGCTGTGGTTCAGCGAAGGGCGGATTGCGGGCGAGGGCTACGTCACTCCATTTTCCGCCTTCATGTGGTGGCGCCGGCAGGCGCAGCGCCAGGGCGGCCTGCACATCTTCGCCTATCCCGTGCTCGAAAGCTCGGACGGCGCGCTCGTGGCGATCCGCATGGGCGCACATACCGCCAATCCCGGCCAGGTCTATTTCGCGGCCGGCTCGCTGGAACCGGAGGACATCGTCGATGGGCGCTGCGACATCGAGGCCAATATGCGCCGCGAAGTTCACGAGGAGACCGGACTGGATCTGGCCGACGCGGTCGCGGGGGAAGGCCTCTTTGCCAGCCATGCCAGGCGCACGGTGACGCTGCTGAGGCTCTTCCGCTTCGACATGACGGCGGACGAGATGGTGAAGCGGATCGAAGCCCACATGCTGGTCGCAGAAGACAAGGAGATCGCCGGGGCGGCCGCTATCCGCTCGGCCGATCCTTCTGCCCATCCGTACAACGTCGCCATGCTGCCGGTGATTGAGTGGTATTTCGGCAAGGCCGGCGTATAGGAGGGGTGAGGGCGGGGCAGCCTCGCCCTTCGAGGCCGCTAAAGGGCACCTCTGGACGAGGCTGGAGAGAGCGCGGCATTCTACAACTCCCTCATCGTCAGGCGCGCAGGCCGACGGCCGGAGCCTCGAAGGACAAGCTCCAGCTGTCCTCCTTGCATCCATCCTGCGTTAGCGCCTTGCACTCGACCGCGCGGTCGGGCAGGTTGACGGCGCGATGATCGATTCAAGGAGGCCGATGTGGCGCGAAGCTACAGCGTCTATGACGTGTTCACCGATCGAAAGCTTGCAGGTAACCCGCTGGCGGTGGTCTTCGATGGAGACAATCTCAGCGACGAGGCGATGCAGGCGATCACGCGGGAGATCAATCTCTCCGAGACGGTTTTCGTGCAACCTTCGACCAATCCCGCCTATGCGGCGAAGCTTCGGATCTTTACGCCGGGTCGCGAGCTGCCCTTTGCCGGCCATCCGACCGTCGGTACGGCAATTGCGCTGGCCGAGCGTGCCCATGGCGCAGCGGCGCTCGATCTCGTTACGGTGCTCGAAGAAAATGTCGGGCCGGTGCGTTGCGCCGTGCGGCTGAGAGAGGGCGAGGCGAGCTTTGCCGAATTCGACCTGCCGCGCAAATCGCAGCAGGCCGTCATGCCGCTCGACAAGCTCGGTATCGCCGATGCTCTATCATTGAAGATCACCGAGATCGGCTTTGAAAATCACGTCCCCTCCGTCTGGAGCGCCGGCGTTCCGTTCCTGCTCATTCCGGTGCACGATGTCGGGGCCGCGCAGCGGGTGGAATTCGACCCGCAGCTCTGGGAAAAGATCGTGCCCTTCGTCGATGGCGCGCTTGCTTCGGCCTATGTCTATTGCCGCGGCGGCGTCAATCATGTGGCGAAGTTTCATGCACGCATGTTCGCCAGTGGCATGGGCATTGTCGAAGACCCGGCCACCGGCGCGGCGGCAGCCGCCCTCTCCGGCGCCATCCGCCATTTCGACCGGCTGACGGACGGGCACCATCCGATCATGATCGAGCAGGGCCTCGAGATGGGCCGACCCTCTTTCATCCATCTGCATATCGATGTCGACGGCGGGGCGATTTCCAACGCGCGGATCGGCGGCCAGGCGGTGCGGCTGGCGAGCGGTACGCTCGACCTCTGATTTTATTGCATTTCAGCCATGCGCAAAAATCTTTGAGATTAACCAAAGAATTTTCGCCGATGCGCTGGACAAGCCTGCCGATCGTGTTTATACGCCCGGTCACACCGCGCAGCCAAGCGCGAACGGGTGATTAGCTCAGTTGGTAGAGCAGCTGACTCTTAATCAGCGGGTCGTAGGTTCGAGCCCTACATCACCCACCATCATTTCACTTCACCAAGATTTCAGGACAGCGGTTTCCAACTAATTGGAAACGCTTTCCAATTCACATTCCGTTCCTGTTCCAAAAGGCGGCCGACTCGATCTCGCTCCATTGGGCCTCCATAAGCTCCTGAATTCCGGCACTGTCACGCCGAACATCTGGGTATCCAGCGGCGTCACGCCTCGCCTGACGACCGCATCGACCGTCACCGAAGACTGATCATCCGGTGGTCGCAGCGCGTTTGCCGCGCATGGGCAAAAACGGGATCACCTTGGGGACGCGCTCGGCATATGACCGGTAGTCTGGAAATGCCGCCCAGAGCACTGTCTCTTCGTTACTCATCCGGCGAAGCTGCAGGCCCCAATGCACGACCCCGAGAAATACCGTCCACGGAGAAAAGCTGAACAGGATCATTCCAATAATGAATATCTCCTCGGTCAGATAGAGCGGGTGCCGGACGATAGAATAGGGCCCCGTTGTGACCAGAGCTCTTGCGCCCGGTGCTATGCTGAAACTGCGGCCGAGGATCGCAAGCATATATGCCGATGACAGGAAGCCAATGATCATCAAAACCATTGCCGCAATGCGCACAGCGTCCGGCAACACCATTGGCGGAGGCAGGAAGGCAATTAGCAGGAAGAGGAATGTGCCTCCCATCGCCGTCAGGTATGGTTCAACACCGCGCGCGGACCGCACTTGGGGCATTCTCGTCAGGGTCACGACGCACATCATGCCGATAAATAAGATCGCGGCGATCTCAGCTATTATGAATACAACGCCGTGGGAGGAATAGTCGCCGGTCGTCATCGTCCGCGCGATCTTGGTCCACACAACCAGTATTGAATAGGTGCAGATGCCAATCCGGCCGATGACGTCTGCAATAAACAAGTGTCGATTGCCCATAGGTTCCCCCGCGTTGTTTAAACGCATCTTCGCACGGTTGCGGAAAATAACAATCGCAACCGCTTAAATTGGTGAATACCAACTATTGGGGATGTGACTACGCGCGATACGCCGGCATTCGACCAATGCTGGCCCGGATGCGGATGCGCCGGATGATCTCGGCATGTGTGGAAACGCAGGCGAGGGCGGCCCAGATGATCAGCGCGGTTCCGAGCAGTGCTGTAGGCAACGGCAGTGACCAGTCGACGTAACCGGGGAGTGATGATGCCCCAATGCGACCTGCTTCGGATGTGCTTGCCGCTGCGTTGGAAAGCACCAGCCCGAGCATCGCAACATGAGCATGAATGAAGCGTGCCCTAAGAAACCGCTTCGGATGGAACGAAAGATAGACGCCGAAAATCGTCATCGATGCCAGCGTAGCGAGAAGTTCCCACGCCCCCATCCCCGCAACGCTAAGCAACATAAGGGGCAGGCGCAACACTGGCAGCATCGTCAGGTACAGCTCCCAAGCAAACGGGCGTGACGGATACATGGCCAGCAACAGCATGCTGGCGGCAAATACTGCACCGATGGCATAGACCAAAGCAGGTCCAAAACGAACAAACGTCAGAACCAAGATTCGCATACGCTTTCCTCCTTCGGTAGGCCTCGTGGTTCTGTGCAGAATATTCGAAAATGCTTGAGCAGGGCTTACCGCTCGATCAGCGCCGCATGCAGGTGGACGACCATTATTGCTCAACCACAGACATGACTCCGACTGTGGAGAATTGCAACCTTCCTGCGCTCCTGATCCCCAACAAGGATACCCCACCTCATGAAAGCATTGCCGGATTGCAGGTCGTCGATTCGAGCCCCCATCACCCACCAAACTTCTTGATAAGATTAATTGTTGTGCCAGCGCCGAATTCGTGGGCGGCCGCATGCCCGGGGCTGGCAGCGTTGATCAGCGCGCCCTATCTTCGGCACATAGTGGAGGGGCCAATGAGAACCATGATATTGGTCGTCGCCTTATCATTGCCGCTGCCGGCTTTAGCCGCAGGCACAATGGAGGTCCGAGCAAAAGATCACAGCTGCGACGAGATTGCGCAGATCATCCGGCAGAACAAAAAGGTGTTTGTCCGTGTCGGGCTTGGCGGCCGCAGTTTCCGCTATCCGCCGGCGCAGTGCAGCATGGGCGACAAGCGCTCGACGACAAGTTTCCGCGATGGTGAGGGCAAGTCGTGCGTTCTCGACCACGCTTGCGTCTTCGATCCGGCATCGCCCTATAATTTCCCCTAAATCCGGATTTTGCTGTCGATTAGATTGCTGAAGCCTATTGGCTTTGGAGAGCAGCACGCATTTATCGTCATTCATCATGCTGTTTCATGTTCAGGAGTTTTCATGAAAATCGTCGTCATCACCGCCACCCTGCTGCTTCCGTCTGCAGCCCTTGCCGTCGAGGCGGTGGAGGTCAATGCCAGGGATCATAGCTGCGCGGAGCTCACGCAGATCATCCGCAAGGACAAGGCGGTTTTCGTGCGCATGGGCATCGGCGGCCGCAGTTTCCGTTACCCGCCCGCCCGGTGCAATCTGGGCGACAAGTACGATACGGCGACGGTTAAAGACGCCAACGGCAAAATGTGCCGTCTCGACTACGAGTGCGTGTACGATCCCCAATCCTTTTACAACAGGATCCCCAAATAACCCCGGCATGCCTGACCACGCATGTGTCTGCGCGCCGACATCGAAACTGTTCGATTTTGCCGGGCCGTCCTTCGGCGTCGCCGGGGCAAGAAAAAAGGCCGGGCGAAACTCGCACCGACCTTCCTCGATTTGTCTCGACAACGGCTGCCAGTACCTCCGTGGTCAACCGTCAGAGACAAACTCTATGGTCCTTAGATAGGACTTGCTTGGCGACGTTCAAGGCCCTGCCGCGGAGAAGAAGCCGGTTTTGGGCCGGCTTCTTTCTGCGACGCTGTGCTTACTGCTGGGCAGGAGCAGCCGGCGGCGTGGCCGGGGCTGGTGCCGGTGCGGGCGTTGCGCTGTTGTCAGTCGGAGCGATCGGCTTGGCCGGCGCCGGCTCGGATTGGGTCGTGGAGGCTGTCGTGTCCGGTGAGGTGCCGGGGCTGCTGCTCCACTGCGAATAGGCGAATGCAGCGACAGCGATCACGGCCAA
Organism: Rhizobium phaseoli; assembly: GCF_001664385.1. NCBI lineage: Bacteria > Pseudomonadati > Pseudomonadota > Alphaproteobacteria > Hyphomicrobiales > Rhizobiaceae > Rhizobium > Rhizobium phaseoli. Next base: position 2,863,457 of record NZ_CP013532.1, on the reverse strand, counting down.
TGCAGCAACCCAGACTACCCACGTATTGCTGCTGCGCGCGGTCGGGGTCGTGCGCAGATCCAGATTCGGATTCAGGGGGCGGTTCGGGTCGTTGGCATTATTGGGGTCGTACGTCATGGTACTTTCTCCTCTTGCGGTGACAAGGAAATGGCGCAACGCGCTTTTTGTTCCATTCTGGGGCCGCGAGGCGAGTAATATCAGGGATTTCCGGCCGGGAGCGCCTCGGAGACTGGCAGCTGATATCCGCTGGATCTGCTGGATTGGCCGGTCCGTCCGGCGCCGGCAGAGAAGCTCCGACGCCCGGGCCGACCGAGCGCTTGACATGGCCGGCTCTCTTTGCGAATGATTTTGCATGGGGTTGCGATCACCCCACGAGGCGCCATGCCGAAGAATCGCGTCCATTAGAACCGATCAACGGAGGGACGCGTCATGCCGTCATTTCTCGAAATTTCTTCCGATAAACTCAGCCGCCTCATCGGCACGCCGGGTGCGCCTTCCATCATCGATGTTCGCACCGAAGAGGACTTTGCGCTCGATCCGCGGCTGGTGCCGGGCTCGATCCGGCGCAGCCATGCCGATGTCGCGTCCTGGGCCTGCAGCATCGAAGCCGATGCCGTCGTCGTGGTCTGCCAGAGAGGCGGCAAGCTCAGCCACGGGGTCGCCGCTTATCTCCGCCATGCGGGAATCGAGGCCGAGAGCCTCGAGGGCGGCTTCGAAGCGTGGATCGCTGAAGGACTGGCGGTGCCGGAGGAGAAGCTGCCGCGCCGCGACCTGGAGGGACGCACAGTCTGGGTGACGCGGGCGCGGCCGAAGATCGACCGCATCGCCTGCCCGTGGCTGATCCGGCGGTTCGTCGATCCGAAAGCCTTGTTTCTGTTTGTGCCGACGACCGAGGTTTTGGAGGTCGGCGCCCGCTTCGGAGCAACGCCCTTCGATATCGAAGAAGTGTTCTGGAGCCATCGCGGTGAGCTTTGCACCTTCGACGTGATGGTCGAGGAGTTCAGGCTGGCGTCGGAACCGCTCCTGCACCTGGCGCGGATCATCCGGGCTGCCGATACCGCAAGGCTCGATCTCGCGCCCGAGGCGCCCGGTCTGCTTGCCGCTTCGCTCGGCCTGTCCAGAATGTATTCCGACGATCTGGAGCAGCTCGAGGCCGGCATGCTTCTCTATGACGCCTTCTTCCGCTGGTGCCGCGATGCAACGGAGGAAACGCACAATTGGCCCGCTCCGAAGAAGAGGGCATGAGATGGTCGAGATGACAGGAAACGCGTCGGCCGGCAAAATGGCGGCGAAACAAGCAGGCGAGGAGCATCATCACGGCGTTTCGTTCGGCGAAGCCTTCAAGGTCTGGCTGCGGGTCGCGGGCTTGAGCTTCGGCGGTCCGGCCGGTCAGATCGCCGTGATGCACCGGATCATCGTCGACGAAAAGCGATGGATCGGCGAGCATCGTTTCCTGCATGCGCTCAACTACTGCATGCTGCTTCCTGGCCCCGAGGCGCAACAGCTCGCCATCTATATCGGCTGGCTGATGCACCGGACCCTGGGCGGTCTCGTTGCCGGTATTCTATTCGTGCTGCCGGGGTTTCTGTCGATCCTCTGTCTCAGCTACGTCTATGCCGCTTATGGCAATGTCGGCATCGTCGCCGGCCTGTTCTTCGGCCTGAAGGCGGCCGTGCTTGCCGTTGTCGTGCAGGCCGTCATCCGGATCGGCGGCCGGGCCTTGAGGAACAAGGTCATGGTCGCGATCGCGGCAGTGGCCTTTGTCGCCATCTTCTTTCTTCATGTTCCGTTCCCGCTGATCGTGCTTGCAGCCGGCATCACCGGCTTTTTCGGCGGACGGGCCGGGCTTGCGGCCTTCAAGATCGGCGGCGGGCACAAGGCCGGCAGCGGGCTGCTGCTGTCGGATGCGGATTCAATGCTGGGCGAGGACATACCGGCGCATGCGCGCCCGAATCTCGCATGGTCCTTGCGCGTGTCGACGGTGCTGCTTGCCCTGTGGCTCATTCCGGTCGCTGCCTTCTACCTGGTCTTCGGGGCGGACAGCGTTTTTGCCGAGATCGGCCTGTTCTTCAGCAAGATGGCTGTCGTCACCTTCGGCGGCGCCTATGCCGTTCTTGCCTATGTCGCGCAGGAGGCCGTGCAGCACTTCGGCTGGCTGAAGCCGGGCGAGATGCTCGATGGCCTCGGCATGGCCGAAACGACGCCCGGACCGCTGATCATGGTGGTCCAGTTCGTCGGCTTCATGGGCGCCTACCGCGATCCGGGATCACTGAATCCCATGCTGGCCGCCGCGCTTGGAGCGCTGCTGACGACCTGGGTGACCTTCGTGCCGTGTTTCCTCTGGATCTTCCTGGGGGCGCCGTTCATCGAAAAACTGCGCGGCAATATCGCGCTGGCAGCGGCAATGTCGGCGATAACGGCGGCGGTGGTCGGGGTAATTCTCAACCTTGCCATCTGGTTTGGCCTGCACACGCTGTTTGCCGAGGTTGCCGTCGTCAGCCTTGGTGGTCTGCGGCTCGACATCCCCGTTCTGCAATCGGCCGTGCCGGCGGCAATGGCGCTGTCAGTCGCCGCCGCGATCGCGATCTTCCGGTTCAAGACCTCCGTCATCGCGACGCTCCTCAGCTGCGCCGCTGCCGGAATGCTCTGGACGCTGGCGATGGGCTGACTAGGCCTCGGCCCCTTCGGCGGCAATGCGGGTCGCGAGCATCTTGTCGATGCGCATGCCGTCCATGTCGATCACCTCGAAGCGCCAGCCGTCGAAGAGGAAGGTTTCGCCGGCTTCGGGGATGTGCTGAAGCTGATGCAGCGCGAAGCCTGCGAGCGTGTGGAAATCGGCGTCGGGGCGATCCCTGAGGCCCAACCTTTCGAAGGCGTCGAAGGCCGGCATCATCGCGTCGATCAGCAGCGAGCCGTCTTCGCGAACGACGATGTCGGGCTCCTCGTCGGCGCCCGGCAGATCGCCGGCGATGGCTTCCAACAGGTCTGTCTGGGTGACGATACCCTCGAGGCTGCCATATTCGTCAATGACGATGGCGAGGCGCACGGGTGACGCCTTGAAGCTGTCGATGACGCGCACCACCTTGGTGCCCTCGTGCAGCACCAGGGGTTGCTTGATCACCTCCAGCGGCCGGACCTTGCCACCGTCGAGGACCTGATCGAGAAGATCCTTCTTCAACACCATGCCGATCGGCTCGTCGATCGAGCCGCGGGCGACCAGCAGCTGCTCGTGACTGCATTCGCGGATCGTTTTCAGGATCTCCGCCTCGCTGTCGTCGGCATCGAACCACTCGATGTCGAGACGTGGGGTCATGATGTCGGAGACCGGTCTGTCGCCGATGTTGAATACCCGCTCCACCAGCTGCTGCTGCACGGGATTCAGAAGCCCGGCTTCCTGGCTTTCGGCGACCAGCAATTTCAATTCCTGCGGCGAGTGGAACGAGGATTCACCGGTTCCGGCACGAAGGCCGACGGCCCGCAGCACGAGGTTGCCCATACCGTTGAGGGTGAAGATCGCCGGCTTGAACAATACAAGGAAAAGCCCGAGCGGACGCACCACGGCCAGCGAGGTGGCCTCACTGCGCTGCAGCGCCAGACTTTTGGGTGCGAGCTCGCCGAGCACGATATGCAGCGCGGTGATGATGACGAAAGCGACGACGATGGCGACGGTATGGGCGCCGGTCGTCGCCCATGGCTCGGGCAGCCAGGAGAGCAGCGGCTCGATCAAGTGGGCAAGCGCCGGTTCGCCGACCCAGCCGAGCGCCAGCGACGAGATGGTGATGCCGAGCTGGGTGGCGGCGAGATTGGCGTCGAGATTGTCGACGGCGCGCTGGAGCGCGGAGGCGTTCATGCGGCCTGCCGTGACAAGCTCGGCGACACGGCTGCGTCTGACCGACACAAGGGCGAATTCGGCAGCGACGAAGAAGCCATTGGCGGCGACGAGAACGAATACGGCTAGTATCCCGACATAGTCGAAGAGCCCGCCCGCGGATTCGGACATATTTTCCTTACCTCAGAATTGACGCGAATCCGAAACTACACGCTGGGGCACGGCTGACAAGGCGCAGCCGCTGTTCCTGCGCCGCCGCGGCGATCATCTCTTAGGCGCTTCGAAGAGTTCGATCGGGTTTCCAGCGGGGTCGTCGAGCAGGATCTGCTTGCCGCCGATGCCCTGCACGATCTCATTGCGAAAATGCGCGCCGGCCTGGCGCAGCGTGGCGACTTCCGCCTCGAGGTCGGCGACCTCGATCTGGATGCGGTTCCATCCGCCGGGTTCCGGCTTTTGTCCGTCCGGCATGGCTTGGGAAGCTCCGCCCGGACCCGTCGTGCCGCTGACGAGCAGCCGGAAGCCGTTCCTGGTCAGGATGGCGAAGCTCGGCGCCGGGTGAAGCGCGACGGAGAAGCCGAGATGCCTGGTGTAGAATTCCACCGCGGCGTCGACGTCGTCGACGATATAACGCATGCTTATGCCGGGCATGGTTTCCTCCATGGTGTTTTCGCTATTGCGGAGCAATCCGGCGCGGCGGCCGGATCGGATGCACGGCGGACGCTCCCGTCTTAAATCTGCGCCTAATCCTTCCGAAAATCGAATCCGATCTTCGCGCTATGCGCCTGCCGCGGCGAAGGAGGCCGAACCTACTGCCAGCAGCAGGACGATGACCCAGGGCGGCGCCTTCCAGACGGCGAGCAGCAGGAAACCGGTAAGCGCCAGCGCGAAATCCCGCGGCGAAAGTACCGCGCTCGTCCAGACGGGGCTGTAGAGCGCAGCGCCCAGAATGCCGACAACGGCGGCGTTGGCACCGCGCATGGCGGCCTGCATGACCGGGCCGGTACGCAAGCGATCCCAGAATGGCAACATGCCGTAGGCGAGGAGAAGGCCCGGCAGGAAGATAGCGACGAGCGCGATGACGGCGCCTGCCCATCCGTTCGGCGCGGGTGTCATCACCGTGCCGAGATAGGCGGCGAAAGTGAAGAGCGGCCCCGGCGCCGCCTGCGTCAGGCCGTAACCGGCGAGGAAAGATTCGTTAGTCACCCAGCCGGGGGCGACGACCTCTGCCTGCAGCAGCGGCAGCACGACGTGGCCGCCGCCGAAGACCAGCGCACCCGAGCGGTAGAAGGCGTCGAAGAGCGCGATCCCCCGAAGGCCGGTCAGATTGGCGAGAAGCGGCGGGACGAGGAAGAAGGCGGCAAAAAGGCCAAGCGCGACCGCGCCGGCCCGGTGCGATACGGGAAAGCCGAGACGGCCGGCAAGCGCCGACGCGTCGGCGCGACAGAGAACGAGCCCCGCCGCCGCTCCGAGCGCGATCGCACCGATCTGGCCGAAGGAGCCGCCGACGAAGACGACGATGGTGATCGCCGCCAGCGCAATGCCGGCGCGCTCGCGGTCCGGCGTCAGGCTCTTCGCCATGCCCCAGATTGCCTGCGCGACGACGGCGACGGCAACAAGCTTCAGCCCGTGGAGGAGACCTTCGGCGACCGGGCCGGTGAAGGCGGCGGCGCCCAGCGCGAAAGCAAAAAGCATGAGCGCCGACGGCAGGGTGAAGCCGCACCAGGCGGCGAGCCCGCCGACAAGGCCGTTCCCCCTGAGGACGCCGAGAGAAAAGCCGACCTGGCTGGAGGCCGGCCCCGGCAGGAACTGGCAAAGCGCGACGAGATCGGCATAACCCGCCTCATCGATCCATTTGCGCCGCACCACAAGCTCGTCCCTGAAATAGCCGAGATGGGCAATCGGCCCGCCGAAGGAGGTGAGGCCGAGCTTGAGGAAGACGCGCAGCACCTCGAGCGGGGAACCCTCGGCAGTTCCGTCAATCGGCATGGCATCCTCACGAGCACTCATCGCCGCCCCCGTAGCAGGGCACGGTTGCGGCTGGATGACACCGCGAGAGCAGAAAAGCTCTCGGCGGCCACAGGAGAAATGAACATTGCCTGCCTTTGAATTGGTGCGAGGCCGAAACTACACGCTCGCGCGCAGCTGGCAAGGCACAGGCGGCATTCTTCCGATGGGGTAGCTGAGGCGCCTCATCGCCCGTCCCCGTCCTTCGAGGCTCCAGCCCTTGGCCTGCGCACCTCAGGATGAGGGCTAGTCGGCGTGCCGTGCGGCTGAAGGTTAAGCGGCGCGCCGTGCAACCGCGATTTCCGATGCTGCAGGCCGCAGCTTCTCTCCGACCTCATCCTGAGGTGCCCCGTGAGGGGCCTCGAAGGGCGAGGGCGGCCCTGAGGCTGATGCATAAGCTTCGTCTAAAATATAAAGCGCGCCTCGCAGGCCACGGATTTCATTACGGAAGTTTAATTTAACTTTCAGTTTCGGTTCATCTTTTCTGTCCTAGTTTTCTCCCGTGCCCAACACGAGGAACCCCACATGAAAAAGAACTTCGCAGCTCTTCTTTCCGCTTCCTTCCTTCTTTCGCCGATCGTCGCCTCCCAGGCGAGCGCCGACGATTTCCGCCGCCCGCCGGTGGTCGTGCAGAAGAAGGTGATCGTCGAAAGAACGGTCGTTCGGCCTCATTGGAAGAAGGGATACCGCGTCAGCGCCAGCGAGCGGCGTCGCTTCTCCGACGTCAATGACTACCGCCGCTACCGGCTCGCCCCTCCGCCGCGCGGCTATCGCTGGGTTCGCGCCGACCACGACTTCCTGCTGATCGGCGTCACCAGCGGTGTCATTTCGAATGTTATCGTCGTTCGTTGATCGGCGGGTGAGGAGGGCGGCTTCGGCCGCTCTATCTTCGGCTGTGGGTAGGGGTTTGGCAACGCCGTTTCTCCAAACTCGTCATTCCTGTGCCTGTCACAGGAATCCAGCCATGGCGCGTCTGCGCCGTGAATGACTCACTACCACGAACAAAGTCTCCTGCGCCCAAGGACTTGGGCGCGCTGGATCCCTGTGACATCGCTCGAGCGAAGCCTGAGGCCACAGGGACGAGGGTGGGGAGGCGACAGCTCCGCCAAATTAAGTACTTCTGCGAGGAGGTACCGTTTGTTCATGAACTCCATCCTCTGTCCATTCCGTTCCATCGAATGCATTTCCGGTGTCACTCCCGTTGGCGTGACGATATCACCCGCTCGGCAATCATCCCCAGCAATCCCTTCGGCCTTTCGGCCGCAGCCTCCCGGTCATGCGTCAACGGATGTAGCCCTTCAATCGGCGGCAGGGGATCGCATTCCTCGCAGATGCAGCGGTAGCGTTTGATCGCCGTCGCCTTCATGCCGCTTGCCTGTTCCAGCCGGCGAAAGGATCGGGCAGGTTGCGCCAGCGCTCCGGCGTGAAGGCATCGCCGTCGACCAGGCAGGCGTCGAGTTCTCTCCTGATCCAGGCCTCGTCCATCGGATCGGCGCCGATGAAGACGATTTCCTGGCGGCGATCGCCCCAGACGGGATCGAAATAGGGGCCGAGAGCGTTGAGGAAGCCAGGCTCCTGCGGCCATTGTTCGCGCGGGACGGCTGCCCACCAGAGGCCCATCCTGCCGGTGCGCACGATCGCGCCGGCCTGGCTGATCTCGCCGACGTGATGCGGGCGGGTCGCCAGCCAGAAGAAGCCTTTGGCGCGCACAACGCCCGGCCAGCTCTTGTCGAGAAATGCCTGGAGCCTTGCCGGATGGAAAGGCCGCTTTTCGCGATAGACGAAGGAGCTAATGCCGTATTCCTCGGTCTCCGGCACGTGGTCGCGGAACCCGTGCAGTTCCTTGTACCAGAGCGGGTGCGTCTCGGCCCTATCGATATCGAAGCGGCCGGTGCCGAGGACGTCCTTCAGCGCCACCTTGCCAAAATCGGCCTCGATCAGCCTCGCATCCGGGTTCAGGCCGACGATGATCTTGCGCGCGGCGTCGCGCTCATCCTCGCTTGCCGTGCCGATCTTGTTCAGCACCACGACATCGGCGAATTCGATCTGCTCGACCAGCAGGTCGATGATGGTTCGGTTGTCGCCGTCGCCCGCCGTTTCGCCGCGGTCGGCGAGGAAATCGGCCGAGGCGTAATCGGCGAGAAGATTGGCGGCGTCGACCACCGTGACCATCGTATCGAGCCTTGCGACGTCGGAAAGACTTTCGCCGTTCTCGTCGCGGAATTCGAAGGTGGTGGCGACGGGCAGGGGCTCGGCGATGCCGGTGGATTCGATCAGCAGGTAATCGAAGCGGCCCTGGGCCGCGAGATCGCGTACTTCCTTCAACAGGTCGTCGCGCAGCGTGCAGCAGATGCAGCCATTGGTCATCTCGACCAGTTGCTCCTCGGTGCGCGAGAGATTGGCGCCGCCATCGCGCACGAGCGCGGCGTCGATGTTCACCTCGCTCATGTCGTTGACGATCACCGCGACGCGCAGGCCCTCGCGGTTGGCGAGCACGTGGTTCAGCAGCGTCGTCTTGCCGGCGCCGAGAAAGCCGGAGAGCACGGTGACCGGAAGTCTGTTGTCCATGAGAACCTCATTGATATTGATATTGATGTTATATCATTACATTGATTGCGCCGAAAAAAGGCGGAACGGGGTCATCCGCCTTTTTCCGCCTCAGCTCTCTCCAGGAGATTGCACGGCAATCATGCGCTGGAGAGGCAAGCCTTCATGCTGTCGGCGATACCGCGCATGAGGGTGAAGTAGAGATCGGGGCCGGCCTTCAGCGTCGCCGCTTCGGGGTCGAGCACGCCGGATCTGGCGCTGGTTCCCTCGATGACGACATTGACGAGGCGCGGCTCGAATTGCGGCTCGGCAAAGACGCAGGTTGCGCCGAGTTCGCCGACCTTGCGGTGAATTTCCGAGACGCGCTCGGCACCGGGGATGGTTTCCGGGCTGACGGTGATCGAGCCGGCGACGCGGATGCCGTAGCGGTGCTCGAAATATTGATAGGCGTCGTGGAAGACGACGAAAGGCTTGTCCTTGACGGGAGCGACGGTGGTGGCGATTTCCTTGTCCAGCGCCGTCAGCCTGTCGTCGAGCGCCTTGGCATTGGCCTGATAGGTCAGGGCATTGGCGGGATCGGCGGCGACCAGCGTCGTGGTGATCTCGGCGGCCATCGCCTTGGCATTCATCGGGTCGAGCCAGAGATGGGTGTCGAAGGTGCCGTGCTCGTGGTCATGGTCGTGCTCGTGATCACTGTCATGCCCCGTTTCGCCGGCATGGTCGTGATCATCACCGTCGTCATGCGGTTCGAAAGCGCCGCCTTCGCGGAAGGGCAGCTTGACGAGGCCGGGCGCCTTGTCGAGCTCGGCGATGCTCGCCTTCGAGCCCAGCGCCTGCAGCGGCTTTTCCAGAAAAGCTTCGAGCCCGGGGCCGGTCCAGAAGATCACCTTTGCTTCTTGCAGGGCGCGCGCGTTCGAAGGCTTCAGATTGTAGGTGTGGGGGGAGGCGGCGCCATCGACGATCAACTCCGGTTCGCCGACGCCCTGCATAATCGCCGCAACCAGCGAATGGATCGGCTTGATCGAGGTGACGACAACAGGCGCGTCGGCCGCCCGCATCGTGCCGGCAAAGAGCAAAGCGGGGATTGCCAAGGCCGGGATGGAGAGGAGGGCCGGGAATTTAAGGGCTGACGTTTTCAGGGCAGTCCCCAGGGCGCGTTTCATCAAGTGCTCCGCTTGAATTGCAAATGTTATGTTATTACATCAATTGCGTTATGCTATAACGTGTGCAATAGCAGGATGCAACAGCGCTATCGGAAAATTTGATGCTCTCTCCCGCAAACAAGAAGGGCGAAACGCTGGTTTCGCTCGAAAATGTCGGCGTCCTGCGCGGCGGCCGCTGGCTGGTGCGCGGCGTCGAGTTTTCCGTCTCGCGCGGCGAAATCGTCACGCTGATCGGGCCGAACGGTTCCGGAAAATCGACGAGCGCCAAGGCGGCGATCGGCGTGCTCAAACCGGATGAGGGCAGGGTGAAGCGATTGGCCGGTCTGAAGGTCGGCTATGTCCCGCAGAAGCTGTCGATCGACTGGACGCTGCCGCTGACGGTGCGCCGACTGATGACGCTGACCGGGCCGCTGCCGGAGCGCGACATGGGCGCAGCCCTCGAAGCCGCCGGCATCGCCCATATGCTCGATGCCGAGGTTCAGCATCTCTCCGGCGGCGAGTTCCAGCGTGCGCTGATGGCCCGGGCCATCGCCCGCAAGCCCGATCTCCTGGTGCTCGACGAGCCGGTGCAGGGCGTGGATTTCTCCGGCGAGATCGCCCTTTACGACCTCATCAAATCGATCCGCAATGCCAGCGGCTGCGGCATCCTGCTGATCTCGCACGATCTGCACGTCGTCATGGCCGAGACCGACACGGTCATCTGCCTCAACGGCCATGTCTGCTGCCGCGGCACGCCCGAGACCGTCAGCCGCAGCCCGGAATATGTGCGCCTGTTCGGCAGCCGGGCAGCGCAGACGCTCGCCGTCTACAGCCATCATCACGACCATACGCATCTGCCGGACGGCCGCGTTCGCCATGCCGATGGCTCGGTAACGGATCATTGCCACCCCGAGGACGGCCATCACGTTCATGGCACCCATGAAAACGCTCATGGCACCCATGGGCACGCACATGAAGGGCATGGGCACGCTCATGCGCATGACGATCATCATGCGCACGAACACGCGCATGAACACGCCCATTCCCGTAGCGGGGAGGGTCGCCATGCTTGACGATTTCTTCGTGCGCGCCATCCTGGCCGGCGTCGGGCTGGCGCTGACGACGGGGCCGCTCGGCTGCTTCATCATCTGGCGGCGCATGGCCTATTTCGGCGATACGATCGCCCATTCGGCGCTGCTCGGCGTGGCGCTGTCGCTGCTTTTCGAGCTCAACCTGACGCTCGCCGTCTTCGCCGTCGCCGCTCTCGTCTCGGTGCTGCTGCTGTTCCTGCAGAAGCGCCAGGCGCTGTCGGCGGATGCGCTGCTCGGCATCCTCTCGCATGCGACGCTCGCGATCGGCCTCGTCATGGTCGCCTTCATGAGCTGGGTGAGGATCGATCTCATCGCCTTCCTGTTCGGCGATATCCTTGCCGTTTCCACCACCGATATCGCGCTGATCTGGGGCGGCGGTCTGTTCGTGCTCGTGGCGCTCGCCTGGCTCTGGCGGCCGCTTCTGGCAGCAACCGTCAACGCCGAGCTTGCCGAGGCCGAAGGGCTGAGACCCGAACGGGCGCGGCTGTTCTTCATGCTGCTGATGGCCGTCGTCATTGCGATTGCCATGAAGATCGTCGGGATCATGCTGATCACCTCGCTGCTGATCATTCCGGCGGCTGCGGCGCGGCGCTTCTCGGTGACGCCGGAGATCATGGCAGTGTTCGCTTCGCTGATCGGCGCGGCCGCCGTCGTCGGCGGGCTGTTCGGCTCGCTCACCTATGACACGCCGTCCGGCCCTTCGATCGTCGTCGCAGCGCTCGTCCTCTTTATTCTCAGCCTGCTTCCGGTCAGGCGCCACCGCGCGGTCGCGCAAGGACAAGGTTCATGACGACACCGCAACTCACCAAAAACCAGTCGCTAGTCTTCGACGTGCTCGAAAAGGCAGAAGGCCCGCTCAGCGCCTACACGATCCTCGACAAGCTGCGCGATCACGGTTTTCGCGCGCCGCTGCAGGTCTACCGGGCGTTGGAGAAACTGCTCGAATATGGTGTCGTGCACCGGCTGGAAAGCATCAACTCCTTCGTCGCCTGCGCTCATCCGGGCGAGAACTGCCATAGTCACGGAATCGTCGCCTTCGCGATCTGCGAAAGCTGCGGTCAGGTGATGGAGTTCCACGACCACGAGGTTGACCACCGGCTAATGACCTGGGTGCGCGGGCAGAAGTTCAAGCCGGAGAAGACGACGATTGAGATCCGCGGTCTGTGCGAGGCCTGTGCGGCGTAAGCGACTTGTTCCAGAGCAAGGTATTCATGGCATCTTATCCCATCGCGCTGACCGTAATTTGACGCGGAGCGCTCACCTCCCCACCTCATTCCGCGTTACAGGAATCCAGCCAGCGCGCGTCTGCGCGGTGAATGATTTAATTATTTTTTAAAGCGTCTCTCGCGCCCAAGGACTTGGGCGCGCCGGATTTTGTGACGAGCACAGGAATGAGGATGGGTTGGGTGTTCTCCGTCCAGATTTTCCATCGGGGAGAGAGTTCGGACCGCCGTCTAAACTAGACGATCGCCTCGCGCTCGCCGAAGGGCGTGTCATCGTCGAAATTCCGGGTGCCGATCCGCTCGCTTTCGCCTGATAAGGTCGGTTGTTCCGCAGTTTCGCCGGCTTCTTCCTCCTGCGATCTCGCACTCCGTTCGCGTTGATGCATGTCCTCTTCAGCAGCCAGATCCGCGTGGGGTATGAGCTCGTTTCCGCTGTGCTTCTGCGCCATCTCTCGGGAGGCCTGGTGATCGGCGGTGATCTGCGACTGGCGGGCGGCGACCCAGGCATTGTCGGGTTCCGAACTGATCGAGGTGCTGGTGCCGACCTTGGTGGGCTCGGATGCGGCGGTGGCGGAGATCGGGTTAATCGCCTCGACCATGAGAGTCTCCTGCTGGCACAGGCCCGCTGTTCCCAGGACTAATAGGGGAGCGGGCGGCTGGCGGATGAGACTCATATCGAGCGTGAGCGGCAATACACAAGGTCGATCGCTGGACTGTGATCTGGAATTCGCCCGCCAGGTTTGCAGCCATGTCTCTTTTCAGAACGGCAACGGCCGCCGATCGAGCCTCAAGCCGATGATCTAAGAAAGGCGAGGCCGGAGATCGGCCTCGCCTTTTGCGTTTCTGCTATGACAAGCTTAGTTCGATCCGCCCTTGCCGGAACCTTTGCCGGAGCCGCCACCATCGCTCTTGCCAGAGCCGCCGTTGTCGCTCTTGTCGGAGCTGCCATTGTCGCTCTTGCCGGAACCGCCATTGTCGCTCTTGCCGGAATCGCCATTGTCGTTCTTGCCGGAGCCGCCATTATCGCTCTTGCCGGAGCCGCCATCGTCGCTCTTGCCGGAGCCGCCATTATCGCTCTTGCCGGAGCCACCATTGTCGCTCTTGCCAGAGCCGCCATTGTCGCTCTTTCCGGAGCCGCCATTGTCGCTCTTGCCGGAACCGCCATTGTCGCTCTTGCCGGAACCGCCATTGTCGCTCTTGCCGGAATCGCCATTGTCGCTCTTTCCGGAGCCGCCATTGTCGCTCTTGCCGGAATCGCCATTGTCGTTCTTGCCGGAACCGCCATTGTCGCTCTTGTCGGAGCCGCCATCGTCGCTCTTGCCGGAGCCGCCATTATCGCTCTTGCCGGAGCCACCATTGTCGCTCTTGCCAGAGCCGCCATTGTCGCTCTTGCCAGGGCCACCATTGTCGCCCTTGCCGTGACCTTCCTTGCCGCCGTGGTTGTCTTTGCCATGGCCGTCCTTGCCATGACCGTGATCCTTGCCGCCGCCCTTGTCGTCGCCGTGATGATCGCGGTCCTTGCCACCATGGTCTTTGCCATGGCCATCTTTGCCATGATCGTGATCTTTGCCGCCCTTGCCGTGATGGTCGTGGCCATGGTCGTTGTCGTCACCGGTGTTGTTGCCAGTGTCGTCACCGGTGTTGTTGCCAGTGTTGTCACCGGTGTTGTTGCCAGTGTTGTCACCGGTGTTGTTGCCAGTGTTGTCACCGGTGTTGTTGCCAGTGTTGTCACCGGTGTTATTGCCAGTGTTGTCACCGGTGTTGTTACCAGTGTTGTCCCCAGTATTGTCACCAGTGTTATCGCCGGTGTCGTTTCCGCCATCATTCGCAACCTGATTGCTGCCACTATTGCCACCGGACGCGGCAGTGGAACTGGTGCGCGATGTCTTCTGGCCGCCGCCAATGCCTCGGCTGCTGCGATCGCTGTCGTTCGGGTTGAATTTGCTGCCGGTGGGAATTGATCTGGTCGGCATGCACAGCCGGTATTCGAGCGTGCCGCGCACGGCGGTGTTGCAATTAACGACCGTCGGGGCCGCCATAGTCAAGCTGCTGTTTGCCATAAGGAAAGCAACGGCGACGCTGAATTTCGATGCTCTGCTGCTCATTTCAATCGTCTCCCAAGGTTAACTGTATGTTAATGGGGAGAGCTTTTATACTAACAGTCTATTAACAGAAAGAATAAACGATGGTTAACCTGTCTCCATTAGATATTACGGTTAAATTCGCAAGTATAAAATTTTAATAAATTTTTATCCCGACCGTGTTATTGTAAAGGTGGAAATAAGGGGAATCGGCTATGAAGCGTCTATTTTCTCTCGCTGTCATTTTGTCTTTTCTTGTGCCTTTTCAGGCTATTGCCGGATCCTCCTTGCCTGTGACGAGAAGTATCGGCGCGCCGGTGGGATTCGCGGCGGCCTGCGCCAAGTACAAGTGGCTGTGCGGCAGGGTGGCGGCTCAACAGCCGCGCGACGCGGCAGGCATAGCGCTGCTTCAAAAGGTCAATCGGGCCGTCAATGGACGCATCATTCCCGTGGAAGATCGTCCGTCTTCCCACGGGGATGTCTGGTCTCTGCCGGTTGCCGGCCGGGGCGATTGTGAGGACTATGCCCTTCAGAAGATGAAGGACCTGATCGACGCTGGTTTTCCGTCAAACAGGCTGGCGCTTTCCGTGGTCATTGGTCCGCATGATCAAAATCACGTCGTTCTTATTGCCCGCACAGACGGTGGCGATTACGTGCTCGACAATCTGTCCAGCGCCGTCAGGCTCTGGCGCACGACGGGCTATACGTTTTTGGCCACCCAGGATTTTCAGTCGCGAACAGGCTGGCGGGTGACGCTTGCCGGTCCCCGCGCCGGCGAATTCTCCTGAACCCCGCGCGTCGTGCGAACGCCAAGATGCCTGGCGAGCCGGCGCGCCCGACTGCGAACTGGCCCACCTTGCGGATCGAAAGTCTCCTGCGCCGTTCCTCGGTCTCCTCGATGCCGCCGAACGGCGGAGACCAGTGCGGCTTCGGCCTTTATCGGGAGATTTCAAGCCTGAGTGGAGAGGCGCAATGAACATTGCTGCGCGCGCGAGAGGCCGAAACGGGGTGCAGGTCGCGGTAAATTCGACGAAGAATTGTGCATCCGAAAAGCGGCCTGAAGCGCGGAAGATGTAAGAATCGGAAACACTTTGTGACTAAGTGCCTCCAAAAGCAGCGTTTTTTGACTTGCCGCGCAAGAGGACTTGAAGGATATTGCCCAGACGTTGAGGAACGCCGTCATGATCAGAATGATAGAAGACCCAGCCGAACTGGCTGGCGAAGACATCACTGGCAAATATATTCTCCGCAAGCTGAACTATCATTGGTTCGCTTACGGCAAGGCGGCCATTGTGACTGCCTGCAGGGGAACGATCCTCCACCTCGATCGGGAGGAAACGGTCTTTTCCGAGCAGTGGGGCCGTCGCGCCTATACGGGGACCGGCAAGCGTTACCCCGGCGGCATCTGTCCCATTTCGGCGGTCGCCTGTGTTTGCGATACGCCCGATGATGTCAATGCCGTCATACAGCTGGATGTCGAAGCGCAGGATGAATTCTATCAGTTGATCGCCAAGACGGAAGCCAGGGTTCGGGCGCTCGCCGCCTCGTCCGGCGCGAGCCAGTTCATGGAAGCGGCCGCATAGGCGGTTTTTCAACTATATTTCCGATTGCCACCACGGCAGTTGCGGACAATGCGGCTGTTGACGGTGGAGGCGGCGCTGCGATCCGCCTTGACGCCCATGGGTTGTTGCGCGCGTTTCGCCTCCTAAATTCCGCATAGGGTTGCCAGACTAACGGCCGCTGTCGGCAGTCGCGGGTGCTTGGCCCGATGATGCGGAGAATGGTCATGACGCAACAGCACAATCGACCCAGCCGCTCATTGGCGGCCGCGCCATCGATCGGATCGCTGGCCATAACCGTCGCGGTGATGTTTGCCGCACTCTTCTGGCCGGCCGGCACGCTTGATTGGCAGCGCGGCTGGATCTTCTTCGGCCTCTTTCTTGCGCTGACGGCAATTGCGATCGCCTGGATCTGGCGGACGAATCCCGAGCTGTTTGCAGCGCGCAGCCGATATCAGAGGGGCACCAAGCGCTGGGACGCGGTGGTGGCGACGCTGACGATTATTCTCTTTGCCACCATTCTTCCGATCGGGGCGTTCGACGACGGGCGTTTCCATTGGGCGCCGCAATCCGAATGGGTGGTGCTCGCCGGCTATATCCTGATGATCTTTGGCTATCTCGGCCTGACCTGGGCGCAATCGGTCAACCGGCATTTCGAGCCGACAGTGCGCATCCAGACCGACCGCGACCACAAGGTGATCGACACCGGCCCCTACGCCGTCATCCGCCACCCCGGCTATGCCTTCGCCATCGTGCTCGGCGCCGGCATGGCGCTGTCGCTCGGCTCGCTCTATGCGCTGATCCCGGCGGGGCTGCTGGTGATCGTGCTGTTTGGAAGGACGCTGGGGGAGGAAATGGAATTGCGCCGCGGGCTCGAGGGGTACGAGGAGTATATGGATCGGGTGCGCTGGCGGTGGGTTCCCGGTGTCTGGTGAAGGGGCGGCAGCGTCGCCGGCCCGCGACGGTCCTCAGGACGGCAAGCGCGGCTTCTTTCCGCCCTCATTCTGAGGCGCCCCGCAGGGGCCTCGATGGGCAGGGCGGCCACCGGCCCCCACCGATCATCCGATCTGCTTCAGATCCCGCGCAAAACGCTGCCAATTCTTCACATAATTCTCCGCCGAGCGGCGGATGCTTTCGATAGCCTTCTCATCGAGCACCCGCACCACGCGCGCAGGCGCCCCGACAATCAGCGAGTTGTCAGGAAACTCCTTGCCCTCCGTGACGAGCGCATTGGCGCCGACGAGGCAGTTGTTGCCGATCTTGGCGCCGTTCAGGATGGTTGCGCCCATGCCGACCAGCACATTGTCGCCGAGCGTGCAGCCGTGGAGGATGGCGTGGTGGCCGATGGTGCAGCCCTTTCCCGTCGTCAGCGGGAAGCCCATATCGGTATGAGCCATTACGCCTTCCTGGATATTGGTGCCGTCGCCGATGACGATCTTCTCATTGTCGCCGCGCAGCACCGCACCGAACCAGATGCCGACATTCTCGCCGAGTTCGACCTGACCGATGACATGGGCGTCGGGGGCGATCCAATGCAGCCCGGCGGGAGGCAGTTGCGGCGTCAATCCGCCAAGAGCGTAGATCGGCATGATTTCCTCCGGTCAGATGACCTCGACCGACAGCGTCGCGACGCCGTCGATGCCGCAGGTGATGCGGTCGCCCTTTGCGACTGCGCCGACGCCGGCCGGCGTGCCGGTCATGACGACATCGCCAGGTGCCAGCACGAAGAGTTTCGAGAGTTCGGCGATAATCTCCGGCACCTTCCAGATCATCTGGTTGAGATCGCCGTCCTGGACGCGCTTGCCGTTCTGTTCCAGCCAGATCCGGCCTTCGCCGGGATGGCCGATGCGGCTGGCCGGCACGATCGCCGAGACGGGCGCGGAATGTTCGAAGGCCTTGGCCACTTCCCAAGGACGGCCGAGCTTCTTTGCCTCACCCTGAAGATCTCGGCGGGTAAAATCGATGCCGACGCCATAACCGTAGATGCAATCGAGCGCGAGTTCGGCTTGTATGTTCGCACCCCCCGATTTCAGGGCCAGCACGCATTCGACCTCGTAATGCACGTCGTTCGACAGCGGCGGATACGGAAAGGCGCTGCCCGGCGGCAGCAGGTTCTCGGCATTCTTCTGAAAGAAGAAGGGCGGCTCGCGGCTGGGATCATGGCCCATCTCGATCGCATGGTCGGCATAATTGCGCCCTACGCAATAGATGCGGCGCACCGGAAAGCGCTCGTCGCTGCCGTCCACCGGCAGCAGCACCGGTTTGGGAAGCGGAATGACGGTGGCGGGATCGGACATGGGCGGGCTCTTCCTGTTCAACGAGTCTTGGTGCCCATCTTAGACGGAAAACGGCGGGGCGGGGAAGCATTCTCGGCGCGTTGACGTTGTCGCTGCCGGGCGATATCCTCGCCGCCATGAACAGGATGTTTGCAGTTTCGACGTCTACGACCACCGCCTCGGCGGTGGGTGGCAGACGCATGAACTGAATTTCCGTTCATTGCTGCCGAGACCCAACCCGCCGGAAACGAGCGGGTTTTTGTTTGCCCGCTCGCCTCCCCGCATTCGAGGACGAGATCATGGACGAACTGCAAAGAGACAATCTTGCCGAGCAGGTGCTCGCCGCCGCCCACCGCTGCGTCACCAACCGTTACGCCGGGGCGGCTTTTGCTTACGCCAGCGGCTCCCTGATGCGTGGCGAAGGGACGGCGTCTTCGGACATCGATCTCGTCGTGGTGTTTCCGTCGCTGGAAAGGGCCTGGCGGGAATCCTTCACGCATGAAGGCTTCCCGGTCGAAGCCTTCATCCACGACGAAGAGACGCTGGCGCACTATCTCCATGCCGATGCCGAGAGCGGCTGTCCTATCATGGTCAACATGGTCGCCACGGGTCGCATCGTCGGAGCGGATACCGGGCGCGCGGGCAGTATCCAGGCAAAGGCGGCGGCAATGCTGGCGGCGGGACCGAAACCGCTTGTCGGGGCGGGTTATGAGATGCGACGGTATCAGGTGACCGATCTCGCCGATGATCTGCGCGGCAACCGCCCGCCGGAGGAGATCGCCGCCATCGCTGCGCAGCTCTACCAGACGCTCGCCGATCTTATCCTGCTCGGACGCGGCGCCTGGGCCGGACGGGGAAAATGGGCGCCGCGGCTCATGAAAAAGCTCGATCCGCAATTGGCAAGCGAATTCGACGTGGCCTTCAGGCTGGCGGTCGGGGGTGATGGCGCGCGGTTCCTGGCTCTGGCCGACCGGGAACTCGCGCGGCACGGCGGCCGCTGTTTCGACGGTTTCAGGCTGGAGGCCCCGCTCGATGCGCGACGGCCGGAATAGTCGCCGCGGAGGCGCCGACGCCCAAGAGAGCCTCACCCTGAAGGCGCCCCGCAGGGGCCTCGAAGGGCGAGGCGGGTGCGCCAAGCGTTGATGGCGGCAAGGAGCAGCGTTGGAGCATGTCCTTCGAGGCTCCGGCCTTCGGCCTGCGCGCCTCAGGAGAGGGAGGTTGGTGGGATGCCGCGCCAACGCCCACCATAGCCTCATCCTAGCCGAGTGCACTTTGCTCCGCGCAGATCCTGTCGATCAGCGCATCGATCTCACCTCTCGGCGGACGGCTTTTGGCTAGGCGCTGTTTGACGTGCATGATCGGCTCGGCCAGGATTTCGTCCAGGCTCTCGGCGCATGTGAAGTCGCCGGCCACGCGCTTGACCTTCGAATTGTCGAAGATCGCGGTCCAGGCCTTGTCGCCCAGGAGCGGGCCGACCCATTCCGGATTGTATTTGATCAGCGTATCCGTCGGCACGTGGACGATCTTCGCCTCGACGCCTAGCAATCTGGCGATCGTGTTCTGGATATCGTCCCAGATGTGGGCGCGGTCGGAGGTGATGTGGAAAATCTCGTTCACCGCCGCCTGCTTGCCGAAGAGGCCGACGAAAGGCACGGCAAAATCGGCCGAGCGGGTCAGCGTCCAGGGCGTGTGGCCGTCGCCGGCGACGATGATGGGTTCGCCATCCAGCAGGCGTCTCGCCATGATGTCGCTGTCGCCCATCATCATCGGCAGGCCGGTGCGAACGGTGTGGCTGGGACGCACGATCGTCCAGGCGAGATTGCCGGATTTCTTGAGTAGTTCCTCGCAGGCGATCTTGGCCTGACTGTAGGGCAAGTACGGATTGATCGCCGGGGTCTCCTCGGTGATCACGTAGTGACGCGGCGGTTTTTCATAGACCGAAGCTGAGGAGATGAAGACGTACTGGCCGCACTTGCCCGAGAAGACCTCGATGTCACGCGCGATCTGATCGGGCGTGAAGGCGATGAACTGGCAGACGACATCATATCCGGCGTCGGCGAGTTCTGCGTAAGCGCCCGATCCGAGTTCGCCGACGATCGAACTCACGCCCGCAGGCAGGGGGGTGCTTTTCAAGCCGCGATTAAAGACGCTGACATGGTGGCCCGCGGCAACGGCGCGCTCGACGCAGGGATATGAGATCTGGCCGGTGCCGCCGATGAAGAGAACGTTCAAAGCCATAGGCGTGACCTCGGGATCTGTGGGCGGGATCAAGGATGGCTCTTCATAGCGCGAAAGAAGCTGATCGTCTCCCGCAAATCTCGTGTGCCGCGATCGTCGGAGCTCGTCGTTTCGACGGCGGCAAATGAGGTCGAACTTGCCGCCGTCATGGCACGCAGCGCCTATGCCTGTGCCTTGCGGTAGGCTGCGGCGACTAACCAGATTGAGGAAAGCAGGAAATAAAAGGCGCCGAAGCCCGCATAGGGAACGATGTCAAGAATCGTCGGCGATGCGGCGCCGAAAGACCGGCTGATCATGAAGGCGCCGGCAAGCGCCGATTGCGCACCGCTGAGGATCATCACCCATTGGGCGCCGTAGATGCGCCAGCGCCTGACGCCTGTTGAGAGTTGCAAGAGCCCGGAAAGGATTGCCCATGCCCCGAAGACGGCAAGAACGGCATAGTTGCTTCTGCCGAGGGCGATGACGACGGCGAGTGTGGTGACGATGCTGACGACGACATTGAATGCCTGCGAAGGGTTGGCCTTGAGGCCGCCATTGAGCCGGGCGTCGACGAGGTTGGCCGCGGCATCCCACAGCGGATAGATCACCAGCAGAAAGGCGGCAAGGCCGGCTTGCCCGCCCGAGAGAATGGCGGCGGCAATCCAGATCAGAGAGAACGCGGCGCGCGTGAAATAATAGGATTGCAGCCAGTTGGGCTGGGGAGAGAAATTGTCTAGCATCGGCAGGGGTTCCTTGGTTTGTCTACCTACTAGTAGGAAGCCAAATACTTCGAGTCAACGCGTCGCTCGAACACCTCATTGTGAGCAAGAGGAATGCCGCGCAGGCTTGACAATCTGCCTACCAAAAGGTAGGCGACGTTATGAAATCAATGGCTTCCACCTCGGATAAAATTCTCGACGTCGCCCAGTCGCTCATCGTGGCGGGCGGCTATAACGGCTTCAGCTATGCCGACATCTCGGCCGCGATCGGCATCCGCAAGGCGAGCATCCACCACCATTTTCCTGCGAAGGCCGAGCTGGTCGCGGTGCTGGTGGACCGTTACGCCAGGCAGGCGGAGGCGGGTTTGCAGTCTTTGCGCGAGCAGGCCGCAAGCCCTGCCGATCAACTGCA
Source organism: Rhizobium phaseoli (assembly GCF_001664385.1). Lineage (NCBI taxonomy): Bacteria > Pseudomonadati > Pseudomonadota > Alphaproteobacteria > Hyphomicrobiales > Rhizobiaceae > Rhizobium > Rhizobium phaseoli. The sequence goes on along the minus strand of NZ_CP013532.1, from coordinate 2,842,357 downwards.
GTTCTACGCCAATTACTGGCGTTCCTGCATCGAGAACGCGGCGCAGCCCTTCTGCGTCTGCGCTATGCTTGCCAGCGAGATGCAGATGCTGCCCGACGAGGTGGCATCACGCGTTCGTGCCCATTTCCGAAATCTTACTGCATGGCTCACCTCGGTGCTGCAGGCCGGCGTCGAGCAGGGCCTGTTCCAGCTCGATACGCGGCCGGAAGAGCAGGCGCAAATGCTGATGGCCTCGGTTCATGGAGCCATGCTTTCGGCGCGGGCTCTGGGGGATCCCGGGCTGTTTATCGCAGTGGTTGGACCTGAGATTGCGAGGCTGAGGGCAGTATAACGATCTCCTCCCGCCAATTTGCAGGATCCGGTCAGCTCAAGAGAGCCTCATCCTGAGAGCTTGTGAAGCTTTTGAGTTGGTGCGGTTCTGGCCGGTCTTGGCTGACCGATGCAATCGAACGTTAGACGATTGCGCGGTGCGTGCGGATGGTCGCTAGTTGGCGTTTGGGTGATGGCACTAGCTATCCATTGGCAAGCCGACGGCCTTGCAAGATATTGTTGGTGAGTGCGTAGCAGAGCACGACGGCACGGACCTTTTCGATACCGCGGACCGTCAATTGTCGCAGATTCCAGTTGCGCCAGCGGGCATGGATGCATTCGCAGATCGATCGGGGTTTGTACTGAGCCTTGCCCGCCTCGCTTGCCATGCGGGCCCGCCAGGTCGACACACCCGGACCGTCGCCGCGCCGCGGCAAGAAGGGATCGGTTCCGTGCTTGGACTGAGTGGGCGGACAAAAGACCTCAACCCCTTCGCCGTGCGCCCACTCGATATCTTCAGCGCTGCCAAAGCCGCCATCGGCGAGATAGCGCCGCGGCAGATGGCCGCTTAACGCGCGCAACCGCTCCAGCATCGGCCGCATGAGGCCGCGATCGGAGCCGGCATTGGTCACCTCGAGCCCGACCACGAACTGCTCACCGGCCGTGCTCGCAACCTGCACATTATAACCCGGACGGAAGCCGCCGTCGGCCATCTTCATCACCCGCGCCTGTGCATCCGTGCTGGAGGCGCGCGGCTCCTTCGGCTTTTTGCCATTGCCGCGCTTTTCTTCGCGCGCCTGACGCTGGCGCTGGATCTCGTCAAGAGCGACCTGGGCTGCTCTGACCCGCTCACCACGCTCGCGCGCCGCTCGTTCCCTGGCCGCTTTGATACGCCGATTGCTGGCATCCGAACGCGCATCAACCTCGTGCTTGAGCTGATCCACAACCGCCTCGGCAATCGAAAGATGCCGATCAAGCTTCGCCTTGCGGCCGAACGAGGCGGCCCCCGCGCTCGCCCGGATCCGCACGCCATCCTGCGCCAGACTGTCGAGAGTGACGAGGCCGGCACCGGCAAGCGCCGCCAGATGCTCGGCCAGCAGCCGGTCGAGCAGATCGGCGCAACCAACCCGAAAATCCGAAAGCGTGTGATAGTTCACCGAGACACCGCCGCACAGCCAGCGATAGACGTCGTGGCTCCCGCACAGCCGTTCCAGAGCCCGCGCGCTGCCGACACCGTCGCTGCTGGCATAGAGCCACAGCGCCAGCAAAAGCCGTGGCGAAATCGGCGGATGGCCCGGCCTGTGCTCGCGCGCTTTGATCCGACCTTCAAGCGCGCTCAGATCCAGCCCCTCGACATAGCTCCAAATGACGCGCACCGCGTGATCCTGGCCGATCAAGCTGTCGATATCGACGGCACGCAACTCGATCTGATCGCGCACCGGCTCGCGCATGCGCGCCGCCCCGCGCCCCACCTGAGCACTGCGCCGCGATCCCTGCGCCGGCAATCCCTCGAACAACTCGTCGTCCATCACCGTCCTCCAAGCAAATCAACGACCCAACAGAATCACAATAAAATCGCCTCCGCCACTAAACATTCACAGGCTCTGAGGCGCCCCGCAGGGCCTCGAAGGACGAGGCGGGTGTGCCGCGATTGTTGGATGCAAGGAGTTATGTTGAGGCGTGTCCTTCGAGGCTCCGGCCCCTGGCCTGCGCACCTCAGGATGAGGGAGGTTGGAGTGTGCCGCGCCGATAATCACGGGCGTTGGTGGATGCCCTGTCGAGGCCCAAGAGAGCCTCATCCTGAGGCGCCCCGCAGGGGCCTCGAAGGACGAGGCGGGCGCACAGATTTACGGTTGATGCATGCAAGGAGCAGCGTTGCGGCGTGTCCTCGAGGCTCCGACTCCTGGCCTGCGCGCCTCAGGATGAGGAGCGTTGGAGGTTGCCGCGACCAACTCATGTGGCGAAAAATGCTGCGCGGTCATTCCCCGCCTTCTGTCAGTCCATCCCGCACGATCGCGTAATAGACGGCAAGCTCTGGAATATCAGCAGCCAGCCCGTCAAAGACCGGATCGGATGGCGCCAGCGTGCCGGCATATTTCGCCTCGATAAAATCCTCATGCGCGGCAAGCGCCTCGGCATCGGCCTTATGCACGACGGTGTAGATCGGCGAGGGCACGGTGCGGCCCTTGACGATGATGCGGTCGAGTTCGATCACCGTGTAGTTCACGGCGACCAGTCTTGCGGTGTCCTCGCCGAGCAGCAGCGCCACGCCGTAATTTTTCGAGGCGCCTTCCAGGCGCGAGGCGAGGTTGACGCTGTCGCCGAGGCAGGAATAGTCGAAGCGGCGGTTCGAGCCCATGTTGCCGACGATGCATTCGCCGGTGTTGATGCCGACGCCCATCTTCAGGACGTGTGGCTTGCGGCCGAGTGCCGCCGCTTCCCGTTCCAGCTGGTTATTCAGCCTCGAGATCGCCGCCTGCATGGCGAGCGCGGCGCGCACGGCGTGCAGTGCATGGTCGGGATCGTCGAGCGGTGCATTCCAGAAGGCCATGATGCAGTCGCCCATATATTTGTCGATCGTGCCGCCGTGATCCATGACGACGTCGGAGAGCGGCGTCAACAGCCGGTTGATCAGGCCGGTCAGTTGCTCCGGATCGTCCTTCAGCGTCTCGGCGATGGTGGTGAAGCCACGCACGTCGGAAAACAGCACCGAGAGGGTGCGCCGCTCGCCGCCGAGCTTCAGCTGCGATGGGTCGTTCGACAGGCGCTTGACGAGATCGGGCGAAATATATTGGGCGAAGGCGCGGATGATCTGGCGCTTGTTGCGGCGCTCCTCGGCAAAATCGAAGGCGGCCTGACCGAAGACGACGGAGATATAGGCGACGGTCGGGCCGAGCGGCGAGACGAAGACATGGCCGAGCCGGATGCCTGCAAAGCTGACGGCCGCGAAGGCGAGGAGGGCGGCCGCGCTGGTCACGATCGTCAGCCATCCGGTCGAGCGCCAGACGGTCAGCGCCGCAAGCAGCACCGAGATCAGGATGCAGGCGGCGACCGCCGGCAGGTGCGCTTCGCGGATCGACAGGCCGTAGCGAATATTGTCGTAGATCGTCGCCTGGATTTCGACGCCGGGGACGAGCTTGCCGGTGTGAACCGTGTAAGGCGTGGCGAAAGCATCGACGCCGCCCTTGTCGATCTCAGGTGCATTCTGCAGGCTGAGGCCGACGAGCACGACGCGGTCCTTGAAATAGCCCGGCGGCAGCAGGTTCTGAGGATCGAGCGCCTGGTAATAGGAGACCGTAGGATAGCTGCGGGCCGGGCCGAGGGACTGGATCAGTCGCCCGGCCGGCAGGATCTCCGCCGCTGCCCCCGAGGCCTTGGCCAGCATGGCGGCAAAGCCGTCCTCATAGCCGGGAATGCGGCGGAAGATGCCGTCACCGCTGAGATCGATCGAGGCGATGCCGGTCACCGCACCCGCGTCGGTCAACGCCGGCAGCGGCGTGGCGCGGATCAGCTGCGAAGCCTGCGGCGTCTCGATCAGCGTTTCATCGCCGGCAAGCACGACATCGGGACCGACCGCCTTGGCAATTGCCGCGTCGTTGCCGGGGTTGGATGGCTCGGCCATGATGATGTCGAGGCCGATGACGCGGGCGCCGGCGGCGCGCAATTGGCTGACAAGCTCGGCATGCAGGCTGCGCGGCCAGGGCCATTGCGCGTTGATATCGGCGAGCGAAGGCTCGTCGATCGCGACGATGATAGGGCCGTCCCTCGGAGGACGCGGATCGTCGACGGTCGAGAGATAGTCGAAGCTTCTGAGTTCCAGCAGCGACCAGGCGGGCAGGCGCGACAGAAGCGAGATGGCGACCAGCACGCTGAGCGACAGCACCAGCAGCCTGAGGCGGCGGCTTCCGGCCTGACCGCCATCCAGCCCGGCCTGCCGAGGCTTGTGGTCCGCCCGCATCAGAAGCGGACTTTGAGCGTGCCCTTGAAGGCGCGGCCCCAGCCGGGCACGCCGGGCGTGATCTCGAAATCTTCGTCGAGCAGATTATAGGCGGCCGCCTCGAGTTCCATGCGCTTGTCGAAGGGTTCCCAGACGAGGTGGGCGTCGAGGCTCCAGTAATCGTCGAGCTTGGTGCCGAAGCGATCGCCGTCGCGCTCGCCGATGTAGTTGGCGGCAACGGTTGCCTTGACCTTGGCCTCGTTGACCCAGGTCAGCGCAATCTGCCCGGAATTCTGCGGTATGAACGGAAGGGGGCCGCCATAGATCGGCTCGAGCGGATCCCTGTTCTCCGAATCCATATAGGCATAGGTGGCCGAAAGACCGAACCCGTTGCCGAGCGCGACGTTGGCGGTGACGGCGGCGCGATCGATGCTGCCGCGCGAGATCGGCAGGCTGGTATCCGAGGGAAGCGAGATCAGCGGAAAATCGACCGAGAAATCATGCAGTTCCTGATGCTGGTACTCGACCGAAGTGAAGAAGCGGTCGGTCCATTCGGCATCCCATTGCAGGGCGGCCGTATCCGTATAGCCCCGCAGATTGTTGGAAAACTGATTGGCCTGCAGTCCGAGGATGCCGATCGGAGCAAGGGTCGGCACGGTAGTATCAAAGCTTTGCCGCATGAAGGCGGCACGCAGCCAGTGGTTTTGAATCGGCGCCCAGGCGAGGCCGAAACGCGGCTCCAGCCGGCTGATATCGGTGCCGCCGCCCTCCAGGCGCGTGGCGAACAAGGCGTATTCGCCCTTGAGATCGGGCGTGATCTCGTGCAGCACATCAACATAGGCGCGGCCGATATTGATAGTGTTGCTTGAGGTGTTCGGGCCGTCGACGAATCCTGGGATTAATGGGAAGCGAGGAACGAGTTCATAAGTGCGGGAGAAGACGGTCGTGCTGAGGTCGCTCCAGCCGCCTTCGATACCGTACCGCCAGGTCAGCGGCCCGTTGCCGATGGAATGGCTGAGAGCCCCGATGTAAGTCTTGGAGGAGGTGTCCTCGGTCCCGTCTGCGACAGGAATGATGTCTGGATCGGGCAGCGGTATAACGCGGGCGTCGTCGACCTGAAGAGAGGTTGCCGTCTTCGACCTGATCCCCGAATAGAAGAATGCACCATTCAATATGTTTTCATAGGCGAAGGTGTGGCTCCAGCCAATGCCGGCATTGGTGATCTCGTTGTCAATATCGCGGCTGACATATTCCGGCAATACTGTCGTCGTGAGCGGAATACCTGCCAAATTGAACAGGTCCGTTAGCGTCGTGCCCTGCGTCTGCGCGCTTAGCGCTCCGTCATTCTTGCCGTGGTTGACGAAGGCGACTACGCGATCATCAGGCGTGACGGTTGCCGTGAGATAACCGTTGGCGCTCAGCAGTTTGTTGTCTGTCTGAACGCCGCCGAAATCCCGGAAATCACGATCAAGCGCCAGTTCTTCCCAGCTCAGATTGCCATAGAAGCTGATCGGGATCGTCTCATTGGAATAGCCTTGGATCTCGGCTTCGCCGATCCGCCTGGTATGGCCATCGATGCTGTTGATGCCGCCGCCGACAGAGCCTTCGATGAAGGGAACGTCGAACAGCGTTGCCGAGCGAGAACGGCCCGACAGCATGTGCGGAGAAATCAACAAGCCCTGGATGAAGGATGAATAGCTCGATGCGTTGCCGCGGTTCTGGATGACATTGTCATCACTGAAGCTGGTCGCGTTGACGAAAGGAAAGATGCTGCCCTTGATTGACTGGTCGATGTAACCGGTGCCCTTGAAGGGATCGAAGACGGCATCGCCGTAATAGCGGCCCCAGGCATCCAGACCCTGCAGGCGGAAGGCGTTATTCAGCGTCGAACCGGCGCTTGCATTGGCGCCGAGCGAACCGTAATCGCCGCCGCGGGCGCGGGAGCGACGCAGGTATTCCTGCGCGTTGTGGATCGCGCCGTCGGCGTCGTAATCGTCGATATCAACGGCGGTGCGGAAGGCCGAGATAGCCGGGTCGTTGTTGTCGAGCCGGTCGGCATTGTCGAGCGCCTGCTGGGAAGGGATGCGGTCGCCTTTTTCATAATGGGCGGCTGCGAGCATCAGCTGCGATTGCGAATGCGCGGGGTTGGCGGTGCTGGCGGCGAGCAGGTCTTCCAGCGACTTGTCCCTCTCGCCACTTTGCAGATAGTAGCGGCCGCGGACAAGCAGTGCGATGTCGAAAGACGGATCGAGGGCGATCGCGGTATCGATCTCGCGCTTGGCTTCCTTCATGCGGGATTGATCAAGATAGAGCATAGCGAGGTTCGCGTGCAGCAGCGGGTCCTGCGGATCAAGCTCGATGGCCCTCTTGAATGCCTTTTCTGCTTCGCCATTGGCATCGCGTGAACTCTGCAGCAGGCCGAGAGAATTCAGCGCGCCCGAGTCGCCGGGAGCAAGCTCGATAGCATGGTTCAAATCAGCGAGCGCGCCGTCGATGTCGCTTTCATAGGCTGCCTTGTATTCGGCGCGGGCGGAGAGAGCCATCGGATGATCAGGATCGAGGGCCAGCGAGCGTTCTATCGCTTCTTTCATCTGCTGGCGGTCGTCGATGAGTTGCGCCAGCTGGGCGCGAACCGCCGGCAGGGTCGGATCGTCGGGATAGCGCCGTTCCGCCTTTTTGATGATCTCGAGCGCTGCACGCGGGTTTTCCAGAAAGCCCGCCGTATAGGCCTGCATGATGGCGCCATAGGGGCCGGTAGTAGTGGCCGGCGGCGGTTCGGAATGGGCGGGGTCGGCCAGCGAACGGGCGAAATAGCCGCCATATTGCGCCATGTTGCGGCGTGTCGGGTCAAGATGCGGCAGGGCTTTCTGGAAGAGCTTGGCGGCATCGCCGTAGCGCTTTTCGGAGCCGGCAATGGTGGCGTCGAGCAGGTCGACACGGGCCTGCTGAGCGACTGTCAGCTTGCGGCCGCGAATGTTCTGCAAGGTTGCAGCCGCGGCCTGTCGCCCGTCAAACGCGCTCTGCACTTCCGCAAGTTCCAGCCAATCTTCGATGCTGCGGTGCTCCAACGGCAGTGCCAGCAGGCGGCGGCGCTCTGTCGCCATGCGGTCGGCCCGCAGCGGCGAAGTCGGCATCAGGCCGAAACCGTCGCGCAGATCCAAGTAGAAGAGCATCTGTTCGCGGTCATCAGGATTGACGCTGATGAGCTTGTGCGGCGCCTGGCCGATGGTGGCGACCGCTCCTTCGCCTTCGCTCACGTCGACGCTGCCTTGCGGGTTGCTGAGCGACACGCGGCCTTCAAGCACGATCATCGACGTCTGATCGCCCTTGACGGTCATCGTCCAGTCGGTGCCGCGGATGGCGGCCGCCGCCGCAGGAGTCTCGACCGTCAGGCCCTGGCCGCCGCGTTCGGCGCGCGCCCAGATGGTGCCGGCCTGTAGCTCGAGCACCGTATCGCCGCTCGCGGCCATCTTCTTGACCTGCAGCGAAGAGTTTCGCCCAAGGCGAACCTGGGTGTGATCGGAAAAGACGATGGCGAGCTGGCCGTTGGCATTGGTGCGCAGCACGTCGCCGGTCAGAAGATCCTGGTTGATATCGACGACGCGCCAGTCCGATACGTCGATGAAGCGGACCTCCTCGCCGGTCTTGCGAGCGATGACCGAGCCGGCGACCGGTGTCGGGCGCTGCACGGGATCGGCCATCGCCGGCAGCCCGAAACCGGGCACGGCAAACGCCAGCGCCATCCCGATGCGACAGATGTTATTGGAATAACCCCGCATGACCTTGACCCCATACCCCGCTTCCCGTTTGTCCGTGTAGGGTGAAAATGTCAAGCGCGTTGCACACGTGTTCTTGCTTTCGTCGCAAAGTGTAATATCAGGGAAACACTTTAGGGGATGGAGTATTCAGGTGAGCGAATTCGAAAATGCCACGGAGGTTATGCTGAGCAGCCCGTCGAGCGGAGACGTCAGCACCGAGTATTTCGACCACATCAAGAAAATCAACGACATATTTTATGATCAGATCAAGATTTCCGATCAGAAGGCCGCCTATATCTTTACTTTCATGCTCGCCTTTTTGGTGAGCTCTAGCGAGGTGAGGGCGGTCTTCAGCCTTGCCCGTTATATCGGGGGCGCGCCGGGAAGCATTCTGTTTTCGGGCCTGCTTGCCGCAGCCTCGGTCTTCTCCATCCTCTCGGCCATCCTCGTCGTGCTGCCCCGTCGTCTGGGCACTTCGACCTCGCTTTTCTGGGGCGCCTGGCCGAAGCACCGCGACCTGTTTTTCGAGGCGGCGCTGCGGCGCGACGAGCGCTATCTATTCGACCAGTATCTTGAAAATGCCGAGATTCTTTCCTGCATCGCGCGCAGCAAATATCGCTGTGTGACATTCGCCTTTCGTGGATTGATGGTGAGCGTCGTTGCCTATGTCCTGCTGTTGGCGGCTGGGTGAGAGCTGACACTCTCCTATTGAGGCATAGGGATGGGGCGCGCTGAGGCGCCCCATCCGTCGTCACTCCTCGACCTCGAGAACGAGTTCGATCTCGATCGGCATGCCGAGCGGCAGGCTGGCCACGCCGAGGACGACACGGCCGGAGAGCCTTTCCTTGCCGAAGATTTCGAGCAGCAGTTCGGATGCCCCGTCGGCGACCTTCGGGTGGTCGCGGAAATCGCCTTCGGTGGCGATGTAGACACCAAGCTTGACGACCCTGACGACGCCGTCCAGCGAACCGAGATAATCCCTGGCGGCGGAGAGTGCGCTGAGGGTCGCCGTCTCGGCCGCCTTGCGGCCGTCTTCCAATGTCAATGCGCCGCCGATGCGGCCGATATAGCGGGGCTCATGGCCGACGACCGGCAGCATGCCGCTGAAGAAGATCAGATTGCCGGTCCTCGTCGCCTCGACATAGGCTCCGAAGGGCGTCGGGGGCGGCGGCAGAACGATGCCGCGTTCCTGCAGCCGCCGTTCCGCGCCGGCTGCCTGCGCTTTCGCCCCGGTTACCATTTGCCCAGATGTGCGCCGCCGTCGACGTGCAGCACCTCCCCGGTGACACGCGGCGCTTCGGTCAGGAAGACCACCGCATCGACAATTTCATCGACATTGGAAATGCCCGTCATCGGCGAGAGCGTCGCCAGGAAATCCTTGGGATTGTCCTTGTGCAGAGGCGTGTCGACGACGCCGGGGGCGACCGTGTTGACGCGAATTCCCTCGCTTGCATATTCCATCGCAAGGTTCTTGGAGATCGCGTCGATACCGCCCTTGGTCATCATCGAAACCGAGGCGGAGAAGCCGGCGATCGGATGGTCGATCAGCGGCGTGGTGATGCTGACGATGCTGCCACCCGTCTTCTGGGACAGCATCTGCCGGATGACCTGTTGGGTCAGGTGGATGAAGCCTTCGAGATTGGTCGAGGAGAGTTTACGGAAATCGGTCATCGTGTAGTCGATGAAGGGCTTGGTCAGGAAGATGCCGGCATTGTTGACGAGCGCGTCGATCGAGCCGAAGCGGTCGATTGCGGTTTTGGCGACGCGCGAGGCGGTCTCGGGATCACCGATGTCGCCGTCGACAAGGGCCAGCCTGTCGGAAGCTTCGAGAGCATCCGAGGCGCTGACCTGGCGCGAGGTGGCGACGACGTTGTAGCCGCGCTCTACGAAGGCGTTGACGAGGCCTGCTCCGATACCCTGGGAGGCGCCCGTGACGATGACAGTCTTTTGCTTGGTCATGTTGAACTCCATTGATCTGGTTCGGGCAACGCGGGCCATGCACAGGCGGGGTCGCTCGAGATGGGGCCGCTGCGATCGCGCCGCCATCGGGTTGTTGATTGTTTTCGCAAGGTGAATATGGCGAAAACCGCACTGCTCGATTAGATGGAAATATCTGGATTCTCTTTTGCATCAATGCAAAAATAGGAGCATGGCCGATCTCAATGACATCGCTGTTTTCGTCAAGGTGGCGCAGTATGGCAGCTTCAGCCGCGCGGCCCATTCGCTCGGCATGCCTGTTTCAACCGTCAGCCGCAAGGTAACCTCGCTCGAGGAGCAGCTTGGCGTGACGCTGATACAGCGGACCACCCGCAAGCTTAGCCTCACCGCGCAGGGCCGGGCCTATTACAACAGATGCAGCGAGCCGCTTTCCCATCTCCTCGATGCCGAGCAGGCGCTGACCGAAACGCAGAGGAAGCCGGAAGGTCTCCTGAAGATCTCCGTGCCCGTTATCTTCGGCCAGGAGGTCTTCTACGAATTCATCTCCGATTTCCTAAAAGTTTTCCCCGAGATACAGATCGATCTTTTCGTCACCAATCTGTTCCTCGATCTGGTCGCGGAGAATATCGACCTGGGCATCCGCTTCGGCGAACTGAAGGATTCCACCATCGTCGCACAGCGGCTCGGCAAGAGCGTGCGCTATCTGGTTGCCGCTCCGGACTATCTCAAGGGCAGGGCGCCTCCTTCGAAGCCGGAGGACCTTGAGGATCATCGATGCGTGCTCCTGAACGGCCGCAACGGTGAGGGCGAATGGCATCTCGTCAGCGGCCGCAAATCGGTGGATCTGCGCGTATCGGGGCCGATATCGAGCCGCGATTTCGATGCGGTCAGCGCCTTCACTTATCGCGGCCACGGCATCGGACTCCTGCCTTCGACCTATTGCGACGAGCAGATCCGAAGAGGCGAGCTCGTCCGCGTGCTGCCGGACTGGTCGTCACCGGAAATCTTCGTGCACGCCGTCTATCCCACTCGCCGCTTCCTGCCCCTGCGGCTGCAGGTCTTCCTCGATGCCCTGAAGGCGTGGAAAAGCCCCTTGTGGCTGCCATTGCACTGAGATCGCGGGATTGGCGTTGCGAGAGGGGTGCTCGGAAAAGGGACCTGAAGGATGCACGCGACGCATCATCGGAGGCGACCGATCGCGACAACTTCAGAAAGCCGAGTGCCATCACCGAAAATTGAAGCTCAACGCGTGGCGGCGCGGCCGGCCCCGATCAAGCTGTGGTACAGTCTGCCGGCTTGAGAATGGCGCGGGGATCTGCCGATGCTGACGTCGCTTGCGGTGCTCATGGGTCTTTCCGGTGTCGTGCCGACGGCGCAGGCTGCGGCAAACGAGGTCGACGTGACGCTGGTGCTTGCCGTCGACACTTCGCGGTCGATGGATTTCGAAGAGATCGGCATCCAGCGCGACGGTTATGTCGAAGCGCTGAAACACAAGGAATTCATCGACGCGGTGAGGGGCGGGCTCACCGGCCGCATTGCCATCAGCTATTTTGAATGGGCGGGTTATGTCGTCCAGGGTTCGGTGATCGACTGGCAGGTGATCGCGACGGAGCAGGATGCTATCGCCTTTGCCGACAGGATCGACGCTCGGCCGATCGCCACGCAGCGACGCACGTCGATCTCCACCGCGATTACCCAGGGCGTCAGCATGATCATTGCCAGCCCCTTCCGCGGGAGGCGGGAGGTGATCGATGTTTCCGGCGACGGTCCGAATAATTCCGGCAATCCCGTCACCCCCGTCCGCGACAAGGCGGTGGCGTCAGGCATGGTCATCAACGGTCTCGCCCTCATGCTGCGGCCTTCCGATGTGCCTGACGGGCTGGACAAATATTATGCCGACTGCGTCATCGGCGGCCCCGGCGCCTTCGTGCTGCCGGTCCGCAAGATCGAGGACTTTGCCGTCGCCGTGCGCCGCAAGTTGGTGATGGAGATCAGCGGCCTGTCTGCCCCGGCAACGGTACAGCCGATCGCCGGCACGGAGCCGGCCACCGACTGCCTGATCGGGGAGAAACAGTGGCGGGAGTTTTTCGAGCGGTGATGCCGGCGGGCCGAGGCTCCGCCTTTGGCTGGCGGGCCTCTGGACGAGGGACGCCGGAGGATGCCGCTCCCATAGGGGGCGTTAGATAACCGCAAGTATTATTGGACCCACCTATAGCGGCAGTTCCTTGCCGGCCTGTTCGTTGACCATATATTCGGCATACCAGTCCGGCCAGTTCTCGTCGTGCTTGCCGCCGTTGCGTTTCTCGTGTTCGCCGTGGGCGGCGGCGGCGCGGCGCAGGGCAGACGCCAGGTCGCTCGACGTGGAGAAGGCCGTCTCGTCGGCATCGATGCGTCCCGGCAGTCGCGTGGTGACTTCCTGGAACAGCCAGCCGTTGCCGTCGGGATCCTTGAAGGAAGCGAAGGAGCGGTAGCTGCGATGCTCGGGATCACGGCCTGCGATCCTCAGCCGTCCGAAGAGATAAGGTTCGTCCTTGCCGGCATAGACGCCTGATGCGTCATGAAACACGTCGCTGACCTCGACGCCGCGGGCGATCAGATCGCGGCGGGCGGCGTCGATGTCGGAGACGACAAGATAAAGGCCCTGGGCGGAGCCGGGCGCCGCAGCGGTGATGTTCTTGCCGAAGATGATCGCGCAGCCGGAGCCCGGTGGCGTAAACTGGATCACCCGGAAATCGGCATCATTGGTGAAGTCGGCGTCGAGCCGCCAGCCCAAGCCGTCATAGAAACGTTTGGCGCGGTCGACATCGGAGACGGGGATGACGACCACCTCGAGCTTGGTATCGACAGGCCGCGTTTTCGGATTTGCGATGGGGGGTTCACTGCGCATTGCATTGCTCATCTTCAGCTCCTTGAGGTTTGGACGCATTAAGAATGGCGATACATGTCGGGGTCGAGTGGATCACAGCGCGGCGAGGGCGTCGAATCAATTCTTCCGTCTGGGGTGGCGGGTATCTGCGGTCTCGCAGCGAGGCGGCGGGCGCTGTCGCCGCCGCCTTCTGTTCGTCGCGCCGCGGTTATGCGGCGAGAGCGGCGCGCGTCTTGCCGATCATGAGGGCGGCCCGCGCCGCCTCGCGGCCCTTCTCGACGAAGTGCGCGCGGTAGATCTGGGTGTGGTGTTCCGTCTCCTGATACTGATGTGGCGTCAGCGAAACGGACAGCACCGGCACGCCGGTATCCATGCCGGCGCGCATCAGCCCGTCGACAACGGCCTGGGCGACGAATTCGTGGCGGTAAATTCCGCCGTCGACGACGAAGGCGGCGGCGATGACGGCGCTGTAGCGGCCGGTGGCGGCAAGATCACGCGACAGCAGCGGCATTTCGAAGGCGCCGGGTACATCGAACACGTCGATCTGCTCAGCTGGAATAAGCTGCTGGAAACCTTCGAGCGCACGGTCGACGATATCGGCGTGCCAGCCGGCTTTGACGAAGGCATAACGGGTGGGTGTCATGGTAATCTCCTTTGGCGTACAGACACGTCACCCAAGGCGATCACGAACGTTCGCCGGCAGCCGGGGAGGGCAGCAGGAACGCACGTTCTCTTTCATCCGGACTATGACCGTCGGCTCAGGCATCTCACCTGATCTGCTGACCCTTCCTTATGGAAGGCGCTCGCGGGCTCGCAATTGAAACTGCATACCGCCGGTAGGGACTTCCACCCCGCCCTGAGAACGGCGCGGACAATAGGGGCAAGGCGAGAGGCTGGCAATAGGGTTTCGTCGTCGAAGACCCGCGGTGGCCCCCAACCTCCATCATTCCAGGCCTTGAGCGTGCAATCCCGCCAATAAAGGCAAGGGAGTTGCGCGGCCTCAGCCGAAGGTCTTGCTGAGCGCGCACTTCCCCCTACCTTCCAGGAGGGCTCACGCCAAACCAGCATGACACGCCGTCCCGCATGAGGCGGGCAGGCCATCGCACCACGGGAGGGAGACATGCCGGAAGCTTTCGTCGTTCACCGCGAAGCGCATATCGCAGCGCCGCCGGCGGCGGTGTTCGCGCTGATGACCGATCCGGAAAAGATCCTGCGCTGGATGGGGACGGAGGCCCAGGTCGAGCCGCAGCCGGGCGGTCTCTATCTCGTCAACGTCACCGGCGCCCGCTTTGCGCGCGGCTCGTTTCGCGAGGTGGTGCCGGTGCATCGCCTTGCCTACAGTTTCGGCTGGGATGGCAGCGAGGTGGTGCCGCCGGGCTCGAGCCTGGTCGAGATCGATCTGATCGAGCAGCCCGACGGGACGCTCCTGCGGCTGACCCATAGCGGTCTGCCGAGTGCCGAGCAATGCGCCGGCCATGCGGAAGGTTGGGCGCATTATCTCGGCCGGCTGACCGAAGTCGCCGCCGGACGCGACCCCGGTCCCGATCCGTTTTATGGCAGAACATGAACGGGTTTTTGCAAGGCATCGAAACGTCCAACGGCCTCTCGTCACTGAAGGGACGGCCTCCGCGACCGCGGTTGGCGCGGCCGCAAAGATGAACGCCCAATTCATCGCAGGTTCAATTTGGCGGCCCTAGAGTCGGTGCGGCTGGATTGAAATGGAGTTCTCGATGAAGGTACTTTTGATCGCGGCTGCCGTGCTCGCTGGCAGCCTCTCGATCGGCACAGCTGAGGCGATGCCGACCGGGACAATCAAAGTTCAGAGCAATGTCACACAGGTCGACTACGCCTGTGGTCGCGGTTGGCATCTGACGCGCTGGGGCGAATGCCGGCGGAACTGGCGACGCCCGCCGCCGGTGGCCTACTATGGCGGCCCGCCGCGCTGGGGCTGGGAACGGCGGCATCACCGCTATTGGGATGGTCCGCGCTGGCGCGAGGAGCGGCGTTGGGACCGCGACCGTCGCTGGGACGATTAAGGGCCTCGATCAGAGGCATGTCGATGGAGGCCGGCGCGATCTCGCCCGGCCTCTTTTCACGAGATTTCGAGCCTCAATGTTCAGATCCGGCTGACAAGCCAGTGCTTGCCGTCGATCAGCTCTTCGAGTTCGGCCGGATCCTTAACGCCGAATTCGAACCATTCGACGAGTTCCTTCGCCTTCAGACGGCTTTCGTCCGCCGTAAACTCGATTCCATAGCGCGCGCACCAGCGCCGCAGGATCGACGTCAGCAGAGTCATGTCTTTTCCGTCCAGCGGATCTTTCGGCCAGAATGTCGTGCCCATCGCAACCCCTCAATCGCGGAGACCGACATTACATTGGAATCAAAGCCGCGCAAGTTTAAAGTGTTATTTTTCTGATTTCCACCGACGTGACGGATTATTTGACGGTGTTGTTGCCTGAAAGCCGAGGGGAAGGCGGGCGCGGAAGCGTCGGCTTGCGGAGGTTTGCCGGCGATGTCATCCTAAATTATGGATCTGCCTTTTTCCCTTGCCTGGCTGGTTGACGAGGCCGCTGCCTCGCCCGGTCCCGAACGGTTCCTCGCCGAGCTCGGGCGCCGGCTGCTTGGCGACGGTCTGCCGCTTGCCGGCGGCGCGCTGACGCTTTCGGTGCCGCATCCGATCATCGCGCGGCGCACCTGGCTCTGGCGGGCGGAGACCGGGGCCGTAATCGAGGCGCTCGCCTTCGCCGCGGCCCCGCCCATCGAGGCCGGGCGCGAGTGGCTGGCCGGGCTCGGGCCGGTATGGGAGGAAAGGATCGGAGCCTCGCCGGAGAACCCGCTGCTTGGCTGGGCGGGCATCGGCGATGAAAAGGGGACGGGCGCTTTCGGCCCGGCCGAGGCGGACCGTCTGCGCGACGTGGCGCGCTTTGCCGCCGCCCCGCTCTCCGCCCTTGCGGCACGGGAGGCGCGGGCCGCCCTGCTCGAAGCCTATCTCGGCCGGCGCAGTGCGGCGCGGGTGCAGGCGGGGGCGCTTGCGCGCGGCACCGGCGAAACCATCCGCGCGGCGCTTCTCTGCGCCGATCTGCGCGACTTCACGGCGCTCTCCGAAGTGACGGAGCCGCACGCAATGATCACCACGCTCGATGCCTGGTTCGACCGCGTCGCCGGTGCCGTGCACGCCTTCGGCGGCGAGGTGCTGAAATTCATCGGCGACGGCGTGCTGGCGATCTTCCCCGTCACGCCTGCCGCGGATAAGGCGCAGGGGGACCGCGATGCCTGCGAGGCGGCGCTGAGGGCCATCGCCGCCAGCCGCGCCGGCATGGCCCATCTCGACCAGGTTCGCCAGGGGCAGGGGCTGACGCCGCTGCCTTTCGGCGCCGCGCTGCATTTCGGCGAAATCCTGTGGGGCAACATCGGTGCGGCCGACCGGCTGGATTTCACCGCCATCGGCCCCGCCGTCAATCTTGTCAGCCGGCTCGAGGGGCTCTGCAAGCCGCTCGGCCGCAGCGTGCTGATCTCCGGCGCGGTAGCGGCGAACACGACAGCGGCGCTCGTGCCGCTCGGAGAACACGCCTTGCGTGGCATCGCCGATCCTTGTGCGGTCTTTACCCTGCCCGAGGATTGACCTCAGCGCTGATGCTGCCGAAAGGCGCAGCAGATGCGGCGGTTACTCGCGGCCGCGGCCTTCTCCGCTTCGTGAAACTCCGGCGAGAATCATGATTGTGAAACTCCTCTTTTTTGGCTAAAGCCTGTGCGCACATCGAATGGGGGCAAACATGACTCGATATACGCGCAAATTTTTATCCGTGCTGGGGATGTCCGCAATCCTGGCGGCAGGCGCCGCGCATGCTGAAGACAAGACGGTCTCGATCGTCGACGACCGCGGCGTGACCGTCGAAGTCCCGGCGCAGCCGAAGCGCATTGCCTCGATTTCCTATTTCGCCGACGACGTCGCGCTCGCGCTCGGCATTAAGCCGGTCGCCAGCACCTATATGACGGCAGGCCGCGAGCCGGGCTTCCTGCTCGGCCTGACCGCCGGGATGAAGCAGATCGGCCAGCGCGCCAAGCCCAATCTCGAGCTTCTCTCCGAAGCCAAGCCGGATCTGATCATCGCGATCCGCCGCTATACGGTCGGCAATGCCGCGCAGCTGCAGAACATCGCGCCTTACGTCGCCTATAATATGGAGCTGCTCGAAGAGAGCTACAGCGAGACCGCCGCTCTTTCCAAGCTGCTCGGCAAGCCCGAGCGCGGCGAGCAGCTGAACGCCGATTTCCGCAAGCATCTGGCGGAGTTCGCCGCAAAGGCGCCCAAGGACAAGCATCCGCGCTTTCTGATCATGTGGGGCGGCGCAACGCCTTTCGCCTTCCACACGGAAAACACTTCGGCCTCGATCGTCGCTGCGATCGGCGGTGACAATATTCCCGGCCCGAAGACGCCGGGCGGCGAGTTCGGCATCGATCTCAGCCTCGAAACCATGCTGGAGAAGGATCCGGAGGTGATCTTCGTTTACGATTCCGGCCCGGATCGTCCGCATGAAGGCAATCCGATCTGGTCGCAGCTGTCGGCGGTCAAGAACAACCGGGTGTTCTATGTCGGCGACCAGTGGGTCGAGACCAATGGTCCGATCGCCCGCGAAATCGTGCTGCGCGAGGCCGCGCACTACCTCTATCCCGACACGTTCCCGGCCGTCGACGTCAAGGCGGAAGCCGCCAAGCTGATCCCGGCCGAACTGCAGAACTAAGCCGGGGACAGACCGGCGATGAGCCCCCGGCAATCATTCATGGCCATCGGGCTCATCGTCATCGCCGCCATCTTGGCGGCGATGTTCGGCTTGCTGATCGGCGCCAAGACGCTGTCGATTGAGACCGTCATTCGCGTGCTCCTGGCGCCCGACGGCAAGGTCGAATCCATTCTCGTCTGGACGCTGCGGCTGCCGCGCAGCCTGACGGCGGCTGCCGGTGGGGCGGGCCTTGCCGTTTCCGGCTATGTGCTGCAGACGCTGACGCGCAATCCGCTGGCCGATCCCGGCATCACCGGCGTCACATCGGGGGCGGTCGCGCCGATCGTCTGCTGTTTCGTCTTCCTGCCGTTGGTATCGCCGGGCTATTATCCCTTCATCGGCCTTGCCGGCGGGCTTGCGGCAGCCTCGGTGACGTTCTGGGTGTCGCATGGCGGGCAGGGGCGGCCGCTGCAGCTGGCGCTCGGCGGCGTCAGCGTCTCGCTCTTCCTGGGTGCGATCACCACCTATGTGCTGCTTTTGACCGGGCCGCAATCGGCATCGCTGCTCTTCTGGCTTGCCGGCGGTTTCCAAGGGCGCACCTGGTCGCATCTCTTCTACATGCTGCCCTGGACGATCGCCGGCGTCGCCGGCGCGCTCTTGCTGCGGCGCGTCATCGCCATGTTCATGCTGAGCGATCATGCGGCGGCCGGCATGGGCCTGCAGCTCGGCCTGTGGAAGCCGCTTATCCTCGTTCTCGCCGTCCTTCCGGTCGCCGGCGTCGCGCCGGTCGCCGGACCGGTCGCGTTCGTGGGGCTGGCCGCTCCCCACATCGCCCGGCTGCTCAAGCCGCGCGGCACGGGATGGGAGATTGGGCTCTGCGCTGCCCTTGGCGCGCTGATCGTCACCGTCGCCGACGTCTTGGCGCGCAGCATCGCCATCCCGCGCGAGCTGCCCGTCGGCATCGTCACCGCGCTGCTTGGCGGCCCTGTCTTCATCTATCTCGTCCAGCGCGGGCGGCTGAGCCTAGCGGGTGAGACCCGATGAGCGCCCCGGCATCGACATCGGCCTCTTCGCCGGGCTTCGGCATGGCCGCTGTGTTTGCTGTGTTGGCGGTCCTGTCGCTGGCAGCGGCGATCTTCCTCGGCGTCGCCGATATTCCGATGGGCGATGTCGCGGCCGTCTTGATCGGCGGCGGCTCGGCGGAAGCGCGGCTGATCATTCTCGATATCCGGTTGCCGCGCATCGCCACCGGCATTCTGGCCGGCATTCATTTTTCGCTGGCGGGATATCTGCTGCAGACGATCACCCGCAATCCGCTGGCCGATCCGTCGCTGATGGGCGTGTCGCAGGGCGCGACGCTGTCGGTGACGATCTTCCTGCTTTTCACCGTCTATATCTTCGAGCCCGGCTCGAACACGCTGGCCGAACTGCCGGTCGCCTGGCTGCCGGCGGCCGGGCTTGCCGGCGGTCTGCTGGCCGGCGGCGTCATCTATCTCCTGGCCTTCCGCCTCGGCCTCAGCGCGCTGCGCATCACGCTCTGCGGCGTGGCGGTCGGGGCGGTTCTGCATGCGGTGGCGATCGGCCTCATCGCCGGTTGGGGATCGGCCCGTATCGAGATCATCCTCGAATGGCTGTCGGGCAGCCTTTATGCCCGCAGCTGGGATCACGCGCTCTTCCTGCTGCCCTTCACCATCGCCGGGATCGCCATGCTGCCGGTCATCTACCGGCCCTTGACGCTGCTGCAGTTCGATGCATCCGTCGCCCGTTCTTTCGGGCTCGGCTATAAGAGACAGTTCTCGCTCGTGCTGATGGTATCCTGCGCGCTTGCGGCAAGCGCGGTCGGCGCCGTCGGCCCTGTCGTTTTCATCGGTCTCGTCGTGCCGCATCTCGCCCGTTTCCTGGCGGGACGGAATTTCTTGCTGTCGCTGGTGCTGACGATCGTGCTCGGCGCCGTCATCGTCACGCTCGGTGATCTTATCGGCCGGCTGCTCGGCCAAGCCGAGGAAATCCCGATCGGTGTGGTCACGGCCGTCTGCGGCGTGCCGCTCCTGCTCGCGCTGCTGCGCAAAACCATGTGAGGCCGAAATGCCCTTGTCCTGTTCCGACCTCTCGGTGATGTACGGCCAGCGAAAGGCGCTCAGCGCCTTCAGCCTTTCGCTCGAAAAGGGCGAGATCCGGGCGCTGATCGGCCCGAACGGCTCGGGCAAGAGCACGGCGCTGCATGCGCTGGCCGGGCTGATCCGGCCGGCCGGGGGCCGGGCGTCGCTCGGCGGCGTTGCTGTCGCCTCCATGTCGCGCCGCATGCTGGCGAAGAGGCTTGCCTTCCTGCCGCAGCAGCCGACCGCGCCCGACGAAATGACCGTCGCCCAGCTCGTGCGTCAGGGCCGCTATCCGCATGTCGGCCTGTTCCGCTCCTATGACAGACGTGACGAAGACGCGATCGGATGGGCGCTCGAAAGCACCGGCCTGTCCGGGCTCGCCGACCGCAGCCTTCGGGATTTGTCCGGCGGCGAGCGGCAAAGGGCCTGGATATCGGCCGCTCTCGCCCAGGAAGCGGAGATCCTGCTGCTCGACGAGCCGACCTCCTTCCTCGATATTGGCTACCAGGTGGAGGTGCTCGATCTCGTGCATCGGCTGAGCCGGGAAAAGGGCGTGACCGTCGTCATGGCGATCCACGACATCAACCAGGCTGTCGCCATCAGCGACCGCATCTCGCTGCTCGAAAAAGGCGAGCTCCGATTCGACGGCGCCCCGCGCGAGCTTGCCGAACGCGGGCTGATCCAGGAAATCTTCCGCGTCAGAGGCCGTTTCGTCCAGGTTGCGCCCGACAGTCCGCCGCATTTCGATGTCGAGCTGATGCGGCTTCAGCGGCCCGACACCGGGTCTAGCGCTTCACCAGCCTGAAGACGATTTTCGTCTGAGTATAGTAATTCAGCGCATCTGCGAAATCAGGCGTCCAGCCGTCGGCGACGAAGGGAATGAAGCCGTCATATTCGAGCTTGCGGGCGGAGACGTCGAAGCCCGCCTTTTCGAAGGCGCGGCCGTAGTCGGTGATCGATCGGTCCTGGACGACGGTGTTGGTGCGGTTGGCGACGAGTTCGCGCCATTTCGGCCAGAGCGGGTTATCGGTATGGCATCCGGTGACGGCATAATAGACGCCGCCGGACTTCAGCGCCCGCCAGATGTCGGCGGCGTGCGCGTCGATATCGGGAACGAGGTAGATGACCTCGTGGCTGAGGGCGAGATCGAATTCTTCACTCCAGCCGTCGAGCCTGCCGCCGACCTGATGCTGGATCGGCAGATTGCCCTTCAGCGTCTCGGCCTTGGCGATCGAGGTTTCGGCGATGTCGATGCCGAGCGCCTTGCGGAAGGGGCGGATCGCATAGAGATGGCGCAGCAGGCCGCCCTGATTGCAGCCGAAATCGAGCACGCTCTTGTCGGTCAGGTCGCGCTCGAGGATGAGGTCGATCAGGTGGCGCCAGATGGGCGCATGTCCATCGGCCATCCTGTCTTCGGCGTCGGGATCGATATACCACGTGCCGATGTTTTTCTGCGCGTCCTCAGCCATCCCCTTGCCCCTCGCATCATGCCGATCACGGTGACGGTCTTAGGGGGCATGACGATGCTTGGCTAGATCAGAAGGAGGTTTTCAAGAGGCTTTCACAGCCGCCGAATATTTTGCAAAGAAAGTTTTGCAAATATATGTTTGCGGGTATATGCTTTAGGGATGAAACATCCGCGCCCTAAACCTGCCGCAGATCCCCGCACCGTCAGCCGGGTCGTGCCCGAGCCGACCGCGCTGAAGGCGCTGGCCCATCCCGTCCGGCTGCGCATGCTCGGCATGCTCCGGATCGACGGGCCTGCCACGGCGACGCAGCTGGCCGCGCGGCTCGGCCTGAACAGCGGCGCGACGAGCTATCATCTGCGCCAGCTTGCCCAATACGGCTTCATCGAGGAGGCACCGCATGCTTCGCGGCGCGACCGCTGGTGGCGGGCGAGCCACGAGCTGACCTCGGTGCCGGCGAGCGAATCCGAAGGCGAGGCGCTCGATCTCGACATCGCCTTCAACCAGGCAGCACTCTCGCTGCAGGTCGGCCAGATGCAGCAGGCGCTGGAGGAATATGCCGAGCTGCCGGCCGAATGGCGCAAGGCGACGGCCGCTGACGACATCATCATCCCGATGACGGCGGCACAGGCCGAGGCGCTGACGAAACGGCTGAGGGATATCATTCTGGAGGCGATGCAGTCGGCCCCTCGGCTGGGGGAGGCCGCGTCTCGGGAAGCCGGCATGGTTCCATTCTACGTCATGCTCCATGCCTTTCCCTATCCGGGCCGCCTTCCGCATCGCGAAGGGGAGGACGCGCCGTGAGGAGGGGCGGGCCCTTCCTGGCGCTCGCCGCCGCCGAGACATTCTCGCTCTCCGGCACGCGACTTTCGACCATCGCCATTCCCTGGCTGGTGCTGAGCACGACGGGCAGCCCGGTGCTGACCGGCCTGACGGTAATGATGGAGATGCTGCCCTATGTCGTCGCCAGAGCGCTCGGCGGACCGCTGATCGATCGCGTCGGGCCAAAACGCATCGCCGTTTGCTGCGATGTCGCCTCCGTAGCTGTCGTGGCGCTGGTACCGCTCCTCGATTTCTTCGGCCTGCTCGGCATGCCGGCGCTGTTGCCCGTCGTCTTTGCCATGGGCGTGCTGCGCGGGCCGTCCGATGCCGCCAAACAGGCGATGGTTCCCGATATCGCCGCGCTCGCGGCCGTGCCGCTGGAGCGCGTCACCGGCGTCGTTGCGGCGATCGAACGCCTTGCGTCGACGGTGGGCGCTGCCGGGGCTGGAGCGCTGATCGGCCTGATTAGCCCCGGACAAGCGCTGCTCATCAATGCCGCCAGCTTCGCTGCGGCCGCGCTGATCGTCGGAGCGGGCATGCCAGGCTCGCGGCGCATCTGCGAACCGTGCGGCACGCAGGATGCGCGAACGGGGGCCGCAACGTCCTATCTCGACGAGCTCCGTGAAGGCTGGCGGTTTCTGCGCGGCGATGCGGTGCTCGTCGGCATCGCCGCCATGGTGGCGATCACCAATCTGCTCGACCAGGCCTATCACGCCGTCCTGCTGCCCGTCTGGATGCGGGAGTCCGGCCACGGGCCGGAACTGCTGGGTGCTATGCTGGCGGTCTTCACCGGCGCCTCCATCGCCGGTGCGGCGATTGCGGCGGCGGCCGGGGAGCGGCTGCCGCGGCTGACGGTCTATACCGTCGCCTTCCTCTTGACCGGATGTCCACGTTTCCTGGTGCCCGCGCTGGATGCTCCGCTCGCCCTTGTCTTTACGACCTTGGCCATCGCCGGGTTTGCCTCGGGCTTCCTCAATCCGACCCTTTCGGCTGTGATATTCGAGCGCATCCCCAAGCCGCTGACCGGCCGCGTCAGCGCGCTGAACGTCGCCCTGTGCTTCGCCCTCATCCCCTTCGGCGGCCTGGTCGGTGGCGCCCTGATCAGCACTATCGGTCTTTCCGCAGCACTGCTGTTCACCGGTCTTGCCTATCTTGCAGCGACGCTCGCGCCCCTGGCGTTGAAGAGCTTCCGCGAGTTCGACGGCAAGAGTACTGTGGTCACCGATGCCGCAGCTCCTCGACCAGCAGGTCGATGAAGCGGCGCACTCGCGGTTCCAGCAAGCGTTTGTCGGGATAGAGGGCCACGATCTTGGCTTCGTCGATTTCAAGCTCCGGCAGGACATGGCGGAGGCGGCCGGCGGCGAGATCGCCGGCGGCGAGAAAGCCGGGCAGCAGGGCTATGCCGAGACCCGCAACGGCAGCGTCGCGGATCGCCTCGCTGCTGTCGAGCCTCAGGCGGCTGCGGCCCTGCGCCTTGACCCAAGCGCCGTCGTTGCCGCGAAAGCGCCAGCCTTGCCGTTGATCGCGGCTGGAAAAGACGAGACAATCATGGGCGGCGAGATCGTCAATGTGGCACGGCTCGCCACGGTCAGCGAGGTAGAACGGCGAGGCGCAGAGCCGCGCCCTGTCGGCGGCGATCACGCGCGAGAGGAGTCCGTTCTCGGATGCCGACGGCATCGCGCCGATCCGTATCGCCAGATCGAAACCTTCTTCGACGATGTCGGCCTTGCGATCGGTGAAGTTCACCTCGACCTGGATGTCGGGCCAGGCCAGAAGATATTTTTCGACGATGGGCAGCACGACAAGCCGCCCGAAGGCATCGGGAACGGTGAGCCTGAGAACGCCGCGTGGCGCGCCGCTCTGCCCCGCCACGCTCGCTTCCGCCTCGTCGACCGAAGCGAGGACTTCCAGCCCGTGTTCATAGAATAGCCGGCCTTCGTCGGTCAGGCTCAGCCTTCTCGTGGTGCGGTTGAGCAGGCGCGTGCCGAGGCGATCTTCCAGGCGGATGACGGCCTTTCCCGCTGCCGATCGCGACAGGCCCATGGCCTGGCCGCCGGCGATGAAGCTTCCGGCATCGACGACGGCCATGAAGATCAGGATATCGTTGAGGTTCGTACGCGGCATGGGGCAACTCGAGCGGTTGGGCTACGGCCTTAAGTCGGTCGTCATGGGATCGATTCAAGGCTCGCAGCATCAACGCCCGACGCGGCAGTAAGGTCCCGACGCCGCCTCAGCGCCAGCCGAGCGCTGGGGCGACGTGGGTCAGGATCGCCTCGATAACGTGGGCGTTGTAGGCAACGCCGAGCTGGTTGGGAACGGTGAGCAGCAGCGTGTCGGCCTCGGCGATCGCCTCATCCTCGGCGAGCTGCCGGATCAGAACGTCGGGCTCGGCGGCGTAGCTGCGGCCGAAGATCGCCCGGGTCTTCTCGTCGATGAAGCCGATCGTGTCGCTCTCGTCGTTGCCGTATCCGAAATAGGCACGGTCGCGGTCGTCGATCAGGGCGAAGATGCTGCGGCTGACCGAGACGCGCGGCTGGCGGGTGTGGCCAGCAGCCTTCCAGGCCTCGCGGTAAGCGCGGATCTGGTCGGCCTGCTGGACGTGGAACGGCTCTCCCGTCTCGTCGTCCTTCAACGTCGAACTCTGCAGGTTCATGCCGAGTTTTGCCGCCCAGACGGCGGTGGCGTTGGAGCTGGCGCCCCACCAGATTCGCTCGCGCAGACCCTCGGAATGCGGTTCGAGACGCAGGAGACCCGGTGGGTTGGGAAACATCGGCCGCGGGTTCGGCTTGGCAAAGCCTTCGCCGCGCAGCACTTCAAGAAAAACTTCCGCGTGGCGCCGCGCCATCTCGGCCTCGTCCTGACCTTCCTGCGGGGCATAGCCGAAATGGCGCCAGCCGTCGATCACCTGCTCCGGCGAGCCGCGGCTGATGCCGAGCTGCAGTCGCCCGCCGGCGATCAGGTCGGCGGCGCCGGAATCCTCGGCCATATAGAGCGGGTTCTCATAACGCATGTCGATGACGGCAGTGCCGATCTCGATGCGGCTGGTTCTCGCGCCGACGGCGGCCAGCAGCGGGAAGGGGGCGGCCAGCTGGCGGGCGAAATGGTGCACGCGAAAATAGGCGCCATCGGCACCGAGCTCCTCCGCCGCGACGGCAAGGTCGATCGATTGCAGCAGTGCGTCGCCCGCCGAGCGCGTCTGCGATTGCGGCGAGGGCGTCCAGTGCCCGAACGAAAGGAATCCGATCTTCTTCATGCCGATGCCGCACCTTGTTTTGTTGCGTCTGGGGTCGACAGGTCATGGCACAATTTGGGGCGGGAAGACAATCGGAACCGGACAGATACGGCGCATCGGACTGGCGAATGCGGGTTGCCGAGCCTCACTCCGGTCTCTCTCTCCGGTTCATCGTCGGTGCGTCGTGTCCCGTGAGAGTTCTGCGGATCGCAGGTATCGGACATACTACTCGAAAGAGTTATCCCGTCCGCTCATGCCAACCCTAAATTAAAAGGGCGCAGCGGAGCGAGATCTGCCATCTGGTCTGCGTGCCAGAAGCGCGAATTGGTCCGCTCGTAAACACCCGGTCGCGGGTCAGGCGTGAGACCTGCGACCGGGGCAGCGCAGACCCTAAGCCGCCGCGCCGAAGACCATCTTTCCGTTGTTCAGAAAACACGTTTTGTCGAACAGCTGCAGGTCAAGTGGGTTCGGCAGCCTGATGTCGCCGATGTCGGGCAGCGGTTTTTGCGCCATCTCGAAGGATCGGTCGATCTGAGCGATGAAAACCATGATTATGCCGCGTTGGCGCGCGAAAACCTTCAGAATGCCGACCTGGGCTGAGAGTTCCGGGTTTTCCCGCTTCTGGTCGAGCAGCTGGAGATAATCGACGACCACGAGGGTGCCGCGCGGAGCGGAGACCAGTCTCGCGGTCATGTGGTCGGCGCTGATAGCGTCGGAGCCGTCGAATTCGAACAGGTGATCGAACTGAGACCGGTCGACACCGATAGCGCGAAAGCGATCGTCGACATTCTCTCGTGTGTACTCGAGCGAGAAGAACACACCCGGATGGCCTGATTTCATCGCCTCGACCGCGAGTTTAAGCCCCATCAGGGTCTTGCCGTGGCCGGGCCGGGCGCCGACGAGCAGGAGGTCGCCGGGCCGCAAGTGCGCAAACAGCTCGCTGGCGGGCGTAGTCTCCGATGCCTTTGCCGCCAGTAGGCTCCAGCGGCCATAGCCTTCGTCCCTGGCAATGCGGTCGAGCGCCTGATGCAGCGGTATGTCCTCGGCGCGCGATAACGCCTTGGCCTTACGCTTAAGGTGATAGATGGGCTGAGTCGTCTTCATGGATAAACCTCCTATTGCGAGCGTCGTTCGCAATCCCTCCTTTTGCCAAGTGCTCGAACAGTCGGTTCGGTGTCAGGTAGCCCCGCATGACGTCTGCTTTCCCGATGGAGGGGGGAGGCGTGGGCTGCGCCGGAATCAGATGATAGCGCAGGACCAGGCGGCCGAGAATTGCCTCGGCCGTCCTGCAGAAAAAAAGGTTTCAATCTCTCAAGCGGAAGCGGAGTGGCCCCAAAGGAGTCCGGCATTTTGTCGCCTAGAACGCCGGCACCAATAAAACGGAAGCAATCGATTTTCTCCTATTGAGAACGGGCATGTGCCTACAGGCTTCGCCAGCTGGCCATGAGCCGCAGCCATGGCGCCAAGTGGAAGCCGCTCATCAACAGATACATCGGCACCATTCCGCCGATCGGGAAGGTCTCGGGCGCGGCCATGCAGATCATGTCGGTGCTGCCGTTGGCAGCCGTCAGCAGTGCCATGATCGCGAAGGTCGGCGCGGCGGCGAGCGACAACCATTCGGCGGCGGGCAAGCTCCGGGCGGATTTGCCCGGCTTGGCGGCCGCCCCGTCAGCGGCCGCGGACATCGACAACCATTCAGCCGTATTGAAGGCGGCGCTGCCGCCTGGTGCGGCGTGTTCGCTGCCGCTTATCGAGCTGTGGAGGAGGGGCCGCATCACCGTCACTCCTTGCCGTAGCGGTCGTGGTGGCGCCACCAGATGCCGGTTTCGTTGCGGCCCTTCGGCGCCCGGTCGAGCCACTGGTACATGCCCCAGAGCCCATCCAGTCCGCGTGCGTAGCTGGAATAACTGTGGTAGACGGCGCCGTCGATCAGCTCAAAGGCGCTGACACCCGGCCGGTCGCGGACATAGGTGGGCACATCGGTGCCGGTCATGGCGGCAATCTGCCCGATCGGGCTTTCGCCGTTCGGCTGCTCCCACTCGGCAACGGTCCTGCCTGTGCGCGGTTCGGGGGCAGGCGGTTCGCGGCGGTAGTTATATTCGATCTCGCCGCGCAGCTGCTGCTCAGCACTGAACCAGACGCTGAAATCGCTGTTGAAATCGCTGCCGGCGGAGGAAGCCCAGGGAAAGCTCCAGTCCATGCGTTGCCTGAAGGCCAGAAGGTTTGTAAGCGGTGCGCGCGAGACCGCCCAGAAGGCGACGTCGTGGTTTTCGAGATGGACGAAGAAGCCGTTGAAACCGTCGGCGATCGAGGAGCATGACGGGCATCCGGCGCTGTAATCGGGGCCGAACATGAAGTGGTAGACGAGCAGCTGCGAGCGCCCGCCGAAGAGATCCTGCAGCGAGGCATTGCCGCTTTCGGTGTCGAAGCGATATTGCTTGTCGATCCTCACCCGCGGCAATTGCCGGCGCTTGAGGGCCAGCGCGTCGCTGCGCCGCGTCAGTTCCTTTTCCTCTTCGAGCAGATCGAGTCGCGCCGCCAGCCAGCGCTCGCGCGTTGCGTTCAGTTCACCAGTCATGGGTCTTCTCCTTTGCTTGCCAATTGTCGTAGCATCCGGCGGCCTTGCCGGCCGGTTGCGAGAAGACTACCGCCGGTCAGGCGAATGGTGGGAGTGACAAGTATGACGGGATTTGAATGGACTCGCTGATCACCGCCGCCGCGCGGGCACTGGCATCGGGGGACGCGCTTGGCGCGCTGAAGCGGGTGGCGCTGCGCGAGGATGCGCCGGCGCTTGCCTTGCGCGGCATCGCCATGGCGCAGCTCGGCGATCTCGTCCGCGCCAAGGCGTTGCTGAAGAGTGCGGCCCGCGCCTTCGGCCCGCGCGAGGCGGTGGCCCGCGCCCGCTGCCTCGTCGCCGAGGCCGAGATCGCGCTCGCCTCGCGCGACCTCACCTGGCCGGTCAAGGCGCTGGAGGCGGCGCGGGCAACGCTTCAGGCGCGCGGCGACCGAGTCAACGCCGCCCATGCCGGCAATATCGCCATTCGCAGGCTGGTGCTGATCGGTCGGCTCGATGAGGCCGAGCAGGCGCTCGGCGCGCTCGACCCGACGCCGCTGCCGCCGGCCTTGCGAACCGCCCATGAGCTGGTGGCATCGGGCATCGCCGTGCGCCGACTCCGGACCGAAGCGGCGCGCGCGGCGCTCGAGCGGGCAAGGCTTTCGGCGAAGGAAGCCGATATCCCGGCGCTGACGGCGGAGGTCGAAGCCGCCGCCCGCGTGCTCGACATGCCGACGGCGCGGCTGATTTCACATGGCGGCGAGCGCCCGCTGCTGCTTCACGAGGTGGAGACGCTGTTCTCCGGGGAGACGCTGGTCGTCGATGCCTGCCGCCATGTCGTGCGCAAGGGAGATACCGTCGTGCCGCTGGCGTCGCGGCCGGTGCTTTTCGCCCTTGCCCGTGCGCTTGCCGAGGCCTGGCCGGGCGATGTCTCGCGTGGCGCGCTCATCGCGCGCGCCTTCCGCGGCAAGCATGCCGATGAATCGCATCGCGCCCGGCTGCGCGTCGAAATCGGCCGGCTGCGCGCCGCCCTGCAAGGTCTTGCGGAGATTTCGGCGACGAAACGCGGCTTTCGCCTCGCGCCGCGCGGCCTCGGCGAGATCGCCGGGCTTGCGCCGCTCGTCGAAGGACCGCATGCGGCGGTGCTCGCCTTTCTAGCCGATGGCGAGGCGTGGTCGACTTCGGCGCTGTCGATCGCGCTCGGCGCGAGCCCCCGCACCGTGCAGCGGGCGCTGGATGTGCTGGCCGGGGAGGGCAAGGCGCAATCGCTCGGGCGCGGGCGGGCGCGCCGCTGGCTGAGCCCGCCGCTCGCAGCTTTCCCGACGATCTTGTTACTCCCCGGGCCGCTGCCGAGCGACTAAGATCGGGCAAATCCATAAGGAGGAAGAGATGAAGAAATCGGCTGCAACGATCCTGCGTGAATACGGGCCTTTTCCCGGCGCTGAGCGCGTCAACGGTGTCACCTTCGATGGCCGGCATGTCTGGTTCGCCTCGGGCGATAGGCTGAACGCGCTCGATCCCGACAGCGGCGAGGTGGTGCGCTCGATCGAGGTCGCCTCCCATGCCGGAACGGCTTTCGACGGCGAATTCCTCTACCAGATCGCCGAGGATGTCATCCACAAGATCGACCCGAAGACCGGCCGCATCCTTTCCACCATCCCCGCGCCCGGCAACGGCGGCGATTCCGGCCTTGCCTGGGCCGAGGGCACGCTCTGGGTCGGCCAGCATCGCGGCCGCAGGATCCATCAGATCGATCCTGAGACCGGCAAAATCCTGCGGACCATCGAATCCAACCGCGTCGTGACCGGCGTCACCTGGGTCGACGGCCAGCTTTGGCACGGCACCTGGGAGGGCGACGACAGCGACGTCAGACGCATCGATCCTGACACCGGAGAGCTGCTGGAACGGCTGGATATGCCGGAAGGCGCCGGCGTCTCCGGCCTCGAATCCGACGGCGCCGACCGCTTCTTCTGCGGCGGAGGCGGCAGCGGCAAGATCCGAGCGGTGCGCCGGCCGTGAGCGTCGGCGGGTGAGCGCAAGCGCCACCGGGGTGAGCGCAAGCGCCACCGGGGTGAGCGCAAGCGCCACCGGGCGAGCCCTTGCATCCGGCGATCGCCGGAGCACCCGCCTCGTCCTTCGAGGCCCCTGCGGGCGCCTGAGGATGAGGCTCTCGTGGCCGCAGCGGCGGCATCCTCCCGGCCCTTGCCAATGGCGCGCGGTAACTTCCAACGTTCCCTCATGTTGAGGTGCACGCCCGGAGGGGGCCTCGAAGCACGCCGCAACGCTGTTCCTAGTATCCTCCGATGCCGGTGCGCTGCCGATTTATGCCGACCCATCCACATCGAACAAAAGCGCCATGCCGATGGCATCGATGAATCGGCCGTCGATGCGTGCAGCCCGCCGTATTATGCCCTCGCGCACGAAGCCCATTTTTTCGTAGAGAGCGATCGCCCGGCTGTTGTCTTCGTAAACATCGAGTTCGACTCTAGCGAAACCGGTCTGCTGTGCGGCTCTTAGTGTCTTCTCCATCAGCTTTCGTCCTAGACCCCGGCCGCGATAGGCGGGAAGGACTCCCATTCCGAGATTTCCGCGATGGGCATGCGACGGGAAAAAGTGCCGGCTGATGTCGCACCAGCCGACGACCTCTTCGCCGGCCACCGCAACGAATTGCGGATTGCCTTTTGCGATCATACCCATCACGAACTCGCGCGTCTGCGGCAGGGGAGTCGCTTCCAGCATAGACAGGTATTTCTTCTCGCGGGCGACGGTGTCGAGCGCGCGATGAAAGCTCTCGATATGTGCGGCAGCGATTGGTTCGATCCTGATGTCCGACATGTCCGGCGACGATCCGGCGTTCATGCTCTTCTCCGTCGATTGCTACTGTAGGTGCCCGCGGTTGAGAGTACGTGCAAGCGAGCATCCATCCACCAGCTGCGCCAGTCCTATGGGGCACAATTCACGGTCCGTCAACTTTTGCGTGTCAATTTTCGTCGAACGGGCGCCGTCAAAAGGTTGCGGGGATTGAAGGTCAGGCTCACATCGCACATCACGCTGGTCCTGGTGACGCTCACCTGCGCGGCGGCCGTGTTGCTGTGCGGATTTGCGTGGCTTGCCGCGGTGAAGGTCGATGATTTCTATTTGCGCCGGCAGGCGGATTTCGTGGCCCAGGGATTGGAAGAGCAGATCAAAGCACTTCCGCGGGAACAGGAAAGCGTCACCAAATGGGACGACGCCTTCCTTTATGCCAAGCAGCGGAACCATGAATGGCTGCTCGACAATGTCGGCCGCTGGACCAGCCAGTATTTCGGGCATGACAGAACTTACATCTTCGACGATAGCAATCGCCTGATGTTTGCCTTCCGCGACGGAGCCGACGCCATGCCGCCGCGCCTCGGCAGCGATGACGGCGAAGAAATGACGGCGTTGGCCCGAGAGATGCGGGCTGCTCTCCTCGAGCCCAGAAAGCCCGGCGGCGAACCGCTTGGCCAGCTGGCCAGAGTTCGCACGGTAATGATCGGCAACAGGCCGGCGATAACGAGCGCGCGTCCCATTCTGCCGAGCTCGACAAGGATGCAAATCGAGGCGGGCCAGGAGTTCATCGCCATCTCGGTCAAGTTCATCGACGCAAAGGCTGTCGAAAGCATCGCCCATTATGCGCGGCTCGAAGGGATGCATTTTGCCGCGTCGAAGAATGGTGCGCGGGCGCAGGTGCCCGTATCGACTCGCGACGGCGGCACGATCGGCTATCTCGTCTGGAACCCGATCCGGCCGGGCTTCATGCTGCTTCAGCAGATTGCGCCGGCCGGGCTCGGCTGCCTGGCGCTGCTGATCGCCGCGGTGTTCTGGCTCGGGCGGGGACTGCATCGTACGTCGCTGACGCTGATCGACAGCCAGGCCGAGCTTACCCACCACCGCAATCACCTCGAAGAGATGGTGGGCGATCGGACGGCCGAAATCGAAAGGCAAAGGGCCGAGCTGGACCGCCTGCTGGCCCACGAACGCCAGGTAAACGCGCTCCAGCGCCAGTTTGTCGCCATGGCCTCGCACGAATTTCGAACGCCGCTTGCCATCATCGACGCCGCCGCCCAGCGGCTCTGCCGCTCGACGACCAATGTCAACGGCGACTACGTTCACGAAAAAGCCGGAGTAATCCGAAGCGCGGTCGTGCGCATGGTCGATCTGATGGAGAGCATTCTCGCCAGCGGCCGCCTCGAAACCGGACAGATCATCCTGAAGCGGAGCGAAGGCGATCTGAAAGCTCTGCTCGTTGCCTGCTGCGACAGACAGCGCGAGCTTGGCCGCTCGCACGTCTTCCATCTCGATCTCGAGCTGCTACCTGACGTGTTGACGTTTGATCGCAGCGCGATGGAACAGGTTTTCACCAACCTGATTTCGAATGCCGTCAAATATTCGCCTCATGCGCCCGACATTTATGTTCGCGCCTGGGTTGACGAAAAGATGGTGAAAGTCGCCATTGCCGACAGTGGCATCGGCATGGATGCGGATGATCTGCCGAAATTGTTCCAACCCTATTATCGGGCCCGTAGTGCCACGGGCATTGCCGGAACCGGTATCGGACTCAACGTCGTCAAGCAGGTCGTCGAGCTGCATGGCGGCAGCGTCGAGGTGGCGAGCGAGCTTGGCAAGGGCACAACAGTTACAATTTCTCTGCCAATAGAGGTTCTATTGTCGGATCAACAAGTCGCAGCTTAAGGAAGAGCTCATGGTTACAGTCCTGTGCATAGAAGACGAAGTCGAGATCCGCAATCTCCTCGTCGAAGAGCTGAGCGAGGCCGGCTACAAGACGCTCGAGGCCTCGAACGGCGCCGAAGGCCTGGAAATGATCCTGTCGAAATGGCCCGACATCGTCATCAGCGATATTTCCATGCCTGTCATGGACGGGCACCAGCTTCTGGCGGAAATCCAGATCAACCACCCGGAACTCTCCAACATCCCCTTCATCCTGCTGACGGCGCTGACCGACCGGGAAAACACGCTCGCCGGCCTGCGCGCCGGTGCTGCCGACTATCTGACCAAGCCGCTCGACTTCGACCTGCTGCTCGCCAAGCTGGAGGGCTGCGTGACGCGCCTGGAGAACGACAAGGCGCTCAATCGGTCGTTTTGAGGTGTGGGGCGCGGCGACGGTCCCAGGATAGCTCTTCCTGACGTGCTCGCAGCGGTCCTGAAGGAGAACGCGGCCTTCAAGAGAGCCTCATCCTGAGAGCTTGTGAAGCTTTTGAGTTGGTGCGGTTCTGGCCGGTCTTGGCTGACCGATGCAATCGAACGTTAGACGATTGCGCGGTGCGTGCGGATGGTCGCTAGTTGGCGTTTGGGTGATGGCACTAGCTATCCATTGGCAAGCCGACGGCCTTGCAAGATATTGTTGGTGAGTGCGTAGCAGAGCACGACGGCACGGACCTTTTCGATACCGCGGACCGTCAATTGTCGCAGATTCCAGTTGCGCCAGCGGGCATGGATGCATTCGCAGATCGATCGGGGTTTGTACTGAGCCTTGCCCGCCTCGCTTGCCATGCGGGCCCGCCAGGTCGACACACCCGGACCGTCGCCGCGCCGCGGCAAGAAGGGATCGGTTCCGTGCTTGGACTGAGTGGGCGGACAAAAGACCTCAACCCCTTCGCCGTGCGCCCACTCGATATCTTCAGCGCTGCCAAAGCCGCCATCGGCGAGATAGCGCCGCGGCAGATGGCCGCTTAACGCGCGCAACCGCTCCAGCATCGGCCGCATGAGGCCGCGATCGGAGCCGGCATTGGTCACCTCGAGCCCGACCACGAACTGCTCACCGGCCGTGCTCGCAACCTGCACATTATAACCCGGACGGAAGCCGCCGTCGGCCATCTTCATCACCCGCGCCTGTGCATCCGTGCTGGAGGCGCGCGGCTCCTTCGGCTTTTTGCCATTGCCGCGCTTTTCTTCGCGCGCCTGACGCTGGCGCTGGATCTCGTCAAGAGCGACCTGGGCTGCTCTGACCCGCTCACCACGCTCGCGCGCCGCTCGTTCCCTGGCCGCTTTGATACGCCGAGTGCTGGCATCCGAACGCGCATCAACCTCGTGCTTGAGCTGATCCACAACCGCCTCGGCAATCGAAAGATGTCGATCAAGCTTCGCCTTGCGGCCGAACGAGGCGGCCCCCGCGCTCGCCCGGATCCGCACGCCATCCTGCGCCAGACTGTCGAGAGTGACGAGGCCGGCATCGGCAAGCGCCGCCAGATGCTCGGCCAGCAGCCGGTCGAGCAGATCGGCGCAACCAACCCGAAAATCCGACAGCGTGTGATAGTTCACCGAGACACCGCCGCACAGCCAGCGATAGACGTCGTGGCTCTCGCACAGCCGTTCCAGAGCCCGCGCGCTGCCTACACCGTCGCTGCTGGCATAGAGCCACAGCGCCAGCAAAAGCCGTGGCGAAATCGGCGGATGGCCCGGCCGGTGCTCGCGCGCTTTGATCCGACCTTCAAGCGCGCTCAGATCCAGCCCCTCGACATAGCTCCAAATGACGCGCACCGCGTGATCCTGGCCGATCAAGCTGTCGATATCGACGGCACGCAACTCGATCTGATCGCGCACCGGCTCGCGCATGCGCGCCGCCCCGCGCCCCACCTGAGCACTGCGCCGCGATCCCTGCGCCGGCAATCCCTCGAACAGCTCGTCGTCCATCACCGTCCTCCAAGCAAATCAACGACCCAACAGAATCACAATAAAATCGCCTCCGCCACTAAACATTCACAGGCTCTGAGGTGCCCCGCAGGGGCCTCGAAGGACGAGGCGGGTTCTCTACGACACCTTTCTTATCTCCTCTGCCTCCCCAACACGTCCCCCAGCACCTCGAATACCCTCGCATCCAGCGTCTGCGATACATTGAACCGCATGAAATTCGTCGCCGATTGCGACAGGCTGAAAGCATTGCCGGGTGCCAGCACGATCTTTCTCTCCAGCGCGGCTCGCGCGACATCGGCCGCATCGACGCCGTCAGGCAGGCGGCACCAGAGGAACATCCCGGCTGGCGGCTCCAGCCAGGGCGTTATGCCAAGGCCTT
This sequence comes from Rhizobium phaseoli, assembly GCF_001664385.1. Classification (NCBI taxonomy): domain Bacteria; kingdom Pseudomonadati; phylum Pseudomonadota; class Alphaproteobacteria; order Hyphomicrobiales; family Rhizobiaceae; genus Rhizobium; species Rhizobium phaseoli. Next base: position 2,807,607 of record NZ_CP013532.1, on the reverse strand, counting down.
TCAGCCGGGCCGACACCTCGCCCATCGCACGGGAAAGCCGGTTTCTCAGCGTCTCCATATGTTTGCGATAGCTGCCATCGCTCAAGACGTTCAGCACCAGTTCGGCGGTCAGCCGGCCGCCGCCGAAGGAGGTGGCGATCTTGAGATCGGTCAGACCGTCGATCCATTCCGGTTTGGCGACGACGAAGCCGCAGCGAGCCGAGGCCGACAGGGTCTTCGAAAAACTGCCGATGTGGATGACCCGCTCGAGCCCGTCGAAGGCGGCAAGGCGAGGCGCCGGCGTATATTCGAAATCGGCGAAGATATCGTCCTCGATGATGGTGAGATCGAACTGGTCGGCGAGTTTCAGAAGCCGGTGCGCCGTCACGGGGGAAAGAACCGCACCGGTGGGGTTGTGAATGGCGGAGTTGGTAATGTAGAGCCGCGGTCGCTCCTGGGCGACGACCTGGGCAAACAGCTCGATATCGGGGCCGGACGGAGTGTAGGGGACGCCGACGATCTTGGCCCGATGGGCGCGCAGCAGCGCATGGAAGTTGAAGTAACAGGGGTCGTCGACCAGCACCGTGTCGCCCGGTTCCAGCAGGAAACGGCAGAGCAGATCGATTGCCTGCGTGCCGGATTCGGCTAGCATGATCTGATCCGGCGAGGCTTCGATGCCCCGTTCGCCCATGCGCCGCGAGATCAGCTGGCGCAGAGGCGGCAGGCCAAGCGGCTGGCCGTAATCGGCAAGCGCCGGCCCATCGGCGCGGGAAAGCGTTCTGAGCCCGCGGCGCATGGCTTCGCCCGGTAGCCAGGCGGGCGGCAGCCAGCCGCAGCCGGGCTTCAGGTCACTCTCGCCGGCCTCCAGCGATTGCCGCGATATCCAGAACGGATCGACCGCACGGTCGAGTTTCGGCCCGGCCTCGGCAAGCGCAAAGGGCGCTGCCTGGTTGGCGACATAGAAGCCGGAGCCTGGTCTTGCCAGGATCGCGCCTTCGGCGACCAGGCGCTCATAGGCATCGACGACGGTCGACGTCGACAGCTTCATGCTCGCCGCGAGCCCCCGCACCGAGGGCAGCCTCGCGCCCGGCGTCAGGCTGCGCCCTGATATACGCTGGTGGATCGTCGCGACCACCATCTCCACGCGTGTGCGTCCTGCCAATTCTGCGTTCATCTGTATTGCCTTCCGCACCATAACAGTTTGTCGAAATCGTATCAGACTGTCACTATCCCGGCCATCCGTCCCGACCGATAAAGGTGGCAGCGCGTCGCTGTGAATTTGATTCAAGTGACGCGTCTCAAGTGGTTGTTTTCATGCTTGTCGTCCAATAGCCGAGGACGGTTTTGACGGCAGGTGTCGGGAAGGAAGAGTGGATAATGGAACGCATGACGTCAGGATGGATCAACGGCTTGATCGGCGTGGTGATCTTCAGCGGCTCGCTTCCGGCGACGCGCGTCGCGGTGGCGCAGTTCGATCCCGTATTCCTGACCGTCGCGCGCGCGGCCATCGCCGGGGCGTTGGCGCTCTGCCTGCTGGTCGCCTTTCGTGAGAAGCGGCCGTCGGGGCGCGATATCGTCTCGCTTGTCGTCGTCGCGCTCGGCGTCGTGGTGGGCTTTCCGCTGCTGACGGCGCTTGCGCTGCAGCACGTCACCTCGGCCCATTCCATCGTCTTCATCGGTCTCCTGCCGCTGGCGACGGCGACCTTCGGCGTCATCCGCGGCGGCGAGCGGCCAAGGCCGGCCTTCTGGCTCTTTTCCATTCTCGGCAGTGCGCTGGTGGCGGGCTTTGCCTTGACGCAGGGGCTGAACGCATCGCCGCTCGGTGATCTCTTGATGCTGGCGGCCGTCCTCGCCTGCGGGCTCGGTTATGCCGAAGGCGGCAGGCTGTCGCGTACGCTCGGTGGCTGGCAGGTGATTTCCTGGGCGCTGGTGCTGTCGCTACCGGTGATGGTCACGGTCGCGTTTCTATACCGACCGGCGAGTTTTGCCGGCATCGAAACGCCGGCGCTTGTCGGCCTTGGCTATGTCTCGCTGTTTTCAATGCTGATCGGCTTCATCTTCTGGTATCGCGGCCTCTCGCAAGGCGGCATCGCCGCCGTCGGCCAGCTGCAGCTGCTCCAGCCCTTTTTCGGCCTGGCGCTCGCCGCCACCCTGCTGCATGAGCCGGTGACCTGGGCAATGCTTGCGGTGACGGTCGCCGTTATCCTGTGCGTGGCGGGGGCGAGGAAGTTTGCGCGGTAGGGCTTGCGCCGGCCTCCGCCGGTCACAAAGCCGCCGCTCAATCGTCAGCAAATGGCCCCGTTACCGCCGCATCGTGCCCATTTCAGGCTTCATCGTCGCGACTTCGCCAGCCTTTCAGCGGCTGAGCGATCGACCGAGGCGGTGTTGCTGCCGTCAAATCACGCACGTGAAAAAGGAACGAATATGATCACTCGTTACACACCTGTCGCAACGATGACGGCTGCGGTTTTCAGCCTGCTGGCGTTCAGCTCGGCTTCGGCTGTCGAGATGGCCCAGGCAGGGCAGCAGCCGGCCGCGCAGGGCCAGGCGCCGATGCAGGGGCAGGGCGGCGGCACGGCTGCGCCGGCGGCCGTCAGCGATCAGAAACTCGAGGCCTTTGCCGTAGCCTACCTGCAGGTCGACAAGGTCAGGCAGGAATATTCGGCCAAGATCGACGCGACGAAGGACGAAGCCGCCAAGCAAAAGCTGCAGGAAGAGGCCAAGAAGCAGATGGTCGATACCGTCAAAGCCTCCAACGCGATCTCTGTCGAGGAATACTCCTCTATCCTGACGGCGGCACAGAGCGACCCGGCCCTGGCCAAGAAGGTCCTGGACAAGATCGGCACCCCGCCGCCGGCGCAGTCGAAGCAATAGGCTTTAACCGGAATGAAAGGGGCGGGCGGTCAACAGTCCAAGAATGGATTTCCGTGCCCGCCTCTACCCTGATGTCGCCCGGCTTGACGGGCAAGTGGCTCGCCTGTCCTGCCCATCTATCGTCTCGTCGAGTTGCAAAGCCGATGTTTGGAGAAGCCGGTGCCTCAAGCCGCCGACGTCGCGCCTCCGACACTCCCGAGTGTTGCAATATCCGTCACCCCGCCCGAGGACTCGAAGTCGAATATCTTTTGCGTCACCAGCGCCGCGGCACCCCGGGCCCAGGAATTGTCTTCCCAGTCGGGCAAAAGCGGCGGGGCGGTGCGGAAGGTGCGGGCGGAAAGCGCGTCGCGCAGAGGGGTGAGGAAATGGTCGCCGAGGGAGACGGCTTCGCCGCCGGCGACGATGACTTCGGGGTCGGTGATGTTGACGAGGTTGGCGAGTGCGGTGCCGATGCTGCGGCCGGAATGGCCGACGAGGTCGGTGGCGATCGGGTCGCCTGAGGTGAGGGCCTGGCGCAGTTCCTGCAGGCCCAGGTCCTCGCCGCGGCCGGTCTTCTCGCGCCAGCGGCGCAGCATCGACAGCTCGGAGTGATAGGCCATCAGGCAGCCGCGTTTGCCGCATTCGCAAAGGCGGCCATCCTCCTCGAACAGCGTATGGCCGAATTTGCCGGCCGCGCCGTTGGCGCCGCGATAGAGCTTGCCGTCGATGACGAGGGCGCAGCTGATGCCGACGCCGACGGCGAGAACGGCCATGTTGCGGTGTTGGCGGCCGAGGCCGAAGAGCTGTTGGGCGATGGCATAGGCGTTGGTATCGTCCTCCAGCCAGACCGGCACGTGGACGCGGGCGGCCACCAGCGAGGCGAGCGGCACGTTATCCCATTGGAAGCGGTGGCTGCGCACGCAGGCAGTCTGCTCGTGATTGATGACGCCCGGCATGGAGATGCCGATGCCGGCGAGCCTGGCCTTCGGGCGGCCGGCGAGCTTGACCAATTCAGGGACGGTGCCGGCCAGGAGATCGGCGACGTAATCGGGATCATGGCCGGCAAGGCCGACGCGCATGGCGGCGACGGGATTGGTGGCAAGGTCGGTCGCCACGCATTCCACCGAATCCACCATCAGCTTGAAGCCGACGGCGAGCGCATGCTGATAATTGATCTCGACCGGGATCGGGCGGCGGCCGGCAGGCCCCGGCACCGCCTGTCCCTCGACGACGATGCCTTCCTCCAGGAGATCGGCGACGACGAAGGTGACGGCGGCGGGGCTCAAGCCAATCACCGTCGCGATATCGGCGCGGCTTCGCGGCCCTTCGCGTCTGAGAAGGTTGAGGATGAGGCGTCGGTTCATGGCTCTCGCCGTGGTCTGGTCGCCCTTTAGCTTCACTTTGCATTCCTTAATTTTGTAAATTAATTATTGCGGGTCGGTTCAATTTATGCATAAGTCTGCCCGCCGATCAACAGAACGAGCCAAACGGATTAGGGGCGTTGCATCGTGGAGGGTCGGCATGTCGAGCGCCTGATCGGGCGGGCCTCAAGGAGGAGGCCGCCGGCAGCAGGGCGGAGTTGATTGATCAACCGGGAGGAATTCAATGGCATATTCGAAGCAATTTCCTGCAAGCACCCGCAGAACCTTTCTCAAAGGGGCGGGCCTCGTCTCGGCTGCAGCTGTCACCGGCAGCTTTCCGATGCCTGCGATCGCGCAGGCGCAGGACGTCACGATCATCTCGTCGGAAAACAACGGTGCCGCGCTCGATGCGCTGAAATCGATCGCGGCGGGCTTCGGCAAGGAAGCCGGCGTCAACGTCGTCGTCAACAATATGGATCACGAGGCGCACAAGACGGCGATCCGCAATTATCTTGTCGCCGGCGCGCCGGATATCTGCTTCTGGTTCTCCGGCAACCGCATGCGCGCCTTCGTCAAGCGCGGCCTGTTCGACGATATTTCCGATCTCTTCGAGAAGGAGAAGTACAAGGACGTGCTCGGCGCCACGGCCGGCGCGGTCACCGATGACGGCAAGCAGTATGGCCTTCCCACCGGCGGCACGCTTTGGGGCATGTTCTATCGCAAGGATGTGTTCGAGCAATATGGCCTGACCGTGCCGAAGACCGCCGAGGACTTCATGGCCTATGGCGAAAAGTGCAAGGCGGCCGGCATCACGCCGATTGCGATCGGCACCAAGGAATTGTGGCCGGCGGCCGGCTGGTTCGACCAGATGAACCTGCGCGTCAACGGCCTCGACAAGCACATGGCGCTGATGAACGGCGAGATGAGCTATCTCGATCCGGCGCTCACCCCCGTCTTTGACCAGTGGGAAGCGATGATCGGCAAAGGCTTCTTCACGCCGAACCATACCTCCTTCGGCTGGCAGGAGGCCGCAGCACTGCTGGCGCAGAAGAAGGCCGGCATGATGAACCTCGGCGCCTTTCTGCGTTCGGCCTTCACCGAAGCGGACCTGCCGCAGCTCGCCTACGCCACCTTCCCGGTGCTCGATCCGAAGGTCGGTCATTTCGAGGAATTCTCGGTCAACTCCGTCCATATTCCGGCTAAGGCCAAGAACAAGCAGGGCGCGCGCGATTTCCTCGCCTATTTCTACAAGCCGGAAAACCTCGCTGCCTATCTGGAGCCGGGCGGCAACGTGCCGCCGCGCCATGACCTGCCGCCGAGCAAGGATCCGCTCGTCAATGTCGCCGTCGAGACCATGAAGTCGGTGCAGGGCGCCTCGCAATATTACGACCGCGACAGCGACCCCGACATGGCCCAGGCCGGCCTCGTCGGCTTCCAGGAGTTCATGGCCAAGCCCGATCGGCGCAAGGCGATCCTGACGCGGCTCGAGGGAACGCGGAAGCGGATTTATAAGATCTGAGGCTGGCACGTCCTCTGAGGTTTGCCCCTCACCCTAACCCTCTCCCCGTTCTGACGGGGAGAGGGGAGGTGCCTTACGAGACATCGATGGGGACGGAGAGGTTGCGGCATGTTTCCTTCGCCCCGCGAGCGGGGAGAAGGTGGCGGCAGCTGGATGAGGGGGCAGCCCTACGTGGGCAGCCGGATGAGGGGCATCAGCCCGCTCCCGAAATAATTTGAGGCTCCAGAGAGATGCAGACATTATGGCGCCGCCAGCGTTGGTGGCTTACCCCGACTTTGCTTATCGCGCCGGCGATCCTGCTGTTCTTCATCGTCATTCTGCTCTCGGCGGTCCGGAGCGTGTGGATCAGCTTTCACGAATGGGACGGCTTCGGCGAGATGATCTGGGTCGGGCTCGGCAACTACGTCGAGCTATACAACGATCCGCAATTCTACGTGTCGCTGAAGAACAATCTGATCTGGCTTGTCATGTTCATGGCGGCACCACCGATCGGGCTCGCCATTGCGCTCCTGGTCAACCAGAAGATCGCGGGCATGCGCTTTCTGAAGTCGCTGTTCTTCATTCCGCTGGTGCTGGCTTCGGTCACGGTCGGCGTCGTCTTCACCTGGGTCTATACGCCGGAGTTCGGGCTGCTGGCGCTGATCTTCCGGGCCTTCGGCGCGGTGGCGCCGGCGGTGCTGTCGGACGAGCATTTCGTCACCTTCGCGATCGTCATCGCGGCGCTCTGGCCGCAGATCACCTTCTGCATGGTGCTCTATCTCGCCGGGCTCAACAATCTGAGCGAAGAGCTGATCGGGGCAGGGCGCGTCGATGGGGCGAGGGGCTGGAACATGCTGCGCCACATCGTGCTGCCGCAGCTGACGCAGGTCACCTTCATCGCAATTGCGGTCACGGTCGTCGGGGCGCTGCGTTCCTTCGACATGATCTCGGTGATGACATCCGGCGGGCCGTTCGGCTCCTCCTCGGTGCTCGCCTACCAGATGTACGAGCAGTCGATCTTCTCCTATCGCTTCGGCTATGGCGCGGCGATCGCCTCGGTGCTCTTCGTGATCATGGCCGTCTTCATCGCCTGGTATCTCACCCACATCATCCGCAGCGAAGAGAGGGGAGGCTGATGTATCCTCGTCCCATTCCCGAAACCGCGATCTGGCCGCGCCGCCTCTATATGCTCGCCGTCGTCATCGTGCTCCTGCTCTGGCTCTGCCCGCTCTTTGCGATCATCCTCACCTCCTTCCGCTCGACGGCTGACGTGATGGGCGGCAATCTCTGGGGCTGGCCGACCGAGATCGGCGTCATCGACAATTACCGGGCCGTCTTCACCGACACGCCGATGGCGCGCTATTTCCTCAACAGCCTGATCATCACCATTCCCTCGGTGATCGGCGTGCTTGTTCTCTCCACGCTCGCCGGCTACGTGCTGTCGCGCTATCGCTTTCGCGGCAACATGCTGATCTTCGCGCTCTTCGTCGGCGGCAATTTCCTGCCGCACCAGATCATGATGATCCCGGTGCGCGACCTGATGGTGCGGCTCGACCTGATCGACACGACGGCGGCGCTGATCATCTTCCACGTCGCCTTCCAGACCGGGTTCGCGACGCTCTTCATGCGCAATTTCATCGCTGCACTCCCGGACGAGCTGTTCCAGGCGGCCCGCGCCGAAGGCGCTTCGCCCTTCCAGACGCTGATCCATGTGGCGATCCCGCTGGTGCGCCCGGCGCTCGCGGCGCTCGCCATCCTGATCTTCACCTTCGTCTGGAACGACTATTTCTGGGCCGTGGTGCTGACGGTCAGCGACAGCGTCAAGCCCGTGACCGCAGGTCTTGCCAATCTGCGCGGCGAGTGGGTCTCGGCCTGGAACTTGATTTCGGCAGGCACGATCATCGTCGCTGTGCCGCCCGTCGTAATGTTCTTCCTGATGCAGCGGCATTTCATCGCCGGCCTCACCATGGGCGCGGTGAAGGGATGAGCCGGCGTCTTCCGTTTCAACAAGAGAGGGCCAGGTTATGACCAGTCTCGAACTTCGTCAGATCAACAAGAATTACGGCGCCTATCATGCGCTGCGCGGCATCGATCTTTCCGTGGCGCAAGGCGAGTTCATCGTCATGGTCGGCCCGTCGGGCTGCGGCAAGTCCACGCTCTTGAAATCCATCGCCGGCCTGGAGACGATCTCCTCCGGCCAGATCGTGATCAACGGCCGCGATGTCAGCCGGCAGGAGCCGGGTGACCGCGGCATCGCCATGGTCTTCCAGTCCTATGCGCTTTATCCGCATATGACGGTGGCGGAGAATATGGGCTTCGGCCTCAGGATGGCCAAGCGCCCGAAGGCCGAGATCGATGCGGCGGTGGCCCGCGCCGCCAAGATCCTCCGGATCAGCGACCAGCTGGACAAGCGGCCGAAGCAACTATCAGGCGGCCAGCGGCAGCGCGTGGCGATCGGCCGGGCGATCACCCGCTCGCCGGAGGTCTTCCTGTTCGACGAGCCGCTGTCGAACCTGGATGCGGCGCTCCGCACCCAGATGCGCGTCGAATTGAGCAGCCTGCATGCCGAGCTCGGCGCCACCATGGTCTACGTTACCCACGATCAGGTGGAGGCGATGACCATGGCAAGCCGCATCGTCGTGCTCAATCAGGGGATCATCGAGCAGGTCGGCTCGCCGCTGGAGCTTTATCGCAACCCCGACAATCTCTTCGTCGCCGGCTTCCTCGGCGCGCCGCGCATGAATTTCCTTGGCGTCACTCTCGACGACGTCAACGGCCGCAGCGTGACGGTTTCGGCGCCGGGCCTTGCGCCGCTGACGGTGGAGCTTGCGCAGCCGACGACGCTTTCGAAAGGCACGGGCCTGACGCTCGGCGTGCGGCCGGAGGCGATCTCGGTGGTGGCCGAAGGCAGCGAGGACGGAGCCGTGCATGGCGAGGTGCGCCTCGTCGAGCATCTCGGACGCGAGACCATTCTCTATGTCGACGCCGGCAATCTCCAGACCATCGCGTCGGAAAGCGGCACCGGCAATATCACCGCCCAACTCAGCTACGTCGCGCCCTTTACCGCCGGGCAGAAGGTGGCGCTGAAGCTCGATGCCGGCGAGCTCTATCTCTTTGCTCCCGACGGCGGCCGCACGATCAGCGCCCGCAAGACCATTCTCGACAGATAATCACAGGAAAAACCCCGTGTCCGACAAGACCCTCTCCGTATGGAACACCGTCAAGACCGACCGCTTCCTCGTCGGTGCGCCGCATTATCCCGAGCATGTCGATGAAAGCTATTGGGAGCGCGACGCTGAGCGCATGGCCAAGGCCGGCTTCAACGTGGTGCGCATGGCCGAATTCGCCTGGCACATTCTCGAGCCGAAGCTCGGCACCTACAATTTCGATCTGTTCGACCGCGCCATATCAATGCTCGGCCGCTACGGCATCGATACGATCATGTGCACGCCGACGGCGACCCCGCCGCGCTGGCTGACGGAGGCGCACCCTGAAATTTTAAGGGTCGACGGCAAAGGCCGGCCGATGAGCCATGGCTCGCGCCAGCATTGCGACACGGCAAGCCCGGTCTTCCGCGAGCACAGCAAGCGCATCACCAAAGCAATGGCCGAGCACTACCGCGACAACCCCTTCGTCGTCGGCTGGCAGACCGACAACGAGCTGAACACCAGCATGCCGGAGAGCTTCTCCAAGGCGACGCTCAGCGAATTCCAGCTGTTCCTCGCCGACAAATACCGCGAGATCGCCGAACTCAACCGCGCCTGGGGCGGTGATTTCTGGGCGACGGCCTATGACAGCTTCGATCAGGTGGTGCTGCCGATCGAGTTCGGCCCGACCTTCCCAAGCCCCGGCCACCTGCAGGATTACCACCGCTTCCTCGCCTTCTCGACGGCGCGCTTCCAGCACGACCAGGTGGAGATCCTGCGCGCGGTCAAATCCTCCTGGTTCGTCTTCCACAATCTCGGCGGCTTGAGGGATATCGATTTCCGCGGCCAGTTCAGCAAGGATCTCGATTTCGTCGGCTACGACATCTATCCGATGCTTTATGACGAGTTCATGCGGCTCGGCAACCACGCCAAGGTGCAGGCGCTGCATCTCGATATCTGCCGCGGCTTCTCCGGCAATTACATCGTGCCCGAGCAGCAATCCGGCTTCGGCAGCCAGCCGGGCTTCTGCACGCTGACGCCGGAGCCGGGGGAACTGCGCCGCATGGCGCTCTCCTCCGTTGCTCATGGTGCTGACGGCCTGATGTTCTTCCGCTGGCGGCCGGCTCATTTCGGCGCCGAGATCTACTGGATGGGCATCATCGACCATGACGATATCGGCCGCCACCGCTATGAGGAGGCCAGCCGCTTCGCGAGCGAGATGATCGCGCTGCAGCCGAAGATCCTCGGCACCTATGTGCGCATGGATGTCGGTATCGCCGGCTCGGATTTCGACAATCAGGAAGCCCACAAGACCTATCCGATCGGCCTGCCGAGCCCGCAGGACGATGCGATCCACATGCATCAATATTGCTATGATCGGGGCATCGCCTGCGGCTTCATCCATCCCGAGGACGATCTTTCCAGGCTGAAGCTCTTTTATGTCCCCCATTGGGTGATGTGGAAGGACGAATGGACGGCCAAGCTCGAAGCCTTCGCTGAAGCAGGCGGCACCGTCGTCATCGGCGCCCGCACCGGCACCCGCAATGAAGACAACCACGTCATCCGCGAGACTGCGCCGGGCACGGCACTTTCGAAGCTCACCGGCGTGCGCGTCGAGGATTTCGGCCGCTTGGCCGCCCCCGGCGCCAACGGCCTGTTCGACGTCATGGAACGCTCCGGCGGCCTTGTCATCCCGCCGAACAAGCCGGCCGAAAGCAACCGCCGCCAGCGCCGCTTCAAGCTCGGCAACCGCGAACTGACCGCCGGCCACTTCTACGAAAACCTGACCGTCGAGCCCAACGTCGAGGTGATCGCCGCCTGGTCCAACCGCTACGCCGAAGGGCAGGCGATGGCGACCTCGCGCAAGGTCGGCAAGGGGCAGGTGGTCTATCTCGGCACCTACCTGACGCCTGAGCTGACCGAAGCGCTGACCGAACGCCTGTTTGCGCCGGCCGGCGTGGAGCCGCTGGTGGGCGGGCTGCCCGAGGGCGTGGAGGTGACGATGCGGATGAACGACGAGCGGCGGCTGCTCTTCGTGCAGAATTATACGGATCAGGCGGTGACGGTGAGTGGCGTGCCGGCCGGGCGGGATCTGCTGGATGGGGAGAAGGCTGTGCGGAGGACGCTGGAGCTTGGCGGTTATGGCTGTGCGATCGTGGAGTTGGAGGGGTGAGGGTTCGCAGCCAACGATGACGAAAGGTGTCCCCGCGCATTCATGACGCGCGGGAACGTGCTTCGCTGCTCGAGCAGCGGTTCAGATCCAATTGGCGATGTGGTTTGGTAGCGCCTTCTCCCGGCCGGATTCTGGCCACCTGTTTGGAACCAAGGACGGGCGAGGCTGTTTCAATTGTGACTTTGGCTTGACGCTGACGTGCCCTCCTGGCTGGGTAAGCCTCGATTTTGAGGAGATTCGCATCATGAAGACTTCGTCCAGATTTCGTTCAGTCGCAGCTGCGGTTATCGCAGCAGCAGGAGTGAGCTTTGCCGGCTCTGCGTATGCCGACAGCGGTACGATCAGCTTTTCAGTCTACAAGGCAGCCTTCTTTGTGGGTGGTTCTGGAGGCGAGGGCACGCTGACCTTCCATGGTCGCCATTATCCCATCTCTGTCGGCGGCATCTCGGGCGGCCTCGCCTTCGGGGCTTCCAAGACCAATTTTCATGGCACTGTTCGCCATATTCGCCGCGCTCGAGATGTGACCGGGGTCTACGGTGCGGCGGGCGGTGGCGGCGCGGTCGGCAAAGGGGCCCAGGTGATCGTCATGACCAATGACAAGGGCGCCGAGCTCGAGCTCTCAGGCAAGCAGGTAGGCCTGCAGGTCAACGCCGATATCAGCGGCCTTGCCATCACGGTAAAGTAATGTAAGGCATGCCGTGCAGCCGGATGGGGGCTGCCCGGCACGCCGCTGCTTACATAGGTTCGGCCCACAAAACCTGCTCTCACTGTCACGTCTCCGGCAGGCCGGCCTTTCGAAAGCCGTCGACAAAGTGGTCTCGTACAGATGCATCCCGCAGCGGCTGGGAGCTGAGCCAATGACCGATCGTGAAATGAGGGTGGGCGATCAGGAACAATTCGGCTTCTCGCCGCGCCTCGTCATGGTGGCCCAACTGCGCAAGCGCAGCAGCCAGGAATTTGCGTGAGTTGGTGCGATAGGTTTCTTTCCTGCGCAGTGTAGCGGTTGCCGCCTCATAGTCGCCCGCGGCGTATTGCGCCTGCCCAAGGTGACAAAGGTACCAGCAGGCTGGATAGGGATTGAGCCGCAGGGCTTTTTCGATCTGCGCCAGTCCGTCGGCAATCCTGCCGTCCAGCACAGACATGTCCGACATGGCGGCCCAGGTGTCGGCGTGGTTGGGGTCCAGCTCCAGGGCCTTGGCAAAGGCGGCCTCCGACTCCTCCCATCGCCGCTCATAAGCCAGAATCGTACCCAGGACGTAACGGCAGCCGGCATCGTTGGGATCCAGCTCCACCGCCTTCTGCGCTGATGTCACCGCCATCCGACGGTTCGGATCTTCGGGCTCGCCGAAATGGGTCCAGGCGAGCCAACGGTTATAGGCGAGCAGACCGAGCGCCTCGGCATATGATGGCTCGAGCTTGACCGCGCGCTGGAGCAGCATATAGGCCTCACGCTCGGTTTGCGGCGACTCTTCCGTCAGGAGGCGAGCGCGCACACACAGGTCGTACGCCTCGAAGTTTTTCGGCCGATTGCGCTGCGGCGGGATGGTCAGCCGGCCGACGAGGGCTTCGACAATCTTGGCGTTGACTTCATCCTGTAGTTCGAAAACATCTTCCACCGTCCTGTCGAACCTCTCGGCCCACAGGTGCCCGCCGGCAAGCGCGTCGATCAATTGGGCATTGATGCGGACACGGCCCATTGCGCGTCTGGCGCTCCCCTCCAGGACGTAGCGGACGCCGAGTTCCTGGGCGACCAGCTTTACGTTAACCGGCTTGCCCTTGTAGCTGTAGACGGAATTGCGCGCGATGACGAACAGGCCAGCCGTACGGGAAAGGTCGGTGATTAGGTCTTCAGTCAAGCCGTCGACGAAGGGCGCGTCCGCTTCATCCCCACTCATGTTCGTGAACGGCAATACAGCGATCGAGGGACGGTCGGGCAGCGGCAATATGCTCTGCAGCGCATCCGGCCAATGCCACACGTGGACCGGGCGGGTCAGGTTCTTCAGGTAGCGTTCGCCTGCGTCGAAGAACTGGTCGCCGATCTTGCCGACGATCTCGCCGTGAACGCCGGCTGAAATGCAGATGCCTCCCGGCGCGGCCTGTGTCTCCAGGCGCGCCGCGACATTGACCCCGTCGCCGAGGACGTCCGAACCATCGTCAATGACATCTCCCAGATTGACACCTACACGTAAAAGTAGTCGTCGATCTCCGGATGGCTCGACAGGAGTGTTGGCCCGTTGCATTTCCAACGCCGCTTCGACCGCGTCCACCGCGCTGCCGAATTCGATCAGGAAGCCGTCGCCCACGACCTTGAAGATGCGGCCGTTGTGGCGCATCACAGCCGGCTCGATAACGCCAGAACGGAGTTCCCTGAGGTTCGCCAGCGTTGCGACTTCATCAGCCTCCATCAGGCGTGAATATCCCACCACATCGGCAACGACGATGGCAGCGAGACGACGCTGAAGAGATTGATCCGTCATCTGAGGACAAGCCCAACGACCAAATTAGCAAGTTATTGTTCAACTGCGGGTGAGTCAACAAGTGGTGAAGGGTAATGTCCAGCGATCTCCACCTCCATCGAGCCGTCATCCTTCTGTGTGACCGACAGCGTCGAGGTGGACGACACGGAAATGAGTATCCACGGAAAGCGGACGGTTCTTGAACGTCTGGTGATGGGCGGGGAGCAAGCCTTCGAGAAGCCGGTGCGGGCGACGCTGGAGCTTGGCGGTTATGGCTGTGCGATTGTTGAGCTGGGGAGGTGAGGGCATCGGATCGTGACAGTGTAAGTTATGCCGGCGCCTACAAATGTCCAACCGATATCGCCGCTTGCCGCCTCACCCCCCGCGTCACACCAACTGCAATCGCCGCCGCACCCGCCATGGCCGCGGCGCTCAACACAAACGGGCTCCACCAGCCGACATGATCGAACAGCAGGCCGCCCGCGAAGGCGCCGGAGGTGATGGCAAACTGAATGAGGGCGACGAACCAGGCGCCGCCTTCCTCCAGATGGTGCGGGATGGTGCGGGTCATCCAGGTCGTCCAGGCCGCCGGCACCGGCGTCGTCAGCAGGCCCCAGAGAAGCAGCAGGCCGGCGGTTGCCAGCGCGAAGGGGCCGAGGCCGATGAGCGCCAGGGCCACGGTCACCAGCACCGCCGGAAAACCGATCAGCACATGCGCCATATGCGAGCGCAGGATCGAGGGGATCAACGAGGTTCCGGCGAGGCCGGCAAGGCCGATGCCGAGCAGTACGAGCGACAGCGAGTTGACGCGGAGATGGGTGATGTCTTCGAGAAACGGCCTGAGATAGGTCGAGAGCGCGAACTGCCCCATGAAGAACAGGACCATCGACGCCATGCCGAGGGCGAAGGTGCGGTTGCCCATCAGGCTGAACGTCCTGCCGAGAGACCCGCTTCGGCCGCCCGGCATCCGGGGCAGGGCGATGGCTTGCCAGATGAAGGCGGCAATGCCGATCGGCACGACCACGAAGAACGCGCCGCGCCATCCGACCAGGCCGCCGAGGAAGCTGCCAAGTGGGGCCGCGATCACTGCGGCCAGCGCACTGCCGCCTTGCAGCATGGCAAGGGCCTTGGGCACGTCGGGACCGGCGGCGAGCCGCGCGATGATCGCCGTCGCCAGCGACCAGTAGCCGCCGATCGACACGCCGATCAGGGCGCGGCCGAACATGAACACGAGGTAGTTGGGCGCAAAGGTGACCGCTAGGCCCGACGCCACCAGCACGACGGTATAGGAGAGGATCACCCCACGCCGGTCGAAACGCGCGAACAGCACGTTGCTGAACAGGGCCGTGATGACGGCGAAGAAGCCCGAGATCGAGATCGCCTGACCCGCCTGGCCTGCGGTGCTCGCGAGGTCGTCGGCGATCGGCGTCAGCAGGCTCACCGGCATGAATTCCGACGCGACGAGCACGAAGGAGGTCAGCATCATGCAGATGACGGCGCTCCACGGCGTCGTCTTGGTTGCCGGTCTCATATTGTGGATGGTGTCCATCGGGCTTTCACCTCAAAAGAGCTGTTCATGGAAACGGGCGACGGCTGCGTGTCGCCCTCCCGGCGACGGGATCACGCCGGCGCCGCCGATTTCGAAATTCGCAGGGTCGAGGTCTCGGGGATGTGGGATCCTCGCCGTTCCCTCGGTGTGATCCGGAATGCGGATTTCACATCCGCAGCAGCGTCTTGATCGCCGAGCGTTCGTCCATCGCTTTGTAGCCCTTTGCGACATCGGCGAGCGGCACTTCCAGATCGAAGACCTTTCCGGGGTTGATCTTGCGCGACAGAATGAGGTCGATCAGGTGCGGCAGGAAACGTCGCACCGGGGCCGGGCCGCCCAACAGGTTCTTCTGGGCGAAAAACAGCATCTGCCCGTCGAGGCTGACGCCATGGGGAACGCCGACATAGCCGATCGATCCGCCGGGGCGGCAGGCATTGATCGCCTGCATCATCGACTGCTCGGTGCCGACGCATTCCAGCACCGAGTCCGCGCCGACTCCACCGGTCAATTCCCTGATTCTGGCCACGCCTTCGTCGCCGCGTTCGGTGACGATGTCGGTCGCGCCATATTCGAGCGCCAGCTCCTGGCGCTGCTTGTGGCGGCTCATGGCAATGATGCGGCCGGCGCCAAGCTGCTTGGCGGAGAGCACGCCCATTAGGCCGACCGCGCCGTCGCCGACCACGACCGCGGTGCATCCCGGCGTCACCCGCGCAGCGTCGGCCGCATACCAGCCGGTGCCGAGCACATCCGAGGCGGCGAGCAGGCTCGGGATCAGGTCGTCGGCCGGCATTGTGTCGGTCGCCACAAGCGTGCCGTCTGCCATGGCGATCCGGGCATAGGGCGCCTGCGCGCCCGACATGAATTCGCGATGCTCGCAGGAGGACTGGAAGCCATAGCGGCAATGCGGGCAGGTGTTGTCGGAGAGGCAGAACGAGCCGACGACGAACTGGCCGGGCCGGATGTTCCGGACTTCGCTGCCGACCTCGACGACGACGCCGCAATATTCGTGGCCCATGTGCTGCGGACCATTGACCGGTTGAAGGCCGCGGTAGGGCCAGAGGTCGGAGCCGCAGACGCAGGACGCCGACAGCTTGATGATCGCGTCGGTGGGTTTCTGGATTTTCGGTTCTGCGACTTCCTCGCAGCGGATATCGCCGGGGGCGCGAAGGACGGTGCCGAGCATGGTCATCTCCTGTCGGGCGGAATGCCCGTCTCATCTTTCGGCAGATGCAATAGCACCCTTCGATAGCTCGGATTAGCCGTCGCAATTTGCATGGACTTATCGAAATCGGCTATTAATGCGCCGGAGAGCGGAGATATCCACTATGGCGCGCGAAAACTTCAATGAGCTGCTTCTCTTCCTGGCGGTCGCGGAGGAGCGCAGCTTCACCCGGGCGGCCGCGAAACTGGGGGTCGCGCAATCGACGCTGAGTTACGCTGTCAAGGAACTCGAAGCGCGCATGGGGCTGCGGCTCCTCACGCGCACGACGCGCAGCGTGGCGACGACGGAGGCCGGTGAGCGTCTGCGGCAATCGCTTGCGCCGCGCATTTCCGAAATCGAGGCCGATATCGAGGCGTTGATGGCCTATCGCGACAAACCGGCTGGCACCGTCAGAATCACCCTGTCGAACCACGCGATGGAAAGCGTGGTGTGGCCGAAGCTCGCCCCCATCCTCGGCGAATATCCCGATATCAAGCTGGAACTCAGCGTCGACAACAGCTTCCGCAACATCGTCGAAGACGGCTTCGATGCCGGCGTGCGCCTCGGCGAGAGCCTGGAGAAGGACATGGTTGCGGTGCGGATCGGGCCGGACTGGCGGCTGGTGGTTGTAGCTTCCCCCGATTATTTCAAGACAAGACCCGTGCCGACGACGCCGCAAGAGCTGATGCAGCACAACTGCATCAACAGGCGTCTCGACAGGATCGGCGGGCTTTACGCCTGGGAGTTCGAAAAGAACAATGAGGAGGTCCGTGTGAGGGTGGAAGGCCAACTCACCTTCAACACCGATCGCGAGATGGTCGGCGCAGCCCTTCAGGGCTACGGCATTGCCTTCGTCCCGGAAAGCTACGTCGCAACGCATCTTGCCGAACGGCGTCTCACCCTCGTCCTCGATGACTGGACCCCCCAATTCGCCGGCTATTACCTCTATTACCCCAGCCGCCGCCAGAACCTCCCCGCCTTCTCGGTCATCATGGAGGCGCTTCGAGAGAGAAGCTCCTGACGCCGAGCACCCGCCTCGTCCTTCGAGGCCCCTGCGGGGCACCTCAGAGACTCTCTCTTCAAGGCGGTGCAAATTCCTCTGCGCCCGCGATTACAGCGCGGCATCCTCCAACGCCCCTCATGCTGAGGTGAGCAGCCTGCAGGGCGGAGCCTCGAGGCACGCCGCGACGCTGCTTCTTGCATTTGCCGAACAGCATCCCAATCAGTTGCCCCAGCCAATTTGGAACCGATCAAATCGAACCTCGCTCAACGGCTGGTTGGAAGGGCCTAGCCTTACCGAACGAAGAACGAGACGAAGCTCGGGGGAATAGTATTGTTCAAAGATAATCGGAGGCAATCCCGTCAGTTCCAGACGGCTGTTGATGGCCCAAACCTTGTAGGAACAAGATGCGATCGTTTCCTCTCCCAAGCCGTCGAACCGAATAAAAGTGGTGCCCGAAACGGATTTTTTGCCATTGAGGAAAAGCGTGGTGTCGGATTGCCAGGTCTTCTTCTGCGGCAGATCGTCCAACGCAATCGCATTCGCGTATTTAAGCTCATGCGTCCCGTTGGGACCAACTCTCTTTTCGACGAGCAAGGGGTGCAAATAGACGGCCGACACCGGCTGCAGTGAATGGTTACGCTCCACCAGCTTCTGTTCGGTGAGACCCGGACCGTCGGGCTTGTAGAATACGGAAAAGAAAGGCACTTCTCTGGTCAGCAGCACGCCCTGTCTGGTCTCATTGGCGGTTAGGCAATTGCCAAAGGCTGGCACTGCTAAAGTTATTCCGACCAGCAGCAATAAACTTCTCAGCAAGGTCGACATTCCAGAGTCCCCTCATCCAAATCCGCTGCCATGCTTGGATGAAATTGCTCCATCTTGGTCAAGCCGTCCCATCCGCTCGGCTGTCTTCATCCAGATTATGAACCGGCAGATACGTATTCTTCTCCAATAATCCGCCGACTGCTAGGCAGCCACAGTTCAAATTGATCTTCACTCAATCAAGCTTCCCCATAATTAGTTTTCTGCTGCGCCTCGAGATGTCCAAAAGAAACAGATATCAGGACCTCAACCTCAACCACACCTTCCATTCACTATACCCAAACACCCACAATAAACCCTAATTCCACAACCCCCTGAACAACCCGCCCAAACACCCGCATTCGCCACCCCTACACCCCACCCATTTCAACCTTCCTTAAGCGCCCACTCGCTAGCGTGGCCCCCGAAAATCGAGGGCCACTTCCATGTTCACCGTTCTGACGTGCATCGCCCAGCAGCATGATCTCACGCTGGTCGGGCTTGCGGGTCTGATCTGCTTTCTCGCCAGCCATTGCGCGCTCGTTCTCTTGGATCGGGCGACGTTGTCGGAGGGCGTGGTGCGGTGGGTGTGGCTGGTGACGGCGGGAGCGGCGGGTGGTTTCGGCATCTGGGCCACCCATTTCATCGCCATGCTGGCCTATGATCCCGGCGTCGTTGTCGGTTATCATGCCGGGCTGACGCTGGTCTCGCTGCTGGTCGCGATCGTCGCGACGACGGCGGCGGTCGCCGCCAAGATTGCCTACGACAGCTGGGTGGCGAATAGTCTGGCCGGCGTGTTTTTCGGCGCCGGCATCGGGCTGATGCATTTCAGCGGCATGCTCGCCATCGAATTTCCGGGAGAGATCTCCTGGGATGCGAGCTTCGTCGTGGTCTCGGTCGTGCTCGGCGTCGCCTTTTCGGTCGCCGCCTTTCGTTTTGCCGGCCGCAGCGGCCGCTCGACGTTCGGCCGGCTGGCGCCGACGGCTTTGCTGACGCTCGGCGTCGTCTCCCTGCATTTCACCGCAACGGCCGGTGTGACGGTCATTCCAGGCATTACCGCGCTCGATCCCGCCATGCTGCTTTCGCCGGCGCTGATGGCGGTGACGATCGCCGCCGTCACCTTTTCGCTGCTGACGGCGGGTTTTGCCGCCGCCATTTTCGCCGTGCGCTCGCAGGGCAAGGCCGCCAGCGCCGAGCGCAACTTCAAGCTCCTGGTGCAGGGCGTCACCGACTACGCGATCTATATGCTCGATCCTGACGGCAAGGTCAGCAACTGGAATGCGGGCGCCGAGCGCACCAAGGGCTACAGCGCCGATGAGATCGTCGGCAAGGATTTCTCGCTGTTTTATTCTGAGGAGGACCGCCGGAAAGGCCTGCCGCTGCGGGCGCTCGAGACTGCCCGCAGCGACGGCAAGTTCGAAGCGCAGGGCTGGCGCTATCGCAAGGACGGCTCCTCCTTCTGGGCCCATGTCGTCATCGATCCGATCTATGACGAGACCGGCCAGCTGATCGGCTATGCCAAGATCACCAAAGACAACAGCAAGCAGAAGGCGGATGCCGACCGGATCGAGGAGGTCAGCCGCAATCTCGACGTCGCGCTCGAAAATATCGGCCAGGGCATCTGCATGTTCGACGGGGATGAGCGGCTGCTGCTCTGCAACAAGCGCTATCTCGAAATCTTCAAATTCCCCGAAGGCTCGGTGCATGCAGGCATGGGTTACCGGCAGATCGTCGAGGTCGGCTATGCCGCCCATGCGGCGGACCCCAACGAGGCAACGGCGCAGGCCGAGGCGCATTATATCAGGAACATGGCGCTGATCCGGGCCGGCGCCGGCAGCGCGGTGCATAAATATCCGAGCGGCATGTCCATCCAGCAGCATGTCAACATGCTCGCCAATGGCGGCTGGGTCGTCACCTTCGAAGACATCACCGATCGGCTGAAATCGGAGGAGCAGGTCGTATTTCTGGCCAAGCATGACGGGCTGACGGGCCTGCCGAACCGGCTGCAGTTCGGCGAGAGCGTTGCGGAAGAAATGATGATCGCTGACCGGGTGAGGGGGAATGTCGCGGTCATCGGCATTGATCTCGACAAGTTCAAGGAGATCAACGATCAGCACGGCCACGCCACCGGCGACAAGGTGCTTGTCGAGCTTGCCCGGCGTCTCGAAGAGGCGCGGCAGGAGGGCGAGTTCATTGCCCGGTTCGGGGGAGACGAGTTCGCGGCGACCAAGCGCTTCGATGAGCTGAGCGCGCTCCACGATTTCATCGGGCGGCTGGAAGGCGCGCTCACCGGCACCGTTGCCATCGACGGCTTCGAGATCAAGACCGGCGCCAGCCTCGGTGTCGCGCTCTATCCGAGCGATGCGGTAAGCGTCGACGGGCTTATGGCCAATGCCGATCTTGCCATGTACCGCGCCAAACAATCGCTGCTGCAAAGGGTCTGCTTCTACGAGGCCGCCATGGACGAGAATGCACGCCGCCGCCGCGCGCTCGCCAACGACCTCTGGGCGTCGATCGACCGCAACGAGCTGCATCTGCACTATCAGGTGCAGAAATCGGTGCGCACCGGCGAGATCACCGGCTACGAGGTCCTCCTGCGCTGGCGGCATCACGCTCGCGGCAATATTCCGCCGATGGATTTCATCGGCTTGGCCGAGGAATGCGGCGCGATCCTGCCGATCGGTGAATGGGTGCTCCGGGAAGCCTGCCGGGAAGCGGCAAGCTGGAACAGCAGCTACAAGATCGCCGTCAATCTGTCGCCGATCCAGCTCGGCCACGCCGACATGGCCGTCGTCATCTCAGGCATCCTCGCTGAGACCGGCCTGAACCCGCGGCGTCTCGAAATCGAGATCACCGAAAGCTCGATCATCGTCGACAAGGATAAGGCGCTGCGGACGATGCGGGCGATCAAGGCGCTCGGCGTCTCGATCGCCATCGACGATTTCGGCACCGGTTACTCCTCGCTGGAAACCCTGCGCTCCTTCCCCTTCGACAAGATCAAGCTCGACAAGAGCTTCATGGCCGAGGTCGAAACCAGCCCGCAATCCAAGGCGATCGTCCGCGCCATCTTGGCGCTCGGTCGCAGCCTTGAAGTGCCGGTGCTGGCGGAAGGCGTGGAGACCCAGGCCCAGCTCGACACGCTCTCGGAAGAGCAATGCGACGAGGCACAGGGTTATCTGCTCGGAAGGCCGCAGGCGATGGGCGAACCGGCGGTTGAGAGGGCGGCTTGACCGAAACTGGTTCTATAAAAATAGAGAGGTGCCGATGGACAAGTGAAATCTCATACGATCGGTTTGAGTGATTCAGATAGCCCTGCAACAGAACGAGCAAATAGACGCCCGGAGACTATTCATGCGCATATGTGTTTCCATATTGGGGCTAATTTTCCTACTCCTCGGATGTGCGGCCATGGCCAAGGCTGACGGCTGGAACGAGGAAACATTCGAATATTACGCCTCGATCGTCCGCCAGTTGCCGGAAACGCACAGCCGTATGATTGACGACTGTGCCAGGAACGGAATCGCCAAGATGGATAATGAGACGAAAGAGCAGCTCAAGCGCGCGGTGCCGAAACCGATTGACGAAACGACCAGAGAAATTTGCCGCCGATTGGTCAAGGGAATCGCTTCGGGCGCGGTGACCTACGAAGTCTTTCGGACTTGGCTTGATTCACCGGATGGAGGGAAGGTCAGCCTTCCTGACCACCAGTGATACCAGGAAACTAAAAATGTGATCCTCGGCCACCTTCGCCGCTCAGAATCTACGCGCGCCTAAATCGCCAACACCGCTTGAAATCTAAGGCGCGGACGCGTGGCGCAGCCAAAGGCTCGGTTTTATCGCGCGGCAGCCGGAGCCGGACCCGAATGGCCGGACAGAAGAAGCCTGATGCCGAGGGCGATCATCACCAGGCCGGTGAACCGCTCCTGCCATCCCAGCAACTGCGGCCAGCGATAAAGGAAATGACCGACGGATCCGGCCGCAAGCGCAACCGATCCCAGCGAAAGCAATCCCATCAGCTTCTGGATCGAACCTAGAATGAGAAGCTGGAGCCACACCGGCCCTGCCGCAGTATCGACGAACTGCGGCAGGAAGGCGAACATGAAGAGCAGGGACTTGGGGTTGGTCAGATTGTTGATAGCCCCCTCGCGCACCGCCTGCCACGCCGATGCCGGCTTGATCTTGAGCGCCGCGCCGGAATGCTTCCTGAAGCTTCCCCATATCATCCTGCCGCCGAGATAGATCAGATAGATCGCCCCTGCCCATTGCAGCATTATCAGCGCGGCCGGATAGGCACTCAGCAGCGAGGCGAGCCCGAGTACCAGCAATCCGACCTGCACGACACCAGAAACGAAAATCATGCCGGCGACGGCTAGCAGCGCCACCTTGCGACCTTGCCCGACACCGCGCGCCATGATCAGCATCATGTCCGGCCCCGGCGTGATCTGCAGCACCGTCAGCGCAAGGAGAAAAGTGAAAAAAGCCGAAGCATTTGCCATTGCGGTCTCGATCGAAATTGGGATGCGGAAGCGCTCGCTTCGATAACACTCTGCGGCCGGATGCTGGAGCAATTTTTGAAATTGGGTCGAACGAAAAAGGTTAGAGCGGTTCTGCGCTGAAAGCGCTGAGCCGCTCTAACCTGATTCTGAAGCCCGGTTCCCGGGAAAGACGTCTAAAAAGCGCAAAAAAATAGAGCATTTCCGAACTCAAACAAAATCGGAAATGCTCCTATAGTTCGGTGCGAAGCTATTCCGGTGGCTTCGCACCGCTCGCAACTCACTCGTGGCTATTCATCTGACGTCGTCGACGCGGCGTTCTCGAGCGAGGTGCGGATCTGATCAATCTTGCCGTCGGCGTCGCCAACCCCGAGAATGGTCTTGGCTCTGTCTAAGACCGCCGGGCTGACCTCGCCGGTCTTCGTTGCTGAAGCCAAGGCATCCTCCAGCGCCTGATCGCCCAGCACGGGATCGTCGGCCGCGGGCTCGATACCGTTATCGATTTCATACTGAGCATAAGCCACGGCATAGGCCGAGATGGCGGCCATGCGCGGGTCCGATGTGTTCATCAGCGCCCGGTAATTCCGCTTCAAAGAATTCAGGCCGGCCATTTGCGCCGAAAGGTTCTTCTCTTTCTTGCTGGACGCGGTGTCCGTTTTGTCGGATTTGGACTTGCCCGGCGCCTCTGATGATTTGCCTCTCACCGATTGCGATTTGGAGCTGCCATGATCGGAACCGCTGTTATGGCTGCCACCGTTTCCGTTGCCGCCGCCATGACCGCCGCCGCCGCCATTGCCGCCCCCGCCACCATTGCCGCCACCGTCCTTTGCAAGTGCAGCCATGTCGAGCCCGACAATCGTTGCCGGGCTTGCTGCAACTGCCAGCGAAAGCGCGGCCAGGGACGCTAAGGTTGCTATCCGCATCGTTTTCCTCCGAAAGGGACCATCAGATGCCGTGCACCGCACGACGTGAACTGACACGAAAGATAGATTGCTATCGACCGTTGCACATCGGACTGAGGTCCGGTTCAGGGTACCGTCTATGGTCCTAGGCCACGCAGCCGCTCCTGACCGCCGGCGTGTTGTGGCCATCGTCGCGACCGATCTCTCCTAGCAGGTCCAGCAGAGGATTAATAAGTTCAGGTAAATTGAAGATTTTGCGATCTCTGTCATCCTTCAACCTGCCGCGCCCCTCCGCGCGGCATCGCTGATTAATGCGGCATCATGTAGTACGAAATGCCCCGTCCTGGCGGGGCGTTTCGCTTATTGGCACTCCGGTACCGCAGAAAGGCTTCGCACGCGACCTAACCAAAGGAATCACTGGTGCGAGTGGCGCCCCTCAGTCGGAGACCGTACCGGAACCTTGCAGGCACCCTTCTCGTTGAAACAGT
Organism: Rhizobium phaseoli; assembly: GCF_001664385.1. Classification (NCBI taxonomy): domain Bacteria; kingdom Pseudomonadati; phylum Pseudomonadota; class Alphaproteobacteria; order Hyphomicrobiales; family Rhizobiaceae; genus Rhizobium; species Rhizobium phaseoli. The sequence continues at coordinate 2,783,707 of NZ_CP013532.1, read as the reverse complement.
AGGATCGCACGGTGTTCCTCCGTGTGGTTCGTTGCCAGAACTTGCCCCGTCTCGGCGGGGCATTTTTTGCGTCCGGCGCTCACCGCGCTCGCGGAACGGGGCAAACCCCAGCAAGTCTGAACCTCGAGATGAGTCTGTTGGATCGATGTCTGCCGTGCTCCCCGGTTTCGGCAGACGCAGCTTGGGAAGAAGGAGTGGACGACGAAAGCGATCACGGTTCTGGCCTCATTATGCTGGCCTTCGCATCCGGCCCATTTCGATAAGGAAAAATGCGCAACGATCAATTCGCTTGGAGGGAAGAAATACTCCAAGGGGGCCGGAACGCTTACGGTTGAATAGTGCTTTTGATTTCCGTCACCAGGCGGCGTAAATCGCGAAGGCGCGAAATCCGGTTCGGAGAAGACTATCGCGAGGTTTGCAGGCGGCCATCGCCGCGCAGCAGGTTCAGCCAGGCCCGCGAGACTTTCTCCGCCCCTGTGCCCCCGATATGGCAGTCGTCGTAGCGGTCGTCTCCATTGAGTAACGCGTCAGAATTTATGCCCTCTCGGATACCGTGGCCGCTTTTTGACAGGGACAGTTGCGCCCGTACGATCGGATTGTCGGGTATATGCTCCTTGAAGCCGCCGTTGCTCGGTTCAAGGCATTTCGATGCGATCGAAATGTAAACGGGTGCCTCGATGCCGTGCTGGCGCAACGTATCGACCATCGACAGGAAATATTCCCGATAGGCCTCCGCAGTGGTGCCGATAACGAGATCTTTTTCTCCTTGCACCCAGAGGACGCTCGTTGCCCGATAGCCGGAAGCCTGAAGCTGTTTCATCGTTTCGACCAGCACAGCGTTGAGGTCACCGCCTGCCGCCCATCGGGCGACCTCAGATCCGGAATAGGCGAGAGGTGCGAGGATGACGCTGTCATTTTGTCCCGATGCGATCAATTCGTTTCCGAGCAGCGTCCAGTACTCTCCCTTGGTATCGGTCGAGCCAAGAAGCGGCGACGCTGCGATGAAGCACCGTCCGTCAAAGGCATTTACGACGCGAGCGCCATACTCTGACCGGTGCCGTTGTCCACCGTCGTTGGCCGCGTTCGATTGGCCAAGAAGCAGCAAGACAGCAGTTCGATCTGTTTGCGCCGGGCAGGCCACCGGCGTTTTCGATTCATCCCCGATGAGGCGTTCCTTGTCGTCGAATGTATAACGGCTTGGCGGCGCCGGCTTCTCGCCGCCAACTATTTTCTTCAGCGCGGAAAGCTGCGGCCAAGGAAAGATCTCATGTCTCGCGCTCACGCCGCCGACAAAATACAGGGTGATCAAGGCGGCCAGGCCGACTGCTACTGTTTTGCGCATGTCGTTGCCTTTAGAACATCGTCCGATGAGCCTGCGGACCGATCAGGGCTGCTCCTGCCATGAAGGCTCCTTTACATCAGCCTCATCTGCTTGCTCTGGCATGCTCTCTAAAAAAGAGTTCGTCGCGAAGATCGAGCCCCAATCGACGACATCTCGCACGGAGTCGTCGGAAACCTGCTCTAAACTATAGTCCGGACCAGTGAATCCAATCATCCGGTTGGGTGAGGGATCGCGCCGGCTAAGCAGCACGCACTGCCATGGAGATAGCCCGTTTCCGCAGATTAGGGCGCGCACTCCGGCATTCCCATGGTTGGACGCGAGGACAAGATGAGGATTATAGTGCCGGCCCGGGAAAGCATCCGATAGGCTGGCCTGACGAAGCATCCGCGCCCCCGCATTGTAGAACGCTGGAGTTTGGCGAGAGGCCAACGTCTACCTCCGTCATCCCAGGGGCTTGACCCAAGGACCTGGAATGACGGAGGTGGGGTGGTCGTCGTCACCTCACACTCCTGGCCGAAACCGGCTTCACCCTAACTCACGCCAGGCGCAATTCGAGCAGCGGGTGCAGCTTCTTGAGATTCGGCAGCGATTTTGCCTGCCACGGATGTTGGTTGGTGCCCTTCACAATGAGCAGGAGGTCGCCCATTTTTCTGGCTTCGATCGTCAATTTCGCCAGGAGATTGATCCCCGACGAATTGAGGAATTCGAGACCGGTCAGGTCGAAGGTCACCTGCTGGTGCCCCTCGTGAAGGAGGGTTGCTATCAATGAATAGATCGGTGCGTAGGCATCGGGTCCCGCCAGGCGGAACACGCCGTCGAAATAGACTTCATTCTTCTCCGCCCATACGCGGAAATTTTCGTCGCTGATTTCCATTCTTGGCTCACAAATTGGAGGAGGGTGGCATCGCCACAGCTGCCGTCGTCGTCAGTATGATCTGCTGGTCGTTATTCTCTTCAAATGTCCATGCCATTCTTGCATCGTAATCACTCAGAAGGGTGAGCAAACCGAGGCCGGAACCGCCTGCTGACGATATGGCGTTGGTTTCGATTTGCTCAAGAAGCAGAACGCCGGGTTCCCTCGATTGCAGGCGTTGCAGGAGTTGCTGAAAGCGGGACGATGTCGCGTTGTCGATGGCGTTCCGCACCCTGATCAAAAAGCTTCCCTCGACCATGCCGGCTTCGATCAGGATCTCGCCCGGCTGTCGAAATTTGACGGCGTTTTCGATCAGCTCGTTGCTGAGGTATCCGATGTCATGGTGCGCCTGCAGGTAATCCTTCCTCGAACGGGAGTAGGGCAGGGCCATGATCTCGGCGATGAAATCGGACGTCATTCCCGAATGCCGCCAACCAAGCTGAAGCGGCCCATCGCTCAACGTGAGGCGAGCGCCTGAATCCAGGCTGATGTCCACCAGAGATTCCAGACCGTATATTTTGGCCGTCATGTCTCACCTATGCCGCACTGCGAGAAGCGTGATGTCGTCGTAGATTTTCTGCGATCCGATAAAGAGCATTAATGTCGCGACAATTTCCGAAACGACCTTCTCAGCGCTCTGATCCTTCAAGCGGAGCGCTTCCCTGCACAGGCGTTCGATGCCGAACAGTTCTCCTGCATCGTTTTCGGCTTCCGTCACTCCATCGGTATGCAGGAGTATCAGGTCACCTTTCTCAAACGCTATTTCCCGGGTCTTGATGAAGGCGGAAATATCGGCTTCCAACCCGATCGGGATGCCGAGATCCATGGTGTCGATGCGTTGAATCTCGCCGTTTGCCCGCACGATGACGACTTCCTCGTGCTGCCCCGACAGGATCATGTCTTTGCCGTCATAGTCGAGAAAGGCGAGAGTCAGATGCTTGTCGATCCTGGTCCGCTCGATGTTTTTGAACAGGGCGCTGTTCAGATTAGCCAGAAATTCGACGGCGTCGGTGTTGCCTGCTTCCTGCAGCGCGCGGGCGACGGATTGGACCATCAGCATCAGCACGCCGCTTTCGAGCCCATGGCCGGTGACGTCGCCGATGCCGATCTTCAACCGCCTGCCGTTCTTCAGGACGTCATAATAATCGCCGCCGACCTCTTCCGCGGGCCGCATATAGGCTGCGATCTCGATATCCTGAAAGTCTTCCAGCTCCTGTTGCAGCGGCAGAACCATGAGCTGGATTTGCTTGGCGACCGCGAGCTCCGTTCCGAGCCGACGGTTTTCCCGCTGCAGCTGGGCGTTCAGCGCCGAGATCTCTTCCTTCGCATCTTCGATCTGGGCCGTTCGTTCCTCGACGAGCTGTTCAAGATTTTCGGTGTGGTAGCTGATCTGTTGGGCCATTCGATTGAAGGCTTCACCGGCCGCGCCCACCTCATCCTTGCTCGTTATCGCCACTCTGACGGAATAGTCCTGTGCCTGGATCCGCTTGGCGGCACCGGCAAGGGCGCTGATCCCGCTCGTGATGCGCTTCGAAGCCGCAAACACGGCGATCGTCACGATCAGTAGCGACATCAGGATTGCCAGGATCTGGTAGATCACGATCCGGTTGGTGGCCTCGGAAATCTTGGCCTGGGCGGCATAGAGGGAGGCGTCGATTTCCCGCTCCGGCACAACCACCCCAAGCAGCATCGCCTCTTGCCGAACCGGGCCGCTGGACCAGAGGTTGGTCGCCGGCAGCTTCTTGACAATGACGATATAGGGAACCTCGTTGCCGTCCCGCTGCAGCAGCAGGTGCTGAATGCCCTGTTCGCGGTCGAGCGCCAGTTTGGCGATCGCCGGCTGTGAGCTTCCTTTCAGGGAGCGCTCCAGCCCGGTCACGCCAGTTCCGCTCGCGCCGCTCGCCGACACCAAGCCGAGCGTCTTTTCGCCCGTGGCGTTGATTGCCACCACGTTTCCGTCGGACATTGCCAGGAATCCGAAACCGGACTGCGCCACTTTGACGTTTTCCACGGTCTGGGCGAGCTGGTCGAGCGTAATATCGGCGCCGGCCGTCCCGGCGACATCCTTCCTGTCGGCGGTCCAGAGCGGATGAAAGAAACTGACGATCAGCTTGCCGGTAATGGCATCCGTATAAGGCGCCGTCTGGGTGATGTCTTCGGCGACCGGCCGCGTTTTCCCATCCTTGGCCCAGCCCTGCCAGGACTCGTAAAGTCCGGGGAAAAAGAAGTCCCAGAAATTGGCTTCGTTGTGGCCGGGATAAAGCCGGTCGAAGGTCTGGGCCTGGTCGGTGTAGGGCGCGGTCCTGAAGATCGGCCGTTCTTTCGATCCGATGTAATACATCTGCAGCTTGGAGGCGCCATGCTGCAGCAGGCTCGGCGCGACGAGGTCGAGAACCGCGCTTGTCTCGATATCGCGCGCAATGTCGGGCCTCGGCTGGTGGTCCTGTCCGAGCAGGTAACCCCAGACGCTGACGACCGAAGCGGAGCCGGGCGCGTTCTGAGACCATTTCCCCTTTTCGTCGTAAACCAGGCTGACGCTGCCGGGAGAGGTGCGGGCCATCGCCGTGCCGACATCGGAATTGCGGGCGGGATTGTCGATCTGCGCCTGGAGCACGCCTGCCAAAGTGTCGACGTCGTTGTGGACCTGCCGCAGCAGCAAATTCACCTGGGCCGCGGTCGAATCGGCATAGGTGCGGATATATTCCTGACTTGCGGCTTCAAGGCCCTGGCCGACCTCGAGCGTTGCATCGCGCGACAGCCGCTGAACGTTCCAAAGTGCCAGGCCACCGCTGACCAGCAGGTCGAAGAGGACGGCGCCGCCGACGACGAGGATGAACTTTGCTCGAAACGAGCCCAACCCCACCGGTCTCTTCGATACATGCCCGTCCATCATAGCGGCTTTCGACCAGAGGCTGCCCAGATCGGCCAGCCTGCATAACCCTTGGGGTGAAGAGCGGCAAAGACGTGATCCTTGAATCCCTGCCGGAACCTGCGAATGAAATCCGGCGAGTCGCCGCGGCGCACAGCCATCTCGCCGGCATAGACATTTTCCCAGGCTTCGATGACATCCGCGAAATCCTGGGGGTCGCCGTCGAGATTCGTCACCATGAAGCAGTCGACCTTGATGTCATCGAAGCCGGCGTTGAGGAGAAGATGGCGGCTTTTCGGTCCCATCTCGACATCCATGTCGAAGTGGCTGAACAGCTTGGCGACTTCCTCGTAAGTCCATTTGATCGATTCGGCATGCGGCTCGCCCAGGCAGTGCGAATTCTTTTCGTTGGTGATGTAGACACGACCGCCGGGCTTGCAGATACGAAAAAGCTCCCGTAGCAGCATCTCGGGGCGGTCGAAAATCTGCAGCGAGTGCCGGCAGGTAACAAAATCGAACTGATCGTCTCTGAGCAACATCTGGGAGGCGTCGCCATAGGTGTATTCGATGCCTCGCATATCGAAGTCGGCAGCGACCCTGCGGGCATAGTCGAGACTGCGCACGGAATGATCCAGCGCGACAAGGCGCGCCGGTTTGAATTCCCGCTGAACCAAGGCGGCGAAATCACCGATGCCGCAGCAGATATCCGCCATAGCAAGGCCGCTGCGCAGACCGTGGCGCGGCAAGAGTTCGCGCTCATGCCGCCAGGTCATTTTCGTCTGCGTGCGCAGGATGGGAATGAAAGACTCGTCCTCGACAAAGCTCTGGCCTGGATAAAACGCCGAATCGTAAACCTCGACCGACAGGTTCGGCAGCGATGCCGCCAGCATCTCGAACAGCGAGGCAGACCATGCCATTACGCTCGACGTAATGATCTTGATGTTCCGGTCCGGCCTCGTTCGGCAGCCGGCCGCGAGGATGTCGCACAGAGCGGCGAAGGCCGTCATGTTGATGTGCGTCAAGCGTTTGACGTTGAGGTAAACGATGCCGCTGTATTTTTCCAAACTCTGCCGCACCAGCTCGAGCGCATCGGCAATCTCGGCAACACTTTCGGGCCGCATCTTGCCGGACAGAACAAGCTCCTGATTTGTCGGATCAAATCGCACGGTGAATGGCAGCAGGCTCATTGAAAATCCTCGGCCGATGGGAAATCGGCAATGATGCCGATCCTGTCCGCGCCGTCTTTCTCGATGTGGATGGCGGCGCCGAATATTGCCGCCAGATTGCTGAGCAAAGCCCCATCGGACTTCGTGACCAGCTGACCGGACCCGTCGTCGAGGCCAGGCTGGATTTCGCGTGATCCGGTCTGCATGTGTTTGCGGGGAAACTCCTCGTCGCAAGGGAACGCAATTCGCAGCCGATTGGAGGTCGCGCTGCGAGCGAGGCTGAAACTTATCTTGCCTCGTCCGTTGGTCGCGCGGAAAGCGAGTTCGATGAGTTCGTTTGCCGCGACTGAAAGAAAGTTGGCGTATCGTGCGGGATCGCTGTGACCCTGGCCGAGAATGTCGGAGAGATATTCGGTAATCTCGTCGCAAAACTGCCATTGAGATTTGAACACCGCCACGTTCATTTCCAGCGATACCATCGGCACAAATGCGTGATCGTCGAAGCGGGATGCTTCCTCTTCCAATGCACCCTCCTTTCGGTCTGTCTGGGGCGTCAGATTTGCATGCGATCTAAAAGCACGGCGAAAAGTCGGTAAAGCACTATTGTCGAGCGTGGACTTTGGATGCGTCCGCGCGGGTAATGAATTCTTCAATTGCCTCCACGGGAAGCGGCCTGCTCACCAGATAGCCCTGCAACCTGTCGCAGCCGACGCTGTGCAACCATTCCGCCTGACCGGGCGTCTCGACCCCCTCGGCCGTCACCTGCATGTCGAGGTCATGTGCAAGGTTGACGATGCAGCGGACGATTGCCTGGCTTTTCTGATCGGTTTCGAGATCGGTGATAAAATACTTGTCGATTTTGATCGTATCGAAAGGAAATGTTTTCAGATAGCTCAGGGACGAATATTCCGTCCCGAAATCATCGAGAGAAATTCGGATGCCGAGCACATTGAGCGTGTTCAGGGTGTCGATGTTGTTGACGGTCCGCTCAAGCAGCACGCTTTCGGTTATTTCGAGCTCGAGGCGTTCGGGCGGAAGTCCGACAAGATCCAGCGTCTGTGAAATCCGGTCGGTGAGGCCGCTTGTCAGGAACTCGGCCGCTGACAGATTGACGGCGACAATGTAGTTCTCGGGCCACTTCATCGCCTCATGGCATGCCTGCTCCAAAACCCACGCGCCGATCTCGGGCATCATTCCATCCGCTTCGGCCATTGGAATGAACGACGCCGGCGGAATCTTTCCGAGTAGGGGATGGTGCCATCTCAACAATGCTTCGAAGCCGACCATGCAGCCGCCCTCGGCGATGGGCTGGTATTCGACATAGAATTGCTGTTGCACCAGGGCCATACGCAGGCTGCGGCGGAGCAATTCCCGCTGCTCCAGCAGTTCAAGCATTGCCGGGTCAAAGGCTTTTGCCCGACCGCGCCCCTCTTTCTTGGCGGTGTAAAGTGCGAGGTCGGACGCCTTCATAAGCTCCTCCGGAGTTGTACCGTCCGATGGAGCCGTGGATATGCCGATGCTGGTGCCGACAAAGACTGCGATGCCGTTGATCGTGAAGGGCTTTTTGAACGCAGCAACCAGATCGTCCGCCAAACGGTGCGCTTTGGCTGGATGTCCCGAGCCCACGGATATCACCGTGAATTCGTCACCGGCCAGCCGGTAGGCTCTGTCATCGCTGGAAAGGCAGGCCAGGATACGCATTGCCGCCGATTGGAGGAGCTTGTCGCCGGCGGCATGCCCGAGCGTGTCGTTGACGGGTTTGAAATCGTCGAGGTCGAGTTGCATCAGCGACAGAGTCTCGCTCGCGCCTGCGGTTTCCTGCAACAGGGCGGTCAGGTCTTCGCTGAACTGGCGCCGGTTCGGCAGTCCGGTCAGCGGATCATGGGTCGCGAGATGCAGAAGCGTTGCGCGCTCATCGTCAATCCGTTCCTCGGATCGGACCACGGCAAACAAGTCGCCGATCCGGTAGATCGTCAGACCGTGTGAGCCGGCGGCGCCGAGATCGCCCGATATGCGCAAAGGCTGGGCATTATCATCCAGAGAACGGAACGCCAGCGTGATTGCCGATTTGTCCAGCTCCGGGAAATGCTCCCAGAAAGAGGCGGCTGGCTTGACGGATGAGGGCAGCACATTGCCGTGCAGATCCTCGATGGGATTGAAATCGCGGTCAAAGAACAAAAGCCGGTCGATCAAGCTCGAAGCTTCTGCCTCCGGCTTTCCGAGGGCTAAACGGGCAGCAGGAACTTTCCGCATGCAGGAGGTTCTCCCTAATCGAATATCCTACCAGATATTATAGCAACTCCGTTACTACACAACTTGTGCTCGGTAAGATTTACATTAGGCATTCCTGATTAACAATCCTTAACCTCCGCACCGATTTTGATCGCGGCTGTGGACGCACCTACAGCTCAGACCCCGACGAGATAAGGAATCGTGCGAACGTCGTTCGCCGACTCAGGCAAGGGCATCCCAAAGCTCGCGCACCATCTGGCGCAACGCCAGAGCCTCGGCCCATCTGTCCGTCGAGTCGTTGCCGTCTCTGCCGGTGATCGCATAGGGCTTGGGACCTAGCTCGCAGGTAAAAACCAGCTCGGCATCATCGGCGGCACGGGATCGCCAATGGCGAAAACCATAATTCCACCATTGCAGGAAGAGATCGACCCAGGGCCGATGATGCGGAAAGGCGATTTCGATCTGCACTTGTTCGCGTGAAGCGACGCGCCCATGAAATGCGCGGGCATTCTGCAGGATGCGCCGGATGTGGGCGTGGTTTTCCCCATCGACCGGAAAGGCGAATTCGCGGCCGACCAGGAAATGCGACAGATCGGCCAACAGCGGCAGTTCGGGACGCTGCTCGAGCAGATCCAACGTGAAGAACAGGTCCGTCGTCATCCTGTCGCGATGGGTTTCGATGAACACGGGAATGCCGGCATCTTCGGCGAGCCGCATCCAGCCGTCGAGGAGCGGCAGGCAAGCCTCGACGCGGCGGAGGCGAATATCGGGCTGCAGATTGATGTGGCTGACGGGAAAGGCCGCGGCAAGCTCCAGCGGCAGCCGCAGATCCTCGACCGAGCGCGGAAAGCAGACCGCCTCGATCTTCAGCCCGCTGCCGCGGATCGTCTCGTTGAGCACAACAACATCGCGGCGGTTGGTGTAATGCGCGCTGATGCCGTCGAAGCCCGCCTGACGGATCATCGCGATGTTCTCGTCGAGTGTGCGCTCGAATCCGTCGGTGTGCCGGCGCTCCATGGCCCAGAGCGACTGGAAGATCAGCAGATTCTGCGTCATGCGGCCCGCGCGCCCTTCAAAAGCATTTTGAGATTGACCCCCGGATCGGCCAGCGCCGCGGCCGCGGGACTGACAGCTGCGGCAATCAGCAGCTCGGCAAGCTTGATATCCTTGGCGAGGCCATTGCCGATACCAAGGCCGGCGGCCGCCACCAGACGGCCATCGTCGAGATAGAATTCGAGCTCGCCCGCCGGCATCAAGCGCCGGACAGTCTGATGAGCCGGCTGCGGCTGTCCCGCCACCTGCAGTCCGAGATCGTACTGGTCGGACCAGAACCAGGGAATGGCGGCAAAAGCCGCGGCGCTGCCGGCCATGTTCCGCGCCGCGGTCTCGGCCTGCGTTCTGGCGCTGCGCCAGCTTTCATAGCGGATATGTCCTCCGCCGGGCTCAGCCACCGCCGCGCAATCGCCTGCGGCAAAAATATTCGGCGCGCTGGTGCGAAGATAGGCATCCGTCAGAATGCCGTTGCCGGTGGCCAGTCCCGCCGCTTCCGCCAGGGCAATGTCAGGCAGGACCCCGATGGCGCTGACGACGAGATCGGCGGGCACGACGCTGCCGTCGGTCAAGGTGACACCATCGTCGCCGATTGCCGCAACAGCCCGATCGAGATGAAAACGCACACCCTCGGCGGCATGTCGGGCGTGCAGTCTATCGGCAAAGCGGGCAGGGACGGCGCGGCCCAAAGGTTTCGGCGCGGCTTCGATCACGCTGACCGCAACGTTTCTGCCGCGAAGCACCGCTGCAAGTTCCATCCCGATCAGACCCGCGCCGATGATCACGACGCTCCGGCCGGGGTCGATATTGGAGAAGATCGCGTCGGCGTCGGCGTGGGTGCGGAAGTCGAGTGCGCGCTCGGCGCCGGGGCAGGCAAGCCGTCTCGGCCGTGCGCCGGTGGTCAGAAGAAGCTTATCGTACCGCAATATGCGACCGTCGCTTACCGTCACGGTCGCGGCATCGGCATCCAGCCGGGTGGCTGACAATCCCTTGAGATAGGTGATGCCTGCTGCATCAAGCGCATCGGCGGCGCAGATCAGCTTCATCTGCACCGCACCGTCGACGGTTTTCGACAGGGGCGGCCGTTCATAGGGCAGATGGGGTTCGGCTCCGACCAGCGTGACGGATCCGTGATAGCCTGCTTCGCGCAGTGCGAAGGCCGCCCGGGTTCCGGACTCGCCCGCACCGATGATGACGATACCGTCCATGGCGTACTCCATAAAGAGAGCGGCCGGCGCTCGTGAGGAGGAGACGCCAGCCGGGGAGGATCAGTTCTTCTTGGCGTATTCGGTCATGTTCTTGGGCGTGACCAGTTCGAAGGGCACCCATACTTCCTTGTCGACGCTGTTGCCGTGGGCAAGCGCGACGGCTGCGTCGACGGCGCTTGCCGCCTGCTGTTTGGCGTTCTGGAAGACGGTCACGTCAAGATCGCCCGCCGCCATCGCCGCCAGTGCGTCCTGCGTCGCGTCGATGCCGACGACGATGACGTCGTCCATCGACACGCCGGATGCCTTGAGCGCCTGAATGGCGCCAAGCGCCATCTCGTCATTATTGGCGAAGATCACGTCGATCGGACGGCCTGCCGTGAGCCAGTTCGTGGTCAGATCCATGGCGTTCGTGCGCGTCCAGGCGGCGGTCTGCTCGTCGGCGATGGTCACGCCCTTGCAATCGCCCGCCGCCAGCGTCGCCTTGACCGACGAGGTGCGGTCGCGCGAGGCCTGATGCGCGAGATCGCCCATCAAGATGTAAGCCTGCGCGTTACTCGCCTTGCCTTTCTTCTTCAGCAGTTCACAGGCGGCTTCGGCGCCGAGCCTGCCGGAGTCGGTTTCCTTCGAGCCGACATAGGCCTGCTTTTCCGGCAGCTTCTCGATATTTTCCGGTTCGAGATTGAGGTAGACGAGCGGAATGCCGGCCTTGCGGGCGGCCTCGCTGATGCCGGCGGCGGCCGACGTATCGGCGAGCGTCATGATGATCGCATCCACGCCCGATGCGATGAAGTTGTCCACCTGGCTGCGCTGCTTGGAAACGTCGGTCTGCGCGTCCTCGAGCTGCAGGTTGACGCCGGTGAGTTTGGAGGCCCTTGCTTGCAGCCCTTCGCGTAGCAGCGTCTGGAAATTGTTGTCGAAACTCTGCATCGAAACGCCGATCGTCTCGGCCGAGGCAGCAGTCGTCGTCAGGGCGGCCAGGATGGCCGCCACACAGATTGATTTCATGTTTTCCTCCCAAGGGGCGCCGGGCCGCCCGATCCATACCGGAGGCTGTTCAGGCCTGCCTATGTTGCGGGCTCAGATCAGAGCCACGCGAACCTCTCCGTCGATCACCTCTGTCGGATAGGTTTTCAGATTCTCGCAGGCGGGCAGCCTCAAGGCTTCCCCGGTGCGGTAATCGAAGGCGCCGGAATGCTTCGGACATTCGACCTCGAAATCCATGACCAGTCCGCCGGCGAGATGGATCGCCTCGTGGGTGCAGAGGCCGGCCGTGCAATAGACGCTGTCGTCGGGGCCGCGATAGATGGCGTAGGTGCGGCTGCCGTGATCGAAACGGATGGCGCCTTCCTGCTCGATGTCGTCGAGCTTGCAAGCAGTAACCCAGCTCATTCGGCTGCTCCCGTGACTTCCATGCGCGTCTTGCGGGCGGCGAGTTTTTCCTTGCGCCGGCGGTAGCGCGCCTGCATCTGCGCCTCGCCTTCGGCGGAGCCGTCGTGCCAGGTGCCGAACCACTTATCGAGCGGGATCAGCGCGTCGCCGTAATTGACCTCGAAATATTTGTGATGGAGGTAATGCGCATAGGCGTGGCTATCTATGAGCTTGTCCCCGCCGATTTCGACCTTGTCGAAGCCGACATGGCCGGGAATGGCGCCGAAGCCGGCATAATGCAGCTGGTAGAGCATGAGGATCGGATTGGACGGCAGGATCAGGTGGTAGAGGGCGGTGCCGAGATAGAGCAGGTGCTCGACTGGATGCATTGACAGCGAAGACCAAGGCGAGGGATTGACCGAGTTATGGTGGACCGAGTGCACCCACTTATAGAGGAAGGGCGTATGGATGAGCCTGTGGATGCAGAAGAAGTGGAACTCGTGAATGATCGGCACGACGAGGGCCACGGCGGCAATCGTCCAGGGGCGCTCTGCGAAGCTTAACCAGGGCGCATAGCCGTTGGCATAGGCCCAGAGCATGCCGACCTCGACGGCGGTCCAGATCACCACGCCCGATAAGAAAGTGCGCAACATGTTGTCGACGTTCTGGCGCTCGAACCAGAAGGCTTTGTTCTTCTGCTCGGACGGAAACTTTCCATTGTATTTGAAGCGATTTTCCTGCCGCTTCAGCACATAGAGATGCACCTCGAAGGCGCCGTAGAAGAGTAAAACGCAGATCGCGTTCACGGCGTAAAGCCAGGCGGCCCAGCCGATGCCGAGCGTTTGCATCGTCTCCATCGATGGAATGACCAAGGCCCAATAAGCGATCGCGGAGGCGGCGAAAATCGCATTCCAAGGAAAGAAGTAATGCGGCAGCCATTTCAGGATCGCCATCAGCCGCGGCGGAAACGCAAACAGCGGGGCGGTTTCGGCTGGCTGGTTCGGTGCCCAGTCGCCGCGCTTGTTGCGCGTGCCGAACTTCAGATCGTCCATTGTTCTCTCCTTCGGGCTGACGGAATCGTCGGCCCGCATTTGCATCTTGATCGCAGGAGAGCGCCTTTCGTGTCGGGATGTCGCGGCTGTCGACGCATCGGCTCTCCTTCTGTCTTGAAAGTAGCAGGAGACCGCCGCGGCGCCGAAACCATTCTTGATCAAATCAGATCAAAGACTTTCCTTGGTGATGGTGATGAAGCGGATGGGCGCCCGATCCGGCTCAATATCGGTCAAGCCAATTCGGCGCAGGATCAGATCGAGCGATCGCCTGGCCTGCGCCTCGGGCGCCTGGTCGAGGACCACATCCATGGTGCCGTCCTGCAAGGCGCTGCGCGTATAGTCGGTGAGTTCGTGGCCGACAAAGAAGATGCCGCGTTCGCGCGCATGCCGTCGCAGCACATTGATCAGTGCGGAATTGCCGCCGCCGGCATTGTAGAGGCCAGCAAGGTCCGGATACATCCGCAAGGCCGAGGTCAGGAGTTCCGCGCCGAGATGCTCTTCGTCGAGACCGAACCCCAGGCTCTGGAAGCTGCTGGCGCCGGGGTGCTCAAGAAAATAGTCCGAAAAGCCGCGGATTCGATCGCGGTGCACCTGATAGATCGGATGGCAGATCGCAAAGACGGGACCGGTCCGGCGTCCCATTCGGCCGATGAAGAGCGCTGCCGTCCGGCCGGCGGCATAATTGTCGATGCCGACGAATTCGCCTGTATGTTCCGAGGCGCGAGTGACGACGTGGACAACCGGCAAACCTTGGGCGCTGACCTTCTCGACGGCCGCGCCGATCAGCGGATTGCTGGGTACCGCCAGGATCAGGCCTGCGCGCCGCAGGCCGGCCGACAAGATTCGGCGCGCAATTTCTTCCGGCTTCATCTCTTCGGTAAAGCTGCGATGCACGATCACCAGCGGGTCGAGAGTCGCCGCGATCCTCTCGAATGCCGCGGAGAGCCGCTGATAGAAGGTGGTTTCGGGACGCACCATCAACACCTCTATGCGCAGCAGGCCGCGATGGGTGTCCGGGAGCTTGCGGGGATAATCCAGCGCGCGCGCGGCAATGATCACCTTCTCGACCAGCTCCGGCCGAACGCCGCCGCGCCCGTTCAGGACGCGCTCGACCGTTGCAGTGCCGACGCCGGCATGGCGGGCGATATCCCGATAATTCGGCTTGCTCACTTTCCAACTTCCCCGAAGGCTTCGCTGAACCGATGCGCAACAGCGTTACCGATCTTCTATGCGTCTCCAATAAGAATTTGAAGGGCGGGAGGATCAGGCGCGTCCTCATCATTCCGAATGGAACTGGAGGCTTGTGTCGCACCGGTGGCCGATCTATGATTTTGCCAGTTCAGCATGAGATTGCAGGCAGTATTTCACCGTTAAACCGGACGCGGAAGGTTTTGTCCTCTGGCTGGAGCGAAGGAGCTGGGCAATGAAAATTCTCATGGTTCTCACATCACATGATCAGCTTGGAAATACCGGCAAGAAAACGGGATTCTGGCTCGAAGAACTTGCCGCCCCTTATTTTGTCTTCCGCGACGCCGGAGCCGAGGTCGCACTCGCTTCGCCCAAAGGAGGTCAGCCTCCGCTCGATCCGAAGAGCAACGAGCCGGCCTTTCAGACGGAAGACACGCGACGGTTTGAACGCGACTCGGAGGCCACGGCCGCGCTCGCCAACACGCTGAAACTGTCCGACATCGACCAGGCCGATTACGACACCGTGTTTTTTCCCGGCGGCCATGGCCCGCTCTGGGATCTGACGAACGACAGCAGCGCCCACGCGCTCATCGAGGCGACGCTTGCGGCCGGAAAACCGCTGGCGCTCGTTTGCCACGCGCCGGGGATCCTGACGAAGGTCAAGGCGCCCGATGGCGGGCCGATCGCCAAGGGGCGGACGGTGACCGGATTCACCAATTCCGAGGAGGCCGCCGTGAATCTCGTCGAGGTCGTGCCCTATCTGCTCGAAGACGTGCTGAGAGGGCAGGGGGCGAAGTTTTCGGCGACGGAAGACTGGGCCGTGCATGTCGTCCAGGACGATCAGTTGATCACCGGACAGAACCCGGCGTCTTCGAAGCAGGCCGCTCGGCTGCTGCTCAATGCGCTGGGCGAGCAGGCCGCGGCTTGAGGCCAATTGAGCGGACACCCGATCGTCGGCATTCCAACATCAGGGGAAAGGCGCTTGGCATGAGCAAGGAAATGCGCCTGCGGCGCAGTGCGGTTCGCCTTCGATACCGGTCCGACCTGTCGCCGACTGCCATTGCCTAGCATGCCGAGCTGACACGCACGCTTGCGCGCGATTTTTCTTGAAGAAAAGATCGATCCCATGTCGGATCGGCAAAGGCTTGTCCGTCCTTAGCTCGTTCATTCCGTCCATCAAAGGATCACCACCATGCCGAACACTATACGCCTGCACCGCGTCTTCGCGACCAGCCCGGAAAAGGTCTATCGCGCCTTCATCGAGGCAGACGCGCTCGCCAAATGGCTTCCGCCGAACGGTTTTCTCTGCACCGTGCATCATCTGGAACCGGCCGTCGGCGGCACCTTCAGAATGTCCTTCCGCAATTTCACGACCGGCAACAGTCATGCTTTCGGCGGCGAATTCCTTGAACTCGTCCCGGGCGAATTGGTCCGCTACACCGACAAGTTCGATGATCCGAACCTCCCCGGCGAAATGGATGTTACCGTGACTCTGAAGAAGGTTTCGGTGGGCACCGAAGTGGAAATCACCCAGGCCGGCATACCCGACCTCATCCCGCCGGAGGCTTGCTATCTCGGCTGGCAGGAATCGCTGCGCAATCTCGCCAAGGTCGTCGAGCCGGATATCAACGAATAAGCGGCTGCGCCAGGCTTGAACGTGGTGCTTGCCTCTTCGCCCTCATCCGGCAAATAGCCTGGACTGAGGGCGGAAAGGTGGGCCTTGTGTAGAGGTCCGGACGTCGCTGGCGGCGGGCGATCGGTTGCTCCGCTAAGCCGCGCGTTGACCGATCGGATCTGTCGTTCCGCCTGCGGGCGGCAGCGAGGATAGCCAGAGGGAATAGGCCAGGGATAGGCCCGTCGACCAGAAGACCATGGGCAGTGTCATCACCTCGGAGGTCAGCTTAAGCATCTCCCGGGGATCGAGGTCCCAGGAGAACGGCGCCGCTGCCGGCGCCGGCGCGGCCTGAAGGGGCTGCAGGCTTGCCTTTTGCATGTCTTCAAGCACCGCCGCAGTGGCGACTTGCTCTGCCAATGACGCGTTCTGAACGGGAACGATGGCGGTTTTAGCGTGGTTTTCGGCTTCGCCGGACATTTGCAGCTCCTTGTTTCGCTTCGTTGTAGAAAGCCGATCCGGGACAAGAAGTTTCATGACATCTTGATGAAATGATCGGCGCGACGAGCCGGTGCGAACACGGCTACACTTCGATACATTTCGGCTGGAGCCTGACATTCGTCAGATACAATCCGAAAGGATCCTGCCTGAGAACATCGGTCCGGCAGGAGTTTTCAATGAAGCTTGCTCTCCTTGGCGTATTTGCCATTTCCAGTCTCCCCCTCAGCGTCGCCATCTCCTATTCCGAGTCACCGGGCGCATCGCCGGAAAACGCCTCGCCGATCTACGGCGTCACTGTTCCTGACGGCTACAGGGACTGGAAATTCATCGCGCCAGCACAGGAGGCGCCGCCCCTTGATGAATTGCGCGCCCTCCTCGGCAACGACCTTGCCGTCGAGGCATACAAGAAGGGCACCTTGCCGTTTCCCGACGGGTCGATCCTCGTGAAACTTGCCTACAAACGCATGCAGTCGACGGAATTTGCGCCGGCGACGGTGCCGGGGGCTCCGACCACCGTGCAGGTGATGGTGAAGGACTCCAAGAAATATCCCGACAGCCATGGCTGGGGCTTCGGAAGGTTCGTCAATGGCAAGCCGGTTGACCTCGCCCAGCACGAAACCTGTCTTTCCTGCCATGTCGGCAATGTGAAAGACCACGATTATGTTTTCACACGTTACGCGCCTTGAGCTAAAGCGCGATGCCGCGTTTCGCCAGCGCTTGGCGCGCCGCCGATGCGCCCCAGTCCTCGTCTAGATCGCCGCCCTCGATCTCCGTTTCGGCGATTGCCGTTGCCCGGATCAGCGGCACGGAGCCGAAAGGCATGCCGTCGATCCGGCCAGGATCAAGGCCCAGGACGATGCGGGTCAGGGGGAGGTAATCCGCCGTCAGCCGGCAGAACAGGATGGCGCCATGTTTTTCGACATCGCGGGCAACGCGGTAGCCGTCGGCCACGAGATCGCCGAGGTTGATCAAAAGGTTTCCCCAGTCGGCGATTGTCGTCGCATCCAGCGTGGCGGCGCCGAATCCCATGAAGAGTTCGCATTCGACGCCGTTCTCGGGATCGGAGATACCGGCCCAGGGTGTGGAGAGGCCGTCGGTGGCAAGGAACATTCTCCCCGGTGCATCGATCACCAGGATCCGGCGGTGCGGGCCGAACCATTTGGTCTGGGCGTAGACATTGGTGGTGGCGCGCTCGGCGGCAAAACCTCCGCGCACAGTGCCGCGGCTCTGCCAGAAGGCACGGCGGGCGCTTGCGGCGCGCTCGTAGATCGCGTCGTCGGGGCCGCGCGGCACGATCGCCTGGTCGAAGCTGGTTTCGATCGTGACCTGCGCCCGCATGAAGGGAAGGGCCGGCTTCTTCCAGCGGACGACCACCTGGTTGAAGCGCTCGGTCGCCGCTGCATCGAGTTTTTCGACGACATCGCCGATATCTCGCAGCAGATCGCGTGAATCGTCCGAGACGGTCTTCCCCGCCGCATCGCGGTAGCCGCCCGTGCTTGAGGAATGCCCGGCCTGCATGGTGGTGGAGGTCCATTCGCCGCTGACGGCGCGCGCCGGCGCCTTGGAGAGCGCCGGAGCAAGCTCCCGAATTGCATCGTCAATCGAATAGGATGCCACGTTGCCCCCTGCTGCGCTCAAATACCCGTCCCGCCGACGGCAGAAGGTAGTGCAGAGGCGTTGCCGTTCAATGACCGGCGCTGAAGCGGGGAGACGTTCGCGGCAAGCGGCCCTACGCTCAGTTGTTCCCAAGAATCATTCACCGCGCAGACGCGCGGTGAATGATTGTGAGCGGCCGGCATATCTTGCCCTTGAGACCGCACTCGCTTAATTGCTGCCGTCGTTGGGCCGGGCCTTGGCGCTGTCGTTGGTCGTCTCCGAGGCGGTTTTTCCGTCGGGTTGCTGACCGAAATAGGTGCCGCCGAGGTGGCCGCCGGCGCTGGTGTTTCTGACCTGCTGTTCGGCGCGTTTCTGAAGTTCGCGGACGTTGGTCTTGCTCATGTCGGGCTCCATGTCTCGGGTTGGTGACTTGAGGGGAACCGTTCGGGCAGGAGTGTGTTCCATATTTTCCGGGAACCTTGCCTGCCGCCGACGGTTCAGCTCTCATGAGATTCCTTGCCGTCATCCTCACCCGGCCTGGCGCTCATCGCGCCGGCGGCGCACGCCCTCTCGCTTGTCAACAAGATCGGGATGGCGAAGGCATTATTTCGTCGCGCAACAGGCCTATGCCGGCTGGTGGATCGTCGGCCTGCTGCTGCCGCTCGCCTTCCTCGCCAATACAGGCAATGCCATCGTGCTCAGGGCCGACGCGCCGGCTTTGACGCTCTCGGTCGCTGCTGCGGCACTGATCGTGCTCAACCTCGTCATCTTCATGCTTTTCACCCAGCCGGCGAACGCGGCGACCGAAAACTGGACCGTGCAGCCGGACAATTGGGAGACGCTGCGCCGCCAGTGGGAATATTCGCATGCGGTCAATGCCGCAGTCACCCTGCTTGCCTTTGGCTGCACGACGCTTGCCTCGCTGCGATAAGGCCGGGAACAGTTGGCGCTCTTTGCGGTTTTCCCTGTTCAACCAAGGAGAAACGACAATGGGCATGACGACCCCCAGGGACGGTGCTCCCGGCACCACCGATCAATCCCCCCGCTGGGAAGGGCCGAAGGGCAATACCCCGCGCGGCTACCTGAAACCCAAGGACGATCCTGACAAGAACCGCGACGCAAAAGGCGAAAACAACCGCGACCCCGAGATGAAAGATCTCGGCGACGCGATGAAGCAGAAAGGCGAATGAAATGGCCAACCCCGAAAAAGACGCCGCCGGCCAGTTCGCCAAATCCCGCGCCGACCGCAGGGCCAGCGGTGTCGCCAGCGCCAAGCCGACCGTCATCACCGGCTCGGAGGACGCGACGGTGAACCGGGATCCGCCGGGGAAGAAGAAGCCGAAGAAGGATTGGGACGTGAATTACGATCCGGCCGACACGAATGAAGGGCGGATGCGGTAGGAGACACGCCGTGCCTCGTGCTTCGGGGCTGTCGAGGCCCCGAAGGAGGCGAGACGTTGCCACGATTCCGCTTCTCCCCTCGGGGAGAAGATGCCGGCAGGCAGATGAGGGGGCTGAGGAGCATATGCGACGAGCGCTTTGAGCGGCAAGCGAAAGGCAAATGACTTGCATGACGCACGCACTTCGCCGCCGCTTCGCTCCATCACCGGAAGCCTATCCGCCGAAATACGCCGGATGATCGATGTCCGCGAGCAGCCCCGGCTGCTCCGGCGCCCAGCCGAGTAATGCCCGCGTATGCGCGCTCGAAGTCGGCACGTCGAAGCCGGCGAACATTCCAAACCAGCCGAAGTGGTTCGCCGCTTCTTCCGGCGAAAGCGAGACGGCGGGCACGTTCAACCGACGGCCGATCAGTTCGGCGATCTCCTTGAACACGACGCCGTCTTCGGCGACTGCGAGGAACGGCCCGCCGGCAGCGCCGTGTTCGATTGCCAGGCGATAGACGCGGGCGGCATCGCGCCTGTGGACAGCCGGCCAGCGGTTCTGTCCGTCGCCGATATAAGCGGAGACGCCGGTGCGCCGGGCGGTTTCGATCAGGATCGGCACGAAGCCGTGATCGCCATGGCCATGCACCGAGGGCGGCAGCCGGACGGTGGAGGCGCGCAGCCCACGCGCCGCAAGCGATACCGCGGCAATTTCCGAGGCGCGGGGATAGATCTCCGTGGTCGGCATCGGCGGGTCTTTCTCGGTGCCGATGCGGCCGGGCGCGTGGCCAAGGCCTGCGGTCACCAGCAGCGGCCGGTCGGTGCCCCGCAGGGCTTCGCCGAGCGCCTCGATGGCGCGCCGGTCGAGCGCGCAGTTTTCGGCGAATTTCGAGAAATCATGGTTGAAGCCGGTATGGATCACGCCGTCAGCCTCGGCCGCGCCGCGCTTCAGACTTTCCAGATCTTCCAGCGAGCCGCGATGGACTGCAGCGCCGGCGGCCGCCAGTTCTTCAGCCCCTTTTTCCGAGCGGGTGAGGCCGAGCACCTGATGGCCGGCGGCGATCAGTTCGTTGACGACGGCCGAGCCGACCCAGCCCGTAGCTCCGGTGACGAATATGCGCATGTCGATATCTCCTGATTGGCTGGAGACAGATATCGGCGAGACTGCTATCATGGTAAAGTAGTGATCTTATCATGGTATAATGGCTAATAGGATGAGCGAATTCGTGACCTCCGAAAACCGGCTGGGCGCCTATCTCAAGGGCCGCCGCGCAAAGCTCGATCCCGCCGCCTTGGGTTTCGCCGGGGAGAGGCGGCGCACGCCGGGTCTGCGCCGCGAGGAGGTGGCGAGCCGCGCCAATATCAGCCCCACCTGGTATACCTGGCTGGAGCAGGGCCGCGGCGGTGCGCCGTCCGCCGACGTGCTCGACCGGATTTCACGAGCGCTGATGCTGACCGATATCGAGCGCGAGCATCTCTTCCTCATCGGTCTCGGTCGGCCGCCGGAGGTGCGCTATCGCAGGCAGGAAGGCGTAACGCCGCGCCTGCAGGGCGTGCTTGATGCGCTGGATCCGAGTCCGGCGCTGATCCGCAACGCCATCTGGGATGTAGTCGCCTGGAATCGTGCGGCGACCGTGCTGCTCACAGATTACGGCGCGCTGCCGCCGGAGGAGCGCAATGTGCTGCGCTTCATCTTCCTCGACCCGCGCGTGCGCGCCGCCCAATACGACTGGGAAAGTGTCGCCCGCTTCGTCGTCGCCGCCTTCCGGGTGGATGCCGCCCGCGCGGGGGCTGCAGAGCAAGTCGAGCCGCTGGTCGACGAACTCTGCCGCAAGAGCCCGGAATTCC
The DNA here is from genome assembly GCF_001664385.1 of Rhizobium phaseoli. Lineage (NCBI taxonomy): Bacteria > Pseudomonadati > Pseudomonadota > Alphaproteobacteria > Hyphomicrobiales > Rhizobiaceae > Rhizobium > Rhizobium phaseoli. Next base: position 2,762,380 of record NZ_CP013532.1, on the reverse strand, counting down.
TGGCCATGTGGCGCGACAACGACGTGCGCAGCCACGGCGAGGGCGCCAAGCACATCAAGCACCCGTTGCTCGGGCTGCTTTCCTTCGAGTATTCGGCGTTTCAGGTGGACGGGCGGCCGGACCTCAGCATGGTGGTGTATAATCCGGCAACGGTGGAGGATGCGGAGAAGATCAGGCGGGTGGTGGGGTGACATACGTCACCATCATACTTATGCCCAGAAGCGCCAGCGACGAGAACCAAATGCCGATCAATCTTCCTTCGCGCAATACTTCCGGATTGTCCTGTTTGGACATAATGCTTCCCGCAATCGTTACGAGACGTAGGTCTCAATCCCGACAAATCTGCCGTCATGCTGTCGATCGACGCGCGCAAGATTTCGAGCCGCGGTGGGGAATTCAATAGATTTATATCGTGCCGCGGCGCGGCATCCTCCCTCGTCTGCCATCCGGGTGCGGCATTGTCCCACGCTTCGCATGCTGAGACGCACAGAACAACGAAGCTGTGGAAATCTAAATTACTACTTTCACTAGAAAATAAATTGACGCGCGCCGCGTCGGCTGCTTTCCTTCCGGCCGACCAGCGAAATGGATCTTTAAGGAGATATCCATGACAGTGTCTGTACCCACAGCGAACGACGATTACCTCAGTGCCTCCGAAAACGACGTGATTTCGGGCAATCTGCTCGCCAATGACGTGGCCGGCCCCGGCGGCCATATGGCTCTCAACTTCTTCGATGGCGAGCGGGTTGTCGCCAAGCAAAGCGGGCAGGTCACCGAAATCGCCGGCGAGTACGGGACGTTTCACGTCAAAGCCGACGGTTCCTATACCTACACGCTGAACGAGGCGGCCAAGCTGGATTTCCGGGACGGGATGACGCTGCGCGAGACGATCGGCTACAAAATCTCCGATGGCGCCGGCAATACCGATTTCGGCCATTTCACGCTCGACATTCATGGGGTGACCAGCCCACCGGTCGCGGTCGACGATGCCTTTACGTTCCGGGAAGGCGGCGCGATGACGGGCAATGTGCTTGCCAACGACATCGCCGGGGAGGCGGGCCATCTCTTTCTCCGCTCGGTCGAGGGCGCCAGCGTCAGCGCCGATCGGAGCACCGATGTTGCCGGCCAATTCGGCACCTTCCATTTCGCGGGCGACGGAAGCTTCACCTATGATCTCGACCCGGCCGTGAAGGCAGGACTCAACGATGGCGCGCATGTCACGGAGACGCTCGAATATTACAAGGTCTCCGACGGCACCGGATACGCGGATGTCGGTGTGATCTCGCTGACCGTGAACGGTGTCACGGATGGGAAGTCGGTAAATACGGATCATGTCGAGGCGCAGGCAGAGGTCGTGCGGCCTTTCCTCGACCATTACGAGCTCCAAGGGGTCGCGGTCGATCCGCTGACGGGCAAGTATTACGTCAGCTCTGGCCATGGTTTCCCTGACGATTCTATGGTTTACGTCTACGACAACGCCTCGGCATTCGAGGCTGACCAAGCCAGCGGCGCCATCTCTCTTGGCGACTATGACCTGGGCCAATATGACATCGGCGGAACCTATTTTGCGGTCCGCGGCGGCGCAATCATCGGCAGGACCAACGAGGCGAGGGGCGGAGAGGATCCTTTCCCCGATCAGACCTATCTCGCAAAGTGGGATGCTTCGGACGGATCACTCGACCAGAAGGGCGATCCGATCCCCGGCCTTATCGGCAAGAATGGGTCGGGTACCTTCGACTGGGGCGGGTTCACCGCCGTCAACACGATGCAGGATTCGACCGGCATTTACGTCGTGGGCCGCATCGATGATACCACCTGGCAGGTCTCCAGGATCGATCCCGACACGCTGGACCCGATCGAATCCAAGACTTTCGCGGCGGGCGGGCTCGGCTATGGCTTTGCCGTCGACGGCACCTTCTTCTTCGGCGATTCCTCCGGCAGCGAGCACATCGGCACGGCATTCGATTTCAAAACCGGCATCAAGACGGCAATCGATGTCAACATCGCCATACCGGGCGACGATTCCACCACCAACGTGGTCTATGACGCGGCGGCGGATTCCATCTACATCACCAACTCGATGACCGACGAAATCTCCGTGGTGCACAACATCTCGGAGATATTGTTCGCCTGATGAGCCTTAGGAGCTGTGGACACTTATCTGAGCCATAAGATTGTTGCGGCCAGAGCGATCATGGCTTTGTAGTTTCGAACGGTTTTCTCATATCGCGTGGCGATGCGTCGAAACTGCTTGAGCTTCGAGAAGCAACATTCGACGAGATAGCGCTGAGCGTAGAGTTCCTTGTCGAGTGGATACTTCTTGGCACGCGAGGGGTTGTTCGGGATAACCGCTTGCGCGCCCTTGTCGGCAATGAGTTTGCGTAGCCGGTCGCTGTCATAGGCCGTATCGGCCATGACGACCTCGGCTGGCAGGTCTTCGATCAGGAGATCGGCTTGCGGTGCATCGCCTTTCTGGCCGGCGGTCAGGATGAAACGAACAGGACATCCAAGGCCACGCACGGCCATATGGATTTTGGTGCTCAAGCCGCCGCGCGAGCGGCCAAGGGCCTGATCTTCAGCCCCTTTTTTGCGCCGGAGGCGTGCTGGTGGGCGCGAATAATAGTACTGTCGACGATCAGGTATTCGAAGTCGGTATCCTCCGACATTGCTTCGAAGACACGCCACCAGACACCCTTTTGGCTCCAGCGGCTGAAGCGGCGAAACACGCTGTTCCAATCACCGAACACCTCCGGCAGATCGCGCCAGGGCGAACCCGTCCGCACGATCCACAAGACCGCTTCCACAAACATGCGATTGTCACGTCCAGACGAACCGCGCGTGCGATCGTCGCCAATGATATGACGAGACATCCGCTCCCACTGGTCATCTCGAAGAATGAGACGATCTAAAACACCCATGACTGCCTCCAAAAGACAGTCTTGAATCTGATTTGCTCAGCTTTGGGAATCCCAAGAGTCCACGGCTCCTAGCGCCCGAACGGTGACGTCGCCCCGTCTCGTACTTTATACGATGGAGCGACGCCATACTGCCGTGTTACTGCAACGTGCGCGTCTGGATTTGTTCAGCCGTGTGATTGGGCGCCGATAGCGGGGGAGCGCTGGCTTCCAGGCCGGTCGCCACGACCGAAACGCGGAACCTGCCGTCCAGGCTGCGGTCGAAGATCGCGCCGACGACGATATCGGCGTCGTCCTGCACTTCGTCGCGAATGCGGCTTGCCGCCTCATCGACTTCGAACAGCGTCATATCAGAACCGCCGGAAATCGAGATCAGCACGCCCCTGGCGCCCTTCATGGAAATATCGTCCAGAAGCGGGTTGGCGATTGCCGCTTCCGCCGCCTTCATCGCCCGGCTTTCGCCGGCGGCTTCACCGGTGCCCATCATGGCGCGGCCCATGCCTTGCATGACCGACTTCACGTCGGCGAAATCGAGGTTGATCAGGCCTTCCTTGACGATGAGATCGGTGATGCAGCCGACGCCGGCAAAGAGCACGCGGTCGGCCGTCATGAAGGCATCGGCGAAGGTGGTTTTTGCGTCCGCGATGCGGAAGAGGTTCTGATTGGGAATGACGATGACGGTATCGGCGGCCTGACGAAGCGCCTCGATGCCGACTTCGGCCGTGCGCATGCGGCGATTGCCCTCGAAGGTGAAGGGCTTGGTGACGACGCCGACCGTCAGGATGCCGGCCGCACGCGCGGCGCGCGCGATGACGGGGGCCGCACCGGTGCCCGTACCGCCGCCCATGCCTGCAGTGACGAAACACATATGCGAGCCGGCTAGGTGATCCATGATCTCGTCGATCGACTCCTCGGCGGCTGCATGACCAACCTCAGGCAGCGAACCGGCACCCAAGCCTTCCGTCACATTCGCGCCGAGCTGAATGCGGCGCGACGCCTTTGAGGTGGCGAGAACCTGGGCGTCCGTATTTGCGGCGATGAATTCGACGCCCGCCAGCTTTTCCGCAATCATGTTATTGATGGCGTTGCCGCCGCCCCCGCCGACGCCGATAACCGTAATATGCGGCCGTAATCCCGAAATGCCGCTCTTGGCGTCCGTCATCGCACTCTCCTTTGATGCAATCTTGCGCCCGCGCCCTCGTCGCGGACAGCGAATCGACGGTGAGGATAAACGCGCAACAAGGCGGAGGCGAGGCGAAAGAAGTCCGGGGCGGCGACACACCTGTGATTGTTGCTCTGGGATCGCTGCCATATCCTCTGCGGATTTCGCTCACCAGCGGAGGAGGGTGTGAACCAAAGGCCGGCCGCGGTGTTTATAGACATGCCTCACGTCTCCGAAAGGACCGATCCCATGCAAAGACTTTTGCTATCAAGCCTTGCTCTTGCCGCACTCGCCGGCACCGCCTTCGCACAACAACCGCCAGCCCCGCCATCGGCAGGAACTCCGCCCGCAGCGGCCGAGCCCAGCCCGCCGCCGCCGCCGCCGCAGTCTGCTCCCGGTGACGACGAGCGGATGATGGGCTCGCCGGATGGACGGTCGGGAGATCGCCCCGATTACCGATGGCATGGTTCGAGGGGCGACATGGGCTTCCGTGGTTTCCGCGGGCATCGCATGCCACTGCCGTCCAAGGCCGCGCATTTCCAGATCGAGGACGGAAACACACGGATCGATCTGAAATGCGCCGAGGACGAGCCGATGAAAGCCTGTGCCGACCTGCTGCTGGAGGTGATGGACCGCTTGCAGGGTCAGAACTAGTCTCGTTCAGCCGCGGCTGCGGCCGACGAGGACCGCCGATCGGTGATGCTCCAACTGGAGGCAGCGGGCTTTGAGCCGCGATTCAACTGGATTGACCGCGCAAGGTTCGCACCAGCTTTGGGTGGCAGAAGCCAATCATTGATTCCTCCCAGGACGTAATGCCGATCAATTTTCAGCATGAACAGCCCCGCCAATGATTGGCGGGGCTTTTTGCTGCCGGGCGGACAAGTGCCTGCCGTCATCTGGCGCCGTGCGTGCCGAGATCAAGCGGGTCCTGCGGCACTGTCGTTTTGACCAGAGAGCCGAGCCGGGGGCCCGGCCGGTGGCATATGCCGGGTAACTCTTCTTGCGCTCGGCAATATACTCGTGAGATTGTACTAAAATACATGTGATCTGCTTGATGCGGACGGCGCGGGGCTTCGATGACATTCGTGAGGGTCAATGAGCTGATATCGGTGGCGGGTCAGCCCGAGCCCGCGGATTTTGCCGATTTCGCGGTGCGTGGCTTTGCCGGCGTCATCAATGCCCGGCCGGACGGCGAAGATCCCGGCCAGCCGGGCAATACGGCGGAAAAGGCGGCTGCGGTCGCCGCGGGGCTTTCCTACAGCTTCGTGCCGGTGAAGGGCACCGAGATCACCGAGGCCGATATCATCGCCTTCCAGGCGGCGATGGCGGATGCCAAGGGGCCGGTGCTTGCGCATTGCAAGAGCGGTACGCGGGCGCTGACGCTTTATGCGCTCGGCGAAGCGCTCGACGGGCGGATGAGCGCGGGGGAGGTCGAAGCGCTGGGCAAGGACCATGGCTTGGATCTTTCCAATGCGCTCCGCTTTCTGGAGAGGCGGGCAGGGCAGCTGCCTCAGGTGAAGGCCTTCTTTCATGCCAGCACATCAAGCGTGCAATATGTCGTTGCCGATCCCGTCACGAAACGCTGCGTCATCATCGACCCGGTGCTCGATTTCGACGAAACCTCGGGAGCGACGGGTACCGCAAGCGCCGATGCCATTCTCGCTTATATCGCGGCCGAGCACCTGACGCTCGAATGGATCCTCGACACCCATCCGCATGCCGATCATTTTTCCGCCGCCCATTACCTCAAAGGCAGGACCCGGGCACCGACAGCCATCGGCGCGCATGTCACCGAGGTGCAGGCGCTCTGGAAGGAGATCTACAACTGGCCGGACCTCGCCACCGACGGCTCGCAATGGGACCGGCTGTTTGCTGATGGTGAGACGTTTGCGATCGGCGCGATGGAGGCCCGGGTGATATTTTCGCCCGGCCATACGCTTGCTTCGGTCACCTATCTGATCGGCGACGCCGCCTTCGTGCACGACACGGTGTTCACGCCGGATTCCGGCACCGCGCGCGCGGATTTTCCGGGCGGCAGCGCAGCCGCTTTGTGGCGTTCGATCCAGGCGATCCTGTCGCTGCCCGACGATACCCGCCTCTTTTCCGGCCACGACTACCAGCCGAGTGGGCGCCATCCGCGCTGGGAGAGCACGGTCTCCGCCCAGAAACGCGACAATCCGCACATATCAGGCAAGGACGAAGCCGGCTACGTCGCACTCAGGCAGGCGCGCGACCGCACGCTGCCCAAGCCGAAGCTGATGCTGCATGCGCTGCAGGTGAACATTCGGGGCGGCAGGTTGCCGGAGCCGGAGGAGAATGGCCGGCGGTATTTGAAGATACCGCTGGATGCGCTGTAGGAACGCTGGGAGCGACATTGTGGCGACGCTTCGAGGCTTCGCCCTTCGGACTGCGCACGCTCGCTGGTCTTTTTCTGCAATTTCGCTATGATTTTCCTGGGCCATGCCCGGTCAGACGGAGTTCCGCCATGCTCGAACGAAATCAGCTTCCCCTGCGCCCTGCCGCAACGAGTTTTGCCGCCGCCTGGGTCGCGATCATTGCCGGCGCCAGCGTCGCTCTCAGCCTGGTTCTTGCTTGCGTCACGCCTTTCGTGGCGCTTGCGGCGGTCTCGGCAGTCGTTCTTCCCCGGCGGATGGCGCTGATGGCGGTGCTGCTGGCCTGGCTCACCAACCAGATGGTCGGATATCTCGTCCTAGGCTATCCCCAGACCTTCGACAGTTTTGCCTGGGGACTAGCGATCGGGATTGCGGCTTTCGCATCGCTTGCGGCAGCGCTCGGCGTGCTGCGCCTTGCGGCCGATCTCATCGTCACCATGGCGGGCGCCTTCCTTGCTGGCTTCATCGCCTATGAGGGCGTGCTGTTTGCCGCCACGGCGGTGCTTCCGTCCGGCGACGGGGCGTTTTCGGCAGCTGTTGTCGCCGAGGTTCTGTTGATCAATTCTCTGGCCGCGATCGGACTCATCTGCCTGCATGCCGGCGCGGCGTCCAGCCGCGCGCTTGTCGCGGCGCAGCCGGGACCGGTGCTGTCTTAGAGTTGCCCTTCAGACATATCATTTGATCGTAAAGCTGCTGCTCCCTCCGGCAATTGGCTGGCGCCCTGCGGAATGCGCAAAGACGGGTTGAGATCGTGGCCGGCAACGGCTATCTGGTTCGGACCCCGCAAGCGGACCTGCTGCGAACGACAAGGCGCATTATTTTCATGATCCCCGATTTCCTCGTCACCCATTCCGGTGGCTTCCATGCCGACGAACTGCTGTCGAGCGTCATCCTGACCCGGCTTTTTCCGCAGGCGCGCCTGATCCGTAGCCGGGCGCCGGCTTGGATCACGCCAGGGCAGGACCGGATCATCTATGATGTCGGCGGCGTTTATGACGCTGATGCCGGCATATTCGATCATCACCAGCGCGGCGCGCCGCTGCGCGACGATGGCCAGCCCTACAGCTCGTTCGGCCTGATCTGGAAACATTATGGCCGCGACTATCTCGCGGCTTGCGGCCTTCCCGCAGACCATGTCGAAGCCGTGCATAGCTCTTTCGATGCCAGCTTCGTGCTGCCGATCGATCTGACCGACAATGGTGCGCTCAGCCCTTCAGGACCGTTGGCGAACTTGACGCTGCCGACGCTGCTCGAGACCCTGAAACCGGTTTTCGACGAAGCGGAGCCCGAGGCTGACGATCGCGCTTTCCACGCGGCTCTTGCCATCGCCCGCAGTTTCGTCGAGGCGAGGATCGCCCAGAGCGCCGCAAAATTGCGGGCCGAGGCAATCGTGCGTCAGGCAATCGACATTGCGGGGCAAGCGCGTGTTCTGGAGCTGCCGAGGGGCATGCCGTTCCGTCCTGCTATCGTCAAGGCCGGCGCCGATCACCTGCTGTTCGTCGTCCACCCGCGCGAAAAGGATTGGTGCGTTACCGGCATTCGCCGCGCCGAGGAGGGGTTCGCGCTCAGGGCCGACCTGCCCAAGGCCTGGGCCGGTCTTGCCAATGGAGAGCTGGAGGCGGTTTGCGGCGTAGAGGGCGCGAGCTTCTGCCACAACGGCCGTTTCATCGCGGCCGCCGCGACTCGGGAAGCGGCCCTTGCCATGGCCGAATTGGCGGTGCAGGAGGCGGTTTCGATCGGCGTCTAGGCCAAAGGCGTGGGATCGACGCGATATCAGACCGCGCTCAGATGCTTCGAATTTTGAGACCGATTGACTTGCACCGGCGAAGGACTAATCTTTAAGGCATGACAACCACCACCCACACGCGAATGATGCGGAGGGTGCGAGTGGCTGGCGACCTGGGAGGATGAGGTTTGCCGTGGACTATCGTGTTGTTCTGCTGATCGCCACATCCGTCATGGCCCTTTCCCCTGGTGTCGCAGGTGCGCAGGAGGGGGACGCGACGGCCGGTGCCACCGTTTTCAAGAAATGCGCGACCTGTCACATCGCCGATTCCGATACGAACAAGGTCGGTCCGTCGTTGAACAAGCTGTTCGGCCGTAAGGCCGGAACGCATCCCAACTTCGCCTATTCCAGCTCGATGAAGGAAGCTGGCGAGGGCGGCCTCGTGTGGGATGAGGCGACGTTGCGAGACTATCTCCACAATCCGAAAGCCAAGGTGAAGGGCACGAAGATGGCCTTTGCCGGCGTGAAGGACGATCAGGAAATTACCGATCTTATCGCCTATCTCAAGCAATATTCGCAGTGATGGGCAATACCCCAAATGACGGGTCGCGGGCCCGCGGCGGATGGCTAAATTGCCGTATTTGCCGGTATTTTCTATCTGTGCGATAATAAACACGGACTTTTTGCGGAATACGGTTTCACGGTCAACCTGCTCGAGGAGGAGCGGAAATGGCTGTCGTGCTGATCCTCGTCCTGATTGTCGTCGGCTCCGTGCTGTTCCATGTGCTGAGTCCGTGGTGGTGGACGCCGATCGCGTCCAACTGGACCTATATCGACAGTACCCTCGTCATCACCTTCTGGATCACCGGCATCGTCTTCGTGGCGGTGGTTTCGTTCATGGCCTATTGCGTCTACCGCTTTCGCCACAAGCCCGGCAACCAGGCGCATTACGAGCCTGAAAACCGCAGGCTGGAGGTGCTGCTCGCCTCGGGAACGGCGGTCGGCGTCGCCGCCATGCTGGCGCCCGGCCTCATCGTTTGGAACCAGTTCATTTCCGTGCCGGCCGACGCTGCATCGGTCGAGGTCGTCAGCCAGCAATGGCTGTGGAGCTTCCGCCTGCCGGGGGCGGACGGCAAACTCGGCCGTGCCGAGACGCGCGACGTCACGCCCGAGAACCCGCTCGGCCTCGACAAGAACGATGCGAATGGCCTCGACGACGTGATCGTCGAAGGCGGCGAGTTACACCTGCCCATGGGCAAACCGGTGCACATCCTGTTGCGCTCGATCGATGTTCTTCACGATTTCTACGTGCCGGAATTCCGCGCCAAGATGGACATGATCCCCGGCATGGTCACCTATTTCTGGTTGACACCAACGCGGACGGGCACCTTCGAGATCCTTTGCGCAGAACTCTGCGGCGTCGGTCATCCGCAAATGCGCGGCACCGTCGTGGTCGACAACGACGCTGACTACCAGACCTGGCTCGGGCAACAGCAGACATTCACCCAGCTTACGGCGTCATCGGGAGAGCTGCCGCCGGCAAATTGACGCGGTGACGCGGTCGTTAGGCCGGTTCAGGGAACCGAGGGAAGACGGCCGGAGGCCGCATCGGGAAAAGGAAGAGAGATCATGGTCGAGATTCCGTCCGGCAGCATCCCCTCCGCCGAAGTCGAGGATGTCGAGCTTTATCATCCGCACAGCTGGTGGACGAGATATGTGTTCAGCCAGGATGCCAAGATCATCGCCGTGCAATATTCGATCACCGCGATCTCGATCGGCCTGGTGGCGTTGGTGCTTTCCTGGCTGATGCGGATTCAACTGGCATTTCCAGGTTATTTCGCCTTCATCGATGCCGATCACTATTACCAGTTCATCACCATGCACGGCATGATCATGGTGATCTATCTTTTGACGGCGCTCTTCCTCGGCGGTTTCGGCAATTACCTCATTCCGCTGATGGTCGGTGCGCGTGACATGGTATTTCCTTACGCGAACATGCTGAGCTACTGGATCTATCTGCTCGCGGTGCTGATCCTCGCCGCCGGCTTCTTCGCCCCGGGCGGGCCGACGGGGGCCGGCTGGACCCTTTATCCCCCGCAATCCGTTCTTTCCGGCACGCCGGGCGGCAAGGATTGGGGCATCCTTCTGATGCTCACCTCGCTGATCGTCTTCATCATCGGCTTCACCATGGGCGGGCTGAACTATGTGGTAACGGTGCTGCAGGGGCGGGCGCGGGGGATGACGCTGATGCGGATGCCGCTCACCGTCTGGGGCATCTTCACCGCCACCGTGATGGCGCTGCTTGCCTTTCCGGCACTCTTTGTCGCCTGCGTCATGATGCTCTTCGACCGGGTGCTCGGCACCAGCTTCTTCATGCCCGCCATCGTTGAGATGGGCACGCAGCTGCAGCATGGCGGCGGCAGCCCGATCCTGTTCCAGCATTTGTTCTGGTTCTTCGGCCATCCCGAGGTCTATATCGTCGCGCTGCCGGCTTTCGGCATCGTCTCGGACCTGATCAGCACGCATGCGCGCAAGAACATCTTCGGCTACCGGATGATGGTCTGGGCGATCGTCATTATCGGGGGCTTAAGTTTTGTCGTCTGGGCGCACCACATGTATGTCAGCGGCATGCACCCGGCCTTCGGCTTCTTCTTTGCCACCACGACGCTGATCATCGCCATTCCGACGGCGATCAAGGTTTACAACTGGGTGCTGACGCTCTGGCGCGGCGACATCCACCTGACGCTGCCGATGCTCTTTGCGCTCGCCTTCATCGTCACCTTCGTCAATGGCGGGCTCACCGGCCTCTTTCTCGGCAATGTCGTCGTCGACGTGCCGCTGTCGGATACGATGTTCGTCGTCGCGCATTTCCACATGGTCATGGGGGTTGCGCCGATCCTCGTCATCTTCGGGGCGATCTATCACTGGTATCCGAAGGTGACCGGGCGCATGCTGGACGAGACGCTCGGCCACATCCACTTCTGGATCACCTTCCTCGGTACCTATGCAATCTTCTTTCCGATGCATTATCTCGGCCTGCTCGGCGTGCCGCGCCGCTACTTCGAGATGGGAGAGACCGCCTTCGTTCCGCCTTCGGCGCATACGCTGAACATCTTCATCACCGTCATGGCGCTCGTCGTCGGCGCCGGCCAGATGGTCTTCCTGTTCAATCTGGTCTGGAGTCTTTTCCGCGGCCGGGAGGCTGGCGGCAATCCTTGGCGGGCAACGACGCTTGAATGGCAGACGCCGCAGACGCCGCCTGCCCACGGCAACTGGGGCAGGGATCTGCCCATCGTCTACCGCTGGGCCTATGATTACAGCGTGCCGGGGGCGGCCGAGGATTTCATTCCGCAGAATGTTCCGGCAAGCGATGGCGTTACCCGGGAGGTTCCGGCATGAGCGTCATGTTGATTTTCCTGGCCGCCATCGCCGCTATCATCATCTGGTGGCTCGCCGGGCAGCGGTTGGCCTCCAAGCCCTGGCTCGAAACGGGGTCGGTTCAGCTGCCGGCCCATGACGGGGTCGACCGGCCGCCGCTGCCGGCGGTGAAGATCGGCCTCTTCGTGTTTCTCGGCGTCGTCGGCGCACTCTTCAGTCTTGCCGTCAGCGCCTATTTCATGCGTGCGGCGTCGGCGGACTGGTGGGGGATGCCGGTTCCGCGCCTCCTCTGGGTAACCACCGTAGCACTTGCGCTCAGCAGTGCTGCGCTGCAATGGGCGAAACATGAAGCGGGGCATGGCCGCATGGAAAATCTGCGGCCGGCGCTTGTCGCGGCATTTGCCCTTGCCGTCTTCTTTCTCGCCGGGCAGATCCAGGCCTGGCGGGAGCTGACGGCAGCCGGCTACGTGCTGGCCGACAATCCCGCCAACAGCTTCTTCTATATGCTCACCGGCCTGCATGGGCTGCATATTCTCGGCGGGCTTGCCGTGCTCGCGCACACGAGCTTGAGGGCATTTTCAACGGAGGTCGCGGCGGACAGGCTGCGCCTAAGCGTCGATCTTTCCGCGATCTATTCTCATTTCATGCTCGCCGTCTGGCTGCTGCTCTTCGCGCTGTTTGCCGGCTGGGCGAACGACTTCGTCGATCTCTGCCGCACACTACTGAATTAAGGAGTTTGCAGATGGCACAGACTATTGAGACACACGGCGGGGCAGACCTCAGGCCGGCGGGCCTTCGAGGTGTCGCCGCCGATTTCAGCTCGGATCAGCGCGCCTTCAAGACCGCCTCCTGGGGCAAGGCGATGATGTGGATCTTCCTGCTCAGCGACACTTTCGTCTTCGGCTGTTTCCTGATCGCCTATATGACCGCCCGCATGTCGACGCCCGTTCCATGGCCCAATCCCAGCGAAGTTTTCGCGCTGCATATCGGCGGTGCGGACGTGCCGCTGATCCTGATCGCGATCATGACCTTCGTGCTGATCTCGAGCAGCGGCACCATGGCGATGGCGGTCAATTTCGGCTATCGTCGCGACCGCCGGGTGACCGCGATACTGATGCTGCTGACGGCGCTTTTGGGCGCAACCTTCGTCAGCATGCAGGCCTTCGAATGGACGAAGCTGATTACTGAAGGCGTGCGCCCCTGGGAGAACCCATGGGGGGCGGCACAATTCGGATCGACCTTCTTCATGATTACCGGCTTTCACGGCACCCACGTCACGATCGGCGTCATTTTCCTGCTCATCATTGCCCGCAAGGTCTGGCGAGGCGATTTCGACGTGGAACGGCGCGGCTTCTTCACGAGCCGGAAAGGCCGCTACGAGGCCGTCGAGATCATGGGCCTCTACTGGCACTTCGTCGACCTAGTCTGGGTCTTCATCTTCGCTTTTTTCTATCTGTGGTGAGGTCGTCATGAACGAGACAACGGCGCATGCACACATCGAAACGGCGCATGCACAGGCACATACCGGACAGCAGCACCCGATCGGGCTCTACTTCTTCGTCTGGGGCCTGCTCTTCGTGCTCAGCGCGGCCTCCTACATGGTCGATTATCTCGGCATCCAGAGCTATCTCAGGTGGACGCTGATCCTGCTGTTCATGATGCTGAAGGCCGGCCTCATCGTCGCCGTCTTCATGCACATGGCCTGGGAACGGCTGGCGCTCGTCTACGCCATCCTGCTGCCGCCGGTGCTGGTGCTGGTCTTCGTCGCGCTGATGGTATCGGAATCGAACTATACGATCTTCACCCGGCTCGCTTTCTTCGGCGCGGCGCCCTAGAAAACCGGTCATCGCGGCAGAGGTGCGGCATGGGGCGGCCGCCGCGAGCCTAAATCCGGACTGCTCAGAACATTATCAAATGTGCCGACATCTCGACCGGAGGCGCCTATGGCTGAAATGTTGCTGTTCCATCACGCACAAGGGCTGACGCCTGGAGTACACGCCTTCGCCGACGATATCAGGGCTGCCGGCCACATCGTGCACACGCCTGACCTGTTCGACGGACGCACGTTCGGAAGTATCGAGGAGGGGCTTACCTATATCGGCGAGGTCGGCTTCGACGCCATCCGGGAGCGCGGCGTCCGGGTTGCCGACGAATTGCCTGCTGAACTAGTCTATGCCGGTTTCTCATTCGGTGTGCTGCCGGCGCAGAAGCTGGCACAGACGCGGCCAGGGGCCTGCGGCGCTCTGCTTTTCTATTCCTGCTTGCCGATCAGCGGCGAGTGGGCCTTCGGACCCTGGCCGGACGGCGTCGCGGTTCAGATCCACGGCATGGACAACGATCCGATCTTCGTCGGGGAGGGCGATATCGATGCCGCCCGCGAGATCGTCGCGACGGTCGAGGACGCCGAGCTTTTCCTTTACCCCGGCAACCAGCATTATTTCGCCGACAGCTCGCTGCCGTCCTATGACGCGGATGCGACTGCGCTCCTGACTGCCCGCGTCATCGAATTCCTGCAGCGCGTCTGATCCTAGCTCGATCGGCGGACTCCAATCCTAAAATATCCGCGGAAAAATCAGGTCCTAAAACATGATGGAGGTCGCGCCGGACGAGGATGCCGGCGATGATGGCCATCCATTCGCCTTCCGATCCCGCAGGCCCATGTTATTCATTCCGCTCCCGTTCGTCGTCGCCGTTCTGCTGCTTATCCTTTTCGTCATCGTCTTCAAACGCGACGAGGAGGGGCAGCCCAACCGGCCGTTTCTGGTGCTCATCCTACTCTCCGTGCTGCAATCCGTCCTTTCCGGCCTGCGCTGGGGCTATGGGGTGCAGGTGGTCGGCGTGATCGCGCCTGTCATTGCGGCGATGGTGCCGCCGCTTGCCTATGCCGGCGTTTCCAGGCTGGTGAGGACGAGCCGGCGGCCATTGCCGGCGCGCATTGCGCTGCATGCCATACCCGCCGCCGTCATCCTGTTGCTGATGGTATTCTGGCGGGAAGCGATCGACATCGCGCTGGTGCTCATCTTCGTCGGTTACGCCCTGGCGATCCTGCTGCTGATGCGTCCGGGCGCGGATGCGCTCCGGCTTGCGCCTTTCGAGGGAGCGGTGCCGGCCTATCGGGCGATCATCTTCGCGGCGGCGGCGCTGTGCCTGTCGGCCGCCGTCGATGCTTTCGTCTTCTTCGACTTCACCTGGGCGCATGGCGAGCACGCGCTGACGCTGATCAGCGTCGGCAATCTTGTCGCCCTCGTCATTCTCGGTATTGCCGCGGCCGCGGCCAGCCGCAGCCGGGCGCCTGATGAAACGGTAGAAACCGCGCCGAGGCCCGAAACGACCGAGGACAGGGAGACGATCGCAACTGTCGATGCGTTGATGGAGGCAAAGAAGCTCTATCGCGACGCCAATCTCAATCTCGACCGGCTGGCCCGCAAGGCCGGCATTCCCGCGCGCCAGATCTCGGCAGCGATCAATCGGGCGATGGACAAGAACGTCTCGCAATATGTCAATGATTACAGGGTCGGCGAGGCATGCCGGCTGCTCGCCGGAACGGAAAAACCGGTGACCGAGGTGATGTTCGAGGTCGGCTTCCAGACCAAGTCCAATTTCAACCGCGAATTCCGCCGGGTGACGGATATGACGCCAGTGGCCTGGCGGCAGAGGAAGGCGGAGGGGTAGGGGATATTCAGGCTGATCTCATAAGTGCCGCCGCGTCGCGCCCTCTCTGCGCTTTCATCTCACCTGCCGCCCGGCACGACGATCAGCCCTCGTGGTTCGAGACGGCCCTGCGGGCCTCCTCACCATGAGGGCTGGTTGTCGTGCCTGCGGCTAGGCTTTCGGCGGCAGGGCCCCGGCGTTCTCCAGTGAGGTAAGCCGCTGCCTGCCTCCGCCCTCATCCTGAGAGCTTGTGAAGCTTTTGAGTTGGTGCGGTTCTGGCCGGTCTTGGCTGACCGATGCAATCGAACTTTAGACGATTGCGCGGTGCGTGCGGATGGTCGCTAGTTGGCGTTTGGGTGATGGCACTAGCTATCCATTGGCAAGCCGACGGCCTTGCAAGATATTGTTGGTGAGTGCGTAGCAGAGCACGACGGCACGGACCTTTTCGATACCGCGGACCGTCAATTGTCGCAGATTCCAGTTGCGCCAGCGGGCATGGATGCATTCGCAGATCGATCGGGGTTTGTACTGAGCCTTGCCCGCCTCGCTTGCCATGCGGGCCCGCCAGGTCGACACACCCGGACCGTCGCCGCGCCGCGGCAAGAAGGGATCGGTTCCGTGCTTGGACTGAGTGGGCGGACAAAAGACCTCAACCCCTTCGCCGTGCGCCCACTCGATATCTTCAGCGCTGCCAAAGCCGCCATCGGCGAGATAGCGCCGCGGCAGATGGCCGCTTAACGCGCGCAACCGCTCCAGCATCGGCCGCATGAGGCCGCGATCGGAGCCGGCATTGGTCACCTCGAGCCCGACCACGAACTGCTCACCGGCCGTGCTCGCAACCTGCACATTATAACCCGGACGGAAGCCGCCGTCGGCCATCTTCATCACCCGCGCCTGTGCATCCGTGCTGGAGGCGCGCGGCTCCTTCGGCTTTTTGCCATTGCCGCGCTTTTCTTCGCGCGCCTGACGCTGGCGCTGGATCTCGTCAAGAGCGACCTGGGCTGCTCTGACCCGCTCACCACGCTCGCGCGCCGCTCGTTCCCTGGCCGCTTTGATACGCCGAGTGCTGGCATCCGAACGCGCATCAACCTCGTGCTTGAGCTGATCCACAACCGCCTCGGCAATCGAAAGATGTCGATCAAGCTTCGCCTTGCGGCCGAACGAGGCGGCCCCCGCGCTCGCCCGGATCCGCACGCCATCCTGCGCCAGACTGTCGAGAGTGACGAGGCCGGCATCGGCAAGCGCCGCCAGATGCTCGGCCAGCAGCCGGTCGAGCAGATCGGCGCAACCAACCCGAAAATCCGACAGCGTGTGATAGTTCACCGAGACACCGCCGCACAGCCAGCGATAGACGTCGTGGCTCTCGCACAGCCGTTCCAGAGCCCGCGCGCTGCCTACACCGTCGCTGCTGGCATAGAGCCACAGCGCCAGCAAAAGCCGTGGCGAAATCGGCGGATGGCCCGGCCGGTGCTCGCGCGCTTTGATCCGACCTTCAAGCGCGCTCAGATCCAGCCCCTCGACATAGCTCCAAATGACGCGCACCGCGTGATCCTGGCCGATCAAGCTGTCGATATCGACGGCACGCAACTCGATCTGATCGCGCACCGGCTCGCGCATGCGCGCCGCCCCGCGCCCCACCTGAGCACTGCGCCGCGATCCCTGCGCCGGCAATCCCTCGAACAGCTCGTCGTCCATCACCGTCCTCCAAGCAAATCAACGACCCAACAGAATCACAATAAAATCGCCTCCGCCACTAAACATTCACAGGCTCTGAGGTGCCCCGCAGGGGCCTCGAAGGACGAGGCCGGCCACTGCAGGGTACACAATCGCGATCGAGGACGTTTCGGATCGCGTTCGAGGGCGCGATTTCTGCCGGGTCGGCGATGTTCGGCGGCATGAACACGATATCAGAACACGACCGAGACCTTGCCGCCAAGCTGAGATCGCTTTCGATCGAGCCGGCGGCCTTCAAGACAGCGTTGCCGGAGGCTCTTCCCCGGCGGCGCATCATCCCTGGGACAATGCTCCTCCTTGCTGTGGCGGCATCGCTGGCGCTGGTTCCTTTTTATGGACCTCCGACCATGGAACGTATCGACGCAGTGATTGCGGGTGGCCAGCTTGCGATAGCTGCTCATGAAGCGGCGGCGCCGGCGGGACGCGGTGCCGCTGTCGAGGGAAGGCGGACTCCGGTCGATGATGGCGCGAACCACACGGCCTTGCCGACCCGTGAGGTTACCGGCTCCGGCTATGTCGTGGCGCCCGACACCGCCGTCGTCTTTTCCAAATATGAGGGCCGGATTGTCGCCGTCGAAGTCGAAGAGGGCGACAAGGTCGCGGTGGGGCAGGTGCTGGTGCGGCTCGACGATGCGGGCGCCCGGTTTGCGCTTCGCGGCGCGGAGATATCATGGCGAGCGGCGGAATTGGTGCTTGCGGCGAGGAATATAGCGCTTGCGCAGGCGCGGTCTTCGCTCACGCGCATCGAGCGGCTTGCCGGGCGCGATGCAATGTCCGCGCAGGCGCTGGAAGAGGCGAAAACCGCTTTCGACACGGCCGAGAATGGCGCGGAGCAGGCCCGGCAGGATCTCGAAAAGGCCAGGCACGATATCGACAGGGCGCGCGAACAGGTTGAGGCGCTTGTCGTGACCGCACCGATTTCGGGCACCGTGACGCGGCTTGATGCGCAGGTCGGCGACACCGTGCTGTCGCGCGAGGACAGCGTGCGGGAGGATGAAAGCCTGCTTGCGATTGCCGACACGGCAAGCCTGGTCATCGATGCTGATGTGGCCGAGACCAATATCGCGCTGATGCGGCCGGGTCTCGCAGGCGAAGCGGTGCTCGACGGTTTTCCCGATCAGCCTTTCGCGGTCGAAGTGGCGAAGATCGCGCCCGTCATTTCCCGGGAGAAGGGGACGGCGACGCTGCGCCTGTCGTTCACGTCGCCGCCCTCCGGGATACGGCCTGCCATGGCGGCGCGCATCCGGCTTGTGGTGGGCGAGGGGAGCGCGGGCCCTCATCACCCGCCCCCGTCCTTCGAGGCTCCGGCCGTTGGCCTACGCACGTCAGGATGAGGGCTGATCGGTGTGCCGTGTGGCTGGGCGATCGGTCTCTCCGCCTCATCCTGAGGCGCCCCGCAGGGGCCTCGAAGGACGCGGGCGGCCCCTGCGACGTGACATTCATCACCAAGGAGAAAAACAATGACCGACACGCAAGATCCCTTCATCGCGCTCGCCGGCGTCAAAAAGGCATTCAGGATCGGGACGGAGACCATCCCGATCTTTTCCGGCCTCGATCTTGCCATGCCGCGCGGCGACTTCGTCGCGGTCATGGGGCCGTCGGGTTCGGGAAAATCGACGCTTCTGAATATGCTCGGCGGCATCGACAGTCCCGACGCGGGCGAAATCCGGATCGGGCGCAGCCGTCTCGAGCAGATGGGCGAGGGCGCCAGGGCGGCCTGGCGGGCCCATGGGATGGGGATCGTCTTCCAGTTCTACAATCTGCTGCCGATGCTGAATGCGGCAGAGAATATCGAGCTGCCGCTGCTTTTGAAGCCGCTGGGGCGGAGGGAGCGGCGGGCGCGCGTCGATACGGTCATGGATCTCGTCGGGCTTTCCGGGCGGCAGCGGCAGTTTCCCTCGAGCATGTCGGGCGGGCAACAGCAGCAGGTGGGCATCGCGCGCGCCATCGTCGGCGATCCCGATCTTCTTTTGTGCGACGAACCGACCGGCGATCTCGACCGGAAATCGGCGAATAACATTCTCGAAACGCTCGGCTTCCTCAACCGCGAGCTCGGCAAGACCATTGTTATGGTCACGCATGATCCCGAGGCCGCTGCCTTTGCCCGGCGCACGCTAACGCTCAACAAGGGCGAATTCACCGAGGGGCGGGGCCGATGACCTTCTTCCAGCTGATGCGGCGCAATGCCTGGCGCAAGCGGCTGCGCGCCGTCCTGTTGATGCTTTCGGTCGGCATCGCCTTTCTGATCTACGGGCTGACCGCGAGCTTCGTTGCCGGCAGCCAGGGGGCGGCGGGCGCCAGGGACAATCTGCTCGGCGTCTTCAACAAATCGGGCCGCGGCCTGCCGCTGCCGCTTGCCTATCTGAGCCGGATCGCCGCCGAGCCCCATGTCGCTGCCGTCGCCTATACCGCGCACATGCGCGGGTTCGTCGATGTCGAGAAGAATGTGGTGGCCGTCAGCGCCGTCGATCCGCAGGCGATCGCCGCCGCCAATGGCAAGGAGCTCGGGTTGACGCCCGATCTGATCGCGGCGCTCGTGGAGGGCGACGACCGGGTGCTGGTCGGCCGGGCGCTGGCTGATGCGCAGGGCTGGTCTGTCGGCCAGCGCATCGGCATCACCAGCCAGATGATCAGGGCCGACGGCAGCCGCAACTGGAGCTTTACGATCGCGGGTATCTTCGAGGGCGCCGATGCCAGCACCGACACCTATTTCATCATCGCCCGCTACGATGCAGTCAATGCGGCGCGCGCCCGCGACAGGGATACGGTCGATGCCTTCGTGGTGCGTCCGCGCCAGGGCATTTCGCCGGCCGTGCTGGCGGCGCGCATCGATGCGCTCTTCGCCAATTCGGCGGCTGAGACGCGCACGCAATCGGAAAAGCAGTTCCTCGAGGCGTTCCTCCGGCAATTCGCCGACATCGGCCTCATCGTCGGTTTCGTCGTCGGCGCCGCTTTCGTGACGATCCTGATGATCGCGGTCAACACCATGTTCTTTGCCGTGAGAGAACGCCGCTTCGAGATCGGCGTCATGAAGGTGCTCGGCTTTTCCGGCGGGCGGATCGTGGCGCTGATCCTCGGCGAGACGCTGTTCATCTTCGCCGTTGGCGGCGCAGGCGGGCTCATCGTCGCCAAGCTCGCGACGTTTCTGATCGGGTCGGAATTCGGTCTCGTCTTCGGCGCGGCGGTGCTGCTGAAATCCGCCGCCATCATCGCCGGGCTCGGCTTGCTGACCGGGCTGCTACCTGCGCTCAGCGCCATGCGCCTGCCCATCGTCCACGCTTTCAGAACGAGATAGTCCAATGTCTTCAGCACTCAAGCAGATCTTTCTCATGATCAGAGTCAATCTCGGCAGCCTGCCCAGGCGGCGCGCGATCTCGCTGTCGATGGTGCTGTCGGTGGCGCTCGTCGTGGCGGTGCTCGCCGGATTTCTGGCGATGGCGCGCGGCTTCGAGGCAGCGCTTGCCGGGGCGGGCTCTCCTGATATCGCCGTCATCCTCGGCGGCGGCACCAACCAGGAGGCCGGCTCGGACGTGCCTGCCGAAGCGATCCGCAGCCTTGCGGCGGCGAGTGGCGACACCGGGATTGCTCGCAACCCCGGGATTGCTCGCGGCGGTCCGGGCGATGGGGCGGGCGGATTGGCGATCTCGCGCGAGGTCGTCGTTCCCGTCGATGTCAGGGCCGCCGATGGTGTCGAGCAGACGCTGTCGCTGCGGGGCATGGACCCGGCCGGGCCTGCGATGCGCGAGCGTGCCCGGCTTTCAGAGGGGCGGCCGTTTGTGCCGGGCGGCCGTGAGATTGTCGTCGGCGCCCGCCTCGCGGATGCCTTCCCAGGCCTTGCCGTCGGCGACACGGTGCGGCTCGGCGCGGTCGACTGGCGGGTCGCCGGCCATTTCACATCAGGCGGTAGCGCCTTCGAATCTGAGATCTGGGCTAATCTCGAGGCCGTGCAATCGGCCTTCGACCGGCAGAGGCAGGTGCAGAGCCTGCGGGTGCGGCTTGCCGGCGACGATCCGCAAAAGGCGCTGGCGGCGCTGCGGGAACGGCTGTCCACGCTGCCGGGTCCGCCGCTTGCCGCCGTCTCCGAGGCCGATCTCTATGCCGGCCAGGCCGAGCGCACCAAGAGCCTGATCCGCCTGTTCGGCTGGCCGATCGCGCTTCTGATGGCAATTGGCGCAACCGCCGGAGCCTTGAACACGATGATGAGCTCGGTTTCCGATCGCGCGGTCGAGATTGCCGCGCTGCGCCTCCTCGGCTTCGCCCGCCTGCCGGCCTTCGCCGCCACCTGGGTGGAGGCGGTGCTGCTCTCGGCTGTTGGAGCGGCAATCGGCGCCATCGCCTCCCGGCTCGTCTTTGACGGCTGGCAGGCGAGCACGATGGGCGCCAACAACACGAAGATGGCATTTCAGCTGGTCGTGACGCCGGAGATGCTTTTGACGGCGGGTTTGCTCGGGCTGGCGGGCGGGGTGATCGGCGGTACCCTGCCGGCGCTGGCGGCCGCGCGGCTGCCGCTCCGCGCGGCGTTGCGGGCGAGAGGGTAGGCTTGCTCCTCACCGGTTGTCACTCAATGGCAGATATCACATCATCGATTAGGTCGCTGGTGGGTGGTGGCATTGGGCCGGAGTTCGACCTGTCACGCCAAGGCGACAAGGTCTCCTTCGACAGGCTTAGCCCTACTGCATGACCTTGCTTGGGGCACCGAGGCCACCCCAACCTCCCTCATCCCTGTGCTTGTCACAGGGATCCAGCCTGCCCAAGTCCTTGGGCAGGAAGAGCTCTTTTCCGGCGGCATATGGTGAGCCATTCACCGCGCAGACGCGCGGTGGCTGGATTCCTGTGACAAGCACAGGAATGACGGAGAATGGGGGGACTGCGCCGCTTCTTCAGCACCTGCACAGCACTACAGCTAGTCAAGCCTCCACAAAACCAGCGCCTCGGGGCTCTGCACACCGAGCCGACCAAGACCGAAAACCCGCTACCCCTTCACTCCTCCACCACCTCAATCTCCGGCCGCCCGGCGAGCGTCAGCCGCAGGCGGCCGCGGTCGGCGCGTTCGAGTGTGATCGGGCCTGCCTTCTCCTCCAGGCGCCGGCGCAGGAGGATCAGCCGGGTTTCGAGGTTGTCCTTGAAGTCGGGCAGTTGCAGGCGACGGTCGCGGCGGATCTCTCGGTTCAGAAAGTCCCGCTTGCCGGTGCGCGCATAATCTTCGAGGAAATGCAGGAGCAGCCGCCCCGGCACGCCGCGGATCAGATAGTCGTCGTCGACGAACAGCGAGCCGTCGCGCGGATAGAAGCGCACGGCGATGCGCCGGCCGGCGGGCAAGCTGCCGGCCTGATCGACCGGGGCGTCGGCCTTTTCCCGCCCATTCGTCTCCGCCCGCTCGCGTTCCTCGGACAGGAAGGAGAGCGCGGTGGCGAGATGGGCTGCGATCACGATCAGCGCCTCCTCGTCGCGATGGCGGAAGGTGAAGCGCTCGGTCGATTCCGAAAACAGCACGCCGACAAGCCTTCCCCGCGCGACAAGCGGCAGCGCGATCTGGCTCAGCGGCTTGTCGAGCGCCGGAAGCGGGATCGGTGTCGCATCCTCGACGCCCGCCATGGCCCGCACGGCCTGGAGATAGCGCAGACCGCGACTGAGATCGGTGATCCGCACGTTGCGGCGCCGCTCGGCCGCAAGCCCGATAATACCGCGCCCCGCCGGAACCTCGGCGCCGAAGCCGAACTGGTCGTAGCCTCGGCTGGCAATGGTCGTCAGCCCGCCGCGTTCGCCGTCCGGCACCAGCACCATGGAATTGTGGTAGCCGAAGAGCTCGCCCAGGCCCTCGAGCGTGGCGTCGAGCAGTGATTCCGGATCGCCGCAATCCGACATCCGTGCCGTCAGCCGTGCCACCTTGCCCATCAGGTCGGGCAGAAAGAGCGGCTCCGGTTCGACCAGCGTATTGGCCGCCGGCACGGCCCGACAGTTCTCAACCCGGTAGATGTCGACGGCGCGCAGCTTCATGATCCCGCTCATCCGGCTTTCCAGGATCTCCAGGTGGATCGCCACCTGCTCGAACGTCTCGCCCTCCGTCTCGGAACGCTCGAACACCAAGTCGAGCATGTGCTGCTGGCCGCTATAGCCGTCGACCACCATCACGCTCGCAAGCCCGTTGCGCTCCACATTGGTGGCGGTCTTGGAGAAGAACTGGTTGGAGAGTGCCACGTGCCTCTCATCGACGTAATGCACGTGCGACAGATAGGAAATATTGGGCATTCCGTCGGCATCGGCGGTGGCGATGATGGAGGGAATGATGCCCTCGAAGCTGTCCCGCAGCGCTTCCAGCGGAATCACGCGGCGGCTTCCGGCATCAGCCTGCGTCCGGCGCCTGGTCCCGGCGTCTGCTCGAAGATCGCCTGCGGCTCGATCGTCAGGCAGACGAGGTCCCGGTCCGACAGCGTGCTGGAGAGCTGCATGCGGGTGACGCCCAACGCCAGCATTCGCGCCAGCTGTTCTGCGACATAGGCTTCGCCCTGTGCCCGGGCGGCGGCATCCGCCGGCCCCGCCGTGAGGATCCGGCCCTTGATCTGGCAGGCCTTATAGTCGGCGGGCCGCACATAGGTCATGGCAATCGGCCGGCCGACCTGCGCCTCGCTGACGGCTTCCGGCCATTGGCAGCGGGAGGCGAGAAAGTGCAGATGCCCGCTCTTCCGGTCGACGCGCACGCCGGAGCCGCGGCCGATCATCGGCCGGCCGGCCTCGTCGCGCGTCGCGAACAGGATCATGACAGGACTTTCTATGAATTCTGCGAGTTCCGGCCCCAGCATGCTTTTCCCCTCCCCGAAGTGAGGCGACAATAGTGACTTAGGATATTCTTAGCAATCGTTCCAAGTGCTTAGGATGGTTTTAGGAAGCGCCTCGCAAGCGCCTCGGTTATCTCCCGGTCATCAGCCCGGCGCACGAAAAGAGGCGCCTGATAACGAGAGGAAAACCATCATGAGCCATGAATTCTCGCTTACCAGCATTCCAGATCTCAACGGCCGTTACGACATTTACGGTGCGATCCACAAGGGCCTGCGCAAGGCCGGCTGCGACCTGCTCGGACGCCTCGGCACGGCCGATTTCCAGAATGTCGAGGAGACGGTCTTCCTGATCGGCGACCTGCGCCATTACCTGATGCTGGCCGCCTCCCATGTCACGCACGAAGACGACAACATCCACACCGCGCTGGCCGACAAGGGCGTCTCGACCGTCACGCTCGACGAGCAGCACGACGACCACCGCACCGCCTTCCGCGAGCTGGAAGAACTTGTGGTCGCCTGGGAAAGAGCATGGCCGCTCAACAAGGCGGCCCGCGGCCGGAAGCTTTATCTCGCTTTTGCCGCTTATCTCGCCGACGACTTCGCGCATATGCACGAGGAGGAGGCGGTGACCGGCCCGCTGCTGTGGCGCAACTTCGACGACCAGGAAATCTTCGGCATCGAGATGCGCATCATCGGCTCCCTGCCGCCGGAGAAGAGCATGGCCTTCATGCGCATCATGATCCCGGCCATCAATCCGGCGGAGCGGGCCGCACTGCTCGGCGCCATGAAGAAGGATGCGCCGCCGGAAATCTTCCAGGCGGTCATCGACTTCGCCGTCCGCCCAGGGCTTTCAGCCGGCGACTTCGCCAAGCTTGCCGACGCGCTGAAGCTGGCGGCCTGAGAAAACGGCCGCGGGCGGCGGACCGAAGCTCCGCCCGCGGCATCCGGTGAATATCAGGAGAAGACCCATGTGCAAGCCAAACGGCGAGGCCAGCATTCCGGCCAAGTGTCCGCGCCGCGGCGACTGTCGCGGCTGCCCCCATTTTGCTTTCGATGATGGCGAGCGAGAGGATCGCCGCACAGCGCCCGGTCCACGGATCTGGGCCGGGCGCCAGTCCGCCGATCTGGTGACGAAATTCGCCGAAGGGCTCGGCGCGGCGGGTCTTCCTGAATGACGCGAGACCCGGGGCGAATCATCTGTGCGGGTTCGAAGGGGAGGGAAGGTACGATAGGGTACAACCGCGATTTATTCGCCCTTGGGTCGCCCGTTTATGAGGCTGGATTGCAGCTTTCTCGCGGATGATCGGAGCTCGCGCCATTGCCTGGGAATAAGATTCGCGAACTGGACCGCTGCCGCATTGACAACATCTTCTCGCCTTTTTGCCGTGGACGTTTGCCCGCGCCGCATTCCCGATCAGCCGATTCCGGCCGGTCGCGCGGCGACATAGCGATCCGATGAACAGGGCAACATGGCGATATGACAATCTACTATGTGAACTCAGCGACTGGCTCCGACCGCAACAGCGGAACGGGCGAGAACTCGGCTTTTGCGACTTTGTCCAAAGTGGAATCCTTGACGCTGAAACCGGGCGACAGCGTGCTGCTCGCCAAGGGAAGCGTCTTCAACGAGCAATTCGATATCAAATATTCCGGCACCGAGAGCGCGCCGATCAAGATCGGCAGCTACGGCACGGGTGCCGCACCCGTCATCCATAGCGGCGATGACGGCATTCACAGCCTTTAC
Source organism: Rhizobium phaseoli (assembly GCF_001664385.1). Lineage (NCBI taxonomy): Bacteria > Pseudomonadati > Pseudomonadota > Alphaproteobacteria > Hyphomicrobiales > Rhizobiaceae > Rhizobium > Rhizobium phaseoli. Next base: position 2,736,901 of record NZ_CP013532.1, on the reverse strand, counting down.
GCATCGAACATCGTCATCGAGAATCTCAAAATATCCAATAGCGGCGGTGCGGCCATTTATGGCGGCAATGTCTCGAACTGGACGGTCAGACACGTCGAGGTCGACAAGGCCGGATCGTCGGCAGAAGCGGGGTCGGTGACTTTTCGCAACAGCAAGAACATCACGGTTGCAGACAGCAAGATAGCAGGTGTCAACAGCGACGGCATCTGGATCGAAAAGGTCGATGGCATCAAACTTCTCAACAACACGGTTACAAACAGCCATGGCGCCAGGGCCGATGCGGTCCAGGTGAACGACAGCAGCAATATTCTGATCCAGGGCAATCATCTCGATCAGACGCAAGCCGACAGTTCGAAAGGCGTCATAGCGCTGGTGCGGGCGACCAATGCCGTAGTCGAGGACAATACGCTGACCGGCGGCGGCTTTGGTATCAGCGCCCCCGCGGGCAAGAATGTCGCCATCCGCGACAATGATATATCGGGCTTTCACGGCTACGATTGGTCGTTCGCCGTCGGTCTCGGCGATCAGGGCAATAGCAGAGATTACGATATCGCGGGCAACCATATCCACGATGGAGCATGGGGCGTGGTCGTCACTGCTCCCGTCGACGGCACGAGCTATGTCCGCAGCGGTATCAAGGTCCATGACAATGTCTTCGACGACCTCACGCAGTCGGCGCTGAAAGTCGACCGGCCGGCATCCGGCTCCTTCTACAACAATACCATCGAAAGCGGCGTCAAGGCCTACAGCATATCGCCCGCGGTCGCCGACGCGCATACTTTTTCCGTCAGCAACAACCATACAGTCGCCAATGTCGAGACGGCGCTGGCGACGACTGCCACCACGGCGGCGGCAACGACGGACGCGGTCGCGGATCAGGCGGTTGTCGCGGTTCATGACAATTTGAAGATCATCACAGATACGGGCGAGGCCCATCGCGGCAATCTCCTGGAAAACGACAGCTCCGACAGTGGCACCCTGTTGCTTCGCCGCTTCGGGAATGAAAGCGTCGGGAAGCATGGTCTGACCCTGACCGGAGAATACGGTGTCATCCACGTCGACCGGGACGGGAGCTATGCCTATACGCTCGATGAAACGAAGCTGCCTGCCGATCATGACGGACATGTGAGCGAAACCTTCCACTACGGGGTCAACGATGGAACCTCGCAGCATAGCGACGGGGATACGATGACCGTCTTCATCCATATGGATGGTCTGCTGAGCTAAGGGGCGGGCAAGCGGCCCTCGCGGACTTGACGCAGAGGCGCCCTGGGAGGGCGCCTCGAAGGATTTCCTGTCGGCAGCCGCCGCTCGTCGGCCTGCTGTCCAGCTTGCCGGACGTGAATTGCCGGACGCTCCGTTACCATTTGTTCACCTTCCGGTCGTTGTTTTCTAGATTATTTTCTTAAAAGTTGTATTGTTGAGCATGCAGCCACCGCCAGGCGCTTCTCGGGAGCGGGGCAGGCCCCATGCCTGCCGCCGCCGTAACGGCAATCAACGTCATCCTGGATGGCCTCCGCCCCCGACCGCATCCGATCCACGCGCTTCAGCCGTCTCAGACGGCTGAGCGACAATGCGAGAACAAGGCGAAATGACAATCTATTATGTGAATTCAGCGACGGGTTCGAACACGAACGCCGGAACGAGTGAGGACGCGCCCTTTGCAACCTTTTGGGCGGTTGAAAACCTGAAGCTGCAGCCTGGCGACAGCGTGCTTCTCGCCGCCGGAAGCGTGTTCAACGACCAGCTCGACCTGAAATATTCTGGCACGGTTGACGCCCCGATCACCATCGGCAGTTACGGCATCGGCGACGCCCCCGTCATTCATAGCCCTGGCGACGGGATTCACAGCCTCTATGCTTCCAACATCGTTATCGAGAACATCAAGATTTCAGACACGGGTGGCGCGGCCATCTATGGCGGCTATGTTTCAAACTGGACAGTCAACAATGTTGAGGTTGACCACACCGGCTTGGCGGGAAAGGCCGGTTCCATCACGTTTCGGACCGGTTCGAACATCACGATCGAAAACAGCACGATCAACGACATCAATGGCGATGGCCTCTGGCTCGAGAAGATCAACGGCATCACTCTGCTCAACAATACCGTCACCAACGCCCATGGAACTGCGGCAGATGCCGTTCAGATCAACGACAGCAGCAACATCGTCATCAGTGGCAATTATCTCGACCAAACGGGTGCGGTGACGCCGAAGGGTGTGCTGACGCTGGTCCGGCCGGTGGATGCGGTGATTGAGGGAAATACGATTATCGGCGGCGGCTTCGGGATCAGCGCGCAGGCCGGCACCAATATCGCTATCCATGACAACGATATCTCCGGCTATGGCGGCTACAGCTGGTCTTATGCCATCGGCCTGGGCGACCAGGGCGATACGCGCAACTACGATATTTCCGGCAACTATATCCATGACGGCGCGTGGGGCGTGTCAGTCAGCGCGGCCGGCACGACAACATACGTTCGTGAGGACATCGATATTTACGGCAACCTTTTCGACGACCTGACGCAGGCGGCGCTGAAGGTCGACCGGCCGGCATCCGGATCCTTCCACGACAATTTCATTGCGAGCGATGTCACGCCTTACAGCATCTCCCCCTCGATCATTGCCGCAGGCACGTTTCCGGTCAGCGACAACACGATTATCGAAGGAAGTGCCGCCACGCTGGCAAGCGCCGATAGTCTGGTCACCACGGATGCCAGCCTCAACCTCGTGTCGGACACCGGGCTCACATCCCATGACGGCCCGAAACTTAGTGCCGACAAGACCGCAGCGGATAAGGCCGGCGCTCATCACGACGATCCTGTCGGCGAAAACGGCGTGTCGGATGGAACCTTGCTGCTGCGTCACTTCGGCAAGGCTGCCTTCGAAAAACACGGACCGACCCTTGGCAACGATGATCACAGCTTCACGATCGAAGCTACGGATCTCGCCGGCCCGGAAAACGGCAGCGGAATTTTCCATCATGAAATCGCACCTCAGCCGTTGCATCATTCACAAGCGGACGGGACGATCGCCTCCATCCTTCAAGACGACCTGCTGCACTGAGGGGCGCCGCGGCAGAGCACTCAGCGGTCGCCGAGCAGGATCCGTTGGACGTCGGCTTCGATTTCCGCACAAATGATCTCGTATTCGGCGATGATCGCAGGATCGGCCGATCTATCCTTGCGCATGCGGTCGAGGACGGAGCAGGCTTCGCCATAGGCGCCGCACAACTCGTAGAGAAGGGGCTGGCTTGCTGCGGCGGCTCTGATCGTCTTCCGCGTGGCCGGCAATTTCATCATCAGCCGGGCCAGCCCCTGTTCGGCGGCATGCCTTGCGATCGGGGCGACGCCTTCCTTTCTGATCATGCCATCATCCCTCGCTGCCTGAATCTAAAGCGTGTCGCGATCCTTCAGATTCGCTTGTAACGCTTTAGGTCATTGTTTTTACGCATGTTCTTATCGCCAAACCGCTGCACCCTTTTGCGAGACATCTTTGGTGAGGTTCTGCGGTCGAGAGGTAGTACGCAGAAGTCCTGCGTCTGGTTTCATGGCTGAAGCAGGAAAGGTTCTCGCTCCTACAGGCTCAGGAGGAAAGACCGATCGTAATCGTGGCGGAAAGCACGCCGCCGTCGAGCCTTTCGAAATCGAATATGTGATCGACGGCGTCCTGCGGGATCAGGCCGTCCTCACCGTTGCGCGTATCGCGGGGAGGGCGTTGGAAATAGTCGGGATGGCCGCCATAGACGATATCGCTCAGCGCATCGTCGAAATAAATCTGGCTGACGAGAAGTTCCCTGCCTTCGACAAGAATGCGGCAGTGAACATGCGGCGTGCGGCCCTTGTACCATCCGGGATAGACCGTCAGAAAGCTTGCCTGCCCGGCCGCATCCGTCAGCTGGCGGCCGCGAAAGGCAAGCCCGCTTATCGCCTCGGCATCGTTGAGCGTACACATGTTTGCAGCTTCTCGGCCCGAGTAGATACCGCGGTGATTGGTATGCCAGATTTCGATATCAGCGTTTTCGACCGGTCGGCAATCGGCTGCATGGACAATGCGGACGGCCAGCCGCAAGGGCAACCCAGCCTTCCCTTCGGTGACGTCCTGACGAGCAGGGATGTCGTCGACATGGCAGGGACCAAGGGTCTGGGCAACGGTCGCTACGCAATTTGGGCGCGTCCGGAAGCGCGGCGCGGGCAGCTTTTCCAAAGCAACAGACCGTGTGCCACCGCTGAGGAAATCAGTGCCCTTCCAGTCGAATGTCCTGGCGGCCATGACGATATGCCGCCGCGGCCAGATTGCCACCGCAGCGACGGATGATGCGACAATCGCCGCACCGCCAAACACAATGGTCCGCCTTTTCATATATTCTCCTCGGCCTCAAGGCGTAGCGTGTAAGGAGGATAGGCCGAGGCTTCCAGTTAATTCCAGGCAATGTTCGGCAGCGACAATGTCAGGCTTCAAATGGCAATCTGTTCGCCAAGTTCGACGACGCGATTTGAAGGCAAGTTGAAATAATCGGACGGGTCGATTGCCAAGCCCTCCAGCGCCATGAAGATCCGTTCCTGCCAGCCGGGTAGCCCGGTGTTGGGGGTCCTGACGAGGTTGCGGCGACCGAGATAGAAGGAAGTCTTCATGATCTCGAACTTGAACCCTCCCTCCCGGCAGAGTGCCAAGGCCCTGGTGACATCAGGGTCGTCCATGAAGCCGAAGGTGATGTCCAGGCGCACGAAACGCGGCGAGAGCTGGCTGATTTTGATGCGTCTGTTGTCCGGGACGTAAGGTTCGTCCTCGGTCCAGACGGTCAGGATCACGTTCTGTTGGTGGAGCACATGGTTGTGCTTGAGATTGTGCAGCAGAACATTCGGCGTCCGATCAGGGACGCTGGTCAGAAAGACCGCCGTTCCCGGCACGATGACCGGTGCATGGTCGGACTTTCGCTCGATCGAACGGATGAAGGAATCGAGTGGGATCTCATTGTTGGCGCGCAGTCTCTTCAGGTAGGCCTGCCCGCGGGTCCAGGTCCACATCAAAATCATGATCGCCAAGGCGAGGGCAACCGGAACCCAGCCGCCGTCGTAGATCTTCATCAGGTTGGCCGCCAGGAACATGACTTCGATGGTGAAGAGCGGCAGCAGCAGGGCGGCGGCGAGCACGAGGGAGTAGCCCCAGACGACACGTAGGAACTGAAAGACCAGCATGGTTGAGATGACCATGGTCCCGGTCACAGAGATGCCGTAAGCGGTCGCGAGCGATTCGGAGTCGCCGAAGGAAAGGATCAGCATCAGGACGCCGACCAGCAGCAGAAGATTGACGCTCGGCACGTAGATCTGGCCGGTGTTGGTCTCCGAGGTGAATTTGATGCGCAGTCTTGGCAGGAAGCCGAGATGGACCGCCGAGCGGGCGAGCGAAAACGCGCCTGTTATGACAGCCTGGCTGGCAATGATCGTCGCCATCGTCGCCAGAATGACCACCGGCAGCAAGATCCAGTCGGGATACATCAGAAAGAACGGGTTGGTCGCCGTTTCGGGATGGGCGAGAACCAGCGCGCCCTGGCCGAGATAGTTCAGGAGCAATGCCGGAAAGACGAGCACGAACCATGCCGTCTGGATTGGCCGCCGCCCGAAATGTCCAAGATCGGCATAAAGCGCTTCGCAGCCCGTCACCGTCAGAAAGACGGCGCCGAGCACGATCAGACCAACGGTACCGGCATGGGCGAGGAATGAGAGCGCGTTGATCGGATTGAGCGCGGCCAGGATCCTCCAATCGTCGCCGATATGAATGAGGCCGCCGGCTGCCATGGCCAGAAACCACAAAACTGTTATCGGCCCGAAAAAGATTGAGACGGCGGCCGTCCCCCTCGACTGAACGGCAAAGAGAACGATCATAATCGCGGCTGAGGCAAGCGGGACGTAGTCGGCAAAAGTCGGCGTAACCAGCTTCAAGCCCTCGAGCGCCGACATCACCGACAGGGCAGGCGTGATCATCGCATCGCCGATGAAAAGGGCCGCCCCGATCAGGCCGGCGAAGAACAGTACCGGAACGTTTCGCCCCATCTTCTTCATCAGGAGGGCGAGAAGCGAGAGGGTTCCGCCTTCGCCGTCATTGTCGGCCCTGAGAAGGAACAGCACATATTTGAAGGTCACGATGACGGTGAGCGTCCAGACCATCAGCGAAATCAGACCGATCACCTCCGGCTCGTGTATGCCATCGGCGGCAAAGGGCCTCAGCGCCTCGCGGAAGGCATAGAGCGGGCTGGTGCCGATATCGCCATAGACGACGCCGATTGCGCCGACGACCAATCCGACAAAGCCGCTCCGGCTGCCGGCGTCACCGGTCTTGTCTGCATGTGTTGAAGTCATAGTCCCCCGCTTATGCCGCTTGCTTACATGCAGAAACATATGCCGCATTGGAGAACGGCAAGTAAATTGACGCTGATCCAAACTTTTCGTGACGGCCAGGCGCCAGACGCGGGCCTACATGATGGCCCGGAACACGGCCCGAATGAAACGATTTCGATCCGGGATATTTTGTTGTAGGCATTCGAAATCAGTTTCCGAGCCGGGGGGCGAGGCAGATGGAACCAACCCAATTGTTCGAGCTTGTCATCGCGATGTTCCTTGCGATCATCGCGCTGCACTACGCCGCCCACAGGCTCGGACTGCCGCCCTCCGTCGCGCTGCTGGCAGGTGGCTCTTTGCTCGCCTTCGTGCCGGGGCTGCCGGCGATCATCGTCGATCCCGGGCTGGTGCTCGTCATTTTCCTGCCGCCGCTGTTGATGGATGGCGCCTGGGCCATCGCGCTGGCGCGCTTGCGGCGCCATATGATCGGCATCGCTTCGCTCGCCGTCGGTGCGGTGTTGTTCACGTGCGCCGTCGTGGCGGTGACGACCCATCTCCTCTTTCCATCACTTCCCTGGGCTGCCTGTGCAGCGCTCGGCGCCATCGTTTCGCCCCCGGATGCGGTGTCAGCACGCGCCGTGCTGGAGCGTGTCAGGCTGCCGAGGCGAATTCAGATCCTGCTCGAGGGCGAGAGCTTGCTTAATGATGCGAGCGGTCTGGTTCTCTTCCGTTTCGCCGTTGCCGCCGCCGCGACCGGAACATTCGGCGCGGTGGAGGCGGTTGGCAATTTCTTCGTGCTGGCGCTCGGCGGCGCCGTTGTCGGCTTGGTGGTGGGCGCGACATGGGTCAAGCTAGTCCGGCGTCTCGACGACGAATATCTCATCATCGCCGCCACGGTGCTGCTTGCCTGGATATCCTATCTGCTCGGCGAACTGCTGCATGTTTCCGGCGTCATCGCCACCGTGACAACAGGACTGATCGCCTCCTGGCACCAACATACCGTCTTTTCAGCGGCCATGCGCATGCGCGGCACGTCATTCTGGACCGTGATGATCTTCCTGATGGAAGCCGCGGTCTTCACATTGATCGGGCTGTCGCTTCGCGACGTAGTCGAGCGCGGCGGCGGCTTCGCCACTGTGATTGCGACCATGGGCCTGCCGATGCTGGCGATCCTCGTGACGCTGGTGATTGCGCGTTTTGCCTGGGTCTTTGGTTCCGATCTCGTCATCAGGCTCTGTGCTGCCTTCGGCTTGAAACACGCACATCCGATCGGCGCCGGCGGCGCTGCGGTGCTGGGTTGGGCGGGTGTACGCGGCGTGGTGACGCTCGCTCTGGCTCTCAGCCTGCCGGAGACATTCCCGGGCCGCGACTTCATTCTCGTCACATCGTTCGCTGTCATTCTGGGGACGGTGCTCGTCCAGGGCACGACACTGGGGCGGGTGATCGCCTGGGCCGGGTTGGTGGAGCCGCAGTCCGAAAGCGCGCGCCTGACAATGAGCCAGGCTGAAGCCGCCATGGCCCAGGCGCAGCTTGGGACCGTGCAAAGCCTCGCCTATGACCCAGACGGCAAACTCATCCATCCTCAATTGCTGGAGCGATATCAGCGCCGAGCGACAGCGATCGTCGACTATGCCGCGCGGACGGAACACTACGTGCCGATGCTCCATGCGCATTTCGACGTCGTTCTCGAGGCGGTCGCTACCGGCCGCCGGGAACTTATCCGTCTTCATCGTGCCGGCGAGATCGATGACGAGACATTGCACGAACTGGAGCGCGATCTCGATCTTGAGGAGCTGAGTGCGATCTCCTCCAAGGCCTGATCTTGCAAGTCCCACGACGTATTACCGTCTGTGCCGAAAGTATTACCCGTGTCGTTGGAAATATAAGTCCTGCGGGCGATGACGGTGTTATGCGACGTCGTCCAATGTGGCTTGTCGACGATGGCCCCTCCTGCGGTAGGATTCTGGTTTCGTCTGCGATAGGCCGAACCTTCCGAGATGACCTTTTTCAAGACAGTATTGCATTTTGAATGCCGCGGCGATTGTCTGCGCAATTTAGAAAAATTCGCCGCCAGATTGTTTCTAATTGCCGCCATGATTCAAATATACGTTCCCGGCCGCGATTTTTTCTTCGCCACATTTCGGATGTTCCAAATTGTCCAAACAATGGTGAGAAACAATGAAAATTATTCTCGTCATGGCCCTCGCGCTTTTCGCCATTCCCTGTAAGGCCGATATGTTGGGTGCGGCTTCCAAATACGACCGCATGCACGAACGCTCCATCTCTTTTCTCGACATCAATCCTCGCAGAACGTCCTGGTGCGGCGCCTTCCTCGCCTTCATCGCCAAACGATCCTCGCGGCAGCCGCCGGCAAACCCAAATATGGCGGTGTCCTGGAAAAACTTCGGTCAGCCCGTCTTCTTCCGCTTCGCCAGGCGGGGAGATGTGGTGGTGATCCGAAGCGGCAGACGGTTCCACGTCAGCCTGTTCGATCATTTCGATCAGCGGCGTCAGTACGTCTATCTGTTCGGCGGCAACCAATCCAACCGGGTTCAGCTCTCGCGTTACCGCGCGAGCTCGGTCGTCGCCGTGCGACGATGAAGCCGGACCTCCTCTCTCTTAAGAACGTCCTTCCAGACCTCCTTGGCGGGGTGTCGTTGGACGTCCGCTCAAGGCGCTTGTATTGCGCCTGATTTCAATATTTCTCGTATGCTTTCTGCCTGATCGCTCGTGCTTTCGAAAATGAACTCGGGTGCGCATGGAGCCTGCAGGACGGTCAGGTAAGCCGGCTCTGGAGTTGGCAGGATCGTGGCGGTAGGACCGCGCATCGGCGGCTGTGGCGAGTCCGCATTACGCAGTGCGATCAGGAATGGCCCCGGCGGCATATTCCTGGGCTCGCCAAATGTGGAATTGTCCCAGGTCACCGTCAGCCTATCAGACGCCGTGCCGCGCAAAACCTCCTCAACCACAATGTCGAAACGCGCGTAATCGCTGAGAAAGGTGGACTGTGTTTCAAGAATCTCACGGAATTTGCCGCTGGTGCGGGCAAGCAGTTCCTGACGCCGCCGCCGCGCTTCCGGGTCGAGAACCATCGTGTAATTCCCCACGCGACCGACAACCACGACGTCGGCATGGGAGACATCATTCAATTCCAGCCGTTCGAGCCAGGGACAAGCTCTGGCCGGGCCGGCTCCCGCCAAAACTCCGAAACTCAACAACGCGACAGTTAAGACACCCCGCACTCTTCCACCCCCAGCAATTTTGCTGGAGCTAACGCGGCGATTGCGGCGAATGTGAAGCCGACTTCTCAGCGTTGCAAAATTTCTTGTTCTATGGAGATACCCAGGCCGATTTCGTCCTTCGAGGCGATTCTGCGGATCGCATCTCCGGATGATGTGCGAGGGAGGGCGTCGCTTGGCTCGTTGCAAGCTATGGGGGCATGGCCCAACGAGCAGTCCTTATCCTGAGCCGTGACCGGCAGAATCGCTCACGCTCTTGTAAGCGGCAATGATGCTCTCGGCCGCCAGCCGCGCCTGATCCGATGTCGTCTGGAAATTGGTGACGGAGAGGCGCAGGACGTCGCGGCGGCGCCATTTGGCGCCACCGGCGAAGAGGATGCCGTCCGACTGGATCTTTTCGATCGCCTTTCGTGTCAGCGCATCGCCTTCGTCGTCCGGGCAATCGACTCCGAAACGGACGACGAGCTGGTTCAGCGCCACCTCGTTCAGAATGGCGATGCCGGGTTCGCGTGCGAGCCGGTCGGCCATCAGGCGGGCAGAGGCGCAACATTGGTCGATGAGCGCCTCGACGCCGTTGCGGCCGAAATGTTTCAGCATCGCCCAGGTGGCGAAACCGCGTGCCCGGCGCGAAAGCTCCGGCACGTAATGGGAGGGATCACGCTCGCCTTCGCCGGCGAGCGGCAGGTAGCTTGCGGCGATCGTCATGGCGCGGCGGTGGGCGAGTTCATCGCGGACGATCGCATAGCCACAGTCATACGGCGTCTGCAGCCATTTGTGGCCGTCTGTCGCCCAGCTGTCGGCTCCCTCGATGCCGCGGCTGAGATGGCTGACCTTCGCCGATGCCTGCGCCCACAGGCCGAAGGCGCCGTCGACATGCACCCAGGCGCCTTTCGCCTTCAGCGGCGGGATGAGCCTGTCAAAATCGTCGAAAGCGCCGGTATTGATCTGACCGGCCTGAAGGATGGCGATCAAGGGACCGGTGATCGCGTCAAGCGCTCCGGGAAGCGCCGCCGGGTCGATCCGCCCCATCGCGTCGGCGGGCAGGCGCAGCACACGGTCGTGGCCGAGACCGAGGAACTGAAGCGCGGAGAAGACGGTCGTATGGGCGTCGTGGCCGATCAGCACGGTGATCTCAGGCGCGCCGAACAGGCCGTCGGCATCGGCATTCCAGCCGACCATTCGCAGCACCTCGCCGCGGGCGGCGGCAAGGCAGGTGAAATTAGCGACCGTGGCGCCGGTTACGAAGCCGACCGAGCTTTCGGCCGGCAGCTTCAGCAGATCGAGAAGCCATCGCGCCGCTATGGTTTCAACGGCTGCCGCAGCCGGAGCGGCGACATGGTTTCCGGCATTCTGGCCCCAGGCGCTGGTGAGGAAATCGGCTGCAACGCCGACCGGATGGGAGCCGCCGATGACCCAGCCGAAAAAGCGTGGACCGGTGGTTGCATGCAGGCCCGGTTCGGCGCCGTCGGAGAGCTGCCGGATGACATCGAGCATATCGGAGCCCGCCGCCGAAAGCGGTTCGTCGAAGACGGCAAGGGAGGCGGCGTAATCGCTGCTTGGCATATGGCGGGCAAAGGCCGTTTCCCTAAACCCGGCCGCAAGCCGGGCGCCCTCCTGAAACAGAGTTGCAATTGCCGACATCGGATCCCCCGCGCCAACGGCTGCCGGCCCCGGACAGGACCTCCTCACAGCAGGCTGTTGACGCAGGCAGTCTAGTCGATATTGCCGACGCTGTCTTGCCGCTCCTCTGAACAGGTGGCCGCGACGGGGGCATGGCTTCGTGAGGCATTCAGCCGGAAATCATGAAACGGATGGCGCCTGGATCCTCAGGCGATCGGATAGGCACAGGGGTCTTTTCGCTTCCTGCGCGGCCATCGGCGCTACAGCATATCCCGGAGGCTCCAGTGATTGTTCCAGCGGGCGTCGATTTCGTCATCGACGTTCTGGAAGCGGATGTCGGTGGAGAGACGCAGACGTCCGGCGCGGTCCTGGTTGGTCGTGGCTGCGTGGATCATGTAGGGCGAGTGCAGGACCACGTCACCGGCTTCATAGTCGGCGGCGAGCCAGCGGGCATTGAAACGGTCGGCCATATCGGGGAGATCCTTCGAGACCCAGCCGCCTTCGGCCATATGGCTGTTATAGGCGCTGATCCGCTCCTCTGGCGAGAGATCGCCGCTGCGGCGCCGGAATTCGGCCTCCATCCCCCGCCCGATGGCATGCGAGCCTTCGAGATAGACAAGGCCGCCCATTTCGGCGGGGACATCGCCGATCGGAAGCCAGGCAGTCACCAGCCGGCTGGTGCCGCCGCGGAGATAGACGAGATCGTAATGGGCAGGGGTGGCCGTTGCCGTGCCCGGCTTGGTATAGCGCATCAGCTTGCGCTTATGGAGATAGGAAATGCCCTGGAGAAAGGCGTCCATGAAGCGCACGAGCGGCGGCTGGGCGCAGAAGCCTTCATAAGCCGCCGACCGGACGATCGACATCAGGCGCCGGTCGGCCAGGCTCCAGTCGACGTCTTCGGCGGCGGCGATGCCGAGAGCAAAATCATGGCCCGGCTCCAGCAGGCCGGTTTCGGCAAGGCGTGAAAAGACCCAGCGGCGAAAATCGATCACTTCGGAGCGCGGCAAAAGGCCTTTCAGCCAGACATAGCCGTCCTCCTCATAGCGGTGGCGGATGGCGTCGATGCCGATGGCCGAGTCGGTCGGCTGAAGCGGACCAAGCCTTTCCGCCGGGATCGTCCGGCCATGGGCGGCAAGGGAAAGGTCGGCCTTTGGCGCCTCGACATTTGCAGCAATTGACATTTCGTCCGTCCGTCGCTTGGTCTATTGTCGCTCAAAATGACTGATAAAAAGGCCGGAAGACATGGAGGAAAGTCAAAGCTGGACTTTTCGCTCAGAATGAAAGCGGCTGAGGCCATCTATCGATCGCCGCTGGACGCAGCTGGCGGGCTTGCTGTAACCGGGAGCGGCAGACAACATGCGCGCCACGTCGTGAAGAGGAGGAAGCTCCCAAGTTTTGCGGTCGTGCTGGTGGAGCGCGGGCGAGGCTTTCTCGAAACCGCCGGCGTGCGCCGGCACATCGAGGGACCGGCGCTCTTCTGGCTGTTTCCCAATCGCCTCCATTCCTATGGGCCGGATGAGGGCGGCTGGGACGAGCGATGGGCGCTGTTCGGCGGCTCGTTCACGCGGGATTTCATACGCCTGCGCCTGATCGGCGAGCGGCACCCTGTCGTGGCGCTACGCCATGTCGAGGAGGTGGCGCGGCTCTTTGCATCTCTGCACGCTGACCTCATCAACGACACCCCTCTAGGCCAAGCCTCAGCGGCATCGGCGCTGCATCACATCGTGATCTCGGCCGCAAGGGAGGTTAGCGCTGCGGCAAGCGAACGCCAGGTTGATGCCGGCCACATCGTCGAGACCTTGCGGGGGCGGGCGCTACAGCCGCTCGACCTTGCTGCTTTCGCTGTCGAGCACGGAATGTCGCCGGCCACACTGCGGCGCAGATTCGTGAGTGAAACAGGTTTACCGCCTAAGGCATTTCAGCTCCGTGTCCGCATGGATCAAGCCAAGCAATTGCTGGCCACCAGCGATGAAAAGATTGAATCCATCGCCGCCAGGATCGGCATCGACGATCCATTTTATTTCTCGCGCCTCTTTCGCGAGCGTGAAAGCTGCAGCCCAAGCCAATTTCGAGCGCGGTACCGGAGAATGTGAGGTGCGCGGCCAATAGTCCTTATGTGAGGATCCTTCATCTTCGCCGCGATACGCACGATGAAATCGATCATTGCGTGAAGTAATTATCAATATTGTTAGCGTTTTCCTGCCGGAACTTCTAATCATTCCGGGTAACTTTAAAATTCATTGCCTTTTTGTAAGTATCGATCAAAGATGTGAAAATATCATTCGCAGTTCTGCAATGTCGTTCTGCCAACAGCGAGGGATATACGCTGAAATATTTTGTTCTCTACGCGCTCGTGTGCTCGACGGTTGGGGTAGTCCTTCTCGTCGTTATCCATCAGATCACACCGTTCGATACGGACGGGCCGAGCCATTCTATCGCCGACCGAATGATTGATGACACTGCGACCGGGACGGTAGGCAGTGCGCCAATCCGGCCAGATGACCTCGTTGTAAGGTCAACTCCTGCGCCTGCGCCCTATGAACCACCCGTCCGGAAATCTGATCAATGGGACCTTCGGCCAACGAATTCGCCGGCGGGGGACCCATTCGATTCAGCGGTCGCACGAAAGGGCGGTCGGGTGGGAACGCCGATGCAGTGACCGGTGGAGCGCCGCGGGCGCGACACCTGATGAGCCTATAAGCATCACCGAAAATAGAGCTGATACTCGCGTGGCCCCTGTTTCGGCGTCCTTTGCGCAACTTCCAAGACGCTGTTCCACACTGCGCAGGAACACGATCCCCCTTGGCCATATTTATGGCAACCTAAACGACGATTGCCAGGCAAAAGGCAGCATCCACACAACGCCGTCAGGCCCTCGGCAGGACCGATGAAAATCACGGCGACGCCACCAGGCAGAATCGCAGCCATCGCCGGCACAAGACTGGTAACGCTCCTCATGCTTGTGCACAGCCTACAGAATAACAGTTGGTAATTTCAGGCTGCCCCTACCGTTCGGCGCCAGCGACTTGTGGGCATCACACGGCTGCGATGCCGCGTCGCGTTTGTCGGCACCGGCCTCGGTTGCATTGTGCCGCACTGTCAGTATTGACAGTATCGCGTTGATTGCAGGAGGTTTCGATGGATGCGAACTGCGTGACGATTAGGCTTATCCAGGCAGACGAGGTGGAGTCTTTCCAGCGTGTCCGACTGGAAGCGTTGCGCGCCGAACCGTCGCATTTTGCCAGCCGCTACGAAGACTGGGAGGTTCTTTCCATCGAGGAGTGGCGCAATCGGCTGAGCGACCCGGTTTTTGTCGCTTTTCAGAATGGCGAACCGGTCGGCATTATGGGCCTGCTTCGGCAACGGTCGAGCAAGATGAACCATCGCGCCACCATTATTATGGTCTATGTCCGCGCGGAGCTGCGCGGAACGGGCCTTGCCGTGAAGCTGCTGGGGACAATCTCGGAGCATGCGCGTGGTATCGGCGTCCGGCAGCTGGAGCTGTTCGTCAGCGCGGAGAACCCGGCGGCAATCCGATTCTATCAGCGTGAGGGTTTCTCCGAAATCGGTAGGATCCCCGGCGGGGTGCTGGAGGAGGGCAGGGAGATCGACGACGTGATGATGGCGCGGCGCATCGTCGATTAGACTTCGCATGGATTTTTTTCGCGTAATGGTTTGTCTCACCTCTTGACCTCAACCGCGGTTGGGGTCGCAGGATGCGGCCATGAGCGGGAGGTGTGCCATGACGAAAATTCTGAGAGACGAGGATCTGGTCGGCGGCGCGTTGATGCCCATCGCCATTGACGCGCTCGAGGCCGCCTTTCTCGCGAGAGCCAGCAATCGCTTGATCTCTCCGCCTCGGCATCATGTGTCGTTTCCCGGTCGAGGCGATCTCGTTTTCACTGTTGGTGGCCTTATCGATGAGACGCCGATCGCCGGTTTTCGCGTCTACGACACATTCAATGGGGCGGAGCATACGCAGATCGTCGCGGTTTGGTCGGCCGATAGCGCCAGGCTCGAGGGTGTCATTCTCGGCGAACGCCTCGGCAGCCTCAGGACCGGCGCCATCGGAGGGCTCGCCGTCCGCCATCTCAGCGCGCCCGATGCCAGGAATGTCGGGATCATCGGCAGTGGGGCGCAGGCGCGAACACAGCTTGCCGCTGCAGCCGCCGTTCGCAACCTAGACCGCGCCCGCGTCTATAGCCGCGACGAGACAAATCGCAAAGTCTTCGCAAAGGAGATGCAGCACGCCCTGGGCCTTGATGTGGAGCCGGTCAACAGCGCCTCGAAAGCCGTTGATGACGCCGACATTGTCATCTGCGCGACCACGAGCCAAACGCCTGTCGTCCAATCCGGGGATTTGAAGCCCGGCGTGCATGTCAACACCGTCGGCCCGAAAACGCTTCAAGGATACGAACTCGGGTTGGATGTCGCCGATGTCGCAGCCGTGATCGCAACGGATTCTCCCGAACAGGCACGGGGCTACGCTTCGCCGTTTTTCCTCACCGGCTCCGGCAACAACGATCGCATCGCCGATCTTGCCGACATCATTGCCGGGAAAGCGCCCGGACGGCGATCGTCCGAGGAGATAACGCTGTTCTGCTCGGTGGGCCTGGCTGGAACGGAGGTCGTCGTCGCCTCGGCGATACTCCGATCACCCGCCCTCGACCTTCGAGGCCCTTCAGGATGATCCTTCGAGGCTCCTTCGGGCACTTCAGGATGATCCTTCGAGGTCCTCAGGATGAGGGCTGATCGCGGTGCGCGCAGCGTCTGTTCGCCTGTCTCACGTCAGGCCCAGGACGTCCCGCATATTGTATTCGCCGGGCGCGCGCCCGACGATCCAGCGGGCAGCGGCAAGCGCGCCGCGGGCGAACATGCCGCGATCGAGAGCCGAATGCGAAAGCGTGAGAACTTCCTCGGCGGCGGCAAACAGCACCTTGTGTTCTCCGACGAGCCCGCCGGCGCGCAGCACGGCGAAGCCGATCTCGCCGGGCGGCCGCACGCCGGTGATGCCGTCGCGCCCGCGCCGCTCGACCGATGCGAGGGAAACGCCGCGTCCTTCGGCGGCTGCTTCACCGAGCATCAGCGCCGTGCCGGACGGCGCGTCGATCTTCTGGTTGTGATGCGCTTCCAGGATTTCGATATCCCAACCATGGGCAGGAAGAGCGCGCGCGGCCTGGGTGACGAGGCCGACCAGCATATTGACGCCGATCGAGAAATTACCGGAGCGCAGGATCGGAATGCTGCGCGCGGCCCTAGCGATCCGCTCGAGCTCCTCCGGCTCGAAACCTGTGGCGCCGATCACCAGAGCCGGTCCGCCCGCCGCGGCGCATAAGCCGGCAAGTTCGGCGGCGGCAGCTCCCGTCGTGAAATCCAGGATCACGTCGGCGGCTGCCATCGCGGCCGAACGATCGATCAACCCGGCGCCGTCGGCGGCCTCGCGGCCGATGCCGCCGACGAAGGCAAAATCCGGATCGGCCGCCAGCAGCGACAAGATGGCTCGACCCATGCGACCGTTCGCGCCGGCGACGGCTACTTTGATTGGTGTGGTCACGTTCGTTCCTAACTCAGGAGAGTGAGCGCGCGGCGGAGGGGTTTTGTCGCGCTGGACGCAAATAAAGCAGGGCCATGGTGTAGACAACGAGTACGATCGGTATTTCCCCTAAGACGGGAATCAGCATGATGCCGTCGCCAAGCCCGGCCTCTTCTCCCGGCGCCATCGTCGGCGTTGCCAAAAGGGCGAGCGTGATTGGCGAGAAAAACACCCATAGAAATGCCGATGCATGCGGTGCCCATCTATGTCGCCTGAGCATTCGCGTGATGACAATCGCCGAAACAGGGATTAGGACGTTCGAAACAAAGACAATCGAAAGCGCGAGGAATTCCGGCAGGATTGTCGGGTAATGTGGATCGTATTCCATCAGGTGTCTCAGAGACTGGTATTTATCGGATGCGCGTTAGCCCCCTGGGCTGCCCCGGCATCTACCAGTTGCCGGGGTCGGCGGTGTGATCGATGCTGGCAAACTCGTCAGCTTTATCCCGGTCCAGCTTGACCTCGGTCGTCACCTTCGTCTCGTCGGTGACCGAGTAGCCGTCAGGAACCGGCCCTTTTGATAATTCCTGGTACAGGAGCAGAGCGGCCTCCTCGGCGGTATCGGCCTCGATCTCGCGGGTAATTGATACGGTGTACTTGTGCATGGCTTCGGCCTCTTGATGGTCGCGCAGGCATGGCAGTCTGACACGAGTTTCGCGTTGAGGACACAAAAACCGCGCCGCGCGGAATTGGATTCATGCGACGGCTTCAGGCCCCATTTCGAAGCCGGTGCGAAGATCCGCAGCGTTCTCGGTCTCAGGCCTGTTGTAGCCTGCGTCGCCCGAACGAGGATCGCCGCCCCCGCAGGTCATCCCAAACTCACCTTGGCTCGTCGATTGCAGCCTCCGACCCGATGCGCAGCCATGGCCAGCGCTGCCGATATTGTTCGCACTTCCGACCGAACAATTCCGGCTGCACGTTCAGAGGGTTCATCCTGAGCCTGCCATGCCACATGTCGTCGAGGTTATCGGGCGCGTAAAGACCGCCATCCGAAACTCTCACCCCTAGCCGGGTACAGGAAATGAGATAATGATCGATGCCGTCTTCGGTGCGTTTGAAGGCCGGGAAGTCTTTGCCGAACTTTGCGCCATACCAAAGATGGACACGAGCCTGGTTCTTTATGTCGACCTTGTCCGCGAGGTTTCCGAGTAGAGCGCCGGCACAGCGAATCACTTCGTTCTCGGCTTCCCACGAGAGATCACGGTCGTCGAAATAAAAAACGTCGTAATCCTTGATGCCGTGCTCTGGATCTTTTCCAGTCTTCAAGTTCCAGATCGTCTGAAAGAGGCAACCGGCCGTCAGCATGCACTGTGGCAGGCCAAGAGCCGGCAATTTTTCCAGGAGCAGGAGGTTCACCGGGTTGAGCCGAATGCCGGCCAGGAATCGTTCGGGAGTGATTGCCACGCGAGTCCTCCAAATCTTGTGAGGGATAAGCGATTCTTGTCGCCTGCCTATCGGCGGCATCCGGCGAGTCGACACGCTGCAACCATGTGGAAGATCGATCGTCATCGGTTGCAAGAAATACTTCGCATGGGCTGGAGAAAGACGGTTCGGCTCTTATTTCACGATGGACCAGGGAACGAAAAGCGAAAGGCCCCGTGATGGCAAAGAATACGATTTGCGTATGGTACGACAAAGAGGCTGAGGCTGCCGCCCGCTTTTATGCCGCGACTTTTCCGGATAGCGCCGTCGGTGCGGTCATTCGTGCGCCGGGAGATTATCCCGAGGGTAAGCAGGGAGACGTGTTGGTTGTTGAATTCACCGTTGCGGGTATTCCTTGTATTGGCCTGAACGGCGGTCCTACTTTCAAACACAACGAGGCTTTCTCATTTCAGATCGCAACCGAGGATCAGCAAGAGACCGACCGCTACTGGAACGCCATTGTCGGCAACGGTGGCCAGGAAAGCGAGTGCGGCTGGTGTAAGGATAAATGGGGCGTGTCCTGGCAGATCACGCCGCGGGTATTGAGCGAGGCGCTTGCCGCAGGTGGTGATCAGGCAAAGCGCGCCTTTGATGCAATGATGACCATGCGGAAGATCGACGTTGCCGCAATCGAGGCCGCCCGGCGCGGCTGAGCCGGCCCGGGCGGACGATCTGTGCCCACCCGCTGCGGCAGGTGCACGGCTGTTTTCAGAACCAGAGATCGCGCACGCAGCGCCCTTGGGAAGGAAGGTCTTCGAACGTCTCAAGCCCATCGAAATGATCGATGGGCAAGTCGGCCACGCGATCCGGTGGCGCAAGCCGAATGTTGACGGCCATGCGGCGACGGCCGTCCTTTTGAAGCCGCAGGCCGCGCCAGCTCAAGACGCAGGCGCAGGAGGGGCAGAACAGAATTTCGAGAGATGGATTCTCTCTGTCGGCGCGGGTGTAGGAAGCGGTCTGCCCGGTGAGAGCGATACGCTCTCCCTCATAGTCATAGGCCCACAGAACGCCATAGCGTCGGCAAAGGGTGCAGTTGCACGCGGTAATCGAGCCGGGATCGCCCTCGAGCGTCCAACTCGCCTTGCCGCAATGACATGAGCCCGTCAGCATGCGCGCGTTCAATCCCTGCGCCTCTTCACGCACGGCATCCTGCCTCAATCCGATAGCGCCCGCAATTGGACATGCGACGCCGCTTCCCGAGCCTGAGCCGCCGCGGTGACGATCATTTTAAAATTTCTAATTGAGGTTGATGTCGGAAGATGATCCGATGCGACCTGGCGTAGTTGAGTCCACGTCTCTTTCCCATTTGATCGGGTGGCCAAATGTCGATCTCAGATGCGATCTATCGTCCTTTCGAAACCTGGATCCGGCCGCTCGACATTGCCTATCGGCCGCTGCCGTCCAAGGGGCCCGTGGCCGTCCTTCTGCACTTCATTTCGATGTTTCGCGGCGTGCTGATCGCACTTGCGCTTTGCTCGATGGTATTCGAGGTGATCAACCTGACGATCGTCTGGGGGCTGTCGGTCATCGTCGATGGCGTGACGCAACAGGGTGCTGCCGCCTTCCTGGAGAAGGAATGGCGGCTGCTTGCTGTCCTCGGCTTTCTGATCTTTCCCGTGATGCCGATCGTTTCGTTCACACTCAACACGCTGAGCTCGCATACATTGGGCATCGCCATGCCGGCTGCCATTCAGTGGCAGGGCCACAAGGCGGTGGAGCGGCAGGATCTTGTTTTCTTCCATGATCTTTATGCTGGCCAGGTTTCCTCGCGGCTGCAGCAGGTCTCTTCCGCCGTCCAGCAGCAGATCCTTGCCGGCTTCCAGACCATTCCGCGTTTCCCGATGCAACTGTTCGGCTCGGTTATCCTGCTCAGCGCTCTGGCCTGGCAGCTTGCCCTGCCGGTCGTCGTCTGGATCGCGCTCAACGTTGCATTCACCGCCAGGATCGTGCCTGTTTTCGTCGAACGCTCGCGCCGCACCGCCAAGCAGCGCAGCATGGTGGCCGGCGCCATCACCGATCTCTATACCAACATGCAGATGATCAAGCAGTTTGCGGCCGAGGACAGTGAGGCAGGCGCAATCCGCCGCATCATTCAGAAAGCCGTGCAAACGCAGCACAGCGAGCAGCGTATCTATCGCTCGTCGGAAGTGACCGTCGTGGTTCTCAACACGCTGCTGTGGCTGGCCATGCTGTCGATCGGATTTTCCGGCCTCGTTAAAGGCTTCCTCACAGTCGGCGAGTTCGTCGGCGCGGTCTACATCCTCCACCGCCTGTCGTCGCAGATCTTCGTCTTCCTGCAGATGGGCCAACAGATCTTCCAGGCCATCGGGTACGATCAAGGACGCGATGCCCGTCATGACGACGCCGCCGACGATCCGTGACCGGCCGGATGCGGGCGAACTCGCCGTGCACCAGGGCGAGATCCGGTTTGAGAATGTCCGCTTCGCCTATAAGTCGGGCAAACCAGTCATCGACGCGCTGTCGCTGACGGTGCAGCCCGGCGAGAAGGTGGGGCTCGTCGGTCTCTCCGGGGCCGGTAAGACCACGCTCACAAACCTGCTCCTGCGTTTCTACGACATCAAGGAGGGCGCGATCATGATCGATGGACAGGATATCCGCGCGGTCATTCAAGCAAGCGTTCGCCGTGCCATCGGCGTCATCGCCCAGGATGTCGCGCTGCTGCACCGGTCGGTCGGCGACAATATCCGCTACGGCCGGCCGGGGGCGTCGCAGGAAGAGATCGAAAGGGTGTCGAAGATGGCGAGTGCCGATGCCTTCATCGCCGATCTTGCCGACAGCGAGGGCCGCAAGGGCTATGACGCCTTCGTCGGCGACCGCGGCATCAAACTGTCAGGCGGCCAGCGGCAGCGCGTCGCCATCGCCCGCGTGCTGCTGAAGGACGCGCCGATCCTGGTGCTTGACGAAGCGACCTCCGCCCTCGACAGCGAATCGGAAGCGGCGATCCAGGAAAGACTCAACCTCGTGATGGAAGGCAAGACAGTGATCGCCATCGCTCACCGCCTCTCGACCATTGCCAGGATGGACCGCATCGTCGTGCTCGATCACGGGCGGATCGTGGAAGAGGGCAGGCCGGACGAACTGGTCGAACGGGATGGCCTGTTTGCCCGCCTGTGGAAACGCCAGACCGGCGGTTTCATTCCTGAAGACATCGACGATCCATTGCCGGGCTCGGGGGCGGCTGTGTTATGAGTCATACGCCAATCCGGTCGGGCATGTGCGACGTCGATGTCACCATCCGTTGCATTCTCAAAGTCAATCATGCCGGCGAATTCGGCGCCGTCAGGATCTACGGCGCCCAACTTCTGGTGGCCCGGCGACTGTTTCCCGACATGGTGCCGGCGCTCGAAGAAATGCGCGAAGACGAGATCGACCATTGCCGCCTGTTCCGCGAGGCAATGCCCGCAAGAGGCGCCAAGCCTTGCCGAGTGATGGCGTTCTGGAGCCTCGGCGGTTACCTGCTCGGCTTAATGACATCGCTTGGCGGGCGCAACATGATCTGGATTTGTACCGAGGCCGTCGAAGTCCATCGCCATCTCGAAGACCAACTGGCCTTCCTCGCCAAGCGCGATCCCGAGCTCCATGCCATCATCGCATCGATACAGGAACAGGAACTGGCGCATCTGAGGAAAGCCGAGGACAGCCAGAAGAGGCGGGGCCTGAGCCACGCCTTGCTCCTGCCTCTCATCAGCGCTCTGACCGATCTGATGATCTGGCTCTCCACCTGGGGTGACTCGAGCTGGATGCGCGCCGAAATGGCGGGTGCGGGAAAGGATTAGACCCGGATTGGAAATCTTAGAGGAAGGTGTGGCGTTCTCGACATCCGGCCTGGAGCATGATGCCGAAAACTGTGAGCGGTTTTCGGACGACATCCTGTTCTAGCGCAAAGGTCAGCTGGCAGGACTTTCCCGTGCGCTATTCCACCAGCCCGAAGATCGGGCCATAGCCGCCGTGCCAGGACCAGTCGTTGCGCCCCATCGCCGGGTTGTAAAGTCCGACGCCGCGTCCGCCATCGAGAAACAAGGCATCGGGACATTGCAGGCGATCGCGGAAGAGCCGCGCGAAATCGTGGAAATTGACACCGTCTTCGCTGATCGCGAAGCGAACGGTCCCGTTCTCGCAGACACCGACACCGCTTCGGCGGGTCCGGTCGGTCGAACCGATGATGAAGATTGGGTTGAGCTTGTTGGCGATGACGAGCATCGGGCCGGACTGGGTGGCGAAGCGCGCCTTGGGAGCAAGTTTGAGGAATGCGTCGGTCGCAAGGATGCCGGCGCCGGCTTCGCCCAGAAAGAACACGCCGTTCGGCTTCTTGTAGAAATTCGGCACCTGACCGGCGGCGCGTTCGGCAGCCGCCATATTGGCGGGTTTCAGTTCCCTGCCGTTCTCGACATACAGTCCCATCGGCGAAAAGTCGGCCCGGTACATGCCGGCATTGACGGCGAAAGTCAGTTTTCGCCCTTCGGCGCGAACGGCTTCGGCAAGGCTCGAAAAAGCGCGGTATGGCTCGCCGTCGGCGCCCTTCCAGAATAGACGCAGGTCTGCTTTCTCCACGTCCAATGTGCAGACGACGTATTTCGATTCATTGAAGGCGACCTTTTCGCATTGTTCGGCCTGCGCGTGGTGCAGGGGCAACAAGGCGGCCAGCATTGGAGCCAGAGCGAGCATGCCAAGTTTCAGATAGGCCATTTGGGTCACGCATTCGATTTGCCGCCGCTGAGTTGGAATCCGGTTTCCGCTGGCACCGCGGGGAGTAAGAAGTTCGTAGATACCGCAATGATCGCTTTTCTGTGGCCGGCAGCCAATGATGTCTGCTGGCCTCCATCCGACGGGTGCGCCGAAATTCTGTCACCCTCACCTGACCGCCGGCAACATGAGGGTGGGAGCGTAAGCGGCGAAGAACGTCTGAATCTCAGTTCTACCAGGCAGTACGAGCCGTGCCCAGGGCCGTTGTGTGCGAGGATGAAACCTGGGCGACGTGCGCCTTGAGCGATACGACGCAGTTTCCGGGATAGGTGAGCTTGTACAGCGTCAAATGGTTGAGCAACGCTTCTGCATCGCGCTTCTCGGTCAGCGGAAATGTCACAGTCATGCGAGTCCTCCAAACGACAAACTGAGCATCTGCCAAGAGTTAATGCCGAGTTTCTTTTGCGCCGCAACAAGAAAATTTTATTGATAAAATTAAAATCGATTACTTTCTCGATGGGATTTTTTAAAATCGTTTGAAATGCTGCGGGATGACCGATCGGGTTAATCGGGGGATGGCAGCGGTCAATCAGGTTGGCCGCTGCCAGGTCAGGCGCGTTATCTTTCGTTGCGGGCGGCCCAGCTTTTAAGGCGCAATCCGTTCAGCCTGATGAGCCTTCGGCGTCGTGGTGGTTATAGGCGCGCCGTCCTTCCTCGAAAGTCACGAGATCGGCGGAATAGAGCGACGACGGCGAGGTCCGCGATATGACCGAGGCGTTTCCCTTGTAGAGCCTGAGCGTGACTTCGCCGCTGACGAAGGCCTGGCTGCGGTCAATGAGGGCTTGCAGCATTTCCCGTTCAGGGGAAAACCAGAAACCGTTATAGATCAACTCGGCGTAGCGGGGCATGAGCTCATCCTTCAGATGCGCGGCGGCGCGATCGAGGGTGATCGATTCGATGCCGCGATGGGCTGCAAGCAGGATTGTGCCTCCCGGCGTCTCATAAACGCCTCTCGACTTCATGCCGATGAAGCGATTTTCCACCAGATCGAGCCGCCCGACGCCGTGTCGCCCACCGCGCTCGTTGAGTTCGGTGAGCAAGGCGGCCGGCGTCATCGGCCTGCCGTCCACGGAAACCGGGTCGCCGCTTTCGAAGCCGATCGCGACAATCTCGGGCCGATCCGGAGCGTCGACGGGATCGACGGTGCGCTGATAGATGTAACCGGGCGCGATCTCCGCCGGGTCTTCAAGGACCTTACCCTCGGTCGAGGTGTGCAGCAGGTTGGCGTCGATCGAGAAGGGGGCGTCGCCGCGCTTGTCCTTCGGCACGGGGATCTGATGCCTCGCGGCATATTCGAGCAACTGGGCCCGGGAGCGGATATCCCATTGGGGCCAGGGAGCGATGACCTCGAGTGAGGGGTCGAGTGCATTGACGGCAAGCTCGAAGCGGACCTGGTCATTGCCTTTGCCGGTCGAGCCGTGGGCGACAGCATCGGCGCCGACTTCCCGGGCGACGGCGACGAGATGTTTGGCGATCAACGGCCGGGCGATGGAACTGCCGAGGAGATACTGGCCCTCATAGAGCGCGTTCGCTCTCAGCATCGGAAAGACGAAGTCGCGGACGAACTCCTCCCTGAGATCGACGATCCGAACGTCCTTGATGCCAAGGATCGCAGCCTTCGCCCGCGCCGGCTCGAGCTCCTCGCCCTGGCCGAGATCGGCAGTGAAGGTGACCACCTCGCACCCATAGGTCTCCTGCAGCCATTTCAGGATGATCGAGGTATCCAGCCCGCCGGAATAAGCGAGCACGATTTTTCCTATCTTTCTTGCCATCAGCTCGTCTCCACATCGATGCGTGGAACGATAGGCCAAACATCGCGCAATGAGCTTGCGAAACACCCCCGAAATTGCGAAGGATTGGCATTACATGCCACTAATAAATATTATGGAGCTATAAAATGTCAGCCACCTTGGATGCGATCGATCGGCATATCCTGCGCGTGCTCCAGCGCGACGGGCGCATTTCGAATGTCGAGTTGGCAAGGGAGGTGGGGCTGTCGCCTTCACCCTGCCTGCGCCGCGTGCGGCTGCTGGAAGAGTCAGGCATCATCGATCGTTATGTCGCGGTGCTCGACCCCACAAAGGTCGGGGCGGGGCTGACGGTGTTCGCCCGCGTCTGGTTTAAGACGCAGGATGCCGAGGTGACGCTGCGCTTCGCCGAAGCTGTGCGGCGGTTTCCTGAAGTCATGGAATGCTACCTGACGACAGGCGAATGCGACGCCGTGCTGCGCATCGTCACCGCCGACCTGCACAGCTACTGGCGCTTCCAGGCAGACCATCTGACGCGCATTCCAAGCGTGCTCAGCGTCAAGACCGACGTGCCGATGGAAACGCTGAAGCGGAGCTACGAGCTGCCGCTGCGATAGGTGTCGCTCATTCCTCCAACCATATGGGCCTCCAACCATCTCCAACCATGTGGGTGGCCAGCCCCGTCCTTCGAGGCCCCTTCGGGGCGGCTCAGGATGAGGCTGGAGAGAAGCGGGCGCCTGAGACGGCTGGAGAAAAGGCGTGTTTGGCATTGCTAGGTGGGGACCTCTGGATGCGGGTGGGAGAGAAGGGCGTGTCGATACAGAGGCACGCCGATCAGCCCTCATCCTGAGGGCGGAGGCTGAAAGCAGCAGCCTCGAAGGACGAGGGCGGTGGCCGGTTGCAAGATCGTCGCCGCATCACCACGTGTCAAGGAAGAGGCTATGGAGCAGCCATGGACAGCCAAGAGCAGAAGGCAAGCAATGGGGGATTCTTTCGTTATTTTGAGACGCCGCTTGACATTCTCTTGGAGGCAGATTGCGACATCACTTTTCTGCTGGCGATAGCAGTCTTCGCAGTCCTAGTTATCCTCTACGCATGCCGCGCCCTGTACCGCCTGGGACATTGGATCTGGAGCGTTTGCCGATCCGGCCACGTCAAGAAAGCTGTTTCCAGGTCGGCTGATGCGTGATCGAGGAGCGCCGCTGCTGCTCGAGATCGGCAGCAAGGCCGCGCAAGCAGGTGCGCGGCCGATCGGTTATCCTTGGTGCCGCGGGCAGACGGCGGAGAACCGCCGTCTGCATGCATCGTTCTGATTACGCCTTCAGTGCGGCTGCATAATCGGCCGCATAAGTCTGCAGTGAACGCGGGGCCTTGCCGGTCAACGTCTCGACTTCGCCGTTGACGACGGCGGTCCAGCCCTCGCGCACGGGATAGAAGATCGAGGCGAGGAAGCTTGCGTAATCGGCCGATACGCCGGCGCCGGTCAGCATGTCGATTAAGGCTTCGTCGGAGACAGCGTTATAGGAGACAGGCTTGCCGATCGCTTCGGAGAGGATGGCGGCGGCTTGCGTATAAGAGAGCGCTTCCGGCCCCGTCAGGTTAAAGGCCTTGCCGTCGAAGGAGGAGGAGGTAAGCGCCGCCACGCCGCTTGCCGCGACGTCGCGGGCATCGATGAAGCTCGACTTGCCTTCGGCGGCGGGAAGGGCAATCTGGCCGTGGTCGATACCGGGTTTCCAGAAAGTGTGGAAGTTGTCGGAAAACCAGTTCGGACGCAGGATGACATAGGGCGTGCCGGATTTTTCCAGGGCGATCTCGACCTGGCGATAGGGAATGGCATCATCGGCATCTACTCCGAACGCACTCTGGAGCACGACCTTGACCTTGCGGGCCGCGGCCGCCTCGATGACCGGCAGCAGCATGCCTTTGGAGTCGGCATAGCCGGAGGCAAGCAGCACATAGGCGCGATCGACGCCGTCGAAGGCCGGCCCGAAGGTCTCCGGCTTGGCATAGTCGAAGACGACCCCCTCGGCGCTTGCCACGGGTTTGCCGGCGCGGGAGGCGGCCTTGACGGCCTCGCCCTTTGCCAGGAGCCCATCCACTACATGACGGCCGACGGTGCCCGTCGCGCCGATAACCAGAATCTTGCTGCTCATGTCATTCTCCATGGTTTCTATTGGAAACTATCTCTCCGTGGGATAGATACAGGGAAAATGGGATTGGAAAAGAGAGCACTTTTTTCTCACTTGGTTTCTCCGAGGAAACCAGAGCGGCAAGGCGGGAGCGGATGACGATGCCAGAGCAGGCTTATAATGTTTACGAGGATCGTTGTCCGACGAGGCTGGTACTCGACCGGCTGGCGGACAAATGGGCGCTTTTGATCCTCGACCGGCTGCGGGGCGGGCCCTTGCGCTTCAACCACATCCGCCGGGAAATCAAGGGCATCTCGCAGAAGGTTCTGTCGCAAACGTTGAGAAAGCAGGAGCGCGACGGCTTGATCACACGCGCCATCTTCCCGACCGTGCCGGTGACCGTCGAATATGCGCTGACGCCGCTCGGGCGCACCCTGACGGAGACCATTTCGGCGCTCACCCATTGGGCGGAGAAGAACATGGACGCGATCCTCGCGGCGCAGCGTGCTTATGACGAAAGAGATGCTGGTTGACGGGCGGGGGCCTTGCCAATGCATTAGTCGGCCCGCAGTGCCCGTATCTCTGCCGTGGTCAGGATGGCGTAGCGCCGCTGCCACCTCTCATGCGGTCCTGATCCGGCGCAGGCGTGTTGCGCACCACTGCCATGCGGGTGCAACGACGTAGCCGACAGCCGGGATCGCTGCGAGCCCGATCAAAATGCCGACGAGGCCTGAGCCGGCCGCCTGGACCAGCCAGGAAAGCACACCGCCGACAGCCGGCAATGCATGGGCGGCGCCTTCACCGGCATCGTGGAGGAGGTGGCTCAGCCAGCCGAAGCCGAAGGTTTCGGCGCCGTGCACGATGATGCCACCGCCGACCCAGATCATCGCCGCCGTCCCGATCAAACCGAGTACCTTGAGAAGGTAAGGCATGCCCTGCACGAGGCCGCGCCCGAGCATGCGCAGGAATGCGCCGGCTTGAGACGGGGAGGAGCGCTGGGCAAGCCAGAGGCCGAAATCATCCGCCTTCACGATCAGCGCGACGACGCCGTAAACGGCAGCCGTGATCAGTGTTCCGACCAGGGCGAGAACCAGCGCCTGCACCGCCAGCCCCGACTCGGACAGCGAGCCCAGCGTGATCGCCATGATCTCGGCCGACAGAATGAAATCGGTCCTGACGGCGCTCGCGACCTTTTCGTCCTCGAAGGTTTTGGCATCACTGATCGTCTCAAGCTCCGCCTCGTGGGCATGGGCAGCATGCGGCACGACGAGCTCGTAGATCTTTTCGGCGCCTTCGTAACAGAGGTAGAGCCCGCCGAGCATGAGCAGCGGCGTCACAGCCTGCGGCAGGAGAAGGCTGAGGGCGAGTGCTGCCGGCAGCAGGAACAGAAGTTTGTTCTTGAGGGAGCCGACGGCGATTTTCCCGATGATCGGCAGTTCGCGCGCTGCCGACAGGCCGGTCACATAACGCGGCGTGACGGCAGCGTCGTCGATCACGACGCCGGCGGCTTTGGCGCCGGCTCTGCCCGCCTGAGCGACGACATCGTCCAGGGAAGCAGCAGCCGCCTTTGCCAGCGCGGCAACATCATCAAGCAGGGCAATCAGGCCGACACTCACAAGCAAACCTCTCGTTTAGGGATATGGACAGCGAAAATAGTCAATCGGGCGGCAGCTGGAAAGGGGCGCTGCCACGGATGGTTGCGGCGCCCGATGCGAGCTGACGTTCGACTGCGTTCACTCGACCTGGATATGAAGATGGTCGTCGTGGCGAGCAGCCCGGCAGCCCTGAAAGCGGACATGGGCATCGGTGATGCCGAGCGCGTTCTTCAGATGCGGTTCGATGAAGATCTTCTGCAGACCGAAGCGCGCGACTCCTTCCGTCGTCAGCCAGGCTACCGCCGCCGCGGTGCGCTGCTCCTCGATCCGGTAGGCCGGGAACAACGGCTGCAGCGCGTCGAAATTCCAGCGGGTGGTGAGCCAGTCGTGGCGACCCGCACAGGGCAGTTCATCACCCGGGCCAGGTTCCTCGAAAGCGAAATAACCAATCGGTGAGCGGGTGGCGCCGTTCAGGAAGGCGCCGCCAGCATCCTTGTAATAGTAAGCGAAATCAAGCTTCTTGCCGTCGGTATGCGAGAGATGCGGCAGCAGCGGGAAACCGTTGACGAAGGGGAAGTTGGCATCCAGCGCGACAGTGACGGTGCCGGGGAATTGCGCGTCCATATGGGCGGCGAGCGCCTCTGCGAGATCGCGAAGCTTGGGCGTGACGTAGTTACGGTTCAGCGCGCAGTAGATCGCCGAGCGGACCATGAGCCTGTCTTCGGCGCTTGACAGGCAGGAGAGTGGAACGCGGCCGAATGCCGGTGCCGCAAACTGTGTGGCGACGGTCGCGGCGGCGTAGCAGAAAAGGAAGAGCACGAACTTGGCGGGAAATCGCCTGAGGCCGCATATGCGCGCGGCGGCGAGAGCGATGAGATAGGCGACGCCGCCGATCTGGGTGAGCAGCGTCAGGATGAGAGCGGCGAGGGCGTGGAGGATGAAGCGGAGCACCGGGCGGCCTTGCGGAAGGGAGGTTGCATTGCCTTAGGTGAGGGAATGGGGATGTGCAAGATGGGTGGTGAGTGTGAGGGCAGTGGGTTGCTCGATATTTGCCGTTCGCTTTGTGTAGCAACGCCAAGGCAGTGAAGGATGTGCCGTGTGGCCCATCTGCCTGCCGGCATCTTCTCCCCGAGGGGAGAAGAGAGGCAAGCCAAGCCGATGAGGGGGCGAGCGACGGTAGGAGCGAGTGCCTGAGCGCAAGCGAAAGGCAGACTTCGCTGTGGAGCGCCCACTCAGGCTCCCGATATCAAATCCGCATCGACAGCTCGATATCGTCGGCGAATGGCGTCGAGAGGTAACCGGCGGCGGGGGTGCGGACGCGGGCGAGATAGCCCGGGCTGACATCGGCGTTGTCGGCGACGATGAGGGCGCCCGGTCTCAGGCGGTCTTCCACCAGTTCCAGGATATCGCGATAGAGCGCTTTGGCGCCGTCAAGGAAGAGCAGGTCGATCGTTTCGGGCAGGTCGACGCTCAGCGTTTGCAGGGCGTCGCCCTCCCTTATGTCGACGAGATCGATCAGGCCGCCGGCCGTCAGGTTTTCGCGCGCCCGCTTGAGCTTCGACGGCTCGAACTCGCTGGTGATTAGCCGGCCGCCGCCATTGTCACGCAGGGCTGCGGCGAGATGGAGGGTCGAGATGCCGAAGGAGGTGCCGAACTCGACGATGGTGCGGGCGCGGCTGCTGCGGGCCAGCATATAGAGCAGGGCGCCGGCTTCGCGCGAGACGGGAAGCCAGAGGTCCTTCAGGCGGCCGTAGAGATCGAGATATTCCGTCTTGCTCTCAATAAGGCGCCTGCGCTCCTCGCCTGTAAGCCCTGACATTGCCGGGCTCGTTGCCGCGGCGGCTTCCGCAAACAGGCCATCGAGCAGGGGTGCCAGCGGTGCAGTCGTCAGTGTGGTCATGGGTGAATCTCCTTGGATTTGGGAGGGTGTTGCCTCGGGTGAAAAAATACGAATAATTCGTCGCATTTGCTAATCGCATTGCAGGACGCCGCCATGACCGACCGGACAAGTGCCCGGATTTCCTCGCGAAAGCAGCCGAAGCAGGCCCGCTCGACGGAGCTGGTGGCGGCTATCCTCGATGCCGCTGCTCAGGTTTTGGCACGGGAGGGCGCGCATCGCTTCACCACGGCGCGGGTAGCGGAAAGGGCCGGTGTCAGCATCGGATCGCTTTACCAATACTTCCCCAACAAGGCGGCAATCCTCTTCCGGCTGCAGGGCGATGAGTGGCGCGAGACGACCGGCCTGCTCGCGACGATCCTGGAGAATGGGCAGAAGCCGCCGCTCGATCGGCTGCGGAGCCTCGTTCACGCCTTCCTGCGCTCAGAATGCGAGGAGGCGGCAATGCGGGTGGCGCTCCACGACGCCGCACCGCTCTACCGTGATGCGCCGGAGGCGCAGGCGGCGAGGGCGTCGGGAGACCGCATCATCGAGCTATTCATGCGCGAGGCGCTGCCATCGGCGCTGGAGGCGACCCGGGCGCTGGCCGGTGATCTGATTGGTACGACGCTCGGCACCGTGGGAAAGCAGTTTTCGGAGGTTCCACGCAGCTCGGCGGAGATCGAGGCCTATGCGGACGCGATGGCCGATATGTTCTGCGCCTATCTGGAAAGGCTCGGGTGAGGCAGAGACGGCAGGCGAAGGAAGAGCCCGAGAAAAGGCCTGCTGATCGCTTATCAGCTGCTGCACTGCCGCCCCGAAGGTCTTGCGATAGAAGGGAACGCGCAGGTTCACCTACCGTTTCACGCAGCGCAGTGTCTCGCGTCGATGGCCGCCGCTACTGGTGGGCCATCTGTTTCGACAGTTCGGCAAGGATCTGGTCGTGGCGGGGATTGGTCTGGATGAGATCGACGGCAATCGTGATGGCACGGCGGCCTTCGATGCTGTCGATGTCGAGCTTCCGTTCCTCGCACCATTGCCGGACGGCGTCGGTGACGATAGTTATCTCGCGATCGTCGAGCGGGATTTGGCATAAGAGCACGGTCGTTCCCCCCGTGAAGCGGCGAGAGCATATATGGTCTCTCAAGCGGTCTCGCCGATGAACCAGTGGGCCGACGCAGCGACTCTACGCTTATTCCGAAGCAAAGCTACAGCTATTTTGGTGCGGTGCGGAGGCCGCCGGGAAGGCTTTGCCGTTGCCGGATCCAAGGCGGCGGAAGGCGGACGCACGGCCTGTTTTTTGCTATAATTGCTGGAGCCGCCGTGGATCCCATGGCCTGGCCAA
This sequence comes from Rhizobium phaseoli, assembly GCF_001664385.1. Lineage (NCBI taxonomy): Bacteria > Pseudomonadati > Pseudomonadota > Alphaproteobacteria > Hyphomicrobiales > Rhizobiaceae > Rhizobium > Rhizobium phaseoli. Next base: position 2,705,234 of record NZ_CP013532.1, on the reverse strand, counting down.
TCGAGGCGCAGCTGTGAGATGAGCGATGTTCAGGAACGACTCCTCGACAATAAGATGACCGAGATGGAGCTTGCCCGGTCCTGGAGCCCGCGCGTCATCTCCAAATTCGAAAGCCTGATCCGCAGCGGCGAGGATTTCTCGCTCTATCGCATCAACCCGCTGGCTTTCGCGCGCGACCATGCGATCTCCGAGGCGGAAAGCATCGATCTCTTTCTGCATGCGACGCGCAGCGGCCTGTTCGAGATGAGCTGGGATGTCGTGTGTCCCCAGTCCGGCATGGTGCTCGACAGTTTTGGCGCATTGCGGACGCTCAAGACCCATTATGTCTGCGGGCTCTGCGACGTCTCCGGTGAAACCGATCTCGACGATTTCATCGAGGTGACCTTCACGGTGTCGCCGCAACTGCGGCGGCTGTCGTTTCATGATCCCGGTTCGCTTTCGGTCGAGGACTTTCACTGGAAGGCGCGGTTTCTGAGCGATGCGCGGCTGCCCGGCCAGCATGCCCGCTTCCTTGACGTGCTCAAGGGGATGGTGCGCGGCCTCACCTACCTGGCGCCGGGGTCGGTCACGACAGTGAGGGCCGAGCTCGGCCCCGGGGCGCTCGCAGGCATCAATGTGCAGACCCAGGCGAGCTTCGCGCTGCCGGTGGCGGGCGACCCCGTGACGGCGCCGACGCGCCTGCGTGTCCGGTATGACGGGCAGCGGTTCTGCGCTTCGCTGCCCGCGGTGCAGCCCGGCCCTGTCATCGTCGAAATCGAGAACTCGGCGGCCATGCGCGGCTCGCTGCTGCTGATCAATTGGCCGCCCGAGATCCTGGCGCAAACCGCCAAGCCGGTCCTCGACTTCGATCCCTACATGTCGGGCGGAATGCTGCTGGCACGCCAGACCTTCCGGCGCCTGTTCCGCTCCGAGCGCGTCGATGAGAGGGAGGGGCTCGGCATCCGCCAGGTGACGCTTCTGTTCACCGATCTCAAGGGCTCGACCGCGATGTACGAACGGCTCGGCGATCTCAATGCCTATGCGCTGGTGCGCGAGCATTTCGCCTTGCTCGAAGCCACAGTGCAGGCGCATTCGGGCGCAATCGTCAAGACGATCGGCGATGCCGCGATGGCTGCCTTCTCCCGCCCGGCCGACGCCGTCTCAGCGGCGCTGCACATGCTTGGAGAAATCGAGCGCTTCAACAGCGAACATGGCGATCCCAGCATCATCCTGAAAATCGGCGCCCATTGCGGCCCGTCCATCGCCGTGACCTTGAACGACAACCTCGATTATTTCGGACAGACGGTCAATGTCGCCGCCCGGGTGCAGTCGCTGGCCGACGCCGGCGAGATCTGTATTTCCGAAGCGCTGTTTTCGGCACCTGGTGTCGCCCAGTTGCTTTCCGGCCACAGGCTGGCCGCCTTCGAGGCCCCGCTTCGCGGCGTCGAGGGGACGGCATGCGTGTACCGGGTGATGCCGGGCTAAGGCGCTGCGTCGCCCCGATCAAAAAGTCCGCCGCTGATGTAACCAATCAGGTTCGGCCTGCGTAGACTCTGGCGGGGGATGCAGGCCGCGCGGTGTGACCCGTTCGCGGCGGGCGCTTCCAGTCGTCGTTTCGTGCATGTCTTCATCCCAAACCGCTGCACGCTCATGGGCGATGTGCATTTCACGATCTTGCAACGGGCAATGATGCCCACAAGGAGGAGAAGACAATGTTGAAATGCACAGTTGCCGTCATCGTTTTCGCATTGGCATCAGCCATGCCTGCTTTCGCACAGGATACGATGATGAAATGCGACGACGCATCGATGATGAAGATGCAGTCCGACATGGACGCCATGACCGATCCGGCCATGAAGGAAAAGAAGGAAATGGCATCCAAGGAGATGAAGATGGCGAAGGATTCCATGAAGGCCAAGAAGATGGACGACTGCAAGATGCACATGGAGAACGCCATGAAAAGCATGGGCAAGATGTGACGCCCATGACGCAGGAGCAGGCGGCCCTCAGGGCCGCCTTGCCTGATGCCGGCGCTATTTTGCCAGCACGATATGGGTGGCGTGTTCGCTGGCGACATGCTCGGTGACACGGAAGCCGAGCGCGGGGAGATCGATGCCCGCAAACATCGCTTCGCCCATGCCGAGCACGACGGGGGCGACGGCGAAATGTAGTTCGTCGACGAGGCCCGCCTGCAGATACTGGCGCACGGTGGCGACGCCGCCGCCGATCTTGACGTCCTTGTCGCCGGCGGCGGCCTTCGCCTTGTCGAGCGCTTCCTCGATGCCCCCTGTTATGAAGTGGAAGGTCGTGCCGCCTTCCATGACGATCGGCTCACGCGGATAATGGGTCAGGATGTAGGTCGGCGCGTGGTAAGGCGGGTTCGGACCCCACCAGCCTTTCCAGGCGTCATCCGGCCACTCGCCGCGGATCGGGCCGAACATATTGCGGCCGAGGATGAAGGCGCCGAAACCGGCCATGGCGCGGGCGGCGTAATCCTGGTCGATGCCTTCGGAGCCGTCATCCTTGCCCGTCATGGCGCGGAAGGTGCGGGTGTGGAAGAACCATTGGAACATTTCCGGCCCCCGCTTTCCCAGGGGATCATTGAGGCTCTGCTCGGGGCCGGCGCCGAAACCGTCCAAGGAAACGGAAAAACCTGCGACACGCACTTTGGACATGCTTTCCTCCATCTGATTGCAAATTGAAACTAGTTGTCTTTTCGCATAAGTGGTCCTACGATGCAACTGGTTTTTTCTGGAGATGTATCGTGGATATCGAATTGCGGTCGGGCTGCCCGATCAACCTGACGATGGAAGTGCTCGGCGACCGGTGGAGCCTGATCATCATACGGGACATCATGTTCGGCAACCGCCGCCATTTTCGCGATCTCCTCACCCATTCCGAAGAGGGGATCGCCTCCAACATCCTTGCCGCGCGGCTAAAGCGGCTGCACTCGCTCGGTTTTATCAGCCGGCGGGACGATCCGAGCCACAGCCAGAAAGCGATCTACAGCCTGACGGAGCCGGCGATCCAGCTCGTCCCGCTCTTCGCCATGATCGGCGCATGGGGGCGCAGGCACCTGCCGGTGAGCGAGGATCTGAGCATCCGCGCCGAGCTGCTGGAGGAAGGCGGGCAGCCGCTCTGGGATGAGTTCATGGAGGATCTCCGGCAGATCCACATCGTCGACCCGGTCGGCGGGGCGAATGGAACGGTCACCTCGCCGGTGCTGGCGCGGCTGACGGCGGCGTTTCTGGAGGTGCGGGAGAAGATGGCGGCTGGGGTGGCGTGATTTAGGCGAAGGGCGATGGTGGAAGGTGTGCCGTGCAGCCCCCTCTCCGACCCTTCGGGCCACCTTCTCCCCGCTGGGGAGAAGAGGGAGCAAGGCCTGCGCATGGTGCCAAACGACGCGCCTGTTCAGGGGCACTCTATCTGATGGGGCGCTGGCGAAGCGGCAATCTCCCCTTCTCCCAAGCGGGGAGAAGGTGGCTTGAAGGGTCGGATGAGGGGGCCGCACGGCACGCCTTTGCTCCATCTTCGCTGGCCGGAAAAGCCAATTACGATCAATCTTCGGCTGTCGTTTCCTTGGGTTGCTACCTCACAAACAAAATGATCAGCGGCCCAGCCAGCAGGCTGGCGAGGATGAAGGCGGAGAGGAGGTAGGTTTCGAGGAGGCGGAGGATGGATTTGAGGTGGATCATGTCGAGGTCCTGAATTGTGCCGCCGGATCCTCGGGAGCAACAATTGCAGCAGCATGACCGGCTGCCTTTCAAGTTCCGCAATGTTGCTGCAACCCTTGCGGCCGAAACAGGGGTGCAACGGTTGGGTGTGCGATGCGGATTCTGCTGATTGAGGATGAGAAGGAGTTGGCCGCAGCGCTGACTGCGGCGCTCGGCAAGCATGGGATCGTGACCGATCACACGGCGCATCTAGGTGATGCCGTGGAGCTGACGCGGCAGAATCCCTACGACGCGATCCTGCTCGACCGGCGCCTGCCCGACGGCGAGGGGCTGCGCTTCATTCCAGAGCTGAGGCGGACCGGCAAGGATACGCCGATCATCGTGCTGACGGCGCTGAACGCGCCTAAGGAGCGGGTGGAAGGGCTCGATCTCGGCGCCGACGACTATCTCGGCAAGCCGTTCCTGGTCGAGGAGTTGATGGCGCGGCTCAGGGCCGTGCTACGGCGGCCGCCTAGCCTTTCCGAGCTGAAGATCACCGCCGGGCGGATGGTGATTGATCCCCTGCATTTGAGCGTCACCGTCGGCGATACGCCGCTCGATCTCCCGCGGCGCGAGCTTCTGGTGCTGGCCGCGCTCGCCAGGCGCAAGGAGAAGACGGTGCTGCGCTCGACGCTCGAGGCAGCCGTTTACAATTATGAAGAAGAAATCCAGTCGAACGCGCTCGATGCTCATATATCGCGGCTGCGCAAGCGGCTTGCCGATGCCGGTGCTGAGGTTTCGATCCACAATATCCGCGGCGTCGGCTATCTCCTGAAGGAAGAATGATGCGCGGGGCAGAAAACACCAATCCGTCGCTCTGGTGGCGGCTCAGCTGGCAGCTCAGCCTGGTCTTCGTCGGCGTGGTGACGGCCGTCACCATCGGGCTCTGCTTCTATGGCGCGACGATCCTTTCTCCGAATGTCGCGCTGGAGGATCATGTTACCGCGGCGCTGGCTCCTGCCGTTGCGCTCGATGCCCAAGGACGGCTTGAGATACGGGATACGCCGGAGCTCGATGCGCTCAAGCAGCAATATGATGGGCTCTGGTATGTCGCCGCGACGACGAACGGTTCTTTCGTCTCCTACGGGACCATTCCTCCAGCCTACGCCGAGCTTGCGCGTCTGACCTATTTGTTCGAGGGGGCCGATATCCGGGGATCGGTCGGCACGAACGAAATTGCCTCGGTTGAAAGCGTGGAGACCGGCATTGGCGAGCTCAGGGTTCTGTTCGGCGGTGTCGCCGACAAGGGCTGGCCCGTCCTGACCCTTATGGGCGCGGTTTACCCAATCTACGTGCCGCTGTTTGTCATTGCCTTGCCGGCGGTTTTTCTCGCCGTCCCCAGGATTGTCGGGCGGGGTCTTGCCAGCGTCAGCGAGGTTGCCCGCAAGGCCTCGGAAATCGACGCCCGCCGCTACGATGCGCGCCTGCCACTTGACGGCATTCCGAGGGAGGTCGCGCCGCTGGTAATCGCCTTCAACGAGGCGCTCGACCGGCTGGAGAGCGAGTACCGCAAGCGGCAACACTTCCTGATCGATGCGGCGCACGAGCTGAGGACGCCGATCGCGATCATGCAGACCCGGATCGACGGAACGCCGGAAGGGCAGGACCGCCGGCGATTGCTCGATGACGTCGCGCGGCTGGCGCAGACGGCCGAACAGCTGCTCGATTTTGAGCGCAACGACCAGGCGACCGATCTCCATGAGATGGTCGATCTCGTCGAGATCGCCCGCTCCGTCGTTGCCGATCTCGCGCCGCTGGCGATCGGCGCAGGCTACCAGATCTCATTTCAAAGCGAGGTCGAGAGCCTGAAGCGCAAGGGTAGCCCCTCGGCGCTGCCGCGGGCGGTAAGCAACCTCGTGCGCAATTCCATCGACCATGGCGGCGGGAACGGCATGATCACGGTCTCCGTGTCGGCCTCCGGCGGCGGGCGGATCGGCGTGGCCGACGAGGGGCCGGGCATTCCGGCCGAGCACCGCGAGCTAGTGTTCGAACCCTTCTACCGCGTCACGCCGAAGAGCACGGGGGCGGGGCTCGGCCTCAGCCTCGTCAAACAGATCGTCTTGAACCATGGCGGCGAGGTCCGCATCGAAAGCGCTGCGGCCGGCACCGAGGTGGCGATCCAGCTCGGATGACGCCGGTTGTTTGCGGCAGCCGATGCTGCCGGAAACAATGTAATGCTGCGGCAATTCTTCACCGCCACTTTCCCCGCACATTATCGGCGACGGAGGCCAGAGAGAGTGCGCAGCAATCCATTTATTTCGTCTTTTTCAAAGGCTTCGAAAGCGGTGTCCCTCGCATTGCCGCTGGCGTTCGCCGCGGCTGCGGCCGGGTGCAGTTCGGTGCCGCTCAAGGAGAGCGGGACGCTCTCCACCTATTCCAACCTCGGTGCGCCGAAGGGCAAGCTTTCGAAATCGCGCGCCTATGTCGACGGCCTCAGTCTTGCCCCGATCAAGACGGTCGCCATCGAGCCGACGCGCTTCGGCTTCGCTGCGGCAAGCCGGATCAAATCGCCTGATGACCGGGCGATGGTCTCGAACGCGCTCGACCGGGCGCTCTGTATTTCCTTGAGCGACAGATACCAGATGGTGGCGGCAGGCGAGAGCGCTGACCTGACGATCCGCTCGATGGTCACCGACATCGTGCCGACCAACAAGACGATGGCGGGCGTTTCGACGGTCGTCACCGTTGGCACGGGCTTTGCGCTGCCGATCGGCGTGCCGCGCCTGCCGGTCGGGCTCGGCGGACTGGCGGTGGAAGCCGAGGCGGTCGACAAATCAGGCGCGCAGCGAGCAGCGATGGTCTGGGCGCGCGGGGCGAACTCGCTGCAGAACAATCCGCGCGTTTCCGAGGTTGGCGACGCCTACGGCCTGGCTTCCAAATTCAGCAGCGAATTCTCGCGCATGCTGATCGCAGGCAAGGAGCCGAAGGGGTTGGACCTTTCGCTTCCCTCGCGCCAGCGGATGAAATCCTGGCTCGGCGGCAAACCGAAATACGTCGCTTGCGATGCCTTCGGCCGCGAGCCCGGGCCGGTCGGCGCCGTCGCCGCCAAATATGGCGCGCCGCCGCAATGGACGGAGAAGAAGCCGAAGCCGGCCGCCGTCTACCAACCGAGCGCTCAGCCCTGACCCCGAGGGAGTGAACGCAACCTTCGCTCCTGGGCTGACGGAGCGGGCGGAGTAAGGCCGACAGGCTTTGCTCCGTCCGTCTCTGCTAATTGATTGTCAGACGGGCACGGGATGCAGCCAGAAATATAATTTCAACTGGTCCTGCCGGTCCGAGGGGTGCGGGCCGCGCAAGAAGAATTGCCCGCCATTGCGCTCGATCACGCGCCGGGAGACATCGTTCTCCTCATTGCAGAGGATCACCAGGCGGGCGAGACCCTGTTTCGCCGCGAATGCGAGCAGCAGCCCGAGAGCGGCTGTCGCATGGCCATTGCGCTGTTTCCACGGCACGACGGAATAGCCGACATGGCCGGAGACCTCCGGCGGCAGCTCTTCCGTGCCAGGCTGAAAGCGCAGGCTGATGCTGCCGCAGAATTCGCCGTCCCAGATCCAGAAGAGATGGGTGGTGAGCGGCGCTGCCGATCCGGGTTCACCGCCGCCCAAGAGATCCGCCAAAAAGCGTGACCTATCCCGGCGCAGCCGCTGAAGCTCGCCGCCGATATAGGCCTCGTCGCCGGCCCGGCGCGGATCGGGTGACCAGCCGGCGGCGAGCGCTGCCTCGAAGCCGGACAGGTTTTCGCGATCCGGCGCCAGCAGGGTCACGCGGCCGGCGGGTTTTGCTGGATCTCCTGGGGTCATCGCTCACCTGCGCAATGCGGCCGGACGAAAGGCTCGATACGGAAGACAAGCACGGCTGAGGGGCGCTGGGAAGTGCGGCCTTCGATGCGTAAAAAAGCCCCGCATGTCTCTGCGGGGCTGCTCCGGTGCCGGCGGACTGGGTTACCGGCACTGGCGGCGTGGGCCGTAGTTCGGCTGGTAGGTGTTGTCATAGGCGCGGTACGACCGATAGCGGGCGTAGCAATATTCGGCATGCGAGCTATAGCCACTCGAACCATAGGCGCGGGGTTGCGAGGCGATGATGCCGCCGATCAGCGCGCCGGCCGCCAAGCCGCCGATAATGGCCCCGGTATTGTCATGATGGTGATACCGACGGTGATAGCGGCGATCCCAGCCGTAGCGGTCGTCACGATAGTAATCGCGGTTGCGATAGTAGCTGCGGTCGCGGTAGTGGTGGCGCTTGCGGTACCAGTCGTCGTTGTTGCCGAACTGGCCAGGGCAGTTCGTGAAGTTATTGCAGCCGACCGTGATAATCCTGGCCTCGCCATCTCCGGGGACTGGCTGCGCGGTCGCCTGTTGCGCCGAGCTCGGCACAAAGACGGGGCCTGCCGATGCCGGCATTCCGGAGAGGGCCGTCGCTATCGACAGAGCAATGATGGCGAATTTGTTCATTTCACTCACCTTGGGTAAACGGATGTATCGAGAGGATAACGCAAGGGCAGGGACTTAGTTTCATTCTAGGAATGATGAAGGCCTTTCTCGCCGAAATATTCGGCAGGAAGTTCAAATTGGAAGCAGTTGCTCAATTAGATCTTTATGAGCTTGCTGGTTCAATCCTGATGCGACGGCACTCCAGTGCGGAAGGATTATCATGCGGCTCTCCAGGTTTCTCGGCGTTCTCTGTCTCTCGACGACAGTGGCGCTTTCACCCCTCACCATAGTTTCCACCGGTCTCCCGCCGGCGTTCGCCAAGGGCGGCAACGGCGGCGGTAACGGCGGAGGCGGTGGAGGCGGCGGCCACGGCGGTGGCGGTGGCAGCCACGGCGGCGGAAGCGGCAGCGGCAACAGCGGCGGAAGCCATGGCGGCGGCGGCAGCAACAGCGGCGGCACTGGCAAGAGCGGGACCCACTCCAGCGGCAAGACCGAAAACGGCCGTAGCGCCAAGGGCGCCGGCCAGGCGAAGTCGGCCAAGCAGACCGTCAGCACGAAGGGCTCGGCCAAGAAGACGACCATCGCCTCGGCCCCCGCGGCAAAGATCGCGAAGAAGCCTGCGGCCGAGCTCGCCGGTCTCAATTCGCTCAAACGCAACTTCCATGCCCTGATGAATACGGCGGATCCACGCATGGCGGCGATCTCGGCATTCGCCACCGCCTATGCGCAGTACGAACTGGCCAACGGCGCTGCACCGCCGGCCGACGATCCCGCTCTCGGCGACGCCGCGCTGGCGGCCGCGCTCGCTTCCGCCACCAAGACCGGCACGGTCAGTCCTGAGGCCCTGAGCTGGGCAAAGGATACGCTTGGCGTCGGCACGGCGGTCGGCACCATTGACCAGATGCGGGAGACCATGGCGGCGCAGGCTCCGGCGGCGGAAACCCCTGCGGACGCAACCGATACGGCCGAGGGTAGCGACACGACTGATCCTGCCGTGACTGCGGAGACGCCGGAAGCCGGCACGGGCAGCTCGGAAGAAGTATCGGGAACGACCGAATCCACGCCAGCCATCGATCCCACTGAAACCTCGGCGCCGACGAGCACGGAAACCACCGGCCTCTGATCGCCCGCTAAGCAGGCGTCATCGGAAAAGGTCGATCTTTCTCGGTCGTGGCGAGGAAGGTCAGAGGCGTGGACAAGAAGGGGAAGCCGGGCATCGCAAGTCCTGCCCGGTCAGCCTCGTTTCCCGCCGGCAAGCAGGCGAAGCTGGGTCTCGTCATGCACACCCTGGCGATAGAGCTCGATGATGAGGGCGCCAAGACGATCGGCTTCCTCGCCTGACCTGTCGATATTGAGCCCGCTGCAAAGCGCTTCGTGGACACGCCTGCAGACAGCAAGGTCCTCCGAGGCGAGCGGTTCGTCACGCGTGCTGAACAGCTTGTCTGACATCGCAATCAGCCCTTTTTCGATGCCGTGAATCGCTATTGCGAAAAAGATAATTTCGCAGAGCTCGCTCTGCAAGATGGGCGAACGTCCGAAATGAAAAACCAGAGCGCCGCTTCAAGATGCTGCAGCACCCTTTGCGCTTCAATGCGCGGCGTTGGAAACAGGGCGTGCGAAAACGCAGGCGAGGGCATGGAGATGCGCAGGTTGATGGCATTGGGCTAGGTTTACCTCGGTGGCGGGTCCTTGCCGCCCTGCTGCGACAAGCGCAATTCTTTCAGCCGCTTGGTCTTTTCCCGGCGAGCCCGCTGCTCCGCCTCGATGGTTTCCTTGGCGGCTCGCTCGGTGTTTTCAAAACGATCCTGCCGATAAGCCTTTGATGAGGGTTCGCGTTCTCTTTTCATGGCCGCTAAACGCAAATCGGCGAAAACGGTTTCATATGAAAGCCCGTTTTGCCGGAAAACGGCGTGGCCGGCCGGCGCCTCGTTAGAGCATGTCTCGCAAAAGTGTGCTGCGGTTTTGCGATAAAGACATGCGTAAAAACAAAGATCTAAAGCGTGACAAGCGAATCTGAAAGATCGCGATACGCTTTAGCGCCCGCCGGCCTGGCATCAGCCCTTGATGAAGGCGAGGATGTCGGGGTTTACGATATCGGCATGGGTGGTGCACAAGCCGTGCGGGAGTGTCTCGTAAACCTTGAGCGTGGCGTTCTGCAGCAGCTTGGAAGAGAGCAGGGCGGAATCGGCGATCGGCACGATCTGGTCGTCATCGCCATGCATGACGAGGGTCGGCACGGTGATGATCTTCAGGTCCTCGGTGAAGTCGGTCTCCGAGAACACCTTGATGCCGTCGTAATGCGCCTTGGCGCCGCCCATCATGCCCTGGCGCCACCAATTGGTGATGACCGGTTCCGACACCTTCGCGCCCGGCCGGTTAAAGCCGTAGAACGGGCCGGCCGGCAGATCGTGATAGAACTGGGAGCGATTGGCGGCGAGCTGCTGGCGCAGGCCATCGAAAACTTCGATCGGCAGACCGCCGGGATTGGCATCCGTCTTGACCATCAGCGGCGGCACGGCGCCGATGATGACGAGCTTGGCAACGCGGCCCTGCGGCTGGCCATGGCGGGCGACATAATGGGTCGCTTCGCCGCCGCCGGTGGAATGGCCGACATGGACGGTGTTCCGGAGATCGAGATGCTCGACGACGGCTGACGCATCGGCGGCGTAATGATCCATGTCGTGGCCATCGCCGACCTGGGTGGAGCGGCCGTGGCCGCGACGATCATGGGCGACGACGCGGTAGCCCTTGTCGAGGAAGAACAGCATCTGAGCGTCCCAGTCGTCGGCGCTCAGCGGCCAGCCATGGTGGAACATGATCGGCTGGGCGGTCTTCGGCCCCCAATCCTTGTAGAAAATCTCGACGCCGTCCTTGGTTGTGACTGTGCTCATGTCATGACTCCTTGATTGGTTGGATTGGACTAAACAGAGGTTGCCGGGCGGGATCGCCAAGCCACGAGCGCCGCCGTTACGCCAGGGGCCAGACAACCGCGCCTGCGGGGATCAAATCAACTCACGATATGCTGATATGCTTATTGAACGTATCATTCTATTTCATTGATATGACATATGTTTGATAGGCGCTTCTTCGTGCGTGGTGCCCATCCTTCCCGGCGTGGCGACAGGACATGGCGCGCCTTGTCCGACTGCTTCGCGGTGCGAACGTTCCTTTGATCCCCCGCGTCTCGGTTGCGCAACGCGGCCGAGATGCCGACGGTAAGCAATGAGCCATTTTATTTCCGTTCGTTCAAGATATCTGTCGAGGTAGGTCGATTTATCCGTCCGGCTAGGTTCGGTTTCGTCCTGTTGCACCAGGATGCGGGCTCTGCCGGCGCTCACTTGAACGCGGATCAATGCCCAACCATCTAATCCTCACAACAGCGCCATGGCCAAACGATCGCAATCGCGATTGCTTTGCCGGCGGCGGGACGGCCGTTGCTGCCGCCAGAGGATCAGATCATGGGTTTCATGGACAAGGACATTGCGCCCGGGGATGACGGGGCGCTGATCGACGCCTATTCGCAATCGATCGCAGCCGCAGTCGACACGGTCGGGCCGGCGGTCAGCCGGATCGAGCGGGTGGGAGGCCGGCAGGGGCACGGGTCGGGTTTTGCCATCTCTCCCGATGGCCTTGTTATCACCAACAGCCATGTCGTCGACGACGCCAAGCTCGTGCGCATCACGACGCCGGACGGATTCATCACCGAGGGGCGTGTGCTCGGCCGCGATATCGATACCGATATCGCTCTTGTTCGGGCCAATGCGAGCACCGGTGCCTGGGCGAGGCTCGGCGACTCCCAGCGCCTGCGCCGGGGGCATATCGCGATCGCGATCGGAAACCCGCTGGGCTTCGAATGGACCGTCACTGCCGGCATCGTCTCGGCGCTCGGCCGCTCGATGCGGGCAGCAAGCGGCCGGCTGATGGAGGATGTCATCCAGACCGACGCGGCGCTCAACCCCGGCAACTCCGGCGGGCCGCTGGTGTCGTCTGGCGGCGAGGTCATCGGCGTCAACACCGCGGTGATTCAGGGTGCGCAGAGCATCGCCTTTGCCGTGGCATCGAATACGGCCAATTTCGTCGTTTCGGAAATCCTCCGCTACGGCCAGGTCCGGCGCGCCTTCATCGGTATTTCGGGCGACACGATCGTGCTGCCGCGCCGGGTTGCGCTCGCAGCGGGCACGGTGCTGACGACCTCCGTCCGCATCCGGCGTGTCGAGCCGGAAGGGCCGGCGGCAAAGGGTGGGCTGCAGGAGGGCGATTATATCCTCGCCATCGACGCCAGCCCGGTCGGCGGCGTCGACGATATTGTCAGGCTGATGGATGGCAGCAGGATCGGCCGAGAAACGGAAATCCTGGTGTTCTCGGTGGCCGGCCGGATCGAGAGAAAGACCTTGCTGCCGATGGCGCGCTCATAAGCCGTGGCAGAGTTCGTAAGGCACGGTAAGCACATGCGGACGTGGCGACGAAGGTATATGCTGCGTCAGGCGCTGACCGCCTCCTGCTCCGCCCCGGAAAAATCCACCGCTGCGAAGGCCGCCGCCAGCACCTCTGGTCCGGCGCCGCTTTTTGCCGCGTCGGTGGAGAGGATCTGGCGGTAGCGCCGGGCGCCGGGCAGGCCGGTGAAGAGGCCGACCATGTGGCGGGCCACGTGCTGCAGCCGGCCGCCGCCGGCGATATGGCGCTCGGCATAGGCCATCATCCGCTCACATAGCGCCGGCCAGTCGGGTTCTGCCGCCGGCGCGCCGAAGAAGCGGTGGTCGACGTCGGCCAGCACCGCCGCATTCTGGTAGGCCGCCCGGCCGAGCATGACGCCGTCGACATGGGCGAGGTGGTCGGCGGCCTCGTCGAGCGTGCGGATGCCGCCGTTGATGCCGATGAAGACGTCGGGCCAGCGCTGTTTCATCCGGTAGACGATCTCGTAGTCGAGCGGCGGAATCTCGCGGTTCTCCTTCGGGCTCAGCCCTTTCAGCCAGGCCTTGCGCGCATGGATCCAGATAGCGTCGGCGCCGGCGTCGAGAACGCGCGTGATAAGCGCGGGCAGGGCCTCTTCCGGCTCCTGCTCGTCGACGCCGATGCGGCATTTCACCGTCACCGGCGCGGTCGAAACCGCCTTCATCGCCGCGATGCATCCGGCCACCGTCTCCGGCGTCAGCATCAGGCAGGCGCCGAAGGTGCCCGATTGCACGCGGTCGGAAGGGCAACCGACATTGAGGTTGATTTCGTCATAGCCATAAGGCTCGGCGATCCTCACCGCCTCGGCAAGCTTCACCGGATCCGACCCGCCGAGCTGCAGCGCCAGCGGATGTTCCGCAGCATCATGGCCGAGCAGCCGTTCGCGCGGGCCGTGGATGATGGCGTCAGCCACCACCATCTCGGTATAGAGCAGCGCCTGGCGGCTGATCTGGCGGTGGAAATAGCGGCAATGCCGATCCGTCCAGTCGATCATCGGCGCTACTGCGAAAACATTCTTAAACTCAGTCACTTAAGCGCCGTTTTATATTAGAGGATGATTGTCCCGACGCCCTTTGTCGGCGTCGTTGCCACAAATTTTGCTACATGAGCGGTTTGTCGGGATTTTGACCGCTCGTATAGCAAATGAGGGAAGAAGAGTCTAGAAAACAGAAAAGTATTCAGGTGATTAGCACCACTGCGCAAGCGGCGTGTCGTAGCCGAGCATTAGCGGATGCTTAGGGTCGCCGCTATCGGTGAGTCCAAAATGAAAAACCGGCTTACCGCTTGTGCGGAGGTTGTGTAGCATCGTCACGATAACGGGGCGAAGTTTCTTCGGCACCTTACCCGAGTTACCCCAGCACGGAACCAACACATCAGCTTCAGCAATGATCTGGTCGAGGTGTTCGAAATGGTCTTCTCCCGTGCAAACATCGGCGGTGCCGAGTTCGCACACGTCAGTTGCGCGATAGCTGAATACATTCCCGACGATGAAACGATGTCCGCCGTTCCGGATAGTGAAGCCGCGCCATTTGCGTACGGTGGCGTCGTCTCGCAGCATTCTCTTTCAAGCCTGTAGCGGAATTGGCCGCATGAAGAAATCACAGCACTCATGGCTGTCTCCTTGAATAGGGACAGCGCCGGGGTGTCTGGCTGGCCGCATCGCAACCATTTTACCGTGGATCAGAGCCCGTTCATTCGCAAGCGCAAACGAAAACGGCGCCCCTTGCGGAGCGCCGTTCATGCCGCAGAAAGCGGAAAAATTCGACTTACGAAGCCGAGATGTTGACAGCCTTCGGGCCCTTGCCCATGCGGTCCGGCTCGGTGTCGAAGGTCACCTGCTGGCCTTCGCGCAGCGACTGGATGCCAGAAGCCTGCAGAGCGGAGATGTGGACGAAAACGTCCTTTGCGCCGCCGTCCGGCGTGATGAAACCAAAACCCTTGTCCTGGTTGAAGAATTTTACGGTGCCTTTGGTGGCCATTGGGATCGTCCTTTTCCCTTAGTCTGTCTAGTATCCGCGCCCCCGAGGGGAAGCGGACGGCTTTAGCTTTCGCCCCGAATCGATGGGACGAAGGGTCAGTCGGAGAAGTCACGTACGGGGAAAGAACGTCTACGCAGGCGGGTATTCCCGCGTCTCCTTCCGTAACGGAAGGGATTGCCACATCAGTCCAGTCACCGGCATGCAAATGCCCGAGTAGGTGAATTGGTGCCATCATTTCGGTCAAAATGCAAGCGCCATTATTGTGGCATGCCGGTTATCACGACAGGAAATGCCGAAGATTCAGATACTTGACGAAAAGTTAGCAGATCCTTGCATGGCTGTTGCATTTCGGGATCGGCGTGCCGAAACGGAACGAGGCAGCGCGCAACAACCCTGCATTGCTCTTTGCTCGTACTCGGTGCATGCGCTTCCTCCTTGCTCACCTCACCGCCGGCTCGTTTCTCTGACAGGTGCAGCGTGCCTTGGATCTGTCGCTGCCTACTGCGCATCGCCCAACAGCGCGGTCAAGCTCCAGGGGGCATCCCCCTTCTGATTGGCGATGTCGTCAACCTTCCAGCCGCCGTGCTCCCGCACCAGGGTATAGAAGAGCGTCACTTCCTCGCCGTTTTCGAACTGCACTTCCACCTCGGCCTTGTCGTCCAGCAGGATTGGCTGGCCGATCCGGACGTTGCTCGCTTCGCCGTCCTGGCCCGCAATGACCGGATCGAAATCGACCGCGCCGACGTCACCCTCCGGCGTGTTGTCGAGATCGGCCCGGAGAAGCTTGTTCAGGTGATCGGAAAAGAAGATCGAATAGGGCGAGGGCGCCTCGGCGTCGCTTCTGTCGGTATCGTAGCTGTAAAGCGCCTTGAGCAGCGCTTTCGGCGTCTTGTAGGTCTCCGCCAAGGCGGGCAGGGCCGTGAAGGCCGAGACGGCGAGGGCGAGGATGAATGTGGGCAGACGCATGCAGGCTCTCCTCGGATGGGTGGAGAATCATAGCCGAAACCGGCGTCGACGTGGAGCGGCATTTTCGGAGGGTGTCCGCATGGCCGCCGGCCTCGCCATTTCCGATTGGTGCGAAACTATTCTTCCCGGCGTGCGTCAATTTAGTAAGATCGGCAATCGGCCTGCCGCTCCGGCACCCGGCGGGAGGGGCATTCCGGCAAGTGCACAACTGACGCTTTGTTGACCGGACTTGGTTCCGGAACATAATAAGAACATCTAATCTTCTGTCGGCAGCGAGGGCCCATGTGCGGACGCATTTTCGTCAAGACATCGCTTGAAGAACTGATCAGCAATTTTCCCTTTGCCGTGAAGGGCGGGGATATCGATGGGCTTGGAAATCGCTTTCCCCGCTGGAACGGCGCGCCGTCGCAGGATTATCCCGTTATCATCAGGGATATCGTGCGCGAACCGGATACGTCAGGTCCTATGTTCGTCGTGGCGCGATGGGGCCTGATGCCCGCCTGGGCCAAGCCCGGCGGCCGGCCGCCGCCGGTCAATATCCGCTGCGAAGGGATCAGCTCCAATGGCATGTCCCGTGCCGCATACCGCTCGCGCCGCTGCCTGGTGCCGATCAACGGCTTCTTCGAATGGAAGGACATTCACGGCACCGGCAAGAACAAGCAGCCCTATGCCATCGCCATGAAGGACGGCTCCGCCTTCGTGCTCGCCGGCATCTGGGAGACGTGGAAGGACGAGAAGGGCGTGTCGATCCGCAACTTCGCCATCGTCACCTGCGAGCCGAACGAAATGATGGCGGCGATTCACGACCGCATGCCTGTTATCCTGCATCGCGAGGATTACGAGCGCTGGCTGTCCCCCGAGCCGGACCCGTACGATCTGATGAAACCTTTCCCGGCCGAGCTGATGACGATGTGGAAGATCGGCCGGGATGTCGGCTCGCCGAAGAACGACAGGCCCGAGATCATCGAAGAGGTCGAGGATGATCCCGAACCGACGCTGATCTAGGAGCCGTGGACTCTTGGGATTCCCAAAGCTGAGCAAATCAGATTCAAGACTGTCTTTTGGAGGCAGTCATGGGTGTTTTAGATCGTCTCATTCTTCGAGATGACCAGTGGGAGCGGATGTCTCGTCATATCATTGGCGACGATCGCACGCGCGGTTCGTCTGGACGTGACAATCGCATGTTTGTGGAAGCGGTCTTGTGGATCGTGCGGACGGGTTCGCCCTGGCGCGATCTGCCGGAGGTGTTCGGTGATTGGAACAGCGTGTTTCGCCGCTTCAGCCGCTGGAGCCAAAAGGGTGTCTGGTGGCGTGTCTTCGAAGCAATGTCGGAGGATACCGACTTCGAATACCTGATCGTCGACAGTACTATTATTCGCGCCCACCAGCACGCCTCCGGCGCAAAAAAGGGGCTGAAGATCAGGCCCTTGGCCGCTCGCGCGGCGGCTTGAGCACCAAAATCCATATGGCCGTGCGTGGCCTTGGATGTCCTGTTCGTTTCATCCTGACCGCCGGCCAGAAAGGCGATGCACCGCAAGCCGATCTCCTGATCGAAGACCTGCCAGCCGAGGTCGTCATGGCCGATACGGCCTATGACAGCGACCGGCTACGCAAACTCATTGCCGACAAGGGCGCGCAAGCGGTTATCCCGAACAACCCCTCGCGTGCCAAGAAGTATCCACTCGACAAGGAACTCTACGCTCAGCGCTATCTCGTCGAATGTTGCTTCTCGAAGCTCAAGCAGTTTCGACGCATCGCCACGCGATATGAGAAAACCGTTCGAAACTACAAAGCCATGATCGCTCTGGCCGCAACAATCTTATGGCTCAGATAAGTGTCCACAGCTCCTAGAGCATGATGCCGAAAAGTGTGAGCGGTTTTCGGACGACATCATGCTCTAACTCTTTAATTTAGAACAGGATTCAGATTTTAGGCCGCCCGAGCCTAAAATCATCCTGTTCTAGAGCAGTTCCGGCAAAAGCCGTGGCGGCCTTGCGGCCGGAATTGCTCTGATGTCACCGGCTCGGGCGGGAGCCTTTTACGAAACCATGCGGCAAACATCCTCACGGGGAGAGGACCACGCATGCAAGACGATATCGGAACGCTCCTGCGGTCGTTCCTCAACAATGCCCTTCGCAAACAGTCTCAGCGCCGCATTCGGGATTTCGGCGGCTATCAGGTCGGTCAGCGCCGCAAGCTGCATGTCATCGAACCGATCGCGCGGGATACGGCGGAATTTCTCTGCACCTATCTCTGCATCAGCCTGCGCGGCGAACCGGCGAGCAAGGAAGGCGTCGCCGCCGCCATCGCCGCGGCCTTGAGGAATGTCTCCGACGAGCTTGCCTTCAAGCTGACCCGGCACAGTGACGAGGCGTGGACGACCCTCTGTCATTCTGTGGCGGGCTTTCTGGAAGGCTGCCTGCAGATCGACCATAGGCCCTATGACGGCTCCCTGACCGCGCAATCGGACTATAATGGCTGGAAGAGCTGGGAGCTGATCACAAGCGGCGAGAAGCCGAAGGGCAAATGGCGCCACGCCTGGAAGGAAAAGCCCGGCGACGATTTCATCGGCTTTGACGGCGATGCCTGCATGGGACGGATATTCAAGATCGACCTGATGGATGCAAGTGAGCGCTGGTATTGGCTGATCGCGGCCGATGGAAGCCCCCGGCGCGGCTGGCCAGCGGCGGGGTATGAAGCGAGCGCGAGGAGTGCGGCCTGTCGGGTGGAGCGGATTTATTTTGCGCTGGTGAAGGGCGAGGAGAGGATGGTTTTGGGTGAGGGCGAGACTAGGCGAGCTTGATGAGGCCAGCTTCGGTCGGCCGGAAACCGCAGGCGCGATAGAAGGAGGTCAGATGCGGTTCGAAATCGACATGCAGCCATTCGGCGCCGCGCGCACGGGCAATCCGCGTGGCTTCCCCAACCAGCTGCGTGGCGATGCCCTGCCGGCGCATGTCGGGGTGAACGCAGGTGTCGAGAAGGAAGGCATGAATGCCGCCGTCCCAGGCGACGTTGACGAAGCCGACGAGGCTGCCGTCGTGA
The DNA here is from genome assembly GCF_001664385.1 of Rhizobium phaseoli. Taxonomy (NCBI): domain Bacteria; kingdom Pseudomonadati; phylum Pseudomonadota; class Alphaproteobacteria; order Hyphomicrobiales; family Rhizobiaceae; genus Rhizobium; species Rhizobium phaseoli. The sequence continues at coordinate 2,686,673 of NZ_CP013532.1, read as the reverse complement.
TAGGCGCCGACATGGGCGAGGCTGCGGGGCAGGATGCGAGAGAAGTCCGGTGGGTTGGGGGTGTTCCAGGTGGCGGACCAGAGGGTGTTGAGTTCGTTGGGTGAGGGGAAGGGGTCTATGCGAAATTCGGGCATGGGATGGGACCGGTTTGTTTGTCGCCGTGCTTGCTAGGTATTTGTGCGGATCGCGATCACTTCGCAATAGGTTTCATCGCTGCGGCGGGCAAACTCCTTCTGCCTTGACATGAGGCCGGTCACTTCTCCTCCGTCATTCGGGCTTGACCCGATCCAGCCACGGTGCGCCCGCGCAGTGAATGACTCTCCCACTGAAAAGGAAGTTTCCCGCGCCCAAGGACTTGGGCGCACTGGATTCCTGTAACATCCCCGAAGACAGCAATGATGGAGGAGAGTAGGGCGGCGAGCGTCGCCGTTCTTTCAGGGGCAAAGAAAATAGCGAAATCACGGCGCGCTTTTAACGTCGAAGTTCACCGCCCCGGCCGCCCGGTCTTCCCCTTCGTCCGCCCCTTGCGCTTCTGCTCACCCGGCTCCTCGTAGCTCCCGGCGCCCACGCGTCCACGCACCACCGGCCGCACGCCGTCATCGCGTTCCGGCTGGCCTTCAAGTAATGGTGAGAAGTGCTTCGTGCCCTTTGAGGCCTCCGGCTTTTCCGGCACGCGGCCGGTCACCGGCTTCTCCGTGCGGCCAACCGTCATCTCGTCGAGGTCGTTCTTGCGGAAGAGGCTTTTGCCGGCGGGGGTGGTGGGGTCGCGACCCATTTCGTCGAGGTGGGGTTTGCGGAAAAGGGGCGTGGCTGTGTCGGTGCCTGGGCCCATGTCGTCGAGAGAGGGCCTGGAGAAGTAGGAGGGTGTGGCCCCCTCATCCGCCCTGCCGGGCACCGACCGGGGTCGAGTCGCTTGCCTCGACCCGTCCTCCGGACCCCCGGCGGGGAGAAGGGACTCGCGGGTCGCTTTGGCGTTCCGCTTGATGCCCTCCATTGCCTTTGACGCTTCGCGCGCCATCGGGTCATCCATGACCGCCAGCTCGGCGGCTTTGAGGCGTTTGATTTCGTCTCGCAGGCGGGCGGCTTTTTCGAAGTCGAGGTCGGCGGCGGCGTCGCGCATGCTTTTTTCGAGCGCGTTGAGATGGGCCTGCAGGTTGTTGCCGACGAGATTGCCGCCGTCGGCGAAGCCTTTGCCCGAGACGCCGGATATGTCGGCGCGGACGTGGTCGCGTTCGTAGACGCTGTCGAGGATGTCGGAGATCTTGGCCTTGACCGACTCCGGGGTGATGCCGTTTTCGAGGTTATAGGCCATCTGCTTTTCGCGGCGGCGGCCGGTTTCGTCCATGGCGCGCTGCATCGAGCCGGTGACCTGGTCGGCATAGAGGATGACCTTGCCGTCGACGTTACGGGCGGCGCGGCCGATCGTCTGGATCAGCGACGTCTCGGAGCGCAGGAAGCCTTCCTTGTCGGCGTCGAGAATGGCGACGAAGCCGCATTCAGGAATGTCGAGGCCTTCGCGTAGGAGGTTGATGCCGACGAGCACGTCGAAGGCGCCGAGGCGCAGATCGCGGATGATCTCGATACGCTCCAGCGTGTCGATGTCGGAGTGCATGTAGCGCACGCGCACGCCCTGCTCATGCAGATATTCGGTCAGGTCCTCGGCCATGCGCTTGGTCAGCACGGTGCACAGCGTGCGGTAGCCCTTGGCGGCGGTTTCGCGGATCTCGCCAAGCACGTCGTCGACCTGGGTGCGGGCGGAACGGACCTCGACCGGCGGGTCGATCAGGCCGGTGGGGCGGATCACCTGCTCGGCGAAGACGCCGCCGGATTGTTCCATTTCCCAGGCGCCAGGGGTGGCCGAGACGGCGATGGTGTCGGGACGCATGGCGTCCCATTCCTCGAAGCGCAGCGGCCGGTTGTCCATGCAGGAGGGCAGGCGGAAGCCGTATTCGGCCAACGTCGCCTTGCGGCGGAAGTCGCCGCGGTACATGCCGCCGATCTGCGGCACGGTGACATGGCTCTCATCGATGAAGACGAGGGCGTTGTCGGGAATATATTCGAACAGCGTCGGCGGCGGATCGCCGGGGTCGCGGCCGGTGAGATAACGCGAATAGTTCTCGATGCCCTGGCAGGAGCCGGTGGCTTCGAGCATTTCGATATCGTAGCGAGTGCGCTGTTCCAGGCGCTGCGCTTCCAGCAGGCGGCCGGCCTTTTCCAGCTCGGCGAGGCGAAGCCGGAGTTCCTCCTTGATTGATTTGATGGCGCCGTTCAGCGTCGGGCGCGGGGTGACATAGTGCGAATTGGCGTAGATTTTCACCGATTTCAGATCGCCGACCTTCTGGCCGGTCAGCGGATCGAACTCGGTGATGGCGTCGATCTCGTCGCCGAACATCGAGATGCGCCAGGCGGCATCCTCCAGGTGGGCGGGGAAGAGCTCGATCGTATCGCCGCGCACCCGGAAGGAACCGCGGGTAAAATCCATGTCGCGGCGCTTATATTGCTGGGCGACGAGGTCGGCCAGCAGCTGGCGCTGGTCCAGCCGGTCGCCGACCGACATCTGGAAGGTCATCGCCGTATAGGTTTCGACCGAGCCGATACCATAGATGCAGGAGACCGAGGCGACGATGATGCAGTCGTCGCGTTCGAGCAGCGAGCGCGTCGCCGAGTGGCGCATGCGGTCGATCTGCTCGTTGATCGAGCTTTCCTTCTCGATATAGGTGTCGGAGCGCGGCACATAGGCTTCCGGCTGGTAATAATCGTAGTAGGAAACGAAATATTCCACCGCATTGTCGGGGAAGAAGTTCTTGAATTCGGAATAGAGCTGGGCGGCCAGCGTCTTGTTCGGCGCCAGGATGACGGCCGGACGCTGCGTCGCCTCGATCACCTTGGCCATGGTGAAGGTCTTGCCGGAGCCGGTGACGCCGAGCAGCACCTGGCTGCGGTCGCCATTCTCCAGCCCCTCGACGAGGTCGCGGATGGCTGTGGGCTGGTCGCCGGCCGGCTCGTAATCCGATTTCATCAGGATGCGGATGCCGCCTTCGGATTTGTCGGGGCGGGCAGGGCGGTGCGGTGTCCAGATCTTGCCGTTCTTGTGCAGCGGATTGCCGCTCTCGATCAGCTTCGACAGCGCCTCGACCGTAGCGGTGACGCCGCCGGGCGAGATCTTGCCGGCATCCTCCAGTGAGATATCGAGGCCGGCGACCGGGTTGAGCCCGGCGGCGGCACGCGTCTTCGGATCGCTGGAACCGCCGATGGAAACGCCGCGCGCGGTCTTGCCCACCGTCGCCTTTTTGTTGACGCTGACGGCTTCGGAATGCTTGCGCGCCGCGTTTTCCACCGCCTTACGGTGCTTGCCGGCCTTGGAGGCGATATCACGCTGGCTTTCGACGCCCGATGCTTCCGCATCCGCCTCGAGCTGCTTCACCCAATCGGCAACGGAGCCCGAGAGGGGAGCGCCTTCAAAGGACGATTGCGGGGCTTCCTCGAAGCCATTCGGGGCGGGGGATTTCTTCGGAGATTTGGCCATGGCGCGAATATGGAGAGAGTCAGCGCGAAAGGGAAGAGGGAAAGAGTACAAAAGGGAAACGAATGAATCGTTCGGATTGGTGAATAAGTGCCGCCTCTGGATGTTGGCGGCTGTCTCGGGGCCTTTTGAGCGCCGGCGCGGCATTCTCCAACACTCCTCATCCCGAGGCGCGCAGCCCATCGGGCGAAGCCTCGAAGGACGCGCCGCAGCGATGCTTCTTGCATGTTGAACGCCAGTAAGGCTGTCGAGCACACACTGGAACCGAGATCGGCATTCCGCAGTTAGTCTGCAGTCAATCCAGTTCCAGGTGCTGCTGCCATTAACGACCATTCCGCCTTCTGGAAGAAACCGATTTCGATCGATCTTGATACCGGCGAACGGCTGGTTCTCCGCTCACCGCAGGATGCGCTTTATGCACTGGTCTCCGACTGGCCGGTCAATGGCGGTGTCCATCAGCAGAGGGCGATCGATTTCTGCCGTGCCTGGCTTGCGGGCCGCATGCCGGCCGAGACAGTGCGTCAGGCCTTTATCCTCGCAGCACTGGAAGCCGGCGTGGCGATCAATGATGATTAGGGGGAGTGAAAGCTCCGCTTTGCAGCAGCTGCCAGAGGGACTTGCAACACGAGATGATATTGTACCTGAAGAAGAACGATACTCGCTGCCACGATGAACGGCTCCGTTACTACGATTTTCTGGAATGACGCAACATGAAGGACTGAGGACGCGGCGCGGCCTCATTTCGCGTCGAGCCTGGCCAGTTCGCCGCGTGCTCCATCATATTCGATGAATGTTCTTGGGCAGGATGCCAAAGCGGCCTGGAACCTGCGGCGCGCCTCATCTCTGGCTCCGGCTAGCAAATACCATTCGCCAATATAGAAGATCGACTCGCAGGTCTGGTTGCTGTCGGCCGCTTTCGCCGTCAGCTCTCCCGGCGTTAGTTCGCGGAGGAAAAGACGATAGATGGGATAGGGCCAGGCTGCTTGATCGATCGCGCCGGCTGCAGCCCTGAGCTCATCGAGCGCTTTCGGATCGCCGCCCCGGCTTTGAGCAATGAAACGCCAGAGATGAAAATAGGGGGCGGTACGCGGATCCTCGCTTGCCAAGACGGCAAACCCCGTCGCGGCCTGCTCGTACCTTCCCCCGAAATAGTTGGTCATCGGGTCGTTGACATAGAATTGGCGCGCATTGGTGATGGGCCAAAGCGACCCGGCCGCAACGAGGACGAATGCAGCGCTGACGGCGATCGCGGCCGCGCCGAAACGCGGCGTGGGGCGTTCCCGCGGCCAAAGGGTCAACAGCAGGAGCGAGAGCGCCGCGCCGGTCACCGCGCCGCCGAAATGGCCGGCATAGTCGATGGTCTGCCCCTCCTTCGCCGCAGACAGGAACGGCAGCAGCGAGGGAACCAGAATCTGGATGGCGCCCACCTGCAGGGAAGATGCGACCGGCGTCGACCGGAAACGAATGCTGCCGGCGATCACGGCTGCGAAAAGCCCGACAATGCCGCCGGAAGCGCCGACGCCAACCGTATTGACGTCGTTGATCCAGACCGACGCAATGGAGCCGCCAAGGGCGCTGGCGAAGAAGATCGCCGCAAACCAGCGCCAGCCGATCAGCCGTTCGAACAGCATGCCCGCCACCAACAAGCAGAAGCAATTGGAGGCGAGATGGATGATGCCCCCATGCATGAAGGGTGCGGTGAACAGCCGCCACCACTCGGCGCCCTCGACGATGCTCGGGCGAAACGTGCCGCCGAGCATCAGCAATGTGCGAATACTGGGAGAGCCGGCCCTGGATGCTTCGACGCCGAAGGCAAGTTCGCCGGCATAGACGGCGACGAGAGCGGCAAGAAGAGCATAGGTGAAGACGGGATAACGGGCGCCATCGAAAGCGGGTTCCGGCACTTCGTCTTCTTCCTCCTCGGCGATCGAACCGGCTTCCTGCAAGGCTTGCCATCTGGCCTCGAACGCTTCGGTCGCCACTTCCGCGAATTCATGGAATATGAAGTTCGAACGGCCCCGCAACATATGCAGAGGGATGCCGACCTTGAGGCGCGAACCGACGAACCATTCCGGCAGCCTGGCGGCCAGCCCGCGTCTGATCAACGCCTTGGCAGCGCCGGGATCAAGGTGGAGGACAATGGAATCTACACCTTTGCTCTGGAATCTTTCGAAGCTCCGGATGTCCGACCAGCGTATGATCTGGTCGGGGAAATTCGGCAGCCGGACGCCGGCCGTCGATATGACCAATCCTGGCCCCCTGGAAAAGAGCTTTGGCACGAGCAGTAGTGCGAGGAGGCCAAAGAACACTGCGCCCAGCAGCGAGAAGAACCAGACGGCATGAGGGTCCTTGTCCTTCGGCGGATGGAAGCCCAACAGGATGGCCCCGGCCGCGATGGCGATCAAAATCAGGATGATGAGCAGCAATTTGCCTTTGTTGTAGGCGTATTCCGATCTGCGCAATTCTTCCGGCTTCATTCAAAATTCTCGCTGAAAAGGCATTCATGGCACCGCGCTGGTCCGAGATCGCAAGCGAGTGATTTCCGTATCAAGAAGTTTTCCCCCGAGAGAGACTATCTACTTGCAATAGAATTTTGCAAGCCGGGCTTCGAAGAACTCGAACGCGGATGCGAATGACGGTCGGCCGGTAGGCGCGCCATGCTCTGACGGTCCTCAGCTTTGTACGTTGCCGATCGCGTAGAATGCCGCGGCAGGCGCGTCATCATGCTTGCACGCTGGAAGCCGGCGTGGGGATCAACGATGGATAACGTGCCCCAAGTTGCAGTGGAGCGACGCAGCCATATCTACACGTCACGCGGTAACATGCGCAACGTCAGCATTGTTTGATTTCATGTATTGCAAATATTATTCCCGCTGTGTTTGTAGGAATGCGCAGCGTTTACAACGCTCCGATTCTTTGGAGATTCGCCTGAATGAGAATAAAAGTCCTTGCTTGCGCTGCCCTGCTGATGCTGGCCGGCTGCAACGCCCCCGTGTCGCAATCCGTTGCAGATTCCCAGCGGCCTCCCTCGAATGACGTCCGGCAGAACTTCATCAACATCGTATTCAAGAGAAGTTATAGACACGAAGCGGGTGAGGTCGTCTGGGCGCGCATTTCGAGCGTTGTGCTGCTTGATCCCGAAAAGAAGATCTATGCTTACTGTGTACGCGTGGTGCCCAAGCGCAGCTGGGGAGACTGGGCCTATCTCGGCGTCTCCTTCACGGAGGGCCAAATCCTAGGCGCGACGGCGAATGATGATCGCTGCAAAGACAAGCGGCTGCGTTACTACCCGTTTCCTGAGATGAACGGTATGAAGACCTGACGCAGGCGCGAAGGCTCGGGCCGCGTCGCCGCTCCAGGCTTTGGCGAGCGGCGGCGCGGCTTCCCAGCCTTCCTCATGCGGCGGTGCGCGCCCCGCAGGGCGGAGCCTCGAAGTACGGGCTGTGAGTTGCCGTTTGCAGCCACAGCCTTTTGGAAAAGGCCGATCTATCGACCTCGATACGGGAGATTCAACTGAATGAAGATCAAAATCCTTGCTGGCGCTGCGCTGCTGGCACTTGCCGGCGGCCAAGCCGCGATGGCGCAATCCGTTGCAGACTCCCAGCGGCCGCCTTCCAGCGCAGTTCGACACGAGTACGTTGACGCTCTACGGGGAACCATTAAACCGGGGAACTTCGTGAAGGCCGAGATTTCCAGCCTGGTTCTGCTTGATCCGGAAAAGCAGATCTATGCTTATTGCACGCGCACTACGGAGCGGAGCAACTCAAACTGGTCCTATATCGGCCTTACCTTGAAAAACAACATGATTGTGGACCTGTCAAAAAATGCCCCTCGCTGCCACGACAAGCGGCTGCGTTACTATGATTTTCCTGAATTGCGAAACATGAGGTACTGAGGCACAGGCGGGCTTTTGCCAACCTCGCCGGTCCCTTCCGGATGCCGTCAGAAGCGGACCGCGCACCCCGCAGTCCGCGTATCGACGATGACCGGTGCCTCGGACCCGTTCAACCCGCGAGGACCATCCTCACACCTTGCTCAAGCAAAAACGGCTTCCCTGGAATCATCCATTGTCGACGCCCTGCAGTACCATACGAGCACAACGACGGATCCAACGAGAGGTAATAGTCCAAGAAGCTGCCACCATCCGCTTCGGTTGATGTCGTGAAGGCGTCGGGCGGCCACGGCGATCCACGGAAGAAACGTGGCAAGCGACCAGATCCGGCTCAAGGTTTCGCTCCGATCCACGACAAGCAAAGCGATGGCGACGAGAAAGACGAAGAGTACCGAATACCAGAATTCCGATCGGCTCGCTCTGCCGCTGAAGTTCACATAGTTCTTGAAATAGCTTCCAATCGCCTGGCCGAAACCCATGGCCTGCGGCCGGCCGCCGAAGCGGTTGGGCCCAACCAGCGGTTTTCTGAAGACGAAGAACAATGGCACGCCGAACAGGATCAAGACGATCAACCAGTGAAACAGAGAAAAACTGCCCATGAGAAACCCCAGCTGTTAAAACGGCTTAGAGATAAGCGATGCTTGTTTCCGGAGGATTAATCGGCTGGTAATCGAATATGTATCGCAATCACAGCATGAGAAACTGCAGCTGCCATGTTGGCGGCAGGATGATGCTTTGAGCAGGCCGCAATCGCCGTCGCTCAGTGCTTGACCAGCACACGTGCCTCCACCGGCTGCTCGATGCCCTTCAGGGCCAGCATGCGGGTTTCGGCGCCTGCCGCCAGGTCGGGAGCGTTCGCCGCCGTTTCCGCCGAGACCAGGATCTCGCCGGCGGCGGCCCGGGACTCCAGCCTGGCAGCCTGATTGACGACGCCGCCGATTGCGGTGAAATCGCTGCGGAAGCTTGAGAATTCGCCGATCTGCACCTCGCCGGAATGGATGCCGACGCCGACGCCGAGGGTGCGGCCGGGCAGGGCCTCGAGCGCCAGGCCGTTCAGCGCCGCGGCGCAGTTTCGCTGGATCTCCTGTGCGGCCCGGATCGCGGCGGCGGCGTGATCTTTTCTCACGATCGGGAAATTGAAGATCGCCATCAGCCCATCGCCCATCTGCTTGTTGACGATGCCGTCATGCGCCCAGATCGCCTGGGCGCAGCGATCCTGGAACAGGCTGACGATCTCGCTCAGTTGCACCGCCTCGATGCGCTCCGACAGGTCCGTGAATCCCCTGATATCGGCAAACAGGATGGTGGCGTCGACGGTGATCTGGCGCTGCTTCTTGACGTACTGAAAAGAGCGCTCGCAGATCGTGCAGATATCGGGGTTCATCTTGCTGCGGGTGATGCCGAAGGCGCGGAAGGGCAGGGCGAGCGGACCGCCGATGGGGATCGGCATGTGCATCTGGTCCCAGCAGCCGCGGCAGATCCTGGCGCTGCCGTGGCTGGCCGGCTCCCTGGAAGTGGATTCTGTCGTCATCTCACGCAATCCGTCCACAATGGCCGGCATCAAGCTTCCGTCAGTCCGCGGCTTTTGGCAACTCATCCATTTGGCGCGGAGTCTGCTTCGTCGTGCCCGAATCTCTGCCCGAATTCCCGCCGGGCTGTTGCTACAGCGGGTGGCGGTGGAAATGCGGTCACACTTGTTACTCCCACTGTTCGAATTCGGCTGCGAAACTATGTCCGACCAATGCGCGAAAAACCGCGGTTCGACGAAGAGTCGCGGAAATTCGCCCCAATGAGGAGATTGAGCGATGACTGCAACAGCCGAGAATGGAACGGGCGGACAGCCCATGCAGAAACCTGCGGTGGTGTCGGCGGATGCGTGGGAGGCGGCCCGCAAGCAGCTGCTGGTGAAAGAAAAGGCACAAACCCGTGCCCGTGATGCGCTGGCCGCCGAACGTCGGCGCATGCCGTGGATGGCCGTCGAGAAGAATTATGTTTTTGAAGGGCCTGACGCCAAGGTGGGCCTGTTCGACCTGTTCGAGGGACGGCACCAGCTCATCGTCTACCGCGCCTTCTACGAGCCGGGCGTATTCGGCTGGCCCGACCACGCCTGTCGCGGCTGCTCGATGGTCGCCGATCAGGTCGCCCATGTCGCCCATCTCAACGCCCGCGACACGACGCTGGTCTTCGCCTCGCGCGCACCGCAGGCCGAGATTGCCCGGCTGAAGGCGCGAATGGGCTGGAGCATACCATGGGTGACGATCACCGACAGTTTCGACAAGGATTTCGGGGTCGACGAATGGCACGGCACCAACGTGTTCTACCGCGACGGCGAGCGCATCTTCCGCACCTATTTCATCAACAACCGCGGCGACGAGCAGATGGGCGGCACCTGGAACTATCTCGACATCACGCCGCTCGGCCGGCAGGAGGTCTGGGAGGAATCCCCCGACGGCTATCCGCAGACGCCGACTTACAAATGGTGGAACTGGCACGACAGCTATGTTCCGGATGCGGCGCCCGACAAGAAATGGGTCGAGGTCTCCGACGCCGGCGAGGCGGCGTTCCGGGCCGAGAGCGCCAATGAGAAGCCCTGAGCAATCTGCCACGACCATCGCCGTAAATCTTCGTCGCGAAAACGAGCCGACAAGGCGGTTGCCTTGCCGGCCGCAGGCCATGCATAGTGGCGGCGACGCGGAGGAGCCGATGGCCAGGTTGCATGCGCTTGTTTTGATGATGCTTCTCGTACCCGCCGCGGCGCAGGCGGAAAAACGCTGCGGCTGGCTGGACAATCCGGCGACGGCGACCTGGTCTCTCCATGATGCCAGCGGCGGCTGGATCATCATGGAAAGCGGCAGCGGCTACAAGGCTGAGGGAGTGGATCGTATTCCCGATCTGACGACCGGCGAATATGTCTATACCCACGCCGTCCATGGCTATGCCTGTGCCTGCATGGATGTCGACACGGATGGCGAGGGGGGGATCAGCCGCATTCGTTCGGTGCGCCAATTGCCGCTTTCTCGATGCCGCAGCGATCCCGCCCTCGGATGGTTCCTCGACAAGGATCCGTGACGACGCCGGTCGCTGGATGGCATGCCGCGCAGCATCGAGCGGAAGCCGGCGATGGTGTTGCGGAATTGGTTACCATCTTCGATAGACATGTCTCTCCGGGCGGAAACTTTCGAGCGGGAGTTGCGTTAGGCAAATGGCCGGGGCTCTGTCCGCCGGCGCGCTTGCCACGGGAGGAGATGATCCATGAAAGTGATGATCGTTGAAGATGAGGGTTTCATCGCCCTGGAACTCGAGCGCATCGCGCAAGATGCCGGGCACCAGACCGTCGGCCCGGTTTCGACGATAGAACAAGCTCTCGCACACGCCCCGAGAAGCGACGTCGCCCTCGTTGATCTCAATCTCGCGGACGGCCTCAGCGGCGCCCAGCTCGCCCGCCGGCTGATCGACCGCTACGGCGTCGACGTCATCTTCGTCACCGGCAGTCCGGAGAGTGTCGGGAACGGCATCGAAGGCGCGCTCGACGTCATTCCCAAGCCTTTCACCGATGACAGGATTGCCGGCGCACTCTCGCGGGCGCAGGCTTTGCGCAGGGACTTCGATGGCAGCAATGCTATAATGTGACGCGCAGGCGTCGAGCGAGGTGTCCGGCTGCCAATGCATGCGGGAGATTGCCGGATGAAACATGCGGTCATTGCCATCTTCTTCGCGCTGACGGCTTGCGCCAGCGCGGCTGGCGGTCCCGAGCCTCTTCCCGGCAGCCTTACCTATGGCGGCAAGGTCGTCCATTCCCCCTATCGGCCGGGAACGGTGGTCAAGAACACTTTTCTTGGCCAGTTCGACTACCGCGTGTTCGAGACCTATGTCGTCCAGCCGGATGGCACGCTCAAGCTGACATCCCAGAGCACGGGACCGGATTTTCTTTGGCAGTAATTTGCGGCGTCCCTACGCATATTCCGAAGGTCGCGCGGGCATCGCCGTGGAAGTCGCGGGCCTCAATGAAGCCAGCGCCACCTTGACGGCAAGGTGGTGCTGAAGGAAGCGTAACGGGGCTACCGCTATATGATGGCGAAGTCGTCGCTGCCGTCGGCTCCCGCGTTCAACCGTCTGGCGGCGAGTTCGATAAAGGTCTTGACCAGAGGCGGCAGGTGCCGGCTGCTCGGATAGACGACGTGCAGGCCGCCGACCGGGGTCGTGTAGCCGTCGAGAACGCGGCACAGCCGCCCACCCCTGATGTAGGCATTGGCGACCCCATGGGGCAGTCGGGCGATGCCGTAACCGGCGATCGCTGCGGCCATGACTGCCTGCATTTCATTGGCGGCGAAGCGCCCCGAGACCGGAATCGTTTCCTGTCCGTGCGGACCTTCAAGCAGCCATTGCGCATGGGTGGATTGGCCGGCGACAACGCAGTCGTGGCGGACGAGATCTGCCGGACGATCGGGCGCGCCGCGGCGGGCAAGATAGTCGGGGCTCGCGCAGAGCAAGCGATGGGTAGAGCCGAGCTTGCGGGCGATCAGCGTCGAATCCTCCAGAATGCCGGTGCGGAAGGCGAGGTCTATGCCGTTTTCAACGAGATTCAGCCTGTCGTCGGTCAGCCGCAACTCGACCCTCGACTTCGGGTAGGTCGACAGAAGGTCGAAGATCGCGTCCTGCAGGAAGTGGCCGCCGAAGCCTACCGGCGCCGATATGCGGATCGTGCCGGCGGGCTCCGCCCTTGCCTCCGCAAGACGCAGGTTGGCGCCTTCGATCGTGCGAAGCGCTTGGCTGCTTTCCTCGTAATAGAGGCGGCCGGCATCCGTCGCGCTGAGGCTGCGGGTCGTGCGCTGCAGCAGGCGCACGCCGAGTTCGCGCTCGAGAGCGGCAATGCGTCGGCTGACTGTTGTCTTCGGCATGCCGAGCAGGCGCGCCGCGGCGGTGAAGCTGCCGGCCTCGATGACGCGGGCAAAGATCATGATATCGTTGAGGTCGAGCATTGTAGCCTGGCGTGGTACGATGTTTTCCAATTATAGGCCATTATGGTTCAATGCAACAGGCCGTAACTTTGCTCCATCAGTCACAAATAAGGAGCAGACAGATGAGCAACATGAGAAGCGTTCTGGTCACCGGCGCCACCGGCCAGCAGGGCGGCGCGGTCGTTCGCGCCCTGACCGCGCGGGGACACCGCGTCAAGGCGATCTCGCGCAAGCCGGATAGCGATGGCGCAAAGCGGCTGGCCGCGGCTGGGGTCGAGGTCGTCGCCGGCGATCTAAACGATGGCGCTTCCGTGGCGAGGGCGGCTGCGGGCGTCGATACGATGTTCCTGATGGGCAACAGCTATGAGGCGGGAACGGAAGCGGAAACGCGCCAGGGCATCCTCGTTGCCGATGCGGCGAAGGCCGCAGGCGTCGGTCACCTGATCTATTCCTCCGTCGGCAATGCCGACAAGAAGACCGGCATTCCGCATTTCGACAGCAAGTATCTCGTCGAGAAGCACATCGCAGGCCTCGGCATCCCCTATACGATCAGTGCGCCCGTCGCCTTCATGGAAAACACGGTGGCGCCCTGGGCGATCGACGGGCTGCGACAGGGCGTCTATGCGGCGGCCCTGCCGCCGACCCGCCCGCTGCAGCAGATCACCATCGAGGACATCGGCGCTTTCGTCGCAGCCCTGGCCGAGCGGCGCGAACAGGTGTTCGGCAAGCGTTTCGATATTGCCGGCGACGAATTGTCTGGCGAGCAGCAGGTGAAAATCCTGTCTCAGGCGCTCGACCGCCCAATACGCTACCAGGAACTGCCGATCGCCGCGATGCGGCAGCAAAGCGAGGACGCAGCGCTGATGTTCGAATGGTTCGACCGCACCGGTTACGACGTCGACATCGCTGCCCTGCGCCACGGTTTCCCTGATGTCGGCTGGCACAGCTATGCCGATTGGGCGCGCGGCTTCGACTGGAGCGTTCTCGGCAGGGCATCCGCCTGATACACTCTCCGTCGTCCCCGGCCTGAACCGGGGACCACGGAGAGCCGGACCCGCCTCGCGCAAGGCTACGGATCGCTCGGCTCTGCGGCGACAGATCATCGTCCTTGAACGGGGAGGCTTCGATGCCGTCGAGTTTCAATGTCGAAAGTGCGGATGGTTATGAAAGGCTGATGGGGCGCTGGAGCAAAAGGCTGGCGCCGATGCTGATCGATTTTGCGGGTGTCGCGGATGGCGAACGTGTGCTCGATGTCGGCTGCGGCACCGGCAGCCTGACCTTTACGCTGGCGGAAAAGCCAGGCCTGCAGGAAATCACCGCCATTGATTATTCGCCGGTTTTCGTCGAGGCGGCAATGCGGCGCAATACCGATCCGCGCATTACCATTCGGCAAGCCGATGCCTGCGCGCTGCCGTTCGAGGATAACCGCTTCGACAGGGCGATGTCCCTGCTGGTGCTGCATTTCGTGCCCGAGGCGGGCAAGGCGGTATCCGAGATGGCCCGCGTGGTGCGCCCCGGCGGCGTGGTCGCGGCCGCCGTCTGGGATCATTATGGCGGCATGTCGGGCATGCGGATGATGTGGGACACGGTGGTCATGCTCGACGAGAACGCGCTGCCACTACGCCGCAAATATTGCTTCCAGCCGATGATGCGGCCGGGCGAAATGAGAGAAAGCTTCGTCGCCCAGGGCCTCGTCGACGTCGAGGAGACGTCTCTTGTGATCCGGATGGATTACCTTTCCTTCGACGACTATTGGCAGCCGATCGCGGCCGGCGAGGGACCGCTCGGCAGGTGTGTGGCCGGGCTGGAGGCCGGCAAGCGGGAGGCGGTCGATGCTGCATTGAGGGCGGCTTATGAGGCCGGGGAGCCGGATGGGCCGCGGTCGTTCGCATCGGTGGCGTGGGCGTGTCGGAGCAGAGTGGCGACTGAATAGGTGTGGCGTTTAACGACTGTGAGATCGCGAGCATGCGAGATGGCGGCCTAAGGCCTTATCCTGAGGTGCTCCGTAAGAGCCTCAAAGCCGAGACGGTGTCGGGTGGATGCAAGAAGCAGCGTCGTGGCGTGCTTCGAGGCTCCGCCCTATGGGCTACGCACCTCAGCATGAGGGGCGTTGTAGGATGCCGCGCCGAGCGCCTCGGAGCCTCATCCTGAGGTGCCCCGCAGGGGCCTCGAAGGACGAGGCGGGTGCATTGGTGGCGAAGGGCTAAAGGAGCAATGTTGCCGCTTCGGGGCTTTGCCCTGCCGGGCCAGCACGAGGGATATTGGTGGATGCCGCGCTCCAGATAGGCAGCGCTATTCGCCGGCTTCGGCTGCGATTTTGCGCCCGGGCGGTGTAGCCTGAGACAATCCGCGCGAGCCTGCGGGGCTTGCCGTCAAGCGGCGGCGTGGTAGTTAGGGGCCGTCGGCGTCTCCCTGCCGGATCGGTTTTCCCTCACAGCTCCCGAGTTTCTCCATGCTATTTTCTCCTGCCGCCGTCTGGCCCGTCGTCATGTTGTTTGCCTCCAACTTCTTCATGACCTTCGCCTGGTACGGGCATCTCAAGCACAAGAGCAGCGCCATTTTCCTGGCCATCGTCGTCAGTTGGGGCATCGCTTTCTTCGAATATTGTCTCGCGGTGCCGGCCAACCGTATCGGCTCAGCGGTCTATACGACGGCGCAGCTGAAGACGATGCAGGAGGTGATCACGCTGATCGTGTTTTCCGGCTTTTCGATCTTCTGGCTCGGCGAGAACCTGACCTGGAACCACGCCATCGGCTTCGCGCTCATCGCAATCGGAGCATCCTTCATCTTCCGGGCCTAAATTGTAGTTTTTTCAATAGATTACAAATTGTCCATGTCTCGATATCGCCGCATTTCCTACAGATTGCCGTCGCAATCGGCTGGCAGCCTATCACTCTTCATTGATCAGGAGTTGACCGGCCATGAGCCTCTCTTTTCCGACGATGGCGGCGATCCGGTTCGGTTATGGATTCCGGCCGGGCGAGGCGCCGCCGCAAAGCAAGGATGAGCTGATCGGCCAGCTATCCCTAGGGGCCGCGGCCACGCCGGATTTTCCGCTTGGCGGCCCCGACATGCGTCACCGCGCAATCCTCAGCCTGCAGGAGCAGTTGAAGCAGATCCGCGAGGAGGCGAAGCAGACGGAAGACGATCCGGCGCGGCGCGAGATGCGCAAGGGCGTGCAGCGCCAGGCGCAGCAGCAATTCCAGCACGACGCGAACCTGCGGCTGATGCAGGCGGTGCTGTCGCCCTACGGCTTCTACGAGCGGCTTTCGACCTTCTGGACCGATCACTTCTCCACCAGCGCCAACAAAAGCCTGCCGATGCGTCTGATCGTGCCGCTCTACGAGGCCGAGGCGATCCGGCCGTTCATATCCGGCAGGTTCGGCGACCTGCTGCGCAGCGCCACGGCGCATCCGGCCATGCTGATCTATCTCGACCAGGCGGATTCGCTCGGGCCGGATTCGCCCGGTGGCATGAAGCGCAACAAGGGACTGAACGAAAATCTCGGCCGCGAACTTCTGGAACTGCACACGCTCGGCGCCGGCAGCGGCTATACCCAGGCGGACGTCACCGCTGCCGCCAAGGTGCTGACGGGGCTCACCATCGACCGCAAGGAGATGGACATCGCTTTCCGGCCGAATGTTTCCGAGCCCGGCGCGCATGAGGTGCTCGGCGTCAGCTATGGCGGGCGCAAGCGCTCGCGTGACGATTATCTCGACATG
Organism: Rhizobium phaseoli; assembly: GCF_001664385.1. Taxonomy (NCBI): domain Bacteria; kingdom Pseudomonadati; phylum Pseudomonadota; class Alphaproteobacteria; order Hyphomicrobiales; family Rhizobiaceae; genus Rhizobium; species Rhizobium phaseoli. Next base: position 2,670,578 of record NZ_CP013532.1, on the reverse strand, counting down.
CTCGATGACCTCGCCCTCCATCCGAAGACAGCCGCGCATATCAGCCGCAAGCTCGCAATTCACTTCGTTTCCGATCAGCCCGACGAGGGCATGGTTTCTGACATGGCCGCAGCCTGGAAGAAGACGGATGGCGATCTCACCGCCGTCTATACCGCCATGCTCGACCATCCCGCCGCCTGGCAGAATGAAGGCGCCAAGGCGCGCCAGCCCTTCGATTATGTCGTTGCCGGTCTCAGGGCGCTGAATGCTGGGCCGGTCAATGGCGTCGTCGGCAGCTTCCTGACCGCCAATCAGCAGGGCACCGATGACGGCGACATGGCGGCGAATACACCTGGGATGGCCGGATCGCCGGTGCCGTCGGATCCCGCCCGCGAGGCCAGGGACAAGCGTCTCAAGGCCTTCCGGACGGCGCAGGCGCTGGGGCAGGGGGCGCTGAAGCGCATGGGCCAGCCGACCTGGCTGCCGCCGAGCCCGGCCGGCTTCGAGGAGGGCTTTTCCGCCTGGATCACCGGCAGCCAGCTCGCCGAGCGGCTGACCTGGGCAAGGCGGGCCGCAGCGCAGTTCGGCCGCGACGAAGACCCGCGCGAATTCCTGAAATCGACACTTGCCGATGCGGCCCGCGATGAGACGATCCGCGTGGTGTCGCAGGCGCCGAACAAGATCAGCGGGCTGACCCTGGTGCTGGCTTCGCCCGAATTCAACCGCCGCTAAGCAGACTTTCGTTGGCAAGCCAACGCTTCGTCTGATTAGCTCATTTGTTTTGTCGCAGGTTCTGACCGGAAAGCCGCTGGACACTTTTCCCGAACCTGCTCAGGAGGCCCCGCCCATGACGCTGTCGATGAACAGGATCTCGCTTTCCCGCCGCGGCTTTCTGACGTCGGCCTGCTGTCTTGCCGCCGCGCCCGTCTTCACACCCGTTACCTTCGCGGCGATGCCGGGTGATAACCGCTTCGTCACCATCGTGCTGCGCGGCGCGATGGACGGGCTGGATCTGGTGCAGCCCTATGGCGATGCCGGCTTTGCCGCGCTCCGGCCGACGCTGGCTTTGACGCCCGAGACCGGGCTTCTCGATCTTGATGGGCATTTCGGGCTTCACCCCGCCGCGGTGGATCTGATGCCGCTGTGGAAGAACCGGGAGCTTGCCTTCGTGCACGCCGTCTCCACACCCTATCGTGACCAGCGCAGCCATTTTGACGGGCAGGACATGCTGGAATCCGGCGGCGAACATGTCGCCGAGGAAAGGACCGGCTGGTTGAACCGGGCGCTTGCCGTCATTCCGCGCTCGGATGCGCGCAAGGCGATCGACGTCAACACCTCAACGGAATTGATCCTCTCCGGGCCGAACGAGGTCGATGTCTGGGCCTCGGATTCCAATCTGGCGCCGGCGCGTGACGAGATGCAGTTCCTGGCGCGGCTTTATGCCGGCGATCCGCCGTTTGCCGCAGCACTTGCCGAGGCGACGCGGGCCGATGCCACTTCGATGATGGCCGAGCCGGACGGCCAGCGCGGCGAAAAGACCGCCGATGTGGCGGCACTCGCCGCCAACATGCTGAAGGGCGATTACCGTATTGCCAGTTTCTCAATCACCGGCTGGGACACGCATATCGGCCAGGCCGGCCAGTTCAAGCGGCCGGCCCAGGATCTGGCGCAGGCGATCAATACGCTGAAGGCGACGCTCGGGCCGGAGATCTGGGCAAAGACGGTGGTGCTGGCGATGACCGAATTCGGCCGGACCGTCCGCCAGAACGGCTCTGCCGGCACCGACCACGGCACCGGCGGCTGCGCCCTGCTTGCCGGCGGCGCCATCAACGGCGGCCGCATCCTCGGCAAGTGGCCCGGGCTGAGTGACGGCCAGCTGCTCGACGACCGCGACCTGATGCCAATGGCCGACGTGCGCGAGGTGGCGGCGGCGATGCTCTACCGGCAGTTCGATGTCGGTGTGGACGATCTGACGGGGAAGATCTTTCCGGGGTTGGGGTTTGATAAGGGGTCGCAGTTTTTGAAGGTGTGAGTGGGTCGGTTCGGCGGGGACGATCGGCCGGTGAACTGGTAACTGGCCGCCGAACGCCTGACGGAAACGAAGAGTGCGGCTTCTCTCTCTCTCTCTCTCTCTCTCGGCAAAGCATAACTTCTCCTCCGTCATTCCTGTGCTTGTCACAGGAATCCAGCAGCCGCGTGTCCACGCGGCGGAAGACCTACAGCGTTGTCGGAGGAACGGTCATATCCTTGCTAAGCGACGACGCGTCTGTTTCCCGTTCAAGAGTCCTTTCGGCTTGCAGACGCAAGCCGGCTGGATTCCTGTGACAAGCACAGGAATGACGGAGGAGATGTTGTGCTTCGCTATGGAGCAGGCTGCGGTGCGGCCCTTCGATAGTGCTCAGGGGACCGCTCTGGCCCTTCGCGTGGCTCAGGGCGTCGTCGCTGCAATCGATTCACTGGATCGATTGCTCGGGCTGCGCCCGACCATGGACGATGCCGGCAACGCCGGTCAGAAGCCGCGCAAGGGAAAGGCTGCCATCACCACCTTGATGTGAAGGAAGACTTCCGGCGAGCTGACCTTTTCCATCCCTGATCCCCGCCCCGAAGCTTGTCACTCCTCGGGGACCGCCTTCGGCTTGCCCTCTTCGTCGAGCGCCACCATGATGAAGGTGGCGGCGGTGACCTTTTCCATCTTGGCATAACGGGCGCGATGCGCCCAGGCTTCGACGATGAGCGTGATCGAGGTGCGCCCGACGCGCTCGATATCGGTATAGACCGACAGCGTGTCGCCGATCTTGACCGGCAGTTCGAAGGCCATCTCCTTGACGGCGGCGGTGACGACGCGGCCTCTGGCGCGCTCGGCGGCGCGGATGCCCGATGCAAGGTCCATCTGCGCCATGACCCAGCCACCGAAAATATCGCCGGCCGGATTGGCATCACCCGGCATGGCGAGCGTGCGCAGCGTCAGTTCGCCTCTCGGCTTGGCTTCGGTCATCGAGGGTTCCTTCAGGCTGTGTGTTTCGATTCTGCAGCCGAGGTTAGGCGAACTCCGTGTACAGACCAATCCCTTTCCGGCGCCGGCACCCCGGTGCGGCACATGTTGCGGTCGGCGCGGATATAAATCTTCATCAATTTCAGGCGGTTGAATTATGCAACCAATGCGTCCCCTTACGTTATTTAATCTTTTTCTAATTAAGCTTTACGCTCCAGTAATTCCGGTGCTTCACAATGGATCAATCTCATACCCAAGAATCGCCGGGAACCTCATGCGCAACGTCAAGATTTCCACCCGCCTTTATTGTCTCGTCGGCTTCACGCTTGCCGTGCTGGCCGCGACGATGGTCTTTTTTCTGAACTATTCCTATTCCGAGCTGCAAGCGGAGCGGAAGGCGGGACTGGAGAAGATGGAGGCGACGGCGATCGGTATTTTCGACAAATATTACAAGATGGAGCAGGCGGGCACTCTGACCCGCGAGCAGGCGCAGGCGGCTGCCAAGGACGTGATCGGCGCGATGCGCTACGGCGCCGACGGCTATTTCTGGATCAACGACATGCATCCTGTCATGGTGATGCATCCGATCAAGCCGGCGCTGAACGGTACCGACATCTCGCAGATGAAGGATCCGACCGGCAAGTTCCTGTTCGTCGAATTCGTCAACAAGGTGAAGAAGGACGGCAAGGGTTTCGTCGATTATTACTGGCCGAAGCCGGGCGCTGATGAGCCGGTGCTGAAATATTCCTATGTCTCCGGTTTCGAGCCCTGGGGCTGGATCGTCGGCACGGGCGTTTACGCCGACGACCTCGCCGCGCTCTACCGCCAGAATGCGATCTGGGCGGCAGTGCTCTGCCTGCTCGGCGCGGCCTCCACAGTTGCCATCGCCTATGCCATCGTCCGCAGCGTCACCGCGCCGATCGCCCGGCTGAAGACGGCAATGAACGCGATCGCCGCCGAAGAGGCATCGGTGGAGATCGCCGGCAGCGATCGCCGCGACGAGATCGGCCAGATGGCCAAGGCGCTGCTGGTGCTGCGCGATTCCGTCGACGAGCGCAGCGCGTTGCGCGGGCGTGAAGACGAAAGGCAGCGGCAGATCGAGGACGAACGCCGCGGCAACGAGGCGAGCCTGCGTTCGGCTTCGGAGCGTCAGACCCGCGCCATGCAGGCGCTCGGCGCCGGCCTTGAGAAGCTTGCGGGCGGCGATCTTACGGTGGCGATCGGCGATATCGGCGAGGATTACGCCAAGCTCAGGAATGATTTCAACGCGGCGGTCGATGCGCTGAACGGCGTCATCCAGGCGATTGCCGAATCGAGCCGCGTGGTCAACGACAGCGCCTCCGACATCAGTGAAGCGACCGGCAACCTGTCGAAACGGACGGAGCAGCAGGCGGCGGCACTCGAAGAGACGGCCGCAGCCCTCGACGAGATCACCGCGACCGTCAAGACGGCATCGGAGCGGGCGAACGAGGCACGCGAGATGGTGGCCGAGACCAAGGCGAGCGCCGGACGCTCCGGCGAGATCGTCCGCAATGCTGTCACGGCGATGGGCCGGATCGAGGAATCCTCGAGCCGCATCAACCAGATCATCTCGGTCATCGATGAGATCGCCTTCCAGACCAACCTTCTGGCGCTCAATGCCGGCGTCGAGGCGGCGCGGGCGGGCGAGGCCGGCCGCGGATTTGCTGTCGTTGCCCAGGAAGTCCGCGAGCTTGCGCAACGCTCGGCCAACGCCGCCAAGGAGATCAAGGAACTGATCAGCCGGTCGGCGACGGAAGTCGAGGGCGGCGTGGCGCTGGTGCGTTCGACGGGCGATGCGCTCCTGGAAATCGAAGCCTTGGTCAATCAGGTCAATGATCACGTCGCTTCGATCGCGACGGCGGCGCGCGAGCAGTCGACCGGGCTCAACGAGATCAACAGCTCCGTCAACCACATGGACCAGATGACGCAGCAGAATGCAGCGATGGTCGAGGAAACGACGGCGGCAAGCCGCACGCTCGCCGACGAAAGCACGCAGTTGAAGACGCTGCTTGCGAATTTCCGCCTGCGCGGAGCGGAGCAGCAGCGGGACGGCCGATACACACGGGCAGCGTGAGTTCGGCAGCAGTTGAAAGGCGGCGAAAGCCGCCTTTTTCAATTCTGTCGCGTCCAGATTGTGCCGGTAAGTTTTCATTCACCGTTTTTAATTAAAATTGGACCGAGTTTTTTCGGTCACTCTGCGGCCGGCCTACGGAAGCGATAAGAGTATGGCGTTTGTTTCCTTTCCTCGGCGAGCCTTCCTGCCCGTGCTGCTCTCGGCGGCGCTGACGACGTGCTCGATCAGCGACGGGCTGGTGCCGCCGGTCAATGTCGACAACGGCGCCAAGGTCAGTTCGATTTCGCCGTCTCGGGGTGCCGCGCGCATGGCGCCGGCCGTGCGCATGGCGCCCGTGCAAAGCCAAGCGTCTTATCCGGTATCCGGCGCCCCGGTCGGCAACACGCAAGGTTCGGTCGATTATCTCAATACGCCGAACCTTGCCGGTACCGGCCATGCGGCTCGCGCGCCGGGGGCGCCGGGGCGAAAACTGCCGATGATCGACAGTGACGAGGCGATGGCAGCCGGCCAGCCGAACGGCAACTGGGGTGGCACGCAAAACCTTGCGATCCCTTCCGGTGGCGTCAACATGGATGATGAGCTCGGAGCAGAGCCCGTCGTCGGGCTGGCGCAGGAGCAGCAACAACAAATCGCGGAGGGCGATGCCACCGAGCCGGTCGTCGACGGCATCGGCACCGACAATCCGCTGCAGCTCAACCAACCGATGCGCCAGCCCGCGCCGCAGGCCATGCCGCAGCCGGCAGCGCAGTCACAGATGAGCCGTGTGCCCACTTGGAGCGACGGCAGCCCGGTCACTGCACCATCCCGCGTTCCCGAAGAGGACGAGAGCGAAGAAGTGGCGATGCTGCGGCCGAATAACCCGATGATGAGCGAGCCGGCCGCACCCGTCGACCCGAGCGTCATGCCGGCTTCCGAGCTCGCCTGCCGGCGCGAACTGAAGCGCATGGGCGTGATCTTCGACGAGAAGCCGCCGATCTCGCAAGGGCCGGCCTGCCAGGTGCCTTATCCGGTATCGCTGAAGGGACTTTCCGGAAATATCGGCGTGCAGCCGGCCGTGACGCTGAACTGCCAGGTGACGCTCGCCTTCGCCAAATGGGTGAAAAACGAGCTGGCGCCGTCGGCCCGCTACCGCTACTGGAGCGGCATCAGGACGATCCAGCCGCTCGGCGGCTACTCCTGCCGGCGCATGAACAACAGCCGGCAGCGATATAATCCGATGTCGGAGCATGCCCGCGGCAACGCCATCGACGTTGGCAAATTCGTGCTGAAGAACGGCCACGAGATCGACGTGCGCAAGAAGGGTCTGTTCTCGCTGCGCGAGGGCCGGCTCCTGAAGGCGGTACGCACCGATAGCTGCCGCTATTTCAACACGGTGCTCGGGCCGGGCAGCAACCCGGAACACTGGAACCACTTCCACTTCGATCTGCGCTCCCGCAAGAGCGGCAAGGTCTATTGCGACTGAGCGTGTCGCATGGTGGGCAGAGGCGCAGTCACGCCGCATGACGTCCGCCGGCAGAAAAGGGTTCATCCCCGTCGCCGGGCGCGCTATAGATCGGCGAGGCGGATTGCCGTTTGAGAGTTCGATCCATGAGCTATGAATTTCATGTCGGTCAGAAGGTGGTCTGCATCAACGACACCTTCAAGCATGTCAGCATCGACCAGCTGATCCGGAAGGGCGAGATCTATACGATCCGTTGGGTGGGCGAATATACCCATTATGTCGACGGCACGTTCATCGGGGTGAAGCTCGCGGAAATCCATCGCGGCAATGATGACGGACCGGAAGGCTACGGCGCCGCCGACATGCCCTATCGTGCGACGCGCTTCCGGCCGTTGGTGAAGGACAAGATCGCATCGCTGCGCAAGCTTCTGGCGCCGACGCCGGATGCGCCGGTCGAGCCGAAAGAAAAGACCAGGAAAAAAGAGAAGGTCTGAGCGCCCTCTGCGCGGGGGGGCAGGCGCCGCATCCGATCATCGATTTCTTCCTCGGCATGCGTTCGGAGGCGGAGACGTTCACTGGCGCTGCCTAGACGGCCTGCCGGCAGACTGACGATGCGATTGTGCCGTCGTGCGGCCTGTGCGACAGTTCGCGCCGGGGATGTGCCGAGGAAGGGCCGGTGCGAGGGATTTCGACAATTCTGGCGTTGTGCGCTGCCATCGCCATGACAATCGCCACGGCCGGAGCGGCGGCCGCCGATCCACTGGTTTTCAGCTATCACGGCTGGCAGGTCGATCTGACCAATGCCAGGGGGGCGGAGCCCGACAAGGAGATGATCCTCCCCGTCAAGCGGCAGCTCGATATCGTCGAGCATGTCGATCTGAAGCCTGACATTCTGAAATTCATGCAGACGATCCGGATCTGGGCCAATCCCGCCGCTGCGGGCTTCGGGCCGGGCCATTACAGCCGCAAGACCGGCGTCGATCTGCGGGTCGCGAGCCTGGAGCCCGACAAGCCGATCATCCTGCATGAGCTTCTGCATGCCTATAACGACCGGATGCTTCCGGGAGGATTCGACAATCCCGATATCCGGCAGTTCTTCGATAACGGCCGCGGGCTCTGGCCGAGCGATTCCTACGTGATGAGCAATAGTCACGAATTCTTCGCGGTCACTGCCAGCGTCTATCTCTATGGCGATATCGAACGGCCGCCACATTCGCGCAGCGAACTCCGGAAGAACCAACCGCGATATTACCAGTGGCTCGCCACCCTGTTCGACGGCCGCCCACACTCCTGAGAGGCCGCCCGCCGGCTGGCGACCGGGTCTTACAACTTTTGTTCAAATGAATCGCATCCGATTAAATCGGAATAGTGTTGACATCCGTTTCGACCCGGCATATTAAATCGCATCCGATCTAATCTGATACGCTGTAAAAAATCAAACCCGAAAGGACACCACAATGACCGAGAAGCTTCTTTTCACCGGCAAGACCCATATCGCCGGCGGCAGCAACGGCTATGCACGCAGCAACGATGGCACGCTCGACATCAAGCTGCCGCAGCCGCATCCGGCTGCCGAAAACCTCTTCGGCGCGGCCTGGTCAGCCTGTTATATCGGCGCCATCGAGCTTGCCGCCCAGCAACGGAAGGTCGCGCTGCCCGCCAGCCCCGAGGTCGATGCCGAGATCACGCTCAACAGCGATAACGGCTCCTACTTCCTGCGTGCACGGCTCAACGTCAGCCTTGCAGACATCGACCGCGAGATCGCACAGGAACTGATCGAGGCGGCCCACGGCATCTGCCCCTATTCCAAGGCGGTCCACGGCAATATCGACGTCGAAACCAAGCTTGTCTGAACGGGAAGGCCGGTCTCGCGCCGTCACCTTCAAGCGGGGGTCTGCCGATTGGCGGCAGACCCGTTTCCCAGCCAACAGCCAAACCCGCCGATCCGGAGAACCTGCCATGATCAACAGCCACGCCGAGCCGCACCAGGCATATGACGAGTTTTCGCTGGTGCTCGATCCAGATGCCTACGAGCCGTTGCCTGACGATTGGCTGATCGGCATCACCGACATCGTCAGCTCGACCGCGGCGATCCGGTCGGGGCGCTATGAAGACGTCAATTATGCCGGTGCATCGATCATCGCCGCCCTCGGCAATGCCTGGGGTTCGTTTGATTTTCCCTTCGTGTTTCGCGGTGACGGAGCAGGTTTCGCCTTGCCGGCGAACGGCATCATGGCTGCGACATCGGCCTTGCGTGACGTCGCGAGCTTCGCCAAAACCGACCTTCATCTCGACCTGCGTGTCGGGCTCGTCACCGTCGGTGAAATCCGCGCCAGCGGGCGTGATGTCAAGATCGCGCGCTATGCCGCTTCCGAGAGTGCGACCTACGCGATGTTTGCCGGGGGCGGGCTCAAATGGGCGGAGCAGCAGATCAAGAACGGCCGCTTTCTGGTGAAGCCCGGCCGTTATGCGATGCGGCCTGACCTGACAGGCTTGAGCTGCGACTGGGCACCGTTTCCGAGCCAGCGCGGCGAGATCCTGTCTTTGTTGGTCGAGCCGCGCGACCAGACGCGCCCGGAGGTCTTTGCAGCGCTGGCGAAACGCGTGCTCGCGGTTTTCGATGCCGCGCCGCGCCGGTCCCATCCGCTTTCCGGAGGAACGGCCATAGCAAGAGAGAAGCAGGTCAGCGCGAAACGCTGGTCGGAAGTCGCCTCCAATTCGGATTTTCGCAAGTTCGACGACGGCCTGCGGCTGACGCTGGATTGCACGCCGGAACAGATCGACGAGGTCGAAGCCATCCTCGTCGTGGCAAGGGCGCGCGGCGAGATCGATTTCGGGCTGCACCGCCAGTCGCATGCGCTGATGACCTGCCTTGTGCCGTCGGGCCAGCCGGATTCGCACCTGCATTTCCTCGACGGAATGGGTGGCGGTTATGCCAAGGCGGCCGAGATGATGGAGGAGGGCGCACTTGTGGAGGTTCGGCAGCGCGCTCTGTAGGGGCGCGCCACTTCTTTTCCGTCATCATGCCTGCCGGTTCGTTTTCGGTCTGAGCAGATTTAAGAGCATTGCACCAAGCTGAGGCGGCGCCAGTTCGGTTTCGCATTCTATCTCCGCGGCGGTAAACCATCTGAGCGCCGTGTGTTCATCGCCAACAAGGCGCGGAGAGTCCTGCCATTGCTCGACGCGATAGACATGGAACGTGGCGGATGCCCCGGGCGGGCTTTCCGAAACGAACTCTCCGGCAAACAGCCAGTGCTGTGGCGTCACGCCGATTTCTTCCAGCAATTACCGGCGCATTGCCGTCTCGGCATCTTCGCCGTCTTCGACGTGACCACCTGGCAGGCTCCACCGATCCGGGTGCGTCCTGCGCTTCGAACTTCGCCTGGCGAGAAGAACGGCTCCATTCTCAATCAATGCGCCGATTGAAATCTCGGGCATGTCATCAGATGCAGACATGTGCCGCGATCATGATTTTTGCGGCTCCGCTTGCGCCCGTAGCAGGTTGTCGCGCAGCCGCGTCACCGATTTCTGCACGACGGGGAAATCGTCGCCGAGGCCGATGGCGTCGATCAGGGCGGAGCCGGGATCGGTTTCGAGAAGATCGCGCCCTGCTGGCGTCAGGCTGACACGCACCTGCCGTTCGTCGGCGGGATCGCGATGGCGGGTGATAAAGCCGACCGACTCCAGCTTCTTGAGAATCGGCGTCAGCGTGTTGGATTCCAGGAACAGTTTTTCTCCCAGCGTGCTGACCGTCTGGTCGTCCTCCTCGGAGAGGGCCACCATGGCGATATACTGGGTATAGGTCAGGCCGAGCGCGTCGAGGATCGGCTTATAGGCGCGGCCGAAGGCGAGATTGGCAGAATAGACCGCAAAGCAGAGGAAGTTCGAAAGCTTTCTACTGCCGGCCTTTTTGAAGGCGGGGGCAGCCGTATCCGACTTTTGTGCGGTTTTTGACGTGGCCATGGCGCTCTATCCTGTCCGGCGTTTGAATAGGACCTATATATATCGCATCCGATTAAATCGCAATAGTGTCGATGACGTTTCGAACACCGGCCGGCCGTCGCTTCCATCTTCGGGAGCGGCGGCCGGTGCCCTCGGCCCTAGGCTTAAGCGAATTTCTCCGTCGCATCGGCCTTACCGAACACCCAGTAGCCGGATGCCTTGATCCAGCTCAGGGGATAGGCTCGCTCGGTGAGCAGATAATTGCGGATCTCGCGCGTCACCGTCGCCTCCGCCGCGATCCAGACGAAGGTTTCCGGCGGGATATCGACCGTGGCCAGGAGCCGCAGCAGCGATGCGGCATCGGTTGCCTGCGAGAGCGGCCGGTGCGCCCAGTGCAGATGCAGGTCGGCGCGGGTCTCGAAGGCCTGCTCTTCGACCGGGCCGGCGACGGCGGCGATCGTCGTGATCATGGTCCCGGCGCCGCTCTCCTCGATCCGGCGGCCGATCGCCGGCAGTGCTGTTTCGTCGCCGATCAGCAGCCAACGTTTGACGCTTGCGGAAACGACGGCCGAGCCGCGCGGTCCGCCGATCTCGAGCCTGTCGCCGGGGCGGGCGCCGAGCGCCCATTGCGTGATCGGACCTGCCTCATGCAGGGCAAAATCGATCGTCAGCCTGCGTTCGGCATTGTCGTAGCGGCGCGGCGTATAATCCCGGCGCTCTTCGCCCTCGGCCGTGGGGATGAAGATCTTGATGTGGTCGTCGGGCGCCAGGCTGATGAAATCGGCGAGCTCGTCGCCGGTGAAGATGATGCGGCGCATGCCGGGGGTGATGTCGGTGATGCTCTCGACCGTCAGCGAGCGCCGGCGCGTGTCGTGGCCGACCCGTTCGATGCCGGGCGCCGATGAAGCCTGTTCGTTGAAGTGTTTGTTGTCCATGTGTCCTCAGGAGCTTTCAAGGCTCGATCCGCAGGACACAGTCGCGCAGATCGAAGCCGCAAAGCCGTTCGATCATACGCGTTGAGTGACGTTAACGCTTACGTGGCCGGGATTGCCCGACCATTGACGGGCTTGATGTAGCCGACCGCGGCGGGATGCGCAACGGCTTGACAGCTATCAAAGCCGATCATTGTCGAAGTTTAACTTTCGGCCGCCGATCCGGTCGGGCAAAGTCGGCTCATTGACCGCAAAGACAGGATAGGCATATGGACAGCCGCATCGGGCGGGTGCTCGACATCTATCACGAAATGATCGAGATGGAGCGCAACAGCCCGCGCGACATGCCGCCCGGCGGCCGCGACGGCGGGCAGGACCAGCGGCTGCGCGCGGTCGGCCGCGAGACCGGGCAGTTCATCAATATCCTCGCACGCAGCCTGATGGCGCCGACCATCCTCGAACTCGGCACCTCCTTCGGCTATTCCGGCATCTGGCTCGCGGAAGCCGCGCGCGCTTCGGGCGGGCGGCTGATCACCATGGAAATGCACGGCTACAAATCTGCCTATGCGCAGGACATGGCCGCCAAGGCGGGGCTGGCCGATCACGTCGACTTCAAGGTCGGCGACGCCGTCGAGATGATCGGGGCGCTTTCGACGGGCATCGATTTCGTGCTGGTCGATCTCTGGAAGGATCTCTACGTTCCCTGCCTCGACGCCTTCTATCCCAAGCTCAATTCGGGCGCGATCATCGTCGCCGACAATATGATCCGGCCCGGAGGCGAGGATGTGAAGCGCTACGGTGAGGCGATCCGTGCCAAGCCTGACATAGTGCTGCTGCCGGTTGGAAGCGGCCTTGAGGTTAGCCGGTTCGGTTGAGGTTGGCGGCGCGGCACCCAACTCTCCTCCGTCATTCCTGTGACGAGCACAGGAATGACGGAGGAGAGGGCGCGCCGTGTCGACCTCGCAAACGCACTTAATCGCCGCTCATTTCTACTTTTGCACGCGGCGCCAAAGATGACACGTTTGAAGCTAATTTCCGACACTTTCCCGATCGAAGCTCCGCGGCATCGAGACTTGGGGAGACGTAATGTCGGGCATTCTTATCGCCACCTTGTTGGCAACGGCTTCAGCAAAGATTCCCGCTGGATTGTCTGGCGGTGAGGTTCTCTATTCCGACTGTGGCGGGTCCCGGCAGTTCGTTGTCGGATATGCCGCAGGTTGGTTGGACAAATGGAATAGTGACGAGTATCTCGCCCGGCGCATTTTTATCGAGGCGCATCCCAGCCCCAGCAGGATGGTGAACTCGGCGCATTTTGCAATCGCCGTTGGCGTCAATGTCTGTATTCCCGAGGGAACCACGGCGGAAGCAGTCGGCAAGACGCTGTGCACGTTCCTGGAAGAGAATCCCGGTATACGCGAGGCGACCGGCGACGAACTGATGACCACCATGGCTCATTATAAATACCGCTGCCCGATTCCTTAGAGATGGTCACAGCGGCCTGGTTGGCCTCGCTGGCTGCCCTTGGCCGGACGCTGCGATAGGTGCGTCAGATCGGGTGCCGCAGCGGCCTGAAGGCGGCCCGAAGCTCGACCGCGAAGAGTTCCGGTTCTTCCCAGGCGGCGAAATGGCCGCCCTTGTCGACCTCGTGGAAGTAGCTGAGATTGCGATAGGCGCGCCGCGCCCATGTCTCGGGCGCCTGGTAATTCTCGCCGGGAAAGACAGTGATGGCGACAGGAAGCGCGATCTCCGAGGTCATCTCGCCTGCCGCAAAGACAGGACTGCGGCCGCCGCCATATTCCCAGTAGAGCCGCGCCGAGGAGGCGGCACTGTTGGTCAGCCAGTAAAGTGTGATGTCATCAAGCACCTCGTCGCGCGATTTTTCGGGATCGCTGTCGTCATATGTCCAGCGGGTGAAGCCGGGATGGCCGAGCATCCATGCGGCAAGGCCGGCCGGGGAATCCGATATGGCGTAGCCGATCGTCTGCGGCCTCGTGCCCATCATCGTGGCATAGGACCGGCTTCCCATTTTGGCGCCGGCCGCCAGCGTCTCGAAGGCCGTGCGCTCTTTCTCCGAGAGACCGTCCGGCGCCGGGCCGTTGATGGCAAGCGCGGCGGCGATCTCCGGCGGCACCACGGCCGGCAGGTTGATGTGGATGCCGAGCAGGCCCTCCGGTGCCAGCCGCGCCATCGCACTGGAGATGGGAGAGCCCCAGTCGCCGCCCTGGGCGACGTAGCTCGCATAGCCGAGACGTCTCATCAGCTCGGCCCAGGCCCGCGCGATGCGGTCCGTTCCCCAGCCGGTATTCGCAGGTTTACCCGAGAAGCCGAAGCCCGGCATCGACGGGATGACCACATCGAACGCATCCTCGGCGCGGCCGCCATGGGCGGTCGGATCGGTCAACGGGCCGATCGCCTTCAGGTTTTCGAATACCGATCCCGGCCAGCCGTGGGTGACGATGACGGGCAGGGCATTTTGATGTTTCGAGCGGACGTGGATGAAGTGGATATCGAGACCGTCGATCTCCGTCATGAATTGCGGCTGGGCGTTCAGTTTCGCCTCGGCCTTGCGCCAGTCGTAGCCGGCGGCCCAATATTCGACCAGCGGCCTGATCTTTTCGAGCTGGATGCCCTGCGACTGGTCGTCGACCGTCTCGCGTTCGGGCCAGCGTGTGGCGGCCGCGCGCCGGCGAAGGTCGGTGAGTTCGGTCTCCGGAATATCGACACGGAACGGGCGGATTTCATTGGCATCGGCCGCCGAAGCCGGACGGAGCGAAAACAGACGGATCGTGCCGGCGGCTGCGATCCCGATTGCGGCGGCGGCGAGGAACCTGCGCCGGGCCCAGTCGACGACTTCCGGGTTCATGCGCATTCCTGTGATGATGGTCATGGCATTGTCTCCCCTTTGACGCCGGCCCCCTGGACGGCCGCCGTCAGGATAGCACAGACGGGGGCGGCCAAGCCTTGCGCCGCCGGGCTTTTCGCGGGACAAAGTCCGGATGAGCATTCCCACGACACATCCCTTCGCCTTCGATCCCGCCTACGGCATGACGCTCGAAGAGCTTCTTGCAGTCAAGCCGCCGGAAGAGCCGGATGGTTTCGACGCGTTCTGGCAGGAGCGGTATCGTAAGGCGCTGACGGTCGATCCGCAGCCGGCGCTTTCCCGCAGCGAACTCAACCATGCCGATTGGCATGTGCTCGACCTCGTCTACCTCTCGACCGGTGCGTTCAAGATCGGCGGTTGGCTTCTTCTGCCGCGCGCGGGGCAGGTGCGGCGCGGCCTCGTCGTCGGGCATGGTTACGGCGGACGCGTTCGTCCCGATTTCGATCTGCCGGTCACGGAAACCGCGCTGCTCTTTCCCTGCTGCCGCGGACTGTCGCTCAGCGCCTATCCGCTGATCTCCGAGAACCCGTCATGGCATGTGCTGCACGATATCGACAGTCGGGACAAATACATCATCGGTGGCTGCGTCGAAGATATCTGGCTTGCCGTCTCGACGCTCGTCGTGCTCTATCCGTGGCTTTCAGGGCATATCGGCTACAGCGGCATCAGCTTCGGCGGCGGCGTGGGGGCAATGGCGATCCCCTACGACCCGCGCATCGATCGCGGCCATCTGGCGCTGCCGAGCTTCGGGCATCAGCCGCTGCGGCTCAAGCTGCCGAGCGTCGGCAGTGCTGAGGGCGTGCAGGAATATCGGGCGAAACACGGAGACGTGCTCTCGACGCTCAGCTTCTACGATGCGGCGACAGCGGCGCGGCGGATCAAGGTGCCGATGCTGACGGCGGTGGCGCTTTTCGATCCCGCCGTCGCGCCGCCCTGCCAGTTCGCTGTCGCAAATGCGATACCGAAATTTAATGAAATCTTCATCCTGGACGCCGGCCATTTCGACTACTCTGGAAGTGCTGCGCAAGAGGCGGCTCTGCGCGACAAGATCGGACAGCTTTTCAGGGTGTCATGAACCGCGAATATCTGCGCTGGTACAGTCAGCGTCTGCATCGAACCATGGAGATGCTGGTGTTCGGCCATGCCGGCGCCAAGGTGCTGGTCTTTCCGACGCGGGAAGGGCGCTTCTTCGAATATGAGCAGCTCGGCATCGTCGCCAGCCTCGCCGACAAGCTGCAGGCCGGTCATCTTCAGCTCTATTGCATCGAGGGGCTGGCCGCCGATAGCCTGTACGGCTTTCATCATCATCCGGCCGAGCGCATCCGCCGGCATGCGGCGCTGGAGGATTATATCCTCCACGAGGTGCTGCCGCTGATGGCGGCGAAGAATCCGCATGACTGCACCATCGTGCATGGATGCAGCCTCGGCGCCTTCCAGGCTGCGAGCCTCGTCTTCCGCCATCCGCATCTCTTTCGCAAGCTCGTCGCTTTTTCCGGGCGTTACGATCTGACGATGAAGGTGGAATCCTTCGGTGACCTGTTCGATGGCTATTATGACGACAGCGTTTATTTCCACACGCCGACACATTTTCTGCCCGGCCTTGGCGCCGACTGGCGGCTCGACCGGCTGCGCGAGATCGACATCGTGCTGACCATCGGCGATGCCGATCCCTTTCTCGACAACAACCGCTATCTCAGCCGGCTGCTCGGCGAGCAGAACATCCGCCACCAGCTGCATGTCTGGGATGGCCGCGCCCATCGCGCCGGCGCCTGGCGAAAGATGGCGCCGCTTTACGTCTGATCTAGCCCAGGCTAGCCGCCACCGCGAATGCCGCGGCAACTGCCACAGCGCCTGGGTCGGCGACATCGGCCAGATCCCGCTCGCCGACATAGGAGGAGCGACCGGCTCTCGCCCTGGTCATCGCCTTGGTCGATTCCGCGCCTGATGCCGCAGCCCTGGCGGCGGCCGCGATGCCGCCGGAGGCCAGCGCATGCAGGGCAGGCGAGAGCGCATCGACCATCGTCCGGTCGCCGACTTCGGCTCCGCCGTAGAAAGTCATCCTGTCCAGCCCGGCGAGCAGAGCTGCCGGTATATCGGGTTTGTCGGCCATTGCCTTGGCCGCCGCGGTAAAGAAGATCGACAGCAGCACGCCGCTCGATCCGCCCATGCTGGTACCGAGGATATCGCCAATCGCGGCAACGGTTTCGGCCGGCCGGTCGAGCGGCAGCGTGTCGAGGCGGGCGAGCAGGCTGCGGGCGCCCGTTGCCACCGTCGAGCCGGTATCGCCGTCGCCGACGCGGGCGTCGAGGCGGTTGAGCTCGCCTTCCAGCGAAATCAGATGTTCGCAGAGCGCGGTGATCAGCCGCCGGTTGCCGGGGTTTTGACCGGATGAGGCTTTGCTGACAGCCGTTCTCGGTGCGGCGATGATCTCGATATCGTGGCGCTCGACGGCGGGCATCCAGGCATGCGGTTCGACGGCTGCCGCCAAGGCGGCCTCGCGCTCGGCATCGAGGGGGATCAGCGACAGCGAGAAGCCGTTCATGTTGAGTGCGGTCATGAGAGGCGCCGGGCCGATGATCAGGCGGACGCGGCGGCCAAGCGGGGCGGCCAGCACGGCATTGGCGATGACGGCCATTTCGAGCGGCGGCACGGCGCCGAGATTGTTGATGAGGAGCGCGTGATCACCGACATCGCCAAGCGTTGCGGAGAGGCGGGCGGACATGGTGGCGACGATCTCGGCGACCGGCTGCAGCGCGATGCGCTCGACGCCCGGTTCGCCGTGGATGCCGAGGCCGAGTTCGCCCTCGTCGGCGCCGAGACGATCCTCATGCGTCTGGCCGGGCACACTGCAGGTGGAAAGCGACATGCCGAGCGAGACGATATCGCCGGCCGCACTTCTCGCCTGGGCTGCGACCGTCTTCAAGTCCTCGCCGCGTTCGGCGTAGTAGCCCGCGATCTTATGGACGAACAGCGTGCCGGCGACGCCGCGCGGCTGGCTGATGTCCGGCAGGGCGATATCGTCGGCGACGATGACCATCTCGACATCGAAGCCTTCGGCGCGGGCCTTTTCTGCGGCAAGACCGAAATTCAGGCGGTCGCCGGTGTAATTCTTGACGATCAGCAGGGCGCCTTTCGGCCCGGTCACCGCCCGGATTGCCGTCAGCACAGCGTCGACGCTCGGCGAAGCGAAGATCTCACCCGAGACGGCCGCGGTCAGCATGCCTCTGCCGACGAAGCCGGCATGCGATGGCTCGTGGCCGGCGCCGCCGCCCGATATGATCGCCACCTTCGACTTATCCCAGTCGGCGCGCAGGATCACCTTGATATCAGGAAAGCTGTCGAGGCGGGCGAGGCGGCCCCTGCTGCTGGTCAGAAGCAGACCGTCCAGGGCTTCGGTGACGATCGTTTCCTTGCGGTTGAAGAAGTGTTTCATCGGTTGAGATCCGTCCCTTGGTTTTCGTGCCATCGCTCTGTCTTTTTTGCCGGTCGCAAGAGGCGCTGTCCACCCGTGTCGCGATAAAGCGATTGGGTCGGTCAGGCTGTGGGCGGTGAGGGCGGGCGTTGCTTTTGACGAATCGCAAAATTTCATTGGCGAGCGTACCGATACGGCGAATTCTGGCCTCGCTGCAGGACGGACCGCAGGCTATGGACTTCGCGCCGCTCCTGTTTTCCCGGGAGCGGTTCAAACTTGGCCTCGCTTCGGCGGGGCCTTTTTCTTGAAACACAGAGGCAGCGCTGCTGCAGCAGGAATATTCCCCGCCGGTGTGAGATTTAGCCTTTCCGGCTGGCGGCAACGGGCGTATTCAGCCAATGCGCGGCTCTCGATCCGCGTATCTCCGCGCGGCAGATATCCATTCGGCTTCCTTTCCGCTTCCCGCCGCGTCATCCGGAATTTTCATTGGCAGATCGATGACGACGGCAGAGACGAGCGAGAATGGGCAGGAGGCGGCAGGCGGCCGCCAGGCGAAGATCGTGGCGCTGGTCGTCGCCGTTTCCTTCTTCATGCAGATCCTCGACGGCACGATCGTCACCACCTCGCTGCCGCAGATGGCGGCGAGCTTCGGTGTGCAGCCGGTATCGATGAGCATTGGCATAACAGTCTATATGCTGACGATGGCGGCCTTCATTCCGCTGTCTGGCTGGCTCGGCGACCGCTTCGGCG
The DNA here is from genome assembly GCF_001664385.1 of Rhizobium phaseoli. Lineage (NCBI taxonomy): Bacteria > Pseudomonadati > Pseudomonadota > Alphaproteobacteria > Hyphomicrobiales > Rhizobiaceae > Rhizobium > Rhizobium phaseoli. The sequence continues at coordinate 2,652,154 of NZ_CP013532.1, read as the reverse complement.
CACGCCGCGTTTTCCTCATGTCGATCGGCGTCTTCACGGGCGCATCGCTCTTCTGCGGGCTCTCCGGCGGCCTGGCGGAATTCGTGCTGTGGCGCGCCGTACAAGGCGCGGGCAGCGCGCTGATGACGCCGGTCGGGCGCATCATCGTGCTGAAGAACGCTCGGAAGTCCGAATTGGTCCAGGCGATCGCGCTAATCACCTGGCCGGCGCTGACCGCGCCGGTGATCGGCCCGGTTCTCGGCGGTTTCATCACCACCTATGCCAGCTGGCACTGGAATTTCCTGATCAACATCCCGATCGGCGTTCTCGGCATGGCGCTGGTGCTGCGCTTCGTGCCGGAGCAGCGCGATGCCGATCCCAGCCCGCTCGATCTCATGGGTTTCATCCTTAGTGCGGCAGGGCTTACGTTCCTGCTTGCGGCCCTGGAGCTCTCGGTCAAAGGGGACGGCGGGCTCTTGCCTGTTTTGGCAATGCTCGCAGCCGGTCTCGTCCTCTCCGTCATGGCGACGCGGCATTTCCTCGCCGTCGACAATCCGTTGCTCGATCTTTCGGCCTTCCGTGTCCAGACCTTCTCGATGTCGACGCTGTCGGCGGGCACGGCCTGCCGGATGGCGATCAATGCGACGCCGTTCCTGCTGCCGCTCTTGTTCCAGCTCGGCTTCGGGCTGAGTTCGATTGCGGCCGGCACCTATCTGCTCGTCTATTTCCTCGGCAATTTCAGCATGAAAGCGGTGACGACGCCGCTTCTGCGCTTTTTCGGCTTTCGCACCGTGCTTGGTCTCAACGGATTGATCGCGGCCCTTTCGATCGTCGCTTGCGGGTTCCTCTCGCCCGAGACGCCGCCGTTCCTCATCCACGCGCTGCTCTTTCTCGCCGGTCTGTCGCGGTCGATGGAATTTACCGCACTGAATACGCTGGCTTTCGCCGATATCAACCCGGCGCAACGAAGCTCAGCCTCGACGTTGTCGAGCATGCTGCAGCAGGTGTCGATGCTGCTCGGCGTCGCCGTGGCGGCGGCCGTGCTCAACATTGCCTCGGCGCTCAGAGGGGCCGAGACCCCCGTTCTGGCTGATTTTCGCTGGGCGTTCGTCTTGGTCGGGGCGATCGGGGTGATCTCGTCGCTGCGCTTCCTGCAATTGCCGGCGGAGGCCGGAGCGGAAGTTTCGGGTCATCGGAGATTTCAGAAAAGTTAGCCGGCCGACGAAGCCAACCAAGCCGCTCTGCGATGCCGGTTTTCCGATATCGTCCTTGCGCGCCGCCTGCGACAAGAGCGGGGGACAACGGCTGTTTACCTCGGGCGGCCAATGCAATACGACATTGCCATGCGGACGACTCGGACGCTTGCTGTCGGTCGTCGCTGTGGGAGAACGCCGGGAGATGGAATGAGCAATTCTAGCGGCGATGCGGATGTCCTGATTCACATCCTCTATATCGACGATGACGAAGGGCTGGCATCGCTGATGCAGGAGAATCTGCTTCGGCGCGGCTTTTCGGTCGAGTGGGCGAAGAACGGTGCTGCCGGACTTGCAAGGCTTAACGAAGGTGGAATCGATGCCGTCGTGCTCGATCACGTTCTTGGTGACGAGACCGGCCTCGACATTCTGCCCTGCATCACGGCGATGCCGGATCATCCGCCGGTCGTCTATGCGACGGGTTCGGACGACACCAGCATCGCGGTCGCGGCGCTGAAGGCGGGCGCCGACGACTACATGCTGAAAGGGATTTCGGCCGATTATTTCGATCTGCTCGCCGCTGCCCTCGAACAGGCGTTGGAACGGGCGCGTTTTCGCCGCGAGACGGCGCAAGCGCAGGAGGTGATCCGCCAGCAGCGCGATCTTGCCGAGATGCTGCTTTCCGAGGTCAATCACCGCATTGCCAACAGCCTTGGGCTGGTCGGCGCGCTGATCCGCATGCAATCCGCGATGACAAAGGACCAGGTGGCGATCGACGCGCTGCACGAAACGCAGATGCGCATCAATGCCATCGCCAGCGTGCACCGCCGGCTCTACACGAACCGGCAGGTCGGATCGGTACAGCTCGATGAATATCTGAACAGCCTGCTGACCGAACTCGAAGCGTCGATGCGCGACGACAAGCGGCCGCACCGTATCATGCTGACTGCCGCACCGGTCAATCTGGCAACTGACAAGGTAATCACGCTCGGGCTGATCGTTAGCGAGCTCGTCACCAATGCATTCAAATATGCTTATCCGGACAGCGTGACGGGCGAGATCCGCGTCAGCGTCGACCAGACCGAAGAGATGCTGAAGGTCATCGTCGAGGATGACGGCGCGGGGTTTGATCCTGAAGGCCCGGCAAGGGGAACGGGGCTCGGTACGCGTATTTTGACGGGGATGGCCGCGAGCCTGAAGTCGGATTTCGCCTATGATCCCGATCATAATGGGACGAGGGCGACGCTGGTGTTTGCGCTGGGCGAAGGGAAGTAGGACGTCTGGTACACGGCACATCATTATCCTTTTTCCGCAATAGCTTACTGACATCGCATCATCGAACCTAACGCAAGGGGAGGGCAGACATGACGACGATCCGCACGCCGCGTGAAGTCTATGATTTCTGGATCGTACGATGCGGCCGGGAGCTGTGGTTCCAGCCGCCGCCGGAACTCGACGTGGAGATCCGCGAGGCCTTCCGCGACACCCATCTTGCGCTCGCCGCAGGCATCGGCGACGAATGGCACGCCAATGCGCTATGCCGGCTCGCTGCCGTCATCGTGCTCGATCAGTTCCCCCGCAACATCTATCGCGGCACGCCGCTTGCCTTCGCCACCGACGGGCTCGCGCTTCGGGAAGCGAAACTCGCTCTTGCAGCCGGCGCCGATCAGGCGGTGGAGCCTGCGTGCCGGACCTTCTTCTACCTGCCGTTCGAACATGCCGAAAGCCTCGAAGAACAGGGCCGTTCGGTGGCCTTGTTCACGGCCCTCGGCGACGAGGAATATCTCGATTATGCGATCCGCCACCGCAACGTGATCGCCGCCTATGGCCGCTTTCCCCATCGCAATGCCATCATCGGCCGGGAGTCGACGGCGGTGGAGCTTGGCTATCTCTCCCGGCCCGACGCCGGTTTCTGAGTGTTCGGCGTTTGGTTGGATTTCGCAGCCAAGCGCTTTAGGCGTCCTCCGCCTTTCTGTCGCCTTTGTTTGCAATGAAAAGCTGACATTCTATCCTGACGACAACCTTCCCGGAGGCGCTTTTGCGGCTGAGAACGATCCTGCTTCGCACAATTCTTCTGATGACGCTGGTGTCTGCCGGGGTGCATTTCGAGAGTGCTGCAGCCTTGGCGCAGGAACAGCAGACGCAGGCGACAGCGGAGACGCCGCTTGTCGATACGCCATCCGCTCAGGCGGCGAAGGAACTCGAAAAGGCGAAGGTCCAGCTGGGTTCGCTCCAGGACAGCGTCAAGCAAAACGCTGATAATGATGATGCGCTGGTCGGGATTGCGACCAAGGCCGACGAACTCAGCCGCGCCGTCATCACTATCTCGGTCAATCTCAGGCCGCGTTTCGATCAGATCAAAAACCGCCTTGGCGAGATCGGCGACCCGCCGAAGGATGGGCAGCCGCCCGAGGCTGAGATCGTCACTCAGGAACGCAATGCACTTGCCGCCGAGCGTGCGCAGATCAATGCGGTGACAGGCGACGCCGAAAACCTGTCGATCGCGGTGACGAAGCTTGTCAACGAGATTATCGAGATGCGGCGGCGGCTTTTCGCCGACACACTCTTCAGACGCACCGAAATCTCCGTCTCGGTTCTCGACGATGCCGCCGGCGCTTTCGTGCACGAGGTCAGCGAATTCTCGCAGGCCCTGTCCAGCTGGGCTGCCTTCGTCTGGAAGTTCAAGCGCTTCCCGTTGTTTGCAGCGATCTTCCTGTCGCTCGCCTCGGCGCTCATCCTGCTCTCCGGCAGTTATCGGCTGTTCGGCGCCTATCTGCTCCGTGATGAGGCGGTCGAGAACCCATCATATATCGGCCGGTTGTCGATCGCCTTCTGGTCGACATTGATCCGCACGCTGGCGCTGGCGGTGCTGCTCGTCACATCGTTCTTCTTCCTCAACAGTTTCAACGTGCTCAGGCCCGATATCGCGCCCGTCATCGGCGCGCTGTTCGGCACGATCGGGCTCGTCTATTTTGTCGGCCGGTTCGTCAACGCCATCTTTGCGCCGCGTGAACCGCATTGGCGGCTGGTGAAGCTTTCCAATCTCGGCGCCCGCTCGATCGGCTACTGCCTGCTGGCGATGGCAGTTGTCAACGGGCTCGACTATCTGTTCGGTACGGTCAGCGAGGCGATGGGTTCGCCGCTGGTGCTGACGGTGGTCCGCAGCCTGATCGCCGCGCTGATCATCGGCATCATCCTGATCGCTGCCTCCTTCGGCAAGCCGATGCTGGCAAGAAGCGGCGATCCGGATGCGCCGGGCCGGCATTGGCCCCGCGGCATGGCGATCATCCTGCGCGTCGTCGGCGCCGGCCTCATCGTCACGGCCCTCTCAGGCTATGTCGGGCTGGCGCGCTTCGTCGCGACGCAGCTCATCATCACCGGCGCAGTGGTCGCCACCATGTATGTCGGCCTACTCTCCGGCAAGGCGATCTCGCGGCAGGAGAGCTTCGGCGATACCTTCTTCGCACGCTTCCTGACGCGCCGCTTCAATCTCGGGCCGGTGGCGATCGACCAGGTCGGCCTGCTCGTCGGCCTTGCCATCTATGCGGTGGCGCTCGTCGTCGGCGTGCCGCTGATCCTGCTGCTCTGGGGCTTCCATGTGCAGGACCTGCAGCTGCTCGCCTACCGGCTGTTTACCGAGGTCAAGCTCGGCGGCATCAGCATCTCGCTGCTCGGCATCTGCACCGGCATCCTGCTGTTTGCTGGCGTCTATCTTCTGTCGCGCTGGCTGCAGCGCTGGCTCGACAGCAACGTGATGGCGCGCAGCCACGTCGATCTCGGCGTGCGCAATTCGGTCAAGACGGGCATCGGCTATCTCGGCGTCGGCCTGGCGGCGATCATCGGCGTTTCGTCGGCCGGCATCGATCTGTCCAGCCTGGCGCTCGTCGCTTCTGCGCTTTCGGTCGGTATCGGTTTCGGCCTGCAGAACATCGTCTCGAACTTCGTCTCCGGCCTGATCCTGCTGGTGGAGCGGCCGTTCAAGGTCGGCGACCATGTCGTGTCGGGCACGGCCGAAGGCATCGTCAAGCGCATCTCGGTGCGCGCCACCGAGATTGAGACCTTCCGCAAACAGTCGATCATCGTGCCGAATTCGGAGCTGATCAACGGCCTCGTCGGCAACTGGACGCATCGCAACAAGATCGGCCGCTCGGAAATTCCCGTTTCGGTCAGCTACGACGCCGATCCGCAGCAGGTCATGGATATCCTGCTCGAACTGACAGCCAAGATCCCGCTCGTCATGCGCAATCCCGAGCCGCATGTCGAGTTCCTGCGTTTCGGCCCGTATTCGCTGGATTTCGAGTTGCGCTTCTTTCTCGCCGACATGGGCGACGGCATGACGGTGCGCAACAATCTCAGGATCGAGATTCTCCGACGGTTCAAGGCCGAAGGCATCGAGATTCCGCTGCCGCAGAGCGATCTTACCATCCACCGCGAAGCGCCCGCCGCCATCGCGAACGAAGCGCGGGACGTCAGGTCCAGTTCCGCGGACGCGGCTGCCGGCGAGGAGGAACATCGGGTGAGACAGTTGCGCGGCCGCACCGCCGAGGCCAGTCTGAAGAGCTGAACGGCTCATTCAGCCATCATTCACAGGTCTATGTGCATGATCCCTTGCATCGGGATCGCTGCCGAGGGCAGCACCGATCGTTCGAGGGGAGGGCGCACACGCGCCGCCGCACATGATGGCAAGATTTGCCGCCGTTCTGCTTGTCCCGCTGCTTGCCGCGCCGGCGGCCCGTGCGGCATCCGTCACCAACACCGATCCTGCCGCCGTGGTGCTCGTCATCACCGAGGGCGGCCAGCGCGTCGAGGTCGTGGTCGATGCCGGGGCTTCGGAAAATCTCTGCCCTTCCGGCTGTTTCATGACGACGCCCGACGGCGACCGCATCGGTCTCGACGGCGGCGAGACGATCGATATCATCAAGGGTTCGGCCGTCGTCAAATAGTCAGGGATCAGCCGATGCGCTTGCCCTCGGCATCGAGCACCTTCTCGCCGTCTTCCTTGGTGAAGGCGCCCTTGTGCGTCTCCGGCAGAATTTCCAGGACCAGTTCGGAGGGCCGTGACAGCCGTGTGCCGAGCGGAGTGATGACGAAGGGCCGGTTGATCAGGATCGGCTGGGCGAGCATGGCATCGAGCAACTGGTCGTCACTCAGATCGGGATTGCCGAGGCCGAGTTCGACGTAGGGCGTGTCCTTCTCGCGCAGGGCCTGGCGCACAGTCAGGCCGGCATCGGCGATCATCTTCATCAGCTCCGTGCGCGACGGTGGTGTGTTGACATATTCGATAACGGTCGGCTCGATACCGGCATTGCGGATCATCGCCAGCGTGTTGCGCGAGGTACCGCAGGCGGGATTGTGGTAGATGATGACGTTCATAGCTTCGCCTCGGACGACAGGGTTGATGACGATGATGCGGCTGGCTGCAGCAGCCAGGTGATCAGGAGGAGGGCTGCGACCGCACCTGATATTTCGGTAAGCCAGAAGCCCGGAACATCGATCGGGCGGATGCCGGAAAAGGTGTCGGTCAGGGAGCGGGCGAAGGCCACGGCCGGATTGGCAAACGAGGTCGAAGCGGTGAACCAGTAGGCGGCGGTGATATAGAGGCCGACAAGCCATGGAACGGCCTTCTGCTCGAAGCGGATGCCGGCGAGAATGACTGCGACGAGGCCGAAGGTCGCAATCGCCTCGGAAAACCATTGGGCGCCGCCGGTGCGCACCGTGCTCGACAGTTCCAGCAGCGGCAGGTTGAACATCAGGTGGGCGCAGACCGTCCCGGCCACGCCGCCGGCAAACTGCGCCAGCATATAGACGCCAAGGTCGCGCTTCGGCAGCGAGCCCGACATGGCGAAAATCAGCGAGACGGCCGGGTTGAAATGGGCGCCGGAAATCGGCCCCAGCACGGTGATCAGCACGACCAGGATTGCGCCGGTCGCCAGCGTATTGCCGAGCAGGGCGAGGCCGACATCCGCAGTCAGCGATGTCGCCATGATGCCCGAGCCGACCACGGTCGCCACCAGCATGGCGGTGCCGAGCGCCTCCGCGACCAGTCGCCGCGATAGATCGTATGAGGCCATCAGCCGGCTCCTGCCGGTTTTGCCGTCGCGCCTTCCATCGCGCCGATCTGGCGCAGGTGCTGCTCCAGCGCCAGCTTGTCGATCGAGGCCAAGGGCAGGCTGAGGAAGGCCATGATCCTGTTTTTCAGGAAACGGGCGGCCTTTGCGAAGGCGCGGCCCTTCTCGACGTCGCTGCCCTCGACGGCAGCCGGATCCTCGACGCCCCAGTGAGCGGTCATCGGATGACCGATCCAGACAGGGCAGGCTTCGCCATGGGCGGTATCGCAGACGGTAAAGATGAAATCCATCTCCGGTGCATCGGGTTCGGCAAACTCGTCCCAGCTCTTCGAGCGAAAGCCGGTTGCGGGATAACCCAGCGCCTGCAGCTCCTTCAGCGCCAATGGGTTGACTTCGCCTCTCGGCTGGCTGCCGGCGGAATAGGCCTTGAACCGACCCTTGCCCTCTGTCTCGAGGATCGACTCCGCCAAGATCGAGCGCGACGAATTGGCAGTGCAGAGAAAGAGCACATTGTAAACGCGATCTGTGGTCATTGCAGTTCCTCCTTGGTTGCAGGTGCACAGCATGCGGCAACGGCGGCGGGAGCGCAGATCTCGGCATTCCCGCCGCAGCAATCCTCCGTCAGGAAACGGATCAGCCCGCCAAGCGCATCGTAATTGGCGGTATAAATGATCGAGCGGGATTCACGCTGCTGGGTGATCAGCCCGGATCGTTCCAGCTCCTTCAGATGGAAAGACACGTTGGACGGCGACACCTCCGCCTTTTCGGCGATGGAGCCCGCCGCCATTCCGTCAGGACCAGAGACGACAAGCATGCGAATGATGTGGAGGCGCGTTTCCTGTGAAAGCGCGCCGAACGCGGCGAGGGCTTGACGTTGATCCATATTTCAATGGTCCTTGAATAGTTGAAACGAGGATTAGCGCAGATGAAGGCCGTCGACAATGATGAAATTCAGGCGGAGGAGATCAGCCTCGGCCTGCTGCTTGATGCGCTCTCCGGCAACGAGGACGCACGCTGGTTTTCGATTGCACGGCCGGCCGGTGAAGCCGGGCTATCATATCACCGAGGTCAAGGCGGCCAATTCTGCTCCGCCAGCCGGACGGGCTCAAGGCAACTCGCTTTTGTCTCGCGGCGTTGGACGGGTTATCGCCGCGCCGGCCGACCTGATTTCGGGCATCGTATACGGCCCACGATTAATGGTAAGCAGGAGCTTGCAATACCGCGGTGCGACTGTGCTAAAGAGAGCCGAAGCTGAGATCAAGGTCCACGACCCATAAGGCGACAATTGTCGGCGAAAGCCGCTCGCGGCACAGAACGCGGCGCTCCGTGCCTGATTTCTTAATCATACCGGCAAGAATTCCCCGGTGGCTCTATCTGGCCGCTTTGTCGTCTCTCGCCGATTAATGATTAGTCAAATCAATTGATGTATCAGTTTGGGCCGGGGATGAATTTTACATTAAAGGTTTACCATGGCGTTTTTGGGTATTTCGGGGATGCAATATTCCGGAGAGATGTTTGCCGGCGCGCGTATTATTGTCGCCGAAGATTCAAACGTATTCACCTCGATGATCAGCAAACGCCTCAAGGAGTTGTTCGACATTAATGTCGAAATCTGCCGCAACTTCGAAGATTTGCAATTTGCCTACGACAAATCTTCCGATCCGATCACCCTGGCGATCTCGAACATCAATCTGCCCGGCGCCGAAAACGGCGAGGCACTGGAATATCTGGTCGATCTCTCCATTCCGACCATCGTCTTTACCGGCACCTTTCATGAAAGCATGCGGGACAAGCTGATGGCCAAGGATATCGTCGACTATATCCTCAAGGACAATATTTTCGCTGTCGATCTGCTGGCGGAGTCGATCTGCCGGTTCCTGACCAATCATCGCCACCATGTGCTGATCGTCGACGACAGCGCCACGGCGCGCGCCCTGCTGTCGAGCCGGCTAAAACGCTATAATTTCCGCGTCAGCGTCGCCGAGAGCGGCGGCAAGGCATTGGAGATCCTGAAAGCCAACCGGGATATCGGCCTGATGATCACTGACTACAACATGCCCGACATTGACGGCTTCGAGCTGACACGGCGCATCCGCGCCAATATCGGCTCGCATGAGTTGCGCATCATCGGCGTTTCCTCCTCCTCGAACCGGTTGCTTTCGGCGCGGTTCCTCAAGGCCGGCGGCAATGATTTCATGCTGCGCCCCTTCATCGACGAGGAGTTCTACTGCCGCGTCAATCAGAATCTCGATACGCTTTTGCAAATCCAGTCGATGCGCAAGGAGCGGGCAGTTGCCTGACGGCTCTCCCAGCTTGAGCATTGCCAGCGAGGCGGGGATGCCGGTCGGGGACCGGCATCGAATTTTTGCAATTACAAGTAACAGCATCATTTGTCCCCTTCACGCGCACAGGCCTCTCGGTTATCGTCCGCCCCGCCGGGGGAAGGGCCGAGTCGAGCCCGTGGGGCGCAGGGGAGAATAGCGGCTGTGGCTTTTCAAGCGGATTTTCAGCGAGATGGAATCGGGCTGCGCTCCGGCGGGCTCAAGATACTTCTGGTTGAAGATTCCCGAATGTTTTCAGCCGTGCTCTGTCACCGGTTCCAGACGGAACTTGGGCTTGCCGTCAAATCCTGCTCGTCGCTGAAAGCGCTTCGCAGGGAGCTTGCCGAAGATGGTCACGGCTACACCATGGCCGTCGTCGATCTCAACCTGCCGGATTCGCCCTATGGCGAGGCGCTCGACTGTACAATCGAGCACGATATTCCGGCAATCGTCTTTACCGCCACATTCGATCTCAACACGCGCAACAGGATCATGGAGCGCAATGTCATCGACTACGTGCTGAAGGACAATGAGTTCGCGCTCGATAATCTGGTCGCTACCGTCCGCCGGGCGATCTCCAACCGCAAGACGCGGGTGCTCGTCGTCGACGATGTCGTCTCGGCGCGCCAGGTTCTCGTCGACCTTCTCAAGGCACAGCAATATCTCGTCGTCGAGGCAAGCTCGGGACTTGAGGCGCTAGCCGCTCTCGAAGCCTACGGCGACATCGAGCTCGTCGTCACCGATCACCATATGCCCGATATGAGCGGTTACGAGCTGACGCGGCGCATCCGACACCGCTTCGGCTCGGACAGGCTGCGTGTTATCGGCGTTTCCTCCTCCAACGACCGCATGCTGTCTGCCAGTTTCCTCAAGGCCGGCGCCAGCGACTTCCTCTACCGGCCCTTTGTCGCCGAGGAGCTGCAATGCCGCATTGCCAACAATGCCGAGACGCTGGCGCAGATGCGGCAGCTGAGGGCGGCGGCGGCGTGCGACTACCTGACCGGTCTCTATAACCGTCGCTATTTCTATGACAATGGCCCGAAGCTGGTGAACGAATGTCTGCGGCTGAAGGTGCCGAGTTCGGTCGCCATCCTCGATATCGACCATTTCAAGCGCCTGAACGATACCTACGGTCACGAGATCGGTGACAAGGTGCTGAAGGCGGTCGCAAACCGGCTGTTTACGATCTTCGAGGGCAGCGACAATCTTCTCTCCCGGCTTGGCGGCGAAGAATTCGCCATCCTCTTTCCGCAGATGGATTCGGCTGCCGCGACCAAGCTTTGCGACGAGATCCGCTCGGATATTTCGCGGTTGAAGGTCACCGCCGACGACGAGGAGCTCGGCGTCACGATTTCGATCGGCATCGCCGAGATTGGCGGCTACGAGACCTTCGAGAATTACCTGAACGCCGCCGACCAGTTCCTCTACATGGCGAAACACCGGGGCCGCAACCAGGTCTATTCCGACGCCAGGATGACGGAAGAAGCGGCGCAGTAGCGTGACCCGTCGCCACTGGCCATCATCCTCGGCCTTGTGCCGAGGATCTGCTGCCCTATCAACCCGTGGTTAGATGCTCGGCACAAGGCCGAGCATGACGACTGGTCAGCTTCTTGTGTTGCGGCCACCTCAGGCGGCAACGGCCTGACGCGCGGTCGCCATGGTCATCTTGCGCTCGGCGCGCTCCTGCTGCGGCGAGCGATGGTAGAGTTCGCGATAACACTTGGAGAAATGCGAGGCCGAAACGAAGCCGCAGGCGACGGCGACTTCTACGACCGGCATCGAGGACTGCACCAGCAGGTGACGGGCGCGGTCGAGACGGATTTCCAGATAGTAGCGGGCGGGCGAGCGGCCCATCTCCTGGCGGAACAGCCGCTCGATCTGGCGCCGGGAAAGGCCGGCGCCATCGGCGATCTCGATCAGCGACAGCGGCTCGGCGAGATTGCCTTCCATCAACTCGATGATCGACAGCACCTTGGCGTTCTGCACGCCGAGGCGGGCGCGCAGCGGCAGGCGCTGGCGATCATGCGGGTTGCGCACGCGGTCGGTCAGGTGCTGTTCGCAGATGCGATTGACGAGGCTTTCGCCGAAATCCTCGCCGACGAGGTTCAGCATCATGTCGAGCGAGGCGGTGCCGCCAGCGCAGGTATAGAGGTTGCCGTCGATTTCGTAGAGATCGGCATAGACCTCCGCCTGCGGGAAGGCTTCGGAGAAGCCCGGCAGGTTTTCCCAATGGATGGCGCAGCGCTTGCCGTTGAGCAGGCCGGCCTGGGCGAGCACGTGCGCGCCCGTACAGAGGCTGCCGACGGCGACGCCGCGATTGTAGCATTCGCGCAGCCAGGCATTGACCGACTTGTTGTTGAACTGCTCGACATCGATGCCGGAACAGACGAGCACCATGCCCGGCCGGTTTTCGCCACCGAGATGGCGGCGCTCCTCGGCGAGCGAGGAATTGGCCTCGACGCCGATGCCGCAGGAAGAATAGACTTTTTCCCCGTCGAGGGAGGCGAGCCGCCAGGTATAGGCCTGGTAGCCGAGCATGCGGTTGGCGATGCGCAACGTGTCCACGGCCGCCGAGAAAGGCAGCATGGTGAATTGCGGTACCATAAAGAAGACCAGCGAACGCTTCTTGATCTGCATCCTGTTCATTGCACAAATCCATGCTCGAGGGGCGATGACATATTCGTTGCGCGGAATGCGTCGCGCCGATGTCCTGAAAGCGACACTGGCATGGAAAAATGCGGCCGGGAAGAGCAAATATGCGACATTGACCGCGATTTGACCGGTTAGACCGCCCAAATAGGGGCAGGTCGGAGGCCGGGCGCCTTTATAGAGTACTGAAATTCAAATCTGAAGACGGCTTGGGAACGAAAGGGCACGCACGAAAAAGGCGGCGTTGCGTGATGCAGACGCCGCCCTCATCTTGGAAGGAATGTCGCATTCACTACATGGTCCGGTGCCCATTGCGGATGCTGTTGAAATTCCCTCGAAAGGCAGCGAGAGGAGACCTAGCGTTGCATGATCCAAGCCAAGATGGTGCAATGCTGCTGAAGAATTTTAATCGCAACTTTCACCACAGCTCGTCGCATTTAATCCAAAAGGTAGATTTGAATGAAGGACCTCGCTTTTCAGGGTAAGTGGCGAGCATACCAGCAGAAGATACTTGATGATCTGGCAAATCTCATAGGCGATGACAGTTTGCATATCGTCGCAGCACCCGGCTCGGGCAAAACGATTTTAGGCCTTGAGGTGATGCGCAGGCTTGGTGAGGCGACTTTGATCCTGGCCCCGAGCAAGACCATCCGAGACCAATGGGCGCAGCGGCTGCGCGCCATGTTCCTGCCCGCTAACAACGCTGAACCGGACTGGATTTCTCATGATGTAAGGGCTCCTAGCACTATCACGATCATCACCTATCAGGCTCTACATGCGGCGTTCTCGGGGCATACGTCTGAAGAAGAAATTATCGACAGCGAAGAGGAGCACAGCGACGGAGCACGATCCGTCGAAGCAAGCAAGCAGCAGGCCGAGAAAGCGAGAAAGAAGATCATCGCGAAGCTGCGCGACGAGAACGTTCGCACCCTTGTGCTCGACGAGGCGCACCATCTTAGAAACGAGTGGTGGAAGGCCCTGACGATGCTCAAGCAAGCGTTGGGCAAGCCCACCGTTGTCGCGCTCACCGCTACGCCGCCATATGATGTCGATCCGCAGGAATGGGACCGCTATCAGGCGCTTTGCGGGCCGATAGATGGTGAAATTTCCGTGCCTGAACTCGTGCTGCAGGGCGACCTTTGTCCCCATCAGGACTATGTCCATTTCAGCCTGCCGAGTGCGCTGGAAGCACAGAAACTCGCGGAGTTTCGCGCTGAGGTCGCTGAGTTCATCGAAACGCTGCTCGAGAGCGCAGAATTCAAGCAGGCAATTCTGCATCACCCGTGGATTACGCAGCCGATCGAAAATGTAGAGCATATACTGGATGATGCCCGCTTTTTCTCCAGCATGCTGATCTTCCTGAATGCGCAGTATGTCGACCTGCCGCAGTCGACTCTCGACATTCTCGGCGTCAAGGCGCGGGAAATACCGGATCTGACGCTTGAATGGATAGAGGTGTTGCTGAACGGGGTGGTCTACACCTATCGCGACGATTTCGAAGACGCGGAGCCGACAGTCCGCTACCAGCAAGACAGGCTAAGGGAGATCAAGGCCGTGGAGCACGGCAAAGTGCGACTGGCTGATCCGCGATCGGTTCAGAAGCTGTTGGTGTCGAGCTTGAGCAAGCTCAGCGCGATCGTCGATATCGCCCGGCTCGAAAGCGCGTCGATGCGTGACCAACTCCGTATGGTTATCCTTTCCGACTGTATAAGGAAGGATATGTTGCCCACCGGGCCTGCAGACGTACCGCCGATCGGGAGAATGGGCGTCGTGCCTATCTTTGAGACCCTGCGGCGGTCCGGACTTGAGGTGAAGCTTGGAATTCTGACCGGTAGTCTGATTCTCATTCCTGCGGAATCAAAGGTAATTCTCGACGAGATCGCAGACCATCTTGGCATCGGTGCAGAACATATCCGTTATCAGCAGGCGGCGTTCGATGTCGGTTTCCTCAGCGTGGAACTTGCGGGCGAGCGGAGCCGCAATATCGTCCATATGATCACCGAACTGTTCGGTCGGGGCGGGATCACGGTCCTGGTCGGCACCCAGGCTTTGCTGGGCGAAGGATGGGACGCGCCCTCCGTAAACACCTTGATCCTGGCGAGTACGGTAGGATCATATGTGCTCTCCAATCAGATGCGGGGTCGCGCGATACGCGTCGATCCGCAAAAACCTCAGAAGGCTGCGAACGTCTGGCATCTGGCAGTCATCGATCCTGAAAAACTCGAGCAGAGAATCCCGCTGCGCTTCGGGAGGAAATCGACCGACAGAAAAGCGTCGGATCCGTTTGACACCATGACAATAGACCTGGGAATCGACGTCGATGCACTGAAGCGCCGGTTTTATGCCTTTGAGGGGTTGTCCTTCGGCGAGCCCCCGTCGATCGAAAGCGGCTTTCAACGATTGATGCTCGGCACGGCGCGGTGGGACGCGCGCGGTATTGATGACACCAACAAGATGATGGAACGGTGGGCCATCGACCGCAAATCGCTGAAAGCCCGCTGGCATAGCGCGCTGCACAGCAAGCGCGCAATTGCCAGGATGCAGGAAACATTGGAGAGCAACTATATCCCCAAGGGGCTGGTCAACTGGAACACGACAAAATTTCTGCTTGCGCAGAGTGGCACGCTCGCCGGCCTGATCTTGACCGGATTCTTTCAGAGCCTTCGGGCGACCCATATTCGAACGCTGCAACAACTGGAGGTGGTCCTATTCGTTGTCTTCGCGTTGCTGGCTATCTACTGTTTGCCGGGCGCGCTTAAAGCCAGCCGGCTGCTGCTCAGGAACGGCTCATTGGAAGGGAGGATGAAGCAGGTGGGGACAGCCGTTCTAGAGGCGCTTCATCATATGGGTGTCATAAGGTCGGAACTGGAAAAAGTAAGCGTCGAGGCGACGCTCGACCAAAACGGCATCATCTATTGCCGGCTGGAGGGTGCGACTACAATCGAACGATCCCGCTTTCTCGACGCCCTGCGGGAGGTCCTCGTCCCCCCACAGAATCCCCGCTACATTCTCGTCAGGTCGTCAAAACTCTGGCGGTGGAAGCGGGTGGATTATCACGCGGTTCCTTCGATCATCGGCCGAAAAAGAGAGGATGCCATATATTTCGCTCAGCTGTGGAATCGCTATGTCGGTGATTCAGAGCTTGTCTACACGCGCAGTGCCGAGGGCCGCCTGACGCTGCTCAAGTTCCGCGCAAAATCATTTGCTTCGGCATTTGCCAGGAAAGCTGAAAGAGCCAGCCGTTGGGAGTGACTGCAAGTGGTTAGCCGGTGCTTAGCTGCCGAGGGACGCATTGCTAACTCACATACTGGCGGGAGAAATGGGTGCGTCCCGAACGGAAGAAATCCGACGCTAGAGACGAAAAAGGCGGCGTTGCGAGATGCAGACGCCGCCCTCATCTCAGGAGGAATGTCGCATTCATTACATGGTCCGGTGTTTGCTGTCGTCGGTGCTCGGCCAGCCGATATCCTTGCGGACGTCAAACGGCATGGCTTCGATTTCGCGGGCGGTCTGCCAGCGGGTCCAGGCGAGCACAAGCTTGTGGGCATAATATGCCAGATCGAAGCGGCCTTCGCTGGAGGTGAGGGTCTTGCCACCACCCCGATAGGTGAGCGTGGTCATTTTCGGTTCCTTTCTTGAGCCGGGACATGGTCGCGATGGGAGGTTCGTCCATGTCCATGCTGCTAATATGGGCCTCGCGAACCCATCATACAAACGAATAGGGTTTATGGATAACATCAATGATTTTGAATGATCGCAGCGCACTCATGGCGTGGCTTCGTGGCTAAAAGCATGGCCCATGGACGAAGGATTCTTGGGCGCGGCTGTAGCGGAGAGCGGCAAGACCGCTGAGAATGACCTGGTGGCCATGGGGCGATGGGATGGACGGGCTTTGTGACAAGCGATCGCCGCATCAGTATTCGTTTCTGTCACGACTCCTTGGGTCGTCCACCATCTTCTCCCGATAGATGTCTCCTTGCCTTGCTTTGGCTCGCCATGGCCGCGCCTTTTGTAGCGGGATGTCGTAGGCGGCATCGTTACGGTCCAACATCGCCATGGCGAAGTCAGGTTCGGGCAGCGCCGCACATCGCGCGGCCCAGTCTCCGTCCGGTCCAATCACTCCGGCAGGTCCCTTATGGGCTTTCTGTACGGGCGTAGCTGCGATGATCCAAATGCAGTTCAAGCCTGCATGGGCTCGCAAAGCGATCTGAAAGTAGGGCGCAATTCCATATGAGGAGAAGAGAACGCCATCGACGCCCAATCGCTCATATTCGCGGAAAACCTCCTCGAACTGAGATTCGATGCAGATCGCGCAGCCAAATCGATAGCTGTCCACCTCGAAGATGATCGGTTGGGTTCCAGGTGTGTACCAGCCGCCCAGTTCCGAATTCGACAGAAACCTCTTGTCGTATCTGGTGATCAGAGCGCCTCTTTCGGAGAGGACATAGAGACTGTTGTGGGGAGGATGACCATTGGAGAGCCGATGTGCTCCGCCGACAACCGCGAAAATGCGAAGTTTCCCGCAAAGCTCAGCGATGGCACGCAGCTCGGCATCTTGAGCCGCCCAATCATAGGTCTGCCAATCATCCTGCGCCATGATCTGGAATTTTCCATATCCGGAAAGCGTGCCTTCGCAGAAACTGATAAGTCGCACGCCTTGAGCCGCCGCGCTCGAGATCAGCTTTCGTATCCCCCTTCCGTTCGCGGCGATATCAGCCGAAACGAACGTCTGCGCCGCAGCTACCTTCAGCATGGAGTCCTCTTCCTTAATTCCAGACTCACATTGTTCACCGAATTGAAGCTCCATGAAAACTGTTACCGGATTATCTAGCAGGTGCCACGGGTCGGCTTCGACGCGTCGGAACGCGAATCGCATACCGCACCGGTCATCTCAAACATCGAGCGCTTGGCCTTCTTGCGACAAGTGATACAGTTGAATTTCGGTCGTCCACCTGGACGATGCGAAAGAGGATTTTTCATGGGAGACCAGAAGCGCCCGCTGCAGCCAGGAGATTCCGCGCCCGCGTTCGCGCTGGCCACGGCCAACTTCAACGGAACGGTCTCGCTCGCCGACTTGAGCGGTCGCCCGTTTTTGATCGGCTTCTTTCGCGGGCTGCACTGCCCGTTCTGTCGGCGCCAGGTGGAACAGCTTGCCAGCGTGCAGCCAACCCTGCGCGCCGCCGGGGTGGAGACGGTGGCCGTTATCAATACGCCGGTGGAACGCGCCCGCTTTATTTCCGCCACCGGCCGACGCCGGTAACGCTTCTGTGCGATCCCGACTGCCACACCCATCGCGCCTACGGCGTGCCGCATGGCGAGTTCCTGCCCGATGGGAGCAGCGAACAACCCAAATGGCCATATGGTGCAGCGATGGCGCAATTCCAAGCGGCACGCATCAACCCAACGGGCGAGCTGCCAGAACCGCTACACCCGATGGAAGCCAACACGATCCTCAACGCCAAGGACCGCTTCGAGCTTGATGAAACCGATAACGCAATATTCGAGAACCACGCTACCCAGCTCGTCGGGCACTTCCTGGTCGATGCGAACGGCACCATCGGCTGGGTACAAATCGAAGCGCTCGACGGGCCGAACAACCTCTGCATCTTCCCGACCGCGGCAGAGATCATCGCCGCCGCTGGCAGCCTCGGACGCTGACTGCAGCGACGAATATCTCGATTCGTCAGCTTGGCGATTTATGTCCCAATAGTGCGGGAGTAGTGGTCACGGCATGCAGGGGCGGGGCTGTGTCGTTTGCGAGGACTGATCGCATGCGCCGAGCGCTGGACATCGATGCACTTCCTTAGCCCGCATGTCCTTGGTGCCAACTCTCGAACTCATCGACAGTTCGAACCCCATGATCCATAACGGCCTCATAGACGAGCGTGCTTGAAATCGTACCCTTCGTCTGCAGTCGCTCGGCCAGGGCTTTTTTGATCCGCAGGATCGTTTCCCGGTCCTGATCGTTCATGCGCGGCATCAGCAGTGCGCGAGATCCCTGCTGCTTTTCTTTGGTCAGGAAGCCAACCTGGTGAGCGTTTCCGCTGAGTGAGCGAAGTATTCAGGTGCCGGTGAGGCGTCTCCTTGGGATTATGGGAGACGAGGTCGAAGTTTCACAAATAATTTTAAGTGTTTGCCCCGCCGCCGGCGACACCCATTGGTTCGCTGATCAGGCTGGGTTTTGAGATGCGGTAAGACGCATTGGAACCATGTGCTCTCCACGCCGTTGCCGTCAGGTACTGACAATGGCGCAAAGGAGGAAACGATGATTTCCGCAGATCAGATTCGCGAACATATGGAAGTGCTGACTGCCGATGGCACGCATGTCGGGACGGTGGATCATCTCGACGGTCCGACCCGCATCAAGCTGACGAAGACCGATTCAGAGGATGGCAAGCACCATCTCATTCCGCTTGACTGGGTCGACCACGTCGACGCCCACGTTCACTTGTCGAAGAACGCCAGGGACGTCCGCAGCCAGTGGGCCACCATCAATTGACGGGCAATCGGCTGCGGCTTCGGCCGCAGCCTGCTCGCGGCAAGGGAAGCCACATGTCCGGGCGATTGAAAAAAGGCGATGAAGTGAGCTGGGATACCAGCCAGGGAAAGACCGAGGGCAAGGTGGTCAGGAAGCAGACCAGCCCGACCAAAATCAATGGTCACAAGGTCAAGGCGTCGGCGGCGGATCCGCAATGCATCGTCCAAAGCGATAAATCGGGGAAGCGCGCGGCGCACAGGCCCGACGAACTCAGCAAACGTTGAGGGCCTCACCAAAGCAGAAGGAGATTTCCATATGCCAGCCAAGTCCAAGGCCCAGCAGAAGGCGGCAGGCGCCGCACTCTCGGCCAAGCGCGGCGAGACGCCCAAAAAAGAACTGAAGGGCGCTTCGAAGCAGATGGTCGAGTCCATGAGCGAAAGGCAGCTGGAAGAATTCGCCTCGACCAAGAGAAAGGGCAAACCCGAGCACGCCGCCAAATAAGAAGGCCGTCCGGGATCTCAGGTCGTCGTCGATTGCATCGAGAAACCCGCGACATCATGGGCGGACAGTGCGTCCAGAATCGCCCGGGACGACGCCTCGCGGTCCTTTGCCATCCATCGTAGCTCGAAGGTCACGCCTGATCGGCCGTCGCTCGTCGGCCCGTATGAAACAAAAAGGACACGGCATCCCAAGGGGTTAAGCACCCCTGATAAGTCGGGTACATTGGTTTCGGAGCTGTGGATGACGAGTGTTGCCTTGCGTTCGCAGGTTAGCCAAGTATCCAGCCGCTTCATCGGCGACAGGACGATGTAGGCGACAGCCGTTGCCACCGTTCCGGTGACAATCTGGCCGCCGCCGAAGCAGAGGCCGACCACCGTCATGAACCACAGGGTCGCCGCCGTGGTGACGCCGGTCATCATATCGCCGCGCCTGAGGATCGCTCCGCCGCCGAGGAAGCCAACGCCCGTGAGGACGCCGAGAGGGAAGCGCAGTACGTCCATCTGCGTGAAGTAACTAAAGGTTTTTCCGTAGGTCGACAGAAGAAGATTTGCCTGGACCATTGCCAGACAGGCGGCAAGCGCTACAAGGATCGTGGTCCTGAAGCCCGCCGAATGGCCGCCGCGCTCGCGATCGAGGCCGATAAGGCCGCCGGCGATCACCGTCAGTGCGATGCGCGCGGCGATATCCCACCAGCTCGGTGTCAGCGGCATGCTGTCCGTCAGGAACGAAGGCATGTTTCGCTCCGGTCCTTGTCGGAGTTATCTCGCCGTTCGCAGGGCATTCGATCCTCCTCAACGCTATGCGGCGATAAACGCTGTGCGGCGCAGGACGTTCCCGAGGTCGTCACCGGGAAAGCCGCTGCCGATGGGCAAGATTGGCGTTCGTGCGCAGTCGGTATATGTATGGTCTCGATGAATATAGGGCGCAGCCGCCGTCGGTGATTGGCGCGCACTGCGCCTGACATGGAGTTTTGATTGGCCGTTGCCTTCACCAAGGAAGAGAGTTTCGAAACCGCGTCGGAAACCCTGTTGCCCGACCGCCCGGTTTCGCCGCATCCAAATCTCGTTACGGAAGCGGGACTGAAGGCTCTCGAACTGCAATTCCAGCAGGCGCGCGAGGCCTATGATGCGGCGAATACCATTGAAGATGTGAATGAACGGCGGCGGCATGCTGCCAATCCATTGCGTGATCTTCGCTACTTAGCGGCAAGACTTCGCACTGCCCAGGTGATGCCTAACCCTACGTCAGTCGACGTGGTTGCCTTCGGCAGCACGGTAACCTTCCGCCGTGACGACGGGCGCGTGCAAACCTATCGGATCGTCGGAGAGGACGAGGCCGATCCCAAGGCCGGATCGATTTCCTACGTCTCGCCGGTGGCGCGGCTTTTGATGGGCAAGGCTGCCGGGGATGCCGTGGAGGCGGGCGGCCAGGAACTGGAGATCATCGCTATCGCATAGGGACGATGCTGGAAGCGGCCATGGGAAGCGGAACCCACCGTTTTCATGGTCAGCGCAATTTCGAGTTCTGCATCTAAACGGCTTATGTCTGATCGCTTCAGATATCAGGCGCGATCAAAGGCCCAGGGTATCGGTTTTCGATCTGTCTTTTTCGAGATTGCGCCCAGCTACGTTGATGACTTCGCGCGTCAGCTCCGCCAGCCGATCGGCGGCAAATCGGTTTATCTGCCAGAATAGGGGAACATCAAGGGGGGTGTCCGGCACCAGCTCGACCAGCCGCCCCGATGCAAGATGCTCGCGGGTCAGCTGAGTCGGATTCATTCCCCAACCCATGCCTGACAGGCTTGCCTCGACGAAACTTTGCGGCGAGGGGAGCCAATGGGTGGGATAATCGAGATCGCGTCCGAAGGTTTGGCGGACCCACGTGCTCTGCAGCCTGTCCTTCTGGCTGAAAGTCAGCGCCGGAGCGTTGCGGATCGCCTCCGCGGTCACTCCCTGCGGAAAGTTGCGGGCGACGAAATCGGGGGTTGCCGTCGCATGATAGCGTAGAACGCCAAGCGCGAAACGCCGGCATCCCCTTATCGGCTTTTCAAGGCTGGTGACGGCCGCGATCACCCGCCCGCGCTGCAGCCATTCGGCGGTGTGATCCTGATCGTCGACGGCGATATTCAACAGATAGGAAGAGCTTCTGGCGAAGTTCGACATAGCTTCCACGAACCAGGTCCCGAGACTGTCGGCGTTGGTGGCAATCTGCAGCGTCACCCTTTGGCGTGGCTCGTCGGGATCAACGAGCGCGGGCAGATGGCCGAAAAGCTCAGCTTCGAGCATGCTGACATTTTCCATATGACGGCACAACCATTCTCCCTTTTCGGTTGCCGTGCACGGTGTGCCTCTAACGATGAGCACGACGCCGAGACGCTCCTCGAGCTGCTTGACGCGCTGCGAAACGGCCGAAGGAGTGACATTCAGTACCGTCGCGGCGCGTTCGAAGCTGCCTGTCTGGACGACGGTGGCGACGGCACGGAGGGCGGGGTAGTCAAGCATGGATTAGCGCTGCTTAATTGAGGTTAGGCAGATTAATTAGCCTAATTCTCTTCGGTGCGATAGCGAAGTCTCGTCGAGCGAGAGGCGTTTGCAGAAGCGATGAATTTATCAATCTATTTCACCGGCCTGACGATGGGCCTCAGCCTCATTGTCGCGATCGGCGCTCAGAACGCCTTCATCCTCCGCCAGGGCTTGCGCAACGAGCATGTCCTTGCCGTCTGCCTCGCATGCGCGCTGTCCGACGCCGCGCTGATCGTGCTCGGGGTGACCAGCCTGCAGCAGATCGCCAGGCTCATGCCCTGGCTCGACCCTGTCATGCGTTACGGAGGAGCGGCGTTTCTCGCCTGGTATGGCGCAAAAAGCCTCCATTCTGCCGTGCGGTCGAACGCCGCCCTGGCCGCGGCCGAGGCCAAAACGGCAAGCTTCAGGCAGACGCTCGCGACCTGCCTTGCGCTCACTTGGCTCAATCCGCATGTGTATCTCGACACGGTCGTGCTGCTCGGCACGATCTCGACGCGTTATCCGGGGCAGCAGGCTTCTTTTGCCGCAGGCGCCGTGACCGGCTCCTTCCTGTTCTTCTTCTCCCTCGGCTATGGCGCGACATGGCTGCGGCCGATCTTCTCGAAGCCCTCGTCCTGGCGGATGCTGGAAACGCTGGTCGCTGCGACCATGTGGATCATCGCCTTCAAGCTCATCGGCGGAATGTGATGGCTGTTCGACGGACCGATCAGCCGGTTCACGACATCTCGGCGGCAGGTTCTTCGTCTGCCGACGGTTCGGTCAAGGGTGCCGGAACGATCGCAAGAAATGCCTCAAGCCGCGCATCACGCGCGGCTCGGTGATTCAACCACCCTCAGGACCCGTTTCGGTCGACCGGCCGTGCTCAGGCGGGGCAGCTCGATTTCACGCTGGCAATCGGCCAGTAGGTGCGAGGGAAAACGCTTCAGCTCCCGCAGCGCCTGCTCATGATTGGCATCGCGGCGTCTGCGTGACTTGAATACGGAAAGAGCCTGTACGATATTCCAGGGGCTTGTTTGCGCCATGTCGGGCCTCCTTTGCTGATAAGTTTCCGACGGTCCGAATATGCGGTGCGATTGACTTTCAATCAAACCAAATGATATGGGGTTATAAATCAGAAAAATTGAAAGATGCGACGATGAGCCTTCCCTTTCGCCGTCCCATTCCTTTGCTTGACAACGATGTGCTGCGCACTTTCGTCGCTATCGCCGAAACGGGCAATTTTTCCACCGCCGCGGAGGCTGTGTTCCGCACGCCGTCGGCAGTCTCCATGCAAATCAAGAAGCTCGAGGAACAGCTCGGTGCGACGCTGTTTTTGCGCGACGCCCGGTCAGTGACGCTGACGCGTCATGGCGAGATGCTGCTCTCCTACGCCCGCAACATCCTGGCGCTGTCGAACGAGGCGGTGTCCCGCTTTATCATGCCGGAGCTGACCGGTGTCGTCAGGCTTGGCGCGCCGGAGGATATCGGCGAGCGGCTGCTGCCGAGGATTCTGAAGAGCTTTGCCGAAAGCTACCCGGGCATCATGGTCGACGTGACGATCGACATGAGCGTCGGTCTGAAGAAGCGCATGGAGGAGCAGCGGCTTGACCTGGCGCTGATCAACTGCGCCACGCGGCCGTTCCCGACCGGCGGCGAGGTGGTGTTCCGCGAGCGCCTGGTCTGGGCCGGCGCCCGCTGCGGTTCGGCGCATCGACGCGATCCACTGCCGATCTCGATCTGGGAGGACGGCTGCATCTGGCGGCAGGAGGCGCTCGCCCAGCTCGAGCGCAACAAGCGGCCTTATCGCGTCGCCTATCTCAGCGGCCATACCATGGCGCAGCGTGCTGCCGTGCTTTCCGATCTCGCCATCGCGCCGCTGCCGCTTTCCTATGTCAGCGAGGACATGGCGATCCTCGGGCTGCAGGAAGGGCTGCCGGAACTCGGCTCCTTCGATATCCGGTTGCTGACCGCCGCGCAGGTGTCCGGCCCAATCGAGACGGTGGCCGATAGCATTCGCGGCGCTTTTGCCGAAAGAGCGAAGGCTGTCGCCGCCTGAGGATGTCTTTCAGCCGTTGAACCTTTTGTTCCCTTGTGCGTTATCGGCGCGAACGGCATAAAGTGCCGTTCGGGGTTGATTTCAAACAAGGATATTCAAAATGACGACGACGGCCAAAATTGCTGCAGCCTTCATGGTTCTTCTCGCGCTTTCCTCCTGCGGCAACACGATCCGCGGCATGGGAAAAGACACGGCGAACGCCGTCAACGCCACGCAGGATGCCGGCCGTTCGGTCGATCGCGCTGCGAAGAAGTGATCGGTCGGTATTGCCGGGCTGATAAGGCTGGCTGAGGCCTAAAACCGGACCACTCTGGCGAGTGGACGGACCGGGCCGGACCGTCCTAATGGACGGCCGGGAGATCACCTTTCAGGTGACCGGGGATATGCCTTTTCGAGGCCGCCGGATCGGCCGAGACCGATCCGGAAGGCTTGGTAGGCAGGATGCTGGCTTGAGCGGGCTGTTTCCATCAGCCGTATCTGCAGCCGATCCGGCGCCTGCGCACCGAGCCACAATCCAAGATTTTCAAGCTTCAGTGAATTCAGCAAGCGCGATTCTGCGGCAAGGTCGAGATGGCGTCGCAGACCGTCAAGCAAGTTATCGTCCTGCGCGGCGTTTTCCATGAGTAGAGCCAGATAGGACTTATCGGCTTCCGACAGCGCGGCGAGCTTTTCCGCGACGGTATCGCGGTCGGGGAAGGGAACGTTGGCTGTCATTCGAATCGTCCAGTCGTTGGTGCTATCTGCCGTTATAGGCTCGCTTTGACTTTCTCGGCTACATCGAGCGGCACCCATCTCATCCACAGGCTTTCGTAGTTGCGCAGGAAATAGATCGCGGCATCCTCATTGCTTTCGCGGTTTTCATCTTGCCAGGCGAGCACCTGATTGATCGTCTCATTGTCCCATTTGCGGCTCTTGAGATAGGCGGTGACGGGCCCGGCGCGGCTGGCGAAAGACCTGGTCATCAGCGTGAAGGCGCGAGAAACCGGATAGGAGTTGAGCTGGGGCCTGACACAGCCGGCAACCGCTGTGCAGCGGTCCCATTCCGTTTTGTTGTGTCCGACGCCGAAGCTCAGCCGCGTCATATCGTATTTGCCGAGGATGGCGGTCGGCGCCCAGTAATAGCCGAGCCAACCGATCTTGTTGTCGAAAGCTCGGGCGATCGAGGCGTCGAGCCGTTCGGGGCTGCCGGTCTCGACAAGTTCGAAGCCCTTCTTGTCGGCGGCAAGGGCCTTGAAGAGGTTGGTGGTCGATATCTGGCAGCTCCAGTCGGCGGGACAGTTGTAAACCGCGCCCTTCGATGCATCATCTTCGGCAGGGAAGAGGTCGGGACGTCTCAATGCGTCTTCGACCGAGCGGATATCCGGATTGGCGTCGGCAATGAACTTCGGGATCCACCAGCCTTCAACGGCGCCATCGGCAAGGATTTCGGCGCCCTGCACCAGGCGGCCGGCGTTGACCGCCTGAGCGAGCAAGGCCCTGACGGAGTTGATCCAGTATTCCGAGGCGATGTCGGGTGTGCCTTTCTCGTTCATCGAGGCGAAGGTCGGAAGGGTGTCGCCGTCGACGATGCTGACGGAGCAGCCATAGCCCTTTTCCAGAATGATCTTGTCGAAATTCGCCGCAATGCCGGCCGAGGCCCATTTCATCTCGGCAATCGAAACCCTGCCGCATTCGGCAGCCTCTACGGCCGCAACGGTGGTAAAAAGAGCCGCGGCAAAGACGGCCGGAACCAGAAGCCTCTTCATCGTCATCCCCAAATTCTTCTTGGTGGACGCGCTCTTGGATGTGAAAATCCGCCGATAAGTCTCTGCGGCGCCTGACCAGGAAATGCCTGCCGGGCGATGCCGCAACAGGCTTTCCGGTTTACGGGCGCCGTCGTCCTTGCGGCTCCAACAGCTCGTCGCAGGTTATATTCAACAGTGGCGCATTTTGGTGAAGCCTACGCGCTCGCTCGCAGAAATCAACCGTCTTCTGTTCATGGTTGCGTGTCTAAATCATTGAATTCGAAGAATTTATCTCCCAATCCCGAAAATGGCGGCTTTCAGCGAAAATACGCGCTATCGGCGAGCGCCGGCGCGCCTTTTCGCAGAAATCTTGGCGAGAATATCAAAAAAAGTCAAAATTAACATTTGCGTAAGCCTTCAATAACTCTCCGGTAAGAATGTGCCGCTATCAGTGGGGTCGTAGCGGCAACGACCGCTGCTTCTCTGGTTCAGGTAGTGCGTACCGGAGGAAGCGAGCTTCGCCGTGTAGGGGCGAAGACGCCTGAGTTTTCGGCAAACCGCGCAGAGCCACGGCCATGCGCGGTTTTCGCGTTTTGACCGGGCAGATCACGCCTTGACCCGGGATTAGCGGCCATTGTAGGCCTCGCCTGAACGAAAGGCGGCCTCCATGGCAAGAGCGATTATGCTGCAGGGAACCGGCTCGGATGTCGGCAAGACGGTGCTGGTTGCCGGGCTCTGCCGGCTGGCGGCCAATCGCGGGCTTACCGTGCGGCCGTTCAAACCGCAGAACATGTCGAACAATGCGGCGGTCGCCGACGACGGCGGCGAAATCGGCCGGGCGCAGTGGCTGCAGTCGCTTGCCGCCCGCACGCCGTCCTCGGTGCACATGAACCCGGTGCTTCTGAAGCCGCAATCGGAAAACGGCAGCCAGATCATAGTGCAGGGCAGGGTGTTCGGGCAGGCCAAAGGCCGGGATTACCAGCGGCTGAAGCCGCAGTTGCTCGGCGCAGTGCTCGCAAGCTTCGAGAAAGTGGCCGACGGCGCCGATCTCGTCATCGTCGAGGGCGCGGGATCGCCGGCCGAGATCAATCTGAGAGCTGGCGATATCGCCAATATGGGCTTTGCGACGCAGGCAGGCGTGCCGGTCGTGCTCGTCGGCGATATCGATCGCGGCGGTGTCATCGCCTCCCTGGTCGGCACGCATGCAATTCTGGCAGACGCCGATCGGGCGATGATCTCGGGCTATATCATTAACAAGTTTCGCGGCGACGTTTCGCTGTTCGATAACGGCATCCGCGCCATCGAAGGCTTCACCGGCTGGCCGTGCTTCGGCGTCGTGCCCTGGCTTTCAGGCGCCGCACGTCTGCCGGCCGAGGATTCCGTCGTGCTCGAACGTCTGGCAAAGGGTGGCGGGGGCGCGCTGAAGATCGCCGTGCCGGTATTACCGCGCATCGCCAATTTTGACGATCTCGACCCGTTGAGGGCGGAGCCGGATGTCGAGCTGGTCTTCATACGATCAGGCGAGCGGTTGCCCGCCGATGCGAGCCTGGTCGTCCTTCCCGGCTCGAAATCGACGATATCGGATCTTGCCGACCTCAGGGCTGCGGGTTGGGATCGCGATCTCTTCGCGCATGTCAGGCGCGGCGGCCGAGTAATCGGTATCTGCGGCGGCTACCAGATGCTCGGCCGCACCGTGCATGATCCGCTCGGGCTCGAGGGCGGGACGCTTGAGACGCCGGGGCTGGCGCTGCTCGACGTCGAGACCGAGATGGCGCCGGAGAAGACGGTGCGCAACAGCCATGCGCGTTCGACCGAATATGATGCACCGCTTGCCGGCTACCAGATCCACCTCGGCATGACGCGCGGCCCGGATTGCGGCCGGCCTTCGGCAATCGTCGACGGCGTGCCCGACGGGGCGCTCTCGGCCAATGGCCTGATCATGGGTACCTATCTCCACGGGCTGTTTGCCAGCGACGCCTACCGCACTCGGCTGCTTCAAAGCTTCGGACTGTCCGGCGAGCGAAGGAATTACCGCGAGAGCGTCGATAAGGCACTCGACGAGATCGCCGGAGAACTGGAACGTTACCTCGACCCGCGCTGGTTGGCCGGGCTGGTAGGTTAGCCCGCCCCCCCCGAATGCGGCAATGGCCGCGAACGAGGAGTTGATGCCCTTCGTGCGCCAGCGCATCCCGGTCCAACGCTGGGGACGCCCTGATGAGATCGCCGGCGCGGCGCTGTTTCTGGCAAGCCGTGCTGCCTCCTTCGTCAACGGCCATGTATTGACCGTCGACGGCGGCATGACGGTCAGGATGTGAGGGCATACCCGCCCGCGTCGTAGCGCCGCGGGATCAAAACTTCCCGTTGATCGCGGCTGGAAATATCGGCTTGGCGCGACTATCAATTGATATGAAGCCAGCGGGTTCGGCATTGCCGCCCATTTGCCCGAATTGCGGTCATAAGATCGCGCCGGCTCATGCGGAGGTTTAGGAAATTAAAGATCATATTCAGTGGCTTATCGATCAGGGAATCACCTGCGAGCATATCGGTGATCTCGTTTCCGGTCTGTGCGAGCGGTTGATCCAGGATGGATTTCCGATCTGGCGGGCGAGCATCAGGATGCCGTCCCTGCATCCGATGTATCGCGGCGTTTCCGCCAGTTTCGTGCGCGGCGGCGCGACCATTCTCGAAAATGCGGAGCACGGCAGCGAGACCGAGCGCAGCTTCGAGAAGACGCCGATCTTCTACCTTTTGAGCCGCGACGAAAGCCGGGGGCGATGGAACCTGGCCAAAGGCGAGGGCCTCCACTACAGCGAGCTCAACGAGTTCGCGCGTGGCGGCGGCACCGACCACGTGATCAGCATTTTCGAATTCCCGAAAGAGGTGGCGCTGCGCGGGCTCGGTTTTTCCCTTACCAGCGACGCGCCGTGCGGATTTTCCGACGGGCAACTGGAGGTCATCGAACAGCTTTTGCCGGCGCTGGGGCTCGCCGCTTACCGGGTGGCTGTGTCGAAGACCGCCACTGAGATTCTTGCGGTCTATACCGGCGCCAAGACGAGCGCGCGCATCTTGGCCGGAGAGACTCAGAGGGGGATGGGCGGTTCTATCAATGCCGCGATCCTGCTTGCCGATCTTCGCGATTTCACGGCCTTGACCGATGTCTATGATCCCGGTGAGATCGTCGGCTTTCTCAACGAGCATTTCGATCTGATCGACCGGCATGTCGAGGAAAATTCCGGCGAGATTCTCAAGTTCATGGGCGACAGCGTGCTTGCGATCTTCCCAACGGACGCCGTGGATTCGAAAAAGGCCTGTCTGGCCGCGTTGGCTTCCGCCAAGAACCTGCTGAAGGCAAACGAAGTGCTCAACCGCGAGCGGACGCTGAATGGCGGCCCGGATATCGGCGTCGATGTCGTGCTTCATGTCGGCGAGGTATTCTATGGTAATGTCGGCGCTCGGGGCAGGCTCGACTTCACGGTGATCGGCAGGGCCGTCAACGAGGCTTCACGGCTCGAAAAGCTTTGCGGCACGCTTGGAGAGAACCTGCTGATGTCGGAGAGCTTCGCGAAGACCTGCGCGGCCGCCAGCGAATATCTGGGCTCTTTCGACTTGCGCGGCGTCTCGAAGAGAGCCGACGTTTTCCGGCTCGCCGACACCGCCTCGTAGCGGCTCAGATCTCGCCCGACACTTCGCGGCGGCGGCGATCGAGTTCTTCGCTGTAGCGGCGCAGCGTGTGGCTTTCGCTAAGCTGGCCGACCACCTTGCGCTCGATCAGATTGTTGACGACGGCGAGCGCTTCGCTTTCGCTCTTGTCAAAGATTGCCGCGGCCTGCCTGGCGTTCATCTGCGGCTGCAGGAAGTCATTGCGGTAGCGGACGAAATCGGCAAGCATCTGGCTCTCGTCCTGAACATCGGTCGGGTTGGCGTAGATCTCGGGCACCAGTACGAGCCCGGCGTATTTGTCGTTCTCCTCGACGAGAATGACACGCTGCGTCGAGCCGATCGGGAAGGCCTTCTTGAACTCCTCCAAGGAGATGCCCGCTTTTGCGGTCTTGACGTCGGCGCGCATCAGCTTGTCGACCGTCAGGTTGCGGATCCAGCCGACGTCATGGGCGCTGCGGATGCTTTCGCCGCGCAGATGGAAGCGCCATGTAGCGAAGGAGTAGCCGAAGGTCGAGCGCACGACGAGCGAGGAGGTGATGACGGCGGCAAGCACCAGCGCCGTGATCGGAAAATCGCCGGTGATCTCGAGCGCCAGGAAGGTCATCGTCAGCGGCCCGCCGATGACGGCGACGGCAAGCGAACTCATTCCGACCACGGCATAGATGACCGGCGTCAGCGTCGCATCGGCGAAATAGGGACCGCAATAGGCAAAGAGCTTGCCGAGCAGGGCGCCCATAAACAGCGAGGCGAAAAACAGGCCACCCCTGAAGCCGGAACCGATCGAAATCGCCGAGGCCAGTGATTTCAGCAGAAACAGGCTTACCAGCGCCGGGATCGTCACGTCGCGTGAAAGGTTGAGATGCAGTGCGCCGTGGCCGGCCGAAAGGACCTGCGGCGAGATCATCGCCAGGAGCCCGACGATGATACCGCCGAGTGCGGGCCGGAAGGGTGGGGCGATCGAACTCTTGCGCGCCAGCTCCTCGATGAAGGCGACGCCCTGCATGAGGAGAATGCCAACACCGGCGCAAAAGCAGCCAAGCAGCAAGGCCGGGATATAATCGGCCGGAACGACGGAGCCGAAGGTGCCGATATCAATGGTGAAATCGCCCTCGGCAAGCAGCCTTGCGGTGAGGGTGGAAACGAGGGCGGAGACCACGACCGGGGTCAGCGAGACGATCGTGTAGGTGCCGATGATCAGTTCGAAGGCGTAGAAGGCGCCGGTCAGCGGCGCGTTGAAGGCGGCGGCGATGGCGCCGGCCGCGCCGCAGCCGACGAGAACGCGCAGGTCCGAGCGGCGCAGCTGCAGCTTCAGGCCGAACTTGGAGGCAATTCCGGCGGCAAGCTGGGTATAACCGGCCTCCAGGCCGACGGAAGCGCCGAAACCGTTTGAGATCAGGTTCTGGACGGCGACGATAATGCTGTCAGTGAGGGAGAGACGGCCGCCATGCAGCGCATTGGCCTCGATCGGATCGACCATCGGTTTCTTGCGCCGTTTCGCCAGCACAAAAAAAAGCAAGCCGAGCAGGACGCCGCCGATGACGGGGGCGGTGAGCAGCAGCATCTTGTCCTCGATGATCGACGCGCTGAGCCTTTCGTTGTCGGCTATGCCGAAGACCAGCTGGTGCAGCTCATTCGAAATGTAGCTCATGCCGGTGACCGCCAGCCCGGAGGCGATGCCGACGACGGCGCCCGCCAGCGACAGGCCGACCTCGCTGCGGCGCGTCAGGGCGCGCAGCCGCCCCGGGTCGAAGAACACACGCAGCGCACGGAAACGGCGCCGATCCAATTTCATAAGCATGGCTAGACAATTAGGCGGAGAGAGGCCCGGTCAAGGGCAGGGGTGCTGTCCGCTTGCGACGCAATTGCGGCAAAAACCCGGCGCGCGGGCTAAATTTTTATGACGTAAGCAACTGATATAAGACGACTTTTTAGCTGGGATAAGTCGCTTTTATGCGAGATCCTCTTCCGGCCGGCCGTCTTCGCAGTCATACCAAGGCCGTTGACTCCATCCCCCGGCTTGCCTAACCATCCTCGGATATAACGGATGGTTTCGGATCGGCAGTTGCCTTTCCGGATGAAAAGGGAATGTGACGGGGTGGACCCAAGCCGGGCGCCTTCATCACAGCCGACCCCGCGACTGTAGAGCGGTCAGGGTCTTCCATCCGGCATCGAGTTCTTTGGCTGACAGCTTGCAATGGTGCAGGCGGGCGAAGGGGCGACGTGCCGGAAAAGCCACTGGAAATGCATGGTGATCAACCGGGGTGGGACGCCTCTTTCTCTACGAATCGTCCGCCTTTTCACAAATGCAGCCGGGAAGGCGAGGCGGATCCGCTGGCACGATCAGGGGCGACCGGATTCCGGTCCGCCCCGATCGCGGCCGATAACCGCGAGCCAGGAGACCTGCCTTCCGTGCCGGGCGAGAAGCCCACCCTTGGGCAAGAGACCCGCTGCCAGCACGGAGGTTGTTTTGGCTGAACGAATGAATTCGGCGCTGCCTTGTGCGGTGCGACGGTGGGGTTTCCCCTTCTCCCCAGCGGGGAGAAGGTGGCCCGAAGGGTCGGATGAGGGGGCCGCGCGGCAGTTCCATCCTTTTGCCCTTCGCGTGCGCTCGGCGCATTCGCGGCTTAGCCGCTCACCCCCTCAACCGCCTGCCGGCACCTTCTCCCCGCTGGGGAGAAGGGGGATTCGGCGCCACCTCGCCCTTCCCAGCGGGAGCGCTTGCACATGACGGCTCCCTCCAATTCCACCTTCATCCTCGGCGGCGCACGCTCCGGCAAATCCCGCTTCGCCGAAAACCTCGTCATCGCGACCGGCCTCGATCGCCATTACATCGCGACCGGCCGAGCCTGGGACGAGGAGATGCAGGCGCGGATTGCCCAGCACAAGGTCGATCGCGGGCCGTCATGGACCACGCACGAAGAGCCCCTCGATCTCGTCGGCGCGCTTGCCGCCATCGATGGCGAGAGGCGCATCGTCCTGATCGACTGCCTGACGCTCTGGGTCACCAATCTGATGATGGAAGAGCGGGATATGGCGGCGGAGTTTGCCGCACTTGCGGATTTCGTCGCGCGGGCAAAGGCGCGGCTCGTTTTCGTCTCCAACGAGGTCGGTCTCGGCATCGTGCCCGAGAACCGCATGGCGCGGGATTTTCGCGATCATGCCGGCCGGCTCCACCAGATGATCGCGGCGAAAGCCGCCGAAGTCTATTTCGTCGCGGCAGGCCTGCCGCTGAAAATGAAGGGTTAGATTTATGAACCAGAAGATTCCCGCAACCGTCATCACCGGCTTTCTCGGCGCCGGCAAGACGACGATGATCCGCAACCTGCTTACCAATGCCGGCGGCAGGAAGATCGCGCTTATCATCAACGAGTTCGGCGATCTCGGCGTCGACGGCGATGTTCTGAAGGGCTGCGGCGCCGAAAACTGCAGCGAGGACGACATTATCGAACTTACCAACGGTTGCATCTGCTGCACCGTCGCCGACGATTTCATCCCGACGATGACCAAGCTGCTTGAGCGTGAACAGCGGCCCGACCACATCGTCATTGAAACTTCAGGCCTCGCCTTGCCGCAGCCGCTGGTCGCGGCCTTCAACTGGCCTGACATTCGCACACAGGTGACCGTCGACGGCGTCGTTACAGTGGTCGACAGCGCGGCTGTCGCCGCCGGCCGTTTCGCCGACGACCACGATGCGGTCGAGGCGGCGCGCAGCGAGGATGAATCGCTCGATCACGAGAGCCCGATCGAGGAGCTGTTCGAGGACCAGCTCACCTGCGCCGATCTGATCGTGCTCAACAAAACCGATCTGATCGACGTGGCCGGTCTCGGACGGGTGCGCGACGAGGTCGCTTCCCGCACCCAGCGCAAGCCGGTGATGATCGAGGCGAAAAACGGCGAAGTGCCGGCCGGCATTCTGCTCGGCCTCGGCATCGGCACGGAGGGCGACCTCGCCAACCGCAAGTCGCACCATGAGCTGGAGCATGAGGACGGTACACCGCACGACCACGACGAATTCGACAGCTTTGTCGTCGAACTCGGCCCGGTCGCCGACCCCGCCGGCTTCGTCGGGGCGCTGAAGAGCATCATATCAGCCCATGATGTGCTGCGCCTGAAGGGCTTCGTCGATGTAGCCGGCAAGCCGATGCGCCTGCAGTTGCAGGCCGTCGGCAGCCGCATCGATCATTATTTCGATCGCCCCTGGGGCTCAGGCGAAGCGCGCACCACCCGTCTCGTCGTCATCGGCCTGCATGAGATGGATCAAGGCGCGGTGAGGGCGGCGATCGAGGCGTTGGTGTAAACCCATGCATCTGCTTCTGGCCCAGCAGGGAACGATCAGCGACGGCGAGGATGCGATCGACCTCGGGCAGACGCCGGGCGATATCCTGTTCCTGTCGGCGGCCGACAGCGAGCTTGCGGCGATCGCGACCGCCCATCGCGCCTGCGGTGGGCCGTATTCGCTGCGGCTTGCCAGCCTGATGAGCCTCAAGCACCCGATGTCGGTCGATACCTATGTCGAGCGCACGGCGCGGCAGGCCAAACTCATCATCGTGCGGGCGCTGGGCGGCGCCAGCTATTTCCGCTATGCGCTGGAGGCGCTGCATGCCTGTGCGGCCCGTAACGGCGCGCTGGTTGCCGTGTTGCCGGGTGACGCCAGGCCGGATGTGGGGCTGGCGCCTTTTTCGAACATCGCGGCCGACGATCTCGATGCACTCTGGGCCTATCTGATCGAGGGGGGCGATGCCAATACGCGCTCCTTTCTCGATTATGCCGGGGCAATATTGTCGGGCGCGGAAAAGCCGGCGCCGGCGGTGCCGCTGATGAAGGCCGGCATCTGGTGGCCGGGGCAGGGGCTGATCGGGGTCGAGGAGTGGCGGCGGGTGACAGCGCCTTCATGGGCCGAGTTTGCGGCGGAGAGTATGGTTGTAGCGGAGGAGGGATTTGAACCCCCGACAATCGCTATCAGCTTCTATCGCGCCCTCGTGCAGAGCGGCGAAACCCGCCCCATCAAAGCGCTAATCGATGCCTTGCAGGCGCAGGGCCTCCGGCCGCTGCCAGTCTTTGCCTACAGCCTTAAGGATCCTGTCTCGACGGGCATTCTCGAGAGCGTGTTCTCGGCGCTGAAACCCGACGTCGTGATCAACACCACGGGCTTTGCGGTCTCCGCACCGGGCGCGGACCGGCAGCCGACGGTGCTGGAGGCGAATGGGGCGATGGTGCTGCAGGCGATCCTGTCGGCCTCATCACGAGAAGCATGGGCGGCCTCCTCGCAAGGCCTGTCGGCGCGCGATCTCGGCATGAATGTGGCGCTGCCCGAAGTCGACGGCCGGGTGCTGGCGCGGGCAGTCTCCTTCAAGACGGCGGCGCGTTATGATACGGCCGTCGAGACCAACATCGTCGCCAGCGAACCAGACGGCGGCCGGGTGCGCTATACGGCGGAACTCGCCGCCAATTGGGCGCGGCTGCGCGCCACGCCGGCACGTGACCGACGCATTGCCCTTGTCATGGCAAATTATCCGAACCGCGACGGTCGGCTCGGCAACGGGGTCGGTCTCGACACGCCGGCCGGCAGCATCGAGGTGCTGCGCGCGATGGAGGCAGCGGGTTACCCGCTCGCCGATATTCCAGCCGATGGTGACGCGCTGATCCGGCATTTGATGGAAGGGCCGACCAATTCAGGTCATGACGGCCGGGTCGTCCGCGAGACATTTTCCCTGAGTCTCTACAACAGCTTCCTGGCGTCTCTTCCAAATCAGATTCAGGGTGAGGTAAAGGCCCGCTGGGGCGAACCAGAGAACGATCCGTATTTTCGTGACGGCGTCTTCGCCCTGCCTTTCGCCCGCTTCGGCGGCGTCCTTGTCGGCATTCAGCCGGCGCGCGGATACAATATCGATCCGAAGGAGAGCTACCATTCGCCGGATCTCGTGCCGCCGCACGGTTATCTTGCCTTCTATGCTTTCCTGCGCCGCGAGTTCGGCGCCAATGCCGTCATCCACATGGGCAAACACGGCAATCTCGAATGGCTGCCGGGCAAGGCGCTGGCGCTGTCGGAAGGCTGTTATCCCGAGGCGGTGCTCGGACCGTTGCCGCATCTCTATCCCTTCATCGTCAACGATCCGGGCGAGGGCACGCAGGCCAAGCGGCGGACGGCCGCCGTCATCATCGATCACCTGACGCCGCCTTTGACACGCGCCGAGAGCTATGGGCCGCTCAAGGATCTGGAAGCTCTGGTCGACGAATATTACGAAGCCTCCGGCGGCGATCCCCGCCGCATCCGGCTGCTCAGCCGGCAGATTCTCGATCTTGTCACCGATATCGGCCTCGACCGGGATGCCGGTATAATCGGCGGCGAAAGCGAAGGCGAGGCGCTGAAGAAGCTCGACGCCTACCTCTGCGACCTCAAGGAAATGCAGATCCGCGACGGGCTGCATGTCTTCGGCGTGTCGCCCGAGGGGCGGTTGCTGACGGATTTGACCGTGGCGCTGGCGCGGGTGCCGCGCGGGCTGGGCGAGGGCGCGGATGCGAGTCTGCAGCGGGCGATTGCGGGGGATGTATTGGCTTTTCCCCTTCTCCCCAGCGGGGAGAAGATGTCCGTCAGGACAGATGAGGGGGCGAGCGACGTGAGGAGCGAGCGGCTGAGCGAACGCGAAGCCGAGAGCGCGGCCCCCTCATCCGACCCTTCGGGCCACCTTCTCCCCGCCGGGGAGAAGGGGAGTCGCGCCCGTCAGCCTTCTTTCGACCCTCTCGACACCGATATGGCCGCTTCGTGGACCGGCCCCCGTCCTCAGAGCCTCGTCGACATTTTCGACGCCCCCTGGCGCACCAATGGAGACACGGTCGAGCGCATCGAGCTGCTGGCGGCCAAGCTTGTCTCCGGCGAAACCGCATGCCCTGCGGAATGGACGGCCACGCGGGCTGTGCTCTCCGAGATCGAGACCCGACTCAAGCCTTCGATCCTGGCCTGCGGCCCAGCGGAGATATCAGGCCTGCTTGCCGGCCTGGACGGCCGTTTCGTTGCACCCGGCCCCTCCGGCGCGCCGACGCGCGGGCGGCCGGACGTGTTGCCGACGGGCCGCAACTTTTACTCGGTCGACAGCCGCGCCGTGCCGACTCCGGCGGCTTACGAACTCGGCAAGAAATCGGCGGAACTGCTGGTACGCCGCTACGTGCAGGATCATGGCGAATGGCCTGATACCTTCGGCCTGACGGCCTGGGGCACGTCGAACATGCGCACCGGCGGCGACGATATCGCTCAGGCGCTCGCGCTGATCGGGGTCAAGCCGCTCTGGGATATGAGCTCGCGGCGGGTCACCGGCTATGAGATCGTACCGCAGGCAGTGCTTGGGCGGCCGCGTGTCGACGTGACACTCAGGATTTCCGGCTTCTTTCGCGACGCGTTTCCCGAGCAGATCGCCTTGTTCGACAGAGCGGTTCGCGCCGTCGGCGCGCTTGACGAGGACGATGCCGACAATCCGATCGCAGCGCGCATGCGCGGCGAAGCGGCAAGGCTTGCGGCTGCCGGTCTCGACGCCGCCGCGGCGAAACGGCGAGCGGGCTACCGGGTGTTCGGCTCGAAACCTGGCGCTTACGGCGCCGGGTTGCAGGCGCTGATCGACGAAAAGGGCTGGGAGCGGCGTGCCGATCTTGCCGAAGCCTATCTCGTCTGGGGAAGTTATGCCTATGGCGCAGGCGAAGAGGGCACGGCCGAACGCGGCCTGTTCGAGGATCGGCTGCGCTCGGTGCAGGCGGTCATTCAGAATCAGGACAATCGCGAGCACGACCTGCTCGACAGCGACGACTACTATCAATTTGAAGGCGGCATGGCAGCGGCGAGCGAGGTGCTGACCGGCGCACGCCCTGCTATCTATCATAACGATCATTCCCGGCCGGAGCGGCTGGTAATCCGTTCCCTCGAGGAAGAGATCGGCCGCGTCGTGCGCGGGCGGGTCGTCAACCCGAAATGGATAGCGGGCGTCATGCGCCACGGCTACAAGGGAGCGGCCGAGATCGCCGCCACCGTTGATTATCTCTTCGCTTTCGCGGCAACGACCGGAGCGGTCGGCGCACATCATTTCGAGGCGGTCCACCAGGCCTTCGTCGCCGATCCCGAAGTGCGCAGTTTTATGATCGAGAAGAACCCCGCGGCCTTCGGCGAGGTGAAAGAGCGGCTGCACGAAGCGATCGACCGCGGCCTGTGGACACCGCGCAGCAATTCGGCCCGGTTCGACCTGGTTTAACAGAATGAGGTAAGCGATGAACGACGAAATCCCGGAAAATGCAGCGGTCAAGGACGACGCGCGCCACGCCGAGAAGATGGCGAAGAAGAAGGCTGCGCGCGACAAGATCATGGCGACAAAGACAGACGGCAAAGGGCTGATCATCGTCCATACCGGCAAGGGCAAGGGTAAATCCTCGGCCGCCTTCGGCATGATCTTCCGCCATATCGCCCACGGCAAACCTTCGGCCGTCGTGCAATTCATCAAGGGTGCGATGTGGACGGGCGAGCGCGATCTGATCGAGAAGCATTTCTCCGACCTCTGCCAGTTCCATACGATGGGCGAAGGTTTCACCTGGGAAACGCAGGATCGCGCCCGCGACGTTGCCGCCGCCTCGGCCGCCTGGGAAAAGGCCAAGGAGTTGATCCGCGACGAGCGCAATTCGATGGTGCTGCTCGACGAGATCAACATCGCGCTGCGTTACGACTATCTCGCCATCAACGACGTCGTCGCCTTCCTGAAAAGCGAGAAGCCGGCCATGACGCATGTCGTGCTGACCGGCCGCAACGCCAAGGACGAACTGATCGAGATCGCCGATCTTGTGACCGAGATGGAACTCGTCAAACATCCGTTCCGCTCCGGCATCAAGGGCCAGGCGGGCGTCGAATTCTGAGGCCCTGGAGATGGCGCGGCGGTTAGACCCCGAGCCAGACGCGCAGCGGGTTCGCGGGATCGGCAAGCAGCTTTACCGCGAGAGCGACGCAGACGATGACGAGCAGCGGCTTGATGAGCTTGGCGCCGATGCGCATGGCGAGCCGCGAGCCCAGCTGGGCGCCGAGGAACTGACAGATGCCCATCAGCAGGCCGATCTTCCAGAGGATCGCGCCGAAGCTTGCGAAGACGACCAGTGCGCCGAGATTCGAGCCGAAATTGAGAAGCTTGGTATGGGCGGTGGCCTTCAGCACGCCGAAGCCGGCGAGGGTGACGAAGGCGAGCATGAAGAAGGAACCGGTGCCGGGACCGAAGACGCCGTCATAAAAGCCGATGGCCGGTACCAAGGTCAGGCCGAAGACGAAAGGCGTGATGATCCGGTGTTTGTCGAGATCGTTGAGGTTCGGCTTGACGGCAAAGAAGATCGCGATCGCCACCAGCAGCACCGGCATGATCGCCTGTAGCACCTGTCCGGGCACGATCGTTGCGAGGGCAGCGCCGATCGCCCCGCCCATCACGGCCATCAGCGCCATCGGCAGCTGTTCGTGCAGCTGCACATGGCCTTTGCGGGCATAGGCGAGTGTTGCCGAAGCGGCGCCGAAGATCGACTGCACCTTGTTGGTGCCGAGCGTCTGCAGTGGCGGAATGCCGGCGATCAGCATGGCGGGGACGGTGATCAGGCCGCCGCCGCCGGCGATGGCATCGACGAAACCGGCAAAGAAGGCAGCGGCGCAGAGCAGCAGAAGCAGATGGAGGGCGATGTCAGGCAAGATGCTATTCCAGAAGGGCTTTCAGCCGGTCTTGTTGCATTTCCCCCTTCAAGCTGCAATGGCTGCAAGGACACAGCGAGGCGCATTCGACGGCTTTCATGAGCAATATTTCTTTCGATGGCACGAGGCGATATGTGCTCGGCCTCGGGTGCGAGCGCGGGGCGCCGCCTGCGGAGGTGCTGGCGCTTGCCAATGAGGCATTGAAGGCGGCCGGCATCGGCGGGCCGGAGCTTGCTGCCATCGCTTCCATCGACAGCCGCGGGCAAGAAGCGGCGGTCCTCGCCCTCGCCGCGCATTTTGCCGTGCCTGCCGTTTTCT
The DNA here is from genome assembly GCF_001664385.1 of Rhizobium phaseoli. Taxonomy (NCBI): domain Bacteria; kingdom Pseudomonadati; phylum Pseudomonadota; class Alphaproteobacteria; order Hyphomicrobiales; family Rhizobiaceae; genus Rhizobium; species Rhizobium phaseoli. The sequence continues at coordinate 2,613,012 of NZ_CP013532.1, read as the reverse complement.
TCAATGCGGCGCGACTGGAGCAGGAGACGCCGCGGCTCAAAAATCCCTCCGCTATCGTCTTTGCCCGCGTCGGCTGCCATGGCGTGGCGGAATCGGCAGCGCTTGCGGCGATCGGCGCAGATGCCGAACTGGTGCTCGGCAAGATCAAATCCGCGCATGCAACAGCGGCTATTGCCCGCATCGGGTTGCAGAAAGCCTGACGGTCGCTATGGTGGCGGCAATTCGCGGCGCCGACCGGCAAGTCAGCGATTCATATCTAGAGGACAATCATGCACAAGGTCATTTATGACACGGATCCCGGCGTCGATGACGCCATGGCGCTTCTTTTCCTGCACCGCCATCCCGAGATCGATCTGATCGGCATCACCACCGTTTTCGGCAATGCCTCGGTCGAGACGACGACGCGCAATGCGCTTTTCCTCAAGCGTGAATGGGATATTCCGGCACCTGTCGCCAAGGGAGCGGGCGTCACCATCGATGCGGCGCGCGCCGAGCGGGAGTTTCCGGCCATGGTGCATGGGGACAACGGCCTGGGCAATATCGAGGTGCCTCACACGATCGACCTGCCGCTCGACCCCCGGCCGGCGCACCGCTTCATCATCGACACGGTGCGGGCCAATCCCGGCGAGGTCAGGCTGGTGGCCGTCGGCCGGATGACCAATCTGGCGATGGCGCTGAAGGAAGACCCCGAGATTGCCGGCCTGGTCAAGGACGTCGTCATCATGGGCGGCAATTTCTATGTGCCAGGCAACGTGTCACCCGTCGCCGAAGCCAATATTCACGGTGATCCCGAGGCCGCCGACATCGTCATGACGGCGCCGTGGAAGGTCGTCGTCATCGGCCTCGACGTCACCTCGATCACCACGATGAGCCGCAGCTATCTCGGCGCAATGGCGGCCAAGGGCGATGCGGCAGTGAAGCTGCTCGACGGACTGTCGCAACATTACATCGACTTCTACAGCCATGCGGTCGATGACGGCATGATGGTGCATGACAGCTGCGCCGCCGTTTACGTCGTGGCGCCTGAGCTTTTCACCACCATCACCGGCGCGGTGCGCGTCGTCTGCGGCGGCATTGCCGATGGCCAGACGGTCGTCAAGCCGGACGGCCGCCGCTTCCCGCCGGGCGATTGGGATGGCCTGCCGAGCCAGATCGTCGCCACGGGAATCGAGTCGCAAAACGTGCTCGATCTGATCCGCGATACGCTGCTTCGCGCTTGATACGGTAGAAGGTCGGTTGCCGACGACTGGCAAGGCCGGCCAACGCCTCTTTCGTCATGCTCGGGCTTGTGCCCCAAGAATCTGCCTCCGTTCGATAGGGCAGCAGATCCTCGGCACAAGGCCGAGGATGACGACGCGCGGGAGGTGAGCGTTGTTTATTATAATATTCATAGTCTTGCCCGGCTTTCCCGAGAATTCGAATCCGCCGCCTCGCAAAGTGAGTCATCGCCGTCTCGGCAACTTCAAGTGAGGTGGCGCGGGCGGCGTTGACCTTGCTCCTCGCTGGGCCTAGATCAACAAAATGTCGATTAATCCACTTTCACATTTGCCGGCGCTGGAGCCGGGGAGCGTCTGGCTCGTCGGGGCCGGTCCCGGCGATCCCGGGCTGTTGACGTTGCTTGCCGCTAAGGGATTGGCGGAGGCGGATGTGGTGGTGCACGACGCGCTGGTCAACGACGACTGTCTGAGGCTCGCACAGCCAGGCGCGGAACTGGAATATGCCGGCAAACGCGGCGGCAAGCCCTCCGCCAAGCAGCGGGATATTTCGCTCCGGCTGGTGGAGCTGGCGCGCGCCGGCAAGCGGGTGCTGCGGCTGAAGGGTGGCGACCCCTTTGTTTTCGGGCGGGGCGGGGAAGAGGCGCTGACGCTGGTCGAGCATAACATTCCCTTCCGCATCGTGCCGGGCATTACCGCCGGCATCGGCGGGCTTGCCTATGCCGGAATTCCGGTCACGCATCGCGAGATCAACCACGCCGTGACCTTTCTCACCGGCCATGATTCCTCCGGGATCGTGCCCGATGCGATCAATTGGGAAGCGATCGGCAAGGGATCGCCTGTCATCGTCATGTACATGGCGATGAAGCATATCGCCCAGATCAGCGCCAATCTGATGGCGTCGGGCCGCCTGGCATCCGAACCCGTCGCTTTCGTCTGCAATGCGGCGACCGGGGCGCAGCGGGTGCTGGAGACGACACTCGGCAAAGCGACCGATGCGGCTGCCGCCTCCGGGCTCGAGCCGCCGGCGATCGTCGTGGTCGGCGAGGTGGTGCGGCTGCGGGCCTCGCTCGACTGGCTCGGCGCCCTTGCAGGCAGGCGGCTGCAGCCCAATCCGTTCGGGCGCTCCGGCAAGGTGACGGCATGAGCGGCCTCCTGATTGCAGCCCCTTCCTCCGGCGCCGGCAAGACGACAGTGACGCTGGGGCTGCTCAGGGCGCTTCGCCGGCGCGGCGTGGCGGTCGCACCCGGCAAGGCCGGCCCTGACTACATCGATCCCGCTTTCCATGCTGCGGCGAGCGGCTCGCCCTGCCTGAATTTCGACCCCTGGGCGATGCGCCGGGAACTGATCTCGGCCAATGCCGCGCTGCACCGTTCCGGCGACCGCATTCTCGTCATCGAGGCGATGATGGGCCTGTTCGACGGGGCGGCCGACGGGAAGGGGACGGCGGCCGATCTTGCCGCCCAACTCGGCCTTTCCGTCGTGCTCGTAGTGGATGCCTCGCGCATGTCGCAGTCGGTAGCGCCGCTGGTATCGGGTTTCGCCGGCTTCCGCGCCGATGTGCGGGTTGCCGGCGTCATCCTCAACAAGGTTGGTAGCGAGCGGCACGAGGCGATGCTGCGCCAGGCGCTCGAAGCAATCCGCATGCCCGTTATCGCCGTGATCGGCAGCGACAAGGCGCTTGCCTTGCCGGAACGCCATCTCGGCCTCGTCCAGGCCGGCGAACATGCCACCGTCGAAAATTTCATCGACCAGGCGGCCGACGCCGTCTCCGAGGAGTGCAATTTCGAATTCCTGCTGCGCATCGCCAGGCAGGGCCTCAACCGGCCGTCGGCCGCCAATATCGAACGGCTGATGCCGATCGGCGCCCGCATCGCCGTGGCGCGCGATGTCGCCTTTGCCTTTTCGTACGAGCATATGCTGCTCGGCTGGCGGCGGCGCGGGGCTGATATCTCCTTCTTCTCGCCGCTTGCTGACGAGGCGCCGGCCGGCGATGCCGATGCGATCTATCTGCCGGGCGGTTATCCCGAGTTGCATGCCGGGCGGCTTTCCCAGGCGCAGAATTTCCGCGCCGGCATGCTCGATGCGGCGGCTCGCGGCATCCGGATCTATGGTGAGTGCGGCGGCTACATGGTGCTTGGCAATGGGCTGATCGATGCTGAGGGCATGCGCCACGAGATGCTCGGCCTGCTGCCTGTTGTCACCAGCTATGCCGAGCGCCGGCGCCATCTCGGCTATCGCCGCGTGACGCCGCTAGACGGCGCCTTTTTCGCGCGGACGATGACGGCGCATGAATTCCACTATTCAACAGTCGTCTCCGAGGGGGAGGGAAAGCGGCTGTTTACAGCGCAGGATGCACTCGGCACTGATCTCGGTGCCGTCGGGCTCCGGCGCGGCCAGGTGGCCGGGTCCTACATGCATCTGATCGACCTTGCGAGAGCGGCCGGATGAGCGCGCCGATCGATCATGGCGGCGGTGTCACCGCCGCAGCCGCCGCCTTTGGCGGCAGGCCGCAGGACTGGCTCGATCTTTCCACCGGCATCAATCCGTGCCCGGTCGCCCTGCCGGAGATCCCGACAAGCGCCTGGCACCGCCTGCCGGACAGCTATCTGGTCGATGCGGCAAGGCGGGCGGCGCGGGATTATTATGGCAGCGGCGACACCCTGCCGCTGCCGGTGCCTGGCACGCAATCGGTGATTCAACTTCTGCCCCGCCTGCTTCGACAGGGAAGCCCGTTTGCCATGACGGACGATAAGATCGCCATGGCGGACGACAGGGTCGCCGTGACGGACGACAGGGTCGCCGTGACGGACGATAGAATCGCTGTGTTGTCGCCGACTTATGGCGAATATGCGCGCGCCTTCGCCTCGGCCGGTTTTGCCGTCGATGCGGTCGACGATATCGCTGCGGTAGGCGGCCAGCATAGGCTTGCCGTCGTCGTCAATCCGAACAATCCTGACGGGCGGATATGGCCGGCTGAAGCGTTGGCAGCGCTGCACGACAGGCTGAAATCGACAAACGGGCTGCTTGTTGTCGACGAGGCATTCGGGGATACGGATCCGGCGCTCAGCCTCGCAGCCCGCGCGCAGGAGCTTCCCAACCTGATAATCTTCCGTTCCTTCGGCAAGTTTTTCGGGCTTGCCGGCCTGCGGCTCGGTTTTGCAATCGCGCGCCAGGATATTCTCGCCTGTTTCGAGGACTGGCTCGGTCCCTGGGCGGTCTCCGGCCCGGCGCTGTCGCTTGCCGCCTCGCTGCTTCGTTCGGACATGGCTGTGATCCGCCGCTGCCTCGATGACCGCAGCGCCGCCTTGCAGGCGGCGCTGGGCACTGCCGGGTTGCGGATCAAGGGCGGAACGACGTTGTTCACTCTTGTCGCCGATCGCAGGGCGAGCGACATTTACACGCATCTTTGCCGGCATCATATTCTCGTCCGCAAGTTCGATTATGCGCCGGATTGGCTGCGTTTTGGGTTGACGCCCGATCCGGCAGCGGACAACCGGCTTGGCGCAGCCCTTCAAGGATTTGAGCGATGACGATCGACGAAAACCTCCTCGTGCTGCTCCTGGCGCTGCTGCTCGACCGGATCGCCGGCGATCCGCAATGGCTGTGGTCGCGGGTGCCGCATCCCGTCGTCATCTTCGGCGCGGCGATTTCCTACGCCGACCAGCAACTCAATCCCTCAAGTCTGACGGGCTCCCAGCGCCGGATGAACGGCGTCGCGGCGATCCTGGCGCTGCTTGTGCTGTCGATCGCCGCAGGCTTCGTGTTCGACCGGTTTTTTGCCCTCTTCGGCCTTGCCGGCCTCGTGCTGGAGGCCGGTCTGGTGGCGATCTTTCTGGCGCAAAAGAGCCTTGCCGACCATGTCGCGGCCGTCGCGACGGCCTTGCGCGGCGAGGGGCTTGCCGGCGGCCGGAACGCCGTCTCCCGTATCGTCGGGCGCGATCCCGAGACTCTCGACGAACCGGCCGTCTGCCGTGCGGCGATCGAAAGCCTTGCGGAGAATTTCTCCGACGGCGTCGTGGCGCCGGCCCTCTGGTATGCCGTCTTCGGGCTGCCGGGCCTGCTCGCTTACAAAATGCTGAACACGGCGGATTCGATGATCGGCCACAGGTCGGATAAATACATCGATTTCGGCTGGGCCGCGGCGCGGTTGGACGATATTGCCAACTGGCCGGCCGCGCGGCTCTCCATCCTTTTGATCGCCGCCGGCGCCTGGATTCGGCGCGGCATGAGCCCCTGCCGCGAGGCGATCCGGGTGGCGATGCGTGACGGCGGCCTGCACCGCTCGCCGAATTCCGGCCGGCCGGAGGCGGCAATGGCCGGTGCTCTTAACGTCCAGCTCGCCGGCCCGCGCATCTACGGCGGAGTAGTCGTGACCGAGCCGATGATCAACAACGCCGGCCGCGACGTTGCCACCGCCGGCGATATCGAGGATGGTGTGTCGGTGTTTTATGCCAGCTGCATGGTGCTCACCGGTCTGATCTTCGGCTTGTTTCTGTGTTTTCTTTAGGATGCCTCGCACCGCTTGCACACGCCGGTGGACAGTTTTGCCGCAAAGGTTTATGCGAAGCGCCTCATATCGATCAGACCGGAAGATAGCGATGACAGTTCAGGTTGAACTCCCGTGCCCGAAGTGCAAGAGCACCAAGATGAAATTCGAGCGGGCCGAGATCCGCGAGACCGACATCATCACCTGCGCGGCTTGCGGCCATAATCTCGGGACGATGGCCTCGATCCGTGAGAAGATGAACAAGGCCTACCAGCAGATCAAGCGGCCATCGGCGGCGCGCAAGCTTCAGTGAACAAGCGCTGCCGTCTTGCAGCGTCCCGATCACACTTACGCTCGTTAGAATTGTGATTACCATTCGGGTTAAAGCAATATAATAAGTATCGTCGTAGTCTCTCTGCCGTGAGGGCGCAATCACACTGCGCGGGTGCGAAGAGGGGTTATCATGAAGACGATTTTTGCGGCCGCGGCCGCAAGTTTATTGCTGCAGTTTTCTCCGGTTGCGGCTGAGGCAGCAACGCTGGTTGCCAATATCAGCATCGGCAAGCAGACGATGACGGTCACCGAGAATGGCTTCGTCAAGTATCGCTGGAAGGTTTCGACCGCGCGCGATGGCTATGTCACGCCGACCGGTTCCTGGAGCGCCAAGTGGCTGTCGCGCGATCACCGCTCCCGCAAGTACGACAACGCGCCGATGCCTTACGCGGTATTTTTCAACGGCGGTTACGCCGTTCACGCCACCTTCGATCTGAAGCGTCTCGGCAGGCCGGCCTCGCATGGCTGCGTTCGCCTGCATCCCGACAATGCGGCGGAGTTCTTTTCGCTGGCGCGGCAGGCAGGTCTCGCCAATACCTGGGTGGTCATTACGCGCTGACTAGAGCATGATGCCGAAAGTGTGAGCGGTTTTCGGACAACATCATGCTTTAACCCTTTAGTTTAGAACCGGATTCAGATTTTGGGCCAACCGGACCTAAAATCATCCTGTTCTGCACCTGAACCGGGCGGCTGACACCGTTATGCGCTGATCTTCTGCAGCTCATCCATATCAGGAACAACGATATGTCTGGAGTTCTCGATCAGGATGACTCCCCGCTTGCGCAATCTGGTCATCTGCCGGCTCACAGTCTCGATCGTCAGCCCGAGAAAATCAGCGATTTCGGCGCGCGATAACGGCAGGTCGAAGGCGGTGCTGATGGCGGTTTGCGGCTCGGCGTGGGTGGCGATGAGGTGAAGCAGGCTTGCGACCTTCTCCTCCGCCGTGCGGCGGCCGAGCGTCAGCATCCATTCGCGCGCCGCATCCAGCTCGTTGAGCGCCTGATCGTGCAGGCTGCGTTGCAGCTCCGGCGTCTCCGCTATCATGCGGTCGAGCAGGTTCCGGGGAAAAACACAAATTTCGGCATCGGTGGCCGCCTCGGCAGACAGCGTGCTTTCGCGCACGAAGGGTCGGCCGACGAAATCGGGAGCGAACTGCAGGCCGACGATCTGCTGGCGACCGTCCGGCATCATCTTGCAGAGCTTGATCACGCCACGCGTGATGTTGGAATAGAATGAGCTCTCCGACCCTTGAGCAATGATCTCCGAGCCGGCGTCGACCTTGCGGCGCAGGGAATGGCGGTTGAGCTCCTTCAGCTGGGCGTTCGACAAGGCGCCGCAGACGACGCCATGCCGCGCCTGGCAGGAGCGGCACGCGGTGGGCGTGCCGGCCTCGAAAACCTCACTGCGTGCGACGTCCATGTCCTGATCCCTTCGAAAATCCGACCTGTGCCAAGTCATGCCCGGACCGCGATCTCGATTTCTTCCAGCGCGGTTTGATGATTATCAAATCACCGGCGTCGCGATTTGATTAAGATCAAACTCAGGTGCGGATGTTGGGCACGCTCGCATCCAGCGAGTCAGCGATTTGATTCGCGCCGCCGCCCATCACGCGCCAAGACGGGCCTTGCATCGCGTTTCGGGTTCGCGCAACACTCCGGAACGTCCGGCACTCCATTGCTGTTTAGGCAACACCTCATTGCCAAATTGCCGCAACGCCCGGACGAAAGCATTGGCTTTTGAAATGGATTTGCCTATGAGGAGGTTTAAATCGTCATTTCATGAGGTACAGCGCGTGACCGCTACATTCGATAAAGTTGCCGACATTATTGCAGAAACCAGCGAGATCGACCGTGCCACGATCACGCCGGAGAGCCATACGATCGACGACCTCGGTATCGACAGCCTTGATTTCCTCGACATCGTCTTTGCGATCGACAAGGAATTCGGCATCAAGATTCCGCTCGAAAAGTGGACACAGGAAGTCAATGAGGGCAAGGTTTCCACCGAAGAGTATTTCGTGCTGAAGAACCTGTGCGCCAAGATCGACGAGCTCAAAGCAGCCAAGGCCTGAGAGATCTGACCGTCTTTTTTGAACGCCCTGCCGCCGGACTATGGCGGCCGGGCGGTTTCGTTCCTAACTAGGCGTCACCGGTGGGCGGATCTTGCCCGTCGGGCCGGAGGATCCGAATGCTGCTGGAATATTTCCAAATGATTGACCGCGTCGAAGCGGTGGACCTGAAGAAGGGCACGCTTGCGGCGCGATCCGTCGTGCCGGCCAAGAGCCCTGTCTTCGAGGGCCATTTCCCCGGCATGCCGCTGGTTCCCGGCGTGCTGCTGATCGAGACCATGGCGCAGGCCTCCGGCATGCTGGTGCTTGCCGCCACCGATTTCGCCGCCATGCCCTTCCTGATGTCGGTCGACGGCGCCAAGATGCGCACCTTCGTCGAGCCGGAAGCCGTGCTCGACATCGAGGCGGTGCTGGAGCACGACGGTTCGGGCTTCGCGGTCACCAAGGCCAAGATCACCAGCGGCGGCAAGAAGGTCTGCGATGCGCAGTTGAAGCTGCGCACCATGCCCTTCAGCGAGGTTCCGCTCGGCGATATCGTGAAAAAACGCGCCGGCGAGGTCGGGCTTCTCGACGCGATCGCAGCGCAGGGAGTGATTGGATGAGCAAGGCCGCAAACGACGTCGTCATCTCCGGCGTCGGCATCGTCACCTGTCAGGGCGTCGGCAAGGACGCGCATATCGCGCTGCTTTCGGCCGAAAGCGCGCCGAAGGCGATCGTCGAGACCGAAAAATTCAAGCCCTATCCGGTGCATCCGCTGCCCGAGATCGACTGGTCGCAGCAGATTGCCAAGCGTGGCGATCAGCGCCAGATGGAAAACTGGCAGCGCATCGGAGTCTTCGCCGCAGGGTTGGCGCTCGACGATGCCGGCTTCAAGGACAATATCGAGGCCTGCGGCACGATGGACATGATCGTGGCGGCCGGCGGCGGCGAACGCGACATCAACGTCGATACGCTGATCGTCGACGAGGGCCTGAGGCGCAACGACCGCGAGCTGCTGCTGAACGAGAAGCTGACGACGGAGCTGAGGCCGACGCTCTTCCTGGCGCAGCTTTCCAACCTGCTCGCCGGCAACATTTCCATCGTTCACAAGGTCACCGGCTCGTCGCGCACCTTCATGGGCGAGGAAGCCTCAGGCGTTTCCGCCGTCGAGACGGCGTTCTGGCGGATTCGCTCCGGCGAATCCACCCATGCGCTTGTCGGGGGCGCCTTTGCTGCCGAGCGCCCCGACATGATCCTGCTGACCGAGGCGATCGGCGCGCATACGCGCGGCGAGTGGGCGCCGCTCTGGTCGCGCTCCGGCCTCGATGGCGGCGGCATGATCACCGGTTCGGCCGGTGCCTTCCTGGTGCTGGAATCGCGCAAGCATGCAGAAGAGCGCGGCGCGCATATCTATGCGACGATCAGCGCCGTCGAAGGTGATCGCGGCAATCGCAGCGCCGGCAATTTCGAGGTGCGCATGGAGCGGCTGTTGAAGCCTGCCGCCGAGCTGCCGGCGGAGAGCACAGCGATCTTCTCCGGCTCGACCGGCATGCATGAGATCGCCGCCCGCGAAAAGGCGGTGCTGGAGCATCAGCTTCCCGGCGCTGCCATCCGCGGCTTCGGCGGTGTGTCCGGTCACACGATCGAGGCGCAGTTCCCGCTGGGGCTGGCGCTCGCAGCCCTTGCCATCGATGCCAATGCCAAGGTCCCGCCGTTCGATGCCGCCCATGAAGCGCCAATGAAGGCAGGCACGAAGGCTGCTGTCGTCACGACAGTCGGTCACCAGCGCGGCGAGGGCGTCGCCGTTCTTTCGGCTGAGGCGTGAGGAGACAGATATGACGGATTCCCTTTACAAGGATCATCTCGGCCGGCCGATAGTCGCAGTGACCGGCATGGGCATCATTACCTCGCTCGGCCAGGGCCTGAAGGACAATTGGGCGGCCCTTTCTTCCGGCACCTCGGGCATCCATGCGATCAACCGCTTCCCGACCGAAGGCCTGTCGACCCGGATCGCCGGCACCGTCGATTTCATCGAGATTCCCGTGCCGAACGCCGTCGAGCGCTCCTATGCCTTTGCGCGCGAGACGACCATCGAGGCGCTGGCCGACGCCGGTCTGTCAGGTGACTTCAACGGCCCGCTGTTCCTTGCCGCGCCGCCGATCGAGCCTGAATGGAGCGCCCGTTTCGAGCTTGCAGACCGTTCGCCGGGGGCCGACCATCCCGGTGATGCTTATGAGCGCTTCCTGACGGCGCTGCGCCAGCGGCCGGACCCGGCTTTCCATGAGGCGGCGCTGTTCGGCGCGATTTCCGAGCGCCTTGCCGACCGGTTCGGCACGCGCGGCCTGCCTGTGACGTTGTCGACGGCCTGCGCCTCCGGCGCGACCGCGATCCAGCTCGGCATCGAGGCGATCCGGCAGGGCCGCACCGACCGCGCCCTGACCGTCGCCACGGACGGCTCGCTGAGCGCCGAAGCGCTGATCCGCTTCTCGCTGCTGTCGGCCCTTTCGACCCAGAACGATCCGCCGACCAAGGCCTCCAAGCCGTTCAGCAAGGATCGCGACGGCTTCGTCATCGCGGAGGGTGCTGCGACGCTGGTGCTGGAATCGCTGGAATCGGCGGTCGCCCGCGGCGCCAAGGTGCTCGGCATCATGAAGGGCGCCGGCGACAAGGCCGACAGCTTCCACCGCACCCGGTCGTCGCCCGACGGCGGCCCGGCCATCGCGACGATCCGCGCGGCTCTTGCCGATGCCGGCATGAGCGAGGCCGATATCGGCTACATCAACGCACACGGCACCTCGACGCCTGAAAACGACAAGATGGAATATGGCTCGATGTCCGCCGTCTTCGGCGAGAAGCTGGTAGGCATTCCAGTGTCGTCCAACAAGTCGATGATCGGCCATACGCTGACGGCTGCAGGCGCGGTCGAGGCGGTGTTCTCGCTGCAGACGATGCTGACGGGCACGCTGCCGCCGACGATCAACTACAACAATCCCGATCCGTCGATCGTGCTCGATGTCGTGCCGAACAAGAAGCGGGAAGCCCAGGTTTCGGCCGTGCTTTCCAACTCCTTCGGCTTCGGCGGGCAGAATGCCAGCCTTGTCATGGCGCTCGAACCGGCTTAGAGACCCTCCTTGATTTTGGGACGAAGTGGTTTTTGACGTCATCCTCGGGCTTGTCCCGAGGATCTACTTGCGTCACTCAATGACCGCTGGCAGATGCTCGGGACAAGCCCGAGCATGACGACGATCCACGTAGAAGAAAGAACTATATATTATGCGAGCGCTGCAACTGATCGATGACCGTAAGCTTGAGATCACCGATCTGCCGGAACCGGATGCACCGGCAGCCGGCGAGGTGACGCTGCGCGTCAAGGCCGTGGCGCTCAACCATATCGACGTCTGGGGCTGGCGCGGCATGGCGTTTGCCAAGCGCAAGATGCCGCTCGTCATCGGCGCGGAAGCCTCCGGCGTCGTCGAGGCGATCGGGCCCGGTGTCGCCAACGTGCTGCCGGGTCAACTGGTGTCGATCTACGGCGCGCGTACCTGCGGGCTCTGCCGCCCGTGCCGCGAAGGCCGCGACAATCTCTGCGAACACGTTTCCGGCGTGCACGGCTTCCATCTCGACGGCTTCGCGCAGGAGAAGGTCAATCTGCCGGCGCGCCTGCTCGTTCCGGCTCCTCCCGGAGTCGATGCGATCGGCGCAGCACTCGCGCCCGTTACCTTCGGCACGGTCGAACACATGCTGTTCGACAATGCCAAGCTCGAACCCGGCGAAACGATCCTCGTCCATGCCGGCGGCTCCGGCATCGGCACGGCGGCGATCCAGCTTGCCAAGAAGATCGGCTGCACCGTCATCACCACCGTCGGCTCCGACGACAAAATCGAGAAGGCCAAGGCGCTCGGCGCCGATCACGTCATCAACTACCGCACCGACCGCTTCGAAGGCGTAGTGCGCAAGCTCACCAAGAAGAAGGGCGTCGACGTCGTCTTCGAACATGTCGGCAAGGATACCTGGGCGGGTTCGATGCTCTGCATGAAGCGCGGCGGCCGCCTCGTCACTTGCGGTTCGACCTCGGGCGTCTCGACCGAAATGAACCTGATGATGCTGTTCCAGCAGCAATTGAAGCTGCTCGGCTCCTTCGGGTGCCGCATGGAAAACATGGCGGATGCGATGCAGAAGATGGGCCGCGGGCTCGTGCATCCCGTCATCGATACCGAAGTCGGCTTCGACGATATCGACCGGGCGCTGGAGCGGATGGAATCGCGCCAGATCTTCGGCAAGATCATCCTGAAGATGGATTGACCTGAAGTGAAGCTGATCATCACCCGGATCGTCCTGGCGCTCAGGAATTTCCAGCAATGGCTGGTGGCGCAGGCGATGTTCGGCTTCCTGAACCTGCTTAAGCTGTTTCCGGCCGATGGCGCGATCCGCTTTGCCGACAGGGTGATGCGCCGCCTCGGCCGGCGGACCCGCCGCCACAAGCTGATGCTCACCAATCTGCGCAACGCCTTTCCCGAGAAGAGCGAGGCCGAGATCGAGAAGATTGCGCTCGCCAGCTGGGGCAATATGGGAAGGCTCGCGGCCGAATATGTCTTCCTCGACCAGCTGTTCGACTATGATCCCGAAAAATCGGAACCGGGCAGGGTGGAGGTCTCGGGCATTCCGATCTTCCTCGACCTGCGTGACAATCCACGCCCCTTTATCGTGTTCACCGGCCACACCGCCAATTTCGAGCTGCTGCCGGTGGCGGGTGCTGCCTTCGGGCTGACGGTGACCGTGCTCTTCCGGCCGCCGAACAACCCTTACGTCGCCAAGAAGGTGTTCGACTTCCGCAGCGCCCGCATGGGCAAGCTGGTGCCGTCGCATGCCGGCTCCTCCTTCGCGCTGGCGCGTCAGCTGGAAGCCGGCCAGGGGGTGGGCGTGCTCGTGGACCAGAAATTCGGCAAGGGGCTGAAGGGCACCTTCTTCGGGCGCGAGGTGAAGACCAATCCGCTGCTGCCGAAGCTGGTGCGCCAGTTCGATTGCGAGGTCTATCCGGCGCGCTGCATTCGCCTGCCGGGAAACCGCTACCGCCTGGAAATCGAGCCGCGGCTGGAGATGCCGCGCGACGAAAGAGGCAATCTCGACCTGCCGGCAGCGGCCCAGCTGCTCAACGACAAGGTGGAGAGGTGGGTACGGGAATATCCGGAACAGTGGCTCTGGTATCACGATCGCTGGCAGATCAAGAAGACGCTCGCATAAGAAGGTCCACCCCCCATTTATCAGCGGTGAAAAGCGGCAGGTGCTCTCGAGTTGAAACCGAGTACACTTCATGTTACCCGTCACCACCAGGGCGTGAGTAAAATCTACCGCAAGGCGCATTTTCGTGCATGCTGCCTTATCGGTTATTGGGCACACCGCTTGGACAATGGGAGTGGGAGGCGTCTTGCAGGAGCTTTTTCGAGCCTTTTCCTTGCGTTGCGCGCAAATAGAGGAAGCCATACGCCTCGGCGACGATCAGCGCGTCATGTCGCTCGACCGGCATGTCGAGCCGCTGGTCGAGGCGATCCTGGCATGCCGGGCAGCGAATCTGCTGGAAGTGTATATGCAGCTGCAGTTCGCGAGCCATCTCATCGCCCGTGATGCCGATGACAGCGCCAGCGTCCGAGAACATACGGCGGTGCTGTCCTGCCTGCTTGATGGCTATTTCGGCACTCATGGGCCGGACTGGCGGCTGCCTTCACCGCAGGATGTGCGCATCGAGCCGCCGGCGGCCTATGTGCCCGACACCGACAACGGCCAATTTCTCAATGCGGCGATCCTCGAAAGCCTGCCGGATCGGGTGGCGGTGCTGACCAGGGACTATCGCTATCTCTATTCCAATGCGGCCAACAGCGCTCATCTCGACAGAAGGCCGATGGATCTCATCGGCCACCATATATCCGAATTCATCGGCGAAGAACGCTTTGCCGGATGCGCTAAACATAAGCTGGATGCCTGCTTTGCCGGCGAGCAGATCGACTACACCTATGAGCGGGCGGCCGGCGCTGGCCCATCGCGGCAGGCGCGCTGTCGCATGTCGCCGCTGCGCGATGCCGGCGGCACGGTGATCGGTGCTCTGATCGTGATGGATCGGTGATCGAACCTATGCAGTCGCCCAGACGGCGAGCTCGTAACCGTCTCGATCGAGGAAATGGAAGCGGCGGCCGCCGGGAAAATCGGTGATCGGCCGGCAGATCGTGCCGCCGGCCCTTTCGACCGACGTCAGCACCTCCTCCAGATCATTGGCGTAGACGACGACAAGCGGCCCTCCTGGCCGCACAGGTCCGAAATCGGTAAAGCCACCCTTCAAACGGCCATCGTCGAATTCGCAATAGTTCGGCCCGTAATCGGTGAAACGCCAGCCGAAGGCCGAGCCATAAAAGGCCTTGGCGGCAGCGATGTCGGCGACGTTGAACTCGACATAATCGATGCGGCGGTCGTGGTTTTCTGACTTATCGGCCATCTATCTCTCCATCAGGGCTTTCAGCATGGCGAGGTCCTTCTCGACATGGGCGGCATCGGCGGAAAACTGCGCGTCGGTCATGCCGGGCAGGCGCAGCAGCGTAAACATGATCTCGCAACCATCGCCGTTCGGCACGATGCGCAATGCATTATAGACCCTGAGACCGGATTCGATCGTCACCGTATGGTCGATCACGCCGAATTCATTAGCGGGCACGAAGCTGACCTTGATGGTGCCGAGAGGGCCATGGGCGATCCAATCGGCGCCATTGGGCTCAAGACCGGTCGCAAGGCCGGAGGCCCAGAGCGGCATGTTCTCCGGCTTGCCGGCGAAGTCGTAGACGTCGCGCCAGTCACGCTCGATCGATCGGTGGATGATTCTTGCGGGCATAGTCGACATGGCTTGCAGGTCCTTGATCTTGGTCGAGCGAGAATAACAGCCCGACCCGCGGCGTCTTGAACAAAACGGTCAGTCCGGCATTTCCCGCGCGTTGAGCTGATCAAGAATGACGCCAGGCGTCAGGCATGAGAGTTCGCCGACCTCGCGCGTCATGTGGGCTTGATCGGCAAAGCCCGCTTCCAGTGCAAGTTGGGCCAGCGGCATCGCGTGCGATCTGCGGCAGAGGTCGAGGAAACGCTGGAATCGGCGGATGCGTTCCAGCGTCTTGGCGCCGTAGCCGAAATGCTGGTGGCAGCGGCGGCGCAGCTGTCTTTCGCTGATGTCGAGCCGGCGGCGCAGGCTGGGCGAGGGGCAGCCGCTGTCGGCGGCGGCAAAGATCACCGCGGCGTCGGCGGCGGGCTCCTCCTCCCCGCGTGCAGCCTCTTCGAGCAATCGGGCGAACAACACCATCGCGTCCGCAGCGTCGGGACAATCTTGCAGCCGCGCCTCAAAATCGGCGGTGTCCGTCCGGCCGATATCGCTGAGCCGCACCGAGCAGCCGACCAGCGCCGAGAGCGGCGTTTTCAGCCAGAGTGCG
Organism: Rhizobium phaseoli; assembly: GCF_001664385.1. Lineage (NCBI taxonomy): Bacteria > Pseudomonadati > Pseudomonadota > Alphaproteobacteria > Hyphomicrobiales > Rhizobiaceae > Rhizobium > Rhizobium phaseoli. Next base: position 2,597,469 of record NZ_CP013532.1, on the reverse strand, counting down.
GCGGCGCCCGGTGCAAACCGTGCACCAATGACGGTCGTGCCCGGCCGGATGAGGGGAAAGGCCGCCGTCCTGTCAGGCCCGGCAACGACCAGCCGACCGCCGATCCAGAGCAGATCGCAGTAGCCGTCCGGGACGATCGCCACCGTTGCCGGCGGTCCATCGTGAAGCGAATGCGACCAGAGCCGGCTGAAATGGCCCCGCAGCGCCGGCGGAGGCGCATATTCGCGATAGCGGCCGGCGCGGGCCGCCAGGAGAATTCCACCGTTTCGTTTTTCCGTTGCCACGCGATATCTCCCGAACGGCCTATGATACCATGAGATAGGGCATTACAGATGCGCCAAGGGCAGGTCACACCATATCGCTGCCTGCCGATCAGAAGGCAGCTTGTCGGACAAGCCGGCATTGGAAGCTTCATTTCATTGACTTTTGCGAACCGATTAGACCCTTGGCAGACTTGCCGTTTGAGTAAGACAGTGCCACAACACCGGTCCAAATGACACATCGGAGGTTTGTCGTGGAAAAGGCAGAAATCGGACTGATCGGCCTTGCGGTCATGGGCTCCAACCTGGCGCTCAACATCGCGGAGAAAGGCAATAAAATTGCGGTGTTCAACCGCACGCCTGAGAAAACCGACGAATTCTACGAAAGCGCCGGCGATCTGAAAAAGCAGATCATTCCCTGCAAGACCATAGAAGAGTTCGTCGATGCGATCCGGCCGCCGCGGCCGATCATCATCATGATCAAGGCGGGCGATGCCGTCGATCAGCAGATGGAGGCGTTGCGCCCGCATCTGTCCAAGGGCGACATCATGATCGATGCCGGCAACGCCAATTTCCGCGATACCGTCGCCCGCTTCGACCGCCTCAAGGATACCGATCTGACCTTCATCGGCATGGGAGTTTCCGGCGGCGAGGAAGGTGCGCGCCACGGCCCGTCGATCATGGTCGGCGGCACCGAAGAGTCCTGGAAGCGCGTCGAGAAGGTTCTGACCTCGATTGCCGCCCGCTACAATGACGAGCCCTGTGTCGCCTGGCTCGGCAATGACGGCGCCGGCCATTTCGTCAAGACCATCCATAACGGCATCGAATATGCCGACATGCAGATGATCGCTGAAATCTACGGCATCCTGCGCGACGGCCTCGGCAAGAGTGCCTCCGACATCTCCGGCGTCTTCGGCGAGTGGAACAAGGGCCGGCTGAACTCCTACCTGATCGAGATTTCCGAGAAGGTGCTTGCTGCGACCGACCCGGTTTCCGGCGGCCCGATGGTCGACATGATCCTCGACAAAGCCGGCCAGAAGGGCACCGGCAAATGGTCGGCCATCGAGGCACAGAACATGGGCATTCCGGCAACGGCAATCGAAGCCGCGGTCGCCGCCCGCAGCCTTTCCTCGATGAAATCGCAGCGCGAAGCCGCCGAAAAGATTTTCGGCACGCAGGCCGTCTCCTTCCCGATCGCCTACGGTCCCGAACTCAACAAGGATTTGGAACTGGCGCTGTTTGCCGCCAAGATCGGCGCCTATGCGCAGGGCTTCGCCGTAATGGCGGAAGCTTCGCGCGAGTTCAACTGGTCGCTGCCGATGCCGACCATTGCCAGGATCTGGCGCGCCGGCTGCATCATCCGCTCGCAGTTCCTCGATGAGATCACCTCGGCCTTTACCAAGGCTCCCGACGCTGCGAACCTGATCGTCACGCCCGCCTTCTCGGAAATGGTCAAGGAATCGATTCCGGCGCTGCGCCGCGTCGTCGCCGCGGCAATTTCCGCTGGTCTGCCGGTGCCGGCGCTGACTTCGGCGCTCACCTATTTCGACGCCTACCGCCAGGGCAGGGGCACGGCAAACCTCATCCAGGCCCAGCGCGACTTCTTCGGCGCCCACGGTTTCGACCGTCTCGATGGCAAGGATTTCCACCACGGCCCCTGGGGCAGCGGCGCGGCGACCTTCTGAGGTTTGCCAAGCAGAAGATTAAGGGAAAGCCCGGCCCTCGCGCCGGGCTTTTTCGCTTGCCCCTCGGTCTTTCGTCAACTTTGCATTGCCCGCAGTCTTCGAACCGCCGGCATTCGGAGTTGCGTTGCGGGCGCCGGCATGATCCTTAAATTGCCGAACCTCGAACCCGATCCGGTCGCTCTCATCTACGCCACTTCGCTGTGACACGTCCGGACATTTGTTACTGACATCTCAGTTCCTACATTTTCATCACTCATATCGGCGGCAAGGACAATGGAGCGATGACGGACGCGAAACGGGAACATTGGGACGCAGTCTACCGCACGAAAGCTGCCGACAGCGTCAGCTGGTATCAGCCGACGCCCGAACCTTCTCTGCGGGCGCTCGACGCGCTGCAGTTGCCGGTCGCAACCTCGCTGATCGATGTCGGCGGTGGCGCATCGAGCCTTGTCGACCGTCTAGTCGAACGCGGGTGGTCCGATCTTACCGTTCTCGACATCGCCGCGCCGGCGCTCGATGTCGCCAAGGCGCGGCTCGGGGATGAGGCCGCCCGCATCGCCTGGGTGATTGCCGATGTCACCGTGTGGCGACCGGAGCGCCGGTACGATGTGTGGCATGACCGCGCCGTCTTTCACTTCCTCACCGAGCCGGAACAGCGGCTGGCTTATCGCCGCGCGCTCGAAGCTGGCACGTCGCCAGGCAGCATCGTGATCATCGCCACTTTCGCGCCGGACGGTCCGGAGCGCTGTAGCGGCTTGCCGGTTCAGCGTTACGATGCGGCTGCCCTTGCGACGGCATTCTCTTCGGCTTTCACGCTCGAACGCGAGTGGCGCCAGGATCACACGACGCCCGGTGGTGGCCGACAGCCCTTCCAATGGTGTGTCTTTCGCAAGCGCTGAACTTTGTCAGGCCGATGCCTGACATCAAGCGCCGCCTCAGCCTGTCCGGCCGGCGCGCGCCATGCCGTGATCGACGAGCCGGTCAATGACCTCGGCATAGCTGACGCCGCTTGCCGCCATCGCCTTGGAATACATGCTGATATCGGTAAAGCCGGGGATGGTGTTGATCTCGTTGATGAGGAACCGCATGTCCGATGTCAGGAAGAAATCGACGCGCGCCATGCCGTCGCAGCCGACAGCCCGGAAGGCCTTTGCGGCCATGTCGCGCATGGTGGCCTCGACGTCCGGCGGCAGCTCGGCCGGCACTTTCAGCGCCGCGCCGTTCTCGTCGATATATTTGGCATCGTAATTGTAGAAGCCGTGGCTTTCCGCCGGGACGATCTCGCCCGGCCGGGAGACGAAGAGTTCGCCTGCCGCATTCTCCAGCACGCTGAATTCGATCTCGCGGCCGGCAACAAATTCTTCGGCCAGCAACGTGTGATCGTGGCGGAAGGCCTCCGCAAGGGCGGGCGCGAATTCCTGGCTGGCATGGACCTTGGCGACGCCGACCGACGATCCCTGTCGCGCCGGTTTGATGAAGAGCGGCAGGCCGAGCTCGCTTTCGAGGGTTGCCAGCGAAGGGGCGGCATCCGCACGGATGGTCACGGCGCGCGCCACCGGCAGGCCTGCTGCCCGCAACAGGCGCTTGGCGATATCCTTGTCGAGTGCGGCGGCCGAGCCGAGGATGCCGCAGCCGGCGAGCGGCACGCGGGCGACCTCCGCCAGACCCTGCACCGATCCGTCTTCGCCGTACGGGCCGTGCAGCACAGGGAACAGGATGTCGATCCCTGGCAAATCATATGGCGTCCCACCGGCCGGGATCGCCATCATCCGTCCACGTCCGCCCGGCACGAGGCAGATTTCTGTGCCGGATGACGGTGTCGCCAAGGCGCCGTCCACGATGCTGCTGAGCAGCCACTGTCCCTCGCGGCTAATGAAAATGGGAACGGCGTCGTATTTCTCGGGCGCCAGGGCGCCCATGACATTGGTTGCCGAAAGGATGGAAACCTCATGTTCGGCCGAGCGGCCGCCGAAGAGCACGGCGATGCGCAGCCTGTTTGGGGACGGGGTCATGAAAGCCTCCGAAGCGATCTGGTGTTGAAAAGGGTCAGGCCTCGACCGATATGCCGCGATTGGCGAAAAAGCGGTCGAAGACGGCAAGCGGCAGCCTGACATCGGCTTGGCTTGCCTCGTGATGGCCGGATGGGTTGTGGAAGCGGATCGTTTCGTTGCTTGCCGCCGTCACCAGCACCAGGTGACCGCCCTTCGACGGCGGCGCGCGCTCCGGCCAGCGGATTCCCGAATGCACAGAGGCGATAAAGAAGCGGCGCTTCGATAGGAGGTCTGATATGGCCGCCGTCTCGACGCCGGTCATGGTCTCGGCGCCGAGCCCGAAACGCTCGGCCACGAAGCGTACGAAGGGCGCGTAGATCAGTCCCTTGATCGAGGCATCGACCTCGTTGATGACATAACCGCCATAGGCGGTACAGGCCCGGGCGAGGTCGAGGGTCGGATGGATCTCGCCGCGGGCGGCAAGGATCATTTTCAGGCAGGCCATGCCGCAGACATTCACTGCCCAGCGTGCATATTCCTCGATCGTGCCGGCTCCAGAATACCGCCAGAGCGGGTCGCTGAGCAGGGCTTGCGAGCCCTCAGCAAGCACCGGCAGCGTCATGCCGGGTGTTTCCCATTGGCTGAAATAGGGCACGCCGCTCTGCTGCATCCTGTCGAATCCCCGTGGCGTCCCTGAATGCGGGGCAATCTTGGCTTTTTCGAGCCGATGCCGGCTCGGGTATCCCTGGGGTAGCGTTCATCCTCCTTCAGGAGATCGATGATCGATCGATCTTCCGGACAATCGCATTGGGTTTCTTTCGATTGCGCACTCTCGCGCCGCGAGGATGACAAGCGTTTTTGAGCTTTGCCAACCTTCCCTCGATCAGTCCTGTGACATCTCGCGGGCGAAGCCTGAGGTCACACGAATAACCGAGGACAGATTAGTGCACTCCCGACGTAATGAAAGGAGACGGCGGACCGCGGCGTTGATGGGGGCAAGAAGTGGCGCTCTAGTCCCGCCTATCTGCCGTTCTCCGGCCAAATCGGCTGGCTGATGCTCTGCAGCAGTTCCGGTTCCACGCCGTCGATGCGGGCGATGACAGCCTTGGCCATTTCGCGGCCGGCCTGACGCACGTCCTCCTGGGCGGTGATGATCTCGGGCCGGATCCAGTTCAGGATCGGCACCGATTGCTTGGAAACCATGTCGAGATCGCGTCCCAGTGCCTTGCCGGCGGCCTCGATGCCGGCATTGACGGCGATCGCTGCGCTGCCGGCCGAACAGACGATGCCGTCAGGGGCGTTCGCCGAACGCATCATCACCTCGACGACGTCGCGGATATCAGCGAGCGGCGCATCGGTGTTGATGCGCAGCGGCACTTCCTCGGCGCCGTAATCGTGCAGACCTGTCTGGAAGCCGATCCGGATATGGGCGTAATAGGTGAGCTTGCTCGGCGGCTGCAGCAGGGCGATGCGCCGCCGGCCGCGTTTGACCAGCCGCTCCACCGCCTGATGGGCGAAGGCCTCGTTGTCGAAATCGTGGAAGGGGTGCGTCAGACCCGCATCGGTGCGCCCATGCGTGGCAAAGGGCATGCCGCGCTCGGTCAAGAGCCGTACACGCGGATCGTCCGGCTCGATGCGCGAGATGATCACACCGTCGGCCGAGCCGGTCTCGAGGATATAGCGCACCGGCAGCATCGGGTCCTTGCTGTGGGAATGCGGCGTGACGACGATATGATAGGGCGTGCCGGACAGGACCTCGGAGATGCCGAAGACCATCTGGCTCGAGAAGCCCATGATCTCCTCGTCGATGCTGAGGACGAGGGCGATGACGTTGGTTTTGCCGGTGCGCAGGCGCACGCCCGCCCTGTTCGGCTGGTAGCCGAGCTGGCGGGCGACCATGCGCACCCGCTCCTTGGTTTCGGCCCCGATATCAGGTGCATCTTTCAGCGCACGTGAGACCGTGGTGACGCCAAGGCCGGTCATGAAGGCGATCGTCTTCAATGTCGGGCGCTCGCGCGTCACCGCCGTCGATGCGGCTTGTCCGAAATTTCCCTTGTTTTCCATCCCTGTAGGCCGCCCTGCGCGAATTTGTCTCGCTTATAGAGGCTTTTTCAGGCGCCGTAAGCCCGCCGCCTGCCAAAATCGCGCCTCCCTGAAGAATACAATCTGTAACGATACAGTAGAAATGTCGAGCATTTTTTCTTGTGTGCGTCGCAATATCATTCGCATAGGTTGAATCGGTGATTTGTTGGGAATTTTTCCGCGCCTGCGAAAAAGACGATGCGAGGGCTGAGGTTATGTGTTTAAATTATGGCTTTATTTTCAATTATATAAAGGGACAGCGCATATGCGAAAAACCCAAAGGTTCTTTCGATTCAGAGGGTGTAGAGAGCTAATCTTGAACAGTCAGAAGTGGCAATTCGGATCTTTAGGCAAAAATTTATAGGGGGGCAGTTGCGTGGGGAAATCGATTGATCTAAGTTTTTCCGGCAACGTTTCAGTGAGGGAGGAGAACTCATGAAAATTCGTATGATGGCGGCACTGCTTGCCGCTTCGGCCGCGCTTCCGATCAGCGCAAACGCCACCGATCTCGAAGTCACGCACTGGTGGACATCCGGCGGCGAATCCGCGGCCGTCGCCGAGCTGGCCAAGGCCTTCGACGCCACCGGCAACCACTGGGTCGATGGCGCTATTGCCGGTTCCGGCGGTACGGCCCGTCCGATCATGATCAGCCGCATCACCGGCGGCGATCCGATGGGCGCCACGCAGTTCAACCATGGCCGCCAGGCCGAGGAGCTCGTTCAGGCCGGCCTCATGCGCGACCTGACCGATGTGGCGACCGCCGAGCACTGGAAGGACATCATCCGTCCGTCGAGCCTGCTCGATTCCTGCACCATCGACGGTAAAATCTATTGCGCTCCCGTCAACATCCACTCCTGGCAGTGGCTGTGGCTTTCGAACGCCGCCTTCAAGAAGGCCGGCGTCGAGGTTCCGAAGAACTGGGACGAATTCGTCGCTGCCGCGCCGGCTCTCGAAAAGGCCGGTATCCTTCCGCTCGCCGTCGGCGGTCAGCCGTGGCAGGCTGCAGGCGCCTTCGACGTGCTGATGGTGGCGATTGCCGGCAAGGACACCTTCAACAAGGTCTTTAAGGACAAGGATGCGGAAGCTGCCGCCGGCCCTGAAATCGCTAAGGTCTTCAAGGCCGCCGACGATGCGCGCCGTATGTCCAAGGGCACCAATGTCCAGGATTGGAACCAGGCCACCAACCTCGTCATCACGGGGAAGGCCGGCGGTCAGATCATGGGTGACTGGGCGCAGGGCGAATTCGCGCTCGCCGGTCAGAAGGCCGGTACCGACTATACCTGCCTGCCGGGCCTCGGCGTGAACGAAATCATCTCGACCGGCGGTGACGCCTTCTACTTCCCGCTGCTGAAGGATGAGGAAAAATCCAAGGCGCAGGCCGTGCTCGCCAAGACCCTGCTCGATCCCAAGACTCAAGTTGCCTTCAACCTGAAGAAGGGCTCGCTGCCGGTTCGCGGCGACGTCGATCTTGCCGCTGCCAATGATTGCATGAAGAAGGGGCTCGATATCCTGTCAAAGGGCAACGTGATCCAGGGCACCGACCAGCTGCTTTCGGCCGACAGCCAGAAGCAGAAGGAAGACCTCTTCTCCGAATTTTTCGCCAACCCGTCGATGACGCCGGAAGACGCCCAGAAGCGTTTCGCCGAGATCATTGCTTCGGCTGACTGATCGATAGATTCGCTGCCATCGGATCCGGCTCCGCAAGGGCCGGATCCTTCCCCGGACGGAGGTTCGGCTGGCGGCATCTCTCCGGCCCTTCCCGGTAAAACCGGAGCAAGGATGGCAAATGGTGCCGTACCTTGCTGTCGCGGGCCGCCGTTGCGATTTGAGGAGAAGCGTTCATGACGGGTCAAGCGCGAGCCGGCCGACCGATCAAATTACTGCGCAATCTGAATGCCAAGATTGCATCCATCCCGATGATCCTGACGGCGTTGATGATCTTTGTCGGCGGCACATTCTGGACGGTCTTTTATTCCTTCACCAATTCCAAGCTCCTGCCGCGGTTGAGCTTCGTCGGTATCGATCAATATCAGCGCCTCTGGGCGGCGCCTCGCTGGGTGACGGCGATCGAAAATCTGGCCCTTTACGGCGTTCTCTCGCTGATTTTCAGCCTGGTCATCGGCTTCGTCCTCGCTGCGCTGATGGATCAGAAGATCCGTTTCGAAAATACCTTTCGCACCATTTTCCTCTATCCCTTCGCGCTGTCCTTCATCGTGACCGGTCTCGTTTGGCAGTGGGTGCTGAACCCGGATTTCGGCGTGCAGTCGGTGGTGCGCTCACTCGGCTGGACGAGCTTCACCTTCAATCCGCTCTATACGCCTGAAATCGTCATTTACGGCATTCTGATCGCGGCGCTGTGGCAGGGGACCGGATTGGTCATGTGCCTGATGCTCGCCGGGCTGCGCGGTATCGACGAGGACATCTGGAAGGCTGCGCGCGTCGACGGCATCCCGATGTGGAAGACCTATCTCCTCATCGTCATTCCGATGATGCGGCCGGTGTTCATCACGACGATCGTCATCATCGCCTCAGGCATCGTCAAGGTCTACGACCTCGTCGTGGCGCAGACGTCTGGTGGTCCCGGCATCTCGTCGGAAGTGCCGGCGAAATATGTCTACGACTACATGTTCCAGGCGCAGAACCTGGGGCAGGGCTTTGCTGCCTCGACAATGATGCTCGTCACGGTCGCGATCATCATCGTTCCCTGGGCCTATCTGGAATTCGGAGGAGGGCGCAAACGTGGCTAATATCGGAACTCTCAACACCACGGCCGCTGGTATCGATGCCGTCTCGCAGAGGCTCGGCGATGGCCCAAGCGGCCCGAAACCGCGCCCGGCTTTGTCGCCGCGCAACATCATGCTCTACGGCACGCTGACCGTCGCGGCGCTCTATTACCTGCTGCCGCTCTATGTGATGGTTGTGACGTCGCTGAAAGGCATGCCGGAAATCCGCCTCGGCAACATCTTCTCACCGCCGATGGAAATCACCTTCGAGCCTTGGGTGAAGGCCTGGGCGGAGGCCTGCACGGGCTTGAATTGCGATGGCCTGTCGCGCGGCTTCTGGAATTCGGTGCGCATCACCGTGCCGTCGGTCATCATCTCGATCGCGATCGCCTCGGTGAACGGCTACGCGCTGGCAAACTGGCGCTTCAAGGGATCGGAGTTCTTCTTCTCGATCCTCATCATCGGGGCGTTCATTCCCTATCAAGTGATGATCTATCCGATTGTCATCATCCTGCGCGAAATCGGCATTTACGGCACGCTGACCGGTCTCGTCATCGTGCATTCGATCTTCGGCATGCCGATCCTGACGCTGCTGTTCCGCAACTACTTCGTGTCGCTGCCGGAAGAGCTGTTCAAGGCGGCGCGCGTCGATGGCGCGGGTTTCTGGCAGATTTTCCTGAAGATCATGCTGCCGATGTCGCTGCCGATCTTCGTCGTCGCGATGATCCTGCAGGTGACCGGAATCTGGAACGACTTCCTGTTCGGCGTCGTCTTTACCCGGCCGGATACCTATCCGATGACCGTGCAGCTCAACAACATCGTCAATTCCGTTCAGGGCGTGAAGGAATACAACGTCAACATGGCGGCAACGATCCTGACGGGTCTCGTGCCGCTGATCGTCTATTTCGTGTCGGGACGGCTTTTCGTCCGCGGCATCGCCGCTGGCGCAGTGAAGGGTTGATCACATGAACATGAATTCGAGTGTCTCCAATTCAAGTGTTTCCATCAAGGATCTGTCGCTGAACTTCGGCGCGGTCAGCGTATTGAAGGATCTGAACCTCGACATCAATGACGGCGAATTCCTGGTGCTGCTCGGCTCATCCGGCTGCGGCAAGTCGACCTTGCTGAACTGCATTGCCGGCCTGCTCGACGCCTCGGAAGGGCAGATCTTCATCAAGGGCAAGAACGTCACCTGGGAGGAACCGAAGGACCGCGGCATCGGCATGGTGTTCCAGTCCTATGCGCTCTATCCGCAGATGACGGTCGAGAAGAACCTCTCCTTCGGCCTGCGCGTCGCCAAGGTGCCGCAGGCCGAGATCGACAAGCGCGTGGCGCGCGCCGCCGAGATCCTACAGATCCAGCCGCTTCTGAAGCGCAAACCGGCCGAGCTTTCCGGCGGCCAGCGCCAGCGCGTGGCAATCGGCCGGGCGCTGGTGCGCGATGTCGACGTCTTCCTGTTCGACGAGCCGCTGTCCAACCTCGATGCCAAGCTTCGCTCGGAGCTGCGCGTCGAGATCAAGCGTCTGCACCAGTCGCTGCAGAATACGATGATCTACGTCACGCACGACCAGATCGAGGCACTGACGCTTGCGGATCGCATCGCCATCATGAAGAGCGGCATCATTCAGCAGCTCGACGATCCGACGACGATCTACAATCGGCCGCGTAACCTTTTCGTCGCCGGCTTTATCGGCTCGCCGTCGATGAATTTCCTGCGCGGCGAACTGGTCAAGTCGGGCGATGGCATCGCCTTTACGGCGAATGGCGTCATCTTTTCGCTGGCCGCCTACGAGGCTAATGAGGCGCTGCAGCCCGGCCGCAAGGTGGTGCTCGGCGTTCGCCCCGAGCATATCAAGGTCAACGAAAACACCGGCGGCGAAGAACATGACGCGACCGTCGATATCGAGGAGCCGATGGGCGCGGACAATCTCCTTTGGCTGAAACATGCCGGTCACACGATGTCGGTCCGCGTCAACGGCGCGCGCCGCTTCAATGTCGGAGCCAAGGTGAAGCTGAGCTTCGACATGACGCTGGCTTCGGTGTTCGACGCCGAGAGCGAGCTGCGGCTTTAGCGGAGATTTGTGGATTGAGGCCACTAGCCCCGGGCGAGTTTGACGCAAAGGCCAATCCCGCCCTCCGTCATCCTCGGGCTTGACCCGAGGATCCATGCCCGTTGCTGCTGGTGGATGCGGTGTAGATCCTCGGGTCAAGCCCGAGGATGACGGAGAGCGGAGTGGGCGGATGAGGGCAAAAACGACACGTCTCTGACGAACGACTAGGTGAAAGCCGCCGAACAGCGACATTTGCCCTTCCTTCAAGAACACAACCCTTTTCGAAATCGGAAATGAAATCGTGACGCAACAATCGCTCCCCTCCAGCATTGACCTTTCAGGTTCGTGGCAGCTGACTTCCGTCGATGGCGAGATCAAAAGCGTCATCGCACTGCCGGGCGACGTGCATACGGCGCTTCACCGGGCCGGTCTGATCCCCGATCCCTATTTCGGGCGCAACGAGCAGAAGGTGCAGTGGGTCGCCCAGCGTGAGTGGGCGGTCGAGCGCAGCTTTGCACTGCAGGAGGTAGACGGCGACTGGTATCTCGATGTCGACTATCTCGACACGGTCGCCAGCGTCTACGTCAACGGCTTCCTGGCGCTCGAAGCCGACAACAGCTTCCGTCGCTATCGACCCGACGTGTCGAGCATGCTCAAATCCGGTGACAACGTCATCCGCATCGTGTTTGCCTCCAATCCCGCCGTTGGTGCCGAGCGGCAGAAGAAGCAGCCCTTCTATATTCCTTACAGCACGGGTAATTCGCCGATCCCGGACGGCAACATGCTGCGCAAGCCGCAATGCCACTTCGGCTGGGACTGGAATATCGCCATTGCACCCTTCGGCCTCTACGGCACGATCGCGCTGAAGAAGCTCGAGACGGCGCGCATCGAGCATGTCGTTACCCGCCAGGCCCACAACAATGACGGCTCTGTCGATCTCACGGTGACGGCGAGCCTCTATGCCAGGCATGCCGGAATCGCCCAGGTCTATTTCGATCTCGACGGAGAGCGCGTGCGCCTCGATGTCGGCGTCAAGGGCGAGACAACGGTCAATCACCTCTTCCATATCGACAGGCCGCGCCTCTGGTGGCCCTCCGGCAGCGGTGAGCAGGCGCTTTACACGCTCTCCGTCGAGCTGTCCGATGAGGTGGTGACGAAGCAGATCGGTCTCCGTACCATCGAGCTGATCACGACGCCGGATGCATCAGGCAGCCGCTTTGCGTTCAAGGTCAACGGCAGAGAGGTCTTCTGCCGCGGCGCCAACTGGATTCCGGCCGATGCGCTCTATTCGCTATCGTCGCCTGAAAAGACTGAGGATTTGCTGCAATCGGCGAAAGCCGCCAACATGAACATGATCCGCGTCTGGGGCGGCGGTTTCTATGAGCAAGATCATTTCTACGATCTCTGCGACCGGCTGGGCCTCCTGGTCTGGCAGGACTTCATGTTCGCCTGCAATCTCTATCCCTCGACGGAGGACTTTCTCGAGAATGTGGCGATCGAAGTCGATTACCAGGTCCGCCGGCTCTCCTCCCATCCCTCGATCGCGCTCTGGTGCGGCGACAACGAACTTGTCGGCGCGCTGACCTGGTTCGAGGAGTCGAGGAAGGACCGCGACCGTTATCTCGTCTCCTACGACCGGCTCAACAGAACGATCGAGCAGGCGGTGAAGAAAGCGTCGCCCGGCGCGCTCTGGTGGCCGTCGAGCCCGGCCTCCGGCTATCTCGATTTCGGCGATGCCTGGCATGCCGACGGCTCCGGCGACATGCATTACTGGTCGGTCTGGCACGAGAACAAGTCGTTCGACAATTACCGTTCGGTGCGGCCGCGCTTCTGCTCGGAGTTCGGCTTCCAGTCCTATACCTCGCTGCCTGTCATCAAGACCTATGCCGAGGAGAAAGACTTGAACGTCGCTTCTCCTGTCATGGAGCTGCATCAAAAGAATGCCGGCGGCAACGAGCGCATCGCCGGCACGATGTTCCGCTATTTCCGCTTCCCCAAGGATTTCCCGAACTTCGTCTATCTCTCGCAGATCCAGCAGGGCCTGGCGATCAAGACGGCGGTGGAATACTGGCGGTCGCTGAAACCCCATTGCATGGGCACGATCTACTGGCAGCTCAACGACACCTGGCCGGTCGCTTCCTGGTCGAGCCTCGATTATGGCGGGCGCTGGAAGGCGATGCATTATCTCGTCAAGCGCTTCTTCCAACCGGTGGCAGTCGCGGCCATTCCTTCCGAGGACGGCAAGACGATCCGTTTCTCGCTTGTTAATGACACGCTTGCCGATGTCAGTGTCGATCTTTCAATTTCTGTTCTGACGATGAACGGCGAGCGGAAGCACCTGAAAGATGTGCAGGCGGTCTGCTCGCCGGATGCGGCGGTCACGGCTGCGACCATCAACGTCGCCGAGATCGGCGAGGGAACGCTGCTCGCCTGGCATTTCACAGCCTCGAACGGCATGGGCGGCGAGGGGCATTATGTCAACGGCACCTATAAGGCGCTGGAGCTCGAGCCCGCGGGGCTGACGGTCACCCATGAATATGTCGAGGCGAGCGGGGCGGTCGACATCAACGTCACCGCCAAGGCACTTGCGCTCTTCGTAATGATCGAGAGCGAGACGGACGGCAAATATTCCGACAACGCCTTCGATCTTGCGGCCGGTGAGAGCCGCCGCATCACCTTCACCCCGGCACATCAGCTCGAACGCGGCAAGCTGCCGGATTTCCGGTTCTACGACCTGCATTCCTGCCAATCGGCGGATTGATCTTCCCAAGCACGGGCACGAGGCCCAAGGAGAACATGATGACGAAACTCAGCTACCAGCTCTACAGTGCGCGTAATTTCCAGCCCTATTCGGCGATTTTCGAGAAGCTCGGCAAGGCGGGCTATGCCGAAGTCGAGGGCTTCGGCGGCATCTATGCCGATCTCGACGGCGCCGGCCTGAAGAGCCTTCGCGCCGAGCTCGACAAGAACGGCCTCGTCATGGCGAGCGGCCATTTCAGCCCTGATTTCCTGGAAAAGGACGTTCAGAAATCGCTCAACATCGCCAAGATCCTCGGCATGGATTCGATCTATGCGCCGCATCTGGCCGCTGATCAGCGCCCCTCCGACGCCGCCGGCTGGACCGCCTTCGGCAAGCGGCTGCAGGAAATGAGCAAGCCTTACAAGGACGCCGGCTACGAATTCGGCTGGCACAACCACGACTTCGAATTCGTCAAGCTCGCCGACGGCTCGCTGCCGATCGAGCGTATCTTCGAAGGCGCGCCTGACATCTCCTGGGAAGCCGATATCGCCTGGGTCATCCGCGGCGACGCCGATCCGTTCGCCTGGATCGAGAAGCTCGGTCCTCGCATCACTTCCGTCCACGTCAAGGATATCGCGCCGGCAGGCGAAGCGAAGGACGAGGACGGCTGGGCCGATGTCGGCCATGGCAAGGTCGAGTGGGCCAAGCTGATTGCAGCGCTTCGCGGCACCAAGGCCAAGCACTTCGTCGTCGAACATGACAATCCCAAAGACATCGACCGCAACATCAGCCGTTCGATCGCATCCTTCAAGACTTATTGAGGCAAATCATGACCAGGGAACTTGGCGTCGGCATCATCGGATGCGGCAACATCTCCACCACCTACTTCTCGCTCGCACCGCTCTTCAAGGGGCTGAAGGTGTTGGCCTGCGCCGATATCAACGTGCAGGCCGCCGAGGCCCGCGCCAAGGAATATGGCGTGAAGGCACAGACGATCGACGCGCTTCTCGCCAATGACGAGATCGACGTCGTCGTCAATCTGACCATTCCGGATGCGCATTTTCCGGTGTCGAAGGCGATCCTCGAGGCCGGCAAACACGTCTATTCGGAAAAGCCGCTGGTGCTTACGCTGGAGCAGGGCGAGGAGCTTCGCCGCATCGCCAAAGCAAAAAACCTAGCCGTCGGCTGCGCGCCGGACACTTTCCTCGGCGGCGCGCATCAGCTTGCCCGCAAGTTCATCGACGACGGCGGCATCGGCCGGGTAACCTCGGGCGCCTGCTACGTGATGAGCCCCGGCATGGAGATGTGGCATCCGAACCCGGATTTCTTCTTCCTGCCGGGCGGCGGCCCGATCCTCGATCTCGGCCCTTATTACATCGCCAACCTCATCAACCTGATCGGCCCGGTCAAACGCGTCGGCGCCATGACCTCGATGGCATCGGAGACCCGCACCATCACCAGCCAGCCGCGCAATGGCGAGATCATCCCGGTCAAGACGCCGACGACGATCCAGGCACTGCTCGAATTCGTCAACGGCGCCACGGTGACGCTGACGGCGAGCTGGGACGTGTGGTCGCATCGCCATGCCAATATGGAGCTCTACGGCACCGATGGCTCGCTCTACGTGCCGGATCCGAACTTCTTCGGCGGCACCGTCGAGGCAAGCGGCCGCGACAAGGACATCAAGCCGCTCGAAGCCTGGGAGCATCCCTTCGGCAAGATCAACCAGGAAAGCCCCAGCGGCTCGCGCGCCAACTACCGCACGGCCGGCCTTGCCGACATGGCGATGTCGCTGATCGAAGGCCGCGACGCGCGCTGCTCGCTCGACCGCACGCTGCACGGTGTCGACGTCATGACCTCGATCCTGAAGTCGGGCGAGGAAGGGCGTTTCATCGACCTCACCACGACCTGCACCCAGCCGGCCGCGCTCGGTATCGAGGAGGCGCAGGCACTGTTGAAGTGATAGGATGGCGTTAGAATCGTCGTGGTGAAGATTGCCCCTCACCCTCACCCTCACCCCGTAAAGAACGGGGAGAGGGGACGTGCAAACGCAGGGTTGAGATTTAAGCGAGCGGGTGCGGTATGTCCCTTCGCCCCGTTTACGGGGAGAAGGTGGCGGCAGCCGGATGAGGGGCAGACTCCTGAGTCAGGCCCTGCGGGGCATCTATTAAGATATTTTAGCAAGGAGAGTCTCATGAGCTGGCAACCGGCCGCAGACCGTTATTCGAAGATGAAATATAACCGCGTCGGCCGTTCGGGCCTGAAGCTGCCGGCCGTTTCCCTCGGCCTCTGGCACAATTTCGGCGGCGACACGCCGCATGAGCGTAAGATCGACATGTGCCGCACGGCCTTCGACCTCGGCATCACCCATTTCGATCTCGCCAATAATTACGGTCCGCCTCCCGGCAGTGCCGAGACCGCCTTCGGCGAAATTTTGCGGACAGAATTTTCCGGGCTTCGCGACGAGCTGATCATCTCCTCCAAGGCCGGCTATGACATGTGGCCGGGTCCCTATGGCGAGTGGGGCAGCCGCAAGTATCTGATCGCCTCCTGCGATCAGAGCCTGAAGCGCATGGGCCTCGGCTATGTCGATATCTTCTATTCGCACCGGTTCGACCCGGACACGCCGCTTGAGGAAACCTGCGGCGCGCTCGACCATATCGTCCGCTCCGGCCGGGCGCTCTATGTCGGCATCTCCTCGTATAATTCGCAGCGCACCCGCGAAGCCGCCGCCATCCTTAAGGATCTTGGTACGCCCTGCCTGATCCACCAGCCGAGCTATTCGATGCTCAACCGCTGGGTCGAGGACGACAGGCTGCTTGATACGCTCGACGACGTCGGCATGGGCTCGATCGTGTTTTCGCCGCTCGCCCAGGGCATGCTGACGACGAAGTATCTCGGCGGTATCCCCGATGACAGCCGCGCGGCGCAGAACCACTTCCTGAAGCGCGACTTCATCCGTCCCTCGATCATCGACAATATCAGGAAGCTCAACGAGATTGCCGAGCGCCGCGGCCAGACGCTGGCGCAGATGGCGATCGCCTGGGTGCTACGCGGCGGACGCGTGACTTCGGCGCTGATCGGGGCCAGCCGTTCCTCGCAGATCGTCGATTGCGTCAAGGCGCTGGATAATCTCGAATTCAGCCTGGAAGAACTCGCTGAGATCGACGTCTACGCCCGCGAGGCTGATATCAATTTGTGGGCGAAGTCGGCAGAGCGGGAGTAGTATGGGCAGTGGGAGTTTGTGGCAGCATGTCGCCACAGGCTCCCTCATTCGTGTGGGCCAGGCTTCGCCCGAGGACAGAGATGATGGAGGAGAGGTTTTCCCGCCTTCGTTTGACGTACGTACCACAAAAATAATCTAAGGAGGAGGCTTCATCATGATCCGCAATCCCATCCTGCCGGGGTTCAATCCCGATCCGTCGATCTGCCGTGTGGGCGAGGATTATTACATCGCCACCTCCACCTTCGAATGGTATCCCGGGGTGCAGATCCACCATTCGCGCGATCTGGTGAATTGGACGCTGGTGCGCCGGCCGCTGGAGCGCGCCTCGCAACTCGACATGCGGGGGAACCCGGATAGCTGCGGCATCTGGGCGCCGTGCCTTTCCTTTGCCGCTGGGCAGTTCTGGCTCGTCTATACCGACGTCAAGCGCTTCGACGGCAATTTCAAGGATGCGCATAATTACATTGTCACCGCGCCCTCTATCGAGGCCGAATGGTCCGAGCCGGTCTATGTCAACTCTTCCGGTTTCGATCCTTCGCTCTTCCACGACGATGACGGCCGCAAGTGGTTCGTCAACATGCAGTGGAACCACCGCACCGAGAGCTTCGGCGGTTCGCCGAAATCACCGGCCTTCGACGGCATCCTGCTGCAGGAGTGGGACCCGGCGACGAAGGCGCTGAAAGGCCCGATCAAGAACATCTTCGCCGGCAGCCCGCTTGGTCTCGTCGAGGGACCGCATCTTTTCAAGCGCAATGGCTGGTACTATCTGACAACCGCCGAGGGCGGCACCGGCTACGACCACGCCGTCACCATGGCGCGCTCGCGCCGCATTGACGGACCATACGAGATGCACCCGAACATGCACCTCATCACCTCCAAGGATCATCCGGGCGCGGTGCTGCAGCGGGCGGGGCATGGCCAATATGTCGAGACGCCTGACGGTCAAGCCTATCATACCCATCTCTGCGGCCGGCCGCTGCCGCCGAAGCGGCGCTGCACGCTGGGGCGCGAAACGAGCCTGCAGAAATGCGTCTGGCGCGACGACGACTGGCTTTACCTGGAAAACGGCACGACAGTGCCAGAGGTCGATGTGCCGGGCCTCTTCGGCGCGGTACCGGCGGAAAAGCCGATGCGCACCGAATACAATTTCGACGGGGGCAAACTTCCCGCAGATTTCCAGTGGCTTCGCACGCCCGAGCCAACGCGCATCTTCAACCTGACTGACCGTCCCGGCCATCTGCGCCTGATCGGGCGCGAAAGCATCGGCTCCTGGTTCGAACAGGCGTTGGTCGCCCGTCGTCAGGAGCATCACAGCTTCCGCGCCGAAACCGTGGTTGAATTCTCACCTGATACCTATCAGCAGGTGGCTGGGCTGACGCATTACTACAACCGCCACAAATTCCACGCCGTCGCCGTGACGCTGCACGAAACGCTCGGCCGCTGCGTTATGATCCTGTCCTGCAGCGGCGACTACCCGAACGGCCGCCTGAGCTTTCCCGCCGAGAGCGGCGTCGCGATCCTCGCCGAGGGGCGCGTCCAGCTCGCCATGGAAATCCGCGAAAACGACCTGCAATTCTTCTGGCAGACCGAAGGCAAGGGCGCCTGGCAGCCGATCGGGCCGGTTCTCGACGCAGGTGTGGTTTCCGATGAAGGCGGGCGCGGCGAACATGGCTCCTTCACCGGCGCCTTCGCCGGCGTGTTTGCCTTCGATACGTCCGGGCGGGGGAAAGCCGCGGATTTCGACTGGCTCAATTACGACGAGTTGTGAGTGCGACTCGCACCTCGTCTTGCGACTCCTATTCCGCGGCAATTAAAAAGAAAGCCGGCGCAAGGCCGGCTGAGGCGAACGCGGCTGGACAGGGGATACTGGCCGGTTCAAAGCACTTGGTGAATGACAATAACTTTCACTACATGCCGAGGCAGCGGAAATAGGGCGCAACGAGAACGCCGGAGGACGGCTCCGCAAACGGATGGGCGGCGGGGCGGATGCCGGTGCTGGCCTCGGTTCTCTTATCGGGCAAGAATATCACCGGATGATGACATCCGAACCGACCGTCACCTTTCTTTCAACGATCGGCGGCAGGAAATACTGCTGCTGTGCGCCGTTGAATATGAAGCTATCTCCCCTGTGTAATTGCCCAGGCTGGAGCCAGCTGAGGAAAGAACGAGATCATTGACGCCGCACTCACTTTTTCGCACAACGTCGATCGCTGTTCCAAATCCAACCGGGTGTGAGATGACTTTAAAGATTCGCGACGCGGTGCGCGCCGATGCGGCGACGATCCTGAGGTTCATCCGGGAGTTGGCCGTCTACGAGAGGGCTGAGCACGAGGTCGAAGCGACTATCGAGACGCTGACCGAATCTCTTTTTGGCGAGGGATCAGTCACGCATGCTCTGATCTGCGAGAAGGATGGTGAGGCGATTGGTTCGGCCATCTGGTTCTTCAACTATTCGACTTGGCAAGCCAGGAAGGGCGTTTATCTTGAGGATCTATACGTGACGCCGACGGCGCGCGGCCTCGGCGCCGGAAAGGCATTGCTGCGGCGCCTTGCTGAAATCGCGCTGGAAAACAATTGCGGCCGGTTCGAATGGAGTGTGCTTGACTGGAACGAGCCTACCATCAAGGTCTATGAGGCGATCGGCGCCCAGCCTATGAAGGAGTGGGTCCGCTACCGCCTGTCCGGCGAAAAACTGAGCGCCTTTGCGGCCGGATGAAGGCACAATCAATAGTCTTGAGCTTGATCAAGACGCCGATCTTCAGCGGAAGCATACTCAGGGAGCCGATAGGTCCGGGCCGAATCCGTAGCCGATGGACTTGCCAGCGACGTCCAGGTGCGAGTGTCGAGACAATAGCTGAGAGCTAGCTAGGGCACGTCACTGGTCGGAGATCTGGCTATCCTTGGAACGGTGTTGGTGCTGCGTGAATGCAGTGTTCACGTTCCCGAAGGATGTCAAACCGTCACAGACGAACTATATAGCGGGCCGAAATACTTCGAGAATCCACAAGAGTTCCGCATGGCCCCCATTATTTCCGTCCAGAACCTGACCAAGACCTATGCCAATGGGTTCGAGGCCCTGAAGGGCATCAACCTCGATGTGGAGAAGGGCGAGATCCTGGCGCTGCTCGGACCGAACGGCGCCGGCAAGACGACGCTGATTTCGATCATCTGCGGCATTGCCAACCCGAGCGGCGGCCAGGTGCTGGTCGCCGGTCACGATGTCGTCAAGGATTTCCGCGCAACGCGTTCCATGATCGGGCTTGTGCCGCAGGAACTGACCACCGATCAGTTCGAGACAGTGTTCAATACGGTGAGCTTTTCCCGTGGGCTGCACGGCAAGAAGGCCAACCCCGCCCATATCGAGAAGGTGCTGCGGGCGCTCTCCCTCTGGGACAAGAAGGACAACATGCTGCGCCAGCTCTCCGGCGGCATGAAGCGGCGTGTGCTGATCGCAAAGGCGCTCTCCCATGAGCCTGAGATCCTTTTCCTCGACGAGCCGACCGCCGGCGTCGACGTGAGGCTGCGCAAGGATATGTGGAATGTCGTCGAGCAGCTGCGGGCTTCCGGTGTCACCATCATCCTGACAACACATTACATCGAAGAGGCCGAGGAGATCGCCGACCGGGTCGGCGTCATCAATGGCGGGCAATTGCTGCTCGTCGAGGACAAGGCGGCGCTGATGGCCAAGCTTGGCCGCAAGCAGCTCATCCTCGATCTCACCGAACCGCTCGAGCGGCTGCCGGACTGTTTTGCCGGCAACGGATTGACGCTGGAAGCCGAAGGCTGCCGGCTGACCTATGATTTCGATGCCGATAACGAGCAGGAGAGCATCGCGACCCTGCTCACCCGGCTGAGCGAGAGCAATATCCATTTCAAGGATCTGTCGACGCGGCAAAGTTCGCTCGAAGACATCTTCGTGGCCCTGGTGGGAGCGGCAAAATGAACGTCGAAGCAATCAAGTCGATCTATTTCTTCGAGATGGCGCGCACGCGCCGCACCCTGCTGCAGAGCGTCATCTCGCCGGTGATTTCGACATCACTCTATTTCATCGTCTTCGGCGCGGCGATCGGCTCGCGCATACAGGAAGTGGAGGGTGTTTCCTACGGTGCCTTTATCACACCCGGCCTGATCATGCTGACGCTGCTCGGCCAGTGCATCAGCAACGGCTCCTTCGGCATCTATTTCCCGAAATTCACCGGCACGATCTACGAGGTGCTGTCGGCGCCGGTGGCGATGACGGAAATCCTGCTCGGTTATGTCGGGGCGGCGGCGACCAAAGGGATGATCATCGGTTTCATTATCCTGCTGACCGCCAATCTTTTCGTTGACGTCAGGATCGAGCATCCCTTCATGATGATCCTGTTCTTCCTGCTTACGGCCGTCACCTTCAGCCTGTTCGGCTTCATGATCGGCATCTGGGCCGGCAATTTCGAGCAGCTGAATCTTATTCCGATGCTGGTGGTGCCGCCCCTGACCTTCCTCGGCGGCAGCTTCTACTCGATCAACATGCTGCCGCCCTTCTGGCAGGCAGTCAGCCACTTCAATCCGGTCCTCTATCTCGTCAGCGGATTCCGCTGGAGCTTCTACGGGATCGCCGATGTCAATCCGGCGACCAGCCTGGCGATGATCACGGTGTTCCTGGCGATCTGCCTCGGCACGCTCGGCTGGATCTTCAAGACCGGTTACCGGCTGCGCAACTGACGCTGACCGTGCGTCATCGGAAACTCCGATGACGCTATCGATTTCTTCCGTTTTTCTTCCGCTGCCGTCGGGGGCATCTGCTCTCTCATTCAAATGGAGATGTGCGATGACTACGATCAGGATTGAAGGTGCGAAGGTGTTGATTGTCGGTGGCAGTTCCGGCATGGGACTGGCGCTTGCCATGCGCCTGCTTGCCGAGGGAGCGTCGGTGACGATCGCGGGGCGCAGCCGGGAGAGGCTCGCGGCAGCCCGCCGCCACCTCGGCGACCATCCGAAACTCGCGACACGTGCCGTCGATATAACCAGGGAGGAAGAGGTCGCCGCGCTGTTTCAGCACGGCGAACCGCTGGATCATATCGTCAGCACGGCGGCCGATGTCGAAGGCGCCTATCAGCTCCTGCCGTCGATCGAACTGGCGGCGGCACAACGGGTGGTCGAAAGCAAGTTCTATGGGCCGCTACTGCTGGCAAAACATGGCGCCGCCCATCTGTCGCCTCTGGGATCCATCACTTATACCTCGGGGGTCGCCGCCTATAGACCGGCAGCGCGTGGCTCGGTGGTAGCAGCCGTCAACGCGGCGCTCGAAGGCCTGGTGAGAGCGCTTGCCGTCGAGTTGGCTCCGATCCGCATCAATGCCGTATCGCCCGGATGGGTCGATACGCCGATCTGGGGCTTTGTCGCCGGCGACGCCAAACAAGCAACGCTGGACGCGATGGCGGAGCGCCTGCCGGCCGGCCGGGTCGGGCAGCCGGAGGATGTTGCCGACGCAATCCGTTTTCTCATCGGCAACGGCTTTACGACAGGCACGATCCTGCACGTCGAGGGTGGACATCGGCTGGTTTGACCGGCGAGAGATGTTCGCTTGCTGACTGCAGGATAAGGGTGAGCGCCGACGGCTGAACGCGCCGGCGCCGCCACGTCATCACCAGCGAAGCGGCTGGCGGTTTGCCCGGCCACGACAATTCGACGATATCGCTACGCGCCGGAGACAGCCCGATCGCGAGGCGCGGGACGAGCCCATAGCCGGTGCCGAAGGCAACGAGGCGAATGATCGTCGCAATGCTGTCTGCTTCCGTTGCGATGGGCGGCGGCGTCACACCCGCTTCGGCAAAGGCAGTATCGAGCAAATAGCGATAGACGCAGCCGGCTTCGGTCGCCACAAAGTGGGTGGTGCTCAGCGCCGCTAGGCTATCAAATGAGGATAGCTGCGCGTTGCGGCCCGCGATCAACACCAGCGGTTCGCTGCAGATATGGCGCGTCGCGAAGCGCTCGTCCTCATGGCGATCGAAGGTGAAGGCGACGTCGATCGAGCCCTGCTGCAATTGCGCATGCAATTCGCCACTGCCGCCAACCTTGAGTTTGAGAGCGAGGTCGGGATTCTGCCGACGGAAGCGGGAGAGCCAGGGTGCCAGCCTTTCAGCGGCGATGGTTTCGAGCGTGCCCAATATGACTGATTGTTCGGCATTGCCGGCGGCCGAGCGGACGGCGTCCTTGGCCTCGCCATTCAGCGCCAAGATCTCTTCCGCATAGGCCTTCAAAGCTGCTCCTGCCGGCGTCGGGACGACGCCTTGCCGGGATCGGACAAACAGCTCGGCGCCCAATTCCTCTTCAAGCGCCTGGATCTGGTCGCTGAGGCTCGACTGGGCGAGGTTGACCTCGGCAGCGGCGCGCGTGAGGTTTCCGTGGCGGATGACCGCAAGGAATGTCTTTAGTTGTCGTGGAGTCATGTCAGGTTCCGGCATTGCGCAGGCGCAGAATATCAACAAAGAGGACCGGGCGGCAATGAGGCCGCGTTTAGGAAGCGCCGCAATTATAACACGAAAAATGTCCAGCGTTGCTGTCATTGGTCGCGGGGGCAGGGGATGATCACCAGCAGCGTGTTTGAAGTCTTCGCGATTGCCGCGCTCCTCTTTTTAAACCCACAAGGAAGCCGGTCGTACGGGCCGCAGCGCCCGTCAAAATTACTATGGATGTTGCTTGCGACCTTGTCGACCATGCCAATTCCGCCGTCCATCTCGCGATTACGGTGTCTTCGGGCTTGAAGGGTGGTGAACTGCGCATCTATTGCTCGACTGATCCCTGTTCCTTCGGGGGTTCGCGATCGCGCATCGATTTTTCCGGCCGGCGAGTTACCGCCGACATCTTTTTAGGTGAGTCCGATTTCGGTATCGCGGTTCCGCTGGTTGTAAGGCAGCGACGTATTATCGGCAAAGTCCTTGTCTCCTATTGATTGTCTTATCTTGCGCAATCCCCTCAGGCGCTGCTGACGAGGAGAGCGCCTGAGAGAATGAGGAGGGTGCCGGCGGCGAGCTTGCCTGTGTTGATCTCTGAGGCCTCGCCGAGGTAAAGGGCGCCGATGGCGAGCGTCACCAGCACGTTGCAGCTCCAGATCGGCGCGAGTTTCGAGACGGGAACGCCGTAAGCGAAGAGCGCGAAGCTGATCAGGCCGGTGCCGAGGGCGAAGCAGGTGCCGGCGGTCGCGGCCAAACCAAGGCCCTCGAGGCTCCCAATCAAGCCGGCGAAAGCACAGGCGGTGCCGAAGGCGATCAGATAGACGGCGGAGCCGGTAGCGGCCGTGGCGCTCTGCTTCTGGAAGATGGCGGTGATGCCCCAGAAAATGGCAGGCAAGACGCCGCCGACGATGATCGGCCAGAGTGAATTCATCGCGAAGCTCCTGTCGCACCCATTGGTCAAAGCCATCGCCCGAAGCGATGGCCGATCGAACATGCGGGGTGCCACCAGACTAGGAGTTTCTTCTTGCTCTTTGTGGTCTTGTTGTTTTGCGGGTGAAGGTGACAGATCCGGCCCGTGCCGTAAAGTGGCATCGCGCCATTGGTCGCACGGGTTGGCTGGCTTGCATTTCCACGGGCGGTGAAACCTCACGTTGACGGGGTGGAAATATTCGTCTAGCCATAGCGGCCATGAAGATCGCAATGGTTCTTGTCGTGGTGATAAAGCGCATGGGCAGGATGGTGTAACCATCCGGCGATCAGCCCCATGCGCGGTAGTTCAAGCTCCTGACGGGGCTTTTTTTGTGCCCTGAATTTGCGTTGCGCCTCGTCAGACTCTCCACAAATCTCGCTGACAAGACGGGTAGGACCATGACAGGCAATAATTCCGTTCAGACTTCCGGCAGCCGCCTGACCGAGAAAACGGTCACGACATCGACGGCGGCACCCCGACGCACGATCCTCCTGCTGCTGACGGCGCTATCGGTATTGCCGGTCAACATATATCTGCCGGCGCTGCCAAACATCGCTGCCACGTTTCGGGCCGATTTCGCCCTCGTCAATCTTTCGATTGCGGGCTATGCGATCATCAATGCCGTGACGGAAATTGTCGCGGGCGCGATGTCGGATCGCTACGGACGCCGGCCGGTGGCGCTGATCGCCGTTTCGATTTTCATCGTCGCCTCCATCGGCTGCGCGCTCGCTCCCAACATCGGCATTTTCCTGTTGTTTCGCGTGATGCAGGCGTCGATCGCCGCCGGTTTCTGCGTCGCTCTTGTCGTCATCAAGGAGACGGCGGGCGAAGGCCAGGCTGCCAACAGGATCGGTTACGCCGCCATGGGTTGGGCAATTGCCCCAATGCTCGGCCCGAGTTTCGGTGGCGTCCTGGACGAAGCGTTTGGATGGCGGGCGATCTTCGCTGCTCATGCGCTGCTTGGCGCAGCCATCCTTGCGATTTCCATGCGCGAGCTGAAAGAAACGGCGGGGCCTGCGTCGAGACCGAGAGGCAACTACCTTGCCTCTTATCGGCACCTCCTGAGTTCGCCGCGGTTCTGGGCCTATACGCTGTGCATGGCCTGCTCCACCGGCACTCTTTACATCTTTCTCGGAGGCGCATCTTTGGCCGTCGGAACGTTGCTCGGCGGATCGAGCGCGAAACTGGGTTTATTCATGGGGATGGTTCCCGCAGGGTTCATTCTGGGCAGCTATCTGGCTGCCCGATTGACCGAAAAATCGCTCAGCCTCACGCTCGTCATTGCGCGCCTATCGACCTGCATGGGTCTGCTGCTGGGGTTGAGCCTGTCGATCTCAGGCGTGACGCATATTCTGGCGTTTTTCGGACCCTGCATGTTCATCGGCATTGGCAATGGCTTGACCTTTCCGGCCGCCAATCTGGGGGTGATGTCGGTTCGCTCCAATCTCGCCGGCACCGCTGCCGGCCTTGCCGCTGCCATGTCGATCGCCGGCGGCGCGCTAATCGCTTCGATCGCCGGGCTGTTTCTCCGGGAGGCCGGCGCGATTCCGACACTGTTCGCGATGTTGCTGACCTCGGCATCGCTCGCCCTCTTGGCCGCGCTTTCGGCGGCGTTCATCGACGGGCGAACTGCTCCGGGCGCTCCGCATGGAGAGCCTGCCGAAACCCGACGGGGCGGGTGAGGTCCGCTATCGAAGGCGGCAGATGATGAGCGCTGCGACGCCAGGGTTCAATCCCGCAGGCGCAGTTCGTCGGTCTGCATCTGCATGGAGCCCAGCGTTTCCAAGAAGCTCATCCCGAGCAGGCTCTGGTCGAGCCGGCCGTCCTCGGCGACGCTGGCTGCGACATTATTGCGGACGATCGGACCGATCGCCACCTGGTCGAGCGTGATCGGGGCTGCGCGACTGCGGCCGTTGGCGGTCATAACAGTCATCGAGTAGGTGAGGCCGGTGAGATCGATGCCGATGCGTTCGGCATCCTCGTGCGAGAGCGCGACCATGCTGGAGCCGGTGTCGACGAGCATCTCGACCGGTCGGCCATTGACATTGACGTCGGCTTCGAAATGGCCGTTCAACAGCTTGTGCAGGATGATTTCCTCGCCACCCTCGCTCGTCGTGACAACGACGGCGCGGCCGGGAACGAGGCCGGCTAGCACCCGGTTGCCGACGCCGAGCGCTTCCTGGCGATAGAGATAGACGGTGACGAGCGCCAGGATGATCACCAGCCAGATCATCATCTGGCGCATGGTTTCACCGACGCTGCGCCGGCTTCCCCAGATGCCGGCCGACAGCATCAGTGCGATCGGCAGCAGGTAGACGACGCGGCCGAAATCGTCGCTTTGCAGGCCGAGGATGCGGCTGCTGTCATTGTTGAGGATCAGCACGGCAAGGCCGATGCCGATTATGACGAGGAAGACAGTCAAACGGATCATCAGGACTGCTCCGGCCGCGCGGCGAGGCTTGTTTCCATGTGGCTCCTCGTGGCGGCGGCTGCGAGCCTCGCCGGCAGCAGCGCCATGATCCCGCCGCGCTCGGTCTCGGTATAGTTCATCCAGCCACCGATTTCCTCAAGAGTGCGGCCGCATCCGGCGCAAAAACCGGTGGC
This sequence comes from Rhizobium phaseoli, assembly GCF_001664385.1. Lineage (NCBI taxonomy): Bacteria > Pseudomonadati > Pseudomonadota > Alphaproteobacteria > Hyphomicrobiales > Rhizobiaceae > Rhizobium > Rhizobium phaseoli. The sequence continues at coordinate 2,570,703 of NZ_CP013532.1, read as the reverse complement.
TGAAACCATGGAGCAGAGGTGAATGCAGGGTGTTTGCATGGAGGATATATCGGAGTTTCAAAGAGCCGTGGCAAGTGCGCATAAAGTGGCGATTTCGCAGATCTGCTGCGTCGCCCCCAGCGTGTCGCCGGTGTGGCCGGCAAGTCGGCGGCGGATGAAGACGGTGCAGGCAAATCCTGCGGCGCCGGCGGCGAGCAGGCTGGCGACGAGCGGCCACAGGCCGAAGGCCGGCCAGATCAGAAGTGCTGCGAGGAGACCGGCTGCGACGAGCGCAAAATGCATCGCCGCTTCATCCGGCTGACCGGTCGAGGCGGCCACGCCATCGGCCTTTGCCGGCGGCAGCCGCTGCCAATGCCAGGTGATTGCGCCGCGGCTCAGCGCCGCGACGGCGGGGATGGCAAGGACCGCTGCGAGAGGTGAGGAATGGCGGACGATGGCGGCAAGCGCTGCCGCGCGGATCGCGAAGGAGAGAATGAGCGCGATGGCGCCATAGGTGCCGATCCGGCTGTCCTTCATGATGATGAGGCTCTGTTCGCGGCTCTTGCCACCGCCGATGCCGTCGGCCGTATCCGCCAAACCATCTTCGTGCAGCGCGCCGGTGACAAGAGCCTGGACGGCAAGTGCGACCAGTGCGGCTACCAGTGGATCAGCGCGCAGGCCCAGAAGAAGGAGGAGGGCGAAGGCCGGGACAAAGCCGATGAGAAGGCCGGCGAAGGGAAAGGCGCGCACCAGACGGCCGAGCCTGCCGTCATAGCCGTTGAACAGCGCTGGCGGCATGGGAAGGCGGCTGAGGAAGGCGACGGCGCGGGCGGTATCGACCGCATAATCCTTGATCTTCATTCTGTTTCGTTCTGCCGGAGATCCCGACTTATGGTCGCGGCGGCGCTTTTGGTGTTGTTCGCTTCGTTCGCCGGCTTTAAGAGAGAGCCACCGCAAAGAAGCTGATTTGCTCGACGCAAACAAGTGGTTTGCGTGAAAACAAGAATAGCCGAATTCATAGGAAAACCGCACAGATGAGCGTTTCAGGCCTGCCGTTCGACGATTTCCGTACCCTGCTTCGCGACCTGCCGGGGCCGGATGCCCGCGCGCTGGTGGCCGCACGCGAACGCGACGCGCAGCTGACCAAGCCGCCGGGTGCGCTCGGACGGCTCGAGGAAATCGCCTTCTGGCTCGCCGCCTGGACGGGCCGCCCACCCGCCGTCAACCGGCCGCTGGTGGCAATCTTCGCCGGCAATCACGGCGTCACCAGACAGGGCATCACGCCGTTTCCGCCGGCCGTGACCCAGCAGATGGTCGAGAATTTCGCGGCCGGCGGCGCGGCGATCAACCAGATCTGCGTCACCCACGATCTCGGACTGAAAGTCTTCGATCTGGCGCTCGATTATCCCACAGGCGATATCACCGAAGAGGCGGCGCTTTCCGAGCGCGACTGCGCCGCGACCATGGCTTTCGGTATGGAGGCGATCGCCGGCGGCACCGACCTGCTCTGCATCGGCGAGATGGGCATCGGCAATACGACGATTGCGGCTGCGATCAACTATGCGCTCTATGGCGGTTCGGCGCGCGACTGGGTGGGGCCCGGCACCGGCTCCGAAGGCGATATGCTGGAGCGCAAGGTCGCGGCGGTGGAAAAGGCAGTGGCGCTGCATAGCGACCATCTCGACGATCCGCTCGAGATCATGCGGCGGCTCGGCGGGCGCGAGATTGCGGCGATGGCGGGCGCCATTCTCGCCGCCCGCATGGAGCGCATTCCGGTGCTGATCGACGGTTATGTCGCGACTGCCGCGGCTGCGATCCTCAAAGCCGCAAATCCTTCCGCGCTCGATCATTGCCTGATCGGCCATGTCTCTGCCGAACCGGGGCATCTGCGCTCGATCGAGATGCTTGGCAAGACGCCGCTTCTGGCGCTCGGCATGCGGCTCGGCGAAGGCACCGGTGCGGCGCTGGCCGCCGGTATCGTCAAGGCGGCGGCCGCCTGCCATTCCGGCATGGCAACCTTTGCCCAGGCGGGTGTGAGCGGCAAACATTGAGGCCGCGACCGGCACCGGCGATGCGGTCTCCGGTTCGCTTGCACCGTTCAGGCGGATTCGCTATTTGCCTATTGGCTCACTAAAGGGGAGACGGCGAAGCCTTTCCCGGGTCCATGGCGCAACGGGAAGAGGAGAGGGCGTGTGATGAAGCCTGCGGTGACGAAAGAGACCGGATTTCGGCATTTCATCGCCGCCGCCAGCTATTCCTGGGCGGGCTTTCTACGCGTGCTGAAGGAAGCTGCCTTTCGCCAGGAACTCGGCTTTTTCGTCGTTTCGATCGCAGCGCTGGCGCTGGTCGGCGCGACCGCCGGTGAGATCGTCGTCGCAGTTTTGCTGTTTCTCGGGCTCTTTTCGATGGAGGCGATGAATACAGCCGTCGAAGAGGTGATCGACCGCATTTCGCCGGAGATTTCGATCGTCGGTAAACACGCCAAGGATCTCGGTTCCTTTGCGGTGAGCTGCATGATCGCCGCCTGCTGTCTCTATCTCGGCTTCGTTCTCGGCAACCACCTGTTTTTTGGCTGAATCAGGCAAAACTCTTGCGCTTGCGGGCGACGGCCTGGGCCTCTTCGACAGCCGGCAGGCTCTGGAGCACGCGCTTGGCGGGCAGGATGGCGATGACCTCGGTGCCCTCGCGCAGCTTCGACTTCAGCAGGAACTGTCCGTCATGCTTGGCAAGGATCGCCTGGACGATCGGCAGGCCGAGGCCGGTGCCCTGTTCGGCGCTTTTGATGGCGATCGAACCTTGGCCGAAGGCCGAGAGGACGACGGGGATCTCTTCTTCCGGAATGCCGGGGCCGTTGTCCTTGATCGAGATGTACTGGCCGCCACCAGCCGTCCAGCCGACCTTGACGTGGATTTCGCCGCCCTGCGGCGTGAATTTGACGGCATTGGAGAGAAGGTTGAGCACCACCTGGCGCATCGACTTCTCGTCCGCCCAGATGGCCGGCAGCTGCCGCTCGAATTGATCCGAAATGGCGATGTTCTTGGCCCGGGCGCGCAGCTGGACCATGCCGATGCAATCCTCGGTGATATCGAGCAGCGAGATCGCCTCCTCGCTCAACTCGTATTTGCCGGCCTCGATGCGCGACAGGTCGAGGATCTCATTGATGAGATCGAGCAGATGCTGGCCGGAGCGGTGGATATCGCCGGCATATTCTTTGTAGGTCGGATTGGCGAGCGGTCCCATGACTTCTGCCGACATCACCTCGGAGAAGCCGAGGATGGCGTTGAGCGGGGTCCTGAGTTCGTGCGACATCGAGGCGAGGAAGCGGGACTTGGCGAGGTTTGCCTCCTCGGCGCGGCGGCGCGCCTCGTCCGACATCGATTTCGCCACTTCAAGCTCGGCGATCAGGTCGTCCTTCTCCGACTGATAGGAGAGGATCCTGAGGTTCGATTTGAACAGCCGGTCGCTGATATAGTTGAAGAAGACCAGGGTGGTCGTGAACAGGCCGGTCAGGCTGATTTCGAGGAGGTCGCGCGAAAGGCCGCTCTTGGCGCCAAGCGCCAGGACTGCCGGTGCGAAGGCGACCAGCACGGCAGGTGTCAGCATGAAGTTCGACATCGCCGTGACGGAGAGCGCAATCAGCAATGTTGCGCCCTTATAAAGAATGAAACTCGAAGGTTCGCAGGTGTCGCAGCCCTGAAGCGCGAAGACGGCCCAGCAGCAGCCAACCAGGAATTGGCCGGAGAGCAGCAGGCGGCGCCATTTGCGGGCGCTTTCGGAGGTGATTTCCTGGCGGCGGGCGCGTCGCGCGAGCAGGATATTGCCGGTGTGGCAGGTGAGCGTCAGCAGCGCCCAGAAGAGCAATCGCGTATCCTGAGTGAAATAGACGCCGAGGGCGGTGATGATGACGACGAACAGCGGCATGATCGTCGCGCCCTGCAGCATCGACGCTATGTACATCTTAAGGACGTCACGGTCGAAGGAGGAATTGGACGCATGACCGGACTGAAGACGTTCGCGCGTCTGCCGCACGGCCTTGGAAACGGCCTTATTGCGGTGGCTGCGCGACCTGTCGACGATAATCTTGTCGGTCGATGTGCTTACGCCGGTACTCATGTGCACGTTGAAACTTCATCCCAGGGTGGATAAGAGCTTAACCGGCAATTCTTAAGAAGATGTTTGCCATCTTTGCCAAGGATTTGTTTTTTAAGGAGGCGAAAGCGTGACACGGGGCCTGCGCCTGATTCGCGACGGCGTCACCGCTTTTGCCTTACTGGCGTTCCTGGCGCTGATCGCCGCCAAGGTCAACGATACCGCAGCCATCAAGCATGCGGGCGCCTTTCATGCCGCCGACGGCGACAGCCTGTCCTTGGAGCGGGAGCGCTTCCGGCTCGAAGGCATCGATGCACCGGAGCTTAACCAGAGCTGCGAGCGGGCGGGAACAGTCTGGGCTTGCGGGCGCGCCGCGCGCCAGGCGCTGCAGGAGATGGTGCTGGCATCGGGAACGCTTTGCCAGGGCAGCCGGCGCGACCGCTATAACAGGCTGCTCGTCGTCTGCCGCAATGGGGCAGGCGGAGACATCAACGCCGCCATGGTGCGGCGGGGCATGGCCATTTCCTATGGCGGTTACGGCAAGGAGGAGGCGGAAGCGAGGGGTGCAAAGGCGGGGATGTGGGCCGGAAGTTTCGAGCGGCCGCGCGATGTGCGCGGCCACGCCCGCCAGGATTCCGGTTTCGACGAGACGCTGCGCTTCATCGGGCGAATCGTCGGGTGGGAGTAAGGTGATGACCGACGAAGCCAGGCTGGAAACTTTGCGGCGTGAAATCGCCGCCTGCCGCATCTGTCGCGACGCGCCGGCAAAGGGGCCGGCGCACCGGTTGCCGCAGGAGCCGCGGCCGGTGGCCGTGATCTCTTCGAACGCCCGTATCCTCATCGCCGGCCAGGCGCCTGGACTTCGCGTGCATGAGAGCGGGCTGCCATTCGACGACGCCTCAGGTGACCGGCTGCGATCTTGGCTCGGCGTCGACAGGGCAAGCTTTTACGACCGCGACCGATTCGCCATCGTGCCGATGGGCTTCTGCTTTCCCGGCTATGACGACAAAGGCGCGGATCTTCCGCCGCGTCGCGAATGTGCACCATTCTGGCGGCAAAGAGTACTTTCGGCGATGCCGCAGATCGAACTCGTGCTGGTCATCGGCCAATATGCACAGGCCTGGCATATGGCCGGCGGAGGGCAGGGCGGTATGGCTGAGACGGTGCGGGGGTGGCGCGACAGCCTCATGTCCGGGCGATCGCCGGCGGTGCTACCGCTGCCGCATCCGAGCTGGCGCAACAGCGGCTGGCTGAAACGCAATTCCTGGTTCGAAGAAGAATTGCTTCCGGTCTTGCGGGCGCGGACGAAAATGCTGCTTTCCTGAAACAAAATTCTTTTCGTTGGGCGGAATCGAGTTATACAAAGAAAATAATTCGAAAGGACTGACGTGCGCATGGACCGCCTCGACCGAAAAATACTGCGTCTGCTGCAAGAAGATTCGACCCTTGCCGTTGCCGACCTCGCCAAGAAAGTGGGGCTGTCGACGACGCCATGCTGGCGCCGCATCCAGAAAATGGAAGAAGACGGTGTCATCAAGCGTCGGGTTGCCATCCTCGATCCGGAGAAGGTCAACACCAAGGTCACCGTTTTCGTGTCGATTCGCACGGCTACCCATTCGATCGAGTGGTTGCGCCGCTTTTCCGAGGTGGTCGCCGAATTCCCCGAAGTGGTCGAATTCTACCGGATGAGCGGTGATGTCGATTATCTCCTGCGAGTCGTCGTGCCCGATATCGCAGCCTATGACGCCTTTTATAAGCGGATGATCGCAAAGATCGAGATTCGCGACGTCTCCTCCGCCTTCGCGATGGAGCAGATCAAGTATTCGACGCAGCTGCCGCTGGACTACATGATTCTCGAGAACGCCAAGTCCAACGAAGACTGAATCCGAGCGTGCGATCTACCGCCGCCTGGAATTGCGTCGATAATCGTGGCACGGTCTACTACCGCAGAGGGTATCATCCCCAAGAAATGGGCTTCGAGCGGCATTCTCATCATCCCGTGAGAGTGTCCGCAAGGAGGCCGCAAGCAGGGCCGAGAGAGGGTTCTGACTACGGAAAAGTCTCATAAATAGCAGAAAAGCGCTCGAATCGCGGCGAAATCCTGAAGAAATACATAGCCTAGTAACGATTAAGGGGCTATGGTGCGTACAACCAGTGGGCAACATGTCATCATTTTGACGCATTGGTATCGAATTCAGGACACTATGTTCTAAGCCGTCACCTTGTATGTGTTCATTAGCCGGCGGTAGAGTTTTATGAGCTTCACCATTATGTCCGACGAAGATCGGACGGTGAGGATTTTGATGAAAGAATATGGCGTTTGCGGCTTGCGATGGAGGGTTTTCGTCGCCGGGTCGTTTGTGCGTTTTTCTGCTGTAACCAATTGAAATTGTTGTATAAAGATCACGCTTTCGGGGAAAGTGGCTCGATCGGACTCTTCCCGCGTATATCGAGAATTGCTTGAACGCGCCCGGTATGGGATGACGATTTGGCGGTTCGATCGATCCGCACGCCGAGATGGCTGTTCAAACTGGGCCGGCTTCAAATCGACTACCCGATTGGAAGCCAGCCCCGATCGACAAAGGAATGGATTGGTAAATGAACATCAGAATGGTTTTGCTCGCATCAGCAGCAGCATTTGCTGCATCGACGCCGGTTCTTGCAGCTGACGCTATCGTTGCTGCCGAGCCGGAACCGGTTGAATATGTTCGCGTCTGCGACGCTTACGGCACCGGCTACTTCTACATCCCCGGCACCGAAACCTGCCTCAAGATCGAAGGCTACATCCGTTTCCAGGTCAACGTTGGCGAAGATGTCGGCGGCGATTCGGACTGGGATGCCGTCACCCGCGGTCAGGTTCAGTTCACCGCCAAGAGCGACACCGAGTACGGTCCGCTGACCGGCGTCATCGTCATGCAGTTCAATGCTGACAACGCCTCCACTCAGGAAGCCAAGCTCGACTCCGCTTACCTTGACATCGCGGGCTTCCGCGCTGGTCTGTTCTATAGCTGGTGGGACGATGGTCTCTCCGGTGAAACCGATGACATCGGTTCGGTCGAAACCCTGCACAACTCCATCCGCTATCAGTACGAAAGCGGCACCTTCTACGCTGGCCTCAGCGTCGATGAACTGGAAGACGGCGTTTACCAGGGTACCTTTGCTCCCGGCGTCCTTCCCGGCACCACTGTTTTCACTGCGGATGATGGTCCGAACAACGTCGGCGTAGCCTTCGGCATCGGCGGCAAGGCTGGTGCCTTCAGCTACCAGGTTACCGGCGGTTGGGACTTCGACAACGAAGACGGCGCTATCCGTGCAATGGGTACGGTTGAAATCGGCCCCGGCACGCTCGGCCTCGCCGGCGTATACTCTTCGGGCCCGAACTCCTACTACTCCGCAGCTGAATGGGCTGTTGCTGCCGAATACGCTATCAAGGCAACCGACAAGCTGAAGATCACCCCTGGTGTTCAGTACTACGGCAACTACTTCGGCGGCGGCAAAGAAGTTCCGGAAGACTTCGACGGTCTTGGCGACGCTTGGAAGGTTGGTCTGACGGTTGATTACCAGATCGTCGACAACTTCTACGCCAAGGCTTCGGTTCAGTACCTCGATCCGGATGACGGCGACGACTCCACGACGGGCTACTTCCGTCTGCAGCGTTCGTTCTAATCGGCTTAGTGCATGCTCCCGGTCTTCGGACCGGGAGCATTTTCAAATCAGTTTCTGATCCGAGTGACCTCCGATCAGCTACGGGGACGAGTCCGGTCTTCCCTGCCGGACCGTCCTTGCGGCGTTTCTGCTCCTATCTTCGTGACGGTCTTTGCGAAACGCCATTCAGGTGAGCCGGACCGGCAATCGCGTATCGCACGACGACATGCTGTTTAGCCTATTGAGGCGCCCGCTTTGTTTTAAGCGAGCTCGGTTCGCGTGGACGAACTCGCCGACCAGCCGACGCTGGCGATGACATCGTGGGTGACATTCCATACCTGGGAGCTCATCGGCCCGAATGACGACAAGCGGGTAATCCGGCATCAGCCGCGGCTGACCTGCCGTAGCATGACCGCCATTCTCGATGCAGCCCGCGCCGGCCTCGGCCTCGGACTGCTACTCGAAAGCGCCTGCGAGGCGGATCTGCAGGCTGGCAGGCTGGTGCGGGTGTTGCCGGAATGGCAGTCGGAAGAAAGCCAATTCTATATCGTCTTCACAACGGCCAGGGGCATGCCGCCGGCGGTAAGAGTGCTGATCGACTTTCTAGTCGAAAAGTCCAAGCATCATTGACGGTGAGGCGAAAGCCCCGACCCCAAAGCGTGTCGCGAACTTTCAGTTGGCTTGCGATGATTTGCCGAAGATCTGGCGGTGGGGTTCACCCGGGGCTTCAGGCCGGGCATGGAGGTGGGGCTCTCAGACGACCAAGCCCAAGGTAGACGGGAGAGCCGGCGGTTACCACGGCACGGATGAGCATGCGGTAGGGCCAATGAATAGAACGATCTGCCTCGACCGTTGTTGAATCTTGGGCGGGTGATGCGAATGCTGATGATCGTCGTCATTGGAGCGATGATTGCTTCAATACTCGGTATCCTGGCTCTCAAGCCATTTGATCGCGGCAGCAATAAGAGCGACGCGCCACCAGCCGTGATTCAACAACCGGAGCCGAAATAGTAGCGCAGCTTTGGCTGACGTGCCAAGGCTTCGATAACAAAAACAAATCAATCTCGTGGCGTCGTTCCTATAAGCCCTTGGGCCCTAGCAGCGGAGCTGCGTGAGGCGTCCGGATGTGCGAAATTGCCGAACTCTCGCGCCAACGGCAATGGCGCGAGAGAGATGAATGATCAGATGACTGCCGGCCCGTGGACAGCTTTCTGTGGCGCCACGCGGACCGTCAGTGGGCCGTCTGCGAATGTGCGCCCCCACGTTGCGAAATGCCGCTCAGTGCTCTGCCTGTTTCCATGGTCTCGCCCTTCATCGCGAGATCGCCAAGCGAGATGATGCCGACCAGCCGCTTGCTTCGGTTCAGCACCGGCAAGCGCCGCACTTGAAGATCCCCCATGTTGTGAAGAACGTCTTCCAAATCTTCGTCATCGAAGCAGTACTTGACATCGGTACTCATTACATCCCGGACCTTTGCGTCGGGACCTTTGCCCTCTGCCACGCCACGAATGGTAATGTCGCGATCAGTGATCATCCCGACCAGCCGATCATTCTCTGCCACCGGGAGAGCGCCGGCATCGAGACGTCCCATCATTGCGGCAACTTCCCGCAATGTCTGGTCCGGATCGGTGATCTGAACGTCGGTGGTCATGCAATTGCTGACTTTCATGATAGCCTCCCTCATGTTGTGCGCGTCAAGCCGCTGGATAAAAACAATCAACGCTCATCGGTCGGAAACGTTCCTGTCAAAGGCTCAGTGGTAAAAAATGTGCCGGAGCGTCTCTCTTCCTTCTCCTCGCCGATGGCGGGATCCTCATCATCGGTCGTTGACAGATCGCTGGGCCGGACTCGGAACCTTCAGTGTGGCGGTCGGTTCTTGTCGGTGAAGCTGGAGGAACCGGCTATGTCTGGAAAAATTGCTGCCCCCGCCAAACGGATCGACCCTAAAAAGCAGCCTGTCTGCCGTTCCGACGACCAGGTGGCGCCCCCTTAGTCTGACGATCGCCAAGATCCGCCACGAGATACAAGAGAGACGCCGACACCGAACCCAAACGACAAAGGCTCACGAACAGGCCAGCTGAATAAGTCAGAAACTCAAGACGGTCTCAAGGCGCGCAATCGGTAATAGCGGACGCTCCCTGCTAAAATTATGCAGCGTTGCCTGTCGCGCAACGCAGCAAAAATGCCCGTGGCCAAACCTCATTGACAAGCAGCATGTGATTAGACAACCGCTGCACACTTTAGCGAGGCATGCATTCGATGTCGCATCGCTATTTCAGCCGCGCCATCAACTTTTCGCCGCTCAGCTCCCTGACCGCATCCCTGCCGATCCAGCGGGCGGTTTTATCCGAGCTTTCAGCCAGAAGCTTCGCCAGCCGCAGCGCCGGACCGTGGCAGCCGCGATTGCGTTTGCCGATGCTGCGCAGTGCCCAATTGACCGCCTTCCGAACAAAGTTGCGGGAGTCGCCCGAATGCGCCTGGATCAGTGGCAGCCAGGCAAGGATAGCCAAATCTCCCTCGTTCTTCCGGTGGACGGCGGTGGCTGATATCATGGCGAAGGCGGCGCGGCGAACGAACTCGCGCTCGTCGGCTGCGAATTCCGATATGAGTTCGTCCAGTCGGGCTCCGACGAAGAGATCGGCGGCGCAATCGACGATCTCCCAGGAGTTGAAATCATTGGCCCAGCTTCTGGCTTCTTCCGCCGTGAGCCGTTTCGGCTCAGCTGTGCAGAGGGCAAGCAGGCGGGCTTCGCGGATATCGCTTTGCCAGAGCTGCATTGCCCTGAGGTGATCCCTCTTCGCCAGCCGAGGGCGCGGGCGGTGACGATGCCGAAGCGCGCCATCCCGGCGACATTCTCCTCCGAGCGCAGCGTTTCGAGATGCGCGATCAGTTCCGCGGGATCGGAGGAGGGGCCGATCATTTCTCGAGGCGGGCAAGCAGCGAGGACGTGTCCCAGCGATTGCCGCCCATCGCCTGCACGTCGCCGTAGAACTGATCGACAACGGCCGTGACCGGCAGTTTAGCGCCGTTGCGGCGGGCTTCGGCGAGCACAATGCTGAGATCCTTGCGCATCCAGTCGACTGCAAAGCCGAAATCATATTTGCCGGCGTTCATGGTTTTGTGGCGGTTTTCCATCTGCCAGGAGCCTGCCGCACCCTTGGAGATCACCTCGACGACCTTTTCGATATCGAGGCCGGCGCGCTTGCCGAAATGCAGCCCTTCGGCGAGGCCCTGGACGAGGCCGGCGATGCAGATTTGGTTGACCATCTTGGTCAGCTGTCCGGAACCTGCCGACCCCATCAGGCCGACCATCCTGGCATAGGCTTCGATGACGGGCCTGGCGCGCGCATAAACGGCTTCGTCGCCGCCGCACATGACGGTCAGGACACCGTTTTCGGCGCCGGCCTGGCCGCCGGAAACCGGAGCGTCGATGAAGTCGACACCTTTTTGCTTTGCCGCTGCATAAAGTTCGCGAGCGACCTCGGCGCTGGCGGTGGTGTTGTCGATCAGCACCGAGCCAGGCTTCATGCCGTGCAGAGCGCCGCTATCGCCTAATGTCACCGATCGGAGATCTTCATCGTTGCCGACGCAGACGAAGACAAAATCGGCGCCCTCTGCCGCCTCGGCCGGGGTAGGGGAGGATTTGCCGGAGAATTTCTCAGCCCAGGCGGCGGCTTTCTCGGCGGTGCGATTGTAGACGGTAACATCGTGGCCGCCCTTGAGCTTCAGGTGGCCGGCCATGGGAAAACCCATGACGCCGAGACCGATGAACGCGACTTTAGCCATATGTCCTATCCTTTCCTGAGTGAGAGGCCCCGAGGATTAACCGAAACGGCGGGAGCAGAAAAGCCGTCAGAAGCGACTTCCCGTCGATTGACGTGACGAGGCTGGCCGTCGTTCGTTTCGGCTCTAGATTGCTGGAAGGCACAATGCTCCGGGAAATGATATGAGCGAAACTCCGACGATCAAGCAGCGGCGCAAGGGCCGCAGCGGCATGCAAGCGATGCTCATTCCGTCGCAGCAGATGGTCGCGGAGCAGATCCGATCAGCACCACAAGGGATTCGCACCGATCTCGGTGCTCTCCGCCGCTGCCTCGCCACTCGATACGGGGCGGACGCCTGCTGCCCGGTGACGGTGCAGCGGCATTTGCGAGCCATCGCCGACCTGTCCTTCGGCGCGTTGGCAAAGGGCGAGCCGGTTTCGGCTGTGACGCCCTATTGGCGTCTGGTTGATCCCGCGAGCATGCTTGCGGCGCGTCTTACCGGTGGCCCCACCGTCATTCGGGAGCGGCTGGCCGCCGAGCGTCCTGAGAGGTCGTGACCGCGAATATGCCTGTCGCAACGGCGGTGCGCGATCGATGCAAAATGTTCCTATGCATAGCTGTGAAGCTATGTAATCTCTCAGTCGCTATGCGCCGCAAACCTTTGGTGTTCTTCTCCTTCGCTTTGTCGGCCCCGCGTACCAAGCTTTCGTCTTGACTCACGTATGCCTCGGCAGCTATACGTCAATTCATAGCTCCAGAGGTATGAATCATCTATGCCAGATGCTCACGATGTACTATTTCGGACGCTCGCCGATCCGACGCGGCGGGCTCTGTTCGAGCGGCTGTGCCGGGAAGGAGAGAAGACTGTCGGGGCTCTGACGGCCCGGGCCGGCGTATCTCAGCCGGTTGTTTCGAAACATCTCGGGATCCTGAAGCAGGCCGGATTGGTGCGCGACCGCCACGAAGGGCGGCAGACCCACTACAGTGCGCAGCTTGGCGCGCTGGCTCCGCTGGTCGACTGGACGAGCGAGATGGCCGGCTTCTGGCAAAGCCGCTTTAACGATCTCGAAGATTTGCTGAAAAGGATGGATCAATGACCGACACATCGACAGAGACGCGCTCCGTCGTCATCGAGCGGGAAATACCCTTTCCTTCGGAAAAGATCTGGCGGGCGCTCACGCAGCCGCACCTGCTCCAGGAGTGGCTGATGAAGAGCGACTTCAAGCCCGCCATCAATCATCGTTTCAGTTTCAGCGCTGATTGGGGCTCTGTCGACTGCAAGGTCCTGGAAGTCGAGCCGAACAAGACCCTATCTTACAGCTGGGAAGCCTATGGGCTGGAAAGCATAGTCACATGGACTCTCACCCCAACCGCCACCGGCACGCATTTGCGGATGGAGCAATCCGGCTTCCGGGCAGATCAGCGGCAGGCGTACGGAGGCGCCAGGAGCGGGTGGACGCAGTTCTTTGCAAATCTGGAGCAGGTTCTGGCGCGGTCGGAGTGAGATCGTCGATAGACGGACCTTGCGTCGCTGAAGCTCATTTCCCCGGGGAGATCCTATTGAACTGGAACCACTGGTTTCGGCAAATTCATCGCCGGCCGTCCGTCGCCTTTACGGCTGCTGTTACCGTCGATATCATCGCCGCGCTGCAGGGGAAATCGACTGTCTGGGTAGGCCTCCTGGCGCTGCTGCCGCTCTGCCTGTTGATGCGACCGATCTTTACCTGTTCTTGCTGCCCGATGCCGCGAGGCGGCGCGGAAGATGGGAGTGAACGCGATGGCCGAAAGAAGACCCAAGACGGCGGCCGAGGTGACAAGCAAGACGGTCGCCGAACCGGCCGCCGCGCCGAGGCTTCTGTCGGGCGGCAACCCGCAGATCGCCAAAGGTCATGGCGACGCGCCCGTGCAAGCCTATATTGCGGCGATGCCGGGCTGGAAAAGCGAGATCGGGCGTCGCCTCGACGTGATAATCACCGGCACGGTGCCTGGCGTCTCCAAGGCAGTCAAATGGAACTCACCTTTCTATGGGGTCGAAGGGCAGGGCTGGTTCCTCGGCGTCCATTGCTTCACGAAATACGTCAAGGTGGCCTTCTTCCGCGGCGCCCTGCTCGATCCGCCGCCGCCGGGCGCTTCCAAGCAGAAAGACGTGCGTTACCTCGACATCCGCGAGAATGACGAGATCGATGAAGCCCAGCTCACCGACTGGGTGGAGCAGGCCAGCCGATTGCCCGGAGAGCGGATGTGACCGCAGCGATGTCACCGACATCTGGGGCCAATGAAGAGAGACAATCATGAAAAAAGTGACGGCAAGCATGAAGAAGAGCGGTTCCGAGCAGGGGCCCGGAGAAGCCTCGCCCTCCCAACTGATCGATGCGAGGATCGAGGAGCTAAGGGATTGGCGCGGCGAGACGCTTGCGCGGGTCCGGGCGCTGATCAGGCAGGCCGAGCCTGACGTTGTCGAGGAATGGAAGTGGCGGGGGGTGCCGGTCTGGGAGCGTAGCGGCATCATCTGCACCGGCGAGACCTATAAGAGCGTGGTGAAATTGACCTTTGCCAGAGGTGCCGCGCTGGAGGATCCTTCGGGACTCTTTAACTCCAGCCTCGAAGGCAACACCCGGCGCGCCATCGATATCCATGAGAGCGACAAGATCGACGAGGAGGCATTGAAGGCGCTCGTTCGCGCCGCCGCCGCGTTGAACGCTGCTGCCTCGCGGAAGAAATCAAACGGCTGAGGCTTCGTCCGATTGATGCGCGTCGCGTCAAATATAGTTCACGCCACTCCCATTAGCCCTTTGTTTTGATGCATGTCGTTATCCCGGAAGCGCTGCACACTTCTGGGCGACATGCATTAGTGGATTGGGCTTGTCTCGCGCTCGAGAAAGAGTTCGAGATTGTCGAGGCCGATTTCGGTGCCCTGAAGACGGGCGCCGTTGTCGGCATAGCCGTCGAGGAACACCGCTTGTTCGGTAAAGACCATCTTTGTGCCGCCGGGTTCGGCCTCGAAGGCGACGGTGGCAAGAGAGACCGAGATGCGGGCTTCGCCGAGCTTCATCTCATAAGTGTAGATGATCCGCGCATCGGGCACGATGTCGATGTAATGGGCGTCAAAGGCATGCAGGAGCCCGTCCGTGTCGGCAACATAATTCCTTTCCAGCCCGCCGGGACGGAAATCCAGGCCGTATTCCAGCGGCACCCAATCGCCGTGGCAGGCGAACCATTGACGCTTGGCTTCCGGCGCCGACCAGGCGCGGAAGACCCGGGCGACGGGCGCCTTGAGGTGGCGTTCGATGACGAAGGTGGTGTGTTCTGCGGAGCGTGTCGTCATTCGGGGAGGGTCTCCGGCTCGTCGGCGAGAAGTTGATCCAGCCTGCCGAAGGCGGTGGTCCAGCGGGTTTTCCGCTGTTCCACCCAGCGCTCGACGGCGGCAAGCGCATCCTGCTGCAGGTGGTAGGTGCGCACCCGGCCGGATTTTTCGGAGAATACGAGGCCACTGCTTTCCAACACCTGCAGATGTTTCAGCACCGTCGGTAGCGCGACCGAGAGCGGCGCCGCCAGCTCGGTGACGGAGGCCGGGCCGCGGCCGAGGCGGTCGATCATGCCGCGGCGGCTGCGGTCGGAAAGCGCATGAAACATGCGGTCGAGATCCACCTGGCCGTCGATCATTCCGCTGCGTCCCGGAAGCGGGCGGGCAGCCTGTCATGGTAGGGGTAGAATTTGAAATAGGGGCGGGCCTCCTCCAATGCCCTGGCGAAGGATGGGCGCGTCAGCAGCCGCTCATAATAGGCGCGCAGTCGCGGCTGCTCGGGTGAAAAGGGGACCAGCGTCTCCGCGTAGAAGAGAGAGGGGGCGGCGGCGCAATCGGCCATAGTGAAGGCCCCGCCCGTGATCCATGGGCTGTCGCCCAGCTGCTTTTCGATCATTGTGTAGGCCGTGGCCAGCGTCGCCCGCGACGCGGCCATCTCGATTTCGTCCGCCTTGCCTTCGGGACGTCGGCGATTGCTGACCAGCGTCTGCATCGGCGCCTGAACATAGTGATCGAAGAAGCGGTCCCAGAGACGGACCTGCAACGCCCGGTCGATCTCCAGCGGCAGCAGGGCGGCGGGACCGGGATAATAATGGTCGAGATATTCAATGATGATCGAGGTTTCGGGAATGGTGCTGTCGCGGGCCTCATCACGCAGCAGCGGCATCTTGCCGATTGGCCAGAACCGGAAGAGATCAGAACGTGAAGTCTCGTCGGATAGATCGACGATCCGGTTTTCGAAGGGCGTGCCGTTTTCGTAAAGCGCGATCAGCACCTTATGGCAGAAGGAGGCAAGCGGATGCCCATAAAACACGAGCGACATGCGGCGACCCTTTCCTGTGTGGTGGAAAACTTTACCATCCGACTAAGTATCAGGTTCGCAAGACTTCGGCAACCGATAGTTCTCCGATCGCGCAACTATTCTCGTCAGCCGATATATTTGGCGATCACCAGATGGCCGGGCGTCGGCTGTCCCTCTTCCATGCGCACGTTGATATCGGATATCTCGGCAAGCTCGAAACCGGTGGCGGTCAGCCGCTCCCTCACATAGCCGTCGGCGTGGGCGAAGCGCTGGTGCGGTCCGACCATGAAGGCGCGGCCGGCGAGAATTTCTGCCGGCAGGGTTTCGGAGGAGAAGACGAACAGGCCGCCCGGCGTCAGGTTCTCGGCGGCCCCGAAGAACAGCGGCTCGAGCGCGCCGAGATAGGGCAGCACATCGGTGGCGGCGATGATGTCGAAGGCTTCCTCGTCATTGTCCTCGAGGAAATCCTCGACCTCGGCGACGAAAAGCGTCTCATAAAGATCCTTCTCATGGGCAATCTCGACCATCTTCTCCGATATGTCGATGCCGGTCATATCTTCACAGAGGTCGCGCAGGGCGCCGCCGGTCAGACCCGTGCCGCAGCCGAGATCGAGCAGCCGCTTGAACGGTCCGAGCTTCAGCTGCTGCAGGCGCTGGCGCACCAGCATCGGCACGTGATAGCCAAGCTGCTCGACGAGAACATCCTCGAACACCTCGGCATGCTGATCGAACAGGGTCTCGACATAGGCGTCGGGCGCCTTGGCCGGCGTTTCACCGCGGCCCATCGCGGCGATGCGCACGGCGGCTCCGCCGTGGTCATCTGGATCGATCGCCAAAACTTCCTCATAGGCCGCCACGGCCGCGTCGATATCACCGGCCTTTTCCAGCGCCAGCGCGCGGTTATAGGCCTCGGCAAGGGCTTCTTCGTCGATCTTCTTCGCCATCGCGGTCCATATCCTCTTGTTTCAGGCAAGCGTCTAAGGCCGCTTTCGATGTTTTGCAATGGCGGGCGTGCAGGCGCAGAATAGTTAAACGCGCCAAGATCTGCGCCAAAAAGACGAAAGGAGGAAAGCCATGGATATGGAGCAAGACAGGATGCCGCCGGCAAGTGAAGGAGAGGGCGCGCGGGTGCTGCTGCCTGGCACGTTGAGCGAGATCACCACCTCGCTCACACACTATTACCGTGGCGAACTGGGGAGAATGACAAGCTGGCGCGACCGCATCGACCGGACATCCAACTGGGCGATCACCGTGGTGGCGGCGCTGCTCTCGGTATCGCTGTCGACTCCGACCTCGCATCACGGCGTGCTGCTGTTCGGAATGATGCTGATCACGCTGCTTCTGATGATCGAGGCGCGGCGCTACCGCTTTTTCGACATATACCGCGCCCGCATCCGCCAGATCGAGCGCTGTTATTTCGCGCAGATTCTGGCGCCCAACCCCAATAGCGGCAGCGAATGGGCCGCGGTGATCGCCGGCAGCCTTCGCCATCCGCGCTTTCTTCTCAGTTATGGCGAGGCGATGCATCGCCGTCTCAAGCGCAATTACGGCTGGATGTATTTCATCCTGCTGCTTGCCTGGTGCCTGAAGATCTCGACGCCGAAATTGCAGACAGAGGGCACGCCGGCGCTGCAGGCGCATTCATGGGCTTATGTTATCGACAATGCCGTGCTTGGGCCCATTCCCGGCCTTGCAGTCATTGCTGGGGTCGTCGCCTTCTATCTCGGCATGCTCTATTTCGCACTGCGTCCCGATCGTGACGAGGGCGAATTCGGCCATGGCGAAGCGCATGTCTGATCAGTGCAGGATGAACTCACCCTTCAGCGCGCGCCATTCGGTTGCCGAGATCAGCTTGCGGTGGACGTAGCGCACAGAATGCAGCGGTCCGTCGAGCTTCTCCTGCCAGAATTTCAGAAAGCCGCGCATCTCGGGAAAATCCGGGGCGAGATCGTAATCCTGCCAGACGTAGGTCTGCAGGATCGTCGGGTGGTCCGGCAGGCGGTAGAGGATCTGGGCGGTCGTCAGGCCGTAACCTTGCAATTGTCTTTCCATGTCCGTGTGCATTTTATTCCGCTTCTTCTCGTTCCCACTCGCACGCTTATTAGCGCTACGTGATATGGAAACATGCGAGTGGTTAACGGAAACTTTACAGATACTTCAGAAAAGGACAATTTATTTTTAATATCAATGGCTTGGCAGCACGGCTCCGAGAGTGCTGCCAGCGCCATCAGCGCTTGAGATGGCGGGTCAGCCGACGCTCGATCCACGCCCAGAGATGGCGCAACGCCTCGACGATGGTGAGATAGAAGATCGCCGCCCACAGGTAAGTCTGGTAGTCAAACGTGCGCGAGAAGGCGTAGCGGGTTTCGCCCATCAAATCGAGCACGGTGATGATGGCGACGACCGCCGAACCCTTGATCAGCAGGATGATTTCATTGCCATAGGGGCGCAGCGCGACGATAAAGGCCTGCGGCAGGACAATCTTGCGGAAAGCGATGACCTTATGGATGCCGAGGGCGGCTGCCGCCTCGTGCTGGCCGTGCGGCACGCTCTCGATTGCGCCGCGCAGGATTTCCGCTTGATAAGCGGCGGTATTGATGGTCATGGCGAAGAGACCGCAATACCAGGCATCGCGGAAGAACCACCAGATGCCGACGGCTTCGAGCTGTGGCCGGAATACGCCGAGGCCATAATAGACAAGGAATAGCTGGGCAAGCAGCGGCGTGCCGCGGAAGAAATAGATATAGCCGTAGGCGAGCCAGTTGAGCACGCGATTCTTCGACAGGCGCGCCATGGCGAGCGGCAGCGAGAGTACGGCGCCGCAGACGACAGAGATGGCGACGAGGCTGAGAGTGATCCACAGACCGTGTAGATAACGTGGCCCATAGCGGGTGAACTTGTCGGGATCCCAGCCATTGACGACGGTGAAGAGCAGCAGCGCGGCGAGCAGCGCCCAGAACGTGACGAGGATGTAGCCGCTGAGACGGGCCGCCGTCATCGGCTTTCTCACCTCGCGGGGTGCGGGCTGCGGCGGGATCAATGTTTCGGCATAGCTCATCGGCGCACCTCCGAACGCTTGGCCCAACGGTCGATATGGACAAGCAGGAACGAAGAGAGGATGGCGAGCACCAGATAGAGACAGCAGGCGATGCCGTAGAAGAAGAAGGGTTCCTTGGTCACCCGCACGGCGACGCTCGTCTGGCGCAGGATGTCGGCAAGGCTGATAATCGAGACATAGGACGTGTCCTTCAGCAGCACCATCCACAGGTTCGTCAGGCCGGGCAGTGCAATTCGCACAAGCTGCGGCAGGATGATGAGCCGCAGCGTGCGGCCGCGATGCAGGCCGAGTGAGTCTCCCGCCTCATACTGGCCCTTGGGTATGGCGCGAAAAGCGGAGAGCAACACTTCCGAACAGTAGGCGGAGAAGACGACCGAGAGCGCGATCACGCCGGCGAGAAAAGCGTTGATCTCGATCGGGGGGCCGACATAACCGGCAAGCTCCAGAAGGGACTGGATCAGCATCTGCATGCCGTAATAGATGATGAAGAGCGTCAAAAGCTCGGGCAGGCCGCGGAAGATCGTGGTGTAGATGCCAGCGGCCAGCCGCAGCGGCTTTTCCTCCGACTGCTGACCCAGCGCCACGAGGAAACCGATGGCTAGGCCGATCGGCAAGGTGACGATCGCCACCGAAACGGTCACCTGCAAGCCAAGGGCGATTTCGTCGCCCCAGCCAGTATCGCCGCAGGCAAGAATCGTCGACTGACCAAACCAGGTGAAGATGCCGACGGGTCCGCACAGCGGATCGAAAATGTGCACAAGTGAGCTCCAGAAGGAGCCTAGCGCGGAAAATAATCCGCCCATGCGTGAATTCCCCTCACGGCTTTTGCCGTTTTGATCTTGTCACCGTTGTCAAACAAAAATGGCGGAAGAGCAAGCCTTCCGCCATTCGCTTTATCGGCCAGATACCGAATTTCTCATTCGCCGTAAACGTCGAAGTCGAAGTACTTGTCCTGGATCTTCTTATACTCGCCGCTGGCGCGGATCGCTGCGATGGCAGTGTTCAGCTTTTCCTTGAGCGGATCGCCCTTGCGGATGGCAATCCCCGCGCCGTTGCCGTTGATTTCCTTGTCGACCGGCAGGGTCGTCAGGATCTTGCAGCAGGCGCCGGCGTCGGACTTGACCCATTCGGAGAGAACGACGACGTCGTCGATGACGGCATCGACACGGCCGCTGGAAACGTCGAGCTTGTATTCGTCAGCGGTCGGATAGAGCTTCAGTTCGGTGTCGGCCAGGTGCTTCTCGGCGTAGTTGGCGTGCGTCGTCGAGGTCTGGGCGCCGATCACCTTGCCCTTGAGGCCAGCAACGTCAGTGATCTTGGAGTCCTTCGGTACGGCGATGGCCGGCGGCGTGTTGTAGTACTTGTTGGAGAAGTCGACGAGCTTCAGGCGTTCCGGCGTAATCGACATGGAAGAAACGATCATGTCGAATTTCTTGGCGTTGAGCGCCGGAATGATGCCGTCCCAATCGGTGCTGACGAAGCTGCATTCAGCTTTCATCTCGGCACAGAGCGCCTTGGTGATATCGATGTCGAAGCCCTGGATGGTGCCGCTGGCATCGACGAATTCGAAGGGCGGATAGGTCGAATCGGTGCCGATCACGTATTTTTCGCCATCGGCCATGGCCGAGCCGGCAAAGAGCGACATTGCCGCGATCGAGGCTGCCGCGAAGATACGGGTGGAATTAAACATGAGGATCCTCTCTGTTGGTGGCCGCTGTCGGTTTTTCTCTTGGACTCGCGGGCGCAATTCAACGGTGTCGACACCGCCTTGCGGCGATAATCAGACTTTTTTTCATGGAATTGCAACAGAAATTCCCGCGCAATTGTGCGGTGCAAATAACAGGCGAGATGAACGAAAGCAGACTGCAACATTCACGGGAGGTTAATCCAGGGCTTCCTAGAACGGGAACAAATCGGCGGCTTGGCGCTTTGCCAGTTCGCCGTTTCGCCTCATTGCGAAGCTACGGGCGGAGCAAGGCCTGTCGGCCTTCAGGAAGCTCAAACAGGATCGAGGAAACCCGATGGGCAAGAAATCAACTTTGTTTGCGAGTGCCGCTTTTCCGCTGCTTTCCCTTTCGCTGGCTCTCCAGCCCGCCACGACGATGGCTGCCGTCCGCGACGTCGCGGCGCCGGCCGCGGCCGTGCAGCAGGCGGAGCAGGGCAGTTTCGAAGTGGCGCAGGACGCGCCGTCGGACGAGGAACTGCTGAAGAAGAAGCGTAAGGAAAAGAAGGAGGCTCCGGCCGAACAGGCGCCGGCAGCCGAGCAGCCCAAGCAAGAACCTGCCGAAAAGCCGAAGAAAGCCGAGCCGAAGGAGGCGCCGGCACCCGAGCCGAAGGCAGAACCTGAAGCGCCGAAGGCCGAAGCGCCCCGGGAGGAGCCCGCACCAAAGGCCGAAAGCAAACCCGAGCGCAAAGCCAAGAAGGAGGCTGAGCCCGAGGTAAAGCCTGAGGCCCAGCCGCAGCAGGAAGAGCCGCAGAAGCCCGTAACGCAGGAAAAGCCGAAGAAGCCCAAGAAGCCTCAGGCGCAGCAGGCCGAGCCGGAGGCTCAGCCGGAGCCCGAACAGCAGCCGGCCGCCAAGGAAGCTCAGCCGCAGGTGGAGCAGGCTGAGCCTGAGACCAAGCCGGAGGGCAAGCAGCGACAGGAGAAGGCCCAAGGCAAGGACAAAGGCAAGGGCAAGGCCGAAAAGGAAGCCCAGCCGGCTGCGCCCGAGGCCGTAACGCCGGCCGAGAATCAGGCCAAGCCCGAAGCAAAACCCGAGACAAAACCCGCAGCCGAGGCGCCGGCTGAGAAGAAGCCGGCAAAGGGCGAGGCGACAGCGCCGGAGGACAAGCCGGCCGAAGACAAGGCAGCCGCACCTGAGGCCGCGCCCGTCGAAAAGCCAAAGGAGGGCACGGCCGAAAAGCCTGCCGCAGCACCGACGACCGCGCCCAGCACCGACACCGCCCAGCCTGCGCCGGATGCCAGCGGTAGTCAGCAGGTAGAGCAGGCGCTTCCGGCACCGGAAAAGGTTTCTCCCGAGGAACTGGAGCGCCGCAAGAAGATCGCCGCGGATCCGGCCAAGAGCAACGAGACCGTCGTGCTGCCGGTCGAGAATGGTGCTGCCGTGCTCGACAGCGACAAGGATGCAGACCGCAGCAAGGGCCGCGAAGGCCGCCGCGACCGCGACAAAGTGCGCGCCGAGAGCCAGGAGGTGAAGGTGCCGACCTCGGACGCCGATGCCCAGGCGGCGACCGCCGGCAAGGCGCCGGCGCCGATCAAGCTCGAGGCGGTGACCAGCGAGAAGGGCACCAGACTGGAGGAACGGCCGCGATTCGTCCGTCCCGAGGGCGCCCGCGTTGACGACCAAACTGACGACAATCGCGTGATCATCCAGTACAACAATCAGGTGATCGTGCGCAGCGACGACGACAGACGGTTCCTGCGCGACGGCGAGCGGCCGATCTATGAAGAGCTGCCCGACAGTCGTTATCGCGAGACGATCACACGGCCGGAGGGCTACCGCATCGTGACGATCCGTAACCGCTACGGCGATATTATCCAGCGGTCGCGGGTCGACGCCCGCGGGCGCGAATCCGTCCTCTACTATTCGCCCGATCTCTACGAAGATCCGGACCGCGGCTATTTCGAGGATCCGGGCGCCGATCTGCCGCCAATGCGGTTGCGCGTGCCGCTTAGCGATTACATCGTCGACACACGCAGCGACCCGGACCGGGATTACTACGAGTTCCTGAGCGAGCCGCCCGTCGAGCCGGTGGAGCGTGTCTATTCGCTTGACGAGGTGAAGTATTCGGCCCGAATCCGCGACAAGGTGCGCCGCATCGACCTCGACACGATCACCTTCGCGACCGGTAGCGCCGAGATCCCGATGACCCAGGCGCGCACCCTGCGCAAGGTTGCCGATGCGATCAGCCAGGTGCTGAAGAAGGATCCGAGCGAGACCTTCCTGATCGAGGGCCACACGGATGCCGTCGGCAGCGATCAGAGCAACCTGGTTCTTTCCGACCAGCGCGCGGAATCGGTCGCTAACGTGCTCTCCGATGTCTACGGCATCCCGCCGGAAAACATGGCGACGCAGGGTTATGGCGAGCGTTACCTGAAGGTGAATACGGCAGGTCCCGAACAGGAAAACCGCCGCGTCACCATCCGCCGCGTCACGCCGCTGGTGCGCCCGGTCGCCGCCAACCAGTAAATACAGTTGCCCCTCTCCATCCGTGGAGAGGGGCAACTGGCTTTCTCCCTCTTCTCCGCTGCGGGGTCCGCAGGGGAGAAGAGAGTCGAGGCTCTACTCGCCGACCTTCTTCGCCGCCTTTTCGATGACGTCGGCGACTTTTTCCGGTTGGGATGCGAAGACGGCGTGGCTGGCCCTGATCTCGGTCACATCGCTGCCGGCTCGTTTTGCCATGTCGCGCTCGAGATCCGGGTTGATCGCGCGATCCTGGGTGGCGACGATCGACCAGCTCGGCTTCGTCCGCCATGCCGGCTCTGCGATCTTGGCCGCGAAGGCCTGTTTCGCGGCGAAGACCTGAGACTTTGCCAGGAAGTCGGCCTCGGCTTTTGGAAGGTCGGCCGCAAAGTCCGCCGCGAAGGCGCCGGGGTCGAGATAGAGATATTTTCCGTCCTTTGTTTCCTTGATGTCCATGCTGCCGGCCGGCTTCGAACTGGCGAGGCGCAGCAGGCTTTCGCCCTTGTCGGGCTGAAAAGCCGCGACATAGACGAGACCGGCGACACCCGGATCGTTGCCGGCTTCGGTGATGACCATGCCGCCGTAGCTGTGACCGACGAGGAGCGCCGGTCCTTCCTGGAGGTCGAGAACCCGCTTCGTCGCCGCCACATCGTCGTCGAGCGAGGTGAGGGGGTCCTGGACGATGGTGACGTTGAAGCCGCGCTTTTCGAGGATCTCGGTCGCCTTGCGCCAGCCCGAGCCATCTGCCAGTGCGCCGTGGACGATCACGATATTCTTGAGGGCGGTAGCCTCGGCCGCGAATGCGATTCCGGCGGTGGCGAAGGCAATGGCTGCGATGAAAGTCAGATGCTTGTTCATGGGGTTACTCCTTGTGGTCGATGTTGAAGAGCGGGATGTGGAACCGTCTCGGGTTCAGCCGAAGGTGAAGGCGTAGGCCTGGACGCCGGGATCGAGGAAGCGGACTTCGAAGTTGCGGGCGGCGACGGTGCCGGACTGGCGGACGAGCTGATAAAGCCTGGTCGCAGTCACCGTGCCGTTGCCGTCGGCATCGATGTCGGAGCCGTGATCGGGTCCTGGCGGCTTGCCGTCGATCGTTACCTGGAAGCGGATCGGTCTGGCGCTCGCGCCGGGTCCGAGAACGAGATGCAGGTCGCGGGCGCTGAAGCGATAGGCGATCGTGCCGCCCGGCTGGTCGAGTGTCGCTTGGTCCTTGCCGACGGTCCAGGTGCCCGAAAGGCCCCATGCGTTGAGGCCGGGCGCGGCGATCGAATAGGTTTCGGACGTATCGGGCTGCAGTCCTTCGGGCGACACGAAATTCTCCGCCTGCCCATAGCCGAGATAGGTCTCGCCGGAGCGGATATTGCCGAGGTCGGGAGCCGCTTCCACGCCCTTGGCATCCGGTGCGACGGGAGCGGCGGCCGCCATTTGACTGCCGGCCTCGCGCAGCAGATCCTGGATGGCTTTTTCGGTCCGGCCGTAATTGCCTTCGCCGAAATGGTGATAGCGGATCTGGCCCTTGGCATCGATCAGATAGGCGGCCGGCCAATAGCTGTTCTCAAAGGCGCGCCAGATTTTGTAATCATTGTCGATCGCAACGGGATAGCCGATCTGGAAGTCGCTGACCGCCTTCTGGACGTTGTCGACCTTCTTCTCGAAGGCAAATTCCGGAGCGTGGACGCCGATAACGACGAGGCCCTGATCCGCGTATTTTTCTGCCCAGGCCCTGACGTAGGGAATCGTGCGGATGCAGTTGATGCAGGAATAGGTCCAGAAGTCGACGAGCACCACCTTGCCCCGCAATTGCTCCGTGGTCAGAGGCTTCGAATTCAACCATTCGACCGCGCCGTCAAGTGAAGGCGCATAACCTTCCATGGGCAGATCGCTGCGGAAGGGCTTCTTCGCATCGGCAGCGACGACCGTCGCGTCGCTGCTTGCCAACTCGGAGGGCGCGCCGCTGAGGGGTTTGGCATGCAGCCTGTCCAGCACGGCCTGTTCCAGCGATGCGGTGCTGGCATAGGAAAGGCGCGCCAGCAGGCTGGTGTCGAGACCGAGCGCGATGACGGCAACGCCGGCGAGAACAGCGGCGCCGAGAAGCTGGCGAATGCGGTCGCCGAAGCCGAGCGAGCGTTTCATGGCGGCGAAGATCTTGCCACCGAGGAGCAGGGCGACGGCTAGCGAGGTCGCAGCACCGCCGGCATAGGCGATCAGGAGGAAGGTGGTCTGCAGATTGGCGCCCTGCAATGCCGCGCCCGTCAGGACGAGGCCGAGGATCGGCCCGGCGCAGGGCGCCCAGAGGAGGCCTGTGGCGACGCCGAGAATGAGGGCGCTCCTGACCGTCGGCGCGGCGCGGCCCGCGCTGTTCGCATTCACGAGGTTGTTGCCGAGGTCGACGATCGGCCGGGCAAGCGTGCTTGCAAAGCGCGGCGAAAGCAGGCTCGCACCGAAGAGCGCGAGCATGACGATGGCGGCGAGGCGGCCGTATTCGTTGGCGCGAATGGCCCAGCTGCCGCCGACGGCGGCAAGGGTAGCGACCAGCGCAAAGGTCGCGGCCATGCCGGCCAGCATCGGCAGCGTGCTCCTTATGAACGGCTGTCCGGCGCGGGCGAAAACGAAGGGGAGGATGGGCAGGATGCATGGGCTGAGGATGGTCAGCACGCCTCCGAGATAAGCAATGATCAGAAGTGTCATCATCGTTTCCTTTGAAACCGATTGATCGGGCTCTGGACGGCGATGGGCCCGAACCAGCAACGGCGGCGACAAGGCCGGGCTGACGTATCTCCGATGTGTCCGGTTTTCGGGAAAATGTACCGTACTATTGCAATGGGGCGCGGGTGATACAGAGCGATACAAACTTCCGGCGCGGCCGCGAAAACGGCGGCGGCGGTGCGATTGCTTGGTCGGGAGGTCCGATTGTATCAGAGTGTATCCAGGTGGGCGTACGCTACATTCCCATTCAAAAACGACGGGTCATGACATACCGGTGATACAAGCGGAACGTTTTCTGCCGACTGTGATCCATGCGACAGGAGAGACTGATGTCAGAGCAAATCAACCACAACCGCCGCCGCTTCTTCGGTATGACAGCCATCGCGCTTGCTGCGGTAGAATTTGGCGTGGCCGACGCGGCCGCTGCCCAGACCGCGCCGGCTTCGCCGGCAACCTTGCCTGACGTGAAGAGGGGAACCAATACCTCCTTCGAAGCGCTGAAGCAGATCAAAACCGATGTGCTGGACATCGGTTATGCCGAGGCGGGCAGGGCGGATGGACCGGTCGTGCTGCTGCTGCATGGCTGGCCCTATGACATCTATAGTTTCGTCGATGTCGCGCCGCTGCTGGCGTCCGCCGGCTATCGGGTGATCGTGCCTTATCTGCGCGGCTATGGCACGACCCGTTTCCTCGACGACAAGACGTCTCGCAACGGCCAGCCCTCGGCTCTTGCCGCCGATATGATCGCCTTGCTCGATGCATTGAAGATCGAAAAAGCCGTCATCGCCGGCTATGACTGGGGCGGGCGGACCGCCAACATCATGGCTGCTCTCTGGCCGGAGCGCTGCAAGGCGATGGTTTCGGTCAGCGGCTACCTGATCGGCAGCCAGGAGGCCAACAAGAAGCCGCTGCCGCCAAAGGCGGAGCTTGCCTGGTGGTATCAGTTCTATTTTGCCACCGAACGCGGCCGCTTGGGATATGCGAGCAATACCCACGATTTCGCGAAGCTCATCTGGCAAACGGCCTCGCCGAAGTGGAATTTCGACGATGCGACATTCGACAGATCCGCCGCCGCTTTCGACAATCCCGACCATGTCGATATCGTCATTCATAACTACCGCTGGCGCCTGGGGCTTGTCGAAGGCGAGGCCAAGTATAATGCCTATGAGAAAAAGCTAGCCGTCCTGCCGATGATTTCGGTGCCGACGATCACCATGGAAGGCGATGCGAATGGCGCGCCGCATCCGGAGCCTTCCGCCTATGCCGCAAAGTTCTCCGGCAAATATGAACACCGTACGATCGGCGGCGGCATCGGCCACAATCTGCCGCAGGAAGCGCCGCAGGCCTTTGCACAGGCGGTCATCGACGTCGATCGCTTCTGATCGGGTCACAAGCCTGGGAGTTCGTTGCTCCGGCCGGCGGAATATGCGTAGGTCGCGTCAAACGCTTCGACATCATGAGCGAGGCGGTGGGCGCGGCCAATCGTTGAGGGATAGGCACATATGGATCATGTCGATCACATTCTGATCGTCGACGACGATCGCGAAATCCGCGAGCTGGTCTCCGGCTATCTGCAGAAGAATGGGCTGAGAACCAGCGTCGCCGCGGACGGGCGCCAAATGCGCAGTTTTCTCGACGCCAATGCCGTCGATCTGATCGTGCTCGACGTGATGATGCCCGGCGATGACGGGCTGGTGCTGTGCCGTGAACTCCGCTCCGGCCGGCACAAGGCGATCCCGATCCTGATGCTGACGGCGCGCACGGACGAGATGGACAGGATCCTCGGGCTGGAGATGGGCGCGGACGACTATCTTGCCAAGCCCTTCGCCGCGCGTGAACTGCTCGCCCGAATCAAGGCGGTGCTGCGGCGCACGCGCATGCTGCCGCCAAACCTGCAGATCAGCGAAGCGGGACAGCTGCTCACGTTCGGCGAGTGGCGGCTCGACACGGTCGCCCGGCATCTGCTCGACAAGGACGGGACCGCGATTGCGCTGAGCGGAGCCGAATACCGCCTGCTTCGCGTCTTCATCGACCATCCCCAGCGTGTCCTGAACCGCGATCAGCTTCTGAGTCTGACGCAGGGTCGCGACGCCGAACTCTTCGACCGCTCGATCGATCTTTTGGTCAGCCGGCTGCGTCAGCGGCTGGGCGACGATGCGCGCGAACCGACCTATATCAAAACCGTGCGCAGCGAAGGTTACGTCTTCTCGGTTCCGGTCGAAATCTCGGAGCTGCGCCAATGAGGGCTGCGATCGCTATGCTGCCGGGCTTGATGTGGCCGAAAACCCTGCGATCGAGGATATTTCTTATCCTGCTGATCGGCCTGGCTTTCGCCTACGGGCTTTCCTTCAGCGTTCTCTACATGGAGCGTTACATGTCGGCCAAGGCGGTGATGCTCGGCACGCTGGAGAACGACGTCGCGACATCGATAGCCGTTCTCGACCGGCTTCCGTCGGCCGAGCGCGGCGATCTTGTGGACTGGCTGAGCCGCGGCAACTACCGCTTCGAACTCGGCCCCGGCTTAGCCGGCGTACCCGACGGCTCAGCCAAGGGCAGGGAGATCGCGGGAAAGATAGAGGCGGCTGCGGGGCACCGATTCCCGATCCGCATCGAACGGATTCCGGGCGAGGTGAACCGGCTGCAGGCGCATCTCACACTGAGCGACGGCAGCCCGCTCACCATCGATGTGACGCCGAGGGGCGTCATGCCGATCGCCGCATGGCTGCCTTATGTCCTTGCCGTCCAGATGCTCCTCCTCATCCTGTGTTCCTGGTTTGCGGTGCGCCTGGCGATCCGGCCGCTCGGAAGGCTGGCGGCTGCCGCCGATGCGCTCGATCCCGATAAGGACGGTCCCGCCTTGAGCGAGGCCGGGCCGAGCGAGGTCGCGCATGCGGCAAGGGCGTTCAACGCGATGCGGGAGAGGATTGCCCATTACCTCGAAGAGCGGGTGCAGATACTGGCGGCGATCTCGCACGATCTGCAGACGCCGATCACCCGCATGCGGCTGCGCGCCGAAATGGCGGAGGATTCGCCGGAGAAGGACAAGCTGGTGAATGATCTCGGCGAGATCCAGCGCCTGGTGCAGGACGGCATAGCCTATGCGCGGAGCGCCCACGGCAATGGCGAAAAGAACGCCCGCATCGATCTCGCCTCGTTCATCGACAGCATAGCCTATGACTATCAGGACACCGGAAAGGCCGTCACGGTCGTCGGGTTGGTTCAGGGCGCGGCCTTCACCAAGCCGCACGCGCTTCGCCGCATCCTGTCGAACTTCATCGACAATGCGTTGAAATTTGCAGGCGCCGCCGAAATCAGTGTCGAACGCAACGCGGAAGACGACATCGTCATATCGGTCATGGATCGCGGGCCGGGCATCCCCGATGAAATGCTCGAAGCCGCGATGCAGCCTTTCTTCCGGCTGGAGCAGTCCCGCAACCGGGAGACCGGCGGCACCGGACTCGGCCTTGCGATCGCCCAGCAGCTGACGGCCAAGATCGGCGGATCGCTGAAGCTCTACAATCGTGTCGGCGGCGGGCTGGCGGCGGAAGTCACCATTCGGTGACGGGCGCCGGAAATTTCCCGCGGTTTTTGTATGTCAAAATGTCCTGGATATCCGTTGCTACGCTTTGTGACATTTCGGGCCCGTTTCGGAAACATGCCGGATATATCCATCGGTCAAACCACACTCCGTTCAACCCGATCGCCTGAGGTGATCCGGTCGCGAACGGCGACCATTACAAGGAGTGTACCCATGACCAAGATCGACAAGGTTCTCTATACCGGCAAGACCCGCACCACCGGCGGGCGCGACGGGTCTTCGCAAAGCGATGACGGACAGCTCGACATCAAACTCTCGTCTCCCGGCAGCACGCGGCCCGGCACCAATCCCGAACAGCTTTTCGCCGCCGGCTGGTCGGCCTGCTTCATCGGCGCGATGGGCATTGCGGCCGGCAAGCTGAAGATCAGGCTTCCCGCGGAAACTGCGGTGAATGCCGAAGTCGATCTCGGGACGACGGACGGCGATTATTTTCTGCAGGCCCGTCTCAAGGTCAGCCTGCCCGGCATCGAGCCGGATGTCGCCAAGGCGCTTGTCGACGAGGCGCACCGGACCTGCCCGTATTCGAAGGCCACGCGTGGCAACATCCACGTCGAGCTGATCGTTGCCTGACCGGACGATCATCCTTGTGATGGAGGATTTGATGAGACTGATGATCATCTGCATTCTGGGAGCGACGGTCTTCGCCGCGCCCTGTATCTACGACTTAAACTCGCGGGAGCCTTCGCCGCTGGCCGGCCTCGTGACGGCGGTTTCCCCTTCACGCCAATAAGGAGAAAGTCAGTGAAACTCTACCAGAACGAAATTTCCTCTGCGACTTCGAGAGTCCGGATTGCGCTGGCGCTCAAGGGACTGACGGCCGAGGCGCTGCCAGTGAGCATTCTCGGAGAGGACGCGGAAAGCCGGCAGTCCGCCTATCGCACCGTCAATCCGCAGGGGCTGGTGCCAGCCTTGCTGACGGATAACGGCGTCCTCATCACCCAGTCGCTGGCGATCGTCGAATATCTCGATGAGGTTCAGCCCGAGCCGCCGCTACTGCCCGATACGGCTGAAGACAGGGCGCAGGCCCGCTCGATTGCGCTTGCAATCGCTGCCGAGATCCACGCGCTGCTGCCGCCGCGGATCGGCCTGCATCTCAAGGCAGCCTTTCAGGCGGATGCCGATGCTGTCGCTGCTTGGAGCCGTCACTGGGTCGGTGAGGGGATGGCCGCGGTCGAGGCTATTATTGCCGGCCGCAGGCAAGGGGCTTTTGCCGTCGGCGACCGGCCTGGTATTGCCGATATCTTCCTCTTCCCGCAGGCGATCAGCGCCCGCCGCATGGGCTTCGATCTCTCCCGGTGGCCGAATATCGCCGAGATTGTCGGCAGGTTGGAAGCCATACCGGCTTTCCAGGAGAATGCACCGGCGCCGAGGAAATGATCCGGTTGGCGAAGACGCAGCCACAAAGGGCTGCGCTGCTTCAGCTTTTCGTTGTTTCGTTCTCCACTCCACGTCATCCTCGGCCTTGCGCAGCCTTGTGCCGAGGATCTGCTGCCTTTTCGACCGAAAGCAGATGCTCGGGGTAAGCCCGAGCATGCCGCAAAGTCCTGTTACCGGTTGACCCTCGCCTGCAAATGCGGGGGGTAACGATCGCCTTCGACCTTAATGGTGGCCAGCGCGCTTTCGATCCTGGCAAGATCATCGGCGGTCAGTTCGACTTCGGCAGCTCCGATATTCTCTTCGAGGCGGTGCAGCTTGGTGGTGCCGGGAATCGGCACGATCCACGGCTTCTGCGTCAGAAGCCAGGCCAATGCCACCTGAGCAGACGTCGCCTTCTTTCGTGCGGCGATCTTCGCCAGCAGATCGACGAGCGCCTGGTTGGCTTTTCGCGCCTCCTGAGAAAAGCGCGGCACGATGTTGCGGAAATCCTTGCTGTCAAAGGTGGTTGTCTCGTTAATCGCACCGGTAAGGAAGCCCTTGCCGAGCGGGCTGAACGGAACGAAACCGATGCCAAGCTCTTCGAGCGTTGGCAGGATTTCCTGCTCCGGCTCGCGCCACCACAGCGAGTATTCGCTCTGCAGCGCCGTCACCGGCTGGACCGCATGAGCGCGGCGGATCGTCTGGGCGCCCGCTTCCGAAAGGCCGAAATGCTTCACCTTGCCCTCTGATATCAACGCCTTGACCGTGCCGGCGACATCCTCGATCGGAACATCGGGGTCGACGCGATGCTGGTAGAAGAGGTCGATGACGTCGGTCTTCAGGCGCTTCAGCGCCTGATCGGCGACCGTGCGGATATGCTCGGGCCGGCTGTTCATGCCGCTCTGGCCGCCATTGGCGTCGAAACTGAAGCCGAATTTCGTGGTGATCACCACCTCGCTTCGGAAAGGCGCGAGCGCCTCTCCCAGAAGCTCTTCGTTCTTGTAGGGGCCATAGGCCTCGGCGCTGTCGAAGAAGGTGACGCCGCGTTCGTAGGCCCGGCGGATCAGCTTGACCGCTTCCTGGACGTCCGTCGCCGGCCCATAACCATAACTCAGCCCCATGCATCCAAGGCCTAGGGCCGAGACTTGAAGGCCGCTCTTTCCGAGTTCTCGCGTCTGCATCGGTATTTCCTTTCAGCCTTGATATTCGGTGTCCGTAACATGCTCCATCCAGTCGACCGCCTTGCCGTCGAGTTGTTCCTGGATGGCGATATGGGTCATTGCCGTCGTTGGCGATGCGCCGTGCCAGTGACGTTCGCCCGGTGCGAAGCGAACGACATCTCCGGGACGGATTTCCTCGATCGGACCGTCCTGGCGCTGAACGCGGCCGCAGCCGGCAGTGACGATCAAGGTCTGGCCGAGGGGATGGGTGTGCCAGGCGGTGCGGGCGCCGGGCTCGAAGGTGACGCTGGCGCCGGCAGCGCGGGCAGGGTCGGTGGCCGTAAACAGGGGATCGATACGCACTCTGCCGGTGAACCAGTCTGCCGGCCCCTGGGCCGAAGGTTGCGAGCCGTTTCGTTTGATATCCATAGTCGTTCTCTCGAATGTCGGATGAGACCGTTTCGGCGGACACAGTCAGCGCCGGTGAACGTATTCATTCCCGGCGAACATGTTCACCTGGGATGCCGGGATATTTAGCGCGTGCGCGCAATTTCGATTAGATGGTATAAACGGCAAGAACCTATGAGAGAGATTCATGAATGCCACGTTCGTCCGTCGACGACCTCATCGCCTTTCTTGCGGTTGCGCGGGAACAGAGCTTCACCAAGGCAGCAGCGAAGCTCGGCGTATCGCAGTCGGCACTCAGCCACACCATCCGGGGGCTGGAGGCGAGGCTTGGATTGCGGTTGCTTACCCGCACGACGCGTAGCGTCTCACCGACAGAGGCCGGCGAACGCCTGCTTGTCTCGATCGGCCCCCGCTTCGACGAGATCGAGAGCTCGCTGACTGCGTTGAGCGCATTCCGGGATAAGCCGGCGGGCACGATCCGCATCAATGCCGGCGAGCATGCGGCCAATTCTGTTCTCTGGCCCGCTCTGGAGAGGTTCCTGCCTGAATATCCCGATGTCAGGATCGAGATCATCGTCGATTATGGTCTGACCGACATCGTCGCCGAGCGTTACGATGCGGGGGTGCGGCTGGGTGAACAGGTGGCGAAAGACATGGTCGCGGTGCGCATCGGCCCTGACATGCGCATGGCGGTGGTCGGCGCTCCCACCTATTTCGACGGCAGGCCGAAGCCTCTGACACCCCATGACCTCACGGATCACAATTGCATCAATCTGCGTCTCCCGACCTATGGCGGTGTTTACGTCTGGGAGTTCGAGAAGGACGGGCGTGAGCTGAATGTTCGGGTCGAAGGGCAATTGGTCTTCAACAATATCGCGCTCAGACTGAAGGCGACGCTTGCTGGCGCGGGGCTCGCCTATCTGCCAGAGGACGCCGTGCGGGCGCATCTTGAGAATGGGCAGTTGGTGCGCGTGCTTGAAGACTGGTGTCCGCCGTTTCCCGGCTATCATCTCTATTATCCCAGCCGCCGGCATGCATCGGCAGCCTTTGCGGTCATCGTCGATGCGCTTCGATATCGGGGGTAGAGACTTCTATTTCGCCCTATAGAAGACGCGCTGAAGCGGCGCGAATTCATCCAGCGCCAGCCGTTTGACATTCCATCCTTCGCCACTAATTCAAAGTGAAACTGAAGGAAACAATGAATGAATACTGCTATTCCTGCCGCGAAAGCTCGGACCGGAGTGTCCGGTTTGGACACAATTCTGGCAGGCGGCCTTTCCGCAGGCCATGTGTTTCTCCTCGAGGGGAATCCAGGAGCTGGAAAGACCACCATTGCATTGCAGTTTCTGATCGAGGGTGCGCGCCTTGGCGAGCGGGGACTCTACATCACGCTCTCGGAAACAGAGAGTGAATTGCGAGCCGGAGCCGCGTCGCACGGCATGGTCATCGATGGTAATATCGAAGTCTTCGAGGTCGTGCCTCCCGAGAGCCTGCTGGATGCCGATCAGCAGCAGAGCCTGCTTTACTCGTCAGATCTGGAACTTGGGGAGACGACCAGAGAAATCTTCGCCGCTTTCGAAAGGGTGAAGCCCAGCCGGGTGGTTCTCGACAGCCTGTCGGAGATAAGGCTGCTGGCGCAAAGCTCGTTGCGATACCGCCGGCAGATCCTCGCCCTCAAGCATTATTTCGCGCGGCAGGGGGCGACGGTGCTTCTGCTCGACGACCTGACATCAGACGTACTCGATAAGACTGTCCACAGCGTCGTGCACGGCGTTATCCATCTCGAGGAACTGACGCCCGGCTACGGCTCCGAACGGCGACGTTTGAGAATCATGAAATATCGCGGGCAAGCCTTCCGCGGCGGCTACCACGACTTCACGATCCAGACCGGCGGCCTCGTCGTATTCCCGCGTCTCGTTGCTTCCGAGCACAGGACGAGTTACTCCCGCGACAACGTTTCGAGCGACATTGCGGAGCTCGACCTTCTCTTGGGTGGCGGACTGGAGAGCGGCTCCAGTACGTTGATCCTCGGGCCCGCCGGCACCGGAAAAAGCACCTTCTCATTTCAGTTCCTGGCAGCAGCGATCGGGCGTGGAGAGAAGGCGGCGGCCTTCGTTTTCGATGAGGAGCTTGGGCTGCTTTTCGGACGGCTCAAGGCGCTCGGAATGGATCTCGAGGCGATGGTGGACGCAGGTCTCGTCCACATCGAACAGGTGGACGCCGCCGAGTTGTCGCCCGGCGAATTTGCGCACCGCGTGCGCGATTGCGTCGATAAATCCGGCGCCAAGACCGTCATCATCGACAGCATCAACGGATATCAGGCTGCGATGCCCGATGAAAATTCGTTGATCCTCCACATGCACGAGCTGCTGCAATATTTGAACAGGCAAGGCACAAACACCTTCCTGACGGTGGCTCAGCACGGGCTTGTCGGTGACATGAAAGCTCCCGTCGACGTCACCTATCTTGCTGATACGGTTATTCTGCTGCGTTATTTCGAGGCGGCGGGACGGGTCCGCCGCGCAGTCTCGGTGATCAAGAAAAGGACCGGCTTCCACGAGGATACAATCCGGGAATATCGCATCGAGGCGTCGGGCCTGACATTTGGAGGGCCACTTATCGGATTTCAGGGAGTGCTGCGCGGCGTTCCGGAGTTTGTTTCAGACACGACATCCCTGATGTCGCGCGATAGCGGGGATGGCGGCAATTCCTAGTTCCGGCAAACCAAAGGCGCTGATCTACGCACCCGCCGGTCGCGATGCTCTGGTGGCGATATCCCTGGTGAACGAAGCCGGAGCGACAGCGGTTACCGCCCCCGACCTCCCGATGTTCGCGGCTCTGCTCGATGACGACGTGGCGTTCGGCGTGCTGACGGAAGAGGCGGTTCGTTCAAGCGATTTGAAACCGGTCGCGGCCTGGATATCGGCGCAGCCGAGCTGGTCGGACCTGCCTTTTATCGTGCTCACCACGCGGGGCGGCGGGCCGGAACGAAATCCGGCCGCTGCCAGCCTTTCCGAGGTCCTCGCCAACGTTACCTTTCTGGAACGGCCTTTCCACGCGATATCCTTCATCAGTATCGCCAGGACCGCGTTAAGGGGGCGTCTGCGCCAATACCAGGCGCGCGCCCAGCTCGAGGCCCTCAGCGAAGGTGAGCGGCGGCTGCAAACGGCACTCGCCGCGGGCCGTCTCGGAGCCTGGGAACTGGAATTGTCGTCGATGCGGTTGTCCGCGTCCGATACCTGCAAGGCCATCTTCGGCCGAGGTGCGGACGAGGAATTTGCGTATGGCGACCTGATCGCCAGCATTCATCCCGACGATCGCGGCCTCGTTCAGGCAAGCCTGGACCTGACGATCGAGATTGGCCGCGAGTATTCGGTCGAACACAGGACGATCTGGCCCGACGGATCGCTTCACTGGGCGGAGATGCATGCGCAGCTCTATGCCGATAGATATGGTTCGGCGAAGAAGCTGGTTGGCGTTTCCTCCGATGCCACAGCCCGCAAGACCAGCGAGGAGAACCTCCGACGGCTCAATGAGGGCCTTGAAGAGCGGGTGAGAGAACGGACCGGCGAGGTGCATGCTGCCCACCAGAGTCTGCTTGAACAGGTCGCTCAACGGGAAAGGGCCGAGGAGCAGCTTCGTCACTCGCAAAAGATGGAAGCGATCGGCCAGCTGACCGGTGGCGTCGCGCATGATTTCAACAATCTGCTGATGGTCGTTCTCGGCAATCTCGAACTGCTCGGCAAGCATGTGACAGGAGACCCGAAGGCGACCCGCCTGGTCGATGGCGCGCTTCAGGGCGCACGCCGCGGGGCCGCCCTGACCCAGCGTCTGCTGGCTTTCGCCAGACGGCAGGATCTGCAAGTGAAGCCGGTCGATCTGGCCGAGCTGGTATCCGGCATGAACGATCTGTTGCGTCGCTCGGTGGGATCCTCCGTCAGCATTGAAACCGCGCTCGCGCCGGCGCTGCGGCCGGCATTGGCCGATGCCAACCAGGTCGAACTGGCGCTGCTCAACCTTGCCGTCAATGCGCGCGATGCCATGCCGGATGGAGGAGCTCTGTCGATTTCGCTGCGTGAAGAACAAGTCGCGGGTGGCGGCGATCTGGGCGAGGGGACCTACCTTGTTCTCAGCGTGACCGACAAGGGCACCGGAATGGATGCAGAGACGCTGAAGAAGGCCATCGATCCTTTCTTTTCGACAAAGGAACTCGGAAAGGGCACGGGCCTCGGGCTATCGATGATCCACGGCCTTGCCGTGCAGCTCAACGGCGCGCTGCGCCTGACGAGCAAGCCCGACGTGGGAACGACTGCCGAATTGTGGCTTCCCGCGACCGAACGGCGCCCTGAACAACCGGCCGAAACCGATCTACCTCTCGCGCAATCAACATCGAGGCTGAGGATCCTTCTGGTCGACGATGATACCTTGATCGCCATGAGCTCGGTCGAGATGCTTGAAGATCTCGGCCACGATGTCGTCGAAGCAAACTCCGGCTCACAGGCGCTGGAGGTGATCAGAAGCGGCGGGCATTTCGACGTGATGATTACCGACTATTCGATGCCTGGCATGACCGGTGCGCAGCTGGCCCAGGCGGTACGGGCCATTCGACCGGCGCTGCCGATCGTGCTGGCAACGGGCTATGCCGATCTTCCCGCCGGCGCAGAGGTCAATCTTCCCAGATTGGGAAAACCGTATAACCAGGACCAGCTTGTCAGAGAAATTCACAAGGCGATCGCAAGTGAGACGGACCTGCCCCTCAGATCGGCTAGCTAACGCCGAGCTTCAAGACCGACAATCTCAGCAATGAAATCGGCGATGGCGGCGGTGTCGTCGAGATCGAAGACGGGCAGGGCCGTATCGGTGACGGGATGATCGGCGGCGATCGCCGCGATGTGAGGATCGTCCGGCGCGAGCGGTGTACGATTTGCGGCTTCCAGGCGGCGGGCTTCGATTTTCGGGATCGGCTCGCGCTTGTAGCCCTCGATCAGCACGAGATCGCAGGGGGCGAGACGGGCGAGGATCTCCTCGAACGCGGGCTCCGGCGCGCCGCGCAGCTCGTGCATGATGGCGTAACGGGTGCCGGAGACGATCGTGACCTCATGTGCGCCGGCCTGGCGATGGCGGTAACTGTCGGCGCCGACCTTGTCGATATCGAAATCATGATGGGCATGCTTGATCGTCGAGATCTTGTAGCCGCGGCGGGTGAATTCCGTCACCAGCCGGACGGCGAGCCCCGTTTTGCCGGAGTTCTTCCAGCCGGCGATGCCGAAGACTTTCGGTGCGGTCATGTGCGAAGGGCCTCCAGCCAGCGTTGCGCCTCGACGAGATCATCAGGCGTGTTGATGTTGAAGAAGGGATCGAGCAGGCTGGCGCGGGTAGGATGCAGCGGGAAGGCTACTTCCTTAACGTCATGTCGTAAGAGGAAATCGCGCACACGGCGCTTTTCGTCGGTGGCAATCCAGGATTCGAGGTCGGCAGCCAGCGTCACCGGCCACAGACCGAAGACGGGATGGCTGCGGCCTTCGGAGGCGGCGATGGCGATCTGCGACGGGCGCTCGAGCGTTGCTGCCAGTCGGGCGACGAGATCGGCCGGGAAGAAGGGGCAATCGACCGAAACGGTGGCGACGTGGGTGACTGAGGGGATCGCGGCTGCATGGGTCATTGCGGCATGAATTCCGGCCATCGGCCCGGCCTTGCCGGAAATACGGTCCGGAACGACGGGCACGTCTTCCTCGGCGGCATCGGCGTTGACGGCAATGGACGAGACCTGCGGCGACAGGCGGGAAAGCACATGGCGGAGCAGGCTTTCGGCGCCGAGCATTACGCTTGCCTTGTCACGGCCCATGCGCTGCGAGCGGCCGCCGGCGAGCACCACACCTGCGATGTCGGACTTTGTGAGCGAAAATTCTGCCATCATCCTGCCTCGGCGCTTTCGTCACACCGGCACGCGCGGCTCGGATTCCTGCGCGATCGGCGATAGGTGGCGCTTGGCCTCACGATAGAACGTATAGAGGCCGGAAGCGATAACGATCGCAGCGCCGAGCAGCGTCCAACCGTCAGGCACTTCGGCAAAGAAGAAGAAACCAAGCAACGAGGAGAAGATCAGGCTGGTATAGCGGAAGGGCGCGACGAAGGAGATTTCGCCGGTGCGCATGGCGAGGATCACCGACTGGTAGCCGACGAGCACCAGCACCGAGGCGAGCAGGAGATGGCCGAGCGAGGTGGCGCTGACAGGATGCCAGCCGCCGAGCACGGGGATGAGAAGCGCGCCGAAGAAGGAGATCGAGATTGCGGTGATGACGGTGATCATCAGCGCGGGAATCTCGGGATCGATCGAGCGGGTGGCGAGATCGCGGCCGGCCGTCGTCAGCACCGCTGCGACACAGAGAAGGGCGGCGGCGGTGAAGCCTTCGGGGCCGGGGCGGATGATGATCATGACGCCGACGAGGCCGACGACAATCGCCGACCAGCGCCGCCAGCCGACGGGTTCCCGGAAGAAGAGCGCGGCGCCGAAGGTGACGACCAACGGCAGCGATTGCAGGATGGCCGAGGCATTGGCGATCGGCATCATGCCGAGCGCGGTGATGTAGGTGACGGCCGAGAACATCTCGCAAATGATGCGGAGGATGATGATCGGTTGCAACACAACGCGCCAGGAGCACAGAGCGCCCATTTTCCTGGCGATCAGATAGACGAGCAGGCTGGTGAAGAGGCCACGCAGAGACATGATCTCGCCGGCGTTCATAGAGGCGACCACTGATTTGGAGAGAGCGTCGCTCGCGGAAAAGCCGGCCATCGCCATACTCATATAGATGGCGCCCTGAGTGTTGCGTGACCGCGGCATGACGAGATTCCTTTACCTGTGCGTCCCTTCTTAGTCGGGAAGGTGGATGAAAGGAGTGAGATGAATGCCACACCCGATATAAATCGACGATGCAACGCACAATAGTGCTGACCTAAGCGTAAGCACGCGAGGGGAAGTTATTGCAACCCGCTCTTTTACAATGGGAATTTCGATATTCGCTCGACGGTAATCGCGCCTTTGGCCTGATTCGCCATGGAGATGCTGTCGTCTCTCTTGTTCGCGCGCAGGAAACGGGTGGCTGCCCCGCCGGATGTCTGAGATTTGAGGTGCCTCGACAACTGAGGAGAAATCGACATGGCACTTCTGAACGACAAGGCCGCGATCATCACCGGCGCAAGCTCCGGCATCGGCCGCGCGGCGGCGAAGGTATTTGCGCGGGAAGGCGCAAAGCTGGTTATCACAGGAAGGCGGCAGGAGGCGCTCGACGCCGTCGTGGCCGAAATCGAGGCCGAGGGCGGACAGGCCGTTGCGGTGTCCGGCGATATCAGGGACGAGACGCTGCAGATAAGCCTCGTCGAAACGGCTCTTGGGCGTTTCGGCAAGCTCGATATCGCCTTCAACAATGCCGGCGGACTTGGCGAAATGGGGCCGGTCGCCGGGCTGTCGCTGGATGGCTGGCGCGAGACGATCGAGACCAATCTCACCGCCTCCTTCCTTGGCGCCAAGCACCAGTCGGCAGCGATGGGCGAGGGCGGCGGATCGCTGATCTTCACCTCCACCTTCGTCGGCTATACCGCCGGCATGCCGGGCATGGGAGCGTATGCGGCGAGCAAGGCGGGATTGATCGGCCTCGTGCAGGTTCTTGCCGCCGAACTCGCGTCGCGGAAGATCCGCGTCAATGCCCTGCTGCCCGGCGGCACCGATACGCCGGCCGCCATCACCAATGCACCTGACGCGACTGAGGAATTGCTTGCTTTTGTCAACGGGCTGCATGCGCTGAAACGTATGGCGCAGCCGGAAGAGATCGCCAATGCGGCGTTGTTCCTGGCCTCCGACCTGTCGAGTTTTGTGACGGGGACGGCGATGCTCGCCGATGGCGGCGTTTCGATCAGTCGGACGTAAGCGAAGGCGGAAATCTGATGAGGATGAGTCACCCGCCCTCGTCCTTCGAGGCCCCTTTCGGGGCACCTCAGGATGAGGGCTGATCGTGGTGCCTGCCGCGTAGCAACATTGCGGGTGTGAATTGCGCCTGCGCCTCCTGCTGAGCTGGGCGGCCATCTATCTCCGACCTCATCCTGAGGTGCCCCCGAAAGGGGCCTCGAAGGACGGGTTCGGCCACTGTCGCTCCTAGGCTCAGGACATGATTAACCCGCCATCGACATTGATCGTCTGGCCGGTGATATAAGCGGCGTCGTCGCTGGCGAGGAAGGTGACCAGGCCGGCGACGTCTTCGCCGCTGCCGGCCCGCTTCATCGGGATGCCCTCGACCCATTCCTTCATCAGTTCGCCAGGGGCGTAATTGCCGAGGAGCTTGCCCCAGGCCTGGTCGTTATAGGCCCACATGTCGGTTTCGATGATGCCTGGGCAGAAGGCGTTGACGGTGATTTTTTCGGTGGCGACTTCCTTTGCCAGGCTCTGGGTGATGCCGACGACGCCCATTTTCGAGGCGGCGTAGTGCGGGGTGTAGATGAAGCCGTCGCGGGCCTGGCCGGAGGCGGTGTTGATGATGCGGCCGCCGCGCTTGTGCTTGCGCATTCTGGCAATGGCCTCCTGGGCGCAGAGGAAGACGCCCTTGGTGTTGACGGCCATGACCTTGTCCCATTCGGTTTCGGTCATGTCCTCGATGCGGGCGATGGTGATGACGCCGGCATTCTGGATCGAGACATCGACCGCCCCGAATTCCTTTTCGGCGGCATCGTAGAGCGCCTTGACGCTCGCCTTGTCTGTGACATCGCCGATGAAGGAGATCGCCTTGCCGCCTTCGGCCCGGATCGCTTCGGCAACGCCGTGGACCAGATCCTCGTTCGCCGAGACGACGAGATTGGCGCCCTCGCGCGCAAAGCGCCTTGCGATGGCGGCGCCGATGCCGCGGCTGGCCCCGGTGATGACGACAGTCTTGTTTTCGAAGCGTTTCATGCTCTTTCCTTTCGGGTGTCCGTCGAGGGACGCAAATTCGGCTCAATGAATTCGCGTTGCCTTTGAGCGCCAATGACGACGCCGTGGCCTCAGCTCGTTCGATCAGCGCGAAGGGCGGGCGGACGGCGATATCGCGCCGTCTTGCCCGTTGGTCCCTTCAGCGCCTCGATCTCAGCCAGGGAGGAAGCGAGATCGGTTCATGTTCCAGGTGCCGGCAACGAGCTTGTCATCCGCATCACCAGCAGCAGAAACCGCCATCGACGAGAAGATCGACGCCGGTGACGAAACTTGCTGCATTCGACAGCAAGAACACCGCCGGACCGACCATCTCGTCGACCGTTGCCATGCGTTGCATCGGTGTTTGCTCCTCGAAAAGCTTGGTCTGGTGGACCATCTCCGCACGGGTGTTCATCGGCGTTGCCGTATAGCCGGGGGAGATGGTGTTGACGCGAATGCCGCGGCCGACCCATTCCATCGCCATAGACTTCGACATATGGATCACGCCCGCCTTGGAGGCGTTGTAATGCGCCTGGCTGAGGCCCCGGTTGACGATCACGCCCGACATGGAGGCGATGTTGACGATGGAGCCGCGTCCATTCTTCAGCATGGCGCGGGCCTCGGCCTGGCAGGAAAGAAAGATGCCTTTCAGGTTGATATCCATCAACGTCTGGTATTGATCTTCCTCCATATCTTCTGCCGGGTTGGCGTTGGCGATGCCTGCAGCGTTGACGGCCAGCGTCAAGGCGCCGAGATCGGCTTCGGTTCGTGCGACGGCGTCTGCCAGCGAAGATTTGTTCGTCACATCGGCCGCGATCTCGATGGAGCGACGGCCGGCGGCGCGAATATATTCAGATGTCTTCGCCTGTCCGTCGTCGGTTCGACGATCGAGCAGCGCCACGTCAGCGCCGCATTGCGCAAGGCCGATGGCAATGCGTTGCCCGATGCCGCTGCCGGCTCCGGTGACGATGGCAACCTGGCCGCTGAGGTCGAAAAGCTTCGGGGCGTTCAGAGTGATGTCAGACACCGCTCTTCCTTTCTCTGTCTGTTTAGATGGTCGCTAACTCCATGACCGAGACGTCATTTGCCTGGTCACGGTCGAGGATGCCTGCCTGCTTGCCCTGGGCAAGCACGAGAATGCGATTGGAAATTCCGAGGACCTCCTCGAGGTCCGAGCTTACGACGATGACGGCCACACCCTGTTTTGCAAGGTTGACGATGATGTCGTAGATGCCCGCGCGGGCGCCGACGTCGATGCCTCGCGTCGGTTCGTCGAGCACGACGACCTTAGGCTCGCGCAAGAGCCACTTGGCGATTACGACCTTCTGCTGGTTGCCGCCGGAAAGATCGGAGGCGAATTGCTCGGCGCGGCCCTTGACGCCGAACTTGGCAACTGCCTTTTCCGCGAAGGAGCGTTTGAGGCGCGGGGTAATCCAGCCGCCACCGAGTTTATCCAGATTGGCATAGACAATGTTTTCGCTGATCCGGTGCCCGACAATCAGGCCTTGCTCCTTGCGGTCTTCCGGAACCATCACGATGCCCTTGGCGATCGCGTCGGCCGGATCCCGCAGCCTGAGTTCTTCGCCTTCGAGCTTGATCGAACCCGCGCTGATCGGGTCTGCTCCCGAAATCGCCCGCACCAGTTCGGTGCGGCCGGCGCCGACCAGGCCAGCGATTCCGAGAATTTCTCCGGCCCGCACCTCGAAAGTAACGTCGCGGAACGAGTTATCAGGCGAGCTCAGCCCTGATACCTCAAGGACCGGACGGTCGGTCGGAACCGGCAGCGTAGGGAACAGGCGATCAAGCGGGCGTCCGACCATGCTCTCGACAATCGTT
The DNA here is from genome assembly GCF_001664385.1 of Rhizobium phaseoli. Taxonomy (NCBI): domain Bacteria; kingdom Pseudomonadati; phylum Pseudomonadota; class Alphaproteobacteria; order Hyphomicrobiales; family Rhizobiaceae; genus Rhizobium; species Rhizobium phaseoli. The sequence goes on along the minus strand of NZ_CP013532.1, from coordinate 2,527,657 downwards.
CGCACCGGCGTGGCGCTGTCTGAGAATTCCTGCACCCGCTCCCCATCGCGAAGAACGACGATCCGGTCGGTGATTTGCTTGATCTCTTCCATGCGGTGGGAAATGTAGACGATGCCCACACCTTCCGAGCGAAGCTTGCGAACCTGTTCGAACAGAGCTTCCGTCTCCGCGCCGCCAAGGGCGGCGGTCGGTTCATCGAGGATCAGCAGCCTGGCGTTGAGAGCCAGCGCCTTGGCGATCTCGATGAGCTGTTGATTTGCGGTGGAAAGGCCGGCGACCATCCGTGTTGCCGGTATATGAAGGTTCAAACGCGCGAGCTGGTCCTGGGCCCGGCGAACCATCTGAGCCCGGTCGACGACGCCGTTCTTCATCGGCCAGCGTCCGATGAAGACGTTTTCCGCGATCGACAGCTGCGGCAGAAGCTGCAGTTCCTGATGGATCAGCACAACGCCCTTGTCGATCGCTTCGCGTGGGGTGGCCGGGGCATAAGGCTGCCCCAGCCATGTCATCGATCCCTCGGATGGTGTGCGGGAGCCGGCAATGATGCCCGAGAGCGTCGACTTGCCCGCTCCGTTTTCACCGAGAAGTGCCACCACTTCACCGGGATAGACGTCCAGGCTGACATTCTTCAGAACCTGGAGCGGCCCATACCACTTGGATATGCCCCTCAGGGAAAGGACTGGATCAGTCACGGCACACCTCCTCAAGACCTCGGCTTCATTACGGGTGGTTGGCGATGAAGCCTGCGACGTTTTCCTTGGTTGTCAGCGTGGCATCCAAGAGCTGTACCGGCGGTACCTTTTCACCGGCGACAAGCTTGGCGGCGTTTTCGACCGCATCGCGGCCCATTTTCTGCGTCTGCTGGGTTGCCGTCACGTTGAAGACGCCCTTGCTGAGCGCTTCGAGAGCCGCAGTGTCGCCATCGAAGCCGCCGACCACGATCTTCTGCGAGGGATTTGCGACCTTGATTGCCTGAGCGGCGCCAAGTGCGAGGCCATCGGCCTGTGCGAAGACGATCGAGACATCGGGATTTGCCTGCAGCATATTCTGCATGATCTGGAAGCCTTCGTCCTGGCTCCAGATGTTGGAATATTGTTCGGCGACAACCTTCACATCCGGATAGGCCTTGAGGGATTCGCCGCAGCCCTTCGAGCGATCGACTTCCGGCGTCGTGCCCTTCTGGCCATGGATGATGACCATCTTCCCCTTGCCGCCGGCTTCCTTCAGGATGTAGTCGCACACCGCCTTGGCAGACGCGACGGAATCGGTTGCGAGGAATGTATCGCCCGGCGCGCCTTCGGCGTTGCGGTCGACGTTGACGACCGGAATGCCGGCGTTCTTCGCGAGCTTGACCGGAACGGTCGCCGCTGCCGCACCTGCCGGAATGTAGATCAGCGCGTCGATTTTCTGGGTCAGAAGATCCTGGATCTGGTTGACCTGCGTCGGCCCGTCACCCTTTGCGTCGACGGTGATGACTTCGATGCCGCGCTTCTTGGCTTCGGCCTCGACCGATTGCTTGATCTGGTTGAAGAAGTTTGCCTGAAGGTTGGCAACGGCCAGGCCAAGCTTCTTCAGTTCCGCGGCGTGTACGGGACCGAGCATGAGGCCGAGCAGTGCAGCGGACGCGAGCATGGTGCGCGCAATTTTCATTGTAGTTCCTCCGTTGTTTGATGGACCCTAGGGTATGTCCTCCCCCTTGGGTTATTGATCCGCCCCGAGTTTCCGAGACGGAATTCCGTGTCCGCCAACGCGGCGGAGCATGCGCGTCAGGCGCGACGCCGACGAATGGTCTCCGCGCCGACCGCGAGCACGATGACGATCCCGATGATCACCTGCTGCAGGAAGGGTGAGACGTTGAGAAGGTTGAGGCCGTTGCGAAGCACACCGATGATCAGGACGCCGATCAGCGTTCCCCCGATACCGCCCGCGCCGCCGGAGAGCGAAGTGCCGCCGATGACAACGGCAGCGATGGTGTCCAGTTCATAGCCGAGGCCGCTGGACGGCTGGACGGAATCCAGTCGAGCGGCGAGCACGATGCCTGCAAGTCCCGCAAGGACGGCGCTCACGACATAGACTGATATCGTCACCAGCGGCACGTTGATGCCGGCCAGGCGCGCGACTTCAGGGTTGCCACCCACCGCATAGAGCATGCGGCCTTCGGAGCGGAAGTGCAGGAAGAGCCACGCCGCAAGAACGACCGCGAGCATGAGGAAGACCGTGGCGGTCATGACGCCGAAATGGCGATCGATTGCCAGCATCATGAACCAGTCGGGGAAGCCGACGATCTGCTGGCCGTCGGTGATCATGTTCGCGACGCCGCGCGCCGCCGACATCATCGCAAGCGTAGCGATGAAGGCTGGAACCCTGAACTGCGTCACCAGAAGCCCGACGATCAGGCCCGAAATGGCCGATGCGATCAGCGCGAAGGCGATCCCGACAGGCAGCGGCAGACCAGCGACGTTGGCGGTCCAGCCCATGACCATCATCGCCAGGGCGAGGGCGGAGCCGACGGACAGATCGATGCCGCCGATCAGGATGACGAACGTCATTCCAACTGCCATGATGCCGAGGACGGTGATCTGGTCGAGAATATTGAGGCCGTTTCGAACCGAAAGAAACGTGTCTGTGCTGAAGCTCAGAAAGATGCACAGCGCGAGCAATCCCACCAGCGGACCGGTAGCTCCCTTGAGCTTTCCGAGCCAAGCGCCGGACGAAAGCCTGTGTTCATTGATATCGAGCGCCACCATTGCTCCTCCCTATGCCTAGGCTTGTATCCGATATTTGTGCAAGCGAGAATAATTATTCACTCATGCTGGAAAATTCATTAACAACTTGCTTTCCGGCTGTCAACTCTATTTGTACCGACATATCCTCATGGGCGCCTCGTTTGGAGGCTTGACTAATCGGTGTGTTGTGCAAAAATATTGATAAGTGAATATTTATGCACCAAGAGGAACCCTATGGATACGACAGAACTTGAGCGCATCGCCCGCGAGATCCGATTGCGCGATCTCCAGGCGGTCTTTGAAGCGGGCGCCGGCCATATTGGCGGCGAGATGTCGGTCATCGACATTTTGACGGCGCTCTATTTTCGTGTGCTGAATGTCTGGCCGGATCAGCCGAAGCATCCCGACCGCGACAGGTTCGTCCTTTCAAAGGGACATACGGCCTGCGCTCTCTATGTGACGCTCGCAAAACGCGGCTTCATCCCGGAGGACGAGATTTCCACCTTCCTGCAGCCGCATTCGAGGCTGAACGGGCATCCGAACTGCAACAAGGTTCCTGGCGTCGAAACCAATACCGGGCCGCTCGGCCACGGCCTTCCGGTCGCGGTGGGAATGGCAAAGGCCGCCAAACTCTCGGGCGCTCGATATCACACTTATGTCGTCACCGGCGACGGTGAGATGCAGGAAGGCTCCAACTGGGAAGCGATCATGGCGGCAGCCCAGTTCAAGCTCGATAACCTGACTTTGATCATCGATCACAACAGGTTTCAGCAGGGTGCCGCGCTTGCCGAAACCAACGATCTCGCGCCGCTTCGGCCCAAGCTCGAAGCCTTCGGCTGGGAGGTCACCGAGATCGACGGCAACGCCATGGGCGAAATCGTTCCGGCTCTCGAACATCGGGGTTCGGGGGCGCACTGCATCGTCGCCCATACCAACAAGGGCCACGGAATCTCCTTCATGCAGGACCGGGTCGAGTGGCACCATAAGGTGCCGAGCAAGGAACAATACGAAATCGCATTGGCAGAATTGTCGGAGGCACTGTAATGAACCCGCCAGTAAACCCACCCAAGCTTCACGATTGCCGCGACGCATTCGCCTCCACGCTCGAGCGGCTGGCAGCTGAAAACGAAATGATCGTTGCCGTCTGCAACGACTCTGTCGGTTCCTCCAAGCTCGGCGGCTTCAAGGCGAAGTTTGGAGAGCGCCTCGTCAATGTCGGCATCGCCGAGCAGAACATGGTCGGCGTCGGAGCAGGCCTCGCCAATGGCGGACGGCTGCCCTTCGTGTGCGGCGCCGCGCCGTTTCTCACTGGCCGGTCGCTGGAGCAGATCAAGGCCGATATTTCCTACTCGAATGCCAACGTAAAGCTGGTGGGCATCTCTTCCGGAATGGCCTATGGCGAACTGGGGCCGACTCATCACTCGATCGAAGACTTCGCCTGGACGCGGGTCCTGCCCAATCTTCCTGTTATTGCGCCTTGCGACCGGATCGAAACCGCCGCTGCCGTTGCCTGGGCAGCGACCTACAACGGTCCCTGCTTCCTGCGCCTGTCACGGGTCGGTGTGCCCGACCTTCTTCCGGAGGGCCACAGGTTCGAACTTGGCAAAGCCAATCTCCTGCGCCAAGGTTCCGACGTCACGCTGATCGCCAATGGCACCTTGACCCATCGCATCGTGAAGGCTGCCGAGATTCTCGGCGAACGCGGCATCGATGCCAGGGTGCTCAATCTCGCAACGGTTCGTCCGATCGACGAGGAGGCCATCATCGACGCGGCTAGGGAAACCGGAGCGATCGTCACGGCTGAAGAGCATTCGATCTTTGGCGGGCTCGGCTCCGCGGTCGCCGAAGTGGTGGTCGATAATGCCCCGGTGCCGATGAAACGTCTCGGCGTTCCCGGCGTCTACGCCCCGACCGGTTCGGCAGAGTTCCTGCTCGACGAATACGGCATGTCGCCATCCGCAATCGCCGACGCTGCACAGGCGCTGATCAAGCGCAAATAACTGGTGATCGTGTGAAGCGGCCGGGGCGCATTTTGCCGCCGCGGCCGCCGCCTGATCTGGGGAGGATAGAATGCGGGCAATTCTGGCAATCGACCAGGGTACGACCAATTCAAAGGCAGTTCTCGTTTCCGAAAAGGGAGAAATCGTCGGCAGGGGTTCGGCTGCTGTCGGCATCTCTTATCCGAGGGAGGGCTGGGTCGAACAAGATCCACGCCGGCTTTACGCCTCGGTCTGCGAAGCGATCGACGCATGCCTGAAGACCAGCCCCGACGTGACGATCGAGGCGGTCGCTATTTCCAACCAGCGCGAGTCCGTTACCGCGTGGGATGCTGAAACAGGAGAACCGCTTGGACCGGTCGTCAGCTGGCAGTGCCGTCGAACGGCGCAGGATTGCGAACGTCTGATTGCCGACGGCCACCTCGGCCGTGTGCAGGCGCTGACCGGCCTGCCATTGGATCCGATGTTCCCGGGTTCGAAATTCCGATGGCTGCTCGACCGGATTCCTGCCGGGCGGCCGGTGCGGCTGGGAACGATCGACAGCTGGCTCATCCACTGCCTGACGGGCGGGCGCCGGCATGTCTGCGACGCTTCGAATGCCGCCAGGAGCCAGTTGTTCGACCTGCGGGAACAGAAATGGCGCGAGGAACTCGGCGGGATCTTCGGCGTCGACATCGCGCTCCTGCCTGATGTGCTCGACAGTTCTGCCGATTTCGGCAGGACGCAAGGATTGTCTGGGGTGCCGGACGGCACGCCTATAATGGCCGCGATCGGAGACAGTCACGCAGCCCTGTTCGGCCATGGCGCATTCAAGCCGGGCGACGGCAAGGTGACCTTCGGAACCGGCTCTTCGGTCATGACGACGCTGCCGCAATTCATTGCCCCGCGCAACGGCGTTACAACCACTGTCGCATGGCGGATCGGGGGGGAGCCGACTTTCGCTTTCGAGGGCAATATCCTCGTTTGCGCCGCCAGCCTTCCCTGGATGGCGGACATTCTCGGCCTGGCTGACGTCGCCGCGCTTGTGGAACTTGCGGCGAGCGCCGAGCCGGGCGCGCCTGGTTTCGTGCCGGCGTTCGTGGGGCTTGGTGCGCCTCATTGGAATTCCGATGCCCGTGCTTTGTTCTCCCAGATCAACTTCAAGACGACACGCGCGCAGATGGCACGGTCGGTAACCGATTCCATCGCCTTCCAGGTGCATGATGTGATCGCGGCCATGCGGACACAGAGCGGCGGCGCGCTCGGCGCGCTCTATGTGGATGGCGGGCCGAGCCAGAACCGCTTCCTGATGCAGTGCGTTTCGAACCTCATCGAGCATCCCGTGATCCAATGCGAAGCACCCGAGGCGTCGGCTCTCGGCGCTGCTTATCTGGCGGGGCTGTCACTCGGTTTGTGGAGCGATCTCCATGTTGTCTCGGAGCTGCCGCGAACCACCCGAACCATCGAGCCGCAAGCCGTGAATCGAGCGGCCCTTCTGGCGACCTGGAATGATGCGCTTGCCCGCTCGACGTCCCGCGAAACACAGGCTAAAGGTGAATAAAAATTCACTCCGGGATCAGCGATGACTCGCCTGAACGAACTCCGCCTCATTTCAAGGGTCGCCCAGATGTACCACATCGAGGGGCGGCGGCAGGCGGAGATCGCACAGCACCTTCGCCTGTCGCAGGCGACGGTATCGCGCATGCTGAAGCGCGCCGAGGCTGAAGATATCGTGCGAACCAGCGTGATCCCGCCCGTCGGCACCTACAGCGAGCTCGAGGCCGCGCTTCGCGCGAAATACGATCTGCCGGAGGCGATCGTCGTCGAATGCACGGAAGACCGGGACGGAGCCATCATGGCTCGTATTGGCGAGGCGGCGGCGCATCTCCTTGAGGTGACGCTTGCACCGGGGGAGATCATCGGCGTTTCGAGCTGGAGCCAGACCATCTTCAAGATGGTCGAGAACATTCACCCGCAGAAGAGCGCTCAGGCGAAGTATGTCGTCCAGACTCTTGGCGGCATGGGTGATCCTTCCGTGCAGACGCATGCGACGCAGCTGACCACGCGGCTTGCCCGGCTGACCGGCGCCGAGCCGAAACTGCTCCCCGTGCAGGGTGTTACGACATCAAGAGAGGCAAAACTTCTGATGCAGGCCGACCCGTTCGTCCGCGAGACGATGGACCTGTTCGGCAGCATTACGCTCGCGATTGTCGGAATCGGGGCCGTCGAACCGTCCGAACTTCTCGCCCGGTCCGGCAATATCTTTTCCTCGCGGGAACTCTCCGATCTGGCCGAAGCGGGAGCCGTCGGCGATATCTCGCTGCGCTTCTTCGATAGGAACGGCAAGCCGGTCAAGACGCCTCTGGACGACCGGGTCATTGGGCTGCCACTTGAGGATCTCGAGCGGGTGGACCGGGTCATTGCTCTGGCCGGCGGCGCCAAAAAGACCGACGCTATTGCAGGTGCGCTGCGCGTCGGGGTCATCGATATGCTGGTTACGGACAAGTTTACGGCGCAGCGATTGATCGATTGAACAGGCAGGCTGATTGCCAGCCTCAATGCGCCGTCCCGTCGACGATCACGTGATCGTGGTCCAGCGAGCATTTTTCCACCCGCGCCTCGACCCTATAAATCTCCCGCAGCATTTCGGCGGTGACGACGTCCCTGGGAGCGCCGCAGGCGCGCATGCGGCCGTTGGCGATGAGGAGGACTTTGTCGGCGAAGCGGAGCGCCTGGTTGAGGTCGTGGATGGCGATGAGGACGATCATGCCTTTGGCGCGGGCGCGGCGGCGCATGAAGTCGAGGACTTCGACCTGGCGGTGGAGGTCGAGGGCGCTGGTGGGTTCGTCCATCAGCATGATTTCGGGTTCGCGGACGAGCGCCTGGGCGATCGAGACGAGCTGGCGCTGGCCGCCGGACAGCGCCCCGAGATCGCGGAAGGCGAGCGCAGTGATATCGAGCGCTGCCATGATCTCGTCGATGAAACGCAGGTCGCCATCGCCGACCGCCCAGGACTGGCCCTGCTTGCGGGCGAGCAGAATGGATTCGTAGACGGTCAGCACCGCGTTAGCCGAGGTATCCTGCGGCATATAGCTGATGGCGTTCTTCGCCTTCGAACCTTCGACGACGACATCGCCCGGTCCCTTGAGCAGACCGGTGATGCGCTTGAACAGCGTCGACTTGCCGGCAGCGTTCGGGCCGATGACGGCGACGATCTCCCCCGATTTCAATACCGGCGTGGTCACATCTTCGACAAAGAGCCTGCGGCCGTGATAGGCGCCAACCGACTGTAACTGAAGGGCTACCATGACCGGCTCCTGTTCGAGAGGATGAGGGAGAAGAAGAAGGGCACGCCGACCAGCGCGGTGATAATGCCGATCGGGAAGACGACGCCGGGGATGATCGACTTCGAGACGATCGAGGTCAGCGACAGTAGCAGCGCGCCCGAGAGGATCGAGCCCGGCAGGAAGAAGCGCTGATCCTCGCCGAGAATCATGCGGGCGATATGGGGGCCAACGAGGCCGACGAAACCGATGGTGCCGACGAAGCTGACGGGGACTGCGGCCAGCAGCGAGACGACAAGCATGGTTTCCAGCCGAATGCGACGGACATTGACGCCGAAGCTTGCGGCCTTGTCCTCGCCGAGGCGGATGGCGGTCAGCGCCCAGGCATTGCGGGCAAAGAGCGGAAGGGCAATCAGCAGAACGGCGAGCGTCACCCAGATCTTCGGCCAGGTGGCTTTTGTGAGGCTGCCCATCGTCCAGAAGACGACTGCCGACAGCGCCTGTTCGGAGGCGAGATATTGCAGGAAGGCGAGGGCTGCATTGAAGGTGAAGACCAGAGCGATGCCGAGCAGCACCACCGTTTGCACCGAGACGCCGCGGGCCTGCGAGACGAAATGGATGAAAAGCGTGGCGATCAGCGCCATGACGAAGGCATTGACCGGCACCAGCAGGCCGGCGGCCACAGGCAGCAGCGGAACGCTAGTGACAATCGCCAGGGCCGCGCCGAAGCTTGCCGCCGCCGAGATGCCGAGCGTGAAGGGGCTGGCGAGCGGATTGGCAAGGATCGTCTGCATCTGCGCGCCGGCGACGGAAAGCGAGGCGCCGACGACGATCGCCATCACGGCGACCGGCATGCGGATATTCCAGACGACGGCCCGCACCTGATCGGAAACGGAAGACGGGTCGAGGAGGGCGGCCACCACTTCAATGAGGCTGTAGCGAGCCGGCCCCCAGGCGAGATCGATGGCAAAGGACAGGCAGAGCGCTGCCGTCATGGCGGCAAGGATCATCAGCTTGCGCCGGGCAAGAGCGCGGTAACGCTCTCTCCCGGCTTCGGCTTCAATCGATAGGGCGGCGATCTCGGCCATTCCGTTTTACTCAGCCGCCTTGGCATCGACCCAGTAACCCGGCTGATAGGCGACCGGCAGGAATTTCTCGTGGAATTCCTTGAAGGTGGCATCCGGATCGAGATCGGCAAAGAGGTTCGGGTGGAACCATTTGGCGAGCTGCTGGACGGCGACGAACTGGTATGGGCTGGTATAGAACTGGTGCCAGATCGCATGGACGTTGCCGCCGGCGACTGCCCTGGAGCCGGTGAAGGCCGGGTTTTCCATCAGGGTGTTTAGCGCCCTGCGGCTGTCGCCAAGGGTGGAAGCTGCATTCGGCCCGACATTGACGAAGTCCTTGGCATCCTTGGTCTGGCTCCAGTTGGAGCCGGTGACGACGATGACATCGGGATTGGAGGCGACAACCTGTTCGGCATTGATGGAGCCGGTATAGCCTGGCAGAAAATCGGAGCCGAGATTATGACCGCCGGCCAGATCGACCATCAGGCCGAAGTTGTCGGGGCCGAAGGTGCCGCAGCATTCCACCAGGCCGGCGGCGCGGTACATGAAGACATTCGGCTTCGGCGGAGTGGCCGTCTTCAGTTTATCGGTGACGCGCGCCATCTGCTCTTTCCAGTAGGCGGCGACGGCTTCGGCGCGGTCCTCATGGCCGAAGAGCTTGCCGAGGATCTTCAGGCTCGGCTCGGTGTTGGCGAGGATATGCTCGCGGAAATCGATGTAGACGATCTTCACGCCGATGCCGGCGAGCATGTCTTCGAGTTTGACTTCGTCAGCCGCCGTCTTGTTGCCGATTGGCAGCAGCAGCACATCGGGATGAAGCTTGACGACCGTCTCGGTCTGCAGCGTGCCGTCGGTCAGATTGCCGAGGAAGGGCAGATCCTTGCCTTTCGGAAACTTCTGGACATAGGCATTGAAACCGTCCTTGTCGGTGGTCCAGAGATCGTTGCGCCAGCCGACGATCTTGGCGAAGGGGTCTTCCTTCTCGATCGGCGCGACGGCGTAGAGCATGCGGCCTTCCCCGAGGATCACACGCTCGACCGGCTTGTCGAAGGCCACTTCGCGGCCGGCGACATCCTTGATGGTGAAGGACTGCGCCCAGGCCGAAAGCGGCATCAAGCCGGCAATCGCAGCTGCGGAGACTGCGAGCATTTTCACGAAATTCATATGGAAATTTCCCTGATGTCTGAATAATGTCCGCAGGCATAAGAAATATGACTTTGTGAATCAAGTTATATGTTTTAGAGCATTTCCAAACTGATGCCATTCCGGGGTGCCTGCGATGAATTCGATGAATACAAATTATTCCATCCGCGATGAAATCCGCGATTTCTGGTCGGAAAGGGCGGCGACGTTCGACCAGAGCGTCGGCCATGAAATCTTTTCGGAGGGAGAGCGGAAAGGCTGGCAGCGACTGATCCGAAAGCATCTTGGCGAAGGCCAGGGGCGCGCAGCGCTCGATCTTGCCTGCGGCACGGCTGTGATCTCGCATCTGATGAACGATGTCGGCTTCAAGGTCACCGGGCTGGACTGGTCGGATGCGATGCTGGCGCAGGCGCGCGCCAAGGCGAAGAAGCGCGGCACCGATATCCGTTTTGTTTCCGGCGATGCCGAGAATACGATGGAGCCGCGAGACAGCTACGACGTCATCACCAACCGGCATCTCGTCTGGACGCTGGTGGATCCGGCTTCCGCCTTCAAGGAATGGTTCGCGGTATTGAAGCCGGGTGGCAAAGTGCTGATCCTCGACGGCAATATGGGTCGGGAAACTTGGGTCAAGGGGCTGCAGAAGCTCTGGACCAAGATCACAGGCAAGCCTGCGGCGAGCCATATGTCCCCGGAAATGATGGCGCGGCACCAGAAGATCCGCTCACGCGTGCATTTCTCCCATGACATGCCGGCCGAAGCGGTCGTCGAGCTTCTGCGCCAGGCCGGCTTTACGGATATCGTGGTCGACCGCAAGCTCGGAGATATTCATTGGGCGCAGGCGCGCAAGATGCCGTTTCTGCGCGGGCTGGAGCGCATGGTGCAGGAGCGGTTTGCGATTTGTGCGCGTAAGCCTGGGTGAGGGGGCCCGGTGCGCTAGGCGATGTCCTCTCTCCGACCTCATCCTGAGAGCTTGTGAAGCTTTTGAGTTGGTGCGGTTCTGGCCGGTCTTGGCTGACCGATGCAATCGAACGTTAGACGATTGCGCGGTGCGTGCGGATGGTCGCTAGTTGGCGTTTGGGTGATGGCACTAGCTATCCATTGGCAAGCCGACGGCCTTGCAAGATATTGTTGGTGAGTGCGTAGCAGAGCACGACGGCACGGACCTTTTCGATACCGCGGACCGTCAATTGTCGCAGATTCCAGTTGCGCCAGCGGGCATGGATGCATTCGCAGATCGATCGGGGTTTGTACTGAGCCTTGCCCGCCTCGCTTGCCATGCGGGCCCGCCAGGTCGACACACCCGGACCGTCGCCGCGCCGCGGCAAGAAGGGATCGGTTCCGTGCTTGGACTGAGTGGGCGGACAAAAGACCTCAACCCCTTCGCCGTGCGCCCACTCGATATCTTCAGCGCTGCCAAAGCCGCCATCGGCGAGATAGCGCCGCGGCAGATGGCCGCTTAACGCGCGCAACCGCTCCAGCATCGGCCGCATGAGGCCGCGATCGGAGCCGGCATTGGTCACCTCGAGCCCGACCACGAACTGCTCACCGGCCGTGCTCGCAACCTGCACATTATAACCCGGACGGAAGCCGCCGTCGGCCATCTTCATCACCCGCGCCTGTGCATCCGTGCTGGAGGCGCGCGGCTCCTTCGGCTTTTTGCCATTGCCGCGCTTTTCTTCGCGCGCCTGACGCTGGCGCTGGATCTCGTCAAGAGCGACCTGGGCTGCTCTGACCCGCTCACCACGCTCGCGCGCCGCTCGTTCCCTGGCCGCTTTGATACGCCGAGTGCTGGCATCCGAACGCGCATCAACCTCGTGCTTGAGCTGATCCACAACCGCCTCGGCAATCGAAAGATGTCGATCAAGCTTCGCCTTGCGGCCGAACGAGGCGGCCCCCGCGCTCGCCCGGATCCGCACGCCATCCTGCGCCAGACTGTCGAGAGTGACGAGGCCGGCATCGGCAAGCGCCGCCAGATGCTCGGCCAGCAGCCGGTCGAGCAGATCGGCGCAACCAACCCGAAAATCCGACAGCGTGTGATAGTTCACCGAGACACCGCCGCACAGCCAGCGATAGACGTCGTGGCTCTCGCACAGCCGTTCCAGAGCCCGCGCGCTGCCTACACCGTCGCTGCTGGCATAGAGCCACAGCGCCAGCAAAAGCCGTGGCGAAATCGGCGGATGGCCCGGCCGGTGCTCGCGCGCTTTGATCCGACCTTCAAGCGCGCTCAGATCCAGCCCCTCGACATAGCTCCAAATGACGCGCACCGCGTGATCCTGGCCGATCAAGCTGTCGATATCGACGGCACGCAACTCGATCTGATCGCGCACCGGCTCACGCATGCGCGCCGCTCCGCGTCCCACCTGAGCACTGCGCCGCGCTCCATGCACCGGCAATCCTTCGAACAGGTCGTCGCCCACCATCATCCCCCAAGCAAATCAACGACCAAACAGAATCACAATCCAATCGCCTCCGCTACAAACATTCACAGGCTCTGAGGTGCCCCGCAGGGGCCTCGAAGGACGAGGGCGGCCACCGATGCGCTGTCCAATATTGCGGATGCGGCTGTCAGTGCGCAGCCATCCGCCCCCGTCCTTCCAGGCCCCTACGGGGCACCTCAGGATGAGGGTTGATCAGTGTGCCGTGTGGCTGATGGGCTGATCGATGGTTCTCTTGAAGCTTCGTTCGACGGTATGCTCTACGGCAGAAGATCTAGCGCAGGCATCAACCTACTCTCCCTCATTCCTGTGCTTGTCACAGGAGTCCAGCGCGCCCAAGTCCTTGGGTGCGAAAGACTTTTTGAATCCGTCGTATTGAGTCAATCACCGCGCGGACGCGCGGTGGCTGGATTCCTGTGACGAGCACAGGAATGAGGGAGGGCGAGGTGAGCGTACTCGTCAACTCGAACGCCGAATTAGATTACGCCCAGCCCTTCGCTTGGGCTAAGGGTGTTCGGCCCTGCGATCGATTCACTGGATCGATCGCTCCCCGCTTTGCGGGGACCGGGCCTCACCCACCAGTGACACTCATGTGCCGGGCCACGGCCGGGCGATTATGCGTGCGGTCGATGATGAAGTCGTGGCCCTTGGGTTTGCGGGTGATGGCCTCGTCGATGGCGGTATGGAGGAGGGCGTCGTCTTCGGTGGCGCGCAGTGCGGCGCGAAGATCGGCGGCGTCGTTCTGGCCGAGGCACATGTAGAGCGTGCCGGTGCAGGTCAGGCGCACGCGATTGCAGCTCTCGCAGAAATTATGGGTCATCGGCGTGATGAAGCCGAGGCGGCCGCCGGTTTCTTCGACCCTGACGTAACGCGCCGGGCCGCCGGTCTGGTAATCGATATCGGTCAGCGTGAACTGTTTCTCCAGATCGGCGCGGAGCTCGGAGAGCGGCAGGTATTGGTCGGTGCGATCCTCGTCGATCTCGCCCATCGGCATGGTCTCGATGACGGTCAAATCCATGCCGCGGCCGTGGGCGAAGCGCAGGAGATCGGGTATCTCGGCGTCGTTGAAACCTTTAAGCGCCACGGCGTTGAGCTTGATCCTGATGCCGGCCTTCTGCGCCGCGTCGATGCCTTCCATGACCTTGGAAAAATCGCCCCAGCGGGTGATCTTGCGGAATTTTTCGGGATCGAGCGTATCGAGCGAGACGTTGATGCGGCGCACGCCGCACTCATAGAGTTCTTCGGCATGGCGCGACAGCTGTGAGCCATTGGTGGTCAGCGTCAGCTCGTCGAGGCCGGCGCCGATCTTTTTGCCGAGCTGGCGCACGAGATACATGATGTTCTTGCGCACCAGCGGCTCACCGCCGGTCAGCCTGATCTTCCTCACGCCCTTGGCGATAAAGGCGGAACAGAGCCGGTCGAGCTCTTCGAGCGTCAGCAGATCCTTCTTCGGCAGGAAGGTCATGTTCTCGGCCATGCAATAGGTGCAGCGGAAATCGCAGCGGTCGGTGACGGAGACGCGGAGATAGGTGACTGCCCGGCCGAAAGGGTCGATCATCGGATATGCATCCGCCGCGAGCGGCGATGCGTTGCCTGTCGTTCCTATTCTCGTATTCACCAATTCCTCCGCAGCCGGATCTGAGGCGTGCCAGACCGAATGCCTGCCTGTTTTCAAGCGATATCTGTCTATTTGTGCATATGTGATTGCGCCGTCAAGGGAAACGGATTTCGCACACGCTAATTTGCGCTTGCCACGAAAAAGGCGAACGCCTACTTCTCCAGGGAAAGAGGGTGATAGAGATGAGCGATACCTGGCCGAGCGAACTTCGCGTTTCGAAAGACCGGCAGAGGCTGGCAATAACCTTCGACGACGGCCAGAGCTTCGATCTGTCGGCCGAGCTTTTGCGCGTGCTGTCGCCGTCGGCCGAGGTGCAGGGCCACGGGCCGGGGCAAAAGGTGACGGTGCCGGGGAAACGCAACGTCGCAATCATCTCGATGACGCCGACCGGCAATTATGCCGTCAGGATCGGCTTCGACGACATGCACGATACTGGCATCTATACCTGGACCTATCTGCGGGAGCTCGGCGAACGGGGCGCGGAGCTGTTTTCGGCCTATGAGGACGAGCTCAGGGAAAAGGGCATGAACCGCGATACGGCGGAAAAGCCGCGCTGAATTTCAAACAGACAGCCATCGGGGGCCACATGGCGAAAGCGAACGGAAAGAACTGGCTGCGCGCCAAGGGGAGTGCGGCCGGCAGCAAGGTGACCTTCCTCGAACTGTTCTTCGACCTGGTCTTCGTCTTTTCGATCTCGCAGCTTTCGCATGCGCTTGCCGCCCATTATACGCCGCTCGGCGCCGCCGAAGCAGCGCTGATGACCTTTGCAGTGTGGTGGGTGTGGATCTTCACCGCCTGGGTGACGAACTGGCTCGACCCGGACAAGATGCCGGTGCGCGGCATGCTGGTGGCGCTGATGATGCTGGGCCTGGTGCTGTCAGCCTCCATCCCAGAGGCATTCGGCGACAAGGGGCTGCTTTTTGCCGGCGCCTATGTGGCGATGCAGGTCGGGCGCTCGCTGTTTACGACCTATGCAATGACGCGGGTCGATCGCGCCAACACAATGAATTTTACCCGCATCACCGTCTGGCTCGCGGCGGCCGGCATCTTCTGGATCGCCGGCGGGCTGCTCGAGCATGAAGCCCGTCTGATCGCCTGGGTGATCGCGCTGGCAATCGAATATGCCGGACCGGCCGCGGGCTTTGCGGTACCAGGCCTCGGCCGCTCCGTTCCAACCGACTGGGATGTGTCCGGCGCGCATATGGCCGAGCGTTGCGCGCTCTTCGTCATCATTTGCCTCGGTGAAGCGATTCTTGTTTCCGGCCGCACCTTTTCCGAACTGTCGATCTCGGGCCTGACCAGCCTCGTCTTCGTCACCGGCTTTATCGGAACGGTCGCCATGTGGTGGCTTTATTTCCGCTTCGGCCACGGGCGCGCCGCCCATCGCATCGAACATGAAGAGACGCCGGGAGCTTTGGCGCGGCTCGCCTTCACCTACGGTCATATTCCGATTCTTGCCGGCATCATCGTGCATGCGGTGGCCGTCGAGTTCATGTTCTCGCATCCGCATGAGACAGGCGATCTCGGCATCGCTGCGGCGGTGCTTGGCGGCTCCGGCCTGTTCCTGATCGGCAATCTCTGGTTCAAGGGCGCGATCAGCGGAAAGCTGCCGCTGTCGCATCTCGCCGGTCTGGTCTTCTTGATCCTGCTCGCCTTCGCAGCGCCCTTCATCGAGATCTATCTGCTCGGGATTCTGGCGACGCTGGTGCTGATCATCGTCGCGGCCTGGGAATACCGCTCGCTGACCGGCACGGCGGCGGCACCAACGCTGCTTTGAATATCAGTCCTCGTCCCTGAGGTCCTGCAGCAGCACGCCGATGATCCGCTCCATTGAGGTCGCGGTCGCCATGCATTGCTCGATCGGCTCGTCGGAGAGCGTGCGTTCGATGAGGTCGGTCTGGATCGCCATCGCCGCTTCGGTCAGCCTGCGGCCTTCCACGGTGAGGTAAAGGCGCAGCACGCGCTTGTCACGCGCGTCGTCGCGACGCTCGATCAGTCCGCGTTTTTCCATCTGCGGCAGTAGCATGCTCATGTTGGAGCGGCCGACCAAGAGCTTGCGGGCCAGCTCCTGCTGCGAAATGCCTTCGAAACGGTAGAGATTGACGAGGATGTCGAGGTGCGGCGGCTTGATGTCGAGATCGGCGAGCGAGCGGGTCAGCGACTGCTGCATCAGCTGGCAGGCGCGCGCCACCGCGATCCAGCTGCGAAAACGCGGATGATCCCAAGGCAGGGATTGATTTTTGTTCATCGTTGTACTTTATTGTTCAGTGTTGAACAGTCTTTTGGATTCTCACTATGGCAAATTTTGCGCTTGAGGTCACCCGCCTGGGTTTTTCGGTTCTGCAGGCGGTTTCACCGGAGCTGGCCGGCAGAGCGGCGTTCCGGCTGTTCTGCCGCACACCGTCGCCGCGGCCGAAGGGAGCAAGGGCGAAGGCGGCGCATGCCGCGGGCGCCGCCCGGCTTGCCGGCGCCGAGCGCTTTACCCTCAAGCTTGCCGGCGGGGCGAAAGCGCATGCCTATCGGCTGAATGGCGGCGCGCGGGGAAAACGCAAGCGTTTCCTGGTGACGCATGGCTGGGGCTCAAGCGCCGAATATATGGCCGAGCTCGTCTCGATGCTTGCGGCGGGGGGCGCGGAGGTGGTGGCGCTCGATTTTCCCGGCCATGGGCGCGCCAGTGGACGCTTCCTGCATATGGGGCTGGCTGTCGAAACGATCCTGGCGGCCGAGGCGCGGTTCGGCGCTTTCGATGCGGCGATCGGCCATTCCTTCGGTGGTGCGGCGCTGATGGTCTCGGCGTCAGGGCTGCTCCCCAGTGCGGCAGCTCTCAATGTCGAGCAACTGGCCTTGATCGGCGCGCCGAGCGAGATGCGCTGGCTGTTTACCGGTTTCGGCCGGATGGTTGGCCTTCACCCCGCCGCACAGGCAGCCCTCGAGAATGAGGTTCATCGCGTCACCGGTCGGAGGCTTGATGATTTCGATGCTGGCGGGGCGGCGGGGAGCCTCGGCCGCCCGGTGTTTGTCATCCACGCAGAGGACGATAAGGAAGTGTCGCCGGACCATGCCAGGCGTTATGCGGCGGCAGGCGAGGGCGTGCGGCTGTTGTGGGCCAATGGTTTCGGGCATCGGCGCATCGTGAGCGCCGCGCCGGTTCTCGAGGCGATCGCGATGTTTCTCGATGACAGTCGGCCCGAGGAAGACGTCTCCGATGAGAGCATCAAAAAAGATGCGGAAATCATTCCGATTTTTGAGCTTCCGGCACGGCGCGCGGCGTTGTAGCGTCCGGCGCGAAGATCAAGCCGCGGCGGGACGCTCATGAAAATCATCAGCAACATCGAAGAGCTCAATACGATCTATGGCGCAGGCCTATCGCAAGCCTCCGTCGACAAGGTGACGAAGCGACTGACGCCGCTTTACCGTGAGATGATCGAGATCTCGCCTTTTGCCGCGCTTGCGACCGTCGGGCCGGAAGGCCTCGACTGTTCGCCGCGCGGCGATCTCGGCGGCGTGGTGCGTGTCGTCGATGACGAGACACTGCATCTGCCGGACTGGCGCGGCAACAATCGCGTCGATTCGCTCTCCAATATCGTGCGCGATCCGAGGCTTGCGCTGATGTTCCTGATCCCTGGCTCGAACACGACGATGCGCATCAATGGCCGCGGCGTCGTCTCCAACGACGAGGCGCTGCTTTCGAGTTTCGTGATGGACGGCAAACATCCGCGCACCGTCGTCGTCGTTTCGATCGACGAGGTCTATTTCCAGTGCGCGCGCGCCGTGATGCGGGCCGAACTCTGGAATGCCGCGCATTTCGCAGATCCGACGGGCCTGCCGACGCCCGGGCAGATGCTGAAGGCCGCCGTCGGCGATTTCGACCAGGAAACCTACGACCGGGAATGGCCCGGTCGCGCGGCGAAGACGATGTGGTGAAGACCGTCAGGCCTTGTAGATCAGCCAGCTCTTGCTGAAGTCCTTCTGCATCCCGTCCTGATAGAGGACAATGCAATTGCGACCGGCATTCTTGGCGCCGTAAAGGGCAATGTCGGCCCTGCTGTAAAGCTCGCCGGCATCCTCGGCATTCGAGGCCATGCAGATTCCGATCGAGACGGTGATCGGGCCGTAATTCACCCGTGTGCGGGAGTTTTTGAACGGGGTGGTTTCGAGCGTTCGGCGGATGCGCTCAGCGATCGCCGTCACTTCCTCGGCTGTGTTGCCCTCGATGATCAGCGCGAATTCCTCACCGCCGGCGCGGGCGACGAAGACGTCGCGCCGGACATTGCTGCGGATCACGGAGGCGACGGTGGCGAGAATCTTGTCGCCGACTGGATGGCCGTAGGTGTCGTTGATCTTCTTGAAATTATCGATGTCGGCGAGCAGCAGGGCCGTCACCGGCCGCATGCCCGGATTGTTGAAAACGGCGGCGAGGCGGTCGTCGAAGGCACGGCGGTTGGAAAGGCGCGTCAGCGAGTCGGTGTTGGCGATGCGCTTATATTCATCGAGTTCCTTGCGGACTTGATCCATCTCCTGAGAACGCTGGACGACGTCCTCGACGGTGCGTTCGCCATGCGCCATGGTATCTCCGGTCGCTTGGCTTAACAGTTCAATGGCGTTTTCGATCAGTTCGACGCTGGCATTGCTCTTGGAGGTGATGCGCTTGTGGGTCTCGCCGAGCAGTCTGGTATAGCTTTCGAGCGAGCTCTGCTCCTGCTTCAGGATCCGCAGCAGCCCGTCGAGCTCGCCTGATATGCGCGTGTGGGCGTCGTCGAAGACCCGGACTGGGCTCGTGTTGAAATATTGTGCGCCAAGCGCGTCGAGTTCGGCCTGTGTCGCATGCGCGCCGAGCGCCGCCAGTTCTCGGGTAAGGGCGGGATTGGAGCCGATATAGGCCTCGTAGAAGAGTTCGTAGTTGCGGGGTATCGGGGCAACGCCCATCGAGCGCATGGCATAGGTGATCTGACCCGCGACATCGGGAACCTGCACCTTGGGCGCGACAGCCGTATTCATCCGGCGATACTCCTCATATATTCAAAGGCAATAATTTAGTTGTTAGCTTAGATTTCTTGGGAAAAGATTAAAGCGACATATACCAAAGATTACATACGACAAGTTCCCAGGAGAGCAATACTTCCGGCAGGCCTATGATTTTTCATCAAAAAACGTATATTTGGCGGGATAATCCATACCCGCTGCACGGGAATGGTGTTTGAAAAACTTACAGTTCTTCTTGCTTTGGGGTTCATATTCATCTTGTCGACAGTTGGTTTTGGGTGCCGGCTATTTCAGAACGAGCATTTTGCAAGGATACTTCCTGACGGCCGGGCCGGTCGCAGTCTGCGAGTTCGGGCGTAATGAAAAGGTCTCGTTACACGTCCTTCGCCATCATCGCCGTCACCGTCATTGCCGTTGGCACCCTGCTGCTGGAAAATACAGGCTTCCTCACCGGAGCTTTCCGCACGGAAATCCTGGCCCGGGTGGATGACGGCGATGTGGTGAATGCTGCGGATATTGCAGGCGGAACAATGCGGTAGAAAGTCCGCCCGCGGCCATCGAGCCTGCCGCAATCACCCCAGGTTCAGTTCCTGGAAGAAATCATTACCCTTGTCGTCGATGACGATGAAGGCGGGGAAGTCTTCGACCTCGATCTTCCAGACCGCTTCCATGCCGAGTTCGGGATATTCGAATACTTCGACCTTGCGGATGCAGTCCTGCGCGAGGCGGGCTGCGGGGCCGCCGATCGAGCCGAGGTAGAAACCGCCATGTTTCTTGCATGCCTCGCGGACTGCGCGCGAGCGGTTGCCCTTGGCGAGCATCACCATCGAGCCGCCGAAGGACTGGAATTGGTCGACGTAACTGTCCATGCGGCCGGCCGTGGTCGGGCCGAAGGATCCGGAGGCGTAGCCGGCCGGCGTCTTGGCCGGGCCGGCGTAGTAGACCGGGTGGTTTTTCAGGTAGTCGGGCATGCCTTCGCCCTTTTCCAGCCGCTCGCGGATCTTGGCATGCGCCAGGTCGCGGGCGACGATGATCGTCCCGGTCAAGGACAGGCGCGTCTTGACCGGATGCCGTGACAACTCGGCAAGCACATCGGCCATCGGCCGGTTGAGGTCGATTCGGACAGTCGATTCCGACAGTTTGGCCTCGTCGATCTCGGGCATGTATTTCGACGGGTCGGTTTCGAGCTGCTCGATGAAGATGCCGTCGCGGGTGATCTTGCCCTTGGCCTGGCGGTCGGCGGAACAGGAGACGCCGAGGCCGATCGGCAGCGAAGCGCCGTGGCGGGGCAGGCGGATGACACGCACGTCATGACAGAAATACTTGCCGCCGAACTGGGCGCCGACGCCCATCTGCTGCGTCAGCTTGTGGATTTCCTTTTCCATCTCGAGGTCGCGGAAGGCATGGCCGCTTTCCGAACCTTCGGTCGGCAGCTCGTCGAGATAACGGGTCGAGGCGAGCTTGACGGTCTTCAGGTTCATTTCGGCCGAGGTGCCGCCAATGACGATCGCCAGATGGTAGGGCGGACAGGCTGCCGTCCCCAACGTCAGGATCTTCTCCTTGAGGAAGTCGATCATTCGGTCATGGGTCAGAAGCGAGGGGG
This sequence comes from Rhizobium phaseoli, assembly GCF_001664385.1. Lineage (NCBI taxonomy): Bacteria > Pseudomonadati > Pseudomonadota > Alphaproteobacteria > Hyphomicrobiales > Rhizobiaceae > Rhizobium > Rhizobium phaseoli. The sequence continues at coordinate 2,506,819 of NZ_CP013532.1, read as the reverse complement.
TGCCCTGGTAGAGAAAGGTCTTGTTGGCCGAGCCGCCGCCCTTGGCGACGAAGAGGAATTCGTAGGCGTCGGTGCCCTCCTCATAGATATCGATCTGGGCCGGCAGGTTGTTCCTGGTGTTCTTCTCCTCGAACATTTTCACCGGCGCGAGCTGCGAATAACGCAGGTTCTTCTTCTCATAGGCATCCATGACGCCGCGGGCGAGCGCGGCCGAATCCCCGCCCTCGGTCCAAACCCTGCGGCCCTTCCTGCCCATGATGATGGCCGTGCCGGTATCCTGGCACATCGGCAGCACGCCGCCGGCGGCGATATTGGCATTCTTCAGGAGGTCATAGGCGACGAAGCGGTCATTGTCGGTTGCCTCGGGATCGTCGAGGATTGAGGCGAGCTGCTTCAGATGGCCGGGGCGCAGTAGGTGGTTGATGTCTGCGAAGGCGGTTTCGGCGAGCAGGCGGATGCCTTCCGGCTCGACGGTCAGGATCTCCTGACCCTTGAACGTATCGACCGACACATGATCGCTGCTGATCTTGCGATAGGGAGTGGCATCCTTGCCAAGGGGAAAGAGATCGTCAGCCATCGAAGTGACCTTTCTGGTGGGCGCGTCGCTAAATTGGAACCGATCTAAATCCCCTGTCGGGCAAAAGCAATCTGCATGCGGCGGAGTTTGGCGTTGCGGCCTTGTCGTGCCGGATTTCGCAATCAGCCTGTCACACGCATTAAGCGAGTGAACACAAGGCGAAATCGTCCTTTGTCGCAAAACAACGACTTCAGGTTGCCTTCAGCTTCAGCCCGGTTCATATTCCCGGCAGCGTTAACCTGCCGGGGCGTCCAATGACGAATGCAAAGCCAACTGCTGTCGACGACCTTCTCGTTTTTTTCGAACATGACTGGATCAGGGGTGATCTGCTGCGCCTCGCCAGCGATCCCGAAGGGGCGGACATGTATGTTCGCTTCGTCAATGGCATCCGCATCGATGCCAAACATGGGCCCGACCATGAAACGATCATTGAAGGCAGGTACGGAACCTTCAAGGTGAAACCCGACGGTCACTTCACATATGAGCTGGACCAGACGCTCGATGTGGTGAAGAATTTAGGCAAGTACGATCAGCTCATCGAAAAGCTGAGCTACAAGATGTCGGACGGCTCGGGGGGCACGGACCTCGGCGTGCTGACCCTTGCGATCGACGGCGTCAACGAAGGTGAAAAATACCACGAAGTTCTGGATTTCGATGATATGGGCGTTTTGACGAGGGCGGATAATTTCCCGCTTCCCAATTACCGGGGCTTTGCGCTCTCCGTGAACGGCAGCCACGACCTGACGCTTCTGAACGGCATCGTCTATGATACCATTCCTGGTGTCGACGCCATTACCGAGGATGGTTTCAGCGATACTGTCCTGTCCCCGGGTTCTGCGCCCGTAACCCTGAAAATGCTCGACGGCGGGGAGTTCACCTTTCAGAGCGTCTCGATCGCCGAACTGTCCGTATCGTCCTTTCACCTGACGCTTACTGCCCTGAACGACGGCCAGATCGTCTATCAGCAGGAGCTTGAGGTCACCGGTCCCAGTCTCGAGGTGAATCTGGAAGATATCGAAGAAATCCGTTTCGATTTCATGGGCAATTCGGTCGTGATGGACAATTTTTCGCTGCTGGTATGAGGGCTGGTCAGTCGCTCTTGCTGCGTTTTGTTACGCCCCGTTCTGTCTCTTTTTTGCATGAGCCAGCCCGACGTCTCGGCATCGCGGCAGCGCGGGAAGTGCTGTCGCAACAGCGTGGCGTGCACGACCATCGCCGGGGCGATAAGGTGCATCTGGTTGATAGCGCGCTATTTAAGTTTTCGAAACTTTGATTGAATCCACAACTCTCTCGTGTCATGTTGCGACGCACAAAGCGAGGAGCTCATGGTTTATTCTGTACAATACCTCCGTGCTGTTGCGGCGATCGCGGTCACTATCTTTCATGTTGCGTTCATTTTTGGTTGGAATTTTGTTCCGCTGGCAGCTGGTGTAGACCTGTTTTTCATAATCAGCGGCTTCATCATGTGGACTATTTCGGACGCGAAACCGACCGCGCCTTTGCAGTTCATCCGAAACCGCATTCAGCGGGTTCTGCCGATCTATTGGATCTGCACACTGCTATTTGTGGTTGCGGCTACCGTCTCGCCCAAAAATTACGACAATGCCGTCTTTGGCGCCGCTGATATCATCCGGTCACTGCTGTTTGTCCCTTATGCAGACGGCACCGGTGTCGTTCAGCCGGTTCTCGTTCCGGGTTGGACGCTGAATTATGAGATGTTCTTTTACACCGCGTTTTGCCTTGTCCTGTTCTTGAAAGGAAGAACGGAGCGTCTTCTGGCGATAACGGGTTTTCTTATGCTTTGCGTGGCAATCGGCCTGTTCGCGCCAGTGACCCCATATTCTATCGTTTACGCATCGCCGTTGTTGCTGGAGTTTCTGGCCGGCATTGTCATCGCGTTCGTCATGTCGAGAGCGGACGTCACTTCGACCAAGCTGTCGGTGGCATTGATGGTGCTGGGACTCGTGTCCATCGCCGCTTCCTCCTTCCTTGACAAGCCAAACGGTTTCATTCGGGTTCTCGTATGGGGCGTTCCGTCGGTCCTTATCGTTCTGGGTGCCCTGGTCGCCGAACGTGCAAGCCTTTTTCCGAAATTGACATGGTTGAAGATATTGGGGGATTCGTCCTACTCGCTCTACCTGACTCATATGATTGCGATCGGTGTCGCAAAACTCGCCATCTATATCGCTGGGGTCGAACGCTGGACCGCGCCGCTTGCCCTTCGAATTCCATTGCTCGTGGTCACGACGATATTCTGCGTTTCCGTTGGACTCGTCTTTTATTTCTGCGTCGAGAAGAAGATTGCCCAGTTTCTCAAACGGTTGGAGAGAGACAGAAGGGCCGCTTCATACATGCCTGCTGAATAGGCTGCGGCCGCGCCGGAGCTTATTTCAGCTTTCAGACCTTCAAGCCGGGCCGGCGTCGGTTTCTCCATTTACAGGATGGAGGGGCGGGTCGAACCCGTGGCTCAACCCGACACTGTTTGGGGCGGGATGGCAAACGCCAGCCTATTTCGGGCCGATCATCGTTTCCGGGCGAACGATCGCGTCATAATCCTCAGCTGATACGAGGCCGCTTGCCAGCGCCTCTTCCTTGAGTGTCGTGCCGTTCTTGTGGGCCGTCTTGGCGATCTTGGCGGCGGCGTCGTAGCCAATCTTCGGGGCGAGGGCAGTGACCAGCATCAGCGAGCGTTCGAGGCCGGCCCTAATATTGTCTTCGCGCGCCTCGATGCCGACGACGCAGTTGTCGGTGAAGGAGACGGCGGCGTCGGCAAGCAGCTGTACCGACTGCAGGAAATTATAGGCCATCATCGGATTGTAGACGTTGAGCTCGAAATGGCCCTGGCTGTCGGCGAAAGTCAGGGCGGCGTGATTGCCGAAGATGTGGATGCAGACCTGCGTCAGCGCTTCGCATTGCGTCGGGTTGACCTTGCCGGGCATGATCGACGAGCCGGGCTCGTTTTCCGGCAGCGCCAGTTCGCCGAGACCGGCGCGCGGGCCGGAGCCGAGCAGGCGGATATCGTTGGCGATCTTGAAGAGGGCTGCGGCCGCCGCGTTGATGGCGCCGTGGGAAAAGACCATGCTGTCATGCGAGGCGAGCGCTTCGAACTTGTTCGGTGCGGTCACGAAGGGCATGCCGGTGATGGCGGCGATCTCTTCGGCCACCTTCTCGGCAAAGCCCACCGGCGCGTTGAGGCCGGTGCCGACCGCCGTGCCGCCCTGGGCGAGTTCGCAGAGGCCGGGCAGGGTCATCTCGATACGTCTGATGGCGGAGCCGAGCTGGGCGGCATAGCCGGAAAATTCCTGGCCGAGGGTCAGCGGCGTCGCATCCTGGGTGTGGGTGCGGCCGATCTTGATGATGTGGCTGAATTCGATGACCTTCATGTCGAGGGCGGCATGCAAGTGCTTGAGGGCCGGCAGCAGATGATGGGCGATCCGCTCGGCGCAGGCGATATGCATGGCCGTCGGATAGGTGTCGTTGGATGACTGGCTCATATTAACGTGATCGTTCGGGTGCACCGGCTTCTTGGAACCCATGACGCCACCAAGCATTTCTATGGCACGATTGGAGATCACTTCGTTGGCGTTCATGTTGGACTGCGTGCCCGAACCGGTCTGCCAGACCACCAGCGGGAAATGGTCGTCGAGCTTGCCGTCGATCACTTCCTGGGCGGCATCGATGATGGCTTCGCCAAGAGCAGGATCCAACTGGCCGAGCGACATGTTGGCGCGAGCGGCCGCCTGCTTTACGATGCCGAGCGCACGTACGATCGAGAGCGGCTGCTTTTCCCAGCCGATCTTGAAATTGCCGAGTGAACGCTCGGCCTGGGCGCCCCAATATCGGTCGGCGGCGACATCGATAGTACCAAAAGTATCGGTTTCGGTGCGGGTTGCGGTCATGGCTCTTGCCTTCCCTTTACATACTGTTTTCGGGCATCTTCGAAAGATGTGGTCTTATAGGTCGGAAACCAGATCTAGAAAACCGGACTTTGCCGGAAATATTGAATATGTCAGTCATGTTTGTTCCTCGCCAAAGGCGTGCCTTTTCAGCCACTTTGGAAATTTTATGCGCCCGTACGTTTTTGCCCGACTGGTCTGTCGGCGAAAATTCGGTAAAAAATTAACTAATAATTTCATAATTTTGTGTGAACTGCTGCGCGGCGCCGTGCAGGATTCTTCTCACATGAAATTGAGTCCGCCGGCGCTGGCGGCGCAGGCCGGTTTCTGATCAAGAAGCCGGACGCTGCTTGAGTTTCGCGGGATTTGAGCTTGAGCTTTGTGCTCGTGATAAAACAGCATGACACCGGGACTGGAAGATATATGACGTTCGTTTTTAAAAGCGCGGTATCCGCAATGGCAATTTCCTGCGGCGTAGCAGTGATGAGTGCCGCTCCCGCGCATGCCTATACGCTGATGGATATGCTGCGCGGCGACAGGCAGCGTTCCCAGAGCACCATCTTCATGGACCAGGCGCCCGGCCGGCCGGTGCCGCGTGGTGCCGATGGCAGTTCGCTCGGCGGGCTTGATCCGGAAGCGGCGCTGCCGAAGGTGAGCGGTCCGCGGTACTACACCTATAAAACCGAAACGCTGCAGTTCGTCGATACGAGCAAGTTCGCCGATCCTATCGTGACCGGCGCCGTCGCCGATGTTTCTGCCAATGGCGATACCGGCGCCGAACCGGCCGTACAGCGCCGCTTCCTGGCGCAGGCCAAGGTGCGCGCCAATGCCGATGTCGCCAAGGCACTCGAAGCCTATTACAGCAACAGCAGCAATCCGCTCGTCTGGGTCGAGGGCAGCCAGATCAACGATCGCGCCAAGTCGGCGATGGCAGCGCTTGCCGATGCGGCGGCCGTCGGTCTCGATCCTGCTGATTACGTAGTCCAGGCGCCGATGATCGACCCGGCCAATCCCGATCCCGCCACCCGCGACCGGGCGCTGACGCAGTTCGAGCTCGAGCTTTCGTCCAAGGTCCTCGCCTTCGTGCAAGATACGGTTCGCGGCCGCATCGATCCGAACAAGATTTCCGGCTATCACGACTTCCAGCGCAAGGTGGTTAATCTGGCGCCGGTGCTGAAGCTTGCCCGCATGAGCCCCGATGCCGGTGCCTATCTCACCAGCCGCTCCCCCGATGGTCCGCAGTTCGAGGCCCTGAAAGCGGAGCTCGCCAAGCTGCGCGCCGCCGACGGCGGCAACGAAGAACAGATCGTCATTTCGCTCGATAAGCTGCTTCGGCCGGGCGACAGCTCGCCGGAGGTCGCCAATATCGTCAAGGCGCTTGCCAAGCACGGTTCCGAAACGCTGAAGACCAATCATGCGGCGACGCTTGCTTCCTATGCGGGCGGCAGCGATTATTCGCCCGAGATCGTCGCGCTGGTTGAGGATTTCCAGAAGGAGCGCGGGTTGAAGGCCGACGGCGTCATCGGTCAGGCGACGGTGCGCGCCATGACCGGCGGTGACACAAATGCCTCCAAGATCGACAAGCTCGTCGTAGCCATGGAGCAGGCGCGCTGGCTGCCGGAGGATCTCGGTTCGCGCTACGTCATGATCAATCAGCCGGCCTACATGGCCTACTACCACAATGACGGCAAGGAACAGCTGTCGATGCGTGTCGTCGTCGGCGGCAAGAACAATCAGACCTATTTCTTCGACGACGAGATCGAGACGGTCGAGTTCAACCCGTTCTGGGGCGTGCCGCAGTCGATCATTATCAACGAGATGTTGCCGAAGCTGCGCTCGGATCCAAACTATCTCGACCAGCTCGGCTATGAGGTCGAAGTGAACGGCCACGCCGTCGCCTCGTCCAGCGTCGACTGGTACGGCTCAACCGACAATGTTTCGGTGCGCCAGCCGCCGAGCAGCGACAATGCGCTCGGTGAACTCAAGATCCTGTTCCCGAACAGCCATGCAATCTACATGCACGACACGCCGTCGAAGAGTTTCTTCAAGCGCGACATGCGGGCTCTGAGCCACGGCTGCGTGCGTCTTTCCAATCCGCGCGCGATGGCAGCCGCCGTGCTAGGCACGACGGTCGACGACGTCGCCAAGCAGATCGCCTCCGGACAGAATCATGCGGTGAGGGTGCCGCAGAAGATCCCGGTTTACGTGTCCTATTTCACCGCCTGGCCGAACAAGGAGGGCGTCGTGGAATATTTTGACGACGTCTACGGCCGCGACGCCTATGTCGAAAAGGCCTTCGACGCGACGACCAAGGCGCGCGGCGCGCAGATCTGACGCAGGTATATTTGGTTTCGGAACGGGCGGCCTTCAGGTCGCCCGTTTTGTTTTGGGAGTGAGGGAGCGATGCGTTTGGCAGACTGGAGCCAAAAAACTCGTCCCTCATTCCTGTGCTCGTCTCAGGAATCCAGCAGCCGCGTGTCTACGCGGCGGGGAATTGCAGCCCCGTCGACAAATGGTCCCATTGCAGGAGCAATGTCCTCTTCAAGTGAAGGATGCTCGTCTCAATGTGAGAGTCTTTTCGGCTTGCGGACGCAAGCCGGCTGGATTCCTGTGACGAGCACAGGAATGAGGGAGGGAGAGGAGAAATGAGCGGAGTGCTCAGACCGCTACCTTCTCCGCATACTCCCGCAACAACCGCTCCACCAGCTCCGGCGTCAGCTCATCGTAATGCCGGATGATCACATCCGGATCGAGGCTTGAAACCGGCACATCCGAATAACCGAAAGGCACGGCGATCGACGGCACGGCAGCGTTCTTCGCCACGGCGATGTCGTTGATGCTGTCGCCGATCATCACGGTGCGGGCGATGTCGCCGCCGGCGCGATCGATAGTGCCGGTGAGATGGCGGGCGTCAGGTTTGCGGTATTCGAAAGTATCGCCACCGGTGATGGCGTCGAAGTAGCCGACAAGGTCCAGCTTGTCGAGCAGACCGAACGCCAGGCTTTCCATCTTGTTGGTGCAGACGGCAAGGCGGTAGCCGGCCGTTTTCAGCCGGTCCATCGCGGCGACCAGGCCGGGATAGGGTTCGGTGTGGCCTGGCATATTGCCGGCATAATGGGCGACGAAGCGTTCGAGCAGCCGCGGGACGGCGGCGCTTTCGAGCGGATGGCCGCGCAGCCGGCAGGCACGCTCGATCATCACCCGCGCGCCCTGGCCGACGAGATGGGTGAGGTCGTCATAGCTGACCGGTTCGAGGCCAAGGTCTGCGATCGTATGGTTCAGGCTTTCGACCAGGTCTGCATGGGTATCGAGAAGGGTACCGTCGAGATCGAAGACGATCAGCGCTGGGCGAATGGGGGCAGGGGTCAAGGGCTTGCCTCTTTGAGCGATGGGTCGTCCCAGAAAGCGACGGGGCGCGCCAGGGGACGAGGGATCGTTCCTGAGGTAGGCGATCACGCGGCGGAAAGCAACGTTAGGATGCCGGCCGGGGCGGCCGCAGGCATTTGTTTCGGCTTTTCATTTTCCGTGATGATTTTGACTTTCGTTTGCCAGGCGAGCCGTGTAAACAGCACATCCAACGCAATAAATCGGAGCTGGCGGCGCATGGATGCCCGCGAAATGAAGATCAAGGCCGCCGAGGCCGCACTCGCCCATGTCGAAGACGGGATGCGCCTCGGGATCGGGACAGGCAGCACGGCGGAAGAATTCGTCCGGCTGCTGGCGGAGAAGGTGGCGGGCGGCTTCAGAGTCGAAGGCGTTCCGACGTCCGAACGGACCGCGCGGCTCTGCGTCGAACTCGGTGTTCCGCTGAAGTCGCTCGACGAGCTGCCGGCGCTCGATCTGACGGTCGACGGCGCCGACGAGGTCGATCCGGCGCTCAGATTGATCAAGGGCGGGGGCGGCGCGCTGCTGCGCGAAAAGATCGTTGCGGCCGCTTCTGAACGGATGATTGTCATCGCCGACGAGAGCAAGCTGGTCGATACGCTTGGCGCCTACGCGCTGCCGATCGAGGTCAACCCGTTCGGTCTGGTTTCGACGCGGATCGCGATCGAGAAAGTCGCGGCCCGGCTCGGCCTTTCCGGCGAACTCAGCCTGCGCCAGTCGGGTGACGGAGAGTTTACCACGGATGGCGGCCATCACATCATCGATGCATCTTTTGGCCGCATTCCTGATGCAGAGGCGCTTTCGAGCGAGCTGAATTCCATACCCGGCGTCGTCGAACACGGGCTCTTTATCAATATGGCGGCACTTGCGATCATTGCCGGTCCTGCAGGTGCGCGCACGCTGCAGGCAAACAGATAACAGGAGCATACACTCATGATGAACATTGCAGGTCTTGGCCGTTTTGCCGCTGCGACCATCGTTCTTTCCGGGCTTGCCTTCGGCTCCGCCGTCAAGGCGCAGGAAGTCTCCGAGGAACAGCTGAAGGCGTCTCGCGCCGCGATCGACGCCATCGGCGCCACTGCCCAGTTCGACAACATCCTGCCCGGTCTCGCCGAGCGTCTGAAGGCCGGCCTGATTCAGGATTCGCCGAATTACCAGGACATCATTTCCTCGACGGTCGACGCGCAGGCGCTGAAGCTGGCGCCACGCCGCGGTGATCTCGAAAAGGAGGCGGCACTTACCTACGCCAAGACCTTCACGATCGATGAGCTGAAGGCGATTGCGGATTTCTATAATTCCGACGTCGGCAAGAAGCTGCTGCACGACGGCCCGGTCGCCTCCCGCGAAACGGCCAAGGCTGCCGATATTTGGGCGCAGGGCATTTCGCGCGACTTGGAAAAGCAGAGCAATGCCGAGCTTTCCAAGGTTATCAAGGCACCGCCGCCGGCAACCGACAGTCCGGTCGCTCCGGCACCGGCCGCCCAGCAGTAACGGCTGCCCGCCAGAATTCGCGAAAGCCCGGCATCGTCCGGGCTTTTTTGTTATGATGAAGCAGACCTGGCGGCGAAGGTTGGTGAGGCAGATATGTCCGATCGTTATGAGGCTGTGCGAGTACGAATATCAGGCAGGGTCCAAGGGGTGGGTTTTCGCATGTGGACGCGCGATGAGGCGCTGCGGCTCGGGCTGACCGGCTGGGTGCGCAACGAAGCAGACGGATCCGTCGCCGCCTTGGTCGCCGGCCCGGACAATGTGATCTCAACGATGATCGAGCGTTTGAGGCGCGGGCCGGCAGGGGCATCGGTTTCTGGCATCGAGACGGAAGCGACGCGGCTTGAGAAGATGCCGACGGATTTCCGTATCACCTGATGACAGCGGCAATCCGCCAAGGGACGGGCTCTGCGGATGCGTATGACGCTCAGCCCCAATCCTTCGAGCTCTTGGCCAATTGCCAGGCGCCTGTCTCGTCCGGCTCGACGCGCTTGTTGCCGCGGTAGAAAATCGGCAGTCCGGTTTTCTTGTCTATCGCAAAGCGGCTCGGCGTGAATTTCTCGTCTTCATGGCCCGCGATGGCGAGATTGAGAGCCTCTTTGAATTTGCCGGCCTTGCACAGCTTGGCGAACAGAGTTTGATCCATCTTTTGCTCCGGCATCCTTTTGCGTCTCAAGCATTGCCCTGCCAGCCGCAGCGGACCGGGTCAACCGCAAATCGGTGACCGGGTCAACCGTCGAACGGTGATCGAGCTCAACCATACCCGGTGACCGGTTCAGATGAAGATTCGGCAATGGGGGTAGGAAGAGGCAGGGGCGGGGCTTTTGTTTTCATGAGGATCGCCCCTATATCAGGAACGTCCTTTCCTGCGATTCCCTTCCGGAGTTCCTCATGTCTTCCTACGACTACGACCTCTTCGTCATCGGCGGCGGTTCCGGGGGCGTGCGCGCCGCTCGCGTGGCTGCCTCGCTCGGCAAGAGAGTGGCGATCGCCGAGGAGTATCGCTATGGCGGCACATGCGTCATCCGCGGCTGCGTGCCGAAGAAGCTCTTCGTCTATGCCTCGCAGTTTCACGAGCATTTCGAGGATGCGGAAGGCTTCGGCTGGACGGTCGGCGAAAGCAGCTTCGACTGGAAGAAGCTGGTGGAGGCCAAGGATGCCGAGATTGCGCGGCTGGAAGGGCTCTACAAGAAGGGGCTCGCCGGCGCCAATGCCGAGATCCTGGAATCGCGCGCCGAGCTGGTCGATGCTCATACCGTCCGGCTTGCGAAAACAGGGCAGACGGTGACCGCAAAAACGGTCATCATCGCCACCGGCGGAAGGCCGAACCCGCATGCGGCCCTTCCTGGTCACGAGTTCTGCATTTCCTCCAACGAGGCCTTCCATCTTGAGGAGCTGCCGAAATCAATCGTAATCGCCGGCGGCGGCTATATCGCCGTCGAGTTCGCCAATATTTTCCATGGCCTCGGCGTCGAGACGACGCTGATCTACCGCGGCGCCGAAATCCTGTCGCGTTTCGACGAGGATCTGCGGCGCGGGCTGCACGAGGCGATGGTCGCCAAGGGTATCCGCATTCTCTGCCACGACACGCTGCAGAAGGTCTCCAAAGGCGAGGATGGGCTCACCCTCGAGACGATGAATAACGGCACGCTGCAGGCTGGCGTCGTCCTGCTGGCGCTCGGGCGCGATCCGAACACGGAGGGCCTCGGTCTGGAGGCGGCCGGCGTCGCCGTCGACGAGCGCGGCGCCATCATCGTCGACGACTATTCCCGTACCAACGTCGAAAACATCTATGCCCTCGGCGATGTTACCAACCGGGTGCAGTTGACGCCGGTGGCGATCCATGAAGCGATGTGCTTCATCGAAACCGAGTACAAGAACAACCCGACCCGGCCGGATTACGAGCTGATCCCGACCGCCGTCTTCTCGCAGCCGGAGATCGGTACCGTCGGCCTCTCCGAAGAGGAAGCGGGTAAGCGTTACGGCGAACTCGAGGTTTATCGCGCCCAATTCCGGCCGCTGAAGGCCACGCTTTCCGGCCGGGCCGAGCGGATGATCATGAAGCTGATCGTCGATGCGGCGAGCCGCAAGGTGGTTGGCGCCCATATCCTCGGCCACGATGCCGGCGAGATGGCGCAGCTGCTCGGCGTCACGCTGAAGGCGGGCTGCACCAAGGATGACTTCGACCAGACGATGGCGCTGCACCCGACGGCAGCCGAGGAGCTCGTCACCATGTATGCGCCGAGCTATCGGATTCGCGAGGGAAAGCGCGTCTAGCTCTAAGTCCGGTACTTTAGCTGGTGATCCGTGGCGCGCGGATGACCTTGAGGAAAAGCGCCTTCATCGCATCGGTGATACCTTCGGTCGGCGACACCTCGAAATAGAAACCGGGCGAGGCGCATGCCTGCATTTTCGTCGGGATCTCGCTCTGGAAGGGCTTGATCCAGGTATTGTACCAGCTGTTGCTCGGCAACGGCAGATAGGTGGTATAGAGCACGGCGATCTTGACGCCGCGATCCTTCAGGGGCTTGCAGAACGAGGTGTCGATCGGCTCCTGACAGCGGCCACCGGTTGTCTTCTTGGTGCATGTGGACGGCTTGTAGCTGTCGCCGACGCCATCGGATACGAAGAACAGAATCTTTTCGGCGCTGGTGTTCGACGTGCCGTCACCGGCCGGGTCGATGATCGTGTTCATCTGCGTCATGGCGCTGTCGAAGTTGGTGATCTGGTCGCTGTTGTAGTTCTGATAGGGAATGGTCATCAGATCGACCGCGTCTGTATAGTTCTTCACCTTCGTCAGGTCGGAGGTCAGGCCGGAGATCGTCGTCAGCTTGGCGTCCTCGGCCTTGGTGCCGAAAGTGTAGACGCCCATACGGAACTGGTCGCTGCTGACGCGCTCGGTCTTGGCCGTATCGGTCAGCGCCTGGGTCGCCTGGCGCACCACGTCGATGCGCATGGCGACACCGAGGCTTTTGGCGATGGTATAGTTGTTGGTGCTCTTGTCCATCTGGTGGCAGGCAAAGGCGCAGCCTACCTTGGCCTCCAGCTTTGAAACGTCGCTCGGGGTCGCGCCGACGCCCATGGAGGGCGTATTGTCGAGCAGGATATAGAAATCCATGAAGGCGGCGGTCTGGTATTCGGCAGTCGCCGTGCCGGAGATCGTAATCGAGTCCCGGCCAAAAATTCGCATGAAGGTCGTCGGCACCGTGGCGGTGAAGGAAACCTGCGAATTCAGCTTGTTGGCGGTCTTGGTCACGTCGATGCCGAGATCGACATGAACCTCGGCCAGTTCCCCCGACACTTGGGACATGAAGATGTCGCGCGCATCGGTCTTGCCGAGCGAGATCGTGCCGTTGCCGTTCATCGCCATCGCTGCCGCGACCGCGCCGGATTTTTCGGCGATCGAACCGACGGCGGCGGCGTCGGCTGCGGCATAAAGCTGGGTTCTCAGGCTCAGCGCATGGGCGAAATCCACCGCCATGCCTGCCGTCCCGACAAGCGGTACCATCAGCAATGCCGTCATGATGCCGAAATTGCCCGAGCGGTCCGATATGAAACCGGGCGGAAGGATCGCCATGCCATGTCCCCGATGTTGAAACTCTTTCCGCTTCTACATTCAAAGTCTAAAATATGGGGAAATCGACATGGTATATGCCGGTTTAACCGGGCAATGGGCGACTGCGGCGGGCAGACGAGACGCTTTGGGCGATTGATCTTTGCAAGCCGGATCTAAAGGTCTATAAGCCCCCGGATTATCAAGGGTAGTCGCATTCCAGGAACTGGGGCGAGAACAGGTGAGTGAGATGGCAGAGAATTGGACCCCGAGCAGCTGGCGGCAGAAACCGATCCTGCAGGTTCCCGAATATCCGGATGCAGCCGCATTGGCGGCAACGGAGGCCACGCTCGCCAGCTATCCGCCGCTCGTCTTTGCCGGCGAGGCGCGCCGGCTGAAGAAGCATCTCGCCAATGTCGCAGAAGGCAACGGCTTCCTGCTGCAGGGCGGCGACTGCGCCGAGAGCTTCGCCGAACACGGTGCGGACAATATTCGCGACTTCTTCCGCGCGTTCCTGCAGATGGCCGTCGTGCTGACCTTCGGCGCGCAGCTGCCGGTCGTCAAGGTCGGCCGCATTGCCGGCCAGTTCGCCAAGCCGCGTTCGTCGAATGTCGAGAAGCAGGGCGACGTGACGCTGCCGGCCTATCGCGGCGACATCATCAATGGCATCGAATTCACCGAAGAGTCGCGCATTCCGAACCCGGAACGCCAGGCCATGGCCTACCGCCAGTCGGCCGCGACGCTCAACCTACTGCGCGCCTTCGCGATGGGCGGCTATGCCAACCTCGAAAACGTGCATCAGTGGATGCTGGGCTTCGTCAAGGACAGCCCGCAGGGCGAGCGTTACCGCAAGCTCGCCGACCGCATCAGCGAAACCATGGATTTCATGAAGGCGATCGGCATCACCTCGGAAAATCACCCGAGCCTGCGCGAGACCGATTTCTTCACCAGCCACGAGGCGCTGCTGCTCGGCTACGAGGAGGCGCTGACCCGCGTCGATTCCACGTCGGGTGACTGGTACGCCACATCGGGCCACATGATCTGGATCGGCGACCGTACGCGCCAGGCCGACCATGCGCATATCGAATATTGCCGCGGCATCAAGAACCCGATCGGCCTCAAGTGCGGCCCATCGCTGCAGGCCGACGATCTGCTGCAGCTGATCGACATCCTGAACCCGGCTAACGAAGCCGGGCGGCTGACGCTGATCTGCCGTTTCGGCCATGAGAAGGTCGCCGAAAACCTGCCGCGCCTTATCCGCGCCGTCGAGCGCGAGGGTCGCAAGGTCGTCTGGTCCTGCGACCCGATGCACGGCAACACGATCACGCTCAACAACTACAAGACCCGTCCTTTCGAGCGGATACTGTCGGAAGTCGAAAGCTTCTTCCAGATCCACCGCGCCGAAGGCACGCATCCCGGCGGCATCCATGTCGAAATGACCGGCAAGGATGTGACGGAATGCACCGGCGGCGCCCGCGCCGTCACCGCCGACGACCTGCAGGATCGCTACCACACCCATTGCGATCCGCGCCTCAACTCCGACCAGGCGCTCGAACTCGCTTTCCTGCTTGCCGAGCGCATGAAGGGCGGCCGCGACGAGAAGCGCATGGTCGCCAACGGCTGAGACTGAGCCAGACGGATGACGAAAAGCCCGGTTCTCCCGGGCTTTTTTGTTCACAAGGCTGACCTTTCGCTCGGCGTCATCCTCGGCCTTGTGCAGCACAAGGCCGAGGATGACGGAGCGTGTGATGGCCAGCCATAAAGACGCTCTGATGGTCGAGCTGCCAGATTTCAGATGCTGGCCTGAACACTGTGCAGGTTGGCGTAAACGCCGCCTTGCGTCATCAGATCGTCATGCGTGCCCTGTTCGACGATGCCGTCGCCCGTCAGGACCAGGATGCGGTCGGCATGGCGGACGGTCGACAGGCGATGGGCGATGACCAGCGTGGTTCGCCCATTCGCCAGGCTCAGCAGCGCCTGCTGCACCGCCCGTTCGCTCTCGTTGTCGAGCGCGCTGGTCGCCTCGTCGAAGATCAGAATCTCAGGATCCTTGAGGAAGGCGCGGGCGATGGTGATGCGCTGGCGCTGGCCGCCCGAAAGCTTGACGCCGCGCTGGCCGATATCGGTATCATAGCCCTGGGGCAGAGCCATGATGAAGTCGTGCGCATTGGCGGCCCGGGCCGCCGCTTCCAGTTCGGCATCGCTGGCGTCGGGCCTGCCGTAGCGCAGGTTGTCCGCCACGGTGCCGGCAAAAAGGTAAACATCCTGCTGCACCACCCCGACATGGCGCCGGAGCGAGGCCAGTGTCACATCGCGGATATCGGTACCGTCGATGCGGATCGCCCCGGCCTCGACATCATAGAAGCGCGGTATGAGTGCGCAAAGTGTGCTCTTGCCGACCCCCGAAGGGCCGACCAGCGCAACAAACTCCCCAGGCGCGATGGTGAGCGACAGCCGCTCCAGTACGCGCGGACCATCGGCCTCGTAGCCGAAGGCGACGTCGGAGAAACTGATCTCGCCTCTTGGCACCGGCATCGACCGGGCGGCCGGCCGGTCGGTGATATCAGGAGCGATCTCCAGGATTTCCATGGCTCTGATGAAACCGGTATAGCCCTCCTGCCAGAGCCGCACGAAATTGGCGAGCCGCTGCACCGGATCGACCAGTACGGCGACGCAGAGCAGGAAGGTCAGCATATCCGGGACGGTGAGCTGCGCTGTTAGGATGCGTAAGCCTCCGACGACGATCACCAATATGGTGACGAGCTGGGCGAAGCTTTCGGTGCCGACCGAAAACCATGCTTCGCTGCGGTAGCCATCGGCGCGGCTTTGCAGAAAGCGATGATTCTGCTCGGCGAAGCGTTCTTGTTCCAGCGCCTCGTTGGCGAAGGACTGGACGACGCGGATTCCCGCGAGCGCGTCCTCCACGCGCTCGTTGACGGCCGCGATCTGCCGTTTGCTGGCTTCGAGCGCGCGGTTCATGCGTCGGTTGAAATAAACGGCATAAGCCACTGCCGCAGGGGTCAGCAGCAGGATGAGGCTGGCCAATGCCGGATCGATGAAGAACAGCACCAGCATGGCGCCGCCATATTTCAGCACGGCGATAGAGAGATCCTCGGGGCCATGGTGGAAGAGCTCGCCCAACCACAGGGAGTCATTGGTGATGCGGCTCATCAGCTGGCCGGTGCGCTGGCGGTCGTAAAAGCTGAAGGAAAGCTTCTGGCAGTGCTCGAACAGCTCCTGCCGGACCGTCGCCTCGATGCCGGCGCCCATGACGTGGCCGCGATAATCGACGAAGAAGATCGCGGCTATCTGGACTGCCAGAACGACCAGCATGACGCCGCCCATCAACAGGATCTGGGTGAAGGCCTGCGGCGCATCGGGCAGGGCCAGAAGACGGCTGGTGACGATATTGGCACAAAGCGGCAGGGCGACCGCCGTGCCGGCAACGAGGATGGCACAAAGCAGATCCGCCAACAGCAGCGGCAGATGCGGGCGATAGTAGGAGAGAAATTTTCGCACGCGCACCCATCGCCGGCCGCGGTCGGCGGACTCGGGATGGCGCAGAAAAAATTTCAGGAAAGGCTTATAGCGTCGCGAGCTTTTCCTCGCGCGGGAGAACGAAATGTTCATGAGGCAGAATGTCCTTGTGGGCGATGTTTCCTTTCTGTTTGGACAGGGTCGCTCTCATGACAGTCTCCCACAGGTTGAATGAATTGGACTTACAGTATCACCGAGAAGCTCGATCAATTCAACTTGGTGACGTCAGGAGATCGGTCGGTGTTGTCGACGGGCAACAGCCCCGGCCGTGTCGAGACGACGCGATTGAGCTTCAAGTTTTCTGATCTCTTGTTGAACGGAATGGATTTGACGCCCGTGGCGATCGGCGGCAACCTCCAGCAAAATGGAGGAGTGGTTATGACCGAACGGCATACAGGCGGCTGCCTTTGCGGCGCAGTGCGATATTCGATTGCGGACAAACCCGGACCCGTCGTCGGCTGCCATTGTTCCCAGTGCCGCCGGCAGACGGGGTTTTATTATGCGGCGGCGAACGTGCCGCGCGCAGCTCTTTCGCTAGAGGGCGCCGAAGCTGTCCGCTGGTATCGGTCGAGCAGTGAGGCGCAGCGCGGCTTCTGCGCGAATTGCGGCTCGGCATTATTCTGGCAGGGTGATGAATCGCAGGAGGTTTCGGTCCTGGCCGGAAGCTTCGACGAGCCGACCGGGCTTTCCTTCAGTCACCACATTTATTGCACGGACAAGGGCGATTTCTACGAGATCACGGATGGCCTGCCGCAATATGACAGGTATCCGGTCTAGCTTCTGGCGGAAAGCGCGGCGCTGAGGCGAGCGACGTCCTCGCGCAGCGCCGTCAGCTCGGTCAGCACGTGCATATCGATCTTCTGATGCAGGGAGAGCACTTCGAGTTCAGCCTTGAGATTGACTTCGTAATCCTTTGCGGCCTCGAAGCGGTCGCGCTCGGCCTGGCGGTTCTGCGACATCATGATGATCGGCGCCTGGATGGCGGCGAGCATCGACAGGATCAGGTTCAGGAAGACGAAGGGATAGGGGTCGAAGGCGCGGGTCGCCAGGAGGATGGTGTTGATGATCGTCCAGACCGCGAGGAAGGCCAGGAAGGCGATAATGAAGGACCAGGAGCCGCCGACACGGGCGATGCCGTCGGCGACACGCTCGCCGAACGAAGCCTCGGCGGAGAAGGCGGCATTGACGTCGGTCGAAATGACCTTGCGCTCATGGGCTTTCGCCAGGACGCGTTTTTCGATGTCGCCGAGTTCATCGGCCGGCTTGTCGAAATGATGGTGCATGAAGTTCGAAAGATTAGACATGGCCTGTTTCCGGTGCCCGTTGTCGATGCAGTGGATTTCGGCGCCAGTATTCTGCTCCCCCAGGAAATTGCAATGCGGGTCGGTGCCGCAAGGTCATACTACCGGCGTTCACAAAAAAATCGTCGACGCGATGCAACGCTTTGACCGCCAACGTGTTGCGGTTAGGAAAGGCGCAGGCTAAATAAATGACATGACACAGGAAAACGCTCTTTCTGATATCTTCCGCATCGCCATCGGCCAGCTCAACCCAACGGTCGGCGATGTGGCGGGCAATCTTACCAAGGCGCGCGAGGCCCGCGCCGATGCGGCCCGGGAGGGCGCGCATCTGCTCGTCCTGACCGAACTTTTCATCTCCGGCTACCCGCCGGAGGATCTGGTGCTGAAGCCCGCCTTCATCCGTGCTTGCTGGAAGGCGGTCGAAAGCCTGGCCGCCGATACCGTCGATGGTGGGCCGGGCGTCATCATCGGTTTTCCCCGGCAGGACGAGAACGGGCGTTATAATTCCGTCGCCGTGCTCGACGGCGGCAAGGTCATCGCAGTGCGCGACAAGGTCGATCTGCCGAATTACGGTGAGTTCGATGAGAAGCGTGTCTTCCATCAGGGGGCCATGCCGGGGCCGGTCAATTTCCGCGGAATCAGGCTCGGTATTCCGATCTGCGAGGATATCTGGGGCGAGCTCGGCGTCTGCGAGACGCTGGCCGAAAGCGGCGCGGAAATCCTGCTGTCGCCGAATGGTTCTCCTTACTACCGCGGCAAGGTCGATATCCGTCATCAGGTGGTGCTGAAGCAGGTGATTGAGACCGGTCTGCCGTTGATCTATGCCGCCCAGCTCGGCGGCCAGGACGAGCTCGTCTTCGACGGCGCGAGTTTTGCATTCAATGCCGACAAGTCGCTTGCCTTCCAGATGAGCGAGTTCGAGACGGCGCTGGCGGTGACGACGTGGAAGCGCGGCGAAAGCGGCTGGCACTGCGCCGAAGGGCCGATGGCGCGTATCCCCGAAGGCGAGGAGGCTGATTACCGCGCCTGCCTGCTCGGCTTTCGCGATTACGTCAATAAGAATGGCTTCAAGACCGTCGTTCTCGGCCTTTCCGGCGGCATCGACTCGGCGATCTGCGCGGCCATCGCCGTCGATGCACTCGGCGAGGAGCGGGTGCGCACCGTTATGCTGCCCTACCGCTATACCTCGGAGGATTCGCTGAAGGACGCGGCCGATTGCGCCAAGGCGCTCGGCTGCCGCTACGACATCGTGCCGATCGAGCAGCCGGTGACGGGCTTCAGCAGCGCGCTTTCCGATCTTTTCGAGGGCACGGAGAGCGGCATCACCGAGGAGAACCTGCAGAGCCGCGCGCGCGGCGTCATCCTGATGGCGATCTCCAACAAGTTCGGCGCGATGGTAGTAACGACGGGCAACAAGTCGGAAATGTCGGTCGGTTACGCCACGCTCTATGGCGACATGAATGGCGGCTTCAACCCGATCAAGGACCTCTACAAGATGCAGGTCTACGCGCTGTCCCGCTGGCGCAACGAGAATGTGCCGCCGAGTGCGCTGGGGCCGTCAGGCGAGGTGATCCCGCAGAATATCATCGACAAGGCGCCGTCCGCCGAACTGCGTCCCGACCAGAAGGACCAGGATTCGCTGCCAGCCTATCCTGTTCTCGACGATATTCTCGAATGCCTGGTCGAGAAGGAGATGGCGGTCGAGGAGATCGTCGCGCGCGGCCATGACGTCGCGACCGTTCACCGCGTCGAGCACCTGCTGTATCTCGCGGAGTACAAGCGCCGGCAATCGGCGCCGGGCGTGAAGATCACCAAGAAGAATTTCGGGCGCGATCGGCGTTATCCCATCACCAACCGGTTCCGGGATCGCTAACGCAATCGAGATCGCTAACGCAATCGAGATCGCTAACGCAAGCGAGATCGCTGAAGCGATCGAGATCGTTGACGCCGTCGATGTCAGGGAGGAGAAGACATGCGCAGCTCGGTCGAGATCTATAATGTCAAGACGGGCAGGGCGCGTGAGGTCTGGCAGACTGATCGGCTGGTGGAAGCGCCGAATTTTGCTCCCGACGGCTCCTATCTCCTGTTGAATGGCGACGGGCTGCTCTTCCGGCTGCCGCTCGATGGCGGCGAGGTTATTCAGGTCGACACCGGCTTTGCCGTCAACTGCAACAATGATCACGGCATCTCGCCTGACGGCACCGAGATCGTCATTTCCGACAAGAGCGAGTTCGGCAAGTCGTCGATCTACATCCTGCCGATCGAAGGCGGCACGCCGCGGCTCGTTACGGAAAATCAGCCCTCCTATTGGCACGGCTGGTCGCCGGATGGGCGCCAGCTCGCCTATTGCGGCATCCGCGACGACCTCTTCGACATCTATACGATCTCCGTCGACGGCGGAGTCGAGACGCGGCTGACGCATGGCGAGGGCCGCAATGACGGGCCGGATTATTCCGCCGATGGGCAATGGATCTACTTCAACTCCAGCCGCACCGGGCTGATGCAGATCTGGCGCATCCATCCCGATGGCACCGGCCTCGAACAGGTGACCTCGGACAATCAGGGCAACTGGTTCGCCCATCCATCGCCCAAGAATGACAAGGTGCTGATCCTGTCCTACGACCCCAGCGTTTTTGACCACCCGCGCGATCTCGACGTGCGGCTGCGGCTGATGGATATGGATGGCGGCAACCTGAAGACGCTGTTCGAGCTATTTGGCGGGCAGGGCACAATCAATGTGCCCTGCTGGTCACCAGACGGTGACGAATTTGCCTACGTCAGGTATTTTCCGGTGAGTTCTTAAGACGGGCGCACCGCCTTTTATGATGGGTGGTGGGTATCTGATGATATCGAGAGAGCGCCTACTCGAACACTTTGCTGGGAACCGTTTCAGAAACCGGCCGTCTTTTAACGCTACCGGCGGCAACTAGCCAGAACAGTCCACCCGGGCAACACGCCGAAGCGGACGGAGTATTCTATTTCAAGATGAGCTGTGGCATTTATTCATCCTCTGAATTGTGGGAAATATTGTGACCTGAATTTCAGTGCTATTCTGGCTGGTAGCGACCGGTCGCCCACTGCTCCAACCCGCTCTTTTGGCATCCGCAAACATGAGGATGAACCTGGAGGTATAGCATTGCTGGCTGTCTTGAGATGCGCGTGGACGCTGCGTGGTTTCACGATCGCCAGCTTCATGGTGGCAATGGGTTTCACAGTCGCAGGATGTTCATATCTTTTTGTCCGTGGTGTCGAGGGAAGCTACCTCGCAACGGGTACTCCGGTGCTGGGAAAGGTGACTGCGAGCAATGAGAGTGAGGAGATGGGGGGAACGATTGAGATCGGCTCGGCCGAAAGGCAGCAATGCAAGGGTCGCTACAGGGTATGGCAGGTGAAGACAAATTTCTGGAAGCTGGAGACCGGCGAGCGAACCTATCGCGGCAAGATCTACTGTCTGGATGGTCGAGCAGGGGCGTTTGAACTCATATCGAAGGATAACGGGAAAACGGGCTCAATCACCGGTCAAATCAATGGTGAGGCATTTCAACTCGATATGTTCGAATCGAAGAGTCGTGAGTGCAAGACCGACGAATGCAGATGGGGCTTGAAGTGGACTTACGAAAACGAGCGCGACAATGTGCGTACCTATTACAGGGTCGCGACTGAACACGAGCCCGATTCAGTGGATCCACGGATGCTCTATTGAATCTGCTCCTATACCGCGTGGCGATGATCCGGCCTCGGCTCCACCCATGATGGCGGGCGGTTGGTTAGTAACCCCACGTTGCTCGTACCAGTTTTCAAATCGGAACTTGGATCGATCATCCGGGCGTGAGTTATGAAGCCGTATCCGGTAGACCTACCCGTGAGATACGGGGTTGGCCCCCACCGCCCCGTTGGGCGGCGGGTGTCTGCCCGCCGCGCTTGATGCTGTTTATCAGGCAGCGAGAGCTGCCTTGCGCCGCTCGCGGGCAGCTTTCGCCAGGTCTTCCAGCACCGCGAGCGACATGTCCCAGTCGATGCAGCCGTCGGTGATGGATTGGCCGTAGACTAGCGGCTTGCCGGGGACGAGATCCTGGCGGCCGGCGACGAGGTTGCTCTCGATCATCATGCCCTTGATGTGGCGGTTGCCGGCGGCGATCTGTCCGGCGACGTTCTTGACCACATGCGGCTGGTTCATCGGGTCCTTGTTGCTGTTTGCATGACTGGCGTCGATGAGGATGCGCGGATCCACGCCCAGCTTGACGGCTTCGCTGACCACCGCCTGGACATCGGCAGCGTCATAATTCGGGCGCTTGCCGCCGCGCAGGATGATGTGGCAGTCCTCGTTGCCCTTCGTTGAGGCAATAGCAGCCTGGCCGTCCTTGGTGACGGCGGGGAAGTGATGCGGCTGCGAGGCGGCGAGGATGGCATCGAGCGCCACGCGTGCGCCGCCATCCGTGCCGTTCTTGAATCCGATCGGGCAGGAAAGGCCGGAGGCGAGTTGGCGATGGATCTGGCTTTCGGTCGTGCGTGCGCCGATCGCGCCCCAGCTCACGAGGTCGGCAATGTATTGCGGCGTGATCGTCTCGAGGAATTCGACGCCAGCGGGCAGGCCCATAGCATTGACGTCGAGCAGCAGGCGCCTGGCAATCCGAAGCCCTTCCTCGATGCAGTAGCTGCCATCGAGATGCGGATCGTTCATCAAGCCTTTCCAGCCGACCGTGGTGCGGGGCTTTTCGAAATAGACGCGCATGACGATCTCGAGGTCGCTGGAAAAGCGCTGCCGCTGTTCCGCCAGCCGCTCGGCATATTCGCGCGCCGCAGCAGGATCGTGGATGGAGCAAGGGCCGATGACGACGATCAGGCGGTCGTCTTCTCCCTCGAGAATCTTATGGATCGCACGACGGTTGCTGGTCACCGTCTCGCTGACGGCAGCGGTTCGGGGGATTTCCGCGATGATATCGGCGGGTTTGGTCAGCGGGGTGATCTCGAGGATACGCAGATCATCGATGGTATCGGACACGGTATGGCTCCTGTTTGGTCATACCGAGCGGAACAAAAAAGCCGCCAGGTAGACTAGCGGCTGTTCGGGTTGTCGTCGCGTCGACTTCAGTTACGCATAGACCCGCATCCGCTGTGAGCAGCGGTACCGATAAAATCGCGAGGCGTAGACAGAAGTGATCGACATGCGGCGTATTTAGCGTGGCGGCCTTCCGTTGTCACGCAGAATCTGCAGCCTGAAAGAAGGGTCGGCCAAAGGCTTGTCCAATGCATTTGCAAGCGTTGTGATGACCAGCCGCTGCCTGTCCACTGGCGGGGCCAGGAAGCCGACCGCTATTTCGTCATGGCCTCTCCAGGCTCTGCTGCCGGCGCTTGCCCGGGAAGCGCTTTCCTGAAATAGATGCTCCGTCAGGTGCCCGCTCTTCAGGCGGGAGAATCGGGAATCCGGTGCAAGACCGGAACGTGCCCAACGCTGTAAGGCCGACGCCCGCCGCTTTACTATGCCACTGGCTTTTGCCGGGAAGGCTGCGGCAGACGGATGACGCCAAGTCAGAAGACCGGCCTGGCAAGATAGACCCAACCCGCGCGGACGGCGGGCGGTTGCGTTGTTGGGGATTTGACGATGCGACCCTTTGATGAGGATGCCATGTCGGCGGCATCCGGTTTTTCTCTGGCCGAACGCGAGGTTGTATATCACGCGATCATGACGCGGCGCGATGTTCGCAGCCAATTCCTGCCCGATCCGTTGCCGGATGACGTCGTGGCGCGGCTCTTGACGGCCGCCCATCACGCGCCCTCCGTCGGCTTCATGCAGCCGTGGAATTTTATCCTGGTGAAAAACCCAGAGGTGCGCGCGCGGGTCCGGGATGCCTTCGCCAAAGCGAATGAGGAAGCGGCACTGATGTTTGACGGCGAGCGGCGGCAGGCGTACCGCTCGCTGAAGCTTGAGGGCATCGCCGAGGCGCCGCTTGGCATATGCGTGACCTGCGATCCCACGCGTAGCGGCAGCGTCGTGCTGGGGCGCACGCACAATCCCAGGATGGATTCCTATTCAACGGTCTGCGCCATCCAGAACCTCTGGCTTGCGGCGCGCGCCGAAGGGATCGGCATCGGCTGGGTCAGCATCTTTCGCGAAGGCGAACTGAAAACCATTCTCGGCATCCCCGATCATATCGAGGTGGTCGCATGGCTCTGTGCCGGCTTCGTCGACCGGCTGTATGACGAGCCGGAGCTTTCCGTCAAAGGCTGGCGGCAGCGGCTGCCGCTCGATGAACTCGTCTTCCACGATGGCTGGGGACGGAGCGAGCCGTAGCGGTCACTGCTGTTGCGGCTGCGGGCCTGGCTTTGCCGGATTGGCAAGATCGATCGAGCCCTGGTCGCCGGCCAGGAATTGTGGACCGACCTGGCGGACCTTGTTCTGCGTGGGATCGTAGGGACGATCTGGAACGGATGGTTGCGGGGAGGGTGTTGTCGCTGCACCTTTTGTCGGCGGATTGGTGCGGATCGTGGTGATCGAGCCCTGCGGCGGCGGCTCGCCCACCGCCTGCTTGCTGCGCATCTCTTCGTAATAGGCGGTGAGATTGCAGGCGCAGGTATTTTTTTCACCAGGCGCGCGGTTCTTGTAGGCGAAGGCGTTCTGCATGGCGCTGTAAGGTGAGCCGGTTGCCACCGAAATCATGTTCGAGGCTTCCGTGCTCCTGACGTCGCGATAGAAGAGCTCGGTCTCGATGCCGGGGCACATCTTGGCACAGGTCTCAGCATCGCGGCCGAAATCGACCGAGGTGGCGTTCGAACTGATCGGGAAGAAGCCGCCATCGCAGCTGCGCACGCAGATGGTGCTGACCGGCGAAAGCATCTCGGTGCGCGGCAGGCCATAACGCGGATCGATCTCTTCACCGCCTCCGAGCGGAATGAAGGTATCGCCGCGCATCGCCTGCTCGTCGATGCTCGGGGCAGGGTCGTCGGCGCTGCTCTCGGACGGGTCGTAGAAATTCTCGCTGTTGCAGCCGTTCTGCTCGAGCGCGGCCATCAATTCGCGGCGCCCGCCGTCATCACCGCCGCCCTGACGCAGTTCGGCGCGGCGATCCTGGAGATAGCGGATATTGTCGATCATCCGGGCTTCGGCCTGCGAGAGCTCGGCGCAATAATCACCATTCTCGCCGCCAATCACCACCATGCTGCCCGAGGTGCAACCGTAGCTGCGCAGGTCGTTGCGGACCTTGCGCAGCTCAAGATTCTGCTCGGCAATTGCGCCGGCAAAGTGGCGTGCTTCCGGCCCATTGCCGGTGCCGATGGATCGCGGCAAGTCGGCCAGACGACCGCGCAAGTCGTCGCAGATGGCGCTCGTCTCGGCAGCGACGGGCGTCGCGACGGCAAGGAGAAGCACAAAAGACAGGTTTCGGCGTTTCACGGCGTCGTCCCGGAATGAGCAAACGGTCGGTGGGTCGAATGCGACTTCAACCGGCCGCGCGTTTTCCTTAACGCATTTCTCTTAATAAGCTCAGTGAAATTTCTAGCGTATTTTCGTCATCTTTTCCAGCAAAGGCCATTCAGGGATTGCTGGCAACGAACGGGCCGATGCGCTCGCCGACAGAGGGCGTCTGTCGCTAGAGCATGATGGCGAACAGTGTGAGCGGTAAGATTCAGATTTCAGGCCGACCGGGGCCTAAAATCATCCTGTTCTAGCGGGCGGTTGATATGGCTTCGCCGGGGCCGGCGCTCTCGTTTGGCGGCAGCCGGCTTAAGCCGGCTGCGATGCCTCGACGACGGCCAATGCCGCCATGTTGACGACGCCGCGGGAGGTGACGGAGGGAGCGAGGATATGGGCTGGCATGGCGGCGCCGAGGAGGATCGGGCCGACATGCAGGCCATCCGTCATCGACTTGACCACGCCGAGCGTGATGTTGGCGGCATCGAGGTTCGGGAAAACCAGCAGGTTTGCCTCGTCATGCAGCGTCGTGTGCGGCATGACGCGTTTGCGCAGGGCTTCGGTGATGGCGCTTTCGCCGTGCATTTCGCCATCGACTTCGAGATCGGGGGCGGCGTCGCGCACGAGCTGCAGGGCGTTGCGCATCTTGGTGGCGCTTTCGGATTCGCGCGAGCCGAAATTGGAATGCGAGACGAGAGCGGCGCGCGGGGTGATGCCGAAACGGCGGATTTCCTCGGCGGCCATCACCGTTGCCTCGGCGATCTCCTCGGCGCTTGGATTGAAGGTGACGTAGGTGTCCGTGAAGAAGGTGGCGCCGCGCTGTGAGATCATCAGGCTGAGCGCAGAGAAATCACGCACGTTCGGACGCTTGCCGATGATCTGGCGCACGTCGCGCAGATGCTTTTCATAGCGGCCTTCGAGGCCGCAGATCAGCGCATCGGCTTCGCCGCGCCTCAGCGCCAGCGCCCCGATGACTGTCGTGTTGGTGCGCACGATGGTGCGGGCGGCTTCCGGAATGACGCCGCGGCGGCCGACGAGCGAGAAATAGAGATCGACATATTCGCGGAAGCGCGGATCGTCTTCCGGATTGATGACTTCGAAATCCTGCAGCGGGCGAATGCGCAGGCCGTAGCGCTTGAGCCGGGTTTCGATGACCTGCGGACGGCCGATGAGGATCGGCTTGGCCAGGCCTTCTTCAAGCAGCACCTGGGCGGCGCGCAGCACGCGCTCGTCTTCACCTTCCGAGAAGATGACGCGCTTGCGCTCGGCAGCCTTGGCGGCGGTGAAAATCGGCTTCATGACGAAGCCGGAGCGGAAGACGAAACGGTTCAGCTGATCGAAATAGGCGTCGAAATCCTGGATCGGGCGGCGGGCGACGCCGCTCTGTTCGGCGGCTTTGGCGACGGCCGGCGCAATGCGCAGGATGAGGCGCGGATCGAAGGGCGAGGGGATGAGATAGTCCGGACCGAAGACCGGGGTCTCGCCGGAATAGGCGCGGGCGGCGACATCGGATGGTTCTTCGCGGGCAAGCGCGGCAATGGCGCGCACCGCCGCCATCTTCATTTCCTCGTTGATCGTCTCGGCGCCGCAATCGAGCGCGCCGCGGAAGATATAGGGGAAGCAGAGGACGTTGTTGACCTGATTGGCGAAATCCGAGCGACCCGTGCAGATCATCGCATCCGGACGGGCGGCGCGGGCCAGATCCGGCATGATCTCCGGCGTCGGATTGGCGAGCGCCATGATCAGCGGCTTGTCGGCCATCTGCGCCAGCAGCTCCGGCTTCAGCACGCCGGCGGCAGACAGGCCGAGGAAGACATCGGCGCCGCCGATGTTTTCAGCCAGCGTGCGTGTATCGCTCTTCTGGGCATAGACGGCCTTCCACTCATCCATCAGCTCGGTGCGGCCCTCATAGACGAGGCCTTCGAGGTCATGGACCCAGATGTTTTCGCGCTTTGCGCCGAGGGTTACCAGCAGGTTGAGGCAGGCAAGGGCGGCGGCACCCGCGCCCGAGGCGACGATCTTGACGTTCTCGATCGACTTGCCGGCGAGCTCCAGGCCGTTCAGGATCGCCGCGGCGACGATGATTGCCGTACCGTGCTGGTCGTCGTGGAAGACCGGGATCTTCATCTTCTCGCGCAGGCGCCGCTCGACCTCGAAACATTCCGGCGCCTTGATGTCCTCGAGATTGATGCCGCCGAAGGTCGGCTCCAAGGAGCTGACGGTCGAGACCATCTGGTCGACGCTTGCCGCGTCGATTTCGATATCGAAGACGTCGATGCCGGCGAATTTCTTGAAGAGCACGGCCTTGCCCTCCATGACCGGCTTGGAAGCCAGCGGGCCGATATTGCCGAGGCCGAGCACGGCGGTGCCGTTGGAAATGACGGCGACGAGATTGGCGCGCGAGGTATAGTCGGCCGCCGTTTCAGGGTTGTCGCGGATGGCGAGGCAAGGGGCGGCGACGCCCGGCGAATAGGCGAGCGCCAGATCGCGCTGGTTGCCGAGCGGCTTGGTCGCCTGGATCTCCAGCTTGCCGGGGCGGGGATAGCGGTGGAAGAACAGCGCCTGCTCGTCGAGATCGCCGCTCGTCAGGTTCTTGTCCGTCTTGGATTTATCCTGGTGATCCATTGCCGCCTCCGTGCACGTCTTTTTCTGGAGTTCCCTCCATACATCAATCGGATACGGGCGACAGTATGGAAATGGGGGATAGGCGAAGTTTTCGTGAGGGGCCAGCCGATCTCCCAGGGCTGCGTGGGAAGTGGAGCGAGCGGTCTGGGCCAAGCTTCCGCCCTGCGATGAGGCCTGCCGCCATTCTCCCGATCTCTCTGTCATGTCCGACGTCGCGGCCCATGCGGCAGCTAATCCTTTTGGGGAAACTTGTCTGGCGACGGCCGCAAGCGCAAAATGCCGCCCGCGACGGTGCGGGGCGCCGGTCGCAGGGAGGAAATCATGGACAATTTGAACCTGACGACGCTGCAAAGCGGGCAGACGATGGTCAATGACGTGGCCATGGATGCTTTTGCCGCTGGATTTCGCGGCAATCTCCTGACCAGCAAGGATACGGATTACAGCGAGGCTCGGGCGATCTGGAACGCGATGATCGACCGTCGGCCCGGACTGATCGCGCGTTGCGCCGGGGCGGCCGACGTCGTGCGCGCGGTGCGGTTTGCCCGCGACAACAGTTTGCTCCTGTCGGTGCGCGGCGGCGGGCACGGCATTGCCGGCAACGCCATGTGCGAAGGAGGCATCGTCATTGATCTGTCGGCGATGAAATCGGTGCGGGTCGATCCCGAGATAAGCCGCGCCAGAATTGAGCCGGGTGCCACGCTCGGTGACATCGACAAGGAAACGCTGGCCTTCGGACTGGTTCTGCCGACCGGCATCAATTCGACGACCGGCATCGCAGGATTGACGCTCGGCGGCGGTTTCGGTTGGCTCACCCGCAAATTCGGGCTCACCCTCGACAATTTGATATCCGTGGATGTGGTAACGGCCGATGGCGAGCTGGTGAAGGCGAGCGAAACGGAGAGGCCGGATCTCTTCTGGGCGCTGCGCGGCGGCGGCGGCAATTTCGGCGTGGTGACCTCCTTCGAATTCCAGCTCAACCCGCTCCATTCCGAAGTACTCGCCGGATTGG
The DNA here is from genome assembly GCF_001664385.1 of Rhizobium phaseoli. Classification (NCBI taxonomy): domain Bacteria; kingdom Pseudomonadati; phylum Pseudomonadota; class Alphaproteobacteria; order Hyphomicrobiales; family Rhizobiaceae; genus Rhizobium; species Rhizobium phaseoli. The sequence continues at coordinate 2,478,041 of NZ_CP013532.1, read as the reverse complement.
TCGTGCATCCTTTCGCCGATGCGGAGAAGGTACTGCGGGAATATCGTCAGGCGTTGGAAGCGGCACCCGATGAACTGACCTGCTGGGTGGTGATGCGCCAGGCGCCGCCGCTGCCGTTCCTTCCGGCCGAATGGCACGGCAAGGAGATCGTGGTGCTCGCCATGTGCTATTGCGGAGATATTGCGGCGGGGGAAAAGGCGACGGCCAGATTGCGGGCGATCGGAAAACCGATTGCCGATGTCGTCGGTCCGGTGCCGTTTACCGGCTGGCAGCAGGCTTTCGATCCGCTTCTGACACCGGGGGCGCGCAATTACTGGAAGAGCCAGGATTTCGCCGCGCTTTCGGATGCCGCGATTGATGTTCTCCTCGGCGCCGTGCGCAAGCTGCCGGGGCCGGAATGTGAGATATTCATCGGTCATGTCGGTGGGGCCGCCGGCCGTATTCCGACCGAAGCCTCTGCCTTTCCGCAGCGCAGCTCGCATTTCGTCATGAATGTGCACGCACGCTGGCGGGAGACCGGGATGGACGCAAGCTGCATCGGCTGGGCGCGCGAACTTTTCGAAGCAACCAAGCCGCATGCTGTGGGTACCGCGTATATCAATTTCATGCCGGAGGATGAGACGGATCGGGTCGAGATGGCTTATGGCGCCAATTATGCGCGTCTCGCTGAAATCAAGCTGCGTTATGATCCGGACAATCTGTTCCGCATGAATCAGAATGTGAAACCGGTGGCGGCCGTGCGGGCTGCCTGATCGATACGGCTCTGCGACCGCGAAATCCGTCCCCCCTACAAGGGGGGACGAAGTCGTGGCGCGCGAGCTCGAGCAGACATCGGACAGATGAACGGATCCAAGCTTCATCTTTCCACTGAGTGGGGTCAGCCACCAAGCTTTGGTGTGATCGTCACGTCGGCGCCATGGGCATCACGCAGCTCGCCATCCTGTCCGGGCAGCCGGTCGGCCGCCCGGTGCAGCAGGATCGACGCATAGCCTTGCGAGCGCGTGCCCTCGATCAGCGTGATGTCGGCATTTGCGGGATTGTCGGAGCGCTCGAACCATTCAACTGGGTGCTGCAGGAAGTTCATTTCGACCGCCCGGTTGGTAACGCCATGACCGACAATGGCGATGTTATGGTCGTCGTTCTCGCCGTCGCGCATGACCGTCTGGAGGAAGAGACGAACCCGTTGGGCGACATCCGCCCGGCTTTCGCCATCGGGTGGACGCGCATAAAACTTGCCGCTATTGCTGCGCAGCCGCGCCCATTTTTCGAATTCTTCGGGGAACTTCTGTTTCCTTTCGGCCTGGTCGTAAATTTCGGTGAAGAGACCGAAATCCTGTTCGCGCAGCAGATAATCTTCCCTGACATCGCCAACGAAATCTTCCGGAAGGGCATTGAGCAACGCATCCTTGCTCTGTCGTGTTCTCAGAAACGGCGAGTACCAGATGCGCAGCTTCTGAAATCCGTCGTCCGGCAATCCCCTCAGATAGGATGTGATCACGCAGCCGGCCTCCAAAGCCTGCCGGTAGCCCCATTGCGTCAGTGGGACGCTGTGATCACCGAACTGGCGATAGGCCCGTTCATCGATATTGCCGAGGGATTCGCCGTGGCGAACGAGAAAAAGGCGCATCAGCCGTCCCCGCATTGTCAGACTTGGAATCGCCTCATCATGAACGCGAGTGGTGTGCGGGGCAACATTGCAGGAAGGCGATTCGTGACCGGACGATCGGCTTGCGATAACCAGCTTTGCAGGGCTTTCCCCCCAGTCTGTCATCTTCCTGAAACACGAGTCTGGTTTTGGAAGGCTATATGAAAGATGGGGCATGAGCCGTAGCTCGTGATAGACATGATGGAACCCAGACATTTCCGCACGCTCTTCATTTCCGATGTCCATCTCGGCTCGAAGGCCGCGAAGGCCGACTTCCTGCTGGATTTCCTGCGCTACCACGAGGCAGATACGATCGTTCTCGTCGGCGACATTGTCGACGGCTGGCGGCTGAAGCGTAGCTGGTATTGGCCGCAGGTCTGTAACGACGTCGTCCAGAAGCTCTTGCGCAAGGCGCGCAAGGGCACGCGCGTCGTCTATATCCCCGGCAATCACGACGAGTTCCTGCGCGATTTTCCGGGCATGCATTTCGGCGGCATCGAGGTCGTCGAGCGGATGATGCATGACGGCGCCGACGGTAAGAAATACCTGATCCTGCATGGCGACGAATTTGACGTCGTCGTTCGCAATGCCCGCCTGCTCGCCTATCTCGGCGATTGGGCCTACGATACGGCGATCCGCATCAACATTCTGCTGGCGGCTGTGCGCCGGCGCCTCGGCATGCCTTACTGGTCCTTCTCGGCCTGGGCCAAGCTGCAGGTCAAGCATGCCGTCAATTTCATTGGCGAATTCGAGCGCGTCGTCGCCGAAGAGGCGCGCAAGAGCGGCGCCGACGGGGTGATCTGCGGTCATATCCATCATGCCGTCATTCAGGATATGGACGGCATCCGCTACATCAATACCGGCGACTGGGTGGAAAGTTGCACGGCCGTCGCCGAGCACGAGGACGGCACGTTCGAACTGATCACGTGGCGGACGCTCGCAAGCACCGTGCCGGCGTTGACCGCCATCGAGATGCGTGACGAAGGCGAACTGGCCCCGCAAGCTGCTTGATTTTGGCATCGGCATATCTGCAGCGGTGCCACAAGAATATAGCCGTTGCCGCGAGGTGACAGGGCCTTACTTATTTTCTAAAACGTTTCAGGAGGGCTATTTCTCGCAATAGGCACCTCCGGGGTGGTGTGTTAGGAAAACGACAAGTTTCCTTCAGGTCCACCCATGATTCCCGCCCAACAGTCCTCGAGTGAGGGAGCGCCGCCGCGCTTCCGGCTGCTCAGCGCGCTTTCCTATTGCGCGCCGCTGCTCGTGAACGGCGTCGTCCTGCCGTTCTTCCCCGTCTGGCTCGCGACCCACAGTTTCAGCGACCACGAGATCGGCATCATCCTTGCGATACCGATGGTGGTCCGCGTGCTGGTGGCGCCCATCGTCGCTATGATCGCCGACCGAATGAAGGAACGCGCCGATGTCCTGCTCTGGTCCGGTAGCCTGTCGCTGCTGACGGCGATCGCGCTCTATTGGACGACGAGTTTCTGGCCGGTGACGATCGTCTATGCGCTGCAGGGCGCCACCTTCGCGCCCTATCTGCCGGTCGTCGAATCGATCGTCATCTCGGGCGTGCGCCGCTGGGGCCTCGATTACGGCTCGATGCGCGTCTGGGGCTCGGTCGCCTTCATCGTGTCGACGCTGGTCGGCGGTCGGCTGATCAGCCGGTGGGGCGGCGAGATGGTGCTGCCGGTGATGGTGTTCGGCTTTACCATGACCGTCGTCATGGCGATCTTCTGTCCGCGCATCGGGCCCACACGGCGGCGCGGCCAGCCGATCAACATTCCCGCCGCCACCGGCAGCGGCCTGCGCGAGCCGCATCTGCTGCTGCTCCTGATCGGCGTCGCCATCCAGCAGTCAAGCCATGCCGTACTCAATGCTTTCTCATCGATCTACTGGCATCAGTTCGGCTTCTCCGGCGCTGAGGTCGGTCTTCTCTGGAGCGCCGGTGTGGCTTCGGAAGTGACGGTGTTCTTCCTGTCGAAGCGTCTAAACCGGCGCTTCAATGCCTGGACGCTGATCCGCTTCGGCTGCGCCGTCAGCGTCTGCCGCTGGATCCTGTTTCCCATGAATACGGGCTTCGCCGGTTTCTTCCTGCTGCAATGCTTCCACGGCTTTACCTATGCCTTCGTGCATACCGGCGTGCAGCGGCGGATCGTGGCGACGGTGCAGGAGACGCAGGAATCCTCGGCCCAAGGCGCCTATTTCTTCTATGTCGGCATGGCGATGGCGCTGATGACCATCGCTGCGGGTTACCTCTACGCCGGACTCGGCGTGGTCAGCTTTTACGTCATGGCGCTGGTCGCTTTCTGCGGCCTCGGCATCGTCATCGCAGCCTATTACTTTCAGCCCCAGAGGTTGCCTTCGGGCGGAAAGACCAGGGAAGCGGTGTAACGTAGGCCGGGCTCGCGGTCGCGGGCGAGCAGCAGCGGACCATCGAGATCAACGAAATCGGCATTCTGGGCGAGCAGCACCGCCGGCGCCATGGCAAGCGAGGTGCCGACCATGCAGCCGATCATGATGGCGAAGCCGAGCCGCTCGGCTTCGGTCTTCATCGCCAGGGCTTCGGTGAGGCCGCCTGACTTGTCGAGCTTGATGTTGATCGCATCATAGCGGTCGGCAAGGCTTGCGAGATCGCCGGTATGGTGGACGCTCTCGTCGGCGCAGACGAGCAGCGGGCGGCGGATCTCGGCAAGCAAGGCGTCGCGGCCCGCCGGCAGCGGTTGCTCGACGAGCGTCACACCCGCCTCCGCGGCGATGTTGAGGTGACGCTCCAGCACCGGTTCCGGCCAGCCTTCATTGGCATCGAGGATGATGGCGGCCTCGGGCGCGGCCGCGCGGACGGCGCGAATGCGGCTTTCATCGTCGCCGGTGCCGACCTTGACCTTGAGCAGGGCGCGGCTGGCATGTTCGCGCGCCTGGGCCGCCATCACCTCCGGTTCGCCGAGCGAGATCGTATAGGCTGTCGTCAGCGGTTTCGGATCGGCAATGCCCAGTCGAGACGCGACGCTTTGGCCCATCTGTTTCGCTTCCAGATCCCAGAGGGCGCAATCGACGGCGTTGCGGGCTGCACCTGGCGGCATCGCCGACAGCAGGTCGTGCCGCGAGATGCCTGCCTCGATCAGCGGACGCGCGGCTTCGATCTGGGCAAGAACGCTCTCCATCGTTTCGCCGTAGCGGCGATAGGGCACACATTCGCCGCGCCCCTCAGCCCCTTCGTCCGTCAGCGCGCAGGTGATGACCTCGGCCTGCGTCTTTGCGCCGCGCGCGATGGTAAACGTCCCGGCAATCGGAAAGGAATTCATCTGGATATCAAGGATGCGCGGCATTATTGCTGTCCTGCAAGCATGGAAATTGCACGTTGCTTCTGTATATTGACGCGCCGGGCGACGAACCGCTTCGCGAGTCGGCACTGTCGCTGTAAGCCTTGAAAGACACAAGTATCTTGAACGCCGAGAATCGCAACGCTGCCTCGCTTGTCGTGGACGACCAGTCCGATGGTTCGGGACAGCATGTGCGTCTGAGCGGCAACTGGCGCAGCGCCTATGTGCATCTGGTGCTGCGCGATTTCGAAAAGCTCCTGCACCAGAAGGCGGGTAACCTGACGGTCGATCTATCCGAGATTACCGATATCGATACGGCGGGCATCTGGTTGCTCTGCCGGCTGAAGAAGGAAGAGGAGGCGGCCGGACGGACGGTCCGCTTCGAAGGCACCAATCCGCATATCGACGAAATGCTGGCGATGTTTTCCGAGGAGCCGGCCAAACCGGAGCCGGAGCCGAAGGAGAAGGTTTCCCTTGCCGCGCGCATCCTCGCGCCGATCGGCAAGATGACCTACGACGTCTGGGACAATCTCGCCGCCGCCATGTATATCCTCGGCTCGGCGGTGCGCGGCGCGCAGATGAAGTTCGGCCGCGGCAGCGGTGTTTCGCCGGCTTCGATCGTCAACCAGATCGACCATATGGGCGTTCGCGCGGTTCCGATCATCCTGCTGATGTCCTTCCTGATCGGGGCGATCATCGCCCAGCAGGGCGCCTTCCAGCTGCGCTATTTCGGGGCGGAAGTCTTCGTCGTCGATCTCGTCGGTATTCTGCAGCTGCGCGAAATCGGCGTGCTGCTGACCTCGATCATGATCGCCGGCCGCTCCGGCAGCGCGATAACCGCCGAAATCGGCTCGATGAAGATGCGCGAAGAGATCGACGCGCTGAAGGTCATGGGGCTGAACCCGATCGGCGTACTGATTTTTCCAAGGCTCGTAGCGCTGACCATCGCACTGCCGCTTCTGACGGTCTTGGCGAACTTCGCCTCGCTGGCCGGGGCTGCCGTCGTTGCCTGGGGCTATTCCGGAATCACTTTCGCCAACTTCCTGGCGCGCCTGCACGAGGCGGTGACGCTGTCGACGGTGCTGTCAGGCATGATCAAGGCGCCGTTCATGGCGCTCGTTATCGGCATCGTCGCCGCCGTCGAAGGGCTGAAGGTCGGCGGCAGCGCGGAATCGCTTGGCCAGCACGTGACTGCCTCCGTCGTGAAGGCGATTTTCGTCGTCATCCTGATGGACGGGCTTTTTGCGATGTTCTATGCAGCAATCAACTTCTAGCATGGCGGACCGCGTGAACGAGCAACCGATCGAGAGCGAAGGACAGGGCAGGGATGTCGTGCTCTCGGCGCGCGACGTCACCGTCGCGTTTGGCTCGAAGGTGGTGCTCGACAATCTGAACCTCGATATCTATCGCGGCGAGATCCTCGGTTTCGTCGGCGCCTCGGGCACCGGCAAATCGGTGCTGATGCGCACGGTGCTGAGGCTGCTGCCGCGCCGCTCGGGCACAATCAAGATACTCGGCCAGGACTTCGACGAACTCGACGAGCCGCAGCGCAACGCGCTCGACATGCGGCTCGGCGTGCTGTTCCAGCAGGGGGCGCTGTTTTCGTCGCTGACGGTCAAGGAAAACATCCAGGTGCCGATGCGCGAATATCTCGATCTGCCGCGCTCGCTGATGGATGAACTGGCGCATCTGAAGATCCGCATGGTGGGGCTCGCGGCCGATGCCGCCGACAAATACCCCTCCGAACTGTCCGGCGGCATGATCAAGCGCGCCGCCCTTGCCCGCGCCCTGGCGCTCGATCCCGAACTCGTCTTCCTGGACGAGCCGACCTCGGGTCTCGACCCGATCGGCGCGGCCGAATTCGACGAATTGATTGCCAACCTGCGCGATAGTCTGGGGCTGACTGTTTATATGGTAACACACGATCTCGACAGCCTGTTTTCGGTCTGCGACCGTATTGCCGTGCTCGGAAAGAAGCGGGTAATGGTGGAAGGCACGATCGACGACATGCTGGCCTATGACGATCCGTGGGTGCAGGCCTATTTTAGGGGTAAGCGGGCGCGGTCGATCGTGCCGCAGGACGAAGGCGCACGCCACGGCAGCAGCGGGAAGTGACCGGATAAGATGGAAACCAAAGCCAATTACACGATTGTCGGTTTTTTCACGGTGCTGGTGATCGCGGCGGCCTTCGGCTTCGTCTACTGGATGGCCGAATATGGCCGCGGCGGCCCGATGACCGAGCTGATCGTGCGTATTCCGGGCTCCGCCAACGGCCTCAGCGTCGGCTCCCCGGTGCGCTTCAACGGCATTCAGATCGGCTCGGTGCAGACGCTGTCGATCGATGCCGACGATCCGCAATATTCGCTGGCCTTCACCCAGGTGCGCACCGATGCGCCGATCTACCCTTCGACCAAGGCCGCTCTTGAAATCCAGGGTCTCACCGGGGCCGCCTATATCGAACTGTCGGGCGGCCGCAAGGGCGAGGAAAGCATTCTCCAACACGCGATCGACAACGGCAAACGCGCCGTCATCGTCGCCGATCAATCGAGCGTCACCAATCTTCTCGCCACCGCCGACAAGATCCTCGACCGCGCCAATGACGCGGTCGGCGAACTCCAGGGCTTCATCCAGGATTCGCGCGCGCCGCTGACCCAGACATTCAAGAATGCCGAGACCTTCTCGGACGCGCTTGCCAAGAATTCCGACAACATCGACGCCTTCCTGCAAAGCGTCGGTGAGCTCTCCAATACGGTGAAGGCGGTTTCGGGCCGGGTCGATTCGACGCTTGAAGCTGTGGAATCGCTGGTCAAGGCGGTCGACGCCCAGAAGATCGACCATATCGTCTCGAATGCCGAAAGGATCACCGCCAACGTCGCCGATGCCTCGGGTGATCTCAAGGGCGCAATCCAGAAGTTCGACGAGACGGCCACCACTTTCAACGATTTCGGCAAGCAGGCACAGGACACACTCGACCGCGTCGATACGCTCGTCGCCCAGATCGATCCGGCCAAGCTGAAGGGATCGGTCGACGATATCTCGCAGGCGACCAAGGATGCGCGCGCTGCTATCGCGTCGATCCGCGATGTCGCCAACACGGTCTCGGGACGCCAGAAGGATATCGACCAGACGATCCAGGACGTATCGCAACTGGCCAACAAGCTGAATTCGGCCTCGACCCGAATCGACGGTATTCTGATCAAGGTCGATGCGCTGCTCGGAACCGACAATACGCAATCGATGTTCGCGCAAGCGCGCGAGACGCTGGAATCCTTCAAGAAGGTCGCCGACAATCTCAATTCGCGAATCGGGCCGATCGCCGACAATCTGCAGAAATTCTCGAGCGGCGGCTTGCGCGACGTGCAGACTCTCGTCAACGACATGCGCGGAACCGTCAACAATCTCAACGACACGATCACCAACTTCGACCGCAATCCGCAACGCCTGATCTTCGGCGGGGACACGGTCAAGCAGTATGACGGCCGGACGCGGCGTTAACAGGGGAAGTCAGGGGTAGCCTAATATGGTCGCATCGCATCTGTTGTCGCGCCGTTCGTGGATCAGGGGAACGGTGATCGCGCTGCCGCTGACGGCGCTGATCCTTTCCGGGTGCGGCGCCGCGGCCAAGAACGACACCTTTGACCTGTCTGGCGCCGTCGACGGCGACGGACCGGCGGCTAAATCCCGCCAGATCCTCGTTGCCGGTCCGACGGCGCTGAGGGCGCTCGATAGCGAACAGATCGTCATCCGTGTCTCGCCCTCGGAAATTCAATATCTCTCGCGGGCGCAGTGGGGCGACAAGCTCCCGCGCATGGTGCAGTCGAAACTGGTCGAGGCCTTCGAAAATTCGGGCAAGCTCGGCGGCGTCGGCTTGCCGGGGCAGGGGCTGGCGATCGACTACCAAGTCGTCACCGACATCCGCTCGTTCGAGATCGATGCGTCGAGCGGCAACCAGGCGGTGGTCGAAATCTCCGTCAAGATCCTCAACGACCGCAACGGCTCGGTGCGAGCCCAGAAGGTGTTCCGCGCCACGGCGCCGGCCGGCGGCGACAATGCCGGCTTCGTCAAGTCTCTCGACCGCGCCTTTTCCACAGTCGTCTCCGAGATCGTCAGCTGGACGCTGCGCTCAATCTGAGATGGCGTTTGGCGATCGCCGCCTCGACATCAAGAGTTGCTGATTCTGAAAAAATCTCGGCCCACTGTGGCTGGGGCTGCCATCGTATTCAAATTTTTCACGAATTTGTGGAACCCATCATGTTAACGCTGTCAGGAGTCACGCTGCATGGTGGTTGCACGAGTGTTCGGAAAGTCGTCGCCGGAGGTGATCGGGCGCGAAAATGACCGTTTGGCTGCGCTGCAGCAGCTCGATCTCCTCGACACGCCGAGAGACGAAGGCTTCGAGCGGATCGTCCGCCTGATCAAGCAGATCTTCTCCATCGACATCGGTATCATATCGCTGATCGACGGGCACCGGCAGTGGTACAAGGCCTGTTCCGGGCTCTCGGCCGACGAAGTGTCGCTGGAAGACACCTTCTGCCGTTGCGTGGTCGACTGCGACGAGCCCATCATCGTGCAGGATGCCACCAAGGATGCGCGATTTGCGCGGCATCCTTCGGTGACCGGCGAGGACCATATCCGCTTTTATGCCGGCGTGCCGCTTAGAACCAAGGCCGGGCATATGATCGGCACGGTATGCGCGATCGACCGCCGGCCACGATCGTTCGGCAGCAGAGATCTTGGCATTCTTGAGGAACTGGCGGCGGCGGCGATGGACCGCATCGATCTCATGCAGTCGGCTGCCACCGATAGCTTGACCGAGGCGATGACCCGGCGCGCCTTCAAACAAGAGGCCGACCAACTGATTTCGCTCGCTTTGCGGCACCAGCATGAGCTGTCCTGTATCGTTTTCGATATCGACCATTTCAAGCAGGTGAACGACCGGTATGGACATGCCGCGGGAGACGCGGTTCTCAAGGCGGTGGCTTCGGTCTGCAAGGCGACCCTTCGTGCCGGTGATCTCTTCGGCCGGATCGGCGGCGAGGAATTCGCCGTCGTGCTGCCGCATGTCGATCGTCAAGGCGCCCTCGCGGTCGCCGAAAAACTGCGCGCCGCCATCGCTTTCCAGCCGATCCACGGCGATCATGGGAACCTGCACGTCACCGCGAGCCTCGGAAGCTCGGCGCTTTCGATCGTCAGCAAGGACATCGAGACCCTATTGGCACAGGCGGATGCCGCGATGTATCAGGCCAAACATGGCGGTCGGAATCGCTGTGTGTCATGGAGTTCCATTCATGCCGATCACGCGATCGGCGCTCGGCGGCGGGTGCTGAAGGCGGGGTTCATCCTCTTCAATGATCGGCGTTCGACCATCGACTGCACCGTCAAATCCATCGGCGCCGAGAGCGCCGGCATTACGGTCTCCAACACGACAGGAATTCCTTCGGAATTCATCCTTGCCATTAAAGGAGAAGGCTTCGAAACGCAGTGCAGGGTGATTGCGCAAGACCGGCAGCACCTGGAAGTGGCGTTCAAATAGACAGCGGCTTATTTCGTCGGCTGCATATCCGTCATCGTTGCCCCGGGTTGGGTGCCCGGTGTGGTGTAGGCCGTGGCGGTCGACGGCGACAGGGTGCTATCCAGCAGCCCGGCCATCTTGTCGTCGCGCAGGCCCGCGGTCTTTTCGCCCATGACGACGCCGACCACGCGGCGGCCACCCTTGAGCGCCGAGGTCACGACATTGTAGCCGGATGCGTCGGTATAGCCGGTCTTGATGCCGTCGACGCCGTCATAACGATACATCAGGTTGTTGTGGCCGCGCAGTTTCATGCCGCGGAACTGGAAGCCCCGCATGGAAAAGAGTTTGAACTCCTCGGGGAAGTCCCGCATCAACGAGACGCCGAGGGTCGCCATATCACGTGCCGTCGTCACCTGCTCCGGATCGGGAAGGCCCGACGGATTTTTGAAGACGGTGTCCTTCATGCCCAGCTGGCGCGCCTTGTCGGTCATCGCTTTGGCGAACGCCTGTTCCGAACCGCCGAGCTGTTCGGCGATCGCCACGGCGGAGTCGTTGGCAGACAGTACGACGATGCTTTCGACCGCTTCACGCAGCGTCACCTGACGGCCGGCGCCGATGGCAAGCTTGAAAGGCTCCTTGCTCTCGGCATTTTCCGACATTGTGAGCTTCTGTTCCCAGGTGAGGCGTCCCTGATGCAGCGCCTCGAAGGCGAGATAGAGCGTCATCATCTTGGTCAATGATGCCGGATAGTTCAGGTCGTCCTGATTGGAGGCTTCAAGGACCTGACCCGACTGCGCATCGACGACGAAGCTTGCCTGACCGGCCTCAGCCTGAGCGAACCCGCTTATCAGCAAGGCGGACGAGAGGGCGGTGGCGCGGAGGCGGGAGGTCATCTTGGTCATCGGTATCACTGTCTCTGTCTCTGGACGGCCGGGTGAGCCTTTGGCTAAACGCCAGCCGATCGAGAAAGTTTGTGACGAAATGAAGGACAGGCGGCAAAAAAGAGGGCCTATCCACAGCTGATTGCCTTTGCCTGGCCGTCTCCGCCATCGGTCTCGATCGGTGCGCTTACAATTGGAGCATGACAGCTCACCGATAGGACACGGCGGCGGGCTGCAAAGGCGCCGGTTTGCCGCTACTTCTGCTTGTCTTGCCGTGCATCTTCTCTACAAAGAAGGGATGGACGAGGCCGGACACGGTCCGGCTTCGCTGCCGCATATTCGCAAACGGGTGAAACCATGCTGGTTATCTTCGGCGGCCTGCCGGGTAGTGGAAAGACGACTATTTCGCGCGCCCTCGCGAGCCGGCTCGGAGCCGTATATGTGAGGGTCGATACGATCGAGCACGCGATCAGAACCTCGGTTGACCCCTCCAATGACATCGGCCCGGCAGGCTATGTCGTCGCCTACGGCATTGCGGAGGATAATCTGGCGCTCGGCAGGCTGGTGATCGCAGATTCGGTCAACCCGTTGACGATAACCCGCGAGACCTGGCTGGCGGTCGCTGCGCGCTCCGGCGTGATCGCGGTCGAGGTCGAGGTGACCTGTTCCGACAAGACCGAACATCGTCGCCGCGTCGAGACGCGGAAAACCGATGTGGAAGGTCTTGTCAAACCGACGTGGCAAGAAGTCGTCGAGCGAAAATACGACGACTGGGGGCAGAGGCCGATCGTTGTCGATACGGCTGCGAGAGACGTGCCAGAGATCGTCGAGGCGCTGATCACCGAGCTCAGGACCGAGCGCCTGCTTCCGATCTGATATCGTCTGTTGCTGCCGGCCCTTTATGAAAAGGCGACATCGGCCGCGGGGCGGGTTTCCACCGCCGCCTTGCCCGCGTCGAACCCATCAAGGGTTTCATTGTGGTGGGCGACAATTTCGGAGAAGGTGAGGGTCGCCGTATCGCCTGTGGTATGGCCATCCGCTACCAGCGTCACATTATAGCCGAGCGAAACGGCCCGCCTGACGGTCGTGTCGACGCAGAATTGCGACATGCAGCCGCCGATGACGAGATGGGTGACCGCCCGTTCGTTCAGGCGTTCGGCGAGATCGGTCTCGAAGAAGGAGTCGGCGCTTTGCTTGCGGACGACGACCTCGCCTTCCCGCGGCGCAATCTCCCGGCGCAGTGCCCATCCCACCGTGCCGACCGCCAATCGATGGCCGCTGTCTCCGTCATGTTGGACCAGCACGACCGGCGCGCCCGCCTGTCTCGCCAGCTCCTGCAGCGATGCGAGGCGAGCGACTGTTTGATCCAGTGCGGCATCGACGAGAGGCTGCCGCTCCGGCTTGGCCTTGCCTGAGAGAATTGCATTCTGCACATCGATGATCACGAGGGCCTTGGTCATTTGGTTCGCGGTTCCATGGCTGAGAAGCAGATCAACCCGCCTCAAAAGGGAAAGCCGCCTGAGACGATCAAGCGGCTTCCGATCACGGTTATCGGCCGGTTTAGCGGAGCCTGCCCGCTGCATGGGCGAGCATGGTGTAGACCTTGCCCGTATCCGAGGTCAGGTAGGACTGGGTGACGGTCTGGTTCGGGTCGGTGCGGGCGACGTCGGCAAGCAGTTTTTCGAAATCACCAATATAGCGGTCGACAGCGGTGCGGAATTCCGGCTCGCGGTCATATTTGCGCTTGATCTCGTCGAAGGTCTGCTGGCCCTTCAGCGTGTAGAGGCGGCGGGTGAAGACGTCGCGCTCGCCACGCTGGTAACGGCGCCAGAGATCGACCGAGGCATCGTGGTCGATGGCGCGGGCGATATCGACCGAGAGCGAGTTCAGTGATTCCACGACATGGCGCGGATTGCGGCTGTCGTTACTGCGCGTCGTCGGTGCGGCGGTTTCCGCCGGGCGGGCCGCAGCCCGGGCAGGCGCCTCGTCGGCGGCTTCGTCACGGGATGCACCGCGTAAGAGATCGCTGATCCAGCCGCCGCTTTCCCGGGCCGGTTCCTGGCCGCCTGATTCCTGGCGAGCCGGGGCCGGCTGCGGGGCGCGCTGAGCGGCGACAGCCGGAGCAGACGGCGCGATCGTTCCGCGCAGACCCGTCGCTTCGATCGGCGGGGGTGCCGCCGGCTGCGGCGGCTGAGCGGCAACCGGCTGAGCGGCGCGTGGCGCCGGCTGCGCTTGAGCAAGGGAGCGGGCGACGGGCTCGGAGATTTCAAGCTGCTGGCTGGAGCGGCCGACGAGCTGGGAAATATCCTGAAGCGCCTTGATCTGCTCGGCGACGGCGCGGCGCATGGCCGAGGCGCTTTCCTTGGCTTCCTCGGGCAAGTCGAAGGCACCGCGCTTCAGTTCGGCGCGGGTGGCGTCGAGCTCGCTGCGAATGTCGGCGGCGGAGCGGCGGATATCCTCGGTGGCGCCGGAGAAGCGCCCGACAGCATCCTCGATCGCCTCGCGCAGCGATTCCCGCATGGTTTGAGCGGCACCGTCGGAGGCGCGGCCAGCCTCGGCGAGCATGCGCTCGACTTCCGACAGCGAGGCGGTGAGGCCGCCGCGGATACGATTGGAGAGATCGCCGGAACGGCGCTCGACATTGGCGAAGGTGCCGTCGATCGTGGTGTTGGCTTCGTCGCCGGCCCGGGTGATCGCCTGGCGCATCGTCTCGGCCGCTTCCTGGGCACGTTTTTCGGTTTCTGTGAGAATGCGGCCGATATCGGCAAAGGAGGACTGCACGCCCTGGCGCAGATTGCCGGTGACCTGGTTGGAGCGCTGCTCGGCCCGCTCGAACACGGTCTCGATCATGCCGCCGAGGCCGAGCATGGTCTTTTCGATCTCGCTGGAGCGCTGCACCAGGCTGACGGACAGCGCCTGCAACGCGCTCTCGCGCTCCTCAAGGGTCGAGGCAAGGTTGGACTGGGCTGCACCGAGAAGCTGCGAGGCCTGGGTCAGAACCTTGGAATGTTCGTCGAAGCGGCCGATGATGCCGCCGACCTGGGCCAGTGTCTGGCCCGAAATGTCGGAGAGCCGATCGACCTTGCCTTCGAGAAGCCGGGTCGAGGCATTGACCATTTCGGCGGCCTTGGTGGCGGAGTCGGCAAAACGCGTCGTGGTTTCGCCAAGACGTCCGTCGACGCTCGTCAGCTGCTCGGCGGCGCGGTTCATCATCATGGCCATTGCCGCGCTGCTTTCCGACATACGCTGGACCAGACCGTTGACATTGCCGACCAGGCTGCTCTCGATGGCGCTGACGGCGTTGGCGACATTCTCGGTGCGGGCGGCAACCGCGCTGGCGAGCGCTTCGTTTTCGGCGCGCAGACGGTCGGCGCTGAGGTTGGCGGCGGCGGTGATGCGGGCGGCAGCCTGCTCGCCGGCATCGGTATAGCGATCGATGATCGGGCGGGCCGTTTCGTCGAGGATGCGGGTCAATTCAACCGAGCGGCCCGATAGCATCGAGTTGAGGTCGCGGGTGCGTTCCTCGAGCGTCGTGCGGATCGAGTTGCCGCGCGCTTCGAGCGCCCGATCGATGTCGGAGAGGGTGGCATCGATCTCGCGGGTGCGCTCCTCGAGATTTGTGCGGATGGCGCTGCTGCGGGCTTCGAGCGCCCGGTCGACATCCGCCATGGTGGCGGAAATCTCGCTGCCGGCCCCCGACAGCGTCGTGCGGATGGCATTGCCGCGCGCTTCGAGAGACTGACCGGCATCCGACAGGGCCCTGGAAATGGCATTGACCTGCGTGCCGACGATGGTCTCGGCCTCGGCGACCTTGTTGACGATGGCATTGCCGGCTTCCGAGAAAGTCTGGGCGACGGCAGCGGCCTGGGTCGCCAAACGATTCTGGGCTTCGGCGACGCGGGTGACGATCTGCGACGAACGTTCATCCATGGTGCGGGTGAATTCGTCGCTTTTTGCATTGAGATCCTCGGCGAATTGCTGGCCGGTCTTGCCGAGCAGTTCGGTGGTTCTCGTCGCTTCGCCTTCCATCCCCTGGGCTGCTTCGGCCACGGCGCTGCGCAGCGTCGAAGCGAGGCCGGCGGCCTTGCCTTCGATGGTGCGGTTGACGGCGTCGAGGCCGACGGTCAAGGCGCGATCCATGGTCGAGAGACGTTCCTCGATGCGGGCGTTGCCGCGGTCGAGAGTTTCGCCGAGACTTGCCGTGCGGCCCTCGATGGCGCCCGTCAGTGTGCTTGTGCGGCTGTCCAGGGTCTCGGCCAGATTGGTGGTCCGGCTGTCGATCGCCTGGGTGAGATTTGCGGCGCTGCCTTCGAGCGTCGCCGAGATGCGTTGGGTGGTGTCGTCACCAAGCGCGCCGAGGCGGGAAATGCCGTCGGCAAGCACGCCGGACAGCTGGCTGCTGGCCGCATCGATTTTATCGGCAACGCCGCCGACGCCGTCTCGGATGCGGCTCTCGATGGTGGTGAGGCCCGCTTCCATACGGGAGCCGGTTTCTTGAAGACGTTCCGCAAGGCTTTCGACCGACTGGTCAAGGTGGGTGGAAAGGTTCTGGGCGGAGCTCGAAATCGCGTTTGCCGCATCCTGGAAGCGGCCGGCGATCTGGCCGGCGCCGGCATGCATGCGCTCTTCCAATGTCTGAGCGCTGGCATCGATCGCCTGACGGATCGAGGCCTCGCGGTGCTCCAGCGACATTTCGAGCATGCTGACGGTCGTCGCCACCGATGTGCCGATGCTGGTCGCCTGTTCGGTCAGCGTATCGCTGATCAGCGCATGGGCCTGGTTCAGCGACAGATCGATGGCGTTGGCGCGATCCTCAAGCGTCGTGCGGATGCGCTCATGGGCAGAATCCAGTCCGCTCTCGATGCGCGCCGCGGCCTCCTCGGCAAGGCCTCCGAGCCGTACATGGGCTTCGCTCAGGCTGCCTTCGATGCGGCCGGTCAAGCCGCCGACGAGATCCTCGAAGCGGGCGCCGCCGGCATCTAGAGCGCCCGAGAGGGCCGCACTGTGCTGGGAAAGCGCATTTTCGAGCCGCTGCTGATTGTCGGCATAGGCGTTATGGATCGCATCGGTCTTGTCGGCAAAGGCGCCGGCGACGCGCGCCTCGGCACTGGCGACGGCTTCCATCATGGAATTGCTGCGGGCTTCGAGCGCGCTGTCGAAACGGCTCTGATTGTCGTCGAGCGAAATGGCGAGCGCCATGGTCTTTTCGTCGAGCGAATCGGTGAGGCGGTCGTGGCTTGCCGTCACGGCGCCGATAATCGCGGCGGTGCGATGTGCCAGGGCTTCCTCGATGCGAACCTGGCCCTCATTCAACGAAGCGGCCAGCGCGCTGGCCTTTTGGTCGAGCACGCCGTTCAGGCGCTCATGCGTGCCGGAGACCGCATTGGTGATCGCATCGGCACCTGAGGTCAGTGTCTCCTCGAGGCGGCTCTGGCTCTCGTTCAGCGAGATCGCCAGCGCCATCGCCCGATCGTCAAGTGTCTCGGACAGCCGGTCATGGGTGGCGGAAACCGCGTTGAGGAAGGATTCCGAGCGCGTCTCCAGCGTATCCTGCAGTCGCCGTTGGCCTTCGTTCAAGGTAGCAGCGAGCGCCGATGTATTCTGGTCGAGCGTTTCGGAGATACGCTGATGCGTGCCCGAGACGGCGTTCAGGAAGGCCTCGGAGCGGGTCCCTAACGTGTCTTCGATCCGCGCCTGGCTCTCGTTGATCGAGATGGCCAGCGTCATCGCCTTCTCGTCGAGAGTTTCGGAGAAGCGGTCGTAGGTGCCGGAAACGGAATTCAGCAAGGCCGCGGAGCGGGTTTCCAGCGTATCCTCGATGCGCGCCTGGCTCTCGTTGAGCGAAATGGCAAGCGCCATCGCTTTTTCGTCCAAGGTTTCGGAGAGGCGGTCATGCGTGCCGGAAACGGCATCCATCAGGGCGGCCGAGCGGGTTTCGAGCGTATTCTCGAGACGGGCCTGGGTCTCGCTCAGCGAGGTGGCAATAGCAGACGCTTTACCGTCCAGCGCCTCGGCGAAGCGGTCGTGGGTGCTGGAGACAGCGTTCAGCAGGGCAGCGGAACGCGTTTCCAGCGTGTCCTCGAGACGAGACTGGCCTTCGTTCAAGGAAATGGCAAGCGCCATTGCCTTTTCATCAAGCGTTTCGGCAAGGCGGTCACGCGTGCCGGCGATGGTGTTGAGCAGCGCTTCGGCGCGTGTCCCGAGCGCATCCTCGATGCGGGCGTGCCTCTCGTCGAGAGACGTCGTCAGCGCTGCTGCCTTCGTATCGAGGGTTTCCGACAGCCGCTCATGCGTGCCCGACACGGCATTGAGGAAGGCTGCGGAGCGGGTCTCGAGCGTGTCCTCGATGCGGCTCTGGCTTTCGTTCAGGGAGATGGCGAGCGCCATTGCCTTCTCGTCGAGCGTCTCGGACAGTCGGTCATGGGTGCCGGAAACAGCGTTCAGCAGGGTGGCGGAGCGGGTTTCGAGCGTATCTTCGATCCGGGCCTGGCTCTCGTTCAAGGAGATGGCAAGCGCCATGGCCTTCTCGTCGAGCGTTTCGGCGAGACGGTCGTGGGTGCCCGCGACGGCGTTGATGATCGCGTCGGAGCGGGTGGACAGCGCTTCCTCGAAGCGGCCGTGATGGCTCGTCAGCGCATCGACGAGCGCGCCGCCGCGCTCTGCCATGACGCTGTCGATGCGCCCATGCGCGGCGCCGAGCGCCTCGCTGATTTCGGCCGTACGTGCCGTCAGCAGGCCGCTCAACTCCTCGGCGCGGCCGCCGAAGGCGGTGGTCACCTCTTGCGTGCCGGCGGCGACGGCGGCGGTCAGCTCGCTGGTGGTGGTGCGCAGCGTATCGCGGAACTCGGCTGAGCGCGCCTGGAGATTGTTCTGCAGGTCGGACGTGCCCGATGCAAGCGCCAGCGCGATGTCCGACGTAGCGTTCTGCAGCGCCGAGGTCAGTTGGCCGGTGCGGCTGGTCAGCGCTGTGGTGATTTCTTCGCTGTGGGTGCCGAGCGTGCTTTCCAGCATTTCGTGGCCGGTGGCGAGCGCGGCAGCGAGTGCCAGCGACTGATCGGTCATCGAGGAGCCGAGGCGGTCGATGCTGGAATTGAGGATGCCGTCGATCGAATCCGAGCCGCCCGTCAGTGTCTCATTGATGCGGGCGAGGCTTTCCATCAGCTTTGTGTCGAGCGAGCCGGTGCGTTTGTCGAAAGCGCTGGTAAACTCGGCGACGCGCTCATCGAAGGCGGTCGAGAGCTGGGCGACGGTCGTCTGCAGCCGCTCCTCGAAGAAGCCGGTGCGAAGGTCGAGATCCATGACGGTGTCGTCGGCGGTGCTCTGCAGGCTCTGGCGGAAGCTCGCGCCCTTTTCGTCCAGCGCGCTGTTCAGTTTCGACAACACGTCGTCGAGCGTGCCGCCGATGGTGCGTTCGCCTGATGTCAGGCTTTCGTTGATCTCGCGGGTCCGGGCAATCAGGATTTCGTTGAGCTGGTGCGTGCGCTCGTTCAGCGCCGCATTCAGCTTCTCGGTGCTGCTATCCATCGTCGAGGCGCGCGTCTCGAACTGGCTGAGCAGTTTTTCGCCATGCTCGTTGAGATTGACGGTGAGCGCTTCGAGACGGTTGTCGAATTCGGTGGCCAGCGCAAAGCCGGACGCGTTGAGCGTTTGCAGCAGACTGTCCGTCTTGGCGGCGAGCAGGCTGCCCATCGACTGAAGGGCGCTGTCCGATTTTTCCAGGATCGTCGCTGCACGCGTGTCGATCAGCGAGGCGAAGGCTTCGCCTGACGTGGCGAGACGCACGGCGATCTCTTCGGTTGCGAGCGACAGTTCTTCCTTCAATTGGTCGTGGACGCTGCCGATCGAGGTGCGGATGCGGTCGGCATGGTTGACGATCGCCTCCCGTTCGGAACCGAGTTCGTGGACAAGGCCGCGCACGCGCAATTCGTTGTCGGCATAGGAACGCTCCAGCGCGTTGACTTCGGAATGGACCAGCGTTTCCAGTTCGGAGGCGCGCGCGATGGTGCGCTCGATGCCTTCATTCATGGCCGAAACCTCGCGGCGCACCGCCTGGCCTACGGTCATGATGCGTTCGGAGGCAATGGTTTCGGGCTCTGCCAGGCGCAATGCGACCTCTGCCATGGAGCGGGCGGCGTTGCGCATGTCCTGCGCGCGGGAGATCATGATGGCGAAAGCATAGAACATCATGACAGGAACGATGATGCCGACCAGGCCGGCAATGACACCGGGCAGGGCGACAAGATCGGCAATCGAGCGGATCTGCCAGATCTGCGGCGCGTAAAGCAGCGACATCAGGCCGAGGCCCGCCATCACCCAGAGCGCGGAAAACAGGGTGGCGGTGCGCATCGCCGAGCGGCTGGAGGCGCCGTCGAAAGATTTCAGGATAGAGGCGGGCGTAGTGCGGCTGGCGTCGTTGGCGGGTGCGAAAGCCGGAGCCCTGGAAGCCTGCTCGCCGTTGGCGCCGCGGCGGTTGCGGCGCTGCGCTTCTTCCTGGGCTTGCTGGTTGCGCGCATTCGATGGATCAGACACATTCCCCTCCGGCGCCTCAGGCGCGTCGCCGCGGCGAGACGGCACGTTATCCTTGCCGAAATCGATCTGGAGCGCCTCGTCCAATGCCTTGAACGCCTTGTCCTCTATCGACTCATTGTATTTGTTATTCGCCATTCGGTTACGCCTCGTTACTGTCGGCCGGTCCGCCAGCGCTGCCCAGGCTTCCGCCTTGCCCCGGAACAACTTTGCCGTTACGGCCCTCCATCCCAACCGCGGACGGATAAGCATGTCATTTCAGAGTAGATAGCCGCTTTTTCAAACGGAAGGTATCAAAACACTACCATTATCCACTCACTCGGCAAAGGCGCGTACCATAAACCCGCTCCACCAGTATCGTAGTGACACATCTGGGCTCTTCACACAATTAATGAAGGCTTGAGATTTGCGGCTTGTTAACCCGTTGTTAACAATTTTGAATCCGGGACCCTGCTTAAAAACCAATAATTTAGGGATATTTAACGGACGTTAACCATATGCCGAGATTTCCGTGCCCGCTGTGCCGGAATTTAACGGGATGGCCACCCTCCTGGCGCAGAACTGTTGCAAGCGCGGACGACGTGAGACGGGAGAATTGGCAAATGGCGGCCCAGATGGCAGCATTGAATATCGTATTCGAGGCGCCGGACAATGCAAAGGGACCCTGTCCCTCCATGGTCCGGCCGATCGATCTGGTTCATCTCGCAAAGCAGACGATGGGCGACAAGACGCTGGAAATCGAAGTCCTTCAGATGTTTGCCCGCCAAGCCCGCGCGTGTCTCCAGGATATTGCGAGCGGCGAGACCGTGCGTGTCGGAGCCGCCGCGCACCGGCTGAAAGGCGCGGCAAGTTCGGTCGGCGCATTTCGCGTGTCACAGACGGCGGAAGTCATCGAGGAGACCGGCGGAGATGCCGGTGCGATGGCGGCGCTGGGCGCTGCCGTCCTCGACGCGGAGAATTTCATCCTGAAGCTCTGCCGCGGCTGATCTTTCTTTCACCGTCTTTGGAGCCACAGCGCCGCACGTCTTTTCAGACACTGTAGCGGTTTGAATGGCCGTGTAATCTTATCCTTAAGGAATTGCGCAGCAGGCCCGCTGTTCCATTGCGGAACCACGGGTCTTTTTGCGACGTCCGATATGACGCATTGAAGACGGCGGGCGACCGCCTGATCTGCGAGGTTATGGCGAATTTCCCAATGTTGACTGATGCGTCGAATTGTCGGAAGTAGAGCCGCCCACCCCTTTGAAGACCGGATAGTCCTGATGCCCAAACTTACCATCGTCGCCTTCGACGGCACGCACTTCGACCTCGACGTCGATCAAGGCTCCACCGTGATGGAAAATGCCGTGCGCAATTCGGTGCCCGGCATTGAGGCCGAATGCGGCGGCGCTTGCGCCTGCGCGACCTGTCACGTCTATGTCGACGAAGAATGGACGGAGAAGGTCGGCCAGCCGGAAGCGATGGAAGAAGACATGCTCGACTTCGCCTTCGATGTGCGCCCGACCTCGCGGCTCTCCTGTCAGATCCGGATGAAGGCTGCCTATGACGGGCTCGTCGTGCACGTTCCTGAACGTCAGGCTTGAGGCCGGCGCCTAAAGCGCGTCGCATCAAATTCACGCGATGCGCTTTGTCCTTTGTTTTGATGCCTGTCGTTATCCCGGAAGCGCTGCACACTTCCGGCGACATGCATTCGCCGCGGTCGCTGCCATAGCCACAAAAAAGACGCCTCGCGCGCTGGTGCGAGCGAGGCGAGGCGGGCGCATTACCTACGGATGAGGGAGGAGCATCCGCGGCTTCGGAACGCGCCAGGAGAACCCAGCGAGGAAAGTCCAGATACCGTAGCTGAACTTTCGAATGTGTTCATATTAACGCGTTCCGGTTGAGTCTGCCAGAATGAAAAATGACCATTAAAACGCTGGGGAGCGCGCAAGTTTCACACAAGTTTTGTTGCGCAGCTAAGTATTTCCCCTCGCAAGCAGCTTAAAAAACCTTTATTTTCCGCCGGCTCGGCCGTTGATTCGATTATTCAGCAATCTCAACATGCGCTTCTGGAAATTGACGGCTTCAACCCGGTCGAATCGCGCCTGCTGCCGATCGTGCTCCTCTATACCGCGAGCTGATTCGTTGGAGACGAGTTCCTGCATGGCCTCGCAGGTACGCTGCTGCGGCAAGGCGCGGATGGCGCGTTCCATGGCGCGGGCCTGATCTCTGGCGATCTCCGCATGGCGCTCCTCATGGCGCTTGATGTCGCTCGACAGTGCATCCCAGATCAACGACAGCTCTTTGCTCGCGCCACGGCGGCTGCTCCAGCGCGGCAGGATGATCTGGGTGTGGACCGTGACCTTGACGTTGCCGATGCGGCAGCGGCCGCCGTCCTGAATATAGGTGGCTTCGCCGCCGAAGCGGATCTTGGTGGCGCCCGGATGGCGCGCCGACGAGCCGCTCGCCGTCGGGCCGCGACGGCTGAGTTCGCGGTCGAGCTCATCGGCGGTTTTGCCGCTGATGTCGAAATAGGAGTAGCTTTTCGATGCGATCACTTCGGCTGCCGCGGGGCTGCTGACGGAAAGAGCAATGGAAAAGGCGACAGGAAGGCACATATAACGCACTGCAAGCGGCATTCTGAACGCAACCCATGTTGAAATCGACAGGAGCTTGGGGCATAGCCACCGCAAGCGCAATATCGGATGGCGGCTTTTTTCGTCATCAATAGGACAAGTCTGGTGATAGGGCTCGAAGGCAGTTTATGGCGTGTCGGCCATGGCCGGGAGATCGAACTCGGCCGTCGTTCGGTGATCATGGCGATCATCAACGTGACGCCGGACTCCTTTTCCGATGGCGGACGCTTCAAAACCGTCGATGCCGCCGTCGAACACGCGCTGCAGGCGGTGAGCGATGGCGCCGCGATCGTCGACATCGGCGGCGAATCGACCCGGCCGGGCGCCGCACCGGTCAGCCCTTCGGAGGAGCAGGCGCGGGTGCTGCCCGTCATCGAGGCATTGCGCGGCCGCACCCAGGCGCTGATATCGATCGACACCTATCGCGTCGAGACAGCGCAGCTTGCGGTCAGCGCCGGCGCCCATATCGTCAACGACGTCTCCGGACTGCAGAAGGAGAGCGGTATCGCGGAACTGGCCGCGGCGACAGGAGCGGGGCTCTGCATCATGCATACCGGCCGCGACAGGGTCAAACTTGCCGATGTGATCGCCGACCAGGTCCATTTCCTCGAACGATCGCTTGCGATCGCCGCCGCGGCAGGTGTCAATGGTGACCGCATCGTGCTCGATCCGGGCTTCGGCTTCGCCAAGGAGACGGCAGAGGAGAATCTGGAACTGATGGCACGGTTTTCCGAGCTTTCGCGCTTCGGCCTGCCGTTGCTCGCCGGCACCTCACGCAAACGTTTTCTCGGCACTGTGACCGGACGCGAGGCGGCAGACCGGGATGTGGCGACGGCTGCGACCAGCGCGCTGCTCAGGCTTCAGGGAGCAGCGGTTTTCCGGGTGCACAATGTCGCAATCAACAGGGCTGCGCTTGATGTCGCCGATGCTATGCTCAATGCGCGCCAGAAATTCGAGAGGAAGCGGCCGACATGACCACCTACACGATCACGCTGCAGAACTGCGCTTTCTTCGCGCGCCATGGCGTGCATGACGAGGAGGAAATCCTCGGCCAGCGTTTCTTCGTCGATGCCGAGCTCGATGTCGTCGCCGGCGAGGCGCTGAAAAGCGACTCGATCGACGATACCGTCAATTACGGCATTGCCTTTACCGTGATCGAGCAGATCGTCACCGGCAAGCGACGCTATCTGATCGAAGCCCTGGCGCTCGATATCGCCAAGGGGCTCTGCGAGACATTTCCGCAGGTCCGGCGGGCGAAGATCACGGTGCGCAAGCCGAACGCGCCGGTGCCCGGTGTGCTCGATTTCGTGCAGGTGAGCGTTGAGCACTTTGCCTGAGGCGGCATGGCGATCCGCCACCCTCGGCCTCGGCGGCAATGTCGGCGAGCCGGTGAAGGCGATGGCAGCGGCGCTGCAAAGGCTGGACGGGCACGACGATTGTCGTGTTACCGCCGTGTCGCGGCTTTATCGCACGCCGCCCTGGGGCAAGACCGACCAATCGTTCTTCTTCAATGCCTGCGCCGCCGTCGAAACTCGGCTTCCTCCGGAAGCTTTGCTCGATGTCTGTCTGTCGATCGAACGTGAGATGAAACGCGAGCGTATCGAGCGCTGGGGGCCGCGTACGCTCGATATCGACGTGCTGACCTATGGCGACGTCGTTCAGGAGGCGCCGCGGCTGGAACTGCCGCATCCGCGGATGACCGAGCGCGGTTTCGTGCTGATGCCGCTTGCCGATATCGCCCCGAGCCTTGTTGTCAGGGGGCGGCCGGTCAGCGACTGGCTGCTAGACGCTGACGTGACGGGCATCGAGGTCGCCGACGATAGCGGCGCCTGGTGGGCTTGAAGCAGGGATCCTGAAACGCGAAACGGCGGGAAACCCGCCGCTTCAGGAAAGTCCGTGATGCCATCTGTCTACTGGATGGAGCCAACAGCCATTTCATCGACCTGACGCGTCAATGTCAGGCCGATAACCGGAATCATCTGGCTTTCAACCTTGACCGAAACGGTGACGTTCATCGTCTTGTCGTCACGCACGCGGGCAATCATCGCGCCATTCAGCTTGGCGCGGTTGATGCCGACCACGACGGTGTCCTCGGTGACGGCGCCGGAGACGACGTCAAGACCTTTGCCGGCGGCGCCGTCGAGAAACTTGCCCTTATAGCTGGAGCCCGACTGCGAGATCACCGCGGTCATCGGCTGCTTGAAGACGCCGACGCGGCAGGTGCCATCGAGTTTGATGCCGGCATTGCTGTCGCCGGTGGGTTCACCGACCAGGTTGCAGGTGAACTTCGTACCCTTGTACTTGCCGGCGACGATCTCGCCGGGGCCCTTCCATGAGCCGGCGACGGAATCGAAAAAGGCCTTGTCACGGGTTGCGGCGGTGGCTGCCGGAGCGACATCTGCGACCGGCGACAAAGCCGCGGCGGCGAGGCCGCATACGAAGAGAAACTTGCGCGAATACATGGATTTTCCTTGGCAAACACCACTCACGAACTGGCAGCAAGTTTTGCCGAAGAATGGTTAATCCTTCCTTTCGATTGTGCCGAAATGCGAGGAGCTGTTAGGTGGCCATGCCGCGCGGCTTTTAATAGTCTGCCTATATCGGATTGAATATGTTCAGTTTATTCTATGTTCACGCTAGGGGAGGCGACGGCTGCGGAATCGCCTCGTCAGTTAAGGATTGTTGCCGCGCGGTGACATCGAAGGTGTGAGATCGGCGATGAAATCGCCGATTCCCGGTCGCTTCAGCGTGCGAAAGGCAAGCGGCCGGCAGAGATCCATGGCGGCGATTCCGATACGGGCGGTCATCAGGCCGTTGATGACACCCTCGCCGAGTCGGGCCGAGAGCTTCGAGGCAAGGCCATGGCCGAGCACCTGCTGGACGAGGCTGTCACCGACGGCGATCGAGCCGGTGACCGCGAGATGCGCCAGCACATCGCGCAGAAGGCGGAACATGCCGAGCGTGCCGGGGCGGCCGCCATAGAGTTCCGCCATGGCGCGGATGAGGCGGACGGCCTCGTAGAGCACATACAGCAGATCGACGACCGCGCGCGGGCTGACGGCGGTGACGATCGAGACACGCTTGGAGGCGTTGACGATCAGGGCGCGCGCCTTGCGGTCGAGCGGGGCGAGCAGCTCTCGTTCGGCCAAGGCCATTAGATGCGGAGGGTCGATGACCTCACCCTCGGTCGCCTTCAGCGTCGCACGTCCCTTCGATGTCTCGGGATTGGCGGCAAGCAGCGTGGTGAGTCGCGCAAGGACGGCGCGCGCCTTCGCCGGTCGTGTTTCGAGGATCGCTGCTTCCGCTTCGGCCTTGATCGTCTGGACAGCGGCAAGGCGCATCATGCCTGCGGTCTCGCGGATGACGAGGGCAAGCACGGCGAGGATGCCGATCGCGAGCACACCAAGGGCTGCGTAACCCAACCAGTCGGCGCGGGTGAAGAGATCGCGGATCAGCCGGTCGGTCCAGAGGCCGAGGCCGAGCGACAGCAATATGCCGAAGGCGCCGGCGGCGATCTTGCCGAAGGAGGTGCGCCGCTTGCGCGGAGTCGCGACCGGCGGCGCGATTAGATCGCTGTCAGGATTGATGAAGGGATCATCCTCGTCGGGCGTCACGACGATATTCTCAGAGAAGCTTTCCGGTTTGCGCCGCCCTTGCTGTTGGCGGCCGCTATTGCGGGGCTCGGATGCTTCATCTTCGTAAGCGAAGGCGGCGGGCGGGCGGCGCGGCGGATCGGACGGGGGCTTGCTCATGCGAGACGGTCTCCGAACAGGAACTGCATGGCGCGGTCGAGGCGGATATGCGGCACCGACAGCTTGATGCCGCTGCCGGTTTCCTCGAGATGCGGCGGGCGAAACCTGACGACATTAACTTCGGGCAGGGTTTCACCGGTCTCGCCCGAGGCGATACGGTCAAACAGGCCTTCCGGATCCTGCGGCAGGTCGCCGGGAAAGATCGCCGTCTTTCTCTGGCCATCGAAGCATTCGCCGGCAATGGTTTCACCCGCCATCGGCGTACCGACGATGACGGGCAGGTCATGGCCGTCACGTTTGACCGATGCCTCTCGAGTAGCGCGCACGGAGGCGAGCGCCATGACATCGATGCCGGCGCCGGCCATGCCGATGCGGGCGATGGCGCGATCGACGAGGCGGCGGGTCAGCGCGTCGAGCCGGTCATGGCTCTCATGATGGAGATGATCGGCCTTGGTGGCCGCGACCAGCACGCGGTCGATACGGCGGCCAAGCAACGAGGAGAGCAGCGAATTGGTACCCGGGCGGAAACAGGCGAGCACATCGGTCAGCGCGCGTTCCAGATCCTGAACGGCTTCGGGGCCGCGGTTCATCGCCTGCAGCGCGTCGACCAGCACGATCTGGCGGTCAAGGCGGGCGAAATGCTCGCGGAAGAAGGGTTTGACGACCACCGACTTATAGGCTTCGTATCGCCGCTCCATCATTGCCCAAAGCGAGCCGCGATCGGGACGCCCGTCGGGCGGCAAGGCGAGCGGAGCGAAGGTCAGCGCCGGCGAGCCGTCGAGATCGCCGGGCAGGAGCAGGCGCCCGGGCGGCAAGGTGGAGAGCGAGCGTTCGTCCGCCTTGCAGGCCTTGAGATAGTCGGCAAAGGCCGTGGCAAGGTCGCGGGCGACCATCTCATCGGCGCCGGCATTGATGTCGGCGGCACGTGTGAGCGACAGCCATCCCTGCGACAGTGCGGAACGGACGCCGGCTTGCGCAAGCGCAATCGTCTCCTCGCTGAAGGTGCGGTAATCCTTGCCAAGCAGCGGCAGGTCGAGCAGCCATTCACCGGGGTAATCGACGATATCGATCGACAGCCGGCCAGGCGAGAACAGGCGATTCCAGCCGCTGGCGCTCTGATAATCGAGCGTGATGCGCAGTTCGGAAATGGCGCGGGTCGAATCCGGCCAGATGCGCTCCTTCACCAGCGCCCGGATATGATCCTCGTATTGGAAGCGGGGCACGGCATCGTCAGGCTGCGGCTCGAGCCGCACAGCGGAAACGCGACCCGATTGCACCGGCTCGAACAGCGGCAGTCGGCCGCCATGCAGCAGATTGTGAACAAGCGAGGAGATGAAAACCGTCTTTCCGGATCGCGAGAGGCCGGTGACGCCGAGCCGCACTGTCGGATTGACGAGCCCGTTCGCCCGGTCGGCGAGATTGTCGAAGGCGATGCGGGCGTCGTCGGCAAGGGATGTCAGGCGTGGCGGCAAGGCGCGATTCCGATTGATGACTGCCGGCAATATAGGAAGGCGACGTTGTCCGAAAAAGAAGTGGCGCGAACGCATTTCCCTTTTCCTGGGATAACGAAAACTCCTGCCACTCTTCGAATTGCTCCGACGATTTCAGACGACAACGAAATCGGTAAGGCACCAGGCGTTGATGGAGGCAGCGAAATCGATGACGGCAAGGCCTGCCGTCGGAAAGCCGCCGGGAAGGGCGCGGGCCATCGCCTCGGAGCCGATCAGTGTCTCCAGCGCCTGCTCTATGGTCGGATTGTGGCCGACAAGCATGACGGCCGCCGCCTCCTGCGCATCGATGATTTCCAGATAGGTGTCGACGGTGGCGTTGTAGAGCGCATCGACATAGCGCACGTCGAGCCCGACGCCGACCGCCCGGTGGACGGCGTCGGCGGTGTCGCGGCAGCGCAGCGCCGTCGAACTGATGAGAAGATCCGCACGGTAGCCCTTGTCGGCTGCCTGGTCGGCGATGATCTCGGCATCGCCATAACCTTTTTCGTTGAGCGGCCGGTCGAAATCGCGTTGCCCGGGTTCGGCCAAGGCGGCCTCGGCATGACGCAGGAGGTAGATGCGATTGGGCGGAGGCAGCGGTACGGTCATGGGCAAATCCAGGATCGGCGGGTCTTTTCAGTAGCGGTTGCGATCAGCCGCCGTCAACCGCCAGCCGTGTCGCAAAGCCGCAAAACGGGGCCGATAACACGGCGTTTTGAAGGCGAAACAAAAAATGCCAGCGGGAATAATTAAGAGAAAATAGCCCGTTAGCCGAAAATTGTAACAGATTTAAAAATCTGTTTAGCTGTCGTATTTGGCTTGAATCGCGGCTAGCGCTTGGGATATACACCCGCCCAGATGAGATGTTCTTCAGGAGAATCGCGTTGAGTGAGAAGATCGATCTTAGCAATTACGTTCCCTCGGAAGAGGAAGAATTCATGAACGTAAACCAGCGAGCCTACTTCAGGGCCAAGCTGGTCGCCTGGAAAAACGATATCCTTAGAGAAGCGCGCGAAACACTCGACCATTTGGCTGAGGAGAGCGCAAACCATCCCGATCTCGCCGACCGGGCATCGTCCGAGACCGACCGGGCGATCGAACTTCGCGCTCGTGACCGGCAGAGAAAGCTGATCTCCAAGATCGACGCGGCGTTGCAGCGCATCGAAGACGGGACCTATGGCTATTGCGAGGAAACCGGCGAACCGATCGGTCTCAAGCGCCTCGATGCCCGCCCGATCGCGACACTGTCGATCGAGGCGCAGGAGCGGCACGAACGTCGTGAAAAGGTCTACCGCGACGAGTGACGGTTTTCATAGGCAGAAACACCTAGGGCGCCGCGATCTGATCGCGGCGCCTTTTTGTCGAGTGGCACTTCCGGCTTGTCGATCGGTCTTCGCGCCGCCCATGCAGGCGCGTCGCATCAAACTTGATTCATGTGACGCCCTTCAGCCTTTGTTTTTATGCATGTCGCTGTCCCAGAACCGCCACACGCTTCCAGGCGACGTGCATCAGAGCGGGGCACTTGTAGCCAGAGGCTTCCAAAGCCGCTCCCGTTCTGCCTCCATGGCGAGATCGATCGTGACGAGCGTGCCACTCCTGATCCGCCGCCGCATGATATCCGCCCCGCCAGGGTCCGTTCGACATAGGCCCTGATCACGCAGAGCCTGCAGCCGCGAGCGCGAGATTTTCAACTCCCCGGCCAGCAGTCGATCCAGGCGGATATTTGTGGCGAACTGGGCCGCCAGTTCGATTTGCAGGCATGTCCAGCCCGCGATCTCGTGCCGTATCTTCTTGGCGATGTCGAATTCGGCGAATTCGTCTACCCGCTGTGATTTGCGCCGCAGCCCATCGAGATTGAAGGTTTCTGCGCGAATCCAATCGGGGTCGTTCGACTGCAGCGCATCTAGCGTCAGCGGATCGATGTCACGGATATTCCGGCGCTCTAGGATTGGCCGGTTCCATGTCCTTTCGCAGGTGAGGCATTTGTAGATCAGCCAGGCGTCGAGTTTGCGACCGTTGGCATTCAGCCGGATCTTGTCGCTGGCTCGGAAAGCTCTGAGGCCTCCGCATCCGCCACACGCAATCCATGGCCGGGGCGCTGTCTTAGGGGTAATGGTCCATCGGACCCGAAGCGTCTTGCACATAGCGTCTTGGTCTTCCGTTCGGAAGTCCACCAAGATGGTGCATGAGAAACCCTCGCGGGCGCGGTGTGGCGATGTTGTGGGCGGCTGAAGAGCTGAGCAGCGGAACTGCACATGGCACATTGTAACAATGCCAAACCGGTCTCTCGCCACCACCCGATGAACATTGTCGCATGCCGCCAGCATCTCGCTGTGCGGCAGTACGGGGTGAAATTGGAGTGAGACCGGTATTTACTTAGGCAAAGTGTGACCTCTATGCGCCAAAGCTCTTCGCGCCGATTGATAACAAATGAACGACGCGGTGGGGAGGCCCGAAGTGCTTCAGGGCTGAGAAGCCGCGGCATTGCGGCATTTATGCAACTTCATGATGAGGTCACGAATGCGCGCAACCGGGCTTGCCGGTGCGGCATCACTTATCGCGATTGACGCTCATTTCGCCGAAAATGCGGGCAACTTCCTTCTGCAGCTCGGTATCGGCACCGGTGATCGGGGCAAGCTCGGGATCGCGGCGCGGCAGGTTGGCCGGCTGCGGCGCGGCCGGGCGCGGGGTCTGGTTTGCCGGGACCGGCACGATGCGCTCGGCCGTCAGATTGTTCGCCATTTCCTGTTCCAGCACCCGCTGGAAATCACGGCGAACCGCCGCTGCCGATTGCGCAGCCGCTTCGTCATCGAGTGTTGCGGGTGCGGTGCGCGGCACCGGCCTGTCGGGGGCGGAGACCTCTGGATCGATGCGCTGCTGTGGCAGGACCCGCTGGCGGGCGGCGTCAAGGATTTCGGCGGCGCTCGCCGTATCGTGATATGGAGCGGGCTGTGCAACCGGTGGGACAATCGGTTGCTCCGGCGGGCGCGGCTGGAGCGGAGCGGGGCGCGGAGAATGGTCGCGTTCGGCCGACAGCGGAGTTGTCGCGGGTTCCGCCGGAAGCGGGCTGGTGGCCACCGGCGGCGGCACGGCCGGTTGGGCCAACGGTTCGGGGCGCGGGCGCGGCTCCGGCGCGGCTGGGGCCGCGAAGGCGGGCTCGGCGGCAGGCTCGCTACGGGCGGCAGGCGGCGGACGGGTTACGGAAACGGGCGGTGTTTCAGGGCGCGGGACGATTGCTGGCCGCTCCCCGGCCGGCTCGGGCCGTCTGACGCTTTCGGTCTGTTCGGCCGCCTCGGCCAGGATGCGGCTTTCGATGACGATGTCGGTCGGACCGCCGATCATGATCAGATGTTCGACGTCGTCACGGCGCACCAGCACCAGCCGGCGGCGGGTATCGACGGCTGCCGCATCCAGCACCTGCAGGCGGGGCTGACGGTTGCGGCCGCCGCGCACGAAGGGCGAGGGGGCGCGGCTTCGGATCAGCCAGAGCGCCAGAATGAGCAGGAGAAGCGCCAGGCCGACGCCACCGGCTGCAAGCAGGAAACGGCTGCCGTAAGCTCCGACAAGATCATCGAACATAGTCATTCACTCCATTTCGCATTCGGCACATATTGACGACTTTTCCGTTCCTTAAACAAGGGCCGAAGGTCCTGTCCAGTGACGCGGGAAGGCGATCTCCTATTGTGCCGGATGACGGCTGCCGGCTTGCGCACGGGCAGCAGCGGCGGCTTCCGAGGCAGATGGCGCGCTAGCCTGTGAATTCAAGCAGTCTTGCCGGTGACCGGTGTTTTTGCCGGCGTGGCAAATTGCTAAGAAGGAAAGAGTGCCTGATTCCTGCTTCGTGTTCGTGCTATGAAATGGGAAGGGCTTATGCGAGGAATACATGACGAAACCGCGTCAGGCCGACGATTATAACGCACCGCTTGTGGATCGTGGGGGGCGTTCTGGCACGGTTTTGCGGATTCTCCTGTTAGCGCTCGTGCTGATCGCGGCAGCCGGTGCCTTCGTCGTCTTCAAAAGATCTCTCGACAACGAAATGGTGCTTGGCGGCCTCGGCGTGCTCGCCATGGTCGGGATCTTCTTCCTGGTCTCTTCGGTCATCGGCTTCATCGAGGTGATGCCGCAGCACCAGTCCGACAGCCTGGCGCGCGCCTTTCTCAACAGCCACCCGGATGGGACGCTGATCACCGACGACAAGGGCCGGATCATCTATGCGAACGCTGCCTACGGCGCTCTGACCGGGGCGCGCAAGGCGACCGAAGTCCAGACGCTCGAAACGCTGCTGTCGCGCCATCGGGAATCCAACGAGGCGCTCTATCGGCTGGTCAATGGTCTGCGCGAGGGCAAGGAAGGCCGCGAGGAATTCCGGCTGCTGCGCGCCGTCGGACCCGGCTCCAACAGCTCGGGCGCGCATTGGTATCGGCTGAAGGCGCGGCTGCTGCATCAGGAGGACAATAGCGGCAAGCCGCTGCAGATCTGGCAGATCACCGACATCACCGCCGAACGCGACGATCAGGAGCGATTCTTCAAGGAGTTGCAGAACGCGATCGACTATCTCGATCACGCACCCGCCGGCTTTTTCTCCGCCGGCCGGAAGGGCGAAATCTTCTACCTGAATGCAACGCTTGCCGAGTGGCTGGGCCTCGACCTGACCAAGTTCCTGCCGGGCTCGATGTCGATCGGCGACTTGGTGGCGGGCGAGGGGTTGGCGCTGATCCAGTCGGTACAGGCCGAACCCGGCCTGAAGAAGACCGTGACGCTCGATCTCGATTTGCGCAAGACCAACGGTCAGAGCCTGCCGGTGCAGATCATCCACAGCGTCACTTCGATGCGCGACGGCGCGCCCGGCGAAAGCCGGACGATCGTGCTGGCGCGCGAAAAGAGCAGCGAGAGCGGCCAGTCCGCTTCGGCCGCCGCCATGCGCTTCACTCGCTTCTTCAACAACACGCCGATGGCGATCGCCTCGGTCGATGGCGACGGGCGCATTCTGCGCACCAATGCGCCTTTCCTGAAGCTGTTTTCCAGCGTTGTGTCGCGCGACGATCTCGAGAAATCCCCCTCTCTCGAAACCATCGTGCAGGAGAGCGACCGGCCGCAGCTGGCCGCGGCGCTGGCGGCGGCCAAGGACCGGCAGGGCGACATCGCGCCGCTCGACACCCGCACGCCGACTGACGAGGCGCGCTATTTCCGCTTCTATGTCAATGCGGTCATCGACCAGAGCGACGAGGCGCCGGAGGAAGCGGCGATCGTCTATGCCGTCGAGGTGACCGAGCAGAAGGCGCTGGAAGCGCAGATGGCGCAGACGCAGAAGATGAACGCTGTCGGCACGCTTGCCGGCGGCATTGCGCACGACTTCAACAATGTGCTGACTGCGATCCTGCTTTCGTCCGACCATCTGCTGCTGCAGGCACGTCCTTCCGATGCGAGCTTCGCCGACCTGATGGAGATCAAGCGCAACGCCAACCGCGCCGCCGTGCTGGTGCGTCAGTTGCTTGCCTTCTCGCGCAAGCAGACGATGCGGCCCTCGGTGCTGAACCTGACGGATGTGGTCGGCGACCTGCGCATGCTGGTCGACCGGCTGCTCTCCGGCACCAATGTCAAACTCGACGTGCAATATGGCCGGGATCTCTGGCCTGTTAAAACTGACCTGTCGCAGTTCGAGCAGGTGCTGATCAATCTCTGCGTCAATGCGCGCGATGCGATGCCGCAAGGCGGTACGCTGACGCTGCGCACCCGGAATCTGACGGCTGCCGACGTTGCCGCCTTCAACTATTCCTACATGCCCGCCGAGGACATGGTGCTGGTCGAGGTCACCGATACCGGCACCGGCATCGCGCCTGATATCATGGACAAGATCTTCGAGCCCTTCTTCACCACCAAGGATGTCGGCAAAGGCACCGGGCTTGGTCTCGCCATGGTCTACGGCATCGTCAAGCAGTCCGGCGGTTACATCCAGCCGGAATCGGAAGTGGGTAAAGGCACGACCTTCCGTGTCTTCCTGCCGCGCCATATCCCCGAGCCGGCGGTTGCCGCCGAAGCCGGGGCGATCGACAGCGCCATTGCCGCAGTCGGCACGCCCCCCGAGGCCCCCGCTGCGCAGCAGCCCGAGGACCTGACCGGCTCTGCCGTCGTCCTGCTCGTCGAAGACGAGGAGGCGGTGCGCCGTGGCGGCAAGCGAATGCTGGAAACGCGCGGCTACACCGTTCATGAGGCGGGCTCGGGCGTCGAGGCGCTGAGCATCATGGAAGAGCTTGAGGGCAAGGTCGACATCGTCGTTTCCGACGTCGTCATGCCGGAAATGGACGGCCCGACGCTGCTGCGTGAGCTGCGCAAGACCTATCCCGACCTGAAATTCATCTTCGTCTCCGGTTACGCCGAGGACGCCTTCGCCCGCAACCTGCCGCCGGATGCGAAATTCGGGTTCCTGCCGAAGCCGTTTTCACTCAAGCAGCTCGCTGTGGTCGTGAAGGAGACGCTGGATAGTTAGCAGCTCGGCCATGAATCCATCAACTCGAGCGGCTGAGAGCGGGGGAGCGGGCTGGACGACGTCGTGTGAGCCCATCCATCGAGCGGCCGGCGCTCGGGTCGTTCTCTGCTTCCTCGACGTTCCCTTTGATGAGCTCTGGGACCGGGTCTCCCGACGAAACGCCGAGCTTCCAGTCGGCGCGTTCGACATCTCGCGGCCGGACCTGCTTAGGTGGTCGAAGCTGTTTGAGCCGCCAACCGCTGAGGAGTTAGCGCTTTACGATCGGCAAACCCAGCAAGCCAGTACCGCCTCCACGTGACACGCCATCCCCCTGGCCTGCCACCCATCTCCCCAACAGGTGGCGGAGCGGGAGGAGTAAGCCTCTTGTCGATCTCCCGATTTGTGGAGATGGCCGGCAGCCCAAGAGGGGTGCCTCACGGCAGAACAATTGTTGCGGGACGGGCCGGCGACGCCGATGATTACCCGAGCGCCACGGCAATCTCTGCCGCGAGCCGCGCATTGTTCTCGACAAGCGCTATATTCGTCTTCAGGCTCTGGCCGTCCGTGAGGTCAAAAATCGTCGAGAGCAGATAGGGTGTCACCGCCTTGCCGGTCACTTCGTCGCGCTCGGCGCTGTCCAGGGCGCGCTCGATATAGATCTCCATCTCTTCGCGCGGGATCTCGTCGGCTTCCGGCACCGGATTGGCGATCAGCATGCCGCCGTCGATGCCGAACTGTTCGCGTGTCGCCTGGAAATTGGCGATGGCCGCCGGGCTGTTCAGCGACAGCGGGCTGCGAAGCCCCGAGGAACGCGACCAGAAAGCCGGGAATTCTTCGCTCTCATAGGTGACGACAGGCACGCCGCGGGTTTCCAGCACTTCCAGCGTCTTCGGAATGTCGAGGATCGCCTTGGCGCCGGCGCAGACGACGATGACGCCGGTGCGGGCCAGTTCCTCGAGATCGGCCGAGATATCGAAGCTTTCCTCGGCGCCGCGGTGCACGCCGCCGATGCCGCCCGTCGCAAAGACGCGGATGCCGGCGCGCGCCGCTGCGATCATCGTCGCCGCGACCGTGGTGGCGCCGGTGCGGCGCTCGGCGATCGCAAAGGCGAGATCGGCGCGCGACACCTTCATCACGTCAGTCGCCTTGGCGAGCTGCTCCAGTTCGGCTGCCTCGAGGCCGACATGCAGTGTGCCGTGAATGACGGCGATCGTTGCAGGGACGGCACCCTGTTCGCGAATGATCGCCTCGACGCTGCGGGCCATCTCGATATTGCCGGGATAGGGCATGCCGTGGGTGATGATGGTCGATTCCAGCGCCACCAGCGGCGCGCCGCGCTGCTTGGCGCTGGCGACTTCTTTGGAATAGGCGATCGGCAGAAGAGGGGAGATGGGCTGGGTCATGAGATCTTGTCCTGTCCTCGATCGAGCCTGATGTCGAATCTGTCAGCGGTTTTCCGACGGCATCATGCTCAACTATTTCATTGGGTCGCTTCAATGCAGGATTCTGATCTGGGGAACAAGGGCAAGCGCCTCA
Organism: Rhizobium phaseoli; assembly: GCF_001664385.1. Lineage (NCBI taxonomy): Bacteria > Pseudomonadati > Pseudomonadota > Alphaproteobacteria > Hyphomicrobiales > Rhizobiaceae > Rhizobium > Rhizobium phaseoli. The sequence continues at coordinate 2,442,295 of NZ_CP013532.1, read as the reverse complement.
TTCAGCAGATCCGGCGTCAGATTTTCGTTGACGGCGTGCGGCGACTGCACAGTCAGCGCTGCTGCCGCGGTGCCGTGGCGGATGGCTTGCTCGAGCGGCAGGCCATGCAGCAAGGCAGCGATCGTGCCGGCGGCAAGGGAATCGCCGGCGCCGGTGACATCGGCCAGGGTCTCGGCGATCGGCGGCTGCAGCGTCACGGCGCGGTCGCCGCAAAGCGCGACGAGCTCGCGGCGGCCGCGGGTGACGACGGCGCTCCGGATGCCGATCTCGTTCAGAAGCGGCGGCCAGCCGCCGGCGTCGTCCGGCCGTTCCCCGGCAAGGGCAGCGGCTTCGGCCTCGTTCATGAACAGGTAGTCGATATCCGCGATGCAGGGTTTCAGCCTGACGACCTTCGCGGGCGAAATGGCGATCGCCGCGACGGGTTTGGCCAGCGACCGTGCCTTGGCGACGATTGCCGCGATCGTCTCTTCCGGCAGATTGGCATCGAAAAGGATGAGATCATGCGCGGCGAAAGCCTCGCGCACCCAGCGGATCGAGAGGCGCCGCGGCACGAAGAAGCGGTAGAGATCCATGTCGGCGAGGGCGATCACCAGGTTGCCGTCCTTCTCGATGATCGCGGTGTAGCTCGGTGTCTTGCGGTCGAGGAAAACGAAGGGCCGGTCGTCGATGCCAGCGAAATCGGCGGCTTCGCCGACCATCTCGCCGATGGGATCTCCGCCGCGCGGCGAAATCATCGTCACCTGAAAACCGAGCCTTGCGAGGTTGCGCGCCGCATTGAAGCCGCCGCCGCCCGGCTCCTCGAACCAGGTGCCGGGATTGCTGGCGCCCGGTGCCGTCTCCCCGGAAATGCGGCCGCGCCGGTCGATATGGGCGCCGCCGAGAACAAGAATCTTCTTTTTCATTTCAACCGCCTTCCGATCCCGAAGCGCGAATCGGCACCGTGCCTTCTGGCGGCAAGGCCGGCGCATCTGCCTTAAGCCGTTGCTTTGCATCGATAAAACAAATATAGAACACGCGCTGTTTTACCTTTTTCTTTCAATCGTTTGATCGCCTATTGCGAGAGTGGAACAAATAGAGTACAAACTCGACATTGCTTGGGCGGCTTCAATAACCTAAAGGTGGATCAGATGTCTCAGAATTCATTGCGGCTGGTAGAGGACAAATCGGTGGACAAAAGCAAGGCGCTTGAAGCGGCACTCTCACAGATTGAGCGGTCGTTCGGCAAGGGCTCGATCATGAAACTCGGTTCCAACGAGAACGTCATCGAAATCGAGACGATTTCGACGGGTTCGCTGGGGCTCGATATCGCGCTTGGCGTCGGCGGCCTGCCGAAGGGCCGCATCATCGAAATCTACGGGCCGGAAAGTTCGGGCAAGACGACGCTGGCGCTGCAGACCATCGCGGAATCGCAGAAGAAGGGCGGCATCTGCGCCTTTGTCGACGCCGAACATGCGCTCGATCCGGTCTATGCCCGCAAGCTTGGTGTCGATCTCCAGAACCTTCTGATCTCGCAGCCCGATACCGGCGAGCAGGCGCTTGAGATTACCGATACGCTGGTGCGCTCCGGCGCCGTCGACGTTCTGGTCGTCGACTCGGTCGCCGCACTGACGCCGCGTGCCGAAATCGAAGGTGAAATGGGCGACAGCCTTCCCGGCTTGCAGGCACGCCTGATGAGCCAGGCGCTGCGCAAGCTGACCGCCTCGATCTCCAAGTCGAATACGATGGTGATCTTCATCAACCAGATCCGCATGAAGATCGGCGTCATGTTCGGTTCGCCGGAAACGACGACGGGCGGCAATGCGCTGAAATTCTATGCCTCCGTGCGCCTCGACATCCGCCGCATCGGCTCGGTCAAGGAGCGCGAAGAGGTGATCGGCAACCAGACCCGCGTCAAGGTCGTCAAGAACAAGATGGCGCCTCCCTTCAAGCAGGTCGAATTCGACATCATGTATGGCGAAGGCGTATCGAAGACCGGCGAACTCGTCGATCTCGGCGTCAAGGCCGGCATCGTCGAAAAGTCGGGCGCCTGGTTTTCCTATAACAGCCAGCGTCTCGGCCAGGGCCGCGAAAACGCCAAGACCTTCCTGCGCGACAATCCGGATCTCGCCCGTGAGATCGAGCTGGCGTTGCGCCAGAATGCCGGTCTCATCGCCGACCGCTTCCTGCAGAACGGCGGACCGGATGCAGACGACGGCGATGCCGCCGCGGACATGTAATTTCCGCGTTTGAATGCATCGACCATTCCAACCGGCCGCATTCCTGATGAGAATGCGGTCGGTTTCGTTTGTCGGCTGGACAGTGGCGGAGGCGAACGTTAAAAGCCGATGGATTTGTATTATCTGCCTCCGGCAGCATTGAAGGGCATAGAATGAGCGGCGTGAACGATATCCGGTCGACCTTCCTCGACTATTTCAAGAAGAACGGCCACGAGATCGTTCCGTCGAGCCCGCTCGTGCCGCGCAACGACCCGACGCTGATGTTCACCAATGCCGGCATGGTGCAGTTCAAGAACGTCTTTACCGGCTTGGAAAAGCGCCCCTATTCCACGGCAACGACCTCGCAGAAATGCGTGCGCGCCGGCGGGAAGCATAATGATCTCGACAATGTCGGCTATACTGCGCGCCACCTGACCTTCTTCGAAATGCTCGGCAACTTCTCCTTTGGCGACTATTTCAAGGAGAACGCCATCGAGCTTGCCTGGAAGCTGGTGACCGAGGGTTTCGGCCTGCCGAAGCATCGCCTGCTGGTGACCGTCTATTCCGAAGACGAGGAGGCGGCGACGCTGTGGAAGAAGATCGCCGGTTTTTCCGACGACAAGATCATCCGCATCCCGACCTCCGACAATTTCTGGCAGATGGGCGACACCGGCCCCTGCGGTCCGTGCTCTGAGATCTTCATCGACCAGGGCGAGAATGTCTGGGGCGGCCCTCCCGGCTCGGCGGAAGAAGACGGCGACCGGTTCCTCGAGTTCTGGAATCTCGTCTTCATGCAGTTCGAGCAAATCGAGCCGGGCGTTCGCAACCCGCTGCCGCGTCCGTCGATCGATACCGGCATGGGCCTGGAGCGCATGGCCTGCATTCTCCAGGGCGTCCAGAGCGTCTTCGACACAGATTTGTTCCGCACGCTGACCGGCGCCATCGAAGATGCCGTCGGCGTCAAGGCCGAGGGCAGTGCCAGCCATCGCGTCATCGCCGATCACCTGCGCTCTTCAGCTTTCCTGATCGCTGACGGCGTGCTGCCGTCGAATGAAGGCCGCGGTTATGTGCTGCGCCGTATCATGCGCCGCGCCATGCGTCATGCCCAGCTTCTCGGCGCCAAGGAGCCGCTGATCTACAAGCTGCTGCCGACGCTGGTGCAGCAGATGGGCCGGGCTTATCCGGAGCTTGTGCGCGCCGAAGCGCTGATCTCCGAGACGCTGAAGCTCGAGGAAAACCGATTCCGCAAGACGCTGGAGCGCGGCCTGTCGCTTCTGTCCGATGCGACTGCCGACCTTTCCAAAGGCGATATGCTGGATGGCGAGACGGCTTTCAAGCTCTACGACACCTACGGCTTCCCGCTCGACCTGACGCAGGACGCCCTCCGCGCTCGCGAGATCGGCGTCGACATCTCCGGCTTCACCGACGCGATGCAGCGCCAGAAGGCCGAAGCCCGCTCGCACTGGGCCGGTTCCGGCGAGAAGGCGACCGAAACCGTCTGGTTCGAGCTTAGGGAAAAACATGGCGCAACCGAGTTCCTCGGTTACGACACTGAAGCAGCTGAAGGCGTGGTGCAGGCAATCGTCAAGGACGGCGCTGTCGCCGAAGGAGCCAAGGCTGGCGACAAGGTGCAGGTCGTTGTCAACCAGACGCCGTTCTACGGTGAATCCGGCGGTCAGATGGGCGATACCGGCGTCATCTCGTCCGACCACGGCAAGATCGAAATATCCGACACGCAGAAGAAGGGCGAAGGCCTCTTCGTGCATTCTGGCACCGTTGTCGAAGGCGCATTCAAGACGGGCGATGCGGTTGTTCTGACTGTCGATCACGCCCGCCGTTCGCGTCTGCGCGCCAACCATTCGGCGACGCACCTGCTGCATGAGGCGCTGCGCGAAGTGCTCGGCACCCATGTCGCGCAGAAGGGGTCGCTGGTCGCACCGGAGCGTCTGCGCTTCGACGTTTCGCATCCGAAGCCGATGACGGCCGAAGAGCTCAAGATCGTCGAAGAGATGGCAAACGAGATCGTGCTGCAAAATGCGCCGGTCACGACCCGCCTGATGAGTGTCGACGACGCCATTGCCGAGGGCGCCATGGCGCTGTTCGGCGAGAAATACGGCGATGAGGTACGGGTCGTCTCGATGGGCACCGGCCTTCATGGCGCAAAGAGCAACAAGCCTTATTCGGTCGAGCTTTGCGGCGGCACGCACGTGTCGGCTACCGGCCAGATCGGCCTTGTCCGCATCCTTGGCGAAAGCGCCGTTGGCGCTGGCGTTCGCCGTCTCGAAGCCGTAACCGGTGAATCGGCGCGCGCGTATCTCGCCGAACAGGACGATCGCGTGAAGACGCTCGCGGCGTCGCTGAAGGTTCAGCCGTCGGAAGTTCTGTCGCGCGTCGAGACGCTGATCGACGAGCGCCGCAAGCTCGAAAGGGAACTGGCCGACGCCAAGCGCAAACTCGCCATGGGCGGCGGGCAGGGCGGTTCTGCCGATGCGGTGCGTGAGGTCGCCGGGGTGAAATACCTCGGCAAGGCCGTGGCCGGCGTCGATCCGAAGGATCTTAAGGGGCTCGCCGATGATGGGAAGGCCAGCATCGGCTCTGGCATCGTGACGCTGATCGGTGTGTCCGAAGATGGCAAGGCGAGCGCCGTGGTCGCGGTGACGCCCGATCTCGTGGATCGTTTCAGTGCTGTCGATCTGGTACGCGTCGCCTCGGCAGCTCTCGGCGGCAAAGGAGGCGGCGGCCGTCCCGACATGGCCCAGGCCGGCGGCCCGGATGGCGCCAAGGCTGATGAGGCACTTGAGGCTGTTGCAGCGGCACTCGCAGGCTGATCGCCCAGTCCGAGAACTGTATGAAATGAGAACCGGCTGCGAGATTTTCAGATTTCGCAGCCGGTTTGTTTTCAGCACGGCTGCGGCGGTCAGTTTCTCGTCTGCAGCGCGAGACGGCAGGCAAGCCCGGTAAACGCCGTTGCGAGGATATATTGCGGCAGTTTCCGGAAACGGCACACGGAGCTAAGCCGTGAACGGATCTGGCCTCCGAGAAGGATAACGGTTCCATTCACGACGAAGCTGATGGCGTTCAGGATGGTGGCCAGTACCAGCATTTGCATGACCATCGAGCCGCTCTCGGTATTCAAGAATTGCGGGAATAGCGCCCTTACGAAGAGCGCCCTCTTCGGATTGAGCAGGTTGGTGGCGAGGCCGGCGAAAAAGATGCGCCGACCCGAGAGCCTCTTTACCGTGGAAGCAGGCGCGAAGACGTCTTGTAGGCGAGATAGAGCAGATAGGAGCAGCCGGCCCACCTGACGGCGTCATAGGCGACAGGGAGGGTCAGGAAGAGCTGCGAGAGCCCGAAAGCCGCAGCAAGGGCGTGGCAATAAGTGCCGAGCGCAATACCCGCATAGGTCAAAAATCCGGCAGAGCGTCCCTGGCTGATGCTGCGCGAAGCAATCAGCAGCATGTCGGGACCGGGCGTGGCGGTCAGGATCAGCGCCGCAGCGGCAAAGAGTATCAATGTTGAAAAGTCCGGCATCAGTCTTCCTCTTGGGTTCGAGCCGGAATTCCGGTCTATGCGGGATTCGCCGCGGGTTCAAGTCAGCAGGATTTGTCAAATCGGGATATGGTTCTCTCCAGTCGATCGATTTGCGTAAGGCTTTGGCATGAACGGCGAAACGGCATGGGCGCTTTATGAAACCCGTCTGCGGCGGGTTTCGGCCTATATTCACGACCACCTCGACGAGGAGCTGGATATGGAGCGCCTGGCCGGCATTGCCTGCCTGTCGAGCTATCACTGGCACAGGATCTACCGGGCGATCTATGGCGAGACGCTGGCGGCTACCGTCAAGCGGCTCAGGCTGCATCGGGCGGCGGGCGAGATCGTCAGCACGGAGCTTGCCGTCAGTGAGATTGCGAAGCGATCAGGCTATCCCAACCTCCAATCCTTCAATCGCATCTTCAAGTCGGTCTACGGCATGCCGCCGGCCCGCTACCGGAAAGAGGGAAGCCACGCCGCCTTCCAACCCTCACCTGACGGAAAGACCAAAGCCATGTTCGACGTTACCATACGCGAGATCGCGCCGACCGAGCTGATCGGTGTTGCCCATAGCGGTCCCTATATGCAGATCGGCAAAGCCTTCGAGACATTGTTCGGTACGCTTTACGCCCGCGGCCTCGCCAGGCCGGACATGCGGATGATCGGTCTCTATCTCGACGATCCCGATATTGTGCCGGCCGAACAGCTGCGCTCGATCGCTTGTGTGACCGGCTCGGCCGAGGTTTCGGCGGAAGCTCCATTCGAGCGGCGCAGGATCGACGGCGGCGACTATGCCGTGCTGCGCCACAAAGGCCCCTATGCCGACATGCACAAGGCCTATCAGTGGCTCTATGCGGAATGGCTGCCCAAATCAGGGCGGCAGTTGAAGGACAGCGTCATGTTCGAGGAATATCTCAACAACCCGCGCGACGTGCCGCCAACCCAGCTTCTGACGGAAATCCACATGCCGCTTGTCTGACATCGTCCGGGGAGGCGGCTGAGATGCCGCGTCCTCCATAGCTCTTTGTTTTACGCATGTCGTTATCAAACGCTCAGGCGGCCTGCATCCTCTCGCCGGCCTCGTCGTCCAGGGCTTTGGCGCGCTTGCCGGCCGGACGCTCGCTGATGCGGCCGAAATAATCGACGAAGGCCTGGCGTTTCTCGATGCTGCCGAACGCGAGCCCCCAGCCGATATGGGAACCGACATAGACGTCGGCGGCAGTGAAGCGTTCGCCGGCGAGGTAGGTCGAGCCGGACACAGCCTTTTCAAGCGTGTTCATGACGTCGCCGAAACTGCCGCAGCCGGCCATGCGCAGGCGCTCCGCGGGAATTTCGAAACCGAGTGCCTTCATCGTCACCGCCGATTCCAGCGGGCCGGCGGCAAAGAACATCCAGCGGTAATAGGCGGCGCGCTCTTCCGGTTCGGGGGCCAGCCCCTTTTCCGGGAAGGTCTCGGCGAGGTAGGCGCAGATTGCCGCGCATTCGGTGACCACGGTGGTGCCGTGGCGGATCGCCGGCACCTTGCCCATCGGATTGACCGAAAGATATTCGGGCGCCTTCATGGTTTCGCCGAAGGTCATGAGTTCGGTGCGATAGGGTTGACCGATTTCCTCCAGCATCCAGCGCGCAATGCGACCGCGTGACATGGGGTTTGTGTAGAATACCAATTCTTCGGGCAAGACATCCTCCTGCTGTTGCCGTTATCTCAGGCATTGCTGTCGCCGGAATCAATAGCGCGGCGAGGCCTTTGTGCAAGGCCGATCTTCAGAGAGCTTTGCGATACTGGATGAAGCCTGAGCGATCGGCGATCTTGTCGTAAAGCCGCCGCGCCGTGGCATTCGTTTCGTGCGTCATCCAGTAGAGCCTGCCTGCGCCGTTGGCGCGCCAGATCGGCGACCGCATCGATTAGGGCGGCACCGGTGCCGAGGCCGCGCTGGCTGTTTTCGACATAAAGATCCTGCAGATAGCAGGTCCATTGCGGCAGCCAGCAGGAGCGGTGGAAGATGGAATGGACGATGCCGACGAGACTGCCGTCTTCGCCGAAGGCGCCGAGCGCATGCATCGGTTCGTCGGGATCGTGGAAGCGCGCCCAGGTCAGATCCGTGGTTTCGGGCGGGATGACCACTTCGTAGAAGCGCTGGTACGCTTCCCACAGGGGTTCCCAGGCGGCGCGGTCGGAGGGTTCAAGCGGTCGCAGGATGGCCGTCATCTGCTGTTCTCCTAAAATAAAAACGGCGGGGAAATCCCCGCCGTTTCAATGCTATCCGGAAGGGTTGGCTTACGCCATGGCCTTCTGCAGGTTCTGGTCGATCTTGTCGAGGAAGGCGGTGGTCGAGAGCCACGGCTGATCAGGGCCGATCAACAGCGCCAGATCCTTGGTCATGAAGCCGGATTCGACGGTGTCGACGCAGACCTTTTCCAGCGTCGAAGCGAACTTCGCAAGGGCAGCATTGTCGTCGAGCTTGGCGCGATGGGCGAGGCCGCGGGTCCAGGCGAAGATCGAGGCGATCGAGTTCGTCGAGGTTTCCTGGCCCTTCTGGTGCTGGCGGTAGTGGCGGGTGACCGTGCCGTGCGCGGCTTCGGCTTCGACCGTCTTGCCATCTGGGGTCAGCAGAACCGAGGTCATCAGGCCGAGCGAGCCGAAGCCCTGGGCAACGGTATCGGACTGGACGTCGCCGTCATAGTTCTTGCAGGCCCAGACGTAGCCGCCCGACCACTTGAGCGCCGAGGCGACCATGTCGTCGATCAGGCGGTGTTCGTAGGTGATGCCGGCTTCCTTGAACTGATCCTTGAATTCGGTCTCGTAGACTTCCTCGAAGATGTCCTTGAAGCGGCCGTCATAGGCCTTGAGGATGGTGTTCTTGGTCGACAGGTATACCGGCCATTTGCGCATCAGGCCGTACATCATCGAGGCGCGGGCGAATTCGCGGATCGACTCATCGAGGTTGTACATGGCCATGGCAACGCCGGCGCCCGGCGCGTTGAAGACTTCCTTCTCGATGACCGTGCCGTCTTCGCCGACGAACTTGATCGTCAGCTTGCCCTTACCCGGGAATTTGAAGTCGGTGGCGCGGTACTGGTCGCCGAAGGCGTGACGGCCGACGACGATCGGCTGGGTCCAGCCGGGAACGAGGCGCGGAACGTTGCGGCAGATGATCGGCTCGCGGAAGATGACGCCGCCGAGGATGTTGCGGATCGTGCCGTTCGGGCTCTTCCACATTTCCTTGAGGTTGAATTCCTTGACGCGGGCTTCATCCGGCGTGATCGTCGCGCACTTGATGCCGACGCCGTACTTCTTGATGGCGTTGGCGGCGTCGACGGTCACCTGGTCGTTGGTGGCGTCGCGGTTTTCGACCGAGAGGTCGTAATAGTCGATGTCGAGGTCGAGATACGGATGGATCAGCTTATCCTTGATGAGCTGCCAGATGATGCGCGTCATTTCATCGCCGTCGAGATCGGCGACGGGATTGGCGACCTTGATCTTGTTCATGTATCTGCCTCGTTCGAGCTTGAAGGGGGACAAACGTCCCGGGTGGGTGACGTGATGAGGAGCGCTATAGCATTGTGAACTGGGAACGCAAAGCTGCAACGGGCTTCCCAATGCGTTTTTGCCGCCATTGCCAAGCGCTGAAATCTGGCTAGAACAGGATGATTTTAGGCCGGATCGGCCTGAAATCTGAATCCTGTTCTAAATTAAAGAGTTAGAGCATGATGTTGTCCGAAAACCGCTCACACTTTTCGGCATCATGCTCTGTGTCCGCCTTGATTTGCCCGCCCGGAACATTCGACCATGAAGACAATCGCCGTTGTTATCGCAAGCCTTATCGCCTTTTCAGGCGCTGCCCATGCGGCTGATGCCACTGCTCCCGTGAGGGAGATCATGGACGCGACCAAGAGCAACTGGGCCGACAACAACAGCGACTGGACCGACATTTTCGATGCGAGCCGGCTCGACCATCTCTACAGCAAGGACTTCGTCGCCAGATACCAGGCGGCCGCGCAATTTCCTGCCGTCGATGACGACGGCATATCGCCCTTCGATTACGACGTCATCGTCAACGGCCAGGACGCATGCCCGCTGGAGGATCTGACGATGGCGGCGGCGGCCCCGGTCAACGGCACGACGGAGGTTACGGTGCGCTTCAAGAAATCCGCCTGCTCGGAGGCGCCTGACGCGAAGGACTACACGACCGTTCGTTTCGAGGTGGTCGAGGAGGCCGGCCAGTCGGTGATCGACGATATCGTCACCGAGAATATCGAAACGCAGGCCCGCGATTCCCTGAAGGCGACGATGGCGCTGATTGCCAAGGGCCAATAGGCGCGCGACATTCGGGACCATCGGGATTCGCTCCCGGACCGTTCGCTTTCGCCAGGCATGGCACTATTTGTCGATCCTTCCGCGGCATGAGGGGTTTTGCATTTGTCTTCCGGCTTTCAGGCTCGCGACTGGCTGCTTGCCAACGATCCGGCGCTCTCGCGCTTGCGCATGGCGCTGCGGGTGACGTTGACGATCGTTTTCTCCTTTTTGGTCCTTCTTGCCATCGACATGTTCATCCTGCCGTTGCCGACTGCGGCCTTCGGTCTCGGCATTGTGCTGTCGATCGAAGCCGGAGTAGCGGTGCGCGACAAGGGCAATTCCCGCCAGTTGGTGACGCGGCTCCTTGGCTGTGTGGCAAGCCTTGCCGTCGTCGGCATCGCGGCGGGGCTCGAGGATCGCCGCTTTCTCTCCGATCTCGTCTTCCTGGCGGTGATCGCACTCGCCTCGGCAGGCCGCGTGTTCGGGCCGCGCGGTTTTGCCATCGGCATGTTCGCCTTCACCTCCTATTTCATGGGCGCTTATTTCCGGCCGCCGCTTGGCGAACTGCCTGAAGTGACGATCGGCCCCGTCGTCGCGGTGCTTGTCGGCCATCTGGTGAGGGCGGTGTTGCTGTCCGACGATTGGCGGCGCGACCTGCTGCGTTCGCTGGAAAGCGTCAGGGGCCGGATCAACCAGATCCTCTTCAAGCTCGCCGCCATCGCCGGCGCCGCCGAGATTGGCGACGCCGACCGGCAGGAGTTGCGTCAGTTGGAAGACCGGCTGAAGGAAGTGGTGCTGATGGCGGAGACCTTTATACCGCGCCCGCTGACCGGCGTCTTCGATGGGGCCGCCGATCCCGCCGCCGAACTGGCGGTCCGGCTCTTCGACGCCCATCTTGCCGCCGAGAGCGCGATCGTGCTGAGCTTCCAGAGCCCGCCGCCTTTTGCGCTCATCCACGCCGTCATCGAGGCGGATGAGGCTGAACTCGCCAGATTTGAGGGGATGGCCGAGACCATCAGGGATCAGCCACAGGGCGAAACCGTGCGGGCCCTTCTCTGGCTCGGCGAGGCGCGGCAGCAGTTGACGCAGGCGATCGGCGAGGGGCAGGCCTCCGGTTTCTCCGAGATCGATGCGATCAAGGATATGGCGCAATCCCAGGCGATCGACTTTTCGCTTGCAAATCCTCTGCTGCGCGCGGCGCTGCAGATCACCATCGCGTCGGCGATCGCCATGAGCTTCGGACTGCTATTGTCGCGCGAACGCTGGTTCTGGGCGGTGCTTGCTTCCTTCCTCGTCTTCACCAATACCAATTCGCGCGGCGACACCGCGATGAGGGCGCTGTCGCGCTCGCTCGGGACCGTGTTCGGGATTGCGATCGGCCTTGTGCTGGCAACGCTGGTTTCAGGTGAGCCTGATATCGCCATTCCGGTTGCCGCCGTCTGCATCTTCCTCGCTTTCTATTTTCTGCAGGTTTCCTATGCGACCATGACCTTCTTCATCTCGATCGTGCTCTGCCTGGTCTACGGTATGACGGGCGTGCTGACCCTCGATCTTCTGAAGCTGCGCATCGGGGAGACCATGATCGGGGCGGCGGCCGGAACGGCGGTCGCCTTCATCGTCTTTCCCACACGCACGCGCGGTGCACTCGATTCCGCGCTTGCCCGCTGGTTCCAGGCGCTGCGCGATCTGCTTGGCGCCCTCGGCGACGGCAAGAGCGGTTTGGAGCTGATGGCGCTGTCGCAGAAGATCGATGCTTGCTACCGTGATGTAACCGTGGCGGCGCGACCACTCGGTTCTTCCTGGTCGGTGGTGACGCGGCCCGGCCAGATTCGCCAGACGTTGGCGATCTTCCTGTCCTGCACCTACTGGGCGCGTATTCTTGCGAAGAGTTATCAAGCGCCGGCCGCCGACGACAATCTGAACAGGCTGATCGCGGCCGATCTGGCGCTGATCGACGATGCCGCCCCGCGCGGCTCCAGCTGTTTCCTGATCAAGCGCAAGGCATCGCGGACGACAGGACGACACCTGCCGCTGTCGCGCGAGGGCGCCAGGCTGGGACTCGAAATGATCGGTTCGGCGCTGGAAAGGCTCTATCCGCAGGCCGACGTCTTGCCGTTTGCGCCGGGCGAGTCTATTGCGCGCTCAAAACAAGGATAAGACCATGGCAGGCACGAACAGCGAGCGTCAACTTCTGGCCGAAGGGCCGGTTATCATTCTGGTCGAGCCGCAGATGGGCGAGAATATCGGCATGGTAGCGCGCGCCATGGCGAATTTCGGCCTTGTCGATCTTCGCCTCGTCAATCCACGCGACGGCTGGCCGAATGAGAAGGCGCAGGCCGCAGCCTCGAAGGCCGACCACGTGATCGCGGGCACGAGGGTCTATGACACGCTGGAGCAGGCGATCGCCGACCTCAATTTCGTCTATGCGACGACGGCGCGCAGCCGTGACAATTACAAGCCGGTGCGCTCGCCGGTCTTTGCTGCCGAGACGCTGCGCACGAAATTCCGGGCAGGTGAGGCGACCGGCATCCTCTTCGGCCGCGAGCGCTGGGGCCTGACCAATGAGGAAGTGGCGCTTGCCGACGAGATCGTCACCTTCCCGGTCAATCCCGCCTTCGCTTCGCTCAACATCGCCCAGGCTGTGCTGCTCATGTCCTATGAGTGGATGAAATCGAGCATGGAGGATCTCGAAGCCGTGCCATTCCAGGCGCTCGAGCAGCGCCCGTCCACCAAGGAGCAGCTCTTCGGCCTGTTCGAGCAGCTGGAAGAGGCGCTCGATTCGCGCAACTATTTTCACCCGCCCTCGAAAAAGCCGAAAATGGTCGACAACCTGCGCGCAGTCCTCTCCCGCCGGGCATTCACGGAACAGGAAATCAGTGTGCTGCGCGGCGTCATCTCCTCCCTCGACCGCTTTACGCGCAACAGTACGCGCAAAGGCGGTTTCACCCGATCCGGCAAGGATGCGTCCACCGATGACAGCGCCGACGAATGAGCTGAAACCCATCCTCCTCTTCGATTCCGGCATTGGCGGGCTGACCGTGCTGCGCGAGGCGCGCGTGCTGATGCCGGAGCGCGGCTTCATATACGTTGCCGACGATGCCGGCTTTCCCTATGGCGGCTGGGAGGAACAGGCGCTGAAGGAGCGGATCATCGGGCTCTTCGGCAAGCTGCTGACTGACTATGATCCCGAAGTCTGCATCATTGCCTGCAACACGGCTTTCACCCTGGTCGGCGCGGATCTGCGCGCCGCCTTTCCCCAGATGACTTTCGTCGGCACCGTGCCGGCGATCAAGCCGGCGGCTGAGCGCACGCGCTCCGGCCTCGTCTCGGTGCTCGCCACCCCGGGCACGGTGAAGCGGGCCTATACGCGCGATCTCATCCAGTCCTTCGCGCAGCAGTGCAATGTCCGTCTCGTCGGCTCGGAGAACCTGGCGCGCATGGCGGAAGCCTATATTCGCGGCGACACCGTGTCCGACGACGCGGTACTTGCGGAAATCGACCAGTGTTTCGTCGAGAAGGACGACCAGAAGACGGATATCGTCGTGTTAGCGTGCACCCATTATCCTTTCATGGCCAATCTTTTCCGGCGGATTGCTCCGTGGCCGGTCGACTGGCTTGATCCGGCCGAAGCCATCGCGCGGCGCGCCCGCACGCTGGTTCCACTGGTTGCCGATGCCGTGCATCCCGACAATTTCGACTTCGCCGTGTTTACCTCGGGCCAGCAGGATTTCGCGACGCGGCGGCTGATGCAGGGATTCGGCTTGAGAGCTTGAGGGAATTGTCCTGTGGGTTGGCGAAATCCAGCCCTGAAAATCAGCAGATTCTTTGATAGACGGGGCGTTGCCGTTTCGGAAGAATGGCGCTTCGTTCATGTGAGTCTTTTCGTCGCGAGGATCGGCATTGCAAGTTGGCATCGATATGGGATTGGCGTCCGGCAGCCCGGCGACGCTCGATATCGAGGAGCTGCTGGCGACCCGTCTGCTGGTGCAGGGCAATTCCGGATCGGGCAAGTCGCATCTGTTGCGCCGTCTGCTCGAGCAATCCGCGCAATGGGTGCAGCAGGTCATCATTGATCCCGAAGGTGATTTCGTCACGCTCAGCGACAGGTTCGGCCATATCGTCGTTGATGGCGAGCGTACCGAGGCAGAGCTGGCGGGCATCGCCAACCGTATCCGCCAACATCGCGTGTCCTGCGTGCTGACGCTGGAAGGCCTCGACATCGAGCAGCAGATGCGTGCCGCTGCCGCCTTCCTCAACGGCATGTTCGATGCCGACCGCGAATACTGGTATCCCGTTCTTGTCGTCGTCGATGAAGCGCAGATGTTTGCGCCGTCCGTCGGCGGCGATGTCTCGGAAGATGCGCGCAAGATGTCGCTCGGGGCGATGACCAACCTGATGTGCCGCGGCCGTAAGCGCGGCCTTGCCGGCGTCATTGCCACGCAGCGGCTCGCCAAACTCGCCAAAAACGTCGCGGCCGAGGCCTCGAATTTCCTGATGGGCCGCACCTTCCTCGATATCGACATGGCGCGCGCCGCCGATCTGCTCGGCATGGACCGGCGACAGGCGGAGATGTTCCGCGATCTGAAACGCGGCAATTTCGTCGCGCTCGGCCCAGCGCTGTCGCGCCGGCCACTGCCGATCCAGATCGGCGCGGTGGAAACCTCGGCGCGCTCCTCCAGCCCCAAGCTGATGCCGCTGCCGGATGCGCCGCAGGATGTCGAGGACCTGATCTTCACGCCCGATCCGGAGGAGTTTCAGCGTCCGCTGGTGCGCCGCACGCCGCCGGCGCCGCGGCCGACCACGGATATCCTGGCGGAGCTCTCACGCTCGACGCCGGCGGCGTCGCCTGCACCGGTCGAGGCGAGGGCGAGCCAGTCGGAAATATCCGCCGAGGAGCGGGAGGAACGCCTGGCCGGCGTGCTTGCCGAAATACTCGACGATCCCACCTCCGCCTTCCGCACTGATGCCGTGCTCTACCAGGATTTTCTCGTGCGGCTGCGCATGCGCCGCGTGCCGGGACCGCCGATCGCTCTGCCGGATTTCCGCCGGCGCGTGGCGATCTCCCGCTCCGGCGTCGATGCCGCGACGGCGGCGAGCGATGAGTGGACGACGGCGCTGTCGCTGTCGTCAGGCGTCACCGATGATCTGCAGGGTGTGTTCCTGATGCTCGCCAAGGCCGCTGTCTGCGGCGAACCGTGCCCGTCGGACGCGCGCATCGCCCGCGCCTATGGGACCCATTCGGCGCGGCGCGCCCGCCGCCTGCTCGGCTATTTCGAGGAGCAGGGGATCGTCGTCGTGCACACGGATTTCTCCGGCAAGCGTATCGTGGCTTTCCCCGACATGAATTGCCAGACCGCACCGGGTGACGCCAATGCGCCGGATACAGGCGATCAGCCGCTGGCTGCGGAATAGTGGCGCTTTCGGGCTCTAGAACAGGGTGATTTTAGGCCCGCTGGGCCTAAAATCATCCTGTTCTCAATTAAAGGGTTAGAGCATGATGTCGTCCGAAAATCGCCTACACTCTTCGGCATCATGCTCTAGCGCAGTTGACATTTTCATGACGGGCCTCTAAAGACCGCGCCAAGCACCGGGCAGCAATGTCCGGTGTTTCATTTAACATGTCCCGTGGATCGTTTCTGTTCGCGTAACCGAAACATCCTGTCGGCTCTCGAAAGAGATCAGAGGAGGGCGTGTTTCCTTCGTGCGGTTTGGCAACAAGCCGCCATAAACCTTTGAAAGGAAATGCGATGAGCAAGCGCGAATCGTCCAAGTACAAAATTGACCGCCGTATGGGCGAAAACATCTGGGGCCGTCCGAAGTCCCCGGTGAACCGCCGCGAATACGGCCCGGGCCAGCACGGCCAGCGCCGCAAGGGCAAGCTTTCGGACTTCGGTGTGCAGCTGCGCGCCAAGCAGAAGCTCAAGGGCTACTACGGTGACCTGCGCGAAAAGCAGTTCCGCGCGATCTTCGCCGAAGCCGATCGCCGCAAGGGCGACACCTCGGAAAACCTGATCGGTCTTCTCGAATCCCGCCTGGATGCGATCGTCTATCGCGCCAAGTTCGTCCCGACGGTCTTTGCTGCCCGTCAGTTCGTCAACCATGGCCACGTCACCGTCAACGGCGTCCGCGTCAACATCGGTTCGTACCGCTGCAAGGCCGGCGACGTCATCGAAGTTCGCGAAAAGTCGAAGCAACTGGTGACCGTTCTGGAAGCCGTCAGCCTCGCCGAGCGCGACGTTCCGGATTACATCGAAGTCGATCACAACAAGATGGTCGCTACCTTCGGCCGCGTCCCGACGCTCAGCGACGTTCCGTTCCCGGTCGTCATGGAACCGCATCTGGTCGTCGAATTCTATTCGCGTTAATAAGCACCAGGCGTTTTCGCTTTGGAAAAGCCGCTCTTTCGGGCGGCTTTTTTGTTATTCGGAGAGAAGCGATGGCGGATCTAAAGGCGATCCTCGACAGTATCTATACCGATATCCTGCCCCGGGTCGGCGAGGGCAAGGTCGCCGACTACATTCCCGAGCTCGCCAAGGTCGATCCGCGGCAGTTCGGCATGGCAATCGTCACCGTCGACGGCAAGGTCTATCGTGTCGGCGATGCCGATATCGCATTCTCGATCCAGAGCATCTCCAAGGTCTTCATGCTGACCTTGGCGCTCGGCAAGGTCGGCGAAGGTCTATGGAAGCGCGTCGGGCGCGAGCCGTCAGGATCGGCATTTAATTCCATCGTCCAGCTCGAGCACGAAAGCGGCATCCCGCGCAATCCCTTCATCAATGCCGGCGCGATCGCCGTCACCGACGTCGTCATGGCCGGCCATGCACCGCGCGAGGCGATCGGTGAACTGCTGCGCTTCGTGCGTTATCTCGCCGATGACGAATCGATCACCATCGACGACAAAGTGGCGCGCTCGGAAACGCAGACGGGATACCGCAATGTCGCGCTCGCCAACTTCATGCGCGCCTACCGCAATCTCGACCATCCCGTCGATCACGTACTCGGCGTCTATTTCCATCAATGCGCCCTGTCGATGAGCTGCGAGCAGCTGGCCCGCGCCGGGCTGTTCCTGGCAGCGCGCGGCAGCAATCCGATGACCGGTCATTCCGTGGTGTCGCCGAAGCGGGCGCGGCGCATCAATGCGCTGATGCTGACCTGCGGCCATTACGACGGCTCGGGCGACTTCGCCTATCATGTCGGTCTGCCCGGCAAGAGCGGTGTCGGCGGCGGCATCTTCGCGGTTGCGCCGGGCATTGCCTCGATCGCGGTCTGGTCGCCTGGGCTGAACAAGGTCGGCAATTCGCAGCTCGGCGCCGTGGCGCTGGAGATGCTGGCGGCGCGCACCGGCTGGTCGGTGTTCGGTGATTGATGCTGTGTTGCCGGGTGACTTTCTGCTAAAGGCAGCTTGATAAGACGGGCAGGCAATTCAAGCCTGCAATCTTCGATTGGACGAGATCATGAATATCGCAGCCAACCTCGCGGAGGATCTGGGGCCTGTTGTATCAGGGGATGAGATCGGCCATGCGCTGTTTGCCGACGCCCCGCGTTCGGTCTCCTTCAACAAGCTGCGCAAGCGGCTGCTCAGACAGGTGCGTCAGGCCTTCGACGATTTCGATATGCTGAAAGGCCAGAAGCGTTGGCTAATCGGCCTTTCCGGCGGCAAAGATTCCTACGGGCTGCTGGCGCTGCTGCTTGATCTCCAATGGCGCGGGCTGCTGCCGGTCGAACTCATCGCCTGCAATCTCGACCAGGGGCAGCCGAACTTTCCGAAGCACGTACTGCCGGATTATCTGACGAGGATCGGCGTCCGGCACCGGATTGAATATCGGGACACGTATTCGATCGTGAAGGAGAAGGTGCCGGAAGGGGCGACCTATTGCTCGCTCTGTTCGCGGCTGCGGCGCGGCAATCTCTACCGCATCGCCCGGGAGGAAGGTTGCGATGCGCTGGTGCTCGGCCACCATCGCGAGGATATTCTCGAAACCTTTTTCATGAACTTCTTCCATGGCGGGCGGCTCGCCTCGATGCCGGCGAAACTTCTAAACGACGAGGGCGACCTGATGGTGCTGCGGCCGCTTGCCTATGCGGCCGAAGACGACCTCGCGAAGTTCGCCGTCGCTATGCAGTTTCCGATCATCCCCTGCGATCTCTGCGGCTCGCAGGACGGGCTGCAGCGCAATGCGATGAAGGACATGCTCGCCGATATCGAGCGGCGGATGCCGGGGCGCAAGGACACGATGCTGCGGGCGCTCGCGCATGTGAATCCCTCGCATTTGCTCGATCCGAAGCTCTTCGACTTTTCCAGCTTGACAGTCGCCGACCCTTCGTGAAAGCCGGCTGCGGGAGGCTGGTCGTTGCATGAAGGACAGGATTTCGCATGTGCATTTCAGATAAGGATATTCTCTTTCTTGGCGATAGCGTCAGGCAGGCGGCACGCGCCGAAATCATGCCGCGTTTCCGCAATCTCGGCACTGCCGATGTTTCGGAAAAGACCTCGGCGATCGACGTGGTGACGCAGGCGGATCTGCTCGCCGAACATAGAATTACCGCGGCGCTGAAAGAGCGATTTCCCGCAGCCCTCGTCGTCGGCGAGGAGGCCTATGACGCCGATCGGTCCGTCGTTCCGGCACTTGCCGATGCCGAGCTCGCCTTCGTCATCGATCCCGTCGATGGCACCTTCAATTTCGCCGCCGGGCTTCCCGTCTTCGGGACGATGCTGGCGGTCACCGTCAGGGGCGAGACGGTCGCCGGCATCATTCATGATCCAGTCCTTGGCGATACGGTGACGGCGATCAAGGGAGCGGGCGCCTTCCTGACGCGACAGGACGGCCAATCGAGCAGGCTCCAGGTGGCGGAGCCCGCCGCCCTAAACCAGATGGTCGGCGGCATCTCCTGGGGCCATATGGATGACCCTGATCGCTCGCGCATCTGCTCCAACCTGGCCAAGATCAGGATGACCTTCGCCTTCAACTGCTCGGCCTATGAATATTGGATGGTCGCCTCCGGCAAGCTGCATTTCATCGGCCATGCGAAGCTGATGCCCTGGGATCACCTGGCCGGCGTGCTTGCACATCAGGAGGCCGGCGGCCATACGGCGAAATTCGACGGCACGCCCTATCGCCCCGGCGAGACGACCGGCGGCATCATCTCAGCGCCCGACAGGGACAGCTGGCAGCTGATCCGCCGCGAGATCATCGGCATCTGATTTGACACGCGAAAGGATTTGACATGACTGCGACTGTCGACGTGACCGCTCTTGCCGATCTCTTGCGCCGGGCGGCGAAGGCGGAGATTCTGCCGCGTTTCCGCCGGCTTGGCCGGGATGAGGTGCGCGCCAAGAGCGAGGCGACCGATCTCGTCACCGAGGCCGACGAGCAGGCCGAGCGGATGATCAAGGCGGAATCCGAGCGGCTTTGGCCGGGCGCGCTGTTCGTCGGCGAAGAAACGGTCGCAGCCGAGCCGGCGCTGCTTGGCCGGCTGGCCGACGCCGATCTCGCCATCGTCGTCGATCCGGTCGACGGCACGTTCAATTTCGCCGCCGGCATCCCGGCCTTCGGCGTCATGGCCTCCGTCATATCGGGCGGAGAGACGATTGCCGGCATCATTTACGATCCGATGGGCGACGATTGGGTGATGGCGGAAAAGGGGGGCGGCGCCTGGCTGCGGCGGCCGGATGGCGAAGCGCGGCGGCTGCGCGCGGCCGAGCCTGTCGCGCTCGACCAGATGGTCGGCATGGCCTCCACCGGCTACCTGCCGCAGGAGAAGCGGGCCGAGATTCTCGGCAATCTTGCCAAAGTGCGCTTCCTCACCAACTATCGCTGCGCGGCCCATGAATACCGCACCCTTGCAGGCGGCCACGTACACTACCTCATGTACAACAAGCTGATGCCCTGGGATCATCTGGCCGGCACGCTAATCTCGCAGGAGGCGGGCGCCCATGCCGCCCGTTTCGACGGTTCTTCCTACCTCCCGCACCATCTCGACGGCGGGTTGCTGGTTGCACCCGACAAGGCCTCGTGGGAGCTGCTGCGCCGTGAGGTCGTCACGGTCTGAACGACGAAAACCGGCCGGAGAACACCTATCTTGCGGCCGTCGCCTGCGACGGGAAATGCCGCCTGCATTCGACGACGCGTGTCGGTGGTTCGAGCGCTACTCCGCGTAGAGCTTTTCCATGAGGAAATTTTCGAGGCTTTGCCCACGTTTTTCGACGGTTTGCCTGGCCATCACGCGGAAGCCCCTGCGTTCGAAAAACGGTCGTGCGGTTCGGCTCGCCTCCGTATATATTCGCGTGAATCCGCGGTTCAGAGCTTCCTCCTCGACCCTGCTCAACAGGCGGGTTGCGATGCCGAGCCCCTGAAATTCAGGGTGCACGAACATCATGTCCAGGCACCCGTCATCGGTCAGGTCGGAAAAGCCCACCGGCGCGCCATCGATTTCCGCGATCCAGCCAGGTCTGCTTATCCGGCGCTGCGCCCATAGGCTGCGATCTTCCACTTTTGCCCAGGCCTCGATCTGAGCAGGCAAATAGTCTTTCGATGAAACCTCCCGAATGGCGCGCAGAAATATCTCGATCGTCGCGTCGGCGTCTCTCGGCGCGTAAGGCCTGATCAGAATTCGGTCGTCCATCGGAAATGCCTTTCGCGCCGACGCCAATGATTTCGATATCAGAAGTGCGCCGCACCCGGATCGAGCTGCGGGCTGTCTCCGGGATGACTGAAGAGCTTACCGTTCTCGGCCCAGAGGGTGGCTGCGATCGTCACCATGCCGAAGAACGCGAAGCCGCCGAAGAGAGGCTGCACCGTGCCGTTGAACATCTGGCCGACCAGGCCGCCGAGGATGGCGCCTGCCGTCGTCGAGACGAAGCCGGTGATGGCAGTCGCCGTCCCGGCGAGATTGCCCATCGGCTCAAGGCTGATGGCGGTGAAATTGGTGGCGATCACGGCAAACATCATCAGCACGATTGTGAAGATGCCATAGGCTGTGGCGAAATCCGCTTTGCCGGCCAGGGCAATGAAAAATCCGATTGCCGACAGTGCCGTGAAGATCAGCAGCGCGGCATGCGAAATGCGGCGCATGCCGAATTTGCGGACGAAGAAGCCATTGGCGAAATTCGCCACCGCAATGCCGCCGGCGGTGGCGGCAAAAGCGATCGGCAGCCAGTCGCCAAGACCATAGACCTCGCCGAAAACCTGCTGAACAGAAATCACATAAGCGCTGATGACGCCGGTGAACATTGTGAGGCCGATCATGTAGCCGCAGGTTATGCGGTTGGTGAGCACGGTCTTGAAGCCGTCCGTAACCGAGCTGACCGACAGCGGCAGGCGCTCTTCCGGCGGCAGCGATTCCTTCAGCCGCAGAACTGCCCAGACGAAGAGGATGGTGGCGACGGCGCCGAGCAGGATGAAGATCCAGTGCCAGTTGGCATAGAGGATGATGAGTTGGCCCACCGAGGGTGCGACGATCGGCACGATCATGAAGACGATCATGACATAGGACATGACGCGGGCCATTTCGCGGCCGCCGAAGCAGTCGCGGACGATCGCCATGGTGGTGATGCGCACCGCCGCACCGCCGACGCCCTGCACGAAGCGCATGAGGAGCAGCATTTCGAAGCTGCCGGCGGCGGCAGCGGCAAACATGCCGACCACATAGCAGACGAGGCCGCCGAGCAGGATGTTGCGGCGGCCGAACGTGTCGGAAAGGCTGCCGAAGAATATCTGCGAAACGCCGAAGCCAAGAAAGAAGACGCCGATGATGAGCTGGGCGTCGTTTGCGTTGGTGACGCCGAGGGAGTGGCCGATATTCGGCAAGGCCGGCAGCATGCTGTCGATTGCCATGGCGATGCTGGCCGTCATGATGGCAATGGTGACGACGAATTCGCCGAAGCCCATGCCGATGCGTCGGGAGCCCTGGTTTTCCTGGTGCGGTTTATGCGGCGGCGTCATGTGGAGATATCCTGGATGCGGATGAGGTCGGCGTTTCAAACGGCCGAATTGTGCTGCTGGAAGAGGCGGCCCTTCTCGGCAATCAGCACGAAGACCAACCCGACGATCGAGACCGTAAAATAGCCGGCGACCATCGGCAGGGCAGTGCCGTCGAAGGCCTGGCCGATGCCGGCGCCGATCATGGCGCCGCCGACCGTGCTCATGAAGCCGAGGACGGAGGAGGCGGTGCCGGCAACATGGCCGAGCGGCTCCATGGCGAGCGAGTTGAAGTTCGAGCCGATCCAGCCGAACTGGAACATGGCCAGACCGAAGAAGGTGATGAACAGCGCGAAAGGCATCGGCTCCGAACTCGTCATCTGGACGATGAGCCAGATGGTGTTGATGGCGATGAAGCCGAGGAGCGAACCGTGCGACAGGCGACGCATGCCGAGCTTGCCGACGAAGCGCGAATTGAAGAAGGACGACAGCGACATGAAGATCGCAACGCCGGCGAAGGCGACGGGGAAATAGACGCCGAGACCGTAAATGCCGACATAGACCTGCTGAGCGGAATTGATAAAGCCGAACAGCGCACCGAAGATGAACGTGCTGGCGATGGTGTAGCAGAGCGCCACGCGATTGGTCAGCACCAGCTTGAAGGCGCCGAAGATCGAACGGGCGGTGAAGGGGCGGACATTCTGAGGATGCAGGGTTTCCGGCAGGCGGATGTAAGCCCAGACGGCGATAGCGGTCGCCATGGCGGCGATGAAGAGGAAGATAAGGTGCCAGTTTCCGAAGAACATGACGACCTGGCCGGTGCCGGGCGCGATCACCGGCACGATCATGAAGACCATCATGATCAGCGACATGACCTCGGCCATCTGCCGGCCGCCATAAATATCGCGGACAATGGAGACGGTGATGACGCGGGTTGCGGCCGACCCAACGCCCTGCAGGAAGCGCAGGGCGAGCAATCCCGCAAAGGAGGGGACGAAAACGATGCTGATGGCGGATAGGATGTAGATGACGAGACCGATCAACAGCGGCGTGCGGCGGCCGAAACGGTCGGAGAGCGGTCCGTAAAACAGCTGAGCGCAGCCGAAACCGAGCAGATAGGTGGAGACGACGAATTGCCGATGATTTTCGCTCTCGACGCCGAGGCTCGCCCCGATCTGCTGCAGCGCCGGCAGCATGATATCGATCGCCAAGGAGTTGACGGCCATCAGGAAGGCGGCGAGCGCGATGAATTCACGCTTGCCCATGGGCAGGCGGCCCGCGGACACGGCTTGCGATGAATCTGTCACAATGAAATTCCCATAAACAGGTCAAGGCGCTGCTGGCTGCAGCGCCTCGAACTCGAGAAACAGATTTGGAAACCGGGCGGACGTCCGGTGACCGGTCAGGCGGCGCCGCGAACGGTGACGCCGTTTTCCTGGAGATGCTGTTGCAGCTCACCGGCCTGGAACATTTCCCGGACGATGTCGCAGCCGCCGATGAACTCGCCTTTTACGTAAAGCTGCGGGATCGTCGGCCAGTTGGAATAATCCTTGATGCCCTGGCGGATCTCCGAATCGGCGAGCACGTTGATGCCCTTGTAGTCGACGCCGATATAATCGAGAATCTGCACGACCTGGCCGGAGAAACCGCACTGCGGAAACTGCGGCGTGCCCTTCATGAAGAGGACGACGTCGTTGTTCTTGATTTCGTTGTCGATGAATTCGTGAATGCCGCTCATGGAACCTGATCCTTTCAACGGGCGGGTTAAAGGCCCACCGTTTCAATCGTTGTCCTTAGATAGCATGTGACAGCAGGAATTCCAGACGCCTAAACTAAAAAAAGACCAATCTGGTCAGACCACTTCGGCGATGTGGCTATCACGTTACGGTTGTCGGACCAGATGAGCCTGCATCCGGTCGATTTCGACGCCGCCGAGAGGCCGCGCTCGGCGGTCGGATAACATCGCGTCGGACCTCAGCTGCGGCGCTGGCGACTGCGACCGGCTGCTGTGCGGCGCTTGCTGACCTGTTTGCGGGCAGGTTTGCGCTTGGCGGAGGTCGTCTTTCGGGTGGCAGCCGTTGTCGCAGCAGGGCGCGTCTTGCGCCGCCGACGCTTCGTCGTGATGCGGCCGGTGGTTTTCTTCAGGATTTCCTTCAACACGCTGTCGACGACGCCTGATATCAATTCTTTGACAAGATCGGCCACAAACCCCTCCGTTCACGATGGAAATGACATGGCTGCTATTGAATTCCTGATGACTTCGGTTAGCAAGACGCCTTCGAGACCATACCTGCTTTTTCGCCGAGATCGGCGCCACAGCAGCCGGATCGCATCAACATGCCGGCCAGTCGCCCGGCCGAAAGAGCGGAATGAGATTGATAAAGAAGCGGGTCGTCCTGCATTTTCCGGGCTTCGAGCCGCTTGACGGCGTTGCCCACCGGGCGCGCTACGAGCGTTCAGCCAGGCAGAGTTCCGCCGTTTGGGGTTATTCGCTCGAAATCGGGACGCCGGACGCCGGCAGCGATCCTCTTAGTTTCGAGGTTACAACCAGCGGCGCGGCGCCCGGGGCAGCTGGAGCCGCTCCCGGGGCAGCCGAGTTGCCGCCTGGGGCAGCCGGGGCAGACCCTGCTCCTGTCAATTGGCAGACGAAGAGCCGGATCCATATGGTCGATCACGACCTGTTCGTGCGCAGGCTGCGCAGCGGCAATACGCTGAGCCAGATCGTTGCGGGTTTTCGCAGTTGCGCCCAGATCATGCTCGAAGGCGGCATGCGGGGATATTTCCGTCATGCCTGGCGCTTCGGCCTTTTCTTCGTCTTTCCGTTCCTGCTGACAGCGCTGGCGGTCGCGCTGACGGCACAGATCGCCGTCGCCCCCTATAGTCTCGGTTTATCGCCCTGGCATATGCTCTGGAGCGGGCCGCTGGCGCTCTGCTTCTTCATCTTCGCCTTCCTGCCGTTTTCCGAACGCTTCCACACGCTGCATCTCTTTGCCGATTGGGCAATGGCGGTGGCGCTTGGCCGCATGCACCGGGCCGATTTCAACGACTGGCTGGAAGAGCGGGCCAGCGCCGTGCGCAGGGCGCTTGACGAAGAGGCGGATGAATATGTGATTTCCTCGCACAGCATGGGCTCGAGCGTTGCCGCCCATGTCATCGGCATATTGCTGGAAAGGGAGCCGGAGATCTTCAAGGGCAAGCGCGTAGTGTTTGCCTCACTCGGCAGCGCCATCCTGCAATGCGCGCTGCTGTCGTCGGCGACCGTGTTGCGCGCCCGCGTCGGCTTGATTGCCCGCTGTCAGGAGATTTCGTGGCTCGACGTGCAGTGCCTGACGGATTCGATCAATTTCTACAAGGTACCGGTTGTCGCGGTCTGCGGTCACGCGGACGCGCCCCCCGCGAAAATGCTCCTGATCCGCGTCAAACAGATGCTGACACGCGAACATTACCGCAAGATCCGCAAGGATCAGCTGCGCGTCCATCGGCAATATGTATTGGGGCCGGATTTGCAAGCGCCCTTCGACTTCACGCTGATGACATCGGGGCCGCTGCCGGCTTCGGTGTTTGCTGATCCGGAGCAGGACAGGTTGCCGGCTTGAAGGCCCGAGTACCTCGATAGCGATGGACGTATAGCCTCTAGATCGAGTTCGTTGGTGGGTTCTTTTGGGGGCTTGACTTAATTCCAGCCCGCCAGGGCGTCGGGATCAATGGGTGCTCACCACCACGGCCCGACCCCAGCCTCCGTCATGCTCGGCCTTGAGCCGAGCATCCACACCGCATCCGTCAGCAGCTGACGCATGGATCCCAGGCCCAAGGCCTGGGATGACGGAGGGTGTGGTTGGCGTTCTCGCCGCCGGTATACACAGCAGATGCTATATCCCGGCCTCCCTTACCACCTGTGCTTGCACAGGAACGAGGAGCAGAGGGGATGGCGGCGGCCTGCTTCAATGTCAATCCGGCGCCGAGGTCTGCAGCGCGAGCGCGTGCAATACGCCACCCATATTCCCCTTGAGCGCCTCGTAGACCATCTGGTGCTGCTGCACGCGGCTCTTGCCGCGGAAGACTTCGGCGACGACTTCGGCGGCGTAATGATCGCCGTCGCCCGCCAGATCGCGGATCGTCACCTTGGCACCGGGAATCCCAGCCTTGATCATGTCTTCTATATCGCCGGGTTTCATGGCCATGATCGTTACTCCTTGCGCATTATTCCGCGGCGAGTTCGCCGCGGCCTTCCATGAAATCAGGGAACCACGATTCATGGGTATCGCGCAATTGCTGAATCGGCAGCGTAATGAGATCGTCGACGACGAGTGCATCTCCACCGACCGTGCCGAGGCGACGGAAGGGAACGCCCGCGCCTTCGGCATTGACGCAGACGAAATCCGCCACATCGGCCGGCACCGTCAGCACATAACGCGCCTGATCCTCGCCGAAGAGCAGCGCATGCGGCGCACCCTTGCATTCGCCGAGATCAATCGTCAGCCCCTTGCCGGATGCCATGGCCATTTCAGCCAGCGCGACGGCAAGGCCACCCGAGGAAATGTCATGGCAGGCGGTTGCCTGGTCGTTGCGGATGACGGAGCGGACAAAATCGCCGTTGCGGCGCTCGGCGAAGAGATCCACTTCGGGGGCGGGACCTTCGCGGCTGTCGAGCACGTCCCTGAGATAGACGGACTGGCCGAGATGGCTGCCGTCGAGGCCGATCATGATCACCTTGTCGCCGTCATTGGCGCTGCCAATCCGGGCCATCTTGCTCCAGTCCGGCAGCAGGCCGACGCCTGCGATCGTCGGGGTCGGCAGGATGGCGACGCCGTTGGTCTCGTTGTAGAGCGACACATTGCCCGAGACGATCGGGAAGTCGAGCGCACGGCAGGCTTCGCCGATGCCCTTCACCGCCTGAACGAACTGGCCCATGATCTCGGGCTTTTCGGGGTTGCCGAAGTTGAGATTGTCGGTAGCGGCGAGCGGCTCGGCACCGGTCGCGGTGATGTTGCGCCAGCATTCGGCGACAGCCTGCTTGCCGCCCTCGAAGGGATCGGCCTCGACATAACGCGGCGTGACATCGGAGGAGAAGGCGAGCGCCTTACTCTTGTGGCCATCAACGCGCACGACGCCGGCGTCGCCGCCCGGAAGCTGCAGCGAATTGCCCTGGATCAGCGTGTCATATTGCTCGTAGACCCAGCGGCGGCTCGACTGGTTGGCCGAGCCGACGAGCTGCAGCAGCGCCTGGCCGTAATTCTTGGGTGCGGCGACGAGATTGGCGGGCAGGGGCGCGGGCTTACCGGATTCGCGCCAGGGGCGATCGTATTCCGGCGCCTGGTCGCCGAGATCCTTGATCGGCAGGTTGGCGACTTCTTCGCCCTGATGCACCACGCGGAAGCGCAGGTCGTCGGTCGTCTTGCCGACGATGGCGAAATCGAGACCCCATTTGACGAAGATCGCCTTGGCTTGCTCTTCCTTTTCCGGCTGAAGCACCATGAGCATGCGCTCCTGGCTTTCCGACAGCATCATCTCGTAGGCGGTCATGCGCTCTTCGCGGACCGGCACTTTGTCGAGTTCGAGCAGGATGCCGAGATCGCCCTTGGCGCCCATTTCGACGGCCGAGCAGGTGAGGCCGGCGGCACCCATGTCCTGGATGGCGATGACGGCGCCGGTCTGCATCAGCTCGAGGCAGGCCTCGAGCAGGCACTTTTCGGTGAAGGGGTCGCCGACCTGAACCGTCGGGCGCTTTTCTTCGATCGATTCGTCGAATTCGGCCGACGCCATCGTCGCGCCGCCGACGCCGTCGCGGCCGGTCTTGGCGCCGAGATAGACGACCGGAAGGCCGACGCCCTTGGCTTCGGAGAGGAAAATGGCGTTGGATTTCGCGATACCGGCGGCAAAGGCATTGACGAGGATGTTGCCGTTATAACGGGCATCGAACTCGACTTCGCCGCCGACCGTCGGCACGCCGAAGGAATTGCCGTAACCGCCGACGCCGGAGACGACGCCCGAAACGAGATGACGGGTCTTGGGATGATCCGGTTCGCCGAAGCGCAGGGCGTTCATCGCGGCGATCGGACGCGCGCCCATGGTGAAGACGTCGCGCAGGATGCCGCCGACGCCGGTCGCGGCCCCCTGGTAAGGCTCGATATAGGAGGGGTGGTTGTGGCTCTCCATCTTGAAGACGACGCAATCGCCGTCATCGATATCGACCACGCCGGCATTCTCGCCGGGACCCTGGATGACCCGCGGCCCCTTGGTCGGCAGCGTGCGCAGCCATTTCTTCGAGGATTTGTAGGAGCAGTGCTCGTTCCACATGGCCGAGAAGATGCCAAGCTCGGTGAAAGTCGGTTCGCGGCCGATCAGATCCAGGATGCGCTGGTACTCGTCCGGCTTCAGGCCATGGCCCGCGATGAGTTCCGGCGTGATCGGGATAGTGTTTGGAATGGTCATGAGCGGAAAGGTCCCTGGCGCGTTTTGCGCTGTCTTTAGCTTATGTAGCGGCGGCGCGCGACAGGAAAATGCCCGCCGTCAACACAGTGAACTGACTCCCGAAGCTGGACACCCAACTTCGGGGGCAATTCACGGGGGCGGGCAGGCTTTTTCGCAAAAAGCGGGAATTGCTCAGAACTTGTAGCCGATCTGGATGCCGGCGCGCGTCATGCCATCGTTCGGGCCGTCGCAGAGATTGGCATGCGAGGAGTGGGCAATCTGGGCCATGACGTTCCAATGCGGAGTGAAACGGTAGCCGGCACCGGCATATTCGTGGAAGAGGACGCGGCAGCCGAGTTCCGGGCCGTCATCATCGTCATCGAGATCGCCGGTGTGAACGACGCCGCCGAAACCGGCTTCGGCAAAGAGCTTGTCGTTGAAATCGACCGTCCAGGTGAAACCGGTGAAGAATTGGGTGGCTTCCCCCGATGTGCCGATCGAGGTGCCGAGATGGACACGGGGACGCAGCAATTTTTGCCAACCGACCGTTTCATCATAGCCGAAGGGATCGAAGAGGGCGGTAACTTCGGGAAAGACGCCATTTTCCCTGGAGTGCCCGGATTGTACCGAGGCCGAAACGCCGAAGCGCAGTTCGTCGAATATTTGTTCACCTGCACTTGCGGAGCCGGTCATGGCAAAAAAGCCAACTACCGCTGCCGCCGACGCTGTACCCAAGAAGCGCAGAGCGACTTTGCCGAAGTCGATCTTCATCTGCTGTCCTTTGATTCCCTCACTTGCGGGATAACCAAGAGGTAGCATGGAGGTCCGGCCGGTAAAGCATTGCCGTTCCGCGCTAATGTTTTTTTTGGAACTATGACGTGTATTTGCAACAGGTCATATTTCGCCGTCGTAGGCGGAGCCGCCATTTTCCAGGAGCCGGCGCAAGATCATCAGTCCGGAGATCAGTTCCTGCCCTGTCTTCGGCGAGGAGAAACCGACGCGAACGCGATGATAGGATTTGTCGCCGCGCGCCGCCTTGAACTCGTCCTCGTCATCGACGAGCACGCCGTCCCGGAAGGCGGCGTTCTTGAATGTGCCGGACATCCACGGCTCCGGCAATTTCAGCCAGAGGAAGGGCGCGTGCAGGTGCGATTCGAACTCGAAGCCCCGCAATTGCTCGCGGGCGATCCGGACACGCCGCGAGAGTTCCTCGACGCTCTGTTTGCGAATCTCGTGCGCCGTGCCGCTTTCGACGAGGCGTGCGCAGGTCTCGGCCAGGATGAAGGGCAGGCCACCGGTGATCATCCGGTGCGTTACCCTTATTCGCTGGGCGAAATGCGGCGGGCACGCGACCCAGCCGCCACGCACGCCGGCGGCGACAGATTTCGACAGGCCGCTAACGAGAAAGGTGCGATCGGATGCAAGTGAGGCGATCAGCGGCGTATCATCGGCGGCCATGCCGCCGTAGAGGTCGTCCTCGATCAGCCAGACGCCGTGTTTTCTGGCGATTGCCGCAATCGCCGCGCGACGCTCATAGGGCATGATCGTCACAGTCGGATTGTGAACGGTCGGCATCAGGAAGGCGAGCTTCGGATGCTGCTGCTGGCAGAGCCGTTCGAAATCGTCGGGAAGCACGCCCTGGTCGTCGAAGTCGACGGTGACCGTGCGGCGGCCGAGAAGGCGGGCGCTGCGGCTAACCTGCGTGTAGCTGAGATTCTCAAAGACGATCTTATCGCCGGGCGCCGAGACGGCTGAAATGACCGATATCGCCGCGGCATGGGCTCCGAGCGTCGGCACGATGTTTTCGGCCTCCGGTGTCCAGCCGCTGCGGGCCAGCCAGCGGCGGCCGGCCTCGAACCAGTTCTTCGGGAAGCTTCGGGAATAGGAGGAGATTTCGGAGAGATGCTGCTCGCCGATCTCCGCGAGAATGCCCGCTATGATCTTGCCCTGGCCAAGATCAGGGGCGGCGGTCGTGTCGAAACGAATCTTGTCGGCGGGCGCATCCTGGAGGCGGGTGCCGCCGAGCGAGATCGTCAGCGGATCGATCTGTTCGCCCGGCGGCGATTCGGAACGGTTCAGCACATAGGTGCCGCGCCCGACTTCGCCGGCAACGAGACCGCGTTCATGCACCAGTGCATAGGCCCGGCCGATCGTGCCGATCGTCACGCCGATATCATAGGCGAGGTTGCGCTGCGGCGGCAATTTGCTGCCAGCGGGCAGGGCGCCGCTGGAGATGGCGGATTCAATGCTGTCGGCAAGGCGGAGATAGACCGGTCCTGAGCCGCGGGAGAGATCGGGAAGCCAATTTGTCATGGTGACAATTCCTATATTGTCACATTGTCCCTGTCAAGATTAAGAGTCAATTCCAACGGACAACCGAGAGGATTCCTGGAATGTCTGCCTTGCCTGAGATCAAAATGCCAATTGTACCGATTGTCTCTTATGAGGACAGGAGGCAGATCATTGTCCCCGACGTGCCCGCCGAGGCGACGCGTTTGAGGCGGATCTGGGCCGCATTTCTTTTATGGTATCAGAAGCGGGAAGGCCGGCGCGCGTTGCGAGGCCTGACGGCGAGCGAACTCAAGGATATTGGGCTGTCGCAGTCCGATGCGGCACGCGAAGTCAGCAAGTCGTTTTTCTGGGATTGATTCCGGTTGCCGAACCTGGCGGTAACGGTCAGCGGCAGCCGTTGTTGCCGCCGGACCAGCGATTGACGTCGGCGGCGATACGGCCGGCAACCGGTTCCTGCATCATCGGACCAAAAGCCTGCAGACGGGCCGGGCTGCCTTCGGCCTGCACGACGAGCAGCGGCCGGCTTTCGGGGCTCCCCTTGTGGACGAGCAGGATGCGCGGGCGACCGGAGAAAGAATTGAGCTCCGGGGCGAGCTTATAGGCCGCGAAGGCCGGATCGTTCGATTTGAACCAACAGGCACTGGCGCCGAGTGCAACGCGCTCCATGGTCGGCAACGCAGCGCGGTTCGGACCCGCTGCCGGCGCCGGCGATTGGCAACCGGCAACGACAGCTGCAAGCGCGGTCAGCAAGGCTACGTTTGCGACGGAGAGGCGAGGGCGCATGATCTGCTCCAGTGATCCGGATGATGGTCTTTCGCATGCCATTGCCCGCAGAGGCCTGCGGGCGGCATGCATTGAGGACGGGCTCAGGCGGCGATGACGTCGAGCGCCGAGGCGAAGAGGCCGCGGCCGTCCGAACCGCCATGGGCGGCTTCGATCAGGTTTTCCGGATGCGGCATCATGCCGAGCACGTTGCCCTTTTCGTTCATGACGGCGGCGATATCGTTGAGCGAGCCGTTGGGATTGGTGCCCTCGGCATAACGGAAGACGACCTGGCCATTACCTTCGATCTTGGCCAGCGTTGCTTCGTCTGCGAAATAATTGCCGTCGTGATGGGCGACCGGGCTGCGGATGACCTGGCCCTGCGCATAAGCGCGGGTGAAATCCGTCTCGGCATTGACGACTTCAAGCTTGATCTCGCGGCAGACAAATTTCAGCGAGGCATTGCGCATCAGCGCGCCCGGCAGCAGGCCGGCTTCGACGAGGATCTGGAAACCGTTGCAGACGCCGAGCACTTTCACGCCCTTGGCCGCCTTGTCGACGATCGCCTGCATGACCGGCATGCGGGCGGCGATCGCGCCGCAACGCAGGTAATCGCCATAAGAGAAGCCGCCGGGGATGACGATCAGGTCGACATCGGGGATCTCCGTTTCCGTCTGCCAGATCGTCACCGGCGGTTTTCCGGAAATCTTGGTCAAGGCGGCGATCATGTCGCGGTCGCGGTTGAGGCCCGGAAGTTGAACGACGGCTGATTTCATGGGGTCCCCGTGTCTGGCGAAAGATATTGAACTGGAACGCTTTCGGCGAGCCATACTCCATTGTCGGAGACAAAGAAAGAATGACCCTCGGAAAACATGCGGGCCGCATCCACACGCAGGATGAGAAATTCACCCTTGCGGCGCGTTGCGACGATTTTCGCGGTTTCGACATCCGCTGAGAGATGAACGTGATGCCGCTGCATCTTCTGCAAGCCTTCACGCTCGATCGACTGCCAATTCACCAAAGACGTGCCGTGAAAGAGAGTGGCAGGCGGTTCCGACGGGTTCAATGCGAGATCGACGTCGATGCTATGACCCTGATTCGCGCGAATTCTGTTGTCGGCAAGGGTGAAGCGCTTCTTCGGATTGTTTTCGATGACCGCAATAATATCAGCGCGGGAAACGCCGTATTTCGACGTCAGCGCTTTTTCGAGTTCATCGAACGACACCCAACCCTCGGCATCAAGCGTCAAACCAGCGGCTTCAGGCGCATGACGCAAAACATAGCTCATATATTTCGAGACTTCCGTCTCCAGCTTTGCCTGCGTCATGACTCCAAATCCTCAAAGCCCGCCGGACGACGGGCGGCGATCGTCAGTCGATTGCGATCGCGTAGTTCTCGATCACCGTGTTGGCGAGGAGCTTCTCGCACATGGCCTTGAGGTCAGCCTCGGCCTTGGCCTTGTCGGCGCCGTCGAGCTCCAGGTCAAAGACCTTGCCCTGTCTGATATGGCCGACGCCCGAGAAGCCGAGGGCGCCGAGCGCGCCTTCGATGGCCTTGCCCTGCGGATCGAGAACGCCGTTTTTCAGCGTGACGGTGACACGAGCCTTGATCACTTTGTCTTTCCTGCCTTACTTGACGAGAACCGGGCCGGTGCCGCGCACAGGCTCGTTTTCATTGATGATGCCGAGACGGCGTGCGACTTCGGAATAGGCTTCGAGCAAGCCGCCGAGATCGCGGCGGAAGCGGTCCTTGTCCATCTTCTCGCGGGTTTCGATATCCCAGAGCCGGCAGCTGTCCGGCGAGATTTCGTCGGCGAGGATGATCCGCATCATGTCGCCTTCGAAGAGGCGGCCGCATTCGATCTTGAAATCGACGAGCTGGATGCCGACGCCGAGGAAAAGACCGGTCATGAAATCGTTGACGCGGATGGCGAGCGCCATGATGTCGTCGAGCTCGGCCGGATTGGCCCAGCCGAAAGCGGTGATATGCTCTTCGGAGACCATCGGATCGTCGAGCGCATCGGACTTATAATAGAATTCGATGATCGAGCGCGGCAGGACAACGCCTTCCTCGATGCCGAGGCGCTTGGCAAGCGAACCGGCGGCGACATTGCGCACGACGATCTCCAGCGGAATCATCTCTACTTCCTTGATCAACTGCTCGCGCATGTTGAGCCGGCGGATGAAATGGGTCGGGATGCCGATCTTGTTCAGATGGCTGAAGATATATTCGGAAATGCGGTTGTTGAGGACGCCCTTGCCGTCGATGACTTCGTGTTTCTTCTTATTGAAAGCGGTGGCATCGTCCTTGAAAAACTGGATCAAGGTTCCCGGTTCCGGACCCTCATACAGAATCTTTGCCTTGCCCTCGTAAATACGGCGGCGACGGTTCATCGTGGTCATTCTCTGTTGTTGGCGCTCTTGGGATGGCGCGAGTGGATCGATCTCGTGGCGTCCCCTTAAAGGAAAAGAGTGAGTTTCACAATCCGCCTGTCGCTCCTTCCCTCTTTTCGGGATTCTGGCCCCGGTTTCCGGATTCTGCGGAAATACCGTCAAGAGAATCGAATGGATTCCCAAGGCGAGTTTAGCGGCTTTTGCTGTACGGTGGAATGAAGGCGAAATGGCGGGCGGCTTATACAGGTTTTATTTGTTGGCTCTGCCTGGCAGTGCGTGGCGAAGATGCGCCTGCAAGGCGCGTGCGCCGGTCTGCCCATGGCGCCAGCTTCCGGCACGGATGAAGGAGGGGATCTGCATGGCGGGCATCGGCCGGGCGAGCGCATAGCCCTGCAGGGTGTCGCAGTCGAGGTCTTCGAGAATGCGGATGTGGTCGGCCGTTTCGACGCCTTCGGCAATGACGCGGATGTTCAGTGAGCGGCCGATGTCGATGATCGAGCCGACGAGCTTGCGCTGCTCGGCCGATTGCGGCAGCAGCCGGATCAGCTCGCGATCGATCTTAAGCGTCTTCGGGCTCAGGCGCAGCAGGCTGACGATCGAGGCGTGCCCGGTGCCGAAATCGTCGATCTGGACGTCGATGCCGAGCTTGCGCAGCTTCTTGAGGTTGGCCGTCACCACCTCGTCGCATTCGTCGAGCGAGATCGATTCCAGCAGTTCGAAGGCGATGGCACCGGGTTCAATCTTCAGGGCGCGGAGCTTCTTGCCGAGATCGGGATCGGCAAGCCGGCGGGCGGAAACGTTGACCGATACTTTCGGGATCGACAAGCCCTCCTTGATCCACGCGCGGCGGTCGGCCAGCGCGCGCTCCAGAATTAGCGCGTCGATCGTCGAGACGACGTCGAGATCCTCGGCAATATCGAGAAAGCGGTCGGGCGCCAGCAGCCCGTGGCGGGGATGCTGCCAGCGGGCGAGCGTCTCGACGCCGGTGACATCGAGCGTGCGGGCATCGAACTGCAATTGATAGAAGGGCACGAATTCGTTGCGCTCGAGGCCGATCAGGATCTCGTCGGCGAGATGTTTGGCCAAAACAATGTCGCGGCGGGCTGACGCCGAGAAGAATTCGAAGCGGTTGCGGCCGAGGCCCTTGGCGCGATAGAGCGCGATATCGGCATCGAGCAGCGTCTGCTTGGCGTCGAGCTTGGGACTGCTATCGATGGCAATGCCGATGCTGGCGCCGAAACGGCAGTCGTGCCCCTCGTATCTGACAGGCTTGCGCAATTTGTGAATGATGCGTTGGGCAAGGCCGCCGATCTTCTTCGACGCGGCATCCATGGTGCAGAGGATGACGAATTCATCGCCGCCGATGCGGGCGACGAAATCGGCAGCGCGGACGGAGTTTCTGAGCACATTCGCCGCGTGCTGGAGCATGGCGTCGCCGGCTCGGTGACCAAGCGTGTCGTTGATCTGCTTGAAGCGGTCGAGATCGACGTGGAGGATCGCCAGGGCAAGGCCCTTGGCGCGACATTCGGCCGAGCGCTCCTCCAGCATCTTGTCGAGATAGCGCCGGTTCGGGAGATCGGTGAGGTAGTCATGCAGCGCCAAGCGCTCGATGCTCTCCTTGGCGGCTTCGAGCTCGCGGTTGCGGGCCTCGGCCAGGTCCTTGGCGCGCTGCAGCTCATTGCGCAACGCGACGTCTTCTGTGACGTCCCAGTTGGCGCCGATCAGTTTGCGGTGGCCGTTGCCATCGACGAAAAAGGCCGAGCGGGCGCGGATGATGCGTTCGACGCCGTCACCACGGATGATGCGATATTCCTGCTGGAAATCGCTGCCGCCTTCGACGCTGCGGCCGGCCAGGCCGAGCACCCGTTCGCGGTCGTCGGGATGCAGGCTTTTCGCCCAGGCATCGCCCGCGATCTGATGCGAGGCGCCCTGCAGGCCGTAAATCGCGATGAGGCGATCGTCCCATTCGACCGTATCATTCTCAATATCGGCCTCGAAAACGCCGATATGGGAAATCTCCAGCGCCAGGTCGAGCCGGCGTGACAGGCGCGACAGCGTCTCCTCGGCTTCCTTGCGCGCGGTGATATCGATATCCGTGCCGACGATGCGTGACGGTACGCCGTTCTCGTCCCATTCCACGCAAGCGCCGCGGCAGTCGATCCAGACCCAGTGGCCGTCCCTGTGGCGCTCACGATACTGGAAGATCTGATAATTCGGGTCGCCGGCGTTCTGGCGCTCGATGGCATGCGCGACGAAATCTCGGTCATCGGGATGGACGAGCTGCAGCCATGCATCGTAATCGCCAGCGACCACCTCGTCGGGCGCCATGCCGCGAATGGTTTTCCACGTGGGCGAGTAATATTTCCGGTCGAGCCGATAGTTGTGATCCCATACGCCGAGGCCCGAGCCGACCAGCGCATGGTTCCATCGGCTCTCCCGCTCCGCCAGCTCGGCATCGCCGGCTGCCCCGTTGACGCCTGCCGCAGCCGCTGCGGCATCGCCATGCGGGCTCTCGGCCTCTGGATGGGCTTTCTTCACGGGCATTCTCGCTTATTCATCTCGGGCGCAGTCTGCTGTCTTTCCATTAAGAAAGACTTAGAAAGCAATTGCTGAATTAACGAGAAGGCGGTTTTCCTCAATCAGCAGAGAGACGGCTCAGGAACTGGGCAAAGACCATGGTGCCCTCCGGCCAGGGACCGTGACCGGAATCGGCATTGATATGTCCCGCTTCACCGGCATCGACGAGAAACGAGCCCCAGCTGCTGGCCATATCGTCGGCATGCTCATAGCTGCCGAACGGATCGTTGCGGCTGGCGACGGTGATCGACGGGAAGGGCAGCGGATCGCGCGGATAGGGGCCGAAGGTCATCAGATGCTTCGGGCGGATATCGGGATTGGTGACATCGGGCGGGGCGACGAAGAAGGCTCCTGCCACCCGGTTGCGGAAAAGCGGGATGGCGTGGATCGCCGAGGGCACGCCGAGCGAATGGGCGACAAGCACGACGGGCCGGGTCGAGGCGTTCACCTCCTCGGCGATGCGGGCGATCCAGTCCTCGCGGACCGGCTTCGTCCATTCCGCCTGTTCGACGCGCCGCGCCGTGCTGAGCTTCGCTTCCCAGCGGCTCTGCCAATGGCCGGGGCCGGAATTGGTATAGCCGGGGATGATGAGGATATCTGCGTCTGAGGCTTTCATAGTGCCGCCGATGTGAGAAAGCCTGTCGAAGATGTCAAGAGGGGCATCAAGGGAGAGAGCGACACGCGCCTTGATATTTGTTATATTGCTCCAGTGCCGGTTGCGGATTTCGTATCGGCTTGCCCGCCGATGCGTGCCGCTGCCGACCAATCTCGGCTGAGGAGGAGAAAGCCATGGCGGCATTTCATGTCATGACGGGTGCCAGCGACAGCTTGGCGCGGCCCGTCGTCAATCGCATTGGCATTGCTGACGTCTTCGACGCATTGAAGCGCGGGTTCGAGGATTTTAAGGAAAAACCCTCGCATTACGTGTTCCTGTGCCTGATGTACCCGATCGCAGGCGTCTTCCTGACGCTATGGACCTCCGGCGCTAATCTTCTGCCGATGGTCTTCCCGCTGATGTCCGGCTTCGTCCTGATCGGACCGATCGCGGCGATCGGCCTTTATGAGATCAGCCGCCGGCGCGAGGATGGACTCGACACGTCATGGACGCATGCGCTCGACGTGCGCCATTCGCCGGCATTGCCGTCGATCGTCGCGGTCGGGCTGATGCTTTTTGGGCTTTTCGTCGTCTGGCTGGTGACGGCGCAGACGCTTTATACCAATCTCCTCGGAGAAGTGTTTCCGCGCACCATGACGGATTTCACCCGCCAGGTTTTCGGTACGGCTGAAGGCCTGCAGCTGATCATCTGGGGCAATCTCATCGGCTTCGGCTTCGCGCTGGTGGTGCTGGCGATCTCCGTCATCACCTTTCCGCTGCTGCTCGACCGCGATGTCGGGGCGGTCGCCGCCGTCGTGACCTCGATCCGTGCCACGATCATCAATCCGGTGCCGGTGCTGCTCTGGGGTCTGATCGTCGCCGCACTCCTCGTCATCGGCACGATCCCCGTCTTTGCCGGGCTTGCGCTCGTTATCCCGATCCTCGGCCATGCGACCTGGCATCTCTATCGCAAGCTGGTTGCGCGGGAGGCCGCGTAGCCACGGTTTTGCCCCTCGGAGATTTTCGGATTCCGATTCTTCAAGGGAACCTCGAACCTGCCTCGGAGTTTAAATATGGCTCCGAGGGAGGATTTCAGAGGTAACGATGAAGCATCTGTTTGCCCGCTTCGCAACCAAGACATCAGAATGGGCGGGCAAGCCCGTCATCTTCATCCTGGCTCTGAGTATCGTCATCATCTGGGCGTTGCTCGGGCCCTTCTTCGACTATTCGGAAACCTGGCAGCTGATCATCAACACCGGCACGACCATCATCACCTTCCTGATGGTCTTCGTGCTGCAGAACGCACAGACGCGCGACACGCGGGCGATCCAGGCCAAACTCAACGAAATCATCCTGACAAGCCATGCCGAAAATCGCTTCATCGGCATCGAAAATCTCGACGAGGAGGAGCTGAAACATCTCGACCAGCTGGTCGCCAAGGCTGCCAAGGGCAGGGGCGAGACGGAGGCTTGCAGAACTGCGGAGGCCGCGGAAGCCATTACGCCGAAAAAGACCGATGCGCGTAAGCGATCGGCGAATGCTAAGGGCTCGAAGATGAAGCAACGACCGCTTGAGAAGAGCTGAATTCCTCAATATGCATTTATAACGCATGTCGGGTCTAAAGCTGTTTTGCAGGGGAAAATGCGCGATTCCTTTCTCAGAGAACCGCAGGTCGAATTGTTTTTTCAGGCCTATCTCATAGGGCTGCCATTGGGCCATTTGCCATTTTTCTTCAGTGATCTAGGCCTTGGTCTGCTGTTCGCGAAGTTTTTTCTTTCGCTTCCGATCGTTTTTTTATTGTTTATTTTTTATCGCATTAAATATGCTGCAGTAAATTCACGCCCATTTTTGTGGGGATCCATCATCTTTATCGCAACGTTGGTGTTAATCGTTGCGTCGTTCTTTTTGATACGCGGCGGGATAAATGATCCTACACGGAAGGACATGACAATATTGAATATTATCCTGATTTTGTCCGCTCCTTCTCTCCTTGCGACATGCATCTACTTCCCGGTCATGATCAGGCTGCGGCTAAGACGGAGCGTCGGCTAGACAGCGCAGGAGACAACGGCGCCGGGAGGCGCCGCCATAACGCAGAAAAGAATCCTTATGCGGCTCCAAACACCCGCCGGAAGATCGTATCGACGTGCTTGGTATGATAGCCAAGGTCGAACTTCTCGCGAATATCCTCCTCGGACAGCGCAGCGCGCACTTCGGTATCCGCCAGCAGCTCTTCCAGGAAATCCTTGCCCTGCTCCCAGACCTTCATGGCGTTGCGCTGCACCAGGCGGTAGGCGTCCTCGCGGGAGGTGCCGGCCTGGGTCAGCGCCAGGAGGACGCGTTGGGAGTGGACGAGGCCGCGGAACTTGTTGAGGTTCTTTTCCATGTTCTCCGGGTAGACCAACAGCTTTTCGATGGCGCCGGCCAGACGTGAGAGGGCGAAATCGAGGGTGACGGTAGCGTCGGGGCCGATCATGCGTTCGACCGAGGAGTGGGAGATATCGCGCTCGTGCCAGAGGGCGACATTTTCCATGGCCGGTAGGGCGTAGGAGCGGACCATGCGGGCGAGGCCGGTCAGGTTTTCGGTCAGCACAGGGTTACGCTTGTGCGGCATCGCCGAGGAGCCCTTCTGGCCGGGCGAGAAATATTCCTCGGCTTCCAGAACCTCGGTGCGCTGCAGGTGGCGGATCTCGGTCGCCAGCCGCTCGATCGAGGAGGCAACGACGCCGAGGGTGGCGAAGTACATGGCATGGCGGTCGCGCGGGATGACCTGGGTCGAGACCGGCTCGGCCTTCAGGCCAAGCGCCTCGGCGACATGTTCCTCGACGCGCGGATCGATATTGGCGAAGGTGCCGACGGCGCCGGAGATGGCGCAGGTCGCGACTTCCTCGCGGGCGGCGACGAGGCGCTGGCGGCAGCGCTCGAATTCGGCATAGGCGAGAGCCAGCTTGACGCCGAAGGTGGTAGGCTCGGCATGGATGCCGTGCGAGCGACCGATGGTGACGGTGTCCTTGTGTTCGAAGGCGCGGGTTTTCAGCGCTGCCAGCAGCCGGTCGAGATCGGCAATCAGAATATCGGTGGCGCGCACCAACTGAACGTTGAAGCAGGTGTCGAGCACGTCGGACGAGGTCATGCCCTGGTGGACGAAACGTGCATCCGGGCCGACGATCTCGGCGAGATGGGTCAGGAAGGCGATGACGTCATGCTTGGTGACAGCCTCGATCTCGTCGATCCGGGCGACGTCGAAGGTGGCCGCACCGCCTTTTTCCCAGATGGTCTTTGCCGCCGATTTCGGGATGACGCCGAGCTCGGCCAGCGCGTCGCAGGCATGCGCCTCGATCTCGAACCAGATGCGGAACTTGGTTTCGGGAGACCAGATGGCGACCATTTCGGGCCGGGAATAACGCGGGATCATGGGCGGCTGCCTTCACTTCAAGAGGTTTGCGTCAATGTTCTGTTTTTGCGCAATTTCGGGCGCAAAACCGCTGAACACTTTTGCTGAAATTGCTTCAGCGCCCCTGTAGCAAAGACGGGCGGCAATCTCAACGCATGCGTTTCGCAAGATAATAGCTGCTGGCGACAAGGCAGACGAGACCGAGCGGCAGGAAAAGGCGCAGACCGATCACCAGGAACTGATAGACGGCGCTGATGCTGGTGAAGATGAACTGGAAGACCCAGATGCCGCTTCCGAAGGGTGCGTGCCAGCGCGAATAGAAGATCCGATATTCCATCGCGAAGAGGAAGGCAGTCATCGCGATCGTGGCCGCGATCAGTATCACGAAAAAGGCGGCGAAACGTGCCTCCGGCGGCTTGCCATAGGCGAGAAAGCGGGCAGTCGGCAAAGCGAAGGGCCAGGCGAGCAGGCCGCCGAGGAAATAGAGCGCGGCGACTTCGGCAAGGCGGCTCGTCTCCAGGCCGTTGCGCAGATAGAGGCCGAGCATGGCGGAGACGAGCATCTGCATGCCCCAGAGCGGCGCGCCGGCAACCAGATCGGGGTAGGGCGGCCATGCCGCGCGTATGCGGCTCCTCCGGCGCTCCATTCTGGAATGATCCAGGCTCAGGGATGAACCGGAACGGCGATCCAGCGCCCGTTCCTTTGCGCATCGAAGGCCAGCACCAGGGCGATATGAACCTGGTTTCCCGCTTCCGGCTGATAGACGACGGCGCCGCCGATTCTATATTCGACCGAGCACGCGCGCTCGGTTGGAACCGTTTGCACCTGGCGCGCTGCCTGCCGGTTCGGAACGCCTTCCTTCTCAATCATCTGCAGGCTGAAGCCGAGGACCCGCTTGGCGACCGCCGCGCAGTCCGTCGGCGCCGCTATCGGCAACTCGCCGAGCGAAAGCGTGTAGGGCGATTTCGGCGGGCCGTCGGTCGCAAGTGTCGTGTAGCGCAGCGTCTTTGCGGGAGAGCCGAGTTCGGTCGGCGGATTGAAGGCGGCAATCAGGCCGGGGTTGGTCAGCAGATCGTATTTGTCCATCTGACCGCGTGCCGCCGTCAGGTTCTGCCGCCGTGCCTTGGAAAGATTGGCGTCCTTGTCGGTCAGCTCGGTGCGGAAGGGCGTGCCTTCGAGATACTGGCCCTTGTCGGTATCGATGAAATAGGTGTTGGAATAGGGGACATTGCTGCCCTCCTTGATGCCGAACTCCTGAAACGCGAAGACCTTGCCGTCGGCGGAAAAGCCGATTGGCTGGATGCTGGCAATGTCGCCGGCAAGTGACACGCCGGGCAGGCCAGCAAGTGCCGCGGCCAGCAGGCCGCCGATGAAAAGCTGCTTCTTCATGATCGTGCCCCTTCGGCTGCCTGGCGCAGATCGGCGACGGTCTTGCGATAATTCTCGACCGTGCCGCCCTTGAAAATCGCCGAGCCGGCGACGAGGACGTTGCCGCCGGCGCGGGCGATTGCCGGCGCCGTCTCCACGGTGACGCCGCCATCGACCTCAAGCTCGATCGGCCTGTCTCCGATCATTGATTTTGCCGCCGCGATCTTGCCCGCCATTGCCGGAATGAACTTCTGTCCGCCGAAGCCTGGATTGACCGACATAATGAGGATGAGGTCGACATCGTCGAGCACGTTCTCGATGGCGCTGAGCGGAGTTGCCGGATTGAGTGTCACCCCGACCTTCTTGCCGAGATTGCGGACGGTCTGCAGCGACCGGTGCAGATGCGGCCCGGATTCGGCGTGGACGGTTATGCGGTCGCAGCCGGCCTTGGCGAAAGCTTCGAGATAGTCGTCGACCGGCGAGATCATCAAGTGGCAGTCGAAGGTGGCATCCGTATAGGCGCGCAGCGACTTGATGACATCCGGGCCGAAGGAGATGTTGGGCACGAAATGCCCATCCATCACGTCGAGGTGGATCCAGTCGGCCCCGGCGGCGGTGACATTGCGCACCTCCTCGCCGAGCCTGGCGAAATCCGCCGCGAGGATCGAGGGGGCAATGCGAATGGGCAGCGTCATCAAGTCTTACTCCCGTATGGGCGCCAGCCGAGCACGGCGCCGGAATTCAAGGCTGACGACCGCTCATTGCGTCGGCGCAGCCGGTGGAAAAAAGCCGTTGCCGCGCCATTCGAGCAGGCGGTACGGGTTTTGCGACAGTTCATGCGTGCCGGTGAAGGCGACGGCACCGACCGGGGTCTGGAATGTCGTGCCGAGCAGCGTCTCCAGGAGGGGCTTGCCGGCCGCAGCGGCGGCTTCGGCCGCCTGGCCGGCAATCAATGCCGCTGCAAGCGACGGCAGAACATAACCTTCCGGCTCGATCCCCTTGGCGCGTAAGGTTTCGGCCGTCGCCGCGGCTTCCGGCAGGACGGCATATTCGGGCAGGGCGACGGCGCGCACGCCAGGCCCGAGCGGCAGCGGCTGATCGGCGGCGCGCATGGCGTCGCCACCGAGGATGGCGAGGGGGATGTTCTCAGCCTCCGCGTCGCGGGCGATGACGGCGACGTCGTTGCGGTCGCCGCCGACGAAAACCCTGGTGGCGCCCGCCCGTTTCAGGCGGCGGACAAGAGCGATCTGCTGCTCCTGCCCCGGGCGATAGGTATCGGTGAAGACCGGTTTCAGGCCGTTCTGTTCCAGCGTATTGCGCACCGCTTCCGTCAGTTCGCGGCCGTGAATGGTGCCGTCCTCGATCAGGGCGATCGGATCGGCGGCCCAGTCCTTCAGGATCACTTCATTGATCTTTGCCGCCTCGGCGCCATCGGCAGGCGCCATGCGGAAGAGCGACCAGCCGTTTTTCAGCGCATCCTCCATCAGGATGCGCGAGCGCACGGAGACGGTGATCGCCGGAATTCCGGCATCCTTGAGCTTCGGCAGGGCGCCTTCGAGCGTCTCGCTACAAAGAAAGCCGACGGCGATCTGCACCTTGGCCGCGACAAGCGCATCACCGACTGCCGCCCCGCTATTGTCTTCGCAGGTCTCGTTGACCGCGACGAGCGTATTGCCTGACTGCTGGATCTCGAAACCGGCGCCGGCGGCAATCTGGGCGCCGAGCAGGGCGAGCGGGCCGTTCTGGGGCGCAACGACGCCGATCGTCACGCCGGCCGCATGGCCTTGCGCCGCCGCTCCCAGCAGCATCAGAACGGCTGCTATGCCACGCAGGTTGATCATGAAAGGCGGAGATCCCTAGCCATCGTCCATGCCCTTTTATCCGCAAGGCCGCGATCGTCAAAGAAAAACAAGCGTAACCCAATGCTTTTCACCGGTCCTATTGTAGAAAAGGTAACCGATGCTCGCCATATTGGCGCGATGGAAGTCGAACAGCAGCGCAGGGCGTCGTTTCGGTGACGCAAAGGACGCTGCAGGACTTTGCATTGCTGTGTAATTGTATGCAGTCGGCAGAAGAGCGCACGGAGACGCAGGTGTTGAACAGACAGCATATCGACCCCGGCCTTTATCGGGATGCCATGAGCCGCTACGCCGGCCACGTGCAGCTCGTGACGACGGCTACGGAAGGCTTGCGTCGGGGCGTCACCATCACGGCTGCCTGCTCGGTCTCGGATAATCCGGCCTCGGTGCTGATCTGCCTCAACAACACCAATCCGAAGAACGAGATATTTTTCCGCAGCGGCATCTTCGTGCTGAATACGCTCGGCGCTCACCATCAGGGCGTCGCCGACGCTTTCTCCGGACGCACGGCGCTTACCGATGAGGAACGCTTTGCCAGCGCCCGTTTCGACACGCTCGTCACCGGCGCGCCGGTTCTCGCCGATGCGCTTGCTGCCTTCGACTGCCGGGTGACCGACATCAAGGAAATGCCGACCCATAACGTCATCTTCGGCGAAGTCGCCGCCGTCCGCTTCAGCGAGAAGCATCCGGCGCTCATTTACATGAACCGGGATTATCACACGCTGTGATCGGAACAGCCGGAATTTCGAGGGAATAGAGAATGGACAATGCCGGGATCGAGGAAATGTTTCAGGGGCTCGGACCTGTCACGATCAAGCGCATGTTCGGCGGCAAAGGCATTTATCACCTCGGGCGCATTATTGCAGTCGAAGTGCGCGACGAGATGTTGCTGAAAGCCGACGAGACAACCGCCCCGGAATTTGCCGCCGCCGGCGCCACGCAATGGGCCTATGAGGGCAAGAAGGGAAAACCGGTCAAGATGCCCTACTGGTCGATCCCCGAAGAGGCTTACGACGATCCCGATCTGATGGCGAAATGGGTAAGGCTTGCCTATGAGGCGGCGCTACGCGCAGAGGACTAACCGCGCTCAGCAGCCGGCAGGGCTGCTATTGCCGCTTTGGTGAAGGCCGACAGGGGCGTGGGCAGATCCGTTAAGGCAAACCAGCCGAGATCCGAAAGCTTGTCCGGTTCGGTCAATTGCGGCTCGCCTTCGACATTGCGGGCGAGATAGAGGATGGAAATCCAGTGCTGGCGGTCGGCATCGATGATCTGCTCGGTCATGCCGATGCGTTC
Source organism: Rhizobium phaseoli (assembly GCF_001664385.1). Lineage (NCBI taxonomy): Bacteria > Pseudomonadati > Pseudomonadota > Alphaproteobacteria > Hyphomicrobiales > Rhizobiaceae > Rhizobium > Rhizobium phaseoli. The sequence goes on along the minus strand of NZ_CP013532.1, from coordinate 2,397,410 downwards.
GATCCGGCCGATCTTGAGGCCGGTTTCTTCTTCGGCCTCGCGACGCGCGGCTTCTTCAGCCGGCTCCATGTGATCGACCTTGCCGCCGACAATGTTCCAGTAGCCGGCTTCAGGCGGATTCACGCGTCTGTAGAGGAGGATCCTGTCGTCTCGCAGGATCACCAGACCAACGCCGAGGCCCGGAAAATCATGGCCGGGCCTGCCCATTGGATGTTCAGACCTTGGCGCTGCCGGCGATCAGCATGAAGGCCGGGATGTCGTCGCCGAAACCGACCGGGGTCGGGCCGTCGTCGTGATCGCGATGACGGCGGCGGTCGCGGCTGTCGTCGTTTGCCGGGTAGGGCCGATTGTGGCGCGCATTGTTTTGCGGCTTCTGCTCTGCTTTGCGCTCGTTCTTCAAGACTTCGGCCCTTGCTGGTGCTGCTTCGATCACTTGGACGTCATTATCCTGGATGTCGTTATCAGATTTATGACTCGCAGCGCCGCGATTGCCGCGTCCGCGCCCACGATCCCTCTCGCCCCGCTCACCCTTTGCGCCGCGCTCGCGGCTGTTGCGCCGCGGGCGCTCGCTGTCGGCGTTTTCTTCGGCCGGCGGCAGCGAATTCACATCGCCGCTCAGCCATTCGACCTTTTCGCCGATCAGCTTCTCGATTGCGTCGACGAATTTGGTGTCGCGCTTGGTCACGAGCGTGAAGGCAGCACCCGAGCGGCCGGCACGGCCGGTGCGGCCGATGCGGTGGACATAGTCCTCGGAGTGGATCGGCACATCGAAATTGAAGACGTGGCTGACATCGGGAATGTCGAGGCCGCGGGCGGCGACGTCGGAGGCAACCAGCAGCTGGAGATTGCCGTCACGGAAGTTCTGCAGCATGGTCGTGCGCGAACGCTGGTCCATGTCGCCATGCAGCGCACCGACGGAGAAGCCGTGGCGCTCGAGCGAGCGGAAAAGATCGGCGACATCCTTCTTGCGGTTACAGAAGATGATGGCGTTCTTTAGTTCGGTCTGCGCACGGACGAGCTCGCGCAGAACCGCGCGCTTCTCGTAGTCCTTGCTGTGCGAGGCGACGAAGCGCTGCGTCACAGTCTTGGCGGTCGATGCCGGCTTTGCCACCTCGATGCGCTCGGGATTCTGCAGGAAGCGGTCGGCGAGCTTCTGGATCTCCGGCGGCATGGTTGCCGAGAAGAACAGCGTCTGGCGGGTGAAGGGGATGAGCTTGGCGATGCGCTCGATATCGGGGATGAACCCCATGTCGAGCATGCGGTCGGCCTCGTCGATGACGAGGATCTCGACGCCGCTCATCAAAAGCTTGCCGCGTTCGAAGTGGTCGAGCAGGCGGCCGGGCGTGCAGATCAGCACATCGGCGCCGCGCTCAAGCTTGCGGTCCTGGTCTTCGAAGGACACGCCGCCGATCAGCAGGGCGACGTTCAGACGGTGGTTCTTGCCGTACTTCTCGAAATTCTCGGCGACCTGGGCAGCGAGTTCGCGGGTCGGCTCGAGGATCAGCGTGCGGGGCATGCGCGCGCGGGCGCGACCCTTTTCCAATAGCGACAGCATCGGCAGAACGAAGGATGCCGTCTTGCCGGTTCCGGTCTGCGCAATGCCGCAAATGTCGCGGCGTTCGAGCGCGAAGGGAATGGCCCCGGCCTGAATAGGCGTGGGGATCGTATAGCCCGCGTCGGTAACAGCGGATAACACTTTTTGGCTCAAGCCAAGGTCAGCGAATGTCGTCAAAGGGAAAACTGTTTCCGTTCCGGTTCGGCCGAGCTCTGAACGAGTCGGCGGGATTGCATGCCGCAATGCAGCGCGACATAGCCCCGAATGGCCGGCAAGTCAAGAAATAGAGAGGCGGCACTCCGTGCAGAGTGAAGCGATGGTTACCTGATGGCTATTACTTGATATAGGTAGCGAGTTTAAGGCCGGCATTCATGAAATATACTGGATCTACCGCCTGGCCGTTCTGGCGCACTTCATAGTGCAGATGGGTACCGGTCGAACGGCCCGTGCTGCCAGCAAGGCCGATGACGTCATTGCGGCCGACCGTGTCGCCGACCTTCACCATAACCTGTGACATATGGCCATAGCGCGTCGAGATGCCGTTGCCGTGGTCGACCTCGACCATGTTGCCGTAGCCGCCGGTCCAGCCGGCGGCGATGACCTTGCCGGGCGCCGTCGGGCGGATCCTTTCGCCCGGCGAAAAGCGGAAGTCGATGCCGGAATGGAGGGCCAGGCGGCCAAGAAACGGGTCGCGGCGGTTGCCGAAGGGGCTGGTGACTTCCTTGCCGATGGCGGGGTTGCGGAAGGGCAGGGACTCGGCAGTGCTGCGCACGGCCTCCAGCCGGGTCAGCGCGCCGTCGAGCGCGGCCAGCGAATTGTTGAAGTCGTCGTTGCTCTCGGGTTCCAGATAGGGGCCGCCGATAGCACTTTCCTCTTCCTGTCTGGCCGCGGCCGTCTCCTCAGGCACAGGAATCTTGAAGCGGGTCAGCACGGTTTCGATGGCGCTGGCGGCATGGCCGGCGTCACTCGTCAGCTGCTCGACGCGGTTGCGCTGGTCCTGCTCGACATCCTTCAGCGACAGCGTCACCTTGGAGAAGATCCGGTCGGCGCGGTCGCCGACCGTCTCGGCGGACGGGACATAGGCAAGCGTCGAATTGTCGGGCGTCGCGTCAGCGGGCGCGCCGCTCGCCAGCTGTCTTTCGATCGCCTCGAGGCCGCCGGTGAGTGAAGCGCGCTTGTCCTTGATATCGGGGGCAAAGGATTGGACGGGCGATGATAGCGCCGGCAGGGCGCCATCCTTTTCCGTCAGGCCGGAGCTTTCGGCGCGGTCGAGCAGGTTGTCGAGCTTGCCGTGGCGCGAGGTGAGCGCCATCTGCTGCTCCATCAGCTTGTCGACCTTATCCTCGACCACCTGCTGGTCAAGAAGCTGGCGGGAGGTGATGCGGTCGACCTGCGAGCGAAGGGCAGCGATGCGGTCCTCGTAGTCATGCTGCATGCGGGCCTGGCGTGCCATGGTGGCGCCGATCAGGTCGTCGCGCAGCACGAGGTAGGAGGTCGCCAGGAGATAGCCGATCGAGAAGACGCCGACGAAGCAGAAGGCAAGCGCTGCCATCCATGGCCGGACCGTCATGTGGCGCACTTTGTCGCCACTTGCCAGGATCAGGATGTGTTCCTGTGCCCGCCTGCCGAATACCCGGTGCTGATGTCCGCTGTTCACGCAGGCTCTCCCGATTGATGCTCTACGCCTCTTTCGGAAAATTAGACACGGTTATGGTTAATGAATGCTTTCTCGGCCGTCATTTGCGCCAGAAAATCAATCACCTCAGGCGTGGCTGATCGATGCCAGCGAGCGGTAGAAGGACGGCGTCAGCCCGGCCTCGGCACGGGCGAGATCGTTGAAGGGCGGCTTCAGCGGCCCGCGGAAATTAGCGCGCACCAGCTCCTGAAAGGCCTTTGCCGGATCGCGCTTTTCGCGGGCGCAGAGGAAACGGAACCATTTGGCGCCGACGGCGACATGGCCCTTTTCGTCGTTATAGATGACGTCGAGAACGGCAGCGCTTTCGAGATCGCCGGTCTCGCGCATCTTGGCCTGCAGCGACGGCGTGACGTCGAGGCCGCGGGCTTCGAGAATCAGCGGCACGACGGCGAGCCTTGCCGTCAGGTCGTTGCGCGTCGAATGGGCCGCCTGCCACAACCCGTCATGGGCGGGAAGATCGCCGTAATCGGCGCCGAGATCGTTGAGGCGGGCGCGCACCATGCGGAAATGTTTCGCCTCCTCGAAAGCGACCTGCATCCAGCCGTCGAAGAAGGAATTCGGCACCTGTTCGGTCGCGAATCGCGCAACGATATCGAGCGCCAGATCGACGGCGTTAAGCTCGATATGGGCGATGGCATGCAGCAGGGCGATCCGGCCCTTCAGCGTGTGCAGCGAGCGCTTCTCTACCTGGGTCGGCGGCGTCAGCAGCGGTTTGTCGGGACGGCCTGGTCTTTCCGGCAGCGCGGCGTCGAGCGGCGAGCGCAGCGACACCCGGCGGGCGAACCAGCGGGTGGCGCTTTCCTGCGCAAGGGCCGTCTTGCGGCCGAGATCGGCCGAGCGGATGGCGTCGATGGCGCCGCCGCGCAACGAGATTATCGCGAAATCACCGGTCACGCGGCCAGATTCCTGACGGCCTCGAGCACGGTTTCGGCATGGCCCTGCACTTTCACCTTCTGCCAGATCGTCGCGATCGTGCCATCGTGGCGGATGAGGAAAGTCGTGCGCTCGACGCCCATGAAGTTGCGGCCGTACATGCTCTTTTCCTTCCAGACGCCATAGGCCTGCAGCGTCGTTTTCTCTTCGTCGGAGGCGAGCGCCACCGACAGACGGTGTTTCCTGATGAACTTGTCATGGCAGGCGGCCGAATCGGGCGACATGCCGATCACGGCAGCGCCGGCTGCTTCAAACTCCGGCGCCAGCGCCGTGAAAGCCAGCGATTCGGCGGTGCAGCCTGTGGTGTCATCCTTGGGATAGAAGAACAGCACCAGCGGCTTGCCGTGAAAATCGGAAAGCGAGACACGGCCGCCGCCGTCGCGGGGGAGATTGAAATCGGGGGCCAGGGCACCGATGCCGGGAACCGCCATTGGGAAAACCTTTCTTTTGCCGGGTTTGTGGATGACACTCTCTCTCCCCGAATTATATAGTGGACGGAAACCCGTCCAGCATGGCCGGGTTCAATTCTTCGATTTAAGGGAGAGCCCGAGGGCGCATGTCAGCCATCCGCGGCGAAAAGGTCACGTTTCGCAAGAAGGATATCGTTGCGCTGGACCGCTTGCCGTCCGCCCAGGCCGAGGATCCGATCATCGTTCATTGCCCGCCGCCGCGGTCGCCGATGCGGCGCACGGCGAAGCTGACCTGCGGCTTTCTGGGACTGATTCTCCTGATTCTCGCGGCGATCGTCTTCACCGTCGAGAGCGGCATGTTCGACAAACCGCTGTCGCAGCAGGCGCAGGCGGCGCTGAACAGCGTGGCCGGACCGCGCTACCGCGCCGAAGTCGGCTCCACGGTCATCCGCTTCACCTCCGACTTCCGGCTGGCGCTCGAAGCGCGCAACGTCAATATGATCGACCAGCAGAGCGGCCAGCACCTGTCGACCACGGGTTCGGTGCGGCTCGGGCTCGATCCGCTGCAGCTCTTCCGCGGCCGTATCGCCGTCGCCGATATCGAAGCGGAGGATATCGCGCTCGATACGGCACTTCTGCCCTCCGGCAACCCCATCAAGCTCGACGATCTGCGCATCGACGCCATGCCGGCGGCGATGGAGAAGATCTTCTCGCAGCTCGACATGTTCGATAGCATCGTGACACGCGGCTCGACCAATTCCGTGCGCATCTCCGGCATCGACGTTAAATTGGCCGATACCGCAAACGGCCCGTTATCGCTCGTGGTCGACAATCTCGTCTTCGCGCATGCCGGTCCATCCTCGCTGCAATTGACAGGTGAGGTTGCGCTGAACGGCGAGGTGGCGGAGCTCGACGTGCGGGCCGAGAAGGAAGGCGGCCAGGTGTCGAGGGTGGTTGCGACGCTCAAGCACGCCGACCTCACGCCCTTTGCGTTGAAACGCAACGATCAGGGCGTGATACGGCAGGGGCTCAGTGCTTTCGTCGACCTGACGGTTTCGGCGACTAGGGAGCGCGACGGCGCGCAGCCAGCACTTGCTGCAACGGTCGATGTTGATCCTGGCCTGATTTATGCGGATGGCGATCCGCAGGAACTGTCGGGCGGACAAATCAATCTGGTCTACGATTTCGCCAAGCAGACGCTCGAGATCGCCAAGTCGAACGCCCAATTCGGCGCGACCACGGTTCCTCTCAACGGCGCGCTGATCGATCTCGACAAACTTGATCCGAAAGCCGGCAAGGGCTTCGGCATTGACGTGCTTGTCAGCGGCGGCACCGCCGCGCCTGGCGGCTCCGGCGAACAGCCGCTCTCCTTCGATATCCAGGCGACCGGACGTTATATGGTCGCCGGGCGGGAATTCCTGTTTCCCAACATGACCGTTTCCAGTCCGCTCGGCGCGCTTTACGGGGCGTTGCACGTCAAGCTCGGCGATAAATCGCCGGAAATCAGCTTCGCCGGGCAGTCCAGAGAGCTGCAGACGACGGCGATCAAGCAGCTCTGGCCGTTCTGGATGGCACCCAAGGTGCGCACATGGGTGCACGGCAATCTCTTTGGCGGCACCGTCACCGATGCCGCCATATCCGTCTTCATCCCATTTGGACGGCTCGACGAGGCAGCCGGCGGCAAGGGATTGAAGCTCGACGCCAACCAAATCCGCATCGGCTTCGACATCGCCGGCGCGCGGATGAACGTTGCCGGCGACATTCCGCCGGTGCGCGATACGGCGGCGCATTTCGACCTGACCGGTCCTGTTGCGACGATTTCGATCAAAAGCGGCACTTCCTATTTCCCCTCCGGCCGGTCCGTCGGTCTCGGGCAGGGAACGTTCGTCATACCTTCCGCCTACGACAAACCGCTGATGGCCGATATCAATCTTGCGGTCTCCGGTGCGGCGGACGCCGTCGGCGAACTCCTGACCTACAAACCGATCCGCGTGCTGCAGCGCGCCGGCTTTACGCCCGACGATTTCAAGGGACACATCGACGCGAACGTGAAGGCGCATTTCGGCCTGCTCTCCTCGCAGAACCCGCCGCCGGCCGAATGGACGGCGGTTATGAAGCTTGCGGACGTCAATCTCGCCAAGCCGTTTTCCGGCCGGACGATCAGCAATCTCGACGGTACTTTGAACGGCAATCCGAAACAGATCACGCTTGACGCCAAGGCAGAGATCGACGGTGTCCCGGCCGACATCGATCTGACCGAGCCGGTCGAGGCATCCGACAGCGCGGCGCGGCAACGGGTGATCACCGCGACACTCTCCGAGGAGCAGCGCAACAGGCTGGTGCCCGGCCTTTCCGGCATCGTCGGCGGCAGCGTGAAAATGGTTCTGACGCGGATCGACGAGGACCGGCAGGACGTCGAGCTGGATCTCACCAGATCGCTGCTCGAACTGCCCTGGATCGGCTGGTCGAAGGGCAGCGGTATTGCCGCCACGGCTGAATTCGAAACATCCGGCCCGACCGACAATATCCAGATCAGGAACTTCCGGCTGAAAGGCGACGGTTTCGGCGCCAGCGGTTCGCTGAATGTCGGCAAGGCGGGACTGATCTCGGCCGATTTCGACAGCGTCAGGCTCTCCTCGCTTGATGATTTCGCCCTGTCGGTGAAGCGCAGCAAAGGCAATTTCGACGTTTCCGTCTCCGGCGACAGCGCCGATGCGCGGCCGGTAATCGCGCGGTTGAAATCGGGCTCCGGCGACGAGGATGGCGGGAATGCCGACAACACCGGCGTGTCGGTGCGCGCCAGGCTGAAAAACGTCATCGGCTTCAACGACGAAAAGGTCGGCAACTTCCAGGCACAGCTGTCACTGCGCGGCGACAAATTGCAGGCGCTGAATTTTTCCGGCATCACCGACAGCGGTGAGGCGGTTGTCAGCCAGATGAAGGATGGCGGCGTCATCAACATCACCAGCGGTGATGCGGGCGCAGTCTCGCGTTTCGCCGATCTCTACCAGCACATGCAGGGCGGCCTGCTCAATCTGGCGATCCGGCTGGGTGCTGAGGGCGGCTGGGACGGCTCGCTCGATGTGCGCCGCTTCTCGATCGTCAACGAACAGCGCCTGCGTTCGATTGTCTCGACACCCGTCGGAAACGAGCAGCGCAGCCTCAACGAGGCCGTCAAACGCGACATTGACACTTCGTCGCAACGCTTCCAGCGCGGTTTTGCCCGCATCGTCTCGCGCAACGGCATGATCGGTATCGAGAACGGCGTGTTGCGCGGCGACCAGATCGGTGCGACCTTCCAGGGTGTGGTGCGCGACCGCAAGGGCAATATGGATATGACCGGCACCTTCATGCCCGCCTACGGTCTCAATCGCCTGTTCGCCGAACTGCCGCTGATCGGGGTCATCCTCGGCAATGGCAGCGACCGCGGACTGATCGGCATCACCTTCAAGTTGACCGGCAAGTTCGACCAGCCGAACCTGCAGATCAACCCGCTTTCGATCATCGCGCCCGGTGTTTTCCGGCAAATCTTCGAGTTTCAATAAGACGGGCAAGCCAGAAGCCTAAATTTCCTTGCGCCTGAGGAGATAGTCGAGGCCGCCGACACGATACCAGCGATAGCCGTAGGCATCGAGCCGAATGGTGTGACGGCCTTTCTCGTCGGCGCTGCTGCTTGCGCCATCGGCAATATCGATCAGCTGTCGCCCGTCTTCGCCGATATCGGGATCGAAGGTCACTTCCGCCGGCTGCGCATGCAGATTGTGCAGGATCAAGACGGAATTGCCGCGCCAGTCGTAACGAAGCGCCAGCACGCCGTCGTCGCCGGTGTCGACCACGCAGAAATCGCCCCAGCCGATCTCGGGAGCTTCCTTGCGCATTCGGATCATCCGCTCGGTCCAGTTCAACAGCGAGTTCGGATCGCGCCGCTGTTCGGCGACATTGATATGCTCGAAGCCGTAGGGACCGTCCTTGATCACAGGGGTGATCGGTTTCGGGCTTTTGGTGAAGCCGCCTTCCGGCTCGGTCGACCACTGCATCGGCGTGCGGGCGCAATCGCGCTCCGGCAGGTTCAGATCGTCGCCCATGCCGATCTCGTCGCCGTAGCGGATAACGGGCGTTCCCGGCAGCGAAAACAGCAGGCTGTAGGCCATTTCGATCCTGCGGCGGTCGCCGCCAAGCATCGGCGCCAGCCGGCGGCGAATGCCGCGGTCATAGAGCTGCATGTTCTTGTCAGGCCCGAATTCGGCAAAGACAGCGCCGCGCTGTTTGTCCGTCAGCCGCCCGAGATCCAGCTCGTCGTGGTTGCGCAGAAAGAGGCCCCATTGGGCGGTTGCCGGCCGTGGTTTCGTTGCCTCCATCGCCTTCTTCAGCGGCCGGGTATCGGCGCTGGCGAAGGCATAAAACAGTGCTTGGTTGACCTGGAAATTGAACATCATCTGCATACGGTCGCCATGGTCGCCGAAATATTCGAAATTGTCCTTCGGCAGGATATTGGCCTCCGCCAACACGATGGAGTCGCCGAGGCGCCATTGCAGGAATTCGCGAAACTTCCGCAGCATATCGAACTGCTCAACCGGCTTGGTGACCTCGGCGCCTTTGGTCGCGATTATGAAGGGGGCGGCATCCATCCGGAACCCCGAGACGCCGAGCTGGATCCAGAAGCCCATGATCTTGAGGATCTCGGCCTGCACCTCGGGATTGGACGTGTTGAGATCGGGCTGGTGATCATAGAAGCGGTGGAAATAGTAGGCCTCGGCTTTTTCGTCATGGGTCCAGGTAGTCTTCTGCACGCCGGGGAAGACCATGCCATGATCGGCATTCGCAGGCTTTTTTTCCGACCACACGTACCATTCACGATAGCGCGAATGCGGATCACTCCTGGCGTCCTGAAACCAGGGATGATCCTTCGACGTGTGATTGATCACGAGATCGATCAGCACCCGGATGCCGCGCTGCTTGGCGCCGTGGGTGAATTCGACGAAATCGCCGAGCGTGCCATAACGCCGGTCGACATTGTAATAATCCGAGACGTCGTAGCCGTCGTCGCGGCCGGGAGACTCCTGAAACGGCATCAGCCAGATCGCCGTCACGCCGAGGCCGGAGAGATAGTCGAGGCGGCGCATCAGGCCCTGAAAATCACCGACGCCATCGCCGTTCGCATCCATGAAGGTCTCGACGGACAGGCAGTAGATGACGGCGTTCTTATACCAGAGGTCGTTGATCATGCCGGCTCTCCAATCCATCTGGTCGCAAATCCCGCCGGGCGGAAAAGGTTCCGATCAGGCGGTGCGTGCTGGCCGGCTGGCGGGCAAGTTCGGCCGACAATTTCGTCATCGATGCCGGAACATTTTAGCTAATTCTGATGTAAGATGAGGTTCGGCCGGAAAACCGTGGTCGGCGGAGGATGCCATGCTGTGCGCCCGGACAATCTCTTTCGCGTCTGCCGCCGTGATCGCAGTCACGTTTGGCCACCAGTTTTCCTATGCCGTAGAAAAGGGAGCGCGACTGAGGCCGCAGACCGTCCGCTCCGACCATATCCTCATGGTGCCCCTCGACGCGACGGTGACGCCGCCAATCTTCTCGATCAGTTGGTGGTCACGCATGCCACCCGCTACAGACGTCAATCCACCACCCTATGTCTTTCAAGCGGTCGAACGAACGGATGCAATATCTCGGCCTAGTGTCGAGTGATCGTCTGCCTCGCCAGCGCCTTCAGCGAAATGAAAAAGGCCGGCTAAGCGCCGGCCATTGTCACTGTTCTCATCTGCCGCAGCTTACGCCGCGCGGCGGATCAGTATGTGCTTCTTCTTACCGAGCGAGAGCTTGATGACGCCGTCGGCGGTAATCTCGTCGCTGCCGATCAGGCGGCGTTCATCGCTGACCGCCTCGTCGTTGATGCGGACTGCGCCGCCCTGGACGTGGCGGCGGGCCTCACCGTTGGAGCCGGCAAGGCCGGCGCGGACCATCAGCGACAGCAGGCCGATGCCGCCGTCGAGTTCGGTGCCTGGGATATCGACCGACGGCAGGTTTTCCGAGAGGCCGCCCTCCTCAAAGGTCTTGCGCGCCGTTTCGGCGGCCTGCTCGGCAGCTGCGCGGCCGTGCAGGATTGCGGTGACTTCCGTTGCGAGGATCTTCTTGACCTCGTTCAGTTCCGAACCGCCGAGCGCCGAAAGCCGTGCGATTTCATCCATCGGCAAGGTGGTGAAGAGCTTGAGGAAGCGCGGCACATCGGCATCCTCGGTGTTGCGCCAATATTGCCAGAAGTCATAGACGGGCAGCAGGTCGGCATTCAGCCAGACCGCGCCGGATGCCGATTTGCCCATCTTGGCGCCGGACGAGGTCGTCAGCAGCGGCGAGGTCAGTGCATAGAGTTGCGGCGTCCCCATGCGGTGACCGAGATCGATGCCGTTGACGATATTGCCCCACTGATCCGAACCGCCCATCTGCAGACGGCAATCGTAGCGCTTGGCCAGTTCGACGAAATCATAGGCCTGGAGGATCATGTAGTTGAATTCCAGGAAGGACAGGGACTGTTCGCGGTCAAGGCGCGTCTTCACGCTGTCGAAGGACAGCATGCGGTTGACCGAGAAATGGCGGCCGACATCGCGCAGGAATTCGAGGTAATTCAACGAGCGCAGCCATTCGGCGTTGTTGATCATCAACGCGGCGTTGCCGGATTTGTCGTAATCGAGATAGTTCGAGAAGCATCTCTTGATCGAGGCGATATTCTGCTCGATTGTCTCGATCGTCATCAGCTTGCGCGCCTCCTCCTTGAAGGAGGGATCGCCGACCATGCCGGTGCCGCCGCCCATCAGCGAAATCGGGCGGTGGCCCGTCGCCTGCAGCCAATGCAGCATCATGATCTGGGTGAGATGGCCGACGTGAAGGCTCGATGCCGTCGGGTCGTAGCCGATATAGGCCGTCACGGTTTCCTTGGCGAACAGGTCGTCGAGGCCGCGCTCATCAGAGATCTGATGAATGAAGCCGCGCTCTTTCAGCGTGCGGAGGAACTCGGACTTGAACTCGGACATGGGCTTTCGTCTCTTGGTCTCTGCGCCTAACCCCGTATGGGCCTCGCGCAAATTCGTTGTTGTTGATCTGTCGCGGCGCGTTTAGCACTGTTTTCACAAAAGTGCATCCGGGAATCGCACGGGAAGGAAGCCTCATGGATGTCATCAGGACCGCGATCGGTCTGATGAGCGGCACCTCGATGGATGGAATCGACGTCGCGCTGATCAGGACGGACGGCCGCGGTTTCATTGAGCGCGGGCCGTTCCTGGGTGTGCCCTATGAGACCGAATTTCGCGAGCGGCTCAAGCGGGCGCTGGACCTGGCGCGTCCGCTCCACCACAGGAGCAAGCGGCCCGCGGAACTTCGGGACATCGAGCTTGAATTGACCGGACGGCATGCAATTGCCGTTACGGCATTTCTTGAGCGTTTCGGGCTTTCAGCCTATGTCATCGATGTTCTCGGTTTTCATGGCCAGACCGTGCTTCACCGGCCGGACGAAGGACTGACGATTCAGATCGGCGACGGCGGCGACCTCGCCCGGCGCACCGGCATATCGGTGGTCTATGACATGCGCGCCAACGATATGGTGCATGGCGGGCAGGGCGCGCCGCTGGTGCCGGCCTATCACGCCGCGCTTGCGGGAAAATTCCAGCAGGCGGGGCAGGCGGTCTGCTTCGTCAACATTGGCGGCATCTCCAATCTGACCTTCATCGGTACCGACGGCCGGATCGTCGCCTTCGACAGCGGGCCGGGCAATACGCTGATCGACCAATGGGTGGAGATGCAGACCGGCAAAACCTATGATCCCGGCGGCGAAATCGGCGGACGCGGCAAGGTCGTTGCTGCTGTCGCGGAGCGCTATCTGGAGAGCCCGTTTTTCCGCGGCAATGTCCGCCGTTCGCTCGACCGCGGCGATTTCGCGCCGCTTCGGTCCGAGGAGGCGAGCCTCGAAGACGGTGCCCGCACACTGGCGCACGTCGCCGCCGCCTCGATCATCAAATCCGCTGGTTTTCTCCCGGAAACTCCATCGACCTATGTCGTCTGCGGCGGCGGCCGGCTGAATGGCACTTTGATGGCGGAGTTCTCGGCGATGGCCGAAAGCCTGGGATCGCGCGTGTTGAGCGCCGAACAGGCAGGCTTCGACGGCGATGCAATGGAGGCAGAGGCCTGGGCCTATCTCGCTGTCCGCTCGCTGGACGGGCTCCCGTTGACGTTTCCCGGCACGACCGGAGTCAGCGCTCCCGTCAGCGGCGGCGTGCTCGCAACGCCGTGAGCGACAGGATGATCCTGAAGACGCCGCGGCTCAGATTCGTCATGTGGGACGAAGGCGATGCAGCCCTTGTGCAGCAGCTGCATTCGACGATGGCAACGACCCGCTATCTTCCCGGCAGCGCGCCCTGGAGCCCGGAGAAGGCCGCTGAACGGCTGCGGGGCTGGTTCGAGGAACAGGCGCGCGACGGAACGACCAAATACAAGATTGTCACCCAGGATGGACGTTTCGTCGGCCGCGCCGGCATTTCGCGGTTCGGGAGCGAGCAGTTCGAACTCGGTTATTCCCTGATCGAGGAGGTGTGGGGCAAGGGCCTGGCAACAGAAGCGGCGAGCGCTCTGGCCGACTGGTTCTTCGAACGGGGACTTGCGTCCGGTTTCATTGCGTTCACGCATCCCGAAAACATCGCCTCGCAGCGCGTTCTCAGGAAGATCGGCATGCGCAAACGTGCGCCGATCCTAATCGATGGAGTGCTCGATATGGCTTTCGAGATGACCGCTGACATGCGGCCGGCAAAGCCTAACTCTTGACGGCAAGCGGCCGGACGCGTCCGCCCTGATTGTCGTCCTCGACGCCCCTGACCTGGGCGATGAACGAGAACTTCTTGCGAAGGCCGAGGATCGGCTTCTCGATGAAGTGCCAGGACAGCACCGCGACAGCGAGAGCCGAAGGCAGGCCGACGGCATAGAGCGCCAGCGCGCCATATTTCGGATAGAGAAAGACCGAGGGGAACGCGCTTATCCAGATCTGCAGGAAGGGATCGTGATAGAGATAGACACCGTAGGAATAGTCGCCTTTCCGGAAGAAGGCGGGGATCGGGACTTCCGACAGACCGATGAAGACCGTCATGTAAACAAGCGAGGTGATGACGAGGGGCCGGTTGATCACCGATTCAATCGCCCGGCTGTCGAGAGTGAGAATGGCGGCGACGCAAACGAGGCAGGCGGCGGCGAAGATCCAGCGCGAATGCGGAATGACCGCTTTGAACTGGAAAGCGACGATGCCCATCAGGAAGGCGGTTATCAGCTGCGAACCGCGACTCATGAACAGGAAGCGGGCGACGGGCTTGATTGTATCAGGCAGGAGATAGGGCATCTTCTGCACGATGAGACCGATGACGATATAGGCGGCCGTCACCGCGAGCAGCTTGTAGCGCGTCTTGACGATGGCGGTGATCATCAGAAACGACATGATGATGTAGCAGAAGATTTCCCAGGGAACCGTCCACAGAGCGCCGTTGACCTTCTGGGTCGGATTGTCCTGGAACACGCCCGGCAGCTCGTAATGGATCCAGCCGACGATGTTCAGGAAGTATTTGACGAAGCGCGGGTCGGTGAAATATTCCGAGTGATAGACGATCGTGACGATCGGGCCGATGATCAGCGAACACACGACGATATCGACGGCAAGAGCCGGTACGATGCGCAATCCGCGGTTGATCAGGAAATTCCGCAGGCTCAGCCGCTGGGCACTGCCGGCGATCAGGAATCCGCTCAAGGCAAAGAACATCGGAACAAGAGCGTATTCGGTAAACCAGAATATCGAGCCCCTGATGAAAGCATCGTTTCTAGTCAGCAAAAACGAATGGGTCAGGACGATAGAAAAGGCGAGACCAATTCGAAGAAAATCAAATCCCGGACCGATTCCTTTATACTTATCCAGAACTTCCCCGAACGACTTGGTCATTTGCGGACCTCGCTTCTGTTTCGATCGCGGGGACCCTACCGCACTGCAAAATATATTGCAACACGGTAAGGTGATCTGTTCCGGCACAATCGGCCCGGATGGGGCGAGCGCCTCTTACAGGGGACGAGGGTTCGCGCTACGCTTTAGCGGATCCGCTTGGCTGCCGGCTCCGGCACCAGTTCGCCATTGAGGCGGCGGTCGAGGTAGTCCTCGCATTCGCTCATCAGCGTCTCCACCTGACCGTTGAAGAAGTGGTTGGCGTTGGCCACGGTGCGATGGGTGATGAGAATGCCCTTCTGCGTCTTCAGCTTCTCAACGAGGCCGTTGACGTCCTTTTCCGGCGCCACCTTGTCTGCCTCGCCGTTGATGATCAGGCCGGAGGAGGGGCAGGGCGCCAGGAAGGAGAAGTCGTAGGTATTGGGCTGCGGGGCGATCGACATGAAGCCTTCGATTTCCGGCCGGCGCATCAGGAGCTGCATGCCGATCCAGGAACCGAAGGAATAGCCGGCGACCCAACAGGTCTTCGAATCGGGATGCAGGCTCTGCACCCAGTCGAGCGCCGAGGCGGCATCCGACAATTCGCCGGCGCCGTGGTCGAATTCGCCCTGGCTGCGGCCGATGCCCCGGAAATTGAAGCGCAACGTCGTGAACCCGCGCTTCTGGAACATGTAGAAGAGCTGGTAGACGATCTGATTGTTCATCGTGCCGCCGAACTGCGGATGTGGATGCAAAATCAGGGCGATGGGCGCGCTTTTTTCCTTGGAGGGCTGGTAGCGGCCTTCAAGACGGCCGGCTGGGCCGTTGAAAATAACTTCGGGCATTGGTACTCCGGGTTTTATTTCGCGTTCGCGCTGCGTCGGACGACAACATGACTTGACTAATGTTGTCAGCTTTTCTAAAACGCAGTTTAGAACAATTCGAAACTTGCATGGCGATCCACGCTTCGTGGAACGTGTCATAAGGCAAGCCCGGCGGAAATTTCAAGAAAAATGAACCGCGGGTGCTGAAGCAAGCTCGTCAAGCGCAGGACTGAAGATCATGGCGCCGCCACGCCTTTATCTCGACTGGAATGCCACAGCGCCGCTGCACCCGGCAGCGCGCGAGGCGATCATGCGCGCCATCGACGTGTTTGGCAATCCGAACAGCGTGCATGGAGAAGGCCGCGCCGCGCGCGCCGCCATCGAGGGTGCGCGACGCCAGGTGGCGGCCCTTGCCGGCACCGAACCCGGCAATGTCGTCTTCACCAGTGGCGCTACCGAAGCCGCCAATCTGGTGCTGACGCCGGATTTCCGCATGGGGCGTACGCCGCTGCGGCTCGGCCATCTGTATTTTTCGGCGATCGAGCATCCGGCCATGCGCGAGGGCGGGCGTTTCGCCAAAGAGAAGATGACGGAGATTCCGGTAACCGAAGCCGGCACCGTCGATCTCGACGCGCTCGCTACCCTGCTCGATACTCATGACAAGGCTGCCGGACTGCCGATGGTCGCCATCATGCTCGTCAACAACGAGACGGGTATTGTCCAGCCGGTGAAGGCGGCGGCAAAGATCGTTCACGCGCATGGCGGGCTCTTTGTGGTCGATGCCGTACAGGCCGCCGGCCGCATCGCGCTCGATATCGACAGGCTCGGCGCCGATTTCATCATCGTCTCCTCGCACAAGATCGGCGGGCCGAAGGGTGCCGGCGCGCTGATTGCGCGCGGCGAGGCGCTGATGCCGCGGCCGCTGATCCAAGGCGGTGGGCAGGAGCGTGGTCACCGGTCGGGGACGCAGAATTCACTGGCGCTGATCGGCTTCGGCGCGGCGGCCGAGGTGGCAGCGAATGAACTGGAGACGCGCAACGCCGCCATCGGCGCGCTGCGCCAGCGGCTGGAAGCCGGCATGCGCCAGGCGGCGGCGGACGTGATCATCCACGGCGAGGGCGGCGAGCGTGTTGCCAATACCATCTTCTTCACCTTGCCGGGGCTGAAGGCCGAGACCGGGCAGATCGCCTTCGATCTCGAAGGCGTGGCGCTTTCGGCAGGCTCGGCCTGCTCGTCCGGCCGGCTTGGCGAAAGCCATGTGCTGACGGCGATGGGACGCGACGCCAAGCTCGGCGCGCTGCGGATCTCGCTCGGCTTTTCGACCACGGAAGAGGATATAGACAGGGCGATTGCCGCTTTTGCGAAGATCGCCTGCCGGCGCAGGTCGGCGGGCGAGGCGGCCTGACCTGATATAAACTTGCGGAAATGCAAATTTCCGCTTGCCAATCGGGCTGAAAAGTCCCTTTTGGCCTCTTACATCAGGGCAAGATATTGCCCGATCATCAGGGCAAGATATTGCCCGACCATCGGGGCAAGGAATTGTCCGACCATCAGGGCAAGGAAATTGCCCATAGACGCTACAAGCTGCCGGACCTTGTATCCGGCGAGATTGGAGAACGAAATGGCTGCCGTGCAGGAAACGATCGACCAGGTACGCCTGATCGATGTGGACCAGTACAAATACGGTTTCGAGACTGTCATCGAAATGGACAAGGCGCCCAAGGGCCTGTCCGAGGATATCATCCGCTTCATCTCGGCCAAGAAGCAGGAGCCGGAGTGGATGCTGGAATGGCGTCTGGAGGCCTATCGGCGCTGGCTGACGCTGGAAGAGCCGACCTGGGCGCGCGTCAACTATCCGAAGATCGATTTCAACGACATCCACTATTATGCAGCGCCGAAAAGCGCGCCGGGTCCGAAGTCGCTCGACGAGGTCGATCCGGAGCTGTTGAAGGTCTACGAGAAGCTCGGCATTCCGCTGCGTGAACAGGAGATCCTGGCCGGCGTCGAAAAGCCGAAGATCGCCGTCGACGCGGTGTTCGACAGTGTCTCGGTGGTCACCACCTTCAAGGCGGAGCTGAAGAAGGCCGGCGTGATCTTCATGTCGATCTCGGAAGCGATCCGCGAATATCCCGATCTCGTCCGCAAATATCTCGGTTCGGTCGTGCCGACCTCGGACAATTATTACGCGACGCTGAATTCGGCGGTCTTTACCGACGGCTCCTTCGTCTTCGTGCCGAAGGGCGTTCGCTGCCCGATGGAGCTGTCGACCTATTTCCGCATCAACGAGAAGGGCACCGGCCAGTTCGAGCGCACGCTGATCATAGCCGAGGAAGGCGCCTACGTCTCCTACCTCGAAGGTTGCACGGCCCCGCAGCGCGATGAAAACCAGCTGCATGCCGCCGTAGTCGAGCTCGTGGCTCTCGACGATGCCGAGATCAAATATTCCACCGTCCAGAACTGGTACCCCGGCGACAAGGAAGGCAAGGGCGGCATCTACAATTTCGTCACCAAGCGTGGCGATTGCCGCGGGGACCGGTCGAAGATCTCCTGGACGCAGGTCGAAACCGGCTCGGCCATCACCTGGAAATATCCGTCCTGCATCCTGCGCGGCGACGACTCCAGAGGCGAATTCTATTCCATCGCTGTCTCGAACGGCCATCAGCAGATCGACAGCGGCACCAAGATGATCCATCTCGGCAAGAATACCTCGAGCCGCATCGTCTCCAAGGGCATCGCCGCCGGTGTTTCCAACAACACCTATCGCGGCCAGGTCTCGGCTCACCGCAAGGCTTCGAACGCGCGCAACTTCACCCAGTGCGATTCGCTGTTGATCGGCGACAAGTGCGGCGCCCATACCGTGCCCTACATCGAGGCGAAGAACTCGACGGCACAATTCGAGCACGAAGCGACGACCTCGAAGATCTCCGAGGATCAGCTGTTCTACTGCCTGCAGCGCGGTATCCCGACCGAAGCGGCGATCGCCCTGATCGTCAACGGCTTCGTCAAGGAAGTGCTGCAGGAGTTGCCGATGGAATTTGCCGTCGAGGCGCAGAAGCTGATCAGTATTTCGCTTGAAGGCTCTGTAGGCTGATATGGACGAGACGGACAAGAAGCGCATTCTTGAACGTCTGGAGAATATGCGCGGGGAGATATTGGCGAAAATTCGCCCCCGCGAGCAAAGGTACGAGACGGAAACGCCGCCGGAGCAGCCTTACGTGTTTCTCCAGCAGCGCATGGAAAAACCGGGAAAGATTATTCAGATTCTCGAATGGTTTTGGTTCGTAACGCTCGCGGTTTTCCGTGTCATTCGTTTTTTGGCGCGATAGCGCCGAGCGCAACAGGTCGAAGTCCTTAGAATTACGCGAGGCTCTGGTGAGCTACGCAGAGAAAACGCAGGAACCAAAGATGCTTGAAATCAGAAACCTTCATGCCCGCATTGCCGAAGATGGCACCGAGATCATCCGTGGCCTGAACCTGACGGTGAAGGCCGGGGAAGTGGCCGCCATCATGGGCCCGAACGGCTCCGGCAAGTCTACGCTTTCCTATGTGCTGTCGGGTCGTGAAGACTATGAAGTGACCGAGGGCGATATTCTTTATAACGGCGAGAGCATTCTCGAACTCGATCCGGCCGAACGCGCCGCCAAGGGTGTTTTCCTCGCCTTCCAGTACCCGGTCGAAATCCCCGGTGTCGCCACCATGCAGTTCCTCAAGGTGGCGATGAACGAGCAGCGCAAGGCGCGCGGCGAGGACGAGCTGACAACGCCGGATTTCATGCGCCGCGTCAAGGATGCCGCGGCCAAGCTGCAGATCAACACCGAGATGCTGAAGCGTCCGCTCAACGTCGGCTTCTCCGGCGGCGAGAAGAAGCGCGCCGAGATCCTGCAGATGGCGTTGCTCGAGCCGAAACTCTGCGTGCTCGACGAAACCGATTCCGGCCTCGACATCGACGCGCTGAAGATCGTCGCCGACGGCGTCAACGCGCTGCGTTCGCCCGATCGCGCCGTCGTCGTCATCACCCACTATCAGCGCCTGCTCGACTATATCGTGCCTGATACCGTTCACGTGCTCTACAAGGGCCAGGTGATCAAGTCGGGCGACAAGACGCTGGCGCATGAGCTCGAAGCCAACGGCTATGCCGATATCATCGGCGCGGCGGCCTGAGTTCGGGTGGAAAGGACGACCTCCATGAACATGCAGACGACGAGTCGCCTGACCGCGGCCGAGACGGCGCTGATCGAGGCCTTCAACCAGCAGATCGGTGACCTGCCGGGCAATGGCGCGGTGACGGCGCTGCGCGACCGGCTTCTCGATGACCTGAAGAAGGCCGGCCTGCCGACGCGCCGCATCGAAGCCTGGCATTACACTGACTTCAAAAACCTGCTGCGCGGCTTGCCGTCGCAGGCAGGCGACGCCGGCTCCGACCCGCTTGAGCCGCTCGTCGCGGGTTCCAGTGTGCTGGCGGTGATCCAGGGCCATGCCAATCAGAAGGCGGCCGCAGAGGGTCTCGGCGTGTCAGCCTATAGCGAAAGTCTGCGCGACGGCTCGGCCGCAGGCGGGCTCGATGCGCTCGGCGGCGACGATGCGGTCGGCCGCATCAATGGCAGTTTCGTGCGCGACGGTTATGTGGTCGACGTGCCTGATAATACCGATCTTGAAGATCCGCTCGAGATCCAGTTCATCCATGCCGGCGGGCAAACGCATACGCGCCTTCCCGTTTCATTCGGCGCCGGCGTCCAGGCAACCGTTATCGAACGTCACCGTGCGGTGACGGGTGACGCCGCCTTCGTGTCTCATATCAGTGACATTACCGTCGGCAAAGGCACGGAGCTGACCTGGATCATCCTGCAGCAGCAGGGCGCTGACGATGCGCATCTCGGCCAGATCCGCATCGATCTCGGCGCCGATGCCAAGCTTCGCCTGTTCGTCATCAATGCCGGCGGCAAGCTGGTGCGCCAGGAACTGCACATCAAGGTGACGGGCGAGGGCGCCGATCTGACGCTGCGCGGCATCAACCTGCTCGGGGCAGACAGCCATACCGACGTGACGATGGTGCTCGGCCACGACGTGCCGCATACCGGCTCGACCGAGGTGATCCGCAACGTCGTCTTCGACCGTGCCAAGGGTGTCTTCCAGGGCATGATCCGGGTGGCGCCCGATGCGCAGAAGACCGACGCCAAGATGGCTTGCAATACGCTGCTGATGTCCGACGATGCCGAGTTCTCGGTCAAGCCCGAGCTCGAGATCTTCGCCGACGACGTCCAGTGCGGCCATGGCGCGACCGTGACCGATATCGACGCCAACCATCTCTATTACATGATGGCGCGCGGCATTCCGGAGAACAAGGCGCGGGCGATGCTCGTCAATGCCTTCGTCGCCGAGATTGTCGAGGAACTGGAAGATGAAGCCCTGGTCGAGGCGCTGGAAGGCGTAATCTCGGCCTGGCTCGAGAAGCACGCCTGATCGGATATAATAATGGACAAGATCGTGCCGGCCACGCCATACGATGTCGAAGCCATCCGCCGGGATTTTCCGATCCTGGCGGAGAAGGTGCATGGCAAGCCGCTGGTCTATCTCGACAACGGCGCCTCGGCCCAGAAGCCGCAGGTGGTGATCGACGCCATCTCGCATGCCTACGCCCGCGAATATGCCAATGTGCATCGCGGCCTGCATTATCTCTCCAATGTCGCGACGGATGCCTACGAGGCGGCGCGCGAGAAGGTGCGCCGCTTCCTCAACGCTCCTTCTGTCAACGACATCGTCTTCACCAAGAATTCGACCGAAGCGATCAATACGGTCGCCTACGGCTGGGGCATGCCTCAGATCGGGGAGGGTGACGAGATCGTCCTGACGATCATGGAGCACCACTCCAACATCGTGCCCTGGCACTTCATCCGCGAGCGGCAGGGCGCGAAACTGGTCTGGGTGCCTGTTGACGACGAGGGCGCCTTCCATATCGAGGATTTCGAGAAGAGCCTGACGGAGCGCACCAAGCTCGTCGCCATCACCCATATGTCGAATGCGCTCGGCACGATCGTTCCCGTCAAGGAGGTCTGCCGCATCGCCCATGAGCGCGGCATTCCGGTCTTGATCGACGGCAGCCAGGGCGCCGTGCATCTGCCGGTCGACGTGCAGGATATCGATTGCGACTGGTATGTCATGACCGGCCACAAGCTCTACGGCCCGTCGGGCATCGGCGTGCTCTACGGCAAGAAGGAACGGCTTGCCCAGATGCGCCCATTCCAGGGCGGCGGCGAGATGATCTTCGAGGTGGCCGAGGACGCGGTCACCTATAACGATCCGCCGCATCGCTTCGAAGCCGGCACGCCGCCGATCGTCCAGGCGATCGGGCTCGGTTATGCGCTCGACTATATGGAGAAGGTCGGCCGCGAGGCGATCGCCCGGCACGAGGCCGATCTTGCCGCTTACGCGGTCGAACGGCTGAAATCGGTCAATTCGCTGCGCGTTTTCGGCACGGCGCCCGACAAGGGCAGCATCTTTTCCTTCGAGCTTGCCGGCATCCACGCCCACGACGTCTCGATGGTGATCGACCGGCAGGGCGTTGCGGTGCGGGCCGGCACCCATTGCGCCATGCCGCTCTTGAAACGCTTCGGCGTCACCTCCACATGCCGTGCATCCTTCGGCATGTACAATACCCGCGCCGAGGTCGATGCCCTGGCCGATGCGCTTGAATATGCGCGCAAGTTCTTTGCTTGAGGAGTGTCCGTGATGAGCCTGGACAAAAGCGAACAGAAGATCGATGTGCGCGAAGGCATCGTGCATTCCAGCATCCCGGCCGATGAGTTGGCACGGTTGAGCGACGACGTCATCGGCGCGCTGAAGACGGTGTACGACCCGGAAATTCCCGCCGACATCTTCGAACTCGGTCTGATCTACAAGATCGACATCGAGGACGACAGGATGGTGAAGATCATGATGACGCTCACCGCGCCCGGCTGCCCGGTCGCCGGCGAGATGCCGGGCTGGGTGGAAAACGCCGTCGGCGCCGTCGAAGGCGTGTCCGGCGTCGAGGTCGAAATGACCTTCGATCCGCCATGGACGCCGGATCGTATGTCGGAAGAGGCGCAGGTCGCTGTCGGCTGGTATTAAGCCGGCCGGTATTGATCCGTTTACCCCGGACGACTACATTTTGAATCACGAAGCACCGGATCTTGACCCCGGTTGCGGAAGGAGATGAAGCCGATGGGCTTTGCAGTGATGAGCATGACGGAAGGGGCCGCGGCCCGCGTCAAAGCGATCGTCGAAAATTCCGGTCCGGAAGCCAAGGGCGTTCGCGTCGGCATCAAGAAGGGCGGCTGCGCCGGGATGGAATATACCATCGATCTGGTGACCGAGCCCAATGCCAAGGACGACCTGATCGAGCGCGATGGCGCCAGGGTCTGGGTCGAGCCGTCAGCCGTGCTCTATCTGCTCGGCACCGAAATGGGCTTCGAGCAGACGACGCTACGCTCCGGCTTCACCTTCACCAACCCGAACCAGACATCGGCCTGCGGCTGCGGCGAATCCGTCGAATTGAAGCCCGCCGATCTCGCGGCCCTTGCCGCGCAGCGCCAGAGCGAGCCGGCGCATTCCTAACCCGGCAGGCTGGCTAGAAATTTCCGCCGATCATTCCGGATGAATCCGGTTCGATTCCACTCAAGTCGTTTCATTTTTATGGATGAGTGAAACGAGGTGCCGCACCGCATGCTGCGTCCTGCTCAGCGGAACCTGTCTGAAAAAACGACTGTGAATGGGATCGTGTGTCGATGTCCAGGAAAGAGACCACGCGGCAGCCGTAGGGATTGTTCCCTGCCAGTCGAATACCAAGATTGGTGGAAAATAACGGATCCGGGTTCCAATATTCGTGGCGTCCGGTGCTGAGGAGGTCATTCCGTTCGACGAAGAATGTCGCTCTCAGTAGCTTTTCCTCCTCCGTGGAAATTGGTTCCGCTCCCTGAGCGAGTTCGAGTTTGCACGAACGTCTTGATTTGCCACCATCTGGTGGGTACTCGGCTTCCACGACAACGAAACGAGATCCTGGAACCTCCCAGCGTTGTTCTGCCATTTTGTATCCATGTAGAAGTGGAAAGGGTACCCCCGGAGCAGTTATGGGGGGCACCGTTCTCACGCTACGCCCAAGGTCGCGTAATCCTGTCGCGTCAAAGTCTTTGCCGGTCTCCACGGCGATCCGACAGCGTGTGAACAGATCACGCCAAACACCGGAAAGGTCTTCGTTAGCGCCAGCGCTGGTTATCAGGGCTAAATTCAGAAGGATTGATAGGGTAATGCGGCGCAAGCGGAATTCTTTCCTGAGATGGTGCAGGGCGGCTGATTTCGTGATGGCCGAGTCAGTAGGCAAATGGACAGAGGACCGATCCGAAAATTTATAACAATAACTTCGAGAATCGCGCTCAGTCGCGTTTAATGCTCATCAGCATTTCCCACATGTCGGCGCCGGTCTCGAAGACAGCGGCGTTTGCCTTGTAGGCCTGTTCGGCTTCGATCATCTCGGTCAGTTCGGTGGCCGGATCGACGTCCGACGTCGTCGGTTCGACGATGGCCTGCACGCCCGGTTCAGTGGAGGTGAGGCTGGTGTTCAGCCTGGCGTAACCCGGCGTGCTGCTGTTGGCGACATTGTTGGCGATCGCGCCGATCCGGGTCATCTGCGCCCGCATTCCCGAAAGAGCAATGTTGGTAATGCCCGATATGCTCATCAGCCGTTTCCCCAGAACTGGATGATCGTCTTTTACCTGCAAGGATTTAGGGAATGCTGAAGGCGTTGCGTTAGCGAAGAGCTATAGCCGGCGCGGCCTGCCGCTCCAGCTGTTCCGGATTGGCACGGATCCGGTTTCGCTATCGCGACGCCACCCAATCGTGCCAGTCGCTTTCGCTGCCGTTGAAGACGTTTAGGTCGATCTTGCCGTCGACGCCGTCGGAGAGGCCGGAGCCGGAATATTGCCAGAACAGCCACTTGCGGCCCGGATAGACCTTCGACGGGTGGGCGGCGACCGAGCGCAGCCAGAAGGGATAGTCGAGCATCTGGCCCTTCAAATTGTCGCGGTAGAAATCCGGTGCCGTGTAGATGATCGGGCGCTGGCCATAATAGCGCTCCAGCTTGTCCATGAAGACCTGCATCTTCTCCCGGACGCGGGCCGGGGAAATGCGCCGCTTGCAGCTCGATTCGCCGTTCCATTCGACGTCAATCACCGGCGGAAGCGCGTTTGCTTCTCTCGGCACGTTGCGGATGAACCAGTCGGCCTGTTCACCGGCCGTGCGACACCAGTAGAAGAAATGGTAGGCGCCGTGTTTCAGGCCGGCTTCCTTGGCCCGGCGCCAGTTCTTCCTGAACATCGGATCGAGATGATCGCCGCCGTCGGTCGCCTTGATGTAGACGAAGTTCGCCCCCTGCTGCCGCAGAGTGTCCCAATCGATCTCGCCTTGCCAGCGCGAGACGTCGACGCCATGCACGGCAAGCTTTCGGGGTGAGGTCGAGCCGAAGTTGATCGGCTTGGCGTCGCGGAAACGGTGGCTATAAATTCGCGAGCGTGTCGGTGATTTCGGACCTGCCTCCGGGTCGATCCCCGGATTGGCAGGCATCAACATCGCAACCGGCCTTTCCGTCGGCATCGGCATGCCAACCGGTCTTTCCGCCGGTACCAGCGCTTGAGGTTCCGGAACCGGTCCCGTCCAGCTCAATGCTTCCTGCGGCGGGCTTGCCTGCGGGGCGGCGTCGCCAACGGCGGCGGTCGGTATCGGACCGGTCGGCTTCGCGATGGCATTGGTGGTTTCCTTCGACGGCACAGGGGTGAGCACGTCTTCGGCGCCCGAGCTCGTGGAGCATCCCGACAGGATCACGGCGGCGAGGAGAATTGCTGATACAGCCGATGAGCGCATAAGAACCTGCACGCAAAACCAAGATCGACGGCGACGTTTCCGGTAGGGAAAACTGCCCATTTTGAATTGCTAACAGAGACTTGCTAAGAAAGGTTAAATTTGAATCCAATGCCGTGAAAGGGGGCCGAGTTCATTCCGCCGCTCGCCGCCTATGCAAGGCCCCGCGTGCAAGCCCTCCAGAACGGTGCCGGAGGGCTTGCAGATTGCTGTTACTCCGCTGCCTCGGCGTAGCTTTCGACCGGCGGGCAGGTGCAGATCAGGTTGCGGTCGCCATAGACGTTGTCGACGCGGTTGACCGGCGACCAGTATTTGTCGACCCGGAAGGCGCCGGGCGGGAAGCAGGCCTGTTCCCGGCTGTAGGGCCGATCCCATTCGCCGACAAGATCTTCCACCGTGTGCGGGGCGTTCTTCAGCGGGTTGTTGACCTTGTCCATCCGGCCGTCCTCGATGGCGCGGGCTTCCTCGCGGATCGCCAGCATCGCCTCGCAGAAGCGGTCGAGCTCGGCCTTGGTCTCGCTTTCCGTCGGCTCGATCATCAGCGTGCCTGATACCGGCCAGCTCATGGTCGGCGCATGGAAGCCGCAGTCGATCAGCCGCTTGGCGACGTCGTCGACTGTGACGCCTGAACTGTCGACCAGCGGCCGCGTGTCGATGATGCATTCATGCGCCACACGGCCGGTCTTCGACTTGTAGAGCACGTCATAGGCGCCCTTCAGCCGGGCGGCGATATAGTTGGCGTTGAGGATCGCCACCTTGGTCGACTGCGTCAGGCCTTCGCCGCCCATCATCAGGCAATAGCTCCAGGAGATCGGCAGGATCGAAGCCGAGCCGAAGGCAGCGGCCGACACCGCGCCCGGACGGCCGTCGGTCTCGGGATGGCCGGGCAGGTGGGGCGCCAGATGCGCCTTGACGCCGATCGGACCCATGCCGGGACCGCCGCCGCCGTGCGGGATGCAGAAGGTCTTGTGCAGGTTGAGATGGGACACGTCGGAGCCGATGTCACCAGGGCGGGACAGGCCGACCATGGCGTTCATGTTGGCGCCGTCAAGATAGACCTGGCCGCCGTGCTTGTGCACCAGCTCGCAGATCTCCTTGACCGTCTCCTCGAACACACCGTGCGTCGAAGGGTAGGTGATCATGCAACAGGAAAGATTTGCCGCATGCTCCTCGGCCTTGGCGCGGAAATCCTCCATGTCGATGTCGCCATTCTCGCGCACCTTGACGACGACCACCTTCATGCCGACCATCTGGGCCGAGGCCGGGTTGGTGCCGTGCGCGGAGGTCGGGATCAGGCAGACGTCACGATGGCCCTCGCCATTGGCGATGTGGTAGTTGCGGATCGTCAGCAGGCCGGCATATTCGCCTTGCGCGCCGGAATTCGGCTGCATCGAGAAGGCGTCGTAGCCGGTGACGGCGCAGAGCTTTTCCGTCAGGTCGTCGAGCATCTCGCGATAGCCGAGCGCCTGGTCGGCCGGCACGAAGGGATGGATGTCGGAAAATTCCGGCCAGGTGATCGGCAGCATTTCCGCCGTCGCATTGAGCTTCATCGTGCAGGAGCCGAGCGGGATCATGGCGCGGTCGAGCGCCAGATCCCGGTCGGAGAGCCGCCGGATATAGCGGGTCATCTCGCTCTCGGCCCGATTCATGTGGAAGATCGGATGGGCGAGATAATCGGTCGTCCGGAGCAGGCCCTTCGGCAGCCGATAAGACGGCTCGAAATCGGCGATCGTGAAATTGCCGCCGAAGGCACGCCAGACGGCTTCGAGGGTCGCGGGTCGGGTGCGCTCGTCGAGGCTCATGCCGATCTTCGTCTCGCCGACCTTGCGCAGATTGACGCCCTCGGCGACGGCGGCGCGCAGGATGAGGCCCTGCATGTGGCCGACATCGACGGTGATCGTGTCGAAGAAGCTTTCGGGCTCCACCTTGTAGCCGAGCTTTTCCAGGCCCTTGGCCATCAGCACGGCCTTCTGGTGCACCTGCTGGGCGATCGCCTTGATGCCATCGGGCCCGTGGAAGACCGCATACATCGAGGCCATGACGGCGAGCAGCACCTGGGCGGTGCAGATGTTCGACGTCGCCTTCTCGCGGCGGATATGCTGTTCGCGGGTCTGCAGCGACAGGCGGTAGGCGCGGTTGCCGCGGGCATCGACGGAAACGCCGACAAGGCGACCGGGCATGGAGCGCTTGATGGCATCCTTGACCGCCATGTAGGCCGCATGCGGACCGCCGTAGCCGACTGGAACGCCGAAGCGCTGCGAGGAGCCGACGGCGATGTCGGCGCCCATTTCGCCGGGCGATTTCAGCAGCGTCAGCGCCAGGATATCGGCTGCGACCACTGATATGGCGCCGGCCTGGTGCAGGCGGGCGATCAGGCCGGTGAAATCATGCACGTGGCCATGGGTGCCGGGATACTGGAAGATCGCGCCGAAGACGTCGACGGGATCGAGATCGGTGAACGGATTGCCGACGATGACGCTCCAGCCGAGCGGTTCGGCACGGGTGCGGATCAGGGCAATGGTCTGCGGATGGCAGTCGGCATCGACGAAGAAGGCCTTGGCCTTCGACTTGGAGACCCGCTCGGCCATCGCCATGCCTTCGGCAGCGGCGGTCGCCTCGTCGAGCAGCGAGGCGTTGGCGACATCGAGACCGGTCAAGTCGCAGACCATCGTCTGGTAATTCAGGAGCGCTTCCAGACGGCCCTGGCTGATCTCCGGCTGGTAAGGCGTGTAAGCCGTGTACCAGGCGGGATTCTCCAGGATATTGCGCTGGATGACCGGCGGCGTGATCGTGCCGTAGTAGCCCTGGCCGATCAGCGAGACCAGCACCTTGTTCTTGTTGGCGGTCTCGCGCAGCTTGTCGAGCGCCTCGCGCTCGGTCATCGGCGCGCCCCAGACGAGCGGCGCTTTCTGGCGGATGGTGGGCGGCAGCGTTGCGTCGATCAACCCGTCGAGGCTGTTAAAACCGATCACCTTCAGCATGTCGGTCATCTCGGCCGGCGACGGGCCGATATGGCGGCGATTGGCGAAATCGTAGGGCTGGTAATCGGTGAACTGGAATTCGGTCGGCGTCGTCATTACGCGGTGAGCTCCTTGTAGGCGGCCTCATCGAGCAGGCCGTCGGCATCGGCGCGATTCTTGAGCTTCAGCTTGAAGAACCAGCCGGCGCCTTGCGGATCGGAATTGATGAGCGAGGGATCGGCGACGATCGCGTCGTTGACAGCGGTGATCTCGCCGTCAAGTGGACAATAGACTTCGGAGGCTGCCTTGACGGATTCGACGGTCGCCGCATCGTCGTTCTTCGAAAAGCTCTTGCCGACTTCCGGCAGTTCGACGAAGACGAGATCGCCCAGCTGTTCGACGGCGTAGGTGGTGATGCCGACGGTTGCGACATCGCCGTCGAGTTCAAGCCATTCATGTTCAGCGGTAAATTTCAGCATGGAAAAATCCTTTCGGAAACAGAGTTTCAGCGTTTGTAGGTCGGCGCAACGAAGGGCAGGGCGGAGACGGTGACCGGCAGGAACTTGCCGCGCACCTCGGCATAAACCTGCGTGCCGGCCACGGCATGAGAGACCGGAACGTAGCCCATGGCGACGGGTCCTTCGACGCTGGGGCCGAAGCCGCCCGAGGTGACTTCGCCGATTTCGGTCCGGCCCTCGGCATCGGCATAGAGCCTGGCATGGCCGCGCACCGGCGCCTTGCCTTCCGGCTTCAGGCCGACACGGCGGCGGGCGGCGCCGTTTTCGAGTTCGGAGAGAATGCGGCCGGAGCCGGGAAAACCGCCGGCGCGGGCGCCGCCGGCCCGCCGCGCCTTCTGCATCGCCCATTCGAGCGCTGCCTCGACCGGCGAGGTGGACGCGTCGATATCGTTGCCATAGAGGCAGAGGCCGGCTTCCAGGCGCAGCGAATCGCGGGCGCCGAGGCCGATTGCCTGAACGTCGGGATGTTCGAGCAACCGCATGGTGACATCCTCGGCCTTATCTGATGGAATCGAGATTTCAAAGCCGTCCTCGCCGCTATAGCCCGAGCGCGAGACGAGACAGGAAACGTCGTGCAGGCGGCAGTGGCGCACGTCCATGAACTTCATTGCCGCGACATCGGCCCAGAGTTCGGCGAGAACCTCGACGGCGCGCGGCCCCTGCAGCGCGATCAAAGCGCGGTTCAGCAGCGTGATGTCGCACTGGTCACCGATATGGGCCTGCAGATGGGCGAGGTCGGCCTCCTTGCAGGAAGCGTTGACGACGACGAAAAGGTGGTCGTCGAGATGGGTGATCATCAGATCGTCGAGAATGCCGCCGGTGTCGTCGGTGAAGAAACCGTAGCGCTGGCGACCTTCGGGAAGGCCGAGGATGTCGACAGGCACCAGGCTTTCGAGCGCCAGCGCCGCATCCGCATAGCTGCCCGACTTCGCCTTCACGATGACCTGGCCCATATGGGAGACGTCGAAGAGGCCGGCTTCGGTGCGGGTATGTAGATGTTCCTTCATCACGCCGGCGGGATATTGTACCGGCATGTCGTAACCCGCGAACGGCACCATGCGGGCGCCGAGCGAAAGATGCAGGGCATGCAGCGGGGTTTTCTTCAGGGCAGCAGTATCGTCCAAACGACGCCTCCGGGGTTTGCGCCTTGTTGCGAAGGCGCGGGCTCAAATCTGAAGGCGCGGCTGCGCGCTTCTCTCCTGAGCCCCCTCTGTCCTTGACGCCTGAGATTGTTATCCCTTCGGCGAGCGTTTCGAGAACGCTTCTCTCCAGAGTTCCGTCTGCCCCTTGCTGGTCCTTTGGCCTGAGAGTTTCCGGGGCGGTTGCTCCTTCGGCACCGGTGACGAATGCACCGGATTCTCCCAACAGGGTTGGTCGCAATTATCCGGCGAGCGTGGCGCTTGGCAAGGCCAAATGTCGTGACCGGACAAATTTTTGTCGCCATAGTCAGGTCCGGCCCCCGGCTGCGGCAAATCTGCTTTTGCAATCCAAGAGGAAACCGGCTATCGCGACATGCTGTTGAAGGGGATCCCATGCGGCAGAACGGACTGAAAGCAACGCTCTTTTTGCGCATGTTTTGCGCCTTGAGCCTGCTTTTGCTCGGCTTTGCCCACCAGGCGCCGCAGGCTGTCGCTTCCGACGGTTATGATGCGGCTGCCTATGTGCTGCCCGACGGCAGCTTTGCCTCGCTCTGCGTTACCGTGAGAGACACCGGCGACAAGACTGTTGCCTTCAAGCCGAATTGCGAAGCCTGCCGACTGTCAGCCTCGGTGATCCTGCCGACGCCGGATGCGGGTTCATGGCTCGAGCGCAAGCTCGCCTCGCTCATCAATCCCCCGATCGAGACCTCAGCCGTTGCCGGCGTCAGCGCCGTCAGCCGACCGAACTCCCGCGCCCCTCCGGTCCTCATCTGATCTGCCTTTGCAACCGATGATGAAGCATGCCGGTCCGCCCAACAGAAATTTTCGGCCGGCGAGGAGATATCCGATGAAGACCATCAAGACATTTGGCAAGGCATTCCCGCTTGCCGTCCTTCTTTCTGCAACCGCCTTTGCCGACGCCGAGGCGCATGTGAGCTTCCTCGACAAGGAGGCGAGCCAGGAAAGCACGATTCTCGCCACGCTGCAGGTGCCGCATGGCTGCGACGGCAAGGCGACCACTGAGGTGCGGGTCAAGCTGCCGGAAGGCTTCGTCTTCGCCAAGCCGCAGCCGAAGGCCGGCTGGGAACTCGAAGTGATCAAAGGCGACTACCAGAAGACCTATGACAATCACGGCGACAAGGTGAAGACGGGCGCGGTCGAGATTCGTTGGAAGAACGGCAATCTCTCCGACGACTTCTACGACACCTTCGTCATCCAGGGTAAGGTGTCGGGGGTTGAAGCCGGCACCTCGCTCGCCTTCCCGGTGACCCAGATGTGCGGCGATGCGGTCACCGCCTGGGATCAGGTGGCGAAGGACGGCGGCGACCCACATGGGATGAAAAGCCCGGCGCCGCTCCTGAAAGTCGTCGCGGGGGATAGCCATGGTCACGACCACGACAAGGCCGGCATGGATATGGCCGGTATGGGCATGACCGGCAAAGCCGGCATGGACATGACCGGTAAGCCCGGCATGGACATGACCGGCATGGGCGCTGCGGCGCCGGCCGGCGAAACGGTCAAGGCCGGAGACCTCGAAATCTCCGGCGGCTTCGCCAAGGCGATGCTGCCCGGCCAGCCGGTCGGCGGCGGCTTCTTCACGGTGAAGAACAGCGGCCAGACGGACGATCGCCTGCTGTCGGTAACCTCGCCGGTATCAGGTGAAGTTCAGATCCATGCGATGGAAACGAAGGACAATGTCATGCGGATGCGACAGCTGAAGGATGGCGTCGCCATCGCCGCCGGCGAAACCGTCAAGCTCGAGCCCGGCAACCTGCATCTGATGTTCCAGAAGGTGAAAACGCCGTTCAAGCAGGGCGATACCGTTCCCGTGACCCTTATCTTCGAGAAGGCCGGCAAGGTCGACCTTGTGCTGCAGGTGCTTTCGGCCCAGAGCAAGTGACAGCGCAGTCCATGAGCCCGCGGCCGTGGCTGCGGGCTCATGACAAGGTCTGGCTTCGTTCGGAAAGTGGCTGTGTCAGACGTCCTCGTAGGATTGCAGCGCCTGCCTGAGGCCGGTCTGCGGCTGGCGGTTGCCTTTGGTCATCAGGTCGAGCGCCACTTCCGTCGATTGAATGATGCTGGAGGGCTCCTCGGCTTCATCAAGGTTTTCGGCCTTCAATTGCCGGTCGGCAATGCGCTTTGCATCACGCGCCGCCGTGCTCGTTGCCACACGCTGCGGGATCCTCAGCGATTCGAAGGCAACGGCGGCGGTGTTGGCCGATATGGACAGGAGCTGCGTCATGCCGTCACGGTATCGGCATGATCTTGGCGCTATCGTAAGAAAATCATTGGCATTTTACCGACTGGCAGGATTTCGTGCGACTCGATTGGAGTTGATCCCGAATTGCGGTAAATCCGGTCTATGATTCAGGCTTTCCTTGTCGCCCTCGGCGGCGCGATCGGTTCCGTCCTCAGATATTACGTCGGCCAATGGGCGCTGAGGCTCATGGGGCCCGCCTTTCCCTGGGGCACGCTCGCCGTCAATGTGGTCGGCTGCTTCGTCATCGGCGTCTTCGCCGAGCTGATCGCGCGCAGGTTCAACGCCTCAATGGAGCTGCGCCTCTTGCTGATTACCGGCTTTCTCGGCGGCTTCACCACTTTCTCGGCCTTCTCGCTGGATGCGATCTCCCTGTTCGAGCGCGGCGAGGCCATCACCGGCGGGATCTACATCGCTGCAAGTGTCGGGCTTTCGATGGCGGCGGTCATATCAGGGCTCGCCGTCATGCGCGCTTTGGCCTGATTTCGATTCCGGTTTCCGTTTTGTGTGAAAATGCTCTAAAGGCTGCGGCAAGAACGCCGGCTCGGCCCGTGCGGCAATTTCCGAAAGATCGAGTATGGCTGGCATAGAACATATCAAGGTTGAACCCGACGAAGCCGGCATGCGGCTCGATCGCTGGTTCAAGGTGCATTTTCCGGGGCTCGGCTTCGGTCCGCTGCAGAAGCTGTTGCGCTCCGGCCAGGTGCGCGTCGACGGCGGCCGTGTCAAATCGGATGCGCGCGTGCAGCCCGGCCAGACGGTGCGCGTGCCGCCGCTCGATGTCGATGCGAAGCTGAAATCGGGACCGATCGCCGGCAAGGATCTCAAGCATTCCAGCGATTTCGACCTCCTGTCGCGCATGGTGCTGCATGAGGACGAAAAGGTGATCGTGCTCAACAAGCCGCCCGGTATTGCGGTGCAGGGCGGCTCCGGCGTGGCCCGGCACATCGACCAGATGCTCGAAGCCTGGACCAGCCCGAAGGGCGAAAAGCCGCGGCTCGTTCACCGCCTCGACCGCGACACCTCGGGCGTTCTCGTCATCGCTCGCACCCGCGGCGCCGCACAGAAGCTGACCGCCGCCTTCCGCGAGCGCGACACCAAGAAAACCTATTGGGCGTTGGTCAAGGGCGTGCCGCGCAAGCACGAGGATAAGATCTCGACCTGGCTCGTCAAGGAAGCGACGGCCGATGGCGACCGCATGCGCATCGCTAAACACGGCGAAGACGGCGCCGACCATGCGATTTCCTTCTACCGCGTGCTGGAGACGGCGGCGCAGAATCTCGCATGGCTTGAAATGGAGCCGTATACCGGCCGTACCCACCAGCTGCGTGTGCATGCCCTGCATATCGGTCATCCGATCATCGGCGATCCGAAATATTTCGACGACGATCCGAATTGGGATTTTCCGGGCGGGATCCAGAAGAAGCTGCACCTGCACGCGCGCCACATTGACATCCCGCATCCATCCGGCGGCCGCCTGCGCGTCAGCGCGCCGCTGCCGCCGCATATGGTGCAGACCTGGAACCTGCTCGGTCTCGACCTTGCCGGCGCTGAAAGGGACAGCGAATGAAACTCGCTCTTTTCGATTGCGACGGCACGCTGGTCGACAGCGCCGGGCTGATCCATGAAACCATGCGACGGACTTTCGACAAATTCGGCAAGCCGGAACCTCGGTTCGAGGACACCAAGGCCATTATCGGCCTGTCGCTCGATATAGCGATCGCCCGGATGCAAGGCAGACCACATGTCGAGCAGCAGGACATCGACATGACGGCGCATTACAAATCGCTGTTTACCGTCGTGCGCCAGGATCTCGACTACAGAGAGCCGCTGTTTCCCGGCATTCGCGAGATGATCGATGCGATCAGCGGCCGCGAGGACCTGCTGATCGGAGCGGTGACGGGAAAATCCCGGCGCGGACTGAATCTGGTGATGGAGACGCACGGTTTCGACCAGCATTTTGTCGTTGCCCGCACCGCCGACGATTGCCCGTCGAAACCGCACCCGGCCATGGTGACGGAATGCTGCGACGAAACCGGCATGAATGCGCGCGACGCCATTGTCATTGGCGACGCGGTTTACGATATGCAGATGGCAAAGGCTGCCGGCGCCAAGGCGATCGGCGTTGCCTGGGGCTATGCCAGCGTGGATGAACTGATCGCCAATGGCGCCGATGCGATCGCCTATCATCCAAACGAGATATTGCGCCATTTTTCCTGAGGTGATGCCATGCGCGATCTGCTGAACGATCTTTCCGAAGGCCTGAGCCATCCTGATCCCATCCGCCGCGCGCAGATCCAGATGAAGAAGCCGCTGCCTAAGCGCTTCTATGCCGAGGTCGCCGTCGCCGAACACGAGGGTGGTTTTGCGATCACCCTCGACGGCAAGATGGTCCGCACGCCGGCGCGGCAGGTCCTCGCCGTGCCGACCGAGGCGCTCGCGCAGCTTGTCGCCGCCGAATGGCGGGCCCAGGGTGAGGAGATCGATCCCGTCACCATGCCGGCGACGCGGCTGGTCAATACCGCGCTCGACGGGGTGGCGACCAATGCGCAGGCGATCTTCGAAGACATTCTGCGTTTTTCCTCGAGCGACCTTCTCTGCTACCGCGCAGACGGGCCCGAACTGCTGGTCGAGCGCCAGCGGCAGCGCTGGGATCCGGTGATCGACTGGGCGGCAAATGATCTGGGCGCCCGCTTCATCCTCATTGAAGGGGTGATGCACCATGAGCAGCCGCGCGAGGCGACTGCAGCCTTTGCCGTTACGCTGGCGCGGCATCAGAGCCCGATGGCGCTCGCTGCTCTCCACACCATCACCACGCTGACCGGCTCGGCAATCCTGGCGCTCGCCTTCGCCGAGGGCCGGCTGACCGTCGAAGAGGTGTGGTCGCTTGCCCATCTCGACGAGGACTGGACGATCGAGCACTGGGGACGCGACGAGGAGGCTGAGGAGCGCCGCGCCAAGCGCTTTGTCGAGTTCAAGGCGGCAGCGGATGTTTTTTTCGCCCTAAGCGACTGAAACATATTGCCTTCCCGGACATTATGACGAAATCTGCGACTCCAACGGGGTGGTGCGGGATTTTGCGATGAATTGGCTGAGGTCGTGTTTTTGCCGGGCCGCACTCGTCTGTATTACGCTCACGGCCTGCGCCAGCCTTTTTGGCCCGAAGCCTGCGACGCCGCTCTACGATGTGCGCAGCGCCGTCGTTCTCTCCGGCCCGAACATGCCGGCCGAGCTGCTCTCCGGCATCAACGACCGCGTCAATGCCGCCATCAATGCCACCGTGCGTGATACCGTGCTGCCGCGGGTTGTGCTGACGATCCGCGTGATATCAATCCAGAAAGGCCTCGGCTTCCAGAAGGATCGCAACGTCGCCAAGATCAGCGTCGACGCGGCTTCGGTGGAGGATGGGTCGGTGATCGCCGTCAGCGCCTTCGACGTGACCAGCATGGCCGCCGATCCCAAGCTTGCCGACGAAATCATCGCCGAAGACGTGGCAGCCAGGATTCGATCGGTTTTCTCGCTCAGCGGACGTAGCCGCTAGCCTACGCAGCGGCAAAGGAGATCGCATGAAGGAAATTCTTGAAGAACTGGAACGCCGCCGCGGCGTCGCCCGCCTTGGCGGCGGCAAGGCGCGTATCGAGGCCCAGCACAAGCGCGGCAAGCTGACCGCGCGCGAGCGCATCGACCTCTTCCTCGACGAAGGCTCCTTCGAGGAGTTCGACATGTTCGTCGAACATCGCTCGACCGATTTCGGCATGGACAAGAGCCGAATCGCCGGCGACGGCGTCGTCACCGGCTGGGGCACGGTCAACGGCCGCACCGTCTTCGTCTTCGCCAAGGACTTCACCGTCTTCGGCGGCTCGCTTTCGGAAGCGCATGCCGAGAAGATCATGAAGGTGCAGGACATGGCGCTGAAGAACCGCGCGCCGATCGTCGGCATCTATGATGCCGGCGGCGCCCGCATCCAGGAAGGTGTGGCGGCCCTCGGCGGTTACGCCGAGGTGTTCCAGCGCAACGTGCTCGCTTCCGGCGTCATCCCGCAGATTTCGGTGATCATGGGTCCTTGCGCCGGCGGCGACGTCTATTCGCCTGCCATGACCGATTTCATCTTCATGGTGCGCGATACCTCCTACATGTTCGTCACCGGGCCCGACGTGGTGAAAACGGTGACCAACGAGACGGTAACCGCTGAGGAGCTCGGCGGCGCGAAGGTGCATACGACGCGCTCGTCGATTGCTGACGGCGCTTATGACAATGATGTCGAAACGCTGCTGCAGGTGCGCCGGCTGATCGATTTCCTGCCGCTGTCGAACACCGCGCCGCTGCCCGAGATCGAATGTTACCAGTCGGTGACGGAGACCGACGCCTCGCTCGATACGCTGGTGCCGGCGAGCGCCAACAAACCTTACGACATCAAGGAACTGATCCGGAAGGTGGCGGACGAGGGGGATTTCTTCGAGATCCAGGCGAGTTTTGCCGGAAACATCGTCTGCGGCTTTGGCCGCGTCGAAGGTTCCACCGTCGGTTTCGTCGCCAACCAGCCGATGGTGCTGGCCGGCGTGCTCGACAGCGACGCCTCGCGCAAGGCCGCCCGCTTCGTGCGCTTCTGCGACTGCTTCAACATCCCGATCGTCACCTTCGTCGACGTGCCGGGCTTCCTGCCGGGTACCGCACAGGAATATGGCGGGCTCATCAAGCATGGCGCCAAGCTGCTCTTTGCCTATGCGGAGGCGACGGTGCCGAAGCTCACCGTTATCACCCGCAAGGCTTTCGGCGGCGCTTATGACGTGATGGCGTCGAAGCATCTGCGCGGCGACTTGAACTATGCCTGGCCGACGGCGCAGATCGCCGTGATGGGCGCCAAGGGCGCGGTCGAGATCATCTTCCGCAAGGATATCGCCGATCCAGAAAAGATCGCCGAACATACGAAAATGTACGAGGACCGGTTTCTTTCACCCTTTGTCGCCGCCGAGCGCGGTTATGTCGATGAGGTGATCATGCCGCATTCGACCCGGCGGCGGCTGGCGCGCGGCCTGAAGATGCTGCGCAACAAGGACCTCGCCAACCCCTGGAAGAAACACGACAACATCCCGCTCTAAGATTTTTTTATCGAATAAAGTCGCGCGGCCGGGTGTTTATCCGCTGTCGAAAAAGTGAACGGCCGTCAGCGATCCGTGTGTTCAATCCTTGCCGGGGACAAGCTAACGCTCGGCTGCATTGTTTTAAATGGAGAGGTTTAATGTCAACTTTCGAGCGTCTTTCCGCCTATCGCCCCTATGGGCTGGCCGCTCTCAGAATTATAACCGCGCTGCTGTTCATCGAACACGGCACGATGAAGCTTTTCGGCTTTCCCGCTTCGCAGATGTCCGGCTCGCTGCCGCCGCTGATGCTGTTTGCGGCTCTTCTCGAGCTTGTCGGCGGCATCCTCATTCTCGTCGGCCTGCTGACCCGCCCCGTCGCCTTCCTGCTCGCCGGCGAAATGGCGGTCGCCTATTTCATGGCGCATGCCCCGAACAGCTTCTTCCCGGCCGTCAACCAGGGCGACGCTGCAATCCTGTTCTGCTTCGTCTTCCTCTACCTGTTCTTCTCCGGTCCCGGCGCCTTTGCCGTCGATAACCGCAAGACGGCCTGAGCAGACATAGCTGCGGGGCGTTCTAATGCCCCGCAGCAATTTCCTGGTCAGGCGGTCAGCTTGAGACCGGCGATGCCGCCGACGATCAGGAGGATACAGGCAAGACGGGAGACACTTGCCTCATCGCCGAGCAACCAGACGCCGAGCAGCACGGTGCCGACCGTGCCGATGCCGGTCCAGACCGCATAGGCGGTGCCGATCGGCAGATATTTCACCGCCAAGCCGAGCAGCACGACGCTGACCACCATGAATATGACAGTCAGCGCCGTCGGCAACGGCCGCGTGAAACCGTCGGTATATTTAAGGCCGATTGCCCAACCACATTCGAAAAGACCGGCAAGAAAAAGCAGAAACCAGGCCATGCGACTCTCCTGTTCAAGAGCGAGGCCGTCCCCGCGACGTTGCATCCTCAGGACGCCGCAGTCGTCTGCGATCGTGTCTATATGCGTGAGGGGACGGCCGTGTTCAAGGTAGGAATCAGCATGGCCGCCATGCCACCCGTTTCATGCGAGCGTGATCAGGGCTTCCCGCCAGCCTCGGCCGAAAGGCTCTTGGCGCGGCGGCAGAGCCGGTCGAAGGTTTCGAGGAAACGTGAACGGTCTTTCGGGCTGAAGGCGGCGTTATAGCCCTTGCTCTCGCCAGTTTCGCGCAGATGCGCGCCGAGATCGCGCATGGCGCTGGCCATGCCGATATTGGTTTCGTCGAAGACACGGCCCGTCGGGCCGCTGACGTAAGCGCCGGTGGCGACGCAGCGCACGGCGAGAGGCACGTCGGCAGTGACGACGACATCGCCCGGACCGGCGTGCTCGGCGATCCAGTTGTCGGCGGCATCGAAGGCGTTGGAGACGATGACGTTATGAATCATCGGATCGCGGGAAGGGCGCAGGCCGGAATTGGCGACGAAGGTAACTTCGAGGCCGTGGCGTTCGGCGACCTTCAATATTTCCGGCTTCACCGGGCAGGCGTCGGCATCGACATAGATCATGACAATATCCTTGCCGGCTGGACGGCGGGCTGGCGGACCATATCGATATGGGGAATGCCGTCTTCCAGATATTCCTGCGATGCCACGATGAAACCGAAGGCTTCGTAGAATCGGCGCAGGTGGGCCTGCGCCGACAAGGCGATGGGGTTTGCCGGGTAAAGCCGTTCGCAGGCAGAGATCGCCTCGCTCATCAATGCATCGCCCAGCCGCTTGCCGCGATGGGCGGGCGAGACGACGACGCGACCGATCTTTGACGGATCCTGTGGCTCATGCGGTTTCAAAATCCGCGCCGAAGCCAGGAGTTCGCCGCCCTCCATCAGCCGTAGATGCAGGGCATCGATATCCTTGCCGTCGAGTTCCGGATAGGGGCAGTTCTGCTCGACGACGAAGACATCAACGCGCATTTTCAAGAGGTCGTAGAGCTCGCGCGCGGGGAGCTCATCGACACTCTTGAGGTCGGCGGTGTAGGGCGTCGCAACCATCAATATACGACCACGCCGCGGATGCTCTCACCCTTGTGCATCATGTCGAAGCCCTTGTTGATGTCTTCGAGCGGCATCGTGTGGGTGATCATCGGGTCGATCTGGATCTTGCCCTGCATGTACCAGTCGACGATCTTCGGCACATCGGTGCGGCCGCGGGCGCCGCCGAAGGCGGTGCCCATCCAGTTGCGGCCGGTCACCAGCTGGAACGGCCGGGTGGAGATCTCCTGGCCGGCGCCGGCCACGCCGATGATGACTGACTTGCCCCAACCGCGGTGGGAGGCCTCCAGCGCCTGGCGCATCACCTTGGTGTTGCCGGTGCAGTCGAAGGTGTAGTCTGCGCCGCCGATCAGGTCGCCGTTGCGCTTCGTCATGTTGACGAGATAGGGCACGATGTCGTCGCCGACCTCCTTCGGATTGACGAAATGCGTCATGCCGAATTTCTCGCCCCAGGCCTTGCGGTCAGGATTGATGTCGACGCCGATGATCATGTCGGCGCCGGCAAGCCGCAGGCCCTGCAGCACGTTGAGGCCGATGCCGCCGAGACCGAAGACGATCGCCGTCGAACCGATCTCGACCTTGGCGGTGTTGATCACCGCGCCGATGCCGGTGGTCACCCCGCAGCCGATGTAGCAGATCTTGTCGAAGGGAGCGTCGGGATTGACCTTGGCCAGCGCAATCTCCGGCAGCACGGTGTAATTGGCGAAGGTCGAGCAGCCCATATAATGATGGATCTTGTCCTTGCCGATCGAAAAGCGGGAGGTGCCGTCCGGCATCACGCCTTGGCCCTGGGTCGAACGGATGGCGGTGCAGAGATTGGTCTTGCGGCTGAGGCAGGAATAACATTCGCGGCATTCCGGCGTGTAGAGTGGAATGACGTGGTCGCCCTTCTTCACCGAGGTCACACCCGGGCCGACATCGACGACGATGCCGGCACCCTCATGGCCGAGAATCGCAGGAAACAGGCCTTCCGGATCGGCGCCGGAGAGCGTGAAATCGTCGGTGTGGCAGATGCCGGTCGCCTTGACCTCGACCAGCACCTCGCCGGTCCGCGGCCCCTCCAGCTGCACGGTCATCACTTCGAGCGGTTTTCCGGCCTGAACGGCTACGGCGGCGCGAACGTCCATCTTTAGATCTCCCTGATGATTTTGTCGGTTTCCGACTGCTTATATCGGACGAAGCTTGGCATGGCCGGTGAGCCCGGCTCAAGCGAATTCCATGATCACCGCATCGACGGCAAGGCTTTCGCCAGCTGCGGCATTGATCTTCGAGACCACGAGATCGCGGTCGGCGCGCAGGACATTCTCCATCTTCATCGCCTCGACGATCGCAAGCGTCTCACCGGCCTTGACCTCCTGGCCCTCGGCGACCGCGATCGACACGACGAGGCCGGGCATCGGGCAAAGCAGAAGCTTGGACGTATCGGGCGGCAGCTTTACCGGCATCAGCCTGTCGAGTTCGGCATGGCGCGGCGAAAAGACCTTGGCGGTGACGGACAGCCCCTGCCAGTCGATGCGCAAGCCGTTGAGAACGGGACGGATCTGGGCAGTAATATCCCGGCCGCCAACCTTGCCGCTCCAGACCGGATCTCCTGGTCTCCAATCGGTGACAACGCTCCGGTTTTCGCCTTCTATCGCCATGTCCATATCGAAGGGGATGGTGACAAGGCCGTCGCGCAATCTGACATCGACGTAGTTTTCGCCAGTTTTGACCATCCAATGCTCACGCAGCGCGCCAGACGCGGCGCGCAGGCGATCGGCAAAACCTTCGCGGCGGTTCGCTTCGATAAGTGAAGCCGACAGCGCGATGGCGGCAAGCGTGGCTTCCTCCTGCCCATCCGGCTTCATCGGGGCGAAGCCTTCAGGATATTCCTCGGCGATGAAACCGGTGGAAAGCCGGCCCTCGCGCCAGCGTGGATGTTTCATCAGCGCCGACAGGAAGGGGACATTGTGTTCGATGCCGTCGACGACGAATCCATCGAGCGCCCGGCCCATGGCGTCGATCGCCTCGCCGCGCGTCGGCGCCCAGGTGCAGAGCTTGGCGATCATCGGGTCGTAATACATCGAGATCTCCGCACCCTCGAAAACGCCGGTATCGTTGCGGATGACGACGTTGCCGCTGCGGCCTTCCGCCGGCGGGCGGTAGCGCGTCAGCCGGCCGATCGAAGGCAGGAAGTTGCGGTAGGGATCCTCGGCATAGAGCCGGCTTTCGATCGCCCAGCCGTCGAGGCTGACATCCTCCTGGCCGAAGCTCAGCGGTTCTCCGGCTGCGACGCGGATCATTTGTTCGACGAGATCGATGCCGGTGACGAGCTCGGTGACGGGGTGCTCGACCTGAAGACGGGTGTTCATTTCGAGGAAATAGAAGTTGCGGTCGCGGTCGACGATGAATTCGACGGTGCCGGCGCTCTGATATTCGACGGCTCTCGCCAGCGCCACCGATTGTTCGCCCATGGCCTTGCGGGTGTTTTCGTCGAGGAAAGGCGAAGGCGCCTCTTCGGCCACTTTCTGGTTGCGCCGCTGGATCGAGCATTCCCGCTCGCCGAGATAAACGACATTGCCATGGGAATCGGCCAGCACCTGGATCTCGATATGGCGCGGCTCGACGACGAACTTCTCGATGAAGACGCGGTCGTCGCCGAAGGAGCTCTTCGCCTCAGAGCGGGCGCGCTCGAAACCGTCGCGGACCTCAGCCTGGCTCCAGGCGATGCGCATGCCCTTGCCGCCGCCGCCGGCCGAGGCCTTGATCATGACGGGATAGCCGATGCCACCAGCGATCGTTTCCGCATGGGCGGCATCCTCGATGACGCCGAGATGGCCGGGCACGGTGGAGACGCCGGCGGCATTGGCAAATTTCTTCGATTCGATCTTGTCGCCCATCGCCATGATCGCCTTCGGCTTCGGGCCGATGAAGACGATGCCCTGCTTTTCCAGCTCGGCGCAAAAGGCGGCACGCTCGGAAAGAAAGCCGTAACCGGGATGAACCGCTTCGGCGCCCGTCGCCTTGCAGGCGGCGATGATCTTTTCGGCGACCAGATAACTTTCCGAGGCCGCAGCGGGGCCGATATGCACGGCCTCATCGGCCATCTCGACATGCAGCGCATCCCGATCCGCATCCGAATAGACCGCAACGGTCGAAATGCCCATGCGGCGCGCGGTCTTGATCACGCGGCAGGCAATCTCGCCGCGATTCGCGATCAGGATTTTCTTGAACATCGAGACTCCACCCAGAAATGCGTTCCGGAGTTTTACGCACAAAACACCGGAACGCACAATCGGGCTTGAGAAGGCTCAGGCGACGGCGGCTTCGGCGACCGGCTCTTCGTCGACGATGCGAAGCCAGCGGCTGCGGCGCGGCTCGGCACGATCGCGCAGTTCGACGGCAGCCATGATGCCGGCCCAGTGCGGATGGTTGGCAGCCGGCAGGGTTGCCTGCTCGATCTGCTGGAAGACGCCGTATTCGGCCGGAGATACGGCGATGACGCCGCCCGCGGCGGTGCTTCTGAAGATGCGCATCGTAAAGTCGACGTCCTGGCGGGT
This sequence comes from Rhizobium phaseoli, assembly GCF_001664385.1. Taxonomy (NCBI): domain Bacteria; kingdom Pseudomonadati; phylum Pseudomonadota; class Alphaproteobacteria; order Hyphomicrobiales; family Rhizobiaceae; genus Rhizobium; species Rhizobium phaseoli. The sequence continues at coordinate 2,354,649 of NZ_CP013532.1, read as the reverse complement.
GATGCTCCTGCGGTCGGCGGCGCGCGACAGCTTGTAGCCGCCGATGCCGTCTGTGATCGCCAGGCGCAACTGGTCGAGGGCAAGTGCGCGCAGTTCACCCGGAACATCGGCCGAAATCTCCATGACGTGGAGAATGAGCTCGAGCTCCAGCGCCGAGTTGACGACGCCATCGGTCGTGAACATGCGCATGATCCAGGCAACGTTCATTTCATCCAACGAGCCCTGCGGATAGGTGTGATTGACGATGAAACCGGCGAGCTGCTCCACGAAGAAAGCGTTCCACTCGGCACATTTTTCAGGACAGGAATTGTTGAGCGCCAACATCGCCGCGACATCCTGGGATGTCCGGATTCCCTCGGGAAAGGCATGTTTGCGCAGCAATACGATATCTTCGGCCGCCAGCCGATGCTTGCCGGCCACCACGCAGACCGGAAAAGCGAGACGAAATTCGCTCATGTTTTAACTCCAGGCTTCATCATGAAGCCGGGGACAGTTTTACCGCCTGCGAATTGACGATCCCTCAAGAAGGGGCGTTAACCCGATATTCCCGAAATCAAGGGGATTTTAGCGATTGTGCTGCTGCCGCTCGCGCCAGATGATGAAAAGGCCCGATGCAACGATGATGAAGATGCCGATCCACTTGGAAAAACTCGGGAAATCGTTGAACAACGCATAGCCGAGGACCGTGGCTGAGATGATCTCGAAATATTGGAAAGGCGCAAGCAGCGACAGCGGCGCCAGCCGGAAAGCCCGGACCACCAGCATATGCGCATATCCGGAGATCGAGCCGAGGGCGAGAAGCAGCCCGAGACCGAGACCGGAGGCGGGCAGGGAGATGGCGAAATCCGCGCTGCCGGCGTCGCTGCCGACGAGCAGGGCGGCGGCCATGAAAACCGTCCCGCCAATGCCGGCCATCGTCTGCATGGTGAGCGGCGAATCGGCCTCGCCGATTGCGCGGTTGAGGAAAAGATAGAGCGAGAACAGAAAGGCGCAGGCGACCGGCAGCAGCGCCTTGAGGCCGAAAATCTCGTAACTGGGCTGAATTACGATCATCGCGCCGCCGAAACCGACTGCGATCGCCATCCAGCGCCGCCAGCCGACCTTCTCTCCAAGGAACACAGCCGACATGGCGGTCAGCATGAAGGGCTCGACGAAATAGATGGCGAAGACGTCGGCAAGCGGCATGTATTTGACGGCGACGAAGAACAGCAGGCTTGCAGCCCCGTGCAGCACGCCGCGCAGAATATTCATCCAGGGTCGCTTGGCCGAAAACGCCTTGAACCCGAAAAGCGCGACGAGGATCGGCAGGGTGCAGGCGATCTGGAAAAAGAATCGGTAGAAAGTCACCTGGCCCGGCGACATCGCCTCGAAGGTCGCCATGTATTTGGCGATGGCGTCCATGATCGGCAGGATGAACATGGCGCCGGACATGATGGCCATGCCCTGCAGGGAGTTTTGATGGGGCTCTGACATGGCTGCCGATTCTTGCGGGGAACGGCGCCCATCAATCACGGGAAAGCCGGGCAAATCAAGCTGTCAAACCTCTCCAAAGCATGTCGCGAAAAAGTGTGCAGCGGTTTTGCGGCAACGACATGCGGAAAAACATAGACCTAAAGCGCAAGAAGCGATCTGAAGGATCGCGAGGCGCTTTAGCGGTCAAGGCTCGCTCACCGTCTCGCCAAAAACCGACTCAAAAGCGGCGCGCAGCCTGATGTCGACATCCGCCATCATGACAGGCAGGCCGAGGTCGACGAGGCTGGTCACGCCATAGGCCGATATCCCGCAGGGCACGATCCCGCTGAAATGATCGAGATCCGGATCGACGTTGAGCGACAGGCCGTGGAAGGTCACCCATTTGCGCAAGCGGATGCCGAGGGCGGCGATCTTGTCTTCAGCCATGGTTCCGTCGGCCAGCATTGGTTTTTCCGGCCGGCGCACCCAGACGCCGACGCGATCCTCGCGCCGCTCGCCGCGCACGTTCATCATGTCGAGCGTGCGGATGACGACCTCCTCGAGGGCGGCGACGAAGGCGCGCACGTCCTGTCGCCGGCGCTTCAGGTCGAGCATGACGTAGGCGACACGCTGACCGGGTCCGTGATAGGTATATTCGCCGCCGCGTCCCGTCGCAAAGACCGGGAAGCGATCCGGCTGGACGAGGTCACCCGCATTGGCGCTGGTGCCGGCAGTATAGAGCGGTGGATGCTCGACGAGCCAGACGAGCTCGTCGCCGCCCTCTGCGATCGCCGCCACCTCCCGCTCCATCGCTACCACCGCTTCCTCATAGTCGACGAGCCCATCGGCGATGCGCCAGCGCACGGGGCGGCTATCGAGTTTGGGGAGCATGGAGAATTCGAGATCGGTGCGAAGCATGGCCATTCCTTGCCGCTTGCCCCGAAATGCCTGAGAAATAGGGGCGGCAGGCAACCTATATGGACCCGTTTTTCAGCCAATTCAAATGCTGTGAAAGGTTTTCAAAAAAACTGTCATATCGCCCTTGTGCACCCCAAATGCTTTTGCTACATGCTGCCCCGCCGACGCAAATCGGCACCTACCACGATGCGGTCGTGGCGGAATTGGTAGACGCGCAGCGTTGAGGTCGCTGTGGGGCAACCCGTGGAAGTTCGAGTCTTCTCGACCGCACCATCCCTTTCAGGGAACGCTCGCCGGGCGATGAATTCGGCATAGCTTAATAACTTTATTTGTCTGACACGGCGGGCTGGCCGTCGCTGCCGTTGCGTCGGACATGGGCATCGACGACAGTGATACACGTCGCACCGATCTGAACCGCGACTCAAGCGATCAGCGATTCTCGAACATCGCGATCTCATTTCGAGACGCTATGCGAGATTTCCCGTAAACGGCTTAACCCGTCATTAGCTGCAGCCAGGATATATGTCGGTCCGGTGTATATCTGCGGAAGCATTGGGAATTATGAAGATAAACGCGACAGGCGGGTCGTTCCTCGACATCTATTTGGTCCTCGACATCATCGAGAAGGTTCTGGTCGTCTATCTCTTTGTGGCGATTGTACTACGCATTCTGCCGCAGGCGCACGGTGACAGAGCGATTATCGATTGCCTGCTGCTGGTCTCGGAAGGCGCTGCCGCCTTTCTGATCCTGACCCGCCGACCGACGAGGAATGCGTCGCTACGGGTCTATGACTGGACTGTTACCGCCATAGGAACGCTCTTCCCGCTGCTCGTCTCGCCAACGACAACGGAGCCGCTTGCGCCGCTCTGGCTCTGTGGAATGGTGATGTGCCTCGGCTTTATCCTGCAAATCTCGGCAAAGCTGGTATTGCGGAGAAGCTTCGGCCTGGTGCCCGCCAATCGTGGCGTCAAGATCGGCGGCCCCTACAGGCTTGTCCGCCACCCGATGTATGCGGGCTATTTGATGACGCATGTCAGTTTCTTCCTGGCCAATCCGTCGCTCTTGAATTTCGCCATTTATGCGACCGCGCTGGCCGCGCAATGTCTGCGCCTTCTGGCGGAGGAACGGCTGCTCAAGGAGGATCCGGCCTATACCACCTTCATGGCCACGACGCGTTACCGGCTCGTTCCATTCGTGTTCTGAGGCGGGTTCGAAGCGGATTGGAAGGAAGGGGCCGGATTTCCGGCCCCTTGCTGTTGGATCAATGGGTTGCGCGGCAGGCTTCAGTGCGCGAGGCGCCGCTGTCGGCACCCTTGGTATGGGAGCCGCTCGGACCGACCATGCTGTGGCACGGGGGCAGGGGCTTGATGCTTGCGGTCGCCGTCTTGTCGACGGCGGGGGCGGCCATGGCGGACGGGGCGAAGCCGTCGCTGTCATTGGTGTAATCGCTGGAATAGGCAGGAGCCTTGCGGTTGCTGTAGTGAACCGGAGCGGGCTTGGCCATCGGGCTCGGCGCGAAGCCATCACTGTCATTGGTATAATCGTCCGAATATGTCGGCTGAGCGAAGGCAGCGCCTGCGAGGCTGACGGCGAACAGGGATGCGGCGAGGGCAAATTTGATGCGCATGGTTTCTTCTCCTCAATCTGTTGTTGAATTCAACAACATAAACCATCCCCGGCGAGTTCAAGTTCGCGCCGCAATTGAGGCGAAAGTGTGAACGGAAAACGGTGGGTCGGAAACCTTTTGTTCAAATGAAATCACGCTCTTGTCAATGAATTTGACGTTGCCGTGACGTCAGCCGCTAACAAAAAAGGGCAACAGATTGCCCGCGCTCGCTACAATCGAAAATTGTTAACTTTCGGTAATATTGCACAGAGCCAAACGGGAGGCGGCAGCCCGCCTTCCGTTATGATCATCATCGGGCGGGACGTTCAGTCTTCGTTGGGGATATGGGCGTCGACGCCGGTCAGCTGCAGCCTGTTGCGGACGTGATGAACGCCGTCGACTGCAAGCGCGCCGAGCTCGACCTTGCGGGCAATGCCGATCGTCTCCACCGAGCCTTCCAGGGTGATGACGTGACCGTCGGCATGGACCTCGATGCTGTTGATATCGACTTCGGGAATGTTTTCGAGATTGTCGGTTACCCGCGCCTCGAGCTCGTCGCTGTCGTCGCGATCGATCGCGCCGGCGCGCAGCGAATCCTTCAGGCGGTTCTCGTTGCCGTCCCTATCCGTGCCATCGATGCGAAAGCCCTGGTTGGGATCGCTGTCGAAATTGGCCTTGGGCTCGCCGTAGGGGCGGTTGGCTGGATCGCTGGCAGCGGTGCCGTCGGCATAGGGCCAGCCATCATCGATATTGCGTTCTTCGAGGTCGCGATAATCCTCCTCGCGGGAAAGCTCCGGGGCCTCGCGTGAAATCGGGGTCTTGTCACCGATCCTTGCCATTATAGTCGCTCCTTGTTTCTCTGCGGGAGAACGTCGACAAGGGCGAATGGTTCGGTGCGCCGGGCGATTTGTCAGCCTTGCGCCTTCTCCCATTTTTTGACCAGGCGATCGCGCTTCAGCCGCGAAAGCCGCTGCAGCCAGAAGATTCCGTCGAGCTGGTCGACCTCGTGCTGGATGCAAACGGCGAGGAAATCTTCGGCGGCCTCGTCATGCATCCTGCCGTCGACATCCTGGTAGCGAAAGCGGATCGCCTGCGGGCGCGTGACGTCGTCGGTCACGCCGGGCATGGAGACGCTGCCCTCGGCATGGATCATCGTCTCCTGCGACCGCCAGATGATCGCAGGATTAACATAGAGGCGCACGCCGTCGGCGCTGTCCAGCTCGAGCACCATCACACGCAGGAAGACGCCGATATGGGCGGCGGTGATGCCGACGCCGGGGGCCGCGCGCATTGTCGCCAGCAGATCGTCGGCCAGCGCGGCGAGCGAGGCATCGAAGGCCGTCACCGGCGCGCAGACGGTCTTCAAGCCCGGATGTGGATAGCGCAGGATCGGACGGATAGACATGAAGCGGCTTCCTCTGGTTGAGCGGGTGGGGAAACTATAGCCGGCCGCAGGCATTGTCATCAGGAAGCGCGGTTTGACGCTTTACGGCAGGGACGCTTTGAGCTAGCAGGAGCAGGAATTCCGACTGCGGGAGCCTTGCGCGGGATTCGCTTATCCGCTTGTTGACAATGTGTTTTCGGCCGACATTTGCGAATGCGGCGCGGCCGTCGTTGAAATTCGAACCAGGTGCGAGGGCGGCAGATGACGACGACCGACACGGAAGACCGCATTCGCCGGCGCGATGACGAGGAAGCGGATATTTACGACGAGGACGGCAATGTTCGCGGCGATTTCCTGGCCCTCCTCGGCGCCGCGATCGCCGATCGCGATACGCTGTTCCTGCGCCAGAATGTCGCCCGCCTGCATGAATCCGAAATAGGCGATCTGCTGGAATCGATCCAGCCGGATCAGCGCCTGGCGCTGGTGCGCCTGCTCGGCGAAGATTTCGACATGACGGCGCTGACCGAGGTCGACGAGGCGATCCGCCGCGAGATCGTTGACCAGATGCCGAATGAGCAAATTGCCGCGGCGATCGGCGATCTCGATTCGGACGATGCCGTCTACATTCTCGAAGATCTCGACAAGGAAGACCGGGAAGAGATCCTTGCGCAGCTGCCGTTTACCGAACGGGTGCGGCTGCGCCGGGCGCTCGACTACCCAGAAAGTTCGGCCGGGCGCCGCATGCAGACGGAATTCGTCGCCGTGCCGCCGTTCTGGACGGTCGGCCAGACGATCGACTACATGCGCGACGAGGAGAATCTACCCTATTCCTTCTCGCAGATCTTCGTCATCGATCCGACCTTCAAGCTGCTCGGCGCCGTCGATCTCGATCAGATCCTGCGCACCAAGCGGCAGACGAAGATCGAGCAGATCATGCGCGAAACCAACCATCCGGTTCCGGCCGAGATGGACCAGGAAGAGGCCGCCCAACTCTTCGAACAGTACGACCTTCTGTCAGCTGCCGTCGTTGACGAAAACGACCGACTGGTCGGCGTGCTGACCATCGACGACGTCGTTGACGTCATCCATGAAGAGGCGGACGAGGACATCAAGCGCCTCGGCGGCGTCGGCGACGAAGAACTGTCGGATAATGTGCTGTCGACGGCGCGCTCGCGTTTCCTCTGGCTGCTGATCAACCTTGCCACGGCGATGCTGTCGGCCAGCGTCATCGGACTGTTCGACGCCTCGATCGAGAAGATGATCGCGCTCGCGGTGCTGATGCCGATCGTCGCCTCGATGGGCGGCAATGCCGGCACGCAGACGATGACGGTGACGGTGCGCGCGCTCGCCACCCGCGATCTCGACATCTACAATGCCGGCCGCATCATCCGCAGGGAGGCGGGCGTCGGCATTCTCAACGGCGCCGTCTTCGCGACGATCATGGGCGCGATCGCAGCAGTCTGGTTTAACGACTACCAGCTCGGCGGGGTTATCGCGGCGGCGATGATCATCAATCTGATGGCGGCCGCCCTTGCCGGGATCCTGCTGCCGCTGCTGCTCGACAAGATGGGGGCTGACCCGGCCATCGCGTCCTCGGTCTTCGTCACGACGGTGACAGATTGTACCGGCTTCTTCGCCTTTCTCGGCATCGCGACCTGGTGGTTCGGCATCTGAATGGGCGCCGAAATTGACTATTACGTAAAAGTCAATATTATTGCCAGTTCGACGACGGGGAACACATGCCGGTGAACAAATATTACAGCATAACGGAGCTCACGCGCGAATTCGGTGTCTCGACGCGCACGCTGCGGTTCTATGAAGACGAGGGACTGATCCATCCCGAGCGGCGGGGGCGTACCCGTCTCTTCCGTCCGGCGGACCGACGGCTGATCGGCGAAATCCTGCGCGGGCGGCGAATCGGTTTCACCATCGCGGAAATCCGCGAGATCATCCAGGTCTACAAGGAGCCGCCCGGCGAGCTCGGCCAGCTGAAGCTTCTGATGAAGCGCGTCGACGAGAAGCGTGAGGACCTGCGCCAGAAGCGCAAGGATATAGACGACACGCTGACGGAACTCGACAATATCGAAGAGGCCTGCCTCGGCCGCCTCGCCGAAATCGGCGTCACCACCTGAGAACGGGCAGGGCCTTTGCTCGCCCCTTATTCAGCCTCGGCGCTGCATTCGGTGACGAGCGTCTGGACCCGTTCATCCTTCTGGACGTTGATCTCGTTTGCCTGCAGTGGGATCAGCAGGCTTTGGGCCTGCAATTTTCCGAGCGTACATTGGCAGAAGCTGTGGCAGAGCGCTTCGCCCTGTTGCATCACGCAGGTGGAGTTGCATTGCCTTAGGTAAGTTTCCGCCGGATCCGGCATCGGCGGCGGGACAAGCAGGGAAATCCCGTAGGCGATGGCGATCAGCACCGGTTGGTGGATGAGGTAGAAGGCAAGGCTGTGGCGGCCAAGCCGCGCCGGCCACCAGGAGCCGGTGCCAAGGGCGGCAAGCCGGTGCGGCAGCCTGGTTCTGATGGCGATCAAGGCGAAGCTCAGTCCGGCAAAGAACGGCGTTGCCCAGGGAAACAGCGGCACGTAGTCGTTCGACCGTTCCGGCATGGCGGCAAGGCCGATCCAGGCAAGATATCGCGGATCGAAAAAGGACGAGCGCAACAGGTCCGGCGTGCCGAAATTGTCGATGATCCAGGCGGTGAGCAGCGCCAGCGTGACGATGAGCGTGACGGCGAGCGGCAGCCGGATGAAAACGATGCCGATGAGCGTCAGCACCGCGATGCAATGCAGGATGCCGAAATAGATCCAGCCGTCCGGCATGGCGATACGGGTAGCGATCGAAATGGCCGCGGCCGCCGCGGCAATCATGCCGAAACGCTTCCAGAAGGATGGCCAGCGAATCGCCGGCGTGCTGGAGAGCACCAGACTGACGCCGACGATGAAGAGAAAGGTCGTGGCGATCGCCCGGGCATAGATCTTCAGCCAGCCGGTCTCGGCCGTGCCCGGCGCGAGATATCCCATGAACTCCATGTCCCAGGTGAAATGGTAGCTCGCCATGGCGATCAGCGCGATGCCGCGGGCCGTGTCCAATAGTCCGATGCGCGGCGGCCTCGCTGCCGCATCGGCCTGCAGTGCCGGCATTGTCATCAAAGTCCCTCGGGCAAATCGCTTCCGCCGCTCGACGGAATGTCGCGGCGAACGGGAGAAAGGTGGAGATTGGACGGCGGGCCGGCATCCATGATCGCCAGCCGCGCCTGCGAGAAAAATTGCCGCCGTGTCAGCACGAAGATGACGATCGCCGTCGTCATCATGAAGACATAAGGGTTGATGAACCAGCCGAGGTAGCCGATCGACAGGAAGATCGCCCTGAGGCCTTCGTTGAAATTGCTGCCGGCAATGACGTTCATGCGGATGACGCGCTCGGCGGCCCGCTCGGCGGCGATGACATCACTCTCGGCGTCGCGCAGCATCGGGATCGAGCCGAAGAGAATGGTGCAGTAGTTGAACAGCCGATAGGACCAGCCGAACTTGAAGAAGGCATAACCGAAAAGCGCCGCCAGTCCGCCGACCTTCATCTCGAAGGCGGCATGGCCGCCATGGAAGACGAAGGGCAGGTCGGCAAAGACCGCGTCGACCTTCTCGGTGGCGCCGAGCAACGCGAAGCAGCTGCCAATTGCGAAGATCGAGGTCGAGGCGAAAAAGGCCGTGCCGTTCTGCAGGCCGGCCATGATCTGCGTGTCGATCATCTTCAGGTCGCGGCGCAGCGAATTGTAGATCCATTCGCGGCGCCGTTCGGTCATCGCATGGGTCAGACTGGTGCGGCCGAAGAAGGTGCGGCCCTTCAGCAGCCAGGAATAGCCCATCCAGACGCAGGCAAAGAAGGCCAGAGCAATGTAGTCCGCCGTCGTCATCAGTGATTCAGTCTCCGCATGAAGTGCGGCCACCTTACATATGCATCGAAATGCTGCAATGACCGGAAACCGGCGCCCCGCGGTTTCAGCGCATTACTCTGACATCGAATTGGATTTTCCGAACGGATGATCGTCAAACCGATGGGAGGGACCGGGTGCGTTGACGCGCTCATGCAGTTGCGCTAACGTTAGCAATAAAAGGAGATTGATATGAAGATTGTGCGCTACCGGTCCGTCGATGGAATGTACTATGGAGTCGAAAGTGAGGGCAGGATCGATCGCTTAGCCGGCGAACCGTTCGAGGGTGTCGAGCGGACGGGGAAGGAGGATCAGCTTTCCGACGTCCGTCTGTTGTGCCCAGTGGAACGGCCCCGGATATTTGGAGTCGCTTACAATTACCGACAGCACACTGACGAGTCCGGAAAGGAGCAGCCGACCCTTCCGGTGTTGTTCATGAAACCCAGCACGGCGGCGAGCGGCAACGGAGATGCCATCGAATATCCGAGCGATGGCGAAATCGTCCACTACGAAGCTGAACTGGTCGCCATTATAGGCAAAGGCGGACGCCACATCAGCAAGGAAGATGCGTTGCGGCATGTGCTTGGCTACACGTGCGGAAACGATATCAGCGACCGCATCATACAGCGGCAGGAAAGCAAGTTTGGCTGCCTGCTGGCAGGCAAGGGTTACGACTCTTTTGCACCGATGGGGCCGGCCATCGTTACGGATATCGATCCGACGAATCTTGACGTCATCCTTCGTCAGAACGGCGCCGTCAAACAGGCTGGAAATACGCGAGACCTCGTCTATCCCGTTGCTGACATCGTTGCTTATTTGAGCCGCTTCATGACGCTGTTGCCCGGTGATGTAATCATGACCGGGACGCCGGCGGGCGTCGGGCCGATCGTTCCCGGCGACGAACTCGAGGTGGAAATTCCCGGTATCGGTGTTCTGAAAAATCCGGTGGTTGCGGCACTGCACTAGCTGAAGCTCCTGCGGGGGGGGCGCTGCGGCGCGAAAATTCTGATTGACCTCAGAATCACACGCTATTAATGCTAACGTTAGCACCTGCAGAGACTGGTTCCGCATCGGACCACGTTGAACAGGGAGATTTGTCAGGGCAAGGTTGAGGGTAGAGAAATGGCACGAGTAAAATATGTCTCGAATACCGAGTTGGCCGAGACGCAACCTGCGCTCAATGAGCGCCTGCTGAAGGAGAGGAAGGTTCCGACCGGAAACATCTTTCTGGCGCTCGCCAACGCTCCCGCGATCCTCGGCGATTTCCTCACTTATGCCAATGCGGTGCGGGCGGCTGACCTCAGCCCGAAGCTGCGGGAGATGGCCATCCTAACGGTCGGGTACTGCACAAACTCCGAGTACGAGGTGAAGCATCATCATTCTCATGGGCTCAAGGCGGGCCTGACGGAGGCGCAGTTCCATGCAATCGCGCACTTCGAGACCTCGGATCTCTTTGACGAGCAGGAGAAGGCTGTGATGGCCTTCGCCAAGGAGTCCACGCTGAACGTCGATGTTTCCGACGACGTTTGGAACGGGGTCGCGAAGTTCCTGTCGGAAAAACAGCTTGTCGAGCTCTCGATCAATGTCGCCTGGTACAATTCCGGTGTTCGCCTCATGGGCGCGCTGAAGATCGATCTTGAAGAGGGATATCGCTGAGCAGGCCGGCGCCCAAGCTGCGCCGCCTCGGCTTGCCGCATGTTTTGGCGGCGCTCATCAAGATAATTCCAGAGCTTTCAGCGTCCGGCCCTGGATGCGGGATGAATCGCAGCCGATCGAAGAGAGGTGCGTGTCACGGGACGGGCGCCTCTCTCTGATTCCGCTTGCTGCGGGAGATCGACCACTGCCGGCGTTTCACGGTGTGCCCGTGCTGCCGCGGATGACCAGTTGGGGCGGAGAGATGAAGCTGTAGGGCTTGCTCAGGTCACCCTTGTTCTGAAGGTGGTGCAGGAACCAAAGCCCGCAGGCGGTCGCCAATTCCGAAACGGGCAGCTGGACCGTCGTCAGTCCCGGACCCCACCACCGATACCCCAGCTCATCGCCAAATCCGACGACCGAAATATCTCGGGGAACGCTTAGGGCCTGGTCCTGGATTTCGTCAATGACTCCGGAGGTGTTTTGCACCGCGCCGATCACAAGCGCCGTCGGTCGATCCTTTAGGGAAAGAAGGCGACGCACGGCCTCCCGTCCGAATTCCGGCGAGGAGGGCGCGCCAAGCTCCTCATGCACGGTGATCGCCTGACCGGAGCTTTTCACCGCGTCCCGGAAACCCTGCACGCGAGCCGCGCCGGTGGGCAGTTCTTCCGTGCCGCCGATATAGGCGATCCGTTTATGACCTGCGTTGATGATGTGTTCCGTGCTCTCGTAAAGCGCCCGTCTGTCATCAATCCCAAACCATTGGTCGCCGAGCAGCGGCGCCCTTCGCAGCAATTGGATGTGAGGTGTCATCTTCAGGATTCGCGCGGAATCAGGATGAGGTTTTGCGCTCGGGACCAGAATGATCCCGGCGACGTTGACGCTCGTCAGTTCCCTGATGTGGCGAAGCTCGTGCATTCTGTCGTCATCGGTTTCGCACAAGGTCAGCTGATAATTCGCCGAAAGAAGGCACTGCGAGAGGGCGTGGGCAATCGTCGAATAAAAGCTGTTCCGGATATCTGGAACGATCAGCCCGACGAGATTACTCTGCACCCCGCGCATCATGCGAGCAGCACGATTGGCAACGTACCCCGCTTGCGCTGCGGCTTCATTCACCTTTCGCTTCATCTCAGCGCTGATGCGGCGATCGTCGGCAAGAGCGCGGCCCACGGTCGAGGGGGAAACTTGAAGGATCGCCGCGATGTCTTTAATTGTTACCATGGTGCTTGGCTCGGAATGATTATTTTGGCCAACGATAGCACTGACATCGCAGTTGTCAAACCTCTCATACCGTTTAAGTAGCAATCATTTTAATTTTCGCCCCCGACGCCTGGGCGCGGCGACCAATCGGCATGTAAAATAAAAACCTTTCAGATGCTTATCATCTCGGGCGGGCTTGCCGCACCGGTGGTGCTGCGCTCGCAGAGACGCCTGGCAATCAATTAACTTCTTCAAGGCCGTTGACATCAGGGCCGTGCTGTGGGACGAATGTTTGTGCAAACGTTAGCGCAAACGGGAGGAGGCATAACGTGGATATTCTGGTGTTCCCGGCGTTGATCATCATGTCCGCAGAGGGACGTAGATCCTCATGACCGTCGCTCTTTTCCTGCAATCCGCTGTCGGCGGCGTCTTGTTGGGCGGAATCTATGGGCTGCTGGCGATGGGTCTCAGCCTGAGCTGGGGCCTGTTGAAGCTTGTGAATCTCAGCCACTTCGCGCTGGCATTCCTTGGCGCCTACCTGACCTACCAGCTCGGCACCGTCCATGGCGTTCCGGCATATTTGAGCGCTCTTCTGATCGCTCCGCTGTTCTTCGCGCTCGGCATTGCGCTGCACAGCGTGTTCGTGCGCTTCAAGGTGAAGGAATTCGCCTCTCTCCTGGTGACCTTCGGCGTCACAATCCTGATCGAGTCGTTGATCCAATGGATCTGGTCGCCCGATTTCCTTCGCTATGAAACGCCCTATGCGCAGACTACCATACGGCTCGGCCCGATCTTCGTGCCTGTATTGGAGCTTTCTGCGTTTGCCTGCGCCGGGGTGCTTGCCGGAGCGGCCTGGTACGCATTGAACAAGACAATGCTCGGCAAGGCACTGCGCGCCGCCGCCCATGACGCTCCCGTAGCGTCGGCTTTCGGAATCAATTCGACGCGCGTGTCATACATTCTGGCTGGCTTCTGCTCGGCGACGGCGGGGATCGCCGGGGTCTTTATCGCCCTGATCGGAACTCTGGCGCCATCTCAAATCGAGGCTTGGATCGGGGTCGTCTTTGCCGTCGCCATCATTGGAGGATTAGGCAGCCCCATCGGCGCGCTGGGCGCCGGAATGCTGATCGGTGTGGCCGAGAACCTTACCATGTCCGTCGTGAACCCCGCTTGGGCGCCGCTCGTGGCATTCAGCGTGCTCATCGTCATCCTCCTGCGCAAACCGGTGATTTGACCATGAAAAAGCTCCTGATTACTGCGCCTGTCGTGGCGATCCTCGCCTCGCTGCCTTACCTGGGAATGGCGGATTACTACCTTTCCTATCTGTACATCATTTTCTTCTGGATCGTGCTGGCAACGAGCTGGGGCATCCTGAGCGGTTACACCGGCTACTGGAGTTTTGGTCATGCCGCATTTTTCGGTATCGGCGTCTATACGACGGCCACGCTGACGACGCAGCTGTCGTGGCCCTTCGTTGCGACGATACCTGCCGCGGCCCTGCTTGCGGCCGTGGTCGCCGTTCTGATTGGCCTGGTTGTCTTTCGCTCGGGCGCGCTGCGCGGCGAGTTCTTCGCGCTGCTGACGCTGTCAGTGACGTTTGTCGTCGCGGCCATTGTGTCGAACACCGCGCTCGATTCGGGCACAGGCGTATTCCTCTCAGGGATCGAAATCCCGATGATCGGAGCGACGGCGTCCGGCTCCCTCTACATGTTCGGGTTCATTGCGGCCCTTGTTGCGCTGGCGACATCCTATTTCATCTTTCACAGCAAATTCGGTCAGGGCCTGCTGGCAATCCACGACGATGAAGACGTCGCAGAAGTGAAAGGCGTTCCGACGTTTCGCTATAAGCTGATTTCGTTTGCGGTCTCGTCGGCGCTTGCCGGTGCAATGGGGGCGATCCACGCCGTATATGTCGGCTACGTCACCGTTGGCGAAACGTTTGCGGTGACCGTTCCTCTCTATGTCGTGCTCATGAGCATTCTTGGCGGAGCCCGCCATTGGGCTGGACCTGCGATCGGCGCGGTGATCATCACCGTGATGCAGAGCGCTATCGTCAGCGGCGCTCATGCGGAATTCGGCCGTGCGGGTGTGGCTCTTGCGCTGATCGTCGTCATCCTGGTGCTGCCGTCCGGCATCGTTCCCAGTCTTGTTCGCAGGTTTGCCGACAGGCGCAGCGGAGCTGGCGCACCGATGGGGTTTGCTCAGGTCGTCACGCAGTTCGCGCCTTCAGGCCAAGCAAGTTCCGGTCCGGTGCTTCTCAAATGCGAGGATGTCACCAAATCCTTTGGCGGCATCCGTGCCTTGACCGGCGTGACTTTGGAGGTCCGGCGGGGCGAAATCCTGGCTCTGGTGGGGCCAAATGGGTCCGGCAAGTCCACCCTGATCAACATGATCAGTGGTCACTACTCCATGACCTCAGGTAAAATCACACTGGAAGGCGAGGAGATTTCCGGTCGATCGCCGCATCTGATCGCCCAGCAGGGCGTGGCGCGCACCTATCAGATCCCGCGCCTGTTCGACAATCTGACGGTCCTCGAAAACGTTCGGCTCTGCGCGAAATTCGGCAGCGCAGACGGCATGGGCGCGGCTGCTGTCGATGCAGCCACCGCGGAGGCGCTCGCCTTCACCGGGCTGGCTGACAAAGCCGACGTGCTTCCGGAAGCCTTGAACCTGCATGACCGAAAATTTGTCGAATTCGCCAGAGCGCTGGCCGCAAAACCACGTCTGCTCCTGCTCGATGAGGTGCTTTGCGGCTTGAATCCGGCCGAGGTCGACCATGCGGTCGAAATGATCAAGCGGATCAAATCCGGCGGTACGACGATCATCTTCGTCGAACACCTCATGCGCGCGGTTGTCGCACTGGCGGACCGTGTCGCGGTGCTGGATCAAGGGAAGGTTCTGGCGCTCGGGCATCCCGGCGAAACGATGCGGGATCCGGCTGTGGTCAGCGTATATCTGGGAGGTAGTCATGCTGCTTGAGGTCGATAAGATCGAGGTCGGCTACGGAGATGCGATCGCTCTGTGGGACCTGTCCATCAGCGTAAGGCCGGGCGAGATCGTTTCGGTCGTCGGACCGAACGGTGCGGGCAAGAGCACGCTGGTAAACGCCATCGCCGGCATTCTTCGCCCGCACAAAGGCAAGATCGTGATCGAGGGCAACGACGTTTCCAAAGTGCCCAGCCACCGGGTCTGCGACTATGGCATCGCGGTGGTCCCGGAAGGGCGGCGTCTCTTCACGGCGATGACGGTCCTGGACAACCTGTTGCTCGGTGCCTACCGCGCACTCGCGCGTGCGGAGCGCGATGCCACGCTCGCCGAGGTGTTTCAGCTTTTCCCTGTTTTGAAAGAGCGCCAGGATTCGTTGGCGGGCTCCTTGTCGGGCGGGCAGCAGCAAATGGTTGCGATCGGCCGCGGCTTGATGGCCAAGCCGCGCGTGCTGCTGATGGACGAGCCGTCGCTCGGGCTGTCGCCTTTGATCGTCGGGGAAATGTTCAAAATCATCCAGATGATCAACGAGCGGGGCGTAGCCGTGCTGCTCGTCGAGCAGAATGTGAACAAGGCGCTTGAAATTGCCCATCAGGCCTACGTGATCGAGCAAGGTCGCGTGACGGCCTCCGGAGCGCCTGAGGTTCTGATCAATGATCCAAGCATCAGGGAGGCGTATCTTGGTATCTGAAAATTCGAGCGGGAGAGTTCCCGTGCATATCAGACGCGTCGTGACGGAACACAGCAGCCGGGGTATTGCCAGGTTTGCTGAGGACCGCGCCGTTCCGCGCACCGACATATTCAGGACCGTCCCAGGTCTGGTGTCGCGGATGGTTTGGGCGACTTCGGCTTCCACGACGGTTCCATTCGACGGAACCGATCCAACTCCGTTGCTGACGAGCTTCGTTCCCGAGCCGGGCGAAACGCGCTTTTTAGTGCTAACGTTCCCACCAGACTCCGTTTTTATGTCTCCGGATTTCGATGGTCCGGCGGCTATGGCGGAGAACCTTGCGGTCAGCCCCGGCTTGGCCGAACGCTTCGAGCCGGATGGCAAACATCAAACGCCTACTGTCGACTATGGAATCGTTCTCGACGGCGAGATCTGGATGGAGCTCGACGATGGCAATGAGACCCGGCTGGGCCAGTTCGACGCCTTCGTACAGAACGGCACCCGTCACGCCTGGCGAAACAAAAGCGACAGACCGGCAACCATCGCCGTGGTGCTGGTTGGCGCACGGACCCCCGATACGACGGATTACGATGACGGCCTGTGAGCCTCAATGATCCAAATCTCAATCTGACCTTGTGGACCAACTGAACATGAGCAACACCGAAATCCGAAAAGTGCAGGGCCGTCGCGTCTGGGATTCCCGTGGCCGGCCCACTGTTGAGGTAGAGATCGAGCTGGCCTCCGGCGCGATCGGCCGGGCGATCGCGCCGGCCGGTGCATCGACCGGCACCGGCGAAGCTCTCGATCTTCGAGACGGCGGCAGCGCCCTTGCTGGCTTGGGGATCAACAAGGCCCTGGCTGCCGTCAACGGCGAAATCGCCAGGTTGCTGGTTGGCCGGGACGCCAGGCTTCAAGCCGAGCTGGACCGAGCCATCATCGAGCTGGATGGCACCCAGAACCGGAGCAGGCTGGGCGGGAATGCATCGGTCGCAACGTCGATGGCCCTGCTTCACGCCGCCGCGGCCGCGGCCGATCAACCGATCTGGCGGTATCTCGCGGGCTCCGCCAAGGGAATTACCATGCCGCTGCCGGAGATCCAGATCTTCGGTGGCGGAGCGCACGCGGCGCGCCGGGTAGACGTCCAGGATTTCATGATCATGTGTCCCGCCGCCTCGACGTTTTCCGAAGCCTTGGAATGGACTGCCGAGGTCTATCGCGCTGCGGGCGACATCATGAAACGCGCCGGCAAACTTCAGGGCGTGGCGGACGAGGGGGGCTACTGGCCAGCCTTCACCAGCAATGAAGAGGCTCTCGATGCCCTTGTGCGTTCGATTGAGGCTGCCGGTCTGAGGCCCGGCGGCGAGGTCGCGATATCGCTTGACATAGCGGCTTCCGAATTCGGCCGCGAGGGCAGATACGCGCTGGCACTGGAGGGTCGGCAGCTCGATACGGCCAAGATGATCGACATGCTCGGCGGCTGGTTGAACGCCTACCCGATCGTCTCTATCGAGGATCCGCTCGCCGAGGACGATGCGGACGGTTTCAAGGAATTCACCGCCCGTTACGGCTCCAGATGCCAGATCATCGGCGACGACTTCTTCGTGACGAACGCGGCGCGGGTAAGCGAAGCGATCAGGGATAAGAGCGCCAATGCTGTTCTGATCAAACCGAACCAGGCGGGCACGATCACCGAGACCTTCGAGGCGCTCGCCGTTGCCAAGCAGGCGGGTTTTCGGACAATCGTTTCGGCGCGATCCGGCGAGACGGAAGATGTGACGATCGCCCATCTGTCGGTCGGCTGGAATGCCAAGCAGCTCAAGGTAGGATCGTTCTCCCGCTCCGAGCGAATGGCCAAGTGGAACGAGGTTCTCCGGATTGAGGAGGCGCTTGGAAAAGAGGCATCGTTCGCCGGATGGTCGGCGCTGGACCTGGCTGAAAAGCCAGCCGCTGTTGCCGCTGTAAGTTAGGATTTGGATGGGGCGGATGCGGGTCCTGCGCAAAACAGGCATTGACAAAATACCCGGCCGTTTTATGCTAACGTTAGCAAAACCAAGCGAGGATAACATGCTTCCGGCTGTTAATTTGAAGCCTCCCTTCAACATCACGCGCTTCAGCCATGTCGTGCTTGAGGTCAATGATGTGGGATGTAGCCGAGACTTCTATGTCAATGTCGGCGGCCTCGTTGAAACAGAATTCACGGATGGTGTTTCCTACCTTCGCGGACTGTCCGAGGCCTGCCACCACAGTCTGGTGCTCGCACCCGCCGGCGGCAAGCCGGCGTGCAGGCGGATAGGTTACCGGGTATTCCTGGAGGAGGATCTGGACAAGGCCAAGGTCTTCTTCGAGGAGAAGGGCCTTCCGGCGGAATGGATCGAGGTTCGAAACCAAGGGCGGACCCTGCTTGTCAGCGATCCGTCGGGCGCTCGCATCGAGCTTTGCTCCAGCATGAGCGTCCATCCCCGCAAGTTTCTCGCAGTGCATGAACATCGTGGCGCCCGAGCCCAGGGCCTTGACCATTGCCAGATCATGGTTGCGGATCCGCTGGGTCTCAGCGCGTTCTACGGCGAACTCGGCTTCCGGACTTCGGAATATATAGCAGCGGGCGACACTCTCATTGCGAACTTCATGTATCGCAAAGGTGTCTGTCTCGACCTGGCCTTGGTGCCCGGCATCGGCCCGCAGCTGCATCATTTTGCTTATACGGTTCCCGAAAGCAGCGACATCTTCGCCGTATGTGACTTTGCCAGCCGTTACGGATATGGAGACAGCGTTGAGCGCGGGCCCGGACGTCATGGTCCTTCGGGAGTCCTGTTCGTCTATCTGCGCGATCCGGATGGCCACCGGGTGGAGTTCTTTAACAATCACTACACCACGATAGATGCGGAATTGGAGCCCATTCGCTGGGACGCGGCATCCCTTAGCACCAATGTCCATTGGGGAATGCCAGCCGTCTCGAAGTGGTTCTTCGAGGCCAGCGAATTTGCGGGGGTACCGCTGGAGCACCCCGAGAAAATGCCGAATCCGATGACGCTCGAACGATACGCAGAAGGGCTCGCGAAGAGCTGACACCTGCCGCCGGCGGGCAGGAGGCCGACGCGCTGCGAGATCCGTGGGCGCGATGACATGCCGGAACCTTGGGAGGATGAGATGAGTGTGAAATCCATTAGACTGAATAGACGTGCATTTCTCGGGTCTGCGGCCGCCGTGGCAGCTTTCAGCTCGATGCCGCGGGTTTTCGCCCAGGAGGGACCGATCCGCGTCGGCGGAACGCTGCCGTTGACAGGCCCGCTTGCGGGCGTCGGCGCAATCCATAGGCTCGCGGCAGAGGTGTTCGTCGAGCAGATCAACGCCAAAGGCGGTATTCTCGGAAGGAAGGTGGAGTTCGTCCTTCTCGACGACCAATCGCTTCCCGCCAATGCGCGAACCCTTTACGAGCGCCTGGTGACGGCCGACAAGGTCGATCTCCTGATGGGGCCTTACGGCACGTCCTCGATTATCGCAGCAATGGGTGTTGCCGCTCGGTTCAAGAAAATGCTCGTTCAGAGCAGCCTCGGCGACCCGAGCCTCGCGCCCTATCCGCTACAGTTCCCCTCTCTTCCGATCGGAGCCGAGCCGCAATTGACCGACACCGAGATCGTTCTCGATGCATATGCGAGCCTGCCGGCTCCTCCCAAGACGATCGCCTTCGTCACCAGCAAATTCCCGTCGGCTCTGACGATCGCCAAGGGCGGTCAGCAGGTCGCCGAGAAACGTGGCATCAAAAGCCTGCTGGACCTCGAATACGAATTCGGCACGAAGGACTTCGGCGCAATCGCGAACCGCATCAAAGCGGCTGATCCGGATCTGCTGTGGTCCGGTGCGATCGGCATGGAGGCAGTGCAGCTTCTCGATGCGATGAGCCGGATCGATTACCAGCCACGGAACCAGTTCTACCTGTTCCCGGCACCCGGCCCGACCGCAGCCCACCCCAAAGCGAATGGCTTGACCTCGCTGACCTGGTTCGAAGAGCACGAACCATTCCTCAAGAATCACGGCGCCCCGGAGTTCGTAAGTGCTTATGGCAGCAAGGCGAAGGCGGCAGGCTTCCCCTATCCGCGCACCGAGTATCAGGCCGCCGTCGAATATGCTGCGTGGCAAATCCTTGCGGCAGCAGCCGAAGGGGCAGGGAAGCTGGACGACGCCGCGATGGCTGCATGGTTGCGCTCGAATGCGGTCGAGACCGTCGTCGGGCCAAGGACTTTCGACGGCAAGTTCAATGCCGGGAAGCCATCGACAAAGCTCAAGCAAGTTCAGGGAAAGGACTGGGTGACTGTCTGGCCGGCGGACTTCCGACCGGCTGGAAAGGAGTTCCTGGTCCCCTGACGAATGCCGCTCGGCACTGCAGCGCCTTTGTCTGAAACTGAAAAAATGCATTCGGCCGGACACGGTCCGACCGATGTCCCTATGGAGGAGTAAATGGTTAAAACTATGATCGCCGCCCGGCTGCATGCTCTGCATCAGCCGATGTCGTTGGATGAGATTCCGGTTCCCGCGCCCCGGCCCAACGACGTCCTGGTGCAGGTCAGGGCTTGCGGTATCGTGCCCAACATGGCCAACGTCATCAATAACTGGCCAACCTGGTTTCCCCACCAGCCGCTGCCGAAGTTTCCGGCGGTGTTCGGCCTGGATCCGGCCGGGCTCGTCGCCGAAGTTGGCGAGGCGGTCACCAATGTCAAGATTGGCGATCGTGTCTATGTCAGCCCTCTCAGATCCTGTGGTTCCTGCAAGGCGTGCCGGTCGGGCAACCGCAGCCAGTGTCGCTACTACACCTTGAATGGCTACTTCAGCACCAGCCGTGATGGTCAGCGGATCTTCGATCTTTATCCGTACGGCGGCTTCAGCCAATACATGACCGCCCCGGAATATTCACTCGTATGCCTGCCGGATAATCTCAGCTTCGAACAGGCCGGCCGCTTCGGCTATCTCGGCACATCCTACGGCGCCCTGAAGAATGCACAGGCCGGACCCGGCCAGGTCTGCCTCATCGACGGGATTACCGGCACGCTCGGCATCGCGGCCACCAAGCTCGCTCTTGCAATGGGTCTCTCCAAAATTCTGGGCACCGGCAGAAACAAGGAGCTGATGGACCGCATAAAGGCCATCGCTCCCGACCGCATCGACACGATTATGCTCGGTGAAGGCTCGACCGGAGAATGGGCGAAGGCTCAAACCGGCGGCGAGGGAGTGGATTTCGTTATCAGCGCACTGGGCGCGAGAGCCCCTGCGGCGACCGTGGTCGACTCCATGCGCGGCGTTCGTCGAGGTGGCCGTGTGGTTGTCGTTGGCGGCGTGGCGGAAGATGTTCCGGTCGACGTGAAGTGGCTGATGGACGAGCAGGTTCAACTCATCGGCTCCAACTGGTTCAGCGCTGCCCAGGGACAGGAGATGGCCGACATGGTCCGCACCGGCGCGCTCGACCTCTCCTATCTTGAGCACAAGATCTATCCGCTCGAGCGGGTGAATGAAGCTATCTCCGGCATCGGCGAACGCGATGGCGGCTTCAGCAACTACGTGGTCATTCCTCCGGTTCCTGCCGCCTATCAATGACAATCACCGGCGCCGGCTGCGGCCGGCGCCGCCCTCACGCGAGAAGAGAGAACATGTCCAAGAAAGATATCGCGGTCCTGGTCGGAAGCCTTCGTCAGGCTTCGATCAACCTGAAGCTTGCCCGTGCAATGCAGAAAGTAGCGCCCGATGGCCTGAACCTGGAAATCGTCCCGATCGGCGATCTTCCGCTCTATAACCAGGACCTCGAGACCGAAACGCCGCCCACGGAATGGACGTCCTTCCGCGAGCGCATCAACGCTTGCGATGGGGCAATCTTCGTGACGCCGGAATACAATAGATCCGTACCGGCGGCATTGAAGAATGCGATCGAAGTCGGCTCTCGACCATTCGGGAAAAGCGTATGGGATCATAAGCCCGGTGCCGTGACCGGGGCTTCTCCCGGTCTGATCGGCGGCGCTGCCGCAGCACTTCAGCTCCGGGTTATCCTGACCAACATCAACGTGCCGACCATGCCCCAGCCTGAGGTTTACCTCAGCACGGCAGACAAATTGGTGGGCGACCATGGGGTATTCCTCAATGAAGGAACCCAGAAGTTCATCGAGAGCTTCCTGGTTGCGTTCGAAGGCTGGGTCGCCCGGTTCTGAGCCGGAGCAGAGCAAGGATTTCATCCGCCATCGCGAACACAGCGCGGTGGCTTTTTCTTTTTCATTTGAAGTGCAGAGCGTACCGTTCCGAAGAGGCCTGGGTCCTTACGGAAACCAAGCCTGCGCCACGTCAGCGAGCTTTTGCGGAGGCGATGCGATCAGCGGGATGGCGGCTTTGCGGACCGCTTCGCGCTGACATTCTTCGGTGATGTATTCGACTGGCGATTTGCCGTCGACTCGGGCGAGGAAGAGGGCGGGCAGCAGGCTTGCGGCCCGGGCCTCGAGCGCGTCCCGATCTTCCCAGTCGACCTGATCCATGTAGGCTGCCGTCAAGGCCGCGAATGACGATGCAAGCTCGGATGCCGCCTTTCCGGCAACGATCTTCTTCAGCAACAGATGGTTCAGGCAGAAGGCCAGGTCGAAAGCCGGATCGCCGAACCAGGCGCATTCGGCATCCAGGAACACAGGACCGTTTCTGCCCAACAGGATGTTCTTCGGGCTGACATCGCCGTGGACCAGCGCCAGCTTTGTTGCGGCGGTGCGCTCAACCAGCTCGGCGAGACGATCGCCGACGAAAGGATGTTTGGCGGCAGCGGCCACCAGGTAGGGCTCTAGCCGAAGAGCATAAAAGTTCGATCCGGAGTCAAATTTTTCCGGCAACCCCGGTGTGCGGGCACTGACGGAATGGATCTGTCCAATCCGCTGACCAATGACCGCTGCCGCCTTCCGGTCGACGCTCCCGTGAAGCAGATTGGTCTTCCAGAGCGGGTAGTCGTCGCTCGGAAGAAACTCCATTGCGAAAACACCAGACGGCGCGTCGTGCGCGAGAGGCTTCGGAACGGCGGAAGGGAAATGCTCCGCCACGAAGGAAATCCAGTTCCATTCATATACATTTCTCGACACCGGCGCTTGCCAATCAGCAGATACTTTAAGCTTGGCAAGCGCGCGTTTCACGCAGATGAGCCGGCCGGGGAGCTCCACGCGATAGATATCTGAAGAAACACCACCCGTCAGGGGCTTGTAGATCGCTTCCTCGGAAGCGCTCTTCAGGCCGCTCTTCAGCAAGAAATCGTCGAAAATCGTCGTCTCATCTACAGACATAAAACCAGTGTCCTTAAGGCATTAGCGGCGGGGGCTGTTGCGGGGTTGTTCAGGCATCTCTCCGGAAAGAACCCTGACGACTTCCTCCGCTGCACGGCGGCGCAGCTCGATCAGCGAAGCATCCGAGGAGAAGGCGACATGCGGCGTAATCATCGCCCCCGCGTGAGCGAGAAGCTCCTGAGGTACGCGGGGTTCATCCTCAAGCACATCAAGACCGACGCCGCTCAGAATGCCGGAAGCCAAGCCCTCGATCACGGCAGCAGTATCCACGACGCCGCCCCGGCTGACGTTGATAAGCAGGCTTCCGCGACGCATCTTCGAGATGGCGTCTTTGTTGATCAGATGACGCGTCGCCGGCGAAAGCGGCGCATGGACAATGACGATATCGCTCCTGGCCAGAAGCATATCGAAGTCGGCAAGCTCCACATCAGCGGGGACATTGGAGGCATGGGGATCGTGCGCCACCACACGGCATCCGAGCGCCTGCATCTTTGCTGCCGTCGCACGGCCGATGCGGCCGAAGCCAATGATGCCGCAGGTCAGCTCCGAAAGCCTGCGGAGATTTGCCGAAGCCGGGTCCCAGCGGCCTTCGCGAACTTCGCGATCGAAGTGGATCAGGCCGCGGGCCCAGGCAATTGCAAAACCGATTGCGTGGTCGGACACTTCTGCGACGCAGTAGTCGGGAACGTTCGTGACCCAAATTCCCCGCTCCGTCGCCTCATCGACTGCAATATTGTCCAGGCCTACTCCGAGGCGAGCGACGATCTTGAGATTGGGAGATGCAGCGATGGCCCTCTCGGTGACCTGAGCCCAGCAGGTCAGGATCGCGTGCGGCCGATGCTCTGCAGCCAAAGCGTCGATCTCGGCAGAGGGCAATGGCTCGGCGGGGCCGCTGATGAGGACAAATCCAGCCCTCTCGATCACCTCGCGCTCGACCTTGTCATCCGGCCAGGCGTAGTCCGTCAACAGCACGGTCCGTGTCATGATTTCCTCCCAGTTTGTGCAAACGTTAGCGCAATAATTTCGCCGAGGTCAAGAAAAATAGGCTTGCGCCGCCTGTTTCGGCGGCGAGCTATCCGCTGTTTCGCAGCCCGGCGGCGATTCCATTGATTGTCAGATGCAGCGCCTCTTCCGTCTCCTGATCTCGTTCTCCTGCATAATGGCGGCGAAGAAGATCGATCTGCATGTGGTTCAGCGGATCGAGGCATGGAAAGCGATGATGGATCGACTGCTTCAGCGCCGGATTATTCTCCAGGAGCGAGGCCTGATCCGTTATGCCGAATAGTGCGGCCGTCGTCGCTTCCCACTCGTCTTTGATGCGTGCGAAGATTTTCTCGTGGGTGGATGTGTCAGGGGCGAGGTCCACGTACCGCGCCGCGATCGCCATATTGGTTTTGGCCAGCACCATCTCCATATTCGCGATCAGCGTCTGGAAGAAAGGCCAGTCCCGATGCATCCTTTGAAGGGTTCGCAACCCGTCCGGTTGTCCGGCCAGCCATTGTCTAACGGCCGAGCCAAATCCAAACCAGCCCGGCAGCATGATACGGCTCTGCGACCAGCCGAACACCCAGGGTATCGCGCGAAGATCTTCGATGCGGCGGGACGAGCTGCGTGAGGCCGGGCGGCTGCCAATGTTCAGTTTTGCGATTTCGCCGATGATCGTGGTTTCCCAGAAGAACTTTTCAAATCCCTCGGTTTCGTAGACCAACGAGCGATAGACACCAAAAGCCAGGTCGGACAGCTCCTCCATGGCGCCGAGATAGTCGGGATCCGGTTCTTGTGCGTCGGAAGGCAGCAAAGACGCTTCCAGCGTCGCGGCGATGAGCAGTTCGAGATTTCGGCGACCGAGTGCCGGATTGGAATATTTCGCTGCAATGACTTCGCCTTGCTCGGTGAGCCGGATCGAGCCGGCAACGGCGCCGGCGGGCTGGGCGGTGATCGCCTCATAGCTTGGGCCGCCGCCGCGGCCGACGGAACCACCGCGGCCGTGAAACAGGCTGAGGCGGATCCCTTCACGTTCGAAGAGCTGAATGAAGGCCATTTCTGCCTTATAGAGCTCCCATCCCGACGTCAGATAACCGCCATCCTTGTTGCTGTCGGAATAGCCGAGCATGATCTCCTGTTTGCCTCCGAGTGCGCCCAGGTACGCCCTATAGGCTTCGATGGCCAAAACTGTCTGCATCACCTCATGCGACCGTCGAAGGTCCGAGATCGTCTCGAAAAGCGGTATGATGTTGACGGAGGCTGCTTCGGGTTCATCGGGCCGGAACAGTTCCACCTCCCGGAACAGAACCATGACCTCCAGAAGGTCGGAAGGGCTTCCGGCCTTCGAGATGATGTAATTCGGGATACTGGCGCGGCCATAGCGCTTATGGGCTTCGGCGGCTTCACGCAGAACGGAAAGTTCCGACATCGTCTCGGCCGAATAGGTCTTAAGCGGTGTAACCAACAGCTGGGACGAACGAAGTTCCTCGGTGAGCAAGCGGATCTTGTCGCTCTCGGCGAGCGCCTCGTAGCCTGTGCCTGGGCGCACCTTCTCGAAAAGCTCATGAACTACCCGCTGGTGAACCTCCGAATTCTGTCTCAAATCGAGGCTGACAAGGTGAAAGCCGAAGACTTCTATGGCGCGTCGGAGGCCGCGCAGTTTTCCAGCGGCGATCTTTTCAGCGCCATTGGCGATCAGGGATTTGCTGATCGTTGCCAGATCTTCGGCGAATTCGGCGGGGTTCCTGTAGGAGGGAGCGGCGGCTACAGGCTCACGAACCAATTCCGTGCTGCCGAATTTGCGGGCCGTGGCCGCCAGGCGAGCGTAGATGCCTGAGATTGCCAGGCGATATGGCTCGTGCCGGCGCTGCTCCGATCTATCGGGAGAGTCGGTGGCGAGGCGCTGAAGGTCCCGCGAGACCTTTACATACCGATCATCCAAAGAAAGTTCGGCGCCAAGGCTGTGCAACTCGCCGAGATAGAAGGAAAATACCCTCTCGCTCTGCAGCCGGAGCGCCTCCTTCAGGGTCTCGCCATTGACATAGGGGTTTCCATCCCGGTCGCCGCCGATCCAGGAACCCATGCGCAGGAATGGCGGCAACGCGTCCTGGCCAAACTTCCAAGGTGAGCCTCGAAGTTGATTTTCGAGATCCTCATAAACTTCCGGGATAGCATGGAAAATCGTGCTGTCATAATAGGACAGGCCGTTGAGGATTTCATCAACGACCTGCAGTTTCCGTCCTCGCAAGCTGTTCGTTTGCCAAAGCGTCGTCGTCGCTCTTTCCAAATCGTCCTGATATCGGTCCACCTCCTGCGCAGTCAGGCCGGCCTGGTCAAGCCGGCTCAAGCATCGTGCAAGCTCCTGCTCGATGTCGATAACGCTCTTGCGCCGAACCTCGGTCGGGTGCGCTGTAAATACAGGCGAGACCACAGCTTCCAAAAGCAGCTTGCGAATATTTTCCGCCTCTATCCCGGCGGCAGCCAGAACGGAAAGCGATCTCGCAATCGTCCCCGGCATGGCAGGTTCGCCCTCGACGATGCTGAGGCGCTGCGCTCTGGCGTGATGAGCGTCTTCTGCGATGTTCACGAGCTGAGAGAACTGGCTGAACGCGCGGACCACGCGCTTCAGAGTGCGCGGAGGTATGTCAGCGCAGAAGGGAGCAAGCTTGTCGTTCAGACGCGGGCTAGTCTTTCTGCCGCCCGTCACCGAAAGACTGCGGACCTGTTCCACAATCTCACGAGCCTCCTTGCCGTCGCTGGCTTCAATGGCTTCGCACAACAGGCGGCCGAGCAGCCGAACATCCTTCACCAGGGCCCTTGCCGCGAGGCGCCTTCCCTGCATCCCTGCTTTTCTCAGTTGAAAATCCATATGCACATCCCTTGTGCTAACGTTAGCATAGGCTGGCAGGATTTAGCGGAAGAGTCAAGAACGCTTGTAGTCGAGTAGGAGCGAAGAGTGGACCGGGCGTGATACGGCTGCCGTTGCAACCGAGCTGCATCAGCCGGCAGCATTCTTCCGATAAAGCGCGACCTCTTCCAGCAGCCATGCTCGGAACGCCACAACCGGACGGAAGTCCTTCCTGCTGAGGGGCGCGACCGCATAATAGGCGCTGGGGCTTTTGACCTGATGCGGAAGGGCTTGAACGAGCTGGCCATTCGCAAGCTCAGAGTCGATGAGGAAAACTGGCATCAACGCGAGCCCCAGCCCGGCGATGCAGGCTTGGGCCACGCTGCTGAACTGTTCGAACCGCATGGCCTGCGATGGGGTGCCGTCGACTTGGAGGCTCTCGAAGAAGTGGCTCCAGGCTGCCGGACGGGATGCCATCTGCAGCAGCGGAAGGCGAAGCAGATCTTCAGCCGTCAAGATGGGATGTGAACTGAGAAAAGACGGGGAGGCGACCGGCGCCACCATCTCCTCCATAAGAAATGTGCTTTCCGCACCCGGCCAGTCGGGCTGGCCGATATGGATCGCCATATCGATGTCGTCGCGGTCGAAATCGAACAGCCCTATGCGCGTCGCGAAGTTCAGTGTGATCTCCGGATGTCTGGCGACAAACCGGGGAATACGCGGCATCAGCCAGCGCGTGCCGAATGTTGGCAAGATGGCGAGATTGAGTTGATCGTTATGCTGTTTGGTCATGGCCTGCAGTGAAGCGGAGCGGATTTCCGCCAAAGCGCCAGCAATAGCCCGCGCATAATCGGTACCGGCCTCGGTGAGAATGACGCCGCGGCTGGTACGCTCGAACAGCAAAACGCCCAGTTGCTCCTCCAGCGCGGCGATCTGTCGGCTGATGGCTCCTTGCGTGAGGGAAAGCTCCTCAGCCGCGGCAGAAAAAGTGCTCAGCCGCGCGACGGAATCGAAAGCCGCGAGAGCGGAGGTCGAGGGAAGGAGTCTTCGCGAGAGGTTTGCCATACGCTATTACTATAGCTCATAGGCCGATGAGTAAACCTCGCTTTCCCACTCGCGGAAAAGCGGTTCTAATTCCATCAAATCGAAAGCGAAAACCTCAAAGGGAGGATGACGATCTTGGCCTTTTCTTGGAATGACCCCTTTCTGCTCGATGACCAGCTGACCGAAGATGAGCGGATGATCCGCGAATCCGCCGCTGCTTTCGCAGAATCCGAACTCTTGCCGCGCATCCACGACGCCTATCTCGAAGAAGCAACCGACCCGGAGCTGTTTAAGTTGATGGGGCAGACCGGCCTTCTCGGTGTCACGCTGCCGGAAGAGTATGGGGCCGCGAACGCGTCCTACGTCGCTTACGGACTGATCGCTCGCGAGGTCGAGCGTATCGACTCCGGATATCGCTCGATGATGAGCGTGCAGTCCTCGCTGGTTATTTACCCGATCTTCGCCTACGGCTCTGACGAGCAGAAGAAGAAATATCTGCCGGGCCTCGTCTCGGGTGATCTGATCGGCTGCTTCGGCTTGACAGAGCCCGACGCCGGCTCCGATCCCGGCGGCATGAAGACCCGCGCCGAGAAAATTTCGGGCGGCTACCGATTGCGCGGCTCGAAGATGTGGATTTCGAACTCGCCAATTGCCGATGTCTTCGTCGTCTGGGCAAAGTC
This sequence comes from Rhizobium phaseoli, assembly GCF_001664385.1. Classification (NCBI taxonomy): domain Bacteria; kingdom Pseudomonadati; phylum Pseudomonadota; class Alphaproteobacteria; order Hyphomicrobiales; family Rhizobiaceae; genus Rhizobium; species Rhizobium phaseoli. Next base: position 2,326,024 of record NZ_CP013532.1, on the reverse strand, counting down.
GGAGGCCCACAACAACGAAATACGCGGCTTCGTTCTCGAAAAGGGTATGAAGGGCCTTTCGGCCCCGAAGATCGGCGGCAAGCTTTCGCTGCGTGCCTCGATCACAGGTGAAATCGTGATGGACGGCGTTGAAGTCACCGAAGATGCGCTTTTGCCCGGCGTTTCCGGTCTTAAGGAACCCTTCGGCTGTCTCAACCGGGCCCGTTACGGCATCTCCTGGGGTGTCATGGGCGCGGCCGAGGACTGCTGGTTCCGCGCTCGTCAATACGGTCTGGACCGCAAGCAGTTCGGCAAACCGCTTGCAGGGATGCAGCTTTATCAGAAGAAGCTCGCCGACATGATGACGGAGATCACGCTCGGACTGCAGGGCTCGCTTCGCGTCGGCCGCCTGATGGACGAGCACAAGATGGCCCCGGAAATGGTCTCGCTCGTCAAGCGCAACAACTGCGGCAAGGCGCTTGATATAGCGCGGCAGGCCCGGGACATGCATGGCGGCAACGGCATTCAGATCGAATACCATGTCATGCGCCACGCGCAGAACCTGGAAACGGTCAACACATATGAGGGCACCCACGACGTCCACGCCCTGATCCTTGGGCGGGCCCAGACGGGTCTCCAGGCGTTCTTCTAAAGCCCCGTCATCTGTTCGGCAGAGATCGTCCTTCAACTTCCGGTCAACGAGAGGCAGCATGCCTAAAGCGAATAAGATTTCTACCGTCGCCGTCATTGGCGCCGGCCAGATGGGGACTGGGATTTCGGAAGTCGTGGCGAAACATGGTCACGCGGCCTTGGTTTACGATCTCGATAAAAGCCGGATCCGCGCGAGCATCGAAGCGAGCGCCGGATACTTTCGACGCCAGGTCGAGACCGGCAAAATGCCGGGCGAGGCGGCTGAAGAGGCGATCTCCCGAATAAAGGGAGCGTTCTCTCTCCAGGATCTGGCGAGCGCCGATTTGGTCGTCGAAGCGGTAAGCGAGAATGAAGGCATCAAAAGGAAAGTCTTTACGGACGTGTGCACCGTTTTGAAGCCCGACGCGATCCTGGCGACGAACACCTCGTCGCTCTCCATAACGCGGCTTGCCGCGTCAACCGACAGACCCAATCGTTTTATAGGGATACACTTCATGAATCCCGTACCGGTTATGAAGCTGGTCGAGCTGGTCCGCGGCATCGGAACGGATCAGGAGACCTTCGCCACCGCCAAGGATTTCGCGCAATCCATCGGCAAGACCGTCACCGTTTCCGAGGATTTTCCGGCTTTCATCGTAAACCGCGTTCTCATCCCGATGATCAATGAAGCGATCTACACCCTGTATGAAGGTGTCGGAAACGTCGAAGCCATAGATACCGGCATGAAGCTCGGCGCCAATCATCCGATGGGGCCGCTCGAGCTGGCCGATTTCATCGGTTTGGACACATGCCTTTCCATCATGCAGGTCCTTCATGAGGGGCTGGCTGACAGCAAATACCGGCCGTGCCCGCTGCTGGTCAAATATGTCGAAGCCGGCTGGCTCGGCCGCAAGGCGCAGCGCGGATTCTACGACTATCGCTACGTTCCGGCTCGGCCAACCCGCTGATCCCATCGCATTCCAACATCGAGATTGTCAGGCATCTATCATGACCGAAGAACACGCAGGCGAGAGTCGCGAGAGCATGGAATTCGACGTGGTGATCGTCGGCGCCGGTCCGGCCGGTCTTGCCGCGGCGATCCGGCTGAAGCAGGTCAATCCGGAGCTGTCGGTCGTTGTCCTGGAGAAGGGCGCCGAGGTCGGCGCCCATATCCTCTCGGGCGCCGTGGTCGATCCGATCGGCATCGACCGGCTGCTGCCCGGCTGGCGCGAGGATGCCGATCATCCGTTCAAGACCGAAGTGACCGACGACCAGTTTCTGTTGCTCGGGCCGGCCGGCTCGATCCGCCTGCCGAATGTCATGATGCCGCCGCTGATGAACAATCATGGCAATTACATCGTCTCGCTCGGCAATGTCTGTCGCTGGCTGGCCGGCAAGGCGGAGGAACTCGGCGTCGAGATCTATCCGGGCTTTGCCGCCACCGAAGTGCTCTATGACGACAAGGGTGCGGTCATCGGTGTCGCCACCGGCGACATGGGCATTGAGAAGAACGGCGAGCCCGGCCCGAACTATACCCGCGGCATGGAGCTGCGCGGCAAATATACGCTGATCGGCGAAGGCGTGCGCGGCTCGCTTGCCAAGCAGCTGATCGCCAAGTTCGATCTGCAGAAGGATCGCGAGCCGCAGAAATTCGGCATCGGCATCAAGGAACTCTGGCAGGTCAAGCCCGAGAACCACAAGCAGGGCTTGGTGCAGCACTCCTTCGGCTGGCCGCTCGGCATGAAGACCGGCGGCGGCTCCTTCCTCTATCACCTCGAAGACAATCTGGTGGCGGTCGGCTTCGTCGTCCACCTCAATTACAAGAACCCCTATCTCTACCCGTTCGAGGAGTTCCAGCGCTTCAAGACGCATCCGGCGATCCGTGGCACCTTCGAGGGCGGCAAGCGGCTGTCCTATGGGGCGCGCGCCATCACCGAGGGCGGTTATCAGTCGGTGCCGAAGCTCACCTTCCCCGGCGGCGCGCTGATCGGTTGTTCGGCCGGCCTCGTCAACGTGCCGCGCATCAAGGGCAGCCACAATGCCGCGCTGTCGGGCATGCTGGCGGCCGAGAAGCTGGCGGCGGCCATCGCAGCCGGCCGCAGCCATGACGAGGTCGTCGAGATCGAGACCGACTGGCGCAAGGGCGACATCGGCCGCGATCTCAAACGTGTCCGTAACGTCAAGCCGCTGTGGTCGAAGTTCGGCACCGCGCTCGGCGTGGCGCTCGGCGGCCTCGACATGTGGACCAACACGCTGTTCGGCTTCTCCTTCTTCGGTACGCTGAAGCATGGCAAGACCGATGCGCAGTCGCTGGAGCCGGCTTCGCAGCACAAGCCGATCGCCTATCCGAAACCGGATGGCGTTTTGACCTTCGACCGTCTGTCCTCGGTGTTCCTGTCGAACACCAATCACGAGGAAGACCAGCCGGTGCATCTGCAGGTCAAGGACATGGGCCTGCAGAAGAGCTCCGAGCTCGGCATCTATGCCGGCCCGTCGACGCGCTACTGTCCGGCCGGCGTCTATGAATGGGTGGAGAAGGACGGCGACAAGACCTTCGTCATCAACGCCCAGAACTGCGTGCACTGCAAGACCTGCGACATCAAGGATCCCAACCAGAACATCAACTGGGTGCCGCCGCAGGGCGGCGAGGGGCCGGTCTATCCCAATATGTAGCGAAACGATGATCCGCCAACTTATGAATGATCAGGGAGTTATCGATGCAGTCTCCGCTTGAAGGCGTTCGGGTCTTGGAACTGGCGCGAATCCTGGCAGGTCCTTGGGCCGGACAAACACTTGCCGACCTGGGTGCGACGGTCATCAAGGTGGAAAGCCCGGAGGGCGACGATACGCGTCGCTGGGGGCCTCCCTTCATCACGGATGGCGATGATGTCGCTGCAGCCTATTTCCATAGCTGCAATCGCGGAAAACTGAGCTTAACGGCGGATTTTAACTCGATGGACGACATCGACAAGATTCGGACACTGGTCGCGAGCGCGGACGTCGTCATCGAGAACTTCAAGGTCGGCGGGTTGAAGAAGTTCGGTCTTGATTATGAGAGCCTGAAGGCGATCAACCCAAGACTGATCTATTGCTCGATTACCGGCTTTGGCCAAACCGGTCCTTATGCCGGGCGCGCAGGATACGATTTTATCGTCCAGGGCATGGCGGGCATCATGGATTTGACCGGTGAACCTGATCGGGAGCCGCAGAAAATCGGTGTCGCGTTCGCCGATATCTTCACGGGTCTCTATTCAGTCATCGCTATCCAAGCCGCTCTGATCCTCAGAAATACGACAAGTGAGGGACAGTTCATCGATATGGCACTTCTGGACAGTGCGGTGGGTGTTTTGGCCAATCAGGCAATGAATTTCCTGGCCTCGGGAAAGGCGCCGACGAGACTCGGCAATGCGCATCCCAACATCGCGCCATACCAAGTATTCCCGGTGTCTGACGGCAATATCATTATCGCCTGCGGGAACGACGCTCAGTTTGCACGGCTATGCGATATCCTCCGGCTATCCGCTGTGGCAGACGACGTCCGTTTCAAGTCGAATGCAGAAAGAGTTCGCCATCGAGAGGAGCTGACATCGGTCATGGAAGCACAGACGAAGCTTTTCAAGCGGACGGATCTGCTAGCCGACCTGGCGCGCGTGGGCATTCCCGCCGGCCCCATCAATACCGTCGAAGACGTGTTTGCCGACCCGCAAGTCGCGCATCGAGAGATGGCGGTGGACAACGAAGGGATAGCGGGCATCCGTACACCAATCATTTTCTCAGGGCACGCGCTCTCTTCGCACCGCAAGTCGCCCAGACTTGGTGAGCACAATGGCAAGGTACAGGCAGACTGGACCTTACTGGACTGACGTTTTAAGCCGGCATTTTTGACATCGACGGCAATGAGAGGCCGGGCCGAAACTGCGCGTTTGAAAAGCGATCGCAGAAGGCTCTTCTGATCCTGGCCGAAAACCGCGCCGCTTCTGCCGAGCTTTCGTCTGAGCCTTTGCTCAAGCGACATCTTCGTGCCACGATGATCGTCTCTTGCAGTGAGGCGACGATGTTCGTAACAATCGGTTGCCGCATCGCTGCGTTGCGCGGGTTTTGTCTGTGTCATCCCAGTGTGCAGCCGGAATGTCGCACCGACTCTATGCGATGTCGGTTTGCCGCTTGGATCAGAAACCGGTGGCGTCTAAATTTGTATTCCAGTGTTCAGAAGGCGCATCCATGTTTCTCTCGGTATTCGACGTGTTCAAGATCGGTGTCGGGCCGTCGAGTTCGCACACGATGGGTCCGATGTCGGCTGCCAACCGGTTTCTCGATCTGATCCTGTCGAATGAATGGCCACGTCCGTCATCGGGCGCGCAGGTCACCGCGATCAAGGTCAGCCTGCATGGTTCGCTTGCCCACACTGGCATCGGTCATGGAACGGGCAGGGCGGTCATCCTCGGCCTGATGGGGGAGGCGCCCGACAGCGTCGATCCCGACAAGATGGACGGCATCATCGATACGGTTGAGCGCACCAGCCGCATCACGCCGGTGGGCCATCCCGCCTATCAGTTCCAGCCGAAGACCGATCTGGTCTTCGACAAGAAGCAGCCGCTGCCCGGCCATGCCAACGGCATGATCTTTTCCGCTTATGATCGTGACGGCCGGCTGCTCTTGAAACGCATCTATTATTCGGTCGGCGGCGGCTTTGTCGTCACCGACACCGAACTGGAACAGATGCGGGCGAAGAAGAACGCCGTAGGCGGCGCGCGCGTGCCTTATCCTTTCGCGACCGCCAGGCAGATGCTCGACATGGCCGAGCGCTCGGGGCTTTCGATCGCGCAGATGAAGCGCGCGAACGAGGAGAGCCAGCGTTCACGCGAAGAGCTCGACGCCGGGCTTGACCGCATTTGGGAGGCGATGCGCTCCTGCATCGAGCGTGGCCTCAAGGTCGAGGGCGTCATGCCGGGCGGCCTCAACGTCAAGCGCCGCGCCCGCAGGATTCACGACAAGCTGCAGGAGGAGTGGCGCAGCAATCGCGTCAATCCTCTGCTCGCCAACGATTGGCTGAGCGTCTATGCGATGGCCGTCAACGAGGAAAATGCAGCCGGCGGCCGCGTCGTCACCGCGCCGACCAACGGGGCGGCCGGCGTCATTCCGGCGACGATCCGCTATTACGAGCACTTCCACGAGGACTGGGACCAGAACGGCATCCGTGATTATCTGCTGACTGCTGCCGCCATCGGCGGCATCATCAAGCACAATGCCTCGATCTCGGGGGCCGAGGTCGGCTGTCAGGGCGAGGTCGGCTCGGCCGCGGCAATGGCGGCTGCTGGCCTTGCAGCTGTGATGGGCGGCACGCCGGAGCAGATCGAGAACGCCGCCGAGATCGCGCTCGAACATCATCTCGGCATGACCTGCGATCCGGTTGCCGGTCTTGTGCAGGTTCCCTGCATCGAGCGCAACGCGCTCGGGGCGGTCAAGGCCGTCACGGCGGCGTCGCTCGCCGTCAAGGGCGACGGCCAGCACTTCGTGCCGCTGGACGCCTGCATCGAGACGATGCGCCAGACCGGCCACGACATGAGCGAGAAATACAAGGAAACCTCGACCGGCGGCCTCGCCGTCAATGTCGTCGAATGCTGAGTTTGCGACCGCGTTAGAACGGTTCGACATTTTCAGGCAGGCGCAAAACCGCTGCACAGTGTCGTGCGGCATGCCGTCGGCGCTTGACGCTCGCCGCCAAAAGGATTTCAACGGCGGTATGGCATTGCATCTCATCAAACTCTGTGTCGGCGCCGACTCGATCGACGATCTGCGCGAATGGGTGGCGGAGCGTTCGCTGCGCGCCATTGCCGCCGGACTCGAGCCGCATTCCGTGCATACGACCCGCATGGTGCCCAAACGCATGGAGGAGCTGCTTGACGGCGGCTCGCTCTACTGGGTGATCAAAGGGCAGGTGCAGGCGAGACAGCGGCTGCTCGACATCGAGACCTTCACCGACGACGAAGGGATATCACGCTGCCGCCTGATGCTTGGTCCCGAAGTCATCGAAACGGCGGTACAGCCGAAGCGGCCGTTCCAGGGCTGGCGCTACTATACGCAGGATGACGTGCCGGCCGATCTGACGAGTCTGGGCGCCAGCATCGCCGAAATGCCGGCCGACCTGCGGCGCGAGCTTACCGAGCTTGGCCTGCTCTAACGCTGTCGCAGAATACAACAGTTGCCGATAGCGCCGGCGGCTCAGCGCAGGCGCAATTGCACTGGGGCGCTGCCGTCGGGCGAGGTCACATGCAGATGGATCCGGGCTTCCGGCTGGGAATAGCGCCAGGCGCGGGCGCCGTGGCAAAGCAGCAGATTGATGAGATCGCGGGTCTTGGCAGATTTCGCTCTCGGCCGCTGCAGGCCCATCTCGGCGAGCCGCAGTGCCGCTTCGTGCAGCGGATGCAGGGCTGAGCGCCCTCTGGCCCCGATGCGGCGCTCGCCTGGCATTCCCGGAAAATTCTCATTAATCGCCATTGTCTTCCCCGTACGCACTACTGATCGAGTTCAAGAATGGTGGCCGGAAACGCAAACACCGATTCCGGTCGTGACCGATGCTGCCGGGCATGCTGCAGGCAGCATCGAATAGCTCATTGTGCAGCCGCCCAGCACTTGATGCCGGCCTTCTTCAAAGCCTTGCAGGCGTTGACCGCATCGCGCTGATCGTCGAAGCCGCCGAACCGGGCGCGGTAGACCTGGTCATTGCCGCTGCCGTAGGCGACGGCGAAGGGTTTTGCCGAGGCAAGCGCCTTGCCGCCCTTGGTCTTGGCGCCTTCCAGGAGGTCCATGGCCATCTGCCGGCTCGGCGAGACGCCGACCTGTACCACCCAGCCCGCAGGCGCGGCGCTTGCTGGGGCAGCGCTGGTCGAAGCAGTCGTGACATGATCGACCGTGGCGCTGTCCGGTTTGGCAGGTGCGGCGGCGGGAGCCTGCTGCTTGAAGCTCGTGATCTTAACCTTGGTCGGTGCCGGCATAGCCTGGGCAACCAGCGGATTGTCAGACTTCGTGGCGGATGTTTCGGTATAGGCGACTTCTGTCTCGGCAACCTGATAGCGGGCGTCCGGCAGCGGCCCCTTACGCGGCAGGCCAAGATCGGCGGCAGCGGCGGAAATCGGCGGCTGCGCCGCGGTGATCGTCTTCGCGACCTGCTGGGGAGCAACCTGCTGCTGTGGCACGGCCTGCCGGGCGACCTGTGCGGCCTTTTGCGGCTCGACGGGGGCGGGCGTTTCGATCATCGCCGGGGCAGGGGCTGCCTGAGCGATCAGCTGCGAAGATCCGCCGCGGCTCGATGCTTTCGGCAGGTAGGTGGCGATCAAATTGCGCATCTGTGCGTCGCGAGCCGGCCCCGAAGTACCGCCGAGCACGACGCTGACGATCGACTTGCCGTCAACCTGCACCGAACTCACCAGATTGAAGCCGGCGGCGCGCGTGTATCCTGTCTTGATGCCGTCGACGCCGCGCACCGAGCCGACCAGGCGGTTATGGCTGCGGATCGTTCGGGTGCCGAATTTGAAGGCGCGGGTGGAGAAATAACCGTAATATTGCGGGAAATGCTGGCGAAGGGCGATGCCGAGGCGGGCTTGGTCGCGCGCCGTCGTCATCTGCGCCGTATTCGGCAGGCCGTTGGCGTTACGATAGGTGGTGCGCGTCATGCCGAGCGCATGCGCCTTGGCCGTCATCATCTGGGCGAAGCGATCTTCGCTGCCGCCCAGCATCTCGCCGAGCGCGGTCGCGGCATCGTTGGCCGACAGGGTGACAAGGCCGAGGATGCCTTGCTCGACGGTGATCGTGCCGCCGGCGCGCACGCCGAGTTTGGTCGGCGCCTGGGCGGCGGCGTGAGCGGAGAAGGGGACCGGCGTGTCGAGGCGGATGCGACCCTGCTCCAATGCCTCGAAGGTCATGTAGAGGGTCATCATCTTGGTCAGCGAGGCGGGATATTGCAGCCGATCGGCGTTCTCGCTGTAGAGGACATTGCCGGTCTTGGCGTCGACGACGATGCCCGCATATTTCGGATTGGCCGCTTCCGCTTCGGCATTGACCGAATCGACCAGGACGACCGTGACGGCCATCGAAAGGATCGCCAGGAGCTTTGCGAAAAAGCTGCCGGACCGGAACGATGATACGGAGGAGACTGACCTTGACACTATTCCACTCTTCGCTTGCATTTCAGATATTGGGCAGGAACCGCACACCCCCCGCCGCACAGCTCGTCTTTAGAAATTACCGATTCAGCGTTACCAATCCGTTTATGGTGAATCGTTTCACTCGCCGTCCCGAAGCATTTTAGGGACCTGTCGCAGAACGGTTCATAAGACGCGCCTCCACAAAGGTGCGGATCGCGGCATCAATATGTTCCCAATTGTCGAGATGGCTGCTCGAGAAGCGGTAAAGGACGCTAAGATCCTTGCCGACCTTGATATCTCGCTGGCAGTCTCCGCTCGTCGCCTTGTCCGGGGTTGAAGGCAAGATGCAGCGCACGACGTAGTCCGCTCCGCCCTTGACGGCTGCCGTCAGCAGCACTTCTTCTCCATAACCGGCGTCGGCGCGAAGACGGTGGAGCGTCAATCCGTCGCGAAAAGCCTCGGCTGGTCCTTCGATCAAGTGCGAATAGATCGGCTCCAGCCGACCGGACATGTCGCGCGACATGGTGCTCTGGGCGATTTGCAGGAAGATCAGGCCGGAGGATTGGGCGACATCGTCGAACCGAAGATGATTGTCCTTGCCGTAACCCCGCATGTCAGGCCAGGCGAGGTAGAGATCGACGCGCTCGGCCGCCCCTTCATGCCGCTGGCTCGGGAAGCGGATGGTATTTTCAGGCAGTTTCACCGTGTCGCGGCCGATGGTCAGCGTGATTTCAGCTGGGCTGTCGCTGTTGCCGGCAAGCGAGATGTGCCGGCCGAACCAACGGCCGCCGATGCTGATGGCGACGGTCAGGACAGCCAGGACGGCGATCACCGCCGTCGTGCGGAGGAGAAATCCCATGGAAAGCAGCGGCTGCTCTTCGGGGGCGCTTTGCGCGGCATGGCTCATGGCGGCTCGTTGCGTTTCGGTCCGCCGCAGGAAGAACATGAGCCGCCGGTGCCGATGATGAATCTGATCGGCATGATCAGACCGGCAGGGTTAATAAATTGCTAAGATTTGGGAGGCGTAAGCTGCCGCTTGTGCCCCAAAATGAAGCGAGCCGTTCCCGGGACAGCGGGAACGGCTCTTAGGCACCGGTCGGGGACGGGATGCGGGGACTGACCGGGCCGAAACCTGCGCCGGATTGGCCGGCGGGTCACTGCTTACTTGACGCTACCGACGGCGACAGCGCGGCCATCCTGAAGCTTCGACCAGCGGGCCGGGTCGTCGGCGGACTGGCGCTTCAGATAGGTATATTCGGTGTCCGACCACAGCAGCACCTTGTTGCGCATGTTGTCGAGAATGAAGTCGCCATGATCGGTGCGCACCGTCAGCACGGCATGGCCTTCGCCGTTCGGCTGCAGCACGACGGTGATCAGCGTGTCGGACGGCGAGAAGCCGTCGTCGATCAGCATCTTGCGCTTCAGCAGAGCATAGTCCTCGCAGTCGCCGACGCTGGTCGGATAGGCCCAGCGCTCTTCGACGCCGTAGATCTGTTCATCCGTTTCCGGCTGGATCGACGAATTGACGGTGTAGTTGACCTTGAGGATTTCCTTCCAGCGATCCTCTGTCAGGATGGCCGGTCCGGCATCGCCGCCGGCATAGGCGCATTCCTTCGGGCTGGCCTTGCAGAATTCATAATGTCCGATCGGCGGGCTGGCATTGCCTGCCAGAGCCATGCTGGCGGGCGTCGCCTGTCCAGAGCCTGCCATGGTCATCGCGATGACACCGGCCAGAAGGCCGCCTTTCAGGATATTCGCAGTCGTCATTGCCGTCTCCCCTAAGTTGAGGCGACAATGACACAGACGTTTTTACCCAGCGCAAAATTACGCAATAGAATTAAAGACTTAGTTGAATCAAATGCCGATAAAACTCGGCTAAAAACAAACTCGAATGCGCATAAAATTCGAGGCGTATTTGTCTCGAAGGCGATTAAAATTGTAATTTACGCAGCAAGGCTTTCGCGCCCGCAGAGGCTGTGCTGCCGCCCGGCCATTAAGGGTTTTCGCTGAGCCGAGTAAATGCCTGCGGGAAGGCGACCCTTGCAGGCGGCACGCGGTCTTCCGACAAAAAGCCGGAATGACGCGAATTGTCCGGCTGATCACCGGAAAAACACCGCGCTCATCGACTCAAACGGAAAAATTATTTTTGAGAGAAATCGCGAAAGTGGTCGGTGGCGGCGATGATCGCCGCGCTCATATCGGGATTTCCGGTGGAATGGGAAGCGTGCGGAAGAATCCGGAGTTCACTTTTGGGCCAGGCGCGCGCCAGTTCCCAGGCGGTGACAAGCGGCGCCTCGATGTCGAACCTTCCCTGCAGCAGGATGCCAGGAATGCCGGCGAGCCGGCCAGCGTTCTTTAGCAGCTGGCTGTCCTCAAGCCAGGCGCCGTTGGTAAAGTAATGGGTGATGATGCGGGCGCGCGTCAGCACATAGGCCGGATCGGCCCAGCGGCGCGGCAGGCCGTCCGGGTCGGCGAGCAGGATCGAGGCTGCCTCCCAGTCATGCCAATCGCGCGCCGCCTTCAGACATGTCTGCTGGTCCGGATCGTTGAGGAGCCGGTGGTAGTCTCTAGCCATGTCCGCATCCAGCCCCTGCATGCTGGAGGGAATTCCCTGACGGAAACGATGCCATTCTTCCGGAAAGAGCGGCGCCATGCCGCGACAGAGCCAGTCGATTTCCTGTCGCCGCGTGGTGGTGACGCCCGACAGGACGATCGCGGCGACCCGCTGCGGATGCGTTTCGGCATAGGCGAGCGCCAGCGTCGAGCCCCAGGAGTTGCCGAAAAGCAACCAGCTGTCGATGCCGAGAAGAAGCCGCAGTCTTTCGATATCGGCCACGAGATGCCAGGTCGTGTTCAGGGAAAGATTGGTCGCGGGATCGGCCGCACTCGGCAGGCTTCGGCCGCAATTGCGCTGGTCGAAGAGGACGATCCGGTAGGCCGCCGGATCGAACTGGCGTCGGGCGTCGGTCGAACAGCCGGAGCCCGGCCCACCATGCAGCACCATTGCCGGCCGCCCAATCGGATTTCCGCAGGTCTCCCAATAGATCAGATTGCCGTCGCCCGTATCGAGCAGACCATGATCATAGGGTTCGATTTCCGGATAGAGAGCTGACATCGGTGCCTCTGCGGTCGAGGCGGACCTTATCCATCATGTCGATGACGAAGGGAAGAGGCGGCACTGCCGGGCGCAAATCGCTACCCGATTTTCGCGACCTGCCTCCGGCTGATCGGTGTCGCAGGTTGTTCCACTCATAATATTAGATATCTACTGGGTGGAACAACTTGCGACAGGATTTCGCCCCTGCTTTTCAAAGCCGGATTTGTTGCCGCTTGCAGATCTGTTGCGGTTAAATCCAGGCCGTTGTCGACACGACCTGACCGGGTGCGCGCCGGCGCTGGCAGCAGCTGTCAGAGGAATTCCCGCAGCGTCTCGCGGGACTGGATCGACAGGAATTCGATCGCCACACCCTCGACGAAATGGCGTACGACACGGCCGCGCATATTGCCGAGACGTACGGCCGTGCCGATCGACGGACGCATTTCAACGTCGATGGCCGCGCCCGAGAGCGAAAGGTCCATGATACGGCAGGCATATCGCGTGCCATCATCGAGCGTCAGTTCGGTCTTGATGTCGCGCGGGGTCAGGCGGTCGTGGCGGCGATCTTCCGGCAGGCCGAGCTCGTGCTTATTGGCAAGCCAAGTGAGCTGAGCGGCGAGCTTTTCGCGTTTGCGCTCAGTGGCATTGATCGACATAGTGAAGCCGCGGCCGTCGAGCGTCTGGACATAACCTTCGACGCGCCCGAGATGGTCGATATAGGCGACGACGCGTTCGTTGGCGCGCGGCCGGCCGGGGCAGGTGACGTACATATCGCCGGGCGACATGTCGATCACCATGCACTCAAACTCCTCGTAGTTTGCAAGCATCAGCCGGCCCTGCATATTGATCGGCACGCGCTGGAATACGCCTTGTTCAGGGCGCGGCGCAGGTCGTTGCGTCTGAGCTGGCTGGAACGAGTGCATCAAAAGGCTTCTTCATGAAAATCGCAGAAACCAATCTTTACCCACAATCCATTAACAGAAGGTTGTTTTGGCCTCTTGCGACATAGCCGAAAACGAGTATGGCCGCTGTGCTGAAACGAGACGCTCAGCGCGCCTCGGCACTCAGTAGCTGCGACACCACGCGGCGCATGGCTTGGCCGAACCCGATGCTTTTTGACGCGACGATCTCGTTGATCGGGCGCAGTTCGGCCGGTGCGACCTTGCTGAACTTTTCCGGCAGCAGGCGGCTGCGGTCGAGCGCCAGGAATTCGAGCGGCACGATCTCCAGCCAGCTTGCAGCCGCCACCGGCGCGATCGCGCCGAGCACCCGGTCGCAAGCGCCGTTGGACGAGCGCAGCGGCATCATGATGATCTCGAACGACGCCTGGTGCCCGACGATGCTGTAGCCGGTGGTATTGAACAGGGCCGGCATCGCGTGGTCCATGACACCGATCGCGGTGCGTTCGATATCCGCGTGCTGGCCATGCGCCCAGAGCGAGGAGAACCGTTCGCCGCGAAGGTCCCGTCCAAAGAGATCGCAGATGCGGGTACCGGCGAGCCGGAAAACGATGTCGCCGTCCTCGCGCGCCTCAAGGATAAATAGACTTTGCAGTAGATGGGGTACGGCGGACGGTTCGACCTGGGATTTCAGCGGCGCATCGGCAGCGCCGCGGATACGGTTCCAATAGTCAAAAATTTCGATGGTCGTTTGCACACGCATTTCACACCAACCTGTCCCATTCCGGATCATTTTCGGGCACTCATTGCCCGGACAACTTCTACCTTGCGGATTTCATGCCAAATCCCGGCCGTTAAGGTTAAGAAAGGGTTTCGGTTGAGGCGTGGCGCCTGTCGTGACACTGTCGTGCCATCACTTCGACCTTCGAAGTTCTGCACAACCTGCCCGGGCCGAGATCTTTCCTCAGTGTTCCCGGTACGCCGCCCAACATTTCGGGCGGCTTTTTTTTTGACCATCGCTCCTGTATGGCTGGGGCCACAACGAGGCGAACACAGATGAATGAGCAGACGGGCGAACCGCAGAAGGTGCCCGAACCTTTTGAGGCCCAGCCGCCGGCGCGTCCCCCGCGCGAGCCGGTCTTCAATCTTCCGCCGGCGCTGTTCTTCAGCCTTTGTCTGCTTGTCGTCATCTATGCGGTGCAAGCGCTCGTCCTCTCCGACGATGCTGTCGGCTGGCTGCTCTTCACCTTTGGCTTCGTGCCCGCCCGCTACGTGATTCCGCTGTCGCAGCAGGGCCTGGAGCTGTTCTGGACGCCGGTCACCTATTCGCTGCTGCACGGCAGCGTCCAGCATATCGTCTTCAACGCCTTCTGGCTGATGGCCTTCGGCGCGCCGGTCGTGCGTCGCATCGGGACGCTGCGATTCATGTTGTTCTGGCTGTTTTCCGCCACTGCTTCCGCGGGCCTGCACGCGGTGCTCAACTGGGGAGACGTGTCGCTGCTGATCGGTGCGTCCGGCGTCATATCCGGGCTGATGGGGGCCGCCTGCCGCTTCGCCTTTCCTGCTGAGCGGCGCCCTATGCTGGCGGCGCATCTCAATGCGCGGCTTTCCATCGTCGAGTCGCTGAAGAGCCGGACCGTCGTCATCTTCATGCTGCTCTGGCTGGTCGGCAACGCCCTGATCGCCGTCGGCATCCCGCTCGTCGGCGACAGCAATCAGGAGATTGCTTGGGACGCGCATATCGGCGGCTTCGTCTTCGGCTTCTTTCTGTTTTCGCTGTTTGACCGGGCACCGCAGACGCCTGAGGAAGCGGCGGAAGCGGACAAGGATCTGTTGCAATCCTGAGCGGGGCAGTGCACCATCGAACCATCCGCGATTGGGGGGAGAAACCGCCGCGGATAGCTGTAACAAGCGTTGCAGTTCCGAGATAGGAGGTTCGAATGACCAGTTCAGTCAAAGCAATCCTCGACCTGAAGGGCAGGGACGTCGTTACCGCCGGGCCTAACACGACCGTCGCCGAGGCAGCCGTCATCCTCAGCAAGAAAAAGATCGGCGCCATCGTCGTCGTCGGCATGGAGAATCGGATTTCGGGCATGTTCACCGAGCGCGATCTCGTGCATGCCATCGCCAAACACGGCAAGGATGGCCTCGACCAGTCGCTCGGCCAAGTCATGACCGCGAAGGTCTATCGCTGCCATGAGGAGACGACCGTCAACGAGTTGATGGAGCTGATGACCAGCCGCCGTTTCCGTCACGTGCCGGTGGAAAGCCACGGCAAGCTTGCCGGCATCATCTCGATCGGCGACGTGGTGAAATCGCGGATTGCCGAAGTCGAGCGCGAGGCCGAGGATATCAAGGCCTATATTGCCGGCTGAGCTTGCCCCATTGGTCCGGAGGATGCCGTCGCCCGAGCTGCCTGTTGCGGGGCGACGCCTCACGGAGCGCTGGCGTAGACTTCCTGCATGCGCTTGATTTCGGGAAGCCTGGCTCTGGCTTCCTCGTAGCCACGTTCGATCGCCTCGCCCGCCCTGTGGAATTCTGAAAGACCGATATAGCTGAGGCGCGGCTGCAGCGAAATATCGGGCGGATCGCCGGCAAGGCGGGCGCGAGCAATCCTGTCCTGGATGATGTTGAAGGCCTGCACCATGACGCCGGTCATCCCGAGGCGGGCGTAGGGCGCCTCTTCCTGTTTCTGCACTTCCTGGGGCGAGAGGCTGGCATTGTGCCGGACGACGGCCGAGCGGCCGTAAAGATCGTAATTGAGATTGACGGCGACGACCAGCGGCTGCTCATAGGCGCGGCAAACGGAAACGGGAACGGGATTGACCAGCGCGCCGTCGACCAGCGTGCGGTGATTGCTGCGCACCGGCTCGAAAATGCCGGGCAGGGCATAGGAAGCGCGTAGCGCCGTGATCAGCGAACCATTGGCGATCCAGACCTCGTGGCCGGTATTGACCTCGGCGGCGACCGCGACAAAAGGCCGGTCCAGATCCTCGACATTCAGGCCCTCGAGATGCTCCTGCATTCGCTTGGTCAGACGCATACCACCGAACAAGCCGCTGCCGCCGATGGTCAGATCGAGCAGGCTTGCGATCCGGCGCATGGTCAGCGAGCGTGCAAAGGTTTCGAGTTCGTCGAGTTTGCCGGCAAGATAGCAGCCGCCGACCAATGCGCCGATCGACGTGCCGGCAATCATGCCTATTTCGACCCCGGCTTCGTCAAGGGCGCGCAATACCCCGATATGGGCCCAGCCGCGGGCCGCGCCGCCGCCAAGCGCGAGCGCGATCTTGATTTTCTTGACAGGCGCAGGGGAAGGGATTGTCTCGAGTATCGTCGACATGCCGGAACCGGAACCTTCGCCTTCAGCGCTTTGACGATGCAGACTCCAGTTCAGCATTGCGCTCTCCCCTCCCAGCAGAACACGTATCTCAGATAGTGTGCCCGATCAGTTGCCAAATGGTATATAGAAGCGGTTTCTGGCACAATAAGGGGCAGATGCCGGGAAGTTCGACCTATTTTCCGTAGATGTCCTGCGGATCGAAATGACGTTCGTCGTCGATGATATCGAGCATCGGTTTTCCCTCGCGAAGCGTGACGGTGCGATAGAAGCAGGAACGGCGGCCGGTGTGACAGGTGGCGTCATGGCCGGCGACTTCGACCTTCAGCCAGATGGCGTCCTGATCGCAATCGGTGCGAATTTCCTTCACCGTCTGAAGGTTGCCCGAGGTCTCGCCCTTCTTCCAGATCTTGCCGCGCGAACGGCTGAAATAGTGGGCCGTGCCGGTCTGGATGGTCAGCGCCAGCGCCTGGGCGTTCATATGCGCCACCATCAGCAGTTCACCGTCGCCGGCGTCGGTCACGATCGCGGTGATCAGGCCGCGATCATCGAAACGCGGCGTGAAATCGCCGGCGTCTTCCAACGCCGACTTGTCCTCGGATGGTTGATTGAAGATCAGGTGACTCATCGCGGCCCTCCTGCGGGAGCCGGTATCAGCGGCTCCGCACCATGTTCATGAAACGGGCCTGATCGGCCGGTTCCGTCTTGAACGTTCCCGTGAACGTGGTCGTCAATGTCGTCGAACCCTGCTTCTGAACGCCGCGCATCGCCATGCACATATGTTCGGCCTCGATCATCACCGCAACACCGCGCGGCTGCAGCGTATCGTCAATGGCGCGGGCAATCTGCGCCGTCATCGTTTCCTGCGTCTGCAGGCGGCGGCCATAGATCTCGACGACACGGGCAATCTTCGACAAGCCGAGCACGCGTCCATCCGGCATATAGGCGACATGGGCCTTGCCGATGATCGGCACCATGTGATGTTCGCAATGCGAGTAGAAGGGAATGTCCTTGACGAGCACCATGTCGTCGTAGCCTGCGACCTCTTCGAAGGTCCGGCCGAGCACGTCCTCCGGCGCCATGTCGTAACCGGCGAACAGCTCGCGATAGGCCTTGGCGACACGGGAGGGCGTCTCGATGAGGCCTTCGCGTGTCGGATCGTCACCGGCCCAGCGCAGCAGAACGCGCACGGCTTCCTCCGCCTCCTGCTGGGAGGGGCGGTCCGAGTCGCGGTTCGGCTGCGGAAAGTTCTTCACGATGGCGTCCATGATCAATGGTCTCCTGGTCCGCAGCGCGGACCCATCTGTCGGAATTGCCACTGGTCAGTCCCATGCGGGAATTCATGCACCTTTGGCAGGCTCCGGGGCTTTCAGGGCAAATTCAACGCCCGTCCGGCACGGTTTCCCAATCAAACTTACACAAGGCCATTGCATTTTGATGGCCTTCGAACGACATACATATAGGAAGACGGCCATCGTATGTAAGTATCCTCACATGACACGGTGTGTTTTTTGTTTCAATAACAATAACAGCACCATTAAGGCCGATCCGCAGCGATTTTGGAGCGGAAACCCAGCATGGACGACATCTACAACAGCAAAATCCTCGAATTCGCCGGCAATATTCCGTTGACCGGCACGCTGGCGGACGCCGATGCGACCGCCCAGGCACACTCCAAGCTTTGCGGCTCCAAGGTGCGGATCTGGCTGAAGATGGACGGCGATGTCGTTACTGGCTTTTCTCATGACGTGAAGGCCTGCGCGCTTGGCCAGGCATCGTCCTCGATCATGGCCCGCCATGTCGTCGGCGCTACATCGGGCGAATTGCGACAGGCCCGCGAGGACATGCTTGCTATGCTGAAGGCGGACGGGGCGGGGCCCGGCGGACGGTTCGAAGACATGCGCTACCTCTTGCCCGTGCGCGACTACAAGGCCCGCCATGCTTCGACGATGCTGACCTTCGATGCGGTCGTCGATGCGATCGGGCAGATTGAGGCGAAACAGGCGGAAGTGATCGAGGCGTAACCGAGATGTGCGAGTTCTGCGTCCGGCAGGCTGACGATGAGGGCGATGGCGGCGCGGCCGGATCGAGCCAGCCGCGGAAAAGATCTGCGCGCTATTCCCGCAATTATACCGGTGCATTCCGCAAAACTCCCGACCGCCTGCTCGGCATGGGGCTGATCCGCCTCTATCAGTTGACGCTGTCTGGCTTTGTCGGCAATTCCTGCCGCCATATCCCGACCTGCTCCGAATATGGCTATGAGTCGGTCGCTCGCCATGGATTGTGGGCCGGCGGCTGGATGACGCTGTTTCGCGTCAGCCGCTGCGGCCCGGGCGGAACCAGCGGCCTCGACCCGGTGCCCGAGACGCTCGGCGACGGCTTCTACTGGTGGACGCCCTGGCGGTATCTCTCCCTCGGACGCAAAAGAGGGTGAGCGCCATGACGACATCAGGCGAAGATGCGTGCGTGTCGAAGAGACGGCGGCGACGACGGGTGAGGTATGCTCACCATTCGGTGACCGTGGTTTCTCACCTGGGATAACGAGGAGTCCTGGCGGCCATGAACACCTTCATCGCCCTCCTGCACAGCATCGTCCTGACGCCCGATCGCCGTGTGATCATGGAAGATTTGCGCGCGCTTGCCAAAGAGCTTGGTTATCGCGAACCCCGCACGCTGGTTTCGACCGGCAATCTTGTTTTCGAAGCCGACGAAATGCGGCCGCATGAACTCGAGGTCGCGCTGGAGGAGGGTTTCGAAGAGAAATTCGGAAAACATGTCGATATCATCGTGCGCAGCGACTGCACCTGGATGGCGCTTTGCAGCACCAATCCGTTCAGGGACGGCAGCGGCGACCAGGTGATCGTCCGGGTGATGCGCCTGCCGGTCGACCCTGAGAAGGTCGAGGCGTTGAAGCCGCTGATGACGGAAGGCCAACGCATCGCCATCGTCGGCGGCGACCTCTGGATTGATTTCGCCGGCAAACCGAGCCAGTCCAAACTGCTGTCGGCGCTGACCACCAAGCGGATAGGCATCGGTACGATGCGCAATTGGAACACGGTCTGCGGCCTTGCTCAGATGATCATGTAGACCCGCTTCTTCTTTACTCCCGAGGCAAATCTGGGTATCAGGCGGCGGCGCCCTCCCGCGTGGATGACGCTTCGTTGCAACCACCCGCATTCGTTGGCGGGACTGGACAAGGAGAATTTCGATGTCCCAAGCTATTTCCCTGACATTTCCCGATGGTTCCGTGCGCAGCTTCCCGGCTGGTGCAACCGGCAAGGATGTCGCTGAATCCATTTCCAAGTCGCTTGCCAAGAGTGCCGTCGCCATTGCGATCGACGGCGCCGTGCGCGACCTTTCCGATGCCGTTACGGATGGCAAGATCGAGATCATCACCCGCAAGGACGGGCGCGCACTGGAGCTTATCCGGCACGACGCCGCGCACGTGATGGCCGAGGCCGTGCAGGAACTCTGGCCCGGCACCCAGGTGACGATCGGCCCGGTCATCGAAAACGGCTTCTATTACGACTTCGCCAAGAACGAGCCGTTTACGCCCGACGATCTGCCGAAGATCGAAAAGAAGATGAAGGAGATCATCGCACGCAACGCGCCCTTCACCAAGCAGATCTGGTCGCGCGAGAAGGCCAAGGAAGTTTTTGCCGCCAAGGGCGAACAGTACAAGGTCGAGCTCGTCGATGCGATCCCGGAAGGGCAGGATCTGAAGATCTATCATCAGGGCGACTGGTTCGATCTTTGCCGCGGTCCGCACATGGCCTCCACCGGCCAGGTCGGCACCGCCTTCAAACTGATGAAGGTTGCCGGCGCCTATTGGCGCGGCGACAGCAACAACGCCATGCTGTCGCGCATCTACGGCACCGCATGGGCTGACCAGGCCGATCTCGACAACTACCTGCATATGCTGGCCGAAGCCGAGAAGCGCGATCATCGCAAGCTCGGCCGGGAAATGGACCTCTTTCACTTCCAGGAGGAAGGCCCCGGCGTCGTCTTCTGGCACGGCAAGGGCTGGCGCATTTTCCAGACGCTCGTCGCTTATATGCGCCGTCGTCTCGCCGCCGACTATCAGGAAGTCAACGCACCGCAGGTGCTCGACACGTCGCTTTGGGAAACCTCGGGGCACTGGGGCTGGTATCAGGAAAACATGTTCGCCGTGAAATCGGCACATGCGATGACCCATCCCGAAGACAAGGAAGCCGACAACCGCGTCTTTGCGCTGAAGCCGATGAACTGCCCCGGCCATGTGCAGATCTTCAAACACGGCTTGAAGTCCTATCGCGAGCTGCCGATCCGGCTTGCCGAATTCGGTCTCGTGCATCGCTACGAGCCGTCGGGCGCGCTGCATGGGTTGATGCGTGTGCGCGGCTTTACGCAGGACGACGCGCATATCTTCTGCACCGACGAGCAGATGGCGGCCGAATGCCTGAAGATCAACGACCTGATCCTCTCGGTCTATGAAGATTTCGGCTTCAAGGAGATCGTCGTCAAGCTTTCCACGCGGCCGGAAAAACGTGTTGGTTCCGATGCGCTCTGGGATCGCGCCGAAGCCGTCATGACCGACGTTTTGAAGACGATCGAGGCGCAGTCCGAAGGCCGCATCAAGACCGGCATTCTGCCGGGCGAGGGCGCCTTCTACGGTCCGAAGTTCGAATATACGCTGAAGGATGCGATCGGCCGCGAATGGCAGTGCGGCACGACGCAGGTCGACTTCAACCTGCCGGAACGCTTCGGCGCCTTCTACATCGACAGCAATTCCGAAAAGACGCAGCCGGTGATGATCCACCGCGCCATCTGCGGCTCGATGGAACGCTTCCTCGGCATCCTGATCGAGAACTTCGCCGGCCATATGCCGCTCTGGGTATCGCCGCTGCAGGTGGTGGTCGCGACGATCACCTCGGAGGCCGATGCCTACGGGCTTGAGGTGGCCGAGGCGCTGCGTGATGCCGGTCTCAACGTCGAAACCGACTTCCGCAACGAGAAGATCAACTACAAGATCCGCGAGCACTCGGTCACCAAGGTTCCGGTCATCATCGTCTGCGGCAGGAAGGAAGCCGAGGAGCGCACGGTCAATATCCGCCGCCTCGGCAGCCAGGATCAGGTTTCGATGGGGCTCGACGCCGCCGTCGAGAGCCTGACGCTCGAGGCGACGCCGCCGGATATCCGCCGCAAGGCCGAAGCAAAAAAAGCCAAGGCGGCCTGACAATGTCCTGTCCGGCAGCGCCAACCGGCGCTGTCGGAAACGATGTCGGCCTCTACGAGCTCTCGCGCCGCAACATCACCGGCAAAAGCGATCGCGTCTTCGCCAGGACGCTCGTGCCAGCCTGACATCGATGACGCTCGTCTGTCGCTGCTGATCCACGAGTTCCGCAGGCTGTCCGGCCGCACGATCACGCCCCACGTCGGCCAGATTCTGAACTGGGTGTCACCGAGCGAGGGTAGCAACCGCAAAGATCTGCTCGCCCGCCTCCATGAGCCGTCTTTCGATGGCGCCGCTCTTGAGGCGGCCCAGAGCGCGCGGATGAGCCGGCAGCGCTTGCGGTGAGATCAATCGAGGCTGGCGCCGTCGCCACTCTGCGGCGCGAGCTGTTCATAGGAGGGCAGAGGCGTGTCGGGGATCGGCTGGACGCCCGGCGGCGTCGGTGTGCCCGCAGGCACCTGCTGCACCGTGCGGGCCGCGCTTGCCGGCTGCTGCGGCTGCTGGTCCTTCATCAGAACCTCGACATCGGTGTTCTTGCCGGCAACGACGGTGAAATCGCGCTGGTAGATCTTGTCCTTGTTGCGGGCAACGGCCGAATATTCGCCTTCCGCAAGCACCATGGTCGGGAAGGCGCTGACGCTTTCGCCGACGCTGTCGCCGGCTGCCGTCAGAATCGACCAGGCCGTATCGGCGATCGCCTCACCGCCGGCTTCGGAGACCAGCTTGAAGGTGATCTGGGCGGCACGGTGCTGGATCGTCGCCTCGGTCAGTTTGCCGGCCTCGACCTGGATGTCGGCGCGGATCACGGCATTGACGTTGCCGTATTCGGAAACGATGTGATAGGTGCCGGCATTGAGGCGAACGACCGTGTTCGGCGAGACGTCGGCCACGACGAGGCCGCGCTCGCCATCGTCGCGCACTTCCGAGGAATAGATCGAGAAGCTGAGCTCATCGGGTCGGATGCGGGCATCGGTGCCGGAGACGGCATTGAGCAGCAGGCCGCCGGCATCGAGCACCATCACCTGCTTGTCGACCTCGCCGTCGGCCGGTACCGTCAGCTTCTTGGTGACGCCGGCGCGGCCGAAGGAGACATTGACGAAATAATCGCCCGGAGCGAGCTGGAACGCGGCGGGCCCGCCCTTGGCGCTGGCGATCAGCGGCAGCTTGCCGTCGGTTCCGGCGATCGGGCTGAAGACGTACCAGGACAGACCATCCTCGACCGGCGTGCCGTCAGCCGTCAGCTTGGCTTCCATCGC
Source organism: Rhizobium phaseoli (assembly GCF_001664385.1). NCBI lineage: Bacteria > Pseudomonadati > Pseudomonadota > Alphaproteobacteria > Hyphomicrobiales > Rhizobiaceae > Rhizobium > Rhizobium phaseoli. Next base: position 2,303,470 of record NZ_CP013532.1, on the reverse strand, counting down.
GACGTCGCGCAGCTTGGCGGCTTCAGGGGCGGTGCCGGGCGCGATGAAAGCGTTGAGTTTCGGCATCTTCGGCGTCGATTCGATCTGCTTGAAGTCCTTGAAAGCGTCCTGCGCGCCGGCGCCGAGGGGCGTCACGACCATGAGGACGATGGCGAGGCCGAGGCGTGCAAAAGGCGAAATGCCAAACATCTGTTTCGTGAACCGATTGACTTCTGAAATCGCAAAGGCCACTTCAAGACCAACGCGATGGCAAATTCAAGACCCACGCTTTGCAGCAGCATAAAAATGAAAGTTTCTCCCGCATGAAATCCGACATCAAGCTGATCGATTATCTCGCCGTGCGTCGCTCCATCCCCGCTTTCCAGATGTGCGAACCTGGCCCCGAGAAGGCCGAAATCGAGGAAATTCTGCGTCTCGCCTCGCGTGTTCCCGATCACGGCAAGATCGCGCCCTGGCGCTTCATCGTCTATCGCGGACAGGAACGCGTCCGCCTCGGCGAGGCGCTGCTGAAGCTGGCGCTCGAGACGAAACCCGACCTTTCCGAAGAGATGATCCAGGTCGAGCGCACCCGCTTCACCCGCGCGCCTGTGGTTGTGGCCGTCGTCAGCAAGGCGGGGCCGCACATCAAGATCCCGGAGTGGGAGCAGCTGATGTCGGCAGGCGCCCTCTGCCTCAACGTCATCCTGTCAGCCAATGCCCATGGCTACGTCGCCAACTGGCTGACGGAGTGGTTCGCCTATGACGAGCGCGCCTATCCGCTGCTCGGCGTCGGATCCGATGAAAAGGTGGCGGGGTTCATCCACATCGGCTCGACGACATTTCCGGCAATCGAGCGGCCGCGCCCGGAGCTTGCCGATACCGTCACCTGGATCGGCGGAGAGGAGTGATGTTCTACACGACCGACAGCAACCGCCATGGGCTGGCGCATGATCCCTTCAAGGCGATCGTGTCGCCGCGGCCGATCGGCTGGATCGGCAGCAAGGGCAGGGACGGTTCGATCAATCTCGCGCCCTATTCCTTCTTCAACGCCGTCGCCGACCGGCCGAAGCTGGTGATGTTTTCCTCCGCCGGGCGCAAACACAGCCAGCGCAACGCGGCCGAGACCGGCGTCTTCACCTGCAATTTCGTCAGCCGTGATCTCGCCGAAAAGATGAACCTTTCCTCGGCCGCACTGCCTTACGGCGAGAGCGAATTCGGCTTCGCCGGGCTGACGGCCAAGCAGGCCGAGCTCATCGATGCCCCCTATGTCGGCGAGGCTTTCGCGGTGCTCGAATGCAGGGTCACCGAGATCATCGAGCCGAAGACGCTGTCGGGTGCGCCGTCCGAAAATGTCATGGTGTTCGGCGAGGTCATCGGCATCCGCATCGACGAGGCGATTGTCAGGGACGGCCGCCTCGACATGTCGATCGCACGGCCTGTGGCCCGCATGGGCTACATGGATTACAGCGAGGGCAGCGATGTCTTCGAGATGCTTCGGCCGCAGGTCGATCGCTGACGCGAAGGCATACAAAGGCTTAAGAAATATGGTGAACGAATCTTAAACCTTTTGCCGCTACGGTCGCAGCAATGAAAGGAACGCGAGGGAATCGCGTTCAAGTGCTGGGGCGTCGCGTGATCGTAGAAGCTTTCCTTCGTTGGATTGAAACGGCCAAGACCGGCGATCGGGCCCGGGCCGCGAACGCACTCGGTCGAGCCTATCTGCAATCCCGGATGAGCGCGGAGGAGCGGGCGGCGGCCGAGATGGCGATGACCTTCCTGCTAGACGATCCGTCGCCGCGCGTGCGGCTTGCACTTGCCGAGGCGGTCGCCTGGTCGCCCGACGCGCCGCGCAGCCTGGTCCTCTCGCTTGCCGCAGATCAGCCTGAGATCGCCTGCCACGCCGTAACCTGTTCGCCGCTTCTGACCGATGCTGATCTCGTCGATCTCGCCGCGCGCGGCAATGGCGCAACCCGGATGCTGATCGCTGCGAGGGCGCGCGTGACGCGGCCGGTGTCGGCCGCCCTTGCCGAGGTCGGCGATGAAGAGGAACTGCTCTGCCTGCTCGAGAATGAGGGCGCTGTCATTTCCAGCCTTTCGCTGAAGCGCATCGCCGAACGGCTCGGTGGCTGCTGCGATATCCGCAATCTGCTTCTCGAACGCAGTGATCTTCCGGCCGACGCCCGCCAGCTGCTCACCCAGCATGTCAGCAATGCGCTGATCGGTCTGCCGCTCGCCCAAGCGGCGATTGGGCTGCAGCGGCTGCAGCGGATCAGCCGCGAGGCGACGGAAGCGGCGATCGTATCGATCGCCGGCGATATAGCGCCGCGGGAGATACCCGACCTCGTCGAACATTTGCGCCTCAACGGCCGCCTGACGCCGTCCTTCCTGATGCATGCCCTCTGCTCGGGCAGGGTGGACTTCTTCGCCGGAGCGATCGTCGATCTGACCGGTTGCGGTGAGCGCCGCGTGCGTGCGATCCTGGCGACGGGGCGCATGCATGCAGTGCGCGCGCTCTATGAATCCGCCGGTCTGCCGAGGGATATCAGCGTGATCTTCGTTGAGGCGACTCTTCTGTGGCGCGAGGCGGCCCGCAAGGCGCCCGGCAGCGTGCTCGGCACGGTCTGTGGTCGACTTCTCGAAAAATTCCGCCGTCACGACGGCGCACATGGCGCGGTCGGCGAACTGCTCGACATGGTGGAGAAGCTGCACGTCGCCGAACAGCGGCAATCAGCGCGCGTCTATGCCGCGCTTGCCGCGGCCTAAAGCGCATCGCGATCTTTCAGATTCGCTCCTTGCGCTTTAGCTCTTAGTTTTCACGCATGTCGTTGCCGAAAACCGCACACTTTTGCTCGACATGCTTCAATCGGCTATCCGTGTCACCACCCAGGAATAGCTGGCGGATACGAAGTGCACCGGTTTGGAGAGCGTTTCCTTGACGTCCTGGCCCGAGGGAAGGTGTGCGCGGACCTGGCCGGCGATATTTTCAGCGAAGCTCGCCAGTTTTCCCACGGGTTCTTCGACAGGCTCGGGCGCAGGAATCGAGGCCGGCACGGGCGCCGGCTTCGGCGGTTCGGCGGCGGCGACCGCTTTCGGCGCCTCGCAGACTGCGATCACCGAGGGATAGCTGACATTGGCATAGGCCTTCAGCCGGCGCTCGGCCTCAGCATCGCAGGCGGCAACCGTTTCCCAACGCTTGTCGACGGTCGCGACATAGCTGCACTGGCTGACGGAATCGTCGCAACCGAGAATGGTCATCGCGATGAGCACCGCTTGCATATTCTGCTTCCTTGGCTATTGAACCTGACAACGCCTTAGACGGCGCAATTCCAACCGAATGAAGGCAAGAGCATTAACTCTGCGTCATGTCGGGGAAAAATTGCGTGTCGCCAGCATCGGGAGCCAGCATGTCCGTCACCATTGCCCAGGAGCCGCCGCGGCAAGAGGGCATCATCCGCCTTCTCGATCTTTCCGATGCCTATGCGCAATCGCTCTATCCGGCCGAGAGCAATCACCTGGTGGACCTTTCTCTCCTGGAAAAACCGTCCGTGAGTTTCTTCGTCGCGCGCAACCTTGGCGCAATCGTCGGATGCTGCGCATTGGTGGAGGCCGGCGACGGAACGGCGGAGATCAAGCGCATGTTCGTCGACCCGCAGGCGAGGGGACTGAGGATCGCCAGCGGCCTGATGAACGCGCTGGAGGCGGTCGCAGGACAAAAGCGGCTGACGGCGATCCGGCTCGAGACCGGCATCTACCAGCCCGAAGCGATCGCTCTCTATCGCAAATATGGATATCGGGAGATCGAGGCCTTCGGCGCCTATCTGCCGGACCCGCTCAGCCTGTTCATGGAAAAACGGCTGGGATAGCGACAGCCCAGTTCAGCCTTCGGCGACGCGGGAGATCGGCTTCGACGGTGGGGCCTGTTCGTCGATGACGATCTGCGGCCCCCGCTCGCCAGTCTCGGCGTTGCGGGCCTCGTGGATCCATTCGCGCCAGATGGCGACGATCAGCGCCATCAGCACCGGGCCGATGAAGAGGCCGAGGAAGCCCATCGTCTTGACGCCGCCGACAAGGCCGAAGAAGGTCGGCAGGAAGGGCAGCTTGATCGGACCGCCGACGAGCTTCGGCCGCAGTGTCTTGTCGACGATGAAGAGCTCGACCGTGCCCCAGACGAAGAGGCCGACGCCGGCGACATGCGAGCCGCTCGCCAGGAGATAGATCGAGACCAGCGTGAACGAGAGCGGCGCACCGCCTGGTATCAGGGCCATCACGCCCGTCAGCACGCCGAGCGTCACCGGCGACGGCACGCCGGCGATCCAATAGGCAAGGCCGAGTACGATGCCCTCGCCGATCGCAATCAGCGTCATACCCATGACGGTGGAGCTGATTGTCGCCGGCACGACCCGGGAAATGCGTTCCCAGCGGTTCGGCAGGATGCGCTCGCCGAGCATGTCGAGCTGCTTGGAGAAGGAAAAGCCGTCGCGATAGACGAAGAACAGCGCGATCAGCATGAAGAGCAGCGTCAGCAGAAGATGGAAGGCGCCACCGCCGGCCGCCAGGACGGCACGGTAGATATTGCCGATGTGGGCGCCGCTGACCGCCTGGATGAGCTCGCCGAGCGCGCCCGGGCTGCCGATATATTTTGTCCAAAGCTCATCGAGATAGGGGCCGGCAAACGGCAAGGCGGCGATCCAGCCGGGTGTCGAGGCGCCTGAACGGTTGGCGTGGATTGCCCAGGCGAGCCAGGTGCGCACTTCGCCCGTCGTGTAGGTGGCCGCAAATCCGATCGGAATGACCAGAAAGGTGACGATCATGATGATGGCGATGGTCGCAGCGATCGTCGTATTGCCGCCGACACGCGCAAGAAGCTTGCGGTAAAGCGGCCAACTGGCGAAGCCGATAACGAGAGCGGCCAGCACCGGCACAAGGAAGCCGTAGAAGAAATAGACGCCGGCGGCGACGATCAGCACTAGCAGCCAGCGCGCCGCGGAGATGGAGGGGATCAGCGGCGTGCGTGTCGGCGCCGACGAGCCCAGCCATCGCGGTTCATGATTGCTTCTCTGACGGTCAAACACACCCACGCGCGCCTCTTCTTATTCTTGTCTTCTGGTTATGGGCTATGAACCCGGCGGTTTCAAGGTGCGCGCCGCGAAAGCGTATACAAAGCGTCGCTATTCAGCCATCAGCGCCGATGTCTTACTATTGCGGACGACGCAAAATCTTGAAGGCGTAGAATTGCGTCTTCTGCGCGGCTGAGAAATTGTTGTCCGAGCCGAGAATGAGGACGTCGGTTCCATCCTTGGCCTTGCACAGCGACATGGCCTCGATATTGTCGGGGATAAGACCGATGGCTCTGAGATCGAGGATGTGGCACTTGCGAACCGGGACGACACGCTGGTCGTTCTTGGCGAGCGAGGCGATGGCCGATATGTCGGTCGCGTCGGCGAGATCCATCATCATGATCTTGATGTTATTGCCGACGCCTTCGGCATAGCTTCGCTCGACGGCGAGCAGGCGATGATCGTCGAGAGCGAGCATTTCCGACATGCCGTTGTCATTGCCGCCGTCGGCCTTGGCGGTGGCCTGTGGAATCGGCGAGACCGGGTAGACGTACTGCGCCTTCGGCTCGCCGGTTGCGCCGTCATAACGGATGATGCGTGACAGGCTGCCCGTGGTCAGCGATGGCTTCGGGCCGTCCTGGTTGAGGGCGGCTTCGACGCCGACGAAAACGTCGCCCGAGGGTGCGACGGCGAGATCCTCGAAGGCGAGGTTGTCGCGGATGCCGGTGGACTTGTCGAGGGTCGGCGCAAAACCTTCCGGGCGCTTGAATTCGCGCAGGAACGACCCCTCCGGCGCGGTGACGCGGATGAAGGGCGGCAACAGCACCTTGGCGTCGCCCTCGCTGCCCCAATAGATGCCGTCCTTGCCGAAACGGATCGATTCCGGATCGACGGTCTTGGCAGCGAAGGGCTCGCCGTTCTTGTCCTTCAGCGTTACGTGCTTGACGATGGAAACACCCTTGAGGCCGGACGCGTCGACATCGACGTCGAGTTCATAGAAGCGGGCCGGGGCCTTGTCCGAGCGATCGTCGCTGATGGCGATATAGTGGCCGGTGGTGGCATCAAAATCGAGGCCGGAAACGCCGCCGAATTCGACGCCGTTTTCCATCTGGCCGGTCGCGATGACGAATTCACCGAGATAGGAGAGCGAAATGCCGGCGGCGCAATCGCCGAAGGGGCAGGCGGTCTCGAAGGTGGCGCCGATATCGGTGGCGCTAGCAGTGACGGTGCTGGACAGGAGAACGAAAGCGGCAGTCGCGAGAAAACGCTTGGTCATGGCAAACATCCGGCAAAGGTTGAAAAGGTTCGAACGGGCGCAGGCGTTCCGCCCCGAGGAGGGAACGCGCCGACCGCTTCATGCGCCGGTTGTTTGACGGAGCTGTTACGGTTCTTAGTCAGTTCCGTGAAATCGCGATGCTAAAAGGGCGCGCCGAGCGGTTCTGTCGGAGGTTCGGCGCGCTCCAGGCCTGCTTAAATATCGAGGTTCTCGGCGAAGGCGGCGCGCTCCTGGATGAAGCGGAAGCGGGCCTCGGGCTTGGTGCCCATCAGATCGTCGACGGCGCTGCGTGTGCCTTCGAAATCCACCTCGTCGATCAGCACCCGGAGCAGGGTGCGCTTGGACGGGTCCATGGTGGTTTCCTTGAGCTGGGCGGGCATCATTTCGCCGAGGCCTTTGAAGCGGCTGATCTCGACCTTGGCCTTGCCCTTGAATTCCGTCTGCATCAGTTCGGCGCGATGATTGTCGTCGCGAGCATAGGCGGATTTCGCCCCCTGCGTGATCTTGTAGAGCGGCGGAACGGCGAGGAAGAGGTGACCGCCGCGCACCAGCTCCGGCATCTCCTGATAAAAGAAGGTGATGAGCAGCGAGGCGATATGGGCGCCGTCGACGTCGGCATCGGTCATGACGATAATGCGCTCGTAGCGCAGATCTTCCTGACGATACTTCGCGCGGGTGCCGCAACCGAGCGCCTGGATGAGATCGGCGAGCTGCTGATTGGCGCCGAATTTCTCGCGGCCGGCGCTGGCGACGTTAAGGATCTTGCCGCGCAGCGGCAGGATCGCCTGGTTGGCGCGGTTGCGCGCCTGCTTGGCCGAACCACCTGCCGAGTCACCTTCGACGATGAAAAGTTCGGCGCCTTCGGCGGTATTCTGCGAGCAGTCGGCGAGCTTGCCGGGCAGGCGCAGCTTGCGCACTGCGGTCTTGCGGTTGACTTCCTTTTCCTTGCGGCGGCGCAGACGCTCCTCGGCGCGCTCGATCACCCAATCGAGCAGCTTGGCCGCCTCGTTCGGATTGTCGGCGAGATAGTGATCGAAGGGGTCGCGCAGCGCGTTCTCGACGATGCGCTGGGCCTCAACGGTCGCCAGCTTGTCCTTGGTCTGGCCGACGAATTCCGGCTCGCGGATGAAGACCGACAGCATGCCGACGGCCGAGATCATCACGTCGTCGGTGGTGATCTGCGCGGCCCGCTTGTTCTGCGTCAGCTCGGCATAGGCTTTCAGCCCCTTGGTCAGCGCGATGCGCAGGCCGGCCTCATGCGTGCCGCCTTCGGGGGTCGGGATGGTGTTGCAATAGGAATGCACCTGCGGGTCGCCGCCATACCAGGTGATCGCCCATTCCATCGAGCCGTGGCCGCTGGCTTTCTCGGTCTTGCCGGCAAAGATTTCGCGGGTGACGGTGAACTCCTTGCCCATCGTCGCCTGGAGATAGTCCTTCAGGCCGCCGGGGAAGTGGAAGACCGCCTTGTCGGGCACCTCCGAGCCTTCCGGCAGAACGCCGGCGTCGCAGCTCCAGCGAATCTCGACGCCGCCGAACAAATAGGCCTTTGAGCGCGCCATGCGAAAGACGCGGGCGGCGTCGAACTTCATATGCTCGCCGAAGATCTGGGCGTCGGGATGGAAGCGCACGCGGGTGCCGCGGCGATTGTGGACGTCGCCCAATTCCTCGAGCCCGCCTTGCGGCAGACCGCGGGAGAAGCGCTGGCGATAGAGCTTGCGGTTGCGCGCCACCTCGACCTCGAGGAAGTCGGACAGCGCGTTGACGACCGAGACGCCGACGCCGTGCAGACCGCCCGATGTCTCGTAGGCCTTGCCGTCGAATTTGCCGCCCGCATGCAGCTTGGTCATGATGACTTCGAGCGTCGATTTGCCGGGAACCTGCGGATGGTTCTCGACGGGAATGCCGCGGCCGTTATCGGTGACGGTGAGATAACCCTGCAAATCGAGATGCACTTCGATGAAATTGGCATGTCCGGCGACCGCCTCGTCCATCGCATTGTCGATGACTTCGGCAAAGAGGTGATGCAGCGCCTTTTCGTCGGTGCCGCCGATATACATGCCCGGGCGCATGCGCACCGGTTCGAGACCCTCGAGGACGCGGATCGACGAGGCGCCGTAATCGTCCGAATTCGATCCGGCGGGCGCCGGGCGCGCAGAGGCGGCGGGCGCCGTCGCGGCGGCCGGCGCTGGCCGTTCGGCCGCAGCCGCAGGCTTCTGCGCCTCCTCGCGTTTTTCAGAGAGGGGCATTCCGGAAAAGAGGTCGTTACTATCGTCCATGGAGCCGTTCAGATCTTCATCCTGTCTTGGGCTTGCATCCGCCGCCGACCCAAAATCACCGCATTTCATGTCAGGTTTGCGAATCAGGCAGATTCTGCCAGAAAGCACCTCTATACGCGACACCGCCAATTTGGGCGGAGTTTGACACATGATTTGCGTTGCCGGGCGCGGAATGGCAAGCGGCGGCAGGCTTCAGGAAACCATCCGCATGCGAATGTCCACAAGTGATTGCACCGTTATATCCGCAATTGCGGCGTTTTTCCTATCCGCGGCCATGCTGTCATCGGGCGGACCGGCGCAGGCGGCCGGCGCGTTGGCACCCTTCAAGGACGAACTGTTCTCCAAGCAGACCGTTCTGCAGACGGGCGACGACGGTGCTTTCGAGGTCGTCGATTACGACGAGATGCGCGATATCAACGGCCGCGACCAGGTGCCGCAAAAGCGGGTGCAGCAGAAATATGTGGCGCTCGGCATCCGCAAGGCCCAGGTGGATGAAACGCTCTCCCTCGACGGCATCAGCCTCGATGTCACCAGGGTGGGACCGGCGCAAAATGCCGCTTTCACGGTGATCTTCATCCATGGCCGCGATGGTGACCGCCGGCTCGGGGCCAATGACTATAGCTTCGGCGGCAATTTCAACCGGCTGAAGAACCTCGCCGCCGGCAATGGCGGCGTCTACTATTCGCCGACGGTCAAGAGCTTCGACAGCAACGGCGTTGCCGCCATTGCCGGCCTCATCCGCTATGCCAGCGCCCAATCGCCCGGCCGGCCGGTCATCCTGTCCTGCGCCTCGATGGGAAGCCAGGTCTGCTGGGGCATTGCCCGCGATGAGGCCAGCGTCCAGCGGCTGAAGGGCATGCTGATCATGAGCGGCGTCACCGATCCCGATTTCACCAGAAGCGCCTTCTACAAGGCGAAGCTGCCGCTCTGGTTCGCGCATGGCAGCCGTGATCCGGTCTATGCCGCCAGCGACCAGCAGGCACTGTTCGAAAAACTGCACAATGCGAAATATCCGGCGCGCTTCACGCTGTTTCAGACCGGCAATCATGGAACGCCGATCCGGATGGTCGACTGGCGCAGGGTGTTGAACTGGATTCTTGCGACTTAGTGGCAGATTTTCGGCAAAATTTGCCTGGGATCGCCGAGATTCCCCTTACGTCAAGGGCATGAAGCTTTTCTTTGCCGCAAGCTTTTGATATGGCCGCAGGCATAAGCAGATTTAGGGAAGGCCGGCATGACACCTGACGTGCGCCCGCTCGTGGCGGGAAATTGGAAAATGAACGGCACGCGTGCCTCTCTGGATCAGATTAAGGCGATCGCCGAAGGTGTTCGCCCGCCGCTCGCCGATAAGGTCGAGGCGCTGATCTGCCCGCCGGCGACGCTACTCTATGTGGCGACCGCGCTTTGCACCGACAGCCCGCTTTCGATCGGCGCGCAGGACTGCCATCAGAAGGCGTCCGGGGCGCATACCGGCGACATCTCGGCCGAAATGATCGCCGACAGTTTCGGCACCTATGTGATCGTCGGCCATTCCGAACGCCGTACCGACCACGCCGAAACGGACCATCTGGTGCGCGCCAAGGCGGAGGCTGCCTTTGCCGCCGGGCTGACGGCGATCATCTGCATCGGCGAGACGGCGGACGAACGCCGCGCCGGTCAGGCGCTCGACATCATCAAGCGCCAGCTTTCGGCCTCCGTTCCCGATGGCGCAACCGCCGAAAACACTGTCATCGCCTATGAGCCGATCTGGGCGATCGGTACCGGGGTCACGCCGACATCGGGCGACGTGGAAAAGGCGCATGCCTTCATGCGCGCCGAAATGGCGGCGCGCTTCGGCGAAGAGGGCCGCAAGATGCGCCTTCTCTATGGCGGATCGGTCAAACCGGCCAATGCCGGCGAACTGATGGGCATTGCCAATGTCGACGGCGCGCTGATCGGCGGCGCGAGCTTGAAAGCCGCCGACTTCCTCGCCATCTACCGGGCCTACGAGGCGCTGCTCGCCTGAGGCATTGTTCATTGCTTGGTTTATTCCTGGCCGAAGGGCTTGGAATAGGCGAGAGCCTCATGTAAAGAGCCGCCAGAATTCTTAACTTTGTCCGTCTCCAGACGGGCAGGACTGGACCCATGCAGACAGTATTGATTGTCATCCATCTCATGATCGTGCTCGCCCTCGTCGGCGTCGTGCTCATTCAGCGCTCAGAAGGCGGCGGCCTCGGCATCGGCGGCGGTTCGGGCTTCATGTCGGCCCGTGGCACGGCCAATGCGCTGACGCGGACGACCGCGATCCTTGCCACGCTGTTCTTTCTGACGTCGCTCGGCCTCGGCATACTGACGCGTTACGAGGGCCGTCCAAGCGACATCCTCAACCGCATCCCGGCCACGAGCGGCCAGGGCAACGGCATTCTCGATTCGCTCGGCGGCGGCGCACAGGCTCCGGCCAACCAGCCGGTCGGCAACGGGGTTCCGAGCAGCGGCGCCGCCGCGCCCGCTCCGGCCGCACAAACTCCGGCAGCCCAGGCCCCGGCGGCCAGCGCGCCTTCAACGGATGCGCCGGCAGCAACCGCTCCGGCAACGACTGCCCCGGCAACGCCAGCAGCTCCGGCCGCGCCGGCGCCGGCTCAGCCCTCCGGCGTCCCGACGGGACAGTAAACCGGTCTTCGACATAAACCGCCGGCAGGCCCTCGGGTCTGCCGGTTTTCTTTTGTTCAAATTCCGCGTCAGGCTTCGAAAGTTCTGGAAAAGAATTTTTGGGCTGGTGGAATCGTTTTCGAAAAGGTATCCGGTGAATCCCATGGCGCGATACGTATTCATCACTGGCGGCGTGGTTTCCTCTCTCGGAAAAGGAATCGCGGCCGCGGCTCTCGGAGCCTTGCTGCAGGCTCGTGGTTATCGGGTCCGGCTTCGCAAGCTCGATCCCTATCTGAACGTGGATCCGGGCACGATGAGCCCGACCCAGCATGGCGAGGTCTTCGTCACCGACGACGGCGCGGAAACCGATCTCGATCTCGGTCACTACGAGCGCTTCACCGGGCGTTCGGCAACCAAGACTGACAACATCACCACCGGCCGCATCTACAAGAACATCATCGACAAGGAACGGCGCGGCGACTATCTCGGCGCGACGGTCCAGGTCATCCCGCACGTCACCAACGAGATCAAGGATTTCGTCACCGAGGGCAATAAGGACTACGATTTCGTCATCTGCGAGATCGGCGGCACGGTCGGCGACATCGAGGCGATGCCGTTCATGGAGGCGATCCGCCAGCTTGGCAACGACCTGCCGCGCGGCACCGCCGTCTATGTCCATCTGACGCTGATGCCCTATATTCCGGCGGCCGGCGAACTGAAGACCAAGCCGACCCAGCACTCCGTGAAGGAACTGCAGGCGCTCGGCATTCATCCCGATATCCTGCTGGTGCGCGCCGATCGCGAAATTCCGGAAGCCGAGCGCCGCAAACTCTCGCTGTTCTGCAATGTTCGCCCGTCCGCCGTCATTCAGGCGCTCGATGTCGCCAATATCTATGACGTCCCGATGGCCTACCATAAGGAAGGCCTCGACGACGAAGTGCTCGCCGCCTTCGGCATCGAGCCGGCGCCGAAGCCGCGCCTCGACCAGTGGGAAGAGGTCTGCAATCGCATCCGCACGCCGGAAGGCGAAGTGACGATTGCGATCGTCGGCAAATATACCGGCCTCAAGGATGCCTATAAATCGTTGATCGAGGCGCTGCATCATGGCGGCATCGCCAATCGCGTCAAGGTCAAGCTCGAATGGATCGAGTCTGAGGTCTTCGAGAAGGAAGATCCGGCACCCTATCTGGAAAAGGTGCATGGCATCCTCGTGCCGGGCGGCTTCGGCGAGCGTGGCTCCGAAGGCAAGATCCATGCGGCGCGTTTTGCTCGCGAGCGCAAGGTGCCGTATTTCGGCATCTGCTTCGGCATGCAGATGGCCGTTATCGAGGCGGCGCGTAATCTCGCCGACGTGCCGGATGCTTCATCGACCGAGTTCGGCCCTGCGAAAGAGCCGGTGGTCGGCCTGATGACCGAATGGGTCAAGGGCAACGAGTTGCAGAAGCGCACCGCGGCCGGCGATCTCGGCGGCACGATGCGGCTCGGCGCCTACAAGGCCGCGCTGAAGAAGGGCACGAAGATCTCGGAAATCTACGGTTCGACCGATATTTCCGAACGTCATCGCCACCGCTACGAGGTCAATATCGACTACAAGGACCGGCTCGAGAGCTGCGGCCTCGTTTTCTCCGGGATGTCGCCGGATGGCGTTCTGCCGGAGACGATCGAATATCCCGATCACCCCTGGTTCATCGGCGTGCAGTATCATCCCGAATTGAAGAGCCGCCCGCTCGACCCGCATCCGCTGTTTGCGAGCTTCATCGAAGCAGCAACGGAACAGAGCCGTCTCGTCTGACGAGCGCGGCACCAGATCGCGCGGTAACGCGCGATCTGGATTGGATCCGGAGATCCTGCCGGATCAGCCTTCATGCAGCCGCCGGCAACGGCCCGATATAGACCGAACGCGGGCGAATCAGCCGCCCGTCGAGCGCCTGTTCGCGCGCATGCGCCAGCCAACCGACCGTGCGGCCGATTGCGAACACGCCGGTAAAGGCTTGCCGCGGGAAGCCGAGCGCTTCGAGCAGCAGCGCAGTATAGAATTCGACATTGACGTCGAGCGGCCGATCCGGCTTGCGCGCCTTCAGGATTGCCAATGCAGCGTCCTCCACGGCTTCGGCGAGCGAGCCGCGGGCGCTGTCCACCTGTCCCGACGCGATCAGCGGCTTCAGCGCGCCTTTCAGCGCATCGGCGCGCGGATCGCGCACGCGGTAGATGCGGTGGCCGAAGCCCATCAGCCTTTCGCCGCGATCAAGCGCTTCGCCAAGCCAACGGCCAGCATTCTCCGCCGTTCCCACGGCATCCAGCATGTCGAGGACAGGTCCGGGCGCGCCGCCATGCAGCGGTCCTTTCAGCGCGCTCAGCGCCGCCAGCACGGAAGAGGTAAGGCCGGCCTGTGTCGAGGCGATGACTCGCGATGCGAAGGTCGAGGCGTTGAGGCCGTGGTCTGAGATCGTCACGAGATAGGTATCGAGCGCCGCGACCTGCTCTTTGCTCGGCAATTTTCCGGTCAGCATGCGCAGGATATCGGCCGCCTGCGACAGTGCTACGTCGGGCGCGATCGGTTTTTGGTCGCGCTGCAGCCTGAGAATCGCGGGCAGGAAGACTGCGGGCGCTGCCAGAAGGGCGAACGCCGTGTCGAAATCGTCGCCATCGGGCAACCGGGCGATCAGCGCCCGCATCGCATCGACCGGCGGCAGTGCGAGCAGGGCGGCGTCGGCGGCCTCGATATGGACGAAGACTTTCGTTCGCGCTTGCGCCAGCCAGCCGCGCAATTCCGCTTGATCGAAGCTCCGCTCCATCAGGCCATCGAGCAAGAGGGCGGCAACGCCCTCATAGGTCCCGCCCGCGACGAGATGATCCAGCGATACGCCGCGGATGATCAGCCGCCCCGCTTCGCCATCGACATCCGAGAGCTGCGTTTCGGCGGCGATGACGTCTTCCAAGCCGTTTTTCATATTGTTTCTCCTTTACGACAAGGATGATCCGACCTAGTCTCATTGACGTCAATCTTGATGCAATTGATCAATATGAGGCTCCGATGCCGTGGCTGACCGCCGAGGAGGCGCTGCAGGCGCTGAAGACCAAGCCGCAGACGCTCTACGCCAATGTCAGCCGCGGGCGCATCCGCGCCAAGCCCGATCCCGCCGATCCGCGCCGCAGCCTTTACCAGGCGGCCGACGTGCAGCGACTGGCCGAACGCCATGCCGGCCGCCGCAAGGCCGAAACGGTTGCCGCCGAGTCGATCCGCTGGGGCGACCCGGTTCTTTCCTCGGCGATTTCCACCATCATCGCGGGACGGCTTTTCTATCGCGGACGGGATGCCGCCGAGTTCGCCGAGGCGGCGACGCTGGAGCAGACGGCGGCGCTGCTCTGGAACGGCGCGGAAACACTGTTCTCGGGTACAGGCTCCGGAAATGCCCCGCCGTCGCTTCACGCTGCGTTCCTGGCGCTGGCAGATCGGGTGACGGCGGATCTGCCATCGCTCGGCCGATCGCAAGCAGCGCTGCGGCGCGAGGCGCGCGGCGTGCTCTCGACCATCGCCGATGCGCTGGCGCCGGGGCCGGCGGACCAGCCGCTGCATCTGCGGCTGGCGGCAAGCTGGGAACGGCCGGATGCCGCCGATTGTCTGCGCCGGGCGCTGGTATTGCTTGCCGATCACGAACTCAACGCCTCGGCCTTTGCGGCGCGGGTCACCGCCTCGGCGGGTGCCGCCTTGTCGGCTGCCGTGCTCTCGGGTCTCGCGACGCTGACGGGGCCGCTGCACGGCGCCGCCTGGCAAGGCGTCGACGCCCTGATCGAGTCCTCTTCGGCGCTCGGCGCGGAGCAGGCGATCCGCCGCTCGCTTGTCCAGGGAAATCACCTTTCGGCCTTCGGCCATCCGCTCTACCCCGATGGCGATATCAGGGCTTTGGCGCTGCTTTCGCACTTTTCCCTGCCGCCGCAATTTGCCGAACTTCGGGAAACGGGTGAGGAGATGGTCGGCGAGAAGGTCAATGTCGATTTCACGCTGGCCGCCATGGCCGCCGCCTTCGATCTGCCGCGAGAGGCGCCGATCATTATTTTTTCGCTTGCCCGTTCCACCGGTTGGCTGGCGCATGCGATGGAGCAGATCGAGAGCGGAGCGTTGATCCGGCCGCGCGCGCGTTATGCCGGACCGGCGCCGCAGATGAAAAGCGGTGCCTGAGAATTCGCCGGCAGTCTCACCCATCTGCTTTTTCGTCTAGGGAAATATCGGAATTCGGCTATCATGCCTGATATGGAAGAAGACGGTTGGCGGGCGCTTTCGCAGAAGCTGTTCCGTACGGTCACGGGGGCTTTCCATGCATACGACGATTCGCAACCTGTTTGTCGCCGCGCTGGCTGCCGGCCTCATTCCGCATGAGGCGGCCTTGGCGCAGTCTGCGGGCTGCGCGATATCACGTGACGCCGGCGCCCGTCAGGTGCTGATCTGCCCCGGCGGCGTCAAGGTGACGGCAGAGGCCGGTGCGTCTTTCCGCCTTTCCGATCGCAACCACGACGGCAGTCCCGATTCAGCGTCACTGCGGCGCAAGGCCATTCTCGTCGATGTCGACAGCAGTCAGCACACAGGTGGCTTCCAGGTGGTGACGCCGCAGGCGATTGCTGCCGTGCGCGGTACGCAATGGGCGGTCGACGTCGCAGGCGACAAGACCTCGGTGCTGGTGGTCAGGGGCAGCGTGGCTGTCCGTCGGTCGGCCGGCGAGCCTGTAGTACTGTCGCCGGGCGAGGGCGTCGATGTGTCCAGCTCAAACGAACCTCTTGTCGTGCGCCGCTGGCCGGCACCGCGCGTCGCTGCCCTTCTTGCCCGCCTCGGCCAATAATATCATGAGCCATCGTCTGTTGACCGTGATCGCGCTGCTGTTCGCCGGTCTCTGGGGCGCGGCGCTCGGTTATCTCAATCTCAACGGCGAGGTCGGCCTTCTCGACCGGATGGAGGCGACGCTTGCGGATATCCGCAGCCTCGTCGTCGGGGCAAGAGAGCCGCCGCCTGTCGTGTCGATCGTCGCAATCGATGACCGCACCGCCGCCGTCCATGGCTATCCGCTCGACCGGTCCACCCTTGCCCGCCTTGTCGGCGCGATCAATGCGGGCAAGCCGAAAGCCCTAGCGCTCGACATTCTGCTCGTCGATCCCGGACCGGAGGAGGGTGATGCAGCGCTGACCGCCGCATTGCGCCAGGGGCCAACCGTCATCGCGGGCGCGGCCACCTTTGCGCAAAGCAGGCAGCGGGTCACCGATGCCGCCGAGGATCCGTTGGCCGCCATCCCCGAGGCAAGCCAGCTTCTGCTGCCGCTCCCGCGCTTTGCCGAAGCGGCCGCGGTCGGCATCGTCAATGTCGCCACCGATCAGACCGGTACGCCGCGTTTCATTCCGCTGATTTCGCGCAGCGCCGACCGGCTGGACCCGGCTTTTCCGCTGCGTGTCGCCTCGGTGGCGCTCGGCGCCGACCCCAGCATCGAGCGCGATGCCGTCACGCTCGGAGCACTGCGTATTCCCACGGATATCGGGCAGCGCCTGCCGGTGACCTTCTATGGCGGGCGCGGCAGCATCGCCACCTTCAGCGCCGCTGATGCGCTTGACGGCAAGCTGCCGGGGGCAGCGGTAGCAGGCCGCATCGTCGTCATCGGTTCGACGGTCACCGGCGGCGGCGACGTCTTCCCGACGCCATTCGATCCCGTCATGCCCGGGGTCGAGGTGATGTCGACGGCAATCACCCATCTCGTCGCCAGCGACGGCATGGTGCGCGATCACAGGATGAGACTGATCGACGCCGCCACGGCCATCGGACTGGCGCTCCTGCTCGTTTCGCTGGTGGCTTGGCGGCGGAGTGCCGCGGGTTACCTCATTATCGTGCTGGTTCTGGTGGTCTGGGCCATGCTCAATCTGTCGGCCTTTGCCCATGGCTATTGGCTGAGTGCGGCGCTGCCGATCGCCGCGGCGCTGCCGCCGGCATTGATGCTCGGTGCGGCCGAACTCTGGCTCGATCGCGGCCGCGCCCGCCATTTCGCCGAGCAGAGCGCCCTCTTGCAGCGCATCGAGGCTCCCGGCCTTGGCGAATGGTTGGCGCGCGATCCGAATTTCCTTGCCGCGCCGGTGCGCCAGAAGGCTGCCGTCATCTTCATCGATCTTTCGGGATTCACGGGTCTCAGCGAAAAGCTCGGACCGGTCAAGGTCAGCGAAGTGCTGAGCGGTTTCTTCGAAATCATCGACGAGGAGGCCCGCTCCCACGGTGGCGCCATCACCAGCTTCATGGGCGATGGGGCAATGATCCTGTTCGGCCTGCCGGAGCCGGCCGATGACGATGCCGCCCGTGCAGCCGCCTGCGCGGTCGGCCTCTGCGAGCGTACGCGGGCCTGGCTTGGCGCGCATGCGGGCTTTGCCGAGAAGAAGATCGGCTTCAAGGTTGGCGCCCATTGCGGCCCGATCGTTGCCTCGCGGCTTGGCACCGGCGACCGGCAGCAGATCACCGCGGCGGGCGACACGGTGAATGTCGGCGCCCGGCTGATGGAGGTCGCCGCCCGCAACGGTGTCGAGCTGGCGCTGAGCGCCGAAATCGTCCGCGCCGCAGGCACCGACAGCGTCCTGCTGAAGGCCGGCCGCATGGAGGGGCCGCTGGAAACGGAGCTGCGCGGCCGGGCAAGCCATATCGACGCCTGGCTGTGGCGCAGCCGCACGCTTTGACAATCGCTGCGGGAGCGGCTAGGAACGGCGCAAATATCCCGCCGGCTGGCTCCGGCCATGGCGCATTTCGCGCCTGACAGCTCCGAAAGATCGAACTCATGACAGAATTCAACGGCGTCGTTCCGGCGATCGCCAAGGCGTTGCAGAAGCGCGGTTACGCCGAACTCACCCCGGTGCAGAAGTCGATGCTCGATCCTGATCTTGCCGCGTCCGACGCTCTTGTCTCCGCCCAGACCGGTTCCGGCAAGACCGTCGCCTTCGGGCTGGCGCTGGCGCCGACGCTGCTTGAGGGCAGCGAACGCTTCGGCAATGCCGGTGCCCCGCTCGCCCTCGTCATCGCCCCGACCCGCGAGCTTGCGCTGCAGGTGAAACGCGAGCTCGAATGGCTTTACGAGATGACCGGCGCAGTGATCGCCAGCTGCGTCGGCGGCATGGACATCCGCAGCGAGCGCCGAGCGCTGGAACGCGGCGCCCATATCGTCGTCGGCACGCCCGGCCGGCTCTGCGACCATATCCGCCGCCGGGCGCTCGACATGTCGGATCTGAAGGCCGCCGTGCTCGACGAGGCCGACGAAATGCTCGATCTCGGCTTCCGCGAGGACCTGGAATTCATTCTCGATTCAGCGCCGGACGAGCGCCGGACGCTGATGTTTTCTGCAACCGTGCCGGCAGCGATCGCCAAGCTTGCCAAGAGCTATCAGCGCGATGCGGTGCGCATCAGCACTGCGGCCGAGGAAAAGCAGCATGTCGACATCGAATATCGCGCGCTGATGGTGGCCCCGAGCGATCGCGAGAACGCGATCATCAACGTACTGCGTTATTACGAAGCGACCAACGCCATCGTCTTCTGTTCAACGCGTGCCGCCGTCAATCATCTGACCGCGCGCTTCAACAACCGCAATTTTTCGGTCGTGGCGCTTTCCGGCGAGCTGACGCAGAACGAACGCAGCCATGCGCTGCAGGCGATGCGCGACGGGCGCGCCCGCGTCTGCATCGCAACCGACGTCGCCGCCCGCGGCATCGATCTGCCGGGCCTCGATCTCGTCATCCATGCCGACCTGCCGACCAATCCGGAAACGCTGCTGCATCGGAGCGGCCGCACCGGCCGGGCCGGGCGCAAAGGCATCAGCGCCATGATCGTGCCGCTGAATGCACGACGCAAGGCCGAGCGCCTGCTCGAGAATGCCGGTATTTCGGCCGCCTGGGCGCGGCCGCCCTCGGCCGAGGAAGTGAACGAGCGCGACGACGAGCGGCTGCTCGCCGATCCGATTTTTCACGACGCTCCGCAGGAGGAAGAGCAGGGGCTGGTGCAGCAGCTTCTCGCCAGCCACGGCGCCGAAAAGCTCGCCGCTGCCTTCCTGCGTCTTTATCGCACCAATCATTCGGCGCCGGAGGACCTGATCGAGGTCACCGTGCAGGACGGGGGCAGCCGCAAGCGCCGCGACAATGCCGAGCCATATGCGCCGGTACAGAAGGGACCGCGCGAGGATTTCGGCCCCAGCGTCTGGTTCTCCGTCTCGGTCGGGCGCAAGCAGAATGCCGAGCCGCGCTGGCTGATCCCGATGCTCTGCCGCAATGGCAACGTCACGAAGCGCGAGATCGGCGCGATCAAGATGCAGCCCGAGGAAACCTATGTCGAGATCGCCGTAGCAAGCGCCGACGGCTTCCAGGAGGCGCTCGGGCCGAACAAGACGCTCGAACGCGGCATCCGCGTCACCAGGCTTTCCGGCACGCCGGATTTCAGCCGCGCGGCGGGGCCGAAGCCCTATGCCGGCAAGTCGTCGCGTGACGAACGGCCGGGCGAAGCCTTCCGCGACGAGCGGCCGAAAAAGAAGTTCGGCAAGGGTTCGGGCGGCGGATATGCTGCAACTGACAATGCCGGCCAGGAGCGACGCGACAGCAAGCCGTGGAGCAAGAAACCCGGCAAGCCTGGCTTCGATGGCCCGAAGTCCGACAAGCCCAGATATGACAAGCCGAAGTTCGAGGGCGGCAAATATGAGGGCAAAGGCGGCGCCGGACCGAAGAACAAGTTCTCCAAGAAGAAGCCCGGCTGATTGCGCAGGTAGCGGCGCCGAATTGGTGGATTTCATAATCGGAGGGATCAGACGGCGATGAAAAGCCCCGGCACGTCGCGTCTCGATCCGGCCGCCTTCATCCAGGCCAATCTGCCGATCTCGCCGGTTCCCTCCATTCCTGAGATTCTGCTTCACACAGCGGGACCCGCGAGCGGGCTCTGGCGGCTCGCCGGCCGTGGCGAAACTGCTCCGCCACCTTACTGGGCCTATCCCTGGGCCGGTGGCGCCGTGCTTGCCCGCCATCTGCTCGATCGCCCGGAAGTGGTCGCCGGCCGCCGCGTCCTTGATCTTGGGGCCGGCTCCGGGCTCGTCGCCATCGCGGCAGCCAAGGCTGGAGCTGCCGCCGTGACGGCGATTGATGTCGATGCCAATGCCATCGCCGCAATCGGCCTTAACGCGACGCTCAACAGCGTGGACATCATTGCCGTCGCCGCCGACATCATCGCGGCACCACCGCCGAAGGAGACTGATCTCCTCGTTGTCGGCGACCTGTTCTATGACCCCACACTTGCCGTGCGGGTGATGGCTTTCCTGCGACGTTGCCAGACCGCGGGCATCGAGGTGCTAATCGGCGATCCGCATCGCGCCTACCTGCCGCAGGGCGCACTTCAGCAAATTGCGACGCATGCGGTTTCGGATTTTGGGGCTGGGTTCAGTGACGGGGCGGTGCAGGCGGGCGTTTTTTCCCTTTCCTGAAGCAGCTGAAAGTCTGAACTATACCAGAAGATCCGGCCGCAACAGCATGACCGGGCAGGGCGCTCCGGCTGGCAGTTCCGGCGCGTGCGGCGGGCGGATGATGAGGCAATCGGCTTGCGCAAACACTTTCATCATCGAGGAGTCCTGCTTGCCGAAAGGTTCGGCCAGCCAGTTTCCGGCGGCGGATTTCGAAAGTTTTGCCCTGATATAGTCCTGCCGATGGTCATTGGCGCGCAGCGAGACGGCCGCCTCCACCGTTGCCTCGCGCCGGACCGGCGGCAGGGCGGCGAGCTTGCGGATCAGCGGTTCCAGGAAGAGCAGCGAACAGACCAAGCTCGAGACCGGATTGCCGGGCAGGCCGAGCACATGCGTCTCGCCGAAGCTGCCGACCATCAGCGGCTTGCCGGGACGCATGGCGATCCGCCAGAAATCGAGCTGCATGCCGGCCTCGATCAGCGTCGCCTGGACCAGGTCATGGTCGCCGACCGAAGCGCCGCCGAGCGTGACGATGACATCGGCTTTGGCAGCGCGTGCCAGCTCGATCGCCGCGGTGATCCTTCCCTTGTCGTCCGGGACGATGCCGAGATCGAGCACGTCGGCGCCGGCCTTGCGGGCGAGGGCTGCGATGCCGAACGTATTGGATGCGATGATCTGTGAAGGGCCGGGCGTGCTTCCGGGCGGCAGCAGTTCGTCGCCGGTCGCCAGGATGGCGATCAGCGGGCGTTTGAGAACCTCGACATCGGGCCGGTTCATGCCGGCTGCGACCGTCAGCCGCGAGAAATCGAGCACGGTGCCGGCGGACAGCACAGCTTCACCTTCGACGAAATCCTGGCCGCGGGGACGCACATGCTGGCCCTGGCGGACGGGGAAATTGGTTCGGATGCCGCCTTCCACCTTTTCCGCATCCTCTTGCAACAGAACGCTATCGGCGCCTGCGGGGACGGGGGCGCCGGTGAAGATGCGGACGGCCTCTCCGTGGCCGACGCTTCTCTGGAAGCCGTGGCCAGCGGCCGAGGTGCCGATGACCTTCAGCACAGCACCCGGCTCCGGCGCGTCGTCTCGGCGCAGCGCATAGCCATCCATCGCCGATGCATTGAAGGGTGGCTGTGTCAGGCCCGCCGTGAGATCGACGGCAAGGACGCGGCCCTCTGCTTCGGCGAGCGGCAGCGTCTCGGATGCTGCGACCGGCTTTGCCCGGGAGAGCAAGCGGTTCTGTGCCTCGGTGACCGAGAGGAGGTTCATCTCGCCTCCGGATGACGGAAATCGCCGGATTTGCCGCCGGACTTTTCCAGCAGCCGGATGCCGCCGATCTCCATTGCCTTGTCGGCGGCCTTGGCCATGTCGTAGATCGTCAGACACGCGACGGAGACGGCGGTCAGCGCCTCCATCTCAACACCCGTCTTGCCGGTCAGCTTAGCGGTTGCCGTGACACGAAGGCCGGGCAGGGCGGTGTCTTCCGCGATCTCGACCGTCACCTTCGTCAGCATCAGCGGATGGCAGAGCGGGATCAGGTCGGCGGTGCGTTTGGCGGCCATGATGCCGGCAAGGCGGGCCGTGCCGATCACGTCGCCCTTCTTGGCATTGCCCTGGCGGATGAGCGCGAGCGTTTCCGGCGCCATTCTCACATAGCCTTCGGCGGTGGCGACGCGCACGGTTTCGGCCTTGTCGGAGACGTCGACCATGTGCGCCTCGCCTGACGCATCGATATGGGTGAGGCCGGGCTTACCGCCGCTCATCTCATTCGGCCGCGATTGCCGCTTCGCCGACGAGCAGCGCGCGGGTGGCGGCCGTCACGTCGTCCTTGCGCATCAGGCTTTCGCCGACCAGGAAGGTATTGATGCCGGCGGCTTGCAGGCGCTTGCAATCGGCATGGGTGAAGATGCCGCTCTCGCCGACCAGGAGCCGGTCATCAGGAACCATGGAGGCAAGCGTCTCGCTGACGGTCAGGCTGACTTCGAAAGTCCTGAGGTTGCGGTTGTTGATGCCGATTAGCGGCGAGGACAGCTTCAGCGCACGTTCCATTTCCGGCGCGTCGTGAACCTCGACCAGCACATCCATGCCGAGCGAAAAAGATTCGTCCTGCAGACGCTTAGCCTCGTCATCGGTCAGCGACGCCATGATCAGCAGAATGCAATCGGCGCCCCAGGCTCGGGCCTCATGCACCTGATAGGTCTCGAACATGAAGTCCTTGCGCAAAGCGGGCAGGGCGCAGGCAGCGCGCGCCGCCGTCAAAAATTCCGGTGCACCCTGAAAGCTTGGCGTATCAGTGAGCACGGAAAGGCAGGCTGCGCCGCCGGCTTCGTAGGCCTTGGCCAGCGCCGGCGGATCGAAATCCGGACGAATGAGGCCCTTGGACGGGCTTGCCTTCTTGATCTCGGCGATCAGGCCGAAATGGCCAGCCTCACGCTTGGCCGCGAGCGCTTGATAAAAACCGCGCGGCGCGGACTGCCCCGCCTGCATCGCCTTCAGGTCGGCCAGCGACACTGTCGCCTTGGCGGCGGCGATTTCTTCGCGCTTGTAGAGTTCGATCTTCTTCAGGATATCGCTCATCCGGCAATCCTAATCGATATCGTTGGAAACGGCGATGAGTTTGTCGAGAGCGAGCGCGGTGGCGCCGCTATCGAGCGAATGCGCGGCTAGCTTCATGCCGTCGCGGATCGTTTCGACCTTGCCCGAGATGACGAGCGAGGCGGCAGCATTGGCCAGCGAAACATCGCGGTAGGCGTTTTTCGCGCCGCCAAGAACCTCGCGAAGTGCTGCAGCATTGGCGACACCATCGCCACCCTTGATATCGGCGAGCACGCAGGGGCTGACGCCGAAGTCGGCGGGCGACAGCTCGAAGGTGCGGATCTTGCCGTCTTCGAGGGCGGCAACCTTGGTGATGCCTGTTGTGGTGATCTCGTCGAGACCGTCGCCATGGACGACCCAGACGCATTCGGAGCCGAGATCGCGCATCACTTCGGCCAGCGGCACCAGCCATTGCGGCGAAAAGACGCCAAGCAGCTGGCGGCGCACACCGGCCGGATTGGAAAGCGGCCCCAGAAGATTGAAGATGGTGCGGGTGCCGAGTTCGACGCGGGAGGGACCGACATGGCGCATGGCGGAATGGTGGAGCTGCGCGAACATGAAGCCGACGCTGGCCTCGGCAATGCAGCGGGAAATGATCTCGGGACCGACATCGATATTGACGCCAAGAGCCGAAAGATTGTCCGCCGCGCCGGATTTCGAACTCAGCGCCCGGTTGCCGTGCTTTGCCACCGGCACACCGGCGCCGGCAACGATCAGCGCCGCCAGCGTCGAAATATTGTAGGTGCCGCTGGCATCACCGCCGGTGCCGACGATGTCGATGGCATCGGCCGGCGCCTCGACGGTCAGCATTTTCGACCGCATGGTGGTGACGGCGCCGACGATCTCGTCGACGCTTTCGCCGCGCACACGCAACGCCATCAGGAAGCCGCCGATCTGCGAAGGCGTCGCCTGGCCCGACATCAGAATGTCGAAGGCAGCGCGCGCCTCGTCACGCGTCAGCGGCTCGCGGCTTGCGGCCTTGGCCAGGAACGGCTTCAGATCGGTCATAAAACCTCCCAGAACATGACCACCGAAAACTATAAGCGACCTTCGGCGGACATCATGCTCTAACTGTTGAATATGAAACAGGATTCAGATTTCAGGCCAACCGGCCTAAAATCATCCTGTTCTAGAGCATGATGCCGAAAAGTGTGAGCGGTTTTCGAACGACATCATGCTCTAACTATTTAATTTAGAACAGGATTCAGATTTTAGGCCCAACCGGCCTAAAATCATCCTGCTCTAGCGGGCGGCCGTCTGTTCGGCGAGCGTCTGGTTGACTTGCGCGCCGTACTGCGTCTGCAGCAGGTTGACCATCTGATCGAGGATATCATCGCCGGCGGCGTTGGCCATGGCGGTGAGCTGGGCATCGCGGTTGTTCAGCACGTCGCCGGTCGGCTGGCTGTTGACCTCGGTCACCTTCATCAGGATCTGCGTCGAGGGATCGGCGCCGACAGCGCTTGCCACTGTATCGACAGGGCCGGAGAAGGCGGCCTTGACGCCGGCGCGGCCGAGAACCGGATCGTCGGTAGAGCGGGTAATGCCGCTCTTGCTTTCGACGGCGATGCCGAGTGGCGTCGCAATGTCCGCAAGGGCGGTGCCCTTTTGCGCCTCGGCCTTCAATTCGTCGGCCTTTTTGGCCAGTTCGGCCTTCTGCTGCTCCGCCGTCCAGTCCTCGACGGCTTTTTCGCGCACCTCGGCGATCGGACGGTCGCGGTCCGGCGTGACCTCGCGGACGTTGAACCAGACGTAACCATCATTGCCGATCGGAAGCGGCGGCGCATCGACGCCGACCTCGGTCTTGAACGCTTCCCCGAGCAGCTGCTGTTTGGCGGGGATATCCTTGACCTCCTTGCCGTCCTTGTCGGCACCGGTCGCGTCGACGGCATCGACGGTTACGGCGTTGAGCTTCAGCTGGCCGGCGATATCTTCAAGCGTGGCGCCGCCAGCGCGCAGGTCCTCGATGCGGTCGTGAACGTTGATCACTTCCTGAGAGGCATTGGAAAGCGCCAGCTGCTTGCGAATCTCGTCTTTCACCTCGTCGAAATTCTTGGTTGTTTCCGCCTTGATGTTGGTGATGCGCAGGATGACGGGACCGAAAGAACCGTCGACAACCGGCGTCGTGCCGCCGTCCTTCGAAACCGCGAAGGCGGCGTCGGCGACGGCCTGGTCGGGAACCTTGTCCTTGGTGAATTCGCCAAGCAGCACGTCGCTTGCCGTCTTGCCCTGGTCGGAGACCAGCTGATCGAAGCTGGTGCCGCTCTTCAGCGCGGTTTCGGCGGCGGCGGCAAGATCCTTGCTGGTGAAGGTCAACTGCTCGATGGTGCGGCTTTCGGGCGTACGATAGCTATCCTTGCCCTTATCGAAGGCCTCGCGGACCTGGTCGTCGGTGACGGTCGCGGCATCGGCGATGTCGGCCGGCTGCAGTTTGAGGTAGGCGATCTTGCGATATTCCGGCGCGCGGTAACGCTGTTTGACGCCCTCGAACCAGGCGGCGAGCACATCGTCGGCCGGCGCCTTGATCGGTTCGATATTGGCGTTGGTCAGCAGGAGGTAGTCGACACTGCGGCTTTCATCGCCGTAAAGCTTCAATGCGTCGACCAGCGTTTTCGGCGCGGTGAAGCCGTTGGAAATCGCATCGACGATCTGGCTGCGGACAGCGACCTTGCTGCGTTCCTTGATGTAATCATCCTGGCGGATGCCGGCGTTGCGCAGGCGCGAAACGAAAAGTTCGCGGTCGAACTGGCCATTGACGGCCTTGAAGGCCGGATCGTCGCCGATCAGTTGGGCGAGGCGATCCTCGGACAGGCCGAGATTCATATCTTCGGCGAGCTGGTCGAGCGAAGCGCCGGCGACGAGCTGGGAGAGCACCTGTTGCTCGACGCCGAAGGCGCGGGCCTGTTCCGGGGTAAGGCGCATCCCGAATTGCTGGCTGAGGCTTGCCACCTGACGCTGATAGGCGAGGTGGAATTCGTTGACGCCCACATGCTGATCGCCGACGGTCACGACCGTGGTGCTGCTGCCGCCCGAAATCAGCTCACGCGATACGCCCCAGATGCCGAAGGAGGCGACCAGGAGAAGCAGGAGCAGCTTGGCAACCCAGGTCTGAGCAGCTCTTCTCAGAAAATGGAACATGGAAACGCAAACCTCGCAGTATTCATTAGACCCGCGCACGGGCAGACATTCGACGTTCCTTAGAACAAACCCGACAGGAAATGAAGGGTTGTCACGCGAAAAGCTGCGCAGAGCGGCGGCGGCGACGCAAGGCGTTGACGGCAAACAAAAGTCGGCCTCGGCGGAACCTTTCAGGCCGCCATTTCGTTGAAGCGGCATCCCATGAAACAGGAGCAGACCATGGCAGATTTGAAAACCGCTTCCGCCGAATCCACCGCTGCGCGCGTCAAGGCGGATATCGCAGCAGACGATCTGTCGGCGCAGGTCACGGCACTCCGTGAAGATCTGTCCAGACTGACGGACAGTGTGCGGGCGCTGGGGCAGGGGGCGAAGTCGGTGGTGACGGACGAAGCTTCGCTGATGACGGAACGGCTGCGCGACAAGGTTCGCGAAGAACCGATCGTGGCGCTCGCGGTGACGGCGGGCATCGCCTATGTTTTCGGCCTGCTGAGCCGCCGGTGACACGGAATTCCGGACAGAAAAAGCCGGACGCAAGGCGCGCCCGGCTTTGAGTCATGTCCGATAGCCATGACTGGCGATCAGCGCCGGATGGCGCGGCCGACGAAAATCAGAAGGCAGGCACCGACAAAGCCGGTGATCAGGTAACCCAGCCAGCCGGCCAGCGGCTGAATGTGCAAGAGACCGAGGATCCAGTTGGCGACGATCGCGCCGACGATGCCAAGCAATATGTTCATGAGCAAGCCCATGCTGCTGCTCATGGCTTTTTCCGCCAGCCAGCCGGCGATACCGCCGATGATGATGGCTGCAATCCAACCCACGCCTGCACTTTCCATGGTAGTCCCTCCTGGTAAACCGACTCGCAAGAAAGCACGAAACCGCAGAAAGTTCCACTCCTGGAGGAACTTAGGCGATTATGGCTGCAGCAGGGTAACGGGCGTCTCCAGCAGGTAGGCAATCAGCTGGAACAGCAGGCCGGCTGCAGCAAGAATTGCGAAGCCGAAAGGCATGATCAGGCTTTTGCTAAACACTCTTCCTCTCCCCTTTTGAGTAAAGAATAAGCCTAAGCGTGGCCATCGCAAGATTATTATTAATGGATAGTTAAGAGTAAAATTTAGGTAAAATTATAAATACCTCCATTGTATTATGATTATCTATGACGGCAGAACCAAAAATACACGGTTTGCTGGCAATGCCTCAGCCACTTATCGAACAATGCAACATGTCATTGAGTTTTTACCTGGTGTAAGCTGTATCACCGGGGAATAGGGCGCTGGAACATGCCCCGATTTGGTTCAGGTGCCTAAGCCCTTCGGCCCACCACTGCTTTCATGTGCTGATTGCGGCGGATTGATTTTGGCGCCGACTGCATCATTTTTCATGGAGGTCGCCGCTATAGGGAAAAACCAATGTCAAAAGCTGCTATCGCCTTCGCCTGCCTCTCCCTGCTCATGCTTTCCGCCTGCGGCAATACCGCCTACGGACTGAAGAAGGATGGACAGGAGGCCAGCCACGCAATGGACAACGCGACGCATCGGGTGCTTTCGGCCGGCGCCAAGAAGTAGCGGCAGTAGCGAAACGCGCCCCGTCACCGAGCGGCCGAGCTTGCATGAAAAAAGCCCGCCTGGGGTGAGGCGGGCTTGGCATAACAGAGAGAATAGACGGATGGAAACCGTCTCGACTAATACAGCATTTCCTTAAGCGTATGGCAGCCTTGCGTTATTCGACGTAACCGCGACCGGCAGATTCCGGTCGCGACCGCCAGGATCGGGTTTAGAAGTTGCCCCAATTCTGAGCGCGGGCACGGGCGCGAATAATCCGATATTCGCGACCGCCATAGAGCGAACCGATGGTCAGCAGAAGCGTCAGAACGTCCCAGATGATATGCATGTCATCCTCTCAGGTTGGACGGCTCTGCCGTCGATCGGTGAAGGTACAATAGCAATCTTTCAAACCTGCTTATATGACAAGAAATCGGGATAGGCGGGGAAGCGGGAAGGGCGCTTCATGAGGAGAGGGAGTCGCCATCTTGGGAGCAGTAAGGTGAATAGAGCAGCCGGTGGCGGGCCATGACGATCTTCTCCGTCCGCCACATCACGGCCTATCGTTACCGCAGGGAGGTCGATTTCGGCGAGCATCGCCTGATGTTCCGGCCGCGCGACAGTTTCGACCAGCGACTGATCGAGGCGTCGCTGACGACCTATCCGGAGCAAAGTCATGTGCGCTGGATCCACGATGTTTTCGGCAATTGCGTGGCGCTCGTCGATTTTTCGCGGCCGTCGACCGAGCTTCGTTTCGAAACCTGGATCACGCTCGACCACACGCCCCAGCTCGCCCCGGATATTCGAATCGACGAGGCGGCACTCACCTATCCCTTCTCCTACGACAAGGACGAAATCGCCGATCTCGCACCGGCGATGCAGCGCCATTATCCCGATCCGGGCGATGAGATCGGCCGCTGGGCGCGCCGGTTTGTCCGCCTGGGGCACCCGACCGAGACCGGGCACCTGCTGATGACGCTTTGTTATGCCATTCGGGAAAGCTTCGTTTATGCGAGGCGCCAGGAACATGGCACGCAGACACCGCTTGAGACCTTGTATCTTCGCTCCGGCACATGCCGGGATTTCGCGCTTCTGATGATGGAGGCAGCCCGCACGCTCGGCCTGGCGGCGCGATTTGTGAGCGGCTATGTTTATGTTCCCGATCGAGACGGCTCCACAGTGCTCGGCGGCGGCTCCACGCATGCATGGTGCCAGATCTATCTTCCCGGCGCTGGCTGGGCGGAGTTCGATCCGACCAACGGCATCGTCGGCAACCGCGATCTCATTCGGGTGGCCGTTGCCCGTGATCCGCGCCAGGCAATTCCATTGAGCGGGAGCTATGACGGCGACGGGTCGGATTTCGACAGCATGACAGTCCAGGTCAATGTGACCACGCGGCAGCCTTGGATAAAAGAGGGGTGACGGTGGATCGCCCGCGGCTGGATGACAGTTGCGCGGCCTGCTGGAACCGGGCAGCGCAATCGGCGTTCCATAGTCACCTCCGCTCATGCGGGGAGAGGACGAGGAAGCCACAATGAAGATACGCGCCGGGTTTCATCTGGGCTATGAATGCATCCAGCCGACGCCGATGCTACTGGTGCTCAACATTCACCCCTCCCGTCGCGCCGATCTTTTGAGCGAGCAGGTCCTGACATTCGACCGGCCAATCGAAGCCTGGGAATATACGGACAGTTTCGGCAATGCCTGCAGCCGGATCGTCGCCCCGCCCGGGCTGACGACGATTTCGACCAGCTTCGAGATCTACGATACGGGGCAAGCCGACGTCGTGCCCACCGAGGCCGTGCAGCACGCGATCAAGGACCTGCCCGACGAGGTGCTCGTCTTCCTGCTTGGCAGCCGTTACTGCGATACCGACAGGCTCTCGGATTTTGCCTGGGAAACTTTCTCGTCGACGCCGCTCGGCTGGGCGCGCGTGCAGGCGATCTGCGACTTTGTGCATAACCACATCACCTTCGACTATCAGAAGGCCGACGTTCTCCGGACCGCGCATGGCGGCTTCACCGACAAGAGCGGCGTCTGCCGCGACTTCGCCCATCTCGCCATGGCGCTTTGCCGATGCATGAATATTCCTGCCAGATATTGCACGGGCTATCTCGGCGACATCGGCGTTCCGGCCGATCCCAATCCCATGGATTTCAGCGCCTGGTTCGAAGTCTTTCTCGGCGGTCATTGGCATACGGTCGATGCGCGGCACAACACGCCGCGGATCGGCAGAATATTGATGGCGACCGGCCGCGACGCCACCGACGTCGCCATGTCGACGGCTTTCGGCCCGGCAACACTCTCCCGCTTCGAGGTAATTACCGCGGAAGTGGCGGAATAGGCACCCAGGGTCGCCGCGGGCGAAGAAATCCTATGCCTTCTTCAGAAATTCCGTTTTCAGCACGAGGCCCTTGACCTGCTTGGTGTTGCACTCGATCTCGCCGGGATTGTCCGTCAGGCGAATGCCCTTGACCAGGGTCCCACGCTTCAGCGTCTCTGAGGTGCCCTTGACCTTGAGGTCTTTGATGAGGGTCACAGAATCGCCGTCGTGAAGCTGGCTTCCGTTGCTGTCCTTTACGATAACGTCCTCGGCCATGATGTCCTCACTTGATGATGCGCGAGGGCAAATCACGGCGACACGAGATAGTCAACCGCCGCCCCCTGATAGTCCTATCCGACCTCGGCCTCGCGGTGCCCTCCATTCACGTCGCTGCGCAAACGTCACGAACGCAACCGCGCAGCCAGCGATGCCCGGGATCGGCATCCATTCTGGGGTGCCAAAGCAGTGAAATCGTCAGCTCCGGCGTCGGGACGGGAAGCGGGAAACTGTGCATTCCAACTCGCAAGGCGAGCGTGTGACGTTCGGGAACGCTGGCGATCAGGTCGGAGGCGCGGGCGAGCGCCAGCGCCGTGGAAAAACCTCCGACGATGGTGGCGACCTGCCGTTCGAGCCCGAGCGCGTTCAAAGCGCCATCGATCGATCCCTTCTCGAGCCCGCGCCGCGAGACGGCGATGTGGCCGCCGGCTGCGTAACGGGCGGGCGTGATCTCCTCCCGGCAAAGCGGATGCCCGATGCGCACGACGCCGATGAAACGGTCGCGGAACAAGGCTTGCGTGCGCACCTCCGGTCCTATCGTATCGTCGACGACACCGGTTTCGAGATCGACGCTTCCATCGCGCAACGGCGCGCTGTCCTTGTCCGGTTTCTGAACGAAACGCAGCCGCACGCCGGGCGCTTGCCCGCTGAGACGAGCAATGAGATCGGGGCCGAAGCTTTCGGCAAAGCCTTCGCTGGCGCGCAGCGTGAACGTCCGGACCAGCCGGCTGAGATCAAGCGCCTCGGCAGGACGCAGCACCGCCCGGCCATCCTCGACGATGCGGCCGACCCGCTCGCGCAGTTCGAGCGCCCGCGGTGTCGGCACCAGGCCGCGGCCGGCGCGCACGAGCAGCGGATCGCCCGTGGTTTCGCGCAATCGCGCCAGTTGCCGGCTCATGGCCGAGGCGCTGAGACGAAGCCTCTCGGCGGCACGGGCAACGCTGCCTTCCGCAAGCAGGACATCAAGGGTGACAAGCAGGTTAAGGTCAGGTGTCGACATGCATGCGGTATAACATGCTTTCCCCATGATGTGGCGTCAAATGCATGAATGAATTGCAAATGCTGCGCCTTCCGCCATGCCACGGGTGGGACTAGGTTTCGTGAGCTCCATTTTAGGAGCGCGAAACGGAGGTAAAGGTGAAGCCGATCATTGCAGAACAAGGTGAGGCGGTCGCCGAACGGCCGACGTCCGTCCGCTGGGCACTCGCCAGTCTTTCGCTCTCCATGCTGCTGCCGTCGCTCGGCACCAGCATCGCCAATGTCGGCCTGCCGGCCCTGGCGCGGGCATTCGCCGGCTCTTTCCAGGATGCGCAGTGGATCATGCTGGCCTATCTCCTTGCCATCACCACGTTGATCGTCAGCGTCGGGCGGCTCGGCGATATGACCGGCCGCAGACGGCTGCTGCTTATCGGTATCTTGCTCTTCACGCTGGCCTCCGTCCTCTGCGCGCTTGCGCCGGCGCTCTGGCTGATCACCGCTGCGCGGGCGGTGCAAGGCCTCGGCGCGGCGATCATGATGGCGCTCACCATGGCGTTTGTCGGAGAAACAGTGCCGAAGGCGAAGACCGGCAGCGCCATGGGGCTGCTCGGCACCATGTCGGCGATCGGCACTGCTCTCGGTCCGTCGCTCGGCGGCGTTCTGATAGCCGGGTTCGGCTGGCCGGCGATCTTCCTCGTCAACGTGCCGCTTGGCGCCGTCACCTTCGCTCTCGCTTACCGTTTCCTGCCTGCAGATACCGAGAGCGGGAAAACACAGCAGTCCGGTTTCGACACAGCCGGCACCGTGCTGCTTGCGGCGACGCTTTCAGCCTATGCGCTGGCAATGACGATCGGGCGCGGCAGCTTCGGGCCGCTGAACCTGGCCCTACTGGCAGCGACCGTTTGCGGCGCCGGTCTCTTCGTCTTCACCGAGTCGAGAACGGCATCGCCGCTGCTCCGATTGACGACGTTCCGCAATCGCGGGCTGAGCGCCAGCCTGATCATGAACGCGTTGGTCTCGACTGTCATGATGGCGACGCTGGTGGTCGCGCCCTTCTATCTCTCCCGTGCGCTGGGCCTCGGCGAGGCTGCCGTTGGCGCCGTCATGTCGATCGGTCCCGTCATCTCCATCCTGAGCGGCATTCCGGCCGGTCGCCTGGTCGATCGCCTGGATGCGCCATTGGTGATCGCCATGGGGCTCATCGCCATGGTGTCAGGCGCCATCTCTCTTGCCGCACTTCCCGGCATTGCCGGCTACATCGCCGCCATCGCCATCCTCACGCCCGGTTATCAATTGTTCCAGGCGGCGAACAACACGGCCGTCATGGCAGATGTCGCCTCCGGCCGGCGCGGGGTCATCTCGGGGACGCTCAACCTGTCGCGCAATCTCGGGCTGATTACTGGCGCATCCGTCATGGGCGCTATCTTCGCGCGAGCGTCGGCGGCATCGGATATCGCTGCCGCGCCTCCCGCGGCCGTTCACCTCGGCATGCAGATCACTTTTGCCGTCGCGGCCGCATTGATCACCGTCGCACTCGCGATCGCGGTCGGGACTTACCGTCGTGGCCGCGCGCCCGCGGGGCATTGAGCCTGGGCGGGGAGGCGACGGATCACATCCCCGGCCCGTCGTCCTGCGCGCCAAACCGACCAAGGTCCGATCCGACCCGGACTTCGTGCCGATACCAAACTCACGGCGGCTGCAATAGGTTTTCGCCCCGGGGCGGAATTGCGGAGTTTTATAGCAGTGACGAAAATTATCGTTGTAGGAATGATACTGACGCCGGTGATCTTCTGGGGTTCGATCGGCGTCTGGATCTACTCGCTATTATCGTGAGGGGCCTCGCAACAGCAGTCCTCGATGCTGAGCCCAATTCATTGTCCTGGCACGAGCCCGTCAAGCAGGAAATTCAGACCTTTCCTGAAAGCGCCGTCCCAATCATTATCCAGCAGCAGACGAACACGCTCGATCGTCGGATATTTTTCACTGAGGTGGGCAAGGCGCTGCTGCGCGGCGGCCATGTCGTCGTCGGAAAGGTCGAAGTTCGCACGGGTGATGGTCGCGCCGATCACATAGTTCCAGAGCGACCATATCGCGCCGTTCAAATCTGCCTCGGCGACGCCCGCTTCGGATAAGGTCCTGCCCAGCAGTTCCAGGCGACTGAGGATGTTCGGGCCGAGCGCCCGGCGCGGCAGCAGCGATGCCGACCAGGGATGGCGCAGCATGCTGGCACGCCAGTCCTCGAGCATGTGAACGATTTCAGCGCGCCAATCCGCAGCCTCGATTTGCGGCGGCCCGCGATATTCGAGCACCGAGTCGAGCGCCAGATCAAAGACTTCCTCTTTGTTGTCGACGTGCCAATAGAGGCTCATCGCGCCCGCGCCGAGGCGATCGGCCAGGCGGCGCATCTTCAATCCGCCGACACCTTCGGCGTCCAGCAGCTCGATCGCGGTCGCGACGATCCGTTCGATCGAAAGCGCCGGCTCACTGCCCGCCTGCTGCATGGACGAGAGCGACCCAGCTCGCCGTCGAGGCCGTTTATCCTGAGGGCCGCCTTTGGCTGCCATGCGTCGTTCCTAGATGATCGGAAGGTCGTTTTAAGCCGACAAAGCCACCAATGTCGACTCCGACCGATTGACTCGTACAACGTACGAGGTATTTTGATCGTACGTTGTACGAGTCGTACCAGGCAGCGATCGAATGAGAATTCAATCCGGAGACTGCGGGCGGCGTTGCTCGCAGTCCGCAGGACCAAGAGAAAATCATGTCATACACCATCAAACATCTGCTTATCGGGGGCTGATCATCATGACCACGGGAGTTTCCACGGCAACGACGGCAATTGCGGGCGACCTGAAGCCAACCATCGTCAATCCGAAAAACCTCTACGACCCGACGCCGAACGGCTACAGCACGGCGGTGATCGCACCGCGCGGCGCCCGGTTGGCCTATATCTCCGGGCAGGGTGGCCAGGACAGCACCGGCGCCTTGTCGCCGGACTTCGCCGTCCAGGTTAGACAGGCCTATGCAAATCTGCGTGCCGCTCTCGATGGGCTTGGCGCACGGCCGGATCAGGTCGCCAAGCTTACGGTCTTCGTGGTCGATCACGACATGTCCAAGCTCGAAGTGCTGACTAGAAACGTCAAAGAAACCTTCGGCGCGGCGCTGCCGGCGCAGACGCTTGTCCCGGTTCCGAAACTTGCGATAGACTCGATGCTCTTCGAGGTCGAAGCCGTCGTCGTTCTGGAATAAGGGTCGCGAGCGATCCGGCTGCGACAAGGCTGCCGGCTCACTTTTCGACCTGAGGATTATCGCTGCAGAAAACGGCGGGGCCGCCGTTTTCTCCCGCCGCCTGCATTCGATCTCTTAAGGGCAGCCGCAAGCACCGCTGCATCGGGCGGCTGAACGCCGGCACATTAAATGGAAAATGGCGGAAGAGGTGGGATTCGAACCCACGGTACGGTTTCCCGCACGCCGGTTTTCAAGACCGGTTCCTTAAACCACTCGGACACTCTTCCAAGTAATTGAGAAGCTGTAAGAAATTCCGTCCCGGGATTTCTGGTGCATCGGTGGTTTCTGCCGATTTGCTGCCCATTCACTCACAGGCCGGCTTTTTAGCAGCTTTGACCGCAGCGTCAACTTGTTCTGTAGAGAAGCGGCTTTGACGGCCGCTTCTCTACCGTCGTCAGACGAGGACGCTGAAGTTGTCAAATGCGAGCTGCGGAAAGCCCGTCGGCTCTACATCGGGCTGAATATCGAAGCGGATGAAATCGACTGCTCCCAAGGCTGCCAACGAAATGTGCTGGCCATCGGCAATGGTGTCGCCATAAACCGTCAGCGACATCTCGCTCACCTTGTTGCCGTCGATATAGCCTTCGAACGTCACAAGGGCATCGACACCTTGATAGGCCGGGTCGAAAACCGTCGCGACGTCAACGCCCTCGACTGTGAAGAGCTTGCCGTCGACGCGATCGAAGAACGGATTGTAGGGATTGGTGACGACGTATTCGTTGCCGCCGGATTCGGCGACCGTCCACAGATTGCCGTCAAACTTATCGCCAAACTTGAAACCGGCATAGCCCGAGGCGATATCCGGCTGCCCGGGATATTCCGTCGGCGCGTTCTCGAAATCGATGGAATACGGCCCTTGCGGAGGCGCATGCACGCCGATGTTGAGATTGGCGACATCGGTGCCGCCTTTTCCATCGGAAATCTTGAAGGAGAATTTTTCGGCGAAGACTTCACCGGACGCAAGGCTTGCGGGATCACTGACCGTGTAACTATAACTGCCGTTGCTAAAGATCGTTAGCGTTCCGTGCTCACCCTCAATGGTCAGATATCCTGCTTCACCCGCCTTGTTGGGAATTCTTGTTCCATTGACGAACTGAACCTGAAGCAGATCGCCGTCGGAATCTGTGGCGTTGTCGAGAAGGTTTCCTTCAATGGCTTCCGCTGGTGCGTAGTCGTGGATCGACACGTCAGGCACTGCTGGTTTGTGATTTGCCATAGCTCGTCTCCCTAAAGATGAGCGTGGAAAGGACGCCGGGCTGCGACCCGAGCGCCGCAAATAAACTTTCTACTCCACTTTGAGTCAAGCAGCAAACTACACGCCCTGGGGGAGCGACAGCCAGTGCCGGGGCCGTCATGCCACCAAGAGAGAGATCGGAGAATCGATCCCACTACCCTGGGGCGATGTATCCAGCCTCAAAAGCAGGCGCCGCGTCTAGGGAATGTATCGCCTCGGCACGCTCAAATTGGGCTCGATTGCGGCAACGGGAGAGCAAGGCAGGGGCTGCGGCGTTAGCAATTTATAAACCATAATCATTAGAATTGTCGCTATCGCTGCGAAAACGTTCGTAAATTTGCCACGAACCTAGCAAGATTAAAGCCTCGTTAGGCGGGCGGGGATAAGGCGTATTGGCCCAGTATGGGGCAAGGTTCCTTAACCATAACGATCTTTGAGCGGCGTGGGACATATGAGATTGGGATACGGGGCGGCGTCTATCGCCACGACAGCGCGGTGGCTGGCGATATCGGCGATGTGTGCGACGGTTGCGGCGTGCGGCACGACACAGGCCGTGCCGAAGAAAAAGGCCCATGGCAAAGAGTATTTCTCCGAATCCGAATATGGCGTGAAGGCCAGCCCCCGCGTCGCCACCGGCAACAACATTCCCAAGGGCGGCGGCCGCTACATGGTCGGCAATCCTTATGTGGTGAAGGGCAAGTGGTATTATCCGAAGGAAGACTTCTCCTATAACAAGGTCGGTATCGCTTCCTGGTATGGTTCGGCCTTTCACGGACGCCTGACGGCGAACGGCGAAGTCTACGACCAGATGCATCTTTCCGCCGCGCATCCGACTTTCCCGCTGCCGAGCTATGCGCGCGTCACCAACGTCGAGAACGGCTCGTCGATCATCGTGCGCGTCAACGATCGCGGCCCCTATCATGAAGGCCGCATCATCGATCTTTCCAACAAGACCGCCGACATGCTGGATCTGCAGCACAGCGGCACCGGCAAGGTGCGCGTGCAATATGTCGGCCAGGCCCGCATGGACGGCCATGACATGCCCTATTTGATGGCTTCCTACGTGCCGAAGGGCAGCCGCATTCCCGGCGTCAATCCGGAAGGGCAGATCGCAAGCGGCGTCATGGTTGCCTCCAACAGCCGCAAGATTACCCGCGATCAGCTGCAGAGCGCGGAAGATTACGAGGCGCAGCCGGCCAGGGTGCCGGTGCCGATGTCGGCGACCTCCTATGCCGGCTCGACGCCGAGCGCACGCTACAATGCGGCGCCCGCGCTTGCCCCGGCCGCCCATGTCCTGGTGGCGCCGCCGGCTCCGTCCTCCAACGTCGCACCGGCCTTCGAACAGATGGTCGTGCTGCCTGAGATCGGTCCCATGCCCTATGAGCGGCCCTATGGCGGCTCGCAGCCTTCCCTCGCGCTCGGCTATCAGAACGAGGACGTGAAGACGGTGACGGTCGATCTCGCCTTCGACGCGGTGATGGTGCGCAATGACGGGCTGACGCAGGCCTCGATCCTGGCCTCGGCCAAGCGCCAGCAGGCAAAATCGGCGGCGCGCTGAGCAGGGCGATTGCATCGGATTTCGCCGCGCTTTAACCTTCTCAAAAATGCCGTTGACGGATGGGAATTGCGATGCTGAGGCCTGTGCTTCGCCTTCTGGAGCGGTTGCGCTTTTCACCGAAGCGCAGAACCGCTCCAAGCTTTTGTCTTGCTGCGATTACGGCGGCAAAACCGCGCCGCGCTTTCGCCGCCCTTGCTCTTGCATGCGTGATGCCGCTCGCCGCAAGCGCCCAGCCAACCGATGGGAGCGCTGCAGGTTTCGCCACCAAGGCGGCGCAGGCCTATATGATCGAGGCCTCCACCGGCACGGTGCTTCTCGCCAAGAACGAGGACCAGGGCTTTTCGCCGGCTTCGCTCGCCAAGCTGATGACGATGGATCTCGTCTTCGAGGCGGTGACCAAGGGCCAGATCACGCTCGATACCGAATATCCTGTTTCCGAATATGCCTGGCGCACCGGCGGCGCGCCGTCGCGGACGGCGACGATGTTTGCCGCCCTGAAATCGCGTGTGCGCGTCGAGGACCTGATCAAGGGAGTCGCCATCCAGGGCGCCAATGACAGCTGCATCATCCTCGCCGAGGGCATGGCCGGAAGCGAGCAGCAATTCGCCGAATCGATGACGCGCCGCGCCCGCGAAATCGGCATGGAGAAGGCGGTGTTCGGCAATTCCACAGGCCTTCCGGATGGCAAGAGCAAGGTGACGGCGCGGGAGATGGTGACGCTTGCCGCCGCCCTCCAGCAATCCTATCCCAATCTCTATCCCTATTTTGCCCAGCCCGATTTCGAGTGGAACAGGATCTTCCAGCGCAATCGCAACCCGCTGCTCGGGCTCGATCTCGGCGCTGACGGACTTGCGACGGGCTTCACCGAGGGTGAGGGGTATTCGATCGTCGCCTCGGTTCAGCGCGACGGTCGGCGGCTGTTTCTGGCGCTCGCCGGAATCGCCTCCGACAAAGAGCGGACGGAGGAGGCCAAGCGGGTGCTCGAATGGGGCCTGACGGCCTTCGAGAACCGGCAGATCTTCGCCGAGCATGAAGTGATCGGCGCAGCCAGCGTCTATGGCGGCACGGCGCGCACCGTCGATCTCATCGCCAAAGCGCCGGTCAGCGTCTATATTCCGGTCAGCAACCCCGACCGGCTGTCGGCGCGCATCGTCTATCACTGGCCGCTGACAGCGCCGGTGCAGCCGGATTATCAGGCCGGCACCCTCAGGATTTTCGCCGGCAGCCGGCTTCTCAGGGAAGTCCCGCTCTATACCGCGCAGGCGGTTGGCGAAGGCTCGCTCAGCAGCCGCGCGGTCGATGCCATGCTGGAACTCGGCGAATCGCTGTTTTTCTCCTGGCTCTGGGACAAGTCCGCGCCCGGCTGAAGCCGTTATCGCTCCGCGGCTGCGCTGTCGCACGCCAATGTTGAAGTCTTGAACGCCTGGCCTTCTGATACAATTTGCCGGGGAAGGTGAATAAGTCGCCGCGGCGAAAGGTTTTCCTTCCCGATGTCTTCGGATAGATAGAAGAGGCAGGGCGCGCGCGTGCGGCGCCCGGAATGCGGGAAGCTGTCATTGTCATCCGGTACGGGATTGTTCGTTACGTTTGAAGGCGGGGAAGGCGCGGGCAAATCCACGCAGATCCGCCGACTCGCCGAGACGCTGAAGAGCGAAGGTCACGAGGTGCTGGTGACGCGGGAACCGGGCGGGTCGCCCGGCGCCGAGGCCGTGCGCCACGTGCTCCTGTCCGGCGCCGCCGAGGCCTTCGGCACGCGGATGGAGGCGATCCTTTTTGCCGCTGCGCGCAATGACCATGTCGAAGAGGTGATCCGGCCAGCGCTTGCCGCCGGCAAGATCGTGCTCTGCGACCGGTTCATGGATTCCTCCCGCGTCTATCAAGGGATCACCGGCAACCTCGAATCCGATTTCATCGAGACGCTGCAGCGCATCGCCATCAACGGTGTCGTGCCGGATTGCACCTTGATCCTCGACATTCCCGCCAAGGTCGGCCTGGAGCGGGCGCAGAAGCGCAGCGCCGCCGAAGCGCCCGACCGCTTCGAGAAGGAACGGCTCGAAACCCACGAGAAGCGGCGCGAAGCCTTTCTCGATATCGCCGCGCGCGAGCCGGAGCGCTGCCACGTGGTCAACGCCATGCAGACGGAAGAGGCGATCGCGGCCGAGATCCTGGCGATCGTCAAGCAGCTGAAGTCGCCTACCGACCGCGCCCGGATGCCGGAAGCCGCCCATCATGAGTGAAGCCCATTATGAGTGAGGAGAGGCCGGGACTGCTCGACGGCGCCATCTGGCCCGCCGAGAACACGAGATTATTCGGCCACGAGGAGGCGGAGGCCTTCCTCGCGCAATCCTACCGATCCGGCAAAGGCCATCACGCCATCCTGATCGAAGGGCCGGAGGGCATCGGCAAGGCGACGCTCGCCTTCCGCTTCGCCAACCACGTGCTTTCGCATCCCGATCCTGAGACGGCGCCCGAGACGATCGGCGATCCGGATCCTGATTCCGCCGTCAGCCGGCAGATCATCTCCGGCGCCTCGCACAATCTCCTGCATCTTGCCCGGCCGGTGGACGAAAAGACCGGCAAGGTGAAGTCGGCGATAACGGTCGACGAGGTGCGCCGCGCCGGCAAGTTCTTCTCGCAGACGTCGGGCACCGGCAACTGGCGGATCGTCATCATCGATCCGGCCGATGACATGAACCGCAATGCGGCCAACGCCATTCTGAAGATCCTCGAGGAACCGCCGAAGCGGGCGCTGTTTCTGGTGCTGTCGCATGCGCCGGGTCGGCTGCTGCCGACGATCCGCTCGCGCTGCCTGCCGCTGAAACTGTCGCCGCTTTCGGACGAGGCGCTGGCGGCAGCCCTTGATCATCTCGGCATAACGGGTGAGGGCGGGGCGGCGCTTGCGGCGGCCAAGGGCAGTGTCGGCGAAGCCCTGAAACTCCTGAACTATGGCGGCGGAGAGATCATCGCGGCCTATGACGAGGTGCTTTCCGCCCAAGGGCCGGCGGCCCGCAAGGCGATGCACCGGCTGGCCGATGCGCTGTCGGGCAAGGAAAGCGACACGATCTTCGATTTCTTCGTCAGCCATGTCGGCGACGACATCATGAACCGTGCGCGTATGGCAGCGGGCGAGGGGAAAATCGCCACCGCCGAGCGGCTGGCGCGGCTCTATTCCGAAATTACCGAGCGGCTTGCCATTTCCAGCGCCTATAATCTCGATCGCAAACAGACGGTCATCAGCATTCTCGCCGACATCAAGCAGCCTGGCCTTTAGACCAGATTTTTAGGCCGTGTCAGCCAAGAGCGCCTCGCGCAGGCGCTTGCCGCAAAACCGCTGCACATGCTTCACGCCAGCAGCTTCCATGCGACGACCGCAAGGGTCATAGCCAGGACGATGCGGATCGTGCGTTCGTGCAGCTTCGGCGCCAGAAGGCTTCCGATGACGATGCCGGGAATCGAGCCGACAAGCAGGGCAAACAGCATCGCCCAGTCGATCTCGCCGATCAGCCAGTAGCCGGTGCCGCCGATCAGGGTCAGCGGTACCGCGTGGACGATATCGGAACCGACGATCTCGCGCACATTCAGCTTGGGATAGAGCACCAGCAGGATCGTCACACCGAGCGCTCCGGCGCCGACCGAGGTCAGCGTGACGAGGACGCCGAGGCAGAAGCCGAGAATGACGGTGAGGATCAGAATGGTTATCGGTCGCGGCGGTGTGCGCTCGCCAATGGCGCGGCGCGCCAATTCCAGTATGGATCCGCGGAAGACCAGCATGATTGCGGTCATGACAAGCAGCCAGCCGAGCGCGACCGTGATGGTGTTGGTCACACCGATGCTTTTGCGATCGACGCCGGCCAGCAGCCAGAGCATCAGCAAGGCGGCCGGCACGCTGCCGGCTGCGAGGCTGCCGACGATCTTCCAGTTGACCCGTCCATGCATGCCGTGCACGGCGGTGCCCGCAGTCTTGGTAATCGCCGCATAGAGGAGATCGGTGCCGACGGCCGTTGCGGGATGGACACCGAAGAGCAGAACCAGCAGGGGCGTCATCAGCGAACCGCCACCAACGCCGGTGATGCCGACAAGCGCGCCGACGAACAGGCCGGAAAGCGAATAGAGCGGCTCGAATGTCAAGCAAGCGCCTCCGACGGCGCGCGGCCACGACTATCCCGGTAGATGAAAACTGGCACTTCGTTCTGTCCCGCCCTCTTTCTGACGACCGGTAAATTGCGTGCGAAGCGGAGTCAAGTTCACGACCCCGTGTCCCGGAAATCATCGACGGCGCCAAAACTTGATGTTTCGCTTGACGGTGACATGCGCTAAGAGCGGCTGACCATTTTTATAGAGTAAGCCGGACATTGGCCGCCATGACAGACAAGACACCCTTCTACATCACCACCGCGATTTCCTATCCGAACGGCAAGCCGCATATCGGCCATGCCTATGAGCTGATCGCGACGGATGCGATGGCGCGCTACCAGCGCCTGGATGGCAAGGATGTTTTCTTCCTGACGGGCACCGACGAACACGGCCAGAAGATGCAGCAGACAGCGCGCGCCGAGGGGATTACCGCGCAGGCGCTCGCCGACCGCAACTCCGGCGAATTCCAGGCGATGGCGAAGCTGCTCAACGCTTCGAACGATGATTTCATCCGCACCACGCAGGAGCGTCATCACGAGACCTCGCGCAATATCTGGAACCTGATGGCCGAGAATGGCGACATCTACAAGGATAGCTATGCCGGCTGGTATTCGGTGCGTGACGAGGCTTATTACCAGGAAAACGAGACGGAGCTGCGCGCCGACGGCGTGCGCTACGGCCCGCAGGGCACGCCCGTCGAGTGGGTGGAAGAGGCAAGCTATTTCTTCAAGCTCTCCGAATATCAGGACAAGCTGCTGGCGCATTACGAGGCCAATCCCGATTTCATCGGTCCGGCCGAGCGCCGCAACGAGGTGATCTCCTTCGTCAAATCAGGCCTCAAGGATCTCTCGGTCTCCCGCACGACCTTCGACTGGGGAATCAAGGTGCCGAACGATCCCTCCCACGTCATGTACGTCTGGGTCGATGCGCTGACCAACTATATCACCGCGACAGGCTACATCGAGGACAGGAACAGCCCGAGGGCGAAATACTGGCCGGCGGATGTGCACATTATCGGCAAGGACATCATCCGTTTCCATGCGGTTTACTGGCCGGCCTTCCTGATGTCGGCGAAGCTGCCGCTGCCGAAGCGGGTCTTTGCCCACGGCTTCCTGCTCAACAAGGGCGAGAAGATGTCGAAGTCGCTCGGCAATGTCGTCGATCCCGTCAACCTAGTGAACCATTTCGGTCTCGATCAGGTGCGCTACTTTTTCCTGCGCGAAGTGTCCTTCGGCCAGGACGGCAGCTACAGCGAAGAGGCGATCGGCACGCGCATCAATTCCGATCTCGCCAACGGCATCGGCAATCTCGCCAGCCGCTCACTGTCGATGATCGTCAAGAACTGTGACGGCAAAATCCCGGAATGCGGGCCGCTCAGCAACGAGGACAAGGCGATGCTGGCCCAGGCCGACGCGCTGCACGCGTCGACGCGCGAGGACATGGGCAAGCAGCAGATCCACCGGGCGCTTGCCTCGATCATCGCTGTCGTTTCCGAAACCGACCGCTATTTCGCCGGCCAGGCACCGTGGGCGCTGAAGAAGACCGATCCGGCGCGCATGGGCACGGTGCTTTACGTCACCGCCGAAGTCGTGCGCCAGATCGCCATTCTGCTGCAACCCTTCATGCCTGATTCATCGGGCAAACTGCTCGATCTCGTGGCGGCGCCTGCCGACAAACGCGATTTTGCCGCCCTCGGCGAGGGCGGCCGCCTTGTTGCCGGAACGCCGCTCGAGGCACCGACGCCGGTCTTCCCGCGTTACGTGGCTCCGGAGGCTTGAGGCCGTGCTGATCGATACCCATTGCCATCTCGATTTCGCCGACTTCGAGGCGGAGCGCGACGAGATCGTCATGCGCGCCCATCAGGCCGGCGTCAAACAGATGGTGACGATCTCGACGCGCGTGCGCAAGCTCGACGGGCTGCTCGCCATTACCGAAAAATATCCTTCGGTATTCTGCTCCGTCGGCACGCATCCCAACAATGCCGGCGACGAGCTGGATATCCAGACGGAAGACCTCGTGCGCCTGGCGAATGCCCATCAAAAGGTGGTGGCGATCGGCGAGGCGGGGCTCGACTATTTCTACGACACGCAAAGGCCCGAAGACCAGCAGACCGGCTTTCGCCGGCATATTGCCGCCGCCCGAGAAACGCAGCTTCCGCTCGTCATCCACAGCCGCAGCGCCGACGAAGACATGGCTTCCATCCTGACCGAGGAAACGGGGAAAGGGGCCTTTCCCTTCATCCTGCACTGTTTCTCTGCGGGTCCGGAACTGGCAAGGACCGGCGTCGAACTCGGCGGCTATATTTCCTTCTCGGGCATCCTGACCTTCCCCAAATCGGAAGAGCTGCGCGAGATTGCCAAGACGGTCCCGCATGAGCGGTTGCTGGTGGAAACGGACGCGCCCTATCTGGCGCCGAAGCGCTGGCGCGGCAAGCGCAACGAGCCGTCCTATGTCGTCAACACGGCTGAAGTGCTCGCAGAGACGATCGGCACTTCTTACGCGGAGATCGCCCGGATCACGACGGAGAACGCTTTCCGCCTGTTCTCGAAAATGCCAAGGATCTAGCGGCGTGCTCTACCGGCGGCGTTTCACCATTCTCGGCTGTTCGTCGTCACCGGGCGTGCCGCGCATTACCGGCGACTGGGGCGCCTGCAACCCTGATAATCCGAAGAACCGGCGCACGCGCGCCTCCTTCATGGTGCAGCAATTCGGCCCTGACGGCGTCACGAC
This sequence comes from Rhizobium phaseoli, assembly GCF_001664385.1. Taxonomy (NCBI): domain Bacteria; kingdom Pseudomonadati; phylum Pseudomonadota; class Alphaproteobacteria; order Hyphomicrobiales; family Rhizobiaceae; genus Rhizobium; species Rhizobium phaseoli. The sequence continues at coordinate 2,259,025 of NZ_CP013532.1, read as the reverse complement.
TGTCGTCGTCGATACCGGGCCTGATTTTCGTGAGCAGATGATCAGGGCAGGGGCCGACCATGTCGATGCCGTACTCTACAGCCATCCGCATGCCGATCATATTCACGGCATCGACGACCTGCGCGGCTATTTCCACAATACACGCCGCCGGGTGCCGATCTTTGCCGATCAATATACGATGGACAGGCTGCGGGAAGCCTTCCGCTATTGCCTGGAAACGCCGCCCGGCAGCAACTACCCGCCGATCGTGCTGCCTGTCGTCATCGAAAATGTCGATGAACCCGTCGAAATTCGCGGCCCCGGCGGCAAGATCGACTTTTACCCGCATATCCAGCAGCATGGCGATATCCAATCGCTCGGCTTCCGCATCGGTGACGTGGCTTATTGCAGCGATATCAGCGATTTCCCGCCGCAGACCGTCGAGAAGCTGCAGAATCTCGACGTTCTCATCATCGACGCCCTGCAATATACCTATCATCCGAGCCATCTGTCGCTGGAACAGTCGCTCGACTGGATCGGCCGGCTCAAGCCGAAACGGGCGATTCTCACCCATATGCATACGCCGCTCGATTACGATGCGGTGATGGGCGAGACGCCCGAGCATGTGGTGCCGGCGTATGATCAGATGAGCTTCGAGATTGAGGTCAGCGCATAATTCTAAAGCGCGTCGCGAATTTTTCGAATTCACTCCGTGCGCTTTGGGTCTTTGTTTTCGCATGTCGTTGCCGCAAAACCGCTGCACACTTTTGCGCGACATGCTGAACGGACGCAGCCGGTCGGGGCGCGAACCCCGACCGGATACAGGCTCACTGCATATAGGGCAGGACCTCGACGGCGCCGCGATAGATCATATCGAGCGAGACGTAGAGGATGATCAGCAGACCGATATAGGCGATCCAGCGATGGCGGCCGAGCAGCCGGGCGATCAGGTTGGCAGCGATCCCCATTAGTGCGATCGACAGACCGAGGCCGATCACCAGCACGCTCGGATGTTCGCGCGCAGCACCCGCAACGGCGAGAACGTTGTCGAGCGACATCGAGACGTCGGCGATCACGATCTGGGTCGCCGCCTGGAGGAAGGTCTTTTTCGGCGCGCCTTCGCCGCTTTCCGCCAGATGTTCCTCGCTTTGGCCATTGCGAAGCTCGCGCCACATCTTCCAGCAGACCCAGAGCAGCAGCAGGCCGCCGGCCAGGAGCAGGCCGACGATCGCCAGCAGATAGACTGCGACGCTGGCGAAGAGAATACGCAGAACGGTTGCGGCCAGAATGCCGACGATGATCGCCTTGCGCCGTTGCGTGGCCTCGAGGCCGGCAGCGGCAAGACCGATAACCACGGCGTTGTCGCCGGCGAGAACAAGGTCGATAGCGATGACCTGCAGCAAAGCCGTCAGACTGGCTGCCGTGAAGATGTCCATGTGAATGTCCCCAATGCGTCAAGCGCCGTGCTAGCGTCTCGATGATTTGACGTCAACCGCCGACGGGTGCTGCAGGTTGCGCAATTCGGTTTGTGTGCTTTTGAGAAGACAGACGGTAACGTTATGGAACCGCCGTTGTTCCTCCGACCGGTCACCCTTGCCGTGGAACATTCATCTCGGCTGCCGGTTCTCCGAGTCAGGAAACCAATCGTCGGGTCGGCGGCTGGAACGCGACATCGAGAGGAGAGTTCCGTGAGCAACATTCACAACGATACCAACCGGGGTTTTTCAGGTCCCGTGGGCGGCGGCAGCCTTACCGCATTTTTCGACAGTCGGTCGGAAGCCGAATCCGCCGTCTCCCGTCTCGAGGATGCCGGCGTCCCCGTTGCGAGAATAAGATTGATGCCGGGATATGAGGCGGATGCAAAAAATGCCGGTGTCATGAGCGACGACCGCAGCGGCTTCTTCGATGCACTGGCCGACTTCTTCTTCCCGGATGAGGATCGCGCGATGTACGCAGAAGGTCTGCGGCGAGGTGGCTTCCTCGTTCAGGTCAACGATATCGATGATGCACTCTACGAAACCGTTCATGACATCCTGGACGACGAGGGCAGCATTGACATCGACGAGCGGGCGGATCTCTGGCTATCGGAAAGCGGACGCCAAGGCGGGTCGAATACCGGCTTTGCCGGCTCGGCCCATGGCGGCAAGGCTGCGGACGACCTGGCCGTATCCGAAAGTGCGTTCGAGGGGCCGGCTTCCGACGAGGCGCCTGTCGTAACGCGCGACACGGCGCATGGAAGCGCCAAGGTTCGTGCTTACAGATTCGCCAATGCTTCCGCATCATCGAGCGAATCGGATCGGCAGTCGCAGACGCAAGGCGGATCGCAGCAGAGCCAGAGCTTCCGGCGCGATCATTGATGTACAGCGAGGCCGGCGGCAATGCCGGGCTTGCTGCGCTCACTCATTCGAGGATATGTCGATGCAATCATCCATCAACCGCGACGGCTTTCTCCCCCCCGACCCCGAGGAACTGGTCGCGGAAGGCGAACCGCCTTTTGCCGACGCGGCCGCCGAGTCCGCGCGCGACAAGGCCGACCAAAGTCTGCACCACCTGCAGCGGGAATTGAGGCTACTTCAGGCCCGCGTCGGCCTGCTGCGTGACGATGCGGAAGCAGCGCTGAAAGCCAAGGCTACATCCGTCGACGCGAATGCTCATGTCCAACTGGGCGACTATCCATGGCTAAAGCTCGCCATCGCCACGGGCGCAGCCTTCGTCGCCGCGAGGGCGATCAGAAGCTTGCCGTTCGGGGTACTGTTAGGCGGATTTGCCGATCATGTTTCGCAGTCCAGACGGTGGTGAAGGATCCAGCGTGCCCCGAGCGCAAGACGAGGTGCGTGCGTCTGCAGGCCTGGCGGTTCTCAACGGCTGTGTGATCGCAGCCAACCTGTGAAATCAGGGCAGGGGAAGCCGGCGGCGGACGATAGCAGTGTGGAAGTTGGTCCCGTGGATCAGGCTGTCGTCGCAGAAGTCATAGCGAGGATTGTGCAGCGGTGGCGAGTCACCGTTGCCGAGGAACACGAACACGCCGGGCGCATGCTCCAGAAAGTGTGCGAAGTCCTCGCTTCCCGTCATCGGCTCCCGTGCCATGCGAACATTTTCCGCGGGGAGAATGCTGTGAGCAGCGGCGAAGGTCTCCTCGACCAGATCGGGATCGTTGAGCAGCGGAACGAATTCCCTGGTGTAGGTCACCTCGGCCGAGACATTATAGGCAAGAGCGGTTCCCTCAGCGATGATGCGCATCTGCTTTTCGATTTCGGCGCTGACCTCCGAACGGAAGCTTCGCGCATCGCCGCGAATCCTCGCCTCTCCCGGCAGCGCGTTTCGAGTTCCGTCGGTGATGAGTTCGGTAACCGAAACCACCGAGGTGTCCGTCGGACTGAGGCGCCGTGAGACGATCGTCTGCAGGTTGGTCACAAGGGCGCAGGCGGCGACAAGAACCTCGTTGCCCCAATGGGGGCGCGCAGCATGGCCGCCGACGCCGTGCAGCACGATCTCGAAATTGTCTTCGGCTGACATGATCGCGCCCGGCCGGGTTTCGAATGTGCCGACGGGGAGGCCGGGCATGTTGTGAATGCCGTAGATCTCCTCGAACGGATAGCGCTCCATCAATCCGTCTGCGAGCATGGCAAGCGCGCCGCGTCCCCATTCCTCCGCCGGCTGAAAAATGAAACGGACGGTTCCGTCAAAACCACCTTCCTCGGCGAGCAGTTTGGCGGCTCCGAGAAGCATGGTGGTGTGCCCGTCGTGGCCGCAGGCGTGCATGACGCCCGGGTTCGACGATTTGTAGGAAAGATTTCCCTGCTCGGGAATTCGAAGCGCGTCCATGTCGGCGCGCAGCGCGATCGAGCGGTTGCCGGATCCGCGCTTGAGCGTGCCGACGACACCGGTTCCTCCAACACCCTCCGCTACGTTATCGAGGCCGAACTCGCGCAGCTTGGCCGCGACGAAGGCTGAGGTTCGCTTCTCCTCGAATCCAAACTCGGGCTGGGCATGCAGGTCGCGCCGCCACGCCGTCATATCGTTCTTCAGGGCATCGATATCGATCGCCATTTCAAATTCCTCCGCCCGCAATCTGCTTTGCAACGTCGAGAAGCATGTTCGCTCCTGCGACCAGATCCTCGTCCGGGGTCTTTTCCTTTGGATTATGGCTGATGCCGCCAAGGCTCGGCACGAAGATCATCGCCGCGGGAGCGATCCGCGTGATCATTTGCGCATCATGGCCCGCACCAGAGGTCATGCGGCGGACCGTGTGTCCGCGCCTGGCAGCGGCTTTCGCGATCAGGTCGACGATCCTGCCATCGAACCACACCGGCTGAAAGCGGGCGAGACGCTCGACCTCGAAGGACACGCCTTCCTCCTTCGCCAGCTGCGCAAGGTAGGCCTCGAGAGCGGCCTCCTCTTGCCTCAGCCGTTCCTCGTCCGGATCGCGAAGGTCCACCGTGAAGGTCGCGCGGGAAGGGATGACGTTGATCGCGTTCGGCTCGAAGGTCATGCAGCCAACCGTTGCCACTGTCGGCGTGTTCGAGTTCCTTGCGCGTTCGCGCAGAAAGGTGATGACGAGCGCGGCGGCATGCCCGGCGTCGCGGCGCATCGAGATGGGTGTCGTTCCCGCATGATTGGCGTCGCCGCTGATGGTTACCCGCTGCCAGGAGATGCCCTGCAGGTTTTCCACGGCGCCGATCTGGATGCCTTCGCGCTCGAGAACCGGGCCCTGTTCGATATGCAGCTCGATATAGGCATGCGGCCGGATGAAGCCCGGCTGATGTTCTCCATCATAGCCGATGCGCCGCAGCTCCTCGCCAAGCTTCGTGCCGTCCGTTCCGACAGTTGCAAGAGCGGTGTCGACATCGAGGCCGCCCGCATAGACGAGCGATCCCATCATGTCGGGGGCGTAGCGCACACCTTCCTCGTTGGTGAAGGCGGCGACCACGATCGGACGCGACGGCTGGAAACCGGCTGCGACAAGCGTCTCGATGACCTCAAGACCAGACAGAACGCCATAACATCCGTCATAGATGCCCGCGTTGATGACGGTATCGATATGCGATCCGAGCATGAGCGGTGCCTCGTTGGAAACGGCTGCGGGCTTCCAGATGCCGAATATGTTGCCGATGCGGTCGACGGCAACTTCCAACCCGGCCCGCTCGATCCACGAGACGAATTTGTCACGTCCGAGCTTCTCCGTATCCGAAGCCGCGAGACGGATCAGCCGGCCGTCGTCCTCACGTCCGACGTCGCCGAGCTCAAGGATCCGGCCGAGCAGCCGTTCGGCGTTGATGGAAATCTCGCTCATCGCGCCACCTTTTGCTTGCGTCCGCTTTGGCCGACGTTCTTCGCCGCTATGACTGCCGGCGTTGCGCCGACAAATTTCTCGTAGAGGAGGGGGGCGGTCGCGCCCTCGGTGTTGATGAGGAAGATGCGGGACTGCGCATCAAGGCCGATCTTCGTCCGCAGTTCCGGGTCGGCGGCAACCTTCAGAAGCGCCGCGAGACCCACACCGCCACTTTCGCCAGCGACGACCGCCGGGTCGGACCCGCCAGGGCTCGCAAGCAGTTTCATCGCTTCGATCGCATCGGGATCGTCGACCGTCATGAATGCGTCCGCAGCATGGGACAGGATCCGCCACGCCACCAGCGATGGCTCATAGCACTCCAGCATCGCCATCACGGTAGCCTCTGCATGATCGACTTTCACCGGATGTCCGGCGCGCGCTGTCTCGACGATGCAGGCTGCACGGGAGGGATCGACGACCACGAAGAAGGGGCGCTTGTCGCCAAAGAGGACGGAGAAGTGGCCCGCGACGGTGGCGGCGATACCGCCGACGCCCGCCTGCACGAAAACATGGGTCGGCGGCTCCGGCATCTGGCGCAGCGCCTCGGTCAGCAATGCGGTGTAGCCTTGCATCACGAAGCCCGGGATGCGTTCGTAGCCCGGCCACGACGTGTCGGAGACCGTGATCCAGTTCTTCTCCTCGGCAACGCGCGCCGCTTCGTGAACGGAGTCATCATAATTTCCGTCGACGCGGATCATATCTGCGCCATAGCGGGCAATTGCATCGATGCGCTCCTTGCTGACGCCCGAATGAACGAAGATCGAGCATTTGGCGCCGACGAGCTGCGCGCCCATGGCGACCGAGCGCCCGTGGTTGCCGTCGGTTGCGCAGGCGACCGTCATCTTCGACGCGATGGCTCTCACATCCTCATCCTGCAATTCTGCCACGCCCACGTCGCGGCCGAGGCGCGTCGAAGCCTCCTCGAGAAGGAGCCGTATCACCGCATAGGAACCGCCGAGCGCCTTGAAACTGCCGAGGCCGAGGCGATGGCCCTCATCCTTTATCAGGATCGAACCGATTCCGATCTCCCGCGCGAGATTTGCGAGCGAGAGCAAAGGAGTCGGCTTGTGACCCTCGCGATGATGCAGGAAACGTTCGACAGTCTTGGCGGCTTCAACTCCCAAAACTTCGGCGTCGGCTGCATCGATCGGTTTGCGGTAGTCGGCGTGTTGGTTCAGGAGGAACATCAGGACTGCCTTTCGAAAATGCCTTTGCCGTGATAATTACTTCATCGAGGCCGAAAAAAGCGCTGTATTTTGATGCCCTTTATGAAACATTCGCTCATCTTATCGCCGAAATGGAGCGTTCTTCCTCGCTTCTGCGCCGGTGCTCCTCTTCGAAGGATCGATGTATGATCGACAAGGTTCCAGCAAAAATGGTGGAGCTGGACCGCTTTGACCTCGCCATTCTCGAGATTCTCCAGCGGGACAACAAGACACCGCAGCGCTCGATCGCAGACGTCATCGGCCTGTCGGCGCCGGCGGTGCAGCGCCGGATCAAGCGGATGGAAGAGACGGGTACGATCGCCGCCAACGTTGCGGTGATAGAACCTTCCCATGTGCGGCACGAGATCACGGTCTTTGTCGAAGTCGAAATGCACAGCGAGTTCGGCGCCACGCATGACGCGACGAAGAAAGCCTTCGCCGAGGCTCCTGAAGTCCAGCAGTGCTACTACGTGACGGGCGAAGTGGATTTCATTCTTCTCGTCGTCGTCCGAACCATGGGAGAGTATGAAGCCATGACCCGGCGTCTGTTTTTCGCCAACAAGAATGTTAAACGGTTCCGCAGTTTTGTAGCGATGGATAGAGTGAAGGTGGGCCTGAATGTCGCGCTGGATCCGAAACTGGATCGGAGCTGAGAGGGACTGAGGCAGCGCAGGCGGAGCGGCCCAAGCCTTTGGGCCGCAAAGTTGAAGTGTCCTGTTTCTGCGATGGGCGGAGGCGATGCGCGGGCAGGGGTGGGGCAAAAATTCTGTCTGCATTCGCCAGACATTCATCGATTGACGTTGATCGTGCGACCCTTCACAAAGTGCGGCGCTTTATCGGCCGCCAGCAGCGACGGCAACTTTTCGGGGACCCACGGGTACATGTGCATCAACGACGACCGTCATTCCCTCCGCAAAATTTGCCTTTTCCTTGCGGCTGTATTTTCGGCGCTTCTGATTTGGAGCGTATATTCCACGTCAGCGGCCGAATCGACCAATCCGTCGCCACCAATCCGGGTTATCATCGAATTGCCGAATGACGATTCCGGACGGGCGCTGGTCAATCGGATCGTTCCCAGCAATCAGGAACCGGCGCAGCCGATAGCTGCCCCTCAAGAGCCGGCACCGCAGTCGATTGCCACCTCACTACAGTATTTGCGCCAGAGGTTGCTGACGCTCCTCGATGCAGTCCCGACCCTTCCCGGGCAGATCCAGGCGGCGGTCCAGACCTTCCAAACGGATAATCATATCGGCCCTCTCGGCCTGATCTTGGCGGTCACACTCTTCGTCGCAGGCGGATTCGCTGCGCAGCGCCTTGCCTGGTGGTCCGGGCGAGGGCTTCTTCATTTTGTGCTGAATGCGCCTGCCGACACCGCCCGGCAACGGATCAAGCTGCACGCGAGCCGGCTTGCAATGGGCCTTCTGGCATTGGTCGGTTACCTGATCGGAAGCCTCGGCGCGTTTATCCTCTTTCCTTGGCCTGCCGTGTTTCGCGATATTGCGCTCATTCTGCTTTCCGCGGCGCTGATGGTGCGCCTCGGTGTGCTTGTGGGCCGCATTGTCATCGCGCCCGGTGCCCGACTGCCGCATATGCGTCTTCTGACGCTTGTCACCTCGCTTGCCTGGTTCTGGTACCACTGGCTGCTTGCAATCGTCGCCGTGCTGGCGGCTGGCTGGGCCGTCATCGAAGTGTTCCAGACCATCGGGACTTCACCCATCCTGGTCGACCTCTTTACCGCGGCTTGGCTCGGTGTCGTTTCAATCGCGCTGATCGCCATGATCTGGCTGCGGCATTTTCGTTCAGATGGGCCGACGGTGAACCGGCTGGTCTGTGTCGGCTTCAGCGCCAGCATCGTGCTGTCGTGGCTGTTATGGGTGTCAGGGCTGCGCGGAGCATTCTGGACGTTGATCGTCATGACGCTTCTGCCGCTGACCGTTTCCGTGGCTCGGGATATCATTGGCCGCATTATACGGTCCGGCGGCGAGCACGTCGTCGAAGATCCGGCCATCGTCGGATGGTCTGTCGTCATCATGCAAACGTTGCGCAATGGCCTTATCGTGGTCGCCGCGCTGCTCATTGCGCGTTCGTGGGATGTCAATCTCAGTGACCTTGCCGCAGCCGAGACGGTGACCACGCGTTTGATCCGCGCAGGAATCCGTATCGTTATCGTGCTGCTGGTGACCGATGTCATCTGGAAGCTCGCAAGCACGCTGATCGATAGTCAGATGGCACAGGCGTCGAGAAGTGCTCAGGCGGGGCATGAGGACGGACCCGACGCGCGCCGGCGTCAGCGGTTGAATACGCTGCTTCCCATCCTTCGCAATGTGCTGTTTCTGGCGATCGGGGCTGTCGGCTTCCTGATGATCCTGGATGCCGTCGGCATTCAGATCGGTCCGCTGCTGGCCGGCGCCGGCGTCGTCGGCATTGCCGTCGGCTTCGGTGCGCAAACACTCGTCAAGGACATCATCTCCGGCGTTTTTTATCTGTTCGACGATGCCTTTCGCATCGGTGAATACATTCAGGCGGCGAAATACAAAGGGACGGTCGAAGGTTTCTCGCTGCGATCGATCCGCCTGCGACACCATCGCGGTCCGGTCACCATCGTTCCTTTCGGCGAACTCGGCGCGGTGCAGAACCTCAGCCGCGACTGGGTTATCGACATCATCACGCTTACCCTGAACTATGACAGCGACCTTGAAGAGGTCCGCAAGACCATCAAGCGCATCGGCGTCGAGCTTCTGGAGGATGCCGAACTCGGGCCTAATATCATCGAGCCCTTGAAAATGCAGGGAATTGAGCAGATGGCCGATTACGGTGTGCAAATTCGGCTGAAGTTCATGAGCAAACCTGGTGAACAATTCGGCGTTCGCCGGAAGGCCCTTGCCATGCTCAAGAAGACATTCGCGGAAAAAGGGATCCAGTTTGCAACCCCGACGGTTCATGTATCCAGCGGGACAGGAGATGCAACGGCTTCCGCCGCCGCGGCGGAACTACAAAGGCCATCGAAAGTCGTCCCGACACCTCAGGAATAGCATCGGCGAGGCACAGGCGAAATTTGCGCTCTAAAAGGGTGGGCTATAAGGCGGACGACGGTATGCCTTTGTAATCAAATGACATCCTCGTGTTCCATAATCTATCTTATGTGATCTTTGTGTGTAGCCGGGTACATTCTATTTCCAAGTGCGACATGCCAGAAAAAACAATGGCTTGGTACATTCTATTTAGAGTAATGCGACAGTTGGGCCAGTTAGAGATGCGACGGTCTCGCCTCCTCGCCCGCCTCCCGGCTCCGCAAAGATGGACGCAGCCGTTGGCGCCGGCCTGACCGCAGTCCCACTCGATTGTCTTTCCTGCAACCAGATCGACGGTTTAGCGTTGCCTTAAAGAAACTGTGCAAGGATGCAAGCCTGTCATTCACACTGGCGACCTGATGAAGTTTCGAAGACATACAAAGATAATTCGCAACCTCGCGGGCTCTCTGATGAGCCATGCGAGCGCCTTCGCTCCGGCACTATTTGCGGCCATTATCGCAGCCATCGTCGTCTGGGTGGCAACGAACTGGCGGCTTGAGCGGTCGTTGGCCGACGAACGCTCGGTTGTTGCCGGCGAACTTGCGACGATGTCATCTCGACTTCAGACAAACCTCAACAGCAATGTGAAGCTGTTGCAAGGTTTGGCGGCGGGCATCGCGGTCGATCCGGCGATGGGCCAGAACAGATTTTCCAAACTTGCCGCGCAGATTCTGCAGCCTGATTCACAATTGCGAAGCTTCGCCGCAGCGCCCGACATGGTGGTCCAGTGGGTTTATCCGGAAACAGGAAACGAAAAGGCCATCGGACTCGACTACCGAAAAAATGAGAAGCAACGGGCCGCCGCGATGCTGGCGCGCAACACGCATAATATCGTCCTGACAGGCCCGGTGGAGCTTGTCCAAGGCGGAACGGCTTTCGTTGTCAGGTGCCCGGTCTATATCGATGACGGAAACAGCCAGATCTTCTGGGGTCTGCTTTCCGGAATTGTCGATATTCCGAGGCTATACCGGGATAGCGGCCTTAGTTCGACCGACCTTGAGATCGCCATCAGCACGACGCCGGAGCCGAATTCGGCCAAACAGGTCTTTCTCGGCAGCCTGGAAACTTTTGGGAAGAAGCCGGTCGTCGCCTCGGTCGATATGACTTACGGCCGGTGGTCTCTCGCCGCACTTCCCAGGAGTGGATGGGGCCAGAATAACGGCATCGGCACTTTTGAGCTCTATGCCAGTCTGTTGGCCCTGTGTGTTGTCGCGCCGATCGTCTGGGTGGGCTTTCTGACCAAATCCCGCCAGAAGACCATCGAAAAACTTCGCCTTCACAAGAGCAAGCTGGTCCGGGCCCGGCAGAGGCTGGAGCACCTGTCGCTGCATGATGCCCTCACCGGGCTACCCAATCGGCGGTTTGTCGACCAGATGATCTCGCAGCCGCCGCGGCCCGATCCGCAGGACCGTCTGATCCTCATCCATATTGACCTTGACCGGTTTAAAGAGATCAACGACACGAAGGGGCACGCCGGCGGTGACATGGTCCTGCAGACAACCGCTTCGCGGCTTGCCGATTTGACCGGCCCGAACGATGTCGCAGCGCGCATCGGCGGAGACGAGTTCGTTGTCGCCAGCTGGAGCACCGATCCCGAGCCTAAAGCAGCCGAATTGGCCAGACAGATTGTCGACGCGCTGCAGCAGACCATTTTTATCGATGGAGCTGGTTATGTGGTCGGCGCAAGCGTCGGTGTCGCCTGGGAGACTGAAAGCGCCCGCGACCGCGACCTCGGCCAGCTGCTTCTGAATGCCGATCTGGCGCTGTACGAGGCGAAGAAAGCCGGCCGCGGCCGCGCGGCCGTTTTTACCGAGGAGCTTCGCAGCGCGGCAATCCAAGCAAAAGAACTGGCGGATGAATTCAATCAAGCGCTCGAACGCGATGAACTCGTTGCATTCTTCCAGCCGCAGTTCAATGCAAACACGCTTGATATCGCAGGTGTCGAAGCGCTTGCCCGCTGGGCTCATCCGCGAAAAGGTCTGCTCGGCCCGAACGCATTTCTGGATGCTGCGGAAAAACTGGGGCGCAGCGGCGACATGGACAAGCTGATCCTGCAAAAGGCGCTGTTCGAGCTGACGCGATGGGACGGCTTGGGGATGCAAATTCCACGGGTCTCCGTCAATATTTCAGCGCGCCGGCTGGCGCAGGCAAATCTGCTCGCCGAGCTGTCCGCGCTTCCCGCAGCGAAGGGTCGCCTATGTTTCGAGTTGCTTGAGACAATCTCCTTCGACGAGCTTCAGCCTGCTCTCAACGAGGTCATTCCGGCAATCAAAGCGCTCGGCATTGAAATCGAGATCGACGATTTCGGCACGGAACATGCCAGTATCATCAGCCTGCTTCGATTTGAACCGCGGCGGCTCAAGATCGACCGAGAGATCATCAAGCCCATCATCGCCTCCCCCTCGCAACGCCGTCTGGTCTCCTCCATCATCGAAATCGGCCGGTCGCAGAACATCGACATCGTTGCCGAGGGCGTGGAGACAATGGAGCACGCGAAGATCCTGAAAGATCTCGGTTGCCATTTGCTCCAGGGTTACGCTCTGGCCCGGCCCATGACCTCGGATCAGTTGATCGAATTTTGCCGGATGAAGGGCACGGGAACGGCAAAGGCAAGCCGATAGCCTGCTCAAGCCGCCTCGGTGACGAGCTTCGTATTGAGGTAACTCTCCATTGCTTCAGAGCCGCCTTCCGAACCGTAGCCGGAGTCTTTTATGCCTCCGAAAGGCAATTCCGGCAGCGCCAGCCCATGATGATTGATCGACAGCATGCCGCTCTCGATATCGCGGGCAAGGGCTGCGCTGGTCTTTGCCGAAGTTGTATAGGCATAGGCCGCCAGGCCGTATGGCAGGCGGTTGGCTTCCGCAATGGCAGAATTGTAGTCCGAAAATGCGCTCACTATCGCCAAGGGGCCGAATGGTTCTTCGCTGAGCACGCGGGCATGCTGTGGTACGTCGGTGAGAACCGTCGGCTGGAAGAAGTTGCCGAGATTGCCGATCCGTTTGCCGCCGGTCGCAATCTTCGCACCGCGCATCACCGCGTCGGCTGTCAGCGCCTCCATGGCCCCTACCCGCCTCGCGTTGGCAAGCGGTCCCATGGTTACGCCGTCGCTCAATCCATCGCCGACGTTAATCGCCTCGGCCGCCTTTACCAGGCCATCGAGGAATTTGTCGAAGACGGGTTCCTGGATGAGAAACCGGGTCGGCGCCACGCAGACTTGCCCGGCATTTCGAAACTTCGCAGCGGCCAACAGTCTGACCGCGAGATCGATATCGGCGTCATCGAACACGATTGCCGGCGCATGGCCTCCGAGTTCCATGGTCACCCGCTTCATGTGGGCGCCGGCCAGGGAAGCCAGTTGCTTGCCGACGGCCGTCGATCCAGTGAAGGAAATTTTTCGGATAATGGGGTGCGGGATCAGGTGATTTGAAATATCGGCCGGAATGCCGAAAACGAGATTGAGGACGCCCGCTGGCAGGCCCGCCTCGGCAAAGGCGCGAACCAGTTCAGCGCAACTTGCCGGCGTCTCCTCCGGTCCCTTCAATATGATCGAGCAGCCGGCCGCAAGCGCGGCCGAAACTTTGCGCACGGCCTGGTTCAGCGGAAAATTCCAGGGGCTGAAGGCCGCCACCGGGCCGACAGGCTCCTTGACCACCATCTGTCTGACATTGGCCGCTCGTGGCGGGATGAGCCGGCCGTAGGCACGGCGGGCTTCCTCGGCAAACCAGTCTATGATGTCGGCAGCCGCGGCTGCCTCTGCCTTGGATTCGGCGAGCGGTTTGCCTTGTTCCAATGTCATTATTCGAGAGATCGCCGTAGTGCGCTGCCGCAGGATCTCCGCCGCCGCATGCATCAGCTTTGCCCGCTCGAACGCACTTGTGCGCCGCCACTGCTCAAACCCGGCGGCGGCTGCCGAAAGCGCTTCGTCGAGATCAGCAACGCCGACATTTGAAACACGGCCGATGACTTCGCCCGAGGCCGGATTGACGACGGTCAGATCGTCGTTCAAACCCTGCCTCCAGCGGCCATTGATATAAAGTTGAGTATTCGGATATGCCGACATTCAGCTCTCCACCGCCTCTAGTAGCCGAGCGCGCAACCATCTTTTCGATGATCGGAGGCGCCCAGCAGCGTGTTGTTTTGATCGTCTATCCAGATCGCCTGGGCGCCGCCGATCGCCCAATTCGGTGCGACGACCTTGAAGCCGCGGGCTTCGAGATCACGCCCGATCGAGGTTCGCAGAAGCGCTTCGGTTTCGATTGATGTGGTGCCGGGCAGCGGAAAGAGCCGAGGCAGATCAATCGCACTTTGTATGTCCAGATTGAAATCGAACAGCTTGGAGAGGAAGTGGGCATGGCCCATCGCCTGATAGTGCCCACCCATCACACCGAACGACAAGACGCTTTTGCCATTGCGGGTGACCAGACCCGGGATAATCGTGTGCATGGGCCTCTTGCGCGGCCCCATCGCGTTCGGATGCCCCTGCTTCAAACTGAAGCTCTGTCCGCGATTGTGGAACAAGACGCCCGAATTCGGCGCCATCAATCCGCTTCCGTAAGAATGGAAGATCGAGTTGATGAAGCTGGCGACATTTCGGTCCTTGTCGACAACCGAAATGTAGACAGTATCCGCGTGCTCGACGCCATCGATAATGGCCCCGGCATCGGCGATGGTGTTCAGGTCGATCCTGGCGGCAAGGCTGTCGGCGAGTTCATCGGACAACAGGAAGTCGACCGGAACGTTTGAGGCGGCCATGTCGGCGACCCATCGATCACGAGCCGCATAAGCCAGCCGCGTGGCCTCGACTTCGATGTGCAGATTGTCCACACCAAGCGGGTCGCCTTTGCGTTCGAACCGCTCCAGGATCTTCAGGATCATCAGAGCGACGATGCCCTGCCCGTTCGGCGGGCATTCATGCACCGTCCATCCGCGGTATGTCGCGCTGACCGGCTTCACATATTCGCCGGCAGCTGAGGCAAAATCCTCAATTGTATGGAGGCCGCCAAGGGAATTCAGCCGGGTCACCATGTCGGCTGCCACCGGACCGCGATAGAAGCCGTCACGGCCCGACTTTGCGATCGTTTCCAGCGTCTGCGCCAGTTCCAGTTGAAATTGAACCGATCCGATCGGCGGAGCCTGATCATCGATCAGGAAAAGGCGACGGGTCGATGAATCGCGCAGCAGCAAGTCGCGTTGGTTCGAAATGTCGGCGGCAACCCGTGGCGTGATCGCATAGCCGTCGCGCGCCAGTGCAATTGCCGGCGCAAGAATTTCCGACAGCGGCATCCTGCCGTGATCGGCAACGAGGCGGGTCCAGGCGTCCACCGCCCCAGGAACGGTCACCGCATGCGGCGATGATCGCTCGATCGAAGTGATGCCGTTTTCCTGAAACCAGGCGAAATGCGCCGCCGCCGGCGTGCGTCCCGAGCCGTTATAGGCAAGGACATCATCATTTCCATTCGACGCCAGCAGCGCAAAGCAATCGCCGCCTATGCCGGTGGATCCGGCCTCCGCGACACATTGGACGGCACAGGCGCCGACGGCGGCGTCGATGGCCTTGCCGCCGGCTTTCAGGATCTCGATCGCGGTCAAAGTCGCCATCGGGTGCGATGTCGCGGCCATCCCATTACGGCCGACGGCCATCGATCTTCCCGGCAATTCGAAATTTCGCATATCGTCGCTTCCTTCGCTCAATAGAGGCCGGTTGCCCTCGCCCAGGTATAGGTATCATTCAATGCGCGCGTGGAGCGATCGAACAATTCGTGGATCTCTGCCTCGGTGATGATAAGCGGCGGGCAAAGCGAGTAGTTGTCGCCAAGGGCGCGCGTGATGACGCCATGAACCTGGGCCTGCTTGCCTGCGTGAATGGCAATGCCGTCCGTCGGCTTGAACTGCTCTTTCGTTTCCTTGTTGCGAACCAGTTCAAGGGTGCCGATGAGCCCACGACCGCGGGCGTTGCCGACGAGCGGATGGTCGCCAAGTTCGTTCAACCGCCGCTGGAACACCGGGGCGATGGTGCGGACGTGGCCAACGATGTCACGTTCCTCGTAGATTTTCAGGGTTTCCAGGGCGACGGCCGTCGCGACCGGATGGCCGCTATAGGTGAAACCGTGACCGAATGTTCCGATTTTCTCGCTCTCGGCAACGACAGCGGAATGGATCTTTTCGTTGATCATCAGGGCGGAGATCGGCTGGTAGGCTGCCGAAAGCTGCTTTGCCATGACGATCATATCCGGCTGGAGCCCGAAGCTTTCCGAACCGAACATCGTGCCGAGCCTGCCAAAGCCGCAGATGACTTCGTCAGCGATCAGCAGCACGTCGTATTTCTTGAGGATCGCCTGGATCTTCTCGTAATAGGTCGGCGGCGGAACGATGCAGCCGCCGGATGCCATCAAGGGCTCGGCGAAGAATGCGCCGATGGTTTCCGGCCCCTCGGCAAGGATCATCTGCTCAAGCGAGTTGGCACAGCGCGTCGCGAATTCTTCCTCCGTTTCGCCCGGGCGGCCATAGCGATAAAACTCCGGGCAATCAGTATGCAGCACCCGATCAATCGGCAGATCGAAATCGCGGTGATTGTTCGGCAACCCGGTGAGGCTGGCCGAAGCAATGGTCACGCCGTGGTAAGCCCGCATGCGCGAGATGATCTTCTTCTTTTCGGGCATGCCGATGGCATTGTGATAGTACCAGACAAGCTTCATGGCCGTGTCGTTGGCCTCGGAACCCGAATTGGCGAAGAACACTTTCGACATGGGAACCGGTGAAAGCTGAATGAGCCGTTCGGCAAGCTCGACCGCCGTCTCATGCGTTTTGCCGCCGAAGCTGTGATAGAACGGTAATTCCTTCATCTGGCGGGTCGCGGCGTCTACCAGACGTTGTTCGCTGAAGCCCAGCGACGCGCAGAAGAGCCCGCCAAGACCTTCGATGTATTTGTTGCCTTCGCTGTCGACGATATGGATCCCCTCGCCCCTGGTGATCACCAGCGGGCCGTCCTTCAGATGCTGCGAAGCGTTGGTATAGGGATGAAGAACAAACGCAGCGTCGCGGGATTCGACGGAGTTGAGAAGGATGGTCACAGAGGTTCTCCAAATGTGGGTCTATTTCAATGGCGGCTCCTGGCAAAGCTCTGCCGGTCAGCCGGCGCGACCTACTCGGTGCACCGGCTGCCAATTGCTGCCGTGGGAGCTTAATCAATCAAGGGATGTCTTGATCCACTTCTGCGCCAACTTGTTGATCGTGCCGTCGGCTTCCGCCGCTTCGATCGCCGCGTCGAACATCGACTTCAACACCGTGTCGTCCTTGCGAAGACCTGCCGCGATCCCCTGTCCAAAGACCCCGCCTTTGAAGGTCGGGCCGGCGATCTTGTAGTCCTTGAAGTCGTCCTTGCCGAGCGTTGCGGTCAACGACGTTTTCTGCGCGACGACGGCGTCGATGCGACCGGCCTGGAGGTCCAGATCATGCTGCTCGACGGTCTTGTATTCTCTTGGATCGACAACGCCCTTGAAATAGGTGTCGAGAAAGACTGCGTTCGCCGTCGACACCTGGGCGCCCACGGCCTTGCCTTTGAGAGCGTCCCGAAGCGGCTGCAATTCCTGCTCGACCTTCGCCTTGTCCGCAGCGAGGTCGACCGTCGTCCCGGTCCCCGGCAGATCTGCAAGAGGACCGGTTTTCTCGACCATGAAAGCGGCGGCGGTCGGAGCATAGGGCTTGCTGAAGGAGATGACGGCAAGGCGCTTTTCGGTCACGATCATTGAGGCCATGATGGCGTCGAATTTCTTGGCCGTGAGCGATGGAATGAGCCCATCCCAGTCCTGCGCCACGATGGTGCATTTCACCTTCATGCGCGCGCAAAGGTCATTGGCGAGATCAATCTCGAACCCTGCCAGCTTGCCGTCAGGACCGGTAAAATTCCAGGGCTCGTAGGCTCCCTCGGTCGCAATGGTGATTTCGGTTGGCTTCGTCTGCGCAGCGGCAGCGCCGGCCGAGATGACGCCGAGCAAAGCGGACGTCAGCAAAAGCTTTGATACTTGCATGTTTTTATTCCCCTTTTTGGTGCGCCCTGCCCTTTCCCAAGCAAGGCGGTTGCAGACTCCGCGACATCCGTTTGCTAGGACGCGCGAACCTTGATTGCCTCGGCCGCAAGACAGAGGAGTTCGAACAAAATCTGAGCGGCAATTTGTGCCGTATTCGACGTCGGGTCGTATTGCGGAGCGATCTCGACAACGTCGCCGCCGACAATGTTCAAGCCGATGAGACCGCGCAGAATGCCAAGCGCCTGCGCCGAGGTCAGGCCGCCGACTTCGGGGGTTCCCGTGCCTGGCGCAAATGCGGGATCGAGAGAATCGACGTCGAAGCTGACATAGGTCGGCCCCGCCCCGACGATCTCTCTCGCCTTGGCGATGACGGCGCTGATGCCGAGGTCACCGACCTCTTCCGCATGAATGACGGTCATGCCTGATGCATACGAGAATTCCCATAGATATTCGGAATTGCCACGAATTCCGATCTGGATCGTCCGCCTGGGATCAAGCACACCGTCCAGAACCGCCTGGCGAAACGGTCCGCCATGGTGGAATTTGCATCCTTCGAACGAACCGCCCGTGTCGCAATGCGCGTCGATGTGGATCATTCCCACAGGGCGATCCTTGCCGACGGCTCTGAGAATCGGAAGGCCGACAGAGTGGTCGCCGCCGACGGCCAGGGGCAGGACTCCCGCTTCTACCAATCTGCGGACAAATCCTTCGATATCGGCATGGGATGCGGCAAGATCAAAACGGCTTTTGAACGGAACATCGCCAATATCAGCAACACGGGCGTGGGCGGTCGGGACAGCTCGCATGACATGATCGTAAGGGCCGACCCGGTCGACGTTGCGTACGGCTCGTGGCCCAAACCGCGCACCGGATCGGTTCGTCACCCCGAGATCCATCGGAATGCCGAAAAGCGCGATATCTATATCAGCAAAACTGGGTGCGGCGTCTGGACGATACGGGGCCTTCAACAATGTCGGGACGCCGCAGTAAGGCGCCTGGCGACGATCGCCCTCGCCGAAGACCAGGTCGGCCACCTTGCGAAACTCCGGATCGAACATCTCACCGCCTGAAGCGTTCGAAAAGCGCTCCCGCAGTTCGTCCAGACTGAGAATCTCCGGCATCGTACCTCCAGATGTTGCGACCAGATCGCGGGCGACTTTTGAACGCCAGCGAAAAGACGATTGCTTGTTGTAGTCAACATTGTATACATAATCGTATTCTTCTTGATCGAGCAAGAGGGAAAAAGTTATGGTGACGCTCACCGAGGGGTGAATGAACCAGAGACGGAAGGGGAATCGATTGGCATCGACCAAGACAGAACAGCGAGGATCGTTGCGTGAGAGCACCTATCTGCAATTGAAGGATCTGATCCTCACCGGCCAGCTTCGCCCCTCCGAGCGCCTGTCGGAAGTGACGCTCGCCAAGCGCTTCGGCGTCAGCCGAACGCCGCTGCGCGAAGCGCTGATGAAGCTGGAAGAAGAAGGGCTTATTGTCGGTCAGCGGAATTTCGGCTACACGGTTACCGATCTCGACGTCACCAAGTTCTGCAATCTGCTGGTCGTTCGCGAAGCGCTCGACGTTTGCGCCGCGCAACTCGCCTGCGAGATAGCGAGCGAGGAAGACCTCGATCGGCTCCGTGACGTCATTGCCCAGATGGTTGAACTGAAGGATACGACGAACAGGACGCCCTCTGACGCGGCCCGCAACCTCGACCTTGGACTATACATCCATCGCGTCATCGTGGAATCGACCCGAAACGAGGCCCTCGTGAGGGTGACGGATCAAGTTTATCAGCAGCTTCGCCTGGCCCTGTGGCTGGAAGTTCTCTGGGTGGACCTGGAGCACACCGATCTCGACGAACACCGGGCGATCGCAGACGCCATCTGCGCACGCGACCGGGAGGCGGCGGCCGCAGCAGCAAGAGCGCATGTGCAAAGCTCGCTCAAAAACATGTCGAAGCTCCAGCGCATCTGGGCGCATCGGCGCGCAGCCGACTGACGCGCAACCCGATCTTTTACCAAGGGGTCCCCGCATGGCACCTATCGACAGTTACCTGGCTCTCGTCGGCTTCGAGCAGACGGGTTGGGGTTGGCTACTACTGACTGCGGCCGCGATGACCATCGGTGTGTCCGTCTGCGGCTTCCTGACCGGAACGTTGATCGGGACCGTCATTACCTTCATGCAGCTGTCCCGCCACCTGACCATCCGGTGGCTTGCGGATTGCTACACGACCGTTCTGCGCGGCGTGCCCGACCTTCTGGTCATCTATCTTTTCTATTTCGGCGGCAGCGCATTGCTTGGATCCTTGGGCGGCCTGTTCGGCTATCAAGGCTTCATTGGAATGCCGGCATTTTTGACCGGAACCCTGGCGCTTGGCGTGGTTTCGGCGGCCTATCAGGCTGAGGTATTTCGCGGCGCTTACAGGTCGGTTGCACGCGGCGAACTCGAAGCCGCCAGCGCCGTCGGCATGCGGCCATGGCCCAAATTCAGGCGCATCGTTGCCCCCCTGGTCCTGCGCTACGCTATTCCAGGGCTCGGAAACACCTGGCAGCTCGTCCTGAAGGAATCGGCATTGATCTCCGTCACGGGTCTCGTCGAACTGCTGCGCCAATCGCAGATCGCGGCCGGATCGACGCGCCGGCCGTTCGAGTTCTACCTGACGGCGGTCGTTCTTTATCTCATCATCACCTGGCTTTCATCAATCCTGTTCAGACGCATGGAAGCGCGAACGATCCAGGGCACAAGGAGAGCGTTGTGATGGATCTGGGCTTTATGTGGGATACGTTTCTCACGCTTCTGACCGGTTTGCCGCTGACGCTTGAGCTTGCCGTCACGTCCGTCGTGGCAGGCAGCGCGCTGGCGCTGGCGATCTCGCTCCTGGCCGTGACCGGCGGTGAAATAGGCCGAACCATAACCCGTGCCTATGTCTTCGTCTTCAGAGGGTCGCCGCTTCTCGTCCAAATGTTCCTGATCTATTATGGCCTCGGCCAATTCAGACACGGCCTGCAGGACCTCGGCGTCTGGGGGTTCTTTCGCGAACCCTACTGGTGTGCGGTGCTCGCCCTCACTCTGAATACTGCGGCCTACTGCAGCGAAATTTTCCGGGGAGGACTGCTGGCCGTCTCCGCTCAGGAGATCGAGGCGGCTCGCGCTTGTGGCATGTCGGGCATTCTCTTGTTCAGACGGATCATCCTGCCGATCGCCATCAGGCATGCGCTGCCCGCTTACGGCAATGAGATCATCTTGATGATCAAAGCAACAGCGCTCGCGTCTGTCATCACGATCATGGAAGTTACCGGTCTGGCTGGAAAACTGATCGCCGACAGCTTCCGCGCTTTCGAGATCTTCATCGTCGCCGGCGCGATCTACCTCGCGATCATTTTCATCGTCACACGGATGCTCATGGCGGTGGATTTCTGGCTTTCGCCTCATATGCGTATGCGGCTGCAATCTTAAACGGGAGTGTGCATGTCTGACAGGGGAACAGTTTTGGTCAGCGACAACAAGGACAAAAGCGCTGCCGTTTCGGTCAAGGATCTCCGCAAATGCTTCGGCCCGCTGGAAGTGCTGAAGGGAATTTCGCTTGAAGCGCATGAGGGGGACGTGATTTCCATCCTCGGCTCATCCGGCTCCGGCAAATCGACGATGCTGAGATGCCTCAATATGCTCGAAATCCCTGACAGCGGGGAAATTCGCATCGGCGGCGAGATGTACGCTCTGAAGAAATCGCGGCACAGAACGGTGCCGGCTGACCGCAGGCAAGTCGACCGGATGCGCGAACACATCGGCATGGTGTTTCAGAATTTCAATCTTTGGTCGCACATGACCATTCTTGAAAATGTGATCGAAGCACCGGTGCACGTGCAGAAGCGCAACCGCGCGGAATGTATCGCGGAGGCCGAAGCTCTGCTCGAACGGGTCGGCATCGCCGAAAAACGAAATTTCTATCCGGCGCATTTGTCTGGCGGGCAGCAGCAACGGGCTGCGATTGCCCGCGCTCTCGCGCAGCGGCCGAGGGTCATGCTGTTTGACGAACCGACCTCGGCGCTGGATCCCGAACTCGTCGGCGAAGTGCTGAAAGTGATGCGCTCGCTCGCTGAGGAAGGTCGAACCATGCTTGTTGTCACCCATGAAATGGCCTTCGCGCGAGACGTGTCGAGCAAAGTGATTTTTCTTCACCGGGGCGTCGTCGAAGAGACAGGGGAGCCCACCGAGCTTTTCACGCATCCGAAATCGGAACGGTTCCGCCAGTTTCTGGCAGGGACGAGGTGACGTCGTTTGACCTCCGACGCGGATCTCAAGAAACTCAGGCGTTCAACGGCGATCGTTGTTCTGCCGCCTGTTTGACGCTTGCGGGCACGGGGCAACAGGTTCATGCTGCTCTTCTGTTGAGGCCCGTTGGTTGCGGCTGACATAGCCGTCGGATACCGGGTTCGTGAGATGCCAGCGATGGACTGCGCCGGCTGCGGTTTCGATATTCAGAGCGGTTTTGCTTTCTGTCCGCGATGCGGCGCAAGGCAGCCTCTCTCTTGCGCCGCCTGCGGTTATGCGTGCCAGCCCGATTTTGCCTTCTGCCCCAAATGCGGCGCATCGATTTCAGGCAAAGCCTCGCCTGCGCCGAAGCCGATTATTGAGGTGGTGGCGACGAAATCCGACAGCGATGCCGACCGGCGGCCGGTGACGGTGCTCTTTGCCGATCTCTGCGGCTTCACCACACTGAGCGAGCAGATCGATCCCGAAACCATGCGGGTGCTGCAGAACGAATTGTTCGAAGAGATGACCCGGGCGGTGGAAACCTATGGCGGCTTCGTCGACAAGTTCGTCGGCGACGCCCTTCTGGCGCTGTTCGGCGCGCCGGTTGCCCATGAGGACGATCCGGTACGCGCGCTTGGCGCCGCACTTGATATGATCGACCGAGCCGCCGCGGTCGGCACACGCTGGCAGTCGCGTGCCGGCGTGCCGCTGCGCCTGCACATCGGCATCAACAGCGGCCCCGTCGTTACCGGCGGCTTCGGCGCGGTTGGCGCCAAATCCTATTCGGTGACCGGCGATACGGTGAACACTGCCCAACGGCTGCAATCCATGGCCGGCGAAAACGACATTCTCGTCGGTCCGCTGACTTACCGCCTTACCCGCCATGCCTTTGCCTTCGACAGCCTCGGCGCGCAGACCTTGCGCGGCAAAAGCGGGAACGTTCACGTCCATCGGCTGATCGGGCTGCTGGACGCGCCGCATACAGCGCGCGGACTCGAAAGTTTCGGCCTTCAGGCGCCGATGATCGGACGGGATGCGGAATTGTCGCGGCTGCTCTCCTGCCTTGATCTCGCCTGCGACGGCGCTGCGCAGCTCGTCCGGTTGATCGGCGAAGCGGGCATCGGGAAATCGCGTCTGGCCACCGAATTCGTCGGGCTCGCCGCCAATGCGACCCGTTTCCCTGGCCTTGCCATCCGCAAAGCCACCTGCTCTCCCCTTGGCGAACAATCCTACGGCACCCTCGCCGCGGTCGTGCGCAGCGCCTACGGGATCGGCGAGCGCGACGATCGCGACAGGACCCGACAGCTGTTGACGACAGGGTTTCGCGCGCTCGATCTGACGCAGGACGATGTCGATGGGCTCCTGCCGCTTTTTCTGCATGTGCTCGGCCTCGGCGATCCCGATGGCGCGTTGCGGCACATCGAGCCGGAGCAGTTGCGGCGGCAGATCTTCTACGCGATCCGCACCGTCTTCGAGCGGCGGCTGGCGCAAGGCCCTCTCCTGCTGGTCATCGAGGATCTGCATTGGGCGGATGCGGCTTCGCTGGAAGTGCTTCGCTTCATGATGGACCGGCTGGAGCGCAGCCGGCTGATGCTGCTTGTGATCTACCGGCCGACGCAGCAGACCGACCCGCTGAACTCCAATCGCGTCAACGTCACCGTGCAGCGTCTTGGCCCGCTCTTTGCCGCCGATGGGCAGAGGCTGCTTGCCGCCTTTTTTGGCGAGGCGCATGGCAAGCTGCCGGTCGCAATGCGCAAACGCATTCTCGACCGCGCCGGTGGCAATCCGCTGTTCATCGAAGAAATCCTGCGTGGACTGATCGACATGGGCACGTTGCATCATGACGGTCAGCGCTGGCATGTTGCGGCGGACGACACGGATGTCGCCATCCCGGTGAACCTGCAAGCCTTGTTGCTTGCCCGCGTCGATCGTCTGCCGCAGGAGATGAGGCGGTTGGCGCAGGAGGCGGCGGTGGTCGGCCCGAAATTTGATACCGCCCTGCTCCGCGCCGTCGCCACCGATCCGGCCGCCATCGATGCCGCACTGGACTATCTCTGCGATGCCAATATCATCGAAGAATTGCGCGGCCCCGATGCCGGCGGGTCGCCGGGCTATCGCTTCAGCCAGACGCTGATGCACGACGTCATCTACCAGAATCTGCTGCTGCAACGGCGCATGGAACTCCATGGCAGGATCGGCCGGGTCCTAGAGCGCCAATATGGCCTGGCGCCCGAGCGTGCCGAGCATCTGGCGCAACTCGGCCATCACTTCAGCCTGACGACCGACAAAGCCAGGGGCGCCGCCTACCTGATGGCGGCGGGCGATCAGGCGCGCAAGGCCTATGCCAATGACGATGCAATGCGCCTCTATCGTCAAGCGCTCGCGGCCTTCGCTGACGAGCCGGAGGTGACGCCGGAGCAATTGGCGCTGCTGGAGCGCCTTGCCGATCTCTGCGGCCCTGCCGGCCGCCGCGACGATGCCTTGACCCACTATCAGCAAGCGCTGGCGATCCACCGCGCCAACGACGACCGGATCGCCGCAGCAAGGATACTGCGAAAGATCGGCCGTCTGCATCTCGATGCGGGGCGCCGCGACCAGGCGGAGACGCATTGTGCCGCGGCGGAAGCTTTGATCGCGACGATCGATGCACCGGTCGAACATGCCCATCTCTTGCAGGAGCGCGGCCATCTGGCCTTCCGCATGGGTGATCAGGGCGCCGCCGCGGAATGGGCGACACAGGCGCTGCAATGCCTGCAAACGCTGCCGATCGACGGGACGACCGAGGCCGGCCGCGAGGCAGCCCGGGCGATGGCGGAGGCGTTGAACACCAAGGGTGCAGCGCTCGCGCGGCTCGGACGCCGGCGCGATGCCGTGCAGGAAGTCGAGCGCAGCCTCTCGGTGGCTGAAAAAGCCGATCTGCAGAGTGCCGCCTGCCGCGCCTATTCCAATCTCGGCGTTCTCTACACAATCGTCGACCCGGCCAACGCCATCACGGTCTGCCGCCGTGGACTGGAGGTCGCAACCCGTATCGGCGACCTCGGCTTCCAGGCGCGTCTTCTCGCCAACCTCGCAGTGTCCTGCTGCACCTTCACCGATCGCTGTGCGGCCGAAGGCGTGCCAGCGGCGGAAAAGGCAGTCGAGATCGACCGGGCGCTCGATCAGCGCGATCATCTGTCCGTGCCGCTAATCGTGCTCGGCCAGATTCATCAATGCCATGGGCAACCGAAGCTAGCTCGTAAGTATTACGAAGAAGCTCTTGAGGTTGCTCAGGAAATTGACGAGCCGCAACTGCTCTTTCCGTGTTATGATGGCCTGGCGACGCTGAGCCTCGAACATGACGAAATGGACGAAGCGGAACGGTATTTCACGCTGGCGCAGGATGTGTGCGTCCGCCACAACCTCGACCCAGGCACCCTCGTCGTCTTGCCGTTTCTCGACTGAACAATTCGCGTCGCAATGATCGCGCAATATCGAATAGATCAAGCGATTCAAACGCATAAAGGGAGGACCCAACAATGCAGGAGAACCACGCCGATAGACCGTTACAGCCTGGAGATCGCGCGCCCAACGTAGTGCTGGATGCGATCACTCGCCAAGGCAAGATCGCCATCGACGACTTTCGCGGCCAGAAGCCGCTGCTCGTGGGCCTGTTCCGCGGACTGCATTGCCCCTTCTGCCGCAGGCAGATCGCCGCGATGGCCGAACTGACCGAAGCATTGCAGGAGAAGGGCATCGACAGCCTGACCGTCGTCAATACCCCGATCGAGCGAGCGCGCCTTTATTTCCGCTACCACCCGCTTCCCAACCTGCTGGCGGCCTCCGACCCCGAACGGGTATCACATCGCGCCTTCGGCCTGCCGAGCCTTCAATTCACCGAGACCGAAAACGAATGGCCGCACACGGTCAGCATGGACAAGGTGATGTCGATGCGCGTCGACATGCCGGGTGAACTTCCCGAACCGATGAACCCTATCGCAGCGATGGATTTTCTCGACAAGGCTGACGGTTACGAAGTCACCGCGGATGACAAGAGGATGATCGCCACCGGTGAAGGCCAGCTTGTCGGGGAATTCCTGCTCGATCGTGACGGTGTCGTGCGCTGGTGCTTCACGGAAGTCGAAGAGGCCGGCCGCCATCTGTTCGGCGTTCCCGCGCCTCGGGAAGTGATGTCGGCAGCGGCGAATATGGCGGTCTGAAGCGGCGGCCATAATCAGCTGATCCGGAACGCGAAGCCAGCCGGGCACATCCACTCCTGCCGGCTGGTGATGACCGCTTCGCCGACCGCGATGGTCGGCGGCGGCCATTCTATCCACCAGACCGCGCCGAGAATTCGAGGGCGGCGGTGCCGCTGTCGAACATGGGAACGATTGTCGAGCAGGCGGGGCGGATTATTCCGGAAGACCGGCCTTGCGGTAGCCCTCCACGAAATGTTCAAGCGTGCGAGCGTCGCGGAATGGTTCGGTCGCCGCCCAGTGGCGGATGGAAAAGCCGGGGTTGGCGACAAGGAAGAGTTCGGTCTCCGCCTGCGCCTCGTCGAGCCGACCGAGCTGGGCAAGGCTTGCGGCCAGGAAACGGCGCGAGCTTGTGCGATAGGTCTCGTCGCGACGCAACGTCTCGACGGCGGCCGCATATTGCCCCGCCGCATATTGCGCCTGGCCGAGCGTTAAATAATACCAGCTTGCCGGAAAGGGATTCAGCCGGAATGCCTTGCGAATGTGCTCGAGCCCCACCTCGATCCGTCCGGCGAGCACCGTAATGTCGGATAGAGCCGCGAAAGTGTCGGCTTCGTTCGGGTCGAGTTCGATCGCCGTGGTGAACTCCGCCTCCGCCGCGGCGAAATCGCGCTCGTAAGCAAGCAGGTAGGCCAGGACCCAGCGACAGCCGGCATCGTTGGGGTCGATCGCAACAGCCTTGTGCGCCAGCTGCAAGGCGACGCTGCGGCTCGGACCTGTCGGCCCGCCGCTATGGACCCATCCCATCCAATGGTTCATGGCCAGCCAGCGATAGGCCTCGGCGTAATCGGGGTCGAGGGTGACTGCGCGCGTCAGCATCAGATGCGCTTCCTGAGCCGCCTGCGGGGAATCGTCCATCAGTTTGCGCGCTCGCACGCAGAGATCGTGGGCCTCGAGATTTTTAGGCCGATGGCGCGGCGCCGGCGCCCGCAGCCGGCCGAGCAGCGCCTCCACGATCCTCGCGGTCACCTCGTCCTGAACGACGAAAATATCGTCCAGGCTACGATCGAAGCGTTCCGCCCACAGATGATCACCGCTGACGGCGTCGACCAGCTTGGCGTTGACGCGCACACGTCCCGCGGCGCGTCTCGCACTGCCTTCCAGCAGGTAGCGCACGCCGAGTTCGTCGGCGACCTCGCGCATATCGATCGCCCTGCCATTATAGGCGAAGGCCGAGTTGCGGGCGATGACGAACAGGCCGGGCATCCTGGAGAGGTCGGTGATCAGGTCTTCGGTCAACCCGTCGGCAAAAGATTCCTGTTCGGGATCGTTGCTAATATTCAGGAAGGGCAGTACGGCGATCGACGGCTTGTCCGGCAGCGGCAAGACCTTTCGCTTCACGCCGCCGAGCCGATGCATCGCCCCGGTGAAGCGGTAGCCGATGCGCGGAACCGTAGCAATCCATTCGCCGCCGGCGGCTGCCGGGCCGAGCAGCTTGCGCAGTTGCGCGATCTGTACGGTGAGATTGCCTTCCTCGACCGCCAAGCCCGGCCACGCAGCGTCCATCAGTTCAGACTTGGCAAGGATTTCGCCCGGCCGCCCGACAAGCGCTGCAAGCAGCTTCAGCCCCCGCTGACCAATGGCAACGGCAGCGTCGTTCCGAAGGAGCGTTCCCGCCTCCGGATCAAGCACGAACGGACCAAAGGCAAAGCGCGCTTCCTGCATGGAGCAGATCTATAGTCCGTTTGGAAGTTTTTGAGAACTTTTTGGCGCGGCTTAATTACGCCGCTTCCGCTATTCCGCAGAGTTCCAGCCTCTATCGGGTCAAGGGTTCGCCTACAGCAACCGACGAGGACATCTGCATGACCGCGGCAAACACGACGTCACCACACGAAGATCGAATCCCATGGGCCGCAATGGCGGCAATCATCGCGACCGTCACCGTGTTTGCCGTGGCGCAGGGACTGACCTACCCGCTCCTGAGCTTCATCCTGGAGCGCCAGGGAATAACATCTGGGATGATCGGCCTCTCGGCCGCGATGACGCCGCTGGGTTTCATCCTTTCGGCGCCTGTCATTCCAGCGCATTCGCGGCGTGTGGGCGCAGCACGGCTCGCGATCCTCTGTTCGATCCTGGCTGCCCTTACCCTGACGGTGATTGCCTGGCGCCAACAGGTCTGGGCCTGGATGCCGCTGCGCTTCCTGCTTGGCTTCTTTGCCAATCCGCTCTACGTGGTCAGCGAAACCTGGCTGATCTCGATCACGCCGGCACCGCGCCGCGGCCGCATCATGGGCCTCTATTCGTCGATCGTCTCTGGTGGCTTCGCGGTCGGCCCGCTATCGCTCGGCCTTGCCGGCACGGAAGGTTGGCCGCCTTTCATGATCGGCGTCACGGCCTTCCTGGTCTGCGGCCTGATCGTGCTTGCCGTTGCCCGACGTCTGCCCGAGATGCCCGGCGAAGGCCAGGCGATCTCGGTCGGCGGCTTCTTCGCGCTGGCCCCGCTCCTGCTGTTTACCATTTTCACCGCCGCTGCCTTCGAGCAGATCCTGCTTTCGCTGTTTGCGGTCTATGGGGCATCACTTGGCAGCGCCGAGGGACGCATCGCTTCGCTCATCACCTGTTTCGTCGCCGGCAATGCCGTTCTGCAGGTCCTGCTTGGGCGGGCGGCCGAATGGTTCGGCGCGGCGCGGATCATGTCGTACTGCGTCCTGGCATGCCTCACCGGCTGCCTGCTGCTGGCACCAACCTTCACCACCTGGCTGATCTGGCCGCTCGTTTTCGTCTGGGGCGGGGTCTCGTTCGGGCTCTACACCATGTCGCTGATCCAGCTCGGCGAGCGCTTTACCGGCCAGACGCTGATTGCCGGCAATGCGGCCTTCGCCTTCGCATGGGGCGTCGGCGGCATGGCAGGCTCGCCCGCGGCCGGACTGGCGATGCAGTTGGTCGGCCACCACGGGCTGCCATTATCGCTCGGCCTGCTCAGCGGCGTGCTGGCGATGTTTCTCACGGCTGCGAAAATGCGGGACTAAATTGCGGCGAGCGCCCCTTTCCCCGCAAAGGACGCCGCTACACTGTAAATCGGCCCACCATTTAGCGCACCGCCGCCGGCAGTACTTCGAATTTCCAGAATTTTTCCGGGCTGAAATAAGTCGTGGCAAATTCGCGGATATTTGAGGGCGTAACCTCGTCGTAGCCGCTGAGATTGCCGCGTATGCGGTCCAAACGACGCGGATCCGTCTGGGCGCCGCGCAGATATTCAATCCAGTATTCGTTGCCCTGCCGCTGATGCTTCAGTGTCTCGATGATCGGTTCGCGCGCGCGTGCGAGTTCGTCGGCGGAGACATCATGCGACCTGAGATCATTGGCGATCTCTTCGACAAGTGCATAGAAGCGCGCGAGCTTGGCCGGATCCGTCTCGACATAGAAATAGGCGTAGCCATAACCGGGAATTTCCCTCGACAGATTGACGTCGCCGTCCAGCGCGTAGCTTGCCCCTTCTGCAATGCGAAACTGGTCGGTCAGCCTATTCTGGAAAATCTGGGTGACAAGGTTGGCCGTGAAGGAGCGCGGGAGATCGGAGAGTAAATCGCCGATGGGGACCCCGACGACGGCGGCGGCGCTATCTGCCCTTCCGTTATGAGTCTGCAGAACAGGCTTCTCGGTGGCCGCCGGGAAGCGCACGTTACCCCAATCGGTGCTCGGCGCCGCCTCCGGGCGTGGCGGCAAAGCGCCGAATGTTTCAGCTGTCATCCGGATGGCGTCGTCCACTGTTACGTCGCCGACAATGGTGACATTGATCGCGCCATTCGACACCACAGGCCGGAACAGCGCCTCGAAATCGTCCGGCCTGGCGGCGGACAACTGGGCGCGATCGGGAAAGGTCCAACGCGGATCACCGGAGTGGACGAGACCTCCGAGGTTGCGGCTGACAACGCCGCCAGGGGTCGCCTCATACTGATCGAGGCCGCTCAAATAGGCCTGCTGAACCCGCTTGAACGCCTCCGGGCGGTATGCCGGATCGGAGGTATATGCCGTCATGAGTTGCAATTGCGTCGCAAGATCCTCAGTCCACGTACGACCATCGAACTTCAAGGAACTGTCGCCAACCGAGACGTCGAGGCCGACGATGTTGGCGGTCAGCGCTTTCTGCATATCCTGGTAGTCCATGGCTTTCACGCCGGACAGCGCGACGGCCGGCGATGCCCAGATGGGGAGGGAACGGTCATGCGGCATGTCCAGCCGGCCGCGGCCGATATCCTCGCGCACCAGCACTTCGTTGGCGCGCAGCTTGGTTGGCTTGACGGTGAGCCTTACGCCGTTGGAAAAGCGCACCATGGTCAGGCCGAGATCATCGACGGCGCGGCGTTCGACCACAGCGCCCGCCGCGCCGAAATGGGTGTAGGGCCAGGCGACATCGGTTGCACTGGGCGGCGCCGAAACGGCAACGGCGTTGGAAGCGTGATAGACTTGGCCGAGCGCATCGGCTCCGCCCTGCGGCGATTGGGCGGTCTGGAGCACGATCTGCGGACCATTGCCGGAGAATGCACGCTGCAGGGCCTGATTGACC
This sequence comes from Rhizobium phaseoli, assembly GCF_001664385.1. Classification (NCBI taxonomy): domain Bacteria; kingdom Pseudomonadati; phylum Pseudomonadota; class Alphaproteobacteria; order Hyphomicrobiales; family Rhizobiaceae; genus Rhizobium; species Rhizobium phaseoli. The sequence goes on along the minus strand of NZ_CP013532.1, from coordinate 2,228,418 downwards.
TCGGCCGCGGTAACGCCGTTCGTGATCGTCTCGAAGAGCGACAGGTCGTCGGCAGGCGAGGTGAAGACCTGATCGTCGTCGACGCTGCTGGCCAGCGCGGAAGCAAGGTCGGTGGTGGTGCGCGTCGCGGCTCCGGCGGCAGCAGCCTTCAGGGCCGAGCGATATTCGAGGATTTCGCGGTCGATCTCAGCCTGAGCAACGCCGAACTGTTGAATACGACGCTGTTCCTGGTCAATGGCCCCAAGTGCCGCCTGCCATTTGTCCGGTTCGGAATTCGCCGTGACCAGGACGACATGAGCGGAATCGAGGAGATCCTGGGAGCCGACGCCCGCGCTGATGAAAGGCGCGTCCGCCTTGCTGGCGATGGTGCTGACCCGGCGTTTGAGCACCATCAGACCGAGATCTTCGATAAGCTGGGTGCGGCGCTTGGCCAAGGTGTCGGGCGCGGCGTCATAAGGACGCGTCCAGGCGATCTGGACGCTGGTCATGCCGCCGGGAACGACGACGACGTCCGCGCTTTCGCCCTTCGTCTGCAGCACGCCAGTATCCCGATTTGCAGGCACCGGTCCTGTGGCCTTCCAGTCGCCGAAGCGCTGCCGGATTTCAATCTCCATGGCAGCCGGGTCGATATCGCCCACCACGATCAGCGTCGCCCGATCGGGCCGATAATTGGCCCGGTAGTAATCGCGGACGAGGTCTACAGGCGCCTTGCTGATTATATCGGCTTTCCCGATCGGCGGGCGCATCGTCACGCGCCGGCCGGCGAGCAACGAATTCATGATTGCCAGCCCCGCGCGGTACTGCGGCGTATCGCGCAGCCGCTCTTCCGACAGGATGACGCCGCGCTCGCGATCGAGGGCCCCGGCATCGAGTGTCAGCTCGGTCGCCGTCTCTCGCATCAGCATCAGGCCCGTCGAAATGGTGTCTGGATCGACTTCGGGAAGGTCGAGCGCATAGACAGTCTCGTCATAGGAGGTATGAGCGTTGGTGTCCGGTCCGAAGGCCAGGCCCTTGCGCTGCAGGATACGGATCATCTCCCCTTCGGCGACATGCGTCGAACCCTTGAAGGCCATGTGCTCGAGAACATGCGCCAGGCCCTGCTGGTTGTCGTTTTCCTCGAGTGAGCCGGAGCCGATGCGAAAGCGGATCGCGGCCTGTCCTGATGGCGTGGCGTTGCGCATGATCGCAAAGCGCATGCCATTGGCCAGCACGCCGAAATGAACATTGGAATCGGCGTGAATGTCGCTCTGCGTTTGTGGCCAGGCGGTGGTCGGCGTGTCGGCATAGGCCGGCGTTGCGAAAATTGCGACAAGGGAGACCGTCGCGACAAACCACCGGGCGGCGGCGCATTCCATATGTTTGGGAGACATTCTTATCCGGGTGATGAGCATGAAGCGGGGAAGTGGCGTTGATGCGACCATTCCACAAGCTGCATATCGCTTCAACTTCCATGTGTGGATAATTCTGGTCAGAAGTCGCGAGAGCTCCACAGAAATATTAAAATTAATGTTTAAGATATTGATATATAACTCTTAAAACCGTGGCTATGATGAATTCCCTACATCCCGACAATTGTCAGATCACTGTCATCGAGCCCGACTAAAGGATTGCGCTTCGACGCTGTCACCAGGAGGGCGCATTCGATGGCGACATTGCAGCAAGTCGCATTCCGGGCAGGATGTTCGCTGGCGACCGCAAGCCGGGTCCTCAATCGCAACGGACCGGCCAGCGATCTGATGGTGCGCAAGGTGCGCCGTGCGGCCGCCGAACTTGGTTATCGCCCGGCCGGCCATACTGTCGGGCGGCTCGGGCGCCGACCGGTAGTCGGCGTCTTGATCCCCAGCATCACCAACCCTGTCTTTGCCTCGTCGCTGTCGAGCATCCAGAACCGCATGCTGGTGGCCGGCCATGGCGTGTTGATCGCCCAGTCGAATTACGACCCGGCGCGCGAGGCCGATGCTGTGGCCGCACTGCTGAACGACCGACCGACCGGGCTGATCCTCACCGTCTGCGACCCGTCGACGAGCGAGGCACTGCTCCCCAAGCTGCCGCCGACTGTGTTGCTCAACAACCTGCCGACGCCTCAGTTTCCGGCGGCCGTCACCGCCGATAATCGCGGCGCCGGCCGCGAGATCACGACCTTCCTGATCGGCATGGGCCACCGCCGCATTCTCTTCCTCTCCGGTAATTTCGCCGCCTCCGATCGCGCTCGTCTTCGCTACCAGGGCTACCTCGACGCTATGGCCGAGAACGGCCTGACACCGCTTGACGCTATCCAGATCTCCTTCGTCGGCGACTATGACCAGCTCGATCTCAGTGAGGCGATGACCTTGCTATCGCCGACGGCGATCATCGCCTCCAACGATCTTCTGGCGCTCGGCGTCATCGGCGCGCTGAAGCGCGAGCGGCTATCGGTGCCGGGGGACGTGTCGGTTGCCGGCTTCGACGGCATCGCCATCGGCCGCCTGATTGATCCGCCGCTGACAACCATCGAAATGCCGGATGCCAGCATGGGCGCGACGGCCGCCTCGCTGCTGCTCGACATGGCGGAGAATGCCGCCCCTGCCCGCCATCTCGATGTCGCCTACACGCTGCGGCGCGGCGGCACAGTGCGTGCCATCTAAACCACCCGGAATAAAAGGCCGCCGCGCGCTCGGCGTGGCGGCCCTTCTTCTGACGCGGAAAGCGATCAGCTGCGCGGCAGCATGCCTTCGACATCGGCGGCTGCATCGTCGAGCGCCTCCTTCGGCTCGGCCGACTGGTCGACGATGCGCGAGAGGTTGTCGACGATCGTCTGGGTGACCTTGACGCCGTTCGAGCCGGGGAAGGCATACCAGGGGATCATGACCGGCATCTGGCTGAGACCCGCCTGGAACAGCGGATTCTGCTTGTAGAAATCGCCAAGATAGTCTGCCGACTTGGCGGCAAGCTCGTTGTTCGGGACATAGCCGGTGCCGGGCACGACGACCGAGGCGCCATAAGGGCCGGCGGCGAATTTGGCGAATTTCCAGGCGGCGTCCTGCTTGGCGGCGTCATGGGTCAGGATGACGACGGCGTTGCCGCCTGTGGGAAGACGGCCATTGACCGGATCGATCAGCGGGATCTTGGCGGTGCGCAGATCGAACTTGTCGCCGACATTCTTGATCGTGTTGCGCAGTGCGCCTGTCGTCTGGAACTCGAAACCGACCTTGCCGGCTGCAAAGGCCTGCTCGCCGGCGGGCTTGGTGAAGACGGGCATGCCGCCTTCGGTGACCAGGCGATGCAGGACCTCGACGGCCTTCTGGCCTTCCGGACCGTTGAAGGCGACCTTGCTTTCGTCGTCGCTCAGCATCTTGCCGCCGGCGCCGAAGAGCAGAGCCGAAAACATCCAGTCGTCGCCTTGCCAGCGGAAATCGATGCCGTCGACGCCGTTGCCGAGCGCCTTGATCTTGCCGCCGAGCGCAATGACCTCATCCCAGGTCTTCGGCGGATTGTCGGGGTTACCGCCGGCAGCCTTCACCAGGTCGGCGTTGTAATACATGATCGGATTGGAGGTGGCGAAAGCGAGGCCGACCTGCTTGCCCTTGACCTGGGCGAGCTTGAGGATCGTGTCGGAGAAGCCCTGCTCGGCCATGTTGCCGTCTTTCTTGACGAGCGGGCCGAGGTCGACGGCGACATCGCGTTCGTCGAGCATGCGCAAGCGGTTCAGGCCGATGAAGGTGATATCGGGCATTTCGCTGGTGCCGGCCTGGCGGAGGATCGTCTGGATGCCTTCTTCATAGGTCGCCGAGGGGCTGGCGAACTGGATCTTGATATCGGGGTTCTCAGCCATGAACTTCTTCGAGATCGTGTCCATCACGTCCTTGAAGAAGCCCGGCATCGGGTAATGGACCGTCAGCGTGGTCTCGGCATGCGCGGGAAGCGCGATTGCCATCGATACGGCCGCTGCGGCGAGAAGCTGGGTGATATGTTTCATCGCTCGTTCTCCTGGTGAAGCCGGTCAGCCTTTGAGACCGGTCATGGTGATGCCCTCGACGAAACGCTTCTGCGCAAGCAGGAAGGCGGCGACGAGGGGAAGGGTAATGATGAGGGTCGCGGCCATCAGCGCGCCGTAGTCGTCGCCGGCCTCGGCGGCGCGGAAATACATCAGCCCGAGCGGCGGCGTGGCATAGTCCTGCTTGCTGATGACGATCAGCGGCCAATAGAGATCGTTCCAATGGGCGACGACCGAGAAGATGGCGAAGGCGGTAACCGCCGGCCAGGCATTCGGCACGATGACGCGGGCAACGATGCCGAGTTCCGACATGCCGTCGAGACGGGCGGCATGGATGAGATCATCCGGCATGGCGCGGAAGAACTGCAGGAACATGAAGATCGCGAAGACCGAGATGGTAAAAGGCGCGACGAGAGCGGCATAGCTGTTGAGCAGAGCGCCGCGGTCGAAGGCGACATAAAGCGGCAGCGCCGTCGCATGGATCGGCACGAGAAGGCCAAGCATGACAAGCACCATCATGGCGCGGGCGGCGGCGAAGCGCAGCTTCGCCATGGCGTAGGCACAGGGGATGGCCACCAGCACCTGGAAGAAGAAGATCAGTCCGCAGACGACCACGCCGTTCCAGAGGAGCCGCGCCATCGGCACCCGGCTCAAGGCCTTGGCGAAATTCTCGATATAGGCGAGATGCGTGGGGATGAGCGACAGCGACGAGGTGAAAATGTCGCTCTGCGTCTTGCCGGCCGCCGAGATCATGAAGACGTAGGGCGACAGGAAGACGATCGCGCCGAGGGAAAGCAGGCTCAGGCGGATCACCCTGCCGAGGGAAAAAGCGCTTGTCGTCATGTGTAATGCACCCGGCGGTCGAGAATGCGGTACTGCAGGAACATCAGCACCACCAGGATCAGCAGAAACACCACGGTCATCGCCGAGGCATAACCGACGCGCAGATAGACGAAGCCTTCCTGGTAGATGGTAAAGAGCAGCACCTCCGACGCCTTGTTCGGGCCGCCATCCGTCAGCATCTTGACCGTTTCGAAGACCTTGACCGCATTGGTGATGCTGATGGTGATGACGAAGAGCGTCGTCGGCCCGAGCATCGGCCAGGTCACCAGCAGGAAGCGGTCGAGCGAGGATTTTGCGCCGTCCACTTCCGCGGCCGCATAAAGCTCGCGCGGGATTGCCGTCAGTCCGGCCAAGAAGAGCACCATGTTGAAGCCGGCCGATTGCCAGACGCCGATGATCGACAGGCTGTAAAGCACCGTGCCGGAGCTGCCCAGCCAGTTCGGACCGGGCAGACCGACAAGCGTCAGCAGCGCATTGAGCGGGCCGATCGTCGGGTGAAACATATATTGCCAGACGGTCGCCATGGCGACGATCAGCGAGGCGACCGGCAGGAAATAGGCGGTGCGGAAGACGCTGCGGGCCGCGGTCTCGCTCTCGATCAGCAAGGCGATGCCGAGCCCGAGCAGGATCGAGACCGGCGCGACGATTGCCGTATAGACCGTCGTGTTCCATAGCGACTTGCGAAAGGTTCGGTCGGTGATCAGGTGAGCGTAATTCTCGAAGCCGACAAAACGGAACTTGCCGTAGCCCAGTTCGAAATCGGTAAAGCCGAGCACGACGACAGCGGCGACCGGCAACAGCACGAAGAGAAAAAGCAGGACGATCGCCGGCAGCACCAGCATCCAGGCGATGCGGGCCTCGCTGCGGCGATGGGCAAGGGCGGACTGATCAGGGATGGCCATCGAGGCGAGACTAGCCATGCGCCCTCTCCCGCTCGGTAACGGCATCACCAGCAAGCCCGGCATCACCAGCAAGCTCGGCATCGCCGCCGGCGAGCCGGCTGCCGTCCTCGGCAAAGACCAGCGTGCGGCCGGGCGACAATCGGAGCCCCACGGCATCGCCCGCTGCAAGCCCGGAGGCTTCGGACGGCTGTACCTTGGCGATGACGGTCTCGCCGATCGCATCGAGCCGGCAATGGAGGATGACTTCGGAGCCCAGGAATTCGAGGCGTTCGATCCGGGCGGCAAGGCCGTCATGCCGGCTCTTGGCGAGAAAGACGAATTCGGGACGAATGGCGATCGTGACCGGCATCTTGCCTGCGGGTGCATTTTCAAGCGTCAGCCGCAGGCCACCGCAGAGAACGACGCCGCCTTCCGCAAAGGCTGGAAGCAGGTTGATGCGCGGCTGACCGATGAAGCGGGCGACCTCGATATGGGCCGGATCGTCATAGATGACCTGAGGACTTGCGATCTGCAGCAATCGGCCGCCCATCATCACCGCGACGCGGTCGGCCATCGACAGCGCTTCCGCCTGGTCATGGGTGACGTAAAGCGTCGGCACGCCGGCGCGGCGGTGCAGGTCGACGATCTCGCCGCGGGCGTGGACGCGCAGGTTGGCGTCGAGGTTGGACAGCGGCTCATCCATCAGGAAGATGCTCGGCTGGCGAACCATGGCCCGAGCGAGCGCCACGCGCTGGCGCTGGCCGCCCGACATCTGGCCGGGCTTGCGGTCGAGCAGGTGGTCGATCTTCAGCGAGGTCGCCATTTCCTTGACGTCGCGGGCGATCGCCGTCCGCGTGGCGCGCTGGCCTGGAATGAGCGACCCCACGAAAGGCAGCCGCTCCAGTCTCGACAGCCGGCGCATCGCCAGCGGCACGGCGATATTCTGAGATGCCGTCAGATGCGGATAGAGCGCGTAGGACTGAAAGACCATGGCGATGTTGCGCTCGGCTGCCGCCACGCCTGACATATCTCGTCCGCCGATCAGGATCTCACCGCGATCGGCATGGTCGAGGCCGGCAAGGACGCGCAGAAGCGTGCTCTTGCCGCAGCCGGAGGGTCCGACCAGCGCGATGAATTCGCCGGCGCCGACATCGAGGCTGACGCCGTTAAGGATCTGGTTGCCGCCGAAGGCCTTGGTGATACCGCGAAGCGAGAGCGCGCTCATTCGACAGGTTCCCGCTGCTTGACCGCCTGGGGATAGACCTCGAGCACGACATCGTCGAGCACATACGCGGTCATGCCGGGAACGGCGACAATCTCGCTTTCGACCGACGTGTCGAACTCGTGGACGACGGCGCCGATCAGGCGCTCGCCCGGCATCTCGCGCTCCATCTTGTCGATGATGAAGGCAGCCGACGGACCCCAGGTCAGCTGGGTATTGTCGAAACGACCCTGCCAGGCCCAATGAAGGTGGCCGCTGGCAAACAGCGCCACGTCATGGGCTGCGATCAGATCGTAAAGCCGCCGGCGCTGAGCCGGGCGAACGCTCCAGTAGCCGGTATCGCCTTCATCGGGTGCATCGACGAACAGAGGCTTATGCGCGAAGAGAGCCACGCGGCGCCCTGCCCTGTCTTCGAGCGCCTTGGAGAGCCATTCGAACTGGGCCTCTTCCTCGTCATCCTCATGACCGAGAAGCAGCGAATTCAAGCCGATGAAGCGCCAGCCAGCCGCATCCTCGAGCCAGCGGTCGTCACCGGCAAGGCTGCGCCAGCGGGCCAGCCGCTCGGCATTGACGGGCTGGTCGGATCCCTTGAGATGGCCGACATCGTGATTGCCGGGGACGATCAGCATCGGGATCGACACCTGGCGCATCAGATCCATCGAGAAGGTAATATCTTCGTCCTTGTCGGCGCCGTCGACAGTGAGATCACCGGTATGGACGATCAGGTCGGCGCCAGTCGCTTCGATCCAGCTCAGAAGCGGCGCCCAGTTGCCGTTGAAATGCGGCTTGCTGGGGCTGAAATGCGTGTCGGTGATCTGAATGATTTTCATGAGGGCGCGTCTCCGAGACCTGGAAGCGCGTCATGGACGCTCCCTTCTCGGGCCCTCTCTAGAAGGCTCGCATGTCAATCAGACATCCGCGGTTTTCAGCTGTTTTTCAGTTTTGACATCAATCCGTCATGCAGGCTCGGACCGCCCCAAGAATGGGGCGGCGATCGGCAGGGTTCGCGGAGATCAGTGCCGCGGCGCGTTGGCGGGAATGGACGAGACGGTTGCAGAAACGGGGTCGCTTGCCGGAAAGCTATCTTCGAGGCCTTCGTTCAGCTCCTCTTCCAGCGTTTCACGGTCATGGGTCGAACGTGCGCTCGGCTGGCCGACCAAACCCTTGCTGCCTTCATCGAAGTTGCCGTTGCTCAAAGCGTCGTAACGGTTGATGCTGCCGTCGGCGTTGCGGCCGGGAAAGGCAGTCAGCTGAACCATCATCACCTTGGCGTGGTCGAGCGCCGTCGAGCTGTCGAGCTCGCCATGGGAATTATCGATTTTGACGGAAACCGATTCTCCTCCCTCACCCAGGAATTCGACGGTGATGAAGTCGCCGGACTGTGTCACGCGTGTATCGATCAGCTGCATGGAAACCTCCTGTGTTCATGCCGGATCAACGGCGAAGCAACATCAGGAGTTCCAGCGAGCATAGCATTTCAATCGGGTCGCATGCTTCGCCGGGGCGCACCAGCTCACTCTTGGCCGGCATTTATGGTTAATTTATTAATAATTCGACTTCTATAATCGGAACCACGCGGCCTTTCCGCGTGTTGATGCTGCGCCGTGGAGGAACCCCGATGATCCTGAAAATCTTTGCTCCCGAGATCGACGCCGATTGTCCTGATACCGGCACCTATGCCGACGGAATCTTCGCCGAAAACCGTATCGATCTTTCCTCGCGCCGCAGCGGCCGCCGCCGCTCGTCACATGAGCGCGATTACGGCGCCGACAGGAAACTGGAAAACCTGCCGCTCGGCTTCGCCTGACCGCTCCCGCCTCCCATCAAAGCCTGCGGGAGACCAGCACGCCCGACGCAGCCAATCCGGCGTGCAGCGCTTTCCCGTGGTTCTGATCTTGTCTCCGCGATTGCCGATGTCCAGCCGCTATATTGGTCGGCGTCAGTATCGAAGATCTCCTGCCAAGACCATCCGCCACCCGTTCGCTGTGCAGCCAGTAGCCGTCATCGGAGAGAGCACCGTTCAATGATCCCACGACGAGAAACTCTTCGCCGTCGTTCCAGCGATGAAAGGCAATGACCCGATTTTCGTCGTGAACCAGGGGACGGGATATTGCGCGAACGCGTTTTTCCAGGCTCCTCTTGCCGGCATCACATTGCCGGCCACATTCTCCGTTGACGCCACTCGCAGCAACGGAGAAGCCCTTGCCCTGGATCGCCTATATCGCCCATTTCATTGCGGCCGCCTTTCTGACCAACGGCATCCCGCATTTCGTCAACGGCGTCAGCGGCCAGCGCTTCCGCACTCCTTTTGCAATGCCCAGTTCGCCGACGGCGAATGTCGTCTGGGGCTGGGCGAATTTCCTCGTCGCCTTCCTGCTGTTTGCCAATATCGGGCCGCTCTATATCGGCACGCCGGGCGATACGATCTTCGTGGCGGCCGGCATGCTCGTCACCGGCATCCTGCTCGCACGGATTTTCGGCAGCGATGCGAACTAGCGCAAATCTGTGGGAAAGCTGAGCTTGACGGTCGTCCCTTGCCCGGGAGAGGAACAGATAGATGCCTCTCCGCCGCTCTGACGGACGAAGCCGTAAACCATGGCCAGGCCAAGCCCTGCTCCACCATGTACGCCTCGTGTGGTGAAGTAGGGTTCGAAAGCTCTATCTACGACCTCTGGGCTCATGCCTATGCCGTTGTCGGTCACCGAGATCAGCAATGTGTCTCTGGTTGCCGTTGCACCGATAATGATAACGCCTCCTGTCGGCATCGCTGCCGAAGCGTTGAGACAGAGGTTCAGAACGGACTGCTCCAAGAGAGCCGCGTCGAGCGATACGACCGGCAGCCCGGCATCCAGTTCCAACTTGATATGGCACTTTGCGCCGACCGCGATCTCCAGAATATCGGCCATTCCGCGAAGGAGGCTGGCGACATCCACCCGGCTTGGATGGAATGGCTGCTGGCTGCCGATCGACAGCATGCTGCCGGCCAACGACCGTCCTCGCTCGGCAGCCTTGCGAATTCGCGCAATGTTGCGTTTCTGCCGATCGTTGAAGCCGGTTTCACGCTCGAGAAGGCCGAGGCTGCCGGTGATGATGCCGATCATGTTGCCCACCTCGTGGCTCACCTGATGCGTCATGCGCATGATGCCGTCCAGTCGCTGAACCTTTGCCGCTTCCGCCTCCTGTCGATCCATCAGCGTGACGTCGCGTGCCAGAAGAACGATGCCGCCCTCCGGCTGTCTTGACATGGAGATCTCGATTACCCGCTGGTCGCCGGTGCGATGGCGGACGACTGCACGTTCCAACAGAGTGCCGCGCTCCGGATCGGAGGGCAACAAAGCGGGATCGATCTCCGGCACTGGCTCGACAAATCGGCGCAGCGGCAATTTGCGCGCCGAACCCGAATGGCCGAACAGTTCGATAATCCGCCTGTTCATGGTGATCGGTCGCCCCATCCTGTCGAAAAGCGCAATCCCCTCGTTCATATTGCGAAAGGTTGAACGGATGGTGCGAGCGGCGGCTTCTGCCGTGCGTCTCAATCGAGACACACGATCCACGCTGTCCTTGAAGGCGCGGAAGGCGTCCAGCAGACGCACAAGCTCGGTTTCATTTCCATGATAGGCTGGCGGACCCACTTCGTTTTCGCCCTTGGCGAGCGCATTCATGCCGTTCGACAGCGCCACGATGGCCCGTGACACACGCATGACCGACCGGATGGAGAATATTGCCATGACGAGGACGAGCAGGAAAGCCAAGGCCACGGTTACCAGCAGCCGGCTCAAGGCATCGGAGGTCGAAAGCAGATCGTCGTTCAGTTGGCGTGCAACTGCATCACTTTGCGTCTCCGTTGCATGGGAGAGGTCGCGGGAGACGGCATGCAGCTTTGCCACCGCCGCCCGGATCGCAAACATGTTCAAGAGGTATCGCGTTTGAGCTTCGAATACACGCTCGTACGGCTGGAGCTCGGCAGGCGAAATCCTCAAATCGGCTTCGGTTTTGCCCTGCGCGGCCGTCGTATCTGCCACGTATCGTCTGCGAAGTTCACCGAGCTGGAAAAGACTGTCGGAGGTGGAAGCTGCTTGCACGATTCCATTCACTTGACGGCGCAGCTCGTGATCGACGATGCCTTTGCCGGTCGCCACCTCCCCTAGCGCCGCGGCAGCTTCAGCCTTGTGATTTTGGGCGGCGTCGGCGTCCCTGGCGAGCACAAGCGTCTGTGTCCTGATAAGATCGAGAAGCTCAACCATCCTCGGGCTCGCAAAGCCGCGGGCAGCCTCGTCAGCTCCATGAGGCGCGGCCGTCTTCAGCAGGCTGTCGACCTGCAGCACGACAGCGCGGCTCTCGCTCGCCACCCGGTAAGGCGAGGTCGAGTTCATCAGGAAGGGCGCGCTCGACACCAGATCGGAGACTTGCCGGGAAACGAGCGAGGCCTTGGCGAGGCTCGTGAAGGCCTGCAGGCCATAAGCTGCCATCTCGTCACGGGCGCGCTGCAGCCCGTAGATTGCGATCGCCGACAGGCTGAACACCAGAAAGCAGATAAACGCAATCGCGAACGGCAAGCGAAAGGCAATCGACGACAGAAAGGAGCGGCTGATCACGCGGACGGCTCGCCGTCGCCGGTGTGCAGGACATAGCCCTTTCCGCGTCGTGTCTTGATATGGCGCGGGAGGTCGGGATTGCGTTCGATTTTCCGCCGGAGCCGCAGAACCAGGACGTCGACGTTGCGGTCGATGTAGCGATCGCTTTCCGAGCCAAGCCGATCGAGGATCTGCGCCCGGCTCACCGGCTGGTTGGGGGTCTGCGCAAGGATTTCAAGCAGGGCGAATTCGGCCGTCGTCAGCGTTTTACTGCGGTCGGCGAGGCAGACGGCTTGCCGGCCCATCAGGTCGATGGCCCAATCGCCAAGCAGCAGAGAGGGACGTTCATGCTCCCGCTCACTCTCCTTTTCCTGTTTCAGCGACGGCACGGTTCGCCGCAAGACGGCTTTGATGCGGGCCGTCAGTTCGATCGGTTCGAATGGCTTGACGACATAATCGTCCGCAGCGGTTTCCAGGCCGAGGACACGATCGGCGGCACTGCCGGCGGCCGTCACCATGACGATGCCGATATTGGCCTCCGACCGCAGTTTTTGGGCGAACGCTCGGCCGGATGTCCGTGGCAGGTTATGGTCGACAAGCACCAGATGCATCTGCTCTCGCGCCAGGATATCGGTCGCCTCCTCGGCGGACCCCGCGCAGGTCGGAATCCACCCCTCGGCCTCGACGAGATCGGAGATAAGTTCCGCCATATCCGGATCGTCCTCGACGATCAGAATTCGCACCTTCTGATTCAGCACCGCTTGATCCTCCCGGCGCCATCATAGGCACGCCGCCGCCAATGTTCAAAGACACTCTGATGATGAGGTTTGTCACATTTGTAATGAATGTAACGTCGCTCCGCCCGGCGATGAAAAATCGGTAACCATTCTTCGATTGCGGTGACGCGAAGATCTGACATGCTGGCTGTGGAGATTGGAACGGGAGGTTCCAAGGGAGGCTTGCGTGAGGATATTGACCGCTTTTGCTGCGGGCATGGCTTTCTGGCTGTGCGGCGCAAGCCAAGGCATGAGCGAGGCGCGATTGAACGTCCTGTGCGGCGTCGACGAAGCCTGGTGCATGGCCATGGAAAAAGCGTTCGAAACCCGCGCGGGTATCGATATCTCGATGGTTCGCAAGAGCACCGGTGACATACTCGATCAGATCCGTGCCGAAAAATCCCATCCGACAGTGGATGTCTGGTGGGGTGGAACCGGTGATGCCCATCTGCAGGCTGCCTCAGAGGACTTGCTCGATCGGTATCAGCCCGACCATGAACACGATATGCTGCCTTGGGCGCAGAACTTTTTTGCTATGTCCGGCTCCCGGTCGGCCGCCATATATGCGGGAGCTTTGGGTTTCGCCTATAATTCCGATCTCCTCGCAGCGCTGAAGCTTCCGGCCCCGACCTGCTGGCAGGACCTGACGAAAGAGGCCTATCGCGGCCATATCCAGTCCGGCAATCCGAATTCCTCCGGAACGGCTTTCACAATGCTGGCCACACTCGTGCAGCTCCTCGGCGAAGAGGAGGCGTTCCGGTACATGGCCGCCCTCAACCGCAATATCGTCGAGTATACCAGGTCCGGCTCGGCGCCGGTAAAGGCTGCCGCCCGCGGTGAAGTCCTGATCGGCATCTCGTTCATGCATGACGCGGTAACCCTGAAGGAGGCAGGCGCGCCGCTGGTCATCGTCGCTCCTTGCGAAGGAACGGGCTACGAAATCGGTGCGGTCAGCATCGTCAAGGGTAGCCGCAATGCCAGAGCCGCCCAGGCATTCGTCGATTTCGCCCTCAGTCCCGAAGGCCAGGCGACAGGCGCTGCGGCCGGCCAGAACCAGGTTCCGTCGAACGCCAAAGCGGCTTTGCCGCCGGCCGCGCCCGACATCACCATGATCAAGATGGTGGATTATGACTTTGCAACATTCGGCCTGTCCGACGAGCGAAGTCGGCTGTTGACCCGCTTCGACACCGAGATCTCCCCGACCCAATAGGCCGGGATCCGACTTCCATCCGACACTCGACAACACGGTGCGATCGACGCGCCGCGACGGGCAGCGCTTGTGCCGCTGACCCAACACCCTCTCAGACGCAAGCAACAGGAGGATACCCATGCGACTGACAGTTCTTTCCACGCTTCTCTTTGCCGGAACGGCGCTGGCTGCCGGTTCGGTCCAGGCCGCCGGCGAACTCAACCTCATCTGCTCGGCCGATGTCGTCATCTGCGAGCAGATGCAGGGCGACTTCGAAAAGGCTCACGACATCAAGGTGAATATGGTGCGCCTGTCGTCGGGCGAGACCTATGCAAAGATACGCGCCGAGGCTCGCAACCCGAAGACCGACATCTGGTGGGCCGGCACGGGGGATCCGCATGTCCAGGCAGCATCGGAAAACCTGACGCTGGAATACAAGTCGCCGATGCTCGACCAGTTGCAGGATTGGGCAAAGAAGCAGGCGGAGAGCACCGGCTTCAAGACGGTCGGCGTCTACGCCGGTGCGCTCGGCTGGGGTTACAACACCGAGATCTTCAAGACCAAGGGTTACAAGGAGCCCCGCTGCTGGGCCGATCTCCTGGCGCCGGAATTGAAGGGCGAAATCCAGATCGCCAATCCGAACTCCTCGGGCACTGCCTATACGGCTCTCGCTTCTCTGGTACAGATCATGGGCGAAGACCAGGCTATCGACTATCTGAAAAAACTGAACGCCAACGTCTCGCAATACACCAAGTCCGGATCGGCTCCGGTCAAGGCGGCGGCGCGCGGCGAAACGGCGCTTGGCATCGTCTTCATGCATGACGCCGTTGCCCAGACTGCCGAAGGCTTTCCGGTCAAGTCCGTCGCGCCATGCGAGGGCACCGGCTATGAAATCGGCTCCATGTCGATCATCAAAGGCGCCCGCAATCTCGACAACGCTAAGGTCTGGTACGACTGGGCGCTGCGGCCCGAAGTGCAATCGCGCATGAAGGATGCCAAGTCCTTCCAGCTGCCGTCGAACAAATCGGCGGAGGTGCCGAAGGAAGCGCCGAAGTTCGAGGACATCAAGCTGATCGACTACGACTTCAAGACCTATGGCGATCCGGCAAAGCGCAAGGCCCTGCTGGAGCGCTGGGACCGGGAAGTCGGCGCCATTGCCAACTGACGATCGACGAGTGGCGCGGCATCCCGGACGAATCCGGGGTGCCTCTCCCTTCTCCCATTTCATCAACGTGAAATAAGCGAGGTATGCCATGAGACGTGGCAATCGCCGATTGGACATCGTCCTTGGCCTGGGGGCGGCTGCCCTGATCCTGGTCCCGTGGTATCGCATCGAGGGCGGCTTCTTCGGATTCAAGTGGCTGTCTGCATTCCCGTTCTCCGCCGATACGGCGCCCGGGCTGCTGCAAATCCTGCAGCATGGAAGAACCTGGCTTGCCGGCGTGGTCCTACTGTTTCTGCTCGGCTGTTTGGCGCGCCTGGTGCGCGATCCGATGCGGCGCGGAACCTTGCTCGCCTCGCTCGGCGCCGTCGGCCTCGTCTTCCTCTCTCTGCAGGGATTGGCGATCGGCTTTTCCGGCTGGACCTGGGCAATCAGTGAAAACCTGTTCGGCATATTATCCGAGGGACAGCCGTCGATGGGTGCCGGCGCGGTCCTCTTAGCGCTCGTCTTCGTTCTCCTCTTTGCGTTCGGACTGGCCGAACGCGGGGTGATGAAGGGAGATGCCTTCATCGTCGGCTCGATTTGCATCCTCGCGTTTCTGGTCACCATCTTCGTTTTCTACCCGATCGGCAGCATGTTCATCGCTTCGGTGCAGGACTTCGACGGCTCCTTCAATCCGGATGGCCTTATGCGCAACATTCAGGACCCCGGCATTTGGAGCCTCGGCTGCATAGCGGGTGAAGAACGTTGCGGCGTTGCCTGGCGCACGCTTCTTCTCGCCATCATGACCGCTTCCGGCTCGACCCTGCTCGGCCTCGGCTTTGCGCTGGTGGCGACGCGCACGCGCTTTCCGTTCAAAAAGGGATTGCGCCTGCTGACGGTGCTGCCGATCATCACACCGCCCTTCGTCATCGGCCTGGCGCTGACGCTGCTGTTCGGCCGCGCCGGGGTCATTACCGAGGCCTTGTCCAGTCTGTTGGGTATCGAGCCAGGCCGCTGGCTCTATGGGCTCACCGGCATCTGGATCGCCCAGGTGCTCTCCTTTACGCCGATCGCCTTCCTCGTCCTGATCGGCGTCGTCGAAGGCGTCAGCCCGTCGATGGAGGAGGCATCGCAGACCCTGCGTGCCGGTCGCTGGCGCACGTTCTGGCGCGTCTCCCTGCCGCTGATGAAGCCGGGTCTCGCCAACGCCTTCCTGATCGGGTTCATCGAGAGCATGGCCGATTTCGGCAATCCGCTCGTGCTCGGCGGCACGCATGGCGTGCTTTCGACGGAAATCTTCTTTGCGGTCGTCGGATCGCAGAACGATCCGTCGCGCGCGGCCGTTCTTGCCATCGTGCTGCTCTGCTTCACGCTCTCGGCATTCCTCGCTCAGCGTCTCTGGCTATCGGGCAAGAGCTTTGCCACGGTCACCGGCAAGGGCGAGAGCGGCGCTCATATCGCGTTGCCGCGCGGCCTTTCCATTGCCGTGCATGCGGTGGTCGTTCCGTGGATGATTTTCACCGTCATCGTTTATGGAATGATCCTGGTCGGCGGCTTCGTGAAAACCTGGGGCCTCGACAACTCGCTGACGCTCGACCATTACGCTCGCGCCTTCTCGATCGGTCTCGACAATGGGGGGGTCGCGTGGACCGGCGTGGCGTGGAACTCCTTCTGGACGACGATGGAAATCGCGCTCGTCTCCGCGCCCCTGACCGCTGCGGTGGGCCTGCTCACGGCTTATATCATCGTACGGCAGAAATTCGTCGGGCGGAACGTCTTCGAATTCGCGCTGATGATGAGCTTCGCCATCCCCGGAACGGTCATCGGCGTCAGCTACATCATGGCTTTCAACCTGCCTCCGATCGAGATGACCGGCTCGGCGCTGATCCTCATCCTCTGCTTCGTCTTCCGCAACATGCCGGTCGGCGTTCGCGGCGGGATCGCGGCGATGAGCCAGCTCGACAAGAGCCTGGACGAGGCGTCGCTGACTTTGCGTGCGGACAGTTTCCGCACGATCCGCAAGGTAATCCTGCCGCTGCTGCGGCCAGCCATCACCGCCGCCCTGGTCTACTCTTTCGTGCGCGCCATAACCTCGATCAGCGCCGTCATCTTCCTCGTCAGCGCGGAATACAACATGGCCACGTCCTATATCGTCGGCCTCGTCGAGAATGGCGAATACGGCGTAGCGATCGCCTATTCATCCATGCTGATCGTGGTGATGAGCATTGTCATCGCCGGCTTCCAGCTCGTCGTCGGCGAGCGCCGCCTACGCCGCGAAAATCGCGTCGCCGGCACCAGCTCAGCTCCCTCTGTTCCTCTCGGTCAGGAGAAAACCGCATGATCACCGTCAAACCCGGTTCCGTCACCTTTCACAATGTCCGAAAGTCTTTCGGTGCATTCACGGCCATTCCCGACCTTTCCCTCTCCATCGAGCCGGGCACGCTGGTGACCTTGCTCGGCCCATCCGGCTGCGGCAAAACCACCACGCTGCGCATGCTGGCCGGGCTCGAGCATCCGACATCCGGGCGTATTCTGATCGGCGGCGCCGACGTTACCATGCTGCCTGCCAATGAGCGCGATGTCTCGATGGTGTTTCAGTCCTATGCCTTGTTTCCGCATATGACGTCGCTGGATAATGTCGCTTACGGTCTGCAGTCGTCGGGCCTCGGCAAGAAGGAAGCGCGGGAAAAGGCCGAGGAAGGATTGAAGCTCGTCGGCCTTGCGGGCATGGGCCATCGCCTGCCGGCCGAGCTTTCCGGCGGCCAGCAGCAACGCGTCGCGGTTGCCCGCGCGCTGGTGCTCGAGCCGCAGGTGCTGCTGCTCGACGAACCGCTCTCCAACCTCGATGCACGCCTGCGCCGTCGGGTGCGCACGGAAATCCGCGAACTGCAGCAACGGCTCGGCTTCACCGCCGTTTACGTCACCCATGACCAGGATGAGGCTCTGGCGGTGTCCGACCGCATCATTGTCATGAAGGATGGTGAGATTGCCCAGTCCGGGACGCCGCGTGAGCTCTATGAAGCGCCGGCATCGTCCTTCATCGCCGATTTCATGGGCGAGGCCAATGTCATCCCTTGCGAGGTGATCGGCGTCGAAGGGACGGAGGCGCTTGTCCGCGTGGCCGGTGTGGACCATCGTTTGCCAAGCCGCAGCGCAAAACCCGGCATGGCAAAACTCGCTGTCAGGCCCGGATCGATCACCATAGCGGCAGCCGGCCAGCGGGGCCTGTCGGGACGCGTACTCCATAGTGCCTATCTCGGCGGACATGTCGAATATGAGATCGAAACCGATGTCGGAACGCTCTTCATCATCGACCATGCCGTCAACAGAAACCTGCCGCCTGCGAGCGAT
The DNA here is from genome assembly GCF_001664385.1 of Rhizobium phaseoli. Classification (NCBI taxonomy): domain Bacteria; kingdom Pseudomonadati; phylum Pseudomonadota; class Alphaproteobacteria; order Hyphomicrobiales; family Rhizobiaceae; genus Rhizobium; species Rhizobium phaseoli. Next base: position 2,210,465 of record NZ_CP013532.1, on the reverse strand, counting down.
GTTACACTCGGGTTCGAAAACCGTGGCATTGCGCTGATCAATGCCTGAACATTTGGGCCTGAAACATTTGGAATGCGAATAAAGGATAGCAATATGACGATGCATGACAGCGACCTGGAACGACGCTTCGCCCTGGCCAAATCCCTTGCGGCGGAAGCTGGTGCTTTGGCGCTCGACTATTTCAATAAGCGCGAGACTCTCGTGATCGAGACAAAGCGCGATCTTCAGGATGTCGTGTCGATCGCGGATCGCAACGTCGAGACCTTCCTGCGCGAGCAGGTTGCGGCAGCACTTCCCGAGGACGGTTTCCTTGGCGAGGAGTTCGGCCATCAAGCGGGACGTTCCGGCTACACCTGGGTTGTCGATCCTATCGACGGCACCGCGCCTTTCGTCAATGGCATGCCTACCTGGTGCGTATCGGTCGCTGTCCTGCACCAGGGCGTCCCGGTCGTCGGCGTGATCCAGGTGCCTTGTGCGAACGAGCTTTATGCCGCAGCTCTTGGCCTTGGGGCGAGCTTGAATGGCGAGACGCTTTTACTCGATCCCTCCCGCACAATACAGAACGCCATGACGGGTATCGGCTGCAATACGCATGTGGCTCCGGACGTTGTCGGCGCTATCATAACAGCGTTGCTCGCCAGCGGCGGCACGTTCATTCGGAACGGCTCCGGAGCGCTGATGCTTGCCTATGTGGCTGCAGGGCGTCTCGTCGGCTATTATGAACCTCACATGCGGGCTTGGGACTGCATGGCGGGCTATTGCCTGGTCAAAGAAGCTGGGGGCGGGTACCTGCCCTTCCCGACCGAAGGCGAAGATTTGTTCAAGGGGCATCCCGTCCTTGCCAGCAACGTTTCCGCCTATCCGGAGCTGTTGGCGGTTCACAATTCAATTCTACGCGACGGTAATAGCGCCGCATTGTAGAGCAGGCTACGTGGCGGCGAGGGCACGGCTGACAACGGCGGATGGTTGCGCATACAAGCGATTGTCATAATCTGCCATCGACACGCTCAGGCGGGTGAAGAATCAGCAATTTCAACAATCCCCAATCGCCATGAAGACGCCGAGAAAACGCAGCAAGCCTCGACCAGACAAGTCTCAGCCATTGCTGCGGCAACTCGCCGCCGTGCCTGCCAAGCTGTTTTCAGGTGCATTCCGCCAACAATACGGCGCGATTTGCTTCCGCTACGCCGATGATGGACCGGGGATCGAAATCCTAGTGATCACATCGCGCGAGAGTGCGCGCTGGGTCATTCCGAAAGGGTGGCCGATGAAAGGGAAGAAACCGTTTGAAGCGGCGGCGATCGAAGCCTGGGAGGAAGCCGGCGTGCGCGGGGCGGTGAGGAAAAAGCCGGTCGGCCGCTATACCTATCTGAAAGAACTCGACGATGGTGACGTAGCCCCCTGCATCGTCGATTTGTTTCAGGTTGAAGTCACCGAGATCAGCGACGATTTCAAGGAGCAAGGCCAGCGTATTCTCGAATGGGTCAGCCCCGATGAAGCGGCACGACGCGTTCGCGAGATCGAACTCAAGTCGCTGCTCGTCGAATTTGAAGTCCGCGGTCGCAAAAAGCGCGATCCTCGCTGACGGCAGTCAGCCTTCATTGAAGTAACTTGCATTATGATAGTCGCTAATGTAGTGACTATCATCATGCAACGGACTAGCTTCAGTCAATTCAAATGCCCGGCGGCGCGCGCGCTCGACAGCGTCGGCGACTGGTGGAGCATTCTGATAGTGCGTGATGCCTTCCAGGGGCTGTCGCGCTTCGATGAATTCCAGAAAAGCCTCGGCGTGGCGCCGAACATCCTGACGCGGCGGCTCAAACATCTGACCGATCAGGGGCTGTTCGAACGACGGCTCTACCAGCAGCGCCCTGCCCGCTACGAATATCGGCTGACGGACAAGGGCCGCGATTTCTTTCCGGTGCTGATGGCGCTGTTTTCCTGGGGAAGCCGCCACATTCCGGAAGAGGATCTCGCCTTTCTTCTCAGCGACGCCGCCTCCGGCAGAGCGCGTCAGACCATGCTGGTCGACGCACGGACCGGCGAAGAAGTGACACCCGAAAACACCAGCCTGCTTGCAGGCCCTGCAGCCGATGACGAGGTACGTGCGCGGATCGCCCGCATGCGTGCCTGGTATCTCGGCATCGACGCATAGAGAGGAAAATATCATGGACCGCATTGTTGTCACCGGCATGGGACTTGTCTCGCCGCTCGGGACCGGCGTCGAACCCGCCTGGAAACGCCTTGTCGGCGGCGCCTCGGGTCTGAGGGTACTGCCCGAGGATGTCGTCGGCGAACTCTCGGCCAAGGTCGGCGGCATCGTTCCCGGCATTGCCGAGGATGCCGAGGCCGGCTTTGACCCCGACCGCTACATCACACCCAAGGACCAGAAGAAGATGGACCGCTTCATCCATTTCGCCATGGCAGCGACGGAAGAAGCGGTGAAGCAGGCCGGCTGGATGCCAACCGACGAAGGTGAGCGCGAACGCACTGCAACGATCATCGCCTCCGGCGTCGGCGGCTTTCCGGCGATCGCCGAAGCGGTGCGGATCGGCGAGACGCGCGGCGTGCGGCGGCTCTCGCCCTTCACCGTGCCTTCCTTCCTCGTCAATCTCGCCGCCGGTCAGGTCAGCATCCGCTACGGCTTCAAGGGGCCACTCGGCGCGCCGGTGACGGCCTGCGCTGCCAGCGTCCAGGCGATCGGCGATGCTGCACGGCTGATCCGCTCCGGCGAGGCTGATGTGGTGATCTGCGGCGGCGCCGAGGCCTGTATCGACAAGGTGAGCCTTGGTGGCTTTGCCGCTGCGCGCGCCCTTTCCACCGGCTTCAACGAGACGCCGGAACTGGCCTCGCGCCCCTTCGACACGGCGCGCGACGGTTTCGTCATGGGCGAAGGCGCCGGCATCCTGGTGATCGAGACGCTGGAGCATGCGCTTGCCCGCGGCGCGACGCCGCTTGCCGAACTCGTCGGCTACGGCACGGCAGCGGACGCCTACCACATGACCTCCGGCCCCGAAGATGGCGACGGCGCGCGCCGGGCGATCGAGGCAGCGCTCCGGCAGGCCAAGATCCCGGCATCCGAGGTCAAACACCTGAACGCGCACGCCACCTCGACACCGGTCGGTGACAAAGGCGAGATCGCGGCGATCGGCGCCGTCTTCGGCCGCGATGGCGCCATTGCGGTCAGCGCGACGAAATCGGCGACCGGCCATCTGCTCGGGGCCGCCGGCGGGCTGGAGGCGATCTTCGCCATCCTGGCGCTGCGCGACCAGATCGCGCCACCGACCCGCAACCTGGAAAAGGTCGATCCTGATGCCGAAGGCATCGATATCGTCGGCAAGACGGCGCGCCCCGTGGCGATGGACTATGCCATCACCAACGGTTTCGGCTTCGGCGGGGTGAATGCCAGCGCCCTCTTCCGGCGCTGGTCATAAAGTCCGCTTTCCTTGCGCTGGAAATGGCCTACACTTCCTCTCTATCGGGGATCATTCCCCGATAGAGCTGGAGACAAACCCATGCGCGCCTTCTTCGCAGTTGTCTTTCTGTGTGCCGCGTCCCTCCTCTCCACCGTCTCGGCCCGCGCCGAAGATCCGATCGACACGACGCGGACGATCATCGAGGAACAGATCAAAGCCTTCCTCAAGGACGATGCCGAGACAGCCTATTACTACGCCGCTCCCGGCATCAAGGCGATGTACCCCGACAAGAACCTGTTCTTCGCCATGGTCAAGAAGAGCTACGAGCCGGTCTATCACCCCGGCAATTACGCCTTCGGCCGCAGCCGATCGATCGACAACGGCGCGCTGATCTACCACGAGGTGCTGATATCAGGTCGAGACGGCAGGGACTGGACGGCGATTTACCAGATGACCCGGCAGCCGGACGGCAGCTACCGGATCAACGGCGTGCAGATCATGCCGGATGCCGACAGCAAGGGCATCTAGGCGCGCTGTTCTTGGCTGGATGAAACACTGCCCAGCATCTGGATTCGTTGCACTAACTATTTTGAAATTGTGCTGGAGTAAAAATCCGCCAGCGGGGGATTGGCAGGTTGAATACTGGCAAGCGATTTTTCACGGCTCTTGAAGCGTTGCGGGGAATCGCGGCCATCATGGTCATGTTCCTACACACTGGCGGCACGCTTGGTCCGATACCTGTCAATATCAGCTACCTTGCCGTTGACCTTTTCTTTCTTTTGAGCGGCGTGGTGCTTGCAAGTTCATACGAAAGGCAACTGGCAACGGGACAGATTACGCCTGCCGGATTTCTGCTGCAGCGCATCATTCGGCTTTATCCTGTCTATCTGCTTTCTCTGCCTGTCGGTCTTGTCAGCTATGCAATTCAATTCGGCTTCGATTACCTTACCCTCGCCGGCCTTCTGCTGAGGGCAATTCTGTTCATTCCAAACGCGGGCACGGGCGGCGCCTTTCCGTTGAACGGGCCGAGTTGGTCGCTCTTCTTTGAGCTCTGGGCTGGAGTGCTGTTTTCCGTTCTTCTGGTACGACTATCCTCCAGAATCTTGCTCGCCATCGCCCTCGGGACAGCAGGTATCACCTTGTACGGAGGCCTTGGAGGCAATTTCGACATTGGCCATCAGGCGGGCTACTTCGGATTTGGCTTCTCGAGAATTTTGTTCTCGTTTTCGCTCGGGATCTGCCTTCACAGGTCGTACGAGGTTCGAACGCCGAAAGCGGTCCATAGAGGCAACACCATCGGCATTTTCCTCTGTGGTTGCCTGATTGTGATCACGAATATACCCGCGAGCACATTTTACGGTTTTCCTTATTTTGATCTTTTCATGTGCTTGGTGATTTTCCCGGCCATCGTCTGGATCGCAATGCACACGAGGCAGACCGGCCTTGTCGAGCTGGCATTCCGTTGGCTGGGGATCGTTTCCTATCCGATTTATATCCTGCACGCGCCCATCTTCGAATTGCTGCATCTGCTGCGGCAAAAGGGCTTTGACCTCCCGGCCTCGCCGGCATCAGGTATGGTCGTCGTGATAGCGATTTTCATCATGGCCGGCATCGTCGCCATTCACTTCGACGCGCCAGTGCGCAGAAAGCTCAAGATTATGGTTGCGCCAAGACCAGCATCTGAGCTTCCCGCGGGAGCGAGCTAGCATTACTCACACCGGGTCGAGATCGCCCCTCGCCCATTCCTCCATCGTCTCCGCCATGAAATCGGCGAAGCGGCCTTCGGCGATCGCCTTGCGGATGCCCTGCATCAGTTCCTGGTAATAGGCGAGATTGTGCCAGGAGAGCAGCATGCCGCCGAGCGCCTCGTTGGCGCGGACGAGATGGTGCAGATAGGCGCGGGAATAATCGCGTGAGGCCGGGCAGTTCGACTGTTCGTCGAGGGGACGCATATCCTCGGCATGGCGGGCATTGCGGATATTGACCTTGCCGCGGCGGGTGAAAGCCAGACCGTGCCGGCCGGAGCGGGTCGGCATGACGCAGTCGAACATATCGATGCCGCGGGCGACCGATTTAAGGATGTCGTCTGGCGTCCCGACACCCATGAGGTAACGCGGCTTTTCCACAGGAAGCACGGGCAGCGTCGTTTCCAGCATCCGCAGCATGACATCCTGCGGCTCGCCGACGGCAAGGCCGCCGACGGCGTAACCCTTGAGGTCGAGCTGGCTCAGCGCCTCGGCCGAGCGGATGCGCAGCGCCGGAATGTCGCCGCCCTGGACGATGCCGAACATCGCCTTGCCCGGCTGCTCGCCGAACGCGACCCGGCAACGCTCCGCCCAGCGCAGCGACATTTCCATGGCGCGCTCGATCTCCTTCGGCTCGGCCGGCAGCGCCACGCATTCGTCGAGCTGCATTTGGATGTCGGAGCCGAGCAGCCCTTGGATTTCGATGGAGCGTTCCGGCGACATGTGGTGCAGGCTGCCGTCGACATGCGATTTGAAGGTGACACCCTGTTCGTCGAGCTTGCGCAGGCCGGACAGCGACATGACCTGGAAGCCGCCGGAATCCGTCAGGATCGGATGTTCCCAGCGGATCAGCTTGTGCAGGCCGCCAAGCCGGGCGACGCGCTCGGCGGTCGGGCGCAGCATCAGGTGATAGGTATTGCCGAGGATGATGTCGGCGCCGGTCTCGCGCACCTGGTCGAGATACATGGCCTTGACGGTGCCGACCGTGCCGACGGGCATGAAGGCCGGCGTGCGGATTGCGCCGCGCGGCATGGAGATTTCGCCGAGGCGGGCGCCGGCATCGGTCTTGTCAAGGGTGAATTGGAAGTTCTCGGTCATTTGTCTTTCCGGAAAAGAAGGCTCGCGTCGCCGTAGGAGTAGAAGCGGTAGCCTGTGGAAATGGCGTGTTCATAGGCCGCGCGCATGGTTTCGAAGCCTGAGAAGGCCGAGACCAGCATGAACAGGGTCGAGCGCGGCAGGTGGAAATTGGTCATCAGCATGTCGACCGCCTTGAAACGGTAGCCGGGTGTGATGAAAATACCGGTGGCGCCGGCCCAGGGCTTGATCTTTCCGTCTTCCCCGGCCGCACTTTCGATCAGCCGCAGCGAGGTCGTGCCGACGCAGACGATACGCCCGCCCCTTGCCTTGACGGCATTCAGCCGGGCGGCGATCTCGGCGCTGACATAACCGCTTTCGAGATGCATCTTGTGATCGTCGGTATCATCAGCCTTAACCGGTAGGAAGGTGCCGGCGCCGACATGCAGCGTGACGAAATGGCGCTCGATGCCGGCCTTATCCAGCGCCGCAAACAGATCCGGCGTGAAATGCAGGCCGGCGGTGGGGGCGGCGACGGCGCCCTCCTCGCGGGCATAGATCGTTTGGTAGTCGGCGCGGTCGCGCTCATCCTCCGGCCGTTTGGCGGCGATATAGGGCGGCAGCGGAATATGGCCGACGGCGGCGATCGCCTCGTCGAGCGCCGGGCCTGTGAGATCGAAGGCGAGCGTCACTTCGCCCGCCTCGCCCTTTTCCTCGACGGTGGCATCAAGCGCGCCGAGGAAGCAGCTTTCACCGGAATGGCCGAAGGCGATGCGGTCGCCCTCCTTGATGCGTTTGCCGGGCTTGGCAAAGGCCTTCCAGCGGCTGGGGCCGATGCGCATATGCAGCGTTGCCGATACCTGCTGGCCGCCGGCGCCGTCGCGATGGCGGATGCCTTCGAGCTGGGCGGGAATGACCTTGGTATCGTTGAACACGAGTGCGTCACCGGCGCGCAGAAACGACGGCAGATCGTAAACGTGATGATCCGAGAGCGCACTTTCCGCATGGGGCACGCTTTCAGCATGCGGATTGACGACGAGCAGGCGCGCGCTGTCGCGCGGTTCGGCAGGCCGCAGCGCAATGCGTTCATCCGGCAGGTCGAAATCGAAAAGGTCTACGCGCATCGAGGTACTTCCAGGCAAAGCGAAACCCGCCCCGCGCTTTCGCGCAAGGGCGGGTTCCAGCAGAAATCACAATCAGACGTCGGCGGCAACCCGCATCGAGACGATCGAATCCGGATCGGAAACCGGTTCGCCGCGCTTGATCTTGTCGACATTGTCCATGCCTTCGATCACCTGACCCCAGACGGAATACTGCTTGTTCAGCCAGGGCGCGTCGGTGAAGCAGATGAAGAACTGCGAGTTGGCCGAGTTCGGGTTCTGCGAGCGGGCCATCGAGCAGGTGCCGCGCACATGCGGCGTGGCGGAGAATTCGGCCTTCAGGTCTGGCTTGGAGGAGCCGCCCATGCCGGCCCGGCCGGGATTGAAGGTTTCCGAACCCTTCTTGCCATATTCGACATCGCCCGTCTGAGCCATGAAATCCTGAATGACGCGGTGGAAGACGACGCCGTCATAGGCCTTCTCGCGGGCGAGTTCCTTGACGCGGGCGACGTGCTCCGGGGCGACCTGCGGCAGCAGCTGAATGACAACCTTGCCCTTGGTGGTTTCCAGAATGATGGTGTTTTCGGGATCCTTGATCTCGGCCATTGTCTACTCCTCTTTTGTTTCTCTCGTGACTTACTTCTTGCCCAGGGTGACCTTGATCATCCGGTCGGGATTTTTGACTTCGCCGTTCTGGCCTTCGCCGCGCTTGATCTTGTCGACATTTTCCATGCCGGAAACGACCTTGCCGACGACGGTATACTGCCCGTTCAGGAAAGAACCGTCGGCGAACATGATGAAGAACTGCGAATTGGCGGAATTCGGATCCTGCGAGCGGGCCATGCCGACCGTGCCGCGCACGAACGGGGTCTTGGAGAACTCGGCCGGAATGTCGGGCATGTCAGAGGAACCGGTGCCGGCAAGGCTGGCATCGAAGCCCTTTTCCATGTTGCCGTATTTGACGTCGCCGGTCTGGGCCATGAAGCCCTCGATGACGCGGTGGAAGGCGACGTTGTCGTATTCGCCCTTCTTGGCCAGCGCCTCGATCTGGGCGACGTGCTTCGGCGCCACCTCAGGCATCAACTGGATGACGACAGGGCCGTTCTTCAGCTGGATGGTGAGATAGTGATCGGCCGCCTGGGCGAAGGCATCCCCCGCGAAGGAGGCGAGATACAGCACGCCGGCGAATGCGAGATAAAAGAGTTTCATATGGGCTCCGTTGCGGCGGGTTCCGCCGGCTCTTTGCGCTTGTTAGGCTTCTTACTTGCTAGTTTGGGCGCTTGGATGTGAGGGCTTGCAAGACGGCGGACGGCACGAAAGCGCTGACATCGCCGCCCATGGCGGCGATCTGGCGGACCAATGTGGCGGTTATGGGCCGCGAAGCCGTGCCCGCCGGCAAAAAGATGGTCTGGATGTCGGGCGCCATCGCCCTGTTCATACCGGCCATCTGCATTTCGTAATCGAGGTCGGTGCCGTCGCGAAGGCCGCGGATCAGAAGCGTTGCGCCATGGGCACGGGCGGCATCGACGACCAGATTGTCGAAGGCGACGACGGTGATGTCACCGGTCTTGCCGGGCAGCGCTTGCGCCAGGGAAAGGCGGATCAGCTCGGCCCTCTCGTCGAACGAAAACAGTGGCGCCTTGCCAGGATGGATGCCGATCGCGACGATCACCTTTTCGGCGACGTTCAGGGCCTGGACCAGAACATCCACATGTCCGTTGGTGATCGGGTCGAAGGACCCAGGATAAAAAGCTGTCGTCATCTGGCTCGGCCGTTGGTTTGACGCCTTTTGTCACGGATGCTGCCTTGCCGCAAGTGATTTGCCCCGCCGTTTCCCGCCGCTGAACGGCGAATGAACATGCCATTCAAGGCTGTTTCAGACAGGACCTGCTTAACTCGGATCATCAAGGCAGCCGCTGCCATTCCGGCATCCGGCATTCCCCGAAAGACCATGTCCATGCTGATCCTGCTCGTTGCGCTTGCCGTCCTTTTCTCTCTCGCCGCCGAAATGGCCTATGGCTTTTTCGCCGATCGCTACGAGGTGAGCTGGGTGCGGCCGGAGCTTGCCGAACATGCAGCCATCGTGCGCGCCCAAGGCCGGCTACGCGAAAAAACCGGGCCTCGAATCTGAACGCCAGATGAACGAGACATTCAAGGAGGCTTCAGATCGGCATTGCTAAACACCGCCTCAACATCCGGCGGAACCATTTTAAAACGGATGCGTTCATTCAACCGACACATAGATGCGATTATCGCGGCAGGAAGGACTAAAGATGCCCGGCAAGATTACGATGATTAACGTGCTCTGGATGGTAATGGTCACGGGCATGCTGACCGCAACTGTCGCTCTCTATGATCAGAAGGTTGATACGTCCAAGGTTTATGGTCCCTATGCTTCGGCCCGCACGGCCGTACTGGGCCAGTACTGAGGGGCGAGAACGCAACTCCCCAGGAAAGGAATGCCTATGTTCACGATCTTGACAGTGCTCACCGCCCTCATCAGCGTCATGTTCATCGTGTCTGTGGCCTCGACGATTTCAGCGCTTCGGCGCGAAGGCGAAGAGGTGAAATCGCTGAACGAAAAGCATAGCGTGTTCTGACATTCCACCCTTCCCCACCCAAAGAGCGGCACCCTTCCGCCGCCTCGGGTCTTTCAAAGCCGGATGCACCCAGCGTCCGGCTTTTTTCTTGGGCTAAAACGCGTCGTCATGCCGCGCTTCAGCCCTTTGTTTTCATGCATGTCACTGTGCCGAAACCGCTGCACACTTCCGGGCGATATGCTTTAAGCCCGAAAAGAAAAGGGCGGCCCGAAGCCGCCCTTTTCACTTGATCATTCCTTGGCAGGCCCGGCCGGATCGCCATCGACAACCGGCGTTTCGCCAGCTGAACCTTCCTCAGCAGCAGGAGCACCTTCGGCGGTCTCGACGGCTTCCTCCGTCTCCTCCTCTTCCGGCTCGCTGATGCGCTCGACCGAAACGACCTTCTCGTCCTTGGCCGTCGAAAAGATGGTGACGCCCTTGGTGGCGCGGCTGGCGATGCGGATGCCGCCGACCGGCACACGGATCAGCTGGCCGCCATCCGAAACCAGCATGATCTGATCGCCGTCGTCGACCGGGAAGGCCGCAACCAGTTCGCCGATCTCGCCAGTTTTCGACGTGTCGGTGGCGCGGATGCCCTTGCCGCCGCGGCCGGAGATACGGAAGTCGTAGGAAGACGAACGCTTGCCGAAGCCCTTTTCGGAGACGGTGAGCACGAACTGCTCGCGCGCCTTCAGCTCTTCGTAACGTTCGTCGGAGAGTTGTCCCTCCTCAGTGACTTCCTCGCCAACCAGAGCGATGTCCTCTTCGTCCACGCCCGTCGCGCGACGTTCGGCGGCGGAGCGCTTCAGATAAGCGGCGCGCTCCCATGGCTCGGCATCGACATGGCCGACGATCGTCATCGAGATGATGCGATCGCCCTCGCCGAGATTGATGCCGCGAACGCCGATCGAGTTACGGCCGGCGAAGACGCGAACGTCGTCGACGGAGAAACGGATGCACTGGCCGAGCGCGGTCGTCAGCAGAACGTCGTCATGTTCCGTACAGGTCTCGACGGAGAGGATTTCGTCGCCCTCCTCCTCGAGCTTCATGGCGATCTTGCCGTTGCGGTTCACCTGAACGAAGTCCGACAGCTTGTTGCGGCGAACCGTGCCGCGCGTCGTCGAGAACATGACGTCGAGATTGTCCCAGCTTTCCTCGTCCTCGGGCAAGGGCAGGATGGTGGTGATGCGTTCGCCGGGGGCGAGCGGCAGCATGTTGATCAGCGCCTTGCCGCGCGAGGTCGGGGTGCCGATCGGCAGGCGCCAGACCTTTTCCTTGTAGACGATGCCGCGCGAGGAGAAGAACAGAACTGGCGTATGCGTGTTGACCACAAATAGCCGGCTAACGAAATCCTCGTCGCGGGTGGTCATGCCGGAGCGGCCCTTGCCGCCGCGGCGCTGGGCACGGTAGGTGGTGAGCGGCACGCGCTTGATATAACCGAGATGCGAGACGGTGACGACCATGTCTTCGCGGGCGATCAGATCCTCATCGTCCATTTCGAGGCCGCCATCGACGATCTCGGTGCGGCGCGGTGTGCCGAACTCGTCGCGCACGGCGGTGAGTTCATCCTTGACGATGGTCTGGATGCGGACGCGCGAGGAAAGAATATCGAGATAATCCCGGATTTCCTCGCCTATCTTATTGAGTTCATCGCCGATTTCGTCACGGCCAAGGGCCGTGAGGCGAGCAAGACGCAGCTCGAGGATGGCGCGAGCCTGCTCCTCCGACAGGTTATACGTCATGTCCTCGTTGATGCGGTGGCGCGGATCGTCGATCAGACGGATCAGGCTTTCGACATCTTCCGCCGGCCAGCGGCGGGTCATCAGCTCTTCGCGGGCCGACTGCGGATCCGGCGCCTGGCGGATGACGCGGATGACTTCGTCGATATTCGCGACCGCAATCGCGAGGCCGACCAACACATGCGCACGCTCACGCGCCTTGCGCAGGAGGAATTTCGTTCTCCGGCTAACGACTTCCTCGCGGAAAGAGACGAAGGCGCGCAGCATGTCGAGCAGCGTCAGCTGTTCCGGCTTGCCGCCGTTCAACGCCACCATGTTGCAGCCGAAGGAGGTCTGCAGCGGCGTATAACGATAGAGCTGGTTAAGGATGACCTCGGCATTGGCGTCGCGCTTCAGCTCGATGACGACGCGATAGCCCTGGCGGTCGGATTCGTCGCGCAGGTCGGAGATGCCCTCGATGCGCTTTTCGCGCACCAGTTCGGCCATCTTTTCGATCATCGTCGCCTTGTTCACCTGATACGGGATTTCGGTGATGATGATCTGCTCGCGGTCGCCGCGCATCGGCTCGATTGCTGCGACGCCGCGCATGATGACCGAGCCGCGGCCGGTCTCGTAAGCCGAGCGGATGCCGGCGCGGCCGAGAATCTTGGCGCCCGTCGGAAAATCCGGGCCGGGAATGATCTGCATCAGTTCCGGCAGCTCGATCGCCGGATCGTTGATCAGCGCGATGCAGCCGTCGATCACTTCCGACAGGTTATGCGGCGGGATATTGGTCGCCATGCCGACGGCGATGCCGCCTGCGCCGTTGACGAGCAGGTTCGGGAATTTGGCGGGAACCACCACCGGCTCGGACAGCGTGCCGTCGTAGTTGTCGCGGAAGTCGACAGTTTCCTTGTCGAGATCGTCGAGCAGCGAATGGGCGGCCTTTTCGAGCCGGCATTCGGTGTAACGTTCGGCCGCCGGCGGATCGCCATCGACGGAGCCGAAATTGCCCTGACCGTCGATCAGCGGCAGCCGCAGCGACCAGGGCTGCGCCATGCGGGCGAGCGCATCATAGATCGCGGCATTGCCGTGCGGATGATATTTACCCATCACGTCGCCGGTGACGCGGGCGCATTTGACGTATTTTTTGTTCCAGTCGATGCCGAGCTCGGACATGCCGTAGAGGATGCGCCGGTGCACGGGCTTCAGGCCGTCGCGCACGTCGGGCAGCGCGCGGCTGACGATGACGCTCATAGCGTAATCGAGATACGACCGCTGCATTTCCTCCATGATGGAGATGGGCTCGATGCCTGGCGGGAGCTTCCCGCCGCCGGGGGGTGTTTGCTCAGTCAAAACAGATCACGATCTCTTCTAGAATCACTTGAAGATTTATAGCGGAAAGCCTGTTCCTACGCCAATTTCCGAGCGCGTTTTGAACAGGCTTTTGCGGCCGAAAAAGGGTAAAGCACAGGACTTGTGCGACCGGACCGGACAAATCCGCCGCGGGCCGCCGCGGCATATTTGCCAAATCCAAATCCCCGCTTCACAATCGCAGAAAATCACGCACCCATATGGGCTTTCGGAGAGACGATGGCAAGCGCCGACCAATTGATCAACGCCTTCACGACGCTTCTCGTCACCATCGATCCGCCGGGGCTCGCCCCCATCTTCCTGGGGCTGACGACCGGCATGAGCAGAGCCCAGCGCACGCAGGTGGCGTTGCGCGGCTCGACCATCGCCTTCATCATCCTCGCGGTCTTCGCGCTGTTCGGGGCTGGCGTGCTCGGCGTGCTCGGCATTTCGATCGGCGCCTTCCGCATCGCCGGCGGCCTACTGCTCTTCTGGATCGCCTTCGAGATGGTGTTCGAGCGGCGCCAAGAGCGCAAGGAGAAGGCGAGCGAGGCTGCCGTCACCAAGGATCATATCGAGAATATCGCTGTCTTTCCCCTCGCTTTGCCGCTGATCGCCGGCCCGGGTGCGATCTCGGCGACAATCCTGCTTGCCGGCACGCTACCGACCTCCGTCGAAAAAGCCCAGCTGATCGCCGTCATCGCCGCCAATCTGCTGCTGACCTTCCTCATGCTGCTGATTGCCGAAAGGCTCGACCGCTTCCTCGGGGTCACAGGCCGGGCGATCCTGACACGCCTACTCGGGGTCATCCTCGCCGCCCTTGCGGTGCAGTTCGTCGTCGACGGCGCCAAAGCGGCGCTCAATCTGATCAGCGCGACGCCGCACTGACAACGGCGCCGGCGGAAACATCTTAGCTGGAAAACAGAGAGAGCTGGTGTTGTTCAGGACACCATGCTCTCAGCTGCTTATAAAGTCAGAACCATGATCGATCAGAACGGGATGTCGTCGTCGAGATCGCGCGAGAAGTTGCCGCCGCCACCGCCGCGGCTCGGCGATGAAGAGGGAGCCGGGGCGCCATAATCGTCGCCGTAGTCATTGTTGCTGCTGCCGCCACGGCCGCCGCCGAAGCCGGAGCTTGCGCCGCCGCCATCGCCGCGGCCGTCGAGCATCGTCAGCGTCGAGCTGAAGCCCTGCAGCACCACTTCCGTCGAGTAGCGGTCCTGGCCCTGCTGGTCCTGCCACTTGCGGGTCTGCAATTGGCCTTCGATATAGAGCTTGGCGCCCTTCTTCACATATTGCTCGACGACCTTGCAGAGGCCTTCGTTGAAGACGACGACAGTGTGCCATTCCGTCTTTTCGCGGCGTTCGCCGGAATTGCGGTCACGCCAGGTCTCCGAGGTCGCGATACGAAGATTGGCGATCGGCCGGCCATCCTGAGTGCGGCGGATTTCGGGATCTGCACCCACATTTCCAACCAGAATTACCTTGTTCACGCTACCAGCCATGCTTCTCACCCTGCCTGCCGCCCTGCCCGGCGGCGTTAATCGATCAGCGCACCTTAAACCATCGCAGACCGCCAATGCGCGTAAACGGTCGTTCATCCACATGTTTCTCCATCAGAAAGCCGCATGAATTCATCAGGAAATTTGTTCTTTATTTGTTCTAGTTTATCCGTATGATCCTGTCAACAGAATCGAAAACCTTGAAGCTTCCAGGATATTCAGCCTCGACTCGCCCGCCGGCATCACTAAATAAGGGCTGTTATCCAGAAAACCAAAGCAGAGACGATGAGCGAACTGAAGACGATCTCCATCCGCGGCGCGCGCGAGCACAATCTGAAGAGCATCGATCTCGATCTGCCGCGCAACAAGCTGATCGTCATGACCGGGCTTTCGGGCTCGGGCAAATCCTCGCTCGCCTTCGACACGATCTACGCCGAAGGCCAGCGGCGCTACGTCGAAAGCCTATCGGCCTATGCCCGACAGTTCCTCGAAATGATGCAGAAGCCCGATGTCGATCAGATCGACGGGCTGTCGCCTGCCATTTCGATCGAGCAGAAGACCACCTCGCGTAACCCGCGCTCGACGGTCGGTACCGTCACCGAGATCTACGACTATATGCGCCTGCTCTTTGCTCGTGTCGGCGTTCCCTATTCGCCGGCGACCGGCCTGCCGATCGAAAGCCAGACAGTCAGCCAGATGGTCGACCGCATCCTCGCTTTCGGCGAAGGCACCCGTCTTTATATTCTCGCGCCGCTCGTGCGCGGGCGTAAGGGCGAATACAAGAAGGAACTGGCGGAGCTGATGAAGAAGGGCTTCCAGCGCGTCAAGGTGGACGGCCAGTTCTACGAAATCGCCGAGGCGCCTGTTCTCGACAAGAAATACAAGCACGATATCGACGTGGTGGTCGACCGCATCGTCGTGCGCTCGGATGTCTCGGCGCGCCTGGCCGACAGCCTGGAAACCTGCCTCAAGCTCGCCGACGGGCTGGCGGTTGCCGAATTCGCCGACAAGCCGCTGCCGCCGGAAGAGACTTCGGCCGGCGGCTCGGCCAACAAGTCGCTGAACGAGACGCATGAGCGCGTGCTGTTTTCGGAGAAATTCGCCTGCCCGGTCTCGGGTTTCACCATTCCCGAGATCGAGCCCCGGCTCTTCTCGTTCAACAACCCCTTCGGCGCCTGCCCGACCTGCGACGGTCTCGGCGCCCAGCAGAAGATCGACCCTGACCTGATCGTGCCCGAACCCGAGCGGACGCTGCGCGACGGGGCGATCGCGCCCTGGGCCAAGTCGACCTCGCCCTATTACAACCAGACGCTGGAAGCGCTCGGCAAACATTACGGCTTCAAGCTCGGCACCCGCTGGAACGATCTTTCCGACGAGGCCAAGGATGTCATCCTCAACGGCACCGACGACAAGATCGAATTCCATTACGCCGACGGCGCGCGCTCCTACACCACCCACAAGAACTTCGAGGGCATCATCACCAATCTCGAGCGCCGCTGGAAGGAGACGGATTCCGCCTGGGCGCGCGAGGACATCGAGCGCTTCATGTCGGCAGCTCCCTGCCCTTCCTGCAACGGCTATCGCCTGAAACCCGAAGCGCTGGCGGTGAAGATCAACAGGCTGCATATCGGCGAAGTGACCGAGATGTCGATCCGCGTTGCGCGCGACTGGTTCGAGACGCTGCCGGCCAGCTTTAACGCCAAGCAGAACGAGATCGCCGTGCGTATCCTTAAAGAGATCCGCGACCGGCTGCGCTTCCTCAACGATGTCGGCCTGGAGTATCTCAGCCTATCGCGCAATTCCGGCACGCTGTCGGGCGGCGAAAGCCAGCGCATCCGCCTCGCCTCGCAGATCGGCTCGGGGCTGACCGGCGTGCTTTACGTGCTCGACGAGCCGTCGATCGGCCTGCATCAGCGCGACAATGCCCGATTGCTCGACACGCTGAAGCACCTGCGCGATATCGGTAATACGGTCATCGTCGTCGAGCATGACGAGGATGCGATCCTGACGGCCGACGACGTCGTCGACATCGGCCCGGCGGCCGGCATCCATGGCGGCCAGGTCATCGCCCATGGCACGCCGCAGGATATCATGGACAATCCGCAATCGCTGACCGGCAAATATCTCTCAGGCGAACTCGGCGTGCCGGTTCCGGACGAGCGCCGCAAGCCGAAGAAGGGTCGCGAGATCAAGGTCGTCGGCGCGCGCGGCAACAATCTGAAGAATGTCACGGCCTCGATCCCGCTCGGCGTCTTTACGGCGGTGACCGGTGTTTCCGGCGGCGGCAAGTCCACCTTCCTGATCGAGACGCTGTATAAATCGGCGGCGCGGCGCGTCATGGGTGCGCGCGAAATCCCCGCCGACCACGACCGTATCGACGGTTTCGAGCATATCGACAAGGTGATCGACATCGACCAGTCGCCGATCGGGCGCACACCACGCTCGAACCCGGCGACCTATACCGGCGCCTTCACGCCGATCCGTGACTGGTTCGCCGGCCTGCCCGAGGCCAAGGCTCGCGGCTATCAGCCGGGCCGCTTCTCCTTCAACGTCAAGGGCGGACGCTGCGAAGCCTGCCAGGGCGACGGCGTCATCAAGATCGAGATGCACTTCCTGCCCGACGTCTACGTCACCTGTGACGTCTGCCATGGCAAGCGCTATAATCGCGAGACACTCGACGTCACCTTCAAGCAGAAATCGATCGCCGACGTGCTCGATATGACGGTGGAGGAAGGCGTTGATTTCTTCGCGGCGGTACCGGCCGTGCGTGACAAGCTGCAATCGCTGAAGGATGTCGGCCTCGGTTATATCAAGGTCGGCCAGCAGGCCAATACGCTTTCGGGCGGCGAGGCGCAGCGCGTCAAGCTCGCCAAGGAGCTGTCGAAGCGCTCGACCGGGCGCACGCTTTATATTCTCGACGAACCGACGACCGGCCTGCATTTCCACGATGTCGCCAAGCTGCTTGAAATGCTGCACGAGCTGGTCAATCAGGGCAATTCGGTTGTGGTGATCGAGCACAATCTCGAAGTCATCAAGACGGCCGACTGGGTGCTCGATTTCGGCCCCGAGGGCGGCGATGGCGGCGGCGAGATCGTCGCAACCGGCACACCCGAGGCAATCGTCAAGGAGAAGCGGTCCTATACCGGACAGTTCCTCAAGGAATTGCTGGAACGGCGACCAGCCAAGAGGGCGGCTGCGGCGGAATGACAATGAGGCAGGCGTCGCCCGATGATCTCCAAACGGTCACGATGCTGACGGCAGCCGCTTATCGCCCCTATACCGAACTCTTCGGCTCGCCACCGATCCCGGTGACGGAAGACTACACGCCACGGATCGAACGCGGCGAGGTGTGGCTGCGTGACATCGACGGCGAAATCGCCGGTCTCACGGTTGTCGAGCGGCATTCGGATCACCTCATGCTGTTCAGCATCGCGGTCTCGCCGGCCTTTCAAGGCACCGGCCACGGGCTGGCGATGCTCGAATGGTTGGAGGGCAAGGCGCGCGAATGGGTGCTGCCTGAGATCCGGCTCTATACCAATGCCCGGATGGAGCGGAACATCGCGCTTTATCGCGCCTTCGGATTTCAGGAAACGGGTCGCCGGCCGAACCCGTATCGGCCAGGATGGACCCTCGTCGACATGACGAAAGAGATAGATGCGGCCTGATGGCTGCCAACTGGGAGGACGACATGACGAAATCCGGCACTATCCGCACCGGCATCGGCGGCTGGACCTTCGAGCCGTGGCGCGGGCATTTCTTTCCCGATGACCTCAAGCAGAAGGATGAGCTGCATTATGCCAGCCGCCAGCTGAAGGTCATCGAGGTCAATGGCACCTATTACAGCACCCAGAAGCCGGCCGTCTTTGCCAAATGGGCGGCCGATGTTCCCGAAGGTTTCATCTTTTCGCTGAAGGCGACGCGGTTCGTCACCAACCGGCGGGTGCTCGCCGAAGCCGGGGAATCGATGGAGCGGTTCCTGTCATCTGGAATCAGCGAGCTCGGCGATCATCTTGGGCCGCTGCTCTGGCAGTTCGCGCCGACGAAGAAGTTCGATCCGGACGATTTCGAGGCCTTCCTGAAGCTGCTGCCGGCAAAACAGGACGGGCTGGCGCTTCGCCACGTCGTCGAGGTCCGCCACGATTCCTTCACGGTGCCGGAATTCGTCGCCCTGCTTGCCAAATACGGCGTGGCACCGGTTTGCGCCGAACATTTCGAATATCCGATGATCGCCGACGTCACGGCCGATTTCGTCTATGCCCGGCTGCAGAAAGGATCGGACGACATTGCGACCTGCTATCCCGACAAGGACTTGAAGGCCTGGGCGGAGCGGCTCGAGACTTGGGCGGAAGGCAAGGTCCCCGATGATCTGCCGCTGATCGATAAAGGGCGCGAGGTCAAGGTCGAGCCGCGCGACGTCTTCGCCTTCATGATCCATGAGGGCAAGGTGAATGCACCGCATGGGGCAATCGCCCTGCAGAAACTGCTGACGAAATAAATCGAACTACAACGGCAGTACCGCCGCTGCGAGATCTTCCGCCGTCAGGCCTTTGCCGGCGCGGCGGGCGGCCTCTCCATGCAGCCAGACGCCGGCGGCCGCCGCCTCGAAGGCCGGCAGTCCCTGGGCGAGCAATCCGCCGATGATGCCGGCGAGCACATCGCCGGAACCGGCGGTCGCAAGCCAGGCAGGCGCATTGGTATTGATCAATGCGCGGCCGTCCGGCGAGGCGATGACGCTATCGGCGCCTTTATAGACGATCGCGGCATTGGCCCGGCGGGCGGCGGCCAGGGCCTTGTCGACCTTGCCCAGCGCATCGTCGCCACCGATCTCGGGAAACAGCCGCGAAAATTCGCCCTCGTGCGGTGTCAGCACCAGGCGCGGCTCGCCTCGGAAAAGATCGAAAAGCTGTTGCGGATCGTCCTTGAACGAGGAGATGCCGTCGGCGTCGAGCACCAGCCGGCGATCGGCAAGAGCCGCGACATAGGTGCGCGCCCGGGCACCGATACCGAAACCGGGGCCGAGGACGAAGGTCTTGAGCCGGGAGTCCGACAGCCAGTCTTCGAGTTCGGCGGCATCGTCGATCGCATGCAGCATGACGGCTGTGAGATGCGCGGCATTGGCGGCCATCGCCGCATGGGGCGCTGCAATCGTCACCAGGCCGGCGCCGGCCTTCAGGCCGGAGGCCGCCGACATGCGCGCGGCACCCGTCTTGTCGGCCTCGCCCGAGAAGACGACCAGATGGCCGCGCTTGTATTTGTGGGTCTCCAACTGCTCGGGCGGCAGCACCGCCTTCCAGGCATCCGGTTTGTTCTCGGCGATGATACCGCCCGCCTCGGCCCTGACGATGCGGGCGGGAATGCCGATATCGAAGACCGCCAGTTCACCGCAAAGCTCCCTGCCCGGCATCAGCAGATGGCCGGGCTTGCGTGTCATGAAGGTGATGGTGTTGCGCGCCCGGAAGGCCGCGCCCAGCACCTTGCCGGTGCGGCCGTCGAGACCGGAGGGCAGGTCGATCGCAAGCACGGGGATGTCGGCCTCGGCAACTTGCTCGACCGCCGTGCGGACAGCGGTCGGCACCGGGCGCGCAAGCCCCGCGCCGAACAGACCGTCGACGACGACATCGCCGTTTTCGGGCCCGTAGAGCTCAAGCCCCTGCCCTTGTAGCGCGCAGCCGGCCCGGGCGTGGGCAGCGTCACCCTTCAGCTTCGCCGGATCGCCCAGATGAAACAACGCGACATTCGCCCCGCTCTGCTGCAGATGTCGTGCCGCCACATAGGCGTCGCCGCCATTGTTGCCGGGTCCGCAGAACACGGCGAAACGCAGGGCGCCGGGATAAAGCCGCAGCGCGGCGGCCGCAGTCGCGGCCCCTGCCTTTTCCATCAGCCCGAAACTATCGATTCCGGATTTCGCCGCCGCAGCGTCGACGGCAGCCATCTCGGCGGGTGTGAGGAGAAGGTCGGACAGATGTTCGCTCATCAGCCTATTCAATTCAAAAAACGCCCAAAAAACAACCGTCTGCAGCAGCAATGAAAAGCACGCTCTTTATGCATTTGCCTATCTTTTCATCACCACTAGGGACACTCCTGGATTCGCGGGGAAAGCTGATTTTTTCGGTTTCCGGCACGATTTTGGACGGGAACCCATGTTTTTCCACCTCTTCGGTCGCCAAATCGACATGGAATTCCCGGTAAACGCGCCGGTTTTGACAAAATCGACGTCTTTTTTCATCGAGATGGATTTCAAACTGGCACGATATCTGCATCATATCCGGCGAGCGGGAAACATCCTGCCATAACAGGAGAAGCGGAGAGACATTTTCTCATGAAAAAGATCGAAGCGATCATTAAGCCCTTCAAGCTGGACGAAGTGAAGGAAGCCCTTCAGGAAGTCGGCCTGCAGGGTATCACAGTCACGGAAGCCAAGGGCTTCGGTCGTCAGAAGGGCCACACGGAACTCTACCGCGGCGCCGAATACGTCGTCGACTTCCTGCCGAAGGTGAAGGTCGAGGTCGTACTGGCCGACGAAAACGCGGAGGCCGTCATCGATGCGATCCGCAAGGCGGCGCAGACCGGCCGCATCGGCGACGGAAAGATCTTCGTCTCCAATGTCGAAGAGGTTATCCGCATCCGCACCGGCGAGACCGGCATCGATGCCATCTGACCACTTTGCCTACCGCGCAAAGTCCGATACCGTCACCGCGCCCACCTATTGTCATTGCAAATTGGAGGAAGGTATTTAATGGCGACCGCAAGCGAAATTCTGAAGCAGATCCAGGAAAACGACGTGAAGTTCGTTGATCTGCGTTTCACCGACCCGAAGGGCAAGTTGCAGCATGTGACGATGGACGTTGCCTGCGTTGACGAAGACATGTTCGCTGACGGCGTGATGTTCGACGGCTCCTCGATCGGTGGCTGGAAGGCCATCAACGAGTCCGACATGGTGCTGATGCCCGATACCGAAACGGTGCATATGGACCCGTTCTTCGCTCAGTCGACCATGGTCATCGTCTGCGACATCCTCGATCCGGTCTCCGGCGAGGCCTATAACCGCGACCCGCGCGGCACCGCCAAGAAGGCCGAAGCCTATCTCAAGGCCTCCGGCATCGGCGACACGATCTTCGTCGGCCCGGAAGCCGAATTCTTCGTTTTCGACGACGTCAAGTATAAGGCAGATCCGTACAATACGGGCTTCAAGCTGGATTCGACCGAACTGCCGTCGAATGATGACACCGACTACGAAACCGGCAACCTCGGCCATCGTCCGCGCGTCAAGGGCGGCTATTTCCCGGTTCCGCCGGTTGACAGCGCCCAGGATATGCGTTCGGAAATGCTGACGGTTCTCTCCGAAATGGGCGTCGTCGTCGAAAAGCATCACCATGAAGTGGCAGCCGCCCAGCACGAACTCGGCATCAAGTTCGACACGCTGGTGCGCAACGCCGACAAGATGCAGATCTATAAATACGTCGTGCACCAGGTGGCGAACGCCTATGGCAAGACGGCGACCTTCATGCCGAAGCCGATCTTCGGCGACAACGGCTCGGGCATGCACGTGCACCAGTCGATCTGGAAGGGCGGCAAGCCGACCTTCGCCGGCGACGAATATGCCGGTCTTTCCGAGAGCTGCCTGTACTATATTGGCGGCATCATCAAGCATGCCAAGGCGATCAACGCCTTCACCAACCCGTCGACGAACTCCTACAAGCGTCTCGTTCCGGGTTATGAAGCGCCGGTGCTGCTTGCCTATTCGGCCCGCAACCGCTCGGCCTCCTGCCGCATTCCATTCGGCTCCAACCCGAAGGCCAAGCGCGTCGAAGTCCGCTTCCCGGATCCGACCGCCAACCCCTACCTCGCCTTCGCCGCCATGCTGATGGCCGGCCTCGACGGCATCAAGAACAAGATCCATCCCGGCAAGGCCATGGACAAGGATCTCTACGATCTGCCGCCGAAGGAATTGAAGAAGATCCCGACCGTCTGCGGTAGCTTGCGCGAAGCGCTCGAAAGCCTCGACAAGGACCGCAAGTTCCTGACCGCCGGCGGCGTCTTCGACGATGATCAGATCGATGCCTTCATCGAGCTGAAGATGGCAGAGGTGATGCGTTTCGAAATGACGCCGCACCCGGTCGAATACGACATGTACTATTCGGCCTGATCAAGCGAAAATTGAAAGCCCTCGCTTGCCGGGGCTTTCACCTCCCCACGTCCGGACGCAAATGGCGAGGATATGACGTTCATGTGACGGACTGCGCTCAAAAATCTTGATTTATGAGCCACCAATCACCAAATTCGGTGATGAAAGGAAGTCGTACCATGAAAGAAAGACTAGCAAAATTCAGTATCGGCGAAGTGGTCCGGCACAAGGTTTTTCCGTTTCGCGGCGTGATCTTCGACGTGGATCCGGAGTTTGCCAATACGGAGGAATGGTGGAATTCCATTCCCGCCGAGGTGCGCCCGAGCAAGGATCAGCCCTTCTACCACCTGCTCGCCGAAAATGACGAGAGCGAATATGTCGCTTATGTCTCCGAGCAGAATCTGGTGAACGACGAGAGCGGGACACCGCTTCGCAATCCGCAGATCTATCAGATTTTTGATCAGGCCCCGTCAGGGCAGTTCAGACCCAAGATGAGCTTCGCCCACTAGATCAGACGCGCCGACGTTCAAACAAGGCCTCGCCTCTCCCAGCGAGGCCTTTTTCTTTTTGGCAGCAAATCCGGCTTTTGTTTTTCGTTGGGAAGCCCCTCATCCAGCTGCCGCCACCTTCTCCCCGTAAACGGAACATACAACCGAGGCGCACAGCCGAGCCAAAACAACAGTTTACCAACAAAAAACCCGGCCTGAGGCCGGGTTTCTATTGAATATAGCAGCAGGATTACTGCGCCTTGGCGGCCTTCTGGGCGTCTTCCAGCTTCTTGCGGGCTTCCTCGGCCTTCTTCTGCATGCCTTCCTGCAGGCTGCGCTGCGTGTCGGCGAGCTTGGACTCGGTAACCGGTTCGCCGTCATAAGCGCCGGTGAAGCCTTCGAGCGAGATCTTGATCGGGTTCGGGGCGCGGCGGAAGTTGATCGAGGTGAAGATCACGTCGCTGCCCTTCTTGAGGCTGGCGATCATCGCATCGGTCAGCGGGATTTCGGCCGTGCACTTGTCCGGCAGGCAGACGGCGTAATCGAGCTTCTGACCCTTGCCGCCATCGATCTGCATCATGATGCCGGGGGGAATCAGGCGCGCGGTCGGAACGGAAACCTGCAGGAGCTTGCGGTTGATCTTGCCGGTGACCGAGATCAGGCCGACGGCGGTGACGAGCTGGCCACCATTGGCGAGGATCAGGTTCTGGACGACACAGATGTCGTTGTCTTCCTGCTTGCTGCAGGTCTTGTACCAACCAAGCTTGGGACCGCCGACGCCCTGAGCCGGAGCCTGTGCCCCCGCATCCTGGGCGAAGGAGGAGACCGGAGCCGAAGCGGCGCCGAACATCACTGCCAGAACGGACAGTGCTGCCCGCATTTTCTTTTCAGACTTGAACATCATAACGAATTCCGTCTCCTGATATCCGTTCGGGGCAGCGACCTGCCGCCCCAACCATCGGGTCGTTCGGCACTCCACCTCATGGAAAAATGAGGCAAATGCATGACCCCGAAACTTCGGGTTCACCTGTTACATTGCAGCGTTCAAGATATCCAGCATTTCTTTGGCAATTCGCGCAGCTATTTCATCGCCCGTGCCAAAGAAATCGCGCCCGATTGTTGGAATCGGTCGACCCCATGCTAATCTCCGGCGTGAATCGTGCCCATTTTCGCGGATTTCAAGGATTGCCGAATGCTCCGGATCGTCGTCTCCCTCGTCCTCTCGCTGCTCTGCGGCACCGTCGCCGCCGAACCGCTGCACGGCATTGCGATGCATGGCGCGCCGGCCCTGCCACCTGATTACAAACACTTCCCCTACGTCAATCCCGACGTCAAGAAGGGCGGCAAGATCACCTATGGCGTCGTCGGCACCTTCGACAACCTCAATCCATTCATTTTGAAGAGCATGCGTACGACAGCACGCGGCATGTGGGACCCGGACTATGGCAATCTCGTCTACGAATCGCTCATGCAGCGCTCCAGGGACGAGCCCTTCACGCTTTACGGTCTGCTGGCAGAAACGGTCGAATGGGACGACGACAGGAGCTTCATTCAGTTCAACCTCAATCCAAAGGCGAAATGGGCCGATGGGCAACCGGTGACGCCCGAGGATGTGATGTTCAGCTTCGAGCTGTTGCGTGACAAAGGCCGCGTGCCCTTCTCCAACCGCCTCAAGGTCGTCGCCAAAATGGAAAAGGTCGGCGAACACAGCGTGCGCTTTACCTTCAATGACAAGGCCGACCGAGAGTCGCCTTTGATTTTCGGCCTTTTCCCGGTACTGCCGAAACATGCGATCGATCCCGAAGCCTTTGACCGCACATCACTGACTCCGCCGGTCGGTTCGGGTCCCTACAAGGTGAAGACGGTGAAGCCTGGGGAAAGCATCACTTATGAACGCGATCCGAACTACTGGGGCAAGGACATTCCTGCCAAGGTCGGCACCGACAATTACGATCAGATCACAGTCCAGTATTATCTGCAGGACACGACGCTGTTCGAGGCCTTCAAGAAGGGCGATGTCGACATCTATCCCGACGGCAATCCCGGCCACTGGGCCAATGCCTATAACTTCCCGGCAGTCACCTCGGGCGCTATCGTCAAGGACGTGTTCACGCCGAAACTGCCGAGCGGCATGCTCGGCTTCGTCTTCAACACACGCCGACCGATCTTTGCCGATCCGAAGGTGCGCGAAGGCTTGTCGCTGGTGTTCGATTTCGAATGGGCGAACAAGAACCTCTACTCCGGCGCCTATAAGCGCACGCAAAGCTTCTGGCAGAATTCCGAGCTTTCGAGCTTCGGCGTTCCCGCCAATGCCGCGGAGCTTGCGTTGCTCGGGCCGATCAAGGATAGAATCGCGCCTGATATTCTCGACGGCACCCACAAGCTGCCGGTCACCGACGGCTCCGGCCGCGACCGCAACGTGCTGAAGCAGGCGGTCGAGCGGTTGAAACAGGGCGGCTATACGATCCAGGGCGGCAAGATGGCCGATGCCTCGGGGCGCCAGCTCGCCTTTGAAATCATGACGCAGAATGCCGACCAGGAGAAGCTCGCCGTCGCTTACCAGCGTTCGCTGCAGGCGATCGGCATCGCCGCGTCGATCCGCACGGTCGATGATTCGCAGTATCAGAGCCGCACGAACAGCTTCGATTACGACATGATCATGAAGTCGTTTACCTCTTCGCTCTCACCTGGAAACGAGCAGCTCGGCCGCTGGTCTTCGGCTGCCCGCACGCGCGAGGGCTCGGACAGCTTTGCCGGCGCCAACGATCCCGATCTCGACACGCTCATCGACCATCTGTTGAGGGCGCGCTCGGCGGAAGATTTCACGGCGGCGGTGCGCGCCTACGACCGGCTGCTGCTATCGAGCCACTACGTGCTGCCGCTTTATCATATGGACCAACAATGGGTGGCGCGCAGCAAGCGCATCGGCCATCCCGACACCGTACCCCTTTACGGCTATCAGCTGCCGATATGGTGGGATATAAGCGCCCAATAGAAGCGGCCGAACGCCTCGGCCCAATGTCTCCTTTGGAGACACACAGAAATAAGGAAGATCATCATGGAGCGTATCACCATCGACGTCGTCTCGGATGTCGTCTGCCCGTGGTGCTATCTCGGCAAGGCGCGGCTGGAGCTTGCCATTGCCGAGGTGCAAGACGAGATCGGCGTCGACACCAACTGGCGGCCGTACCGGCTCAATCCCGATTATCCCAAGGAAGGCGTCGACCAGAAGAAAGCGCTGGCCGAAAAGCTCGGCGGCGAGGAGCGCGTGGCGCAGGCGCATAAGATGCTGACCGATCTCGGCCGAGAGGTCGGCATCGCCTTCAATTTCGAAGCGATCAAGATCGGCCCGAACACGCTCGATGCGCATCGGCTGATCCATTGGGCGATGATCGAAGGCCGCGAGGCGCAGGACAAGATCGTCGCGGCCCTGTTCACGGCCAATTTCGAGGAAGGCCGCAATGTCGGCGACCACGCGGTGCTGCTCGATATCGCCGAAAAAGCTGGCCTCGATCGCTCGGTTATCGCCTCGCTGCTCGCCTCCGACGCCGATCGTGATCTGATCGTCGCCGAAATCAAGGCGGCGCAGGAAATGGGCGTCAACGGCGTGCCCTTCTTCATTTTCGACCAGCAATATGCCGTCAGCGGCGCCCAGACGCCCGATGTGCTGGCGGGTGCATTGCGCGATATTGCCAAGGCGAAGGCCGAGGCACGATCGGGGCTCAACTGAGGCGCCGATGCGAATCGCGATCGAAGAGCCGCAACCAAGTTGGGCCGAGGATTTCGCAACGCTCAAACTCGCCATCATGCGCGCCGCCCCTGCCGGCGCCTATCTGCATCACATCGGCTCGACGGCCATTCCCGGCCTCCCCGCCAAGGACATAATCGACCTCCAGCTAACCGTGACCGATCTCGACGGTGTTGATGCCGAGGCGTTCGAACGGGCTGGTTTCGAGCGCAGACCAATCGTCATCGATCATTGCCCGCCGGGACTTGAACTGGCGGAAGGTGAATTGCGCAAGGCCTTCTATCGTAGCAAAGGACGCCCCGCCAATCTGCACATGCGCGAACGGGGCCGTTTCAATCAGCGTTACTCGCTGCTTTGCCGCGACTTCCTGCGCGCACATCCGACGGCGGCAAACGCCTACGCCATGATCAAGCAGCGACTCGCCCAACGTTTTCCCGAAGACGTCGATTTCTACTACGACATCAAGGACCCGGTGTGGACGGCGCCAATGAATGGGCAAAGCTGATCTGCTGGTCGGAACCGCCGGGTGATTAGCCAAGTCCGCACTGCTTCGTGATCACCGACTGGCCCATTAGCTGGAGGAAGAGATCGTTGGTGGCGCTAAAAGCACCACGTCGCCATAGTGCCAATCTATTTGCTGTAGCGATCGTATTCTAGTACGGCTTGCTCCGCCTCCAGCCGCTCGATTGTAACGCCCATCGATTCCAGGAACAGCGTTAGTCTCCACCAATCGACTTTGACGCAATCTCCAAATTGATCATGCATATCCACGACCAACTGGGGGACAGGGTGCTCCCTAACGAACCTTAAGCCCAAACCATGTTTAACAAAATTCCACCGCTGACCATCAACGACAACAGCCCCCGATCGAGGAAAATTTAAAAGGGACGTAAAGTCATTCGCCTGTGGGTAGCCTTGGCTGAACGCCGAAAATAGTTGGCGCTGGAGGTTCACGAACTCATGGATTTTCGATGAGTGAATGGACAAAGCTCGCCCCCCATGCGGTTCCATTACAGAACCGGAATGCAGCGCACCTCAGTCTTCACCGAATTGGCGATGAAGCATTCGTCGTGGGCACGATGATGCAGGGCTTCGAGCTCGCTCAGAGAGGGCTGTTTGTTGCCAGAGAAGACCACATGTGGGCGGAGCGTCACGACGGTCATGGCGAGGCGACCTTCGGCATTCTTCTCCATCACACCCTCAGCGGCGTCGGTGTAGCTGTCGACGCACAACCCCTTCTTGACGGCGATCGACAGGAACCAGAGCATGTGGCAGCTGGAGAGCGAGGCGACGAAAGCCTCCTCCGGATCGACAGCGTCTTCGGCAGAATAGGGCAGCGGAACGACATGCGCCGATGAGGACGCCCTCACCTCGATGCCGCCGTCGAAGGTCCATCGATGGGCGCGGCTGTAGCGATTGTCGATGAAGGTCTCGCCGCTCCGCTCCCAGTTGATCGTTGCGCCGTATGTCGCCATCGCGGTCTCCCTCGGTTTACTTCGCCATCTCGGCTAATTGCGTCATGATCACGGCAGCGCCCTGCAGGCGTTTTTCCGGGGTCGGCAGGTCGCGGGTCAGGAACAGGCTGTGATCGGGGCGGATCTTCGCCATCGTGCCCTGCTTGCCGATATAACCGACGAGGTTTGCCGGGTTGGGGAATTCCTTGTTGCGGAACTGCACGACGACGCCCTTCGGGCCGGCATCGAGCTTTTCGACATTGGCGGTGCGGCAGAGTGATTTGATGTAGACGATCTTCAGGAGATGCTGAACTTCGATCGGCATCGGCCCGAAACGGTCGATCATCTCGGCGCCGAAGCCGTCGATCTCCTTGAGTTCGGTGATTTCGCCGAGACGGCGGTAGAGCGCCATGCGCAGATGCAGGTCGGGCACATAGCCCTCCGGGATCATCACCGTCGTGCCGACGGAGATTTGCGGCGACCAGCCGGTGTCGTGGATCTCGTCGACACCCTTGACCTCGGCGACCGCTTCTTCCAGCATCTGCTGATAGAGTTCGAAGCCGACCTCCTTGATGTGGCCCGACTGCTCTTCGCCGAGCAGGTTGCCGGCACCGCGAATATCGAGGTCGTGGCTTGCCAGCTGGAAGCCGGCGCCGAGCGTGTCGAGCGACTGCAGCACCTTCAGCCGGCGATCGGCCGTTGCCGTCAGCACCTTGTTGACAGGCAGGGTGAAGAGCGCGAAAGCGCGCACCTTCGAGCGCCCGACGCGGCCGCGCAGCTGATAGAGCTGGGCGAGGCCGAACATATCGGCGCGGTGGACGATCAGCGTGTTGGCTGTGGGCACGTCGAGGCCGGATTCGACGATGGTTGTGGACAACAGCACGTCGTAGCGGCCTTCATAGAAGGCGTTCATGATGTCTTCCAGTTCGCCGGCCGGCATCTGGCCGTGGGCGACGGCAACCTTCAGCTCCGGGACATCGGACTGAAGGAAGGCATGCACATCGGCGAGATCGGCAAGCCTTGGGCAGACGTAAAAACTCTGGCCGCCGCGATAGTGCTCGCGCATCAGCGTCTCGCGGATCACAAGGCTGTCGAAGGGCGAGATGAAGGTACGCACCGCCATGCGATCGACCGGCGGCGTGGTGATCAGCGACAGTTCGCGCACCCCGGTCATGGCAAGCTGCAGCGTGCGCGGGATCGGCGTGGCCGACAGCGTCAGCACATGCACGTCGCTCTTCAGCTCCTTCAGCCGCTCCTTGTGCTTGACGCCGAAATGCTGCTCTTCGTCGATGACGAGCAGGCCGAGATTGGCGAATTTGATGCCGGCGCCGAGCAGCGCATGCGTGCCGACGACGATATCGGTCTTGCCTTCGGCGACTTCCTTCTTGGTCAGCGCCAGATCCTTGGCGCCGACAAGACGGGAGGCCTGCTGGACACGCACCGGCAGGCCACGGAACCGCTCGGAAAAAGTCTTGAAATGCTGGCGGGCAAGCAAGGTCGTCGGCACGACGACGGCAACCTGGACGCCGTTCATCGCGGCGACGAAGGCGGCGCGCAGCGCCACCTCTGTCTTGCCGAAGCCGACGTCACCGCAGACCAGGCGATCCATCGGCCGGCCGGCGCCGAGATCGGAACGCACGGCGTCGATGGCATTGTCCTGGTCCTCGGTCTCGTCATAGGGGAAGCGGGCGGAAAACTCGTCGTAAAGCCCATCCGGGGTCGTCAAAACCGGCGCGTGGCGGGTCAGGCGCTCGGCGGCGATGCGGATCAGCGCATCCGCCATGTCGAGCAGCCGCTTCTTGAGCTTGGCCTTGCGCATCTGCCAGGCGCCGCCGCCGAGCTTGTCGAGCTGGGCGTCGGTGCCCTCGCCGCCGTAGCGCGAGAGCAGATCGATGTTTTCGACCGGCAGGAAGAGTTTGGCCTCATCGGCATATTGCAGTTCGAGGCAGGCATGCGGGGCGCCTGCCGCCTCGATGGTCTTCAGCCCGATGAAGCGGCCAATGCCGTGTTCGGCATGGACGACGATCGAGCCTTCATCCAGGCCCGCGACCTCGGCAATGAAATCGGCGGCGCGCTTGCGGCGTTTGGAGCGGCGCACCATGCGGTCGCCGAGAATATCCTGCTCGCCGATGACGACGAGATCGCCGGCCTCGAAGCCGGATTCGAGATTGAGCACGGCGGCGGCCGCCTCGCCTTTGCCCAGCGTGGCGAGATCTTTCAGCGCCTCGACCGGCTTGACCTTTTCCAGGCCATGCTCGTTCAGCACCTGCAGCAGGCGCTCCAGCGAACCCTCGGTCCAGGCGGTTACCAGGACCTTCGCCCCGCCGGCACGCCGGTCGGCGATATGCTTGACGACGACGTCGAAAATATTGACGCGTTCGGCGTCACCGCCGCCTTCGGCGTTCGAGCGGGCCCAGCGCTGGCCCTGGCGGGCCTCGATATTGACGACCCGCCTCGCCTCGCCCTCGATCTCGTTGAAGGGGCTGACGCGGATCGCGCCGAGCGCGTCGAGGGTTTTGGCGAAAAGCTTGCTGTCCAGGTAGAGCTGCCCCGGCGCCACCGGCTTGTAGGGTGTGCCCTGCGCCATCTGCCCCTTGGCCGGCTGGCCGGAATTCAGGCGGGCGTCGAAATAATCGAGGACGAGCTTGGAGCGTTCTTCCGCCGCCTCCCGCACTGTATGGTCGGTGACGACTCGGAAGCCGCTGAGATAATCGAAAACGGTATCGAGCTTCTCGTAGAAGAACGGCAGCCAATGCTCCATGCCGGGGTAACGGCGGCCTTCGGAGACGGCGAGATAGAGCGCGTCATCACGTGTCGTCGCGCCGAAAGCCGACAGGTAATTCTTGCGGAAGCGGCTGATCGTATCCGGCGTCAGCGTCACCTCGCTCATCGGGTTGAGATCGAGGGAGCGCACCTGACCGGTCGTGCGTTGGCTCGCCGGATCGAAGCTGCGGATCGATTCGAGCGTATCGCCGAAGAAATCAAGGCGGACCGGCTCTTCCGATCCCGGCACGAAGACGTCGAGAATGCCGCCGCGCACGGCATATTCGCCGACCTCGCGAACGGTCGCGACGCGGTCGAAGCCGTTGCGCTCCAGACGCCCGGCGAGATCGTCCATGCGCAGCTGGTTGCCTGGTCGGGCCGAAAAGCTCAGGCTTTCGATGACATCATGCGGCGCCACCTTCTGCAGCATGGCATTGGCGGTGACGAGCACGATGGCCGCATGCGGCTTTTTCCGATGGGCGATGAGGCCGCCGAGTGCGGCCAGCCGGCGGGCCGAGGTATCGGCGCTCGGCGAGACGCGGTCATAAGGCAGACAGTCCCAGGCCGGCAGGGTCAGAACCGGAATGTCCGGAGCGACGAAGCCCAGCATCTGCTCGAGATCGGCCATGCGGTGGCCGTCGGACATGACGTAGGCGACCGGCTCTCCCGTGCGGGCGAGTTCGGCGAGCAGCAGCGGTTCGAGGCCGGCAGGCACATTGCCGATCGTCAGCGGCTCGGCGATGGCCGCAAGCTTCTTCGCATCGAAACCAGGGATCATTCCGGCGTCCTGAGGGGCTTGTCGAAATCGGGCGTATAGGCGGCAAGGCGGGCAAACATCGGTGTCTGGAAACGCTCAGGCACCGGCCAGGTTCCCATGATCCAGCGGACCAGGTCATTATCCTCTTCGGCCATGATCGTCTCGAACTCGTCGAGCTCTGCGTCCGAAAGCGTCGCGATCTCGGCTTCGGCGAACTGGCCGAAGACCAGATCCATCTCGCGGATGCCGCGATGCCAGCAGCGGAAAAGGATCCGGCGGCGGCGCGGGTCGAGACCGGCACTCGTGAGCGTGACACCTGTCATGGCATTACCTTCCTGTTGATGCGCCTCTATAGACCCTGGAAAGCGGCTTGTCAGCCTTGCCAAGGCCGCATTGTTCATCGCATTTTGACCGCATGCGCCCCGCCATTCTCGATCCGCTGTTCTCCCCCATTTCGGGCCTTCCGGGCGTCGGCCCGAAGATCGCCGAACTGCTGGTCAAGCTGCTCGGTCGCGAGACGCCGGAGGATTGCCGGGTCATCGACCTCCTCTTCCACGCGCCCTTTGCGCTGATCGACCGACGCAACCAGCCTGGGATCGCCCGCGCGCCGCAGGGTGCGATCGTGACGATCACCGCCCGCGTCGACCGCCACCAGGTGCCGCCGCGCGGCAAGAGCAATGTGCCCTACCGCGTCTTCCTGCATGACGAGACCGGCGAATTGACGCTGGTCTTCTTCCGCGGTCAGGCGGCCTGGCTGGAGAAGCAGCTGCCGATCGATGCGGAGGTGACGGTCAGCGGCAAGGTCGACTGGTTCAACGGCCGCGCCTCGATGGTGCATCCCGACTATATCGTCAGGGCGGAGGAAGCGGAGAACCTGCCGCTGGTCGAGCCGATCTATCCGCTGACGGCAGGCCTTTCACCGAAAACGCTGCGCAAGATCATCGACGCCGCCCTGCCGCGATTTCCCGAGCTGCCGGAATGGATCGACCCGGCGCTGGCGCAGAAGCAGGGGCTGCCGTCTATCCGCGACAGCTTCCACATGCTGCATGAGCCGCGCGACCCGTCCGATATCGACCCGCAGGCCCCGGCGCGGCGGCGGCTCGCCTATGATGAGTTCCTCGCAGGCCAGCTTTCGCTCAGCCTGGTGCGCCAGAGGCTACGCAAGGTGGCGGGCCAGCCGGTGCTGGCGACGGGGGCGGTCAGCGGCAAGATCCTGAAGACGCTGCCCTTCTCACCCACATCGAGCCAGAACGAGGCGATCGCCGACATTCTGAAGGACATGGCCGGCACCGAGCGCATGCTGCGACTGCTGCAGGGCGATGTCGGTTCCGGCAAGACCCTGGTGGCGCTGATGTCGATGGCGGCGGTGATCGAGAGCGGCGGTCAGGCGGTGCTGATGGCGCCGACCGAAATCCTGGCGCGCCAGCACCACGCGACGATCTCCAAATTCGCCGCCTCCGCCGGCCTCGGCATCGAGGTGCTGACCGGTCGCACCAAGGGACGCGAAAGGGAGGAGATCCTGGAGCGCATCGCCTCCGGCGCGGCACAGATCGTCATCGGCACGCACGCGCTTTTCCAGGACAGCGTCACCTACGACAAGCTGATGCTGGCCGTCGTTGACGAGCAGCATCGTTTCGGCGTGCATCAGCGCCTCCGGCTGACCGCCAAGGGCATCTCGCCGCACATGCTTGTCATGACGGCGACGCCGATCCCGCGCACGCTGGTGCTCGCCGCCTTCGGCGACATGGACGTTTCAAAGCTCACGGAAAAACCGGCCGGCCGCAAGCCGATCCAGACAATCACGGTGCCGATGGAGCGCACCGGCGAAATCGTCGGTCGGCTGCAGAGCGCGCTTGCCGAGGGCAAGAAGGCCTACTGGATCTGCCCGCTGGTCGAAGACTCCGAAGAACTCGACCTGATGTCGGCCGAGGAGCGGCATGCCACGCTTAGTACCGCACTCGGCCCCGATATCGGCCTTATCCACGGCCGCATGAGCGGACCGGAGAAGGATGCGGCGATGATGGCGTTCAAGAACGGCGAGACCCGGCTGCTCGTCGCCACCACCGTCGTCGAGGTCGGCGTCGACGTGCCGGATGCGACGATCATGGTGATCGAACATGCCGAACGCTTCGGCCTGGCGCAATTGCACCAGCTGCGCGGCCGGGTCGGACGCGGCGACGAGGCCTCGACCTGCATCCTGCTCTACAAAGGGCCGCTCGGCGAGACCGGCCACGCCCGGCTTTCGATCATGCGGGAAACGGAAGACGGTTTCCGCATCGCCGAGGAGGATCTGAAGCTGCGCGGCGAAGGCGAGCTGCTCGGCACCCGCCAGTCCGGCACGCCGGGTTTTCGCATCGCCAGCCTCGAGGCGCATGCCGATCTGCTGGAGATCGCCCGCAAGGATGCGGCCTATCTCATCGAGCGCGATCCGGAGCTGACCAGCGAAAGAGGACAGGCGATCCGCACCCTGCTCTATCTCTTCCGCCGCGACGAGGCGATCCGTTTCCTCAGGGCGGGATAAAGCACGCCGCCGCGCGCTTTCTTTCCATGCATGTCGTTATCCCAAAGCCGCCAAACACTTTGGGCGACATGCATCAATCCGCTTTTGAAACCGCCACCGGCTTCGGCCGCGGCAGATGCTTTTGCTTCGGCTCGGACGGCGTGTGTCCGGGGGCGACGAGGCCACCCGAAATCAGGAATTTGGCGGCGTCTTCCGGGCTCATATCGAGCAGGACGATCTTTTCGCGCGGCACGAAGACGAGGAAGCCGGCCGTCGGCACCGGCGTCGGCGGCAGGAACACGGCGACCATATCCTGGCCCATGGCATTGAACTTCGAGGCGATCTCGCCCTTGGCGTCGGTGGCGACGAAGACCAGCGCCCAGAGGCCCGGGCCCGGATATTCAATGAGGCCGACCTTCTTGAAGGAGTTCGCCTGCTCCTTCAGCACGGTTTCGAAAATCTGCTTCACGCTTTTATAGATCGTGCGCACCAACGGCATGCGCTGGACGATCGATTCGCCGAAACGGACGATGCTCTGGCCGATGAGATTCTTGCCGAGGAAGCCGACGACGGTGATGAGCACGACGGCGATCAGCAGGCCGAAGCCAGGAATGGCGAAATTGAGATAGCTTTCCGGATTCCAGCGCGCCGGAATGTAGGGCCTGACCCAGCTATCCGACCAGTGGATGAAGGTCCAGGTCAGCCAGATGGTGATCGCGATCGGCGCGCAGATGATCAGGCCCGCGAGAAAATTGTTTCTCAGCCGGGTTGCGACCGGCGTTCTGGGGGTATTGTCGGTCATCGTTTCCTGATGAGCTCCATCTCAGTCCTGGACAGGTCGGTACGCCGGCCTTTCCCCCTTGTCCGCACACCAAAATTGCCAGAATTCGGGGCATCGCACAATATGTTTCGGCGTCAGGAATCCGGCCTTTCGGGCTTATTCGACGGTCACGGATTTGGCCAGATTGCGGGGCTGATCGACATCGGTGCCCATGAAGACGGCAGTGTGATAAGCGAGCAGCTGGATCGGCAGCGAGAAGATCATCGGCGCGATGATTTCATCGACGACAGGCAGAGTAATCGTCGCCATGGTCGGCAGTTTCGAGGCCGCTGCACCCGCTTCGTCGGTGATGAAGATGATGCGGCCGCCGCGGGCTGCGACCTCCTGCATGTTGGAGACGGTCTTTTCGAAGAAACGGTCATAGGGGGCGATGACGATGACAGGCATGTTCTCGTCGATCAGCGCGATCGGCCCGTGCTTCAATTCGCCGGCGGCATAGCCTTCGGCGTGGATATAGGAGATTTCCTTGAGCTTCAGCGCCCCTTCCATGGCAAGCGGGAAGCTGGTGCCGCGGCCGAGATAAAGCACGTCCTTGCATTTCGACAGTTCCCGCGACAGGCTTTCCATCTGCGGCTGGATGAGGTTCAGCACCCGGCTCATGACGCGCGGCATTTCGGCGAGATGGCGCACCAGCGCCCTCTCCTCCTCAGCGCTGACCGTGCCGCGTGCCTTACCGGCGCCGATCGCCAGCGATGCCAGCACGGCGAGTTGGCAGGTGAAGGCCTTCGTCGAGGCGACGCCGATTTCCGGGCCGGCCATGATCGGAAAGACGGCATCGGATTCGCGGGCGATGGTCGATTCGCGGACATTGACGACGGCGCCGATTTTCAGGCCGTTGTCGCGGCAATAACGCAGCGAGGCCAGCGTATCGGCGGTCTCCCCGGACTGCGAGATGAAGAGTGCCGCCTGCGAGGGCGAGAGCGGCATTTCGCGGTAACGGAATTCGGAGGCGACGTCGATCTCGACCGGCAGACGGGCATAACGCTCGAACCAGTATTTGCCGACGAGACCGGCGAGATAGGCCGTGCCGCAAGCCGAGATCGCCAGGCCGGTCGCCGCCTTGAAGTCGATCGCCGCGGCATTGGCGCCGATCGTGTTCTCGGCGAAATCGACATAATGGCTCAGCGCATGGGAGATGACCTCCGGCTGCTCGTAGATTTCCTTTTCCATGAAGTGGCGGTGATTGCCCTTGTCGACGACATAGGCGGTCGCCTGCGAGATCTGGCGGGCGCGCTTGACCGGTTTGCCGGCGAAATCCAGGACCGAGACGCTATCGCGGGTGATGACCGCGCAGTCGCCGTCGACGAGATAGGTGATCTCATTGGTGAAGGGCGAGAGTGCGATGGCGTCCGAACCGAGGAACATCTCGCCGCGGCCATAGCCGACGGCAAGCGGCGGGCCGGAGCGGGCGGCCATGATCGTGCCGGGATCGGCCTTGAGCATGACGGCCAACGCATAGGCGCCGGTCACCCGGTTCA
The DNA here is from genome assembly GCF_001664385.1 of Rhizobium phaseoli. Classification (NCBI taxonomy): domain Bacteria; kingdom Pseudomonadati; phylum Pseudomonadota; class Alphaproteobacteria; order Hyphomicrobiales; family Rhizobiaceae; genus Rhizobium; species Rhizobium phaseoli. Next base: position 2,173,824 of record NZ_CP013532.1, on the reverse strand, counting down.
GCATCTTCAACATGGCGGCGCGCGGATCGAGGCCCTCGCGCAGATATTTTGCCATCAGCTGGGCGACGACCTCAGTGTCGGTCTGGGTTTCGAAGACCGAGCCCTCCTCGGTCAGTTCGTCGCGTAGCTCGGAGAAGTTTTCAATGATGCCATTATGGACGACGGCGACACCTTCGACGAAATGCGGATGGGCATTGGTCTCGTTCGGAACACCGTGGGTCGCCCAGCGCGTATGGGCGATGCCGACTGTGCCGGGCAGCGGTTCGGCGTCGAGACGCTTTTCCAGATTGAAGAGCTTACCCTCGGCGCGGCGGCGATCCATCACGCCCTCGTGGATCGTGGCGACACCGGCGGAATCATAACCCCGATATTCGAGACGCTTCAGCGCATCGACCAGCCGCCCGGCTACAGGCTGAGTTCCGACGATCCCCACAATTCCGCACATGCAACATCCCCATAAGCCTTCGATAACGAGGCCAGTCCTAACGATTTCCGCTTATTTCTCAATGGCCTCGGCGGTCACTTTCAATTTCCGCCGGTTACGCAAAACGTCCCTCAGGCTTTCGCCCTCTTCGCCGCCTTGATGGCGAGCGCGCGTTCGCGCAGCAGCTTCGCGCGCTCGGGCTTGATCTCCTGGCGGGCGCGACCGAGCGCCAGCGCATCGGCCGGGACGTCGGCGGTGATAACGCTGCCGGAGCCGACGTAGGCGCCGTCGCCGATCGTCACCGGCGCGACCAGCGAGGAATTGGAGCCGATGAAAGCGTTCTCGCCGATCACCGTTTCGCTCTTGTTGACCCCGTCATAATTGCAGGTGATCGTGCCGGCGCCGATATTGCTGCCGGCGCCGACGACGGCATCGCCGATATAGGTGAGATGGTTGACCTTGGCGCCCTCACCGATCCGGCCATTCTTGACTTCGCAGAAATTGCCGACCTTCGCACCATTGGCGAGATCGGCCCCCGGCCGCAACCGGCCGAAGGGGCCGACGGTCGCGCCCTCACTGACATGGGCGCCTTCGATATGCGAGAAGGCGTGAATGACGGCGCCGCTGTCGATCACCGCGCCGGGACCGAAGACCACGTTCGGCTCGATCAGCGCATCTTGGCCGATGATCGTATCGTAGGAGAGGAACACCGTTTCCGGTGCGATCATGGTGACGCCCGCCAGCATCATCTCGCGGCGGCGGCGCTCCTGCCAGAAGCGCTCGATGACGGCGAGTTCGGCGCGGTTGTTGCAGCCGGTCATCTCGATTTCAGGGGCATCGACGGCGGTGACGCGCCCGCCGAGCGAGCGGGCGATCTCGACGAGATCGGTCAGATAGAATTCACCCTTGGCATTGGAATTGCCGATGCGCGAGAGCAGGTCGAGCGCCTTGCGGCCGTTGATCGCCATCAATCCGCTGTTGCACCAGGTCACAGTGCGCTCGGCATCGGTCGCATCCTTCTCCTCGCGGATGGCGATGAGTTCGCCATCCTTGACAAGCAGGCGGCCGTAGCCGGTCGGGCGGTCGGAGTGGAAACCGATGACGACGATGTCGCTGCCATCGGCAAGACCCTGGCGGGCGGCTTTCAACGGGGCGTCAGTCTGCAGCGGCACGTCGCCATAGGTGACGAGGATATCGTCATAGCCCTTGGCGATCGCGTCGCGGGCAGCCAGCACTGCGTGGCCGGTGCCGAGGCGATCCTTCTGCAGGTAGGATTCGATGCCGACGCCGTCGATGCTGGCGGCCTTGGCCACCTCTTCGGCATCGCGGCCGACGACAAGGGCGACGGAGGAAATGCCGGCGGAGGCGACGGCCTCGACGACATGGGCGATCATCGGCCGCCCGGCGACCGGATGCAGCACCTTCGATTTCGAGGATTTCATCCGCGTGCTGTCACCGGCAGCAAGGATGACGGCAAGACAAGTACGTTCCATGATCGGCTCCGCGAATCCGCGCCATGAGGCAGCTTTGTTGCCTCATACTGCATAATTCCTGAAATCGGAATCGATTACTTCGGTGAAATTTCGGGTGAAAGCGGTTCCGTGGCGGCAGGAGAGTCGCTGGTCGCGAAGGCTTCGCGCACATGATCGCGGCCGTCCAGGATGACGACTTCCATCGCCCGGCGCGCGGCGGCGCTGTCACCGGAAGCGATGGCATCGACGATGCGCATATGGGTCTCGGCAATATTGGCAAATCCGTTTTCGGAAGGCGGCGTGCTGATGCGGAACATGCCGACGAGAGCCGCCTCGATAAGGCTGCCGAGGGTGCGCATGAACGGATTGTGCGAGGCTTCGGCGAGCGCCAGGTGAAAGTGCAGGTCGGCAAGCGCCAGGCTGTCGGCCGTGTGGCCGCTCGCGGCCATCTCCTCGGCCAGCCCGCGCAGCGTCTCGATTTCCTCGGCATTGGCCCGCTCGGCGACGAGGCCGGCGGCGAAGGGTTCGACGGCAAGGCGGATATCGTAAAGCTGCAACAGGAATTCTTCCGTCACATCGTTGTCGAAGTGCCAGGCGATAATCTCGCTGTCGAACATGTTCCAGAGGTTCTTCTCGGTCACACGTGTGCCGACGCGCGCCTTGGCGACGACCATGCCCTTGGCAGCGAGCGTCTTCATCGTCTCGCGCAAGACCGTGCGCGACACCTTGAAGCGTTGCGCCAGTTCCGTATCGCCAGGCAGGATCGAGCCGACGGGATAGGTGCCTGCGACGATCGCCTTGCCGAGCTCGTCGACCACCTGCGCGTGGCTCGTCCGGGTCCGGCGCCCTGTCTTGCGTGTCTCGATCAATTTGTTGCGCAAGCGATCCGTCTCCTCCTCAGGCATACCTCTTGTTCAGACTGGAAAGGAACAGGATCGCCTTCTGCATCAGGATGAATGCAAACAGCAGAAGGCCGATCAGGATCTTCGTCCACCAGCTCGACAGCGTGCCGTCGAAGGTGATGTAGGTCTGAATGAGCCCCTGAATCAGGATACCGATCAAGGTTCCCGCCACGAATCCCGCTCCGCCGGTCAGCAGCGTCCCTCCGATGACGACCGCCGCGATCGCGTCGAGTTCGACGCCGACCGCCGCAAGAGAATATCCAGCAGAGGTGTACAGCGAAAAAACGATTCCGGATAGGCCAGCGAGAAAACCCGACAGCGCATAGATCTGGATCGTCGTGCGGCCGACCGGCACGCCCATCAGCCGCGCCGTCTGCGGACCGCCGCCGAGTGCATAGACATTGGTGCCGAAGCGGGTGCGGTGGGCGATGAAAATGCCGGCGGCGAAGACGAGAAGCATGATGGCGCCGATCAGCGTCAGCCGCCCGCCTCCGGGCAGCCGCCAATAGAGGCTCGTCAACGTCGAATAATAGTCGTGGTTGATCGGAATGCTGTCGATCGAGAGCACGAAGGCGATACCGCGCGCCAGGAACATGCCGGCCAGCGTGACGATAAAGGCCGGCATTTCGAGATAATGGATGATCGCGCCCATCACGGCACCGAAGGCGGTGGTGATGATGAGGACGAGGGCGAAGGCGAGCAGCGGATGGATCGACGTGTTCTGCAGGATGACGGCAAGAAATACGCCGGTAAAGGCGATGACCGAGCCGATCGACAGATCGATGCCGCCGGAGATGATGACGAAGGTCATGCCGACCGCGGCAATGCCGAGAAAGGCGTTGTCGGTCAAAAGATTGCCGATGACGCGCGTCGACAGCATGTTGGGATATTGCAGCGTACAGCCGGCATAGGCGAGCACGAAGATGACGATGGTCGCAAGCAGAGGCAGGTATTTGGAGTTCATTTTCGGCTACTCCCTTCCGCCCTGCCGGCGGCTGGCGAAGATGGCGAGCGACTGCACCGCCGGCGACTGGATGACGAGGATCACGATGATGATGACCGCCTTGATGATCAGGTTGAATTCGGGCGGAAAGCCGGAGGACAGAATGCCGGTGTTAACCGCCTGGATAATCATCGCGCCGATCAGCGATCCCAGAATGCTGAATCTGCCGCCGAGCAGCGAATTGCCGCCGACGACGACCGCGAGGATGGCATCGAGTTCAAGCCAGAGACCGGCATTATTGGCGTCGGCGCCCTTGATATCGGCTGCGACAATGATGCCCGCGATCGAGGCGCAGAGCCCGCTCAGCATATAGACGGCCATCAGCAGCACCGGCGTCTGGATGCCGGAGAGCGTGCTGGCGCGGCGGTTGATGCCAACGGCCTCGAGAAGCATGCCGAGCGCCGTGCGCCGGACAAGCAGGATGACGAGCAGGCCGACCAGCAGCCAGATGACCACAGGCATCGGCAGGAGAGCCATGGAACCGCTGCCGAAGAAGATCAGACCGTCATCGTTGAAGGTCAGGATGGCGCCTTCGGTGATAAGCTGGGCGATGCCGCGGCCGGCGACCATCAGCACCAGCGTGGCGATGATCGGCTGGATGTTGAGGATCGCCACCAGGAAACCGTTCCAGACACCGCAGGCAAGCCCGATCGCAAGCGTCAGGATAACGGTGTAAGCAACTGAATGTCCTGACACAATCGATGATGCAGCAACGGCGCCGCAGATGGCGATGACCGCTCCGACGGACAGGTCGATGCCTTTGGTGGCAATCACCAGCGTCATGCCGATCGCCAAGAGCGCCACCGGCGCGCCGCGATTGAGCACGTCGATCAGGCTGCCATAGAGGCGTCCGTTCTGAACAACCACATTAAAAAACTGCGGTGACGTTATGAAATTCAACAGAAGAATGACAACGAGCGCGATCAATTGCGGCGCCAGGCGATAGGCCAGCGCATGCCGGGAGGATTTCATGCTTCCTCCTTGTGCTCGGCGGCGGCAATGGCATCGACGATGGCGGCGGCGGTGATGCGCTCGCCTGTCAGTTCGGCGATATGCTGCCGGTCGCGAAGCACGATGACGCGTGAACTATAGGCGACAAGCTCTTCAAGTTCCGAGGAAATTACGATCAATGACATGCCTTCGGCGCAGAGCTGTTCGATGAGCCGGATGATCTCGGCATGGGCGCCGACATCGATGCCGCGGGTGGGCTCGTCGAGGATGAGAAATTTGGGATTGGTCGCCAGCCAACGGGCGAGGATCGCCTTCTGTTGGTTGCCGCCGGAGAGCAGGCGGATCGGCTTTTCGCGGTCGGTAGTGCGGATGTCGAGCGCCTTGATGTAGCGGTCGGCGAGCGCATTCTGCTCGGCACGCGACAGCGGCCGGGTCCAGCCGCGGCGGGCCTGCAGCGCCAAGGCGATATTTTCCCTGATCGACAGGTCGCCGACGATGCCGTCGGTCTTGCGGTCCTCGGGGCAGAAGCCGAAGCCCTTTTCGATCGCGGCGCGCGGGCTGGAAAGGGTTGCGGGCTGACCGTCGATCGTGGCGCTGCCGCTATCGGCATGCTCGACGCCGAAGAGCAACTCGGCGGTTTCGGTGCGCCCCGAGCCGAGCAGACCGGCGATGCCGACCACCTCGCCCGCACGCACATCGAGATCGAAGGGCTTGACCTTGCCGCGTTTGCCGTAGCCGGCAAATCTGTAGCGGACTTCGCCCGCCGCAATGCTGTGTTCCCTGACCGTCTCTTCGGCCTGGGCGAGTTCCCGGCCGAGCATCATGGCGATCAGGCCCTGGCGCGGCAGATCGGCGGCGTCGCGGGTACCGACGAGCTTGCCGTTGCGCAGCACGGTGATGCGATCGCTGATCGCATAGACCTGCTCGAGGAAATGGGTGATGAAGACGATGCCGAGACCGCGCTTCTTCAGATCCTCGATGATGCGGAAGAGCAGCGCCACTTCCTGGTTGTCGAGGCTTGCCGTCGGCTCGTCCAGTATCAGCACCTTGCCGGAGAGATCAACGGCGCGGGCGATGGCGACCACTTGCTGGACGGCGACGGAGAAGCGGCTGAGCTCGGCGGTGACGTCGATGTCGATGCCGTAGCCGGCAAGCAGTTCGCGCGCTTTGCGGTTCATCGCACGCACGTCGGTCATGCCGAAACGCCGCGGCTGGCGTCCGAGAAAGAGATTTTCGGCGACACTCAGATTGGTGAGGAGGTTGACCTCCTGATAGACGGTGCCGATGCCGAGCTTCTGGGCGGCAAGCGTATTGGCCGGATTGATTTCATGGCCATCGAGCACCAGGCTGCCACCGTCACGATGATAGGCGCCGGTGATGCATTTGATCAGCGTCGATTTTCCCGCGCCGTTCTCGCCGAGAAGCGCATGAACCTCGCCGCGGCGCAGCGTGAAATCCACCTTGTCCAGGGCAACGGCGCCGGGGAAGAATTTCGATATGGCCGAGGCTGCGAGGATAGTCTCGTTATTGTGAACCATGAGGGCTGCTGTTTCCTGATATTGCGCCTTGCGCCTGCGCCAAAGCCGGGCATGACGCCCGGCCGGCACCGGCAGTTCCGCACCGGTCCATGAGGGACCGGTGCGGTTCCAGGTTCAAATCAGTAGCCCTGACCCTTCTTCTCTTCGTAGACCTTCATCGGGTTGTCGGCCGGCGTATAGAGCTTGGACTCGGTCTGGATCCACTTCGGCGGAGCCTTCTTGTCCTTCAGATAGGCATCGAGCGCATCGAAGGCGGGGCCGGCCATGTTCGGCGTCAGCTCGACCGTGGCGTTGGACTCGCCTTCCGACATTGCCTTGAAGATATCGGGCACGGCGTCGATCGAGACGACGAGGATATCCTTGCCGGGCTTCAGGCCGGCTTCCTTGATCGCCTGGATGGCGCCGACGGCCATGTCGTCGTTATGGGCGTAGAGCGCGCAGATGTCCTTGCCGCCATTCTCGGCCTTCAGGAAGCTTTCCATGACTTCCTTGCCCTTGGTGCGGGTGAAGTCGCCGGTCTGACTGCGGACGATCTTGAGGTTGTCGTGGCCCGCGAGAGCCTCTTCGAAGCCCTTCTTGCGGGCGATGGCCGGCGAGGAACCGGTCGTGCCCTGCAGTTCGACGACGTTGCACTTCTTGTCGCCAACAGTCTTGACCAGGAAGTCGCCAGCGACCTTGCCTTCATGGACGAGGTCCGACGTCACAGCTGTCAGGTAGAGATCGTCGGGAGCCTTGATGGTGCGGTCGAGCAGGATGACCGGAATCTTGGCTTCCTTGGCTTCCTTCAGAACATCGTCCCAGCCGGTTTCGACAACAGGGGCGATGAGGATGGCGTCGACGCCCTGAGCAATGAAGGAGCGCAGCGCCTTGATCTGATTTTCCTGCTTCTGCTGCGCATCGGCAAATTTCAGATCGATGCCGCGCTTCTTGGCCTGTTCCTTGGTCACGGTCGTTTCAGCCGCGCGCCAGCCCGATTCCGAGCCGATCTGCGAGAAGCCGACGGTCAGGCCGCCAGCCGAAGCCGAACCGAACATGCAGGCAGCAAGAATCGTGGCACTCAAAAGTGCAGTCTTCAATTTCATGATTTCCTCCCAATGCCGCATCTCGCGGCGCAGTGTCAAAAAATCATATAGTATTACTTTTGTAAATCGGAATCTTTGCAAGCACTGCGAAAAAAAAGAGCGCCCACAAGGGGCGCCCTTCGCAACCATGAATTGACCTGCAGCTTATTGCGCCGGCAGCTTGTCGTCGACGCCTTCGACGTAGAAGTTCATGCCGAGCAGCGTGCCATCATCGGCCTTCTCGCCGGCCTTCAGCCAGGGCGTCCCGTCCTGCTTGTTGATCGGGCCGGTGAAGGGATGCAGCTCGCCCGACTTGATCTTGGCTTCGGTTTCCTCGGCCATCTTCTTCACGTCGTCGGGCATGTTGGTATAGGGCGCCATCTTCAGGATACCGTCCTTGAGGCCGTCCCAGCTCTGCTCGGACTTCCAGGTGCCGTCGAGCAGCGCATGAACGCGCTTGGAGTAGTAGGCGCCCCAGGTATCGACGATTGCCGTCAGCTGCGCTTTCGGGCCTGCGGCGATCATGTCGGAGGCCTGGCCGAAAGCGTGAATGCCGCGCTCTTCGGCCACCTGCATCGGCGCCGTCGTGTCGGTATGCTGCGTCAGCACGTCGACGCCCTGGTCGACCATGGCCTTGGCGGCATCGGCTTCCTTGCCGGGGTCGAACCAGGTGTTGACCCAGATGACCTTGAGCTTGAAGCTCGGATCGACCGACTTGGCGCCCTGCTCGAAGGAGTTGATGCCCATCACCACTTCCGGAATCGGGAAGGAGGCGATGTAGGCGGCACCGTGATTCTTCGAGGTCTTGGCGGCGATCTGGCCGAGGATGTAGCGGCCTTCATAGAAGCGCGAATTGTAGGTGGCGAGATTGGGGCCGGACTTGTAGCCGGTGCCGTGCTCGAACTTGACCTTCGGGAACTTGGCGGCAACCTTGACCGTCGCATCCATGAAGCCGAAGGACGTCGTGAAGATCAGCTTGCAGCCGGAACGGGCAAGGCGCTCGATGGCACGCTCGGCGTCCGGGCCTTCCGGCACGTTTTCGAGGTAAGGCGTTTCGATCTTGTCGCCGAATTCGGCCTGGACCTGTTGGCGGCCGAGATCGTGCGCCTGCGAATAACCGCCGTCGGTATGCGAACCGACATAGACGAAGCAAACCTTCGTCTTATCAGCAGCCTCTGCGGCGGAGGAGATGCCGATCACGGCGGCAGCCGAGGCGGCAAGGGCGAATGCATATTTCTTCATGGTGACCCCTGTTGGTTTGAAGCTATTCCGGATACCCGTCCTTGTGTTCTTGTTTATCGCTCCGGCACGAAGGCTTTTCCAAGCGACGCGGGCGTATTGATCAACGTCGTGCGCCGATTATGGGAAATGATGATGAGAACCGCAATAGTCGCGGCATAGGGCAGCATCGACAGAAATTGCGCAGGAATGCCGAGACCGAAAGCCTGCGCGTGCAGCTGCAGGATGGTGACCGCGCCGAAGAGATAACCTCCGGCAAAGACCCGCCACGGCCGCCAGGAGGCGAAGACCACAAGCGCCAGCGTGATCCACCCGCGGCCGGCCGACATGTTCTCCGCCCATTGCGGCGTGTAGACAAGCGACAGCTGGGCGCCGGCAAGACCGGCGCAGGCGCCGCCGAACATTACCGCCAGATATCGTGTGCGGATGACGCCAATGCCGAGCGCATGGGCCGAAGCGTGACTGTCGCCGATTGCCCTCAGCTTCAGCCCGGCCCGGCTGCGGAACAGGAACCAGCTGACGCCGACGACGAGCGCGATCGACAGATAGAAAATCAGATCCTGCCGGAAGAGCACCGGGCCGACGAGCGGGATATCCGACAGGACGGGAATGACGATCTCTTCCAGGCGGATGCCGGGAACGCTGACATAGGCCTCGCCGAGCATGCCGGATGCGCCGAGGCCGAGAAGGGTGAGCGCCAGTCCCGTTGCCACCTGGTTTGCCACCAGCGTCAGCGTCAGGAAGGCGAAGAGCAGCGAGAAGAGCGCACCGGCCGCAATGCCGCAGACAATCCCGACATAGGGCGAGCCCGATGCCTGCGCGCCGGCAAAAGCAGCGACCGCGCCCATGATCATCATGCCTTCGACCCCGAGGTTCAGAACGCCGGAGCGCTCCGCCACGAGTTCGCCGAGGGCTGCGATGACCAGCGGCGTCGAGGCGGTAATCACCGTCAGCAGAATCGCTTCGAAGATGCTCATGCCACGCCACCCCTCACCCGCGACCAGACAATGCGGATTTTGTAATAGATCAGCGTATCGCAGGAGAGCACGAAGAAGAGCAGCAGGCCCTGGAAAACGCGGGTGACCTTGTCGGAAACGCCGAGCGACAGCTGTGCCGCCTCACCGCCGAGATAGGTCAGCGCCAGCACCAGGCCCGACGCGATGATGCCGAGCGGATTGAGCCGCCCGAGGAAGGCGACGATGATGGCGGTGAAGCCATAGCCCGGCGAGATCGCCGGCTGCAGGTGGCCGATCGAGCCGGAGACCTCGGCGATCCCGGCGAGGCCGGCAAGAGCGCCGGAGAAGAGGAAGCTGAACCAGATCATCTTCTTCGAGGAGAAGCCGGCAAAGCGCCCTGCCCGCTCCGACTGGCCGAGCACGACGATCTCGAAGCCCTTCAGCGTATAGCGCAGCATGAACCAGACGCCGATCGCCGCAACGATGGCGAAGACGAAGGCCCAATGGGCCCGGCCGGATTCTTCCCAGATTGCCGGCAGCACCGCTTCCGGGGCGAAATCGCGCGAGACCGGAAAGTTGAAGCCCTTCGGATCGCGCCAGGCGCCGCGGATCAGCCAATCGAGGAAGAGCTGGGCAATATAGACCAGCATCAGCGACGTCAGGATCTCGTTGGTGTTGAAATGCGCCTTCAACAGCGCCGGAATGGCGGCGAACAACGCGCCGCCGAGCGCGCCCAGGACCAGCATCAGCGGCAGCACCAGCGGCGAATGCCAGTCATAGAAGACGATCGGCAGATAGGAGCCGGTGATGGCGCCGATGGTGAACTGGCCTTCGGCGCCGATATTCCAGTTGTTCGAGCGGTAGCAGACGGCAAGGCCGACCGCGATCAGGATCAGGGGCGCCGCCTTGATCGCCAGCTCGTGCAGCGACCAGACCTCGAGCAGCGGCTCGACGAAGAAGGCGTCCAGCGCCTCGACCGGGTCTTTGCCGAGCATGGCGAACATGATGGCGCCGAAGGCAAGCGTCAGCACAAGCGCCAGCAGCGGCGAGACGAAGGTGTAGAGCTTCGAGACATCGGGGCGTTTTTCGAGTTCAATGCGCATGCGCTGCCTCTTTAATGCGCATCGGGCGCCTCCAGGGCATGTTTGCCGTCATGCAGGCCGCCCATCAGCAGGCCGATCCTTTCGCGCGTCAGTTCGCCGGCCGGATAAGGCCTGGAAAGCCGGCCTTCGGAGATGACCGCGATATCGGTCGCCACCTCGAAGATCTCGTCGAGATCCTGGCTGATGACGACGACGGCGGAGCCGGCCTTTGCGAGATCGACCAAGGCCTGGCGGATGCGGCTTGCAGCCCCCGCATCGACGCCCCAGGTCGGCTGGTTGACGACCAGGACGGCCGGCTGCCGGTCGAGCTCGCGGCCGACGATGAACTTCTGCAGATTGCCGCCGGAGAGCGAGCCTGCGGCCGGATCATCGCCGCTCTTGCGCACATCCATCGCTTCGGAAATCCGCCGCGCGGCAGATTTCACAGCACCTTGGCGGATGATGCCGAGCGCGCCGAGAAAGGCCTTGCGGTCCGACTGGCTGCGGGCGAGCACCAGATTGTCCGACAGTTTCATGGCGGAAACGGCGGCATGGCCATGCCGCTCCTCCGGCACGAAACCGGCGCCGAGCAGGCGGCGGGCCGTGATGCCCTCGGTGCCCACCGGCTTCTTGCGGATGACGATCGCCTCGGCCGACGCGACCGGATATTCGCCGGACAGTGCATCGAAAAGTTCGCTCTGGCCATTGCCGGCGACACCGGCGATGGCAAGGATTTCGCCCGAGCGCACGGCCAGAGAGACATCGCGCAGCGGCATGGCGAAGGGCGTGCGCGCAGCGACGGACAGGTTGGCAACGGCCAGCTGCACCTCGCCCTTATCCGAGCGCTCGGGATGAGTGACGGTCGCCACTTCGCTGCCGACCATCATGCGGGCAAGCGACGCGGGCGTTTCCCGCTTCGGATCGCAGGCGCCGGTCACCCGGCCATGACGCAGCACCGTGGCGCGATCGCAGATGCGCTGCACCTCTTCCAGGCGATGGCTGATATAGAGAACCGAGCGGCCTTCGGCGCGCAGCTTGAACAGCGTTTCGAACAGCCTGTCGGCCTCCTGTGGCGTCAGCACCGAGGTCGGCTCATCGAGAATGATTAGCTTGGGGTTCTGCAGCAGCGCGCGGACGATCTCGATCCGCTGGCGCTCGCCGACCGAGAGATCGGCGACATGGGCATGCGGATCGAGTGGCAGACCATAGGCGATGGAGAGCGCCCTCGCCTCCTCGGCGATCTTGCCGATCGGGATGGTATCATCGAGAGATAGCGCGATGTTCTCGGCGACGGTCAGCGCCTCGAACAGGGAGAAATGCTGGAAGACCATGCCGATGCCGAGCTTGCGGGCCTCGCCCGGCGAGGCGATGGCGACCGGCCTGCCTTGCCAGAGGATATCTCCGCCCGTCGGCTCCAGAACGCCGAACAGCATCTTCACCAGTGTGGATTTGCCTGCGCCATTTTCGCCGAGAAGCGCGTGAATTTCGCCCGGCGCGATATCGAGATCGATTTCATTGCAGGCGGCAAAGCTACCGAAAAACTTCGTCAGCTTCTGGACGGATAACAACGCACCGGAATCCGGCACATTTAATGGCGACACGTTCCCCTCATTTCTTCTGCCGATCGGTCCGTTCGGATCTCATGGAATCAGCAGCGTCGTTCCTGTTGTTTTTCTTGTTTCCAGATCCGCGTGAGCCCGCCCAACCTCACGCAACGGATAGGTTTGATTGACATTGATACGCACTTTGTTGCTTTGCACAACATCAAATAGCGCTTTCGCACTGTCGATGAGTTCCTGGCGCGCGGCGATATAGGTGAAGAGCGTCGGCCGCGTCGCAAACAGCGAGCCTTTCTGCGCCAGCTGAGAAAGAGTGAAATTCTCGATCGGCCCGGAGGACTGGCCGAAGGAGGCAAAAAGGCCGCGCGGCTTCAGGCAGTCGAGCGACTGTGGAAAAGTATCGCGGCCGATCGAATCATAGACGACATCGACGCCCTTGCCGCCGGTGATCTCGCGGACACGCGTCACGAAGTCATCGGTCTTGTAGTTGATCACGTGGTCGTAGCCATGGGCGAGCGCCAGCGCGATCTTGTCTTCAGAACTCGCCGTGCCGATGACGGTGGCGCCGAGCGCCTTTGCCCATTGGCCAGCGATCAGCCCTACGCCGCCGGCGGCCGCATGGAACAGCAGGACCGTTTCGGGGCCGACCTTGAAGGTGCGGTTCAGGAGATATTCGGCGGTCATGCCCTTCAGCATCATCGCCGCAGCCGTTTCGAGTTCAATGCCGTCGGGCACATGCACGAGATGGCGCGTCTCGATATTGCGCTCGGCGCTATAGGCGCCATCGGCGCTCGCATAGGCGACACGGTCGCCAAGCCTGAAATCGGTAACACCGGGGCCGACGGCCGTCACCGTGCCGGCGCCCTCCTTGCCGGTGACGAAGGGAAGATGTGGCACCTTGTAGGAACCATTGCGAAAATAGACGTCTATGAAATTGAGGCCGATCGCAGCCTGCCGGATCTGCACCTCACCGGCCGCGGGCGGCGGAAGGTCGATCTCGACATAGTCGAAAACCTCCGGTCCACCCGTCCTTGAAAATGAAACCGCCTGCGTCTTCGTCATTTGCCTGTCCTCAAGTTTCGCGTCCCAGGGCGGGGAAGAATTGCAGCACCGCGCCGATGACGTAAAGATAGATCCCGGTCACGATAAACAGAATGAGCGCCCATTCGGGCGTATCGAAGTGCATCAGCAGCGAAAGAATTCCGAGCGCCGACCACAGGAAAAAGACGCCGAGATTGAGCGGGCGCAGCCGTTTGACGCGGACCGGGTGGAGGAAATTGATCGGCAGGAAGGTCAGCACCACCGAAACGATAACGACGGCAAGTGCCGTGGTCGCGCTCGCATGGATGACGAACAGGGTGAAGACGATCATGTTCCAGACGACGGGGAAGCCGGAGAAGAAATACTCCTCCGTCTTCATGCCCATGTCGGCATAATAGATGGCGCTGGAGACGACAATCATGCCGGCGGCGACAAAGGACCAAGGCTCGCCGATCATGCCGCTCTGATAGAGCGCGAAGGCCGGCAGCAGCACATAGGTGACGTAATCGATGATATTGTCGAGCGTATCGCCCGACCAGTTCGGCAACACTTCCTTGACACGCACCTTGCGCGCAATCGGCCCGTCTATGCCGTCGACGAGAAGGGCAAGCCCCAGCCACCAAAACATGTCGATGAAGCGATGCTCGGCGGCCGCGACGACGCCGAGAAAGGCAAGGAACGAGCCGGAGGCCGTCAGGATATGAACGGAAAAGGCGCGCATCTCCGCGTAAGGAACACGCTTGTAGTTGAAAATCTTCATATCCCCTACCGCCCTATCGCGCTCGCCCCGGCAAGCGTCTTTTTTTGCCACCGGCACCGATCCCGTCGCTGAATCGGTTCCCGTAGATCCTTGTTGTCGCACCGATTTCGCCGAAATCCGGCATCCATATCGGGCACGCCGCACTAATATGCATCCTTTGCCGGGCTTCGCCAGCGGGAAATGAGACATTCCCCGCCAGCCATTGAATCCTGACAATGACATGCATATTTCCCTTCAGGAGCGCTGCGTGGAATGGAATGCCTTTAATTCGAGCCCGATATGTAATATCTGCCTCGCATCCGATAGTTCATCCGACGAAACGGGATCCTCTACCGCAATGAACGCGCCTGCAAAGACCGAAGACTTCGCCTCGTCCATCCCCGCCGGCGTTTACGCCGAGACGGTGCTTGCCGTGACGCATTACACCGACCGGCTCTTCCGCTTCACGATGACCCGGCCGCAGGGCTTCCGTTTCCGTTCCGGCGAGTTCGCGATGATCGGCCTGATGGTCGAAGGCAAGCCGGTCTTCCGCGCCTATTCGATCGCCAGCCCCGCCTGGGCCGAAGAACTCGAATTCTTCTCGATCAAGGTGCCGGACGGTCCGCTCACCTCGCATCTGCAGGCGATCAAGCCGGGCGACCAGGTGCTGATGCGCAAGAAGCCAACCGGCACGCTGGTGCTCGATGCGCTGACGCCCGGCCGCCGCCTCTACATGTTCTCGACGGGAACGGGCGTTGCGCCCTTCGCAAGCCTCATCCGCGATCCCGAGACCTACGAAAAGTTCGAGGAAGTCATCCTCACCCATACGACCCGCGATGTCGCCGAGCTGAAATACGGCTTCGACCTCGTGCACGAAATCCAGAACGACGAACTGCTGAAGGAAGTCGTTGGCGACAAGCTGCGCCATTATGCGACCGTCACACGCGAAGACTTCGAATATCGTGGCCGCATCACCGACCTGATCTCCTCAGGCAAGCTGTTTACCGATCTCGGCGTGCCGCCGCTCGATCCGGCAATCGACCGCGGCATGATCTGCGGCTCCTCGGCCATGCTGAAGGACACCAAGGAACTGCTCGAACAGGCCGGCCTCAACGAGGGCGCCAACAGCAAGCCCGCCGAATTCGTCATCGAACGCGCGTTCGTCGGCTGATCGTTTTCCAACGTGCATATCTGACAACGGCTCCGGAGACGGGGCCGTTTTTATTTGGCGGCGAGATAGTCGATCAACACCACCATGGCGGCGCGCGCCTCCGCCACCCTGCCCTGCTGAATGGCGCGAATGACGGTGACATGTAGCGCGATGGCGCGGTCCATGCGCTCCGGGCTTGCGGTGGAGTACCAGAGGCGGCGCGAATGCGTCTGCACCGGGCCGAGTGCTGCGACGATGAAACCGTTCGGGCAGGCATCCTCGAGGATTTCGTCAAAAGACTTGTCGGCGGCGAAAAAGCCGGCGAGATCGCCGGTCACCGCGCATTCCTCCATGGCGCGAGCGCAGTCGCCAAGGCGATCGCGCTGTTCATCGGCCGCATGTTCGGCGGTCAATGCGGCCGCGATCGGCTCCAGCTCACGGCGCACCTGCATGACATTGCCATGGTCTTCAGGCGCGATCTCGGCCACCTGCAACCCAACACGCGGCTTCACCAGGATCAGCCCCTGCCAGGCAAGCTTCTGGATCGCCTCACGCACCGGCGTGCGCCCATGGCCTGCCAGATCGATCAGCTGCTTTTCGGTAACGAGCGCGCCCGGTTTCAGCGCCAGCGTGACGATCAGATGCTCAAGCGTGAGATAGGCACGATGGCTTTGTGACGTCTGCATGCTGAAAAGTCCGCTGCCTGTCTGATATATCACATACTGGCACGGTCAAAAACTGAAGACAACATTGAAATATCAGCACAGAGACAAATAGATAGCAGTAGGTGAGTTTCGGCGAATGCGATTTCGACCTGGTTTGTCCACGTGCCGCCCCACCGACGCCGCCGCGGGAAGATTGGGAGCGTAGGGTCGGGTCTGAGAGTAAGTCTTGTGGAGTGAGCCATCTCCGGCGACTTTAGCCCCACTCTCCGTCATGTTCGGCCCCGAGCATCCACGCCGCATCCGCCAGCAGTCGTGGCATGGATCCTCGGCTCAAGGCCGAGGAAGACGGAGGACGGGTTGGAGTTCCTGCCAAACTCACCCGGCGTAAAGAACGAGATCGCGCGCTTTGCCACAACGCCTTTATCTTGCATTACTCATGCCGCAGCGCCTCGATCGGATTCAGCTGCGCTGCCCGTCTCGCCGGGAAATAGCCGAAGATCATGCCGATTGCGGCGGAGAAGAGGAAGGCGACGGCGACCATCATCGGGCTGAAGACGAAGGGGACTTTCAGGAAAGCCACCGCCACCAGGCCGAGGCTAAGGCCGAGCACGATGCCGGTGATGCCGCCGAAGAGCGAGAGCGCCACCGCCTCGACCAGGAACTGGGTCAGCACCTGGCCTTCGAGCGCGCCGATCGCCAGGCGAATGCCGATTTCGCGGGTGCGCTCGGTGACGGAGACCAGCATGATGTTCATGATGCCGATGCCGCCGACGAGCAGGCTGATGGCGGCGACGGCGCCAAGCAAGCCGGTCAGAAGCGTCGTCGTGCCGGTCATCGCCTCGGCGATCTGCGTCATGTCGTTGACGTTAAAGTCGTCCTGCCGGCCGGGAATGATCTTGCGGCGCTCGCGAAGCAGGTTTTCGACATCGGCCTGCACCTTGGCCGTCGACACACCGTCGCGCGCCGAGATGATGATTTGCGGCACGTTGCTGTTGCCGCTGATGCGCCGCTGGAACACTTTGACCGGCATGATGACCACGTCGTCCTGATCGGTGCCCATGCCGGACTGGCCGCGCTTGGCAAGCACGCCGATGACTGGGCAGGAAACCTTGCCGACGCGGATCTGCTGGCCGATCGGGTCGGCGGCGCCGAAGAGCTGCGAGCGAACCGTCTCGCCGATAATGCAGCGGGACTGGCCGCGCTCTTCGGCGGGGGTGAAAGTGCGGCCGAGCGCCAGGCTCCAGTCCTGCGCGGTGAAATAGTCGTTGGTAGTGCCGGAGACGCTGGTCGAATGGTTCTGGCCGCCAAATATCACCGTTGCCGTCGACTGGTTGAGCGGCGCCACCGCCCTCAAGCCGCCGATCTGGTCGCGGATGGCGGCGACATCCTTGACGCTGAAGCGCTTGGCCTCGGAACTGGCGCGGCCGGGGCCGAACTGGCCGGGACGGACGAACAGCATGTTGGTGCCGAGCCGCGACAGTTCGGTCGAAACCTGTGCGGTCGTGCCGTTGCCGATCGTCACCAGCGCGATGACGGCGGCAACGCCGATGACGACGCCGAGCACGGTAAGGAACGAACGCAGCATGTTGCGGCTGATGGCGCGCAGCGCGAGTTTCAGCGTCTCAAAGAACATGATCCGCCCTCCTCCGATGCTCGATTTCGGTCTCGAGCTTGCCGTCGACAAAGCGCAGCAGCCGCTCAGCATAGGCGGCGATATCCGACTCATGGGTGACCATGACGATGGTAATGCCCTGCTCGCGGTTCAGCCGCGTCAGCAGATCCATGATCTCGACGCTGGTCTTCGTGTCGAGGTTGCCCGTCGGCTCGTCGGCGAGCAGCAGCGCCGGTTCGGTGACGATGGCGCGGGCGATGGCGACGCGCTGCTGCTGACCGCCGGACAGTTCTTGCGTCTTGTGGTGCTCACGCCCGGTGAGGCCGACCAGCGCCAGGGCCTCACGCGCCCGTTCACGCCGCTCGCGCACCGCCATGCCGCGATAGATCAATGGCAGCTCGACATTCTCGACCGCCGAGGTGCGCGGCAACAGGTTGAAACCCTGGAAGACGAAGCCCAGCATGTGGCGGCGCAACAGCGTCAGCTGGCCGCGGTCGAAGCCGGAAGTCGGGATGCCCTGGAAGACATAGTCACCCGATGTCGGCACGTCGAGGCAGCCGAGGATGTTCATCGCCGTCGATTTGCCGGAGCCGGATGGCCCCATGATCGCGACGAATTCGTGGGCGGCGATCGCCAGGTCAACGTGGTCGAGGGCGCGGATCGCCGCCTCGCCCTCGCCGTAGATTTTCGAGACCTGCCTGAATTCGATGAGCGGCGGGCTTGCCATCCGTCTCTCCGCTTAGTTCGTCCGCACCGCGGCGTCGGTCACCAGCGCGTCGTTTTCCTTGAGGTCGCCGGAGACGACCTGGGTGAACTGGCCGTCGGACGAGCCGACCTGAATGACGATAGGCGTGGAGCGACCGTCGCGCAGCACCCAGACGCGGCGCTCCGTTCCCGTCAACGTCTGGGCCGAATTGCCGCCGCGCCGGCGGGGCGGGCCGAAGATTCCCAGAATGCCGCGGCCGCGCCGTTCAGCCTGCGGAGGCGCATAACGCAGCGCGGCATTCGGCACCATCAGCGTATCCTTGACGGCCTCGACGGTGATGTCGGCGGTCGCTGTCATGCCGGGGCGCAGCAGCAGGTCGGCATTGTCGACGGAGAGGACCGCTTTGTAGGTCACGACATTGTTGACCACTTCGGAGGCGAAGCGGATCTGTTCGATCTCGGCGGGGAAGGACCGGTCGGGATAGGCATCGACGGTAAATTTCGCCTTCTGGCCGACGGCGATCTTGCCGACATCGGCTTCGTCGACATCGACCTGCAGCTCCATCTTCTTCAGATCGCCGGCGATGGTGAAGAGGATCGGCGCCGAAAGCGAGGCTGCGACGGTGGCGCCCGGATTGACCGAGCGGGTAAGAATGACGCCGTCGATCGGCGAGACGATTTTCGCCTTGGCGAGATTGACCTCGGCCAGTTGCAGGTCGGCCTCAGAGGCGAGCACCTCGGCTTCGTTGATCTGTTTGGCGGCGACGGCGGAATCATATTTGTAGGTGGCGTCGTCGAGACTCTGCTGGGTGGAGACATTGCTCCTGACCAGGCTCTTCAGCCGCTCCAGCGAGGTGCTTGCCGATTCGAGATCGGCATTGGCCTTGGCGACATTTGCCTTGGCCGAATTGACCTTGGCGCGCGAACTTTTCACATCCGCCTCGAGCTTGTTGGTATCGAGCAGCGCCAGCACATCACCCGCCTTGATCGTGCTATTGTAATCGACATTGACGTCGCGGACGGTGCCAGACAGTTCACTCGATATATCCACCTGCTCAGTCGGCTGCACCGATCCGGTGGCGGTGACGAGCACTGTCAGATCGCCACGTTTGGCCGGCTGTGTCGTGTAGCTCACTTCACTTTGCCCGCGGCCGGCATAGAAATAAGCGGCAGTCGCGGCGGCAGCGATGAGGATCAGCAGGATGAACAGGCGTCCGCGCCAGCGGCTGCGCTTGTCCCGCTTTCCGGATGCGGCAAGAACCGCGGCGAGGTCGGGCGTGGTGCCCGCCTTGGCTCCGGTTTCGTTGCCGCTCACGATTTTGCTCATGTCATCCTCGATCAGTCAGTGGCCGCCTCGGCCCTGCAGTGAACTAATCACACCGCAGATGAACCGGGAATTAGCGTTGCCGCCGAACTGGCACGGAATTGCGGGCGGGTGAAATGAAATATTGGTAAGAAAAGTCAAGTTTCGAGGCGACGGAGTTGGTCGCGCGAAACTGCAAGGAGGTTTCCCAATAATGACATCCGGAGAACCAAAGAGCTGACGCGTGCCAAACCGCACCCCTCGCCGGTTAATCGGCATCCTCGGCATATTGATCCGCACCCGGCAACTCCCGCAGCCAGTTTTCGCGCCGCTTGATCCAGAGTTCATAATCCGGTTCAAGGTCGGTCGGGGGACTGTCGAGGGAACCGAGCCGGACTTCCACCGACTTCTCCTGCAGGCAGAAGAGCCTACCGCCGCAGGCGGGGCAGAAGCTACGGCCGGCGAAAGTGGCGATCTGACCGGTGTGGGAAAAGGCCGGGCGCGGCCAGACGGCAAAGAAGACGAAGGCAGAACCGCTCGTTTTGCGGCAATCGGCGCAATGGCAGAGGCCGACGCGGAGGGGCTCACCCTCGACGCTATAGACAACCGCCCCGCAGAGGCAGCTTCCAGTTCGCCTCCGCACGGCCGTTAAGAATCGAGACTGGTGGGCAGCCCAGGCGGGCGCCGCTTTGCCGCCATCAGCAGATCGAGTTCGGTGGCGGAGGGGCCGAACTTCTCATAGAGACGCCTGGCCTCCTTGTCGTCCAGCCGGTATTTTCTGGCGAATTCGCTGAAGCTGTAGGGGCGGCCACGCAGAACTCTTCGCGCCGGGGTCGCCGTTTTCGGTGCGTCGGTCATGGTTTTCTCCTTTCATCAGCTACACTTTAACTTAGAGCGGTCCAGCCATTTGGAAAGAGTCGAGAGGCCGCTCCGAGGCCGTGAAGCGGGATGGATGCGGCTGATTTCCTGGAACCTTTTCGCCTATACCCAGTTTTCCGAGCGAGGTTGCGGGCCGCGCCAAGCGGACGCGGCGGTGCTGGAGAACATCGGGATTTTTCCGCTTTCTCCCGGTGGCCGACGAAACGGCAGGCGAGCTCCCTACCCGCCCGGTCCGCTTCCTCATCCCTCGTTTCGGCATGAGATCACGAAATATTAAAATGCGGAACGCACGCGCCGGAGCGAGGTTGTCAAGACGAGGTCGACGTGGCCTCAGTTCAAAACCAAGGAGAAACCAAATGGCAAACCAAGGTGGAACCCACGAACAGCACGTCAAAGCCGGGCAGCAGAGTCATAAGAACGACTCCAATACCCGCAGCGCCTCTTCAGGCGGCCGCGACGCGCAGTCCAGCGGAACCCGCGGCGGCAGCCATGAACAGCACGTAAAGGCTGGTCAGCAAAGCCACAAGAACAGCCACTAAAGCTGACCTGATGTGAAAATTCGGCCCGCGCCCTCCATTCCGGCGCGGGCTTTTTCGGATGCGGTCACCCCGCCCTACCCGCGTTGTGTTTAAGACGAAGCAATGCAAACATCCGTTGAACGAATAACGCAAAACCAAGATATAGTCCGCATATCTCGATGTAACTTTTAATAAGATTCACGACAATACCGGAGTGTGTACTAGTGGAATAGAGGCTGGCCGGTTCGGTGGAGATTGCCTTTGTGGCTATGTAAAGATACCCCAAGGTTAAAAAGACAGATATTGGAATAAGCTTGGGGATATAGCTGGCATCCTTAACCCATATCTGACTGACAAATAGGTAGAAAAGATAGATCAACATGATAGCGCTGATCATGGAGCGCGTGGAAAGCAGTATGCAGCTATCTGGTACCGGGTAGCCGGCCTCTAATAGGACATTGGCATCCCGAAGATTCGGTGGCCAGATTCCCATATATATGCTGTTAGATGCCAGATAGCACGCCCCTTCAGCATGCACCCAAGAGAAGCCATTCATCAATACTGCAATAAGAAATGTGACCAACATCGCAGAGAGAAGTTCCCACAGCTGGCGGTGCATTTCTTTGTCCGCCTCGCCCTCCTTCACATTGGCGCTTTTCAGTGTAGTCACTAGCGATCCGGCAAAAGGTAAGAAAACGGAACTTAAAGTCGAATTGCTATCAAAACGGTTTCATCGTCAAGGATGATTGGAATCTTATAGCGAATGCACATTCGCGCCGCTCGGACGATCCTTGGATCTCAAGACAGACGACGGCCTTCCTCACCGAAGAGGTGCAAAACCTCGGGATCTAAATGCAGCGGCAGGCTGTCGCCGGATTTCATCTTTTGCTGGCCCGCAAAGACGGCGATCAGCTTCTTGCCGGCGGCTTCGGTGTGAACGACGGTTTCAGAACCCAGCTCCTCGACAAGGGTGATCCGCGTGTCAAGCCTGCCTGCGGCGGCTGAATCGGCGAGGCTGATGTGTTGAGGTCGGATGCCGATGCTGACCCTCTCGCCCACCGGGCGCGCCTCCCTGGCAAGGACGGAAAGGCGATGGCCGCCGACGGTTTCGACTTGCACGAAACCACCCTCATGACCGACGATCGAGGCTTCCAGGAAATTCATGTGCGGCGCGCCGATGAAGCCGGCGACGAAGCGGTTGGCGGGTTTGTTGTAGAGTTCCAGGGGTGTTCCCACCTGCTCGATTCTGCCGCCTCTCAGCACGACGATGCGGTTTGCGAGCGTCATCGCCTCGACCTGATCATGGGTGACGTAGATCATCGTCGCCTTCAGGCGAGCGTGGAGCGCGGCGAGTTCGGCGCGCATGCTCACCCGGAGCTCGGCGTCAAGATTGGAGAGTGGCTCATCGAGCAGGAAGGCATCCGGCCGGCGGACGATGGCGCGGCCGATCGCGACGCGCTGGCGCTGGCCGCCGGAGAGCTGGCCTGGTCGACGCTGCAGGAAAGGCTCGATCTCCAGCATGCGGGCGGCGTCAGTGATGCGGGCCTCGATCTCGGCCTTCGCCACCTTGGTATTCTCCAGGCCGAAGGCAAGGTTTTCCCGC
This sequence comes from Rhizobium phaseoli, assembly GCF_001664385.1. Lineage (NCBI taxonomy): Bacteria > Pseudomonadati > Pseudomonadota > Alphaproteobacteria > Hyphomicrobiales > Rhizobiaceae > Rhizobium > Rhizobium phaseoli. The sequence goes on along the minus strand of NZ_CP013532.1, from coordinate 2,151,422 downwards.
ACGCTCATATGCGGATAGAGCGCATAGGACTGGAAGACCATGGCAAGGCCGCGATCGGCGGCGCCGATTGCGGTGACATCCGCGCCGTCGATGGCGATGCTGCCGCCTGTGGGCTTGTCGAGACCGGCGATCAGCCGCAGCAGCGTCGATTTCCCGCAGCCCGACGGGCCAACGAAGGCGATGAACTCGCCGTCGTTGACCGCAAGCGAGACATCGCGAATGACCTCGACCGCGCCGAAATTCTTGACGATGTTCCTGAGCTCGAGCCCGCTCATGCATTCTCCTGTTTCATCTTATTTCAGTCCGGAGCCAGCGATGCCTGTGGTGATGAAGCGCTGCAGGAAGACGAAAATCAGCACGACGGGGATCATCGAGACGACGGTCATGGCGAGGATATAGTGCCATTGCACATTGAGCTCGCCGGCATAGACGTTGAGGCCGACCTGCAGCGTATAGAGCTCCTTGCGCGACAGCACGATCAACGGCCAGAGGAAGTCGTTCCAGCGCCAGACAACCGAGAAGATCGCCAGCACTGCGAGAGCCGGCGCCGACAGCGGCAGGATGATGCGCCAGTAGATCTGCCATTCGCTGGCCTTGTCCATGCGCGCCGCGTCGATCAGCTCATCCGGGATGGTCAGCATATATTGCCGCAGCAGAAAGACCCCGGTTGGAGTGGCGACCGTTGGCAGGATGACGCCCCAGAGGCTGTCGAACAGGTTCAAGCTGCCGATGACGGAATAGAGCGGTACGACGATGACCGAAAGCGGCACCATCAGCGTCGCCAGGATCATCAGCATGACGGCGGTGCGACCGGGGAACTGGTATTTCGACAGCGCGAAGGCGGCCATCGAATTGACCAACAGCGTGATCGCCGTCGCCACAACTGTCACGAAGACGGAGTTGCGCAGGAACAGGAAGAAATCGAAACGCTCGAACGGTTCGGTGTAGTTGCCGGCGGCGAATTCCACCTCGCGCACCGGTGTGCGGTCCTTGATGTTGACCTTGACGATTTCGCCGGGCTGTTTCGGATCAACCATCTGGCCGATGATGCCGATGCGGCGGACTTCGGCGAGCACGCGGCTGCTGCCATCCGGCATCGTCACCTTATAGAGCGGCAGCGGCTTGTCGTGGCCGGGAACGACAGCCTGCTCGGTGACATAGGGCAGGAAGGACGGCGGGAATTCGGCAAGGGCCGCCGGCGTCTTGAAGGAGGAGAAGACCAGCCAGACGGCTGGGCCGAACATCAGGAAGACGCCCGAGATCAGCCAGATCCAGGTGACGACGTCAGTCCAGTGCCAGCCCCGGCCGCGGCGGCGAAGGAGAAAGGTGCCGACGGCGCTCATTGGCGTTTCCCCTTCTTCTCGTTGCGGCTGCTTGCCGCAAGCTGGATTAGCGTCAGGATGACGAGCACGATGCCCATCAGGATCGAGGCGGCCGACGCAAGCCCAGGATTGCGCAACGAACTCGCAAAACCGGTTTCGTAAATAAACTGGGTGATGTACATGGTGCTGGTGCCAGGCCCGCCGCCTGTGAGCACGAAGACCTCGTCGAAGATCTGCACGGCGCGGATCAGCGCCAGCACCAGGACGACGATGAGGTTCGGCATCAAAAGCGGCAGGGTGATGCGCCGGAAGATGCGGGTCGGGCTCGCCTTGTCCATTGCGGCGGCCTCATAGAGATCCCTGGGGATTGCCTGCAGGCCGGCGAGCAGGATCAGTGCGTAAAAGCCCATATGCGCCCAGACCGACACGAATACCGCGAAGAAAAAGGCCCAGAAACGATCGCTGAGCCAGGAAAAAGGCTCGAAGCCGAAGGGACTCAGCGCATAGTTCAACAAGCCCTGGCGCTGCAGGATCCATTTCCAGATCAGGCCGACGACAACGGGCGACAGCAAGACGGGAAAGAAGAAGACTGCGCGCCAGAAGCCGCGATTGGAAAGTTTGCGGTTGAGGATCAACGCCGTTGCCAGTGCGGCGACCAGCATCGCGCTCACCTGGAAAACGACGAAGACGGCGGTGTTGCGCACGGCCGCCCAGAAGGTGTCGGCCGCGCAGGTCGCGGGATCGAGATAGGAGCCGCAGTCGAAGAGGATGCGGTATTGCTCGGCGCCGACATAGGTCCTGTTCTGCAGGAATATGGCGCCGCCGCTCGTCGTCGAATAGATGAAGTTGATGACCAGCGGCAGGAGCACGAAAACGCTGAAGATCAGCATGTTGGGCGCCAGGAAGACGCCCGCCATGCCGTTCAGCCCCGTCAGCTTCTGCCAGGCGCGCATGGGAATATCGACGATCCCCATGACAAGTCGCACAGGTGCCGAAAGCGCCTGCCGCAGACCGGCTTTCGCCGGCGGTTCGGAAGAAACCGTCTTCGCCGTCATCTCTCCGTCCGTCAGTTGCCGCCGACCTTGGCCTTGATGTCCTCGTCGATGCGGGCATAGGCGTCGTCGAGCTTCATCTCTCCGGCGATCACCTGGCTGATGCGGGCGACGATGGCGCTGTAATAGGCGTCCGACCACTTCCAGCCCGGCAGCTTCATCGCGGGTGCCGCCGTCTGGGCGGCGGATTCGACGAAGGCCTTCAGCGCCGCCTTCACATGCGGGTTGTCGGTCTTGAAGTCCATCTGGCCGGCGGCCACGCCCTTATGCGCCGGAATGAACAGGCTGCGCTCGGCAAATTCCTTCTGCACGTCGGCGCCTGCCAGGTAATCCATCACCTTGGCCACATCCTTCGGGTTCTGGGTGTATTTGACGGCGACGAGGCCGGCGCCGCCTTGCATGCCGGTGCAGGCGGCCGTGCCGCAGGGGCTTCCCGCCATCACCCAATCGAAGCTGTCGCCGATCTTCTGGGCAAAGCCCGAGAGCTGCCAACTACCCGAGTAATAATAGGCAAGACCGCCATTGATGAAGTCTTCGGCCGCGGCGCGATAGGTGGTGCCGGCGGCGCTCACCCAGACATCCTTGTTGACGATCCCCTCTTCGTTCCACTTAACGAAGCGGCTGAGGAACTCCTTGGACCCCTGATCGATCGGCGCCGGTTTGCCGTCTGCGGCGATGTAGTTGGCGCCGTAGGAGATATTCGGGCCGGAAACGCGATGACCGGAGCGGTCGATCGCCATGGCGAAGACTTTCTGGCTGTCCGCGACCTTTTTGGCGGCGGCGGCCCAATCGTCCCAGGTCGCCTTCGGGCCGGGGATTTCGACGCCGGCCTGCTCGAACAGCGTCTTGTTGACGAAGCCGCCGGTCAGCGTCAGCTGGGTCATGAAGCCGGTAATGGCGTTCGAGCCGTCGGGGCGCATCCAATCGGCCTGGGCGCCGAAATTGTCGTCCCAGTATTTCGCGTCTGCCAGCAACGGGCGAAGATCGAGCCAGTGCTGCGCCTGCGCCTTCAGATTGGTGACCCGGGCGATATCCGGCCCCTTGCCGGCTTCGAGCTGCACCGGCAGCTGCTCCTTGACGACGTCGTAGGAAACTTCGTCGAGAATGACGTTGACATCGGGATTGGCCTTGGAGAAGCGCGCGAGAATGTCCTTGATGACCGCGCCTTCGCCGCCATCGGAATACCACATGATACGCACGTCGCCGGCATGGGCGGCGACGGAACTCAAGAGAACCGCAGCAAAAGCCGCGCCGATCGATTTCATTCTGGTCATTTTCTCCTCCGCTTGACCGATGAATTCCTACAGCGCCGCGCGTCTTTTCGGACGCGCAAAGGACGCTGTAACACTTTGAATTGCCGCATAATATTTATCCTCAAATCGATTCCGATTTAAGGAATTATGCAGCAGGTCCGGCCGGTCCTCCACCCACCGGACATGTCGTCTACGAGGCCGCTCGCCGAGGCTGCCTGCCCGGTATCTCAAGATGTACCGCGTCTCCCCTGACGGACCAGTCCGACGGACGAAGAATGCGGCCTTCGGCGCGCACGGTGCCATCCTCCTCGAAGACGACCTCACCGTAATCAGGATCGATGACGATCGATGCGCCCTCGCCGTCCGGCCGGGCCGAGAGCGCGGCGAAACGACCCCGCATGCCATCGAGGCCGCCCTCACGAGCGAGATCGGAGAGGCGGACGATCCAGCGGCCCTGGCGGCCGGAGAGCCGCAGCTCGACATCCGTGGTCGGGCCGTGCTTCACCGGCTCCAGCGGTCCGTTGCCGACCAGCATGGCAAGACCGCCGCCGGAGCGGGCGAGCGCCACATTGCCGTCGACCGCGGTGTCGTCGAAGGCTTCCAGCGGGAACCAGGCATGGGTGAAATCCGGCTGGCCCTCATGGATGGAGAAAACGAGGATGGCCAGATCGCGATATTGATGCACACGCGGCAGCGTCCCGCAGCCGCCCCAGAAGCTCGGCCGGCCGTAACCGAACTGGATGGTCTCGCCGGGATGATTGATCCAGATCTGCGCTTCCGGCCGCTCGCCGAGGCGCAGATGCAGCACCGTCTCCTGATAGCCCCAGGCGCCGGGGCGATAGTGGGCGATGGTGCCGAGCGCGGTGTCGCGCGTCTTGTAATGATAGAGGGCAGCGAACCGGTTCTCGCCCTGGGAGAAGGTCCATTCTTGCGCGTCGTCGGAATGGTGCGCAGCAATCGCCGCGAGCTCTTCGGGAAAACGCAGACCGTGATCGCGGATGCAGACGGCAAGCTGCGGCAGCGCGTGGAAACGCCGGCCGTACCAGCCGCGCCCCCAGAGCAGACGGGCGATACCCGACAGTTCGACCGAGCGGCCGGGACGCAGCGTATGTTCGTAGGAGCGGCCCTGGCTGCCGGTCAGCATGCCGTGATGGGCGGAGCGGGCGACGATCTCCATCAGGCGGACGATGCTGGCGTTGGCGCGGGCGCGGATCGTCTCATCCGGCGCGCAGGCGGCGAGCGCCGTCAGCCCCTTGAGGTCGATCGGGAAATAGGGAACGGAATTCCACTCGGCCATTTCCCAGCGCTCGAAATGATCGAGCCAGGCACGAACCCGTTCTTCGCCGACCTTCATCTGTTCAGCGCCGGTGCGGCCGGAACGGACGAAAATGGCATCGGGAAAAAGCCTGCCGCCGAGATAGGCGGCGGTGTGGAAGAGCAGCGCGTGGTTTTCCGAAAAGTACCACTGAACGTCGTTGCCCGGCTCGTCCATCCAATAGCGGTAGCTGAGAACGGCCTGCTCGATCCTAGCGCGCAGTTCCGGTGACAGAAGGTCGCTCCAGCGCGTATAGGCAAAGAGCAGCGGCACCAGCACGAAATCGGCGCAGTCGTGGCAATCCTCGATGACGGGCAGCATGGCCGAGATCATCGCCTCGGTCTCCGCACCGCCCTGCCCCAGCGCCAGACGGGCGAAAGCGCAGACCGTATCGGGCTCGGAATGGGCGGCGACTTCGGCCAAAGCCTCGGCGACCCGATCCGCCAGCGCAGCGGGCGCCGCCCCCTGACGTTCGGAATGACAGATCTCGACGCCGAGCGTGCGGCCGACGGACAGCGCGGCGGTTTGGAAGGTGATGCGGAAATGGCGGAAATCGGCGGGCATGCGCGCCGAGCTGCCGAGCGCCAGCTTGGTTGCGCCTTTCTCCAGCGCAAAATCATAGTCGAAGGGCTCGACCGACATGAAGTCGCCTTCGATCTCGACATGGCAGCTCAGCCCCAGGGGCAGCGGCCCGGGAAACAGGATCGTCACGTCCTCGCCGAGATAGGCGGTTCGGTCGAAGCGCATGCCTTCGAGGATCGCCTCCAGCCCATCCGCAGCATCGGCGGCGATCGGAACGGGAACTGATGTCTCGACCTCCGGCCCGTCGAGATAATCCAGCTGGAAATAGAAGCGGGCGTCGCGTTCGGCGAGATCGTCAAAATAGATGCGGATCTCGTTGAGGCCGGCGACAAGCTCCACCTCGAAGATCTGCTGGGTTTCCAGATTGCGCTCGTAAGGCGCGATGAAGCCCTGTTCGCGCCCGTTGACGAAGAGGATGGCTCCGCCGCAGGTCGACAGGCGAAGCTTGGCCCGCCCGGCAGTCGGGGTTTCGAGGAAGGTGCGCGCCCAGCAGCCGATGCGCGTCGGGCGAAACCAGAAGCCGGAGAGATCGACACGCGGCGAGGCGAAGGGAAGCCACCAGCGGACGGCCTCGAATTCGGCGCTTGGCTGCGGCCGCCGGCCGGCGAAAGATGCCTTGAATTCGGTGCGGCAGGGATATTCATGCGGGATGAAATTCTTCGTCTTGGTGACGAAGAAGAAGGGATCCATCCTGCCTTCCATCGGGCGATCGGCGACGTCGTAGCGTGCCTGCGAGAGATGGCCGAGCTGCCAGTAGACGATCGGGCTCTGTTTTGGGGTCTTACGACGGATATGGGATTGCTGAGCGGCGGCCATGTTTCAGTCCGCTTGAACCTGAAGACAGCAGGCGAAACACCGGCGCATGGACTGCCCGTAAAGCCGCATCTTCAGCCTCCCTGCTTTTGCGGTCTCCTCGCGGGCAATTGTGCATAGGCATTTCATTTGCGCAATCTGAAAGATTTTTGCATAAATGACGAGGGAGCGAGGAGATCTCATGGCGGCGGAGCAGAAAAAAGGCAGGCGCACGCGTCTCGATGATATCGCCGCCCGATGCGGCGTATCGATCAGCACGGTGTCCCGGGCGCTCGCCGGGGAAAAGGGCGTGAGGCCCGAAATCCGCAAGCTGGTGCTGGAAACGGCGAGCGCGGTGAGCTACGCCCTGCCGGCGAGCGTCGCTGGCAAGAAGATCATGCTTGTGGCCTCGGGCGCGGCAATGATCGATTACGTCCGCAACCAGTTCACGCTCCACGTTCTCGAAGGTTTGAATGCGCGCGCAGCCGCCCTCGGCATCGAGGTGGCGATGCGTCCTATTGCCGATGAAGCCGACGAGGCGCGTGTCATTGCGGAGATGCACGATGATGCGAGCTTCGGCGGCATGCTGATCCTCACCGTCGACGAGGAGGACATGCTTGCGGCGGCCGCCGATCTTGGAAAGCCCGTCGTGCTCGTCAACAGCGACGATCCCTATATGCGGCTTTCCAGTGTCACGCCCTGCAATCGCTCGGCCGCCTTCATTGCCGCGGAGCGGCTGATCAAGGCCGGTCACGAACGCATCCTGTTCATGCTGAGGCCGGGGCGACGGACGATCGAGCGTCGCCTGGAGGGCTGGCGCGATGCGCTGCAGAACCATGGGCTGGCAGCCGGTTGCGAAATGGTTCTCGAGGTCGACGACTGGCTGCCGGATCTCGGCGCCGAGGCTGTCACCCGTCTCGTCCGCGACAAGGGCCTCTTCTTCACCGCCATCCTCACGGCAGGCGACAGCCTTGCTAACGGCGCCGTGCGCGGATTGCAAGCAATGGGATATGCCGTGCCGCAGGACATTTCCGTCATGGGTATCGACGACCTGCCGCAATCGGCCTTTCTCAATCCGCCGCTTTCGACAGTGCATATTCCGATGCGCGAACTCGGCGCCACCGCGCTCGATCTCTTGCGCGACATGATGCTCGGCCTTGCGATGCCGCGGCGGCGCGTCGAGCTTTCCTGCCATCTCGTCGAGAGGGGCAGTGTCGCAGCCGTCAGCCGCCAGCAGGAGATCATGCCGCGATCATGAAATTTCTGGCCATTTCGGGAAGCGCCCGCCGCGCCTCCACCAATACCGCCATGCTTTATGCGCTGCAGCCGGCTGCCGGCTCGACGTATGCGGTCTCGATATATGACCGCGTGGGAGAACTCCCGGTCTTTTCGCCCGATCTGGAAGAGAATCCCCCGCGTGAAGTCGCGGCTCTCGCGAGAGCGATTGCCGATGCCGATGGGCTGATCCTGGCAAGCCCCGAATATATCAGATCAATTCCGGGCGGACTGAAGAACGCCATCGACTGGCTGGTGTCCCGCAATGAGGTGATCGGCAAACCGATCGTACTTGCGCATGCGTCACATCGCGGCGACGACATGCTCCAGCAACTTCGCGTAGTGCTCGCCACGCTCAGTGATCGCTTCAACGAGCAACTCTTCCTCCGGCTCCATCTGATGAAGCTTTCCCCTGATGAGGTCGCTGCTTATCTTTCCGAGCCTCGGCATCAGGAGGAGATGCGCCGTTTCCTCGACGCTTTCGCAAACTATTGCGCGGCGGCCTGACCTTTGCATTGTGCGGCTGCGGCGCCCTTAAGCTTCCATGAAGCTCGCCTCGAACAACTCGCGCGCATAGGCATGGTGCGTGGTGCCGGCCTGCAGATCCGCCTTGGTGAGTTCGTCGACGAAGCCGCCGTCCTTCATGATCAACACCCGGTCGCACATATGGGCAATGACCGCGAGATCGTGGCTGACGAGCAGATAGGTCAGTCCCTTTTCTTCGCGCTGATCGGCAAGCAGGTTCAGGATTTCGGCCTGGATCGAGACATCGAGCGCCGATGTCGGCTCGTCCAGCAGCAGGATCGGCGGCGACAGGATCAGGGCTCGGGCAATCGCCACGCGCTGCCGCTGGCCGCCGGAAAGCTCATGCGGAAAGCGGCTCGCAAAACTCGCCGGCAAGCCCACCTGGACCAATGCCTTTTCGACCTTGGACCAGATATCGGAATGCCGCATGGCGCGCAGCGGCTCGGCGAGCGCGGTGCCGATTCGATGGCGCGGATGCAAGGACCCGTAGGGATCCTGAAACACCATTTGGGCGAGCGTCAGTTCCTCGCGGGAGCGCTTCTTTCCGATCGGCTTTCCACCGAGCTCTATCTGGCCTGTCCAGCCGGCCTCCATGCCGGCAAGGCAGCGCAGCACCGTCGATTTGCCGCAGCCGGATTCACCGACGATGCCGAGCGTCTCGCCGGGGTTGACCTGAAAATTGATGCCCCTGACGACATGGTTCCTGTTCTTGCCATGGGAAAAGACGACATCGAGGTCACCGACATTGATCATTGTGCCGCCTCCAGATCGAGTTTCGCCCTGTCGAGAACCGCAAGCCGGCGCACAGGGTTCTTCGGGTCGGGCAGCGCCGATATCAGCCCGCGCGTATAGGGATGGCGAGCGTCTTCCAGGCTGGTCAGGGTTTCGACGATCCGGCCGGCATACATGACGATGATGCGCTCGCAGAAGGCCGCGACCATGCGGATGTCGTGGCTGATCAGAAGCAGACCCGAATTGTTTTCACGCACCAGTTCGTCGAGCAGCAACAGCACGTCCTTTCGCACGCTGACATCCAGAGCCGAGGTCGGCTCGTCGGCGATGACGAGCTTCGGCCGCGCCAGCAGCATCATCGCGATCATCACGCGCTGGCCCATGCCGCCGGATATCTGGTGGGGGTAAAGCGCCATGACCCGGTCCGGATCGCTGATGCGCACGCGCTCCAGCATGGCGCGGACCGCATCCTGCGCCGGTTTGCCGCGCAGGCCGAGGTGCAGCCGCGCGGCTTCGGCGATCTGTTTGCCGATCGACAGAACCGGATTCAGCGAATAGCGCGGATCCTGCATGATCAGCGCGATATCCTTGCCGCGTAGCGCGCCCATCTGACGCTCGCTCTTCGAGAGAAGCGAACTGCCGGCAAGATCCAGGCGCTCGGCAGAGACCACGGCTGCCGGCGGCAGAAGACGCATGACGGCGCGGCCGGTCGTCGACTTGCCGGAGCCGGATTCGCCGACGATGCCGACACGCTCTCGCCCGACGTCGAAACTGACCTTGGAAACTGCGGGCACCGCGCCCCGCCCGAAACGGACGCTCAATTCCTTGACCGAAAGAACGGGCTGGAGATCACTATCTTGCATTTCACGACCTTGCATGGCGGGGATCCAGAATGTCGCGCAGAGCATCTCCGGCGATGTTGAAGGCAAGGCTCGTCAACAGGATGGCGATACCCGGCATGACGGCGACCCACCAGTAGTCGAGCATGAACTTGCGGCCGTTCGAAATCATCGCACCCCATTCCGGCGCGGGCGGCTGGGCGCCGAGGCCAAGGAAGCCGAGCGAGGCTGCCGTCAGGATGATGCCCGCCATGTTTAGTGTCAGGCGAACGATGACCGACGGGATGCACATGGGCGCGATATAGAGAAGCAGGATGCGCAGCGGTGACGCGCCGTAAAGGCGGGCGGCGACCACATAATCCGCGTTTCTCACGACGAGCGCCTCTGCCCGGGCAAGCCTTGCGATCGGCGGCCATGCGGTGAGCGAGATGGCGATGATCGCCGTGCCCAAGCCTGCGCCGAGGGCGGCGGCAAAGGCGAGCGCCAGGATCAGCGAGGGAAAGGAAAGAACGATATCGGTGGCCCGCATCAGAAAGGCATCGGTATTGCCGCCGAAGAACCCGGCGACGACGCCGATCAGCAATCCGATCGGCCCGACGATCAGGGAGACTGAGAGCACGGTCTGAATGGTGATGCGCGTGCCGAAGATCAGACGGCTCAAAATATCGCGGCCGAATTCATCGGTGCCGGCCAGATGCGCAAGGCTCGGAGGCTGTAGAGCGTCGCCAAGCGCCTGAATGGTCGGATCGTATGGCGCCAGAAGCGGCGCGAAGATCGCGACCACGCAGAGGATGCCGAGGACGACGAAGCCCGTAAGGCCGAGCGGCTCGTCGGCCAGTTTCCGGCCGGCGCGCGCAAACGAGGCTGCAACGCGGCTCGGCACGCTTGGAGGACGGATCCTGATCTCGCTGTGAACGGCATCGCTCATCGGGCCGCCTCCCTCATGCGCGGATCGAGCACGGCATAGGCGACGTCGGCCAGGAAGTTCAGGAACATGAAGATGAATCCCACGATGATGGTGGCTGCGACGATGGCGTTCATATCGCCGATCATCAGCGCGTTGGTCATGTACTGGCCGATACCAGGCCAGGAGAAGACGATCTCGGTCACGACGGCGCCTTCGAGCAGCCCGCCATAGGAAATGGCAAGGATGGTGATCAACTGCACCGCGATATTGGGCAGGACATGGCGCAAAATCGTGCCGGTCGGGCTGACACCCTTGGCGCGGGCGGCGATCACATAGTCCTGGCTCAGCTGCTCCAGCGTAAAGCTGCGGGTCATGCGGGTGATATAGGCCATCGCAGCGTAAGCCAGGATGATGGCCGGCAGGATGATGTGGCCGAGCGCATTCCAGAAGATCTCGGTTTCGCCCTGCAGCAGGCTGTCGATCAGCAGCAGTCCTGTCTGGGGGGTGACGAGGCCTTCATAGAAGACATCGACCCTGCCCGGTCCGCCGACCCAGTTGAGCCCGGCATAAAAAATGACGAGTCCGACGATGCCGAACCAGAAGACCGGTATAGAGTGGCCAACGAGGGCGACAACCCGGGCGATCTTGTCGATCACGCTGTCGCGAAACAGCGCCGCGACCAGGCCGAGCGGTACACCGACGAAGGTCGAAATGATCACCGCCAGCGTCGCAAGTTCGAATGTCGCGGGAAAGGCCTGCGCGAGGTCCGAAGAGACGGGGTTGCCGGTGAGCACAGCCGTGCCGAAATCACCATGGGCGAGCCCGTTCAGATAGAGGAAGAACTGCTGATAGATCGGCAGGTCGAGCCCCAGGCGCGTCCGCATCGCCGCATAGGCGGCGGGATCGGCGAGTTCGCCGACGATCGCGCCGACGGGATCCGTGGGCAGGACGCGGCCGATCACGAAGGTCACACATAAGAGAATGAACAGGCTGACCAGCAAATGCGCCAGGCGTCGGCCAAATTCGGCTACAGAGAGTTCCTTCATGATCGGCTGCCTCGGGAGTATTACTGGGTTTCAGACTTCGTGACGTTCTCGAGACGCGTCAGCTGGGTCGGATGCCCGACATATCCCTCAACCTTGCTCGACAGGACGATCGGCTCGAAACGCTCGAACATCGGAAGCACGGCCGGCTTCTGTTCCACGAACATCTTCTGCATCTCGACGTAGAGCTCGCCGCGCTTCTTCGGGTCAGGCTCCATCGATGCCTTTGCGGTCAGGGCCGTCAGTTCGGGGATATCCCAGGCCGAGCGCCAGACGAAGTTGCCGGCATTGTTGGCTTCCTTCGAATTGTCGGGGTTCGACGAGAACTGTTCCATCGAGCCGAGTACATTCGGCATGTAGGCGCTGGTCTGCGGGATCAGCAGATCGAAATCCCGGGCGCGATGGGCGGCAATAATTTCCGAGCCGTTGCCCTGCTGGATGTCGATCTTGATGCCGACCTGGGCAAGTGAAGCCTGGATGGCGGTGGCGAGATCGATGCGAGGTGTCTGGGCGATCGTCTTCAGCGTCAGCGAGAAGCCGTCTTTATAACCGGCCTCGGCCAGCAGCTGCTTGGACTTCTCGACGTCGAGATGCCAATCGGGGCTCGGGATCGCATATTCGAAGTTCTCCGGCACGGGCACGGTTCTCGCCCGTCCGTAAGGCCCCATGATCGTCTTCTCGATGCCCTTATAGTCGATGCCGTAAGCGATCGCTTCGCGGACCTTGGGATTGGAGAGATATTGATTGCCGGCATTCATCGACAGCACGTAGAATCCGCCTGTGGGGATGCGCTGGATGGTAAAACCCTGCTTGTCCTTGAAGGTCGAGAGATCGGCTGCGGTCAATGCACTGGCGATATCGATGTCGCCGCGTTCGAGCATCAGCCGCTCGACCTGGCTTTCAGGAACATGGCGAACGATGACGCGCTTCATCTTCGGCGCGCCGGCCACGTAATCCTTGTTGGCATCGAGGATCACGAGTTCGTTCGGGGACCAGCGGTTCAGGGTGAACGGACCGGAGCCGGCCGAATGCGTGCGCATCCATGCATTTCCCCAGTCGTTGTCGGTGACATGCTTCTGCACTTCGACGCTGTCGACGACGCTGGTGGTCGATGCCGCGAGGCGGTAGAGCAACATCTCAGCCGTCACCTGCCCGGAAAAATCGATGCGCACCGTCTTATCGTCGGCCGCCGTGACGAGCTTGTCGACATTGGTCTTGTCGTAGCCGATGCGCTTGAGGTTGGCGGCGGCCGCCTGATCGAGCTTCAAAAGCCGGCCAAGCGAATAGACGACGTCCTTTGATGTGACAGGATTGCCGGAGGCGAAATTGGCCTGGCGCAGCGTGAAGGTGATGCCCTTGTCGTCGACCTTCCAGCTTTCGGCCAGCTGCGGCACGATCTTGCCGTCAGGCGTGCTGTTGACCAGCCGGTCGTAGAGGTTCGACATGATCTCGACCGCCTTGCCTTCCGTCGCCTGATGCGGATCGAGCGACAGGACCTGGGCGAGCGATGTGCCGATCACCAGCTGATCCCCGGGCGTGGCGGCGTGCGAGAGCGGCGCAGCGATCGTCAGCGCGCCCATGACGGCGCCGACGAACAGGCCTTTAGAAAAATGCTTCATTGTCACTCCTCCCTGGATTGCTATAATAGACATATTATGTCGTCCGTATGTCGTATTATGATTTATCGAAGTCCAAAACGATTTGCAAGAGCCGTGCGGAAGACTTGAGGCTAAGGAACTGGGGAATACAGAATGACGACACTCGGCCGTGGACGGCAAAGACTGGCGCAGCAGGTCATCGATCAGCTGCGGGCGCAAATCGAGACCGGGAAATTGCGCGTCGGCGACCAGCTGCCGACCGAACCGCAGCTCGAATCGACCTTCGGCGTCAGCCGCACCGTGGTGCGCGAAGCCATCGCGGATCTGAGGGCGGCGGGTTTCGTCAGACCGGTCCAGGGCAAGGGCGTTTTCGTCGCGGATCCGAAGGCACATTCGTCGATGTCGCTGACGTCGGTGGAAATCAAAAGCATTCCAGAAACCCTGGAATTGCTGGAGTTTCGCATGGCGACGGAGGGTGAGGCGGCAGCCATTGCCGCCTATCGCCGCACCGCCGAGCAGGAGGCGGCGATCCGCGAGGCCAACCGCAAAATGGCGCAACTGATCGAGAGCGGCCAGCAAACCGTCGAGGCGGATTATGCCTTTCACATGGCGATCGCCGCCGCCACCAACAACCGGTTCTATGTCGATGTTCTCCGTCATTTCGGCCCGCGCGCCATTCCCCGCGGGCAGTTTCCGACGCTGCCGGAAGCCAATGACCGCGAGTATCTGCAGAAGGTCTATGCCGAGCATGTGGAAATCCTGTCGGCAATCGCCGATCAGGATCCCGACCGTGCCCGCCAGGCGATGCGCGCGCATCTGATGGCGAGCCAACGTCGCTATCGGATGCTCGCCGAACAGCAATAGGGCTCGACACTCTCAGAAATTCATATTATGTCATATGACATTGATGAATTGAGAGGGTCTCTGATGTATCTGGGAACACAGGTGGCGGCGCGCGACGATGACGACTATCGGATCTTCGCGCAATTGGGTGTTAAGCATATCAGCGCCGATCCGCCAGGCAAGCCGAGCAGCTGGACGCTTGCCGATATCGAGCGCCATCGCGACAAGGTCGAGAGCTTCGGCCTGATCCTCGACATGATCCAGCTGCCCCTGCCCTCGCAGCCGATCGAAAAGGCCTCCTATCCCGATATTCTGCTCGCCGGCCCGGAGCGCGACCGGCAGATCGATGCCGTCTGCCAGATGATCGAGAATGTCGCGACGGCCGGCATTCCGGCAGTGAAATATAATCTCAACCTGATCGGCATTCCCCGCACCCCGGATGAGCCGGGTCGCGGCGGCTCGATGAATGCGAGCTTCCGCTGGGATAAGACGGATCAGCAGGCAGCACCCGGCCTGGCCGGCGTCTTGTCCGAAGACGAAAACTGGGAACGGATCGATTATTTCCTCGAACGGGTCGTGCCGGTCGCTGAAAGCAATCGCGTCCGCCTCGCCTGCCATCCGCACGATCCCTATACGCCGCCCGGCTATCGCGGCGTCACGCGCGTGCTCGGCACCGTGGAAGGCCTGAAGAAATTCGTGCTGATGCGCGAAAATCCCTATCACGGGCTCAATTTCTGCCAGGGATCGATCGGCGAGATGCTCGACAATCCCGGCGAGGAGATCGACGACGTCATTCGCTGGTTCGGTCAGCGCAACAAGATCTTCAACGTCCACTTCCGCAATATTCGCGGCGGCAAGCTTTCCTTCATGGAGACCTTCCCCGACGAAGGCGACATGGACATGGTCCGCTCGGCCCGGATCTACAAGGAAGTCGGCTTCAAATACATGCTGATGCCCGATCACGTGCCGACCGTCAGCGGCCAGGACCCATCCGCCACCGCATTCGCCTTCTGCTACGGCTATATCGCGGCACTCCTGCAAGTGCTCGAGAGTGCCTGAGGCCGCCAGATTTCAACACGTAAGGAATAGGACTTGATGATGAACCCGATTGAATTGAAGAAGGCCGTCGGCAGTGGTCTGCTCTCGTTTCCTGTCACCCATTTCGACGACCAGCTGAAATTCGACGAGGCGAAATATCGCCGCCATGTCGAGTGGCTTGCCGGTTATGACGCCGCCGCGTTGTTTGCCGCCGGCGGCACCGGGGAGTTCTTCTCCCTCAACCCATCCGAGATCCCTCAGGTCGTGCGTGCCGCCAAGGCATCGGCCGGCAATACGCCAATCATCTCGGGAACCGGCTACGGCACGTCGCTCGCCATCGAGATCGCACAGGCGGCCGAAAAGGCTGGCGCCGACGGATTGCTGCTGCTGCCGCCCTATCTGATGTTTGCCGAACAGGCCGGCCTGATCGCCCATGTCAAGGCGGTCTGCCAATCGGTCGGTATCGGCGTCATCGTCTATAATCGCGACAACGCCATCCTGACCGCCGACAGCATCGCGCGGCTTGCGGAGGAATGCCCGAATCTGATCGGCTTCAAGGACGGCGTCGGCGATGTCGATAAGGTCATCGAGATCACCACGCGGCTCGGCGACCGTCTCGTCTATGTCGGCGGCATGCCGACCCACGAGGTCTATGCGCAAGCCTATTTCGCCGCCGGCGTGACCACCTATTCCTCGGCGGTCTTCAACTTCGTGCCCGCCCTCGCCCAGCGCTTTTACGGGGCGCTCCGCACCGGCGACCAGGCGACCGTCGACGAGATCCTGAAGGGTTTCTTCTTCCCCTTCGTCGCGCTGCGCAACCGCAAGAAGGGCTATGCCGTCTCGATCATCAAGGCGGGCCTGCGGGTGCTCGGCCAGAACCCAGGCCCGGTGCGGCCGCCCTTGACGGATCTCACCCAGGAAGAGCTCGCGCTGCTGGAGAAGATCGTGCAGGCCAACGGCGTCTCACGGATCGCCGCAGAATAAAAAGTTGACGATTCAAGCCATGAAGAAACCGCCGGGCTCACCTCCGGCGGTTTTCCGTTGCCTGTCGGCTAAAGCGCGCTTACAGCGCCACCCCGCTCCCGCGGTCGAAGACATGCACCTGGTCGCTGGCAATGCTTGCCTCGAACACGGCGCCGTAGCGGGCTGGGTATTCGCCATCGACGATGGCGGTGACCTGCTGGCCGGCGAGGTCGAAGACCACATGGGTCTGGGCGCCGGTGGGTTCCACCAGCATGGTGCGGCCGGCAAGCGGCGTTCCGGCTGACAGGCCGGGAACGAGATGTTCGGGGCGCAGGCCGATGGTGACGGCCTGGCCGGGCCTGACCCGACGGTCGGGCGCGAGACGGATCGCCGTGCCGTCTTCGAGGCGGGCAGCGGGCGCGCCGTTTTGACCCTCCACCGTGCCGTCGAGCATGTTCATCGCCGGCGAGCCTATGAAAGCGGCGACGAAGAGGTTGGCCGGCTTCTTGTAAAGTTCGAGTGGCGTGCCCGACTGCTCCACCCTGCCCTGATTGAGCACGACGATGCGGTCGGCGAGCGTCATCGCTTCGATCTGATCGTGGGTGACATAGATCGACGTCGTCTTCACCTTCTGGTGCAGCGTCTTGATCTCCGAGCGCATCTGCACGCGCAGTTTCGCATCGAGGTTGGAGAGCGGCTCATCGAACAGGAAAACGGCCGGGTTGCGGACGACGGCGCGGCCCATGGCGACGCGCTGGCGCTGGCCGCCGGAAAGCTGGGCCGGCTTGCGGTCAAGCAGCGCGGCAAGATCCAGCATGCGGGCGGCCTCGGCAACGCGGGCCTCGATCTGGGGTTTGGCGACACCGGCGAGTTTCAGGTTGAAGCCCATGTTTTCGGCGACCGTCATATGCGGATAGAGCGCATAGGACTGGAAGACCATGGCGATGTTGCGCTCGCGCGGCGTCATGCCGTTGACGACATTGCCGCCGATGGCGATCTCGCCGTCGGTGATCTCTTCGAGGCCGGCGATCATCCGCAGCAGCGTCGATTTTCCGCAGCCGGATGGCCCGACGAGGGCGACGAATTCGCCATCCTCGATATGAAGCGAGATGCCGTGAATGACGTCGACGGCGCCATAGGCCTTGGTTACATCGTGTAGTGAAACGGATGCCATGATTGCAGCTCCAGGAGTTCGGCTCAGGACTTGACGGCGCCGGCGGTCAGGCCGGCGATGATGTGCCGCTGGGCGACGAAAAAGACGATGATTGTCGGCAGGATGGTGAGCGTGATGAAGGCCAGCACCAATTGCCATTCCGTGCCGTATTCGCCGCGATAGACCATGATGCCGAGCGGCCAGGGATATTTCGATTCCGAGTTCAGCATGATCAGCGGCAGGATGTAGCTGTTCCAGCTGCCGACGAAGGAGATGATGCTGACGGTAGCGACGATCGGCCGGGACAGCGGCAGCGAGACGTGCCAGAAGAACCTGAGATAACCGCAGCCATCGACAAAGGCCGCCTGAAACAATTCTTCCGGAAGGTTGCGGAAATAGTTCCGGAACAACAGGATGCTCATGCCGAGGCCGAAGGCCACCTGCGGCAGCACCACGCCCCAATAGGTATTCAACAGCCCGAGATCGCGGATGCGGATGAAGAGCGGCAGGATCGCGGTCGCTGCCGGAAACATCAGGCCGAGCAGGAAATAATTGAGCAGGAAGGACGAGCCGAAGAAGCGCACATGGGCGAAGGCGAAGGCCGCCATTGACGAGACGATCAGCGTCAGCAGCACGGTGAGCGCCGCAATGATCAGCGAATTGCCGATCTGCAGCCAATAACGTTCGCCGAACAGAATGTCGGTATAGTTCGCCCACTGCCACTCGGTCGGCAGCCCGAAGGGGTTGGTGCGCAGATCGCCGAGCGTCTTAAAGCCGCCGAGCGCCGTCGTCAGCAGCGGGATCAGCACGGTGGCGGCAATCAGGCTGAGCGACACATAAAGATAGATGCGGGTCGACGTGCGCATGCGGATGGAAGAGCTCATATCAGTCATGGCGCATGAAGATCCTTTTGTAACCGAAGGCGAGCGTCACGCAGATGATGAAGAGCACCACGCCGACGGCGCTGCCCAAGCCCACCTGCATGCGCATGACGCCATAGGTGTAGAGAAAGGTGACCATTGTCTGCGTCGAGTTGGACGGGCCGCCGCCGGTCAGCGGCATGATCATGTCGAAGAGCTGCAGCGAGCCGACGACGGCAAAGAAAATCGACAGGCGCAAGGTCGAGCCGAGCAGCGGCAGCGTGACGTAGCGGAATTTCTGCCAGCCGGTGGCGCCGTCGATTTCGGCCGCTTCGAGCACGCTCTTGTCGACTGATTGCAAGCCGGCAATGAACAGCATCATGTGAAAGCCAAAATATTTCCAGACGATGACGCCGAGCACGGCATAGATCGCCACGTCCTTATCGGCGAGCACGTAAGGATTGGCGAAGCCGAAGAAGTTGGAAATGGCGGCAAACAGGCCGTAATCGCCGTCATAGACGAAACGCCAGATCAGACCGGCGGCAACATCGGCCAGCACATAGGGCAGGAAGAAAATCAGGCGGTAGCCGACGACACCCGGAATACGGTGAGCCAGCATGGTCGCAAGCCAGATGGCGAGCGGCACCTGGATGCAGATCGAGATGACGATGATCAGGCCATTATTGACGAGCGCCTGGGTGAAGGCCGCATTGCGAAACAGCACCTGGAAATTGCGCAGCGCGATGAACTCGGTCGGCGTGCCGTAGCCGTTCCATTTGTAGAGGCTGTACCAGGCCGCCTCGCCCATCGGCATGATAAGGAAGAGCGTGAACAGCAGCAGCGCCGGCGGCAGAAACAGCAACAGCACCGTCAGCCGGTCGTGGGCGACCGAACTTTTCCGGTTTGCGGCTCGTCTTGCCGGCCTTGCGGCTGATGTCATCGTGGGGACTGAAATATTGGCCATGATCCTGCTTTCGTTCGTCGGCAGCAATGCCGGCGCTCCACTGGCTCGGGAGCGCCGGAAGGCTCTGCGGGCGCCGGTTATTGTTCCAGCTCGAAAGCGTCCTGGATCATCTGGGCGCCATCCTTGGAATTCATCTGGCCGGAGACGATTTCCACCGAGACGTCGTTGACGACACGGCCGACGGCCGCGCCGAGATCCTGGTCGAAGAAGTTCTGATGCCAGGTCGAACCGGCCAGCTGTTTGGCGGATTCGGCCAGCAGCGGGTTGACGACGCCGTCATCGGCGCCGACGGCAACGGGAAGCAACATGCCTGATTTGGCCATCGCCCGCTCGTTCTCGGCATTGGTCAGGAAAGCGAGGAAATCGATCGCTTCCTTGGAGGCCTTCTTGGTGACGGCCCAGCCGTTCAGGCCCCCGAGCGTGTCGGTCGGCTTGCCAGCGCCGCCCTCGACCGTCGGGAAGACGAAGCGGCCGATATTGTCGGGGGCGAGGCCCTTGCCGTCTCCGGCATTCTTGCGCTGATTGGCCTCAGTCGCTTCGAAACCGAGGATCATCGCCGCCTTGCCGTCACCGAAAACGCCGAGCGTCTGCGGCCAGGTGGCGCCGAGATAGCCGGGCTGAAAAGGCTCGAGCTTGCCGAGTTCGGCGAGATCGTCGCCCGCCTTGATGATGGCAGGATCGAGGAAACCTTCGCCCTCACCGTTCTTGGCCGCTTCGAAGACCTTCTGGCCGCCTTCGCGCATGACGAGATAGCTCCAGTAGAAATGGATCGGCCATTTCTCGCCGCCGCCGCCGGCAATCGGCACGATGCCGGCCGCCTTGATCTTCTTCACCGCTGCGAGAAAATCGGTCCAGGTCTTGATGTCTTCGGCCTTGACGCCCGCCTTTGCGAACAGCGCCTTGTTGTAGAAGAAGCTGACCAGACCGACTTTGTAGGGAACGGCCCAAGTCTTGCCGTCGAAGGTCAGGCCATCGACCGAAGCGGGGGTATAGGCCTTGCGCAGCTTGCCGCCATCGGCATCGAGAGCTGCCGTCACATCCTGCAGCGCTCCGGTCTCGGACTGCTGCTTCAACACGCCGCCGCCCCAGCTGAAGAAGAAATCCGGCACGTCGTCGGATTGCAGCAGCGTGGGAAGCTTGGCCTTGAAGGCCTCGTTTTCCAGGAACTGCATCTGAATGTCGACGTCGGGATGCTGGGCTTCGTATTTCTTGACGATGTCCTCCCAAGCCGCAACGTTTTTCGGGTCGAGCTCGAGATGCAGCCATTTGACCACCGTCGTCGCAGAGGCAGCGCCCGCTCCTGCCAACAACATGCCGGCTGCCGCCGCCAGAGAGACGAAATGCCTGCCGCCGAAAGTGGCGTTCTTCAGCATGAAATTCATGATTTTCCTCCCAGAGGACCTATCCTCACAATTTTTCCCCAATACGGAATAATTCAACGGAGCTTTTGTCCGATGTCAACCCGAAGACCCGGATTTTTATCAAATGCGCTTGACACACCCCCGGAATTGCCTGCTATTTATTTCGTAACCCGTTAAAAATATAGGCTTCCGCCCAACGAAACGACCGCCGGCTAATTTTCATGAAGACTGCAGATCCAGAATTGATGCGCGCGATCAACCGCTTGAACGTGCTCGATACCGTCCGGCGCCATGGTCCGATCTCGCGCATCGAGATCAGCGAGCGGACCGAGCTTTCCACCACGACCGTTTCTGCCATTACCGCCTCGCTGCTCGACGATGGGCTGATCCTGCCGCGTCACGAAGGCGATATCCGCAACGAGGCGGTGCGTGGGCGACCACGCGTGGCGCTGGAACTCAATCCCGATGCCGCCCGCGTCGTCGGCGGCAAGATCGCCGCCAACCGCATGGTCTTCGTCGTCACCAATTTCCGCGGCGACGTGCTGTCGAAGCTCGCTTTGCCGATCCGTATCGACCGGCAGCCGATCGGCGTGATCGCCGATCTCGTCGAGGACGGCGTGCGGCGCTGCGTCGTCGATGCCGGACTGTCGCTCGAAGATGTCGACAGCGTCTGCCTCGGCTTTCCCGGCGTCATCGAGCACCGCACCGGCTACATCAGAAGCAGCCCGATCTTTCGCGACACCAATGTCGATTTCGCCGCCGAGATGTCGACGCGGCTGTCGACGCCGACGATCGTCGAAAGCGACGCGCATGCCATCACCCTTGGCCATCACTGGTTCGGCAAAGCCCGCGATCTGGAAGATATGGTGTTGATTTCATTGGAGCAGACGCTGGGTCTCGGCGTGCTGCACGGCAACAGCCTGTTTCGCGGCGCCGGCGGCCTCAGCCACAATCTCGGCGACCTTGTGCTCGGCATGGGGCCGAACGGCGTCGTGCGGCTCTTCAGCCAGGCCGGCGAAAGCGCCATCCTCGGTGAACAGCAGGCCGACGGGCGTTTTGCCGAAGCGATCCGGCTCGGCCGCGGCATGACCCATGCCCAGGCGCTGATCAAGGCTGACGACGACCGGCTGATCAGCGCCGCCATCCGCGCCGGCGAAGCGGTGGGCTTGACCATCGCCAATATCGTCACGCTGTTTGCACCGCCGCGCGTCATCCTGGTCGGATCGAGCCTGGCGCTCGGCGAACCCTTTTTGAACAGCCTGCGCGACGCCTATGCGCTCGCCATTCCGCCCTCGCTGAGGGGGGTGAGCGAACTCGTCTTCGACGATTCGAGCGATGATTTCTGGGCGCAGGGTGCGGCCGCGGTGGCGCTCTACGAACTCTACGAATCGCCCTGGAGCACCACCGGGCCGGCGCTCTGACGGGCGTCACAAATCAAGATCAATGGAGGAATTCATGGAGAGAGTCGGTATCGGCATCATCGGATGCGGCAATATTTCGGGCGCCTATCTCAAGGCGATGGCATCCTTTCCCATTCTCGACATTCGCGGCGTCGCCGATCTCAACCGGGACCTAGCAGAGGCCAAGGCGCGCGAATTCAACGTTCCCGCCAGGACAGTCGAAGAGCTTTTCGCCGATCCTAAGGTCGAGATCATCGTCAACCTGACGATCCCGAAGGCCCATGTCGCGGTCGCGTTACAGGCGCTCGACGCCGGCAAGCACACCTATTCGGAAAAGCCGCTCGGGATTAATTTGGCGGAAGGGAAAAAATTGGCCGAGGCAGCGCGCGCCCGCAATCTGCGCATCGGCGCGGCTCCCGACACTTTCCTCGGCGGCGGCCATCAGACGGCCCGCGCCTTGATCGACCAGGGCGTCATCGGCCAGCCGGTCGGCGGCTCGGCGAGCTTCATGTGCCCGGGCCATGAGCGCTGGCATCCGAACCCGGCCTTCTATTACGAAGTGGGCGGCGGGCCGATGCTGGACATGGGGCCCTATTACATCACCGATCTCGTCAATCTTCTCGGGCCGGTCGCTCAAGTGGCCGGCTTTGCGACGACGCCGCGGGCCGAACGGCTGATATCAAGCGAGCCGCGCAATGGTGAGCGTATTCCCGTGCATGTGCCGACCCATGTCGCCGGCATGATGGCGTTTGCCAATGGCGCCGTCGTCCAGATCGCCATGAGCTTCGACGTCGCCGGCCACAAGCATGTACCGCTCGAGGTCTACGGTACCGAGGGCACTCTTATCGTGCCCGATCCCAACAAATTCGAAGGCCCTGTCGAATATCTCAGGAAGGGCGGCCAATTCGAGGATCAGCCACTCACATCACCCTATGCCGACGGCAATTATCGCTCGCTCGGCGTCGCCGACATGGCGCATGCGATCCGCTCCAACCGGCCGCATCGCGCCAATGGCGATCTGGCGCTGCATGTGCTGGAGGTCATGGAAGCGTTCCACACTGCGTCTGCCACCGGACGGACGGTCGCGATCTCAACGGCGGTCGAGCGCCCTGCCCCCTTATCGCAATCCATCGTCGACGGACGGCTGGCGAAATAATTTCAGGAGGAATGACTATGCGTGAAGCACTGATCGTCTGGGGCGGCTGGAGCGGCCATGAGCCGCAGGAATGCGCCGAAATCATCAAGGCCATGCTCGAGGAGGACGGTTTCAAGGTCTATCTCGAACACGGCACCGAGGCGCTCGCCGACCCGTCCGTCCATGATCTCAGCCTCGTCGTGCCGATCATGACGATGTCGAAGATCGAGAAGGAAGAGGTCAAGAACCTCGCCGCCGCAATCGAGAGCGGCGTCGGCATCGCCGGTTATCACGGCGGCGCGGGCGATGCCTTCCGTGACTCCGTCGATTATCAGTTCATCATTGGCGGCCAGTGGGTGGCCCACCCCGGCAACATCATCGACTATACCGTCAACATCACCCGGCCGGACGATCCGCTGATGGAGGGTATTTCCGATTTTCCCTATACGTCGGAGCAATATTACATGCATGTCGACCCCTCGAACGAGGTTCTGGCGACGACCAAGTTCACCGGCGAGCACGCCTACTGGATCGACGGCGTCGTCATGCCCGTCGTCTGGAAGCGGAAATATGGCAAGGGCCGGGTGTTCTATTCCTCGCTCGGCCATCAGGCCAAGGAGTTCGACGTTCCCGAGATGAAGACGATCTTCCGCCGCGGCGCGAATTGGGCGGCGCGGTAAGATCGGGCGGTTCGGTTGGCGGGAATGCAGCCCCTCATCCGTCTGCCGGCACCTTCTCCCCGTAAACGGGGCGAAGGAGGTACGCCGCAAGCTCTCCGTCCCTCACTGACGTCGCGCAGGGCACGTCCCCTCTCCCCGTTTTACGGGGAGAGGGCTAGGGTGAGGGGCAGGCCGCAATCTCAGCGAATGATCAACGCCGTCCCATAAAGCCCCAATGCAAACACCGTATGCGCAAGCAAATTGAAGCAACGAACCTTCATCGGCTTCGGATGTCTGGAAGCGGCCCAGCCGAGACCGAGGCCGGGCTGCAGCAGGAACCACCCTGCCCCGACGGTGATGATGCCGAAGATCCAGGCGGGAAGGAATGTCGGGGCGGCCAACCAGCTCTGCCCCATGATGATCGCGAAGATCACGCCATAAAGAATGCCGACAGCGTAGTGGCTGATCCAGCCGAGGGTGAGTTCATGCTCATAGGGCTCGGCATCGGCAATGTTCTCGTGAAAGACCTTGCCGCGGCGAAGATGCCAGAACCAACGGCCGGCCGGCGCCCAATTGGCCGGCGGCTGGCCGAAGACCTTGGCGAGCACGATCGCCCAGAGGTCCATGAGGATGGTTGCGCCGGCGCCGATCGCCAGGCCGCGCCACAGAATATCGAACATCGGGAATCACCGGAAACCGTTGACGGGAAGAGGCGCCAGAAGATCATCGCAAGCGCTTCGGCGCAATGGCTTCGACGCAAGCAAGGAGGCCCCCCTCTCCGTCAATCGCCCTCTTCCTGAGGCTTCGTCGCGCTGCCGCCGATGTCGCCGCTGATATCATTGGCGAACTTGCGCATCAGCCGCACCAGTTCATTGAAGTCGTGTTCGTCCCAGCTTTCGAAGATTGCGCGGCCGAGCTTTTCGCGTGCGGCGTCGATGCGGTCGGTCATCGCCTCGCCTTTCGGACTGATGACCGCCTCGCGCACGCGGCGGTCGGCGGCGCTTCCGCGGCGCTCGATGAGATCAAGACTTTCGAGCTTGGCGACCTGGCGGCTGACGGTGGTGTAGTCGCGCCCGGCGCGGTCGGCGAGTTCGACCACGCCGATCGGACCCAGCCGCTCCACCATGACCAGCAGCGGAAACAGGGCGCGATCGAGCGAAATTCCCGCCTCGCGGACCATCTGCTTGTCACGCTGGGGTCGGTTCATGACGCTGACGATCTCGATCAAAGCGCCATGCAGTTCGCGCAGCTTTCTGGATATATGTGTATTTTGCACATTATTTCTTGACGCCATGCCGATTCTCCTATTATGTGCATAATACACATATGGAGATGGCGATGACAGAAAAATCGACAGTCGACGTACTGTTATCAGGCGCCGGTGCGGCCGGGCTGACGCTGGCGATCGAGCTTGCGCGGCGGGGTGTATCCTTCCGCCTGATCGAGAAATCGACTGACCCGTTCCGCGGCTCGCGCGGCAAGGGCATTCAGCCGCGAAGCCAGGAGATATTCGAGGATCTCGGCATCCTCGACCGGATCGTTGCGCGGGGCGGCGCCTATCCTCCGCAGCGGGAATATCGCGGCGACGGAAGCTTCGTTGAATCTGACGCCATGCTGCGCGAGGAGCCGACGCCTGCCGAACCCTATCACCTTCCGCTGATGGTCCCGCAGTTCCTCACCGAGGGGGTGATGCGCGAGCGCCTCACCGAGCTGGGGCACCGGCCGGAATTCGGATGCGAGCTCACCGGCTTCGAACAGGACGAGGCGGGCGTGACGGCGCGGATCAAGGGCCAATCCGGGGAAGAGACCATTCGCGTGCGATGGCTGGTCGGCGCGGATGGCGGTCGCAGCCTGGTGCGCCGCGCCCTCGATATCGGCTTTCCCGGCAAGACGCTCGGCGTGCGCGCCATCGTCGCCGATGTCCTCCTGACCGGGCTGGACCGCGACGCCTGGCACCGCTTCGGCGAAGGCGACATGCAGCGCCAGCTGGCACTTTGCCCGCTGGCGGGTACCAATCTGTTCCAGATCCAGGGGCCGGTCCCGCTCGACGGCGAGATCGACCTGTCGGCTGCGGGCCTGACGGCGCTGGTGAGCGAGCGCTCCGGCCGCAACGATATTCACGTGCAATCGGTCTCCTGGGCATCGGCCTTCAACATGAACGCCCGGCTTGCCGATCGCTATCGGCTCGGCCGCGTGTTTCTCGTCGGCGATGCCGCGCATACCCATCCGCCAACGGGCGGCCAGGGCCTCAATACCAGCATCCAGGATGCCTATAATCTCGGATGGAAACTGGCTGCGGTCACCGCCGGCGCCGCTGATCAGCTGCTCGACAGCTATGAGGAAGAGCGCCGCCCGATCGCCGCGGCGATGCTCGGTCTTGCGACCAAACTTCTCGACGCGCTGAAACGCGGTGACGTCAGGCGTGGCCGCGAGGTCCATCAGCTCGATATCGGCTACCCCGATTCCGCCCTTGCGCTGGAGAAGCCGGAGCGGAACGGCGGCCTGCTGGCCGGTGACCGCGCGCCCGATGCGCCGCTCAAGGGTGCGGCCGGCCAGCCGGTGCGTCTGTTCGACCTCATCAAGGGTCCGCACTGGACGCTGCTCGGTTATGAGCCGGAGCAAGCGGCCGTGCCGCCACGCCCGGGATTGCAGATCCACAGGATCGGCCGGCGCGGCGATGTCATCGACGAAGGCGGGCATTTCCGCGACGCCTATGCGCTAGCGCCCGGCGACTGGGTGCTCGTGCGTCCGGACGGCTATATCGGCGCCATCGTCGCATCCGATGAAGCTTCAGCGCTGGAGACCTATCTCACGACTGCCGGCCTTGGCCCGGTTGCGAAGCAACCGTCATGACCGCCGCGGTCGCGCCGATCGCAACAGACGTCGTCGCAGGCATATTTCAGAGTGAATCGCGTTCGTATCGCGGTGTCCAGCCGCGGGCCATTCCGCGGCTCATCACGCTTTCCGCCAGTGCCAGCTGCCGGCGCAGATGCCTGCAGTCGTCGAGCAGCGAACGGATCGCCGCCTTGGCATCGTCGTCATGCCAGGCAAGCACGGCTTCCACTTCCCATGCGGGATCGGGGCAAGCCGCATCGGAGCAGGCCGGATCGGGCCCGAATGTCTTTGCCGGTTGCATCAGTTCAGCGCCAGCGGCAACTGGACCGGCCGCGGCAAAGGCGGCAGCGGCCGGCTGAGTTCGACCTTCTTCTGCCAGGCGGCGCGACGCTGCTGATCCCGTTCACGGGCCGCGCGGGAGGCTTCGACGAGGGCCAGGGCGTTGGCGATCACCTGTTCCGTATGTGTCATGACCATCTCCAGTGTTCCTGTTTTGTTCTAATTTAGACCCTAATCCGCGGAAGTCAAGCGTGACGAGACCTTCTCCTGGAACCGGGAGGGACGGAGATTGGGATGTGGCCGCTGTTCAGTCGGCGGCTTCTATGACGGCGATGCCCGCCTCCTGCGCAGCCCTGACGAAGGCGGCCCGCACATGATCCGGCGGCAGATCGCCGATGATCGCATCCAGGCAGGCTTTGACGGCCTCGAGATATTCCTCGCCGTCATCAACCGGCCAGTCATGGAGGAGCGTGCGCGCGGCATCCCACACAGAGTTAATAACGGCATAATGCCCGAGCCCCATCGAGGCCAAGCCGACCGGTCGAAAATGTGCCGTCTGTCTCACTTTGCTACAGCTTTTCCTAATTTCGGCGAGCTAATCGATAACATGCAATTTGCGTGCCGTTGGCAGCGGCCTCTTGATCTTGGCCATCATGGCCACGACAGACATTTCTCTCCAGCCAGGATCCGGCGAGCGAGGCTTGAGAACAGGAAACGCCTGAAACCTCTCGAGGGGGTCCGGAAACCCTGCCACCAGTCATTAAACGACAGATTATGGTAAATATCAGACTAACACACCGGGCCTATTCATTAAAACTGGCCATTTTCTTGCATATTCTAGCGGGGATGCAGCAACGCGCTGATCTTCGCAAGCAACATACCGCGACGAGCGCGTTTAATTGTCCCAAAGGTGGACGGGAACGCATCCTGATCGTACAATGCCGTCTCTTGCACGCGGCGGATCTGGGAGGACGCGCGATGCCCATCTTCATGGACCGGCACTTTCTCGAAGGGACCTCGCCCGCCGAGGTCGCCCAAGCACATCGCATGGATATCGACATTCAGGATCAATACGGCGTCAAGTTCCTCACCTACTGGTTCGACCAGCGGCGCGGGACGGCCTTCTGCCTGGTGGACGCGCCCGATATGGCAGCCGTCCAATGCGTGCATCGCGAGGCGCACGGCTTTGTCGCCAATGAGATCGTCGAGGTGGCCCTGTCGGCGGTGGAGGCCTTTCTCGGCCGCATCAATGACCCTGATCCCGCGCCCGGCCAATCCACGCCGCAAATGGATCCCGGCCACCGGGCGATCCTATTTACCGATATCGTCGGCTCGACCGAGATGACGGCGCGCCTCGGCGACCGCATGGGGACAGAGCTGGTCCGGGCCCATGACGCTATTGTGCGGCGGTGCCTCGGCAAAAATTCAGGCCGCGAAGTCAAGCACACCGGCGACGGCATCATGGCGGCGTTCGCGGCGACAACGGCAGCCGTCGAATGCGCCATGGCGATCCAGCAGGAATTCCAACATTACAATAGCGGCAACAACGCCCAGCCGATCCATATCCGCATCGGGCTCGATTGCGGCGAGCCGGTCGAGGACAGCAACGACCTCTTCGGCTCGACCGTGCAGCTGGCGGCCCGCCTCTGCGCGGCAGCCGCCAGCGACCAGATCCTGGTGTCGGAGAATATTTTCCGGGAATATGGCGCGAGCGACCTCTTCGCCCACGCGACACGCCGCCGTCTCAAGGGATTTTCCAAGCCGATGCTGGCCTTCCGATGCGAATGGGCCAACGCCAGCCAGCACGCTACGTGAGCTAGCGCTAGTTGAGCTAGCGCACCGGCCCGAAAATCGATCCCCATTCGGGCCGGTGCGCGTCGCCACGCGCCATGACAAGCGCGCCGCCGATTTCTCGCGGTGGCCGCGAACCCGCCTTGTTGCGGCCGCGGCTGCGCCCTTATCCGTCGCCTGTCTGGGTGAGATCAAGCCGTGCCGATCGTTCGATCGTTCAGCAACTCGAATTTCGCGGCGCCTTCGGCCTTCGCCAGCACGCCCGACATCTTCAAAAACCGCCGGAAATTCTCCCTCGCCGCATTCAGCGGGAACCGGCCGCTCGCCGTATCCCTGCACGCCTTCAGCAGCGTGTCATATGCCAGACCTCGCTTGTCCTGCGGCCACTCCTCCAGAAAATCGAAGATTTCGTCGAGATTCGTGATCTCTGCGACGAAATGTTGACGGCGAAGAAAAACCGGCTCGAACTGAGCTTCTGGCATAGTATCCTCCCATTTATATTACTTTTTTATGGGATAATATTACTGAAAAAACTTGAATAATTCAACAACAAATCAAGTTTGGTTCGCCAGCAAACATAGTGCAACTGCTTCCATAATGACAGAATAGTGCAATGAAATCGGCCGGACATAAATATGCAACGCCTGCCATCAGATGCGCGTGATCGCGTCCACCTCCTCGCAAAGGCATGGGCCGCCATGATAGATTGCGCATGAGGATCAACCTTTGCGTGACATGCTTTGGAGGAGACGCAGATGAACCGACTTATCCGATTGGCCGCAGCCGGAGCGCTGATCGGCCTTTCCGCCATCGCATCTTCCTGCACCTCGCCTGCGAGGCACGACAGGGAGGATTTTCAATATCAGCTGGACACGTCGAGGAACCCGGCTTGCGCAGGTGGATTCAGACCCAGCAACGCTCGCTCCTGCAGCTATTGAAGCCCAGCGTTTGGCAGCGCCTGCGCGCAACACCGGACGGCTGAAACCGCAGGATGCAAGCTCATAAGCTGTGTCGTTTCCGCATCACTGTCTGCAGGGTTGTAAAAATCCGCTTGGCAATGGCGAATTGCTCCGCTACATAACGCTCACCGCTTCAGATCGAACACTTCAGATCTAACACAGGGAGGCGTTGCATGACACCAGCATTCATCGACAGCTTCCCGCATGGAATGTCCCGACGCTAGGTCATCTCCATTCGCGGCCCGCCCCGAGCGCGCCCGACATGCGGTTTCTTCATCCTTCATAGCCCGATTGATGTGACGGGATCATTTTGTCTCCCGCCCGGGCTGTGGCATCTCACTCTCGATTTTTGAGGACCGGTTGCCGAAATCCGGGCCGGGCAGGTTAAAATGACTCGCAAGAAGCTCGATTTTCGCGCCGATGCCTATCGTCAGGTGCTCGGCTTTGTTTTTCAGCACTGGCGCTATCGGCCTGCCTTGGTCGGCGCGATCATCGTGCTGGTGGTCTCAAGCACGCTGGCCGAAGTCATGGTGCCGGTGTTTTCCGGCCGCATCGTCGATGCCATTGCCGGCACCCAGACTGCCGATAGCGCCCTTAGCGCCTTTGCCGTCGTCGTGGCTCTCGGCCTCACCAGCGTGGTGTTGCGCTGGTTCATCTTCAACGGCATCATCCGGCAGACGCTGCGCATCATGGCCGATGTGGTCAATAACGGCTTCCACAAGGTGCAGCGGTTCTCCACGGACTGGCACGCCAACAGCTTTGCCGGCTCGACCGTGCGCAAGATCACCCGCGGTATGTGGGCGCTCGATTCCCTCAACGACCTGTTGCTGGTCGCGCTGCTGCCCTCCATCGTCATGCTGGTCGGCGCCAGTCTTGTGCTCGGCAGCTACTGGCCGGTCATGGGCCTGTTCGTCGCAACGGGATCGCTGATCTATATCGGCGCGACCGTGATGCTTTCCATGGGCTTCGTGTCGCCGGCAGCGCGGCTTGCCAATGCCTGGGACACCAAGCTTGGCGGTGCGCTCGCCGATGCCATCAGCTGCAATTCGGTGGTCAAGGCCTTCGGCGCCGAAAGCCGCGAAGAGCTGCGCCTGCGCCACGTGCTGGCCAAATGGGACAGGCGCACGCGCCGCACATGGAAGCGCGGCACATTGAGCGGCACGATCCAGGGCTTCATGATGGTTTCCATGCAGGCTGGCATTCTCGGAACGGGCCTCCTCATGTGGCGGCAGGGGCTGGCGACACCAGGCGACATCACCTTCGTGTTGGCGATGTTCTTCGTTCTGCAAGGCTATTTGCGCAATGTCGGCCAGGACATCCGCAACCTGCAGCGCGCCGTCAACGACATGGAAGAGCTGGTGCTGCTCGACAAGATGCCGCTTGGCGTCGAGGACAAGCCGGATGCCGGGCCGATCGCGATCGATACGGGCGAGATCGTCTTCGATCGCGTCACCTTCCAGTATGGTGCTCATCGCGATCCGCTTTATGAGGACTTTTCGGTCACCATCAAGCCGGGCGAGCGCGTCGGCCTGGTCGGGCATTCGGGTTCGGGCAAGACGACCTTCGTCAAGCTCATCCAGCGCCTCTATGACGTGAATGCCGGTGCCATCCGCATTGACGGACAGGATATCGCCGACGTCAGGCAATCAGACCTGCGCGGCCAGATCGCCATCGTGCAGCAGGAGCCGATCCTGTTCCACCGGACGCTGGCGGAAAACATCGCCTATGGCCGGCCGAACGCCTCGCGGCGCGAGATCGAGCAGGCGGCGAAACAAGCCAATGCGCACGGCTTCATCATAAGCCTGCCCAAGGGCTATGAAACGATGGTCGGCGAACGCGGCGTCAAGCTGTCGGGCGGCGAGCGGCAGCGCGTCGCCATTGCCCGCGCCTTCCTCGCCGATGCGCCGGTGCTGATCCTGGACGAGGCGACGTCGAGCCTCGACAGCGAGAGCGAAGTGCAGATCCAAGAGGCCATGGAACGGCTGATGGTCGGCCGCACGACGCTGGTGATCGCCCACCGCCTGTCGACGGTGCGGGCGCTCGACCGGCTGCTGGTCTTCGACAAGGGCAAGATCGTCGAAGAGGGCGACCACCAGGCGCTGATCCGACTCAATGGCGGCATCTATCGGCGGCTGTTCGAACGGCAGGCGCTGGAGCTGACCAAGGGTCTGGTGGCCTGAACCGAAGACGCCAGGGCGGATGCTCTGGCGTCTTCTTGCATGCCCGCAGCGGAGCTCACCGTGGCCCGAGGGCTCCCGAACCGTTCAGGGAACGGCGTCGACAAAGGCCGGTTGGATATTCGCGGCGAATTCCCTGACCTCGCCTGATATCCAACTCTGGAATGCTCGCAGTTTGGGATGATCCTGAGTGCCGATCGCATAGACAAGATCGTATCCCCACTCCACGTCCAACCTCGCTTTCGGGAACAGCGCAACGAGGCGACCCTGGGCAAGATCCTCGGCCACCAAGACGCTTCGCCCCAGAGCCACGCCTTCGCCGCGGATGGCGGCCTCGATGGACATGCTGCCGTGACTGTAACCGGGACCCCGCGTCTTGGGGTAAGGCAGTTCCATCATCGCGAACCATCGTTCCCAGGTCGTCGTCATCCCGATTTCGTGGATAAGCTTGCATTTGGCCAGATCAGCAGGCGTTGCCAGCCCGCCCATTCGATCACGATATTCCGGCGCGCAGACCGGCGAGACCGTCTCATTCATGATGCGTTCGGCTGCGGCGAAAGGATAGCTGCCGGTTCCATACTGCAGCGCGACATCCACATCGCCGGATGCGAAGTCGACCGGAGCGTCGGTGACCTGAAGATGGACATCAAAATCCGGATAATGCGCCATCAGCCTGTGCAGGCGCGGTGTCAGCCACTTGCTCGCGAAGGAAACGCCGGCGCTGATGACGAGGCGCGTCGTGTCGTTCTTGCGACGAATGTCTTCGGCGACACGCGCAAGCTCCGACAGCAGACGGGTCACCGTGCCGAAGAACGTAATTCCAGCCTCGGTCAATTCTATCTTGCGGGTTAAACGCCGGAAGAGCTGAACCCCGAGATGATCTTCAAGCGCCTTGATCTGACGGCTCACCGCGCCGTGCGTCAGATGCAGCTCTTCGGCTGCCATCGTCATGCTCAGCCGCCGGGCTGTCGCCTCGAAGGCGCGAAGGGTCTGGAGCGGAGGAAGTTGATCGGGCATTGCCTGTTATGTGTGATCCACGATCACACATCCTGTGAAGATAAATCGTTTGTCTGCCGTCCTGGCTCGACTGTAAACATGACATGAGTTCACGCGCCTGCCAACCATGAACGGCACTCTCATGACCCAGACCTCTGCCACTGCTGCTCTTGCTCGCCCCGCCACATTGATTTCGTCACGGACCGTGGGTGCGATGCTTGTTCTTGCCGTGATGTGGGGGCTTTCGATCCCGGTTACGAAGCTCGGTCTTGAGACGATTCCCCCGCTGATGTTCACGGCGATGCGCTTCCTGGTGGCGGTTCCGTTGCTGTTCCTCCTTTCGGCCGGCAAGTGTCGGGTGCCATTGAGCGCCATCCCTGGCATCGTTGCGC
Organism: Rhizobium phaseoli; assembly: GCF_001664385.1. Taxonomy (NCBI): domain Bacteria; kingdom Pseudomonadati; phylum Pseudomonadota; class Alphaproteobacteria; order Hyphomicrobiales; family Rhizobiaceae; genus Rhizobium; species Rhizobium phaseoli. The sequence continues at coordinate 2,118,382 of NZ_CP013532.1, read as the reverse complement.
TGGGCGTCATGGGGATCACTTTCGGCAATGTCGCACAGTCGTTCGGGGTGCGCGGGACCTCGGCGTCCGTCGGTACGATCATTTCCGCGACGATCCCGATCTTCATCGTGATCTTCGCTGCGATCCGTTTCAAACAAACTGTGGCGGGCAAGCATTGGGTCGGCCTGATTGCCGCTTTCGGCGGGATCGCTCTGGTGGCGGTGGGAAGCGGCTCCGACGTCGACGACCTGTCCCAGACCACGATCAGCGGCGTCGCCTGGATGCTCGTTTCGGCCATCGCCATTGCCTTCTATTACATCTGGAGCGCCGAGCTGACGGAACGCTATGGCACGCTTCCGGTGGCTGCGTGGAACGCCTTGGCAGGCCTGGTCGCGATCCTGCCGTTGGCTGGGTGGGAAATGGCCCACTCGTCCTTCCAAGTCACCGGCCAAGCGCTGTGGACAGCCGCCTATCTCGGCGTGATGGTGACAGTCGCGGGCCTGCTGCTGTGGCTTTACATTCTGCGTGTGGTCCCGGCTCGGGTCGCAGCAAGCGTACAATATCTCCAGCCGGTCTTCGGCATCACCGCGGCATCGTTTCTCTTCGGCGACGCGTTGAGCCTGACCTTTGCCGCTGGCGTGGCCTTGATCTTGTCCGGCCTGGCCTTGGCCGTTTCCCACACGCGAACCGGCCCGCGGAAGGTCGTGACACGCCAATAGGCAAAGCTACTTCGTTCCCCTCCGCTCCACGACTACGGGAGCGGCTTGGCCTGCCTTCCGGGGCAGGCCTTTTTCTTGTCGGCGGCCCAAGGCACAACAAGGGCACGACATATGAGCGATGGTTGCCGCGGTCGGCAAAAGGGTGCTGCGATCACCGGCGAAGCTCACGACAGGGCGAAGATCCTGACCTCCCTGCCGATGCCCTGCAGTTCCGCCATCCGGGAAGCCGATCTGATGCCGCTGTCGCGCAGGATCTCCGAGACGTTGACATCCTCGACGATCGCTTCCGTCGTCATGATCACGTTGGGGTCGGCAAGGCCCTGGACGCGCGAGGCGATGTTGACGGTCTGGCCGAAATAATCCTGACGGTCGTTGAGGTTGACGGCGAGGCACGGTCCCTCGTGGATGCCGATCTTCAGGAGCAGGTCTTCGCTGCCGTGTTCGGCATTCAACCGGCGCATCGCCTCGCGCATTCTGAGCGCGGCCGCCACCGCGCGGTCCGGGCTCGGGAAGGTCGCCATGACAGCATCGCCGATCGTCTTGACGACGGCGCCCGCCTCGGTGGCGACGATCTCGTGAAGAACGCGGAAATGCGCCCGCACCAAGTCGAAGGCGGCAAGATCACCGACACGCTCATAAAGCGCGGTCGAGCCCCTCAGATCGGTGAACAGGAACGTCAGGCTGGTGATCTTCAGGCGCTGGTCGACGTCGAGCGTATCGGTCCGGTAGATGTCGCGGAAGCTCTGGTTCGTCAGCAGGCGCTTGGCCGTCAGAAACGGCCGCCTGCGGCCCAGGAGGTCGTGCAGGTCATCGCCGGCGATGCAGACATTCGGCACCACCCGGCGATCGGTGTGATTCTCAAGGGTCAGCCGCAGCAAGCCGGGACGCATCGTCACGGTTTCGTTCAGCGCATGCCCGCGGCTGATGACCATCGAGAGGTTCTGGCGTTCGTTGGTGGGTTCGCCCTGCACATCGATGAACTGCGCCGAATGCGTCACCGCATCGAAGATGATGATGAATTGCGACGGCAGCTGCAGCGAGACGAAAGCCTTCTCGCCCGGCGCCAGCTCGATCATCTCCAGCAGAATGGGTTGAAATTTCGCTTCCAGATCCTCCGGCAGGTCGACGCCGGAGCTGAAGAAGATCTGGCGGTAATATTCGAGCGGCGGCAGCCGGTCGGGCTCGTGGGCGGCAATCCTGCGCACACGCGGACTGACGGTGAAGGTCACCTCGACCATCTCGTCAAGGGTCGGTTCGTATCCGGCTGCGCAGAGGGCGCAATGATAGGTGTCCTGTACGACCCCTTTGAGCGTTGCACCGCTGTCAAGCACGCCGCCGCATCCCGGACAGAGCACATTCCAGGTCATCTCGAACGCCCCTATGCGGGCGGCGTGGAGAAAGGCGGCGATGGTTTTCTCTTCATCGAGATGATGTTTTTCGGCGAAGGCCAGCGCATTGATGCGATTGAGATCGCGATCGGCGCCATGCCTGACGACGTTTTCGATACATTCGACCGTCTGCGGGTCAGCCGCCTGTCGCAGGGCGGCAAAAAGGACGTCCACTTCGCTCATTTAGATAGTCTCTACGCGCATGACAGGACAGACAACGCCAATGGCGCGATCATAACACGGCAGCCTGCCAATAGAAATCAATAGGCTCGGATGCCGCTTGCTTGCCGATCGTCAGGGTTCCCCAGCCGAAATCGCCTGTCGGGCTGCCCGTCACTCCGTTGCATCAGCGTTTCAACAATTTGCAGGACAACGGAGAAAAGTGTGAGCATCACCCCCTCGCCCTCCTTTACAATCGGTCGGTTCGGCTCCGGCCGATCGACGAAGGAGAAGCGATGGATCGTCTTGAAGAGAAAGGGGCTCGATCGGCAAAGCCGGCGGAAAAAGCCGCTCATGCGGATGGTCTTGCCCGGGATATCTCGGCGATCAAAATCGGCGACTGCCTGCTGGGCTACAAGGCCGTGCAGCGCCGGATGCGGGGCGGCCGCTGGAACCATTTCCGCGGCCGCATGCGCGAGATCGAAAAATTGATCCGGCACCGCCATGGCGAAATCGTGCCGGAGGCGGATGACGCCCTGATCTATGTCGAGGTGATCGCCAGCCTCGCTTTCGTCGAGTTCAAGGAAGGGTTTGTCGAGGTGGTGCTCGGCTGGGCGGCCCGCTGGGTCCCCTGGGCTGGGAAGGCCGCGATAGAGGAAATCATCTACGAACGGACGAGGATACGATTTTCACCGCTCACCGCCGATGCACTCGGCCATGCCCTGCATCTGAGCTATGCCGAACGCTGTGCGCTCGATATCCGCACCATCGGCGCCTTCGACGTGCCGAAGGCGAAAAGGGCAAAGCTGCAAAAGGCAAAGCGCCGCCAGCGCGAGCAGAGCCGGAAAGAGAAGCAACGCCGCGCCGCCGGCGCCGTTCCCAGGGCAAACTACCTCGCCAACTCCGTCAGCCAGTCCCGCCCCTGGGATGCCTTCGGCATCAGCCGGCGGACCTGGGAACGCCGCGGCAAGCCGATGCCGGAACGCGAGGCGATACCGGACGGCGGCTCGGTCCCGCTCGCCGCTTAACCGGCTCTGCGGCTCTCAGCCGGGCGGCCCGAACCAGGTGGTCATCGCGTCGTGAAGGCCGTCCTGCGTCTCCTCGCCGACCCATGCCACATATCCGTCGGGCCGGATCAGCACCGCGCTTGGCGCCGAAACCGCCCCGAGCACAGGTAGCTCCCACGGACCGCCATAGCTCGCCTGAACCAGCCGGACACGGCCTGACCATGGCGCGATGTCGAGGCTGCCGGCTGCGCCGAGATTCAACAGCACCGGCCGCGCTTCTCTGAGCAGCGCAAAGACACGGATGGAGCCATCAGGCGTGGCGAGATCGAGGTCCGGCATCCGGCGGCCGAGCAGCGGGTGCCCCTCGCCGAGATCGTAGCGGAGGACAAGTCCGGACATTTCGCCGGCGATCGTCTTGCGGGCCTCCTCCAGCCCAAGGAGTTCCAGCACGATGTCTCTCAGAGCTTCGGTGCGGTCATCGGTGCGTTGGAGGGCGACCTGGGCCATTGTCGTGCGCAACACGCGGGCGGCGACCGGATGCCGCTCGGCATGATAGGTATCGAGCAGGGCCTCAGGCGATTGTCTCTTCACCACCTGGGCAAGCTTCCAGCCGAGATTCACCGCATCCTGGACGCCGGTATTGAGCCCCTGCCCGCCTACCGGCGAATGCACATGCGCGGCGTCACCCGCCAGGAAAACCCGGCCCTTGCGATAGGTTGCCGCCTGCCGCGACATGTCGGTGAACCTGGAAATCCACTTGAGGCCATGAATTCCGTAATCCGTTCCGCAGGCGGCGATCAGCGCCTGCCTGAGATCGCCGAGCGTCGGCTCGCCTGCCGCACCGGCATTCGTTTCCGTCACCATGACATTGATCGGGCCTTCGCTGGCAAAGACAACCTTGCCGTCGCGGATTTCATAGTCCTCGCGGCCGAAGGCATGCATGCCGCGCGCCGTGCGATGGACACCGAGCGGCGGCTCCTCCTCCATCTCGGCCTCGGCGAGAATATTGCTGGTTGTCGCGTCCCAACCGGGAAATTCGATGCCGGCCAGCTTGCGAACCAGACTGCGGCCGCCATCGCAGCCGACGAGATAGGCTGCCCGGATTTCCGAAGCGTCGGAGAGTTCGATGGCCACACCGGAAGCGTCCTGCATGAAGCCCGTCAGTTCGCAACCGCGATAGATCGCAACCGGCAGCTCGGCAACCCAGCCGACCAGGATGCGCTCGATATGCTTCTGCCGCAGCGCCAGACCGTAATTGTGCCGCGTCGGAAAATCGCTGATATCCAGCCGCGTGACCGCAAATCCGGTCACCTGGGCGATCTGCCCCTCGGCCAGAAACCGCTCGACGATGCCCCGCTGATCCAAAACCTCGAGCGTGCGCGCACTCAGTCCGCCGGCCCGCGAACCGACGATCTCCTGGTTCAACCGACGCTCGACAATGGCGACATCGACGCCCGCCAAGGCCAGCTCGCCCGCCAGCATCAGCCCCGTCGGCCCTCCTCCGGCAATCACGACCGCATGTTCCCTCATCCGCAAACTCCTCCGCTCCATCTGCCGGGGTAACGCCGCAGCATTCCGAGCCGGCCTGCCCGGCCGGAGGCTCCTCCGGTTTTCTCGGTTTCGCTCAGGTGCCGCATTCCCCTGTCGCAGGTTGTTCCCCCTATAAATAAAGCTCTCCACTGGTGGGAAGGACTTGCGACAGGATTTCAGCCTTGCCTTCCAAAGCCCTTTTCGTTGCCATTTGTCGAGCTTCTGCCGCGGAACGCTGGCGCATCAACACGACCAGACCAGGTGCTCGACGGACGTGGCAAAACGCATTCCGTTTCACCATTCGTTCCCGACGAAGGACGACCAAGAAATGGCCGCTATGATGCGGCTCACTGCGGCGCTGTGGCCTTTTGCGGAATGGTCTCAGCCGCCGGCCGCTCAGACGGATCGGCGGGATGGCCATAGATCGTGTAGACAGCGCCCGCCAGAACGCCCAGGACGATGAGAGCGAGCACGTACAACATCATTCCGCGGATGGCCGTTTTCGGTGTCTTGTCCATCAGGGACCTCCAAGATTGCTCAGCGGTCAAAGTCGAAGCGAGCGCTTTTGGTTCCGGAATGCACGTCGGTCTCGGATGCATTGGCCGGAGCTGTCCTTGAGCCGGTCGACAGCGAAAGGCGTTGTTAGAGCCGCGTCATCGATCCCGATCTTATCGCGAGGACAGCCGAATATAGATATAAATTCTTATGGCCAGAAATTGTACTATTCACTTTCAGACACGATGGGATAATGCTCTTATCCAATCACGACAGGGTGCCGCGTTCGGCTGCCGAATTATTTGGATAGGGGCTTTGCGTGGATATCAAGACTATGCTTGGGGAGATCGCCGATAAAGGCGGCAGTGCCGAGGTCTTGGAGGACTACTATTCTCCTTGTGATATAGAGGCAGAGTTGCTTGGCTTGATCACAAAAGAGACTGACGGCGGCGGTTTTGGTTTCACAGAAACACTATCCCTGACGAACAAAGGGCGACAATACCTTGGAACTGGCGTCGTTACGCCACCAGTTCAAATCTCCGCCAAGAGTGCAGTCAGTCGTTTTCTCCGCAGGCTTACGCGGCCAATCCTGGCGAGATGAGGCTACCATCCCCGCCATCAAATGATGGGTCAATCATCGCGCGCAATGAAAGAGATCGTGCTCAGCGGACCGACACGATCAGATCCATCGTCCCAGAGTGAATGGAGAAGAACTCCGATCTGCCGATGCCGCTTTAGACGCTCGACCACTCTTCACTTCCGGCAACGAGACAACCTGTACCATAGCGTACAATTCGACGAGTGTGCTATTATCGCTACAGCTTTTTTAGTATCCGCTATTATATCCTGTGGTTGTAACGTCATGCCAAGGGGTACAGAAATGAAGTTGTCGATCGCTACTACCTTACTCGCACTTGTCGCGACCACCGCATTCGCGGCTGATGTCGTTCAAGAGGTCCCGGCTGCACCTGTTGCCGCAGCGCCTGTTTTCACCTGGTCGGGTCCGTATTTCGGTATCGATGGCGGCGCCGCTTGGTTGAACGGTGATTTCAGCGCCGGCGGTGCCTCTGCCTCCGAGGATTTCAACGGCGGCGTCTTCGGCGGATTTGCCGGTTACAATTTCCAGTTCGACAACATCGTTGTCGGTATCGAGGGCAACCTGGAATATAACTGGAATGAAGAAGAAGCCCTGGGGGCAGACGTTGGGACCGATTGGGCCGGCGCTGTTCGTGGCCGTGTTGGGTACGCCTTTGATAAGGCGCTGATTTACGGCGCAGCCGGCTGGGCCGCCACGCGCGGTTATGTCGATGCGCCCGGCTTCGACAAGGAAACCGAGACGTTCAACGGCTACACCGTCGGTGCCGGCGTCGACTTTGCCATAACCAACAACATCTTCGCCCGCGGCGAATATCGCTACAACGACTACGGCGAAAGAGACATCCTGGGCGTTGATGTCGACCTCGATCAGCACGAATTGAAGTTCGGTATCGGTGTGAAGTTCTAATAAGAATTCCTCGGATCGGTAGCATCAGAGCCTCGCCTTGTTTCGGCGGGGCTTTTTTCTTCCACTCACGTCGCGGTTCACGAGCGCCATATGGGGCAAGGCAGCTTGATATAGGTGCAAATTTTATGCCGAGAAATTGTAGACAGTTCCGTCTGGGTGAGCCTGACGCGTCTCGTGTTTTGTGATCCGAGCGCCTTTGCCACAGCTTCCTATCTCAACCGGTGACGGGGCAACGCCATGTGATGCTTGATGACATCGTAGTACTTTCATAAAATGGATTATCTATGCTGTCTTTCCGCGAGCATTTACTACCGAACTGGTTATTGAACTCGGCGCGACGATTGGGGTATTGCTAATATTCTAGAGGTAAGCTGGGGACCTACTCCACGGGTAGCTTCGGAGAGGAGAGTTTTGAGTGGCTGAGGCCCTCAAACTGTGTGGACGTATACCTTGGCGGGCCCGAGTTACCTTAGCACGCCGCAAACTCTGAGCTACCGTCAGCGCCGAGTAAGTCTTCCTGTCGTCATCAGGGGGATGCTATGCCGAACAAATGGCTAAGGACCAACGAAACCAACTCAGTTCGTTTCGAGGATCAACTTTCCAATATCATGTTAATTGGATCGGACCAGGACCGAATGGTCTCAGGTTCTGTTCTGACGTCATTGCCTTCGCCGCGCGAAATCGCCTTCGTTGATCAGGGCATCAACGACCTGGAAACCTTCCTTGGCGGTCTGCGCCCAGAAGTCGAGGTTATTGTTTTATCCGACGGCGAACCTGCGATTCGCCAGATGGCACGTCACCTGTCTGTCTACAGCCGCCTTGATAGAGTTCATGTCGTAGCGCACGGCGCTCCAGGTCAAATCAGGTTCTCGTCTGGGACGTTTTCAGAGGGGGACGTTGCCGCCTCAACCGAATTTTTCGCCAAAATTGCCGTGGCGCTGGGCGAACATGGCAGCATGCAACTATGGTGCTGCGCCACCGGCAAAAACGAAGTCGGCAAGAGTTTCGTCGAATTCCTCCACCGCTGCTTGAGCCGCTCCGTTGCTGCAGCGTCTGGCTTCGTTGGCGCGGTAGCCCTCGGGGGCTCATGGTGTCTTGACCTGCAATTCGGGAACGCGGCACCTAGACCCCCGCTCACTCGTTCTGGCTTAGCCGCCTACCAGGGCGTATTGTCGAATTTCAACGCTACCGTCGGTCAGGATAATCTGACTGGAGGCCCCGGGGCCGATACTTTCAAAATTGGTGCCGGCACGGTGCAATCGGGTGACGTCTTCGACGGCCGCGGCGGTATCGACACTTTGAATGTTACGGCAGCAGCTGATTTTTCCGTCCTCCCGGCAAGCAGTCTCCTGTCTATGGAAATTCTTTCCATTTCGGGCAGTGGAACTGCTGTTACTTTCAATTCGAACCAGTTTAGTGCAACGGGCTTATCGTCGTCGCTCGATTTACGTGGTTCGACCGGAAATCAAACGATCATTATTCAAAGCGCTTCGAATTTCAGTGCGGCGGCTTGGACATTCGGTGGCAACGGGAGTTCGGCATGGGGCAACAGCGGTAACGACATCATTGCAATAAATGGGACGTCCGGTGCGGATACCATCACCGGCAGCTCGAGTGCGGACATCATCACCGGCGGCTCCGGGGTGGATACGCTGGCGGGCGGCGGCGGGGACGACACATTTGTCGTCAACAACGGCGACTTCACAGGTGCGGAATCGATCGATGGCGGAGCTGGCGCCAATATACTTCTCGTGGCAGGCACCAACAACTTCACCACCGGAACCTTGACCAACCTTCGGACTCTGAACGGTTCCTCGGGCAGTGACACGGTGACGCTCACCGGCACCGAAATGAACGGATTTACGTCCGTCAACCTCGGCAATGGCAGCGACACGGTTAATCTCACTTCGACATCCACCGGTCTGAACGGCCGCAACGACAACCAGCTTTCTGGAGTCGAGGCCATTTCCGCCGCCGCTGCGCTGGCTGGCGTTATTATCAATCTGTCAAGTCAATCCGAAGGTTTCACCATCACCGGCAGCTCGGATGCGGACACCATTACCGGTGGCTCGAGCGCGGACATCATCACCGGCGGATCGGGGGTGGATACGCTGGCGGGCGGCGGCGGGGACGACATATTTGTCGTCAACAATGGCGACTTCGCAGGTGCGGAATCGATCAATGGCGGAACTGGCGCCAATATGCTTTCCGTGGCAGGCACCAACAACTTCACCACCGGCACATTGACCAACCTCCAGACTCTGAGCGGATCCTCGGGCAGTGACACGGTAACGCTCACCGGCATCGAAATGAACGGATTTACGATTGTCAACCTCGGTAGTGGCGGTGACACCGTCAATCTCACTTCGACATCCACTGGCCTGAACGGTCGCAACGACATCCAGCTTTCCGGCGTCGAGGCGATTTCCGCCGCCGCTGCATTGGCTGGGGTTGTTATCAACCTATCAAGTCAGTCCGAAGGTTTCACTATCACCGGCAGCGCGGGAGCGGATACCATCACCGGCGGTGGCGGCAACGACACGTTAAATGGCGGGTCGGGGAACGACACGCTTGTTGGAGCTGGCGGCAGCGACTCGCTGTTTGGAAGCGGCGGCAGTGACGTCCTGATCGGTGGAGAGGGCAACGACGTTCTCTATGACGAGAGCGGTGATGACGTTCTCGACGGCGGCAACGGCGACGATACGATGTCAGACTTCGGCGGTGCCGTGGCATCGCTGTCCGGCGGAGCCGGCAACGATGCGATGTGGACTGGAGCGAATATGACGGGCACCGTCGACGGCGGGAGCGACCGGGACGTGCTTTTCGTGACGGGGGGCAATCTGACGGGTCTCGCGATATCGAACGTCGAAATCTACACGACGAGCGCTGAGTTTGTGCTTGGCACCGTAGCGCAGCTTGATGGCTTTGACACCATCACGACCTTTGATGATCCGGCGCATGCGTCGAGCCTGGTGGACATCCGAATATCGGGTGGGGGATCGTTGGACCTGTCGGATGAACTGGGGTTGAGAAGCGCTATCGTGACTGCCGACGCATCGGCAGGCAACGGCATCACCACCGGCGTGGGCGATGACACCATCACCGGCGGCGCCGGCAACGACACGTTAAATGGCGGGTCGGGGAACGACACGCTTGTTGGAGCTGGCGGCAGCGACTCGCTGTTTGGAAGCGGCGGCAGTGACGTCCTGATCGGTGGAGAGGGCAACGACGTTCTCTATGACGAGAGCGGTGATGACGTTCTCGACGGCGGCAACGGCGACGATACGATGTCAGACTTCGGCGGTGCCGTGGCATCGCTGTCCGGCGGAGCCGGCAACGATGCGATGTGGACTGGAGCGAATATGACGGGCACCGTCGACGGCGGGAGCGACCGGGACGTGCTTTTCGTGACGGGGGGCAATCTGACGGGTCTCGCGATATCGAACGTCGAAATCTACACGACGAGCGCTGAGTTTGTGCTTGGCACCGTAGCGCAGCTTGATGGCTTTGACACCATCACGACCTTTGATGATCCGGCGCATGCGTCGAGCCTGGTGGACATCCGAATATCGGGTGGGGGATCGTTGGACCTGTCGGATGAACTGGGGTTGAGAAGCGCTATCGTGACTGCCGACGCATCGGCAGGCAATGGTATCACCACCGGCGTGGGCAACGACACGATTGCCGGCGGCGCCGGCAACGACAGCATCGACGGCGGGTCGGGCAACGACACCATCACTGGCGGTTCCGGCAATGACGGCATCAGCGGTGGCGCCGGCAACGACGTTCTGTCGGGCGGCGACGGCGACGACTTCATCGACGGGGCCGCGGGCGCTTTCTTCGGAGCCGGCGGTCCTGGCAACGACATCATCGACCTGGGTGCCGGCAATGACGGCAGCTGGGCGCTCATCGGCGAAGGCGGGACGATCTCTGTCAGCGGCGGCGACGGCAATGATTTCATGGCCCTGTTCGGAGCCACCGCCGCCAGCGGCACGATCGACGGCGGCAGCGGCTTCGACAGCCTGCAGGCGCAGCAGTCGGGCGACATCTCGACACTCTCGATCTCCAACGTCGAACGGCTGGTAACCTATAACGCCTACGGCAATCCCAGCATCAAGGCAACGGCGACGCAGTTCGAAAGCTTCGACACCATCGTCAGCTATGTTGGCCAGGAGTCCAACACCGTGTCGCTGACCCTGGCAGGACCGGGAAGCGTCGATCTGACCGACGAGCTTCTGGGACGGAGCGTGATCTTCACCGGCAGCAGTGGCGACGACACCATCACCACCTCCATCGGCAACGACACGATTGCCGGTGGTGCCGGCAACGACAGCATCAACGGCGGGCTGGGCAACGACACATTCGTCTTTGCCGCCAACCTGGCCGGTAACGGCATAATCGGGGATTTCGAGGAGGGCTCGGGCGTTGGGGACTTGATAAGCATCGCCAACAGCGCTTTCGAAAGCTTCACCGACATCCTTGCGGCTGGAGAGGACAGCGGCATGGACTGGCTTCTCACGATCGACGACGACACCACATTGCGTCTTGCGGGCGTCAACGAGAGCAATTTGGCTGCCAATGACTTCTTGTTAGTTTAGTAAGCGGCCGCAATTGAAGCTTTTCCGGTGGCGCTGGCGGAAGCGTTAGACCGAAATCGCGAGCCCCCGGCATTCACGCCGACGGCTCAATGGCCCGGGCACTGCCGACTAAAAATCGAAATACACGGTCACACCTGATCGACGACGATAGGGGTAATCGTCGCGATAGCCGTAATAGTCGCGACTGCCGTAGTACCGCGGACGATAGCACGATCCGTAATATCGGCAGTCGCGGTAAGCGTATCGGTGCTTCTTCCTCCACCCTAGCGAGATGGGTATCCGTCGACGCCGTAGTTACGACCTTTTGCCGCGTTTCATTATCTGCTTTGCGCAGACATGGTGATGTTTGCAGAGGGACTGCAGGTGGCGACTGCAAAAATTCTCACTAGCTTATTGGAACTTATGGTGAGAGCGTCGGGGTTCGAACCCGAGACCTACTGATTAAAAGTCAGTTGCTCTACCGGCTGAGCTACGCTCTCCCGCCCCGCGGGTGTGAAGCACCCCGGCTGGAAGTGGGCGGAACATAGGCAGGCGACCCATTGCGGTCAACCGAAAAATTCGGCTTTTTCCAGCGATCGGCACATTTCTTGCGGGGCGCAGAGTCCAATCGCCGGCGCACGCAAAAAGGTGATTGGCAATCGCGGTCTCACAAAGCTAGGAACAGGCGCAGATTGCAGCCGGAGAGAATGCGTGTCGATTGCCGATATTTCCCTGTGGAGCGCGTTGATAGCCGGGGCGCTTTCCTTCCTTTCGCCCTGCGTGCTTCCCCTCGTCCCGCCCTATCTCTGCTATATGGCCGGCATTTCAGTTGAGCAATTCCGGGGCGGCTCGGCGGTGGCGGTGGCGCCCGATGTCAGGCGCGGCGTGCTGTTCTCCGCCCTGTTTTTCACGCTCGGCTTTGCCACCGTCTTCGTGGCGCTCGGCGCCGGCGCTTCCAGCATCGGCATGGCGCTTCGCCAGCATCTCGACCTTCTCTCCAAGATCGGCGGGCTGATCATCATCGTCATGGGGCTGAATTTCCTCGGTCTCTTCCGAATCGGGTTTCTCGGCCGCGAGGCGCGCTTCCAAAGTGGCGGCAAGCCGGCGACGCTGACGGGCGCCTATGTCATGGGCCTGGCCTTCGCCTTCGGCTGGACGCCCTGCATCGGCCCGGTACTCGGCGCGATTCTCGGTGTCGCCGCCTCGCGCGAGACTGTCGGCTCCGGCGCCGGGCTGCTGGCCATCTATTCGCTGGGTCTTGCCATTCCCTTCTGGATCGCCGCCGGCTTTTCCGGTGCCTTCATGCGCTTCCTGTCACGCTTCCGCCGCCATCTCGGCACGGTGGAAAAGGTGATGGGCGTCTTCCTCATCCTCACCGGCCTTGCCTTCCTGTTCGGCTGGGTCAGCGATGTGGCGATCTGGTTCCAGCAGACCTTTCCGATCCTGATGCAAATCGGCTAAACCGGTCCTCCCTACCCGCCGATCATTCCCGCGTACTGGAAGACCTCTTGGCCGATATCATCAGCCTGCTCCTGCCGTTCTTCGGCCTGATCCTGATCGGTTACATCGCCGCCAAGGCGACGAAGCAGCCGGCCGAGGCGCTCGGCTGGCTGAATAGCTTCATCATCTATGCCGCCCTGCCCGCTTTGTTCTTCAAGCTTGTCTCGCGCACGCCGATCGAAGAGCTGACGCGGGCCGACTTCATCGTCACCGATATCGCGGCGACCTATGCGGTCTTCGTCCTGCTCTTTGCCATCGGCCGTTTCGTGCGCGGCAATGCGCTGGATGACTGCACCATCCAGTCCTTTGCCGGCGCCTATGGCAATATCGGCTATATGGGGCCAGGCTTGGCGTTGCTGGCGCTCGGCGAAGGTGCGGCCGTGCCGGTGGCGCTGATCATCTGTTTCGAGAATGCGCTGCATTTCATCGTTGCGCCGGCGCTGATGGCGGCGGCCGGCGACGACAAGCGGTCGCCCGGCCGGCTTGCGGCCGATATCGCCCGCAAGGTGGCGCTGCATCCCTTCATCCTGTCGACGGCGGCAGGTTTTGCGGTGGCTGCCCTGCACCTCGAGCAGCCGCTGGCGTTTCAGCGCCTGGTCGACTATCTCGCCCAGGCAGCGGCGCCCTGCGCGCTCTTTGCCATGGGCGTGACGCTGGCGCTGCGGCCGCTGAAACGGGTTCCGGCGGAGATCGGCTACATTGTGCCGGCCAAGCTGATCCTGCATCCGATCGTGGTTTTCCTGGCGCTGACCGCTGTCAGCGGTTTCGAGCCGGTGTGGATCCAGGCGGCCGTGCTGCTCGCCTCGCTGCCGACGGCGACCAATGTCTTCGTCATCGGTCAGCAATATGGCGTGTGGCAGGAGCGCGCCTCGGCGACGATCCTGATCACGACGGTGCTTTCGGTGGCAAGCGTTTCGCTCTGGCTGATCGCGATTCGCTCAGGCCTTCTTCCGCTTCAGCTTTTCCCGTAAGGAATCGGGAATATCGCGAAAACCGCGGCCGGGCTCGATGCCCTCGCGCATGACGAGGTTGCGCAACGGCGGAATGGCCGAGAGGATATGCAGGCCGGCGGCACGCAGCATCTGCACCGGCAGGAAATCCGAGAGCAGCGAGCGGTTGAGGAGATCGACGCTCGCCGTACGCGTCATGATGTCGGCACGGCGTTTGCGGTCGAAGCTGTCGCCGGCATCGGCGGGCACCGGCAATTCCGCCCTGTCGCAGAGGATGTCGGTCAGCGCCATGATATCGCGCAGGCTGAGGTTCAGCCCCTGCGCCCCGATCGGCGGGAAGACATGCGCCGCCTCGCCGATCAGCGCGATACGCCCCTTGCCGAAGCGATGCGCCATCATGCCGGACAGCGGCCAGAGCTGGACGCCCTCCTCCACATCCACCTTGCCGAGCATGGACTGCATCTGCGCCTCGATAAGGCGGCCGAGTTCGGCCAGCGGCAATTCCATGCGGGCGGCGGCCTCAGCGGGATCCTGCACCCAGACGAGGCTCGAGCGGCTTCCCGGCAGCGGCACCTGGGTAAAGGGGCCGTGTTTGGTGTGGAATTCGCTCGAGATGTTTTGGTGCGGCAGGGAATGGGCGAAATTCAGCACCATGGCCGATTGCGGATAGGACCAGTTGCGCACGCCAATGCCAGCCGTCTCGCGCAGCTTCGAGCCGCGGCCGTCGGCGCCGACGGCAAAATCGGCCACGAGCGTCTCGCCGCCGGCAAGCGTGATCGACACTCTGTCGGCCGAAATCTCGATCGATTCGGCCATGTCGGTGAAGCGGCTGATATTGCCCTCGCCGGCCGTGGCCTGTTCGAGAATGTCGGTCAGCGCCTTGTTGGGGAAATTATAGCCGAAGGCATCGAGGCCGACCTCGGCGGCGCGGAAGGTCGTCGTCGGCGCCCGCAGCAACCGGTCGGTGCCATCGATGATGCGCATGCTGGTCAGAGGTGCGGCCGCCGGGCGCAGCTTGTCCCAGAGCGTCAGCCGATCGAGGAAGCGAATGGATTGATCCATCAGCGCCGTGGTGCGCCGGTCCTCCCTTGTGGCAAGGGGAGCCACCAGCGCTACATTGCGGCCGCCGCGGGCGAGCGCGATTGCGGCGATCATGCCGGCGAGCCCGCCACCGATCACCGCGATTTCAAATGTCTTCATGCTATTGTTCCGCCATCGCAAGAGGCGGACCGGTCGCTTACGCGGCCGGCTTCGCCTGACGGCGCCAACTATAGCCCTTGCCGGCTTCGGCGTCACGCACCGCCGGCTGATAATGATGGGGAATGGCGGGAAGACGGTTTTCGGCAAGCCGCTTCAGTGCCGTGGCGTTGCTGACCGAAAAGCTGTCGATGCCGACGCGCAGCATCAGCGGCACCTGGTCGATCAGCACGTCGCCGACGGCGCGCAGCTCGTTGGTGTAACCCAAGCGCTGGCGCAGCAGCGAGGCATGGCTGAAGGCGCGTCCGTCGTTGAACGCCGGAAAAGCGACGGCAACGATGTCAAGGCGAGAGAGATAGGGCTCGAGTCTGCGCACATCGTCGGCCGGCTTGATCAGCACGCCGAGGCCGACAGCGTTGCTTTCGCCGGCCTTGGCGATCAACTCGTCGAGACCGAGCAGCGGCTTCTGCTCTCCTGTTACCTTCACCTCGTCGGTCTCGATCACCCAGGGATCGTTCTCGACAAAACCGGTCTCTTTCCAGATCTTTGTCATCATCCCCTCCTTATGCCGCTTCCGCGGCCGAGCCGTAGAGCGCAGTCTTGAAAGGCTGCGGCCCGACGCGGCGGTAGGCGGCGAGGAAGGTTTCGGACGGATCGAGGCGCAGGCCGAGATAGGTGTCGACGATCGTTTCGATCGCGTCCGTCACCCGGTCCGGCTCGAAGCCGCGGCCGATGATTTCGCCGATCGAAGTATGTTCGTCGCCGGAGCCGCCGAGCGTGATCTGATAGAGTTCGGCACCCTTCTTCTCCACACCGAGCAGGCCGATATGGCCGACATGGTGGTGGCCGCAGGCATTGATGCAGCCGGAGATCTTGATCTTCAGTTCGCCGATCTCGGCCTGGCGTTCGGGATTGCCGAAGCGGCGGGAGATTTCCTGCGCCACCGGAATGGAGCGCGCATTGGCGAGCGCGCAGTAGTCCAGCCCCGGACAGGCAATGATATCGGTGATCAGGCCGGCATTGGCTTCGGCGAGATCGATCGCGACGAGGCCACGATAGACGGCTTCGAGATCGGCCAGCGCCACATGCGGCAGGATCAGGTTCTGCTCATGGCTGACGCGGATTTCGTCGAAGGCATATTCCTCGGCGAGATCGGCGATCGCCTCCATCTGCGCGTCGGTGGCGTCGCCCGGAATGCCGCCGATCGGCTTCAGCGAGATCGTCACCATGCCGTAATCGGGGTTCTTGTGCGGCTGCACATTCTGCTGGACCCAGCGGGCAAAGGCCGGATCGGCCTTCTTCCAGCGGGCGAGGTTTTCCCAGCCCTCGGCGCGCTGCGGCAGCTCAGGCAGTGCGAAATAGGTGGCGATCGCCTCGACATCCTGCTCCGGCAGCTTCAGTTCGCTATCCCTGAGCGCCGCAAATTCGGCCTCCACCTGGCGCGTCAGCTCCTCGGTGCCGGTTTCATGCACCAGGATCTTGATGCGGGCCTTGTACTTGTTGTCGCGGCGGCCGTGCAGATTGTACACGCGCACGATCGCCGTGGTGTAGGAGAGCAGGTCCTCCTCCGGCAGGAAGTCGCGGATCAGCTTGGCGATCATCGGCGTGCGGCCCTGGCCTCCGCCGACATAGACGGCAAAACCGATCTCGCCCTTGTCGTTCTTCTTCAGGTGCAGGCCGATATCATGGACCTGGATGGCGGCGCGGTCGCGCTCGGCGCCGGTGACGGCGATCTTGAACTTGCGCGGCAGGAAGGAGAATTCCGGATGGACCGACGACCACTGGCGCAGGATTTCGGCATAGGGACGCGGATCGGCGATCTCATCGGCGGCCGCACCCGCGAAGTGATCGGCCGTCACGTTTCTGATGCAGTTGCCCGAGGTCTGCAGCGCATGCATCTCGACGCTCGCGAGGTCGGCGAGCGCATCGGGAATTTCCGACAGCTTCGGCCAGTTGAACTGCAGGTTCTGGCGCGTAGTGAAGTGGCCGTAGCCGCGGTCATAGGTGCGGGCAATATGGGCGAGCATGCGCAGCTGACGCGCGCTCAGCGTTCCATAGGGAATGGCGATGCGCAGCATGTAGGCATGCAGCTGCAGATAGACGCCGTTCATCAGGCGCAGCGGCTTGAATGCATCCTCGGCCAGTTCGCCGGAAAGGCGGCGCTGAACCTGGTCGCGGAACTGCTCGACGCGCTCGCTGACAAAGGCATGGTCAAATTCGTCGTAACGGTACATCGTCTTCCTCAGACTGCAATGAATTCGGGGTCGGCAGGAGCGTAGCCCGGTGCGTATTCCATGGTCGGCCCCTGGGCGCGGATGCGCTCGCGAAGGCGCAGCGGCCAGAGAATGCCGTTGGTTTCCTGAACGTCGACGACGGCGACGTCAACCACCTCGTTGTCGGCATAGGATTTCTTGCCGATCGCTTCCAGCGCTTCAACGGCTTCATTGTGACGGGCGACAAGCGCCTCCTGCAGCGAGGTCGACCATTTCCCGTTCGCATCCAGCCAGACGGCAATGCCATCCGTCAGCCGGTTGGCCGTCAGAACCTTGTCACCCATATTCAGCTCCTTGCAAGTTCCTCGAGCCGGGCGTTCGCACGCACCAGCGGCTCGGACAGTTCGAAATTGGCGCCGGCAACCGCATCGCCGATAATGACCATGACCGGTCCCGTCAACTCGTCACGGTGCTGCAGATCGGGAAGATCGGCAAGCGTGCCATGCAGCAGACGGCGGTCGGCGCGGCTGGCATTTTCGATGACGGCAACTGTCGTTTCGGCGGGAATGCCGGCCTGCATCAGCCGCTCAGCGACGGAGGCAGCAACGGTGCGGCCCATATAGACGGCGATCGTCGCGCCGGAGACGGCAAGGCTTGCCCAATCAGGCAGTACGTCGCCGGTCAGATCATGGCCGGTGGTGAAGACCAGCGAGGAGGCGACGCCGCGCAGGGTCAGCGGCAGCTCGAAATCGGCGGCGGCGGCGAAAGCCGAGGTGATGCCGGGCACGACCTCATAGGTGATGCCGGCAGCACGCAATGCGGCCATCTCTTCCCCTGCCCGGCCATAGACCAGCGGATCGCCCGACTTGAGGCGGACGACGCGTTTGCCCTGGCGTCCGAGCTCGACCAGGAGCTCGTTGATCTCTTCCTGCGATTTCGAATGGCAGCCCTTGCGCTTGCCGACTGACAACCGCTCGGCGTCACGACGGCCCATATCGACGATCGCCTGCGGCACGAGCGCGTCAAAGACGATGACGTCGGCTTCCATCATCACGCGCTGGGCGCGCAGCGTCAGCAGATCCTCAGCCCCCGGACCGGCGCCGACCAGCCAGACGTGGCCGGCGACCTTGTCCATCGCGCCCAGCAGCCGGTCGGCGGCTTGACGGGCCTGCGGCAGGTTGCCGTTGGCGACCGCATCGGCAACGGCGCCGGAGAAGAAGCGGCGCCAGAAGACACGGCGGGAAACGCCGCGGGGCACGAGCTGTTCGACCGCCTTGCGGTAGCTCGTCGCCAATCCGGCCAGGCGCCCAAGCGATGGAGAGAGAAGCTGGTCGATCTGCGCGCGGATCATCTGCGCCAGAACCGGCCCCGCCCCTTCGGTGCCGATCGCAACGGCGACCGGGGCGCGATTGACAAGCGCCGGGGTGAAGAAATCGCAGTAATCGGGCTGATCGACGGCATTGGCGGGAATGCTTGCAGCGCGGGCAGCATCGACAACCTCGCGGTCATCGGCTTCATCGCCGGTGGCGGCAAAGACGAGGGCCGCCCCCTCAACCTGCTCGGCGGTAAAACCAGCCCGCACCGTCTCGATGCGGTTGGCAATCAGGAAGGCATGATAATCGGCTTCCGGCCGCTCGGCATAGGCGACGATCCGCGCCCGCGTGTTGAGCAGCAGCCGCACCTTGGCGAAGGCTTCGTCGCCATTGCCGAAGACAGCCGTCTTCTGGCCTTCCACGCGAAAGAAGGCTGGAAATACCGAAAGCTGCTCGGTCTTGGGAGACATCATCAATCCACTTCGAAGTTGCCAGAATATGCCCGTGATCGACAAGGGATTGAAGGAACAGAAATTCGAAAGCCCCAGTAAGCCCGTATTCTTTTGCTCGCACCATCGGCGATTTGAGAAAAGTAAACCGTGCTGACGAAACCCACCTGTTCCCACTCTCTTTGTTGCGGTGCAGTATAAAGCCTGTGATAAACGGCGTCCACCGGCGTTTGGCGCATTTCGCTCGCGCCTCCAAGGCGATAGACTGGGAAAAACCGGAGACGCCAATGCCTGACAAGACCATCGCCGCCCGCCTGCTTTCGGTCATCGAGGACGACATCCTGCCGCTCACCGAACACGGCGTTTCGCTTGGCAACAAGGTGTTCGGCGCGGCGATCCTGCGCAAAACCGATCTGTCGCTCGTCGTCGCCGAGACCAATAACGAGCTGGAGAATCCGCTCTGGCACGGCGAGGTGCATACACTGAAGCGCTTCTACGAACTTGGCGACAAGCCGGCGACCAGGGATTTGATCTTTCTGTCGACGCATGAACCCTGCACCATGTGCATGTCAGCGATCACCTGGGCGGGTTTCGACAATTTCTACTATTTCTTCAGCCATGAGGATTCCCGCGATGCCTTCGCCATTCCGCATGACCTGAAGATCCTGAAGGAGGTCTTCGGGCTTGAACCGGGCGGCTATCGCAGGCAGAACGCCTTCTGGAACAGTTTTGCCATCGCCGATCTCGTCGAGACCGAAAACGCTCAGTTGAGAGAGGCGCTGAAGGCGCAGACCGTTCGCATCAAGGCGCGCTACGATGCGCTTTCCACCAGCTACCAATCGTCAAAGAGCGCCAACGATATTCCCCTCAATTGAGGATGCTGAACCGAGGTACCATGGAACCTTCAAAAGACATTTCGCGGCTGATCGAGATCATGGCGGCATTGCGCCATCCCGAGACCGGCTGCCCCTGGGACATCGAGCAGAATTTTCAGACGATCAAGCCCTATACGATCGAAGAGGCCTATGAGGTCTCCGACGCGATCGAGCGCGGCGATATGGACGATCTCTGCGATGAGCTGGGCGACCTGCTGCTGCAGGTGGTGTTCCATGCCCGCATGGCCGAGGAGGCCGGCGAATTCTCCTTCGGCGACGTCGTCAACGCCATCACCACCAAGATGATCCGCCGCCACCCGCACGTCTTCGCCCGGTCGGAAGCGGATACACCGGACGCGGTGAAGATCCAATGGGACGAGATCAAGCAGGCGGAAAAGCGCGAACGCGCCGAGCGACGAGCAAGGCGCGGGATTACCGAGGATTTCAAGGGCGGGTTCCTGGGTTCCGTGCAGCGCAGCTTCCCCGCTTTGACCGAAGCCCTGAAGCTGCAGGAACGCGCCGCCAAGGTAGGATTCGACTGGTCTGCCCCCGAACCGATCCTCGACAAGATCGAGGAAGAGATCGACGAATTGCGCGTGGCGCTGCGAGACGGCGACCGGGCGAAGGTCAGCGACGAACTCGGCGATCTGATCTTTGCGGTGGTCAATATCGGCCGGCATGTGAAGGCTGATCCAGAACAGGCGCTGCGCGGAACGAATACGAAATTCCGGCGTCGGTTCAATCACATCGAGAATGTTCTTGAAGCGGAAGGCGAGACGCTGGAGGCGGCCAGTCTTGAACGGATGGAGGAGATCTGGCAGGCGGCGAAGGCGATTGAGCGGGCTGTGATGGCTGGGGCTGAGTGATATGTGCCTGTCCATTCGTGCGGATGGCTGCCCCTCACCCTAACCCGACCAGGGTCGAGCCAACGGTCTCGACCCGTCCTTCGGACCCCCGTAACGGGTAGAGGGGACGTGCCCTTGTGAGTTGCGGGGAACGGAGAGGTTGCGGCTATCCCCCTTCGCCCCGTTTACGGGGAGAAGGTGGCGGCAGCCGGATGAGGGGCTGGCCTCGCCAACCTCACCGCTCCCAATCTTCCTTCGAAGGCTTCGGCCCGTTGCCGATGCGGCGTTCGAGTTCGGCGGCTTCGGTTTCGGAGAGGCGCAGATCGAGGGTGATCGAGCCGTCTTCATTGTCCTCGCGGCCGTCGACGATCGCATGGTCGTAGAGCCAGGGCAGCAGCGCCAGCTTGTCGACCGGAAGGCGGATGGTCGTTTCGGTCATCACGCCGGAAAGTCGGCGGCTGATCTCGTCCATCAGCGTATCGACGCCCTCGCCGCTGACGGCCGAGACCGCCACCACATTGCTGGCGCCGGCAGCCTTCTGCACCATGGCGTCGTGGACCTCGGACTCCAGCCGGTCGATCTTGTTCCAGACCTCGATCAGCCGCTTGCCGGCTTCGGCCTCATCGATGCCGAGATCGCCGAGGATACGCATCACGTCGGAGCTCTGCGCCTGGTTGTCGGGGTCGGACATGTCGCGGACATGCAGGATGAGATCGGCTTCCAGCACCTCTTCCAGCGTCGCTCGGAAGGCGGCGACGAGATGGGTCGGCAGGTCAGAGATGAAGCCGACGGTGTCGGACAGGATGACGGTGCGGCCATGCGGCAGTTTCATGCGGCGCAGCGTCGGATCGAGCGTGGCAAAGAGCATGTCTTCGGCCAGTACGCCGGCGCCGGTGATGCGGTTGAACAGCGTCGACTTGCCGGCATTGGTATAACCGACCAGCGCGACGATCGGATGCGGCACCTTGCGGCGCTTGGCGCGGTGGAGCTGGCGGGTGCGCACAACCTGCTCCAGCTCGCGTTCGAGCTTGATGATGCGGTCCTGGAGCAACCGCCGGTCGGCTTCGATCTGGGTTTCGCCGGGGCCGCCCATGAAGCCGCCGCCGCCGCGCTGGCGTTCAAGGTGGGTCCAGCTGCGGACCAGCCGGCCCTTCTGATAATTGAGGTGCGCCAGATCGACCTGCAGCGTGCCTTCCTTGGTGGAGGCGCGGCGGCCGAAGATTTCGAGGATGAGGCCCGTCCGGTCGATGACCTTGGCGTTCCATTCCTTTTCGAGATTGCGTTGCTGCACCGGGGTCAGCGGATGATCGACGATGACGAGACCGGAATCGCGCTCATCGAGCAGCGCCTTGATCTCCTCGATCTTGCCGGTGCCGAGCAGCGTTGCCGGTCGGGGATCATTGACCGGCACGACCTGGCCGTTGACGACATCGAGATCGATTGCCTGGGCAAGGCCGGTCGCCTCTTCCAGCCGGCTCTCCGGCGTGCGAGTCGAGGCCGATTCGGTCTGGCCGCCGCGGCTGCGCGATTTCAGAACCGGCACGACGACAGTCGCACGCATATCGTCCCTGTGCTTGGCTGCCTCAGGGATGATCGAATCGTTCTTGGTATCGCGTGTCGAAATGACGGCTGATCCTGTTAGGACGCGGCTTCTTCACTCTCGAACATCTGCATCGGCTGACCCGGCATGATCGTCGAGATCGCATGCTTATACACCAGCTGCGAATGGCCGTCACGGCGAAGAAGAACACAGAAATTGTCGAAAGAGGTAACAACGCCCGTGAGTTTCACGCCGTTGATCAAAAAGATTGTCAGGGAAATCTTTTGCTTGCGAACAGTATTGAGAAATAAGTCCTGCAAATTCTGAGAACGTTCCGCCATCGCGCCGCTTCTTTCTTTATTGCCGACCTGATCTGGCCGGTAGAATATTAATCAACCTCTCCATGCAAGACCGGCGGCACCCTCATTCCACCTGTCCAGCAAATCTTGGTATCAAATCGCAATCTTTTCCGCAACGTCGAAAAAGGCTTCGCGGACTTTCTGCGAGACGCTGCCGGGATGACCGTTGGCGATGGTCTGGCCATCGACGGAAACCACTGGAAAACAGATACTTGTGGCTGCCGTCAGGAAAACCTCGCGGGCTGCGAGCATCTCTGAAACGGAGAAATTCCGCTCGGCGATCTTCAGGCCCAGCCGGGCTGCGACATCGATCAAGGTGGTGCGGGTAATGCCGCGCAGAATGCCGTGTTCGGCGGGCCGCGTCACCAGGATTCCGTCCCGGTCGACGATCCAGACATTGGTCGCCGCCCCTTCCTTCACCATGCCATCGGCGTCGACATAGATCGCCTCCTGGGCACCGGCTTCCTTGGCCTGCTGGCGGGCCATGGCGTTCGGCAGCAGGCCGACGGACTTGATGTCGACGCGATCCCAGCGGTTGTCGGCAACGGTGATCGCCTTGATGCCGTTGGCATTCTTGGCCGCGATGATCTTGGGATCGGTGCTCTTGGCGGTGATGACAAGCGAAGGCGGCGTGCCCTCGGCCGGGAAGACATGATCGCGGCGCGCGACGCCGCGCGTCACCTGCATGTAGAAAAGCCCGTTGCGGACATGATTGCGGCGCAAGGTCTCGCGAATGACCTGCATCAGCGCCGCCCGGCTCATCGGCCAGGCGATGCGGAGCTCACCGAGCGAACGGTCGAGACGATTCAGATGGCGTGTGGGGTCGACGATATAGCCGTGGCGGACCTCGCAGACCTCGTAGACGCCGTCGGCGAACTGATAACCACGGTCCTCGATATGCACGCTCGCATCGGAATGCTTGACGTAACGGCCGTTCACATAGGCGATTCTCGGCATGGGAAACCCTGGTCTTGCAGAAAGCGATAGAGGGAATGTGGCGCGGCAATGGCCGCGCCGGAAAGATCAGACGCCGAGCGACTTCAGCTTGCGGTGCAGCGCCGAACGCTCCATGCCGACGAATTCGGCGGTGCGCGAGATATTGCCCCCGAAGCGGTTGATCTGAGCGATCAGGTAATCCTTCTCGAACATTTCGCGGGCTTCGCGCAGCGGCAGCGTCATGATGTGATAGTCGTTCTTGGCAGACACCTTGGGCAGCATGTCGCCCAGATCGGTCGGCAGCATATCGGCGGTGATCGGCGCATCCGGGCCGTCGGTGCGGGCTAGGATCATCAGCCGCTCGATATTGTTGCGCAGCTGGCGGATATTGCCCGGCCAGTCATGGGCCTGCAGCACCGCCATGGCGTCGTCGCCGATGCGGCGCGGGCGAATGCCGGCCTGTTCGGAAATCTGGCGCATCAGCTGATCGACGAGGAAAGGAATGTCCTCGCGCCGCTCGGCCAGCGCCGGCACGCGCACCGGCACGACCGCAAGCCGATGATAGAGATCCTCACGGAACCAGCCTTCGGCGATGCGGCTTTCGAGATTGTAGGCGGTCGAAGAGATGATGCGGACATCGACCTTGACGCGCTTGGAGCCGCCGACCCGCTCGAACTGCTGATCGACCAGCACGCGCAGGATCTTGTTCTGCGTCTCGCGCGGCATCTCGCCGACCTCGTCGAGATAGAGGATGCCGCGATGAGCCTCTTCCAGCGCGCCGATCTTGCGCGCCTGGCCGGGCGTACCCTCAGTGCCGAAGAGCGCCACTTCCATTCGATCGGGCGTGATGTTGGCGGCGTTCAGAGCGACGAAAGGGCCGTTGGCGCGCGTCGACTTCTTGTGGATCATCCGCGCCACCAGTTCCTTGCCGGAGCCGGAGGCGCCGAGAATCATGATGCGGCTGTTGGTCGGCGAGACCTTCTCGATCGTCTGGCGCAGCTGCGACACGGCGACCGAGGTGCCGATCAGCTCCAAGGCATCGCCGGTGCGCCGCTTCAACTCGGAAACCTCGCGCTTGAGTTTAGAATTTTCCAGTGCCCGCTCAGCAATCAGGATCAGCCGGTCGGCCTTGAAGGGCTTCTCGATGAAATCGAAAGCGCCGCGCTTGATCGCCGAAACCGCGGTCTCGATGTTGCCGTGGCCGGAGATCATCACGACGGGCAGATCGGGATGGCGGGTCTTGATCTCGTCGAGCAGCGACAGGCCGTCGAGCTTGCTGCCCTGCATCCAGATATCGAGGAAGATCAGCCGCGGCACGCGGTCGGAGATTGCCGCCAGCGCGCTGTCGCTGTCATGGGCCGTGCGCGTTTCGTGTCCCTCGTCGGAGAGAATGCCGGAAACGATCTCGCGAATATCGTGCTCGTCGTCGACGACGAGAATATCAGAGGCCATAAACGCTTTCCTTGTCATTGGCTGCGGGAGAGGCGGGCGTCGGATCCCAGCGTGGCAGATGCACGCGGATCATGGCCCCCCTTCCCCGGTCAAAATCGGCGGGCGCATCGTGCAGTTCGAGCTGCCCGCCATGTTCTTCGATGATCTTCTTGACGATGGCGAGGCCGAGGCCGGTGCCCTTCTCGCGCATCGTCATATAAGGTTCCAGAATGCTGTGGCGGTTCTCCACCGGCAGGCCGCGGCCATTGTCGATGACGTCGACGGTGAAGCGGTCGCGGGCGGCATCGAGGGCGGCGCGCACGAGAATCTTGCGCTCGTCGCGTTCGTCGCTCGGCACCGCCTCGATCGCTTCCACGGCGTTCTTGATGAGATTGCCGAAAGCCTGGCCGAGCATGCGGCTGTCGAACAGGCCCTCCAGCGGCTGGTCGCCGAACTCCTGCCCAAAGGTGACGTGATGGTTGCCCATCTCGCGCAGGAAGATCGCGTCGCGCAGGATATCGCGCAGATCGCTCGGCTCCTTGGTTGGCTTCGGCATGCGGGCAAAGGCAGAGAATTCATCGACCATGCGGCCGATATCGCCGACCTGGCGGATGATCGTATCGGTGCACTGGTCGAAGACGGTCCTATCGTCCTGGTGGATCTGCTTGCCATAGCGGCGCTGGATGCGCTCGGCGGACAGCTGGATCGGCGTCAGCGGGTTCTTGATCTCATGGGCGATACGCCGTGCCACGTCGCCCCAGGCGGTCGAGCGCTGGGCGATGACGAGGTCGGTGATGTCGTCGAGCGTGATCACGTAGGATTCGCTCATGTCGCGCACTTCCTCACGGGTGACCTGGACGCTCAGCGTCCTGACGGTGCCGCCGCGCACCAAAGCAATCTGCTTGCGGAAATCGCCACGATGGCGCACCGCCGCCTCGGTCAGCACCTGATCGACCTCCGGCGCGATATCGGCCAGCAGCTTGCCGAGCATCGCATCGGCCGGCAGCGACATCAGCGTTTCAGCCGAGCTGTTGACGATGGCGATGCGGCGGTCCTGCTCGACGCCGATGACGGCGGCGGTCACGCCCGACAGCACCGCTTCGATGAAGCGGCGACGGTCGTCGACCTCGTCCTTGGCCTCGAGGATCTCGTCGCGCTGGGTGCGGATTTCCGAGATCATCTTGTTGAACGTGCGCGACAGGTTGGCGACGTCGCCATCGACGGCATGCACCGGCACGACGATATCCATATTGCCCGAGGCGACACTGTCGGCCGCGGTGATCAGCAGCCGGATCGGACGGACGATGCGGTCGGCGACGGCAATCGCCGTCCAGATCGCGGCCAAGAGCACGATCAGCGCAAAGCCGATATAGAGAACGGCGAAGGCGATCTGCAGCGAGAAGCGGTTGGCCTCCATCGAACGATATTCGGTGGCGTTCTCCTCCATCATGCGCATGGCGCCCATGACCTTGGGATCGACGGCGCGCACCGTATAGAGGAAGGTGCCCTGGATGGCATCGAGCTTGATGATGGCGCCGACAAGGTTGGTGACGCCGGGCGGGATCAGCGTCGGCTGGCCCGCCGCCGCCTTTTGCAGCGCGTCCTGCGGAATGGCCGGCAATGGTTTTTCGGTGGCGATGTCGGCCTGAACCTTCACCGAGCCGTCGCTCTCGACCAGGAAGGCGCCGAGCAGGCCGCGCCCCCTCGCCTGGCGGGTCATCAACTCGGCAAACCCCGTCCGGTCGAGACTGTAGAGGGCGCGGTTGCGCTCCAGGTCGTTGGCCATGGAAACCGTCTGCCCCTGCAGGTAGCTCGCGTTCTCCATCATATAGGCCTGGCCGATATTGCGCGACGAGCTGACGATCGACTGGGTGCGCAGCGCAAACCAGCGGTCGAGGCCGGCATTCAGCGTGATGCTGGCGAAGATGGCGACGAGGATCGCCGGCGTGATCGCGACGATCGAGAAGAGCACGACGATGCGGATATGCAGCCGCGCGGCCGCCCTGCCCCGGGTGCGGGCCTTGAGCAGCCTTGCCACCTCGCGGCCGATCAGCGCCAGCAGCGTCAGCACGAAGAAGGAATTGACGATCACCGAGGTGATGACGACATGCGAGGTCGGCGCGATCGGCGTCAGGCCAAGCAGTATGAAAAGCGTGATCGTGGCGCAGAGAAGCGCGCCGCCGGCGAGCACGAGGCCGGGCACGGCGAAAAGGGCGCGGCGATCGGTCACCGTCGTCACCGCCTCGCCCGCCGCCGCCGGCGCTACCCCATCCTGCGTCATTCGGCCTCTCTTCAGGCGGCGCCCGCCGCCCTGCCCTCGATCGAAACCAAACAACGCCGGCTTAAGAAAACCAGCGTCGGAACGACTCGATCGGGAGCGAAATGTCCAAAACCCTTGCGTGACCTTTAAGCAACGCATTGTGGCGAAAATGCAACGCGCGCCGTCACATTGTCAAGCCACGCTCGGCCCTCGGACCGTAACAATGGAGTGTTGCCCAAGCCTATTGTCACGCCGCTCACCGGCGTCCCGCTGGCAATCGTCTTCCACCATCGGTGACGCGGCAAGAGTTTGAACGTGCGGAGATTTTCCGTGAATCTTATGAACCGGTGTCAGCGACGGATCGCGTCACCACCTTCGCCGAAGTCAAAGCTCTCCAAGCCGGCGGTCAGCCCATGCGTTCCGACGCGTAAGAGCCGGGTGACGCTGGGAAGACGACGGTCTTGTTGCCGTTGATGAACACCCGGCCATGGATGTGGGCGTGGATGGCCCGGGCGAGCACCTGGCTTTCGACGTCGCGGCCGAGGCTGACATAGTCCTCGCCGCTCTGCGCATGGGTGACGCGGACGATGTCCTGCTCGATGATTGGGCCTTCGTCGAGGTCTGCGGTGACGTAGTGCGACGTCGCGCCGATGAGCTTCACGCCCCGTTCGAATGCCTGCTTATAGGGATTGGCGCCCTTGAAACTCGGCAGGAAGGAGTGGTGGATGTTGATGATCCTGCCGGACATCTTGCGGCACATGTCGTCGGACAGGACCTGCATGTAGCGGGCCAGCACGATGAGTTCAGCGCCCGACTCCTCGACGATCTGCATCTGCTTCGCCTCGGCCTCCGGCTTGTTTTCCCTAGTCACCTTGATGCAGTGGAACGGGATGTCGTGGTTCACAACGACCCGCTGGTAATCCGTGTGGTTGGAGATCACGCCGACGATGTCGATCGGCAGCGCCCCGATGCGCCAGCGGTAGAGGAGATCGTTCAGGCAGTGGCCGAAGCGGCTCACCATAAGGATCACCTTCTTCTTTTCGCTCTCATCGAAAAATTCGGCACTCGCCTCGAACTTCCCGGCGATCGGTTCGAAGCCTTGACGAAGCTGGTCAAGCGTATGTCCGTCATGCGGCTGGAAGCTGATCCGCATGAAATAGCGTCCGGTGTCGGCGTCGTCGAATTGCGCGCTGTCGGAGATGTTGCAGCCGTTCTGGGAGAGATAGCCGGCGATGGCGGCCGTCACGCCGCGGATCGACGGGCATGCGACACGCAGAGCGTAGCGAGGGGCCGTGATGGTCATGTCTATCTCCTTGTTCGTCGTCTCAGGCCGCGGCGATCATCGCGTGATTGCGGCGGAATGCGGTGAGCGTGTTGGACAGCAGGCATGCGATCGTCATCGGGCCGACGCCGCCCGGCACCGGCGTGATGGCGCGCGCGTGGCCGGCTTCGCCATATGTCACGTCGCCGACGATCCGCGATTTTTCGCCGTCCTGGATCCGGTTGATGCCGACGTCGATCACGACGGCGCCGGGCTTGATCCAGTCACCCCGAACCAGGCCCGGCCGACCGGCCGCGACGACAAGAATGTCGGCCGCCCGGCAAAGTTCTGCCGCGTTCCTTGTCTGCGAGTGAACGACCGTGACGGTGCAATGAGCGTTCATCAGCATCTGCGCCATCGGCTTTCCGACGATGTTGGACTTGCCGACGATGACAGCATGAAGGCCGGAGAGGCTCTCGCCGAGCGTATCCTTGATGAGCATCATGCAGCCGAGCGGAGTGCAGGGAACCAAAGCCGGGTTGCCGGTGGCAAGGCGGCCCGCATTCGACACATGGAAGCCGTCGACATCCTTGTCGGGATTGATGGCCTGGATCACGGCATTCGGATCCAAATGCGCCGGCAGCGGCAACTGCACAAGAATCCCATGCACTTCTGCGTCGTTGTTAAGGTGATGCACGAGGTCAAGAAGTTCGCCCTGGGTGGTTTCCTGAGCAAGCCGGTATTCGAAGGACTTCATTCCGGCGGCAACCGTCTGACGGTGCTTTGAAGCCACATAAATTGCGCTTGCCGGGTCGTGCCCCACCAGAACGACGGCCAGACCGGGAACAGCTCCAGTCGTTGCCTGCAGGATTTCGACATCGGCCTTGATGCGCTCGAGGAGCCCTGCTGCATACTCTTTGCCGTCGATGTTTGCGGCGCGTGTGAATCTGTCCATTCCCATGGTGTGCTCCATTGCATCCAAGCTCGAACCGGCAAAATGCCGCGCCCGGAGATGTGGGCGGGGCATTTCCGCAGGGGTTCGTTGCCTTAGTGGCCGTAGACCGGGAACTTCTCGGTCAATTCCGCGATCTTCGCCCTGGCGGTTCCGACGATCTCGTCGGTCCTGCCCTCTGTCTCGGCGTCGATGAGATCCGCGATGACATGGCCGAGAACCCGGAATTCCTCCTCATTCAGGCCGCGTGTCGTCGCAGCGGAGGAGCCAAGGCGCATGCCCACCCACTCCGGAGGACGGGGACTGTCGCCGGGGATCGGGTTCTTGTTGGATGTGATGTTCGCCTTGGCGAGCAGCGTCTCAGCCTGCTTTCCAAGCAGTCCCTTGCTCGACAGATCGAGCAGGATGATGTGGGTATCGGTGCCGCCGGAAACGATGCGAACGCCACGATCGGCCAGCGTTTCGGCGAGAACTTTCGCGTTGGCAACGACCTGGCGGGCATAGAGCTTGAAATCGTCGCGGAGGGCTTCGCCGAGGCAGATCGCCTTGGCGGCCAGAACATTGCTGTGCAACGAACCCTGGACGCCGGGAAACACTGCCGCTTGCAGCTTCTTGTACCATTCCTCGTTGTTCGTGAGGATCAGGCCGCCACGCGGCCCGCGTAACGTCTTGGTCGTGGTGCAGGTCACGATGTCGGCATGCGGGAATGGCGAAGGATGGACGCCACCGGCAACGAGGCCGGCGATGTGGGCCATATCCACCAGGAAGTGGGCGCCGACCTTCTTTGCGATCTTCGACATGCGCTCGAAGTCGAGTTCGCGCGGATATGCCGAACCACCTGTTATCAGCAGCTTCGGGCGGATTTCTTCGGCGATGCGTTCCATCTCATCAAGGTCGATGACCTCGTTCTGCGGGTTGACGCTGTAATTGTTGGCATCGAACCAGCGGCCCGACAGGTTCGCCTTCATGCCGTGCGACAGGTGGCCGCCGGCCGCAAGGTCGAGCGACAGCACCTTTTCGCCCGGCTTCAGCAACAGGAAGAAGACGGCCAGGTTGGCCTGCGTCCCCGAGTGCGGCTGGACGTTGGCGTAGCCGCAATTGAACAGCTGCTTGGCGCGGTCGATCGCGGCCTGCTCGGCGATATCGACGAACTGCCCGCCACCGTGAAAACGATTGCCCGGATAGCCTTCGAGCGTCTTATTGGTGATCTCGTGTCCCAAGGCGTCGAGAACCGCACGGCTGACGATATTCTCCGAAGCGATGAGCTCAATCTGGTTCTGCTGGCGGGCCCGCTCGGACGCAAGGGCATCGGCGACGAGTGGATCGGCCTCCTGGACGGTGGTGTTGAAATGCACCCTTGCAGCGTTGGTCATCTGAGTTCTCCAATTCCTCGAATTCGTGAGGCGGACCCTAGATCGATCGAAACACCAGAAAAAGTTAATAATATTTGCTTATACGTTCAGACATGCTAATGATTTTTTTGAGGCTGCGAGGAGGTCGTAATGGATGTCGGACGTCTGCGGGCACTGCGTGAACTGTCGATCCGCAAGACCATGGCGGCGGTGGCAGAAGCCTTACACGTCTCGCCGTCGGCCGTGTCGCAGCAGATTGCGCTTCTTGAAGAAGAGGTTGGCATACGGCTCGTCGAGCGACGCGGCCGGGGCGTTGTCATGACGCCCGCCGGCCAGCAGCTGGTGCTGCGGGCAGAGAAGATCCTGATCGAAATCGAATCGGCGAAAGCCGACATCGCCGAACTGAAAAGCGTCGTTTCCGGCGAACTTCGGGTGGCGGCGTTTCCTTCCGTGGCGGCCGCCGTCATTCCGAAGGTCGTCTACGATCTTGCCGAACGGCACCCTCACCTCACCGTCCAGTTCGACGAATTGGAGCCGGGCGAAAGTGTTGCCGCGTTGCGAAGCTGGCAGACTGACGTCGCGATTATCGATGACTTGAATATACCGACCGGCGCGCTCGATCCCAATATCGAGACGATCTTCCTGATGGAGGACGTGTTCAACGTCATGGTCTCGAGAGATCACAGGCTGTCGGAGCGGCCGACCGTTGGCCTGCATGAGCTTCGGGAGGACCGATGGGCGATCGACACCGCTTCCGACACCTATACGAGGATGCTGGTGCAGGCCTGTCAGGAAGAGGGCTTCAAGCCCAACATCGTGGCGAGATGCAAAGGTTTCGAAGTGACCATTGCGCTGATCCGGCAGAATTATGGCATCTCGATCCTGCCTGGGCTGCGCGCCAGCTACGATCTCGAAGACGTCTGGGTGTGCAGGCTCGTTCCGGAAATCCGCCGGAGGATATTTATCGCCTTCCGCAAAGATGAAAAGCGCAGTCCGGCCCTTCAGGCATTCCTCGATCGGATGGCCGAGAAGCCGCCGCTGTCCTGACGCCGGGTGCCGGCGCAACAAACCCGTGCCGACCCTCCCTCATCGGAGAAAACGAACAAACAGATTTCCTAATGTATCACCTCAGGAGAATTAAGTAGATTTGAATTGACCCCACTCCTACTCTCCATCTGCCAATTGATGGGACTGGGAGCGAGGATCGCGCGCAGACCTTGGCCAATAGTGGGAACGACGCAGTCAGAAAGGCGATAACGCCTCCAGCGTCTTACCAGACTTTCGATCGAGCCATCGCTCATTGATTTGGCGTCACCGTCACTACGCGATCCGAAAGGGGAACTTCGATGAAACTACTCAAATTCCTGACTGCCGGCGTTTTCGCAGGCGTTTCGTTCACGGCGGCCAATGCTTCCGCCTCCGTTCTCGACACGGTCAAGCAGCGCGGTGTGCTCAACTGCGGCACCGACAACACCGCTCCCGGCTTCGGCTATCTCAATACCACGACCGGACAGATGGAAGGGCTCGACGTCGACTTCTGCAAAGCGGTTGCCGCCGGCGTTCTCGGCGACGCCTCCAAGGTCAAGTTCATCACGGTGACCGACAAGAGCCGCTTTGACGCTGTCCTCACCGGCCAGGTCGATGTCGTCTTCGCCCACACCACGATCAAACCGGCGCGCGAATCGTCCATCGCGATCGATTTCCTGCCGATCAACTTCTACGACGGTACCGGCCTCATGGTGAAAACCGATGCCGGGATCAAGGAATTCGCAGACCTCGATGGTGCAACAATCTGCACCACCCAGGGATCGGCCACCGAGACCGTTCTGGCTGCTGCCTTCAAGGCGCGTGGTTGGAAGGACTCCAAGGTCCTGACCTATGAAAACCTCGAGAAGCTTTTCTCCGCTCTCAACTCGGGTCGTTGCAATGCGATGAGCACCGACAAATCAGCCCTTGCCGCCTGGGCGGGGAATGCGCCGAAGCCAGCCGACTATCTGATCCTCCCGGATACGCTGGACAAGTCCCCGTTCGGCGGCTTCGTGGCCGCCAACGACTCCAAGTGGCGCAACGCGCTGCGCTGGATCGAATACGGCCTCTTCCAGGCCGAGGAGTCCGAGATCACCCAAGCCAATCTGGCCGAAAAGCTGAAGAGCGAAGATCCCTTCATTCAGAAGTTCCTCGGCGTCGGCGGCGGCTACGGCAAGGACTTCGGCCTCTCCGACGATTTCATTGCTCAGGCGATCAAGGCCGTCGGCAACTACGGCGAGGCCTATGATCGCAACCTCGGTCCGACGACCAAGATGTATCTCGACCGCAAGGGCACGCCGAACGCCTTGTGGACGCAGGGTGGCGCAATCTACTCGCCGCTCTGGAACTGATGCCTTCCGGGGGTCGGAACCACAACGTTTCGCCCCCCAAGCTCTTGGAGCCTGAACATGACAATCCACGAAACGAGTGCGATCCGCGGCATGGCAGAGAGTGATAGATTGAGGTCGCGGCGCCTGCGCAATCGCATCCGGCACGAAGCGATCCAGCTCGGAATCGTCGCTCTGGTCGTCGTGCTGCTCGGCATGTTGGCATATGCGGTCAAGGCTGGCCTTGCCGAGAAAGGCATACGGTTCAGCTTCTCGTTTCTTGCCAACACCGCCGGCTTCGATATCAGCGAAGGATGGACGCTGACGTCTGGTGAAGGCTTCGTCCCCAACCTCGCCCAGTTCTCTTCGGAGATGTCGATCGCGTCGGCTTTCGTCACAGGCATCTTCAACACCGCGAAAATCGCACTGCTGGCAATCATCCTCAGCACGATCCTCGGAACGATGCTCGGCGTCGGCCGTCTCTCCACGAACTGGGTGGTGAGAAACCTCTGTTTCTGGATCGTCGAGTTCGTCCGCAACACGCCTCTGCTGATACAGCTTGTCTTCTGGTATTTCGCGGTCGTACTGCACTTTCCGCCAATGGCGTCCGCAGCAAAGCTCTACGGCGGCCTTATCGTCAGCCAGCAAGGCATATATATCCCCACGCTGTCCTGGACCGGAGGCGTGTCCACCCTTTCGCTGATCCTGGTCACCACCAAAGGAGTGTCGGCGCTCGGCGCAATATTCGACCCCATCCGTGGAGCGCGGCGGATATGCGTCGGCGCGGCGGTCGTCTGCCTCGGGCTGCTGGTCGCGACCGGCGGGATGACCGTAAATTTCCCCGTCGCCAACAAGTTCAAGGCCAGCGGGGGAACCAGCATCAGCCCGGAGATGGCAGCCCTTCTGCTTGCCATCCTCGTGAGCAGCGCTTCTTTCATCGCCGAAACCGTCCGCGGCGCGATCGACGCTCTTCCGAAGGCCCAATGGGAAGCCGCAGGGTCGCTGGGGCTCAGCCGCCGCGACACCGTCAACGACATCATCCTTCCGCAAGTGTTCCGCGTCGTTCTCCCCTCCTTCGGCAATCAGTATATCAGCCTGACCAAGAACACCGCGCTCGGGATCGCGGTCGGATATCCGGATCTCTTCAACATTTACGGGACGATCGCCAATCAGACCGGCCACAGCCTTGAAGGCATCATCATCGTCATGGCGTCCTACCTGATCCTCAGCTGGATCATCAGTTCGTCCGTGTACTGGGCGAACCGCCGTCTTAACCCCATGGGAGTGTCGCAATGATCGCCACCTCAATAAAGTGGACCCGCCACAACCTGTTCGGAAAGCCTTTCGACGTCGCCCTGTCGCTGCTGGTCATTCCCGGCGCGCTCTGGCTCGCCTATTCGATCCTTGACTGGGCGCTCACCACGGCAAGGTGGGATATCATCGTGCAGAGCCTGCGAGTGTTGATGATCGGCGTTTTTCCAGCCGATCAGGCGTGGCGCGCATGGACGGCGTCGGCGATCATCGCAGCGATCCTCGGCGCCGGTCTCGGCTGCGTGTTTTCGTTCAAGCCTCACCATGGGCTGGTTCTCGCCCTCGTCCCCTTGTTGATGTTGATCGCCGATCATGGCGATCCGCAGAACGCCCTGTCTGCGGCAGGCGTCGTTGCCGCAACCTCGCTGGGATGGGTGCTGACGTCGTATTTGCCATTGTCCAGGAAGGCGATGCCTGCTGCGGCGTTTACCGGCTTCATCGTCGTCGTTGCGGTCATGGCCCCGCCGGGCGTGGGGCTCTGGGGAGGACTTCTTCTCAGCGTCCTCATAACGCTGGTGACGTCGGTGCTGTCTCTGCCGATCGGCATCCTGCTCGCCTTCGGACGGCAAAGCCGGCTCTCAAGTCTCAGGATCATCTGCACCTGGTACATCGAGGTCATGCGCTCGGTGCCGCTCATCCTCGTCGTCTACTGGATCTGGATCCTCATGCCGGTCCTTGCCCCGCAATGGGGACTGGCAGACGTCGCTCGCGGCATGATCGGGTTCACCATCTTCTACTCCGCCTACGTCGCCGAATATGTCCGAAGCGGACTTCAGGCGGTTCCGCGCGCCCAGACCGAGGCGGCAAGGTCTCTCGGCATCAGCGAATTCGACATCAACCGCTCGATCGTTCTGCCACAGGCGCTCCGTGTCGTGGTGGCGCCGCTGGTCGGCAACGTGCTCGACATCTTCAACTCCGCACCGCTCGTCTTCATCATCGGGCTGACGGATTTTCTCCGCGCGGGGCAGATGATCCTGGCGAACCCGCAATATGGCGACCGGACTTTCGAAGTCCTCTCGTTCCTGCTCGTCACCTATTTCCTGGTCGGCTCGATGATCACCTATGCCGCCAGAAAGCTCGAAGACCATATGGCAACGAGCGCCCGCTGAGCTGTTCCAACACGGAGACATCACGATGAACGCCATCGTCGAAATGAAAAGCATGAACAAGTTCTACGGCGCTCACCATGTGCTCAAGGACATCGATCTCGCCGTCACACGCGGTGAAGTCATGGTCATTCTCGGGGCCAGCGGCTCAGGAAAGTCGACCCTCATCCGCTGCGTCAACGGCCTCGAAATGTACCAGAACGGCAGCCTCGTCGTGGACGGCTATGAAATGCCGGTCGAGGCCGACAGGAAGCTCGGCGGAGAACGCGAACTCGCGGCGATCCGCAAGGGCGTCGGCATGGTATTCCAGCAATTCGGCCTGTTCCCGCACAAGACAGTGCTGGACAATATCACCATCGCGCCGATGCGGGTCCGCAAAAAGTCGCGGGAAGAGGCCGAAGCCACCGCCATGAAGCTCCTCGACCGCGTCGGTCTCAAGACGCATGCGCACAAATATCCGGGCCAGCTGTCCGGCGGCCAGCAGCAGCGCGTGGCCATCGCCCGCTCGCTCGCCATGGAGCCGCATCTGATGCTGTTCGACGAGCCCACGAGCGCGCTTGATCCGGAAATGGTCGGCGAAGTCCTCGACGTCATGCGGGAACTGGCCACCGAAGGCATGACCATGATGGTCGTGACGCACGAAATGGGGTTCGCAAGAGAGGTCGCCGACCGCGTCGTCTACATCGACCAGGGCTCGATCATCGAGATCGGGAAGCCGGACGAGTTCTTCGACAATCCGAAAAACGACCGGGCTCGCTCTTTCCTCGCCCGCGTCCTAAGACACTGACCAACCGCAGCCCGGCTCACGAATGGAAATGTCCATGAACACGATACTGCCCAGTGATCCCGCTCGCGATGATGTTCTCGCGGGCCGACCGACCCTCTGGCTCAATCCATCCTACCGGAAACAGGCGATCGATACCTCGGACCTGCCGGTTTCACCGGCCGACGTGGCGAGCGCGCGCCAGAACTGGCAGCGCTTGGCGCCGCTTCTTGCCGAATGCTTTCCGGAACTGAAGGATACGGGCGGCGAGATCCGCTCCGAACTGGTGGAACTCAAGGAACTCCGCGAGGCGCTCGGCTATCGAACGAGAGAGTTCGGCAACGTCTTCATCAAGGCCGACAGCCACCTGCCGGTTGCCGGCTCCATCAAGGCGCGTGGCGGCGTCTACGAGGTTTTCCTGTTTGCCGATAGTCTCGCCCGTCAGAAGGGAGTGCTTGTTGACGGCGAGGATATCCGGAAGCTGGCAACCGAAGAGGCCCGTTCGTTATTTTCAGGCTATACCGTGGCGGTGGGCAGCACCGGCAATCTCGGCTTGAGCGTCGGCATCGCCGCGCGCGCGCTCGGCTTCAAGGCCACGGTTCACATGTCGTCTGACGCCAAGGCCTGGAAGGTCGAGCGCCTGCGGAAGCTCGGCGTCGATGTCATCCAGCACGAGGCGGACTACACCACAGCCGTCGAAAACGCCCGCGACATCGCCGACGCCGATCCGACGATCTATTTCGTCGACGACGAACAATCGCGGCACCTGTTCCTCGGCTACAGCGCAGCGGCCTCGGAGTTGGCATCGCAGCTCGACGAGCGTGGGATCACGATCGATGAGGAAAATCCGCTTTTCCTCTACCTGCCCTGCGGCATAGGCGGCGCACCGGGTGGCGTCGCCTTCGGCGCGAAGGCGATCTTCGGCGACAATGTGCACGCCTTCTTCGTCGAGCCGGTTCAGTCGCCCTGCGCCCTCGTCCACATGATGTCGGGTAAGCAGGAGCTGGTGTCGGTCTACGACGTCGGCCTGACCAACAAGACCGAAGCCGACGGCATGGCCGTCGCCCGCATGTCGGCCTTCGTGGCGAAGGTGATGCGCGAGATGCTCGCCGGCGTCTACACGGCCGCCGACGACGACCTGTTCAAACTGCTTCGCATGGCATGGATTACCCAAAGGCAGAAGCTGGAGCCTTCGGCCGCCGCCGCCTTGCTCGGGCCGGACTTCCTCTTGCGCCACAGCGAAGGCCGGCGTTTCCAGGCTGAACAGGGCATCGAGGAAAAGAAGATGTCGCGGGCGACGCATGTGCTCTGGACAACAGGCGGTTCATTCGTTCCGGAGGAGCAGTTCCAGAACTTTCTCCGTCAGGCGGAAGCCCGCGCTTAATCCCACAATGGCGCCACAGGCGCGGTCGGGAACGATCCGCGCCTGTCGACCTGATGCCGCAGCCTTTCTGTCTCTGTTTTCATGCGTGTCGTTAGCGCACAGTCTCGCGCGACAGGTTCTAGAATCGACGCGGGCCCTCCGGCTTATTTCCGGCAATCGCGTCGATCCGCTCCATCACCTCAGGTGTCATCTTGTGCCGGTGCGAAAGGGCCGCAAGGTTGTCCTGCAGCTGGCTGGCGCGTGAGGCGCCGAGAATGACGGTGGAGACGTTGCGATTGGCGAGGCACCACAGAAGGGCCAGATGGGTGATCGACAGGCCGACTTCGTCGGCGAGTTTTGCGAGCTGACCGACCTTTTGGAGCTGGGCGCGGCCGGCGTCGCTCGACCACTTCTCTTTCAGCCATTCATAGCCGGGCAAGTTCATGCGGCTGTCGGCCGGCACGCCGTTATTGTATTTGCCGGTCAGAACGCCCGAGGCGAGCGGTGACCAGATGGTGGTGCCGAGGCCGATGAGGTCATAGAGCGGGAGATAATCGGATTCGACCTTCTGGCGTTCGAAGATGTTGTACTGCGGCTGCTCCATGGTCGGCGGCGTGATGCGCAGGTCCCGGGTCACGGCATAGGCTTCCGTCAGTTGCTGCGCCGACCATTCCGATGTCCCCCAATAAAGCACCTTGCCTTGGGCGACGAGATCGTGCATCGCCCGGACCGTTTCCTCGATCGGCGTGTCGATGTCCGGGCGATGGCAGAAGTAGAGATCGAGGTAATCGACCTGAAGCCGCTTCAGCGCGGCATGGCAGGCGTCGGTCACATGCTTGCGCGACAAGCCGCGCTGCGTCGGCTTCTGGCCTCCCCAGAAAACCTTGCTGGAGACGACGAAGCTGTCGCGGCTCCAACCGAGCGCTTTCAGCGCCTCGCCCATGACGATCTCGGACTTGCCGCTTTCATAGCCTTCGGCATTGTCGAAGAAGTTCACCCCGTTATCGTAGGCAAGCCTCATGAGGTCGACGGCGTCACCGCCGTTCACCTGCTTGCCGAAAGTGACCCATGAGCCGAAGGAGAACTCGCTCACCTGCAGGCCCGACTTTCCCAAACGACGATATTCCATCATGCAGCTCCCGCAAATTATGAACATGTGCCGGCCGGTACCCGGCCTCGACGTCACACGATCGATCAACGACCGATCGGCTTAATCTATGGCATGAACGACAATATGCGAGCCTCGGCGCAACAAGCTGCTTAGACCAGCCCCGAGAAGGATGCTCAATGCGGTTTTGATGCCTCCTCGATATTGGCTCTCATTTCCGCGACCGATTGTGTCCGGTAAACTTCTTGCCGTTATCGAAGAATAACGGTGAGATGAAGTCCGGTGGCGTCAAGTTTCGGGTGGTGCTGACGATGGAGAAACACGATGCGTCTGAATGATGATTTCACCAGGCCGACGGTCGTGCACGCCGCGAAACTGGATTGGGTCGCCAGTCCGGCTCGCGGGGTCGATCGCCGGATGCTTTATCGCGTCGGCGAGGAAGTGGCTCGGGCGACCTCGATTGTCCGCTATGCCGCAGGCAGCGTATTTCCATCTCATACCCACACGGGCGGTGAAGAAATATTGGTGCTCGACGGGATATTCCAGGACGAACACGGTCGCTTCCCGGCCGGATCATACTTCCGCAATCCGCCGGGGACGTCGCATGCGCCCGCATCCGCTGACGGGTGCACCATCTTCGTCAAGCTCTGGCAGTTTCGCGAGGGCGACGAGGCGCAAATCGTGCGCAGACCGGGTGAAGGAGAGCCTGGAGTTCAGAACGATGCCGTCACCGCAACGATCCTGTTCGATGACGGTCATGAGCAGGTCTATCTTCAAAGGTGGGGTCGCAACGCCTCAACCAAACTTTCGAATCATCGTGGATTGGAACTGCTGGTTCTTGAAGGTGAGCTGTCCGTTGGAACGGAGCGACTTCGATCCCAGAGCTGGATGCGGCTGCCTGAAGGCGAAAACCTGCTGGCGAGCGCCGGTCCAGAGGGTGCATATGCCTGGATCAAAGACGCTCCGCTGCAGCACGCCGATGTTCTGAAACTGCCATAGCGGGTTACGTCTTTGACTGGACGCCAGCATGCGCGGCCCTGTAAATAAAACCCGCGCTGAAATTCGCCCGCTTCATGCATTCTGATGGCGGGCCAGAGGTAGTTTGATGAAAAGATGCCAAGTCGCTGTCGTCGGCGGAGGGCTCGCGGGGCTCTGCGCGGCACGGGCCCTCAATTCGAAGGGCATCGACTTCCTGTTGCTTGAAGCAAGGGATCGGCTGGGCGGCCGCATCCTGACATCAGACGAACATGGAATTCCTTCCGACGACGGGTTCGATCTCGGCCCCTCCTGGTTCTGGCCGATGATGCAGCTTGATATGGCCGAGCTCGTTCTGGAACTGGGGCTCCCGTCGTTCTCGCAAAACAATGATGGCGATGTGATATTCGAGCGAATGTCGCGGGAAGGACCGCAAAGGTATCGCCCTGTCGAACAGCAGGGAAAATCGCTTCGACTGACCGGCGGTTCGGCGGCGCTGGTGCGAGCTTTGGAACGAGAGATCCCGGCCGACAGAGTTCAACTCAGCAGCCGTGTTTCGGCCATGGCGCTTACCGGTGACGGTATCGAAATTACCTCGAACGCTGCGGACGGCATGGCCGCGGTGGTCCACGCGCAGCAGGTCATTTGCGCCTTGCCGCCTCGATTGCTTGAGGCAAACGTGACGTTCACGCCGCAGCAGGAAGAATCCAGCTTGGCTCGCTGGCGCGATACGCCGACCTGGATGGCGCCGCACGCCAAGTTTTTCGCAATCTATGATCGGCCCTTCTGGCGCGA
The DNA here is from genome assembly GCF_001664385.1 of Rhizobium phaseoli. Lineage (NCBI taxonomy): Bacteria > Pseudomonadati > Pseudomonadota > Alphaproteobacteria > Hyphomicrobiales > Rhizobiaceae > Rhizobium > Rhizobium phaseoli. Next base: position 2,077,816 of record NZ_CP013532.1, on the reverse strand, counting down.
CGGCGGATTATCGGGCACCGCGCAGAGCATGGTCGGGCCGATGGTCGAAATGCATGACGCGACGCTGGCGAATGGAAAGGCAGCGCTCTTCGGCTTCCTCGGCGTCGGCGCGGATCAGCGGGCGGCATGGGGTGACGAGGCATTGACGAAAGCCTGTCTTGCTCAGTTCGGGCGAATTTTCGGCGCTGGCGCATTGGAACCGCGTGCCACAATTTTGAAAGACTGGGCAGCTGACCCATTCACTGCAACAGTCCGCGACCGCGTCGCAGCCGGGCACCTGTCGGCCGAGGATAAGGATTGGGTCTGCGGACCGTGGGCCCAGCGACTGTTCATGGCCGGCAGCGAGACGAGCGCGACTGAACCCGGCTTCCTTGCCGGCGCCGTTGCCGCTGCGAGACGGGCTGTGTTGACGATTGTCTCGCCACCCTGATCGCGACGAACTGCCTCCTCAATGGCTAAACAGAAAGCAAAACTCTCGCTTCTTCACAGGACGAACGGCCCCGCCAGGCCGCTCGTCCTCGGGATAAACCGCCAAATCACTCAATCTCCAACATTAAACATTTCGGCCGCGTCGGGCAGCACCGTGTCCGAATGCAAGAGCAATCGCACGGCGTCCTGCATGATCAGAGGGGGAGACATCTGTGAGGCGAGCTCGATCACTCGCGCTTGCAGTGTCTTCACCATCTCGGGGTTTTGATCGGCAAGGTTTGTGGTCTCGGACCTATCTTTCGAAAGATCGAAGAGTTCGACCTTCGGCGGCAACGTCGTCTTCCACACAAGCTTCCAATCGCCCTGGCGCACGGCGGCAGTCATTGGTTCAACGTTGTAGACGATCTCGGTGCGTGGCGATGGCTTTCCCTCGCCAAGCATCGGCCACATGTCCATCCCATCGAGCGGCTTGTTTTTGCCCGGCGTAGCACCGGCGAGAGCCGCCAAGGTCGGATACATGTCAACGACGTGCATCATTCCGTCGGCCGAGCCAGGCTCGATCTTTCCCGGCCAGTTGATCAGGCCAACGACGCGTGTGCCGCCTTCATATGTCGTCCCCTTGCCCTGCCGGTAAGGACCGTTATCGGCCGGAAGCTTGCCCTTGACATCGCTTTCGCCCGCAAAGAACGCATCGACCACGCCGCCATTGTCGCTGTGAAAGAGAATGAGCGTATTCTCGCGCATGCCGCGTGTTTCGAGAGCTTCGACGACCCTGCCGATGCCATCATCCATCACCGAGATCATCGCTGCATAGGCTCGACGGCTCTCGTCGGCGATGTGGCTGTTACGGTCGAGATATTCCTTTGGCGCCTGGAAGGGCGTATGCGGCGACGTGAAGGCCAGATATAGGAACAAAGGTTTCGACTGATCGTGTTCATTGATCACTCGCACGGCTTCGGTAGCGAACAGGATATTGTCGAATCCTGCCTCCTCAATGGCTTCGTTATTCCGGTACCAATCAGCGTTGCCGTTTGCCGACTTATGCGTGGAGTGATCGATCTCGCCGAGCAGAGCGCCGTAGAATGAATCGAAGCCGCGCTGGCGCGGCCAGAATGCCGTATCGGCGTGGCCGAGGTGCCATTTGCCGCTCGCAGCGGTGGCGTAGCCTGCTTCCTTCAGCATTTCCGGCAAGAGATAATCATCGAGCGCCAAGCCGTAGGTGCCGCCCTGGGGAATGACGGCGGTCTGCATGCCGTAGCGGAACGGATAACGCCCCGTCATTAACGCCGCCCGGGTCGGCGTGCACATGGGCTGGGCGTAGAATTGCTCAAGCCGCCCCCCCTTTTCCGCCAGTTGGTCGATGTTTGGCGTCTTTATGTCAGAGCCGTGAAACCCGACATCCTTCCAACCCAAATCGTCGGCGACGATAAAAACAATGTTCGGCTTGGTCGACTGTGCCAACGCCGTTCCGGAAGCGAGCGTGGCGGCCAATCCGCGCATGCCAATCCTGCCGGCGATTTGCGCCGCCGCCAGCGAACCGCCAGTCGCAAGCATTGTCCGGCGCGTAAACTTTTTTGGACCGATCTCGTTATCAGGGTCCTTGTCCATCAGTTCTGTCTCCCCTCTGCTCGCCGGTTTGTCCGGCGTTTTGCCAAGAACGGTTCGTTGATGATCAAGCCTCCACCGGCAGGCGTTATTGCAGACCGGCACCGATCTCCGCATGTGGCATTTCTGTCTGATTGGCGAAAAAGCGAGCGCATGAACGCCCAGGCTTCCGGATCTCGTAATAGATCTGCAAAGACGTCGGAGCACAACTTTCTGATGTATCCTGACTCGTGCCACTGCAGACCGACATCCGCAGAAATGAGCGCGACTCTCAAGCGCCGGACGAATTGGCACTACTGGGCAATGTGCGGTCGATGTAATCGCAATCAATTGTGATGTCCGAGGACGATCTCTTCCTTGTCATCATGTTCGTTCCAATGGCGCACCGGTTCAATTAGTCTTTTAGGATGACGGGGCTGTCCCTGGTGTGCCAAAGATTCGCGAGGACCCACATCAGCGAAAATGCTGTATGCACAATGGCTTCCCCGTGCAGCATCACGCTGGCAATCGGTATGGAACGTCTGTGAAGCCTGTACGGACGTAATTAAGGCGCGGGCTGCTCAACCCACCTGTCCTTACTGCACGCAATTTCTGGTTACAGTCTTCGATCTTCGTTCCAAAGTTGCCTCAACCATTCCCATTACTGGCTGCACCCATAGGAGTTAGTTGCCTCCGGTATTGGTGTAACTATCGCTAGTTTAGCTTTCTCTTTATAATTCCACCGTCACGCAGCCACAGAGCAGCTACGTGTCCAGGGGATACTTCAAAAGATCCATTCGCATTTCACCTGATCTTAACAACAGGAGGGAGCAATGCGTGCATTGACAAATGATGACGGAAATCTATTCAGCAAATTAAGACCAGCAGCTTTTCTTGCTCTTGGACTCGCGGCTTTTTCGATCGGCGCGGCAGATGCAAACTCCATCAGCGAAGAAGAGGCGCATGCGATAGGCGTGGAAGCGTACGTTTATTTCTACCCACTGCTATCTATGGACATCACCCGGAAGCAATTGACCAATGTCGAGGCCAAGAAGGGTGCGATCGGCGGCCCGTCCAATCAGTTCAACAACATCCTCGAGTTTCCTCCGGCGGACATGAAAGTCGTGGTCCGACCGAATTTCGACACTCTATATTCGAGCGCCTGGCTTGATTTGACGAAAGAACCGGTCGTGGTTTCGGCCCCCGACACCGGCGGACGTTTCTACCTGCTGCCCATGCTCGACATGTGGACTGACGTGTTCGCGGCACCAGGCTGGCGGACCACCGGAACTGCGGCCGGTCATTTCCTGATTACCCCTCCTGGCTGGCGGCCGGATCTGAGTGAAGGGTTCGATGAGTTCAAACTGCCAACGGGAACCCAACGGATCAACGCACCGACGCCCTATGTATGGGTCATCGGACGGACAAAGACCGATGGACCGCCTGACTATGACGCCGTTCATAAGGTCCAGGACGGTTACACCGTCACATTGCTTTCGGAGTGGGGAAAGGAGGCAAAACCGGTGCCGGTGAAAATCGACCCGTCGGTGGATATGAAGACCCCACCCAAGACCCAGGTCGATACCGCCTCGGCAGGAGCTTATTTCGCCTATGCTGCTGAGCTCCTGAAACTACATCCGCCGCACAGTACCGATCAGCCCTTGCTTGCCCGAATGAAGAGGATCGGCATTGAACCAGGCAAGAGTTTCGATCTCTCCAAAGCAGATGCAGTCGTCCAAAAGGCGCTCGAGACTGTTCCACAGGACGCTCAGGCGCTGATGGCCTGGAAGGTGAAGACACTGGCACGCGTCGCCAACGGCTGGTCGATGAATACCGACACGATGGGCGTATATGGCAATTACTATCTAAAGCGCGCCGTCATTGCCCAGCAAGGTCTCGGCGCCAACCTGCCCGAAGATGCCATCTATCCGCTTAATCTTGCCGACGAAAACGGCCAGCCGCTTGATGGCAGAAACAACTACGCGATCCACTTTGACAAGGATCAAATTCCGCCGGTCCAAGCCTTCTGGTCTGTGACGCTATATGACGACGAAGGATTCCAGGTTGCCAATTCCCTCAACCGCTTCGCAGTCAGCAGCTGGATGCCGTTCAAGTACAACGCCGACGGCTCACTCGATCTCTATTTCCAGAACGAGAGCCCCGGCAAGGACATGGAATGGAACTGGTTGCCAGCACCTCAAGGGCGATACAACCTGACAATGCGGCTCTATGCACCGAAGCCCGATGCTCTGACAGGCAGATGGAACCCGCCGCCGGTCACCAAGGCAAGCACGGCATCTCCTCTCGCTGTGCAATAACCGACAGTAAAAAAGTGAGCGGAATGGCCACAGCCGAAGAAATTCCTGATCGATTTCTTCTGTCAGAGGCGCCCGCTAGAACCGGATCGCAAGGCCCAGAATCGGGCCTTGCTGCACGGCATCGAATATAAAGCCATCATCCCGATAATTGACGCCGAGGGCGCGGTAGCCTGCGACGGCGGAGGTGGTTTCGTTAAACTTGTAGCCCAGCCCTGCCATAACATCCCAATCGATGTCCGCACCGCCGCCGCCGACAAGTCCCCAGCCCGTCAGGAAGACTTTCGGCGTGAAAAAGTAGTCGCCCTTGATGCCAGCCAGGGCGTCCACCCATGTGGCGCTGTCGTCCTCGGAAACCCCGTCAAGAATGCCGCCGTTGAAAGATATGTTGGTGTCAACGGACCAGAGCCTGGCACCGCCCACGACATCGAGACGGCCGTTGGGACCGTCAAGGACCGAATAGCCGACGCCGAGCAGACCGGCAAAAGTCTTGGAGGTAACCTCGACGTTGTTCACGATGAGACCCCTTGGCGTGTCGGCGTCATTGGAGAGCTTGGTGTACATGATGTCGCCGAAGATGCTGAAGCGATCGTAGCGCGCTTCGCCAATGGCCATCATGGCAAAATCGAGATTCTCAAAGATATCGCCGAAGCCAGCGTCGACATGAACCTGAGGAAGGCCAAACTGCGCCATGTCTCCGGACATGCTCGCACCCCACAAATAAGGGGCAAACGTAAAAGTCCATCCACTCTGGGTCTCTATAGGTTTTGCATCCGGGTTCAAAAGCGACGTCATATCCGCCGCCTCGAGTGAGCCACAAGCGGTCATTGCGCCTAGAAAGATGGCGGCATACCCAATGTAGTATTTCAAGTTCTTATCCCCCCAAGAGATTCGCCGCCCCTTCGCGGCGATTCAGATCATGCTTGCATAGACCTTTCATTCGCTCAGCGAACATCACGGAGCGCAAGGCCATCCAGCACGGCCGGCGGCCGCGACAGCTGTAGTTCGGAAATAGATGCTGATCAGGTACTTAACCGAGATAATACGAGCCCCCCGCCGCGGCCGGTCGCCGATAATTATATTAGCATCATCTTACCATTCAATGGTATGATTCGAAAATAAACCTCGGTCGAGGCGTGATAGCTGTGACCCCTGATTGATTTTGCGGTTTCGAGTCAACAATCTGTGGCTGTGCGAGATCTTCGCCGGACTCTGCAGTGGCTGTGAATGGATGCTCAAGTCGGCCTTTCGGCTCCGGCGGCAGTGTGTGCCGGCACCAAAAGCCATCGACGGACAATTGGAGGTCGCGGTGCTGCGAGCAACAAAGCACGAGTTTCCAAGGCGAAAAGGATCCAAGGCTTCGATGCTTCAACGAGGAGAGACGCCCCCGAACAAGCCGGACGTAAGGGCTGCGCGTCCTCGGGACTTGACTATGGCCTACATTCCCGGCGGCACATTTCGGATGGGCTCAGACAAGTACTATCCCGAGGAAGCGCCCGTGCATCGCGTGAGCGTCGATGGCTTCTGGGTGGATCGGACACCGGTCACAAACCGCCAATTTCGAGAATTCGTCGAGGCCACCGGTTACGTGACTTTTGCCGAGATTGCTCCTGATCCACGAGATTATCCTGGCGCACCCGCACATCTTCTCAAGGCCGGCTCCGCAGTATTCCTGCCTCCGAACCATCCCGTTGACCTTGGTGACATTTCGAAGTGGTGGACATTCACTTTCGGCGCGAACTGGCGTCACCCGTATGGAAAGGGCAGTTCGATCCGCAAACTGGACGATCACCCTGTCGTGCATGTCGCGTATGAGGACGCCGCAGCCTATGCGGCCTGGGCCGGCAAATCGCTTCCGACGGAAGCTGAATGGGAGTTCGCGGCCCGTGGCGGCCTTGATGGTGCCGAATATGCCTGGGGTGACGAACTCACCCCTGGGGGCAGACACATGGCAAACACCTGGCAAGGACAATTCCCACACGAAAATTGTGCGGGCGACGGCTTCGAGCGGACGTCTCCAGTCACGGCATTTCCGGCGAATGGCTATGACGTGTACGACATGATCGGCAATGTGTGGGAATGGACAACCGATTGGTATTCGCCGCGAAATAAGGGCGACGTGTCCAAAGCCTGCTGCATTCCACAAAATCCGCGCGGTGCATCTGAAAGTGACAGCTATGATCCCGGCATGCCCGAAATCAGAATTCCCCGGAAGGTGATTAAAGGGGGATCGCACCTTTGCGCGCCCAACTATTGCCGCCGTTATCGCCCCGCCGCACGACATCCTGAACCGGTCGACACGTCGACCAGCCACTTGGGTTTTCGATGCGTTGTGCGAAACTTAGAAACCGAAGTGGCTGAAGACGTAAATTCCCACGGCTGACCAGGCGCTGGTCACTTGCGGGATCGTAGCAATATTTCCTATCTCGACCCCTAGTATCGCCCACCCAACGGCACCCGGTCATTAAGCCGACAGAAGCAACGGCCGATCACACGATTTAGAACAGATCAGCAACATCCGAGCGGAAGCGGGACGTTATCCCCCGCCGACCCCCGCGCGCCATCCACCGGTTATCCACAGCTTATCCACAGGCGCGGTGGCCGCGAGCGCAGCAACTTCAATGACATTTGCCCGGCGGCAAACAATAGCTCGCAAATACTATGTGACCATCAAATGACACTGCGCTTTTGTTTGCCGGCGCAGATACAAACGATGACGAGGCTGGGATAGATTTAGTTTTGTTCCCGACCGTGGCGGCGGATACTGGGAGGAGGAGGCGGTGGGCAAACGAGGAGCCCACCGCCTTTTTATCAGGCGGTGCGGGAGCTTCTGTAAACAGAAACGCCGAGCTCCCTGATCTTCTTGCGCAAAGTGTTGCGGTTGAGGCCGAGAAGATCGGCCGCCTTGATCTGGTTCCCGCGCGTTGCCGTGAGTGCCGCAAGGATCAACGGGTATTCCATCTCGGTCAGCACACGGTCGTAGAGGCCGGGCGGTGGCAGGTTTTCGCCGAAGCCGGCGAAATAGGTGCGCATATTCTCCTCGACGGCCTGCGCGATCGTCATTGAGCCATTGCGGATCGGCCCCTTGTCGATCGGGCTGTCGGGCACATCGGAGCGCAGCTCGGCGTCGATGATCTCACGGGTGATGACATCCTGCGGATAGAGCGCCATCAGGCGACGGATGAGATTTTCCAGCTCACGGACGTTGCCCGGCCAGGCATAGGCCTTCATCAGTTCCAGCGCCTCCTGATCGAAGCGTTTGGAGCCGAGGCCTTCCTTTTCGGCCTGCTGGATGAAATGGCGCACGAGATCGGGAATGTCCTCGGCGCGGTCGCGCAGCGGCGGCAGGCGCAACGGCACGACATTGAGGCGGTAGTAGAGATCCTCGCGAAAGAGCCCCTGATTGATCGCCTGCTTCAGATCCTTGTTGGTGGCGGCGACGATGCGCACATCGGTGCGGATCGGCGTGCGGCCGCCGACGGTGGTGTATTCGCCCTGCTGCAGCACGCGCAGCAGCCGGGTTTGGGCGTCCATCGGCATGTCGCCGATTTCATCGAGAAACAGCGTGCCGCCTTCGGCCTGTTCGAAGCGGCCGGTCGAGCGGGTCTGCGCCCCGGTGAAAGCGCCCTTCTCATGGCCGAAGAGCTCGGATTCGATCAGGTCGCGCGGGATGGCCGCCATATTGATCGCGACGAAGGGGCCGTTGCGGCGCTTGCCGTAATCATGCAGCGCGCGGGCGACAAGCTCCTTGCCGGTGCCGGATTCGCCGGTGATCATCAGCGTCAGGTCCGTCTGCATCAGGCGGGCGAGCACGCGGTAGATTTCCTGCATCGCCGCCGACCGGCCGACGAGCGGCATACCGTCCTGCATGTCCTCTTCCAGCTTGGCGGGCTTGCGCTTCGGCTCGGCGAGCGCGCGGCCGATGATGCCGATCAGTTCGGTCAGGTCAAAAGGCTTCGGCAGATAGTCGTAGGCGCCCTTCTCGGAAGCCTTGATGGCGGTCATGAAGGTGTTCTGCGCGCTCATGACCAGAACCGGCAGATCGGGACGGGCCTTCTTGATGCGCGGCAACAGGTCGAAGGCGTTTTCATCAGGCATCACCACGTCGGTGACGACAAGATCGCCCTCGCCCGCCGAAATCCAGCGCCATAGGGTAGCGGCGTTCGAGGTGATGCGAACATCATAGCCGGCGCGGCTCAAAGCCTGGTTGAGCACGGTACGGATCGCCGCATCATCATCTGCAACGAGGATCGTGGCTGTCATCGAGAAGGTCCTGTCGAGCTTGCGGAAGAAGCATCCTCGAGCGAAACGTCCTTCGACGCCGGCATGAGAACGCGGAAAGTCGTGCGGCTGTTCTGGCTGTCGCATTCGATGATGCCGCCGTGATCACCGATGATCTTGGCGACCAGCGCCAGGCCGAGGCCGCTGCCGTTGGTCTTGGTGGTGATGAAGGGATCGAAGAGATGCGGCAGCAGATCGGCGGGAACGCCGGGGCCGTTGTCGTGAACGCAGAATTCCAAGGGCAGCGAGATCTTTTCGCGGGTGCCGGCGACGGAAAGACGAATGCCGGGGCGATAGGCGGTCGTCAGCATGATCTCGCCGTCCGGCCGATCGCCGACGGCTTCGGCGGCGTTTTTCACCAGGTTGAGGAAGACCTGGACAAGCTGGTCGCGATTGGCATAGACGGCCGGCAGCGATGGGTCATAGCTCTCAGTGACGCGGATGTTGCGGGCAAAACCGGCCTTGGCGACGGCCTTCACATGATCGAGCACGGAATGGATATTGACCGGCATGCGATCGACCGGGCGTTCGTCGGAAAAGACTTCCATGCGATCCACCAGCGAGACGATGCGGTCGGTTTCGTCGCAGATCAGCCGGGTGAGCGCCCGGTCGTCGTCGACCGCGGACTGCTCGAGCAGCTGCGCGGCGCCGCGGATGCCGGAGAGCGGGTTCTTGATCTCATGCGCCAGCATCGAGGCGAGACCGGTCACCGAGCGGGCAGCGGCGCGATGCGTCAACTGCCGGTCGATCTTGTCGGCCATCGATCGCTCCTGAAAGACGATGACGACGGCGCCGGGCTCGCTGATCACCGGGGCGACGTAGAGGTCGACGAGCTTGTCCTGACCGAGCCGTGGCGAGCTCAGATCGACGCGATATTCATTGACCGGCGCCTTGCGCTCGCGCACCTGATCGATCAGGGCGAGCAGCGGGCTGCCGAAGGGGATGAAAGTCGAGATCCGGTAACGCGCCAGATGCGAGGCGCTGGCGCCGAAAAAGGCCTCCGCCTCCCAATTGGCGAAGGCGACGAAGCCGGATTCGTCGACCATGACAACCGGGTTCTGGATGGCGTTCAGCACGGCCATGGCGACGGTGCCGCCGGTCTGATCGGGCGGAGATATGATATCCTTCGTCATGCCGCCTCCCGGCTGTCGACAACAGCTGCATCAAGTGCATCGTAAAGGCGTGCAGCCACCTCGCCCGGATCGCGCGAGGTCATGATCGCAGCCTTCTCGCCGCCGGCAAGTGCGGGGGCAAAACGCTCGAGATACCAGCCGAGATGCTTGCGGGCATGGCGGATCGCCACCGCCTCCCCGTAGAAATCGAGCATCATCCGGTAATGTTCGACGGCGATATCTGCAATGTCTTCGCGTTGCGGCTCCGCCGCACCGGCAAGCACGCCGGCATGCCACGGCCTGCCCTGGCAGCCCCTGCCGATCATCACCGCATCGGCGCCGGAACGGCGCAATATTTCCTGCGCATCTTCCGCGGTCTCGACATCGCCATTGGCGATCAGCGGGATGGAGATGACGTCGCGGACGGCACGGATCGCATCCCAATCGGCGCGGCCGTCGTAAAACTGCATGCGGGTCCGCCCATGAATGGTGACGAGCTGGATACCGGCGGCTTCGGCGCGGCGGGCAATGTCGGGCGCGTTGATGGAATTCTCGTCCCAGCCGAGACGCATCTTCAACGTCACAGGAATATCGACGGCCTTGACCGTCGCTTCGATCAGGCCGAGCGCATGATCGGGATCGCGCATCAGCGCCGAGCCGGAATAACCCCCGATCACTTTCTTTGCCGGGCAACCCATATTGATGTCGATGATATCGGCGCCATGATCGGCAGCGATCCTGGCTGCCTCCGCCATCCAGTGGGCCTCGCGGCCGGCGAGCTGAACCATATGCGGCCGGAAGCCGGCGGCCTTGAGCCGCGACCAGGATTCGGCGGTATCGTTGACCAGTTCGCGGCTCGCCACCATCTCGGTGACCACGAGCCCGGCCCCGAAGCGCCACGCCAGCTCGCGGAAGGGCATGTCCGTGACGCCGGACATCGGCGCCAGCACAACGCGGTTCCGCACGGATACGGATCCGATTCGGAAAGGCGCTGCGAGGTCCTTGGAAATCAAATGATTATCTTTCAGGCACACCATGTAACTGCATTATTTTTAGCCATAGATCCATGGCTTTGCCAAGGGGTCTCGGATCGAAATCGATATTTTTCGGGCGGATGCTGGAAAAGGCCCAAGCAAGAGGTTAGAGCACTCCGGTCAATTCCGCATATTTTAGGGGATTTATGCTGCAAATGCCGTCCAAGCAACCGATATCGGCTGGAATTGTCATCGTTGCCGCCGGCCGCGGCGAGCGTGCCGGATCTCCCACGGAAGGCCCCAAGCAATATCGCCCGATCGGCGGCAAGCCGGTTATCGTCCATACGCTTGAAAACTTCATGACATGGGAGCCGGCGACTGCGATCGTGGTCGTCATTCATCCCGATGACGAGGCGCTGTTCGCCAAGGCATTCCGCCATATCATTTCGGCAACGCCAATCGAAACGGTGCATGGCGGCCCGACCCGGCAGCGATCGGTGCTGGCCGGTCTTCGATACCTCAAGGACAAGCATGTCAGCCATGTGCTAATCCACGATGCGGTGCGGCCTTTTTTTGACCACACGCTTCTCGACCGCATTGCCGAAAACCTTGCCAACGGCGCGCTAGCAGTGCTGCCGGCCATGCCGGTCACCGATACGCTGAAACGCGCCGACGGCGCCGGCACGGTGCTGACGACGGTATCGCGCGAGCAGCTTTTTGCGGCGCAGACGCCGCAATCCTTCGCCTTCGAAACCATTCTCGACGCGCATGAAAAGGCGGCGGCGAGCGGACGCAGCGATTTCACCGACGACGCCTCGATCGCCGAATGGCTGGGCATTCCGGTGACGATCGTCGAGGGCACGGGCGACAACGTCAAGCTGACGGTCAAGAAGGATATCGCCATGGCCGACGACAAGCTGTCGGCCTCACTGCTTCCCGATGTGCGCACCGGCAATGGCTACGACGTGCACCAGCTCGAAGCGGGCGACGGCGTGACGCTCTGCGGCGTATTCATTCCGCACGATCAGAAGCTGAAAGGCCATTCGGATGCCGACGTTGCGCTGCATGCGCTGACCGACGCGCTGCTTGCCACCTGCGGCGCCGGCGATATCGGCGATCATTTCCCGCCATCCGACCCGCAATGGAAGGGGGCGGCTTCGCGCATCTTCATCGAGCATGCCGCGCGGATCGTGCGCGAGCGCGGCGGCACGATCATGAATGCCGATGTCTCGCTGATCGCCGAGGCGCCGAAAGTCGGGCCGCATCGCGAGGCCATGCGGGCGAACCTGTCGGAATATCTCGGCATCGATCTCGAGCGCTGCTCGGTCAAGGCGACGACCAACGAGACGATCGGCTTCGTTGGGCGGCGCGAAGGCATCGCGGCGATCGCCACGGCGACCGTCGTCTATCGCGGGAGGACATGATGGGCCTTTTCCCTCCGGATATCCTTTCGGCGGCAGAGGCGATCATCCGCGACTTCACCGCGGCGGGGCTGATGGTGTCGACCGCCGAATCCTGCACCGGCGGGCTGATATCAGGCGCGTTGACGGAGATATCCGGCTCATCCGCCGTCGTCGACCGCGGCTTCGTCACCTACACGAACAGCGCCAAGACCGAGCTACTCGGGGTGCAGGCGCAAACGCTGCTGCGGTTCGGCGCAGTCTCCCAGGAGACCGCCCGGCAGATGGTGCACGGCGCCCTCTTCCGCTCGCGCGCCGATATCGCCGTCGCCGTCACCGGCATTGCCGGCCCCGGCGGCGGATCGGCCGAAAAACCGGTCGGCTTGGTGCATCTTGCCGCCAAATCGCGCGGCGGCGCCCTCATCCATCGGAAAATGCTCTACGGCGACATCGGCCGCAGCGAGGTTCGGATGGCAACGGTCAGGACGGCGCTGGAGATGGTGCGTTCGCTGCTCACGGGCTGAGGATGCCTGCAACCGGCCGTCAGACGGGAGCGTAGATCTTGCTCGCGCGCGTCTCGAAGGCTTCGGTGAACATGCGGAAGGCACGGTCGAACATCGAGCCCATCAGCGCCCCGAGAATGCGGCTCTTGAACTCGTAGTCGATGAAGAAATCGATCGTGCAGCCGCCGGACGGCGTCTCGGCAAAATGCCAGCGATTCTCGAGATATTTGAACGGGCCGTCGATATATTTGACCTCGATCACCCGCTCGGCCCGGTTCAAAAGCACCTGGGTCGTGAAGGTCTCGCGGATCGCCTTGTAGCCGACAGTCATATCGGCCACGAGCAGGATCCTGCCGTCACGCTCCTTGCGGCTCCTGACCGACAGCGCCTCGCAAAGCGGCAGGAACTCGGGATAATGTTCGACATCGGCAACGAGATCGAACATCTGGTCGGGCGTATGCGGAACGGAGCGGTGGGTTTCGAATTGCGGCATAGGCGGCAATTAAGCGGGCCGGCCGAGAAGATCAAGAAGCTCGCGCATCTGGCGACGGGATTTTAGCTGGAGAATCGGCATTTCAGGGCCGTGCTCTGCGATCCCGGCGGCATGATCTCGAAGTGCCGCCTCGATTAAGGGCACGGCATCGCGCTCGAAGTTCCAGATATAGGAAAGCGCATCCAGCGAGAGGCTTTCAGGGCAGCCGTCAGGCAGTTCGGGGCGATTTCGCCCTACTTAACGCAATGCTCTTGAGATGGCACCGTACAGACAGACATGTCTTGGCGGGCGAAGCCAGATGACCGCCTGCGCGCGCGGCAGGCGAAGATGGAAGGAGCTGAGACCGGTTCCATCCATGATCCAGCGCTCTCCCGCCACGGCCTTGGTGATAAAGCGATCGATCTCATCGCGCGGCCTCTTTCTCCAGCCCGGCAGCCAGTAGAACTCGCAGTCCATGGAGATGTAAGTAAGGTCGAGCGCTCGCGAGAGCCGCTTTGCGAGTGTGCTCTTGCCGCTGCCGGGGGCAGCCAATCACCAGGATACGGTCGGCTGCGGCCAGCATCGAATTCAACCCGGATGTGACATTCATCTGCGACCGCCCAAGGAAAAACCGCGATGAAAACCGCTGCGGTCAGTTTGCTAATTACCCTTGCTCTCTACTCGGCGTCATCCTCGGCCTTGTGCTGCCTTGTGCCGAGGATCTGCTGCCCTATCGACTAGAGGCAGATGCTCGGGACAAGCCCGATGACGAAAGAGAGGTTGGCTTGTATTGTCCGCCGGCCGTCTGACCGCAGCGAAAGATTGTCAGAGCCGCTTCCATAGGCAAGCGCAAACCTTACTCAGCTGCAACCAGAAGCTTCTTCTCACGCGCCGCACGCAGCCGCGCAAAGTCGTCGCCGGCATGGTGGGAGGAGCGGGTCAGCGGGCTGGAGGCGACCATCAGGAAGCCCTTGCTGTAGGCGACCGTCTCGTAGGACTTGAACTCGTCCGGGGTGACGAAGCTTTCGACCTTGTGGTGCTTGCGGGTCGGCTGCAGGTATTGGCCGATCGTCAGGAAGTCGACATCGGCGGTGCGCAGGTCGTCCATCAGCTGCAGCACCTCGTTGCGCTCCTCGCCGAGGCCGACCATGATGCCCGACTTGGTGAACATGGTGGGATCGAGTTCCTTCACCCGCTGCAACAGGCGGATGGAATGGAAATAGCGGGCACCGGGGCGAACCGTGAGATAGTTGCCGGCGACCGTTTCCATATTGTGATTGAAGACATCGGGCTTGGCGGCGACGACGCGCTCCAAGGCACCCGGCTTCTTCAGGAAGTCCGGCGTCAGGATTTCAATCGTTGTTGCCGGCGAGGCGGCGCGGATCGCCCAGATCACCTTTTCGAAATGCTCGGCGCCGCCATCTTCCAGGTCGTCGCGGTCGACCGAGGTGATGACGACGTGGCTGAGGCCCATCTCCTTGACCGCCTTGGCGACGTTCTCAGGCTCGGCCATATCGAGCGCGTTCGGCTTGCCGGTGGCGACATTGCAGAAGGCGCAGGCGCGGGTGCAGATCTCGCCCATGATCATGAAGGTGGCGTGCTTCTTGTCCCAGCACTCGCCGATATTCGGGCAGCCGGCCTCCTCGCAGACGGTGACGAGCTTGTGCTCCTTCACGATCGCCCGCGTCTCGGCATAGCCCTTGGAGGTCGGCGCCTTGACGCGGATCCAGTCGGGCTTGCGCATCACTTCCGTATCCGGCCGATGCGCCTTCTCCGGATGGCGCACGCGCTTGGCATCGGGATTGATCGTGTCGAGAATGGTCACCATTGCAGTTTCAGCTTTCCGTCGCCCTTAAAGCGGCATCATCTCTTGATCTAGCGCCGCACCAGCCGCGCAAGGAATATCAGCAGGCAGGCGCCAAGGAAACCCGTGACGAAATAACCGAGCCGTCCGCCGGCGAGCTGGACATGGAACTGGGCGAGGATGGCGGTGGCGACAACCGAGCCGACGATGCCGAGCACGATGTTCAGGAAAATCCCATATCGCGCCTCCATCAGCTTGCCGGCGAGCCAGCCTGCAAGGCCGCCGATGATGATTGCCGAAATCCAGCCCACGCCTTCCATGCCTGCCCTACCCCTTAAGCGACCGCCCTGGCGATCAGCACCACGATGATGGCGCCGACGGTGGCGTGGATGATCTGCACGACCAGCGCGTTGTCAATGCCCAGCGAAATCCCGAGCGCGCTGAACAGATAACCGCCGACGAAGGCACCGATGATGCCGCTGAGCAGGCATCGGATCAGGCCGCCGCCACCGACGACGAGGCTAGCGAGGAAGCCTGCCACCAGGCCGATCAGCAAAAACACCAGCAACGCCTGCGTCTCCATAGACATGATAACTTCCTTTCATCTTTTCCACCCCGGAGTGGCTTTCCGCTCCTGGAGTGGATTTCCACTCCTGGAGTAAATTTCCACCCCGGACAAAGAGGGCGGCCCCGGAAATTATCAAGCGTTCAGCACACGGCCATAGGCATCGAGCACCGCTTCCTTCATCGTTTCGGAGACGGTCGGATGCGGGAAGATCGTGTGCATCAGCTCTTCCTCGGTCGTCTCAAGGTTCATCGCGACGACAAAGCCCTGGATGAGCTCGGTGACTTCGGCGCCGACCATATGGGCGCCGAGCAGCTCGCCGGTCTTCTTGTCGAAGATCACCTTCACCATGCCCTGGTCTTCACCAAGCGCGATCGCTTTGCCGTTGGCGGCGAAGGAGAAGCGGCCGACGCGGATGTCACGGCCCAGTTCCTTGGCCTTGGCTTCGGTGAGACCGACGGAGGCGACCTGCGGGTTGCAATAGGTGCAGCCCGGGACCTTGCCCTTGTCGGTCGGGTGCACATTCGGCAGGCCGGCGATCTTTTCGACGCAGACCACACCCTCATGCTCGGCCTTGTGCGCCAGCATCGGCGGGCCGGCGACATCGCCGATCGCATAGATGCCGGCGACATTGGTCTTGCCGTAACCGTCGGCGACGACGCAGCCGCGGTCGGTCTTGATGCCGAGCGCCTCGAGGCCGAGATTTTCGATGTTGCCCTGAACGCCGACGGCCGAAATCATCCGGTCGGCGGTGATCTGCTGCACCTTGCCGTCTGACGTCTCGACATGGGCGGTGATGCTGCCGGCACCCTTTTCGACCTTCGTGACCTTGGCGCTGGTGAAGATCTTCAGGCCGCGCTTTTCCAGCTGCTTGCGGGCGATGGCGGTGATTTCGGCATCCTCGACCGGCATGATCGTCGGCATCACTTCGACGACCGTGACGTCGACGCCCATCGAGCGATAGAAGCTGGCGAATTCGATGCCGATCGCGCCCGATCCCATGACGATCAGCGACTTCGGCAGCGCGTCCGGCTTCAGTGCCTCGAAATAGGTCCAGATCAGCTTGCCATCGGGCTCGATGCCGGGCAGTGCTCGTGGGCGGGCGCCGGTCGCGACGATGATGTGCTTGGCGGTATAAGTGCCCTCGCCCTTGACGTTCTTCGGCAGCGGATGCTGCGGCTCGACGACCGGCTTCGACGACTTGCCGACGACGATCTCGCCGGGCTTGGTGATCTTTCCCTCGCCCCAGATGATGTCGATCTTGTTCTTCTTCATCAGGAAGCCGACGCCGGCATTCAGCCGGGCGGAGACGGCGCGCGAGCGGCCGACGACGGCCTTGGCGTCCGGCTTAACCGAACCTTCGAGAACGAGGCCGAAATCCTTGAAGTGGTTGGCGTGATCCAGCACCTCGGCCGAGCGCAGCAGCGCCTTCGTCGGGATGCAGCCCCAGTTCAGGCAGATGCCACCCATATGCTCGCGCTCGACGATCGCCGTCTTGAGGCCGAGCTGGCTGGCGCGGATGGCGGCGACATAGCCGCCCGGGCCGGAGCCGATGATGATGACGTCGTAGGATTCAGCCATGTGTGTCCTGCCCTTTGTTTACGCTGCGCTGCGGGTCATGAGCACCCACGCGTGTCTCTTGCTGTTTTCGAAGAGCGGCACGGCATCAGCGCGCGCAGCCTCCGAGAATCCGTTTCTTCCATAAAGCGACAGAGCCGCCTCGTTATCACTTGCGGTAATGAGACTGACAGACCGGAGATCGGCCCTGTCGATCTGATCCTCCAGCAGTCTGCGTCCGATGCCGATGCCGCGCAGATGGCGATAGACGCCGAGACTGCCGATGAACCAGCTTCCCACCACCGTCTTCTGCAAGGCGAGCATCGGCTCTGTCGCCGGGATCGTCGCCTCGATATCGCCTATGCCCTCATCCAGCGCATGGCCGATCGCCACACCTGCAACTTCGCCATAAGCCTCGGCGATGACGGCATCCCGCCAGCCGCCAACGGCTTCTTCCTCACTCATTTTCAGCCGCCCCCGCTCCAAAGGCGTGTCGCTTATGCCGTTCGCCACATCGGCGAACCAGAGCCAGGAGGCAAACCCATGCGATGCGATATCCGCCAGAATCGCTAGCTCCGAGGCATCCCGCCGTGAGGCCTGCCGCAGCGCGATGAAGGCGGTCATTTCCTCAAATCCCCAGCATCATCCGCACGATCGATTCCAGCCCGCGTCCGAGCGCACGCGTGTTTTCCGCATCGAGATGAATGCCGTCGATCGGCGTGGTCTTGGCGACGGAATTGCCGTCGAAGAAGCCGCAGCCGAGTTCGTCGGCAAGGTCACGGTAGAGTGTTGCAAGCTTGGCCGATTCCTCGATGCCGCCAGGAAAAGATGCGGCAAAAGGCACATTGCCCGTCGCGCAGATCGCCGGTGGCGCCACGATCAGGATTTCCGGCCCGTCGAACTCGAAGGGCCAGGCATGATTGCGGATCAGCCGTACGAGCCGGCTGATGCCCTGGCAGGCGGCAAAGGCCGAACCCGCCACGACCGGCTTCATGTCGTTGGTGCCGAGCAGGAGGATGACGAGGTCGAGCGGCGCATGCGTTTGCAGGATCGTCGGCAGAACGCGCGCGCCGTTGCGGTCGCAATCGGCGAGGTGATCGTCGAAAGCGGTGGTACGACCGTTCAGCCCTTCGGCAATGACGCGCGCCTCGCTGCCGAGCGCTGCCTGAAGCACGCTCGGCCAGCGATTCTTGTACTCATGACGGCCGATCGTCTCGGCGTCATAACCCCAGGTCAGCGAGTCGCCATAGCAAAGAACGGTCTTGGTCATTTCCGCCTCCGCTTAGCGCTTAGACAAGCATGCCCATCGGGTTTTCGATGTAGCCCTTGAAGGCCTGGAGCAGCTCGGCGCCGAGCGCGCCGTCGACGCAGCGATGGTCGGTCGACAGCGTGACGCTCATGACCGTAGCGATCGCCATTTCGCCGTTCTTGACGACGACCCGCTGCTCGCCGGCGCCGACCGCGAGGATCGTCGCATGCGGCGGGTTGACGACGGCGGCAAAGTTCTTGACGCCCATCATGCCCATGTTGGAGACCGAACTGGTGCCGCCCTGATATTCTTCGGGCTTCAGCTTGCGGTCCTTGGCCCGCTTGCCGAGGTCGCGCATCTCGTTGGAGATGACAGACAGCGTCTTCTGCTCGGCCTTGCGGATGATCGGGGTGATCAGGCCGCCGGGGATCGAGACGGCGACGCCGACATCGGCGTGCTTGTGCTTGACCATGTTGGTCTCGGTCCAGGAGACGTTGGCATCGGGAACGTCCCGCAGCGCCAGCGCCATGGCCTTGATGACCATGTCGTTGACCGAAAGCTTGTAGGCCGGAGCGCCGTCCTTGCGGGGAGCCGCATCGTTCAGCTGGGCGCGCAGCGCCATCAGCGCATCGAGCTCGCAATCGACGCTGACGTAGAAATGCGGGATCGTCTGCTTGGATTCGACCAGGCGCCGGGCGATCGTCTTGCGCATGCCGTCATGCGGCACGAGCTCGTAGGAGCCCGGCTCGAAGAGCTTGAGTACGGCGTCCTCGGAAGCGCCCTTCGGCGCTGCGGCGGCCGGAGCCGGAGCTGCGGCAGCCTGCGGAGCAGCAGCGGCCGGCGCGGCGGCAGCTTTTGCACCGCCGCCGGCAACGGCGGCTTCGACATCGCTCTTGACGACGCGACCATGCGGGCCGGAGCCTGCAACCGCCGAAAGGTCGATGCCGGCTTCCCGCGCGAGCCTGCGGGCAAGCGGCGAAGAGAAGGTGCGGTTGCCGCCTGCAGAAACTGCCGCGGATGCGGCAGCGGGCGCAGCAGCCGGAGCCGCCTCAGCCTTCGCCGGCGCAGCCTCGGCCTTCGGCGCCGGTGCGGCTTCAGCCTTTGCCGGAGCGGGCGAACCCGCACCGCCTGCGGCGGCTGCGACATCCTCGCCATCGGCGGCGAGAACGGCGATCAGCGCGTTGACCTTGACACCTTCGGTGCCGGCGGCAACGACGAGCTTGGCGACGGTGCCTTCATCGACAGCTTCGACTTCCATCGTCGCTTTGTCAGTCTCGATCTCGGCGATCACATCGCCTGACTTGACCGTATCGCCTTCCTTGACCAGCCACTTGGCCAGATTGCCTTCTTCCATGGTCGGAGAGAGGGCGGGCATCGTGATATTGATCGGCATATTAGTGGCCCTCCCTGAGCGAACCGGCAACGGCGAGTTCAAGCTGCCGCCCGCCAATCGACTTTCCAATTGTGCGTGCCAAAATAAAGTTGAACACAAAAAAACTTGCGATCAGACCGCTAATAGCACCACTCCATTGCAGAAACGGAGTCATCGTCTCCCGAGGTATGCCGGCAATCCCACCAGCAACCCCTAAAACGAACCCAAAAGCTGCACCGGCAACAAAACCGCAGATGGCGCTGAGTAAAACCAACTTCCAATAGATCGACCAAGCAATGCGCCTGACATCTTTCATCACGGCCATCACCCGACCCCTTATTTGTAGCAAACAGCCTTCACCGCATCGACGACTTCGCCGACGTTCGGAAGCGCCAGCTTTTCGAGATTGGCGGCGTAAGGCATCGGCACGTCCTTGCCCGCAATCGTCAGGATCGGCGCATCGAGATAGTCGAAGGCCTGCTGCATGACGCGGGTGGCGATTTCGGTACCGACGGAAGACTGCGGATAACCTTCCTCGACGGTGACCAGGCGGCCGGTCTTCTTGACCGATTCGATGACCGTCGGAAGATCCATCGGGCGGATGGTGCGAAGGTCGATCAGTTCGACGTCGATGCCGATCTTTTCGAGTTCGGCAACCGCCTTCGTCGCATAGGTCATGCCGATGCCGAAGGAGACGACCGTGGCATCCTTGCCCGAACGATGGATGCGGGCCTTGCCGATCGGCAGGACGAAATTATCGAGCTTCGGCACATCAAAATGCTGGCCGTAGAGAATTTCGTTCTCAAGGAAGATCACCGGGTTCGGATCGCGGATCGCCGCCTTCAGCAGGCCCTTGGCGTCGGATGCCGTGTAGGGCATGACGACCTTCAGGCCGGGGATCGCGCTGTACCAGGCGGCGTAATCCTGGCTGTGCTGGGCGCCGACGCGGGCAGCAGCACCGTTCGGGCCGCGGAAGACGATCGGAGCGCCCATCTGGCCGCCGGACATATAGAGCGTCTTGGCGGCCGAGTTGATGATGTGGTCGATCGCCTGCATGGCGAAGTTGAAGGTCATGAATTCGACGATCGGGCGAAGGCCTGCCATGGCGGCGCCAACGCCGACACCGGCAAAGCCGTGTTCGGTAATCGGCGTATCGATGACGCGGCGGGGGCCGAATTCCTGCAGCAGGCCTTGCGTGACCTTGTAGGCGCCCTGATATTCGGCGACCTCCTCGCCCATGACGAAGACGTCGTCACTGGCGCGCATTTCTTCGGCCATGGCGTCGCGCAGCGCTTCGCGCACAGTCATCGACACCATTTCGGTGCCAGCCGGGATTTCCGGGTCGTTCGGCACGGCAGCCTTCGGCTCGGCGGGAACGGGAGCGGCGGCCGAACCGGTATTTGTCGGCTTTTCTTCCTGGGCAACCTGCGGAGCTGCGACCGGAGCCGGCTGGGCAGCAGCAGGAGCGGTTGAAATCGCGTCGGCCGATTCGCCATCCTGCAGCAGCACGGCGATCTTGGTGTTGACCTTGACGCCTTCGGTGCCGGCATCGACGAGCAGCTTGCCGATGATGCCTTCGTCGACGGCTTCGACTTCCATCGTCGCCTTGTCGGTTTCGATTTCGGCAATTACGTCGCCGGAGGTGACCTTGTCACCTTCCTGCTTCAGCCATTTGGACAGAGTGCCTTCTTCCATCGTCGGGGAGAGGGCGGGCATGAGGATATCGATAGGCATGGGTTCCCTCCCCCGATTAGAGCAGAATGTCGGTGTAGAGCTCGGATGCATCCGGCTCCGGATCGGCCTGGGCGAAATCGGCGCTGTCAGCGACGATGTCGCGGACATCCTTGTCGATCGCCTTCAGATCGTCTTCGGAGGCCCAACCCTTTTCGATGAGGCGCGCCTTGACCTGCTCGATCGGGTCCTGCT
Source organism: Rhizobium phaseoli (assembly GCF_001664385.1). NCBI lineage: Bacteria > Pseudomonadati > Pseudomonadota > Alphaproteobacteria > Hyphomicrobiales > Rhizobiaceae > Rhizobium > Rhizobium phaseoli. The sequence continues at coordinate 2,056,273 of NZ_CP013532.1, read as the reverse complement.
CGGAGCGCATCTTCTGCACTTCTTCCTTCGTGCGGTACTTCGCCGGGTCCGACATGGAGTGGCCGCGGTAGCGATAGGTCAGCATTTCGAGGATGATCGGGCCCTTGCCGGAGCGGCAATGTTCAAGCGCCTCGTCGGCGGCCGCCTTGACGGCGCGTACATCCATGCCGTCGACCTGGATGCCGGGGATGCCGAAGCCGGATCCGCGCAGCGAGTAGTTCGATTGCGCGGTGGCGCGGGCCGTCGACGTGCCCATGGCGTAGCGGTTGTTCTCGACGATATAGACGATCGGCAGCTTCCAGAGAGCCGCCATGTTGAAGCTCTCGTAGACCTGGCCCTGGTTGGCGGCGCCGTCGCCGAAATAGGCGATCGAGACATTGCCGTTGCCGCGGTAATGATTGGCAAAGGCGAGACCGGTTCCGAGCGAAACCTGGGCGCCGACGATGCCGTGACCGCCGTAGAAGTGCTTCTCTTTCGAGAACATATGCATCGAGCCGCCCTTCCCGTGGGAATAGCCGCTGCGGCGCCCGGTCAGTTCCGCCATGACGCCGCGCGCTTCCATGCCGGTTGCCAGCATGTGGCCGTGGTCGCGATAGGCGGTGATGACTTGGTCGCCTTCCTTCTGCGCCATCTGCATGCCGACGACGACAGCTTCCTGGCCGATGTAGAGATGGCAAAAGCCGCCGATGAAGCCCATGCCGTAAAGCTGACCGGCCTTCTCCTCGAAGCGGCGGATCAGTAGCATCTCGCGATAGGCCTTGAGTTCCTCATCCCGATCGAAGTCGGCTACCGGGCCTCCATTCGATGCTTTGGCTGCTGGTTTTGCTGCAGTTTTGCGGCTGGAAACGGTCGCGGTCTTTCGCGGCGCCATTCAACCCTCCCTATGGGTTTGTCGTTTCTCGATGGCGCGTACCATAGGGAAGAAATATGACCACAGCAATGCCATAATTGCATGGCTCGTATTCGGCACTAAACTATTGGAAACACGTCAGTAATTCCAATTAACCGAATTTCGGTTAATTGGAATAATGATTGAATATGACGATCTCGTCGGCGCGCGACATATTCAGCTGATAGCGCGCCTTTTCGTCCAGCATATCCTTGTCGAGCGAACCGTCACTGAGGAGCGCGACCTGACTTTCCAGATGTTCGCGCTTCGCCTTCAATACCGCAAGCTCTTTTTCGCGCGCGACGCGCTGACGCTCGAACGTCTCCGTCGCCCGCAACCCATAATCGCCATGAATGCAATGATAGCCGAAATAGGAAAGGAAGGCGACCGTCATGGCCGGAATGACGAAGCGGCCGAGCTTTCTCTTCTTATGATGCTTTGTCCACATAGACGTATGCTCTTGAACGCATTACCAATTCGTTCAGCATAATGCGCAGAGATTAACCGTTCGTTGACCGTAAAAATCAGGCAATAAAAAACCCGCGCCGGGAGGGCGCGGGTTAAGCCGTTGACGTCAGATCCGATCAGCCGCGGATGATCGAGCGGCCGGCATACTGGGCCTGGGGCCCGAGGCCTTCCTCGATGCGGATCAGCTGGTTGTACTTGGCGAGGCGGTCAGAACGCGACAGCGAACCGGTCTTGATCTGGCCGCAGTTGGTGGCAACCGCGAGATCGGCAATCGTCGAATCCTCGGTCTCGCCGGAGCGGTGGGACATGACGGCGGTGTAGGCCGCCTTGTGCGCCGTATTGACCGCATCGAGCGTTTCCGTCAGCGAACCGATCTGGTTGACCTTGACCAGGATCGAGTTGGCGACACCCATGCGGATGCCGTCGCGAAGACGGGCGGAGTTGGTGACGAAGAGATCGTCGCCGACGAGCTGGATCTTCTTGCCGGCCAGATCGGTCAGTGCCTTCCAGCCGTCCCAGTCGTCTTCGGCCATGCCGTCCTCGATCGAGATGATTGGGTACTTGGCGGCGAGTTCGGCCAGATATTCGGCCATGGCGCCCGATTCGAGCGTGCGACCTTCACCTTCGAGGACGTATTTGCCGTCCTTGAAGAATTCCGTCGAGGCGCAGTCGAGGCCGAGGTAAATATCCTCACCCGGCTTGTAGCCGGCTTTCTCAACCGACTTGACGATGAAGTCCAGGGCTTCCGAAGCGCTCTTCAGGCCCGGTGCGAAACCGCCTTCGTCGCCGACATTGGTGTTGTGGCCCTGGGCTGCAAGTTCCTTGCGCAGCGTATGGAAGACTTCCGACCCCATGCGCACGGCTTCGGCGATCGTATCGGCGCCGACCGGCAGGATCATGAATTCCTGGAAGTCGATCGGATTGTCGGCATGGGCGCCGCCATTGATGATGTTCATCATCGGCACCGGCAAGAGGCTCGCCGAAGCGCCGCCGACATAACGGTAGAGCGGCAGGCCGGAGGCCTGGGCGGCCGCCTTGGCGACGGCAAGCGACACGCCGAGGATAGCGTTGGCGCCGAGACGCGACTTGTTCGGCGTGCCGTCCAGTTCGATCATGATGTTGTCGATCTGGATCTGGTTTTCGGCGTCGATACCGCCGATCGCGTCGAAGATCTCGGTGTTGGCGGCCTCGACCGCCTTCTCGACGCCCTTGCCAAGGTAGCGCTTGCCGCCGTCGCGCAGCTCGACCGCCTCATGAGCGCCGGTCGAAGCGCCCGAGGGAACGGCCGCGCGGCCCATGCTGCCGTCTTCGAGATAGACATCGACTTCGACGGTGGGGTTGCCACGGCTATCGAGAATCTCGCGGGCGATGATATCGGTGATTGCAGTCATGGGTTCTTCCTGCTCGGTGGGTGATCAATCGTTCGAAGCCTGTCATAATCGAAGGCGTGCAAATTACAATGCCGCAATTTCCAGCCTTCGAACCGGCGTCCCGACGTGGCCTAAACGACGATCATGTCAACCTGTTGAACGTCAGGCCTTGGCGACCGCGTCAAATGCAAGCAATTTCTCAAGCAGCCGCGGCATGTCTTTGAGATAGACCATGTTCGGGCCGTCGGACGGTGCGTTGTCTGGGTCCTGGTGGGTTTCGAGGAAGACGCCGGCAATACCCGTCGCCACGGCTGCGCGCGCCAGCGTCTCTACGAATTCGCGCTGACCGCCCGAGGATTCGCCCTGCCCGCCGGGCTGGGCGACGGAATGGGTCGCATCGAAAATGACCGGCGCGCCCATCGCCGCCATGATCGGCAGCGAGCGCATGTCGGAAACCAGCGTATTGTAGCCGAAGGAGGCGCCGCGCTCGCACAGCAGCACGTTGGCATTGCCGCTGGCATTGAGCTTCTTCAGGACGTTCTTCATATCCCAGGGGGCGAGGAACTGGCCCTTCTTGACGTTGACGACGCGGCCGGTCTTGGCGGCGGCGATCAGAAGATCCGTCTGGCGGCAGAGGAAGGCGGGGATCTGCAGAACGTCGATCACCTCAGCCACCTCGGCGCATTGCTCGGCCGTGTGGACGTCGGTCAGGACGGGAAAGCCGAATTCCTTCTTCAGGTCGGCGAAGACCTCCATGCCCTTTTCAAGCCCGATGCCGCGCTCGGCCGAGAGCGAGGTGCGGTTCGCCTTGTCGAAAGAACTCTTATAAACGAGGCCGATGCCGAGTTTTGCGCAGAGCTCCTTCAGCGTGCCGGCGACCATGAAGGCGTGATCGCGGCTCTCCATCTGGCAGGGGCCGGCAATCAGCGACAGGCGGCCGGTATTGGAAAAGGTGACCTGGCCTTCGCCTTCGCCGATCTTGACCTCGGAATTGGTATCAGTGCTCATCGTGGTTCCTCGAAGGCAAAAAGCGCGCCCTGCCCGGGCGTGGGCTTCACCAGAATGCGATTGTTCTTGCGTGTGTATGTCACTCCGTTAGCAGCCAAATGCGCTTCTGTCACGGCAAGATCGGCGACGTTGAAAAGGATTGCCTGACCGCGCAGGCCACGATCGGCAGCGGAAACGACAAGCTCGAAATAAGCCTCCAGCCCTTCCGGCGTCATCAGGCTGATCTTGGCATTCGAGGCCGCGATCTCCACGCCGAAACCGGTTTTCTCTACTGCCGTTTGCCCGACCGCAAGACCAACGAAGGCGGAAAATGCCGCCGGGTCCGGCGTACAAACCGCGATTTCGGCAATGCCAGTCACGCCATTGGCATGTGTCTCCAGCGCGGCGCGATCGGCGGGGAAGGCATTGATGCGCTGACAGGTAAAGAGAAAGAAGTCGGGAGCGCGCAGATCTCCTGAGAAGGCCAGTTTGAAGCTGCCGACGCTTTCCGAACCGTCCGGCATCCGCAGCGGCCTGCTGAACTGCAACATCTCGCCGGCACTCGCGCCGCTGCCGACGAATCGCCGATGATCGAGGCCGGCATCCTCGGTGAGAAAGGCCAGCGCCGAAAGTCCCTCCTCGCCGCAGCGGAAGCGGAAGGCGCGATTGCGGGCGATGAAGACATTGCCCTGGCGGGCCGCTGTCTCGCTCTCCTCGACGCTCGCCACCCCGAGCGGCTCGATATAGGTCTTGTCTGCGAAGAAGACGCAGGCATTCTCCGTTCCGAAGGGATGACGCGCATCGGCGGCGACGGTGAAGCCGAGTTTGCCTAGCCTTTCGCGCGCCAGCTCGATATCGACGACCGGGAGTACGACGTGATCCAGCGGATGCGGCTTAGCGGAATGTGCGCTCATGATATCCCTCCTGACACGTCAAGAGATGTGCGACAGCACTCCCCCCAATGCAAGACATGTGTGCCAATCCGGCGAATGAAAATAAAAATCTCAACGAGTTGGTGCGAAGTTTTACGGAAATTTAGCTACTTGCGGAACACATATGGAACATATAGTGTCTGTTCTGGATTTGTTTCAATCACGGGGTCTGACGTCGATGCTCACGCGCAAACAACAGGAGCTTCTCCTATTCATTCATGAGCGCATGAAGGAATCGGGCGTTCCCCCCTCTTTCGACGAGATGAAGGATGCCCTGGATCTCGCCTCGAAATCCGGCATCCATCGTCTGATCACGGCGCTCGAGGAACGCGGTTTCATTCGCCGCCTACCGAACCGGGCCCGGGCGCTGGAGGTGATCAAGCTGCCGGAAGCCTATAGCCCCAGTCTTCAGCCGCGCCGCGGTTTTTCGCCGAGCGTCATCGAAGGCAGCCTCGGCAAGCCCCCGGCGGTCGCCGCCCCCGCTGCCGCAAAGCCGATTGCCGACAACGGCAACTCCGTCTCCGTGCCGGTCATGGGCAGGATTGCCGCCGGTGTTCCGATCTCGGCAATCCAGAACAATACGCACGACATCGTCGTCCCTGCAGATATGCTCGGCTCGGGCGAGCATTACGCGCTGGAGGTCAAGGGCGATTCGATGATTGACGCCGGTATCTTCGACGGCGACACAGTGATCATCCGCAACGGCAGTACCGCAAGTCCCGGCGATATCGTCGTTGCCCTCGTCGACGACGAGGAAGCGACGCTGAAGCGCTTTCGCCGCAAGGGTGCCTCGATTGCCCTCGAAGCCGCCAACCCGGCTTACGAGACCCGCATTTTCGGACCCGACCGAGTCAAGGTGCAGGGCAAGTTGGTCGGCCTCATTCGCCGTTATCACTGACAGCAGACGGGGCGGCTTCGGTAAAACTGTCCTTGCGCCAATCATAGGCGCGATGGCGCATCCATGGACGTGATAAGGCGTCGAATGCGGTTGCAATCTCGTGTCCCGTCTGCACAAAACGCAATTCGACGGAACCGGTCCTGCGCAGCGTCTCGCCGGTGAAGAGGGTCGCACCCGATCGGCAACGGTCGAAACGCAGGCGCACGGAGGTCACAACGATCTCGCCGGCGTCGCAGGCCGGGCCGAGATAGGCGGCATTGTCGATGACCGCGACGACATGGCCATTGCCGAGCCTGGCGATACACCAGGCTTTCTTGACGCAGGAAAACCGATTTGCCTCACCGCCGGCTGCGGCGGCCACCATTGCCGTCCTCGCTTCATTCTGCTGATCGCGCGAAAGCTTGACGCGGCGGTCCTCGCCCTGCGGCGGGATGGCAGGGCCATCCAGCATTTTCGGCGGGTGATGCGTCGGCAGGACCAGCGCTCTCTGCCACTGGTCAAAGATGAAGTCCGGCGGGTTTTCGCGGTTTGAAGCCATTGCCGTCGCCGCGACGAGCCCTACGAGACCACCATCCTCGGAAATCACCAGATCCGGCGGCGGGGATCCCGGCAGAATGAGCAGGATGAGCGTCGCAACGGCGAGGATCGATGTGCCGGCGTGGCGTAACCGGGTGCGAAGCAGCGTCAGCAGCAGAAAGCCTGCCACGGCCACGACGAAATACCAGCCGGGCAAGCGGCCGAAGCCGATATCACCGCCCCAGCCGGACACCGTCTTGGCAACCGCGATCACCAGATCGAGGCCGAAGCCGACCACCGTCCAGAGCGGAGCGTCCAGACCGAACGGCATGAGCAACATGGCCAGCAGCCCGGCCGGCATGACGATGAAAGAGATGATCGGCATCGTCGCAAGATTTGCCGGCAGACCATAAGCGGTCAGTCGATGAAAATGCTCGATCGAAAACAGCGCCGTCGAAAATCCGCCGATCAGCGAAGTCAGGAAGACGCCGCCGAAGAAACCGGCGACCGCCGCAACCGGCCGCAGGAGCGGCAGCTTCAGCAACGGGTTTTCCCGGATGCGCCGGTCCTTCCATAGCTGATAACCCGATACCAGCGCCAAAGTCGCGGCAAAGGACATCTGAAAGCTTGGCCCCAAGACCTCGGAGGGTGAAATGGCGATGATGACCAGCGCCGAGAGAACGACATTGCGCAGGCTGATCGACGGCCGATCGAAGAAGACGGCAATCAGCATGATCGCCATCATGATGAAGGCGCGTTCGGCCGAGACGCCGAATCCCGAGATCAGGAAGTAGGCCGTGACGGCGATGAGCGCGCCCGCGGCGGCGATCTTCTTTGTCGGATAGGCTTGAGCGACACCAGGAAAGAGGCTGAGCAGCATCCGGAAGCCGACGAAGAAAATGCCGGCCGACAGCGCCATGTTGAGGCCGGAGATCGCGACGATATGAGCAAGGCCGGACTGGCGCAGCGCCTCCGTCGTTTCCTTCGAGATAGCGCGCCGCTCGTCAGTCACCAGTGCGGCGGCAAAAGCGCCTGTGTCGCCGGGCAGCATCGAGCGTATGCGATCGCCGATACCGCTGCGCAACCGGTAAAGCCATTCGAGCAGAGCGTCGGACGTCGATGTCACAGCCGGCGGGCCTGCCTGCAAATCGACCTTCTCAGGGGCACGGTAGAAGAAGCCGTTGGCGCCGATGCCATCGAAATAGGCACCGAATGAAAAGTCGTTGAGGCCAGGAAGCGCCGGTCCTGCCGGCGGCGTCAACCGCGCTCGGCCGGTGATGATGTCGCCGATCTCGAAAGGCATATCGGCACCGCGGGCGATTACTGTTATGCGCCGCGGCGGCCGCTTCACCTCCGGTGCCTCGGTGCCGGTGACGGCAAGAATATAGCGCCACCGCCCGCGGTCGTCGCCTTCGCGCCGCTCGACGCGGCCGGTCACCGTCGTCGTCACGGATGAATCGAGGATGACCGTCGAGGCCCGCCAGCTTTCGAGCTGCGCGCAGAGCATGCCGCAGGCCACCAGGGCAAGCGCCAGGAACATCGCCCGCAAGGCCGGCCGGCTGCGGCCGGCGACCAGCCCCGCAAGCATCAACACCGACAGGCAGAGCAACGATGGAACGAGAGGAACATCCGTTGCAGCAAGAAACCAAAATGCCGCGCCGGCGCCGAGGAAGACCGGCGAGAACAGGAGCAGACGCCCGTGGTCGACCTCCTCGCTCAGCATCCGGCCGCCGGCACGCAGCGATTGTGCCATTGCCGCCGGCAGCCGGTGGCGCACTGACATCGCCGACTGAGTTCTTGCCGGACGCGTCCCCGCGGCGGGGGCGGGAAAATCCGCGGGATCGGCAAGACCGACGCCCGCTTGCGGCCGCAATTCGACTGTTGTCAATTCCTGCATGCGCGGCCCGAAGTCACCTTGCCCAGGCATTCAGAATGCAACCTCCGGGCAAATCCGGCAAGCATAATCGATTGAAATGCGAGGGAAAATCGCAAATGGGAAAAGACCAGTCGAATCATCGGTTTCCGCTATGCGTGCGGCTCATCGCTGCAGTGCCTAAAAGGTGATGCCGCAATGCACAAAATGCCGTCACGGTAACTTGGCATTAGCTTCGCGATCATATAGCTATCGGTGAGGACGCTTAACCCCTATGGCGCTTTTGTGGCGCCACCGACATTTCGGAGGATCAGCATGACGGATCAAAGCGCAACAATAAAAATCGGTGACAAATCGGTCGACCTCGCCGTCAAAAGCGGCACGATCGGTCCAAGCGTCATCGATATCGGTGCCCTCTACAAGAACACCGCTTCCTTCACTTATGATCCGGGCTTCACCTCGACCGCATCCTGTGAATCGAAAATCACCTATATCGATGGCGACGAAGGTGTGTTGCTGCACCGCGGCTACCCGATCGAGCAGCTCGCCGAACATGGCGACTTCCTCGAGGTCTGCTACCTCCTGCTCTACGGCGAACTGCCGACGGCTGCCCAGAAGAAGGACTTCGACTATCGCGTCACGCATCACACCATGGTGCACGAACAGATGAGCCGCTTCTTCACCGGCTTCCGCCGCGATGCGCATCCGATGGCCGTCATGTGCGGCTGCGTCGGCGCGCTGTCGGCCTTCTATCACGACTCGACCGATATCACCGATCCGCACCAGCGCATGGTCGCCAGCCTGCGCATGATCGCCAAGATGCCGACGCTGGCCGCCATGGCCTATAAGTATCACATTGGCCAGCCCTTCGTTTACCCGAAGAATGACCTCGACTATGCGTCGAACTTCCTGCGCATGTGCTTTGCCGTTCCCTGCGAAGAATACGTGGTCAATCCGGTGCTTGCCCGCGCCATGGACCGCATCTTCATTCTGCATGCCGATCACGAGCAGAACGCATCGACCTCGACCGTCCGCCTTGCCGGTTCGTCGGGCGCCAATCCCTTCGCCTGCATCGCGGCCGGCATTGCCTGCCTCTGGGGCCCGGCACATGGCGGCGCCAACGAAGCGGCGCTCAACATGCTGACCGAAATCGGCACGGTCGACCACATCCCGGAATATATCGCCCGCGCCAAGGACAAGAACGATCCGTTCCGCCTGATGGGCTTCGGTCACCGCGTCTACAAGAACTACGATCCGCGCGCCAAGATCATGCAGAAAACGACGCATGAAGTGCTCGGCGAACTCGGCATCAAGGACGATCCGCTGCTCGAAGTGGCAATGGAGCTGGAGCGCATCGCGCTCACCGACGAATATTTCATCGAGAAGAAGCTCTATCCGAACATCGACTTCTATTCCGGCATCACCCTGAAGGCGCTGGGCTTCCCCACGACCATGTTCACCGTGCTCTTCGCGCTCGCCCGCACCGTCGGCTGGATCGCGCAGTGGAACGAGATGATCGAGGATCCGGAGCAGCGCATCGGCCGTCCGCGCCAGCTCTATGTCGGCGAACCGAAGCGCGACTACATCCCGGTTTCGAAGCGCTGATCGCTTCAGACCAATCGGCTCAAACGAAAACCCGGTCATAAACGACCGGGTTTTTTCTTTTTCAGCACGTCGAGAAGAATTTCGGCGGCATGTTCGCCCGGCGGCTTTTCGGTCTGCATGCGCTGCCAGATCAGCTCATAGCCTTCCTTCATCGCCTTGAGCTGGTAAGTGTCGGCCGACAGCCTTTCCATCCAACGGGCGAGGCTTGCACCGCGAACGATATCGTTCAGATATTCCGGAACGACCGCGTAATCGGCAATCAGGTTGGGGAGCGCGCCCGTCCAGGTCTTGATGCCCGATGTCAGCAGCCGCATGATCCAGTCGACCTTGTAGGCGGAGACGACGGGAACGTCGGCAAGCGCCAGTTCGAGGATGACGGTTCCGGATGCCGCCATGGCTGCATCGGCCTCGACGAAAGCCTTCCACTTTGCCTCTGCGCCGACCACAATCTCCGGCATGACGGCCCATTTCGCCGTCAATTCGCGCACAAGCCCTTCCTTGTGTCTCATCGTCGGCAGGATAAAGCGCATCGGCCCATTACGGGCGACAAGTTCGCTTACCGCCACCTCGAAATGTGGCAGCAGCTTCTGGATTTCCGAGGAACGTGAGCCGGGGAGAAGCAGAATTGTGCCGTTGCCGGGCCGTCTTCCGGCGCGCAGGCGTCGGGTCTCACGGAGCGCAGGGTCGGCGGTCAGGCGATGCCCCACATAGGTGGTTGCGGGTCCGTCGAGGCGCTGCATTGTCGCCGGTTCGAAGGGCAGGACGGCGAGAACGTGATCGACATAGGCAAGCATGCGCTTGGCGCGATATTCCTTCCAGGCCCAGACACTCGGACAGACATAATTGACGACGGGCAAATCCGGCAGCGCCGTGCGGACACGTTTTGCCACGCGATGGGTAAAATCCGGGCTGTCGATGATGAGCAGAATATCAGGCCGTGCGGCGATGATTTCCGCCGTCGTCCGGCGGATCAGGCCAAACAGTTTCGGCAGCCGGCTCAGCACCTGGGTGATGCCCATGATCGATAGCTCGGAGAAATCGAACAGGGATCGCAGGCCCTCCGCCTGCAGCCCCTCCCCGCCGACGCCGACAAGTTCCACCGGTCCGCCATGGATTCGCTTCAGCGCGGCGATGAGGTCGGCGCCGAGAAGATCGCCTGACACCTCACCGGCAATGACGGCAATCTTCAGCGGCGCGCTGTTCATTCCAGCCCCCGTCCCGGCAGGTCGCGGTCAAGGCCGCAAACGAAAAGCCCGGCCCCGTCGGCGGCGCGGATGACGGCGGCACGATCGAGGACCAGCGAACGGCCGGCTTCGACGGCTATGCCGGCGAGGCCGGCTTTGCCGGCGTTCAGCACCGTGGATAGGCCGATCGCCGGCAAGTCGGCGCGAACATCTTGCTGCGGCTTGCAGAGCTTGACGAGCACGCCGCGGCGGCGCGCCGAGATGCGGCCAGCGGCTCGGAGACCCGCGACGCGGTCAAGCATCTCATCGGTGCCCTCAAGACCTTCAAGCGCGACAATGCGCCCGCCGATGCTGACGGCGCCCTGCCCGACATCCAGCCGGCCGAGCGTCTCGGCGGCTTCGGCGGCACGGTTGATATCGCGCCGATCGTCCTCGCCGGGTGCTACGGCGCCGAGCGGACCGACTGAAGCCAAAAGGTCGGGGGCGATCTCATGGGCGCCGACGACGCGCCGGCCGTTTCCCTCGATCAGCCGGATCACCATCTGCAGGACCGTATCGTCGCCGCCGGAGAGCAGGGTGCGGATCGCGGCCGGCACCTTCATCAGAATGCGCAGCGTCGGACGCACCTCGCGCCACTCCGGCCGGCGGCGCACGCTGCCCGACATCACCACGCGGCCGATCCCATAACGGTTGAGAAGACCATCGAGGGCGGCGAAATCGCCGATGCCGATAATGGCATGGTCGTAGCCTTCCCAAGGTCGGTCGCTTTCGTCCTTCAGGGCAACGATCACAGGATTTTCGCCCGCTGCGCGTGCGGCTTCCGCAACATAGGAAGGCAGAAGGCCGCCGCCGGCGATGATCGCCAGCCGGCCCGCCGCGGTGTCGCCTGATAAAGCCACGGACTAGCCCTTCTGACCCCGGGTCGGCGAAGACAGGGCGCGGTCGCTATCGGCCGCGATGAAATCCAGGATCTGCACCACCTCTGGGCAATCGGCATATTCCTCGCGGATGGCGGCGGCGTTTTCACGCACCGAGGCCGTTCCTTCGAAGATCGCCTTGTAGGCGCGACGCACCCTGTGGATGACGGCACGGTCGATGCCGGCGCGCGTCATGCCGACGACATTGAGGCCGCTCAGCAGACCGGGATTGCCGTTCAGCATGCCGTAGGGAATGACATCATAGCTCACTGCCGACAGACCGCCGACGAAGGCCTGGCGGCCGACGCGGGTGAACTGGTGAACGGCCGAACCGCCGCCGAGAATGACGCGATCCTCGATGACAACGTGGCCGGCGAGCATGACGTTGTTGGACATGATCACGTGGTTGCCGACCCGGCAGTCATGCGCCACATGCGAATTGGCCAGGAACAGATTGTTGTCGCCGACGATCGTCTGGCCGCCGAAATCGGCCGTGCCGGTGTTCATCGTCACGCCTTCACGGATGGTGCAGTTGGCGCCGACCGAAAGCGTCGTCTCTTCGCCGGCGTGATGCACGCTCTGCGGATCGCCGCCGACGACCGCCATCGGAAAGATGCGTGTGCCCTTGCCGATGACGGTCCGGCCGGTGACGATCGCATGTGACAGCAGCTCGACATTTTCCTGCAGGACGACGTGCGGCCCGACATGGCAGAAGGGACCGATCTTCACGCCCTCACCGACCGTGGCCCCGTCTTCGACGACGGCCATCGGGTGAATGCGGGCGCTTTCGGCAATCGTACTCATGCCTGATCCTTACGAACGATCATAGCGCCGATATCGGCCTCGGCGACAAGCGCGCCCTCCACCTTAGCGTCGCAATGGAATTTCCAGATATTGCCGCGCTGCTTGTGCTTCTTGACGTGGAATTCGACGCGATCGCCGGGCACGACCGGCTTGCGGAAGCGCGCATTCTCAATGGTCATGAAGTAGACAAGGTTGCCGGGCTGGCCTTCCTTCTTGGCACAGATCGCACCCGCCGTCTGCGCCATGCCCTCGATCAGCAGCACACCCGGCATGATCGGCGACTCCGGAAAATGGCCGGTGAAATGCGGCTCGTTCACCGTGACGTTCTTGATGCCGATCGCGGCGTTGTCGCCATCGATCTCGATGATCTTGTCGACCATCAGGAACGGATAGCGATGCGGCAGCAGCTTCATGATCTCGATGATGTCAGCCGAAGAAAGCGTCGTCGTGGCTTCCTCAGTCATTTTCCTTGCCTCCAGGGTTCCGCCCGCGCAACTTGGATTTCGACACTTGTTGCGCCGCCTCTCTCAGATAGTCTTTCAGCGGACGAGCCGGTACGCCGCCATACTGCCCGCCAGCGGCAAGATCGGTCATGATACCGCTTTTGGCAGCGATCTGCACGCCATCGCCAATCGTCACATGGCCCTTGATGCCTGCCTGGCCGCCGATCTGCACGCCATTGCCGATCTTCGTGCTGCCGGCGATGCCGACCTGCGCGACAATGGCGCAATGGCGGCCCATCTGGACGTTGTGGCCGATCTGGACCTGATTGTCGATCTTGGTCCCCTCGCCGATGACCGTATCGTCCATGGCGCCGCGGTCGATCGTGGTATTGGCGCCGATCTCGACATTATCCTGAATGATCACTCGGCCGATCTGGACGATCTTGATCATGCCGCGCGGACCTGGCGCATAGCCGAAACCGTCCTGGCCGATGCGAACGCCGTTATGGATGATGACGCCATTGCCGATCAGCGCGCAGAGAATGCTGGCGCCGGCAGCAATCGAACAATCGCGGCCGATCTTGACGCCCGGACCGATAACGGTTTGCGCGCCAATGCGGGTGCCTTGGCCGATTTCGGCATGCGCGCCGATAACCGCCAGTGGCTCGACGATCACGCCTTTTTCCAACTTGGCGCTCGGATCGATCACCGCGCTCGGCGCGATCCCGCTTTCATCCGGTGAAATGGCGACCGGACGCAGCGCTGCTGGGTAGAACAGGCCGCCTGCCATGGCGAAAGCCGCATGCGGATTGGACGACAGGATGATCGGGATGTGCGGAGGTACGAGGTCGGCGAGCGCTTTGTCGCAGATCACCGCCGAAGCCTGGCAGGTCAGCAGCTCATCCCGGCTGCGGCGCGACAGGATGTAACAAACGTCGCCCGCCTGCGCCCGGTTGATCGGAGCGACGGAGTGGACGATGACATCGGCATGATCGGGATTGGCGAGTTCCGCCCCAAGAAACCCTGCCAGCTCAGCGAGCTTCAGACCTTCATGGGGCAGAAAAAAATAGTTTTGCTCCATCGGCAATGCTCCAGAACGGAATTGAGTCTTACAGTTCCGGACTGCCGATATCAGAATTGGTTGTTGATGCCAAACTTGAAGTTCTGCGTCTTGTCGAAGTCTTCCTTGAGGACCGGGATCGCGTAATCCAGACGCAATGAACCGAAGGGAGACTGCCATACGACGCCGACACCGACGGAAGCGCGCAGCGAGGCGTCTTCACCCTCGATGCCGTCGCCCCTGAGATCGACGTCGTTGCCGAACAACGTGCCCGCATCGGCGAAGACCGCGCCGCGCAGATTGAAGTCACGCGGGAAGCCTGGCATCGGGAAGGTTGCTTCGGCCGATGCGGTGAAATACGTCGTACCACCCAGCGGATCGTCGTTGGTGCCGGCGACGCGCGGGCCGATACCCTTGTTTTCGAAACCGCGAATGTCGCCGTTGGTCAGCGTGAACTGGTCGAAAACGTTCAGATGCTCGCCGAAGCCGACGACATAACCAGCCGAGGCCGAAACCGAGCCGATGATATCGGCGTCGTCAGCGAGCAGGTAGTAGTAACGGGCCTTGCCGTAGATCTTGTAGAACTGCGAGTCGCCGCCGAGACCGGCAATTTCCTGCGTCGCCGTCGCGTAGATGCCTTCGCGCGGCAGGACGGTGTCGTCGAGCGTGTTGTAGGTCAGCGTCTGCGAGATAGAAGACCGCGTCCACGGGCTGTCCTCGACAAGGTGCTGATACGGTGCCGACAGATCGGAAAGATCGTTATTGTCAGCGTCATACTTCATCTGCTTGTAGTTATAGCGGAAGGTCGTCGCCAGATCCTCGGTGATCGGCGCGGTGACGCGCAGGACGACGCTGGTTTCCTCGTAATCGTAGTTGTCGTTGCTCGACGTTTCGCTGTGGTTGACATCGAAGCCCGCCGCCAGACGATAACCGAGGAAGTAGGGCTCGGTGAAGCTGACGCCGTAGGCGCGCGAACCTTCCTGACCGCCGCCGGCCGAGATGCGGATGTACTGGCCGCGACCGAGGAAGTTCTTCTCTTCGATCGACGCTTCGAGCAGCAGACCGTCACCGCCAGCGGCATAACCCGCGCCGACGCCGAACGAACCGGTGGACTGATCCTGCACGTCGACGACCACCACGACACGATCCGGCGAGCTGCCCGGCTGGGTGGAGATATTGACGGAGGAGAAATAGCCGAGCGCTTCGAGGCGGCGCTTAGCCTTGGTGATCATCTGCTGATTGAAGGCGTCGCCTTCGCTCATATCGAATTCGCGGCGGATGACGTAATCGCGCGTGCGGCTGTTGCCGCGGATTTCGATGCGCTCGACATAGGCGCGTTCGCCCTGGTCGACCAGATATTCGACACCGATGGTGTTGTTGTTGAGGTCGCGGTTACCGCGCGGCGTGACGCGCGCGAAGGGATAACCGGCAGAGGCCACCTGATCGGAGATGGCTTCGATCGACTTCTGCACCTCCTTGGCGCTGTAGACATGGCCTTCCTTCGTGCGCACCAGCGGCAGCAGCTGATCCGAGCCGACGCCTTCGACGGTCGACTGAACGGTCACCGGTCCGAAGTCGTAACGCTGACCTTCTTCGATGTTGAAAGTGAGCGTGTACTTGTTGGTTGCCTCGTCGAAGCTTGCATCGGAAGAGACGATGCGCATATCGGCATAGCCGCGATTGTAATAGAACTGACGCAGCGCTTCTTCATCAGCGTGAAGCTTGTCTTCGTTATAGACGTCCTTGCGGGTCAGGAACGAAAGGAAGTTCGAACGCTTGGTATTGATGACAGCAGCCAGACGGCCGGCGCTGTAAGCATTGTTGCCGACGAAATTGATCGAATCGATCTTGGTGCGGTCGCCTTCGTTGATGACGAAGGCGAGATTGACGCGACCTTCGCCGAGCGGCACCACCTGCGTCGTCACCTCGACTTCGCTGCGGCCGGTGGCGGCATAGGCTTCCTTGATCGCCTGGATGTCAGACTGGATCTGCGTATCGCTATAGGGACCGGCAGCATGAGTCTGGACGATCGTCGCGAGCTTGTCGTCCTTGATCTTGCGGTTGCCGTTGAAGACGACCTGATTGACGAGCTGGGCCTCCTGGACATTGACGACGAGCGTGCCGCCGGAGACCGAAATCTTGACGTCGGAGAAGTAACCGGTGCCGTAGAGCTGCTTGACCGAGTTATCGATATCGGTGTTCGAAAAACTCTTGCCGGGCGTGATCGTCAGGTTCGACCGAACGGCTTCCGCGCCGACGCGGCTGGCGCCGCGCACATCGATGCGCTGGATGACCGCGGCCTCGGCAGCCGTAGCGGAAACGAACGTCAAAGCGCCTGCGCCCGAAGCAACAACACTAGCAGACAGCGCAACCGCCGATACTGCGTTCAAAAACTTTGAACCAGCCTTCATTTCACCTATTACCTTTTTTCCCTCGTACCCGTCCCCGGGACAACCCGATTCCGGTCACGTGTGTCGTTTTACCCGCTTTTGACATACAAGCAAGGGAGGGCGTTAATTTCTGTTTACTTCATTTCGAAGCGTGACCCATTCGCCACTACAGCCTTGAAACATCGTAAATAAATAGTAATTCCCTTGCCTTGCGCGTTTACCCTGAGCTCAGGCTTATGTCGTTCCAGGTCGTAAATACCATCAATGTCAGTATCATTGCCAAGCCGATGCGAAACGCGATTTCCTGAGCCTTGGCGCCCAGGGGTCTGCCCCTCACCGCCTCCACCGCATAGAACATCAGGTGGCCGCCATCAAGTACCGGAACGGGCATCAGGTTAAGCAATCCTATCGAAACTGAAAGGGTCGCAGCAAGCTGCAGTACTGCGCCGATACCGAGGCTTGCCATCTGGCCGGACGCCTGCGCCACGCGGATCGGCCCACCCAATTGGTCGGCCCGCATCGATCCGGCGAAAATATTGGCGATATATTTGAAGGTGCCGGTGACGATGCCTGCGCTTTCGATCACGCCTTCCCGCACCGCCTCAAGCGGCGTGTAGGTCCGTAGGCGGAAATTCCCCGCTTCCTTGTTGGTGACGATGCCGATCTGGCCGAGTTCGATCTTGTTGCCGAATTGGTCTGTCCGGTCGGTCCGCTGCGGCACCATCGGCACATCGAGCTTCTGGCCGCCGCGCTCGACCGTCACGACGATTTTCTGGCTCGGGCGAATGGCGACATAGCGGCGCACGTCGTCGAAGGTCTCGACCTTGCTGCCGTCGATCGCAACCAAAAGATCGCCGGGAAGGATGCCGGCCGCCGCCGCCGCTCCGTCCGGTGTGACTTCGGCCACGACGGGATCGGCGATCATGCGGCCGTAGACCGAGAAAAGAACCGCGAAAATTGCGATTGCCAGCAGGAAGTTGGCGATCGGGCCGGCGGCGACGGTCGCGGCGCGTTTCCACAGCTTGGCGCCTGCAAAGGAGCGCGCCCTGTCCTCCTCGGACATGGCGGCTACCTTCTCGCTGTCGGGCTTGCTCGAGGCGTCCTCGTCGCCGAAGAAACGAACGTAACCGCCAAGCGGGATTGCCGAAATCTTCCAGCGGGTTCCGTGGCGGTCGTTGAAGCCGAATATCTCCGGGCCGAAACCGACCGAAAAGGCGAGAATGCGAATGCCGCTCCAGCGCCCGACCAGATAATGCCCCATCTCATGCACGAAGACGAGCAGCGAGAGCACGAGGATGAAGGTGACGACATTCCCCATCAGAAATGTATATAGGCCGCTCATCACTTCCTTGAGTTCCTTCCGTCAGCCTGCAGTGTCATCAGAGGGCGAACAGTGCCGCGCCAAGAGACGTCATTCCTGCCCCCTTTATCAGCGAAAAAAGCCCAGCAAGCAATAACGCCGAAAAACAGGCGAAAATCAGTCCGTCGACACGATCCATGACGCCGCCATGGCCGGGAATGAGATGGCTTGAATCCTTGACGCCGAATTTTCGCTTGATGAAAGATTCAAACAAATCGCCGGACTGGCTGCAAACCGACAGAACGAGCGCCACGACGGCGGCGATGGCTTCCGCACCCGGCAGAAAAAAATGCATAAGGGCCACACCGGCAACGACCGCCGAAACGGCGCCGCCGATAGCGCCGGACCATGTCTTTCCGGGCGAGATCGACGGGGCGAGCTTTGGCCCGCGAAGAGCCCTGCCGACGAAATAGGCGAGGATATCGGTCGCCCAGACGACGGCGAAGACGAAGAGCATGGCATAAAGGCCCGGCCGATCGTCGCCTCTGATCGCGGCGAGCGCCACGCTGGTGGCGCCGGCATAAAACAGGCCGGCCGGGAACCAGCGGCTCGTGCCATGCAGTATGATCAAGGCGATCCCGACGGCGGTCACGCCGGCCAGCATGCCGGCGGCGAACTCGAAATTGCCGACAAGCACCAGGAAAGCGATCGCCGCCTCGCCGATCCAGCCGACGACATTGGCAACCCAGTCACGGGCGACGCCGGTTATTTTCGACCATTCATAATAGATCAGCAGACCGATCACGGCCGCCAGGACACGGAAGGCGAGGCCGCCATACCAGGTGGCGGCAAGAACGATGACTGCGAGAACCAGCCCTGACGCGATGCGCAGTTTCAGTTCCCGCTGCATCAGGTGCCAACCGCGGCTGCCTGCGACGACAGGCCGCCGAAACGCCGGTCGCGGGAGGCGAATTTTTCAAGCGCCGAGCGGAAGATTTCGGGGCTGAAATCCGGCCAATATTCCGGAACGAAGATGAATTCCGAATAAGCGGCCTGCCACAGCAGGAAGTTGGAAAGCCGCTCCTCACCGCTGGTCCGGATGATGAGATCCGGATCAGGAATACCCGCCGTGTCGAGACGGGCGTCGAGCAGCGCAGGCGTGATGTCCTGCGCCCTCAGGCGACCGGCCTCGACGTCCCTGGCCAGGCTCACCACGGCGCGGGAAATTTCATCGCGCGAGCCGTAATTGAAGGCGATGACCAGCGTCAGCGCCGTATTGTCTTTGGTCGTCTCCTCCGCTTCGAGCAGCAGGCCGAGGATATCGCTGCGCAGGCTGTGGCGATCGCCAATCACCCTGATGCGCACATTCTGCCGATGCAACTCGGCCAGGTCACGGCGGATGAAAGCCTTGAGCAGACCAAGCAGATCGGAGACTTCAGCCTCGGGCCGGCGCCAGTTCTCCGAGGAGAAGGCAAAGAGGGTCAGATATTTTATGCCGGCCGCGCCGGCCGCGCGCACTGTCTCGCGCACAGCCTCGACGCCCTTGCGATGGCCCATCGTGCGCGGCAGACCACGCTGCTTGGCCCAGCGGCCATTGCCATCCATGATGATGGCAACATGCTCTGGCACAGTCAAAAATACAGCTTCCGACATTTCCCGTCCGGTCTTTCCAGGCAAAGGCACAGATCCACTAGACCTGCATGATTTCCTTTTCCTTCTCGCCAAGCAAGCGGTCGATTTCGGAAATCGTCTCGTCCGTCATCTTCTGTACGCGTTCCGACTGTGCACGGCTCTCGTCCTGGCCGATTACGCCATCCTTTTCGGCTTTCTTAAGGCCATCCATGCCGTCGCGGCGGACATGGCGAATCGCGACCTTGCTCTTTTCGGCATAGTCGTGAGCCACCTTGACGAGCGATTTGCGACGCTCCTCGTTCAACTCCGGCAGCGGAATGCGCAGGCTCTGGCCGTCGACAATCGGGTTGAGGCCAAGGTTGGATTCGCGGATGCCGCGTTCGACGGCGCTGACCATCGACTTGTCCCAGACGGAAACAGTCAGCATGCGCGGCTCGGGCACGGTGATGTTGGCGACCTGGTTCAGCGGCACGCGCGAACCATAGGCCTCGATCGTCACCGGATCGAGGATGTTGGCCGAGGCACGGCCGGTGCGCAGCGATGCGATGTCGCTCTTGAATGCGGAAACCGCGCCATCCATGCGGCGCTTCAGTTCCTTGATATCGATACCTTCACTCATGTCGATGCTCCCGTCTCAAGCATGATGCCGAAAAGCGTCAGCGGTTTCGGACACCATCATGCTCTAACTATCAATTGTCGGAGACGATGGTCTTGAGGCCATCGCCCTTCAAGATTTCGGCAAAACCGCCCTTCTCGTGGATCGAGAAGACGATGATCGGAATGGAATTCTCTCTGGCGAGCGCCACAGCGGCAACGTCCATCACCGCAAGCCCTCTGTCCAGCACTTCCTGGTGCGTCAGACGATCAAACCGCGTCGCGTCGGGATATTTCTTCGGGTCGGCGCTATAGATGCCGTCGACCTGCGTGCCCTTGAAGATGGCTTGCGCACCCATTTCGGCGGCGCGGAGTGCCGCGGCGGAATCGGTGGTGAAGAAGGGGTTGCCGGTGCCGCCGGCAAAGATCACCACGCGTCCCATCGACAGATGATAGAGGGTCGCGCGCTGCGAAAAGCTCTCGCAGATCTCCGGCATGGAGATGGCCGAAAGCACCACTGTGTCGATGTTGAGCTTGCGCAGCGAGGTCGCCAGCGCCAGCGCGTTGATGATGGTGCCGAGCATGCCCATATGGTCGCCGGTCACCCGGTCGCCGCCCTTTGATGCCACCGCGACACCACGGAAGATATTGCCGCCACCGACGACGACGCCGACTTCCACGCCCATATGCCTTGCCTCGGCGATATCCGATGCAATGCGGTCCGCCACCGCGACATCGATCCCGAAACCCTGAGCACCCATGAGCGCTTCGCCGGAAGCCTTGAGCAGAACGCGTTTATAGACAGGCTCTAAAGACATCTTGGCTCCTCGTAAATTGCCGTGAATGCCCGATACACGAAGGGCACCGCGTTGTCACGCGATGCCCTTCTTGTTTTCCCAATTATGGCTGGAAGATCAACCCTTGACGGCAGCCGCGACTTCGGCTGCGAAATCGGTCTCTTCCTTCTCGACGCCTTCGCCGAGCAGAAGACGGGCCATGCCGGCAACTTCGATCGGTGCGCCGACGGCCTTTTCAGCTTCCTTGACGGCAGCTGCGACGGTCAGATCAGGATTGATGACGAAGGCCTGCGAGAGAAGGGCGACTTCCTCGAAGAACTTGCGCATGCGGCCTTCCACCATCTTCTCGATGATGTTGTCCGGCTTGCCGGAAGCGCGCGACTGCTCGATGAAGACGTTGCGCTCGCGCTCGGCGACGGCGGCATCGACTTCCTCCGGGCGGATCGCCAGCGGCGCGGTCGCGGCAATATGCATGGCGACCTGACGGCCGATTGCGTTCAGGGCTTCCTTGTCGCCGGTCGACTTCAGCGCGACGAGAACGCCGAGCTTGCCGAGACCGTCGGAAACGGCATTGTGGATATAGGTGGCAACAACGCCGTCCTCGACGGAGAGAGCCACCGAGCGGCGCAGGTTCATGTTCTCGCCGATCGTTGCGATCGCATCCTTAATGGTGTCGGAAACCGACTTGCCGGATGCCGGGTAGGTCGCGGCCGCAACGGCCTCGACGCTGCCGTTCGTGGAGACAGCAACCTTGGCAATGCCGCGGACGAGATCCTGGAAGGCATCGTTGCGGGCGACGAAGTCGGTTTCAGAGTTGACTTCGACGACGACGGCCTTGGTGCCTTCGCTCGAAACGCCGATGAGGCCTTCGGCAGCGGTACGGCCGGACTTCTTGTCGGCCTTGGCGATGCCCTTGGCGCGCAGCCAGTCGATCGCCGCTTCCATGTCGCCATTGGTTTCGGCAAGCGCCTTCTTGCAGTCCATCATGCCTGCGCCGGTCTTTTCGCGCAGTTCCTTCACCATTGCAGCCGTAATCTCGCTCATTATCTTCCTCTTGTCGGTTCAAACGGTGGGCCGCAAAGCGCGGCGCGGCACCGGATTGAGGCACGAAATGTACCTGTATGTATGACAGCGTGATGAAGACGCGTCATAACGAAAACTTATCTGGCGAAGCGCTGATGCCTCCGCCTGAAACAGGTAAGGCCGCCGAACTTCGATGAGTCGCGAGCGGCCTTCCCCAGTCCATGCAAGCTTTGGCGGAGTTTTCGATCCGCCCGCTTTCATCAGCCTTCGGCTGCTTCTTCGAGAGCCGGCTCGACCGGAACTTCGGAAGATGCGCCGAGATCGCGGCCGGAAGAGCTCTGCTGACGCGCGATGCCGTCGATGGCAGCGCGGGAGATCAGCTCGCAGTAAAGAGCGATTGCGCGCGATGCGTCGTCGTTGCCCGGGATCGGATAGTCGATCAGGTCGGGATCGCAGTTCGAGTCGATGATGGCGACAACCGGGATGCCGAGGCGCTTGGCTTCGTCGATCGCGATCTTTTCCTTGTTGGTGTCGATGATGAACATCAGGTCGGGGGTGCCGCCCATATCGCGGATACCGCCGAGAGCCTTGTCGAGCTTTTCACGCTCGCGCTCGAGGTTCAGACGCTCCTTCTTGGTGAAGCCCTGGGCTTCGCCGCCGAGGATCTCATCGAGCTTGCGCAGGCGCTGGATCGAGTTGGAGATCGTCTTCCAGTTCGTCATCATGCCGCCGAGCCAGCGCGAGTTGACGTAGTACTGGGCCGAGCGCTTGGCGCTGTCGGCGATGATCTCGGACGCCTGACGCTTGGTGCCGACGAAGAGAACGCGACCGCCGCGAGCAACGGTGTCGCTGACGACCTGAAGGGCGCGCGACAGCATCGGAACGGTCTGGGCCAAATCGATGATGTGAATGTTATTACGATCGCCGAAGATGTACGGCTTCATCTTCGGGTTCCAGCGATGCGTCTGGTGGCCGAAGTGGACGCCTGCCTCAAGAAGCTGGCGCATAGAGAAATCGGGCAATGCCATGCCTTTTTATCCTTTTCCGGTTGAACCTCCGCAAGGCGAACAGCATCCTCTTCGAAGATGCCACCGGGCGGAACAGCCCGGATTTCTCCCGGACGGTCCCATGCCTTACGTGTGGAATGCCGGTGCCCTTACATCCCGTTCGGCATAAAAGCAAGGAAAACATTCCATTCAGCATAAAAACAAGGATTCCGCCGCGCGACACGACGCTGCCCTGCCCTGCAGATGCCGCGCTCAGCTTGCCAGCGTCGACAGCAGCGACAGCATGACGCCTGCGTCCGGCATCGGCAGAATGGCGTCGACCTCGGCCGGCAGCATGCTGCCGATGGCGCTGTCGGCATCGCCGGTCGCTGTACCCAAGGGACCGCGGAAGCCGTGTTTGGCCCAGGCAAGTTCCTGCAGCCGCGGGCTGGTCAGAGCCTCGATCAGCCGGTTTGCGTTCTCGTCGACGACGATCAGCGGATGCGCGGAATAGACCGTCGGACGCGGATAGAGCACCACCGGCTTTGCACCCGTGCTCGACTTGATGCGATCCCAGCGGGTGGGATCGGCGAGGATCCATTCAACCAGCTGATTCTCATAGCCAACAATCATCGGCTCGCCGCCGAGCCCGCCGGCGAGATACTGGTCGAAAAGCTTTCCCGACGACGGCGATTTGAAGCCCATGTTGCGGAAGATCGCCTGCACCTTGCCGCCGAACGCGGCGAGATCGGCCGATGTCGCGACATTGCCGCTGAAAAGGCTGAGCACCAGACCGGCGAACATGAAGCCGGAATTGGAGCGGTTGGGATCGGTCGAGACGATGCGGGCGCGGCCATATAGCGAATTGACGCCGAGCTTCGACCAGTCGGCGCCCGCAAGAATCGCGTCGAGAAGCGCCTTCAGATCGAGCTGATGATGACCTTCGCCGGTCACCGTCACCAGTCCTGCCTTCATCAGCCCGTCGACCACGGGCTGCCAGGAATAGACGACGATGGGCGTATTCAGCACGACGCGGTCGTTGCGGATACCAATGCCGTTCTGCCGGGCGATATCGACCATGATCGAAGAGGACGGCCACAGAAATTGCGGATGCTGCGACAGCAGCGCCTG
The DNA here is from genome assembly GCF_001664385.1 of Rhizobium phaseoli. Lineage (NCBI taxonomy): Bacteria > Pseudomonadati > Pseudomonadota > Alphaproteobacteria > Hyphomicrobiales > Rhizobiaceae > Rhizobium > Rhizobium phaseoli. The sequence goes on along the minus strand of NZ_CP013532.1, from coordinate 2,032,474 downwards.
TTCGCGCACCATCTCGACGGAGCCGGCGACGCGGCTATCCATCGTCACTCCGTAGGCGCCGAGCGCGCTGATGACGTCGGAGTCGGCAAGGAAGGCCTCCTTCTCGCCGCCGACAAAGCCGAACAGCGTTGTGCGGCTGCCCAGCAGGCCCTGCCATTCCGGCCGGTCCCTGACGGCGATATAACCGCCGGTGCCGGCGATACCGGCTCCGAGCAGTCCTACTCCAAAGGCGCGACGAGAAAGGGCCATCAGCGTCCGATATCCTCCTTGAGCGATGCCTGGATCAGGCGCAGATCAGTGTCGAGCGTGCCGAGTTCCTCGTCGACGAGGCTGTCGGCGTAATGAACGAAGGCCTCTTCGAGCTTCACCAGAACGCCGCGCACCTCCCCCAACTGCTTCGGGTCGGGAACTCGTTTGGCTTCGATCACGGCAAACCCTTCCGCCACCTCGGCGGCGCGCGGCAGATAATAGGAGAGAAACCGGCGCACGGCATTGGCGCTTTCGGGCTTGGCCTCGACCTTGCGAAAGACGTCGGCGGCGATCTCGGCAAGGTGCCGGACAGCCTTCGCCGCCGGCTTGTCGGCGATCGCATCGGCAGCGCTCTCCAGCCTTTCAGCAAAGGGAACGGCCGCCTCCAGGAGGTCGCGGGCGAAGGCGACGCGCCCGCTGCCGATGCGCTTCAAATCGAGTCCTTCGAACAGCCGGCGCGGCGCCAGCAGAATGACGAGCCCGGCAAAGACCAGAAGGGCGATGATAGCGGCAATCCAGAAGGGCATGCCGGCGACAAAGCTCAACAGCGGCACGGTGATGGCCGCCGCCAGTCCCGCCACGATCCAGTTGCCGTCATTGCCGAGCCAGTTACGCATGCCTGTCCTAATTATAACCGCGCGCGGTGCGGAAGGCGGTGGCGAGATCCGAACCACCGTCGAATACGCGCGCCGAGGTCTGCTTGGCAAGGGTGTCGAGCTGGGTCTTGTCGGCGTCGCCGAATGTGATGCCGAAGATCGGTACACGCGGCTCGATCGTGTTCCACTCGCTCATGAAGGCCTGGCTTTGATCATCGGACCTGCCATCGGTCATGATGACGATGGCCGGCAGATAGGTCGAGAGCCTGTCGGTTCTGGCGATCTGCTGCAAAGCCCGTTCGGCGCAGGCATACATGTTGGTGCCGCCATCCGCCTTCTGCCTGGAAACCTCGTTCAGCAGCCCCTCCTGCTCCAGCGGATTTCCGCTTGCCGTGAACATGTTGCGCACGCTGCTGTCGAAGGGAATGACGATGATCTGGTCGGACGGCGACCATTGCACCAGCACCCTGCTCGCCTCATCGGGCGTCAGCAGGAAACGCATCGCCTTCTGCAGCTGGTCCTCGCCGTTCCCCTGCATCGAACCGGAAAAATCGAGGCAGAGGGCGGTCAGCGACGGTTTGCGCAGCGCTGCCTGATAAAGGGTGAGCGCCTGACGGATGACGCCCGGCTCCGGCATGCGGATTGCCGTCACCAGCCGGGTCGGATCGAAATTCCAGTTTGGTTCCGGTTTGGCGGCGACGCCGGTCAGCGGAATACGCCGGCCGGTATCGGCAATGCGTTGCTGCACCGGGCCTGAGCGGAGATAGGTCAGCAGATCGTTGAAGAAGGTCTGGACCTCGGGCCCACGGCCATGATCGACGAAGCCGATCGGCGAATCCGCCATAGCCACGCCATCGGCCGGATAGATCGCGTAAAGCGGCTCCTGCGACAGGGCGGCAAGTTTGTCGTTGGTTTCCTTCAGCACCGCCTCGTAATTCCACATCGCGTCGTAGAGCGTGCCCTTGCCGGCGGAATCGACGTAGAGATCGGCAAGCCAGCCGGAGGAGCCGGACGAGCGCACAACACCTGAAAGCAGCGCCCGGACGCTGTCCTGAACGTTTTTGTTGTCGAGATCGCCCGGTTCGATTACCGGCTTGTTGCCGAGTGCGCTCGACAGCATGGCCAGATAGGCGCTGGCGCCGGAATTGGATTGTGTCGCCGAGGTCATCAGGAACTTCAGCGATCCATTTTCGACTGCAGCGAGAATGTCCTTCATGAAGACATCCTTGCCGATCCAGCCGAGCTGCTCGGCCCTCGACCTGCGCACCCCCAACACCACCGGCGTCTGCGCAATCGAGGTCAGGTTCTTGACGCGGCGCCTGGTGTCGAACATGTCGACCCAGACGCTCGAGGCCGGCCAGACCGCATCCTGGGCGACACCCTCGTGGCTCTGCAGCGCCAGACCGATATCGAGCGTGCCTTCGTATTTGAAGGTACAGGTGGCATTCTTCTGCTTGCAGAATTCCTCGACGATTGGCTGCAGGACGGTGTTTTCCGAGCCCGACACGATCGAGAACTCCGGCCCCTGGCCGAAGGGATTGCAGCCAGCAAGGGGGAGAGCGGCAAGAAGTGCCAGGCCCGAAAGCAGCGCTCGCATCGTCATCCTGTCGATCACGCCTGAGTCATCGCCTTCTTGAGCTCGATCGTCATCTGCTCCATCTGCTGCTCTGCCTGCGCCCGCTTCCGGCGCCCCTCCTCCTGAACCCGAAGCACGCCCGATATCGTATCGATCAGATCCTTGTTCGCCTTGGCGAGCGTATCGATATCGACGATGCCGCGCTGCGACTGCTGTTCGATTGACATCGCCTGGTCCTTCATCATCTCGGACGCCTGGCGGATCATATCGTTGGTGGCGTCCGTCACTGCCTTCTGCAGCTCGAGCGCCGATTTCTGCCGCGTCAGGCCGAGCAGGATCACCATCTTCTGCTTCCAGGCCGGCACGGTCAGCGCCGAGGTCGCCTGCAGGTTCTCGATCAGTGTCTCGTCGCCCGACTGGACGATGCGGATCTGCGGCAATTGCTGGATGCCGAGCTGGCGCGCCTGCTGCAGGTAGAAGACCCGCTTTTCCAGCCGGTCGAGCGCCTGTAGGCTGTCCTGATAGGTCTGCGCCTCCAGCATGCCGCCGCCGGGGCCGGTCGCTGCCGCTTCGGCCTGCGCCTTCAGCATCGGCAGTTCGGTGCTGCGGAAACGCTCGGCGAACGTCTTGCCGGCCTGCACATAGGCATCGAGCCGCATGATCGATTGCTTGGTTTCCTCATGCAGATCGTCGAGCAGCGCGATGTCGCGCCGCAGCGTATCCTTGTGTCTGTCGAGTTCCAGGCCGATCCGATCGATCTGGCCGGCCACGTCCTCGAACTCCTCTTTGAACCGTCCGAGCCGCGCTTTGGCTGAAAGGAACATGCGGCTGAGAAAGCCCTTGTCCTTCAGGGATGCCGGATCGAGGTTCTTCGACTTGATGATGATATCAGTCAGCAGGCGGCCGATCTCGCCAAGATCCTTGTTGCGGACCTCGCGCAGGATCCTGTCGGCATAATCGCTGACCGACTGCTGGGCGCGGTCGCCATAGACCGAAATGGCGGCGCGGTCGGTGATGTTGATGCCGTCGGAAATGCGGGCGATTTCCGCCGGATCGGCTGCAACAACCGGCAGGGCGGCGTTCTGAACAGTCGCGAGATCGGTTTCGGCCATGAGGCGGGCTTTCCAGGCTTGCGGCGCGTAGTCGTCTGGAGGCCCATTTTGTAATTACAGGCCCCGTCGCGATGGACTGGCCGCTGGGATCGCACCGATCCGAAGAGCAGGACGACAGAAGGCGACCCAATCATCGCTGGTCGCCCACACAATAATGAACTTTATGATACAGTTTTATGACAGTGGAAAATGCCGCAGCTTACTGACAAGCCTCGGCCTTGCGCTCGAGCAGTTCCAGCTTGGCAAGCTTGCCGGTCAGGACGAAATCGCCGTAATCCATCGTCAGGTCGCGGGTGATGCCGTTCTCATAGAGCTTGAAGGACATGCGGTAGACCGGCAGCGAATCGGATTTCGCATTCTCGTTGAAATAGGCAATCGTCACCGGCCAGAACGCGGTCTTGGAGAAGGCGCCGGCATTGCCGGCATCGGCCTCCTCGGCAACCGGCGTCTGCTGCTTGCCGACGATCGTCGTCGTCACCAGCGCCTTGTCGCCGTCATCGGAACCGTCGAAAACGCGCGCCTCGAAGAAGCGCTTGCCGTCTTTGGCGTTCTGGATCACGTCGAGCATGTGCTCCGTGGGAAAGCGGCTTTCGGCCAGCTGCAGTTCGCGGCTCGCCGGTTGCTTGAGATCGACCTTGACGCCATCGGGCTGATCCTGAGCGGCACCGTTGACCTCCTTGTCGAGCTGCTCGTCGGTGAAGGATTTGGTGTCGAAGGTGAACTTGCCGTCCTTCAGATTCTCGAAGGTCGTCGTCTGCTGGTCGCTGACGCGCACGCTGTCGCCGGTGTCGATTTGCGTCACGAAGCGAAAATTCGTGGTGAAGCCTTGGCAATAGCTGCCGTCGAACTCATACACCATGCGGCCATACATGCCGGCGATGCCGGAGCGATCCGAAGCGTCTTTCAGTTCCAGATCGTAGACCGCGCGATGGGCGATGAGTCCGGTCGCGGCCGCAGCGCTTGCCGCAGGCGCGCCCGCCCATGCATTGGCGGATACGCTGGCAAGAAGCAGAGCGGCAAGCGACGATCGGAACATTCATTCACTCCTGTTGGACTCGGCCGCAATGTTATATGAACTCTTTCGGCCAAATCGAGGCTCGAAGCTGTCATAATAAAGATTCTAGTCTTGATGCATAATTTTTGAAAAACTGTCAATTGAACACTTATTCCGGTTAAGTATCAAACAGTTAATCCCGCAACAGTTTTCAATACCCTGTTGCATACCCCCAAAAACTGACCCATCGTACGCGCATATCACCCACCTCAATGAGGTGGTTTATCCACATGGGATCGGTTAGCAATGGATAATATACCACCTCCTCCGCCGCCACTGCCAGCACCAACCGCGCCCGCATCGATTGTCCAGGACGATCCGATCAGCGAGGCCGATAAGCAGGCTGATTGCCGCGCGACTGTTTCTCGACATGCTCGCGACTACTTGGAGTCGGCCATAGCGCAGCTCGGCACGCTCATGCACGACCCAAAGGCGCAGTCTGCACAAGTTCGCGCTTGCGAGAATATTATTGCATGGGGCGCAGGAAAACCGGGGCGCTACATCGACATAGGATCGCTCAAGGGTATGACCGTTTATGACGCCGTTGACCATGTGATCTCTTCCGTCGCCAGCGGCCAGTGCTCGCTGGAGGATGGAGAGGCGCTTATCGACATGCTCAAGAAACGGATCGACCTGACCGAGGTCGAACGGATGCGCCGCGAGCTTGAAGATCTCAAAAAGCAGCGTGTCGCCAATGTCTAAGACAGATCTTCGCAAGGAACTCACCGCCTTCAAAAAAGAGCATGGCGACGTTGTCGGCGGGGCGAACTTTCCCGTCTGCCACCTGTGGCATGCTGACGAGAATGGCCTTCTCACGCGGTCAGGTGAGCATGTTGGCGAGGGGATCGCTGTCATAGTCGTTCCTTCCGGCAAGTTCGTCACAGTCGAGAGTGCAGTGATCCCGGCAATGTCCGAACAGCAATGGCTAACCGGGTTTGCGCATCTCGAAGAACTACCGGAAATGCCCGTGCGAGTGTCACCGCTCATTGACGCGCCCCCTGCTCCCGAATACCAACCCCCAGGCATTGAGAGAGTGCCAGACGCGACGATTGCCACAGGGGGCGACCCGAACGCGTACGAGCGACCGCTTGCGGTACGCCCGGAGGACATCGACCGCGACGCCGTGCTCTATGATCTTGAAAAGTTTCGAAGGGAACGAAGCGCGGGCGATGCGGCACCGAAATCCAAGCCGAAAAGCCGCGCCCGAACATTCGAGGAGCATGCTCGCCGAGTGAGCGAGGAAATTGCAGCACGGTTCGAGGCAGTCAGACTGGGGCAACAGAAAACGGTGCCTCGCCCCGCGATAAGCATGGTAATGCCCCCCACAATCGGAACGGACTGGAAAGGACATTGAGCTGCAAGCCCCTCACGCAAGCGGTACTACTTCATTACGTTTTCGATTTCCGCCAGCCTGCCGCCCACGCTTCAAATTCCGAGCAGAACCATCGTTCTCCATACTGGGGGCTGATCTTCGTTTGTGCATAGTATTTTTGCCCCGGCACGTGGAAGATGCGCTCGCCGGTATTGATGCTGATATTGCCCTTGATCGTGCACGCTTGCCCGGAGTCGCCAGAAGCGCTCCACGATGCTAGCAGGTCGCTAAGGGTTGAGCCGCCGGCTGCACCAAATGCGAGAGCGCCGATGACCAAACCCGGCGCCCTGAGCAGCACCGATTTCTTCTGCGGATTGCGATAGCTGCGACGCATGCCCCATCCCCGTCTTTCGCGCGGAGATTGTAGCGGCGTTAGAGCATCGCGAACATCTATCCAAAAGGCTTATCTCGATCCGCGAGCGCGAGGGCGCCAGCTAATTGCACCAATCATTCCGTTGCTTCGGGCTCCAGGCCCGTGCGAAGCCCTCCCGCAACAGCTTCTTGCCGATTTCTTCACCATTCGTTCGGTAGATGTTGACGAGCGGCCGGTGCGTTTGTGTCTTATCCAGGGCCCCGCTGAACATGACACGCAACCCTTTTTCAGCCAACAGCTCTTTTAGCCTTCCCTTGGCGATTAGCGCTAGCTTCCGTTCCTTCACGCACTTGGCATGACTTCCAATCTCCGGCGTATCGATGCCCGAAACGAACGGAACGCCCTCCCCCAGCAGTCGCATGTTTTGCCCGTCGCACTCGACGGTGTCGCCATCGACGGCCGTCAGTGATGCGCAGAGGATCAATCCTGCGATCATCAATAGCAGGTGGTCCTAACCTGACGGACCGGGCCGCCCACAAAGGTGCTTTGCGGGGTTGAAGTGCAGGTCGTCGGCGTATAGGCGGGCTGCTGGCGCTGCATTCCTTGATTGTACCCTTGTCCGCCGGCAATAAGAGCGTCCCCCATCGCTTGTCTTGCCTGGTAATTGCTGTTCCTGATTGAGGACTCGCGGGTAAATTCTTGTTGCAGACAAGCGTTCATCTCAGGCGTGTCGCTTTTAACACCCTGCGCCCAGCAGCGCTTGTGCAGCTGAAGAGAAAGAGATTTCATCTCCGAGTAAGATAACTGATCGACCGGCGTGCTCTCGCAAGAAGCCAGAGCGAGTGAAATGGCAGCAAGAGTGAAGAGCCTGAAACGCATCTAATAATCCCCGAAATTTCGCAACCACTACTACAGCAAATAAAACGCTGCAATCGTGTCGCCTTTCTACTGCTGGGGGGCATCCTTTCCATGGGCAAGTTGCGGTCACATGTCGTCGGTCGTTCCTCGACCGCCTACCATTTCGCATTCCTTGCCATCGTCATGGCCCTCGGCGTGTCCTTAGGCAGATAGGCGATCGCCACGCGCCGGCTACCGCAGACCGGGCAACGCATGCGCTGCGACAGCATCGCGAGCGGGAAATCCCGGCCTCTCGTCGCCACCAGGGTGACGATATCCAGCTTGAGCTTCCATTGGCATTCGCGGACACTCTTCAATCCTTCTCGCCTCCCCCACGCGCACCGGGCGCGGATCTCCCATCCTGCATCCATCGCCTCGCCGATCGTTTCGGCCATGCGTCACCATCCCCTTGCGAGGTCCTTTCCGCCGCACGTGTTGTTGAGTGCTCCGCCCGAGTCACGTTCTCAATATGTTCTCACTGGCGGGCGAGTCAATAATCATTCTTGGTCAATTGCTTTTTAGGCTGTTGCGGGTGTCATGGCGACATGACGAAGCCTCCACGCCAGCCCGCCCACCCGCTGCTCAGTGAAGCCGAAGCTCCCATCCGCAGCCGCCCGCGAAAGAAACGCGACCCCGCCCAGCCTCAGCTTACTCTTGATCCGATGCCGCCGCGGATTGAACCGTGCCTCGCGCTGCTGAAGCCTCGGCCGCCGAAAGGCCGGCAATGGGCTTTCGAGGTGAAATGGGACGGCTATCGCCTGGCGGTTCACATCGAGCCATCAGGCGTCCGCATCCTGACACGGGGCGGCCATGACTGGACCAATCGCTTTCCGGCCATCGCGGCCGAGGCGAAACGCCTTCCCGTCTCCACGGCCATATTGGATGGCGAAGCCGTCGTGTTCGACGAGCAGGGCCGTTCAGACTTCGGCAGGCTCCAGCAGTCGCTCGGCGGCCGCGGCGGAAACAGGACATCGTGGGAAGCCGTTTTCATGGCGTTCGACCTTCTCTATTTCGACGGCCATGACCTGACCGAAACGGAGCTCACTGCACGGCGCCATCTCCTCGAGGGGCTGGTGCCCGCCGTTGGCGAGGATGCCATTCGATTATCCGAGGAGATAGAGGCAGATGGAGATGTGCTCCTGCGCATCGCCTGCGAGCATGGTCTCGAGGGCATCATTGCCAAAGACAGGAACAGCGCCTATCGCAGCGGGCGGTGGGGCGAATGGCTGAAAATCAAATGCATCCAGAGCGACGGTTTCGTGATCGTTGGCTATGAGAAGTCGGCAGCGTCTTTCGGGGGCATTGGGCGGCTGTTGCTCGCCGCCCGCAAAGGAAACGAGCTTGTCTATGTCGGTGGAGTGGGAACCGGCTTCAACGAGCGTTCCGCCAGCCAGCTCCGGGAGCAGATGGACAAGCTGATCATCGCCAGGCCCGCCGTCGGCACCGGGCGCAAGCGAAACGCGGTCTTCATCGAGCCGAAGCTTGTTGCCGAGATTGAGTATCGGGCGTGGACGCATGACAAAAAACTGCGGCATGCTTCTTACAAAGGGCTGCGGGAGGTGCAGGATAGTGAAGAGATTTGCGATTTATAGGAGAGCGCATGTCCTGGCATGCTTATATTGATGAAAGCTATAATCCGGAACGCGATGCTTATGTAATCGGTGGCTGCATCGCCACTGAGTCGCAGTGGACAGAGTTCTCAGCAGAATGGCAGTCGTTCACTGAACGTTTTGGCAGGATTGATGCCGCCAAGCGCCGATATTTCCATATGGCCGAAATGACACACAGGTTGGAGGAAGTGGGTTTCTTCTATTCGGTAATAAGTAGGCATGTGCCTGTGTTCATATCTGCTCGTTTCAATCGATCCGAGTTCGATCGAGCAAGACGGAGAATATATATCCCAGGTGCGACGATCGAATGGGATCCGGCGAACTACTATTGGATCGCCTTTCGGTGCCTGATGGACAAGTTCCATCTAGAGCGACCGCAATTGGAAAGATCGATTCCACTTGAAGAAGTGGTTCAATTCCACATGGACGATACTTACGACAGAAAATCTGTTGAGCGCATGTGGGAAGAATATATCTTGCATCGACCGGACGACATCCGCGATCGTTACGCCGATGCGCCGATATTCGAGGACGACAAGACCGTGCCGCCCCTGCAGGCCGCTGACTTTTGGGTCTGGTGGGTCCGTGAATGGATCGAGCGAGGCACGCCACAGCGGATATTGCGTCATGATTTCGTAGAATTTGCCAAGCCGGCGGTCCACCAATCGCCTCGAGTCACAATCGACATAGAGTTCAGTGAAGAGCAGTTTCTGCCGACCATTGCTCGAATGGCGAAAAGGCAGTCGGGTAGAGAAGTTATCATTCTGCCTCCAATGTCTGCGTAAAGAGCCGCTATGCAACATAGATGGCGGATACCTGTCTGTCAGGGTCGTCCCGCCGAATATGTGGTCGGCCCCCTCGCCGATATAGCCACGCTGGCGTTGATATTCGACTATGATCCTGGTTATTTTTCAATCGATGCGACGACTGAGTCTCAGTATTTTATCGCTGTAGTTGCTAAGAGGGCGGTATGGGCGACGACACCCACTTAACGAAAGAAGAGAGCGCAGCAGTTACGGACGCCTTTTTGAACGCCTTTTTAGACCTCTATCCAATAGCAGCACAGAAAGCTAAACGCGCGCTCACAAACGTCCACAACTATCCTAATATGAGTATCAGGGACAACGGGCTGCCCTATTTCACGTCTGTTTGGCGGAACAACGCAAGGCCGGACTACGAATACGCGTTAAGCGGTGGAAGCCTTTTGTCACCTACTCTTGGCGCTCTCGATGAAGGAAACAATCTTGAGCCAGTGAAAAACCTGGGAAAGATACTTTGGGATATCCCTGCCTTCAGGAAACGTCTTGGAGAAGAGAATATCTGGTACGCCGAGTACGAGGCTACGAAGTTAATTGAACAAGCCCTCTTGCGCTACTTCAACTGTTACGGGGTTAGCGATGAACTCGACACGGACAGGGGTTTTATCGTTGTTCGACCGTTTCTGTTCGCAATAACCGCCGACCGATTACCTCTCGCACTTGTTGTGCCGATCCTCATGCACAGTTTCGAGACGGACCACTACCGACTGACCGATGACTCTTACGTTTTCAAAATGCGAAAACCATTCCAGCTTGCGCGATCGGTTAGCGGCGATTCTACCGGGGGAGTATCGCGAAGCGTCGCTTCCTCAGCGACACATGCTTTTGTCAGTATGAATTGGAACATACGCGCTCAGGCCTCATCGGGCCTTGCGAGGTCACTCACGGACGCGAGTGAACCTGCGTTTGGAGAAATAGACTCCTTTTTCGCGGCCCTTCGACTAGCAACTAATGCTGTCGCCGGATACGCGCAGATATTACAGGTGCCGCGCGGCTGGGGCGTTTCGTATAGGTGGGACTTGCCTGCGATGTACGTTTCTGAGCACCGGCGCTACCCGATGTTCTACGACCGAGCATATTCACAAAATGACGCATTGAGGTCAGTTCCTAAGGAACTAATGTCAGACATTCGAGAGACCTATCATCAGGTACTGGCCAGCAAATCCAACAAGATGCAGCTTGCTCTTCGGCGATTGAACGCGTGTGTCACGCGCGACGACGACATAGACGCCATCCTTGATGCAATCATCGGGATAGAACTTCTGCTGGGAGATGGCAATGATTCCCTGAACTTCAAACTGCGTATGCGCGTGGCAGGTCTCTCAAAACTTACTGGCGGAAGGTTTCCACCGGAGAATTCTTACAAGGAGATGGGCAAACTTTACGAAACCCGGTCTGCAATCGTGCACGGGAGTTCTCGGGGCAAAAAGAGTAAAGATGTTGAGGCCGACCGAAAGACCGTCTACGCCAGCCAGCGAGATCTCGCAACGCGATACCTTCGAATGGTGATAAAGACGCTTTTAGAGCATCCACAATATCTCGATCCGTCATTGATCGACAAAAAGTTGCTCATCAGCTTCGAGACGGCAGACGAGGCACCTGCACAAAAGGACATCCCAGGGCTGGAGACTTGACCGGCCTCATAACCTTGGAACTGAGGTAATCACGCCACGAACGACCACGTCGTTGTCGGCCTTAATTTTGCAAATCACTTCGAACCGCTCGCCGGGCTGGTTGCGGCTCTCGATGAACTCAGCGGCTCTGGTTTTCTCAGCGCCTTCAGGCGGAGAGCAGAACGACCAAGCGTCCTTGAGGTAGAAAGGCACCTCTTGAGGGTGTCCGAAGTATCGGCGCGTTTCCTTCTCATTTGGCACGCCAACCAATATCGCGCGCAAGCCGTTAGCGTAGGATAGCGAGAATGCACCCTCGGGCATCTCTGGTCGTGTCCAAAAACCCGCTCGATAGTAATCGTAAGCGACGTATCCAATGACTCCGAGTGCCGCCGCGCCAATAATTCGTTTAGTCCAAACTCGCACTTGCTGTCCCCCATGCCCCACCCACGGTTTAGCTTCTTGGCGGGACTCCTGCAACGAGAGCGCTCATTTTAGTAGGGGAATATCGTCACGATGCCCCGCGTAGTTCGCGGACACCGCACGTCACGCGATTTCATGTGGCAATCCTCTCAATGCATCATCGCGAACGTAAAACGCGTCACTACTGCGCAGAATAAAAGGGACGCTCTCGCGCGCCTTATCGGTGTCGCCCATGTGGCAATCACACGCCGGGGCTCGCCTTCTCGCCAGCCAGTACGCGCTTACGGTAAGCATCCGGTGAAGGACGCAGGTCAGGCCGCTTGAGCATCCAGCGCCGTCGGCGTCCAGTTCCACGGAAGCAATTGTTCCAGTTTGCTCGTCGGCGTGTCAGCGATGTTGGCGAGGACATCAGCAAGCCAGGCTTGCGGATCGATGTCGTTGAGCTTTGCGCTCATGATCAGCGTCGCCATGAAGGCTGCGCGATCAGCACCACGATCCGATCCGGCGAAGAGCCATGACTTCCTTCCGAGAGCAAAGCCTCGCAGCGCCCGCTCGGCTGCATTGTTCGTCAGGCAAATTCTCCCATCTTCCAGGAATGACGTGAAGCCGTCCCAACGCTTCAGCATGTAATCGATAGCCTCGGCGACAGGAGAACTGCGCGACAGCTTTGCCCGCTCGGTCCGCATCCAGTCCTCGAGTTCTTTGACGAGTGAGAGGCTGTCGATGCGACGGCGCTGCAGGCGTTCGTCGGCGGCAAGCCCGTTGATCTCCCGCTCGATGTCGAACAGGGCATCGATCCGTTTGACAGCCTCCAGCGCCAGCGGCGAGATCGGCATGGCACGGCTGCCGCGTTTGGCATTCGTGGCAATGTCAGCGAGCACAAAGAACTTGCGGCGTGAGTGCGCCCAGCACAGTGCCTGCGTCAGCGGATCGGGATCGCGGTCAACCTTGAACAGGGGATTGTAGCCGCCATAAGCATCCGCTTGCAGAATGCCGGTAAAGGTCTTCAGGTGGCGCTCGGGATGCTCCTGCCGCCGGTCCCGCGACGCATAGTAAAGAGCTGCCGGTGGTGACTGCCCGCTGAACGGTCGGTCATCCCGGACATATGTCCAGATGCGCCCCGTATCGGTTTTGCCTTTCGCCAGGATCGGCACGGTGGTGTCGTCGCCATGCAGCCGCTCGGCGGCCAGAACATGCGCCTCGATCAACGAATGAATGGGCTTCAGCGCCGCCGCGCAAGCACCGACCTGGTCGGCCAGTGTCGATAAGCTGAGGTCGATCCCCTCTCGGCCATAGCGCTCGCTCTGGCGGTTCAGCGGTTGATGCTGGGCGAACTTCTCAAACAGGATCATCGCCAGCAGGTTCGGCCCGGCAAAACCGCGCGGCGTCACATGGAAAGGTGCGGGCGGCTGAGTGATCTTCTCGCATTCGCGGCAGGAGAACTTCTCCCGCACAGTCTGGATGACTTTCCACTGGCGCGGGATCACCTCCAGCGTCTCGGTGATGTCCTCGCCGAGCTTCGACAGCCTGGCGGAACCGCAGCAGCGGCAACTCGTCGGGGCGGCGATGACGACGCGCTCGCGCGGCAGGTGTTCGGGAAACGGCTTCCGTGATGGACGCTTTCGCTCGAACGCCCGGACTGTAGAAGCCTTGGCAGCAATCTCCGCCGCCAGTTCGTCTTCACCAGCGTCGGCTTCGAGTTCCTCGAGTTGCAGCTCCATCTGCTCGAGAAGTCGCGCCTTGCGCTCGGACCGGCTGCCGTAAAGTTCACGGCGAACCTTCTCGATCTCCAGCTTCAACCGCGCGATCAGCGCTTCTGAATGTGACACGAGCGCCTTGGCACTGGCGGCTTCCGCCTCGGCTTTCATACGCCAGGCACGCTCTTGCGCCAGCAGTGCAAGCGCACTGGCAAGATCGTCAGGAAGCTGTTCGGCCGCATCGTTCATGGTAGGATGGAATCATATTCGACCCAGCCATTCCAGTGCTTTTGCTCATCCTGCCGACGTCGGTCGCCAGGTTTTTTGCGGCATCCGCCAGTCTATACCTTCCAGCAGATAACCGAGCTGCGCCGGTGTGATCACCACCGATCCATCTGCCGCCGACGGCCAGACGAAGCGTCCGCGTTCAAGCTTCTTCGTAAACAGGCAGGCTCCCTGGCCGTCATGCCAGATGACCTTGATCAGGCCACCACCGCGACCGCGGAACACGAACAGGTGTCCGCACATCGGATCGCGCTTCAGCGTCTCCTGCACCATCAGCGATAGGCCGGGGAAGCCTTTGCGCATGTCCGTATGGCCTGTCGCCAGCCAGACCTTCACACCACTCGGAACCGGGATCATCTCCGTTCCAGCACGACATCGAGAATACGGCCCAGCGCCTCGGTATCGATGTCGCTGTCCACGCGAATACGACGGCCCCGACCCAGCTCAATCGTCACATCGCTACGCTTCCGGCGGGACTGCGATGGGGCAGGCGGCCCCGAGGGAATGGGCGTGGCTGGAGGCGCGGCCTCGGATAGGATCACCGGCACCAACGTGCTCGCCGTTTCCGTCTTCGGCTCCTCGATTTGGCAAAGCTCCTTGCGCCAACGGAAAAGCTGGCTGACATGGATACCGGCCGCACGGGCAATCTCGGAAAGCACCGCATCTGGCTCAAAGCAGGCCGCAACAAGCCGCTCTTTGTCTTCCCGAGACCAGCGCCGTCGGCGCTCGACAGACGTGATCACTTCAATCGGATGCTTCGTCATAGGACTACTCCTAGTGTTTGCACTAGGACTTCCGATGTTCGTCTCAACCTCGCAAGACGGCCCTCACCGGGCGCTTACCGCTTACGCCAATCCCCGTGTTTTTCTTGGGTGAGGATGGCGAACCTGCCGTCCACTCCCTCTGAGGCCTCTGCCACAGGGGGGAAGACGCCAATCGGCACAGCAACAGCGTTGGACTTCAACGACAGATCGAGGCGTGGCGGTGTCTCTGGATTCAGAATACGCAGATGCGGGTTGCGATTAATCTCGAAGTCAGACTCGGGATTCTGGATGTGTCCGCGCGGAACTAAGGTGTTCGCTTCGTGATCGATCTTCAGACCGGGGAAAAGGTGAAGGACAAGCTCGTCAAGCTGTTCCTCCGATAGTGAACTCTGACCGCCACGAAAGCTCTCCAGTTTGAACACCGGAATGCGCGATGCCTTTTCAACCAGCGGAAGGTTATGCCCAATGAGGGCCGAGCGGAGAGCATTTTCAGCGTCGGTCACGACGGCATCGGCATTCTCATCATAGCGAAGCGTGCCCGCACTGATGACGGCGCATAATTGGACAAGCTCTTCGGTCGCCGGCGCAGCACCTCCGTTCGCAATCGTTGCAAGGCGCGCAATCTGAGATTTGCGGGTATATCCAAGTTTCTCCGCGAGGTTGGCAATGTTCTCCCTGCCGAGTGCGGTGACGATTGCATTTGCTCCGTCTCGCCTGGTTGCGCGTAGTTTGTTGATCATTGCATTGTCCTTTCATTTTCTTGAGATTTCGGCGCGTAGTAGGTCATCGCGCCAGAACTTCCTTGATCTGTTCGGCGATCGCTGCGAGCGCAGCCATCATGCGAACGCTGTCGCCCATTTTCGCGAAGGTGATTTCTAAGTCTGTCGCATCGCGGCAGGCGAGAATTTTGCAGTCGCCGTTTTCCGGGTCGAGGTCGTTGCATAGGCTGAGCTCGATTGGCGTCATGCCAATTCTACTTGTCGCGTAAGCTCTGGCTGGGGCTGCGATGCTGAGGCCTTTGCAAGCAACAGCAATGTCGTCATCGAAGACGAGAACCGCCACCTTGCACCCGATTGCATCGTAAGCTGCCGAAAGGATAACGCCCTTGTTCTCACGAGGCGCGTTGCGCATGTCGGGGTGGTCGAGCAGGATCGGCAAGTTCTGATCGATCTTGAAAGCCTCCGCCTTCTGAAGAGCCGTGCCGTCCTTGGTAACGCTCGTGGTGTACGCGTAGCCTAAAAGAATCTTTGCCATTCCATGTTCACCTTTTGTTCCGATTGAGAAAAAACCGACAGGGGAGCGAGGCCTCAACTACGACCCTGCCGGATCGGGCATAGGTGTGGTGGTCTGCCAGAGACCCGAGACTCCACATCGCCTTTCTTCCCGATTTCATTGTTTCCACACGATCTCGCGGCTTCCGGTTTCCCATTCCCGCATGAGCGCGTAATGTGCGTCAGATCCCCATGCAGGTGTATCCGGAGGAGCGCCGACTCCGTCTGCGTACTCCTTCTCGGCATGGTAGCGATCGTTGAACTTCTGGCCGGTCGTTTCGTGGTGCTGCAATCGAATGCCGGGAAAAACGTTGTCGCCGAGGAGGATGCGCATACGCGAGCCGTCTGTGCTCACTGCGACCTCAGGGGGTTCCTGCTCGCGGATACGCTTATTGAGCCATGAGATGATGGTTTCGGCGTCCTGCACCTTTCGCCCGCATGAGCGAAGGCTTTCGACAAGGCCCCACTTCATGACGACTTCGGTTATTTCCCCGAATGCCCATTCATCCGTTCCCTTCGAAACGTAGTCGCGAAGATCGGCCAGGAGCTGCATGACATAGCAAGATCGCTCGACCGGCGTTTCCCCGAGCACATATTCGTTCCAGAGGTCGGTCGGGACGCAAACCGCCCTCCCCTGTGGCAAGCCGTGGGCCTTGAGCGTCAGCGCCGCGGCGAGCGTCATCTTGATGCCAAGAAACATTTGGGCGCTCCTCACGAGTTCGGTTTGACCACAGGGGGCATGACCTGCTTGTGCGTCGCCACGTCGACTGTGATCGCGAAGTAATTGCAAAGCTTCTGAAATGTGGGGAGCGACGGCAGGCGGCGGTCGGCAATGATCGCGTAAAGCGTCGGCACGGACACGCCGCACTCCTCGGCAAGGTCTCCATACTCGGCGGCAGGCACGGCCTTGATTCTGCGCTTAACGCCATCGAGCAGCATCATGAGGTCGAGGGACACCGCTGCACCCGCGTGCTCAAGTTCATCGGCATTTAGCATCGGTCACTCCATCGGTTGATTGAAATGAACGATAGTGATTTTATCGTTATCGACAACGATAAAAACATTTCCATCTAAATATATTTTGTTTCCACTTGCGTATAATTCCGCTACGTCCGGAAATACTTTGACGATATTATTAGATGGAAACGAATTTCTATTTGACGATCCGAACATTATTTCGTTATTCATTCGAAAATCGCAACAAAATTCAACCATTAAAGGCACGAAACATGAGCACGAAACAGGTTACACTTGCTGAAATCTCTGAAACAGTTCGCACCAAGCTTCGCGAGCATCCAAGCGTTACGGCTCTCGCACGCGAGCTCGGGTTCCTTCCAGGAACGCTACACAACATCATGACGGGACGACGCGTTAACCCGCGCCCCGAGGTCGCGGACGTTCTCTGTAAGCATTTTGGGATAACGCTTATTGCCGTCACGAAGGACGCAGCGTAATATCGCCAGCACTTGGCCGCGTGTCGCCCTCTATGGGCATATGACGCGGCTGAGGAATCGAAGCTCCTGCAGCCTCGCGGTTGATCCAACCCGCAATGATCGCAAATGAAAACCCCCGAACTTTCGTCCGGGGGCATATCAACTGCGGTATTGCAAAGGTAGTTTTGGAACACCTTGTATATCGCACAGATCAACTGCGAACGCAAGGAGTATTATTTTGTCTATTCTCGAATCTATTCTTCCGACTCCTGGAACTATAACTCAAGAGGAAAATATACCTGCCGAGCTGCGCAATGTGCCACAGTGGGTATTGTGGAAGCCGGTGATCAAAGACGGCAGGGTAGCGAAAATCCCTTGCATCCTGGGCGGTGGAAACCTCGACTATTGCGATCCCTCAAAATGGCGATCCTTTCCGGCTGTTGTCGCGGATATGCAATCTGATCCGCATGGGCGCTACGGGATCGGGTTGGTGCTCAACGGGACAGGATTGGTTTGCCTCGACTACGACAATCACCCGGGCGACGACTCGGAACGCGCTCGCGTGGGCGCGGCGTACATCGAAGAAAAGCTCATGTGCGATGCTCCGACCTACCGGGAAACATCGATCAGCGGGATGGGGCAGCACGTCTTTTATAGGGGCGTCCTTCCGCATGGACGAACTGGCGGCGTCATCCCCGAGTTGAGCCTCGAAATCTACTCTCACCGGTTCATCGCGATCACAGGCAACACGGCCAGTTGGGGATCACCGACATTCGTTGCTGATGGGCAGGCGATCATTGACAGTTGGGGCTTGCCCGAGATTGCCAGAGGCTCACCAACGGTCGAACCCACTGTGGCACTCGGGCGCCGCGTCGACCTTTCCGACCGCGATGTTTTCCGCAAGCTGGAAATTCACCGTCCGACGCAATACGCATGGCTTGGGTCATCGGAGACGCTGCATGGCCTCCGAGGTGATCACTTCTCAAAGATCATCGGTGACCTGGACAAGATCACGGGCGATCCCGTCCAAATCGACCGCATGATCCGCAAATCGCCTATGTATCGGAACGGATATAATGCCGAGAAGTATGACCGCGAGGGCGAAGCCTGGCTGGCCCGAAAGGGTTGCGCGAACATGTTTGAGAACTGGTTGCTGGGGGCTCGCTCCTCCAACGACCGCCATCTGCCCTTTGGCGAAGTCATCACACCTGAGCGCAAAGCTATCCTCGATTCCGTTATGGTCGCCACGCTCGCACACCAAAAAGCGATCAACCAGGAGCGCGTCCCGGTACCGTCAATTCCCAGAGTTCCTGCAGTTCCGGCGGCGCTGACCAACAGCAACCCTGCTCAGCAGATCAACAGCGATACATCGGCAATCGACTATTGGGCGCCCGCGACCCCGGCAAGCGTTCCGCCTCATGTTCTCCCGCACGTCCTGGATGAACTCGTTCAGCACGTGGGCGACTCAACGGGCCTCGACAAGGCGGCGCTGTGCGTTCTCGCTCTTGCAGCCTGCTCTATGGTCACCTCTGACAAGATCCGTATTCAGCCGGTCCGCTCAAGTGATCGGTGGCGCGAGCGCTTCGGACTTTGGGGGATTGGCGTCGGCGCGAGTGGCGCGGGCAAATCACCCCTCATCAACATTGTAGGCAAACCGCTCAAGGCCGTGGACAAGGCAATCCGAGATTCCTGGGCTCGCCGTTGCGATGAGTTGCGCAAACAGGCCACAGCGGAAGGAAAGAAGCTGACCGATAAAGACTTGCCACCCTGCCCCGATCTCATCTTAGGCGACACGACGACAGAGTCAGCACAAGATGCAATGATGTGCAAAAACGATGGCGTTGGCATCCTTGATGAAGAGGTCACACAATTCTTCGCCGGTATCGATCGATACACCAATTCAGGCAAAGGCGATGTTTCCCCGAACCGTGCACTGTGGCTCAAATCCTTTGATGGCATCGGTGACACCGTGCGCCGTATCGGTCGCGGTAAATTCCACATTGATAATATCTCGGTCAGCATTGTCGGCTGCATCCAGCCCGACCCAATCAAGAAGATCAGCGAGGCTGGCATTGACGACGGCATGATGCAGCGCATAACGCCAGTCCTGCTGTGCGATCGGAAAACGGGCACCGACGCGCCAATACAAGATGTGCTGGATAAGTATGACGCCCTGATTTATCGACTCGCCGAGCTAACGGGCCAGCATGTTGTCGGGGGCACCCATCGAGATGGCGCAACCCTCTTCTTTAGTGCCGAGGCGCAGCAGGTCTTTAGGGAGCGGCAGGAAAACACGAAAATACTGACCGAGCACTTCAGCGAGATTTATCCGAGCCTGCATATGCATCTCAAGAAATATGACGGCATTCTCGCCCGTTTGTCGCTGGGGCTTCATATGATCGAGTATGCCTCTTTGCCACGGATGGACTACATGCAGCAGCACTGGATTCCGAACGTGATCGAAGTCGCAACGATCCGTAGGGCTGAGAAGCTGCTGTTCGACTTCATGCTGAACCATGCGATGGCGTTTCACCTTGAGATTCTCGGCTCGGGCCACGACGCGACAATTCGCGGCATCGCCGGCTATATCCTCACTCATAAGGTCGAGCTCGTTACGCTTCGCGATTTGCAGAGGAATGTGGCTCCCTGCCGCGAACTCGAACGCCGCGATTACACGAAGATCCTTGACCGCCTATCAGCAGATGGTTGGCTATCCGAGGTGCAGCCGGGGCCTAGATCAACATCGGCACCGCAAGGCATCGTAAATCCCGAGGTCCATGTCCGGTTCGTGAAAAAGACCGAAGAAGAGCGTGCAAGACGTGATGAGATCTATCGCTTGGCGAGCGGCATAAAATACAAAGGCCGAGTTTGACGCGTTCGGTGTGTCACAAATGTCGATGGAAAACGGGGGGGTCTCCTTTTATTCATTAGAAAAGACAGAGGTCTTTTATATGGATCGCGCGTATATCGACAAAAGCGACACAAAAAATGACGCCGCTGCCCCCTCAAAAGTGTGTCGATACGCGTAACGACACATTCGACATAATCGACGCAATCGACAGATCGTCGATCCGGACAGCCCAAATCGAAAATGCGCCACTGTGAACACTCCAAAATGGGCGTTTGCGTTAACAACCGGGGCGTGCCAAGTTGGCGGCACAACCCGGTGGCTCAAGGAGAATAATGTCCGATGGCTACGCTTATCAACGTTACCCAACTGCGCGAAATTCAGCCGGAAATTTTCGAGAAGGGAAGCAAGACATGGATAAACGCTGATCGGATATTCCGTGTCGATAGCGTAGCTGTTGAAGTTGAGGAGCTTGGAACTGCGCAAGCTTCCAGAATTGTCTTTGACAACGCACTGGGACGGCTATTAGTGCTCGAGACTCCGTTAGAGCTTGCCATGCAAATAGACGGGAGCGCCTCTCCTGCAAAGGAAGCAATCGCGGAGAAGGTTCTCTTGTAGACTCCCCTCAGTGACGCAATTTACGCCCAAATCCGCCCATGTCACCGACTCGAGACAAAAGCTCGTCACGCCGCAAATATGAGACCATGAAAAACCCCGCTCGATGGCGGGGCTTTTTGTGTTCGAAGACCGAGGCGACTACTCGAGGTCGGGCAAGTGCGCCGACTGTTTGCGCTTTAGCGCATCCCGGTTCGCCTCGTGCCACTCCTCGACCGTGATATGCTCGAATCCCTTTGAGACCTTGAACCCGGCGTCGATCGCAAGGACCTTCTTAGGATCGGACGGAGTTGCTGTCTGCATGACTGGCTCAGCTGCCTGCGCCCCCTGCTCACCCTGTGGCACAGCAACCAGCTTCAAGACATCATCGCGCCGATACAGGGGCCGCGTCTCGGGAGACCACTCGACACGCTGGAGATTGAATTCCTTTCGCAGTTGCCAGAATCGAGTTCGCCCGATGCCGAGCAGGTCCGCTGCATCAGTCGCCGATAAAAGCGCGCCTTCCGGGGCACGACGTGGGGCGCGATCTTTCTTGGTCATGCGGCTTGCTCCTCAATCCCTTGTGCAGCAGAGGTTTTGTCAACCTTGTTGGCAGTTTCATTTAAATTGCCTTCGATGAAATCGGCCCAATATTGCAGGGCCGCCCGCCGTTTCGTAATGCCCGACACACGGCGATATGCTTTCGCGGTTTCATTCCCGACCTTGTGGCCGATCACTTCTTCGGCAGTGTTCCACGACACGGTGGTTTCATCGCCCAGGTACTCACGAAGTGACGATCTGAACCCATGCACCGTCGCCCCCTCAGGAATGAGGTGCACAAACGCGTTGTGCGACAGCCGTGCATGTCGACCGTTCCCCCAAACGTAGTCAGGGGTTGCCGCACGGTCGCGAGAACGCGCGTTTGCCGCCTTCGCTGCCCGATTGATCGTTTCGAGCTGCTGCCGCAGTATCTCGACGGCACGGTGCGTCAGCGGAACCACGTGCTCCCGGCGTTGCTTTGTGATGTCCTCGGGGATCGTCCAAAGGCATTTGTCTAAATCGAGCTCAGCGAGCGTCATACCTGCGACCTCGTCTTTACGAGTGCCTGTCAGGATCAGAAGTTCGAGGGCGCGAGCCGATCGCGATTTCTTGCTACGCAGGAAACCGACAAAGGCAGGGACATCAGCGTAAGGCATTGAGGGATGATGGCCACGCTTGTAGTCGAGCGAGGTTAGGCGGCTGACACGCGACGTCATTGCCGGGTTGTCTTCACGCAGTTCAGATGCGACGGCCGTTTCCATGGTGCGGCGGATCACAGACAGAGCGACCTTCTTCGAGGATGGCCGGTCATCGAAGACGCTCAACACCTTCGCGATATCGACACCGCGGATGTCCTTGACGCTCATTGAGCGCAGATCGCCCAGTTCCTTGACAATCCGGTCCCATTGATCGACGGCCCCGGCGAACGTCCACTTCTTCGAAAGGATGTCCCGCGTGTCGTTGGCGCATTGTTCGAAAGTCACGGAATCACGAAGCGCTTCTGCGGCGGTACGGTCGCGCTCAATCAAGGGATCGAGGCCCTTTGCGATCAATCCCCTACCCTCAGAGGCTTTCTCGCGGGCGTCAGCGAGGGACACGGTAGCGAGCGTGCCAAGCCCCATCTCGCGACGCTTGCCAGTGACAGGGGACGTGAACTTGAAAAGCCAGCGCGCGCCGAACTTATCGATGACAAGCGTTAGCCCGCCACCGTCGTTATGCGCACCGTAGCCTTCAGTCCCCTTCTTGATTGTGGATTCAATTCCTCGTGTCGAAAGCCTGTGTAATTCTCTTGCCATCAAAAGGCTCCTATGATCACCTCGACCGAGGTAAGACTCCACCTCTGTGGCATCATACCTCGCATTGTGTCTGGATCGTACCCCCATTCTACCCCGCAATTGCGTCCTGCACATTTGCGAATAGGTGTGAACACTTACGAACACAATAGGAAAATAGTCTTGGAAATTCAATGACCTAAGACACACGAAATGAACAGTCAAAAACACTGCAAATCAATGCATTGCAGTTTTTGAAACATTGACAACAAAAGCGGAGACGAAAATGTCCAATGAAATTGCAGCGCGCCTGACTGAGATGGGGATAACCCTGCCCGAAGCCGCAGCCCCGGCCGCAAATTACGTTCCCTACGTTATCAGCGGCAATCTTCTCTACATTTCCGGCCAGCTGCCCCTCGAAGGCGGCAAGGTCGCCATATCAGGCCATCTCGGCAAGACCGTCGACGTTGCAAGCGGCCAGCGCGGCGCCGAACTCTGCGCCATCAACATCCTCGCCCAGGCGAAGGCGGCACTTGGCGGCAATCTCGGCCGCATCCGTCGGGTGATCAAGCTGAACGGCTTCGTCGCCTCGGCGCCCGACTTTGTCGAGCAGCATCTCGTCATCAACGGCGCGTCGAACCTGATTGCCGGCGTGCTCGGCGAGGCCGGCAAACATGCGCGCGCCGCCGTCGGCATGGCCGCCCTGCCACTGAACGCCGCCGTCGAGATCGATGCTATCATGGAAATCGCAGAATGACGAATGCGGCCTGGATCAAGGACGTGCCGGTCGCCCATCGCGGCTATCACGACCTCAATAAGCTCGTCTGGGAAAACACGCTTTCGGCCTTTTCGCGCGCCGTCGAAGCGGGCTTTGCGATCGAATGCGATCTGCACTACGCCTCCGACGGCGTGCCGATCATCTTTCACGACGAGGACCTGCAGCGCCTGTGCAGCCTCACCGGCGACATCAGGGAGCGCACTTCCAGGGAGCTCGGACTGATCGCCGTCGGCGGCACCAGCGACAAGGTGCCGACGCTCCGCCAGCTTCTCGATCTCGTGCAGGGCAAGGTGCCGCTGGTGCTGGAGCTGAAGGGCCGCGAGGCTGATGACGAAGGGTTTGCCGAGGCCGTTCTCGAGGTGCTTGAGGGATATGAAGGCAAGGTGGCGCTGATGAGCTTCGATCACTGGCTGCTGCGCGATCTGAAGGCGCTTGGCTCCCCTTACCCACTCGGGCTGACCGCCAACGGCAACACACCGGAGGAGTTCGCAACGCACGCCAAGGCGATGGAGCTCGGTCTCGATTTCATCTCCTATTATTATGACGACCTGCCGAATGCCTTCATATCAGGCGAACGCGAGAAGGGCATTCCCGTCATCACCTGGACGGTGCGCGACGAAGAGGCGCGCCGGCGGACCTTCGCCAACGCAGACCAGATGACCTTCGAAGGCTTCGACCCGCGTGTGGCGGTTTGACGCTCGCTTTTTCGTCAAGATCATGCGCAGATTGAGGGAGAGCCGAACCGTCCCTCCACAGGCTTCGCATTTGCCCCATGACCGATGATCTCACCATTCGCGTAGAACGCTCCTTCACAGCGATATCCCCGGAGAGCTGGTCCAGGCTTTCCGGGGCATCGAAGAGCGCTCCTGCGATTGCTTACAATCCCTTCATCTCGCACGCGTTCTTGTCGTCGCTGGAAGAATCCGGTTCGGCCACCGCCGAGACCGGCTGGCTCGGCCATCACCTGCTGCTCGAGACCGATCGCGGCGAGCTGATCGGTGCCCTGCCCGGCTACCTCAAGAACCACAGCCAGGGCGAATATGTCTTCGACCATGGCTGGGCCGACGCCTTCGAGCGGGCCGGCGGGCGCTACTATCCCAAACTTCAGTGCTCGATTCCATTCACGCCGGCGACGGGTCCGCGACTTCTCGTCGCCGAGGGGCTGCAGCGGCTGCCGATCCAGAGCGCGATCGCCGAAAGCCTGAAGGAGGTCGTGCGGCGGCTCGGCGTCTCCTCGGCCCATGTCACCTTCGTGCCGGACGAGGAGATCGGCGTCTTCGAGATGGAAGGCTATCTCCACCGCACCGATCAACAGTTCCATTTCATCAATGACGGCTATGCCAATCACGAGGAATTCCTCGAAACGCTCGCTTCGCGCAAACGCAAGGCTTTGCGCAAGGAGCGCCGGGCAGCACTCGAAAACGGCATCAGCATCGACTGGCTGACCGGAAAGGACCTGACGGAACGGATCTGGGATCAGTTCTTCAAATTCTACATGGATACCGGCGGGCGCAAATGGGGCCGGCCCTATCTTACCCGCAAATTCTACTCGCTGATCGGCGAGCGCATGGCCGACGACATCCTGCTCGTCATGGCCAAGCGCGACGGGCGCTATGTCGCCGGCGCGATCAACTTCATCGGCGGCGGTACGCTCTACGGCCGTCATTGGGGCTGCATCGAGGATCATCCCTTCCTGCATTTCGAGGTCTGCTATCATCAGGCGATCGACTTCGCCCTGGCGAAGGGGTTGAAACGGGTCGAGGCCGGCGCACAGGGCGAACATAAGCTCGCTCGCGGCTACCTGCCGGTGACGACGCATTCCGCCCATTATGTCGCCCATGCCGGGCTGCGCCGCGCGATCGGCGATTATCTCGCGCGCGAGCGCGCCGATGTCGAACAGATGAGTGAATTGCTGAGTGAGCACAGCCCCTTTCGCAAGGGTGAGCGTCAGCAGGAGGATTGACGCGGCCCCGGCGAGCGCGCTACCCGATCAAATGGAACGTGAGGAGATTTTGCGATGACCAGCGCCTATGACGACAACAATATCTTCGCCAAGATCCTGCGCGGCGAAATTCCCTCGCACTGTATCTATGAGGACCAGCATACGGTCGCCTTCATGGACGTGATGCCGCAGGCGCCGGGCCATGTGCTCGTCGTTCCGAAGGCGCCTTCCCGCAATATTCTCGATGCCGATTCCGCCACCCTCGCCCACGCCATTACCGTCGTCCAGAAAGTCGCCAAGGCGCTCAAAGAGGTTTTCGATGCTGATGGCGTATTTATCGCCCAGTTCAACGAATCGGCCGCCGGGCAGACGGTGTTCCATCTGCATTTCCACGTCATCCCCCGCCATGAGGGCGTGGCGCTGAAGCCGCATTCCGGCAAGATGGAAGATGGCGCGGTACTGGCCGCCAATGCCGAGAAGATCAGGGCAGCTTTGGCATAGAGTCGATCCCTGCGATAACAGGAACAGAAAGCAAAAAGGCCGCGGTGACGCGGCCTTTTTCTCTCAAGATGACAAATTTCACTTCTTGCGCGGAACCTTCGGAACCGTGCTTCCCTTTTTCGGGGCGTCGCGAACTTCAGGCTCGGCCTGCGGGACCGTCTTGGCGCGGGTCTTGCGGGCCGTCTTTGTCTTCAGTTCGCCGTCGTCCTCGTCATCGGCTTCGGGATGGGCGACCTCGGCTTCCGGCTTCGGCTTGATTGGCGCCGTATCCGGTATTGCTTCCAGCACGATGCCGGGCTTGCCGTCTTCCTTCGGACCGACGGTGACGTTGACGACGCCGCCCTTCTTCAGCTTGCCGAAGAGGATCTCGTTGGCAAGCGGCTTCTTGATGGTGTCCTGGATGACGCGGGCAAGCGGGCGGGCGCCCATCTTCTCGTCGTAACCTTTGTCGGACAGCCAGGCGATCGCATCCTCGTGCAGGTCGAAGGTAACGTTCCTTTCGGAAAGCTGGGCCTCCAGCTGCATGATGAACTTCTGCACGACCTTGTGAATGACGGCCGTCGGCAGCGCCGCGAAGGGAATGATCGCGTCGAGACGGTTGCGGAACTCCGGCGTGAAGAGGCGGGTCAGCGCTTCCTCGTCCTCGCCGGTGCGTTTGGACGAACCGAAGCCGATCGCGGCCTTGGCCATTTCGGAAGCGCCGGCATTCGTCGTCATGATCAGGATGACGTTGCGGAAGTCGATCTTCTTGCCGTTATGGTCGGTCAGCGTGCCGTGGTCCATGACCTGCAGCAGGATGTTGTAGATGTCCGGATGGGCCTTCTCGATTTCGTCGAGCAGGACCACGCAATGCGGATGCTGATCGACGCCATCTGTGAGAAGACCGCCCTGATCGAAGCCGACATAGCCGGGAGGTGCGCCGAGCAGACGGGAGACCGTGTGCCGCTCCATATATTCCGACATGTCGAAGCGCAGGAGCTCGACGCCGAGCGACGAAGCCAGCTGCTTTGCCACCTCGGTCTTGCCCACACCGGTCGGACCGGAGAAGACATAGGCGCCGATCGGCTTGTTCGGCTCGCGCAGGCCGGCACGCGCCAGCTTGATCGAGGTCGAAAGAGCTTCGATGGCGATATCCTGGCCGTAGACGACCGAGCGCAGTTCCTGCTCGAGATTGGCAAGCACCGCTTCGTCGTCCTTGGAGACGGTCTTCGGCGGAATGCGCGCCATCGTGGCGATCGTTGCCTCGATCTCCTTTTCGGTGATCAGCTTACGGCGCTTCGACGGCGGCAGCAGCATCTGGGCCGCACCGGTTTCGTCGATCACGTCGATCGCCTTGTCCGGCAGCTTACGGTCTGAGATGTAGCGGGCCGAGAGTTCGACGGCCGATTTGATCGCATCGTTGGAATAACGCAGGTGATGATACTCTTCGAAATAGGGCTTCAGGCCCTTCATGATCTCGATGGCATCGTTGATCGACGGTTCGCTGACGTCGATCTTCTGGAAACGACGCACCAGCGCCCGGTCCTTCTCGAAGAACTGGCGATATTCCTTGTAGGTAGTCGAGCCGATGCAGCGGATCGCGCCGGATGACAGCGCGGGCTTCAAAAGGTTCGATGCGTCCATCGCCCCGCCCGAGGTAGCGCCGGCGCCAATCACCGTGTGGATCTCGTCGATGAACAGCACGGCACCCGGATATTCTTCCAGTTCCTTGACGACCTGCTTCAGGCGCTCCTCGAAATCGCCGCGGTAGCGCGTGCCGGCAAGCAGCGTGCCCATGTCGAGCGAGAAGATCGTCGCGTCGGCGAGCGCTTCGGGAACCTTGCCTTCGACGATGCGCTTGGCGAGGCCTTCGGCAATCGCCGTCTTGCCGACGCCCGGATCACCGACATAGAGCGGATTGTTCTTCGAACGGCGGCACAGGATCTGGATGGTGCGGCTCACCTCGGCGTGGCGGCCGATCAGCGGATCGATCTTGCCGCCCTTGGCCTTCTCGTTGAGATTGACGCAATAGGCTTTCAGCGCATCCTGCTGCTTCTTGGGGCCGCCCTCTTCCTCGCCGCCGCGCGCGGTGGGCTTGCTCTCGGCTTCCTCTTCGGCGCCGCGCGGAGGGCGGGCCTCGGAAGCGCCCGGCCGCTTGCCAATGCCGTGAGAGATGTAGTTGACGGCGTCGTAACGGGTCATCTCCTGCTCCTGCAGGAAATAGGCGGCATGGCTTTCGCGCTCGGCGAAAATCGCGACGAGCACGTTGGCGCCGGTCACTTCCTCGCGGCCGGACGACTGCACATGGATGACGGCGCGTTGGATGACGCGCTGGAAGCCGGAGGTCGGCTTCGAATCCTCGTCATATCCGGTGATCAGGTTGGAGAGTTCATTATCGACATATTCGACGAGCGTCTTGCGCAGCGCGTCGAGATCGACATTGCAGGCACCCATGACCGCGGCCGCATCGGCATCGTCGATCAGGGCGAGCAGCAGATGCTCGAGCGTCGCATATTCGTGATGCCGCTCGTTGGCAAAGGTCAGTGCCTGATGGAGCGCCTTCTCTAAACTAGGCGAAAATGTTGGCACGTTCAGATCCTCACTTCTTTTCCATGACGCATTGCAGCGGATGCTGGTGCTGCCGGGCGAAGTCCATCACCTGGCTGACCTTCGTTTCCGCTACCTCGTATGTGAATATTCCGCATTCGCCGACGCCGTGATTGTGGACATGGAGCATGATGCGGGTGGCACTTTCACGATCCTTCTGAAAAAAACGCTCCAGAATATGAATGACGAATTCCATGGGTGTGTAGTCGTCATTCAAAAGCAGCACGCGATAGAGGTTGGGCTTCTTGGTCTTCGGCTTCGTGCGCGTGATGACCGAGGTTCCGCGATTTCCGTTGTCCCCGTTCCTTTCGCCGTTGTTCTGCATCCGGATCGGCTTTGCGATCATTGTCATTCATTCCTCGATCAATCCGGCGGAGCATGGGAGGGTGCTTTTCCCACCGAATATCTGAAACACTAACTTAGTTCATAATAGGCCGATTTTAAGCCCCCTGTCAGACACTGCAATCAAGAAATGCCGGCATGCACGGGAAAGACTAAAAAAGTCCCCGGCCGATCCAAGCGGACGCTGTGGCGAAAGTGGAAACAAAAAAGACCGGCTACAGATGCGCAGCCGGCCTCGGTATTTCAATATGTCGCGCAGGTTGCGCCGTCGCAATCAACTCATGCGGCAGCAGGCGTTGCCGGCGGCACCTGCCTGCCCGTCTTGGCGACGGCAGCGGCGATCGGAGCCTCGTAGGGCTTGTAAGCGGACTTGGCGAGATCGGCGTACATTTCGCCGAGCTTGGTAGCTTCGGAAACGAAGCTTTCATAGCTGGACTTGACGTAGCTGGTCTGCAGTTCGAACACGGCCTCGAAGCTCTTGGCGCCGGCCAGCGTTTCGAAATGCGTCACCGCATCCTGAAAGGACTTCTTCGAATATTCAGCAGCTTCGGCAGCGATCGCCTGAAAGCCCCTCGCCGTATCGGAATAGGTTCTCAACGCCGTATCGACGGCTTCCTTGCTCTTCTTGTTTGCATCGTCAAAGTTGAACATAACCGTCCTCCGTTGGGCTGTGGGATGGCGGCAGGGTAGCTGCAACGCACAAATAGTCAAGTAGTCTTGTGCGATGCAAAACAACCCCAGGGTTGCATGACAATAATAAAACAAAGGCCGCGCGCCGGGGCACGTACGTCTTTAACTGATTTTGCTAATATATATCAGATGAGCACAACCGCAGATTTCAAAAAAATTTTGTTTAAGCAGCGAAAAAACAAAAACCGGGCGGATTACGCCGCCCGGTCCGCTTGAAACTTTCGAACGCGATCAAAGATCGACGTCGAGGATCGCCATCGAAAAGTTGTAGGAGCGGTCGCCGTCCTCGTCATCGATATAGACGACGCCCAGAAATTCTTCGCCGAGATAGACTTCCGCGGAATCGTTCTTGCGCGGACGCGCCTTGACGATGATCTGCGGGTTGAACATGCGCTTGAAATAGGCGTCGAGCTTCTTGATTTCTTCAGGCTTCACTCTGTCATCTCCGTAAGCGGTCTTGATTGGCCGCTACTTGCACAGGAAAAGCAGCGGTGTAAAGGCGGGCTGCCGCTTGGGCAGTGGCTGTCCCCGCACGGTTCCCGCCGGCTTTCCTATCCTTTTTCCAGCAGGCGCTCAGATATCAGCGCCGATCACCTGGTCCATGTTGCGTGACGGCTCGGAACAACCGGCCTCGCCGACGACCTTGGCCGGCACGCCGGCAACGGTCTTTTTCGGCGGCACGGCCTTGAGCACGACGGAGCCGGCGGCGACCCGCGAGCAGAAGCCGATCTCGATGTTGCCGAGGATCTTCGCGCCGGCGCCGATCATGACGCCGCTGCCGATCTTCGGATGGCGGTCGGCCCCCTCCTTGCCGGTGCCGCCGAGCGTGACGCCATGCAGGATCGAGACATTGTCGCCGACCACAGCCGTTTCGCCGATCACGAGGCCGGTGGCATGATCGAGGAAGATGCCCTTGCCGATGCGGGCGGCCGGATTGATGTCGGTCTGGAAGACGCTGGAGGAGCGGCTCTGCAGATAGAGGGCGAAGTCACGCCGGCCGCGGTTCAGCAGCCAGTGGGCCAAACGATGCGTCTGCAGCGCATGGAAGCCCTTGAAGTAGAGCACCGCCTCCATGAAGCGGAGGCAAGCGGGATCGCGGTCATAGACCGCCTGGATATCAACGCGCAGGATCGAGCTCCATTCCGGCCAGTCGGCGAGCATTTCCTCGAAGGTCTGGCGCAGGAGGATCGCCTGCATGTCGGGGTGATCGAGGCGTTCGCAGATGCGGTGAATAACGCATTCCTCGAGCGAGCGGTGATTGATCACAGTCGAATAGAGAAAGGCGGCGAGAACCGGGTCCGTTTCGGCAGCAGTGCGGGCTTCCTCGCGCAGGCTGTCCCAGATGGGATCCATCACTTTCAGCGGATGGCCTGTCTCAAAAGCACGAATGTCTGTCTTGGCGACCATCGCCGCTCTCCTCGTTACCAACAGGAATGCCGTTTTCGCAATGCCAGTATATAGTGGAAAACGCCCATAACATAAATGGGTGCCGTCACCATGGTTTTTTAGCATGGTTTATCGACATCACGATGTGTCAGCCCTCGGCGACCCTTGCGTAAAAGGCCAGCACCGCTTGCTTGAAAACCTTGTCGCCGACAGCGAGCATATGATCGCGGCCGGGAATATCCAGCGCCTCGGCCTCGGGCATCAATGCCGCCAGCTGCTGCGGCGAGCCGGCGATATCGTCCTTGGTGCCAACGCCGATCAGCGCCGGCATATCGAGTTTGGCCATGTCCGAGCGGGCGACGAGATCGCGCGAGCCGCGAATGCAGGCGGCGAGCGCAGTGCGATCGCTCTTTGTCTGTTCGGCGAAGGCGCGGAACATGCGGCCGCGCTCATGCGTCACGACGTCCAGTGACGGAGCCAGCAGCGCATCGGCAATCGGGTCCCAGTCGCCGACACCGTCGGTCATGCCGATGCCGAGCCCGCCGAGCACCAGCGAGCGGACGCGATGCGGATTGGCGAGCGCGGCAAAGACGGAAATGCGCGCGCCCATCGAATAACCCATGAGATTGGCTTCGGCGATGCCGAGATGGTCGAGCAAGGCGATCGCATCGGCAGCCATCACCCATGGACGATAGGCTTCGGCATCATGCGGCTTGTCGCTCGCGCCATGGCCGCGATTGTCGATGGCAATCACCCGGTAGCCGGCATCGCCGAGCGTCTTCAGCCACCCCGGATTCACCCAGTTGACGTTTGCCGTCGAGGCAAAGCCGTGAATCAACAGGACCGGCACACCGGAGGGATCGCCTTCGTCGAAAAAGGCGAGCCGCAATCCGTCATGGGTGAAGTTCGAAAATGCGGGCGTGTTCAGGTTCATCGGGTCTTCCTTTTTGGCGCGACCATAATCGAGCCGCCTGCCAGCGTGAAGCCAAAAACCGTGGCTGAAAACTGTGCTTGCCGCGGCGCTTTGGCTCTACACATTTGCGGCGAAGGCTTATAAGGTCCGCGCACCTTTCAAAGCATTCGGAGAGCGACATGGCCGGCCACAACATTCCTCACTTCCAGAACGACGGCGGTCATCGCGTCATCGAAGTCGGCGTCAAGGAATTCATGTGCACGGGCGCTTCGGTTCCTTTCGATCACCCGCACATCTTCATCGACATGGGCGACGACAACGAGAAGGTCTGCTCCTACTGCTCGACGCTCTATCGCTTCAATTCCTCCCTCAAGCCCAGCCAGACCAATCCGGCCGGTTGCGTCTTTCACGTGAAGGCAGCGTAACCCGACCAGAATCCGGATCGGACGGGCAATGCCGGTCGAACATGCCGTCATCATCGGTGCCGGAATTGCGGGGCTGACGGCTGCGCTGTCGCTTTCGCGCAGGGGCATCAGCTCCGAGATTTTCGAGCAGGCGGACGAACTCACCGAAGTCGGCGCCGGATTGCAGCTTTCGCCGAATGCCTCCCGCATTCTTGCCGACCTCGGCATCCTGGACGGGCTTTCGAGGATCTGGCTCGAACCGGAGAGCATCCGACTGATTTCGGGCAGTTCGCTGCGCCAGCTTGCGGCGGTGCCGGCCGGCAAATTCGCGCGGCAGCGCTGGGGCGCGCCCTATGGCGTCCTGCACCGCACCACCTTGCAGGAAGCGCTGCTTGCCGCGGTCAAAGCCGATCCGCTCTGCCGGCTTCGCCTCGGCATGCGTATTGAAGCAGGTCCGCCGCCTGCGGAACGGCCGGCCGATGTCGTGATCGGCGCCGACGGCGTCTGGTCGAAGCTGCGGCAATCTATTGCCGGCAGCCCCTCGCCGCGTTTTTCCGGCAATATCGCCTATCGCTTCACCATTGCCGAGGATGAAGCGCCGGATTTCCTGGATCGGACAAGCGTTTCCGCTTTCCTCGGCGGGTCGGCGCATCTGGTCAGCTATCCGCTGAAGGAGACCGGCAGCGTCAATATGGTGGCAATCACTGCCGGCAACATTGCGCCGCAGGCCTGGCAAAGCGAACCGACGGCAGAGCAGCGCGCACAGCTGCGATCACGTCTTGCCGGCTGGAACGCGGCGATCGTCTCGCTGCTTGAAAGGCAGCGGAAGCTGACCTTCTGGCCGCTGTTCGAAACCACCTCGGGCGCGTGGCAGGACGGCAGGTCGGTTCTGATCGGCGACGCCGCTCACGCGATGATGCCCTTTGCCGCCCAGGGAGCGGCGATGGCGATCGAAGACGCCTATGAACTTGCCGCGTTTGTTTCGGATCGTCCCGTCGCCGAAGCGCTGGCGCTCTTCGAAAGCCATCGCGTGCCGCGCATTGCCAAGCTTCGCCAGCGCGGCGCCTTCAACAAGTTTGCCTATCATGCAAGAGGGCCGATTCGGATCGGCCGCGATCTCGTGCTCGGGCTGAAGCCGCCGCAAAGCCTGGCGGCGGATCTCGACTGGATCTACGGCTATAGCGCCACGCAGCCATAGAGCGCCGCAACCGCCGGCGGCGCTTCACGCCTGCCCTCAGACGGCGCTTGCCGCCGCAAACCCGCGTTCGATATCGGCCTTGAGGTCGGCCACATCTTCGATGCCGATCTGCAGGCGGATGACCGCACCGTCGGTCGGGGCCTTGGCG
The DNA here is from genome assembly GCF_001664385.1 of Rhizobium phaseoli. NCBI lineage: Bacteria > Pseudomonadati > Pseudomonadota > Alphaproteobacteria > Hyphomicrobiales > Rhizobiaceae > Rhizobium > Rhizobium phaseoli. The sequence continues at coordinate 1,999,253 of NZ_CP013532.1, read as the reverse complement.
ACCTTGCGGTCGTTGAGATAGGCGTGCAAAGCGAGGCTTTCGAAGCCGCCCCAGGAATAGCCGAGGCCGAAGATCCGCAGCGCATCGAGGAAGGCATGCGCCTTTGCCCTGGACTGCTCGGGGCCGTTGGCGGCAAGCACGAAGGAGAAGATGCCGCTGGCCCCCTTGAAATCGCGCTTCCAGAGATGATGGGAGGGGAAGCTCGGTAGCGCCGGATGCAACACGCGCGCGACATCCTCCCTGCCCTCCAGCCATTCGGCGATAGCAAGCGCGCTTTCATAATGACGCTCGAGGCGCAGACCCATGGTGCGCAATCCACGCAGGATCTGGTAGGCATCATCGGGTGCGCCGCAGATGCCGAGCACCCCGTTCGCCTCCTTCAGGCGCTCCCAATGCTCGGCATTGGCGGACACCGTTCCGAGCAGAATGTCGGAATGGCCGGACGGATATTTCGTCGCCGCGTGGATGGAGATATCGACGCCATGATCGAGCGGCCGGAAATAAAGCGGCGTCGCCCAGGTATTGTCCATCATGACGACGGCGCCATGGCGGTGGGCAACCGCCGAGATCGCCGGAATATCCTGCATCTCGAAGGTGTTGGAGCCGGGAGCCTCGGTGTGCACGATCTTCGTGTTCGGCCGGAACAGCGCTTCGATGCCCGCGCCGATCGACGGGTCGTAATATTCCACCTCGACGCCGAGGCGCTTCAGCATCGTGTCGCAGAAATGACGGGTCGGACCGTAAACCGAATCGACGACGAGAGCATGGTCGCCGGCGGCAACGAAACCCAGGAACGGAATGGTGACGGCCGCAAGCCCCGAGGGAACGAGGATGGTGCCGGCCGACCCTTCGAGCGCGTCGATCGCCTCGCAGAGCGCATCCGTCGTCGGCGTGCCGCGGGTGCCATAGGTGTATTTCTGCGAACGTGTCTCCATCGTCCGCGCATTCGGAAACAGCACCGTCGAAGCATGCACGACCGGCGGGTTGACAAAGCCGTGATAGTCGAAGGGATCATTGCCGATATGGCTCAGGCGGGTGTTGATGCCGACGTTCTGCAGCAAGCTGTTTTTGTCTTTCATGTCGGGAATAGCCTTTGGCAAGGGACGCGAAAACGAGACTTTTGGACGCCCCGTCGCCTCCGGTCAACCCCTTGGGATCGGCGTCGGATCACATCGAAAAGTATGATTTTCGCGTTATTTTTCCGCAATCCGACGCCCATTTCGTGACCAGCCGCCCATGAATGCGGCGCAATTGACCAAAATTCTGAATTTTGCCGCAATTATTGATGGCGACACTTGACCATGGTGACATTTGCGACTGTGATAGACCCACTCGCGCCGGGAGGGTGTCGAGACAATTGGGGAGGCGGACGCAACGTTCGGACACGCACTCCCCACAAATAAAGATAAGACAACGGAAAAGGTTGGGAAAATGAAGAATAAGCTCCTGTCCGCCGCCATCGGCGCAGCGGTTTTGGCACTTGGCGCACCGGCAGCCTCGGCCACCACTCTCGGTGACGTCAAGGCGAAGGGTTTCGTACAATGCGGCGTCAATACCGGCCTGGCCGGCTTTGCCGCACCCGACGCTTCCGGCAATTGGGCCGGTTTCGACGTCGATTTCTGCAAGGCAGTCGCTTCCGCCGTTTTCGGCGACCCCACGAAGGTGAAGTTCACCCCCCTCAGCGCCGCCAACCGCTTCCCGGCGCTTCAGTCCGGTGAAATCGACGTTCTGGCCCGCAATACGACCTGGTCGATCAATCGCGACACCGCTCTCGGCCTGAACTTCCGCTTCGTCAACTATTATGACGGCCAGGGCTTCATGGTTCGCAAGAGCCTGAACGTGAAGTCGGCGCTCGAGCTCTCCGGCGCATCGGTCTGCGTCCAGTCCGGCACGACCACCGAGCTCAACCTCGCCGACTATTTCAAGGCCAACAACCTTCAGTACAATCCTGTCGTCTTCGAAAAGCTGGACGAGGTTAACGCCGCCTATGATGCCGGTCGCTGCGACGTCTACACGACCGACCAGTCCGGCCTCTACTCGCTGCGTCTGACCCTGAAGAACCCCGACGAGCATGCGATCCTTCCGGAAATCATTTCCAAGGAGCCGCTGGCGCCGGCTGTTCGCCAGGGTGACGACCAGTGGTTCGACATCGTCAGCTGGGTCGGCTATGCCATGATCAATGCTGAAGAGTTCGGCATCACTCAGGCGAATGTCGACGACATGAAGAATTCGCCGAACCCCGACATCAAGCGCTTCCTCGGCGTCGAGGCCGACACCAAGATCGGCACCGATCTGGGCCTGACCAACGAATGGGCCTACAATATCGTCAAGAACGTCGGCAATTACGGCGAAGTCTTCGAGCGCAATATCGGACAGGGCAGCCCGCTCAAGATTGCTCGCGGCCTCAACGCCCTGTGGAACAAGGGCGGCATCCAGTACGCTCCGCCGGTTCGCTAACTGGCCGCGCAGAAAGCCGGAAAGGCGGGCAACCGCCTTTCCTCCTCCAATAAAAAAGCTCCGAAAAGGAGCATAATGGGGAATTGGCCAAGCATGACGCATCAGGCTTTGGATTCAACACGTTTATCCAGGAGCGGCTGGAGCTTCCAGTCCGCCCTCTACGACCCGACAATTCGGGGCATTTTCTTCCAAGTTCTCACCATCGTACTGCTGGTCGTCTTCGTCTGGTGGGTCGCACACAACACTGCCGTCAACCTGGCGCGCGCCAACATCGCGTCGGGCTTCGGCTTTCTGAACGGCCGCGCCGGATTCGAGGTCGGTCAGTCGCTGATCGCCTATTCAAGCGATTCGACTTATGGCCGGGCGCTGGTCGTCGGTCTTCTGAATACGCTCCTGATCGCCGTCACCGGCATCATCACAGCCACCATCATCGGCTTCATCATCGGCATTGGCCGCCTGTCGCGCAACTGGCTGATTGCCAAGCTGTGCACGGTTTATGTCGAAGTCTTCCGCAATATCCCGCCGCTGCTCGTGATCTTCTTCTGGTATTCGGGCGTTCTGGCGGTCCTGCCGAATGCGCGCGAGTCGCTTCATCTGCCACTCGGGGCATATCTGAACAACCGTGGCCTTTCCTTCCCCAAGCCGATTTTCGGCGACACTTTCTGGCTTGTCGGCGTCGCCCTCGTGGTCGCGATTGTCGCTGCCATCGCCACGGCCCGATGGGCTCATCGCCGGCAGGCGGCCACAGGGCAGCAGTTCCATACGATCTGGGCTTCGATCGGCCTGCTGATCGGTCTACCGCTGATTGCCTTCCTGGTCGCAGGGGCACCGCTTTCCTTCGATTATCCGATTGCGGGCAAATTCAATCTCACCGGCGGCTCCGTCGTCGGGCCTGAGTTCATGTCGCTCTTCCTGGCACTATCGTTCTACACCGCTGCCTTTATCGCCGAGATTGTCCGTGCGGGCATCCGTGGTGTGCCGAAGGGACAGACGGAAGCGGCAGGCGCGCTGGGGCTTCACCCCTCGTCGATCACCCGTCTGGTCGTCATTCCGCAGGCCTTCCGCATCATCATTCCACCGCTGAGCAGTCAGTATCTGAATCTGACGAAGAACTCGTCGCTGGCGATTGCCATCGGCTTTGCCGACCTCGTCGCCGTCGGCAGCACGACACTCAACCAGACCGGTCAGGCTGTCGAGGTGATCCTCATCTGGATGGTCGTTTACCTCAGTCTCAGTATCGTGACCTCGCTGTTGATGAACTGGTTCAATGCCAAGATGGCGCTGGTGGAGAGGTAAGATGAGCAACAGTTTCGTCAGAACCGCTATACTGGCGCCGGAGCCACCGCCCGCAGGAGAGAAGGGCATGGTTGCGTGGATTCGCCGCAACCTGCTTGCGACGCCAAAGGACATGGTCCTTACCACCCTGGCGGTCGTCTTTATCGCCTGGGCCCTCCTGCACGCGGTCGATTGGCTCTTCGTGCAGGCGGTTTGGAGAGGCCCGGACCGCACCTTCTGCGCCACCGCCGTGCAAGGCGGCATCCAACCGGATGGCTGGAGCGGTGCATGCTGGGCCTTCGTCAATGCCAAATTCGACCAGTTTATTTACGGACGCTATCCACTCGACGAGCGCTGGCGCCCGACCCTGGTTGGCATTCTTTTCGTACTCCTGCTGGTGCCGATGCTGATCCCTTCAGCACCCCGCAAGGGCGTTAACGCTCTCCTGCTCTTCGGTGCGCTGCCCATTGTTTCCTTCTTTCTGCTTTACGGCGGATATGGCCTGGAAATCGTCGAGACCCCACTCTGGGGCGGACTGCTGGTGACGCTAGTGCTCTCCTTCGTCGGCATTGCCGTCTCCTTTCCGCTGGGTATCATCCTGGCGCTCGGAAGGCGCTCGCAGATGCCTGTTATCCGCACGGTCTGCATCGTCTTCATCGAAGTCGTCCGCGGCGTGCCGCTGATTACGGTGCTGTTTATGGCGAGCGTCATGCTGCCGCTGTTCCTGCCGGCCGGCTGGACGGTGGACAAGCTCCTGCGCGCGATCATCGGTGTATCGATCTTCGCCTCCGCCTATATGGCGGAAGTCATACGCGGCGGCCTGCAGGCCATCCCCAAGGGCCAGTTCGAGGGGGCGGATTCACTTGGGCTCGGCTATTGGCAGAAGATGCGGTTGATCATCATGCCGCAGGCAATCAAGCTGGTGATCCCCGGCATCGTCAATACCTTCATCGGCATGTTCAAGGACACTTCGCTGGTTTCGATCATCAGCATGTTTGACCTTCTCGGCATTGTTCGCCTCAACTTCGTCGATCCGAATTGGGCCACCGCAGTAACGCCGTTAACGGGGCTGATATTCGCCGGCTTCTCCTTCTGGCTTTTCTGCTTCGGCATGTCGCGCTATTCAGCATTCATGGAACGTCATCTCGATACCGGCCACAAACGATAAAAACGCTAGAACGATAAGAATGAGGGAAAATAGTCATGGCTGAAGCCCCAGCAAAAAAGCTCACCGTTTCCGCAACGGAAGTGGCGGTCGAGATCATCAACATGAACAAGTGGTACGGCGATTTCCACGTGCTGCGCGACATCAACCTGAAGGTCATGCGCGGCGAGCGCATCGTCATCGCCGGCCCATCGGGCTCCGGCAAATCGACAATGATCCGCTGCATCAACCGGCTGGAAGAACACCAGAAGGGCCAGATCATCGTCGATGGCACCGAGCTCACCAACGATCTCAAGAAGATCGACGAAGTCAGGCGCGAAGTCGGCATGGTGTTCCAGCACTTCAACCTCTTCCCGCATCTGACGATCCTCGAAAACTGCACGCTGGCACCGATCTGGGTGCGCAAGATGCCGAAGAAGCAGGCCGAAGAGATTGCCATGCACTTCCTGAAGCGCGTCAAGATCCCCGAACAGGCCAACAAATATCCGGGTCAGCTTTCCGGCGGCCAGCAGCAGCGCGTGGCGATCGCCCGATCGCTGTGCATGAACCCGAAGATCATGCTGTTCGACGAGCCGACTTCGGCGCTCGATCCTGAAATGATCAAGGAAGTGCTCGACACCATGGTTGGTCTGGCCGAGGAAGGCATGACCATGCTCTGCGTCACCCATGAAATGGGCTTTGCCCGCCAGGTCGCCAACCGCGTCATCTTCATGGACCAGGGCCAGATCGTCGAACAGAATTCGCCGGCCGAGTTCTTCGACAATCCGCAGCATGAACGCACCAAGCTGTTCCTCAGCCAGATCCTACATTAAGTCTCGCGCTGAAGCTTTCTGAAAGACCCGCCGCGCCTCCAGGTTCGGCGGGTCTTTGACGTTCAACGGGAGGCCGACGCCTGCAAGAGGCTGCAGAGACCGGCAAGACCTGAATCAGAGCTGCCAGAGGAGATATCGACGCAACGGATGAGCATCTTGCGCCGCTGGTCGGCAGGCATGGCGCGGAAGGCATCCAGCGTGCGGGCCTCGGCAGCGTCGGCCGCATCATCAGACGCAGCGGCCGCCCCCTCTCTACGGTTCACGCCGCCGATGGCAAAATTAGTGTTGTTGAAGCTTCCGCCGCCAACCGAAGCCGCGGCTTTGGCATCGATGCCGTTGGAGCCGCCGGTCCGTGCGTTGATAGCAGCGTTGACGCCGCGACCACCGCCGAGCGAGGCTTTGGTGCTCGTCCCAAGACCGTCGCTGCCGCCGACTGCAGCATTGACGTCGGCATCGATACCGCGACCGCCGCCAGCGCTGGCGCTCGCATCCGCATTGATGCTCGAGCTGCCAATGGACGCATCGGCCGGTGCATCAACACCGTTTCCGCCGCCGAGGGAAGCCCCGACATCGGCGCTGGCGGTATTCCCCGCGTTCACAGACACGCCAATGTCGAGCGCATGTGCCTGACCTGCCGGCATGGCAAGTGCCGCGCAGACCGACGCAAGCAGGGCGGCTGGCAGTCTAAAGTGCATATCAGTCATGATCTTCCTCCGTTCCATGTGCCGAACAACGAAGTCCGACAGCCGAAATCGAGGAACGCGCGTACCTTCGATCGATCGGACGCCTGCTCTCCAGGACGCCCATGCCAAGCCAACGTGAAGGGGTCGCTAATGTTTCCCGTCGGCGCCTCCTGAACCGGCGCGAAGGGCGACAATAACCAATTGTGGTTATCGCCAAGCAAGCGGTACGGAAACGACTGTGCCAAAAGCAGACGTCCGAGGCAAATCCCGGCCTGTATAAGGGCCCCGGCGAAAGTCTTAAGGATTGGCCCAAGGATCGTTTCCAATAAAGCGGAAGCCCGGTCGCTCACGTTGGCTGCGGTTATGTCGATCTTTGCTGCCTCCATTGAGGCGGCAAAAATAAACTTCCGCGCTTCTGGATATGCCTTGCAGGAACTCCATGTTCAGCATGTTCTATTTTACGAGGCCGGAGGTCAGGAATGGGAATTTTCGACAAAATCAAACATGCAATCTTCGGAGAAGCCAAAGCTGCCGAACCCGCTGCCGTCAATGCGCCAAAGGCAGCGTCGGTCCAGGCTCCCGTCTCGCCGTCGCCTGCGCCCAGCCAGGCGCCGACGGCTTCTCCAACGCAGAGCAAGGCGGCTCCAGCACCGGCCGCAGCAACCGTCGATATCGTCCCTATCCTCGACGCGGCTGCGAAGAAAAGCGGCCAGAAACTCGATTGGCGGCACTCGATCGTCGACTTGATGAAAGCCGTCGGGATGGATGCGAGCCTGGCTGAGCGCAAGGAGCTCGCCGCCGAACTCGGCTATACCGGCGATAGCGGCGATTCCGCGAAGATGAATATGTGGCTGCACAAGGCGCTGATGAAAAGGCTGTCGGAAAATGGCGGCAAGGTGCCGGCCGATCTCCTGGATTGATCCACCAAGATAACGGACGACAGCCGCCACGCCGCGGCGGTCGTCATCCGGCCACGTCCTGGCAGTGCCTGCCTCTTGCCCGCAGGCGTTGAAACCAATAACCTCCCAACGGAATACTTCAATGATCGATCAGGGGAGAACTAAATCCAATGAGATTGATGGCAGTCGTTGGCGTTGCACTTAGCTTGGGCTGTATTGCGGCCGCAGAATCTCCTACAAACTATCGATCCTACAGCGGTGTTCTGGTCGATACCGACCCCGTCCTCCTAGCTCGATACGACAAAGCCCTGCGCTGGTGCGTACCGGAGGCCGGCTCATGGCAGCGCGGCTCGCCGGATCCGCAAAGCCTGCATTACAACGCGGCGCTCAGAAGCTGCCTCTACAGACACGGCTTCGTCGACCGAGGCGTCTACGCCTACCCCATTCCCAAGGTTTACTTCGATCATTTCCTCGATCGCTGAGATGAGCTCAAGCTGGCGACGGCTGGCATGCGATCACAATAACGATTCCGAAATTCCGGCCGTAGCTGCGGCGATCCGCAATAATCATATTGCTTCTACCTCTGGGGAAATCCTTGTGATTTCGCGCGAGGTCTTTCTGGCGTCACACGAATCGAAATAAACATCGGACGCCGATCATTAGGCAATTAGGGAATAGAATAATAATGCGCGTTCGTACCATAACGATATTCATTGCCACGGGACTTCTGACTGCCTGCGTGCCGACGCGCCAGGACTATGATGCATACGTCACATTGCTGCAGGGCAGCTCAAGAGCAAAAAATGAAGCAGTTAAAGATTGCGTGAGGGGCTTCGATGGAAAGTCCACTCGCAACCTCGGTCTTTTGACAAACACATCGGACAAAGACGCTGTGCGCGTTGGTTGCGATCGTTTTATCGCGGCGGTCGTTTCGGGTCGCGCCACCTACGACGACGTCGTTGACATCAAAGGCCAACGACTCACTTCCAAAACAATCAAAATTTTCCAAGGTCGCTAAACGAGATCGCGCGGCGCTTGCGGTCTCGAGGTCGCGAGCCGCCGACAACTCGTCCGGAGCAATGCCGTCGCCCAGAAGCGACGGGCATCGTGCACTCGTAGCCGATTGCCGTCTCATCTGAGATGGCATCACCAATCTGAAGTGTGAGGTGAGATGACTTACGAGAAATAGCAGGAGGTCCGGAACTGCTGGCGTGGTTCGGCCAGAAGCCGACCTTTCATGACGCGGAAATATCGAGTCTCTCGCTCAACCGCACTGGGGTCAGCAAGTTGACGATTCACGGCTGGATTGGCACCGATGATGTTGATCAAGAAGGATACCGCATCCTTGACAAGCATGCAGTCGTCACTTTCGCCTTCGAAGATATTGTGGACCTGCAGCTGGACGGCTTCAAGGGACCGCTGCGGCAGTTAGTCCGTCGTCAGCAGGCCGCCCAGAACGGAACGTCACGGTGAGGAATCCTTGCTTCTCGACTTTGGCCTAATCCATAGCCTGTCCCGGCGTTTCTCCTGCACATCAGTCGGCAACGGGTTTGGGCGGCGAGCAATTGACCGGGTGATCCGAGCACTGCGAGTGCTGCATGTTCATGGTCGATCCGAAGAGATCGGCTGCTTTGCGGATAACTGGGCCGTGGTCCGGCCCCGCTTGCGTGAGTGGTTGACGCGGCTCTTTGCGGCATGCCTGCAGCAGGGTTCCGAGTAGCTCGATCGCAGTATCGGGCTCGCCAAATGAGAGCATTGCCTTGTCGCCCATGCCTTTGATCGGGGCTTATTTTGGCGTTCGAGGTACGGGTGATTCGGCGGTCCTCCCTTTCCTCACCAGCGCAATTAGTATCACTTTTAGGCCGAAACAGCCCAAAATAGCTAGATTCTGAAAAAAATGTCGATTCTGCCTTTCGTGGGAGGAAGACAGTCTCGCCCACCAATTTTTCATAATATTTTCAATGCACCAATATCCCTATAGTTGTAGAAAGAATATTTCGCGGCGTGCGAGATATATATATTGTCCCAATTTGGGCGACTCGAAATTCAGCAAATATTTCAAAATGTAATAAAGGATCGATTTTGATATTGTGGCAGCAATATGGCTATTGTTCTCAAGCACTTACTAAAGCACTACTGTTGCGCCCTCCAACACGTCGCCTTATAACCCGTCGCCGTAACGAAGGATTAACTAAAAATATTAACTGGCAACGGTTGAGGAACAAGACATGACAACATACTACGTATCGGCGAGCAGCAGCGGCGGTAACGGCAGTGCCACTTCTCCCTTTAGCACGATCAATCAGGCGATGGCGGCGGACCTTAAGCCAGGCGACGAGGTCGTGGTGCGCGCGGGCGTCTATAACGAGTCGGTGAACATGTACAAGGATGGTTCCGCCGCCGGCTACATTACCTTGCGGTCGGAGGTACCGGGTGGAGCGGTGATACACTCGGCATCGGGCGGCGCAAATGGTATCAACATCACTGCTAACTATGTGGCGGTCCAGGGCTTCGAGGTCTACGGGAGCGATTCGCACGGTATTGTTGGTGATGGCGTCCACCATGTGAAGATCTCCAACAACGTATCCCACGACAACGGTGCGTCCGGCATCGCCTTCGCCGGATCCGACTTCATCACGATCGAAGGGAACGAGACTTACAAAAATGCGAGTGCCGGCTGGTTTTCAGGCATCTCTCTCTATCAGAACCGGAATATCACCGGGGCGCCGGACGATGGCAGCTTCCGCAACATCATCCGGAACAACATCTCGCACGACAACGTCACGAAGACGGGTGCGCACACCGATGGCAACGGCATCATCATCGACGACTTCCAGAGCACGCAGACGAGCGGTCATCCGAACTACACGTTTAAGACCCTGGTCGACAACAACCTCGTCTATGAGAACGGCAGCAAAGGCATCCAGGTTACCTGGAGCGACTCCGTCACGGTGCAAAACAACACCGCATACCACAACAATCAGGACCCGCTGAACGACGGCACCTGGCGCGGCGAGCTCAGCAACGCGCAGTCGAGCAACAACACCTGGGTCAACAACGTTGCCGTAGCCGACCCGTCGGTGAACAATAACAACACTGCAGTCGATAACACGTCGTACGGCGGCTACAGCAACAAGAACGTCGTCTGGGCCAACAACATGACCTTCAACGGCACGGCCGGCCAGGCATCGGTCAAGACCGATGGCGGCAACGCCATGCCGAGCACGGCGGACGGCAACAAGCTCGGCGTCGACCCGCATTTCGTCGGTGCATCGAGCGGCGACTTCCACCTCGGCTCCGGCTCGGGGGCAATCGACAGCGGAACCACCAAGTACGGCATCAGCTCGGTCGATCTGGACGGCGACGCTCGCGTCGTTGGAACTGTCGATATGGGTGCCTATGAATCGGGCTCCGGCTCGGCACCATCGACCCCAACCACGCCGACACAGCCGGTAGCGCCAACCACGCCGACGGAACCGACAGCTCCCACCACGCCGACAGCTCCAACCGCGCCGACAGCTCCAACCGCGCCGACAGCGCCGACAGCTCCAACCGCACCGACGACGCCGACCACATCGACGAAGGTATATACCGGCACCGAGGGTAACGACTACCTGCCACACACCGGTCAGTCCAACGGCGGTAACGAAACCTACAAGGGTCTCGGCGGCAATGACGTGTTGAAGGGCGGCGCCGGCTCGGACGTCCTCATCGGTGGTGTCGGAAAGGACATCATGACCGGTGGCACCAGCTCGGATACCTTTAGCTTCAAGGCACCGACGGAGACGGGGTCCGGCTGGAGCCGCGACGTCATCACCGACTTCCAGCATGGCGTCGATAAGATCGACCTCTCGGCAATCGATGCGAATGGCTCTGCGCAGGGCGATGCAGCCTTCCATTTCCAGGCGCAGGAGAATGCCCTGTTCGACAAGAAGGCTGGCGCGCTCGCGTGGCACTACGAGGACGACCATACCGTTATCCAGGCCGATTTGAACGGCGACGGTGTTCATGACTTCGAGATTCAGCTGCAGGGCCACGTCCAGCTGGGCGCAGGTGATTTTCTCCTGTAACCAATACCCGTTGTGGCGGTCATCCGATCGCCACAACGATCGTGCCAACAATACGGCGGAGCCAAAAACCGCCGCATGGCGCTAAACTTAAGCGCGTGGATGAGTATGCTGCGAGGGCGTCGCCCGAGCGACGATCCCATCCACGCGCTTCATTTTTTCGACGAGTGTCAGCTGGCCTTCCGGTGCCGCTTTGCGCGGGCGACAGCGGTCGCCGTCCATCTCTCTTCCAGCAACGATCTGACCTCCGAATGGCCGTCGCGGGCGGAGCGCGAGCATAAATGGGCCGAGTTCTAATCTAAAAGCCGGCGGTCTCGCGAACTTCGATCGCCCCCATCCGAGCGAGCGAGTCCCGCTCCGCGATCTCCATTGCCTCCGCAAGGTTCTTCGCTTCGATGAGCAGGAAGCCACCCAAATGCTCCTTGGTCTCTGCAAAGGGCCCGTCGGTCCAACTCGCCTTGCCGGCGCGAACGCGCAATGTCTTTGCGGTCTTTGGGTCGGCAAGAGCGTTGGAGGCGAGATAGTGGCCTGAACGTTGGAGTTCTTCATTGGAAGCTAAGGACTCCCGGTCGATCTCGGCCCATTCCTCCTTGCTGGCGGCATCAACAAGTGTTTGATCGATGTAGAAGAGACAAAGGTAGCGCATCGATTCCTCCATGGTGCTGTCGATGTTAGTCGCAGTTGAACGCCGCGATTCGATAAAAATGCTGCCAGTTCAGCTTATGGTGAGAGTTGCTTGCCGCTCTCCGATCTTTCCGGAGATCTGTGGGAGGCTCCAAGCCGATGTCACGGAGAAGGCGAGAGTCAAACCGCGAGAGCTCGCTCAAGCTTCGGCGGCACCTTCGCTGATGCTTCAGCAGCATCCGAACGGCTTGCAAAGTGCCTACGATACTGAGGTGCAGCAACTGTAGTTCGGCTTCGGAATGCTTAGTGGCAGCCATACTTGCCTCTCCTTTGACTGGCTCAAGGCGCTCCGTCTTAATCGAACAGGATCAGTCGAGATCGACACGCTAGTTTCAGGAGATTGATGCGTGCGGGAGCGAGGTCATGCCGCTTGCTGCCGAGAGAATCGCGATTGCTCTTGCCAGCGGAGCGCGCCGAGGTCGGCCATCGCAAGACGAACCGCTGCTCCAGGGCAGCGCCTGGACGAAGCTGGCGAGGGCTGCAACAGTGGGACTGGGAAAAAGACGTGGGTCGATGAAGGTCGATCGCCGGCCGGCAATCCCGGCCCGTATCTCAAGCTGTCATGGCTTTCCGAAAACAGAAACTTAGAGAATTGATGGCGACCCCTGCAGGAATCGAACCTGCGACAACCTGCTTAGAAGGCAGGTGCTCTATCCAGCTGAGCTAAGGGGCCGTCCGGCGGCCGCGTTTACGAAGCGCGACCGGATGCGGCATATGTGGACGAGAAATCTCAATGCGTCCAGGGCTGCGTGCGGGTATAGCGGAAATTGTCGGGATAGGCCACGACCTGGCGCGCCGGCTCCTTCGGCGCGATGACGCGATATTCGATGCCGTTGCGCTGGGCATAGGCCTCGGCAAGCGCCTGCGTTTCAAAGGTGAGTTTTACCTGCTGGCGCATATCGCCCGAGGAGGTGTAGCCCATGATCGGATCGATCTTTCGGGGGGATTCCTGATCGAATTCAAGCACCCAGAGATGGGTCTTGGCCTTGCCGGACTGCATGGCGGTCTTAGCAGGACGATAGATCTTGGCAGGCATGACTGCGGCATCTCCGAATATGCGGGGACAGCGCCCGCCTTTCATGGTCTCAATCCCGTCGCCGGGCCTCGCTTCGTCGCCAAGGATGGCGCGAAGAGATGAATTTTGCTTATCCGCGAATCCCCGTTTTTTCAAGAAAAAAGGCAGATCAGCAGCACCACAGGCATCGCCACCCTGACGAGACGGCAGTGCAGCAGGGAATAGAAGGCAACCGACAGATCGGGCGGCTGCGGACGTTCTTGACTCATGCCCCCTCTGCCATCTGCTTCCAATACACCGATTTCCAGACGGTTGCGCAATATTACCGGCTGTCTCATGTTGTGATTGCAACCTGATTGCCGCAACCAGCCGCGGGAACTAGTTTACGGCCCAATCGACTTCAGTGGATTTGCACGCATGATGAGACGCTCGGCAGAGTTCAATGCCATTGTGATAGGAGCCGCCATTACCGCGTTCTTCTATGTCGCCATCAGCTATGCCCAATATATCGGCCTGCTCGACGGCGGCTAAGGCGGAACCGCGCTGGCGCCACATTGCGCCACGCGGCCGAATTGACGGTCCTTCGAGATTTTCCGTGTTGCGTCCACTGGCCCGGTGAGAAATCTCCGCGCAGAGCTGGATTTATGGGTTGCTAGGGCGAAGTGAACCGTGTATTCCCCCTGCCAATCACGGCACGGAGTGTAGCGCAGTCTGGTAGCGCATCTGGTTTGGGACCAGAGGGTCGGGAGTTCGAATCTCTCCACTCCGACCATTCAATATCCTGATATCCTCGATTTCCGATAGCCGCACCGCAGCCTGCGGGCGCGCGAGCTTTGAGCGCCGTCACTTCGCCTTTGTCGTCGTGGCGCTCATGATCCTGTCGCCCACCTTGATTCCCAATTTGCCGACGATGCCGGCATTGAGTTCGACGACGTATTTCACCGGGCTCATCGAATCGATGATGTCGCGCGAATAGGGCGTTGCGTTTTGCTTGATGTGACGGATCGTGCCGGTATTGTCGGCAAAGAGCATGTCGAGCGGCAGGATGGTGTTTTCCATCCACATGGCGACGCGCCGCGGCTCGCCGAAATCGAAAATCATGCCGGCGTCATCGGCCATCGTCTTGCGGAACATCAGTCCCTGGGCGCGCTGGTCGGCGGTCACCGCGACCTCGACGGTGAAATGCAGCGTCTTGCCGGCGGCCGTCTGGATGAGCAGCGGCTCCTTGTCGAACCGCATCGGCTCCTCGGCCAGGGCCGGCAGGGCGACCAAGAAAAAAAGCGCCAAAACGGCGCTTCTGATCGCATGAAGGACGAGCCCCCGCATCTCAGTGCGACCGGCTTGCCTGGCTCGGAATATCGGGATGAATTTCTGCGGCCATCAGGCCCTTTTCGCCATCGCCGAAGCGGACGAGAACCACCTGACCGGGGCGCAGCTCCGTCAGGCCGAAACGGCGAAGCGTTTCCATATGCACGAAGATGTCTTCCGTGCCCTCGCCGCGCGTCAGGAAGCCGAAGCCCTTGGTGCGGTTGAACCACTTGACCAGCGCACGCTCGAGCCCGCTCGTGGCGGTGACCTGCACATGGGTGCGTACCGGCGGCAGCTGCGAGGGATGAACCGCGGTCGACTGATCCATCGAAAGGATCTTGAAAGCCTGGTAGCCGCGCTCGCGACGCTGGATGAGGGCAACGATGCGCGTTCCCTCGAGGATCGTCTGGTAACCGTCGCGGCGCAGGCAGGTTACGTGCAGGAGAACATCCTGCATGCCATTGTCCGGAACGATGAAGCCGAAGCCTTTGGCGACGTCGAACCACTTGACGACACCGGTGATTTCAACAAGATCGACCGTCTCTGACGACAGCTCGTCGAGATCGGTGTATTCGTTCGATGAAATCCTATCAGCCATAGTCGCCAGCCCCTAAATACGCGTCACACTGTTACGGTTAACTGATTCTTGAAATCAAGATTAACATCTTGGTAACGGATAAGCGCAAGTCCTAGTTTTCGGTTATTCCCAGCTGCACATTTTATGATGATGACTTGCCCGAAGCTGACCACGGCTTGCCGTTCAGGGCCAGCCCCAATAAAGGAGTAGATAGAATGCGTTATCTTCATACAATGGTTCGCGTCAAAGACCTGGACGCTTCGCTCGCCTTTTATACCACCCTGTTCGGGCTGGAGGAGATTCGCCGCCACGAAAACGAGAAGGGCCGTTTCACCCTGGTTTTCCTGGCTGCCCGCGACGATCTCGAACGTGCGCGCAGCGAAAAAGCGCCCTGCCTCGAGCTCACCTACAACTGGGATACAGAGGATTACGGCGGAGGACGCAACTTCGGCCATCTCGCCTATGAGGTCGACGACATCTATGCGATCTGCCAGAAGCTGATGGACAACGGCATCACCATCAACCGGCCGCCGCGCGACGGCAACATGGCCTTCGTGCGCTCCCCCGACGGCATTTCGATCGAAATCCTGCAGAAGGGAAGCCCGCTTCCAGCCGCCGAACCCTGGGCGTCCATGGGCAATACCGGCGCCTGGTAAAGGGTTTTCGCCGCAAGGCTTTTGCGAAGCTTGCGGCTTTTGCGATTTCGGGTCCGGCCGGCGCCTTGGCGCTTGCCGCGATCCGGCCCGGCAGGCAATCTCCAGCCGACTCGACGCGGAAAATGGCGATTTTCGGCCGTTTTCTGCATCAACTGGAGACTGGTTGCTTGCGTAACAATGAGATGCGGATGCCTGTAACGGGCGCTTTGCTGATCGCCACCTCGCTGCTGGCGCTGTCCGGCTGCGCATTGGACAAGAAGGCGCTCGATTCAGCCGCCGCAGTTCCGGTGGTTCCGGCAACAGCGGCCGCAGCGCCCGAGCTTGCCGGGGCAGCGCCCGCGAAATCTGCGCCACGCTCGGTCTACTCCGATCCCCGGCTCGTCAATGTCTCCGGCGCCCAGGCCGCGCCCCCGGGCGTGGCAGCGAATCCGAATGCCGTCGTTCCGCCGGCCGATCCGGCAATCGCAGCGCCTGCCAATATCGGCGGACTGGTGATGCAGTCGACACGGATCAACGCGCAGGCGATGAGCATCTTTTCGGATCACCAGCCGTTGCCGCAAAACAACAGCACGTCCACCATCATCCAGCCGCAGGCCTATGCGCCGACGCAGGGCGTGGCACCGACAAGAAGCAGCGTCTACAGCCAGCCTGCTGTGCCCGCACAACCGGAGACGCCGGTGCTGCCGCAGCAATCCTCGGAGAACTCCGGCACGCAGCCTGTGCCGGTTCAAACCGCCGCGATGGCGACAGGCGGCATTCCGGCCTCGACGACGAACGCGCTCTACAGCGCGCCGAAGCAGAACCTGCTCGGCAGCCTGTCTGGCCTCTTGCACAAGGCCGCCCTGCCCGGCGTGACGCGTGTCGCGCCGAACGGGCTGCATGTCCAGAACGATCGTGTCGAGGTCGGCTGCTTCAGGCCCGACCTGTTGAAAGTGATCAAGACGGTCGAGAATCATTTCGGCCGGCCCGTCATCGTCACCTCCGGCTACCGCGACGAAGAACATAACCGCCTGGTCGGCGGCGCTGACGAATCGATGCACAAGAGCTGCGAGGCCGCCGACATCCAGATCGACGGCGTGTCGAAATGGGATATCGCCGCCTATATCCGCTCCTTGCCCGATCGCGGCGGCGTCGGCACCTATTGCCACACGGATTCCGTCCATCTCGACACCGGCAAGAGCCGCGACTGGAACTGGGGCTGCGGCGGCAAACGCGCACCCATGACGACCGCCAGAGCGATCTGAGATCGCCCGCATGGAATGGCATCCCGTTACGTCAGCTTGTTTTTCCGCGCTTCCGGCAAGCCATACAAGCCGTTGATTCGGCAGCGGTAATATCCAATGCTGGCCCCGAGAAAATATCTGTCATTTTTTTGAAAAAAATCGAATTTGCCGCTTGCGGCTTTTGAACGTGCTGACTATAAGGGCGCCACCACGAAGGAAGCGCCCTTCGTCTATCGGTTAGGACACCAGATTTTCATTCTGGGAAGAGGGGTTCGACTCCCCTAGGGCGTGCCACTCTCTCCATATCGAAGCCATCGCAACCGCTTGCAGAAGCCGGTATGCGCGCCTATTTTAACAAAGCCGGCCTGCGCCCTTCGTCTATCGGTTAGGACGACAGATTCTCATTCTGTAAAGAGGGGTTCGACTCCCCTAGGGCGTACCACATTCGGGTTAGAGCCTTCTCTTTGGCGAGCGGGCGCCGCATCAAATCCGATTCATCGACGAGGCGACCGCTGCCCGCATGTCCTCGAGGCGGCAGGTCTGGCAAGGCGTCGCGCAGAACTCCTGTAGGCGGTGCGTAGTGCCGCCCAGACGATCCGCCAGGCTTGAATTCCTCCGGTCCGCGATACCGTTCGCCGCGATTTTCCACAGCCGCAAAAAAATCGGCGAAAACGATGATTTTTTCGCGCCTTGGCGCTTGCGGCTTTTGAAGGTGCTGACTATAAGGGCGCCACCACGAAGGAAGCGCCCTTCGTCTATCGGTTAGGACACCAGATTTTCATTCTGGGAAGAGGGGTTCGACTCCCCTAGGGCGTGCCACTTTCCCCTTTCGAATTCCTCATCGTCAGCATTTTTGTGTGGCATTTTATTTTGCCGGCGCGGCATCGCAGACGCGCATCTGGATGCGGCGGGCGCCCTGGTAATGATCGGCGCCGAGCGTACCCGCCACATGCAGGCTCGCGCCGCGTGAATTGACGAGAAGATTGCCGAGCGCCGTATCGGCGGCGCGGAAGGCGATTCCATCGAGCCGCGACCCGTCCATTGCCTCCAGCGTCACCTTCACATGTTTCTCACCGACCAGGCGGGCGTCGCGCACGCGGTGCGCCGGCACGGCAAAGAGCGGCTGGGCGTGGCCGGAGCCATAGGGGCCGGCCGCCTCCAGGCGGTCGATCAGTTCGAGCGTGGCGCCGCTGGCGCCAATCGCCCCGTCGATCTTCAGCGTCTCGTTGGCGACGAGATTCGCCACCGTCCTTGCCGCTTTTTCGGTGAAGAAGGTTCTGAGCCTGCCGAGATCGGCGCGCTCGACGGTCAGCCCGGCGGCCATGGCGTGGCCGCCGCCCTTGACGAGCAGCCCCTCGTCGACCGCCGCCCGCACCATTCTGCCCATGTCGAAGCCGTTGATGGAGCGGCCCGAGCCGGTGCCGCGACCGGAGGGATCGAAGGCGATCGCGAAGGCCGGCCGTTTGAACTTTTCCTTCAGCCGCGCCGCGATCAGCCCGACGATGCCGGGATGCCATTTTTCGTGGGCGGTGACGATGACGGAGGCGCCCTCGCCGTCGCCATATTCGGCCAGCGCCTCGGCTTCCGCCTCCTGCAGCATCATGGCCTCCATGGCCTGGCGCTCGCGGTTGAGTTCGTCGAGGCGCTGGGCAATCAGTTCAGCCTCGCCGGCATCGTCGAGCGTCAACAGGCGGCTTCCAAGCGCGGCATCGCCGATTCGTCCGCCGGCATTGATGCGAGGGCCGATCAGGAAGCCGAAATGATAGGGTGTCACCGGGCCGGCGAGCCCGGCCTTGCGGAAGAGTGCGGCAAGCCCGGCATTGCTCTGGTGACGGGCGGCGACCAGCCCCTTGACCACATAGGCCCGGTTGAGCCCCTTCAGCGGCACGACATCGCAGACGGTCGCGAGCGCGACGATGTCCAGCCATTGCAACAGGTCGAGGGCCAGGATGCGCTTGTTGCCGGCCGCGCGCAGTAATCTCAGCGTCGCCACCAGCACCATGAAGACGACGCCGGCCGCGCACAGATGCCCCTGCCCCGAGAGATCGTCCTCGCGGTTCGGGTTGACGAGCGCATGGCAGGGCGGCAGCTCATGTGTCACCTGGTGGTGATCGATAACGACGACATCGATATTGCGTGCGGCGGCAGCTGCAAGCGCCTCGTGACTGGTGGAGCCACAATCGACGGTGACGATCAGCCGGGCGCCATTGTCGATCAGCTGGTTGATCGCCGCCGGATTGGGGCCGTAACCTTCAAAGATCCGATCGGGAATGTAGATGTTCGCCTTGACGCCGAAATGGCTGAGAAAGCGGAACATCAGCGCCGATGAGGCCGCGCCGTCGACGTCGTAGTCGCCGAAGATCGCCACGTTTTCGCCGCGCTCGATCGCGCTCACGAGGCGGGTCGCCGCCTTCTCGCAGTCGGTCAGCGTGTGAGGATCGGGCATCAGGCTGCGGATCGTCGGATCGAGAAATTCGATCGCCTCGTCCACCGGGACGCCGCGCCCGGCGAGGACGCGAGCGATCAGATCCGGCAGCCCGTGAACCTGCGACATGGCGAGCGCCCGATTCTGGCCGGCCTGATCGAGCCGCGCAACCCAGCGATTGTCGAGCGCGGATTTCTCCACGCCGAGAAACGCGCGCTGTACCGGATCGACGAGATCTGCCATGCCAAACTCCGCTGATGTCATCTGTTCTTTCTACAGGAGCAGCGGAGATAACATAGCGATGGACTTGCAGACACGGATTTTTACCAGAAGATCGCCCAGACGATCATGGCGATGCCGCCGATTTGCACCAGCAGGAACGATAAGAGCGTCAGCAGAATGGCCCAGTTGCGGCCTTCGGTTTCTTCGCCGTCAATGTCATCGGGAATCTCGTCGCGATTGTCGCGATGGAGCGGCTTGAGAATTTCCTGAGGCACATCAGGATGGTTAGGCGGCACCTCGCTCGGGAAGCCATACCCCTTCCCGGCATGGCTGTCCTTGCTCATGAAATTCTCCACGCCGACGACTCACCATCTGTGGTTTTATTTATATCAATATTTGCGCATTTGTTAATATAGACTTCCGTACGGTGAGTTGCACGATGAACAGAAAAAGCCGCCCCATCGCGAACTGCCGCGAAGTTCGATGTCCAACTTTCGCGGGTAGTTCAAGAAGACAGGGCGGCTCGTGTTCCCGAATGGAAAGGATCAAGCTTCCTCTTTCGGCCGCTCGATGCGGATGACCTGCGGCTCGCCGAAGAGATAACCTTCCGACTTGATCGAGGCGACGGCCTTGCGCACCGACTCCTCCATCGTCGCATGGGTAACGAGAATGATTGTCTGGTGGTGCGACGGCGCCAGATGCTGCTTCGAGCGCTGAACGATCGATTCGAGCGAGATGTGGTTTTCGGCCATGCGGGTTGCGACGTTTGCAAAGACGCCGGTGCGGTCGAGTACCGTCAGGCGGATGAAATAACCGCCCTCGTGGCTCTGCATCTGCGCTTTACGGTAGGGCTCCAGCGCCTTCGCAGGATGCCCGAGCGCCGGCACGCGCTGGGCGCCCGGCTGGCTCTTGGCGATATCGGCGATGTCACCGAGCACAGACGAGGCTGTAGCATTGCCGCCGGCGCCGGGGCCGACCATCAGCAGTTCGCCGAGCACGTCGGATTCGATCGCCACCGCATTGGTGACGCCGTCCACCTGGGCGATGACCGAATCGACCGGCACCATGGTCGGATGGACGCGCTGCTCGATACCGGTATCGGTGCGCTGGGCAACGCCGAGCAGCTTGATGCGGTAGCCGAGTTCGGCCGCGGCATGGATATCCTCGATCGAGATGTTGGTGATGCCTTCGAGATAGATGTCGTCGGCCGCGATGCGATTGCCGAAGGCGAGCGTCGTCAGGATAGCGAGTTTATGGGCGGTGTCGTTGCCTTCGATATCGAAGGCGGGATCGGCCTCGGCATAACCCAGCCGCTGCGCTTCCTTCAGGCATTCGGCGAAGGAAAGCCCTTCCTTCTCCATCTTGGTCAGGATGTAATTGCAGGTGCCGTTCATGATGCCGTAGATGCGCGAGACGGCATTACCCGTCAGCGATTCACGCAGCGCCTTGATGACCGGGATGCCGCCGGCGACCGCCGCTTCGAAGTTCAGGAGCGAGCCCTTCTCTTCGGCAATCGTCGCAAGCTCGACGCCGTGATAGGCAAGCAGCGCCTTGTTGGCTGTCACCACATGGAGACCACGCTGGAGTGCGATGCGCACCGAGACGTTGGCAGGGCCTTCGGCCCCACCCATCAATTCGACGAAGACGTCGATGTCGCCCTTCTCGGCGAGATCTTCCGGCCGATCGAACCAGGTGACGCCGGAGAGATCGATGCCGCGGTCCCTAGTCTTGTCGCGCGCGGAGACCGCCGTGATGGTGATCGGACGCCCGCAGGTGACGGCAAGCTCGTTGCTCTTCTGCTGAATGATGCGGACAAGCGAGGCGCCAACGGTGCCCAAGCCCGCAATGCCGATTTTGAGGGCATCTGCCATGAATCGATCCTGAAATGTCTGTGTGGCGGCAGCCGCGGAAAGCGGCTGCCGAGAGTTGAGATTAGCGGTGAGCGTTCAGCGAAATGACGTTATGCATCGTCTCGTCCGCCGTCGACATGAACTTTTTGATGTTGCGCGCAGCCTGGCGGATGCGGTGTTCGTTCTCGACAAGCGCCAGACGAACGTAATCGTCGCCCTGTTCGCCGAAGCCGATACCCGGGGCAACGGCAACGTCGGCCTTCTCGACCAAGAGCTTGGAGAATTCCAGCGAACCGAGATGACGGAACTTTTCCGGGATCTTCGCCCAGGCGAACATGGTCGCAGCCGGCGGCGGCACGTCGAAGCCGGCCTTGCCGAAGCTTTCGACCATGACGTCGCGGCGGCGCTTATAGACGTTGCGGACTTCCGCAATGTCGGAACCATCGCCATTCAGCGCGTGGGTCGCCGCCACCTGGATCGGCGTGAAGGCGCCGTAGTCGAGGTAGGACTTGACGCGGGTCAAGGCGGCGATCAGCCGCTCGTTGCCGACGGCAAAACCCATGCGCCAGCCGGGCATGGAGAAGGTCTTCGACATCGAGGTGAACTCGACCGTCACATCCATTGCGCCCGGCACTTCGAGAACCGACGGCGGCGGCGCGCCGTCGAAATAGATCTCGGAATAGGCAAGGTCGGAGAGCACGATGATGTCGTGCTTCTTGGCGAAGGCGATGACGTCCTTGTAGAAATCGAGCGTCGCCACGAGAGCGGTCGGATTCGAGGGATAGTTGAGGATCAGCGCCAGCGGCTTTGGGATCGAATGCCGGACGGCGCGCTCGAGCGGCGGGAAAAAGCTCTCATCCGGCTCAACCGACATGGAACGGATCACACCGCCCGCCATCAGGAAGCCGAAGGCGTGGATCGGATAGGTCGGGTTCGGGCAGAGGATGACGTCGCCGGGCGCGGTGATCGCCTGCGCCATGTTGGCGAAGCCTTCCTTGGAGCCCAGGGTGGCGACCACCTGCGTATCCGGGTTGAGCTTGACGCCGAAACGGCGGGCGTAATAGGCGGCCTGGGCGCGGCGCAGGCCTGGAATGCCCTTGGAGGACGAATAACGGTGAGTGCGCGGGTCCTGCACGACCTCGCAGAGCTTGTCGACGATCGCCTGGGGAGTGGGAAGGTCAGGGTTTCCCATGCCGAGATCGATGATATCGGCGCCGCCCGCTCGCGCGCTTGCTTTCAAACGGTTGACCTGTTCGAAAACATAAGGCGGCAAACGCCGGACTTTGTGAAACTCTTCCATTTCATTCCCCATGGAAAGGCGGCATTTCGGGCCGCAGTCGAAGTTCGTTCCGTCTTCCGGCGGCTGCGACACGAACTTCAGAATCGCAGCGCCGTATTCATCAGACCCAAGCCACGCGGCAAATCTTTGACGAAAAGGCCGCGCAAGGCGCATTATCAGGAAAATCGCATCTTCCGATCCTTGCCGAAGGCTTTGCGTCCAAATCGCTTGAAAGGCAAGGTCTATTTGGAGATTTCGGAGAGCGTCTGCTCGCCGTGCTCGGCGGCCAGGCGGCGCATTTCCGCGACCTTGGCCTGATATTCGGCTTCCGAGATCGCGCCGGCCTTGCGCCGGGCGGCAAGCGCGGTCAGCTGATGCTGCAGCTCGGCCGCCTGCTCGTCGCTCATCTGGACATTGGCGGCCGTCAGCGGCGCGCCGAAATTCGGATAGCCGTCCGGCGACTTCGACAGGCCACCTTCGACCGCATCGCCCTTGGTGGCCGGCATGACGACGGCGGTCGGCGCCGCGCGCTTGGCAGCGGCCGCGGCCTTCTCCTCCGCCGTCAGATTGCATCCGGCAAGGGCCATCGCCGCCGCGGCGCAAATCAATGCGGTGCGGTTGAAGGTTGCGATGCGCCGAATGCCGTTCTTCGTCATGCCTCAAAATCCAGTTCTGACTGCTTCGACTGTTAAATTTGTCGCAGCCACAAAGCAATAGCACGAGCCGATGCGGGTGGAACTTGTTTTCTCGTTCGGTCACGATGTACAACGAAGGGATACAAAGGGTGCTGCCGCCGGAGGAAATGGTGACCGACAGCAAGCAGGAGAGTGGCGGCCAGAAAAATGGCGGCAAGGCCGGTTTCGACACAACCGATCTCGATCCCTATGTGTTGAAGGATCCCGAGACGATGGCGATCAATTTCGCCCGGGCGCTCGAAAATCTCGGGCAAGCTGCTTCGGCTTGGCTTGCGCCGCGCGAACGCGGCGAGATCACAGAAACCGCCATCGATCCGATGGCCGACATGGTCAAGACGCTGTCCAAGGTCAGCGAATACTGGATTTCCGATCCCCGCCGCACCTTCGAGGCGCAGACGCAGCTGATGTCTTCGTTCTTCGGCATCTGGATGCGCTCGATGCAACGCATGCAAAGCATGAGCGGACTGCAGGGCGAGCCCCTGCCGCCCGAGCCCGACACCCGCAAGGACAAGCGTTTCTCCGACGAGGACTGGCAGAAGAATCCGTTCTTCGATTTTCTCCGCCAGGTCTATTTCGTCACCAGTGACTGGGTGGAGAAGCTGGTGTCGGAGACCGACGGCCTTGACGAGCACACCAAGCACAAGGCCGGCTTCTACGTGAAGCAGATCACCGCCGCGCTTTCGCCGAGCAACTTCATTCCCACCAATCCGCAGCTCTATCGCGAGACGATCGCCAGCAACGGCGAAAACCTGGTGCGGGGAATGAAGATGCTCGCCGAGGATATCGCCGCCGGACATGGCGATCTGCGCCTTCGACAGACCGACATGACGAAATTCGCCGTCGGCCGCGACATGGCGCTGACGCCGGGCAAGGTGATCGCCCAGAACGACATCTGCCAGATCATCCAGTACGAAGCCTCGACCGAAACGGTGCTGAAGCGGCCGCTGCTGATCTGCCCGCCCTGGATCAACAAATTCTATATTCTCGACCTCAACCCGCAGAAATCCTTCATCAAATGGTGCGTCGACCAGGGGCAGACCGTCTTCGTCATTTCCTGGGTCAACCCGGATGCGCGCCACGCCGAGAAGGACTGGGCGGCGTATGCCCGCGAAGGCATCGATTTCGCGCTCGACACGATCGAGAAGGCGACCGGCGAGAAGGAGGTCAATGCCGTCGGCTATTGTGTCGGCGGCACGCTGCTGGCGGCGACGCTGGCCTTGCACGCCAAGGAGAAGAACAAGCGCATCAAGACCGCGACGCTCTTTACCACCCAGGTCGACTTCACCCATGCCGGCGATCTCAAGGTCTTCGTCGACGAGGAGCAGCTTGCCGCGCTTGAAGAGCATATGAAGTCAGCCGGCTATCTCGACGGTTCGAAGATGTCGATGGCCTTCAACATGCTGCGCGCTTCCGAGCTGATCTGGCCTTATTTCGTCAACAGCTACCTCAAGGGGCAGGAGCCCCTGCCCTTCGACCTGTTGTTCTGGAACGCCGATTCAACCCGCATGGCGGCGGCAAATCATGCCTTCTATCTGCGCAACTGCTATCTCCGCAATGCGCTGACGCAGAACGAAATGATCCTTGACGGCAAGCCTGTGTCGCTGAAGGACGTAAAGATCCCGATCTATAATCTCGCCACCCGCGAGGATCACATCGCCCCCGCCAAATCCGTCTTCCTCGGCAGCCGGTTCTTCGGCGGCAAGGTGGAATTCGTCGTCACCGGCTCGGGACATATCGCCGGCGTCGTCAACCCGCCCGACAAGAAGAAGTACCAATTCTGGACGGGCGGCCCAGCCAAGGGCGAGTACGAAACCTGGCTCGAGCAGGCGACCGAGACGCCGGGATCGTGGTGGCCGCATTGGCGGGCCTGGATCGAGACGCATGACGGCAGACGCGTTGCGGCCCGCAAACCCGGCGGCGATGCGCTGAATGCGATCGAGGAAGCGCCGGGCAGTTATGTGATGGAACGCGTCTGACAGATACCGGCCGCATCTCTTTTTGAGACGTCATGAGAAAGCGCAACACCGCGTAAACAAATTAGAAACCATAATTCGTCATCCTTGCGAAACAGTCGGATGTCGCAAGCGGTCTAAATTCGGCCAATTTGCGCCATTACCGGCCCCGGCGAAATGTAGACAGTCAGTGCCGCCGGCCTGCGTAGCGAGTTTGAAAGACGAGTTTAGTATGGCGTTTGCGGTCGGGGCGTTTGATGGCGCCACCTCTCTTGGCGGATCTGCTTTTCGTTCACGCAGATCTCGCGGTTTTCTTTACGGCGTTGTTGGCGCCGGACTTCTGACCTCCACATGGCTGATCGCGACCTTCGCGACAATGCATTCGATCGGCGCACCCGTTTCGCCGTCCGAGAGCTTCACGCATGTCGCGTCGGCGCCGAAGCCCAAGCCGGCGACGTCCCACGAACGACTGATCCATGTCGGCAAAGCCGATCGGCTGGCCGCCTTCGATGCCAAGCCGGTCGTAGCCCTGACAGCTCATCTCATCCAATCGCATGCGCAAAAGACCAATGCCGCCGCAGCGGCATCGCTGGCGCTTGCAAAGAATCGCCTCGTGAACCCTGCCGAACCGCCGGTCGCCGTTGCCGCAGCAACGCCTTCCGACACCGCGAAATTCGTCAAGGACGATAGCGTCACGCAGCCGGTTGAGCTTGCCCGGGCGGAGGCGGAAGAGAACGAGGATGACCGCATCATCATTCCGTCCAAGGAAGCCGTCGCAGCCGTTGAACTTCCTGCCCTGCTCGCCCTTGCCGATGCCGGGCCGCAGCAGATTGCGCAAGCCCCGGTCGAGCCGGCCGTCAAGACGGCGTCGCTGCCGGAGGAAAAACCTGCGACGGTAGAAGTTGCCGAGGCCGAAGAGCGGCAGCCCTTCGATCTCGTGCTGGCGCCGGACACCGGTTCCGTACCGCTGCCGATGGCACGTCCGGACGGCCTGATCGGCAAACCGGCCCCGGGCTCCCAGGGAGCGCCGCGTTCGGCCGAGCCCGTCCTTGCCTACGCCAAACCGAATTCTGTCATCGAAGACGACGAGGACGACTCAGTCCCGCGTTACGACAAGCCGGTCTTCTCGCCGAAGCTGCGCGCAGGCGTCGCCATCTACGACATCGAGAACAGCACCGTCTATCTGCCGAACGGCGAACGGCTAGAGGCCCATTCCGGCCTCGGCAAGATGCGCGACAATCCGCGTTACGCCAACCAGAAGATGCGCGGACCGACGCCGCCGCACACCTATATCCTCACCATGCGCGAAGCTCTTTTCCATGGCGTCGCGGCGATCCGGCTGACGCCGGTCGAGGGTTCGGATGCCATCTATGACCGCGTCGGCCTGCTCGCCCACACCTACATGCTCGGCAAGAACGGCGATTCCAACGGCTGCGTCTCCTTCAAGGATTACAAGCGCTTCCTGGCCGCCTACAAGCGCGGCGACATCAAGCAGCTGGTGGTCGTGCCGCGGCTGAACAACAAGCCGGCTTCGACGCTTGCCTCGCTGTTTTCATCGCGCGGCTGATGGATATGAAGACAAGCAGCTGCTTGTCCTCGCGGAACGCTACTTCAACCAGCCAGCAATTCGCTCCACCGCCTCGGCGATCTCCGCCTGCGAGCCCGCATAGGATAGACGCAGGGTGCGATGCCCCTCCAGCGGATCGAAATCCAGGCCGGGCGTTGCGGCGACGTTGATTTCGGCGAGCATGCGTTTGGCAAAACCCATGCTGTCATTGGTGAAGCGGGAAACATCGAGATAGGCGTAGAAGGCGCCGTCCATCGGCGAAGCCGGTGTAAGGCCGATCTTCGGCAGGCGGTCGAGCAGCAGGTCGCGGTTGGCGGCATAACTTGCTTTGACGCGATCGAGCTCGTCGCCTGCGCCAAGCGCGGCGGTGGCGGCGATCTGGGAGAGTTCGGGCGGGGAGATGTAGAGGCTCTGCGCCACCCGCTCGATCGGCCGCACCAGCCGTTCGGGCAGCACCATCCAGCCGATTCGCCAGCCGGTCATGCAATAATATTTAGAGAAGGAGTTGATGACGATCGCCTCGTCGGTCAGTTCGAGTGCGCTCGCCTCCTCGCCGGCGAAAGTCAGCCCGTGGTAGATTTCATCGGAAATGAAGGCGATGGAATGGGCCGCGCAGTAATCCGAAAGCGCCTTCAGCCCCTCGCGGCCCGTCACCGTGCCGGTCGGATTGGCGGGGCTGGCGAGCAGCACACCCTTCAGTCTGACTCCGCTTTCTTTCTGCACCGCCTCGAGGCTCTCGGGCGTAAGGGTAAAATGGGTCTCGGCCGTCACCGGCACCTCGACGACCTTCAGGCCCAGGGCGCCAAGAATATTGCGATAGGCGGGATAACCCGGTCTTGCGATCGCCACCGCATCACCGGCATCGAAGAGCGACAGAAAGGCGAGATTGAAGCCGGCCGAGGAGCCAGTGGTGACGGCAATGCGTGCGGGATCGATCTCCCGGCCGTGCCGATCCTTGTAGTGCCAGGCTAGTGCCGATTTCAGCCGTGCCGTTCCCAGCGCATCGGTGTAACCGATCCGGCCCTCGGCAAGGGCTTCGCGCGCTGCTTCGAGCGCCGCCCGCGGTGCCGGATGCGAAGGCTGGCCGACCGCCATCGAGATGACGGGATGGCCGTCGGCGCGCCGTTTCGTCGCCTCGGCCAGGACATCCATGGCGTGAAAAGGCTCGACTTCGCTGCGTTTGGATATGGAAAACAAGATCGTTTCTCGCTCGACTTCTTCAATGGCGGCCCGACAATTGCCGCATTAATCCGCTCATCACAATCCCGCGAGCGTGACGCGGGGATGAAAAATTCCTGTTTGAGCAGAACCAAACGCACCGTACCTTGACGCGACGCATTCAAGTCCATTAACCCGGCGACGGTCTTCTCGATGGAGAGAGGCCACATCGCCGATGACGAGGATAACATGGCATTTTTCCCGAAAACCTTCACCGCGCTGGCGCTTGCTGCATCGATTGCCCTTCCGTTTCCGGCAGCAGCGCTCGACGACCAGCAGAAGAAGGAGTTCGGCGAATTCATCAAGCAGTACCTGATCGAGAATCCCGAGATCATGCTCGACGTCCAGGAGGCACTGCAGAAGAAACAGGAAGCCCAGCGGTTGGTGAAAGCCAATATGGCGATCCAAGAGAACACGACCGACATCTTCGATTCGAAGAACGACGTCGCGCTCGGCAACCCGAAGGGCGACGTCACCGTCGTCGAGTTCTTCGATTATAATTGCAGCTACTGCCGCCATGCGCTTCCCGACATGCAGGCGATGCTGAAAAAGGACAAGAACGTCCGATTCGTGCTCAAGGAATTTCCGATCCTCGGGCCGGATTCGGTCGCCGCCCACAAGGTGGCGGACGCCTTCCGCAAGCTGGCGCCGGAGAAATACGCCGATTTCCACGTCGCCCTGCTCGGCAGTGAGGGCCGCGCCTCGGACGAAAGCGCGATCGCTGTCGCCGCCTCGCTCGGCGTCAGCGAAGACAAGATCCGCGCGGAGATGGCGAAGAGCCCGAATGACGGCATCGTTCAGGCGACCTACCAGCTCGCCTCCAGCCTCGGCATTAGCGGCACGCCGTCCTACGTGATCGGCAACGAACTGGTGCCGGGCGCCGTCGGGCTCGACGATCTCGAAGCCAAGGTCAAGAATATGCGCAGCTGCGGCAAGACCGCCTGCTGAGCAAAGCGAGCATCTCATCAAATCGCCAAAATCGAAGCGTTTCAGCCATGTGGACAAATGTGGCGCGATTCCGGCTGGCCAATCCGTAAGGGCTTTCATTCGGCCTTCGCGGAGTCTATAGGTTGCCGTCGTGCATTTTACGGAACATTCGATGACGCAAACGATTTTTGTCCTGAACGGCCCCAACCTGAACATGCTGGGTAAAAGAGAGCCCGGCATCTATGGCGGCAAGACGCTGAAGGACATCGAGGCGGACTGCAAGGTCGCTGGCCGCGAACTCGGCTTCGATATCGATTTCCGGCAAAGCAACCACGAAGGTACGCTTGTCGATTGGTTTCACGAGGCCGACGAAAAGGCCGTCGGCGTCGCCTTCAATGCAGGCGCCTATACACATACCTCGGTCGCGCTGCACGACGCGATCCGCGCCATTTCCATTCCCGTCGTCGAGCTCCACATATCCAACGTTCATGCACGGGAAGAATTCCGCCACAAGTCGATGATCGCGCCGGCATGCAAGGGCGTGATTTGCGGCTTCGGGCCTCACAGCTACATCCTGGCGCTGCATGCGCTGAAGAACATCACGGCATAAAAAGAAGACAGGGCAACACCATGGCTGAAAAGAAATCGGGTATCGATCAGGCACTGATCCGCGATCTCGCCAACATCCTCAACGAGACGGATCTGACGGAGATCGAG
The DNA here is from genome assembly GCF_001664385.1 of Rhizobium phaseoli. Lineage (NCBI taxonomy): Bacteria > Pseudomonadati > Pseudomonadota > Alphaproteobacteria > Hyphomicrobiales > Rhizobiaceae > Rhizobium > Rhizobium phaseoli. The sequence goes on along the minus strand of NZ_CP013532.1, from coordinate 1,969,580 downwards.
GTCGAACAGGACGATCTGCGTATCCGCGTGTCGCGCACCGGCGCGACGCAATATGTCCAGGCGCCGATCGCAGCACCGGCCTTCGCAGCCCCGGCAGCAGCCGCCGCTCCGGCAGCAGCTGGCGCAGCCCCGGCCGCACCGACCCGCAACCCGGCCAATGTCGTCAATGCGCCGATGGTCGGCACCGTCTACATGGCGCCGGCTCCGGGCGCGCGTCCCTTCATCGAAATCGGCGCGACCGTCAAGGAAGGCCAGACGCTGATCATCATTGAAGCGATGAAGACGATGAACCAGATCCCCTCGCCGAAGTCGGGCAAGGTGACCGAAATTCTCGTCGATGACGGACATCCCGTCGAATACGGCCAAGCCCTCGTCGTCATCGAATAGGCCCATGCCCATGATTTCGAAAATCCTCATCGCCAATCGCGGGGAAATCGCCCTTCGCGTGCTCCGGGCCTGCAAGGAGCTCGGTATCGCCTGCGTCGTGGTGCATTCCACCGCCGACGCCGATGCCATGCATGTGCGCCTTGCCGACGAAAGTGTGTGCATCGGCCCGCCCTCCTCGCGCGAGAGCTATCTCAATATCCACCAGATCGTCGCCGCCTGCGAGATCACCGGCGCCGACGCCGTGCATCCGGGCTACGGCTTCCTCTCCGAGAATGCCAAGTTCGCCGATATTCTCGACGCCCATGGCATCACCTTCATCGGGCCGACGGCGGATCACATCCGCATTATGGGCGACAAGATCACCGCCAAGACGACGGCACTGGAACTCGGCATTCCCGTCGTTCCGGGATCGGACGGCGAGGTGAAGACCGAAGAGGATGCGCTGCGGACGGCCGCCGAAATCGGCTATCCCGTGCTGATCAAGGCGACCGCCGGCGGCGGCGGACGCGGCATGAAGGTCGCGAGGAGCGAGGCCGATTTGATCGAGGCCTGGTCGACGGCGCGCACGGAGGCGGCAGCCGCCTTCGGCAACGATGCCGTCTACATGGAAAAATATCTCGGCAAGCCGCGCCACATCGAAATCCAGGTATTCGGCGACGGCGAAGGCAATGCCATCCATCTTGGCGAACGCGACTGCTCGCTGCAGCGCCGCCACCAGAAGGTCTGGGAAGAGGCGAATTCGCCGGCACTCAACGTCGAGCAGCGCATGAAGATCGGCCAGATCTGCGCCGACGCCATGAAGAAGCTGAAATATCGCGGCGCCGGCACGATCGAATTTCTCTACGAGAACGGCGAGTTCTACTTCATCGAAATGAACACCCGCCTGCAGGTGGAGCATCCGATCACCGAAGCGATCACTGGAATCGACCTTGTGCACGAACAGATCCGCGTCGCTTCCGGCGGAGGCCTGTCGGTGACGCAGGACGAGGTGCATTTTTCCGGCCACGCCATCGAGTGCCGCATCAACGCCGAGGATGCGCGCACCTTCGTGCCCTCGCCCGGCACGATCACACATTTCCATGCGCCGGGCGGCCTTGGCGTGCGCATCGATTCCGGCGCCTATCAGGGCTACAAGATCCCACCCTATTACGACAGCCTGATCGGCAAGCTGATCGTGCACGGCCGTACCCGCGTCGAGTGCATGATGCGGTTGCGCCGCGCGCTCGATGAATTCGTCGTGGACGGCATCAAGACGACGCTGCCGCTGTTCCAGGAGCTCGTCTCCAATCAGGATATCGCCAACGGCGACTACGACATCCACTGGCTGGAACACCACCTCGCCAACACACCGGCGGCATAGGACAGGAATGGCGGGATCGCGCAGGAAGTCACCAGGCATCACCCCTGACATTCTCCTGCGCGCCTATTCCATCGGCCTCTTCCCGATGGCCGAATCCGCGGACGACCCGGAGATCTTCTGGGTCGAACCGGAGTTGCGCGGCGTGTTGCCGCTCGATCATTTCCATATATCGAAGAGCCTCGCCAAGACGGTGCGCCGGAATCCTTTCGAGATCCGTTTCGACCACGCCTTCGAATCGGTGATCGCGGCTTGCGCAGAGGAGACGTCGGGTCGCCCGAGCACCTGGATCAACCAGACAATCCGATCGCTTTATTCGACGCTCTTCGACATGGGCCACGCCCATACCGTTGAAGCCTGGCACGGCGATGAACTGGTCGGCGGCCTCTACGGCGTCTCGCTCGGCTCGGCCTTCTTCGGCGAAAGCATGTTTTCACGCCGCACGGACGCTTCGAAGATCTGCCTCGTCCATCTGGTCGACCGGCTCAGAAACAAGGGCTTTACCCTGCTCGACACCCAGTTCACCACCGAGCATTTGAAGACGTTCGGCGCGATCGACGTTCCGAAGGCCGATTATGCCCTGCTGCTTGCCGCCGCAATGGAATCGCCACACCTGAAGTTTTAAGCACGTTCGTTTCATCCCTGCGTTGATTTTCCGGTCGATTTCAGTAGCTTCCGGAAAATACAATGGGGGATAGAATTTTTAGACGATATTTCGCGGCGGCGATGCTTTTCGCCCTACTTGCAGCTCAGGGCGAGGCACGTCCCTATCGGGAGATGTTTCCTGGCAGAACCGATTTTTCCGAGGCGGAAAAACCGTTACTGGAAAAGCTCAATTTTCAGCAGGGTACGATCAAGCTGCCTGAAGCGAAGGCGACGCTGAATGTGCCCGCCAACTTTTACTATCTCAGCCCCGCCGACACGAAGACGGTGCTTGTCGATATCTGGGGGAACCCTCCGGCGGCGGCTGATGGAATGCTGGGGATGATCTTCCCGACAAAATACGCGCCGACCGATCCGGAATCCTGGGGATCGATCGTGGAATACAGCGCGGACGGTTATGTCTCAGACAGCGATGCCGCCACGACGAATTACGACGAACTGCTTCAGAACATCAAGGATTCGATCAGCGAAAGGAATCCTGAGCGCGAAAAGCAGGGCTTCCCGAAGATCACCCTTGTCGGCTGGGCATCGGCGCCACACTACGACAAGCCCGCGCATGCAATGCACTGGGCGCGCGATCTGATTTTCGGCAACGACACGCAAACTGAGCACACGCTGAATTATTCCGTGCGGGTATTCGGTCGCGAGGGTGTTTTTGAATTCGACTTCGTTGCCGGACTCGGACAGCTGAAGGAGATCGAGGGGGTCATTCCGACGGTCACGAAGCTCGTGCAGTTCGACAAGGGAATGGCCTATGGCGACTATGTCGACGGCGACAAGATTGCGGCCTACGGCATGGCGGGAATGATCGCCGCAGGCGCTGGCGCCAAGATTGCCGCGAAGGTAGGGCTGCTCGCCCTTGCCCTTGCCTTCTTCAAAAAGGCCGGCATCCTCGTCGTCGTCCTGGCCGGCGGTGCGCTTCGCTTTGCCAAGGGCCTTTTCACAAGGAACAAAACGCCGACCGCATAGGGGCGCAAACACATCAAAGAGTCGCCCCGTCCCTCGCGCGTCTCACAGGCGCGCGGACGCTGCGGTTCCGTCGCGGGGAACGTGTTATCGCGCCGTCGTCTTGGTGCCGTCAGGTGCCGGGACGTCGGAGGTCGTCTTGCAGTCCTTCAGCCAGACGTCATAGATCGGGTGCTCGACAGCGTTGAGGCCGGGGCTGGCGGCAAACATCCAGCCGGTGAAGATGCGGCGGATCTTGCGGTCGAGGGTGATCTCGTCGACCTCGACAAAACCGTCGATCTTCTGTGCTTCCGCCTGATCGCGCGAATAACAGGCCTTCGGTGTCACCTGGAGTGCGCCGAACTGCACCGTCTCGTTGACATAGACGTCGAAGGTGGTGATGCGGCCAGTAATCTTGTCGAGGCCGGAGAAGACGGCAACCGGATTTTCGATCCGTGCGGCATTTGCCGCAATTGGCGGAAGCAGAGCCGAGAGCGCCAGCAGCGATCCGGCGGCACGCAGGACCATGTTCCGCGTGAAGAGCTTCATGTACCCGTCTCCAGACAATTTCTCAGTTTCATCCGCGGTCAAGCGCGGCCAACCTGCGGGTAAAGGGCAATTGTGGCCAAAAGCCGGGCTTGAGGATCGCCCGGTCAGCCGTCTCAGTTGCCGGGCGTCCAGGCGTCGTAATCGCCGGTGACGCGCGGACGCTCGCCGGGAACCGCAAGAGAACCCGGCGGGCGGTAAGCCTGTGGCGATCCGGTGAGGTTGGGGCGATGCGTCTTCTGCCATTCCTTGGCGACGTAATTTTCCTTGGACGGAGGAACATCGGTGCGATGGTGCATCCAGCCGTGCCAGCCCGGCGGAATGGCGGAGGCTTCGGCATAACCCTTGTAGATCACCCAGCGCTTCGGCAGACCGTAGGAGGACATGCCGCCTTCATAATAAACGTTGCCGAATTCATCCTCGCCGACGCGCTTGCCGAAACGCCAGGTCGCAAAACGCGTGCCCATCGTCTGACTGTTCCACCAGGTGAAGGTCTGAACCAGAAGATTCCACATGTCTTTTCCTTGTGCCCGCCGGTGCGGACCAAACCAGAATTCGTTTTCTCGCTTATGCCGTCGTCAAGCCGAATTGTCCAGCGATTCCACGACAGCCAAGGGTCATTTCAAGGCCATCTTGAAGCCCAGATGCGAAGGCTTGAAGCCAAGCCTTTCATAGAAACGATGGGCGTCCTTGCGTATCGCATTCGAGGTCAATTGCACAAGGCGCACGCCGCGGCCTTTTGCCTCGGCGATGGCGAATTCGATCATCCGGGCGCCGATCCCCTGCCCGCGCATATCGGAGCGCGTCTGCACCGCCTCGATGATCATCGCCGAAGAGCCGCGGCCGGTCAGTGAGGTCGTCATCATCGTCTGGAACGTGCCGACCACCTCGCCGCTAACCTCCGCAACGTAAAGCATCTGGTTCGGCGAAGTCTCGATCGCTGTGAAAGCCCTGGCATAATCGGCAAAGGCCTCAGGATCCGTCGTATCGCCGTGACCGCCGAGCGCATCGGCGGCAAAGATTGCCACCAGGGCCCGCAGATCGTCCTTCCGCGCCTGACGAACGAGAATATCAGGCACCTCGACCTGCATGGCTCAGTGGCCCTCGATCGATTTTTCGAAGATCAGCGCCGGAATGCCGGATTGCCCGGGCCCGCTATACTCGTTGCGGCCGACCTCGATGAAGCCGTGCGCCTGGTAGAAGGCAATCGCAGCCGCGTTTTGCGGCTCGACTTCGAGACGCATGATTTCGGCATCGGGAAAGCAGGTTTCGAGCTCGGCGAAGATATCGCGGCCGATGCCCTGGCGCTGCAGCGCCGGGCTGACATAGAGGAGGTGCAGCATGACGGTTTTCGTCAATGCCTGCGACATTGCCGCATAGCCCATGCCGCCGATCTTGCGGCCGTCGTCGGCAACGAGGAATTCGGCATCCTTGCGCACCAGGCGCGCCTTCAGCGCCGCCGGCGTAAAGAGATGGGCGATCAACTCATCGACCTTGGTCTTGCCGTGCAGATCGTCATAGGTGGCGTGAAAGCTCTCCACCAGAAGCGCGCGAACCTTCTCCAGGTCGCGCTCGCCGGCGGTGCGGACGAAGTACACGGCTATTCCTCGATGCCGAGCTTTGCCTTAACGAGCGCCTGGACGGCCTGCGGATTGGCCTTGCCGCCGGTCGCCTTCATCACCTGGCCGACGAACCATGCGGCCATGGTCGGCTTTGCCTTGACCTTTTCCACCTGATCGGGATTGGCGGCGATGATCTCGTCGACGGCCTTTTCGATCGCGCCGGTATCAGTCACCTGCTTCATGCCGCGCGCTTCGACGATCTCGGCGGGATCGCCGCCTTCGGTCAGCACGATCTCGAAGAGGTCCTTGGCGATCTTGCCCGAAATGGTTCCGGCCTTGATAAGGTCGATGATGGCGCCGAGCTGGGCCGGCGAGACCGGCGTCTGCTCGATGTCCTTGCCGGTGCGGTTCAGCGCGCCGAGCAGGTCGTTGATCACCCAGTTCGCCGCCGTCTTGCCGTCGCGGCCCGCCGCCACCGCCTCGAAATAGTCGGCGATCGCCTTTTCGGAGACGAGCACGGAGGCGTCGTAGACCGACAGACCGAGCTCGCGCACGAAGCGCTCCTTCTTGTCATCCGGCAGTTCCGGCAGATCGGCTGCCAGCGCCGTGACGAAGGCATCGTCGAACTCGAGCGGCAGCAGGTCCGGATCGGGGAAATAACGATAGTCGTGCGCATCCTCCTTGGAGCGCATCGAACGCGTCTCGCCCTTGTTCGGGTCGAAGAGCCGCGTCTCCTGCTCGATCGTGCCGCCATCTTCCAGGATGCCAATCTGGCGGCGGGCTTCATATTCGATCGCCTGGCCGATGAAGCGGATGGAGTTGACGTTCTTGATCTCGCAGCGCGTGCCGAAAGCCTCGCCCGGGCGGCGGACGGAGACGTTGACGTCGGCGCGCATCGAGCCCTCGTCCATGTTGCCGTCGCAAGTGCCGAGATAACGCACGATCGAACGCAGCTTGGTCATATAGGCCTTGGCTTCGTCGGATGAACGCATATCGGGCTTGGAGACAATTTCCATCAGTGCCACGCCGGATCGGTTCAGATCGACATAGGACATGGTCGCATGCTGGTCGTGCATCGACTTGCCGGCATCCTGTTCCAGGTGCAGGCGCTCGATGCCGATCTCAATATCCTCGAACTGGCCCTGGCGGTCCGGCCCGAGCGAGATGACGATCTTGCCCTCGCCGACGATCGGATCCTTGAACTGCGAGATCTGATAGCCCTGCGGCAGGTCGGGATAGAAATAGTTCTTGCGGTCGAAGAGCGAGCGCTTGTTGATCTGAGCCTTGAGGCCGAGACCGGTGCGGACCGCCTGCTTGACGCATTCCTCGTTGATGACGGGCAGCATGCCGGGCATGGCGGCATCGACGAGCGACACGTTCGAATTCTGCGGCTTGCCGAATTCCGTCGAGGCACCGGAGAAGAGCTTCGAATTCGACAGCACCTGGGCATGGACTTCCATGCCGACGATGACTTCCCAGTCGCCGGTGGCACCGGGGATGAAGCGTTTCGGATCAGGCGTGCGGACGTCGACAAGGGTCATCTGATACTCTTTGCAGGCTGTTCTTTTCCACTGGTGAGGTAAAGGAAATGGCGTGCCGGTGCAAGGCTTTCGCCATAAGCCCAGTATGGTTCGGCGGCCTCGGCGATATTTGGCATGAGTTAACCGGGGCACGATAGAGTTGCTTGATGACGATGGCCGATATCATCAAAATGGCCGCATTGTTTCTGGCGCTGAACCTCTTGGTCTTTTGGGTCTATTTCCTGGACAAGCAGGCGGCACGCGACGGCCGGTGGCGCATAAGCGAGCGCACTCTTCTGCTGCTTGCGCTGGTCGGCGGCAGCCTCGGCGCCGTGGCGGCACAGCAATTGCTGCGGCACAAGACGCGAAAGGAACCGTTCCGTTCGGTCCTAACGGCAATCCTGGTCATGCACGGCGCTTTGGCTGCGGTGCTGATCTTATCGCCGCAGTGGCGCCTGTACCTTCTCCAGAGTTTTTGAAACCTCAGAATTCCTGCCCGTAGCCGCGGCCTTCGGAGACGAGCTGCTTCGTCAGCCCGACGGAGGGCACGTCACGGTCGAGCTTCGGATTATAGGCGACCGAGAGCCAGTGGATGCTGTAGCCGTGTTTTTGAAAGAAGCCGATCGCCTCGGCGTTGCCGGAATGTGTCTGCATCGCCGCCTTGTCGAAGCCCTGTTCGGCAATCTCCTTTTCGATGCGCCCGAGAAGCGCCGAACCGAGCCCCTGGCCGGTGAAGACGGGGTCGATCCAGAAATCCGAGATGATCTCATCCAGGCCCTCGCGCGCCGCCCAGCCGGCAACCTGGCCGTTCTGTTCGACGACGGTGATGGTCAGCCAATCATTTTCCACGAAGTTGCGAAAGGCGCTGCGCGCTGCGTCGATCATCGCGTCCGATTCGCCGATCGACGCCATCGCCTTTTGCCAGGCCCTCAGCCCGATCTCACTCAACAGTTCCGCTTCCCCGTCGCGGGCATTGCGAATGTGGATCAACGACACCTCCGCGTTACTCCGCAACTAGACCATTGAGTCGGGAAATATTCCAGTGCCCGCGGCGGGGACGATGGTTGGAAACTGCGGTTTTCGACCGGTTTGATCGGCGATCACGATCTTGACCGCCTTTTGCGCGCGAAATAAGAAGCTCTTTATGTTGAGCCAGTCACAGACCCGGTAAAGGCCCTGCCCGCAAGTCCGCTTGCGCGCATGGGCCCGAAAAAACGAAGCCCTGACGTTCGAAGAAACGCCAGATCGTTTTTGTGCGCCCTGCCGGGCGCTATACCGGATCTCAACATATGGATATTTCCCGCACGGAGCAGCGCATCCTGCATCTCATGGCCCAAGGCGGCCGCATCGAAATTTCCCGCGACGACGACAGGAAAATCGAGAACGTCAGTTGTTTCACCCGAGACGGCTGGCTCTATCCCGGCGTCGACCTCGATCTCTTCCGCAGGCTGAAGCGGCTGAAGGCGATCAAATCGTCAGGCGGCCAGCCCTACCGGATCACCGAACGAGGGCTGACGTTGGTCAGATCACAGCTGGACAATAGATAATCGGGCAATCAACCTGATCGCGCCTCAACCGGCGCGGTCAGGGCTCGGCCTTAAACCTTCGGGGACAATACCGCTCGCATCGCCGCCCATTCGTCGGCCATCGCACCCGTGCCGCGCGTCTTGCCGGCGCGGCGATACCAGTAATCGGCATTCCAGTCGTCGCCTTCGATGCGATGGCAGAGAGCATGGCCCCAATCGAACGGCTGTTCGCCTTCGTGGCGCTGACAAATATCATGAACCGCCTGCCAATCCGCGCCCATGGCGAAACTGCCGGCAGCAAGACGATCGATTGCCTCGATCAATCGCGCAAGATCATTGATCGCCATAAGACCTCCTCCGCTGTTCGGCTATCGATCAGCCAAGCATGCGGCAAAACCAACAATGCAATCATTTCATGGTCGGCGTCGGCGATCTTTCGCATCGTTAGGACCGTTACCACCACTTGGCCGGCGTAAATTTTCCGGCGGCCTGTTCGATGACGTAAGCGGTCTTGAAGAGGGTTTCCTCGTCGAAGGGTTTGCCGATCAGCTGCAGGCCGAGCGGCAGGCCTTTGTGGTCGAGGCCGGCGGGCACGGCGATGCCGGGCAGGCCGGCCATGTTGACCGTCACCGTAAAGATGTCGTTCAGATACATCTTCACCGGATCGGCGGCGAGGTCCTCGTCGGCGACGCCGAAGGCAGAGGATGGGGTGGCCGGGGTCAGGATGGCATCGACGCCGGCGTCGAAGGCGAGTTCGAAATCGCGCTTGATCAGCGTGCGGACCTTCTGGGCGCGGATGTAGTAGGCATCGTAATAGCCGGCCGACAGCACATAGGTGCCGATCATAATGCGGCGCTTGACTTCCTGGCCGAAGCCGGCGGCGCGCGTCTTCTCGTACATGTCGACGATATCCTTGCCGTCGACGCGCAGGCCGTAACGCACGCCGTCGTAGCGCGCCAGATTCGAAGATGCCTCGGCGGGGGCAACGATGTAATAGGCAGGAAGCGCATATTTGGTGTGCGGCAGCGAGATATCGACGATCTCGGCGCCGGCATCCTTCAGCCAGGCAATGCCCTGGCGCCACAGGCTTTCGATCTCCTCAGGCATGCCGTCGACGCGATATTCGTTCGGGATGCCGATCTTCATGCCCTTCAGCGACTGGCCGAGGGCGGCCTCGTAGTCCGGCACGGGCAGATCGACCGAGGTCGTGTCCTTGGCGTCGACGCTTGCCATCGACTTCAAAAGGATGGCGGCGTCGCGCACGTCGCGGGCGATCGGACCGGCCTGATCGAGCGAGGAGGCGAAAGCCACGGTGCCCCAGCGCGAGCAGCGGCCATAGGTCGGCTTGATGCCGACGGTGCCGGTGAAGGCGGCGGGCTGGCGGATCGAGCCGCCGGTATCGGTCGCGGTGGCGCCGGCGCAAAGATGCGCGGCGACGGCCGCGGCCGAGCCGCCGGAGGAGCCGCCCGGGACGAGCTGCTGGTTGGAGCCCTCAGCCCGCCAGGGATTGATCACCGGGCCGTAATAGGAGGTCTCGTTGGACGAACCCATGGCGAATTCGTCCATGTTCAGCTTGCCGAGCATGACGGCGCCGTCGTCCCAGAGGTTCTGGGTGACGGTCGATTCATACCGCGGCTCGAACCTGTCGAGGATATGGCTGCAGGCCTGGGTGTGGACACCGACGGTGGCGAAGAGATCCTTGATGCCGAGCGGAATGCCTTCCAGCTCGCCTGATGTGCCGGCGGCGATGCGCTCGTCCGATTTCCTCGCCATGACGCGGGCCAGATCGGGCGTGACCTTCACATAGGCGTTCAGCCGCTCATTGGCCGCATCGATCGCTGCGATATAAGCGTCGGTCAGTTCGATCGCGGTGATTTCCTTGGCGCGCAGCTTGCGGCGGGCTTCGGCAATGGTCAGGCTGGTGAGTTCGCTCATCGTGTTTTCGCTTCAGGTCTTTAATAATGGCAACACAGTCGGAAAGAGGCTTTCGACGCCCTATTCGACGACTTTCGGCACCAGGAAGAAATTGTGGTCGGTGACCGGCGCGTTGGCGACGATATCGGCGGCCTTGTTGCCATCGGTCACCGCATCGGCCCGCTTCTTCATCGCCATCGGAGTGACCGACGTCATCGCCTCGACGCCGTCGACATTGACTTCGGAGAGCTGCTCGACGAAGCCCAGGATGCCGTTCAGCTCGCCGACCATGCGATTTGCCTCATCCTCGGAGACGGCAATACGGGCAAGTTTGGCGACACGCTTCACGGTGGCAAGATCGACGGACATGGCATTCTCCGGATAGGATTTTTCCTACCCGCTATAAAGGCCATGTCCGCCCGGTGCAACGGGGTTTCCTCAGATCGACAGGCTCTCGGCAGGCTTCAGCGCCTTCACCTGCGTCTTCGATCCCTCCATGCCGTCGATGAACTTATCGGCGGTCTGATCGATGATCGGAAAGGTGCCGAAATGGCAGGGGATCGCGGCCTTGAAGCTGAAATAACGCTGGCAGGCGAGTGCCGCCACCGCGCCGCCCATGGTGAAGCGGTCGCCGACCGGCACGAAACCGATATCGGGCTGATGCAGTTCGTTGATCAGCCCCATGTCGGAAAAGATGTCGGTATCGCCCATGGCGAAGATCGAGGCCTCATCGTCGAAATGCAACATCAGGCCGTTGGCGTTGCCGAGCGCATGCGAGACGCCGTCCTCGGTGATCTGGGCGGAGGAATGCAGCGCATTGGTGAAGGTCGCCGAGAAGCCGCCGAGGGTGATCGTGCCGCCGGTATTGCCCATCTCGATCCTGTCGACGCCCTGGAAACCCAGCCAGGCGGCAAGATCGGCATTGGCGAGAACGACGGCGCCGGTTTCCTTGGCGAGGGCGACCGTATCGCCGACATGGTCGCCGTGCCCGTGCGTCAGCAGGATATGGGTGATGCCTGAAGAAACATCCTTGATGTCCTGGCCGGCAAAGGAAGCGTTATGATTGAGGAACGGGTCGAGCAGGATCTTCGCCTTGCCGGTTTCGATACGAAAGGCGGAATGGCCAAGCCAGGTGATCTTCATAAAATCTCTCCCTTATTCGATGATGCAAAAGCCTATTTGGATGGTATGAGACATATCTCATGCGCGGGCGAAGAAAAGCCGCGGCGACTTCAATTTCTTTTGACGGGATGAAATGGAATGACTGTGCTGACCATCGAGGAAATGGCCGCGACCCTCGCCCCCGGGCAGGCAATCGCCGGCCTCGATCTCGGCACCAAGACGATCGGGCTTTCGATGTCCGATCTCGGACGGCGTTTCGCCACGCCGCGACCGGTGATCCGCCGTGCCAAATTCACGATCGATGCGCAGGCGCTGCTGGATTTTGCGGCAAAGGAAAGGGTCGCCGGTTTCGTGATCGGACTGCCGATGAACATGGACGGATCGGCGGGCCCACGCGTGCAGGCGACGCGCGCCTTCGTGCGCAATATGGAGGAGAAAACAGCGCTGCCCTTCGTCTATTGGGATGAGCGGCTGTCGACAGTCGCCGCCGAACGGACGCTGCTCGAAATGGACGTCTCGCGGGCCAAACGCGCCGAACGGATCGATTCGGCGGCGGCCAGCTTCATCCTTCAGGGCGCGCTCGACAGGCTTTCCTTGCTGGCAAGGTCTGATGGAGATGAATTCAGCGCCTGACGCGCCTGCCACCAAGCCATGATCGGCTTGCGCTTCCTGAAGCCAAGGATGGCGAAGACGACAAGACTGTCGACGGCGATCGCCCGGGCAACGAGCGGCGGGATAGCCTCCGGCGGCATGCCGAGCGCCTCGCCGTAGATCTGGAACGTCAGGTCATGGATCTGGCGCGTCAGCATCAGGAAGCCGAAATTGATGTCGTAATAGGAGAGCCAGTACCATCCGCCCAGAAAGACGATGGGGCCGGCCCAGAAGATCAGAAACCACCTCATGCGGCCTCTCCTCTTTGCTTGCGCATGACGGGCAGATCGAGCGAGACCACCCAGGTCGACAATGCCATGGTGCAAAGCACCAGCGTCGGAATGGCGATATCCAGCGCCAGGACTGCGAAGAACATTATTGCCGTCACCAGGAACACGGCCCTGGCGATCTTGCTTCCCATGGACGTCAACTCGGGACTCTCACTCGTACCATCTCTGCTGATGGCACAGTGTCGGCTTAACCCGCCCCACGCAACGTAAACCATTTGTTAAGGTTAACGTCGGACCCGCCTCCTGTGGATAACGCGAATGTCAGCCATAGACGCCGCGCACGAGACGCTTCAGTGCCGTCGCCGCCTTCTCCCAATCCTTTGATGTCTTCAGTGAAAGGCCAGCGCACTGGCCGCCGGCCGCCCCTGCAAGCACCAGGTGTTGGATCGCTGCGATGACGACCGCGTTGACGGCGGCCGCATCCACGCCCTTCGGCGGCGCCAGCGAACCACGCATGCGATCCAGCCAGAGCGCGAGCGCTTTCGAACGTGCCTCGGACAGCCGCCTCACCTGCTCGGTATTTTCCGAGACCTCCCATGCAAGGATGCGGCGCATTAGCGGATCGTTTCTCAAGGCGTCGAGCAGAAGCAGCGCCAGCCGCTCCATCAGATCGCCGTAAGTGAGCAGGAACATGCCGCCGGCATCTTCCGGAATGCGATCCCTCACCCATGTGCCGAGATCGGCGCCGATCGCCTCGACCAGACCGTCAAGGCCGCCATAATAGCGATAGATCAGCTGCTTGTCGCAACCGGCGCGGCGGGCGACCGCATTGATGCCGAAATTCTGGAAACCTTCCTCCGCCAGCAGGCCCTTGGCGGCGGCAAGGATGGCGCGCTCGGTGGCGCCGCGATCGCGCACGCGTCGTTCCGGTTCGTCACCGGCTTCGGGCGAACTATTAAGATTTACCGCTTCATTCAGCATGTACGACCCTTCCCCGCTGTCACCAATCGGTGAGTAGCGGGGAGACTTTCTCCAATCAATCCTATCCCTTTGGGAAGATTGTGGATATTTCGGTCGGCACGAATAATTCGGCGGGCGATGGCCGCGGAAGGCGGCCAAATCGCTTCAGAAATCTCGCGCCGACAGTTGATCGCGATGGACGAACCCGTCATAGCTGCATTATGAACAAAGCTAATATTCTCCGCTAAGGCCCTGCAATGGTGAACTATATCGAAGCCTCTTCCGCGCCGCCGAAGAATACCGGCGCCATCCGGCTTTACGACACGCAAGCATTCGACGGCATGCGCAAGGCATGCCAGCTGACCGCCCGCTGCCTCGATGCGCTGGCCGATATCGTCAAGCCGGGCCTGCTGACCGACGAGATCGACCGGTTCGTCTTCGATTTCGGCATGGACCACGGCGCCTATCCGGCGACGCTGAACTATCGCGGCTATACCAAGTCGACCTGCACCTCGATCAATCATGTGGTCTGCCACGGCATCCCGAACGACAAGCCGCTGCGCGAAGGCGATATCGTCAATATCGACGTCACCTTCGTGCTCGATGGCTGGCATGGCGATTCCAGCCGGATGTATCCCGTCGGCACGGTCAAGCGGGCCGCCGAGCGACTGCTCGAAGTAACTTATGAATCATTGATGCGCGGCATTGCCGCGGTCCGGCCCGGCGCCCGCACCGGCGCGATCGGCGAAGCGATCCAGACCTATGCGGAGGCCGAGCGCTGTTCGGTGGTGCGCGATTTCTGCGGCCATGGCGTCGGCCGGCTGTTCCATGATTCGCCGAATATCCTGCATTACGGCCGCGCCAATGAGGGGCCGGAACTGCGCGAGGGCATGATCTTCACCATCGAGCCGATGATCAATCTCGGCCGGCCGCATGTGAAGGTGCTGGCCGACGGCTGGACGGCGGTGACTCGCGACCGCTCGCTTTCGGCGCAATACGAACATACGGTTGGCGTCACCGCCGACGGCTGCGAAATCTTCACGCTGTCACCTGCTGGGCTCGATCGGCCCGGACTGCCGTCGCTTGCCAGGTGACGAGCCGATGGCGAAGAGGCCCGCTGCGACATCTTCCAACGACGAGCTGCCTTTCGCGACTGAAGAGCCTGTTGCCGACGAACGTTCGTTCTTCGGCGGCCCGCCACAAAACCCGACCGCGCCGAATGCCCGGGCCGCCCTGCCCGCCTCACTCTCCGGACCGGAACATTACCACGGTCACCGCGAGCGGCTGCGTGACCGCTTTCGCGAACAGGGCGACACGGCGCTTGCCGACTACGAAATCCTCGAACTCCTGCTTTTCCGCCTGATCCCGCGGCGCGACACCAAACCGATCGCCAAGGCGCTGATTGATCGGTTCGGCTCGCTTTCCGGCGTTTTTGGCGCGCCGGCGGGGCTGCTGACCGAGGTGAAGGGCGTCGGCGAGAATGTAGCCCTCGACCTGAAACTGATCTCGACGGTTGCCCACCGGACGCTGAAAAGCGAGATCAGAAGCAAGCAGGTGCTCTCCTCCTGGTCCTCGGTCATTCAATACTGCCACGCCGCCATGGCGCACGAGACCCGCGAACAATTCCGCATCCTCTTCCTCGACAAGCGCAATGTGCTGATCGCCGACGAGGTGCAGGGCCGCGGCACGGTCGACCATACGCCGGTCTATCCGCGCGAAGTGGTCAAGCGCGCGCTCGAGCTTTCGGCAACGGCGATCATCCTCGTCCACAACCACCCGTCCGGCGACCCGACGCCCTCACGCGCCGACATCGACATGACGAAGGTGATCATCGAGGCGGCCAAGGCCCTCGACATCACCGTCCACGACCACATCATCATCGGCAAGGACGGCCATGTCAGCCTGAAGGGGCTGAAGCTGATCTGATAAGCAAGGCTGCAGTTGACAGCAGTCGGTAGTGCGCGATTGTATGCAATCAGCGCCCCATTCGCTGAACAATGCCCGCCGGGGACCGAGAAGATAAAGCTCATGACGATCCGCAGCGGTAACACTGATCGATCGAGCCGGCTCTGCCGCGACGTGCTCTGCCTCGACGACTTCGAAATCAAGGCGCGGCGACATCTGCCGAAGCCGCTGTTCGGTTATATCGCCGGGGCGACCGAGACCAACGCGTCGCTGCGGCATAACGCAGAGGCCTTCCAGGCCTATGCCTTCCGGCCACGTGTGCTTCGGGACGTCTCGACGCGCAGCACCGCAACGAGCCTCTTCGGCAAAACGCATGCCGTACCGTTCGGCATTGCGCCAATGGGGATCAGCGCGCTGATGGCCTATCGGGGGGACATCGTGCTCGCGCAAGGCGCGGACCAATCGGGAATCCCGATGATCATCAGCGGTTCGTCACTCATCCCCCTGGAAGAGATCGCTGCGGCCTCCCCGCAGGCATGGTTTCAGGCCTATTTGCCCGGTGAACCCGATCGTATCGATGCTCTGATCGATCGCGTCGCGGCGGCCGGCATCGACACGCTTCTGCTGACCGTGGACACGGCGACGCTGCCCAACCGCGAAAACAATGTCAGGGCCGGGTTTTCGACGCCTCTGCGTCCCGGTTTGCGCTTGGCATGGCAGGGTATCTCGCACCCCCGCTGGACCACCGGCACATTCCTGCGCACGATCGCCCGGCACGGTATTCCGCATTTTGAAAATTCCTACGCCACAAGGGGCGCGCCGATCATCTCCTCGAACGTCACGCGCGATTTCGGCAAGCGTGACCATCTCAACTGGAGCCACTTGGAGCGGATCCGCAAGCGGTGGTCAGGCAAGCTCGTCGTCAAGGGGATCATGCATCCCGAGGACGCGGCACGGGCTGCCGATACCGGGGCGGATGGCGTGATCGTCTCCAATCATGGCGGGCGCCAGCTCGACGGCACCGCATCTCCCCTTCAGGTCCTTCCGGAGATTGCGGCACGTGTCGGAGACAGCATTGCCGTCATGGTCGACGGCGGCATCCGGCGTGGAACTGATATCATGAAGGCGCTGGCGCTCGGCGCCTGTTTCGTGTTCGTGGGCAGGCCGTTCCTTTATGCGGCGGCCGTCGCAGGGCTACCGGGTGTACTTAGGGCGGCAGATATCCTGAAGACGGAACTCTATAGCAATATGGCGTTGCTCGGCGTTACGAGAGTGGGCGATATTTCCGCGGACTACATCACCCGCGCATGAACAATCGTCGCGCACGGACATCGATATGACGAAGGTGATCATCGACGCCGCGAAGGCACTTGCTATCATCGTCCATGACCAGATCATCATCGGCAAGAACGGCCATGTCGGCCTAAAGGGGCTGACGCTGATAGAACACAGATCCGGCTGAATCGGCGTCGTAAAACAATCTGTAACATTGACCGGCTACCGATAGAGGAGCGACATTTTTGTCGCAAAATGATTCCATTTCCAATCCGAGGCTAGAGGATGTTTCAGTACGATCTCGTTGTGGTGGGTAGCGGTCCCGCAGGGCGCCGCGGCGCGATCCAGGCTGCAAAGCTCGGCAAGAAAGTGCTCGTCATCGAGCAGGGCAAGCGTGTCGGCGGCGTGTCCGTTCATACCGGCACCATTCCCTCGAAGACGCTGCGCGAGACGGCGCTCAATCTTTCCGGCTGGCGCGAACGCGGTTTTTATGGGCGATCCTACCGCGTCAAGCAGGAAATCAGCGCCGAAGACCTTCGCCGTCGCCTGCTGATTACGCTCAACCATGAAGTGGAAGTGCTCGAGCATCAGTTCGCCCGCAATCGCGTGCACCATATGCGCGGCAAGGCGAGCTTCGTCGATGCATCGACGCTGCAGGTCGTCAAGGATGACGGTGAGATCACCCAGGTCAGCGCCGCCAGCGTACTGCTCGCCGTCGGCACCAAGCCGTTCCGCCCGGATTACATGCCCTTCGATGGCAAGACGGTTCTCGACAGCGACGAACTGCTCGACATCCAGGAATTGCCGCGCTCGATGATCGTCATCGGCGCCGGCGTCATCGGCATCGAATATGCGACGATCTTTAGCGCCCTCGACACCGCCGTCACCGTCATCGACCCGAAGGCAACGATGCTCGACTTCATCGACAAGGAAATCGTCGAGGATTTTACCTATCAGCTGCGCGACCGCAACATGAAGCTGCTGCTCGGCCAGAAGGCCGACAAGGTCGAGACGCTCGAAAACGGAAAGGTCGAGCTGACGCTCGACAGCGGCCGTCGCCTGACCACCGATATGGTGCTTTTCGCCGCCGGCCGCATGGGGGCGACCGACACGCTGAACCTTCCGGCGATCGGCCTGGAGGCGGACAGCCGCGGCCGCCTGAAAGTCAATCCCGAGACGTTCCAGACATCGGTTGCCAACGTCTATGCCGCCGGCGACGTCGTCGGCTTCCCGAGCCTCGCCTCGACCTCGATGGAACAGGGCCGCATCGCCGCGCGCGTGGCGATCGGGGCGGTTGCCAAGGAGCCGCAGAAATATTTCCCCTACGGCATCTATGCCGTGCCGGAAATTTCGACCTGCGGCCTGACCGAAGAGGAAATGAAGGAGCGCGGCATTCCCTATGAATGCGGGATTGCCCGCTTTCGCGAGACCTCACGCGGCCACATCATGGGCCTCGACACCGGGCTTTTGAAGCTGATCTTCTCGCTGAAGACGCGCCGCCTGCTCGGCGTGCATATCGTCGGCGAAGGCGCCACCGAGCTGGTGCATATCGGCCAGGCGGTGCTCAATCTCAAAGGCACGGTCGAATATTTCGTCGAAAACACCTTCAACTATCCAACGCTTGCCGAAGCCTACAAGATTGCCGGCCTCGACGCCTGGAACCGGATGGGCGACATCAAGTCGGAATTGTAGGCGGCGCACGGCGACAGAGCACCTATCGCAATCCGGCCACCCGAAGGAAACCGCAGACATTGCGCATCATTTCGCTGAACGCATGGGGCGGCAGCCTGCATGAAGCCCTGATCGATTATGTCAGGCAGGCCGATGCCGATGTGCTGTGCCTGCAGGAGGTGCTGCGGGCGCCGGATTCCGGTTCCGGATGGTCGATCTATCGCGATTCGGGGCTGGAGCTGCCGCAGCGCGCCAATCTGTTTGCGGAGATCGGCGCCGCCCTGCCCGGCCATGACGGCTTCTTCTGCCCGACATCGAGAGGCATGCTCTTCGACGGCGATGCCGCCATTGCCGCCGAATTCGGGCTGGCGACCTTCGTGCGCAAATCGCATTCCGTCATCGCCCAGGCGATAGACTTCGTGCATGGCAGTTTTTCCGCCGCCGGCTGGGGCGAACATCCCCGCCCGCGAAACGCACATTGCATCCGTGTCTTCAGCCATGCAAACGCTTCCGCGATTACCATCGCCCATATGCATGGCCTGCGCGACCCTGCCGGCAAGGGTGATACGCCGGCGCGCGAAGAGCAGGCTTTGGCGCTCGCCGGCCTCGTCGAACGGGTCTGGCCCGGCAGCGAAGGGCTGGTGGTCTGCGGTGATTTCAACGTGCTGCCCGACAGTGCGACCTTCAATATCCTCGCCCGAATGGGCCTTTCCGATCTCGTCACCGGAAATGGCCTTGTCGACACGCGGACCTCTTACTATCTGAAGCAAGGCCGTTTTGCCGACTATATGCTGGTTACGCCGGAGGTGAAGGTTGCCAGGTTCGAGGTGGTGGCCACGCCTGAAGTCTCCGACCACCGCGCATTGCTGCTCGATATCGTCTAGTATATTGAGGAACGACGCGCCGCCAAAACTTTTGCGCGCAGTGTTCGATTTTACGACTTCGTTTGAACCCTGACAAATCGCATCGATACGCCGTGCCTGATTGTGCCTTCAACGCCATTTTGCCTCCGGGCAGACGTTTCTAAAGAAAGATAGATACTCTTGTCCCATGCTTTGGAAGCCGCACGCAGACGTTTTCAGCTCATCCTGATCAAGCCGTCGCATTATGATGACGACGGCTACGTCATCCGCTGGTGGCGGGCGATGATCCCTTCCAATTCGCTCGCGGCTCTCTACGGCATCGCCGCCGAATGCGCCGAGCGCCAGGTGCTCGGACCCGATACCGCGATCGACATCACCGTTATCGACGAGACCAATACGCGGGTCGATTTCGCCCGGCTGCTCGCCCAGTTCAAGCGCCACGGCAATTTCGGCATGGTCGCGCTGGTCGGCGTCCAGTCGAACCAATATCCGCGCGCGCTCGATATCGCCCGCCCCTTCCGCAATGCCGGCCTGCCGGTTTCGATGGGCGGCTTCCACGTCTCCGGTTGCCTGTCGATGCTCGACGGCCAGGCGGTCGGGCTCGACGCCTGCCGCGACATGGGCATCTCGATGTTCGCGGGCGAGGCCGAAGGCCGGCTCGATATGGTGCTGCGCGATGCTGCCAGCGGCGAGCTGAAGCCGCTCTACAATTTCATGAATGACCTACCCGGCATCGGCGGCACACCGGTGCCCTTCCTGCCGAAGGATAATATCCAGCGCACGCTCGGCCTCAGCACCAGCTTCGATGCCGGGCGCGGCTGTCCCTACCAGTGTTCCTTCTGCACCATCATCAACGTGCAGGGGCGCAAGTCGCGCTTCCGTTCCGCCGACGATGTTGAAAAGCTGGTGCGGATGAACTGGGCGCAGGGCATCCACAAATTCTTCATCACCGACGACAACTTCGCCCGCAACAAGGATTGGGAGGCGATCTTCGATCGGCTGATCGAGCTCAAGGAGCGGGACGGCATTCCGCTCGGCCTGATGATCCAGGTCGATACGCTCTGTCACAAGATCCCGAACTTCATCGAGAAATCCCGGCGCGCCGGCGTCACCCGCGTCTTCATCGGCCTCGAAAACGTCAATCCTGATAATCTGACCGCCGCCAAGAAGAACCAGAACAAGATCACCGAATATCGCAAGATGCTGCTCGCCTGGAAGGCGCAGGGCATCATGACGCTTGCCGGTTATATCTTGGGCTTCCCGGCCGATACGCCGGAATCGATCCGCCGCGATATCGCGATTATTCAGGAAGAACTGCCGCTCGACGTGATCGAATTCTTCATCCTGACACCGCTGCCAGGTTCCGAGGACCATCAGGTCCTGTGGAAGAAGGGCGTCGAGATGGACGGCGACCTCAACATTTACGATGTCGAGCACGTCTGCACTGCGCACCCGAAGATGAGCAAGCAAGAGTGGGAAGACATCTACCACGAGGCATGGTCGCTCTATTATTCGCCGGATCACATGAAGACGCTGCTGCGCCGCGCTGTGGCGACCGGGGTGCCGCTCGCAAGGCTCGTCAAGGTTCTCGTCTCCTTCGCAACCACTGTGCCGCTCGAAAACGTGCATCCGCTGCAAAGCGGCCTTCTGCGCCTGAAGACGCCGTCGGAGCGGCGCCCCGAACTGCCGCGCGAAAATCCGCTGCTCTTCTGGCCGCGCTTTGCCTGGGAAACGTTCAGAAAACATGCTTCTCTCGCCGGCACGATCGTCGGCCTGACGATTTCGGCCTTCCTGATTTCGCGGGATGCCAAGTCGAAGGCCTATATGGATCAGGCTCTGACGCCGGTCGCCGACGACGAGGAAGAAACTCTCAGCCTGTTCACCAAGACATCGGGCGGAACCGCAGCCGTCAGCCATGTCAGGAAAGTCGCGCAACTGACACGGGGCGCGAATTGAGCTGACAATTCACGCAACGGCGGCTGAGGCCTTCGAACGGAAATGATGGTGGCCATCACAGTCGAAGCCCGTCGGCTCCGAGTGCGGCTTCCGTTTAGGCGATCTGGATTATCTGGCTCGTCTCGGCCACTTGCAGCGTGTCGACGAATTCGACGATCTTGACCGGCTTCCCATCCCTGAAATGAATCTTGTCGACGTATTCCGTATAGAAGCTCACGCCCGATGGGATGTGCCTGACTTCGCCTTCGCGATGGGCGAAGACTATATGCTCGTCCTCGTCCACATAGATGCCGGTTGTGTTGACTTTGGATAGATCCCACACAGTGATGAGCTGCGCTATCACTTGGCGAAAAGCCTGCCCGCCCATTTCGGTCGAAAGAGGCGACAACCGTGTATTGCCGGCCATCCGGAAGGTACAATCATCGCCGATCAGCGCAAGCGTACCCTCGATATCGCCGCGACCGCGCACAGCATAGATTTCCTCCACCAGTTTCTTCATGTCGTGTTTTTCAGTCATATTCAGGCTCCTCCCACCATCAGCAAATCTGCATCGGATTATACTTCATTTCAACCATTTGTTGCTTCCGATGAACAAGAACTGCCCGATGGCCAAAAAAGAAAAGGCCCCGCGCGAGTGGCGGGGCCTTTCAAACGTCTGAACCGAGAAGCGATTATTCGGCGCTTTCGTCGGCTGCCTTCTTCTTCGGAGCAGCCTTCTTCTTCGGAGCGGCGGCTTCCTCGCCTTCGCCAGCCTCGGCGGCTTCGGTCTTGGCGGCAGCCTTCTTCTTCGGAGCGGCCTTCTTGGTCTCGGCCTTGGCTTCACCTTCGTCCTCGGCGAGCAGCTCTTCCTTCGTTACCTTCTTGTCGGTGACGTCGATTTCGGTCAGCAGGTGATCGATGACCTTCTCTTCGAAGATCGGCGCGCGGATCGAAGCGGCGGCACCCGGCTGGCTGCGGAAGAATTCGAGGATCTGCTTTTCCTGGCCGGGATACTGGCGCAGCTGGTCGTAGATGGCGCGCTGCATCTCGTCTTCGGTCACTTCGACGCCGGCCTTTTCGCCGATTTCGGAGAGGACGAGGCCGAGGCGGACGCGACGCTCTGCGAGCGTCTTGTACTCCTCACGGGCCTTCTCTTCGGTCGTGTCTTCGTCCTCGAAGGTCTTGCCGGACTGGGCGAGGTCGTTGTTCACCTGGCTCCAGATACCGTTGTATTCGGCGTCGACGAGCGAAGCCGGGGTCTCGAACTTATACATCTCGTCGAGCTGGTCGAGGATCTGACGCTTCAGCTTCTGGCGGGTCAGCGAGCCGTACTGCGATTCGATCTGGCCGCGGACGATCTCCTTCAGGCGGTCGGCGGATTCGATGCCGAGCTTGGAGGCGAGTTCGTCGTTGATTTCGACAGCGCCGGGGGCTGCGACATCCTTGACCGTGATGTCGAAGGTCGCTTCCTTGCCGGCGAGGTTCTTGGCCGGGTAGTCAGCCGGGAAGGTGACGGTGATGGTCTTCTCTTCGCCGGCCTTGACGCCGACGAGCTGGTCTTCGAAGCCCGGGATGAAGCGGCCGGAACCGATCACCAGCTCGGCGCCCTGGTCGGTGCCGCCTTCGAAGGCTTCACCGTCGACCTTGCCGACATAATCCATGGTGACGCGGTCGCCGTTGGCGGCCTTGCCGGTCTTGCTCTCGTAGGAACGGGCGCTTTCGGCAACCTTGAGGACCTGCTCGGTGACTTCGTCATCCGAGATGTCGATGACTTCGCGCGTGACCTTGATGCCCTTGACCGACTTCAGTTCGATCGGCGGCAGCACTTCATAGGAAAGCGTGAATTCGAAATCCTGCTGCGCGGAGAGGATCTTGTCGGCTTCATCCTTGTCTTCCGTCATGGCGATTTCCGGCTGCGTGGCCGACTTTTCGCCGCGGCTGGACAGGATGGCGGTCGGCTGTTCGCGGACGATCTCGTTGACGAGCTCGGCCATGATTGACTTGCCATAGACCTTCTTCAGGTGAGCTGCGGGGACCTTGCCCGGACGGAAGCCGTTGATGCGGATCTTGTCCTTCACATCGGCAAGACGCTCATTCATCTTGTCTTCCATGTCCTTGGCCGGGATAACGACCTTGATTTCGCGCTTCAGCCCTTCAGCGAGCGTTTCGATAACCTGCATGTCTTCCTACCTTCATGTCGTGGCGGCCGTGCCCAGACGCCGTTCGTTTCCTTGAGCACGACGCCGGCTGCGTGCCGCGCGTGGCTTTTCCCAATTCCTGTATCATTCCGCCAAAAGGGGAACGGCACTCACTTCCGAGTATTCGGAACAACCTTCGGTCATTCGGGGACAACCAAGTTCTTAGTCTCCCCCTGCAAACAGCCTGGTGCGGGTAGAGAGACTTGAACTCCCACGCCTTGCGGCACCAGAACCTAAATCTGGCGTGTCTACCAATTTCACCATACCCGCGTCCACAGAACCGCATGCCTATGCCTGCGCATGAGGCCTTCCGGAGCGCGGCGTCTCTATATCACCCGATTTGGTCGAGGCAAAGGAAAAATGAACGGCAAATGACAGGGATTTGCGGCCTAAAAGCGCCCCTGCCCCGAAGGCTTGCGGGATCAGTAAAGCGGCTCGTCGTAAACCGGCTTGCCATCGACGAGCAGGCTGCGGATCTGCGCGCTTCCATCAGGCGAGACGCGCACCGCGATGGCGACGTTGCCGTCATTGCGGGCCTCCTCCAGCGGTTTACCCTGACCTTCGGGGACGTAATAGCGCTCGATGCCGTATTCGACGCGGATGCTGTCGCCCGCAGCCAATCCGCCACTATAAAAGGGCTGGCTACGCAGGATCACCGTCTCCGGCTGCGGCGGCAGCCTTTGGAAGGACGATTCGGTCACCGTCCAGAAACCGTCCGCCTGCTTTTTCAACCGGACCCACAGCGTGCGCTCGCCCGGCTCGGCCGGAATGCCGCCGGAAACCGTCTGCACCGGCACCGAGGAAATGTCGTAGTTCAGGACGACATAATCGCCGCGCAGGAAATCGCGCGGATCGACCGGCGCCGTCTTCAGCAGCACTTCGGCGCCATTGCCGAGAATCGACGCCCGGCTCTGGATGATCATGCCGAGGATTATGGTCTGCAGGCCGGCGACGATGACCGCCGAAAGCAGGTAGCCCTTGCCGGACTGCAGCCTTGCCATCAACGAACTCATGCGCGCGCCTCCCGTGAATTTGCGGAAAAGCGCCGCTCGAGACGGATGACAATCCAGGCGACCAGCGCGACCACGAGACCGGAAAACAGGAAAAGGCTCGACGTGCCGAGGATCGAACCGACGGTGACGGAAGCGAGATAGAGCATCTCCGCGGCAAAAGTCGTATAGGCGAGGTAACGCACGGCGCCATTGTTCCTGCCATGCAGCGCGATCGCCAGCACGGCGGCGGCAAGTGTCGCCAGACCGAGCACGACCAGGCGCCATCCCTGCTCGATCTCGACATGCAGGAGCAGGAAGCCGATTGCGGCGACCAGGAAGCTGTAGAAAGCCGGGGCCGCGCCGGCACTCCTGACCAGTGGCGCGATACGGGGATGCGGCAATGCTGTCAGCACGACGCCCGCCATGCCGCCGACGGCGAAGGCGAGCGCCACCGCGATCTCCTCATAAAGCGTGTAGAGCCATGCAAGCCAGCCGATCAGCAGCAAATAGGCGAGATGGCGCGCCCGCGCAGCGCCGGTGTAACGCACCAACGCAATGACGATCACCGCCATGACGGGCGCCATCCAGGGATCAAGCCCGATCCAATGCGTATCATGGT
Source organism: Rhizobium phaseoli (assembly GCF_001664385.1). Taxonomy (NCBI): domain Bacteria; kingdom Pseudomonadati; phylum Pseudomonadota; class Alphaproteobacteria; order Hyphomicrobiales; family Rhizobiaceae; genus Rhizobium; species Rhizobium phaseoli. The sequence goes on along the minus strand of NZ_CP013532.1, from coordinate 1,944,739 downwards.
TCTCGAGATATACGGCGAAGGACGCCCAGGAGAGAAAGCCGGCAACGACGACCACCGCGCCCGAACGGAACAGGATCGCCGAGATCGTCGCGATGGCGAACCAGAGATACATCACCGTCTGCTCGTCGCCGGAGAGATGATACATCTGCCCGACCAGCGAAATGGCGCCGCCAAAGCTCATCGCGCCGATGACCAGCAGTCCGCCTGCGGCGGCTGCCGCACCACGGGCAAGCATCAGGGCGGCGGCAATATGAACCGCCCAGATCAGCGCGAGGATGGCGCCGACGCGAACGAGGCGCGGAATGGCCTCCCAATTGGAGGCGACTACCAGCAGAACGGCAGCAGCAAGCAGCACCGCCGCCAGCGCCATCAGCACCCGGCCGAGGCTGAAGCTGGCCGGGCGACCGTCATATTCGGCGAGAAGCGCGCCGGCCGTTTCCTCTCCAAGCAGACCCTTGCCCACCCAGAGCGAGAGATCCCGCTCCAATCTGCCGCGATACATGCTTCCACCCCTCAGTTCCGCGACGCTCGCTCCGGCGCTGCGGCTACCGACATTTATAGACGCAGCAGGCGGCTTCGCAAACGCCTCAGCGTCAAATATGCAAATTCCTCATTGGTCTAATTTGGGCCAGATGTTAACCGGGCGCTAACGTCGGAACCGCTAATATGAGCATATGAAGGAACAGGTATGCATGTTTCGCATACCAATCATGTATTTATTGCACTGCAAAATACCAATTAGTCATACTATTTAATGGCCTATCGAAGCACGGGATGGCGCCCCGGCCCGGCACTGCCGGACGCCCGCGGATTATTGGTCCGTGACGAGATTCGCAGCCGCGCACTCCTCCTCCCAAGCGCGCTGTGATGGACTGGCAACACTCCTCCTCCCAGTTGCCAGTCACTATAATGCGCCCGCCGGATCCTCCCCCGGCGGGCGTTTTATTTGATGACAATATATTACGTAAGTTCAAGGCGTTAGCATAAGCGGGGCGGGCTGCGCCGTGCCACCGGGAAAGCAAGGTCCACCGGAGTTTTCTTCGCCCCAAGCCGCAGCGCCGCATTCGTGATCGCGCCGCTTTGCGGGCCATCGCAACGACTGACAGCTTGTCGAACCGGCGACGAACCGGCTGTCCAGCGCATAACCCGCCAGAGGCTGGGGTATTTCCTCGTCGCAACCTCGCGCCACTTCAAAAGTCGAGTACTCCCTCAAGTCACTTTGCCTATTCGTTGGCCACACTGCGGTAACATTGTGTAAAGCATTGCATATGCCGCATAGGTGACCTGAAAACTTGGCTGTTTTCCTTCTTCGCACCGCAACATATATTCCGGTCATCAAATAGAGGTCAGCGCCGATGGGTGGCTGCTGGCAGATCAAACCCTCGGAAAGGGGCTTAACATGAACATCACTCGCTCTTTCAACAACTGGCGCAAGTATCGTCAGACGGTCACCGAACTCGGCCGCATGACCAACCGCGAATTGCATGACCTCGGCATCGACCGTTCGGACATCCATCGTGTCGCCCGCGAAGCATCTTCGCGTTAATTCAAAGGATTCTGCTTCCTCCCGAGCAGATCCGCCTAAGCTTAAAACGCCCGCTGTACCGCAGCGGGCGTTTTCGTTTATGGCGATTGCCGGTCGTCCCGGTTGCAGGATCTTTCCGATTCCTTGGCTCGCTCAAAAAATGTTCACCGCTTATTTCTCAAGCATCATATTGCACAATTGCATGGCAGACGCCTTTTATTTGCACTGCACAATGAGAGGGTTTTCGCCTATATAAACATCAACCGCAGAGAGACAGGCGATCCCGCCGTCCAGCGGACATTTGTTCGAGGAAGATGACAATGAACCCGATCCGCATTGCAAAGAGCTGGCTCAGCTACCGCCGTACACTCAACGAACTTGGCAGCCTGTCGAACCAGACCCTATCCGACATCGGCGTCAGCCGCTACGACATCCGCAATATCGCATCTCGCTCGTTCCGCTAACAGCGGGAACCGGCACGATGCTTCAAGACGGCGCCATCAGGGCGCCGTTTTTGATTCCAGGTGTTGGATCGTATCTGCCGACATGATATCAGCCCGGAATGAACACGATCTCCTATCCTCCTATTCACGTCGTCGGCGGCGGGCTTGCCGGTTCGGAAGCCGCCTGGCAGATCGCCAGCTCCGGCGTTCCCGTCATTTTGCATGAAATGCGCGGCGTGCGCGGCACGGATGCGCACAAGACCGATGGTCTCGCCGAACTCGTCTGCTCCAATTCCTTCCGGTCCGACGATGCGACCAGCAATGCCGTCGGCGTCATCCATGCGGAGATGCGTATGGCAGGCTCGCTGATCATGGCTGCCGCCGACCGCCACCAGGTGCCGGCCGGCGGCGCGCTCGCCGTCGATCGCGACGGCTTTTCCGAAGCTGTGACCAAGGCAATCCACGATCACCCGCTGATCACCGTCGTGCGCGAGGAAATCACCGGCCTGCCGCCGCGCGACTGGGACCTCGCCATCGTCGCCACCGGGCCTCTGACGGCGCCGTCACTTGCCAGCGCCATCCAGGCGCAGACGGGCGAAGATTCGCTCGCCTTCTTCGACGCCATCGCGCCGATCGTCTACCGCGACAGCATCGACATGGATATCTGCTGGTACCAGTCGCGCTACGACAAGGTCGGCCCCGGCGGCACGGGCAAGGATTACATCAACTGCCCGATGGACGAGGCGCAATACAATGCCTTCGTCGACGCTTTGATCGCTGGCGACACTGTCGGCTTCAAGGAATGGGAAGGCACGCCTTATTTCGACGGCTGCCTGCCGATCGAAGTGATGGCCGAGCGCGGACGCGAGACGCTGCGCCACGGACCGATGAAGCCGATGGGGCTGACCAACGCGCATAATCCGACAGTCAAGGCCTATGCCGTCGTGCAACTGCGCCAGGACAATGCGCTCGGCACGCTCTACAACATGGTCGGTTTCCAGACGAAGCTGAAATACGGCGCGCAGGCGGAAATCTTCCGGATGATCCCAGGCCTGGAAAATGCGGAATTCGCCCGCCTCGGCGGTCTGCATCGCAACACCTACATCAACTCCCCGACACTGCTCGATCCGTCGCTGACGCTGAAGTCGCGGCCCGGCCTGCGCTTTGCCGGCCAGATCACCGGCTGCGAGGGTTATGTGGAAAGCGCCAGTGTCGGGCTGATGGCCGGCCGTTTTGCCGCCGCCGAACGCAAAGGCGAAGCGATCTTGCTGCCGCCGGCGACGACGGCGCTCGGGTCGCTGCTCGGTCATATCACCGGCGGCCACATCGTCACCGACGAAGAGCCCGGCAAACGCTCGTTCCAGCCGATGAACATCAATTTCGGGCTGTTTCCGGAGCTTGAGCCCGGCTCGATCGTCAAGCCCGAAGGCGTCAAGCGCTTCCGCGGCAAGGATAAGACAATCATGAAACGGCAGTTGATCGCGCGTCGTGCGCTTGCGGACTGCGCCGCCTGGCTCGGCCAGACACCGAGGTTTGCCGAAAGCGCCTGAGCAGCTGCCCTACTGCTTGTTGGCCGCCGATATATGGCCGGCAGGCAGGTCCTTGTCCGGCTCGGCGATGTAGTTGCCGAGCAGCCACAACGCAACTTCGGAAGCCTCCTTCGGTGAAGCGAACTCGAATTTTCCGTTGTGATTGGGCGCATCGAGAAATTCGATCGCCAGCCCCCTGCCCGTCTCCGAGCTTACCACGCGCACACGGCCGGGCTCGATCAGATGGCAGGAGAAGTGGCGCGCCATGTTGCGCATCAACCCGGCCTTGTTGTCGTGGAGACGCACGAAGATCGCCTGGCCGTTCTCAGTCGCCTGCAACTGGCGGATCGCCTCGTTGGGAAACGCGCGGCCGAACTCGATAATGGCGAGACCGGTGTCGTGCAGGCTGTCTTCCTTGTTTTGCGCCGCCATGCGCGTTGCCACGAAGGCAATGAAAATGACGATGGCGAAAAGGACGCACCAGACGATAATGCCCACGCCGAGTCTCCGTTCAAAGGGTAGGGTTGAGACCTTGTAGCGCGCGAGACTTGCGCGAATTTGACCGATATCAGATTTTCCTGCGCGCTGCAGCCAGCGCCATTGCGAGCTGGCGGCGCCACTGCGGCGGCTGCAGCGACCGGTCGAACAGTTGGGCGCCACGTCTCTGTGCCTTGAGGAGCACCGGTTCGGCCAGCGTGGCCGGCAGGAAGGCCGGAAACACGGCTGGCGCAATCGGTCCCGCCCCCCTTGCCTTTGCCAGATGCTCGCGGCCGAGGCCGGCGAAGGCCTCGACGGCGGCGGCGATGCGCGGCCGGTCTTCGCCGGCGAGGAAGCTATCGCGGTCGAGCCCTGTGGCCGAAAGGATCTGCAGCGGAATATAGAGCTGGCCACGGCGACGATGCAGCGGCATCAAAAGCAGCAGGCCGGCAATCGCCTGGGCGACGCCGGCGTGGCCGGCCGCATCCGCCGATCGTGCTGCGTCCTGCGGCGAAAGCACGAGGTTTGCAAGCTGGATCAGCGCGGAGGCGGTTTCGCCGGCATAGCCTTCGAGCGACAGGCGGGTTTCCATCGGGTCGTCATAGAGGTCGAAGGTGCGGGCCTCGATCATGTCGACCAGCGTCTTGCGCGGCAGGCGGTGGGTTTCGATCGCCGTGAGAAGCGCGGCGGCGACGGGATTGGCCGCCGTCGAACCATGCGCGCTGCCTTCCAGCAGGTCGCGCCAATATTGCATGCGCACCTCGGCTGGCAGCGGCTCGTGCACCAGGTCGCGAATGCGGGCGAGCTCGGCATTGAATGCGTAAAGCGCCGCAAGCGCACCGCGCTTGTCCTGCGGCGATAGGAGGCAAGCGAGATAGCGGTCGCGATCACTGTCGCGCAGCATCGCCAGGCAGATATCCTGGTTCGTCGCAATATTTTCTTCCGCCATCGTCAGACCGCAATCAATGCCGCCGCGACGGCGCGCTGCTCGGCGAGCATGATGTTGAAGGTGCGCACTGCGGCACCCGTGCTCATCGGATCGGAGGCGATGCCGCGCGCCTTCAGCGCCTGCTTCAATTCCTCGGGCAGACGGCGAAGCTCGGTTCCTGTGCCGACGAGCAGAACCTCGATAGCGGCGGCCTCGTCCAGCACGCGACGAAAGTTTTCAGGCGACAGCGGCTTCGACATGTCCATGTCCCAGCCATGAATGCCGGAGGGCAGGCAAAGGATCGAGCCGCGATGCGACATGTCGGCAAAACGGAAACCGCCATTGCCGTAAGTATCGATCGGGGCGCGCCCGGGAAAATGCGCGGCGCGGATTTCTATGCCTTTGGCCATGTTTTCAAACCACCGTGCCGGATTTTACACCGGCATCCGTCTTGTTGCTCTCCTCCCCGTCGGGGCTCTCCGGCCGCAGCCGGAAGACGATCAGCACGGGAGCGGCGATATAGATCGAAGAGAAAGTGCCGAGAGCGACGCCGAAGAGCATCGCAAAGGCGAATGAGCGCATGACGTCGCCGCCGAACAGGTAGAGCGCCAGCAAGGCAAGCAGCGTCGTCGCTGCCGTCAGGACGGTGCGCGACAGCGTCTGGTTGATCGAGGCATCGATCAGGATCGGCAGCGGCATCTTCGTGTATCGCTTCAGGTTCTCGCGCATCCGGTCATAGACGACGACAGTGTCGTTCAAGGAATAGCCGACAATCGTCAGGACCGCGGCGATGCTCGTCAGATTGAATTCGATGCCGGTCAGCACGAAAAGCCCCAGCATGATGATGACGTCGTGCAGCGTTGCGATGATGGCGCCAACGGCGAACTGCCACTCGAAGCGGATCCAGATGTAGAGCAGGATTGCAGCGAGCGCGGCAGCGATGCCGAGCGTCGCCATCATCGTCAATTCGCCCGAGATGGCGGGGCCGACGACCTCGACGCGGCGGAAATCATAATCCGCCTCGAGCTCGCCGCGCACCAGCGTCGCTGCCGACTGCTCGGCATTCTCTCCGCCGCCCTGGGAGGCGATGCGGATCCGCGCATTCGCCGGGCCGCCGGTGCGTTCGACCCCGACCTCACCGAGATTGAGATCGTTGAGGCGCGATCTGAGATCGGCGATGTCGGCATTGCCCTGTTTCGCCGTCACCTCGATGAGCGAGCCGCCGGTGAAGTCGATGCCGAGCTGCAGGCCGACGGTGGCAAAAGCCGCCATGGCGATCAGCGAGATCGCCGCCGACGCGGTGAAGACATAGCGGCGGATCCCCATGAACCGGATATTGGCATGCTCGAAGAGATGGGTGAGGACGCTCTTCGGCAGGTGTCGGGGGTGGCGTCGCGCCAGCCAGACGGCGACGATCGAGCGGGTCAGCGTGAATGCCGTGAAGACGGTCGTCAGAATGCCGACCGCCAGCGTCACTGCGAATCCACGAATGGCCTCACTCCCGAGGAAAAAGAGAATAACGGCGGCGATAAAGATCGTGACATTCGCATCGACGATCGTCGCAAAGGCACGCGAGAAACCGCGACCGACGGCCTCGGCAAAGGAATGGGCGGTTTTCTCTTCTTCGCGGATGCGCTCGTAAACCAGCACGTTCGAATCAACCGCCATGCCGACGATAAGAACGATGCCGGCAATGCCAGGCAAGGTGAGCGTCGCGCCGGCAAGGCTGAGCGCCGCGATTATGAGGATCAGATTGAAGAAGAGCGAAACGACAGCAATGACGCCGAGGATGCGGTAGAGCGCGATCATCAGCGCTGCGACCAACACGACGGCGACGAGGCCGGCAACAAAGCCGGAGACGATGGATTCGCCGCCGAAGGTCGGGCTGACGCTGCGCTCCTCGACGCTCGTCAGCGTCGCCGGCAAGGCGCCGGCGCGCAGCATCACGGCAAGGTCGCGAACACCGTCTTCGGAGAAATTCGCAGAAATCCGGCCCTCGCCGTTGGTGATGGCGGCATCGATGGCAGGCGCCGACATGACCTGATCGTCGAAGACGATGGCAAGGTGCTTGCCAATATTCTGTCCCGTCACCTCAGCCAACCGCTTGGTGCCTTCGGCATCGAGACGATAGGCGATGGAGGTATCCTGCGTCTGCGGATCGACGACCGGCTGGATATCGACCATGTTGCCGGCGCTGGCGAAAGCCGTGCGATCGACAAGATAGGGAACCGGCGGATCGTCCAGCGAATAGAGCACTTGCGATGTCGCCGGCCAGCGGCCGTTCAGCGCCTCCTGCCCCGACATGCTTTCATCGATCAAATGAAAAGAAAGCTTGGCCGGCTGGTTGAGGAGATTCTTCAGCCGCTCGGCATCGACCGATCCCAGCACCTGTACGGTGATCCGGTCATCGCCCTCGGGACGAACGAGGAAATTCTCGTAGCCGAATCCGGCGATGCGGCGGCCGACAATATCGAGCGACCGGGTCCGGGCGGAGGCAACATCAGCGGTAATGTCGGCGTCGGAAATCTGCAGCGAAAGCTGCCCTTCGCCGCCCTGCTGCAGCGTGAGCTCGGACGCGGAATCTCTGCCGGTCGTCGTCAGGGATTTCAGACGATCGACAGCTTTCTGCGTCTCAGCAGGATCGGTGATCCGGACACTAACGATCCGGTCGTTGCCGGTCAGCCCGGTATAGCGGATGCCGGCGCCGCGCAGCGCGTTGCGCACATTCGCGACTGCCTCTTCCAGGCGATCCTTGACGATATCGGAACGCTCGACCTTCAGAACGATTTGCGAACCGCCCTGCAGATCGAGTCCGAGCATTACGCGATCGTGTCGCAGCCAGTCCGGCAGCGAGGCACGCTGTGCCTCGCTCAGCAGATTGGGCGCAGCGATGACGACGGCCGCAAACGCAACCAGCCAAATCAGAAGTGTTTTCCAGCGGGAAAAATGCAACATTCTCTCGACGATCTTCCGATCCGGCGGTTTGCCGCTATCGCTTGTTACGCCGCGTCGGCCTTGACAGGTTCACCCTTGACACGAACTTCCGAAATGCCACTGCGGACGATGCGCACGCGCACACCTTCGGCAATCTCGACTTCGACTTCCTTGTCGTCGACGACCTTCGTCACCTTGCCGACGAGACCGCCGCCGGTCACGACCTGGTCGCCGCGACGGATCGCCTTCAGGGTTTCCTCACGCTTCTTGGCCTGCGCGCGCTGCGGACGGATCAGCAGGAAGTACCAGACGACCATCAGCGGCACGAACAGAATGATCATTTCGAAACCGGAGCCGCCGAAACCGGTTGCGGTATCGGTCGCACTCTGGGCGAATGCCGGGGTGATGAACATGCTAAACTCCTCAGGCTTGGCGGCGGAACTGCGCCTCATTTTTCAGGTTGCCGGACTATAGTTGCCGCTTCGATGAATGCAACAGAAACAGCCGGAAACAGTACCGATTCCGCTGCCTCATAACCTTTCCGGCGACAAAACGCCATGCTACCCCGCATCGAAAGATAAAGCGGATTGCCGCAGCAAGAAATCAGGAGCTTGCGATGACCCAGGAAATCAACACCGCCCTGCTTGGCGAGCTCAAACGGCTCGCTGATGCCGTCCAGCGCCTTGCCGGACCGGCACCCGCCGTCAACGACTGGGACGCGGCCGATTGTTTCGTCTGGGCGCCGCAGCGCCAGCATCTGCAACCCGTCAAGAAACCCAACCGGGTGGCGCTGAAACTCATCCGCGGCGTCGACCATGTGCGCGATATCCTGCACGAAAATACGGTGCGTTTCGCCGAAGGTTATGCGGCCAATAACGTTTTGCTCTGGGGTGCGCGCGGCATGGGCAAATCATCGCTGGTCAAGGCCGTGCACGAGGATGTCAGGCGCGAAAGCGGGGTCGCGCTGAAACTGGTCGAAGTTCACCGCGAGGATATTGCCAGCCTTCCCAACCTGCTTGACCTCCTGAAGGACACGCCGTACCGCGTGATCATCTTCTGCGACGATCTCTCCTTCGATCACGACGACACCGCCTACAAGTCGCTGAAGGCGGCGCTCGACGGCGGCGTCGAAGGGCGGCCGGACAATGTGCTCTTCTACGCCACCTCGAACCGGCGCCATCTGCTGCCGCGTCACATGATGGAAAACGAACAGTCGACGGCGATCAATCCGTCCGAAGCCGTCGAGGAGAAGGTTTCGCTGTCCGATCGTTTCGGCCTCTGGCTCGGATTTCATAAATGCAGCCAGGAAGATTATCTCGGCATGATCGACGGCTATGCCGATCACTTCAAGCTCGGGCTCGCGCGCGACACACTGCACGCCGAGGCGCTGGAATGGGCAACGACGCGCGGTGCGCGCTCGGGCCGCGTTGCCTGGCAATACATTCAGGATCTGGCGGGGCGCATGCGCGTTCATATCGACCGGGCGTAGACAGCCTCCGGTTCGATGCAAGACGGTCCAAAATGACAAAAGCCCGGCGGGTGGCCGGGCTTTTGCGCTTCCTGGTACGCTCTACCTATTCCAGGAAAGTCATCGGGTTGACCGGAGACGCGTCCTTGCGCACCTCGAAATGGACCTGCGGCTGCTTGACGTCGCCGCTCATGCCGGACACGGCGACGGTCTGCCCGCGCTGGATCTTTTGGCCGCGGGCAACGCTCAGCGTGTCGGCATTGCCATAGACGGTGACGGTACCGTCGTCGTGACGGACGAGAACCGTATTGCCGAGTTCCTTCAGGCCGTTGCCGGCATAGATGACGACGCCGTTTTCGGCTGCCTTGATCGGCGTGCCCTGCGGAACCGAGATATCGATGCCGTCATTGCGGCTGCCGTTGACGTTGGCGCCATAGGCGGCAATGACCTGGCCGCGTACCGGCCAGCGGTATTTGCCGATGCCGGTCGATTCCGGCGCGTCGGAGCTGACGTCGGCCTTCTTCTCGACCTCGTCGACGGTCTGGGTGGCGGCCGGCGCCTTATAGGGCGCGGGCTGAACGGACGCCGTCTGCTGGGCAGGCGCCGGATCAGCCGGTTTCGACTCGACCTTCTCAGCCGGGATCGAGGCGGTCTTGATCGTGTCGGTTTTGCCGTTCGGGATCTTCAGGGCCTGGCCGACACGCAGCGAGCTCGCCGAGATATTGTTGGCGGCCTTGAGATCGTCGATATTGGCGCCGGTCGCCTTGGCGATCTTTGCCAGCGAATCGCCCTGCTTGACCACATAAGTACCGGCGGCCGCCTTCGGATCCCTGCCAGCGCCGGCGGGAACCTTTGCGGCCGGATCGGCACTCGCCATGGTCTTGTCGCGGGCGGAATTGGCGCCAGGGACGACGGCCACCTTCTGCTCCGGCGCCTTGGCCGGCTCCGGCATATTGCCGGGCTTGGCAAGATCGGCGGCCTGCGACGCCGCCTTGGCGGCATTGCCGCCATTGAAGGTCGGGATCAGGATCGCCTGGCCGGGTTGAGCGGCAGAGGCGGTTTTCAGATTGTTGATGCGCAGGATTTCTTTTTCCGGAACACCAAAGCGCCGGGACAGCGTGGCGATGTTTTCACCCGGGCGCAGCGTCACCGAAGGTGCATTGGTCGAGGACCAGCCGGAAATCTTCGGCGTCGTGCCTGTTGTCAACGAATCGGGCGTTGCCTTCGGTGCCGCCGGCGCCATGAGCCGCGGCTTTTGAGCCTGCGGCGAAGCCGGGAATGGTTGGGCCAGCGCCACTTCCTTTTCCCGCTGGCGGGATGGCGCGACAGCCGTCGGCGCGGCAAGTTCGGAACGCTGGATCGAGACCGGCGAAGAAGCCAGGCGTGCGCTGGACGGACGGACCGGCTCGTAACCCGGGTTCGCCGGATAGGGCTGGTTCATCGCATTGTTGCCGCCGTAGCCGGACTGGCTGGCGACGGCCGAACCGCCGAGATCGGCGCGCGGCACCGGATCGCCCTGAACGCCGCCCCGGCGCGGAATGGAACTTGTGGTGATCTGGTCCTGCCCGGAGGAGGAAAACAAACCGCCAAACCGTGTCACATCGGAACTGCAGCCCGTTGCGGCACTCGCCAGCAGGCCCACAACCAGAAGATTACCGGCCGACTTACCGAACTTCGGCGAAAGACTGAAACGCATTGACTCGACCCACTGAGAACGCAACCATTTGTGAGTCTATTAAAACGCGTTAGTATTACCACGCGGTTAAGATGCTGGAATCAGAGCGATATTTTTGGGAAGTTGATAACCATAGCTTACGGGTGAAAAATCGCAGTGCCTACAGCAGCGAGGCAAGACGCGGAACGATCGGCAGATAAGGGGCTTCGAACAGTTCCTCGCGTTCGAAACGGCTGCCGGTTTTCGTCAACCGCACCATGCGACATTCGTTTTCGGAAATCATCAGCGGCGCGATCATCGAGCCGCCGGAAACGAGCTGGTCGGTATAAAAGCGGGGCATCGCGTTGAAGGCCGCCGTCACCAGGATACGGTCGAACGTGCCCTCGCCCTGCATACCGGCGCTGCCGTCGGCATGGCGGATGACGACGTTGCGCAGACCAAGCGATTCCATGCGCCGCTGCGCTGCCGATGTCAGCGTCTTATAGCGGTCGATCGACAGCACACGCTCGGCCAGGCGGCCCATGACGGCGGCGGTGAAGCCGCTGCCGGTACCGATTTCCAGGACCCGCTGGCCCGGCTTTAGCTTCAGGTGATGGAGGATGCGGACGACAAAATCGATGCCTTCTAGAAAGGAACCGCATTCGATCGGAATCGTGCGGCTCGAATAGGCATCGTCGGCAAATTGAGCCGGCACGAACAGCGAGCGCTGCGTCTGCTCGACCGCCGTCAGCAGATCGAGGTCGGAGATGCCTTCGGCACGTAATCTGAGGACGAGCGCCGCAAAGCCCTCCTTCTCCGCCAGTCTTGCCGTCAAACCTGTGCTCCGTATCCCAGGGCCCGCGCCACGCGGTCCGTCACGGAATAATCGGTCAAATCCAGTTTCAAAGGCGTTACCGAAATCTTGTTATGCTTCAGAGCGTGAATATCGGTGCCTTCGATGAAGGCGCCGGCGCGTTCGCCGAATTTCAGCCAGTAATAGGGAAAGCCGCGGCCGTCGGAGCGGGCATCAACCTGCAGATTGAAGGCAAGCTTGCCCTGCATAGTCACTTCGGCACCGTCGACCTCGCCGGGACGGCAGTTTGGGAAGTTGAGATTGAGGAACGTGCCCTCCGGCAGGTCCAGATCCATCAGCTTTTCCAGAAGAGCCGGGGCATGCGTCTCGCAGACTTCCCAAGGCACGATGCGTGCGCCGTCCTCATAGAGATAGGCCTGGCTGAGTGCGAAGGAGCGCACGCCCTGCATCGTGCCTTCGATGGCGCCGGCGATCGTGCCGGAATAGGTCACGTCGTCGGCGACGTTCGAGCCTGAATTGACGCCGGAGAGAACGAGATCGGGCTTGATGTCCATCACCTGACGGATGCCCATGATGACGCAATCGGTCGGCGTGCCGCGCAAGGCGAAATGCTTGTCGGAGATTTTGCGCAGCCGCAGAGGTTCGGAGAGGCTCAGCGAATGGGCAAGACCGCTCTGGTCCGTCTCGGGCGCCACGATCCAGACGTCGTCCGATAGCGTACGGGCGATCCGCTCCAGCGCGGCCAAGCCTTCCGCATGAATGCCGTCGTCATTCGTAAGCAGGATGCGCATCGCCTCAGGCCGCCCGTTCGATCTTGGTCAGTCCGCCCATATAAGGCAGCAAAACGTCCGGAATCGTGACGGAACCATCCTCGTTCAAATAATTTTCGAGGACAGCGATCAGGCAGCGGCCGACGGCGGTGCCGGAGCCGTTCAGCGTGTGGACGAACCTATTGGTCTTGTCGTCCTTGCCGCGGTAGCGCGCATTCATGCGACGGGCCTGGAAATCGCCGCAGACCGAGCAGGAGGAGATTTCACGGAAAGCATTCTGCCCCGGCAGCCAGACTTCGAGATCGTAGGTCTTACGCGAGCCGAAGCCCATGTCGCCGGTGCAAAGCGTCATGGTGCGGAAATGCAGACCGAGGCGCTTCAGCACCTCCTCCGCACAGGCGGTCATCCGCTCGTGCTCGGCAATGGCGCTATCGGCATCGGTGATCGAGACGAGTTCGCATTTCCAGAACTGGTGCTGGCGCAGCATGCCGCGGGTGTCGCGGCCGGCCGAGCCCGCTTCCGAACGAAAGGACGGCGTCAATGCAGTGAAGCGCAGCGGCAGCTTTTCCTGCTCGAGGATTTCCTCGCGCACCAGATTGGTCAGCGTCACCTCGGCAGTCGGGATGAGATACCGGTCGTCCGTCGTCTTGAAGAGATCCTCTTCGAACTTCGGCAGATTGCCGGTGCCGAACAGCGCTTCAGCGCGAACCATCAACGGCGAGCTGACTTCGGTATAGCCGTGCTCGCGGGTGTGGAGATCGATCATGAACTGGCCGAGCGCGCGTTCGAGCCTGGCGAGCGGTCCGGTCAGAACGGTGAAACGCGAACCAGACAGTTTGGCGGCTCGCTCGAAGTCCATGTAGCCGAGCGCCTCGCCGATTTCGAAGTGCTCCTTCGGCGTGTGGTTCCAGCGCGGCTTTTCGCCGACAGTGCGGGTGACGACATTGTCATGCTCGTCCTTGCCGACCGGGACGTCGTCGAAAGGAATGTTCGGGATGCGCGACAGCGCGTCGTTGAGTTCGGCCGTCAGCTGACGGTCCTCTTCTTCGATTGCCGGCAGCAACGTCTTCAGCTCGGCGACCTCAGCCTTCAGCTTCTCGGCGAGCTCGCCGTTCTTCTGGGCCATCGCCGCACCGATCTCCTTGGAGGCGAGATTGCGGCGGGACAGCATGTCCTGCGCCTTCTGCACAGCGGAGCGGCGCTTTTCATCGAGGGCGACGAGACTTTGAGCCTGAGGTTCCGCGCCGCGCTTGGCAAGGGCGGCGTCGAGCGCTTCGGGATTCTCACGGATCCATTTGATATCGAGCATCGTCGTTCCAGTCGTTGCAACAGAAGTGACCCGGCCAAAGCCTGACCGGGCTTCGACCGGATGAGACGGCGTAAATGAAGGGATTTCCGGATGACCTCAGACGCTGTCCGTCTTGGCAACGTCCGCGGATCCGCTGTCCTTTTCGACCGCCTCCCGGGCACGCTGGCGCTCGACGAGTCGCGCAGCATGGATGGAAATCTCGTAGAGAAGGATCGTCGGTATCGCAAGGCCGATCTGAGACATCGGGTCCGGCGGCGTCAGCACGGCGGCGACGACGAAGGCAAGCACGATGGCGAACTTGCGCTTTTCGGCGAGCCACTGCGACGTCAGCAGGCCGACGCGGGCAAGCAGCGTGGTGATGACAGGCAACTGGAAGACGAGGCCGAAGGAGAAGACCAGCGTCATGATCAGGCTCAGATATTCCGAGACCTTCGGCATCAGCGAGATCGCCACCTCGTCATGCCCCGGCGCCTGCTGCATCGACAGGAAGAACCACATGACCATCGGCGTGAAGAAGAAATAGACGAGTGCCGCGCCCATCAGAAACAGGACCGGCGAAGCGATCAGGAACGGCAGGAAGGCCTGGCGCTCGTTCTTGTAAAGGCCGGGCGCCACGAACTTGTAGACCTGGGCGGCAATGATCGGAAACGCGACCACCAGGCCGCCGAACATGGCGACCTTGACCTGGGTGAAGAAGAATTCCTGCGGCGCGGTGTAGATCAGCTGAGCCTTTTCGACGTCGAGATGCGCCCACTCCACCGCCGTCTTGTAGGGAATGACCAGATAGTTGAAGAGATGCTTGGCAAAAAAGAAGCATGCGATGAAGGCGACGAAAAACGCGCCGATCGACCAGATCAGCCGCGTGCGCAGCTCCATCAGGTGCTCGATCAGCGGCTGCGGCTTGTCTTCGATATCACCGCTCATGCCTCGTCCTTCTTCTTCGTCTGCGCAGGCTTCTTCGGGGTTGCAGGCTTTCTGGCAACCGTCGTTCGTTTCGGCTTTTCGGCAGGCGGGTTTTCCACCGGCGCGGCAATGGCAAATGCGGCCTTATCCGAAGCCTTAGGGCGCGGCTTGCGCGGAGCCTTCGGCTTGGCGGCAACCGTATCGGCCGCGACGGATGCTGCGGCGGCGGGTTCCGGCGCTGGAGCCGGCGTCGGCACCAGCGGCGGCGTTTCCGGCAGGCTCATCGATGGCGTCGGGGTGGATATTGCAGCCGGCGGCACTTCGGTCTTGTTCTCAGAGGGCGTGCTTGCTTTCTGCAGGTCGGCCTTGATCTCGTTGCCCATCTGGCGAAGGGGGTTCATTGCCTCGCGCAGGCTGTTGACCGGATTGAGCTTCTGGGCGTCGCCGATCGCCTGGCGGACATCGTCGAGCTCTGCCTCGCGCAGCGCTTCGTCAAACTGCGCGCGGAACTCACCCGCCACCTTGCGGGCGCGCTGCGTCATCTTGCCGAAAGCGCGCAGCATCGGCGGCAAATCCTTGGGACCGACAACGACGATCAGTACGACCGCGATGACCAAAAGCTCGGTCCAGCCAATATCGAACATGCAAGGCTCCTGGACGGGAAGCGCGGGGGCTGCGCTCTTTCCCGGACTTGATTACTTCGTTTCGTCGGCCTTGTGATCGACGGTCTTTGCCGTGTCCGGCGCATCGTCGTCGGTCATGCCCTTCTTGAAGCTCTTGATGCCCTTGGCGACATCGCCCATCAGTTCCGGGATCTTGCCGCGCCCGAACAACAACAGCACGATGACCAGAACGATCAACCAGTGCCACATGCTAAAAGAACCCATCATTTGCGCTTACTCCCTTTATTCGATGTTCCCATGATGTAAGAATTTACGACACCGTTTCCAACATCAAGCCCTTTGAACTGCGCTTAATGTCACGGTATTGCCCTTTGTGACAAGTCACAGACCCGCCGAAAAATGGTGGGCACCATTGTTTTCGTCATGCATGGCAAAAGCAAGACGAAGTCCTTCAATCCTCGGCGGTAGAACGCGGGGCGAGCAACCCAAGTTCTTCAAGATCCATCTGGGTAATGGGGTCTTCGTCCTCGCTCAGCTCGTCGTTCATCAATGGCGAGGGAATATTGAAATTCGCCGGAATGCGGCCTGACAGCAGGCCAGCGCCCTTCAATTCTTCGAGACCGGGCAGATCGCGCAGCTCCTCGAGGCCGAAATGGTCGAGAAAATCGCGCGTCGTGCCTAATGTCACCGGCCGGCCCGGCGTGCGCCGGCGACCGCGAAACCGTACCCAGCCCGCTTCCATCAGCACGTCGAGCGTGCCGCGCGATGTCTGCACGCCGCGGATATCCTCGATTTCGGCGCGCGTCACCGGCTGGTGATAGGCGATGATCGACAGGACTTCCAGCGCGGCACGCGACAGCTTCTTCACCTCGTTTTCATCGCGGCGGATGACAAAGGAGAGATCGGCGGCAGTGCGGAAGGCCCAGGCCCCCTCGATCTGCACGAGATTGACGCCGCGCGGCGCATATTGCTCCTTCAGGCGCAGCATGATCTCGCGCACGTTGGCATTCCTGGGAAGGCGCTCGGCGAGGAAGACTTCCGCGACCGGCTGCGACGAAGCGAAGACCAGCGCCTCGGCGATGCGCTCGGCCTCGATCTCGGCCTGCAGATCGCGGCCCTCTTCCTCGAAATCCTCTTCGCCCTTCAGATCGATCAAGCCGGCCGCTCCTGTTCCACCACCTGCAGCGTCGCATGTTTCGGTCCGCGGCGCATATAGATCGGCTGAAAGGCTCCGTCCTGGCGGATTTCGAGCTTGCCCTCGCGCACCAGCTCCAGCGAGGCGGCAAAGGCGCTGGCGATCGCCGTGACACGTTCCTCGGGCGCCGCGAGATAACGCAGCAGATAATGCTCCATCGCCGTCCAGTCGCCGACCTCGCCGATCATCTGAGTCAGTAGCTCGCGCGCGTCGGTCAACGACCAGACATTGCGTCTCTCGATCGTCACCTGGGTGATGGCGTGGCGCTGGCGCAGCGCCGCATAGGCGGTCAGGAGATCGTAAAGGCTCGCCACATAAGCCGATTGCTGCCGGTCGGGAATATGCTCGGGCGCGCCGCGCGCGAAGATATCGCGGCCGAGGCGGTTGCGGTTGACGAGGCCTTCGGCCGCCTGGCGCATGGCTTCGAGGCGTTTCAGGCGGAAAGCCAGCGTTGCCGCCATCTCCTCGCCCGAGGGGCCATCATCCTTGACCTGCTGGGGGATGAGCAGCCGCGACTTGAGATAGGCAAGCCAGGCCGCCATGACGAGATAGTCGGCGGCAAGCTCGATGCGGATCCGCCGGGCGCTTTCAACGAACTGCAAATATTGCTCGGCAAGCGCCAGCACCGAAATGCGCGACAGGTCGACCTTCTGGTTGCGGGCGAGATAGAGCAACAGGTCAAGCGGACCTTCGAAACCGGCGACGTCGATCACCAGCGCCGGCTCGTGGCTGGCGCGCTCGGCGCCGTTGTCCTGCCACAGCTTGTCCATCGGCGTTGCCGCCTGCGGACGCTCCGTGCCCTTGACCGTGTTCACCATCCTGCTCCTCTGCGATCACACGATTGCAAACATCGCTTCGAATTCCGCTCTCAACTCCGCCTCATCGGCGCCATCCGGCGCGGCGAAGCCCGCTTCCACCGCTTTCGTTCGGGCGAGCGACGCACCGGCGAGCGGCGGAACATTTGCCACCACATCCCGCATCTCGTCCATATGGCCATTGCAATGCAGCATGATATCGCATCCGCCTGCAATGATATTCGCCGCACGCTCGCCGATCGTGCCGGAAAGAGCGTTCATCGAACTGTCGTCGGACAGCAGCAGACCGCCGAAGCCGATATGCTCGCGGATGACGCCGTCGATCACCTTGCGTGAGGTCGTCGCCGGATTGTCAGGATCGATGGCGGTGAAGACGACGTGGCAGGTCATCGCCATCAACTCGTCCTTCATCGCGACGAAGGGCGGGAAATCATGGGCTTCCAGTTCATCGCGCGAGACGGTGACGACCGGCAACTCCAGATGGGAATCGGCAAAACCGCGGCCGTGGCCGGGCATATGCTTCATCACAGGCAGCAGGCCGCCGGCCTTCAGCCCTTCGGCAGCCGCGCGGCCCATCGCGATGACGGTCCCGGGATCACCGCCATAGGCACGGTCGCCGATCACGTTGCTGCTGCCTTCGACCGGCACGTCCAGCACCGGCAGGCAATCGACATCGATGCCAAGCTTCGAGAGGTCGAAGGCGTGCAGCCGCGACATAACCCAGGCGGCGCGCAGCCCAAGCGCCGGGTCACGGCGATAGAGATCCCCGAGGGCTTGACCCGAGGGATAGCGCGCCAGCACAGGCGGACGGATCCGCTGGACGCGGCCGCCTTCCTGGTCGATCAGTACCGGCGCATGCCAGCCGACGCTGTCGCGCAGCTCGGCGACGAGATCGGCGATCTGCGAGGCTTCGGAGATGTTGCGCCCGAAGAGGATGAAGCCCCAGGGCCGTTCGCCCCGGAAGAACGCCTTCTCTTCGGATGTGAGGGCAAGGGCGCTGCAGCCAAGGATCATCGCTTTTGATTCGGTCATTTGAAAATCATAGATGGCGGCCCGCCAAATGCGAGCAAGGTCGGGCGCGATGCACAAAAAAGAGCGGCGGACCGATCCGGCCCGCCGCTCTTCAATTTACGATCCGACGTTATTTCGAGATGAGGCAGCTTCCACCGGCCGCACGATATTTCTCGCAGAGTGCTGCGGCCTCGTCCTTGGAGCCGACCGGGATTCGGACACGGTAGAACGTGCCCTTGCCGGCGATATCGGCCTTGCGGATCTCATGGGCGCGGCCGCTAAGCACGCCGGCGAATTTCTTCGACAGGCTGGCATAGGACTTATTCGCCTCGTCTTCCGATGGCAGCGAAGCGATCTGGAGGCCGTAACCGCCGGCGGATGCGGCCTGCTGCGGCTGAGCGGCGGCCGGGGTGGCGGAAGCGACCTGCGTCGGCTTCGGCTGCTGCGCCGGCGTACGGACATTACCCTTATCGGTGACGGTGCCGACGACATTGACGGGCTGATCGGCCGGGCGGGCAGTCGGAATCGGGGCCGTATCGGCGATCGTCGTCGTCTTGACCGGCCGTGCCGGCGCATCGACGGGGGCGGGATTTGCCGTCTGCGCGTCGGCAGTTGCGGCAGGCGAACCCTGGGCCGGGGCGGATTCGGCCGGTGCTGCGGAACGCGCATCGACGGAAGCAACCTCGGCGCTTGCCGGGAAGCTTGCAGCCGTTCCGGTAGCCGGCGGCACGGCCGGGGTCGACGGCGCGGACTGAGCCGTGACCGGCGGCTGGGCCGACGGCGGTGTCTGGGCAGACTTTGCGGCTGGTTCCGGCTGATCGAGCGGCGCGATCTCGTCGCGGGCGACCAGGGTGCCGTCAGGCTTGACGATCATCGTGCGGACCTTGCGGGGCGAAACAGACGGCGTCTTGTCGGCGCCGCTTGCGGACGCGTCGTCGGCGGTGGCCTGGTTCGGCAGCAGACGCGGATCCTCCGTCTCACCGACCGCCGTCGGCGTGACCCGATCCTCGGCGCCGGCGTTCTCGTCGTCCTCGGGCAGCGCTTCCGGTGTCAGCGTACGCTGGACGACATCGACGGGCGCCTCGTCGGACGACACGAGCGCCTTCTGCTTCGGCTCCTCGGCAGAACCCGCGACGCGGTCATAAACGGCCTTGTCCTGGTTGGGCACGGTCTTGCCGCCGGGATTTTCCGGAACGACCTTGACCGGCTCCTTATCGGCGGTGATCACGCGCGGCTCGCCGGATGCGACAATGCCAAGTCCCTCGCCGTTCCAGACGGAGGAATAGACGCCATAACCGACGCCGGCGAAGACCACCAGCACGACAGCTCCGGCAAGCAACCGGCGCATGGAACGGGCGCGACTGAAATCGGCGGCCTGGCTTGCCGATTCGATGTGGACCTCGGAGGTCTCGCGGCGCTCGACCGGCTCGCGCACGCTGCGGCGGAAATCCTCCTCCAGCGCCCGTTCGAAATCGTCGAGGCCGTCAGCAATGGTCGGCTTGACCGGCTTGGCCGCGACAGCGGTATCACGCGGCGACGCCGGAACTTCCCGCGGCTTGGCCGGTTCAAAAAAGCTCGCGATCTCCGCGTCGAGATCGAAATCGAAATCCGCCGTTTTCGCGACCGGAGCGGGCTGCTCGACCGGGGGCAGTGCCGGCACGTGCATGTCGTCGACGGTCTCGGGACGTTCCTCCGGATCGGAGATCATCGCCGGATCGAAAGGCAGGTCTTCGGTCGATTCTGCGGCGGGCGCTTCCGGGGCGGGCGCTTCTGGGGCGGGCGACCAGTTGAAAACAGGCGCAGGAGCTACGGCCGGCGGTTCGGCAGCAAAGACCGGTGTGGACCGCGTGGGCGCAGTCGCCTGCTGGGGCGCAGCGGGTGCCGGCTGCGGCTGTGGCTGTGGCTGCGGTGCAGGCTCGGATGCCTCGGAAAAATCGAGATCGGCAAGTTCCAGCTCGATGCCGGCAAGATCCAGTTCGAAATCGTGGCCAGCGAAAGGATCGTCAGCCTCCGGCGCGGGCTGCGGCGCCCAGGCATATGCTGTTGCGGCAGGCTGGGGCGCGGTGACATCGGCAGGCTGGGGCGCAACCGGCTTTGCCACTTCGGCGACATGGGCAGGAACCCTTTCAACGGGAGCGGACAGGACCGGTGCAGCGACGACCGGCGCAGTCTGAACCGGTGCGGCGGCTACTGGGGCGGCCTCGGCGGCTGGCTGCGGCGAGACAGGCGCCAGATTGGCGCGCTGCAATACCGGATGCGGCACCGGATAGCGCGAGACGTCGGCCAGGAGATCGTCGAGATCGAAAGTGCCGGCGGTGTGCGGAACGTCCGGTACGACTTCGGTTAGAGCGGCATCAGCCTGGATCTCGCCTTCCACAGCGGCAGCAAGATCGAAACCGGCGTCGGAGCTGAACTCATCCGGACCGTCCTCGACGGCAAAGAACTCTTCGGCTTCGGCAGTCTCTTGCGGCGCAATTGCCTCATCGTGACGATCAAGCTCAGCGGGAAACCCAAATGACGGCGAAGCGGAGACAAATTCCTCGGCAGGCTCGACAGCGGCGACGGGCGCCGACTGCTCGACCGCAGGCTGCGGCTCTACCGCCACAGAATCGGCGAGCGATGTTTCAGCCACAGGTTCGTCGGCTACCTTTGCCACCGGCGCGGCGACGGTTTCGGCCGCCGGCTCGACCACATCCACAGGCGGAGCAACCGGCTCCTCGCGTTTCGGCGCGTGGAAATTGGCAAGCGGTAGCCTGATGCTGGCGGCCGACCATTGCGGGGCCTTGGCGGGCTGCGCAAGAGAAGAGACGGGCGCCGCACCGATCGACAATTCGAGCTCTTCGATCAGATCGCGGGCGCCACCGAAGGCTGCCTGGGTGGGCGCCTCGGAAACGGGGTCGACGGAAAGCGGCTGCGGGCCGCCCCTCCAATCGGCAGCGGCAACGTCCCAATTTCCTGCCGCAGGTTGCGCTGCTTCTTCATCGGCGACAGACGCAACGGAGACAGGTTCCGGAGCCTGCACACGCTCGACAGCCGGGGCGGCATCGAGAACGGGCTCGACATAATCTTCGGGCGCAAAGCCATCGGAAATCGGCTCGGCCGGATGGTCGAGTTCAGCGAGTGGACGCGGGGAATCGTAACGGTCGAACTCGCGACCAAGCTCGTCCTCAAGATCGAGGGCAGGCTCGCGCCGTGCGGCTTCGCTTACCGTATTCGCTGCAACACGCGGTTCGAACCCGACGATACGAGCAAGCTCGGCCAACGGATCGTCGTCAGCGAACAGATCGTCTTTTCCGCGCGTATCATACGCAAGTTGTTTCTCAGCCATGCTTTTCCCACTCGCAAACGCCAACGCTCAAATGCCAGCGCATTGTGGGGAAATGGTGACGTTATCGCATTTCGTCAGGTGCGGCAGTGCCTGTAATGGCAAGTCCCGACTTCAAAACCGAAGCGACGGCGTACACCAGCCCAAGTCTGGCAATACTTGATTCTCGGTTTTTATCATTAACAAATCGTAATTCCGTCTGATCTTTACCTTTGTTCCAATGCGCGTGGAAGGAACTGGCGAGGTCGTAGAGGTAAAAAGCGATGCGATGCGGCTCCTGCGACTGAGCCGCTGCTTCGACCACACGCGGGAATTCGGCGAGCTTGGCGACGAGCTGCAATTCGGCCGGATCGCCAATGCCAGCAACGGCTTTCGCAAGATCTTCAGCCGATACTTCGAGGCCGGGGAAAGCCTCCCTCGCCTGCCGGAAGACCGACATGCAGCGGGCATGCGCATACTGAACGTAAAAAACAGGATTGTCCTTGGACTGTTCCGTCACCTTGGCGAAATCGAAGTCCAGCGGTTCGGAATTCTTGCGGTAAAGCATCATGAAGCGGACCGAATCACGGCCGACTTCCTCGACAACGTCGCGAAGCGTGACAAAATCGCCGGAGCGTTTCGACATCTTCACCGGTTCACCGTTGCGATAGAGCTTGACCAGTTGGCAGAGCAGCACCGTCAGCTTCGCCTTACCGTTCGAAACGCCGCGCGCCACTGCTTCCAGGCGCTTGACATAGCCGCCATGGTCGGCGCCGAGCACATAGATCATCTCGTCGAAACCGCGGTCGAACTTGTTCTTGAAGTAGGCGACGTCGGCCGCGAAATAGGTGTAGGAGCCGTCCGACTTAATCAGCGGCCGGTCCATGTCGTCGCCCACTTCGGTCGAGCGGAACAGTGTCTGTTCGCGATCCTCCCAGTCCTCGGGAAGCTGACCCTTCGGCGGCGGCAGAGTGCCCTTGTAAACGTAACCCTTGAAGGTCAGGTCGTTGATCGCCGTTCGGATCGCAGCCGCGCCATTGGCGTGCAAAGTGCGTTCGGAGAAGAAGATATCGTGATGGACGTTCAGCGCCGCCAGATCTTCCCGGATCATAACCATCATCGCGCTGATGGTGCGATCCTTGACGATCGGCATCCATTGCTCTTCCGGCATGTTGTGCAGCCGCACGCCGTAATCGGCGGCAAGTGACTGGCCGACGGGCACCAGATAATCGCCGGGGTAGAGACCCGAGGGGATTTCACCGATCCGTTCGCCGAGCGCTTCGCGATAACGCAGGAAGACTGAACGGGCGAGCACATCGATCTGCGAGCCGGCGTCGTTGATGTAATATTCCTTCTCGACGCCATAGCCGGCGAAAGCGAGCAGGTTGGCGAGCGCGTCGCCGACGACGGCGCCACGGCAATGCCCGACATGCATCGGACCGGTTGGATTGGCCGAGACATATTCGACGTTAACCTTGCGGCCTGCACCGAGGGTCGAGCGTCCATAGTCGGTACCGGAGTTGATCATCGAGGCGAGCAGCCGCTGCCAATAACCGACGGAGAGACGGATGTTGATGAAGCCGGGACCGGCGACCGAGACATCGGCGACGTCGGCGTCTTCCTTGAGCTTGGCGATGATGACGTCGGCAAGCGCGCGAGGGTTGGACCCGAGCGGCTTTGCCAGCACCATCGCGGCGTTGGTCGCAACGTCGCCATGGCTCGCATCGCGCGGCGGCTCGACGGTGATGCGGCCGAAATCGAGTTCGGATCGCTTTTCCCTGACCAGATCGATCTGTTCAAGGGCGGTTTTGATCCTGGCTTCGAAGTCGGTAAAAAGGTTCATCGCACTCTTCCATGCATAGGCTGTGCCAAAGGCGCAAATCGGCCTTCGGCGGGCGACCGCTGCCTATCGCAAATCCGGAGTGTGGTCAAACAATCGCCTGTGGGCACTGATTGCATAGGTGTCGGTCATGCCGGCCAAATAGTCTCCGACATGGCGAGCCTTCGGCGCATCGGCTAGGCCGGCGATATGATCGACCCAGTAATGGCTTTGCATCTCCTTGGGGCTGGCCATGTAGGCGCCAAAGAGGTCGGTGACGATCTGAGCAGCGCCGGCGCGGATGCGCATGATATCGGGATTGCGGTAGATTCGTTTGAAGAGCATCGCCTTGATCTGCCTGTCGGTTTCGGCCATCGCGTCGGAGAAGGTCGCGATCATACGGTCGGCAGCGCGGATGTCGGCTGCGCTCTGAGGGCGAAGAAGTGAAAGACGCTGCTGGGCGACGCCGATCACGTCCTCAACCATGCGGGTGATCTGCCGACGCATGATCTCATGGGTGAAGCGGCTCGGTTCCAGATGCGGGTATCGCGCCCTCACCTCGGCCATCAACCCCGCCAGAAACGGGATTTCCTCCAGCATCTCGAAGGTCAGATAGCCGGAGCGCAGACCGTCGTCGATATCGTGGGTATTGTAGGCGATGTCGTCGGCGATCGCCGCGACCTGGGCCTCGAGGCTGGCGTAGGTTGCAAGCTCGAGATCGTGCAGTTCGCAATAATCGAGGATCGGCTGCGGGACCGGGCCGCGTGTGCCCACACCATCCGGCGTCAGCAGCGGACCATTGTGCTTGACGAGGCCTTCGAGGCTTTCCCATGTCAGATTGATGCCGTCGAATTCGGCATAACGCCGCTCCAGCTTGGTCAC
Organism: Rhizobium phaseoli; assembly: GCF_001664385.1. NCBI lineage: Bacteria > Pseudomonadati > Pseudomonadota > Alphaproteobacteria > Hyphomicrobiales > Rhizobiaceae > Rhizobium > Rhizobium phaseoli. The sequence goes on along the minus strand of NZ_CP013532.1, from coordinate 1,920,336 downwards.
GATGCGCAGCGATTGGGCGTTGTGGTCGAAGCCGCCATAAGGGAGCAACACCTCATGCAATGCGTCCTCGCCGGTATGGCCGAACGGCGTATGGCCGAAGTCGTGCACGAGCGCCACGCCCTCGGCCAGGTCCTCGTCGAGTTTCAGGGCGCGGGCGAGCGCGCGCGCGATCTGCGCCACCTCGATCGTATGCGTCAGCCGGGTGCGATAATGATCGCCGTCCTGGGCGATGAAGACCTGGGTCTTGTGCTTCAGCCGGCGGAAGGCCGTCGTGTGGACGATGCGGTCGCGGTCGCGCTGGAAATCCGAACGCGTCGGGCTGTCGTCTTCCGGATAGAGACGCCCACGCGTGGTCCAGGGGTCTGCCGCATAGACCGCCCTTTCGCTGCCGCCGAAACCTAAAGCCCGTCTGTCAATCGTCATTCTTCACCGTCATTCTGCCCGTTGCCGCATCTGCCCATTGACGCCGCTTTGCCCTGTTCATACCTATAGCCCGACGAAACGGCAAAGAGGCACCTGCCGACCGTTGCGCACATCATGGCATTTTCGCGAAGGTCATGGTAAGTTCTTTTGATATCAGGCATTTGAACATTTCAGTGCCAAAACCCATTCTCTCCGGATCTTGACCCCGGCAGGAGGAAACATGACGGATACGAGTGTAACCCTTTCAGATGCCGCGGCAAAGCGTATCGCGGCGATCATCGGCGCGGAGGCCGGCAAGAGCGCGTTGCGCGTTTCGGTCGAAGGCGGCGGCTGTTCGGGCTTTTCCTATAAGTTCGACCTCGCCGACAGCGCGGCCGACGACGACATCATCGTCGAAAAGAACGACGCGAAAGTGCTGATCGACAGCCTGTCGCTCGTCTATATGGCGGGCTCGGAGATCGACTTCGTCGACAATCTGCTTGGTCAATCCTTCCAGATCAAGAATCCGAACGCGGTGGCAAGCTGCGGTTGCGGCACCAGCTTCTCGATCTGAATATCCAGACGCATCGCACTGTCCCAATGAACTGGCCGAAGAAGCCTCTTCGGCCAGTTTATCGTCTTGTCCAGTTGTGAAAGACCACGATAAAAGAAGCGCACGAAGCGGAACAGGACGAAGAGATGAAGATCGCGACTTGGAACATCAACGGCGTCAAGGCGCGAATCGACAATCTGACGCAATGGCTCAAGGACTCCGATCCCGATATCGTCTGCCTGCAGGAGATCAAGACGATCGACGAGGGTTTTCCCAGGCTAGAGATCGAGGCGCTCGGCTATCATGTCGAGACGCACGGCCAGAAGGGCTTCAACGGTGTGGCGATTCTCTCCAAGAGTTCGCCCTCCGAAGTCAACCGTGGCCTGCCCGGCGATGCGCTGGACGAACAGGCGCGTTTCCTCGAGGCGGTGTTCACGCTGCCGGATACCCGTATCCTGCGCGTCTGCTGCATCTACCTGCCGAACGGCAATCCCGTCGAAACGGAAAAATATCCCTACAAGCTCGCCTGGATGGAGCGCCTGCGGAGCTTTGCGGCAGAGCGCCTCGCCTATGAGGAGATGCTGGTGCTTGCCGGCGATTACAACGTCATCCCCGAGCCGCACGACTGCTTCGACCCCAAGGTCTGGGAAAACGATGCGCTGTTTCTGCCGCAGACGCGGGAGGCATTCCGCAGGCTCGAAAATCTCGGCCTGACCGATGCGGTGCGCGCGACGACGGATGCGACGCGGCTCTATTCCTTCTGGGACTATCAGGCAGGTGCGTGGCCGAAGAACAACGGCATCCGCATCGACCACCTGCTGCTCTCACCGGAGGCTGCCGACCGGATGACGTCGGCGGCAATCGAAAAACATGTGCGGGCCTGGGAAAAGCCGTCCGACCACGTACCTGTCATCGCCTATTTCGATTTTGCGGCCTGACATTCGCGATCATAGTACCGGGTCATTTCGGGGCCTGCATGGCAGGCTTCAGTCGTCAGAGCCGCTCGCAATGGCGTGCGAGAGCGAGACCGCCGTACGACGATCGGCCTCGTTGGCAACCGAGAAAGCCTGCTCCTGCAGGGCTTCCATCCAGTTGCAGTCTTTCGGCTTGCAGCGGTCGAGAGCCGCGGTCATCAGCGCGAGACCGCGGGCCGACTGGCCTTCGTCGAAGAGAATATTCCCGAAAACCGCCATGGCGCCGGGATGGCCACTCTTGCGCGCCTGGTTCAACCATTTCTTCGCCTGCTGCGGGCTGGCATTGCCGCCTTCGCCGGCCAGCATCATCTGCGCCAGCTGGAACTGCGCTTCGGGAACGCCAAAGGTGGAGGCCACCTGGAAATAAAGCTGGCGTGCCTGGGTGAGATCGATCTTGACCGGGCTGCCTGATATGCCGTGCTTGTAATAATTGGCAAGCGAGAGAAGCGCGTTGACGAAAAAGCCGGTGTCTTCCGAACCGGGTTCGACACCCTGTTGGGCAATCTCGCTGTAGATCTTGAAGGCTTCGAAATCATCCTGGGCAACGCCGTCGCCGTCGGCATACATATTGGCGAGCGCCCAGCGCGAACCGGTATGGCCTTTTTCGGCGGCGTATTTGTAAGCTTCGACCGCCTCCTCCTTCTGTCCGTTTTTATAGGCCTTGAAGCCGAACTTGAAGAGGTCGAAAGGACCGGATTCCTTGCTGACGTCGCTCTTGATGTCGAAAGCGCGAACCGGGCCGGACATTGCCAGCGCTATCCCCATGCCCATCAGCATGAATTTGAACAATTTGAACTCGGACGTTACCATCTCAACCGATTTCTTTCGTTCATCGCACGCAGCCGGCGTCGGCGCCGTGGATGTATTCATTCGAGGCGAGCGATCCCGCGGTGAGCTCCATGGCTCCTTTGCCCGCGTCGCATCCAGCCCATTGGCCTTTTCCGAAAGGCCGAATTTTCAGCATCTCATCTAGAACCACCCGGCTCCCGGCATGGCCCGACTGCAATCTGCCTGGCACTCCTTTGGCAGGCGCGGCATCCGCCTTCCCGCCCTTATCGCTTTCGTAAACAGCAAATGTGACGAAACCTGTATCGGCTTCTCCGCCCAAGCCGGGCTGCCTGGGCGCGCGCATCGAAAAGACCGGCATTGGACGGATCGATAACCCCGCTGCAAAGCGGGATCTACGGCCGGAACAGCCTTGTCCAAAAAGCGAAACGGCCGCAATCGAACGACTGTCGCCAATCGCGCCGCATGACCTGCTGTTGCCGGAAAAAAATCGACCCATGCTACTCTTTACACGCACCCTACGTCTGCCGTCGTCTCGCCTGCCAATAGCGCTGCGCTCTCTTTGTGGCGGGAAATAGACAAATTCGCCCCGCAGCCACCATACGCCAACCGTCGTAAAAAAGTGTTGCTGAATCGTCACAAAATCGGCACGGGATTGGCATGAATAAGTATGATTAACGGACTTAGAAATAGAAGAGCCCGGCAGAGGCGGGCTTTCAATTCTTCAAATCGGAGTATTAAAACTTAATCTTTAGGCTGGTCGACAGTGCAGTGACCAGATCATTGCCAAAGGAGTAGGAAACGTCGTTGCCGTAAGTCCGGCCGTTATACACGAAGGTGCCGGATTCCCCACTGGTCAGGATGCCGAGCGCGCCGGCCACACGCCATTCGATATGCTCGGTGGGTGTGTAGGCTGCACCAAGCCCCAGCGTCCAGCTGTCTGTCTGCGAACCATAGCCCTGGCTAGTGCCGCGGTCCCATGTGAGGCTGACTGCAGCGGCCCACTGCTCATTGAATTTGTGGCCGATACCGCCGCTGATCGTCCAACCATCGCGGTAGAAGAGATCGAGCGAGGTTAGACCACCCGCGGGGCAAGGCAGGCCGTTGGTCGGGCAGAATGCTACCGACTGCAGGACGCTCCAATTCGTCCATTTAACCGATCCGAATGCAAGCCAATCCGGAGCGATACCGCTTTGCAGCTTCAATTCCAGCGAATCCGGCGCTTCGGCGGAACCGGAAACAGGTGTGACTAGGCCTCCATATAGCGGCACAACTGGAACCTGACGGAGATCAACAGTGCCGGTCAAATTGTCGTACTTGACGCGGCTGTTGTAGACAAGGCTCGCGCGCATTGCATATTCCGGGATCTCGTAAGCCAGACCGGCGCGCCAGCCCCAGCCGCTATCGTCGATATCCAAGCGGCCAATACCAGTGCCGATGCCGAGACCGATCGGAACCGTGGACACCAGACGTTCCTTGAAGCCCTCAACTTCCTGATAGAAAGCGCCGCCGATGAAGCGAAGCTGCCCGGCACCGACGTCAAAACGATAGGAGCAAGTGCCACCGTAGTTGCGGGTCTTGATTTCCGTTTCGATGTTGTTGTTGGCGCCAGCCCAGTTCGAACCCGGATTGGAATGGCCACCAAACGGTACGGAATAATCGACAAGGCAGTCGACTGCATCGCCGAAACCAGCCTTAAAACCAATGTAGGGGATGGTGTAATTCGCGGTCTCGTCGGCACTGTCCGGGCGGCTGTTCAGATTGCCGCCGCCCGTAAATATCGACGTGTTCGTGTCACGGACGTCCTTCAGCTTGCGCTGCGGGGTGACGTAGGTAATGCCCGACTGGAACGAAAAAGGCGACGTATCGAACAGCTGATCGATATTGTATCCGCCGCGCTCCAGACCGCCGGCAAAGGACGGCGATGCGAGCGACGAAAGAAGAATGAGCGACGTTACGCCCTTGGAAAACATACGCGATGCCATTGTGTCTCCCCCACTCCAGCAATTGATGTGACGCCACTCTAGTAAGTGTTCGCCTGACATGGCAACGCGCCCCACGGCAGCGCTCCCGGGCATTGCAGTGGCCAACTTACGTAAAGAAATTGACGGACACGTCAAAAAATCTGGTTAATAAAATTCTATTCCGAAACAAGGGGGTTTCAGCCTGGCTTTTGGGTTTTCATTCCAAACATTGCGGAAGCTGTATCAATCTGACAACAGTGGCAGTTTTCGCCCTTGGGATGCCGGCAGAGCCACAATCCACAGGCTGAGCGCCTGAAATCAGCCGCTTTCAGGACCGAATCACGCGGCGCCCGCAACGACAAAGACGCGCCCGAGGCCGGACGCGTCTTTGAAATAACTTACCAAAATGGCCGCTAAAACTTATCCGGCTTCGCTGACCCTGGAAAGCGCGGTCTTCAAGCTGGCCATCTGACCCTTCAGTTCCTCGAGGCGGTCGCGCTCAGCCTCGACTACTTCGGGATTGGCGTTGGCGACGAACTTCTCGTTGGAGAGCTTGCCATCGATGCGCGCCATCTCGCCTTCCATCTTGGCAATCGCCTTTTCGAGACGGGCCTTTTCGGCGGAGAGGTCGATCAGATTGCCGAGCGGCAGGCAGACGGTCGCCTCGGCGACGACGATCTGAGCTGCTCCCTTCGGCGCATTGTCGGCGATCGAGATGGCTTCGACGCGCGCGAGACGCTTGATGGCGGCGTCGTGGCGGAACAGCCGTTCGCGGGTCAGGTTGTTGGCCTTGACGACGACCAGCGGCGCGGTTGCCGATGGCGGCACGTTCATTTCGGCGCGTACGGAACGAATGCCGGAAACGAGGTCGATCAGCCAGTTGATCTCGTCGGCAGCCGCGTCGTCAGCGTAGGACGGCGACGGCCATTCGGCATGGCAGACCAGCGTTTCGCGCTCTTTGCCTTCACCTGCCGTGTGCGCCCAGAGCTCTTCGGTCATGAAGGGCATGAAGGGATGCAGCAGCTTGTAGATTTCTTCGAGAATATAGGCGCTGCAGGCCTGGGCTTCGGCCTTGGCACCCGCGTCCTCGCCGTTGAAGACCGGCTTCAGAAGCTCGAGATACCAGTCGCAGACCTCGTTCCAGACGAAACGGTAAAGCGCACCGGCCGCATCGTTGAAACGGAAGGCTTCGAGCGCTTCCGTAACGTCACGTTCCGTACGGGCAAGTTCCGTCAGGATCCAGCGGTTGATGGTGAGTTCGGCCGCCTCCGGCACGAAATGCGGATCGCTCTTTGCACCGTTCATCTCGGCAAAGCGCGTGGCGTTCCAGAGCTTGGTGCCGAAATTGCGGTAGCCGGCGATGCGGGCCGGATCGAGTTTCACGTCGCGGCCCTGTGCAGCCATGATCGCCAGCGTGAAGCGCAGCGCGTCGGCGCCGTATTCGTCGATCAGTTCCAGCGGGTCGATGACGTTGCCTTTCGACTTCGACATCTTCTGCCCGTTCTTATCGCGCACCAGCGCGTGAATGTAGACGGTATGGAAGGGTTCGACGGGATCGCCATTATCGTCCTTCATGAAATGCAGACCCATCTGCATCATGCGAACAACCCAGAACGGGATAATATCGAAGCCGGTGACCAGAACATTCGTCGGATAATAGCGTGCAAGCTCCGGCGTCTCGTCGGGCCAGCCGAGAGTCGAGAAAGGCCAGAGCGCAGAAGAGAACCAGGTGTCGAGCACGTCCTCGTCGCGCGTCAGGATTTCGCCGGGCTTGAAGTTTTCGAGCAGGTCCTCGACATAGGCCTTCATCGGCCCTTCGTGCGAGAGGTAATGCTGGATCGCCGCCTGCAGCGCCTCTTCCTCCGTCTTTTCGACGAAGACCTGACCGTCGGGACCATACCAGGCGGGAATCTGATGCCCCCACCAGAGCTGGCGTGAAATGCACCAGGGCTCGATGTTCTCCAGCCAGTTGAAATAGGTGTTTTCCCAATTCCTGGGAATGAACCGGGTTCTTCCCTCGCGAACGGAATCCAGGGCGGGCTGCCCCAATGTCTTGTTATCGACAAACCATTGTTCCGTCAGCCGCGGCTCGATCGGCACGCCGCCTCGATCGCCATGCGGGACCATATGCTTATGTGGTTCGATCTTGTCGAGGAGACCGGCCTCTTCGAAGATCTCGACGATGATCTTGCGCGCATAGAAACGATCCTGCCCTTCCAGGCGGTCCCAGGCGCCGTGGAGTGCGGCTGGATTGTCGAGCCCCTCGAGGAAATCTTCATTGTCCTTGATTGCAATGGTGCCGTCGACGTTCATGACGTTGATGGCGCGCAGCTTGGTGCGTTTGCCGACGTCGAAGTCATTGAAATCATGAGCCGGTGTGATCTTCACCGCGCCCGTGCCGGCCGTCGGATCAGCATAGGAATCGGTGACGATCGGAATCTTGCGGCCGACGATCGGCAGGATCACATGTTTGCCGACAATCGGTTTGTAACGCTCGTCTTCGGGATTCACGGCAACGCCGGTATCCCCGAGCATCGTCTCCGGCCGCGTTGTCGCGACGACGATATAGTCACGCGTTTCGAATTCGGTCGGCTTGCCTTCCTCGTCGAAAGCAATCGGATGTTGATAGGTGACGCCCGGCTCAAGGGGATAACGCAGATGCCAGAGATGGCCCTTCACCTCGTGCTGCTCGACCTCCATGTCGGAGATCGCCGTCAGGAGCTTTGGGTCCCAATTGACGAGGCGCTTATCCTTGTAGATCAGGCCTTCCTTATAGAGCGTGACGAAAACCTCGAGAACGGCCTGCGACAGTCCTTCATCCATGGTGAAGCGTTCGCGCGACCAGTCGCAGGACGCGCCCAGGCGCTTCAGCTGGTTGAAGATCAGTCCACCCGATTCCGCCTTCCACTCCCAGATCTTGTCGATGAAGGCTTCGCGGCCCATTTCGCGGCGGCCCGGCAGCTGCTGTTCCATCAGCTTGCGCTCGACGACCATCTGGGTTGCGATGCCGGCGTGATCCATGCCCGGCTGCCAGAGCACGTCCTTGCCGCGCATGCGCTCGAAGCGCACCAGGATGTCCTGCAGCGTGTTGTTCAGCGCGTGCCCCATGTGCAGCGAACCGGTGACATTCGGCGGCGGGATCACGATGGTGAAGGTCTCGGCCCCGGGCTTGGCGTTCGCGCCGGCGCGGAAAGCGTCCGCTTCATCCCATTTGGCCGCGATTTTCGGTTCGACGGCAGCGGAATCATAGGTCTTGTCGAGCATTTTCTGACCAATTTCGAGGTTCGAGGATGGGCGTTTGTAAATAGGATGGCCACGGCCAAGTCAATAAAAAAGCCGCCCCGGAGACCGGAGCGGCTTTTGCAAGAAAAAGCAATCCGATCAGCGGCGCGGGCCGCGCGCCACGCGCTCGATTTCCTCGCGCACCAACCGCTCGACCAGCGTCGGCAGATTATCGTCAAGCCATTCGCGCAGCATCGGGCGCAGCATGTCCTCTGCGATTTCGTCGAGCGAGCGGCGCTCCGCACCGTCGATCGCCGCAGCAAGCTCCTCGAAGGAACGGCTGATCTGCAGACCGGCATCTTCCGAAATAAGCGTCGGCTGGACCTCATCGACGACGCTCGGCAGGAAGCGCTCGGTCGACGACCCAGCGGGCTCAAAGGCAGGCGGCGCCGTTTCGACGACGGGGGCCGGCTCGGCGACGGCGACCCGTGGCGTTTCGACAGGCGCCGGCTCGGCCGGCTGGTGAACCCCATGCGCGGGAACGGGTGCGGCAGCGGCCGGGAAAACAGGCTGGGCGGGCTGCGGCTGCGGCGCCGTAGCGCGCGGCGGTTCCGGCGTCACGGCCGGCTGCTGTTCGGGCTGGCGGAAGCCGCTCGGAATTTCCCGCAGGGCCTGACCGGCCTGCACGGCGCTACGCTCGGAGGCGGCGCGCACGCGAGCGGCGACATCGGCAAGCGACAGGGCTCGGGCCGGCGCTTCCGTCTCGGGAGCGGTCCCGGCCGAATTGGCGGCGACGAAACGCGGGTCGGAAGAGCGCATGGCCGGTTCGGGAAACTCCACGCCGGCGTAGGTGTCGTCCACAGTCAAATGGATCTCGGAGCCGTTTACGTCTTCGTCAGCGCCGTAAACCGGCGGCAGGGATGCAGAAATCGCCTTGCCGGCGCCGGGTTCATTGCTTTCGATGATCTGGCGGATGGACGCCAAAATTTCTTCCATGGACGGTTCACGCGCTACACTTGGCTGAGCCATATCTATCCCCGTTATCCCAAAACAACGACCGGATGGTGTGGAGCGTTCATCCGAATCACCACGACCTTAGAATACCCCAGACGTGAAAAAAATCATCGCGAATCAAATGAATGCGGCCATGCACAGTTTTGTTACCCAATGATTTGCCGTCGGCAATTCGCGGCCAAGGCGTCAGGATAAATGATGTTTGTGAAGGGTTTCCGGCAGCGCGAACGAATCCGCCCGGAAATCGCAATCAATCTTGCGGGCGGATGCGTCGATTCAATCTGTCACAGCGTGCTTTGCGCGTTTGAAAAAGATATGCGGCGCGCAAATAAAAACGGGCGCCATTGGCGCCCGTCGCTGCAATTCACCGAAAAGAACAGCGTCAGAAAACGAATTCGCGCGCCTTGGCGAAACCCGGCAGCGGCTTGACCGAAGCATTGAAGAAGACATTCTCCGAAACGGCGCCGCGCTCGGCGACGAAGACCTTGGCGCGGGCGGCATTGCCGTGACCTTCGACCGTGACCAGACGACCGCCATCACGCAATTGGCCGAGAAGAGCGGCCGGAACTTCCTCGACAGCGCCATTGATGAAGATCAGATCATAGGGAGCGCCGGCGGCGTAGCCCTTTTCGAGCGGGCCGGTCACAACTTCCACCTTGCCGTAGCCGGCAAGCTTTGCCTTCGCCTCGGCGGCCAGACCCTCGTCGCATTCGAGCGCAATGACGGAGCCGGCGATGATCGACAGCAGCGCCGATGTGTAACCGGTGCCGCAACCGACTTCGAGCACGAAATCATCCTTGCTGATGGCCGCCAGCTGCAGCAGCTTGGCGAGCGGCGACGCCTCCATCAGGAAGCGGGCCGGCTTGCCCGGCGCGGCAGCGGAGATCTCGACGTCGTTGTCGACATAGGCCAGCAGCTTTGCCTTCTCCGGCACGAAAGCCTCACGCGGCACCGTGAGAAACGCCGTCAGCACGGAATGCGAGGTAACGTCCGTCGTGCGAACTTGGTTGTCGACCATCTTTGCGCGCGCTGCTTCGAAATCCATCATGTCCTCTCGCTCTTGAAAAGCGGTTCCTGTCCCCCGTCTCTTAATCCCCGACACGGATGCTTTCAAGGCTTGGGAGCGGTCGGCGAAAAGAATCCGGCGGACGCCTCTTTCGCGCCACAGCAGGGACAGGACGCTGCAGCTCAAACGTGGAATCCCGTGCCCCGTCATGGTATGATTTGCAGCGGAGGAAATAGGAGGAGCAGGCCATGTCTGCGGTTTTCGAATATCTGACGCTGTTCGATTTCTTCATCCTCGCAGCGCTCATCGGCATCTTCTGCTGCGGGTTGCTGGACGGTGAAACGAGCTGAGAAGCGCGCTCTCCGGCTGGGACAGCGCAGGCCACAATCTCATGCGGGCGGAGGCGGGCTGCGCACGTCGCTTGATAAGGCTGGACCGAGCGGCGGCGGCATTGGGCGCGATCGCCCCGAAAAAATCAAGGATTCACAATCACTTATCGGTCGTGGGGAATATTGGAGGCCTCGCCCGGAATTGAACCGGGGTACAAGGATTTGCAGTCCTCTGCGTCACCACTCCGCCACGAGGCCTCACATGCTCATTATCTGAGCCGTGGCGAGCGTTTAGAATGATCGTAAGGAAATCGCAAGAGGGCATTTTGCAAAAACGCCATTCCCCGGCAGCCGACAAGACCATTTTTCGATCGCGGAACAGGCCCGGCCTTAGGCTGAAACGTCCTCTTGGCGATCGTGCCCTGCTTCGAACCAACAACAGCATTCGAACGAACTCTTAACTTGACTTCGAACGTCTGCCTGCCATCTTCCGCCCTGGGAGGGTGAAGGAGCTGCTGATGGAATGGGCTGCCCTCAAGTCGAAGCAGGGACGTGCCGCATATGATGCCGAAACCGGCGATCTCCGCGTGAAGTTCTCTGGTTCCGCGCCGGTGAGACATGCCGACATTCCGCCGCATGTCTACCAGAACCTGCTGGAAACGAATGATCCCCATTTCTATTACCAGTACTATATCGCGCCCTCGCGCGTCCCGCAGGCTCGTCGGGGGCCGATCTCGATGATCACCTATGGGCTGAAGCTCGTTCTGCTTCTTGCCGCCTGCAGCCTGTTGATGGCGACCGACCTTGATCCCGGCCATGGCGGGGTTTTCGAAGAAAGCGAACTGAGATCGAATTAGAACCGCATCCCCGATCCCTGCGTCTCGATCCCGACTGCCGGCATGGGCCCATTCAGGCAACGTTGCTGACAGTCGCAAGCGAGGTCCTGCTCCGGGAGCGGAAGCGGCGATCGTCCCGGCCACGGTCGTTCTCGCCGTCGCGCTCGTTGCGGCCGTTAAAATTGCGATAGTTGCGAGGCCCGCTATAGCCGCCGCCCTGGCCTTGATCGATGACGCAGCCTTCCGGACGGCGGCAGATACCGCTGGCGTCAAATCCGCGGCTGTCGACGGCTTGGGCTCCGGCCGACCTCGCCGAAAGAATCGCCGCCGCTGACAGGACGACAATCAAGAATACCTTCATTACCTCATCCCGGACGATCGTGGAGCGTTTGGAGCTCCATAAACCACGAATGCGAAAAGCGATCCACAGTGGGCGGGCTCTTCGGCTTTTACCGTCACCCAGCCGGCCTTCGCCGCCTGTGCCACCAGACCGCCAGCCGACGCCGAAGCCTGCGCGCTATAGGAAGATCATGCGAGAGCACCAGGAGGCCGAGCGGCAGCATCCAGAAACCCAGGATCGGGAGAAAGCCCAGGAAACCACACAAGACGAGGGCCACGCCGATTGTCATCCGCCCAACGCGCGAACGCGGCATTCCAATGCTGAAGGCGCCGAGCATAAGCCTGTGGCTTGCGTGATCGATGCCGAAGCGCCGTGCCCGCACCTTGCGCTTATCGCTTCCCGCGCCCTGGCGATCATTCCGATTTGTCATTTCCCAGAGATGGGCATAGGCTACCCAAATACAAGTTCATTTCATTTTTTTGAAAAAACCGCTTGGCAAATCGAGCAAGCATTTGTATTAGCCCACTCACACCGCGCCAAGCAGTGATCCCTGGTAGCTCAGCGGTAGAGCATTCGACTGTTAATCGACAGGTCGCCGGTTCGAATCCGGCCCGGGGAGCCATTTTTCGAAATAAGTGCTTGTTTTTGGGGACAAATTCGAAAATAGGCACTTTTTTCCCCACTTTCCCTTCCCACTTTTGAACGCCTTCGAAGCAAGCTAAACGGCCTGTGGCCTATAGCGCCTCCTTCACTAGCCCTAAATCGGCACCCCCTACTCCTTGCATAAATTCACAAGGCGCATAGATTCAATCCATCAGATAGCTTTTGGCAGGTGACCACGGATGTACTGGCACCGTGCTGATGCAATCAAAGAAGGTCGGCGCGAACGGTCGCGCCGACCTTTCTTTTTATCCAAAGGCCGTTCTGTGGCTACTGCCGATAATCCCCGTGCCGGCCCGATATCTTAATCTGCTGGCGTCGGGGTGCTAAACCGACGGAATCCCCTGCCCGGTGTATGCAGATTACCAAGTCTGGCGACTACACCAGTCGTCTATATCCTTCTTAGTACGGTCTTTCTCGTAGCCGTAGCGCTCCTGGATCTTGCCTTCGAGCTGATCGCGCTTACCATCGATGACGTCAAGGTCATCGTCGGTCAGCTTCCCCCACTGCTCCTTGACCTTACCTTTCGCCTGTTTCCAGTTACCTTCCACGCGATTCCAATCCATGGTTATTTCCTCCTATCGTTAGATAAGAGGAACGGAGTCGAGCGATAAGTGTTCCGCTTCGTCGGGCAGCCAACCATTGCAGAGCCGACATTTGTCCAAAGGTCAGGGCCGGGATCAGATTTGGAACCGGGACATCGTCTAATAGCTGCACGAACGTCCATCACCGGGTCGGAAGCCATCGGCACAGGCCGGGTTCATCGAGTCTCCCGGCTGATATGAGGACGCCGAGCCATAGGAATTCGGCGCCGTCGAGCAGGCGGAGGCGATAGCGGCAAGAGTGATTGCTCCGGCGGCTGCAAATAACCGAAATCTGTTCATCGATGTTTCTCCCATTTCCGCTGTGACCGAGCCACGAGAGCCCCCCAGGAAATCGGGAGAGTTCCCAGAGCCCATCGCGGCGCATCATCCTGGCCCTAAAGATATAGGCGCTCTCTCAACCGACGTTAGTTCCAGCCGCGCAGATTCTCGCCGTCCGCTAGACATTTGCGTGCGAGCAGCCGCTTTGGTTGCTCTCTGCAGCATCGCAAGTCCTGCTTGACTTGAACGGCAACCAGAACATAATAGGAACATCGGCGCAGACAAAACCTGGTTGGAGTTCTGAAGGAGATCGAGGTCGTGCGTCCTGAAGCAGCTGAGAAAGTGGCAGAAGAAGCGTTGAGAGGAGAAGTCGACGCAGTCGTCGCTTTTCACGATGGCGACATTCGTGCCGCCCTCACGACGCTGCTGCTGGATTGCCATCATCTGCGACTTCAGCTTGCCCTCAGCGATAAGGGCATGAGCCGCGGCATGACAGCTGAGCGGACAACCGGTGTCGAAGGGATATGAAACATCGTCGCGGCATCGGACTGGCGCCCCCCGATCACCATGCTGTCGAAATCGACACGGTGACGCTGACGACCCTACCGCAATGGTACGTCATTTACGCCCGTTGCCGCGCATGCCAGCGCCAAACGCTGATCGAGCGGCGGGACGTTGCCCGTCGCGGTAGCCGCGACCTGTCTCTCGCCGAACTGGCCAAGCGCCTCAAATGCCGGCGATGCGGCAACCGTTCCGGCAATCTGCTGTTCCTCGAGATGCAGCCTCGCGATTGAAGAGATCGCACGTTCCAAAGCTACTCTGCGTCGGTCGGGAACAAACACCGTGCAGAAAAGTTGTGTGGCACCAACCACGTAACGTCGACTTTGACAGGAGGTCTCTCATGGGTCGCGGTATTCTACTTTGGCTGCTCGGTGTCCCACTGCCGATCATCATACTTCTGGCTTTGTTTATGCGATAGGAGCGGATCATGTCGGTCTCAACGACAGGTTCCGGAGAGGTTGTTGCTCCGGTTGAATCCTCAAAATCCGCCATGACATGGGGACCTATCTTCGGCGGGGCGGCCGCCGCTATCGGCGTGACCCTCATCCTTCTGCTTCTGGGATCGGGGCTCGGGCTGACGATGGTGTCGCCCTGGTCGGGGCAAAGCAGCTCGCTCGGCACACTTGGCGTCACGGCGGCGATCTGGCTCGTGCTCGTGCAATGGCTCTCCTCCGCTCTCGGGGGCTATGTTACCGGGCGGCTGCGCACAAAATGGGCTGCGGTCCACACCGACGAAGTTTTCTTCCGCGACACCGCCCATGGTTTCATAAGCTGGGCACTGGCGACGATCTTTGTCGCCGGTTTCCTTGCGTCGTCGCTGACATCGCTCGCCAGCGCCGGCGCACAGGCGGTGGGATCGACCGCGCAAGCCGTCGGATCGACTGCCGCTGCCGCCGGCACGGCAGCAGCGGCGTCGGCAACATCGCCCCTGGATCTGCCCACCGCCTATTTCACCGACGCCTTGCTGCGTCCTGATCAGACGCGTGCGGCAGCGCCATCGAACGATGCTGCGGCAACATCGGAAGTCTCGCGCATCCTCCTCAACGGCGCCGCCGAGGGGCAAATTCCTGATGACGACAAGGCCTATCTTGCCTCCATCGTCGCTGCGCGGACCGGTCTTTCCGAAGCCGATGCGCGCGCCCGCGTCGACACCGTGCTGAAGCGTATCGACGATGCCAAGGTCGCCACGCAGAAAGCCGCCGACGAGGCACGCAAGGCCGCCTCCACCACGGCCCTGCTCGGATCCCTGTCACTTCTGGTCGGCGCTTTCATCGCCGCGGCAGCCGCGGCTTTCGGCGGATCACAACGCGATGAAGAGGAAGATCTCATCGTGACTTCCAGGATCTAGAGAACGAATCGAACGGGGGCGAGCTCGGCGCTGCGCCCTCGTTTTCTTTGGCACATCGGCTGACATCGACTGGCGGCAACGGGGCGACCGCCTTTATGAAATGGCTCAATGGACACCGCGCGGTTCTGCGCCATCTTCTCCTACAGGGGCTGTGGAGAGCCGTATGCGCTGGCGCTTTCGACGAATTTCCGACCTGCTCGTTTGCTGGACAGGGCATCGCGCGATGCCGGTCGCGCTGATCGCATTGGCTGTCACATGGACAGCAGTCGGCCTGAACTTTTCCTTTCCACGACAGTGGTTTTTGCTGACCAACATGGCGGGGACACTCACCACATTCTTTATTTTGCTGCTGCTGCAACAGTCTCAGAATCGAGACATGAAAGCGCTTCACACCAAGCTCGACGAACTGATCCGATCGAGCGAAGCAGGAAACCATTGGATTTCGGCGGAAAAGAAAGACGCTGACGCGATTGAAGGCATGCGCCAGCAACATCAAGAGCAGATTTCGGAGGAGCGGGCTTGAGAGCGATGCGTTTAAATTGACGTCTCGGCGGCGGATCGTTCTTCCGCTTCCTCCTCCATGTGTTCAGCCTTTTCAGCCAGGGTCTTGCTCATTTCCCGGAGTTCGCCCTCGTCCAGCTTCTCGATACCGACAAATTTATTGGCGGCCTGGCTTGTCAGAATGAGCTCATCAAGCTTGGCCTGCAGAGCCTTGCCGTCGCGGTTCTGGCTGTTCTGCAACACAAACACCATAAGGAAAGTGATGATCGTGGTCGTCGTGTTGATCACCAGCTGCCAAGTTTCGGAATAATCGAAAAAGGGTCCGGAAACCGCCCAGACAAGCACGAGCATCAGGGCTGCAACAAAGGTGAACGGCCTTCCCGACAGCTCGGCGACGGCGGTTGCGAAGGAAGAGAAGAAGTTGGATTTGTTGGACATTTAAGAGGACTCCCGCAGCGTCAATGCTGTCAATCGACAACATCAACTCCATATCTGCGCGGAAGTTCCTTATGCGCTCCAGACCGGCGACGGCGCCCTCACTCCGCCAGATTGCCACTCAGGCGGACTGCCGCGGACTTCATGCATAAAGTGCGGCTTAACTCTTGGTTTTTGGCTGCTCCAGAAACAGCCGCATGTTTTCGGGCGCCACGCGTCAGCGTTTTTGAGATTTGGCGACAGCCCGCTTTTGATGGCTAAGGACGAGCTCGATCTGGACATCCTGCTGAAACTCCAGCACCTGCTGACGGACATCGCTCTCCGCAATGCCCGCGGCCAACAACTGGTCGGCCAGCCTGCGGCATTCGGCCTTCCAGAATTCGATCGCGTCCGCACCATGACGCCGGCCGAGTTCTCGGGCGCAGCGCTCGATATTGGCGATTCCGGTTGCGGAGGGAAAGGCAATGACCTTGCCTTCATGAGAGGCGGCAGGGCGGCGGGTCGTTTCAGTAGCCATCGAACACAGGTTTCCTTTGATCCTATGTGTTGTCTACGGGACGATGGTTAATGCTTTCTATTCGTTTGCCTGGTTCGACGGCAAGACTTGGCGCCGCGTGGTCACATCGCACTGTCTTCGACCTTGACGGCGGCCCGCCGATGCGCCGACAGTCTCGGTCGTGACCGACACCTCAGCCAGCAGAGACCAATGATGACAATAACCGCCGCCCCTCGCGACTTCCTGAAAAGCCTGTTCGACGCGGCGGTTCGCGCCGCCGATCCGTTGACCGGCATAAAGGCCCGCCTGCCGGAGAAGCCGAAAGGCAGAACCGTGGTGATCGGCGCCGGCAAGGGCGCGGCGCAGATGGCCCAAGCGCTCGAAAGCGTCTGGGACGGACCGCTCGAGGGACTGGTGGTCACCCGATACGGCTACGGCTGCGACACGCGCCACACCGAGATCATCGAGGCGGCTCACCCGGTGCCCGATGCGGCGGGGCTTGCTGCGGCAAGGCGGTTGATGGAAACGGTGAACCAGCTGACGGAAGACGATCTGGTGATTGCTCTCGTCTGCGGCGGCGGCTCGGCGCTGCTACCCGCCCCGCCGGAGAGACTGACCCTTGAAGACGAGATTGCACTCAACGAAATGCTGCTTGCTTCGGGCGCGCCGATCTCGGCGATGAATGTCGTGCGCAAGCATCTCTCCACCATCAAAGGCGGCAGACTTGCGGCGGCGACGAAAGCGAGGGTCGTCAGCCTGATCGTGTCCGACATTCCGGGCGACAATCCCGCCCATGTCGCCTCCGGGCCGACCGTGCCCGACGGCTCAACTCGGCACGAGGCCCTCGAGATCATCAGGCAGTACGGTTTGCAGCTGCCGCAAGCCGCCCTCGATCATCTGAACTCGCCGAAAGCCGATGCGCCTCGTCCAGACGATCCGGTGTTTTCCCGGCACGAGCATCACATCATTGCCTCGGCCGGCGTATCGCTGGAGGCAGCGGCCGCCCAGGCGAAAGAGCAAGGGATCGAAGCGGCGATCCTTTCCGATGCGATCGAGGGTGAATCGCGCGACGTGGCGCTGGTGCATGCGGCGATCGCCCGCGAGGTGCTCGGTCGGAACAGGCCTTTTTCGAAGCCGGTCGTCATCCTGTCCGGCGGCGAGACGACGGTGACGCTCCGGGGCAAGGGCGGCAAGGGCGGGCGCAACGGCGAGTTCGCGCTCGCCATGGCGCTCGCGATCGACGGACAGCAGGACATTCATGTCCTTGCCGCCGACACGGACGGCATCGACGGCTCGGAAGACAATGCCGGCGCCTTTGCCGACGGCGGCACAGTCAAGCGCCTTCGCACCGCCGGGCTCGACGCGCGCCGGCTGCTTGACGGCAATGACAGCTATTCGGGCTTTGCTGCCGTCGGCGACCTCTTCGAAACGGGGCCGACCGGCACCAACGTCAATGATTTCAGAGCCATTCTGATCGGTTAAGACCCGGCCGGATCACGCCGTGATCCGCCCCTGCCCGACAAGCCAGCCGACCGATTCCTGCACCGCCTGCAGCGACGTATATCGCGGCGCATAATGGAGCAGGCGTCGGGCTTTGGCGATCGAGCAATTCGGACTACGGGCAATATGCTCCCATGTCGCCTCCGCATCCTCGGCCGTTTGGCCTTCGGCCCAGACGTCGAACGGCGCGAAGGTGAGGTTCGGTTCTCGCCCGAACCAGCGCGACATCGCCTCCGCATAACCGCGAAGGGTCAGGGCCTGCTCCGAAACCGCGTGGAAACTTTCTCCGATCGAGGCGTTCCAACGGGCAATTGCATCCATGAACATCGCCGCCACGTCATCGGCGTGGACGTGGTGAACGGTCTCCAGGCCGAAATTGGGCAGGGCCAGGGTTTCGCCGCGGGCAAGGGTCGAGAAGACCTCCAGGTTGAAATTGCCGGCCGGATTGAGCGGCGCCCATCCGGTGCCGACAATGTGGCCAGGGTGAATGATGGTTGCCGGGAAGCCGTGCAGTCGTGCCTGCTGCAGCAGATAGGTTTCGATCGCCGCCTTCTGGATACCATAATCACCGAAGGGAGACTTCGGCGCTTCCTCCCGTGTCGGCACTGTCGTGGGGTAACCATGCGTCCAGATCGTGCCGGTGTGCAGGAAGTGGCCGACATGCCCGGACAAGGCCGTCACCAGTTGCTCGGCACTTTCCAGCGTGAAGCAGATCATGTCGATGATGATATCGGCCTTCAATGCGCGCACGGCTTTGCCGAATTCGCCGGCCCGCTCCATCCCGGACCGATCCATCTGGCGCTGGTCGACGGAGGCCCAGGCGTGGTTTTCCCTATAAGGCTTCGCCGCGCCGCGGCTGATGGTGACGACGTCGTGCCCCGCCTCCACCAGACGCGGAACAAGATAGGTTCCGACATGGCCCGTCGCCCCGATGACCAAAACCCGCATTGTGGTTCCTCCCTTGGCATGATCCGCACCGACTATGCTGCGCCGACCCAAGATCCTGCAAGAGGAGTTTCCCCGGAGTGGCTAACCGCCCGGCTATTGATTCTTGAAAACCAGACAGGTGCCACCGCGCCGGCGGATCTGGTTGCAGACGTCGTTGGCTTCCATGCGCGTCTGCCGGGCGATGCGGGCGACATAACGCGGACGGAAACCGAAGCTGCGGTCGCGCTGGCGCAGGATCAGCGGCTGCTCCGCATCCAGGGGTGAAGGCAGATCCTGCACGGCATCGAGAAACAGGCGCCGGGCCACCGCTACATCGGCATTCGCGGCCAGCTGAACGCCCCAGGGCGCCCAGTTGCCCTCCTGACGCCAGGGCGTATCCTTCAACCTCCGCCTTTCGGCGAGCGCCACGCAGCCATCGAGGAAGGGCTTGTCCTTATCGAGCGGGGCTGCCGCATTCTCCGGCGGGTTATCCTTCCATTCCTCGACCGTATGGGCAGTGATCGCCATCACATAACCCCGCGTCTCGTAAGGTAATCTGCCTGACGCGAGGTAAGCGGCAAGGCCGTTTTCGCCGGCATTATAGGCGGCTGCGGCAAGTCCGAGATTGCCGAACCGATTTCGCAACTCGTCGAGATACTGCGCCGATTTCCTGAGCGCTTCCAACACCTGATAGCTGTCTTCGAGGCGGCGCAGTTTCGCAGTTCCGGGCATGAACTGCGCAATTCCCTGCGCTCCCTTGAAGCTGACGGCATCGGGGCGAAAGGTGCTCTCACGCCAGATGAGACGGGCGAAATAATCCGGCGGCAGTCGATTGGCGCTGGCGAAATGCTCGATCGCGACGCAGAGATCGCGATTGAAACTGTCCTTGCGGATGCAGAGCGTCTCATCCGGTCCCGCCGCCGACGGTCCAGAATAAAGGCAGGCAGGCTCGGCGGCACTCCCTTCCGGTTGGGCCTTCGGCGCACCTATCGCACAAAACAGAAAACAGAGCGAAAGCAGCGCCTTCGCCAGGCTTCTCCCCATGTCGGACTGACGCTTTCGCCCTATCATTGGATCTCGGCAGGTTCGACTTCCATCGCGACGCCGATCTTAGATACCATCAATCTAGGCGCGACGCTTCCCCATTTGGCGCGGACGGTCTGAGCTTTCCAATTTTCGGCTTTCATGCGAAAAAGCGCTCGCAGCCGACGACGATCTATTAGACGCCCCGGCCACCAGAGTGGAGACTAAACATGGGTGTGACTAAGATCGCTATAGGCGCAATACTGCTGGGCACCATTCACCCCGTTTCAGCTTTTGCGGTAAACGCCGAACACGCGACGGCAGCGGGTCCTCTAGCGAATCATGACGATGCGGTCATCAATACGTTTCAGGTGATGTGCACGCTTGAGCCCGAAAATTTTGAACGTATCAGCGCCACAGCGCAGGCGATGTCCATGCGGAAGTCAACGGATAAGACGGAAAAGCAAACTGCAGACATCACGCGTCATCTCGAAGTCTTTGAAGGAACTCTCACTACTGGTCGCTTCAGCTTGCTTCTCGAGAAGATCAGCGGTCCCGCTATCAACGCCACAAACTGCGGAGTGGCATCAAATACACAGGACAAACGCGCATTTTTTGATGACATGGTCAGAACTCTTCACCTGAGCCAGAGCGGCTCCACACGAACCAGCCTAAATGGCAATCCGCTGACAACGTGGGACGATGTTTACGGCCCTCACACATTTCTCGATTTCACAGACCTCAGGGGGAGCAATGGCGTTCTGGTCCAGTTGTTGGATGCGCCAGCGAAACCTGAATAGCCCTGATCACAAAAAAGCCGCCGGGCCAATGGCCACGGCGGCGGGCTTCACAGCAGCGATCAGGCCGACGGCTGCTTCGTCTTTCTCAGATACGGCAGCACCGTATCGAAGGAGCCGAAGCGCGTGATCGCGTCTTCGTTGGACACCGCGGCGGTGATGATGACGTCCTCGCCCTGATTCCAGTTCGCCGGCGTCGCCACCTGGTGCTTTGCCGTCAGCTGGATGGAATCGATGGCGCGCAGGATCTCGTTGAAATTCCGGCCGGTCGTCATCGGGTAGGTCAGGATCAGCTTGATCTTCTTGTCAGGGCCGATGATGAAAACCGAGCGCACCGTCGCGTTGTCGGCAGGCGTGCGGCCTTCCGAGCTCTCGCCGGCGCCGGCCGGCAGCATGTCGTAGAGCTTGGCGACCTTGAGATCCTTGTCGCCGATCAGCGGATATTCGACGTCGAAGCCGGTAGCCGTCTTGATGTCGCCCTTCCACTTGGCATGGCTTTCCACAGGATCGACCGAGATGCCGATGATCTTGGCGCCACGCTTGGAAAATTCGCCCGCCAGGCCGGCCATGGCGCCGAGCTCGGTGGTGCAGACGGGCGTGAAATTCTTCGGATGCGAGAACAGAACCGCCCAGCCGTTGCCGATCCACTCATGGAAACTGATCGGTCCCTGCGTGGTATCGGCAGTAAAATCGGGGGCAATATCGTTGATACGCAAGCTCATGGTCGGCCCTCCAAAGCCTTGTGTTAAATGTCGTTCATCTCAAATCGAGGGTATGGAATCCGTCCGCCGGAAGCGGTCGTGAGATTACGATGATCAGGATCGCGCCCGCCCACAGTAACAGCTTCCCATCCCAGGATTTTAACTAGGTTATATATCACGATAACCGAAGGCATGCTCTTTCGATTTCCGGCCCGGCGCCGCATTATTTTTTCCCGCGGGCGCACAATGAAAGGGGTCAAAAGCAGGCGCAACCGCCGCCCGCGCTCAGGCAGCCTGGATGATCTGATCCTGTCGATGCCGCCGACAGTCGGCGAAATCGTCCTGGACGCTTTGAGCACCCTTCTGCCATTCCTCGAAAACTTCCACCGTCTCATCGACTACCTCCAAAGATGACAGTATCGACGCCAGCCTTGGATGGGCTTAGAATGCGTGTGTCTATACTGCGCCCGAAAGCGGCAGTTTGATCATTTTTTGTGCATACCTATTTATGCACACTTTTCAGGCGGGCGCGCTTGCCAAAATTGCTGCAGTGCGTCATGAATATAGCAATGACGCATCTCGATCTGACGATTCTGGTGATCGACGAAAATGCCATTCGCGCCTCGATCATCGAAGAAGGGCTGCGCGAGGCAGGGCATGCGCGCGTCACCGTGGTGCATGAGGTCAACGGCATCGCGCGCACCATCGAAACGCTGATGCCTGACGTGATCATCATCGATATCGAAAATCCCAACCGCGACATGATGGAGCATCTGTTCCAACTGACGCGTACGGTCAGCCGGCCGATCGCCATGTTCGTCGATCGCTCCGACACGGCCTCGATCGAGGCAGCCGTCGATGCCGGGGTCTCCGCCTATATCGTCGACGGACTGAAGAAGGAACGCGTCAAACCGATCCTCGACATGGCCGTCAGCCGCTTCAACGCCTTCAGCCGATTGCGGCGGGAGCTTGCCGATGCCCGTTCGGCGCTGGAGGAGCGCAAGCTCATCGAGCGCGCCAAGGGCATATTGATGAAGAAACGCGGCTTGAGCGAGGAAGAGGCCTTCGCCCTGCTACGCCAGACGGCGATGAACGAGAAGAAGAAGATGTCCGAAATCGCCCAAAGCGTTGTCACCGCCGCGGGACTTTTGATGTGATGGCGCGCCTCCTAAATTTCCGGAGGAAACCGGAGTGGACATGATCACAAAGACCGCCAGTTCCAGCGGCGGGCTGCCCTCGCCCGCGTATATCAACAATGAAGGCCCGAAAGTGCTGCGGGCCGGCTTCATTCCGCTCGTCGACGCATCGGTGCTGATCGCGGCAGCGGAATTCGGCTTCGCGCAGAAGGAAGGCCTGACGCTCGATCTCGTCAAGGACGTCTCCTGGGCAAACGTGCGCGATCGCCTGGCATTCCGCCAATTCGATATCGCCCACATGCTGTCGCCGATGCCGGTCGCTTCCATGCTCGGCCTCGGCTCCAATCCCTCGCCGACAATCACGCCGTTTTCCCTTGGGCGCGGCGGCAATGCGATCACGCTGTCGGCGCGGCTCTTCGACAGGATGCGGGACGACGCCGGATTGCCGGAAACGGCAAGCGCACTGGATAACGCCTATGCTCTGGCAAAAACGATCGCGGCGATAAAGGCGCGCAGCGAGCCGCTGCCGACCTTCGGGGTCACCTATCCCTTCTCCTCGCACAATTACGAATTCCGCTACTGGCTGGCGGCCGGCGGCATCGATCCCGACAAGGACGTCAAACTTGTCGTCGTGCCGCCGCCACTGACATCGGATGCGCTGGCAGCCGGGGCGATCGACGGCTTCTGCGTCGGTGCGCCCTGGAACATGGTCGCCTCGGAGCGCGGTCTCGGCCGCATCGTTGCCGCCAAACAGGATATCTGGCCGTCGGCGCCGGAAAAGGTGATCGGCATGCGGCCGGATTGGGCGGAAAGTCATCCGGAGACTGTTTCCCGGCTGATCGTGGCGCTCGACGCGGCAGCCCGCTGGTGCGACCTGCCGGACAATCACGACGCGCTGGCCGCCGCCCTTGCCGATCCACGTTATATTGCTGCTCCCGTCGATATCATTCGCCGCGTTCTCGCCGGCGAATTCAGCCTCGATGCTAGAGGAAACCGGCGCATCATCGCCGATTATTTCCAGTTTCATTCCGGCTTCGCCAACTACCCCCGGCCGAGCCATGCGCTTTGGATCTACAGCCAGATGATCCGCTGGGGACAGGCCGAGGCCAGCCTCAACAAGGCGCGCGCCGCCGCATCCGCCTACCGCCCGGATCTCTATCGCACGGCGCTCGGCGACGAAAACGCGCCCGAGGACGCCGATATCCGCATCGAAGGCAATGACGAGGGCGACCGCTTCATGGATGGCCACGTCTTCGATCCGACGGAACTGCCGGACTATGTCGCAAGCTTTGCCGTCAAAAGCGCCCTGCCCTTCGCTTCCCACAGCGATGAGACCTGATCCCTGCCGGCCTGCACAAAACGCCAGCAAAATTCGACGCCCGCCATCACCGCAACGCACAAAAGATTTGCACGATTTTTGGCAGCCGCAAAAACGAGCAGATGGCCAGATTTAAAAATACCGTTTAAATTCAATAATTTAAAATAAAAACCCAAACTGGCATGCAGCTTGCAGGGATACTATCGCACAGATCAATGGCGATCAGCGCAGTATGAGGGCCCGCTAGGCGCTCCCAGAAGACCATAAATTCGGCGTCCAACGGCGGGCGCCCCCAGCAAAGCCGCTGATCAGGATATTTCGCGCACCTCGTGCATGCGCAACCTGACCAGCGGCTTTTTGTTTTTAACCCCCAGCGATGGATCGGCGCGACCTTGTCGGGCCACGGAGAAGCCATGTCTGTCATCGAGAAAGTGCCGCCCATGTCTGCCGGCGAACCAGCCAAAGCACTGTGGATCTCCACGGTCGCCTTCACCCTCTGTTTCGCCGTCTGGACGATCTTTGCGATCATCGGCATCCGTATCAAGCAGGAGCTCAACCTGAATGAGGCCGAGTTCGGCTTGCTGATCGGCACCCCGGTTCTGACCGGTTCGCTCGTGCGCATCGTCCTCGGCATCTGGACGGGGCGTTATGGCGGCCGTCTCGTTTACACGCTGACGATGCTTGCCGCCGCAGTGGCGACCTTCCTGCTCTCCTACGCCCATACATACACGCAGATGCTGATCGCCGGCCTCGGCGTCGGGCTTGCCGGCGGCTCCTTCGCGGTCGGCGTCGCCTATGTCTCGCCTTTCTTCCCCGCGGAGAAGCAAGGAACGGCGCTCGGCATCTTCGGCGCTGGCAATGTCGGCGCGGCTGTCACCAAATTCGCCGCTCCCTTCGTACTGCTCGCCTGGGGCTGGCAGGCGGTTGCCGAAATCTGGGCCGTCTGTCTGGCGCTGATGGCTATCGTCTTCTGGTTCACCACGACTGACGATCCGGCCTTCCGTCTGCGCCGCGAGCGCGGCGTTGCCTCCAAGAGCCTCGCCCAGGAATTCGCACCGCTGCAGAACGTTCAGGTCTGGCGCTTCTCGCTCTACTATTTCTTCGCCTTCGGCGGCTTCGTCGCCCTGTCGCTGTGGCTGCCGCGCTACCTGGTCGGCGTCTACGGCTTCAACCTCGAAACTGCCGGCATGATCGCGGCGGCCTACTCGATCCCGGGCAGCATCTTCCGCGCCTTCGGCGGTGTGCTGTCGGATAAGAAGGGTGCACGCAGCGTCATGTATGCGATGTTTGCCGTCTCGGCCGTGGCCACCCTCATCCTGTCGCTGCCGGCCGCGACCATCACACCTGTGATCTTCATCGTCGTCATCTTCGTGCTCGGCTTCTTCATGAGCCTCGGCAAGGCCGCCGTCTATAAGCACATTCCGGCCTATTATCCCGACAGCGTCGGCGCCGTCGGCGGCATCGTCGGCATGATGGGCGGTCTCGGCGGCTTCATCCTGCCGATCGCCTTCGGCCTCCTCAAGGACATGACCGGCCTCTGGTCCAGCTGCTTCCTGCTGCTTTTCGCAATCGTCGCGATCTCGCTGATCTGGATGCACCTGTCCGTCAAGCAACTGTCGCGTCAAGGGCACTCGGCGCCCGTGGCTGCAACCTAATCCAAGGGACTTGAACGTATGACCGAAAAACTCGTCATCATCGGCAATGGCATGGCGCCCGGGCGCATGCTGGAGCACCTCTTCGAACGGGCGCCCGGACGCTATGAAGTCACGATCTTCAATGCCGAGCCGCGCGTCAATTACGACCGTATCATGCTGTCGCCGGTCCTCTCGGGCGAGAAGGACTACGAGCAGATCATCATTCACGGTGACGGCTGGTACATCAAGCATGGCATCATGCTCTACAAGGGCCACAAGATCATCAACATCGATCGTGATGCCAAGACGGTCACCTCCGACCATGGCGTTACTGAAAGTTATGACAAGCTGGTGATCGCCACCGGCTCCGTGCCCTTCATCATCCCGGTTCCCGGCAAGGATCTGCCCGGCGTCATCACCTATCGCGATCTCGACGACGTGCAGGCCATGCTGCTTGCCGCCCAGTCGCGCGAAAAGGCGGTCGTCATCGGCGGCGGTCTGCTTGGCCTCGAAGCGGCGGCCGGCCTCGCCCAGCGCGGCATGGACGTCACCGTTCTGCACGTCATGCCGACGCTGATGGAGCGCCAGCTCGATCCCGCCGCCGGTTATCTCCTGCAGAAGGCGGTCGAGGAACGCGGCATCAAGGTCATCTGCAAGGCCAATACCAAGGCGATCATCGGCAATGGCAAGGTCGAGGGCATCGAGCTCGACGACGGCCGCATCATCCCGGCAACCCTCGTCGTCATGGCCGTCGGCATTCGTCCGAGCGTCGGCCTGGCGAAGGACGCCGGCCTTGCGGTCAATCGCGGCATCGTCGTCGATGCCGGCATGCAGACCTCGGACGGCGATATCTTTGCGCTCGGCGAATGCGCCGAGGTGGGCGGCATGGTCTATGGCCTCGTCGCGCCGCTTTACGAAATGGCTCGCATCGCCGCCGCGCATCTCTCCGGCGACCGTTCGCCGGCTTTCGTGCATGCGGACACGCCGACCAAGCTCAAGGTCACCGGCATCGAACTCTATTCGCTCGGCGATTTCGCCGACGGCGATGACCGCGAGGAGATCGTGCTGCGCGATGCCAGCGCCGGCGTCTACAAGCGCCTCGTGCTGAAGGACAACAAGATCATCGGCACGGTGCTCTACGGCGAGACCGCCGACGGCGCCTGGTTTAATGATCTGAAGAAGAAAGCGACCGATATTTCGGAGATGCGCGAGACGCTGATCTTCGGTCAGGCCTACCAGGGAGGGTCGCCGCTGGACCCTATGGCGGCCGTTGCAGCCTTGCCGGATGACGCGGAAATCTGTGGCTGCAACGGCGTATGCAAGGGCAAGATCACCTCGACGATCACGAGCAAAGGGCTGACGTCGCTCGACGACGTGCGCGCCCATACCAAGGCCTCGGCCTCGTGCGGCTCCTGCACCGGGCTCGTCGAACAGCTGATGGCGCTGACGCTCGGCGACGGCTACAATCCGGCCGCCGTGCAGCCGATGTGCACCTGCACCGAACTCGGCCACGACGACGTTCGCCGCCTGATCAAGGCAAAGGGTCTAAAGAGCATTCCCGCCGTCATGCAGGAATTGGAATGGAAGACCTCCTGCGGCTGCGCCAAGTGTCGCCCGGCGCTCAACTATTACCTCGTCTGTGACTGGCCGGACGAATATGCCGATGACTACCAGTCGCGTTTCATCAATGAGCGCGTCCACGCCAACATCCAGAAGGACGGCACCTACTCCGTCGTGCCGCGCATGTGGGGCGGCGTCACCAATTCGAATGAGCTGCGCGCCATCGCCGATGTCGTCGACAAGTTCGAAATCCCGATGGTCAAGGTCACGGGCGGCCAGCGCATCGACCTGCTCGGCATCGAGAAGGAAGACCTGCCCGCCGTCTGGGCCGATCTCGGCAAGGCCGGCTTCGTCTCCGGCCAGGCCTATGCCAAGGGCCTGCGTACGGTCAAAACCTGCGTTGGCTCCGACTGGTGCCGGTTCGGCACCCAGGATTCCACCGGTCTCGGCATCCGCATCGAGAAATTCATGTGGGGCTCGTGGACGCCGGCCAAGCTGAAAATGGCCGTGTCGGGCTGCCCGCGCAATTGTGCCGAAGCAACCTGCAAAGATATCGGGGTGATCTGCGTCGATTCCGGTTTCGAAATCCATTTTGCCGGAGCGGCCGGTCTCGACATCAAGGGCACCGAGGTGCTCGGCCTGGTGAAGACCGAGGATGAGGCGCTGGAGCACATTGTGGCGCTGACGCAGATGTACCGCGAGCAGGCCCGCTATCTCGAGCGCATCTACAAATGGGCCAAGCGCGTCGGCCTGGAGGAAATCCGCCGCCAGATCATGGGCGATGCCGAAAAGCGCAAGGCCTATTACGAGCGCTTCGTCTTCAGCCAGAAATTTGCCCAGGTCGATCCCTGGTCGGAGCGCGTCTCCGGCAAGGACAAACACGAATTCAAGCCGATGGCGACGATCGGCTATCCGCAGGCAGCCGAATAAGGAGATGGACATGAACTGGATCGCAATCGGTGACATCTCCGATATTCCCCTGCGCGGCGCACGCTGCGTGAAGACGCCGCAGGGCAAGATCGCCGTCTTCCGCACGGCCGAAAACGAGGTCTTCGCCATCGAGGATCACTGCCCGCACAAGGGCGGCCCGCTTTCCCAGGGCATCGTGCATGCCAAGGCGGTCACCTGCCCGCTGCACAATTGGGTGATCTCACTCGAAACCGGCAAGGCGCTCGGCGCCGACGAGGGCGAGGTGCGGACCATACCGGTCCGCACCGAGGACGGCGCCCTGTTCATCGCGCTGGAAAGCCTGTTGATGGCGGCTGAATAATGGCGGCTGAGGTCAAGACCACCTGCCCCTATTGCGGCGTCGGCTGCGGCGTCATCGCCACCGTCGACGAGGCCGGCGCCGTCAGCGTCAAGGGAGATCCCGAGCATCCGTCGAATTTCGGCCGGCTCTGCTCGAAGGGTTCGGCGCTGGCCGAAACCATCGATCTCGACGGCCGGCTTCTTTATCCCGAAATCGCAGGCGCGCGCAGCGGCTGGGACGAGGCACTCGATCTGGTCGCCCAGCGCTTTTCCGAAACGATCGCCGAACACGGGCCTGATTCCGTCGCCTTCTACGTCTCCGGCCAGTTGCTGACCGAAGATTACTACCTCGCCAACAAGCTGATGAAGGGCTTCATCGGCTCGGCCAATATCGACACCAATTCCAGGCTCTGCATGTCCTCGTCCGTGGCCGGCCATCGCCGCGCCTTCGGCGCCGATACCGTGCCAGGGACCTATGAGGATATCGAACTTGCGGATCTGGTCGTGCTCACCGGCTCCAACCTCGCCTGGTGTCATCCCGTCATCTATCAGCGGCTGGCCGCGGCAAAGGCGGCGCGGCCGAACATGCGGATCGTCGTCATCGATCCGCGCCGGACGATGACATGCGATATCGCCGACCTGCATCTGGCCATCCGCCCGGATGGCGACGTCGCGCTGTTCATGGGGCTGCTTGCCCATCTCGCCACAAGCTCTGCGATCGACCAGAACTATATCGCCTCCCATACGGAAGGTTTCGCCGGCGCCTTTGCGGCCGCCGCAGCACTTGATATCAACGATCTGCTCGAACGGACCGGCCTGCCGGTCATGCAGATTCGCGAATTCTTCCGCCTGTTCGAGACGACATCGAAGGTCGTCACCTGCTACAGCCAGGGCGTCAACCAATCCTCGTCCGGCACCGATAAGGTCAATGCCATCCTCAACTGCCATCTGGCGACCGGCCGCATCGGCCGCCCAGGCATGGGCCCCTTC
The DNA here is from genome assembly GCF_001664385.1 of Rhizobium phaseoli. Taxonomy (NCBI): domain Bacteria; kingdom Pseudomonadati; phylum Pseudomonadota; class Alphaproteobacteria; order Hyphomicrobiales; family Rhizobiaceae; genus Rhizobium; species Rhizobium phaseoli. The sequence goes on along the minus strand of NZ_CP013532.1, from coordinate 1,891,212 downwards.
TCGCTGACCGGCCAGCCGAACGCCATGGGCGGGCGCGAAGTGGGCGGTCTCGCCAACATGCTCGCCGCCCATATGGCAATCGAAAATCCTGAAGACCGCGACCGCGTTCAGCGCTTTTGGGGATCGCCGGTCATCGCATCAAAACCCGGTTTGAAAGCGGTCGACATGTTTCGCGCCGTCGCCGACGGGCGCATCAAGGCGCTCTGGATCATGGCCACCAATCCTGTTGTTTCGATGCCGGATGCGAACAGCGTCGAAAGCGCAATCGCCGCCTGTCCCTTCGTCGTCGTCTCCGACATTCTGCGAGAGACGGATACGGCCCGGCACGCGCATGTGCTTTTGCCCTCGCTCGGCTGGGGCGAGAAGGACGGCACCGTTACCAATTCCGAACGGCGCATTTCCAGGCAGCGGCCGTTTCTCGGCATATCAGGCGATGCGAAGGCCGACTGGTGGCAGCTCGCCGAGGTCGGGCGCCGCATGGGATTTGCCGCCGCCTTCGACTTCGATGCGCCGGCCGAAATCTTCGCCGAACACGCCGCCCTTTCCGCCTTCGAAAACAACGGCAGCCGCGACTTCGACATCGGCGCCCGCGCCGACATGACCGGCGCCGCCTATTACGAACTGTCGCCCTTCCAATGGCCGCAGGCGGCAGGCAGCTCGCCCGGCGTCACCCGCTTCTTCGCCGATGGCGGTTTCTACCATGCCGACGGCAAGGCACGCTTCGTCGCGGTGGAACCGCCCGCAACCGATCGCACCAATGCCGACTTCCCCTTCACGCTGAATACCGGGCGCATCCGCGACCAGTGGCACACGATGACGCGAACCGGAAAGAGCGCCAGGCTTTCCGCCCATATCGCCGAACCCTTTGCCGAGATCCATCCGCGCGATGCGATCGACGCCGGCATATCGAGCGCCGGTCTCGTCGAGATCGACAGCCCGCACGGCCAGGCGATCGTCCGGGCCCTGGTGACCGATCGCCAGGCGCGCGGCGGCATTTTCGCACCGATGCATTGGAACGACCAGTTCGCGGCAAAAGGACGGATCGACGCGCTTGTCGCGCCGATCACCGACCCTTTTTCCGGTCAACCGGCGTCGAAAAACGTTGCCGTCGCCGTTCGCCCCTTCCGCGCCACCCATTACGGTTTCGCCGTTTCGGCCGTCAAACCGGCCATGCCTGACGCGGCCTATTGGGCGCTGGCGAAGGCCGTCGGCGGCTGGAGGCTGGAACTTGCCTTCTCCGAAGCCGTCGACGACTGGGTGGCCTGGTGCCGCGCGGTTTTCGCCATTCCCGACGAAATCGAACCGCTGGGCTATGCCGACCGGCAGACCGGCGACCTCAGGCTTGCATTCTTCGACGGCGAAACGCTGCTTGCCGCCCTGTTCCTTGCACGAGAGCCGGTCGCCGTCGCGCGCAATTGGGCGATCTCGCAGCTTTCCGTCGCGCACGGCGATCTGAGGAAACGCTTTGCGCTCGTTGCTGGTCGTCCCGGGGCTGGCAGGCCGGATCCGGGTGCGACCGTATGCTCCTGCTTCAGCGTCGGGGTCAACCAGATCGCCGCTGCCGTGCGCGGCGGATGCCACAGCGTCGAGGCCGTCGGCAAGGAAACGAGCGCCGGAACCAATTGCGGCTCCTGCCGCAGCGAAATCGGCCGGATCATTGATCGCTGTCTTGCCGCGGCCGCGGAGTGAAAGGCAGGAAACCGAAATGCGGCCTGCTATAAGGCCGCGTTCGAGACGACGAGCATTTTATGGTCGTCCGAGATGCGGACCGAGATCTGATCATAGGATGGGAGGGTCGGGTGACGTGTCTCCATCTTGTGGTGATGGGTAGCCGTAACGACCATGACATCGGCGCCTGCGGCCTCTCCAGCGGCGATGCCGGCAGCAACATCCTCGAACACCAGGCAATCCTCCGAACTGACACCGAGGCGTTCGGCACCGAGGATATAACATTGCGGATTGGGTTTTCCGACCGTCACATCCTCGGCCGTCACCATGAACCTCGGCCGCGGCAAACCTGCCGCCTCCAGCCGCCGGTGCGCCAGACGCAAGGGTGAAGAGGTGACGATCGCCCAGCGATCCGGCGGCAGCGAGCTCAGGAAAGCCGCCGCTCCTGGAATGGGAACGACGTCGCTGACATCAGCGATTTCCGCCTCGGTCACCAATTTTGCCTCATATTCGGGGTCGATGCCGGGCAGATTCAGCCGGGTAATCGTATCGATGCCGCGCGAGCCGTGCATCTTAGGCAAAAATTCTTCGACATCGAGCCCGTGACGCCGCGCCCATTCGCTCCATGCGCGCTCGGCCGCGTGAATCGAGTTGAGGATGGTGCTGTCCATATCGAACAGGAAGGCGGCATAAGGCTTCTCGAAGCCGCGGGGCATCGGCAGGGACAAAGGCGGATCCTTTTGGGAGAGCATCGGATGGTTGTCGCTATATCCGGATCAAACGGCAAATCAGCAGCTTTTGCAAGCTTTCAAGGCGACAGTCCATCTCGTGCCATGCATCAGGGGACGCAGTTTCAGCGGATCCGTCCGCGAGCAAATCCACATGGACCGGCAAGGGCGAGAGACAGAGATCTGCCGCCTCGCGAGGGGTAATGATCAATAACGCCCTTGAGCTGCGGAGCGGCGTTTCCTCATGCCACTACGGCAGGTGGGCACGCCAATCCAGCGGCTTTGCCGTTACGGTTTATCTGCAGCGATACAAGGTACGCGTGCAAAGTTTCTCAGAAATTTCGGAACAATGATTCAGAGGTGTAGTTACCCAAGGGTCATCCAAGATGAAAATCAAAGGAGGATATCCTCATGACAAGATCCCTTATCGCCGCGTCGCTGCTGGCAATCGGCATGGCATCTTCGGCCTTTGCGCAGTCGAACCCCGATCCGATCGGGCCGACGAATGGTGGCTCGACCGATCCGAGTTCGGGTAACTATTCGTCCGATTACACCAACAGCGACAACGGTATTCATCCAGTACAGGTCGCTCCGGTCGATCCGACCACGACACAGAGCATCGGCCGGCCGCAGTCCATGGAATGCCCCGGCATGCCGCAGCAGATGTCCGGCGTTGATACGCGCGGCGGTCAGAGCGGCGCATCGATCAGCGAAGCCTGCCGCGAATACGACAACTAAACAGGCAGTTCTCTCCTCCCAAAGCGCGTCGCGCGAGCGCGCGTCATGCCTGGAAAAGGCCGGTTTACGCCGGCCTTTTTTTCATGTCGCGGCAGCGGTGAAAAACTCGCCGCGCGCTGAAACTTTTAATCCGGCCCTTCCGTACATCCGTAGCAGCTTGAACGGCACACGGATGGGGAACGGCTTCATTGGCAAAGGACGCAGCAAAACCTGTCATCCTCTGGTTTCGCAAGGATTTGCGCCTTGATGACAACAAGGCGCTCAACGCCGCCCATTTTTCGGGGCGGCCGATCATTTCTCTCTACATAAGAGAGCCGGAGGCTGCAGGGACCGGTCCTTTGGGGGCGGCGCAGTCCTGGTGGCTGCACCATTCGCTGGAAGCGCTGGACGGCTCGCTGCGCAAGCGGCGCGGAGGGCTCTTGCTTGCCAGCGGCGAAGCGCTTGGAGTGCTCCGCTCCCTGATCAGGCAAAGCGACGCCGATGCCGTCTTCTGGAACCGGCGCTACGATCCGCCGGGCATCTCCATCGACGCCCACATCGAGCACGAACTGGAAAAGCAGGCGATCGAAGTGAAGAGCTTCGGCGGCCAACTGCTGCACGAACCTTCGCAGTTGATGACCGGCAGCGGCACACCCTATCGCGTCTATACGCCGTTCTGGCGCGCGCTCGAGAGATCCATCGAACCCGAGCCGCTGGACATTCCGTCGAAATTACAGCTGGCATCGAAGCTTCCCGGATCGGAAAAGTTGGAGAGCTGGAAGTTGCTGTCGACGCAGCCGGACTGGGCGAGCAATTTCGCAGATCTCTGGACGCCCGGTGAGGAAGGTGCTCAGGAAAAGCTTCGCACTTTCATTGAGGATAGGCTCGACGGCTACAAGGAAAACCGTGACTATCCGGCAAAGCCGGCAACATCGATGCTGTCGCCGCATCTGGCGCTCGGCGAGATCTCCCCTGCCCGCATCTGGGATGCGACGCGCGGCTTGTCGAAACACCTGCCGGCCGCCGACATCGTGCATTTTCGCAAGGAAATCGCCTGGCGCGACTTCTCCTATCACCTGCTCGCCCATTTCCCGCGTCTTGCGACGGCCAACTGGGAGGACCGTTTCGACCGCTTCGAATGGGGTAGCGCCGAGGAGGATTTCAATGCGTGGTCCCGCGGCATGACCGGCTATCCGATTGTCGATGCCGGCATGCGCCAGCTCTGGCGTTACGGCTGGATGCACAATCGCGTGCGGATGATCGCCGCCTCTTTCCTCATCAAGGACCTGATGGTCGACTGGCGCCACGGCGAGGCCTGGTTCCGGGATACGTTGGTCGATGCAGATCCGGCCAATAACGCGGCTAGCTGGCAATGGGTGGCGGGGTCGGGCGCGGATGCCTCGCCGTTCTTCCGCGTCTTCAATCCTGTGCTGCAGGGGGAAAAATTCGATCCCGACGGCGACTTTGTCAGGTCTCATGTGCCGGAGCTTCGGAAGCTCGACGCAAAATATATCCACCGGCCGTTCGAGGCGCCGAAGAGCGTGCTCGACGCGGCTGACGTCATCCTTGGCGAGACTTATCCGGAACCCGTCGTCGATCACGCCGGAGCCCGCAAGCGGGCGCTCGCTGCCTACAACGCCATAAGGGGCGCGGCATGAACGCGCATTTCGGTTCCACTCCGCGGCGGCTGAAAATCGCCGTCATCGGCTCCGGCATTTCCGGCGCCTCCGCAGCCTGGGCGTTGCGTGAGGTGCATCAGGTTACGCTTTACGAGAAGCAGGCGCGGCCAGGCGGCCATACGGCGACGGTCGACGTGGATTATGAAGGATTTCGGATTGCAGTCGACACCGGCTTCATCGTCTATAACGAATTGAATTACCCGAACCTGACGGCGCTCTTTGCCGAGCTCGGCGTTGCGACACATGCGAGCGACATGAGCTTCTCGCTCTCACTCGACCGCGGCAAACTGGAATGGAGCGGCGGCGGGCTCTCGTCGATCTTCGCCCAGAAGCGCAATCTGCTGCGCCCCTCGTTCCTCTGGATGATCCGCGAGATCCTGCGTTTCAATCGCACGTGTCTCGCAGATCGCGCCGCCGGCCATCTCGCCTCACGCTCGCTCGGAGACTATCTTGACTGGCGCGGCTTCTCGCCCGGCTTCACCAACAATTATCTCGTGCCGATGGCAGCAGCGATCTGGTCGACGCCATCGGCCCGCATGCTGCAGTTCCCGGCGGAGCATTTCGTCAATTTCTTCGACAATCACCGCCTGATCTACCACCGGCAGCAGCAATGGCGCACGGTGACCGGGGGTAGCCGCACCTATCTCGACCGGCTGCTCCAGCCGCTCGGCGAGCGAGTGAAACTGTCCTGCGGCGTGCGTGCAGTGACCCGCTCCGAAAATGGCGTTACGATCATCGACGAAACGGGCAGCGAACGCGCCTTCGACAAAGTGATCTTCGCCTGCCACAACGATCAGACGGCACGCCTGCTCACCAATGCCACCGGGCTCGAAAGCAGACTGCTTGCCGCCATTCCCTATCGGCCGAACCGCGTCGTCCTGCATCGCGACGAAGCGCTGATGCCGCAGCGGCGCAAGGTCTGGGCGTCATGGAACTATCTGCGCTCGAGCCATACGAATGGAATGGCGGGTGTGGCCGTCACCTACTGGATGAACCGGCTGCAGGGCATCGACCACCGATTCCCGATGTTCGTGACGCTCAATCCGGACCGCGAACCGGACCCTCGCAAGGTGTTTGCGGAATTCACTTACGAGCATCCGCAATTTTCAGCCGAGGCCATGGCGGCGCAACAGGCGCTGGCGGACATTCAGGGGGAGAACCATTGCCATTTCGCCGGCGCCTGGACGGGATACGGCTTCCACGAGGACGGGCTCGTTTCCGGCCTGGCGGCAGCCGAAGCCCTCGGCGGCGTCATACCCTGGCGGACTTCCCGAACCATCTTCCACGAACCCCGAACGGATACGGCGGCATGAGCGGGCGAGATAAAAGGCACGGTATCAGCGTGACGGAGAACGGCCCTCCGCCGGATGCCGCAGCAGCGCTCTATGTCGGCCACATCATGCATCAACGCATGAAACCCTTCGGCCATCGCTTCCGCTATCGCGTCTTCTCGCTGCTCGTCGATCTCGACAGGCTGGAGGAGGCCGGCAGCCTGTCGGCGCTGTTTTCCGTCAACCGAGGCAATCTCGTCTCGTTTCACGAACAGGATCATGCTGCTGCCGGCAGCGCGACGTTGCGCGCCTATGCCGACCGGCTGCTTGCCGAGGCCGGGCTCGAACGCGCCGAAAGCATATTGCTTGTCTGCTATCCCCGCATTCTCGGCTATGTCTTCAATCCGCTCTCCGTCTATCACGCCTATGATGGCGACGGCGCGCTCGTCGCGATGATCTACGAAGTGCGCAACACCTTCGGTGAGCGGCACAGCTACGTCTGCCCCGTGGGCCATGGCGAGCTGTCCGAAGGCGGGCTTCGCCAGAGTTGCCGTAAGCTCTTCCCCGTATCGCCTTTCGTCGGCATGGCGGCGCGCTATCATTTCCGCATGCTGCCGCCCGGCGAGCATATCCGCTGGCGGATCCTCGAAACCGATAGCGACGGCCCGCTTCTTTCGGCGACGTTCTCAGGACGGCAGGTCCCTTTGACCACCGCCTCGCTTCTCGGGCTGACAGCGCGCATCCCTTTCCTCACCTTCAAGATCATTGCCGGCATTCATTGGGAAGCGCTTAAGCTCCTGCTGAAGGGTGCGCGTTATTTCAGGCGCCCTATGCCGCCACCTGAAGTCAGCATCCACCGGCCCCGTTCGCTTGCAGATGCGCCGGAATAACATTAGCGTTTGACGCAATGGCCGGAGGCCGCCCGAGCACATCGCCCCGGATGTGTCGTCGTCCTTAACCGGCAAAAAAGGTGCTGGAGGAGGAAGGATGAACAAGGCGCAGGACCGGAATCTGCCGGCCCGGGACGCGGTGACGCTGACGGCCGAAAACATATCCCGTCTGGTGAAAGGGCTGCCGTTCAAGGCGAGGCTGGCGCTACGCGGGCTTCTGCGCATGCAACACGGCTCGCTTGCGGTTACCCTCCCCGACGGTCGCAGGCTGCTGATCGAGGGCAAAAAGGCCGGGCCGAAGGCGGCGCTCAGCCTCAACAACTGGAACCTTGCCTATCGGGCGCTGACAAGCGGCACGATCGGGGTTGCCGAAACCTATATGGACGGTGACTGGGACAGTCCTGATATCACCGCCTTCCTCGAACTTTTCCTTGTCAATGGCGAGGCCGTGCACCGCTATGCCCACGGCAAAAGCGGCGTCGGCCGCCTTGTCGAGCGTGTCCGCCACTGGATGAACGCCAACACCAAGGCGGGCTCAAAGCGCAACATCTCCGCCCATTACGATCTCGGCAATGATTTCTACCGGCAATGGCTCGATCCGAGCATGACCTATTCCTCAGCGCTTTATTCGACTGGCGCCAACGACCTGCAATCGGCCCAGAACGCCAAGTACCGCGCGCTCGCAGACGCGACCGGCATCGCGCCCGGCGACCATGTGCTGGAAATCGGCTGCGGCTGGGGCGGTTTTGCCGAATTTGCGGCCAGCGAGCTGAACTGCAAGGTAACCGGACTGACGATCAGCCGCGAGCAGCTCACCTTTGCTGAGGAGCGCATCCGCAAAGCCGGCCTCGATGATCGAGTCGAATTCCGTTTTCAGGACTACCGCGACGAGGCCGGGCTCTATGACCGGATCGTGTCGATCGAAATGTTCGAAGCGGTCGGCGAGAAATATTGGCCGTCCTACTTCTCCAAGCTCCGCCAATGCCTGAAGCCCGGGGGCAAGGCCGGGCTGCAGATCATTACCATCCGCCCCGAAGCCTTCAATCAATATCGCAGCAATCCTGACTTCATCCAAAAATATGTCTTTCCCGGCGGCATGCTGCCGACGCGCAATCATCTCGCCGAACTCGCCGGCAAGGTCGATCTGTCACTGGTCAGGGACTTCAGTTTCGGGCTTGACTATGCCCGGACGCTGGCCGAATGGCGCGAGCGCTTCCGGTCGGTCTGGGAACGCATCCGCCCGATGGGGTTCGACGAACGGTTCAAGCGGCTCTGGGAATTCTATCTGTTCTATTGCGAAGCCGGCTTCCGTGCCCGCAATATCGATGTGCGCCAGGTCGTGTTCTCGCGCAGCTGATCATTCCGCCGGATGCGGTGTCACCGGATGGCGACCCGATGAGGACGGCCGTTCGCGCCAGCCGGTTACGCGGTTTACCAGCGCGAAATAAGCGCTGTAAGGAAGCAGACGCGCCAGCTTCATCAGAGTGGTGAAACGCTTCGGGAAGGAGATCTCGAAGGCCTGCGATTTCAGACCGGCGGCGATTTGCCGGGCAGCTTCATCGGTCGAGACGAGGGCCGGCATGGGAAAGGCATTCTTTCGCGTGGCCGGCGTGTCGACGAAGCCGGGGCTGATGAGCTGGATGCGGATGCCGATCTTGTCGAGATCGAATTTCAGGCTCTCGGCCATATTAATCAGCGCGGCCTTGGTCGCGCCATAGGCGGCGCCGGTCGGCAAGCCGCCATAGCCGGTGACGGAGGAGACGATGGCAATCTGCCCCTGCCCTTTCGCCTTCATGTGGCGGATCGCCGGCAAGAGGCAGTTGACGACGCCGGAAAGATTGACGGCGAAGCTCTTTTCGAAATCGGCGCGGTGCAGGTCCTCGGCATGAACGGGCAGATAGGTGCCGGCATTGAGGATCGCCATGGCGAGCGTGCCGTGCTCGTATTCGATGGAGGCCATGGCATGTTCCATGTCCTCGGCATCGGTGACGTCACCGTCGAGGACGACGATGCTGCCGTCGAGGCCGCGGGCCTCGGCCTGCAACTCGACCAGTTTTTCATGGCTTCTGGCAGTGACAGCGACCTTGTATCCCTCGCCGGCGAGCTTCAGCGCGAGTGCCCGGCCGATCCCGGAACTCGCGCCCGATATCCAGACGATTCCATGTTCGGGACGGGCGATGAAATCACGCATGACATGTTCCTCCGGCTCAGCCTGATCAACACGAGAACAGGTCCGGAAGTTTTCATCTCCTCCCGGATTTACGGCTTTATCACACCATTGTGGCTGCTTTCAGCCGATCAGGTCGCCGATCATCTGACGAAGGGATCCGGTGAACCTGACCGGCCCGTCGGAAACGGCAAAGGCGATGCAGGGCCGGTCCCTTTCGGCGACCGGCCGATGCTCGACCGTCTCATCGGCGATGGAGATGTCGCCGGGACCAAAATGGCCGCGTTCATCGTTGAAGGCGCCGTCGAGGATCAGGATCAGCTCCATGCCTTTATGGGTGTGGGCCGGTAAGGCGCGGCCCGGACGGATCCACATCAGGCTGACCTCGCAGCCCTCCATGTCGAACGAATAGTCCTTGAATCCGGGCAAGCGCCGGCGCCACGGCACGTCCTCGGCTTCGAAGCCGAGGAGATCGCGCAAAGCCTGGGGAAATGGCGCCGCTGCCGGCCCCTTGGAAACATCGGATCCGGAGGCGGGAGGCGCAGAGGAAAAGATCGCCGCAAGCCGCTGGTCGCGATCGGCAATGGCGGCTTCCGGTGAACGTTCCAGGGCTTCTCCGGCCAAAAGCTCGAGGCTGCTCACCAAGCGTCGATAATCCGGCTTCATTTGCAAATGGGATCGTACCAGCACCCGCGCCGGCTCGGGCAAGGAACCGGCGACGTAATGCGCCATCAATGCGTCGATCGTATCGATCTGCTCGTGAACCATGTCGGTTTTGGTCACGCCCTGTTGCTGCGTTCCGCTTCGGTTTTTCGTCATCTGTACGGGTAAAGTCAATCTTCGGATCACGGCGCAACCGCCGGATGCCGGGTGATGCGCCTTTTTAGGCAGGAAAGCGAAATTTTGTCGTGGCCGACAGAGGCATGGAATAGCATTTCTTGCCAACACAGCCTTGTGAAGGGAAAAGACCGTTCTTAAAGTAAGAGTTCGAAAGAGGCAGATTCCATGACCTTCCACCCCTCCGTCCTCGAAGCCATCGGCAACACGCCCCTGATCAAACTCAAGGGCGCCTCGGCGGCAACCGGCTGCAACATTCTCGGCAAGGCCGAGTTCCTGAACCCCGGCCAGTCGGTCAAGGATCGTGCTGCGCTCTTCATCATTCGTGACGCCGAGCGGAAGGGGCTGCTTCGGCCCGGCGGCGTCATCGTCGAAGGCACGGCCGGCAATACCGGCATCGGGCTGACGCTGGTCGCCAAGGCACTCGGCTACCGCACCGTCATCGTCATCCCGGAAACGCAGAGCCAGGAAAAGAAGGACGCGCTGAAACTGCTTGGCGCCGAACTCGTCGAAGTGCCCGCCGTTCCCTACAAGAACCCGAACAACTACGTGAAGGTATCGGGGCGGCTTGCCGAGCAAATGGCAAAGAGCGAGCCGAACGGCGCGATCTGGGCAAACCAGTTCGACAACGTCGCCAACCGGCAGGCACATGTCGAAACGACCGCACCGGAAATCTGGAAGGACACCGACGGCAAGATCGACGGCTTTATCTGCTCCGTCGGTTCCGGCGGTACGCTGGCCGGTGTCGCTGCCGGCCTCAAGGCTTTCAAGACCGACGTCAAGATCGGCATCGCCGATCCCGATGGCGCCGCTCTCTACGAATTCTACCAGAACGGCACGTTGAAATCCGAAGGTTCATCGATTACCGAGGGCATCGGCCAGGGCCGCATCACCGCCAATCTCGAAGGCTTCACGCCGGACTTTTCCTATCGGATCTCCGATGCCGAAGCCCTTCCCTATCTTTTCGATCTCGTCGAAAACGAAGGCCTTTGCCTCGGCGGCTCGACGGCGATCAATATTGCCGGCGCCGTCAATCTCGCCCGGGATCTCGGCCCAGGTCACACGGTGGTGACAATCCTCTGCGACTACGGCAACCGCTATCAGTCGAAACTCTTCAACCCGGATTTCCTGAGGTCGAAAGGACTGCCCGTTCCGGGCTGGATGGCGAGGTCGTCCGACATACATGTTCCCTACGAACCCGTGTGAGACCCATGCCCGTCAATGCCCTCTATCGTGACGACTTCTATCTCTCGACATGCGAGGCGGTCGTCACCGCCATTCACGACGACGGGGGCATCGAACTCGACCAGACCTGCTTCTATGCGGCATCGGGCGGCCAGCCCGGTGACACCGGTCAGCTTGAACGCGCCGACGGCAGCAAGATCGCGCTCGGTCAGACGAAACATGGTGCGAGCAAGGATATCATCATCCATGTGCCGCTCGAGAATGAGCCGCAGCCTGAGATCGGCGAAACGCTGGTGCTGCATGTCGATTGGCCGCGCCGCTACAGGCTGATGCGCATGCACACGGCCTGCCACTTGCTGTCCGTCGTCTGCTCCTATCCGATCACCGGGGCGGCGGTCGGCGAGGAGGAAAGCCGCATCGACTTCGACATGAGCGAGACGATCGACAAGGACGAGGTCACGGCCAGGCTGATGGAACTGGTTGGCCAGAACCATCCGGTTTATCTGCAATGGATCACCGGCGACGAGCTTGCGGCCAATCCCGATATCGTCAAATCGAAGAATGTGCGCCCGCCGATGGGGCTCGGGCGGGTCAGCCTCGTCTGCATTGGCAAGAACTCCTCGATTGACAGCCAGCCCTGCGGCGGCACACATGTCTCTGAGACGCAGGAAGTCGGCCAGATTCACATCGCCAAGATCGAAAAGAAGGGCAAGGAGAACCGGCGCTTCCGCATCCGCTTCGGCGTGCCCGGCGACGAAGCCTGACAAGGGAGACCATTAATGACTGAGAGCAAGAGCCGTTTCGTCGTCTCCGCCGACTGGCTGCAGGGCGAGCTCGGCAAACCGGATCTGCGTGTGCTCGACGCTTCCTTCTATCTGCCGGCACAGAAACGCGATGCCGATGCCGAATATGCGGCCGGCCATATTCCCGGCGCCATCCGTTTCGATCAGGACAAGATCGCCGACCATTCGACGTCGCTGCCGCATACGATCCCCTCGCCCGAATATTTCGCCACCGAAGTCGGCCGGCTCGGCATCAGCGAGAATGATCGCATCGTCGTCTATGACGGCATCGGGCTGTTCGCCTCGCCGCGCGTCTGGTGGCTGTTTCGGGTGATGGGGGCAAAGAATGTCTTCGTGCTCGACGGCGGTCTCGACGGCTGGAAGGCCGAGGGGCGTCCGCTCGAAACTACCACGCCCGCCTATATGCCGACGACGTTTAAGCCGAACTTCGATGCGAGCCGGGTGGTGACGCTCGATGCCATGCGCGACATCGTCTCGAGCGGCGCGATGCAGATCGCCGATGCCCGCAGCGCCGGCCGTTTCGCCGCCACCGAGCCTGAGCCGCGGGCCGGCATGCGCTCCGGCCATATGCCCGGCGCCCGCAGCCTACCTTCCGGCGTCTTTGCCAGCCAGGGCCGGTTCAAATCACTGCCCGAACTCCGCCAGACGATCGAGGATGCCGGCATCGATCTTTCGAAGCCGGTCGTCACCTCCTGCGGCTCGGGAATCACGGCGGCGATCATCACGCTCGCGCTGGAATCGCTCGGCCATCATGACAACAAGCTTTACGACGGCTCCTGGAGCGAATGGGGCAGCCGTGACGATACGCCTGTCGTCACCGGTCCGCCAATGCCGGTCAAAGCCTGACCGCCATGGGAAAGACACCCGCTTCGCTGAAAGCTCACATTACCCGGCTGGAAATGACGGCAGCGCCGAAAGCCAGTTTGCCGGTGCCGGTCAATATCCAGACGGCGATCATGCGCGCGCCCGGCATTCCGCTGCCCTTCTATCGCTATCTCTACCGGCAGGTGGGCGCGCGCTGGCAGTGGGTGGATCGGCTGCGCATGAGCGACGAGCAGCTTGCCGCGACACTGAACGACAAGCGCAACAATATCAGCGTTCTCTATGTGAACGGCGCGCCGGCCGGCTTCTATGAATATTTCTGCGAGGACGAGGAGACCATCGAACTCAGCCATTTCGGCCTGATCGAACATGCGCTCGGCCTCGGCATCGGCAAATGGTTCCTGCTGCAGGCGCTCTATGCCATCTGGTCGCTCAATCCGAAGCGCGTCACCACGACCACCAACAATCTCGACCATCCGCGCGCGTTGCAGCTCTATCAAATGTACGGCTTTTCCCCGGTTTCGACCGGCACCGGCATCGTCCGGCCGCTCAGCGACAAGGAACTGCTGGAGATCGCGCGGAAGGGCTGACGGTTTGGGTTGCTTTTCCGGTGCATCTGTCTGCCTACTGACCACTTAGATACCTAGGCTATGTGGTGAACGCCCTACCTCCCTCCTCATTCCTGTGCCTGTCACAGGAAGCCAGTCACGGCGCGCCCGCGCCGTAAATGAAGCAATACCAACGCAAAAGTCTATCGCGCCCAAGGACTTGGGCGCACTGGACTCCTGTGACGAGCACAGGAATGAAGGAGGAAAGGTGCAACCTCCCATCAATTGTTGATGAACCGGACCAGGTGGCAACACGCAAGAAACGGGTGGCTTGGACGGCGGTGCGGGCGCAATTTCATGGCGATCACAAAGGAGATCTGCCATGACCGCCATTCGTTTTGCCGCCATGCCGACTGCCGATGCCAGAGTCCTCTGGAATGGCGGCCGCGACGCCTATGATAACCTGCCCGAGACAATGACATCAGACGGTGACGGCAATCCTTGCCGTCATTGCCTGCAGAATATCGAAGAGGGCGACGAGTTTCTGGTTTTCGCCTACCGGCCCTTCCCGGAACTGCAGCCCTATGCCGAGACCGGGCCGATTTTCCTGCACAAGCAGCCTTGCCGGCGTTACAGCGCCGAAGAAATTCTGCCGCCGGTGCTGACGACGAGTCCGGACTTCATCGTCCGCGGCTATGGCGAGAACGACCGCATCGTCTACGGCACCGGCGCGGTGACCCAGATCGCCAGTATACCGGCCTATGCCGAGACATTGCTGGCCCGGTCGGAGATTGCCTACGTGCATGTGCGCTCGGCGCGCAACAACTGCTTCCAGTGCCGGATCGACAAGGTAAAGGCGCCGGCCCTTGCGGAGACCGGCGCCCTTACCTAACCCGGAGTCAGGCAGCTTACGCTACGTTCAGTACACTCTCCGGCGCGAAGGCTTCGTAGCCGAGGGCTTCGGCGACCGGCTTGCTGGTGATGCGGCCCTTATGCACATTGAGGCCGTTTCTCAGGTGCTTGTCTTCGGCAATGGCGCGCAGGCCGCGGTCGGCGAGCGCCAGCCCATGGACCAGCGTGGCGTTGTTCAGCGCGTGCGCCGAGGTGACGGGCACAGCGCCCGGCATGTTGGCGACGCAGTAATGCACCACGCCGTCGACTTCGTAGGTTGGATCGGAATGGGTCGTCGCATGCGAGGTCTCGAAGCACCCCCCCTGGTCGATGGCGACGTCGACGATAACGGAGCCCCTTTTCATGCCGGACAGCATTTCGCGCGTGACGAGCTTCGGGGCCGCCGCCCCGGGGATGAGCACGGCGCCGATGACGAGGTCGGCCGAAAAGACCTCCTCCTCCAATGCCTGGATGCTGGAATAACGCGTGTGCACACGGCCCGCAAAAATGTCGTCCAGTTGGCGAAGGCGTGGCAGCGACTTGTCGAGAATGCTGACATCGGCGCCGAGGCCGGCGGCCATTCTGGCGGCGTGCAGGCCGACAACGCCGCCACCGATCACCGTGACCTTGGCCGGCAGCACACCGGGTACGCCGCCAAGCAGGACGCCGAGACCGCCATTGGCCTTCTGCAGCGCGGTCGCTCCTGCCTGGATCGACAGGCGCCCCGCCACTTCCGACATCGGCGCCAGCAGCGGCAAGCCGCCGCGCTCGTCGGTGACCGTCTCATAGGCGATCGCGGTGACGCCGGAGGCGATCAGACCCTTGGTCTGTTCGGGATCGGGCGCCAGATGCAGATAGGTGTAGAGAAGCTGACCGTCGCGCAGTTGCGCCCATTCGGAGGGCTGCGGCTCCTTCACCTTGACGATCATGTCGCACTTTTCAAAAATATCCTTGGCGGAGGCGGCGATCTTCGCGCCAGCCGCGGCGTAGGCGGCGTCATCGGCGCCGATGCCGGCGCCTGCCTTGGTCTCCACCCAGACCTCGTGGCCATGGGCGACGTATTCGCGCACCGAAGCCGGCGTCAGGCCGACGCGGTATTCATGGTTCTTGATTTCCTTCGGGCAACCGACACGCATTAGCGTTCCTCTCATTTTGTCTCCGCGGTCGCGGATCTCCTCGCAGGAAGAATCCAACCACCAAGAGAGCGAAATGTCCTTGCAAAGACGATTTGCACGGAAGCGATTTTTCGCGGATTATTGCGCCATCATCGTTATTTTTCGAAAGTCCTTCGAATGACCGATCTCGACACTATCGATCTTGCGATTCTCAAGGTCCTGCAGGCCAATGCCCGCATCACCAACGCCGAGCTTGCCGAAAAGATCGGGCTATCGCCTTCGGCCTGTTCGCGCCGGCTCGACATCCTCGAACGAAGCGGTGTCATCGGCGGCTATCACGCCCGGCTTTCGCACAAGGCGCTCGACTACAAGATGATTGCCATCGTGCATATCTCGCTCTCCGGCCAGTTCGCCAAGACGCTGGCGGAATTCGAGGCGGCGGTGAAGCTCTGCCCGAACGTGCTCGTCTGTTACCTGATGTCCGGCGAATATGATTATATCCTAAGGGTCGCCGCCCGCGATCTCGAGGATTACGAGCGCATTCATCGCGACTGGCTGTCGGCGCTTCCGCATGTGGTCAAAATCAATTCGAGCTTCGCGCTCAGAGAAATCATCGACAGGCCGAATGTGGGGCTTTGAGACCTTGCATCTTCGTTGAAAGCCTGCCCAGACTTTGGCGCGCGCAGGCGTTTCCCGTTGAATGGCTAATCATGACATCGAAGACCCACGGTTATATTTTCGCTCTGCTGGCGATCACCATCTTCTCTCTGCAGGACGCCATCTCGAAACATCTGGCGTCGACGTACCCGCCGATCTTCGTAACGATGATCCGCTATTGGGCCTTTGCGCTGTTTACGATCGTCCTCGCGTCGAAGATGCGCGGCGGCCTCAAGGCGACGGCCCGCACCAAACGCCCGCTTCTTCAGGTGGTGCGCGGCGTGCTGCTTGCCGTCCAGGTGGTTCTGGCCATCACCTGCTTTGCCGTGATCGGCCTTGCCCGCTCACAAGCGATCTTTTCCGCGACGCCGATCCTGATCGCGCTGCTGTCGATGCCGATCCTCGGCGAGCGGGTCGGATGGCGGCGATGGACGGCGATCGGCGTCGGACTATTCGGCGTGCTGCTGATCCTGAAGCCGGAAGGCGAGTTTTTCGATGTGAAACTGCTTCTGGCCATTCTTTCCTGCTTCAACTTCGCCTTCTATGTCATCGCCACCCGTCTCGCCAGCCGCGACGATTCGTCGATGACCAGCTTCTTCTATACCGGCGTCATCGGCGCCATTACGATGACCGTCATCGGCCCGTTCTACTGGAGCTGGATGTCCGTGGGCGACTGGGGCTGGATGGCGCTCGTCTGCATGACCAGTATTTCCAGCCACTATTTCCTGATCCGCGCCTACGATCTTCTCGATGCCGCCGCCGTCCAGCCGCTGACCTATCTGTCACTGGTCTATGCCTCGATCATCGGTGTGACGATCTATGACGAAACGCTCAGTCTCAACACGATCATCGGCTCGATCATCGTCGTTGCAGCCGGCATTTTCACCATCTGGCGCGAACATGTGGTGGGCCGCAGAGCGGCCGCCGCCAATTGAATTTTCATTGCAATTTTAGCCAAGCCCCTAAAACCATTTCAATTTTCGGGCGCTATGCTCCCTTGGCAATTGAGGGAGACAGCATGAGCAGCAACCTGAAAATTACGGCGCGGAAGGCCGATCGGAAGAATTGTCGCGTCTTCGGCAGCGTCAAATACCTGAACAGCGAAGTGGATGTCCGAATTCTCAATCTGTCGGTGACTGGCGCCGCGCTTGAGACGAAGACGCCGCTCCATGCCTCTTCCGGCAGCAAGGTGCGCATCGAAGCCGAAAACCTCGGCCTGCTCGAAGGCATCATCCGCTGGAAACACAATGGCCGCATCGGCATCCAGTTCGATGTGAATTCGAATGCACGGGCGCAGGTCTCCTCCTATTTCCGCTTCTTCCACCAGGAAATACGCCCCGTGCTGGCGGTGCGCCAACTGAGAGCCGCTACCAACGTCGAGCGCCCGTCCCGGTCGGCGACGTTGACGCTGAAGCCTTAGGAGGTGCACCGCTTCCGCAGCACAGGAGCAGCTGAAATCGTTCCAGTTGCTACGCGTTGACATCGACGTCGAGCGCAACAAGAGCCTTGCGTCGGCGGCGGGCCGGCATCGACTTTCCCGATGTCGATAGCGCCACCCGATGACGGCCCGGTTATGGTCCCGCCCTCGATGGGTTTGGGCCGAAAGGCTGCACCATACATTGCATTTTGGAATCGCGTCGCCCTTGCTACCGATTGTTTTGCCATCCTGTCATTTTCGCAGTGTACTCCTCGCCAAATCGTCCTAATTCTGACGGGCCGGGCGATGCATGATCCCACAGGAGAGTTCCATGTCTTCCATTTTCGATGTCGGCGTCATGAGCCGCCGTTCCCTGCTTGGCGGTCTCGCCGCCACTTCCGCCCTCGTGCTGCTGCACCCTTTCAGCGCCCGCGCCAGCGCCAACCAGGCGCATCTGCGGCTGATGGAAACGACCGACATTCACGTCAACGTCTTTCCTTATGACTACTACGCCGACAAGCCGAACGACACGATGGGCCTGTCGCGCACCGGAACGATCATCGACAATATCCGCGCAGAGGCCGTCAACTCGCTGCTGATCGACAATGGCGACGTGCTGCAGGGCAACCCGATGGGCGACTACATGGCCTATCAGCACGGCATGAAGGACGGCGACGTCCATCCCGTGATCAGGGCGATGAACACGCTCGGATACACGGTCGGGACGCTCGGCAATCACGAGTTCAATTACGGCCTCGACTTCATGTTCAAGGTCCTGTCCGGCGCCAACTTCCCCTTCGTCTGCGCCAACCTGACCAAGGGCCAGCTCGCCTCGGATCCGAAGCACGACGAGCTCTTCTTCAAACCCTACATCATTGTGGAAAAGCAGATCAAAGACGGCGCCGGCAAGGAGAGCCCTGTCAAGATCGGCTTCATCGGTTTCGTACCGCCGCAGATCATGCTCTGGGACATCAAGAACCTCGAAGGCAAGGCGCAGACCCGCGATATCGTCGAGGCGGCCAAAGCCTGGGTTCCCGCCATGAAGGAAGCCGGCGCCGATATCGTCATCGCGCTCTCCCATTCCGGCATCGACGGAGCAGCACAGTCCGAAAAGATGGAAAACGCCTCGCTGCATCTCGCCGCAGTTGAAGGGATCGATGCGATCTTCACCGGGCATCAGCATCTCGTCTTCCCTGGCCCGAAGAGCTGGGACGGCATCGCCAATGCCGATCCCGTCAAGGGCACGCTGCATGGCAAACCCGCCGTCATGGCCGGCTTCTGGGGTTCGCATCTCGGCCTCATCGACCTGCTGCTCGAAAAGGACGGCAACAGTTGGAAGATTGTCGATTTCACCTCGGAAGCGCGGCCGATCTATCACCGCGACGACAAGAAGAAAGTGGTCGCCGACTACGCCGACAAGAAGGATGTGGTCGAAGCCGCCAAGGCCGAGCATGAGGCAACGCTCGCCTATGTCCGCACGCCGGTCGGCAAGACGTCGGCACCGCTCTATTCCTATTTCTCGCTCGTCGCCGACGATCCTTCCGTGCAGGTCGTCAGCCAGGCCCAGACCTGGTACATCAAGCAGATGCTCGCCGACACCAAGTACAAGGATCTGCCGGTGCTTTCAGCGGCGGCCCCGTTCAAGGCCGGCGGCCGTGGCGGCGCCGACTATTATACAGATGTCCCGGCCGGCGATATCGCCATCAAGAACGTCGCCGACCTCTATCTCTATCCGAACACGGTGCAAGCTGTGGCGATCACCGGTGCCCAGGTGAAAAACTGGCTGGAAATGTCGGCCGGCATGTTCAACCATATCGAAGTGGGCGCGAAGGATGCGCCGCTGCTCAATGCCGATTTCCCGTCCTACAATTTCGACGTGATCGACGGCGTGACATACCAGATTGACCTCTCGCAGCCGCCGAAATATGATTCATCCGGCAAGGCGATCAATCCGGATGCCAACCGCATCCAGAACCTCGCCTTCGATGGCAAGCCGATCGATCCGGCCCAGAAGTTCGTCGTCGTCACCAACAATTACCGTGCTGGCGGCGGCGGAAGCTTCCCGGAGATCGCTGCCGACAAGGTGATCTTCCAGGCGCCGGATACCAACCGCGACGTCATCGTGCGCTACGTCCACGAGCAGGGCACGATCAATCCATCGGCTGATGCGAACTGGACCTTCAAGCCGCTGCCGGGGACGACGGTGACCTTCGAAAGCGGCCCCAAGGCGAAGCAGTTCCTCGCCGCGGTCAAGAGCGTCAAGATCGAGGACGCGGGCGACGGAACCGACGGCTTCTCGAAGTTCAGGCTGGTTCTTTAAGCGGAGAAACGCTCGCGAAGGCGCGGCTCCGCGCCTTCGTCATTCGGCCGCGAGCGGCGGTGCGGTGTCACGAAGCTCTGCCATCTCGGCATGGAAATCGGCCTGGTTCGGGCAATGGGAAAGCCGTGTGCGGAAGGCGTCGATCATCCAGCTGGCGGCCGGTCCGGGCGGGTTGGCGAGCTGGCGCATCGAATAGATGGCATACTCGCCCTGCTCATAGGCATCCAGATCGAGATGAACGAGCGCGCCGCTGCGCAGATCATCATGGATGACGGATGCCGGAAGGCCGCCCCAGCCCAGGCCGGCCTTAATGAGCTGGTGTTTCATCGCAATATCGCTGACGCGCCACGTCTTGTAGGACAGAACATTGAAATCCCGCCCCTTCGTCCGACCCGACGCGTCGGTGACGACGAGTTGCACTTCCTCGCGCACGTCGCCAAGTGTGAGCGGCCGGTCTATTTGGGCAAGCGGATGGTTGGGTGCGGCAACGGGCAACATGAAGGAATGCCCAATCCGCTCGGTGACGACGGAATCGTCCTGCTTGAGGACTGCGCCTCCAATCCCGATCGTCGCCTTGCCGCTGAGGACGAGGTCCATCACCACGCCGAGCTCGCCGACATTGAGGTTCAATGCAACGGACGGAAATCTTTCGCGGAATTCATGCAGCACGTCGACGACGGCCCGCGATGGCACCATGACGCTGATGGCGACGGAAACCTCGGCTTCGAGGCCCTCCCTCAGGCTCTTGACGCGCGCCCGCATGACCTGCAGGTCACCGAGAATGCGGCGCGCATCCTCGAGCATCGCCTTGCCCGCCTCCGTCAGCTTCGGCTGGCGTGCGCCGGACCGCTCGAAAAGCGGCATTTCAAGCTGCGCTTCCAGATTGGCAATCGTATAGCTGACGACCGACTGCGCCCGGTTCAGCGCCCGCGATGCGGCAGAAAAGCTACCGGTTTCGGCAACGGTCAAAAACACCTGCAACTGGTCTAAAGTCGGGTTCGGAAGCATCTTCCATCCATTCCATCGATAGTTTCGATCGACATTATCACCGTTTTTTCGATAGCGGGCCAGACTTATTTTCCTTCTCGACACCGCGGCTCACCTCCCAGCAACGAGCCGTCCAATTCAATTCGAAAGGAAATGCAGCATGTCGTCCATCCTTCTTCTGACGTCCAGCCCGCGTGCCGAGTCGCTCTCGACCCCGATCGCCGTCGATCTCGCCGAAAAGCTGAAGAACCAGAAGCCGGGCAGCGTCGTCGTCCGCCGCGACCTCGCCGCCAATCCGCTGCCGCATATCGATGACCTCTTCACCGCCGCCATCCGCAAGCCTGCGGAAGCCCGCACGGCCGAAGAAATCGCCGCCATCAAGACCTCGGACGAGCTCGTCAACGAACTGCTGGCCGCCGACACGATCGTCATCAGCACCGGCCTCATCAACTTCAGCATCTATTCTTCGCTGAAGACCTGGATCGACAACGTCGCCCGCGCCGGCCTGACCTTCAAGTACACGGAAACCGGCCCGGTCGGCCTCGTCACCGGCAAGAAGGTCTATGTCGTACTGACCTCCGGCGGCGTCTATTCGCAGGGCCCGGCCGCCCCCCTGAACCATGCCGTGCCGTACCTGAAGTCGGTGTTCGGTTTCCTCGGCATCACAGACGTCGAGACCATCTATGTCGAAGGCCTCGCCTTCGGCCCGGAAGCCGCTGAAAAGGCCATCGACGCCGCCAAGTCGCGCGTCCAGGAAATCGCGCTGGCCGCCTGATCGGCTCTCAAACGCTTAGGTGTAATACAACGGCCGGCCCTTCGCCGGCCGTTTGTCATTTGTCGATAGCGGCGACAAAATCGCGGATCGTCTCGAGGATTTCGGCCGACAGCGCCTCATCGGAGGAAATCCTGGCAAGGCCGACGCCGCCGGCCATCATCGCGAAGGCCATGATCGCCTTGCGTCGTCTTTCCCCTTCATCCGCTCCTGCGGCTTTGCTCGCCAATCCCGCGAAATTGCGCCTGAGTCCGTCCGTCGCGATCGCTCGCGCCTTCTCGCCACTGCGGGATATATCGGAGGTCAGCGCAGCAAAAGGGCAGCCCTCGCCGGGATTGTCACGGTGATAGGTGCTGACATAACGCTCGGCGATATCGGCAGCCGTCATCTCCGTCGGGTTGATCCCCTCGGCCTCCAACTTGCGTCCCCATGAATCGAAAGCCGACTGGATCGCCTCGGCGACGAGATCGTCACGGGAGGCGAAGTGCTTGTAGAAGCCGCCGACGGTCAGCCCGGCCTCCTTCATCAGGTCGGCAACGCCGATACCGTCGAGTCCCGCTTCGCGCAGCCGCCTGGACGCGGTCTCCACGATCTTCTCATGCGTCTTCTGTTTTTCAAGCTGGGAACGCCCCATCGGTGCCTCTTGACTTATGAGGATTACAATCATAATCCTAGTAGATAACCATCATAATCCAGATTGTTGTCATTTCCAAGAGGAGCATGAATCATGCGTCTAAAAAACAAGGTGGCCCTGATCACGGGCGGCAATAGCGGCATCGGTCTTGCGACCGCCAAGGCCTTCATCGATGAGGGCGCCAAGGTCGTGATCACCGGCCGCAATCCGGAAACGCTCGCTGCCGCCGAAAAGGTGCTCGGGGCTGGCGTCGTGGTGCTCAACCTCGACGTCACCGATGCAGCCGCCACCGAAAAGGCCTTTGCGGAAGCCGCCGCAAAGGTCGGCACGTTCGATATCATCTTCGCCAATGCCGGCATCGGCGGCGCGACACCACTCGGTGACACATCGCCGGAACAGTTCAATCGGATCATCAGCACCAATCTCACGGCGGTTTTCTTCACCGTGCAGGCGGCCCTGCCGCATCTCAACGACCGCGCCTCGGTCATCCTCAACGGTTCGGTGCATGCCGTGCTCGGTGCTCCGGGCTGGACGGCCTATGCGGCGACCAAAGCCGCGGTCCGGGCGATGACGCGCAATATGGCCTCCGAGCTTGCGCCGCGTGGCATCCGCGTCAACCAGGTGACGCCCGGCGGCACAAAGACGCCGATCTGGTCGCCGATGGCCCAGACCGAAGACGCAATGTCGGCGCTCGAGGCCCGCATCGGCGGCATGAGCCCGCTCGGGCGCATGAGCGAAGCCGACGAAATCGCCAAAGCCGCGCTCTATCTCGCCTCCGATGACGCATCCAATGTCACCGGCATCGAAATCACCGTCGATGGCGGCATGACGAGCGCACCGTCCGGCGCCAAGATCTTCCGCGCCGCCTAAATCAGCGAGAGCCGGGCAAGTCGACCTTGCCCGGCCTCGGTCAGCCATTCCTTACGCGGCGGACCACGCGAAACAAGACGATTGCCAAATTGGCGATGGCAAGCAGCAGCAGCACGTAGAGCATGGCCTGAATGCCGGAGGAAACGATCAGGTTGCCGGCAATCAGCGGAAAGCCGAAGACGCCGATGAAATAGGACAGCGAGAACAGGAGCAGCGATTGCGGCATAAGGCCCGCGGGCGCCTCGTTTGCCGCCAGGCCGTTGATGACGGAATAGGTCAGCCCATAGCCCAGCCCCAGCATCGCCGCGGCGCCGAAATAGGCCAGTTGGCTCGAGGTCACCACCAGGAACAGCAGGATGGAGACCAGCGTCAGGCTGGTCAGGACCAGAAGCGAATAGAACGGATCCTTCTTGACCACATATCCCGCCACGAACAGCCGGCTCAGGATGGCGGCGGACATGAAGCCGACGAAGAACAGCGAATAGTCGAAGCCATGCGCCTTGGCGTAGCTGGTCTGAAAGCTGGACAGCCCGCCGAAAATCGCGCCGCCGATGCCGACCATGGCGATGGAATAGATCGCCCGCGAACCGATCACCTGACGCGCTGCGGCAAAGGAGATCTTGTTGACATGCGGCAGAATTTTGCCGGCGCTGGTCAGCCTGATATGCAGCAGGAAATAAAGCGCGCCGCCGGCGAGACTGGAGAGAAACGCAAAGGCGAAGGCCGTCTCGATCGGCATGGACCAGCCGGTAGCGATGCGCCCGATGATCGGTCCGGCGCCGATGCCCGACATCATCGATCCCGACAGCAGTGCAAAGAACCTGATGCGATGCTCCGGCTCGGTGATCGCGGCGACCAGAATCGGACCGAGCGCATAAAAGGTGCCCCAGCCGATGCCGAGAACGAAACCGACGGTCATCAGGCTGAGCCCGGCTGCCGGGACCATGGCAAATCCCAGTCCGGAGGCCGCAAGAAAGAGCCCGGAAACCGCCACCGCCCGCGCGGAGCCGATGGCATCGGCGATGTGACCGGAGAGGATGACCAGAACGACGGTGCTGACGGTCGCGGCCGAGATGATCAGGCCGGCAAGCGCCTCGTTTCCACCGCGCTGGCCGACCAACACCGGGATCAGAAAGGTTACGCCATAGGCGATCGAAAGAAGAAACCCGCCGATGCACAAAACGGCAAATTCGCCGCCATCAACCTTCGTTCGTAAAGCTATATCACTCATGTCTCCACGCCCCTCGCATGCGAAATGTCGAGGCAATGGAGATCACGTTTGCATTATGCTAACAAGCCGTTTTTATTGCTACCATAAGATATTGAAATTACACACACATGAAGACATCTGTTTTGATTTACTCAACACCCCAAACACCTGCTCGAGCGATCGCACTGATCGGGAGATCAGCCGGCTTAACCGAGTTTCACCAGGCCGGAGCGGCCGACGACACAGTTGCGGCCGCCCTTCTTTGCCGCGTACAGGCGGCCATCGGCAGCCGACAGCACCGCGGTGAAACCGCTGCCGTCCTCGTCGGCGGTCGCCACGCCGATAGAGACGGTGACCGGACTGCCATCCGGCGTCTTGACGCTGGTCGCAATCGTCCAACGCAGACGCTCGGCAAGCAGCAGTCCTTCCTCATGGTTCGTGCCGGGGCAGACGGCGACGAACTCTTCGCCGCCGAAGCGGAAAATACGGTCGCTGGAACGCAGTGTTGTGCCGAGCCGGGCGGCGATCGACTTCAGCACCACGTCACCCTGGAGATGACCGTAACCGTCATTGACGTCCTTGAAGTGATCCGCGTCGATAATGAGAACGGTCGCAGACAGCCCCTGCCGCAGCGCCTCGCGCAGCATCAGCGGCGCTTCCAGCTCCATGCGCGTGCGGTCATAGACGCCGGTCAGCATGTCGCGCCCGGTGCGCTCCAGAAGATCATTGTAGCGCTCGCGGAATGTCAGATCGCCGAAGACGTCGCTGATGGAGCGCGCGGCGGCGTCGGCGCCGAGGCGGCGGATACGATATTCATAGATCGCAAACATTGCCCCATAGAGGCAAACGGAAAGCATCTTCGCCTTCCAGCCACCCCAGAATACGGCGGTCGGCACATCGAGGAAATAATGCAGCGCGGCGAAGAAGCCGACCTGGTCGAAGGTCAGCAGCACGAAGCCGGAGATCATGAAACGCAGCACGACGCGCCTGCGGAAGAAATCGCCGAGTTTTTCGTAGAGCAGGATGATGCCGAGCGAATCGACATAGAGCAGCGCCGTGCCCCAGATCATCAGCCAACCCATCTCCTTCAGAAAATCGACGTCGGGCGTATGGTTCGAAGACAGTTGCAGCGGCTGGTGCATTTGCAGCACCCAGGCGATGCCGACGGTCAGCAGGTTGCCGAGGAACAGGCCGTAGATCGGCTGGCGCACCGTCGCGGCATCCTCCCACAGATACAGCATCAGGATCATCATCAGCTTGCCGGAGAAGAAGACGGATGAACCCGGCGACACATCCCCGAATGGCAGCGAGACGTAAAAGACCGCCGCCAGATAGGTCTCCATGAAATGCATGACACCGAGCGCCGTCAGGAAGACGCCGAGACCGAGCCGATGGCGGAAGTGCAGAAGCGTCACCATCAGCACGAAATAGGCGATGGCTTCAGCGACGAAGAGAACGAGGTTGAGAGCCTCCATCACGACACCTCGGCTGCAGGCCGGCGCCGCGCGGAAGCGGCGATCGCGGCTGCGGATCTTTTGATCGATCGTCCGAAAAAGTCAAACACGAGGGCGTCCTGCAAATCCTGCAGGCCGTAGCTTTCACCGCAATCCTTTAAGATTGCGTGAGCGCATCCTCATATTTGGGACGTTCCAGTCATACGCTTGAAAAGCAAGGGATTTCTGTATCCGGCGCCCTGGGTCGGAACGATCGCGGCCTCAGACCTGGCGAAGCTTCTCGCCGTCGCCGAAGAGCGACGGGCCATGCTGGTCGATGATCTGGTGCGCCTTGCGCACTGTGCACTCGATCGCGTCGTCGGAGGACGAGAAAAGATCGGCGCGGATGAAATTGCGCACCAGAACCTCGTCGCCGACCTTCTTTTCGATACGGCCGGCCAGACGGTACTGGCTGCCTTCCTTGCGCGGCTCCGCATAGATCGTGCAGTCGCCGTAAAGCTGCGGCTCACTGGCGGGGCCTGCCGCCTCCGAAGCGGGCTTGCCGCCGGAGAACATCGAAAAGAGATTTGAAAGGAACGAAGCCATGATCCGTCTCTACCACGCCGCCATCGCGCTCGCCAAGTCAAATGATCAAACTGGCGAGGATCTCGTTTTCGGTAATATCCTCGTAACCCATGCCGGCGGCTTCGAAATTTGCGATCAGCCGGGCGAAATTCTCCGGCGCCTTCGTTTCTATGCCGATCAGGATCGAGCCAAAATTGCGCGCCGATTTCTTCAGATATTCGAAGCGGGCGATATCGTCGTCGGGACCGAGCAGATTGAGGAAATCCCTGAGCGCGCCGGGGCGCTGAGCAAGCCTGAGGATGAAGTATTTCTTCAGCCCCGCGTAACGCATGGCTCTTTCCTTTACGTCAGGCAGGCGCTCGAAATCGAAATTGCCGCCGGAGACGATCGCAACAATGGTTTTGCCGCGGCTCGCCTGGGGATCCATCGCGGCGATCGCCGTCAGCGACAGGGCGCCGGCCGGCTCCAGCACGACGCCCTCGACATTCAGCATCTCCTGAATGGTGACGCAGATGGCGTTCTCCGGCATCAGCTGCACTTGGCTTGCCGGAAAATCGCGCAGCGCGGCGAAATTCAGGTCGCCGATGCGGGCGACGGCTGCGCCGTCGACGAAGTTGTCGACCTTGGCAAGTGTCGTCACCTGGCCCGCCTCGATGCTGCGTCTGAGACTCGGCGCACCAGCGGGCTCGGCAAAGACAAAGGCCGATTTCGGCACGATGCCGTCGAGATAACCGGTGATGCCGGCGGCAAGTCCGCCGCCGCCGACCGGCAGCACGACCATGTCAGGCACCGTTCCCTCAGGCAGCTGCTGCATGATTTCGGCAGCAACGGTCGCCTGCCCTTCGATGATATCGGCGTGGTCGAAGGGCGGCACCATGACGCCGCCGATCGCCTCGACATGATCACGCGCGGCCTGGTAGCACTGGTCGAAGAAATCGCCGATCAGCCGGATGGTGATGAATTCGGCGCCGAACATGCGGGTCTTGTCGATCTTCTGCTGTGGTGTCGTCACCGGCATGAAGACGACGCCCGGCACGCCGAAATGGCGGCAGACATAGGCGAAGCCCTGGGCATGATTGCCGGCCGAAGCGCAGACGAAGGTCTTGCCGGCCGCCCCCTGCCCGATCGCCTTGCGGAAGAAATTGAAGGCACCGCGAATCTTGTAGGAGCGCACCGGCGACAGATCCTCGCGCTTCAGCCAGATATCGGCGCCGTAGCGGGCGGAAAGATGATCATTGAGCTGCAGTGGCGTTGCCGGAAACAGGCTGCGCATTGCCTCCTCGGCGCTTTCAACTTCAAGTCTCGTCACGGGCGTGGTCCATTCCTAAAGAGTAGCCGCCGCCGCTATGGCACAGGCCGGCCGGCAAAAGAAAGCCCGCTCCGGCCATTTCCGGTTCGCTGACCGAGCCGCTCATATCCTGATGCCCGCTCCAGCCTCGGGAAGCCTTTCTTAAGCCAATCGCAAAATCGGCAGCAGATGAACCGATTTTAACTGTCAATGCAAAGAGCTGCCACTTATATGGAGCGATGATGATCTTCAAATTCGCAAAACCGCTGGCCTGGCTGCTGCTCGCCTTGATCCTCTTTGTCACGGTTTCGCCGATCGGGCTGAGACCACATACGGTCACGACCGTCGATACGGATCGTGGCGGCGCCTATGTTCTCCTCGGCCTCGCCTTCGCGCTCGCCTATCCCAGACAGTGGAAACTGGTGGCCGCGCTGCTGATAACAGGGGCGGTCGCCATCGAATATCTGCAATACTTCGCGCCGACCCGCCACCCCCGCCTGCATGATGCCGGCGTCAAGGCGATGGGGGCCGCGCTCGGCCTGCTGGCCGGCTGGGTGATCAACAGATGGCGCGAAACCAGGGCGCCGAACAGCCTTCCCGTCGCGGAACGCTGATTATTCCTACTTAGAAATCGCTCAGTTGTATCGCCCAGAAAAACAGTGGGACCGCTGCGATCACGGTTCCCAAAACAAGTGCGACACTGGTTTTGAAGACCCGAATGCGCCGGGCCCTTACCCCACTCCAATCGTAAACCATCGTCTTACTCCCACAAGACAACACTTACTTACCCCGCCGCGGCGCAATCCTTGCATTGAAAACGCCATTGTCAAGCGATAACGCGCGTTTTCACGCAATATACAGCGTATTCAAACAGGATTATGAACGTGGTGCGGGCGACGGGGATCGAACCCGTACAGCCAAGGCCGAGGGATTTTAAGTCCCTTGCGTCTACCAGTTTCGCCACGCCCGCTTGCGGCGTTTTCAATATCTCGCGTCATTCGCGATGGGAAGAGCCGCGAGGAGTAAAAATCACGCTTTCGTTGCCGCTAACGGAGGCCGCCCATCTGATCCCGGGAATTGCGCATCTGCGAGGCGCCCCTGCGCTCACGCTTTTCCACATCATCTTCGAGTGTTTGCAAAGCCGCCGAAGGGCGCTACCTATTGACCAGCCTCACATCACGGAACACCCCATGAGCCATGACACCGTCGTCACCGCCGCCATGCTCGCCATCGGCGACGAGCTGCTTTCCGGCCGCACCAAGGACAAGAATATCGGCCACCTCGCCGAGCTCCTGACGCTTTCCGGCATCGATCTCAAGGAGGTGCGCATCGTCGCCGACGACGAGGAGGCGATCGTCGAGGCGCTGAACGCGCTTCGCGCCCGATATGACTATGTCTTCACCTCGGGCGGCATTGGGCCGACGCATGACGATATCACCGCCGATGCGATCGCCAAGGCGTTCGGCCTGCCCTGCGACCACGACGAAACGGCGATGACGCTGCTTGCCGAGATGTACCGTCGCCGCGAAATGGAATTCACCGAGGCGCGCCAGCGGATGGCGCGCATGCCGCGCGGGGCTGCCCATATCGCCAATCCGGTCTCGACCGCGCCGGGCTTCATCATCGGCAATGTCTATGTCATGGCCGGCGTGCCGCAGGTCTTCCAGGCGATGATCGACAATGTGCTGCCGATGCTTCGAACCGGTACGCCGGTGCTCTCGCTCGCCATCGCCTGCCCTTACGGCGAAGGCGATATCGGCACGCCGCTTGCCGCTATTCAGAAAGCCCATCCGGACACCAGCATCGGTTCCTACCCCAGATATATCGACCAGAAATTTTCGACCGAGATCGTCGTGCGCGGCCGCGCGCAGGCGGCGATCGATGCGGCGGGCGCCGAGGTGCATGCGATGATCGGCGCCATCCGCCGGAAAAAGGAGGTCGTCGAAAATCCTTCCGCCGAGGCTTGAGGACAGCACCGGAACTGGCCATCCTTGATATCAGTCAAGGAACAGGAGAACGGTCCGGTGCATTGCCTCCCTCGCGCCAGCCATTTCAGCGCAAGGAGAATTGATATGTCTTATAAAACCATTCTCGCCATTCTCGATACCAGAGACAACAGCGCCGCCGTTGCCGATTTCGCCTTTGCCATTGCCGCTGAAAGCGGCGCTCATGTCATCGGACTGCATGCCGAAAACATCTCCGCCGTGCCGCTGGTGGCGCCGATGGAAATCCCCGATCCGGTTGCCGTGTCATCGAAAACCGGCTCTCAGACGACAGCATCGACCTCCTGGTCATGGGCGCGCATACGCATTCATGGCTGTGGCAGATGATCTTCGGCGGCACGACGAAGAGCTTGCTGCAATCGATGACGGCGCTGACGCTGTTGTCGCGATGACCGCCTGCCGCAAGGATCGGCGCTCTTGCCTTTTGCCGGCAAATCCCGCTAATTGCAGCGACCGATGAGGGCTTCGAGCCTCGGCCGATTTCGCGCAGTTCCGGCTCGCGCGATTTCCTGTTTTGCCGATCGCCGCCGCAAGCCCGTCCGGTCGCCGGCAAACGGCGTGTCATCTCTATCATGCCGCGGAGCAGCCCGATGTCCCTTCCCGATAAAGCCTTTCCCGTTTCCTGGGATCAGTTCCACCGCGATGCGCGCGCCCTTGCCTGGCGGCTTGCCGGCCTCGACCAGACGTTCAAGGCGATCGTCTGCATCACCCGCGGCGGCCTCGTTCCGGCCGCGATCATCTCGCGCGAACTGAACATCCGCCTGATCGAAACCGTCTGCATCGCCTCCTATCATGATTACGTGAACCAGGGCGACATGGTGCTGCTCAAGGGAATTGCGCCCGAGCTTGCGGAAAACGGCGGCGAAGGCGTGCTCGTCGTCGACGACCTCACCGACACCGGCAAGACCGCCGCGCAGGTGCGCACCATGCTGCCCAAGGCGCATTTCGCCTGCGTCTACGCCAAGCCGAAGGGTGTGCCGACCGTCGACACCTTCATCACCGAGGTGAGCCAGGATACCTGGATCTACTTCCCCTGGGACATGGGCTTCACCTATCAGGAACCGATCGCCAAGGGCGCGCGCTGATCGCGACAATCGAAGGTGCGCCGCTCCTCGCCGGCGCACTTTGACAGCGCTGATTTCCCTGGCGAATCGCCATGCGCATTTGCGCCGGAAATGCCATCACAAGATTTGCCGCGGGACGCTTTTTTGCCGCTGCGGCGTTTTCCTGAGCCGGCGACGCCTGCAAGTCATTGTATTTTCAGCGCTCCCCGGCTTTCCCCAATCTCCACAGGCGCATCCACAAGATGTTGTGGTTACCATTGAATTAAAAACCAGCCCTTGACGGAATCAGCAGTTTCAAACTTTACTGCTCCTGATGTTGCGGCGGCGACAGGACCGGAGGTAACGAGCCCGGTTCCCTTTGAAAAACAAGACGCAGAATCAGGGCATTGCGCCGGAATCGGTTCGGGCCCGAGGGGATCTCTGCGCAGTTTTCAGCCTCCAAAAAAAGTGACGTCGGGACTGGCGATAATAAGCTGTTAATACTATATTTAGCGTTTGCAGCCACCATCACCACAAGATACAGGAAGGACATCTCCGGATGACACCCCTGTGACAATACGGAAACGAGACTGGCTGCACGACGACAATGTGCCGCCGGATAGGAATTTTGCGCCCCGGTCGTGGGGACTGGGCGCCAACACGAGGTCAAGACCATGCGCATCGAACGTCGTTTCACGAAGGCCGGCCAAGGCGCCTATGCGGATATCGAATTCCGCAAGGCGACCAGCGAGATCAAGAACCCCGACGGTTCGATCGTGTTCCGCCTCGAGAATATCGACGTTCCCGCACAGTTCTCCCAGGTCGCGACCGACGTTCTGGCGCAGAAGTATTTCCGCAAGGCCGGCGTCCCCACCCGGCTGAAGAAGGTCGAGGAAAACGATGTTCCTTCCTTCCTGTGGCGCTCCGTTCCCGACGATGCGGCGCTGAAGGCCCTGCCGAAGGACGAACAGACCGGCTCCGAAATCGATGCGCGTCAGGTCTTCGACCGTCTCGCCGGCACCTGGACCTATTGGGGCTGGAAGGGTGGCTATTTCTCTTCGGAAGAAGATGCGGCCGCCTTCAAGGACGAGCTTGCCTATATGCTCGCCACCCAGCGCGTCGCGCCGAACTCGCCGCAGTGGTTCAACACCGGCCTGCACTGGGCCTACGGCATCGACGGTCCCGGCCAGGGCCATTTCTATGTCGACCCCTTCACCGGCAAGCTGACCAAGTCCAAGTCTGCCTACGAACATCCGCAGCCGCATGCCTGCTTCATCCAGTCTGTCGAGGACGACCTCGTCAACGAAGGCGGCATCATGGATCTCTGGGTGCGTGAAGCGCGCCTGTTCAAATACGGCTCCGGCACCGGCTCCAACTTCTCGATGCTGCGCGGCGAAGGCGAAAAGCTTTCCGGCGGTGGCCGCTCCTCCGGCCTGATGAGCTTCCTGAAGATCGGCGACCGTGCCGCCGGCGCCATCAAGTCGGGCGGCACGACGCGCCGCGCCGCCAAGATGGTGGTCGTCGATATCGACCATCCCGATATCGAGGAATACATCAACTGGAAGGTCAAGGAAGAGCAGAAGGTCGCAGCCCTCGTCACCGGCTCGAAGATCGTCGCCAGGCACCTGAAGGCGATCATGAAGGCCTGCTTCAATTGCGAAGGCGGCGATAGCGGCGATTGCTTCGACCCGGCCAAGAACCCTGCCCTGAAGCGCGAGATCCGCGCCGCCAAGAAGGACCAGGTTCCGGAGAATTACGTCCAGCGCGTCATCCAGTTCGCCCGCCAGGGCTACAAGGATCTCGAATTCAAGACCTACGACACGGACTGGGATTCGGAAGCCTACCTCACGGTATCGGGCCAGAACTCCAACAACTCCGTCTCGATCAAGGACGACTTCCTGCGCGCCGTCGAAAATGACGGCGAATGGAAGCTGACCGCCCGCAAGGACGGCCGGGTGATGAAGACGCTGAAGGCGCGCGATCTCTGGGAAACGATTTCCTACGCCGCCTGGGCCTCGGCCGATCCGGGCATCCACTTCAACACGACGATGAACGACTGGCACACCTCGCCGGCCGGCGGCCCGATCCGCGGCTCGAACCCGTGCTCGGAATACATGTTCCTCGACGACACCGCCTGCAACCTTGCCTCGCTGAACCTTCTGCAGTTCAAGGACAAGGCCACCAAGCGCATCAATATCGCCGACTACGAACATGCCGTTCGCCTGTGGACCGTCGTGCTCGAAGTCTCGGTCATGATGGCGCAGTTCCCGTCGAAGCGCATTGCCGAACTCTCCTATGAATACCGCACGCTCGGCCTCGGCTACGCCAATATCGGCGGCCTGCTGATGTCGTCGGGCATTCCCTACGACTCCGCCGAGGCCCGCGCCATCGCCGGTTCGCTAACCGCGATCATGACCGGCATCTGCTATGCGACCTCGGCCGAAATGGCTGCCGAGCTCGGCCCCTTCCCGAACTTCGCGCCGAACCGGGAGAGCATGCTCAGGGTCATTCGCAACCATCGCCGCGCCGCTCACGGCGAAACCTCCGGCTATGAGGCCCTGTCGATCGACCCGGTCGCGCTGATCCATTCGGAAAACCCGGACCAGGATCTCGTCGCCCACGCCAAATCGGCCTGGGACAAGGCGCTCGAACTCGGCGAACAGCATGGCTACCGCAATGCCCAGGTCTCGGTCATCGCGCCCACGGGCACGATCGGTCTCGTCATGGATTGCGACACGACCGGCATCGAGCCCGACTTCGCGCTCGTCAAGTTCAAGAAGCTCGCCGGCGGCGGCTACTTCAAGATCATCAACCGCGCCGTGCCCGACGCGCTGCGCACGCTCGGTTATTCCGAGAGCCAGATTGCCGAAATCGAGGCCTATGCCGTCGGCCATGGCAACCTGAACCAGGCGCCGGCGATCAACCCGTCGACGCTGAAGGCCAAGGGCCTGACCGACGAGAAGGTGGAAGCCGTCAACGCCGCGCTGAAGAGCGCCTTCGACATCAAGTTCGTCTTCAACCAGTGGACGCTCGGCGCCGACTTCCTGAAGGAGACGCTGAAGGTTTCCGACGAGCAGCTCGCCGACATGAGCTTCAGCCTGCTCGACCATATGGGCTTCTCGAAGAAGGACATCGAAGCCGCCAACATCCATGTCTGCGGTGCGATGACGCTTGAGGGCGCGCCCTTCCTGAAGACCGAGCATCTGCCGGTCTTCGATTGCGCCAATCCCTGCGGCAAGATCGGCAAGCGCTATCTCTCGGTGGAAAGCCATATCCGCATGATGGCGGCTGCCCAGCCCTTCATCTCGGGTGCAATTTCCAAGACGATCAACATGCCGAACGAGGCGACCGTCGAGGATTGCAAGAACGCCTACCTGCTCTCCTGGAAGCTCGGCCTCAAGGCCAACGCGCTCTATCGCGACGGCTCGAAGCTGTCGCAGCCGCTCAACGCCTCGCTGATCGAAGACGAGGACGACGAGGATGCGCTGGAAGAACTGCTGCAGGCGCCGGTCGCCGCCCAGGCCGTCACCATCACCGAGAAGATCATCGAGCGGGTGATCGAACGGGTTTCGCGCGAACGCGAGAAGCTGCCGAACCGCCGTCAGGGCTATACCCAGAAGGCCGCCGTCGGCGGACATAAGGTCTATCTCAGAACCGGCGAATTCGGCGACGGCCGTCTCGGCGAGATCTTCATCGACATGCACAAGGAAGGCGCTGCCTTCCGTGCGATGATGAACAATTTCGCCATCGCCATCTCGCTCGGCCTGCAATATGGCGTGCCGCTCGAGGAATATGTCGAGGCCTTCACCTTCACGAAGTTCGAGCCGGCCGGCATGGTCATCGGCAACGACGCGATCAAGAACGCCACCTCGATCCTCGACTACGTCTTCCGCGAACTGGCCGTCTCCTATCTCGGCCGTCATGACCTTGCCCATGTCGATACGTCGGATTTCTCCAACACCGCACTCGGCAAGGGCATCCAGGAAGGCAAGACCAACCTGCTGTCGACCGGCTGGACCCGCGGCTACAAGCCGACCCTGGTTTCCGGCACCGGCGGCGAACGCCAGGCGGGCGAACCCAAGGGTGCCGCCACCGCAGCCCCTGCCCGCGCCGCTTCCACCGGCACGGTCACCGCCTTTGCCGGCAGCGCTGCCCGCAAGCTGGAACCGACGGTCGCCATCTCCACCTCGGAAATCGTCGCCTTCAAGCGCGATTACGAGGAGCGCGCCAAGGAACTGGCCGAAGAGATCGCCGAAGAGGTAACCGAGGAAATCACCAGCGACGCCACCGCCCTCTTCTCCGACAAGGCGGCAGCCGATGCGGCAACGGCCAAGACCGAAGCCAAGAAGGTGGAAGCGGAACGCCGCCAGCGCTCGATCATGCAGGGCTACACCGGCAACATGTGCTCGGAGTGCCAGAACTTCACGATGGTGCGGAACGGCACTTGCGAGAAGTGCGACACGTGCGGCGCGACGAGCGGGTGCAGCTGATTGCTCTTCACTTGTCGCTGGCACGGACTTTGTCGGCTTGACGCAAACAGGTTGCAATATTCACAGCAAAAAGGGCCCAGGCGCTTCCGCGCCTGGGCTTTCAACTGGAATAAAGCAGACCGAACCCCTACCTCGCGAACTTTCTTGACGGAAGCCTCGCCTTAAATATTCCGAATCGCTAGAGAAATATCTCCATCTAGAGACGAGTCGATTATTGACAGGCGATCCTCGAGTGCGACCTGACTATTGAACCGCCTGATGCTGCTCCTTGGGACTTGCCGCTGACCCACCCACATTGCAGGCATTCTCTGCAGTGCAATGTGTTCTGGCCCATTGAAGATCACTTCTCCTCGCAGGATTGAGAAGTCGAATTCGATGAAAATCAGATGATCGGCTCTCGTCTCGACCTGTCGGAAGACCGGCCCACGGCCAGTACCCGTCGCCTTGACTTGAACGGACCGTCCATCCGGCGCGACGCCATCGATGCCTGCACCTCCTCCCGGCGTCAGATTGAGACCGAACATTTCCGCCGCCACCGCCTCCCCAATGTCGCCGACAAGCTTTCCGTCAAGGGTGAAGGCGAGCCCTGGAACAGCATAGTGGTCGCGGACTCGATTACGAGCTTGGATGAGTTCGTTAATCACGGGTGGTAAAGAGAAAATAGTCACTTGAACGACCCTACTCGCTTGATGCGCTCCTGAAGAGCAAGTGCGGTTGGGACATTTTTAGAAACCAACATCGCAGCAATATCGAGAAGAGCCTGTAGAGCCTCCGAGTTACCCCCCAATACAGCGGCGTCGGCTTGGAGGGAAGTTGCCACGAGATGCGCTAACGCTGTCCCCGTTTCATCTCGATACCAAAAACCTTCCCGCGCACGTAGCGCGGCGCTCGTCCACCGAAGACCGTCCAGGCGTAGCGGCGATCCGAACGGCGACGAAAGAAAGTAGCAGAATCTGCCGATGCATTCATCGTCTGTGGCAAGGTGCCCCCGCGCCCATTGTTCGTAGACATCTTTCATTCGCAGGGCGGCGCCGGGGGGCAATAGCTGAAGCGCCTCGACATTGCCAAATCCCAGAATATCCCCTAGAAGCCGTTCGCCGTGGAACCAAAGCCCCTTTTTGCTCCATGGCGCCGCCAACCCGTAATTCGCGATCTCTCGCCAAACGAATTGGAAAGCCGTCGGGTCATCACCCGCGCCGAGGCGTATATAGAGACCATCGATAAAATGCTGCAAAGCGTAGTGCGCCTCCGGCCCATGCTTTAACACGGACTCCCAAATCGTTCGCTGATCCTGGGTCGGCGCAGCAAGACAAAGTTCTGCGAGCTTGATCAGGATGTCATATCCAAGATTCTGGCTCGGAAGGTCGTACTCCCCGTAATCGCCGTTGCCGCGCGCTTTCGCACGAATCGCTTCAAACTCCCATATCTCCAGGGCAAGTTTGATATCCAGCGATCGATCGCCGGCTCCTGCCCCTTTCAAGAGCCATTCGAAAAGAGCTTCTAGAAAATCGGTGTCGAGTGAGATGTCGGGCGGCCGATCAGACCTTCCAAACCACCGCCGATCGCCCGCAGAAGACGCACGCTGACGCCGCTGGTATTCGAGACGTCCATACGCGTGCGCAACGCGCTGAAGGTGAATGTCCTCCCACGTTGCCAATCTTCCTCGCAAGGGATAACGCCGCAGTCGCTCCAGCCAACGCTCCCAATTCCTGGTTGCCCCCTCTTCCTCGTCTCCTCGTGGAGCCAGCAGCGCCAAACCCGACCAAAGCACGCCCGCGCACAACAAACGCCACCACGAAGGCCCGAGTTCCGCCCGATTATCGAAGGTGATCCGAACGACCGTCGATGCAGCCTGTTTATCCCCGCTGGTGAGGAGCCGCAGAATGACCTGTTCCCATTCCGACGTCGCGTCTGCACCGATCATCCAAAGATGCACCGCGGCATAGGCCACGAACCGTAAGCCGTCGTGCACTCCGTAGAAGCGACCTTCACGAACAGTGCTTCCTGTTGAGGGAATTTCAGACACTGCGATTCTAACTAGCGTTTCGGCTTTCGAGCTTACGTCGGAATTGCGGTCAAGCCATGCACCACCGAGGACCATAAGGGTAGCGGCTGCGGCGAGTTTTACTGTCGACGACGAGTCATCTTCGGCGTCGCCCTCAGTTACCTTCAAAAGCTGACCTAGATACTCCGCCTCCTTATCCTCGAGCGGCACTTTCGTCTGCAACCGCTCCTCACACCGATCAGGAAATACAAAGTCCCTAAGAGGTGGCTGCCGACCTTCCTGTAATGCTCGGATTTCTTGAATCAGCTCCTCCGGATGGATAAGGCGGAGGCTCTCTACACCGGTTTCTGGATCCGTGAACGACTGATAGTTTTCGCGCGTCAAGGCCACGGCAATCACTTTGACATCTAAAGCCTTACGTGGATCTTCGGGAATGCTCCAAGTGGAAATCGTTGATCGCAAGCCGCGAGCGAATTCATCATCGGTTTTCAAAAGATCCACGACGACATCGATCAGCTCCAGCCCTCGGTGAGCTGCAAACGCCCAATCGCGAGCCAGATTGAATACTACTTCTCCTTCTCGAGACCAGACCGGTGCAGCAAACTCGCCGCGCGTGTTCGACATGCGGGCACTATCCCAACGGAAGATATCAGGAGACGACAACAGCGGAGCAAGCGGTCCCCTCAGTAGCATCGGCTTATGCTTTGCTACGTTCACGAGAACGCTGATAAGTGCGGCCGAATTCCCATCACGAAGAATCGTCTCGATCGCCCGGTCAACGTCCCCTCCGATGTCCAGCCGTGACGTCACCCAACGCTCAAGGGCGTCGAGCGCACAATAAAGATGACCGTTTTGCATCGAGCTTGATTGAACCCAATTGAATACCGGCCAAGTTCCCGAGAAGCTTTTTCTCGAACCATCGGCGAGAGCTAGGTCCACGGCCAGGTTGTCTCCAACTACCCCGTGCAGCCATCGCTCTGTGCAGAAATTCACGAGGGCGATGAGCGCGCTGAGCGCTGGGTCAGGCGCGATGTGCAAGAAAGGAAAGAAGGGACTTTTCCAATAGGCAACGGGATAAGCATCTCTCGCGAAATTGAGCCCCAATTCCGCCCTGAGCCCGCTTGATCCATCCGTGTCGAAGGGCTCGTCCTCGATCAAAAGGGCGAGGAGAACCTCCGATGCGACGTTTGGATCCGCTTTCATCAGCGGTTGAAGGCCGCCTTCAGATAAGCAGGCCGTTCTAAAATCCATGTCGACTCTGCGATTTGCTCCCAACGGCCAGGGAGGAAGACGCTGTCGAAACGAAGGAATCGAGAACGACGCCCGACGTCTTGCCTCGAAATCCGCCCTGTATTCGGTGTCCGATTCCAGCCGCTCGCGGTGGATTTCGGCCTCTTTCCGCTTCGCTTCCTCCACCTGCTTTTTGACCTCGAGATCAATTGGTCTTCGCCCGGCGAGTTCCAGTGCCCAGTTGCCGATCTCGACCGGAAGATCCCCAGCCGCAGACAAGGGAGCTGTATAAAGCAACTGATCACGAATCAGGTAGATGACGCCCCTGCCCTTTTCGACCTGGACCGTTCGCGCCATGTCCAAAGCGATCTCCGCCAGTTCCCGTCGAAAGGGAAATGGCGAGCCGTCTGACAACGTTCTCGGAGTACCGATGAGCCACGTTTGAATGATCTTCGCGAGCGCCGTCGATACGAGGTCATTCAGGCGCCTGCGATGCGCCGTCAGAAACTGAAGAACCGCTGGCCATCGAGCAATGACGACCGACCGAAAGCGACTCTCCATATAGAGGCTCAGTGCTCCGCCTGCGTTTCCGCCCGCAGTTGGAACAGTCGCGATGTGGTGAAAGCGGACCAGCATGCGATCAAGACGTGTGGCTCGGTCAGCTAGGAGGAGGTCAATGCGTTGCGTGAGGAATTCTGCGGCGTTTGGATCCAGACATAGCGCGTCCAGGAGGATGTCGGCGGCAAGATCGTTTCCTGCAGACTCCGCCGCACCGTAGGCCGCATCCCACTCCGTTCCGGTCTCGGTCGGCTCGCGAAGGAGGAACTGGCCCAACATGCGCAGCGCATTGGTCCAGAGCGGATTCTGAGACAATTCTACCCACTGTGGGGTGTCCCTAGCAATTTGCTTCAGGAACTGGAAGCGTGCCCAGTCTGCCGCGAGATCATGTTCGAACTCGATGCGGTTGGTTCTCTGGTTCTTCCGGAGAGGAAGCTCGGTTGGACGCCCGGTGAGGATCATCGCGTCAGACGATTCAAAATCCGTCAGCGCGAAACTTCGTTCAAACGAAGCCTCCCGCTCAGCAAGCCTCATCACAAAAGCCTGCACGTCCTCTCGATCATGAGTCCAATACTTCCACAGTTTATCAGCTATCTCCGTATGCGTCGTCAACGTGCCCGCGTTTCCTCGCAGGGCGTTGCCGGCCTTGAGGACCCATCCGAGAGTGCGAAGATTCGTTAGAGCCGCGATGGTGTCGTCATGCCCAGCCAACCAGCCAAGCGTCGGAGACGGTAGCAATGCCATCTTCACCTCGCCGCCCTTGAGAGGACCGACTTCTAGAAGACCTGCGGTACGCTCGCCGACCATAGCCGCTTCAGTTTCGGCTAAGCTCTGTGGCTGTGTGATGACAACGATGCGCCAAGGACCAACCTCAGAAGATTCTCC
This sequence comes from Rhizobium phaseoli, assembly GCF_001664385.1. NCBI lineage: Bacteria > Pseudomonadati > Pseudomonadota > Alphaproteobacteria > Hyphomicrobiales > Rhizobiaceae > Rhizobium > Rhizobium phaseoli. The sequence continues at coordinate 1,851,504 of NZ_CP013532.1, read as the reverse complement.
CTCTGCAAGAATTGCATCGAAGATCTTCCTGCGAATTACCGGAAACTCAGATGCTTCAATGCGCTCTGCGGAATCAATAACAAGAACATTTTCCGCTTGAACCGTTGCGTTCAGCACTTTCGAAAGCTCATGTCTCAGCGGAAGCATATGGCGGCGTGCTGCGCTAAGAGCGAGCTTGAGGTCTTCCGCGTCAAGCCAGACCTGCTTGAGGGCTTCGAACGCGCTGTCGAGAACAGACTTCACCAAGGCGGACTTGCCAGAGCCAGATTCGCCGACCACAACCGTGATAGCGCTTTGTTCGATCGACGTTCGAACCCGCTCTGCTTCCGCGGCTCGAGGAACGGCTAAGCCTCCGGGCAGTTCAGTCTCTACCCGATCTCTGCGGTCATTGGTAATGTCTGAAAGCGTCTTCCAGTCGCTTTCAAAGTCCGGATGATGGCGAAATTGGAAAGAGACTCTCAAGCGCGACAGTAGCTGTTGGATCGTGATCGTGCCACTCTGGAGTCGCACTTCCTTCGCTATGTTCGTAAGATGTTCCCAGAGGTTCCCCGCTTCGGCGCTGTCGCCAGATAGTAACAACCGACGGCACTGGGCGATTGCCTGGTTCTTCGTCTCGGAATGATCCAATTGAAGATCAAGGGGAATAACGTGAAGACGTCGAATAAGGTTGATGGTCTCCTCGTCGGTCGCGGTCGGAATGCCCCCCGGATTTCGAACGCTTTCGAACACTCGAGCCTGCTTTGGGCTACTGCGAATTCTGCTCATGGAGAGTTTTGAGTCCGAACCGATGCATGCATTTTTGACTTCGCGCCATGTCGCATCGAAAATTGGATGGGCTCCCAGCGTCACCAAAGCCAATCCATCGCTATCACGGTCAAACGGACCATCGTTCTTTCGCCACTGAACCCACGCTCGTGTCACGAAATCTTCAGGGAGGCCCGTCGCACTTACTTGAACATTTCCCTTCGCGGAAATAGCCAGCCGTCTCGATCTATCGTCTGCGAGCGATGTGAGCAGCAGGTCGTCAATATGCCAGCCGAGAGTCGAGACCTGGGTTTGTAGCTGTGTAGCTACCCCTCCTGGCCCAGGCATTTGTTCTCCGACCAATGCCTTTACCAATTGCCATGCGCTAATCTGATCCTCGAAGTCGAAACCGGCGCCGCTGGTTGATCGAAGCGTAGCGGCTGTTTGTCTTCTAGCGGCTGCGGCCTTCTTGGGTGCCTTCTTAGATTCCGACACGGATCTCTCTCTGATCGGTTGTATGCTGCATGATACGATGCGCACGGTGATATTCGATCAGATTCTAACAGAACTCGCCAATCTGTTTGTCTGTCCGTTGAAGTTGCGCTCATGTTTATCGCAGTTCGGTTAGGAGGGTAGATCATCTGTAATTCGGTTAAGGATCAAACCCGCCGCTATGGTGCGGTAACGCGAAATATTTTTCGGCAACCCGCTAAAGCCCGGTGATCGATACAGTGACGGGACGCGACCGGGAACAATCACACCATGCCACCAGCGATCTGACGCAGTCCGTTGGCGACGGCGATGACAGCTCTGTCGTTGCGGCTTTCCGGCAGCATCCAGGCCGTGATTGAAAGTCCGAGCGGCACGGGGCGGGCGAAGGGCGCGACGAGGGCGCCGCTGTTCAGGTGGGGTTGCACCAGCGATTGCCGTCCCATCAGGACGCCTGCGCCTGATAAAGCTTCCTGCACGGCAACTGCATAGAGCGAGAAGCCGGGCCCGGTCGGGATCACCGGGCTGTCGGGCATGGCGGAAGCGGCCCAGATCCGCCAGTCCTGCCAGACCACATCGGAGATGCAGTTGACCGTTGCAAGATCGGCGGGGTCGGCGAGCGCTTCGGCCAATCCAGGGATGCAGACCGGCAGCAGCTGTTCATCCCACAAGGTGATCTTGTCCGGGCCGGGCTCGGCATAGAATAGGCACAGATCGAAGGGCGTGCGCTTGAGATCCGGCGGTTCTTCGAGCGCGGTGACCGAGATATCCACGTCGCGCAGCGCGGCGCGCAGATGCAGCAGGCGCGGCGCCACCCACAGCTGGGCGAGCGCCGGCGAGGTGACGATATGGACTTTGCGCGGGGCCGCATGACGCCGCAGTTCGCGCACCGCACCACCGAGCGCATCGAAGGCGGCGCTGAAGCGGGGGGCGACGCGCTGTCCCAATGCAGTCAGGGTGACGCCCCTCGCCTGGCGGTGAAACAGCTCGGCGCCGAATTCGGCCTCCAGCGCCTTGATCTGCGCCGCCACCGCCCCTGGAGTCACCATCAGCTCATCGGCAGCACGGCGAAAACTGCCGAGCCGGGCGGCGGCCTCAAAGGCGCGCAGCGCATTCAGCGAAGGCAATCTGTCGAACGGCGGCGAAATAGACATGGGGTGAGGCCTAGATTTTCTGACCCTTCTATCGCCGAAAACTGGTTTGTCGCAAGTCCGCCTGCATGAAATCGTAGCTCATGCAGCAACCAAGTCGCGCTGCCTCAAGCAGGAAGCGACGTTCAGCAGGGATGATGACAGCCATGAAGATTTCTGCCATCGAGCTTTACGAATACGACCTGACTTACTCCCATGGAACCTATGTGATGTCCAAGGGCCGATCGGCGAAACAGCAGCCGTCCAATCTGGTGCGCGTCATTACCGACAGCGGCATTGAAGGCTGGGGCGAGGCCGCGACGCTTTCCGGCAATTATCTGCCGGTCTTTGCCGGCAGCACGCGTGCGGCGCTGCGCGAGCTCGCGCCGCTGCTGATCGGGCAGGATCCGCGTGGAAGTACGCATCTGCAGCGGCTGATGTCCAGTCTCCTGATGGGTCAAGCCAATGCCAAGAACGCTTTCGACGTGGCCTGCTGGGATATTTTCGGCAAATCCGTCGATCTGCCGATCTCGGCGTTGATCGGCGGCGTGCTCAGCACCGAGCTGCCGATCTTCGAGGCCGTGCCGCTGTCCTCGACCGAGGAAAGCCTCGACTATATCGGCAAGCGCAGCGCCCAGGGCATCATGCGCTACCAGATCAAGATCGGCGACGACCCGGTGAAGGATGCCGCCCGTGCGCGGGCCATCGTCAAGGCCTTCCCCGATATCTTCTTCTTCGTCGATGCGAATGCCGGATATACGCTGCTCGAAGCCCAGATCGCCATGCGCGCGCTTGACGATACGAACCTCTATGTCGAGCAGCCCTGCCGGGACATCGCCGATTGCGCCATGCTGCGCAAGATTAGCGGGCTGCCGATCGTGCTGGATGAAGCGGTCCTCACCCATGCCGATCTCTATCGCGCCAAATACGAGGTGAGCGCGGCTGCGGTCAACATCAAGCTGGGCCGTCTCGGCGGCATTACGCCGGCGGTTGCCATGCGCAACGCGGCGCAGGATCTCGGCATGCATTTCTGCATCGAGGACGTCTGGGGCGGCGACGTGACGGCAGCGGCGGTGTCGCATGTGGCGGCCAGCGCCTTCCCGGAAAATCTGATGCACACCTCGTTCTTCAACGATTGGACGAACGAGCATGTGGCCGGCTATCAGCCGCGCAGCCGCAACGGCCGTGGTGCGGCGCCGACCGGACCCGGTCTCGGCATCACGGTCGACCGCTCGCTGCTCGGCGCGCCGGTGGCCAGCTTTTCCTGATGGAGGCCACGCCCATGCTCCCTGCTCTGCTGACCTATGAAGCAAGCATATCGAAGCTGAGCTGGCCCGGGGCGGTCGATGCCTTGCGCCGCGGCCATCAGCGGCCTCGGCCCGAGCAGGGAGACCTGCTGCTCGGCTCGGACGATGCACGGCTGCTGAACCGCGCCGCCCGGATCGAAGGTCTCGGCTTTGCAGTGAAGGCAGACAGCGTCTTTCCCGGCAATGCGCAAAAAGGACTGCCCTCGGTTCAAGGGGCGGTCCTGCTGTTCGACGCGGATTGCGGGGCTGTGCGGGCCGTCATCGATAGCCGGCTCGTCACGCATTACAAGACGGCGGCAGATTCCCTGCTCGGCGCGCAGTGCCTGGCGCGCGCTGGCAGCCGCCATCTGGTGATCCTGGGGGCCGGCGCCGTCGCCGGCACTCTGGCGCGGGCCTATGACGCCGCCTTTCCCGATATCGAGCGCATCTCGATCTGGTCGCGACGCCCGGAACAGGCCGAGGCGCTGGCCGCCACACTTGGCGATCTGCGCGCTAAGGTCACCGCCGTTGCCGATGTGGCAGAAGCGGTTCGGGCCGCCGATATCGTTTCGTCAGCGACCATGGCCCGCTCGCCGATCCTTCGGGGCGAATGGGTTCGCCCCGGCACGCATGTCGATCTGATCGGCGCCTTTACGCCCGATATGCGCGAGGCGGATGACGCGCTGATCGCCGCCGGGCTCGTCTATGTGGATTTCATGGAGACGGTGATGGACCGGATCGGCGAGATCATGCAGCCGATCGTTTCCGGCGCCATCGAACGGTCGCATATCAGGGGAGATCTCTACGATCTCGTGGCAGCGGGCACGACAAGCCGCCAATCCGACGATCAGATCACCGTCTTCAAGAATGGCGGCGGCGCGCATCTCGATCTGATGATGGCGAGCTACGTCGTCGATGCGGTCAATGCGTAGGTCTGCAGCGCAGATGGCGGTTTAAGTCGGCAGGAAGCCGAACAGACGCTTGCTTACGCTCGCCGCCCAGGAGGGCTTCACCGTCCCTGGCGACAACAGCGGCCCGGGCGATGGCGCCAGCGGCGATCGATAGAAGCGATTGAGCATCGCGTCGCAGACATAGTGTCCCCAATTCGTCAGATACTCTGTTTCCCTGGCGCCGAGGAAGTGAAGATAGGTGCCGACGTCGGAGGGAACGACCGAAGATGGCGGGAGCCTGTAAGAAGCATAGAGCGCGAGTTCGGCGTCCCTATTGTCGATCGACCAATAGACGCCGTGCGTTTTTGCGCGCAAAGCCGATTTCGAGGGCGCGTCGAGACCGAGCAGATCAGCCTGTTTTGCGGCCTTGAAGCCGCCGATCAGGTCTCGCCGCCTGAGCGCCCTCACCTGATTGTCGGTGGTGTCGAGCACGCGCTTGAGCTGGCTCAGATAGTTCCAATATCCGCGGGTGGAGGAACGCCAAGGAGCGCCGGCGTCGCTGACGAACAGGCAGTCGCAGCGTTTCAGCGCCGGCTCGATGCCGTGATTGTCGTAAACGCCGCCATCGCTCAGGATTGCCCTGCCGGGAGCAACCGCTTCGCCAACGGTGTCGTCGAGTTTTTCCCTCTCCCAGGAAAATTGCGACAGATCCAATCGCAGCGGTGACAGCACCGGCGGGAATGCCGCCGAGGCGGCAACCGCGGTTGCAAGCGACAATGCCGGTTGAAACGACACGCCGATCCGGTAATCGGCGATATAGCGATTGGACATGCGGAAGAGCGAACCGGTGCTGAGATTGCTGGCGCAGAAGACGAACCATGGCGTTTCAGGCAGATCTTTCAGGCTTGGCGACTTTCCGTCGAACAGATGTCGTTCGTAGAGTTTGGCGGCTTCCTCCGCCGCACTCGAGAAGGGATTGAACACGCCATTCAGGAAGCTTGGCCCATCCGCAAAGACCTGGCTGAAGGCCAGAATGCGATCGACATATTCCGTCTTGAAGTTGACGGCGACGTCATTCTCAAAGACCAGCCGCGGCCATACATAGGCGAGCAGGCCGGAGGCGATCGATCCGCCCGATACCGACGAGATCATATCGAGCTTCGCCAGAAGACCGGCCTCGTTCAGTCTTGCAAGCGATCCCGCATGGAAAAGCATGGCCCGATAGCCGCCGCCCGAAAGACAGAGGCCGAGTTGGTAGCGTTCGGCCGGCTTCTCGGGTTCGTCGGATCCAGACAGGGCGCTATTTTCCTCGATATGCTGGTCTTCTGACATGCTCTGTCGTATCACGTTAAGAAGGATGGCGACATTCGCTGTATATCAGATGGAGACCCGCGCGAAGAAATGTCATAGCGGGCTTGCCACGAGATCGGCGTCCGTCCTCTTTCACTTCAATCCACGGGCCAAGCCCTCTGCAGGGTTGCAGGATCAGTCTTGCAAAACATCCTTCGCGATGTTCAATAACACCAGCGAAAGTGGGGGAATCGATGCGTCACATCGTGGCTGGGTTGTTGTTTCTATGCGCGTTTCCTCTGTCTGCGGCAGAGATCACGCGAGAGCCGTTGGAAGGTGACACGGACTTGATCTCGGTCACGGGCGTCTTGAACGACGGTGACGAAATCGTCTTCAGAAACTTGGCCGCCGCCTCCAGCAAGGCCCTTGTGTTTCTGAACAGCGAGGGCGGGGATCTCAAAGCCGGAATCGAGATCGGGCGGGCCATCCGCCTTCGAGGCTTTGCCACGGCTACCCCGCCGGGGACCTTGTGCGCGTCAGCCTGCGCCCTCACCTGGCTTGCCGGGTCGCAGCGGTTTCTTCAGCCCGAATCCAATATCGGCTTCCATGCCGCCTATCGCGTGGTGGACGGCAAGGCCAGCGAGAGCGGCGTCGCCAATGCACTGGTCGGGGCCTACCTCAACCAGCTGGGGTTATCCGACACCGCCATCGCCTACGTGACGTCGGCACCGCCTGAAGGCATCGCGTGGCTGACCGCCGCCAAGGCGCAGGCCGTGGGCATCACCTACGACGCGATTGACGAGGACGGACCGGATCCGGCGTCCGAGGCGGGCAAGACGTTTCCGCACGATCCTATGGCCGCGGTGACGGCCTTCTACTCTGCGCTCGCAGCAGCCGATGGTGAAACCGCCTCGGCGCTGGTCATTCCGGAAAAGCGTGGTCAGGGGCCCTTTAATGAAGCGTCGATCCACGCCTTCTTCGGCGCGATGTCTCAACCGCTCAAACTGACGGGCACGACGCTGCGCGGCAGTGATGATGTCCGGGTTTCCTACGAATACGTCACCAATGAGGGCCGTCGCTGCAAAGGTCGCGCCGACGTCCAGACCACCTACGTGTTTGGCAAGACCCTGGTTTCCAGGATCAAGGCGCTTGACGGCTGCTAGCGCATCGGCCCGAAAATCGGAACGATTTTCGGGAAAGGAGGATGTGTACATTGAAAGTGTTAGAGATGCCGCTTGCCCAGACAACTGCCGCACCCTATCGGCGGACCGGCGATATCTACTTGCCATACCTCATGGAGTTGGCATCGCATTTGTGCCACGCCCAGTCCATTCCGGCTTCGCCGTCATGGCCGTAGCACCAGTCAACGCGATCAAGCAGCGGACCAAGCGCGTCGCGCCGTTTGCAGGCGCGCTCCGTCGCGATGCCGTAACGATCGGTGCTGCCGCGGCAGATGTCGTCCAGTCCTATCCATTGATTGATCAACCGATCCGGCGCCTTGGCTCCTTTGTCCGTGGCGAGCACCTTTCCGGTCTCGGACTCGATCTGCAGAGAGGCCGTGTTCCACACGAAAGAGAACTCCGCCATCCCCGAGGACGTCTTACCCGTGCTCTTGTTTCGGGCAAACCACTCGACAATTCCGGACATTTCGCATTTTCCGGCACAGCTCGCAGTCACGGAGCCGGGTTTGACGCTGTATATGCGCTCCGGCCAGCGTTGGGCGAAGGCTGCCTTTTCCTTCAGGACCGCGTCTTTGGCAACCGAGTTTCCGAAGAAGGAGACCTCGTCCGCATAGACGCCGTTCATGAAGGCCAACGCCGAGGCACTGTCTTTCGACCATTCGTCATTGTATCGGTTGACGAAATCAATCGCCTCCGTGGTCAGGTCGCCGGGTTCGGATGCGCTGGCCTCCTCGGAATCGCTCGAGTCTGACGGCATGTCGGCGGGTGTTGCGCTCACCTCAGGTGCCGGGTCCTGAGGTGGCGGCGCGCTTTCCTGTGGCGAGGGCATGTCCTCAGGCGTGTTGATGTTCCAGTTCCGCATTTCCGCGGCGGTGAGATACCTGATGTCGGTGCTGTCGATCGACAGGCTGAGCTGCAGCAGATTGGGGCTTACCCCCATGTCGGTAAGATAGCCGATGATCTCGCCGGTCATCAATTGAACGGTCGAGACTGCCAATTTGTTGTCCATGGGGACATCGTCGGATAGGGAAATCCGATGCACGCCGATGGAACCCGGCTCGGCAAACCTTTCAACGCCACCGACGAAGGCGAAGGCGCAGGCCGATGCACATTCCATGGCTCTGATCTGAAGCGTTTTTGCATTCAGCGCGCGAAGAGCCCGGCCGAACCTGATCGCAGCGACCACGTTTCCGCCGGGCGAGTCAAAGCTGATGTAGTCCGGATGGTACTGCGTATATTCGTCGACAAGCGTCATCGGATCGTCGGAGAATTCGAACACGCCCTTTATCACCAGACCACGCTCTCCCGAGGCGCCGTCCAGACGTTGGTAGGAAATTGCCGCATGCCCCTCTCCGGCCATGGCGACGAACGCCAGCAACATTCCTATCAACGAGACGGATTTCCCCATTCTTCCCCAGCCCTCGAGCACCTGTACCTCTCCTGTCGTCATTCGCAGCATAGCTTGCGAAAGGTATAGCCGGATGACGAAATCACCTGCCCCCGTGAATCCCGGCCGTCCGCGCCCAGCCGACGCCGATTACGGTCTGAAGAACAATGGCTTCACAGAGAATATTGATGGCGACCCCGGCAGCTTAAGATCAATGCATAACGGGCGATCTTCTGGCAAGCGTCACAATCAGAAGTATTGAGACAAGGTAAATGCTGGTGCTGGCCGGGAAGGATAGCGGTTCACAAGGCATCATAGACGTGTGCAATGAATATCGGCTATGTCGCCTGCACCGAAGCATCTGACAGCGAGGCAGTTCGTGACTTCTCCCTATGACAATCACGCCCTCGACCTGGCGAGCGACGCCGATTTCTTCTCCCTGCTCACCGGAAGCCACAAGCGCATCGTCGGCCGTCACCTTGTCCAGGACGGACAGGGGCCGGACTGGCTTTACCACCATGCGCCTTTCGTGGTCCTCGCCCACAATACCGAACCCGACCCGCGCTTCATCTACGCGAACAGGACGGCGCAGAGCTGTTTCGAATACGGCTGGGACGAATTCACCTCGCTGCCGTCGCGGCTTTCGGCCGAGCAGCCGGACCGCGCCGAGCGTCAGCGGCTGCTGGATAGCGTGACCCGCGATGGGTTTGTCGAGAATGGCCGCGGCATCAGGATCGCCAAATCGGGACGCCGTTTCTGGATCGAGAACGTGACCGTCTGGCAGCTTATCGATGAAGCGGGCAAGCGGCTGGGCCAGGCTGCGACGTTCCCTTCGTGGCGGGACGCGTAGGCTCTCCGTCCAATCGCCGGCCTCATCAGCCTGATGCGTTGTCCCCGGGCGGTGACGTCACGGCTTTACGCGGTCGGGATGCGCGGCCTGGAAGGCCGGCAGTTCGGCGCATCTGGCGTCGATATCGACGATGCGCTTGAGATGCGTGATGTCAACGCCCCAGCGGCGGGCGTTGTAGACCTGCGGGACAAGGCAGAGGTCGGCCATCGTCGGCGTATCGCCGAAGCTGAAGGCTCCGCCGGCGCCATCGATCATCGCCTCCAGTTTGCCAAGTCCGTCGGCGATGAAATGCTGCATCCATTCCTCGCGGGCGTCGGCCTTGTCAGTCATGGTCATGAGATGCGTCACGACATGCAGGTTGCAGATCGGATGGATGTCCATGGCGACCGCATAGGCCAGCGCCCGCACATTCTGGCGGCCGGCGCTGTCTCCTGGCAGCAATCCATATTGCGGCCGCAGCTCGGCCAGATATTCGATGATGGCAAGCGACTGGGTCAGAACCTGTCCATCGATCACCAGGGTCGGCACCAGCGCCTGCGGGTTGAGCGCGAGATAGTCCGGCGCCCTCTGCGCGCCCTCCAGCAGATTGACCGGCGCCGTCCTGTAGTCGATGCCAAGCAGGTTGAGCGCGATGCGGACACGATAGCTCGCCGACGATCTCCAATAGTCGTAAAGAACGACCTCGTTCATTGCTGCCCCGCTCCTCCATAGCGCTCGACGGTCTGCTCGATTGCCCCGAAGATCGAATGGCCGGCACGATCCTTCATCTCGATGCGGACCTGATCGCCGAACCGCATGAAGGGCGTTTTCGGCGCGCCGGTTTCGATCGTCTCGATCATCCGGATCTCGGCGATGCAGGAATAGCCGTCGCCGCCGTCTTCGACCGGCCGGCCCGGGCCGCCGTCCCGCTTGTTGGACACCGTTCCCGAGCCGATAATCGTTCCGGCCGTCAGACTGCGGGTTTTGGCGGCATGGGCGATCAGCTGGCCGAAATCGAACGTCATGTCGATGCCGGCATTGGCCTTGCCGAAAGGCTTGCCGTTCAGGCTGACGAGCAGCGGCAGATGCAGCCGGCCGCCATCCCAAGCGTCGCCAAGCTCGTCCGGCGTCACCGCCACAGGCGAAAAGGCCGAAGCCGGTTTGGACTGGAAGAAACCGAACCCCTTGGCCAGCTCGTCGGGGATGAGACCACGCAGCGACACGTCGTTGACGAGCATCACCAGACGGATGGCGCCGCGGGCGGCCTCCGGGTCCGCCCCCATGGCAACGTCGCCGATAATGACGGCGACCTCGCCCTCCATGTCGATCCCATAAGCCTCGTCGGCCGCGACGATCGGATCGCGCGGGGCGAGGAAGGCATCCGAGCCGCCCTGATACATCAGCGGATCGGTCCAGAAGCTTGCCGGCATCTCGGCGCCGCGGGCCTTGCGCACCAGTTCGACATGGTTGACGTAAGCGGAACCGTCGGCCCATTGATAGGCTCGCGGCAAAGGTGACGTAGCGTCATGCTCGTGAAAGCGCAGCGTCGGCTGGGCTCCGGCCTCGATGCCTTCAGCAATCAGCGCAAGTCTCGGCGCCACATGCTCCCAGTCGTCGAGCGCTGCCTGCAGCGTGCGGGCGATATGACCGACTTCGGAGCAGCGAGTCAGGTCGCGGGACACGACGACGAGGCGGCCGTCCCTGGTGGAGTCCTTCAAGGTCGCAAGTTTCATATGCCAATTCCGATGCTATCACTTGATACCGGGGGTTCCGTCGAACTTGCGTTCCAAGCCGTCCCAGCACTCGAGGTAATCCTCCTGCAGCGTTTCGAGCTCGGCGGCGTATTTCGTCAGCTGTTGCGGATATCGGGTCTCGAACATGAAGGCCATGGTGTGATCGAGCTTCACCGGTTTGAGCTCGGCATTGGCTGCCTTTTCGAAGGCGAGCGCATCCGGCCCGTGGGGAAGCATCATATTGTGCAGGCTCATGCCGCCCGGCACGAAGCCCTCCTCCTTGGCGTCATACTGGCCGTGGATCAGGCCCATGAACTCGCTCATGATGTTGCGGTGATACCAGGGCGGACGGAAGCTGTGCTCGGCGACCAGCCAGCGCGGCGGAAAGATCACGAAATCGACATTGGCGGTGCCGGCATCTTCGGTCGGCGCCGTCAGCACCGAGAAAATCGACGGATCGGGGTGATCGAAGCGGATGGCGCCGACCGGCGAAAATGTCCTGAGGTCGTATTTGAACGGAGCATAATTGCCGTGCCAGGCCACGACATCGAGCGGCGAGTGGCCGATCTCGGTGACATAGAATTTTCCGCACCACTTCACATGGACACGGCACGGCGTTTCCTTGTCCTCGAAGGCGGCCACAGGCGTCTTGAAATCGCGCGGGTTCGCCAGGCAATTGGCGCCGATCGGGCCGCGGTCCGGCAGCGTGAATTTGGCGCCGTAGTTTTCGCATATATAACCGCGCCAGACCGGCTGCTCGCCGATCCTGAGGATCTTGAACATCATGCCGCGGGGGATGAGGCATATTTCCAGCGGCTCGACATCCATGATGCCCATTTCGGTGAACACCCGGATGGCGCCGAGCTGCGGCACGATCAGCAGTTCGCCATCGGCGTCGAAGAAGTAATCGTCGACCATGTCCTCGTTGAAGACATAGGCATGGGCCGACATGCCGACCTGGGTCACGGCATCGCCCGCCGTCGTGATCGTCCGCACCCCTTCCAGAAAATTCAGCCTCTCCTTAGGCTCCGGGATCGGATCCCAGCGAAGCTGGCCGAGCGGCAGCGAATGTTCGTCGAGGCACGGCGCGGTCTTCCAGAGCGGGTAGGAAGCGTTGGAGAAGCGGCGGGTGTGACGCACGCTCGGACGGATGCGGTAAAGCCAGGACCTTTCGTTCGTGCCGCGCGGCGCGGTGAAGGGCGAGCCGGAAAGCTGCTCGGCATAAAGACCGTAATTGCATTTCTGCGGGCTGTTTTGCCCCTGCGGCAAGGCGCCGGGAAGCGACTCGGTTTCGAAGTCGTTGCCGAAGCCCGGCATGTATTTCAGTCTGTCTGCAGCCGCGGCTTCGCCGTCGACCGTCTGGATCGATGTCTGGTCCATGCTCAACTCCTCCCATCACTCTCCGGCGCCGCGCGTCTTTTCAGACGCGCGCGAGAGTTTACTCCGCTGCCGTCCCGATGACACCACGCTTGATCTGGTCGGCCTCGATCGACTCGAACAGCGCCCGGAAATTGCCTTCGCCGAAACCCTCGTCACCCTTGCGCTGGATGAATTCGAAGAAGATCGGGCCGATCACCGTTTTGGAAAAGATCTGCAGCAGGATTTTCGTCATGCCGCCATTCACCACGCCTTCGCCGTCGATGAGGATGCCGTGCTTCTTCATGCGCTCGATCGGTTCGCTGTGGCCGTTCACCCGTTCATAGGACATGTCGTAATAGGTTTCCGGCGGACCCGGCATGAAGCGCAGCCCGTTGTCGGCAAGCCGGTCGGTGGCCCCGTAAATATCCTCGGTGCCGACGGCGATGTGCTGGATGCCCTCGCCCCGGTACTTCTTCAGATATTCCTCGATCTGGCTGGTGTCGTCCTTCGATTCATTCAGCGGAATGCGGATCTTGCCGCAGGGCGAGGTGATGGCGCGGCTGACCAGACCGGTGATGCGGCCGTCAATGTCGAAGAAGTGGATCTGCTTGAAATTGAACAGCTCGCGGTAGAAATCCCACCACTTGTCCATGTTGCCGCGGAAGACATTGTGGGTGAGGTGGTCGAGATAATAGAAGCCGATCCCCTCGGGGCGCGGATTGCGCTCACCAAGCCAATCGAACTCGGCATCGTAGGCCGACCCCTTGGCGCCATAAGTCTCGACGAAATAGAGCAGCGAGCCGCCGATACCGACAATTGCCGGAACATCAAGCATCTTGTCATCACCTTCATAGGCAACGGCGCCTTTCGACACGGCATGGTCGAAAGCGTACCTGGCGTCGACGACACGCCAGGCCATCGATGCGGCGCAGGGACCGTGCTTTTCGACGAAGCGGGCGGCATGGCTGCCGGGCTCGGCATTCACGACATAGTTGATGTCGCCCTGGCGCCAGACGGTGATGTCTTTCGTCTTGTGCCTGGCAACGGCAACATAGCCCATGCGTGTGAAGAGCTCACTGAGCTTCTCGGGTTCTGGATGCGCGAACTCGACGAATTCGAAGCCGTCGGTGCCGGCCGGGTTGTCGGCTGTGATTTCGGATGGCGGCGCATCATGCGGGAAAGGACCCATTTTCTCCTCCTGACGAGATGGAGTTTAACTGCGCAAAGTGTGACCCAAAACGCGTGCAAAATCCTTGCATTCTTCATGCTGCCGGAAGATATTATGCACGGTTCGTGAGTATTTTGGAGATTTTACGCAATGGATGAACAGATCGACAAATTGGATTTGCGCCTGCTGCAGGAGCTGCAAAAGGATGGCAGGCTGACGAATAACGAGCTGGGCGATCGGATTGCGCTTTCACCGTCGCAATGCTCGCGCCGGCGCACACGGCTGGAGGCCGAGGGCTATATCCGCAGCTACCGGGCCTATCTCGACCGGGAAAAACTCGGCCTGGATATGCTGGTGGTCATTTCGGTGACGCTTGCGACCCACAACAGAGACAATGCCCAGCGTTTCTCCCAACTGATCAACGGACTGCCGGAGGTTCTCGAAGCCTATGCGCTGACCGGTGAAATGGACTACCATCTGAAGGTGGCGACCCGCGGGCTCGCCGACCTCTCGAAGTTCGTGAACGATGTTCTGTTGCCGCATGAGTCGGTGCAGCACGTGAAGACCTCGATCGTGCTCGACACGCTGAAGACCTTCGAGGGCTTTCCGGTGCGCATGCCCGGCAGCTGGCACGGCGACAGCGCGCGATGACCTCCCATTGTCACCGGTCGGCGACTTATTTCGCGATAAGCGTCAAAGCGGCAGTTCGGTCGAGAATTTCAGCTCGCGCAGCACGAAGCTCGAGACCACGGTGCGCACATGCGGGTTGCGCATGAGGTAGCGGGTCATGAAGGCTTCGTAGCTTTCCACGTCCTTCGCCCGGATCTTCAGCATATAATCGAAAGCGCCTGACAAGGCGTAGCACTCCATGATCTCCGGCCGCTCCAGCACCACCGACGCGAAGGAGGCGACCGCCTCTTCGTGGTGATCCTCCAGCGTGACATGGGCGATTACGCAGAGTTTGAGATCGAGTTTGCCGGGGTCGAGCAGCGTCACGCGCTTGCGGATGACGCCGTCGGCTTCCAGTTCCTGGATCTTCCGCCAGGCCGAACTCTGCGACATGCCGGCCTTCTCAGCCAGATCTGCCAGCGAAAGGCTGCCGTCGGCCTGGATGAGCTGCAGAAGGGTGCGGCGAAAGTTCCCAGTTTCTTTCATTTTCTGCGCAATCCTCGGGAAAATCTGCCACCATTATGGCGAAAGGCAAGATGAAAGAAAAGAAAATCCGCCAAAGCTGGAGGATAATGGCGGCAATATCGTCATGCTCCGGGAGGATCCGCCTATGACCAAGGAAAGCAGCTACACCGCCAAACTGCCCGGCCCGGACGGCCTTTATGACTACACAGCCGAGGAAGATGCGATCTGGGGCGAACTTTATCGGCGCCAGATGAAGATGCTGGCCGATACCGCCTGCCAGGAATATCTCGACGGCGTCACACTGCTGGGCTTGAAGCCGGAGAAGGTGCCGCAGCTTCTCGACGTGAACAGACGCCTGAACGAGACCACCGGCTTCGGCGTCGAAGGCGTGCCGGCGCTCATTCCGCCCTCGCGCTTTTACGAGCTTCTGTCGCAACGCAAATTCCCGCTGGCAACCTTCCTGCGCCGCCGCGAGCATATCGACTATATCGAGGAGCCGGATCTGTTTCACGAGGTCTTCGGTCACTGCCCGCTCTTGACCAACCAGAGCTATGCCAATTTCGTCCGGCATTTCGGCGAAACCGCTGTCCGCCTCGGCAAAGGTTATTCCTGGCATCTGTTCCGGATCTTCTGGTTCACCGTCGAATTCGGCCTGATCAACACGCCGCAGGGCCGCCGCTGCTTCGGTGCCGGCATCGTCTCGTCGCCAAGCGAAGCGAAGGCGGCAACGGAAGGCACGGCCTGCGAATTTCGTCCCTTCGATCTCATGAGCGTGCTGAGAACGCCTTACCGCATCGATATCCTCCAGCCGATCTATTACGTCATCGACAGCTTTGCCGATCTGGAAGCGATCGTGGAACAGGATATCGGCGGCATGATCCTCAAGGCGAAATCGCTGGGTGACTTCGCCCCGGCTTTCGAGGCCAAGGCCTCATAGCCGCTGATTTGACGGGGAACGTGTGGAACTGCGAGGTGCCGCGTCTCACTTCGGAGCGGCCGGACTGCGATTGACGAAATCAACCGGGACGCCCGGCTTGACCATGCCGGCCAGCTCTTCGGCGTCCCAGTTCGTCAGCCGCACGCAGCCATGCGAGCCGACCTTGTCGATCAGTTTTGGTTCCGGCGTGCCATGGATTCCATAGGTCGGCTCGGTCAGGTCGATCCAGACGGTGCCCACCGGTCCGTTCGGCCCTTTCGGAATGGTCAGGACCTTGTCGTTCTTTCCCTGCTTGAAGTTGAGCCTCGGGTCATACCGGTAGACCGGCATTCTCGCGACGCCTTTGACTTTGTGCTTTCCCGAGGGTGACGGATTGTCTTTGCTGCCGATCGTCGCGGGATAGACAGCCAGCACAGACCCGTCTTCGCCGTAGGCCAGTACCTGCCCCGTCTTCCTGTCAGCCTCGATCCGCTTGACCTTGCCTTCCCTTGGCGGCCCAGGATCCACGACCCATACAGTGTCTCCGGCTGCGAATTGCGAAGCTGGATTGAGCGCCTTCAAGAGATCGAGATCCATATGGAAGCGTTCGGACAGCTTCTCCGCGACACTGGTATAACCGAGCATCTGCATCTTGGCCTTCTCGCCGTAATCCTCGGGGATCCTGTCAACAAGACCGGTGGCATCCTCCGGCGAGACGACATAGGTCGCAACGATCGGAGAATTGTCTTCCAAACGGGAAACGAGATCGGGATCCGGCCGGCTATCGACGGGGAGCTTGTTCATAGCCTGGTAGCCTGCCACCGCCTTGTCGACGTTCTCTCCGGAGAGGCCGTCGATCACGCCGGGAGACGAGCCCGCGCGGTCGAGAAGAACCTGAAGGCGAACGATTGCGGGGTCCGGATCTGCGGATGAGGGCTTCTTCGCTCCGATGTCAGCAAGCGACGCAGCGTTGATCGCGTCGGGTCGCAGTTCCCGCGCAGCCGCGCCGCCAACGAGGATGGCCAAAGCGAGCAGCGACATCGGCAGGGCTGTTTTCATGGATGACAAATGGCCGAGGTGGGAATTTGTTCCCACGCGGACTGCGCACGTCCGGGACGGCCTCTGCGACAGGTCCGGCTTGAGACAGCTGCCGTCACAGCGTCTTCGCGCGCTTCCTGGCATCGCGTGATCTTGCCGCGCGGCGCGCAGGCCTCAGTTCCTCGATCGTCGGCAGCCACCATCTGGCACCTTGGAGCGGCGGAGTTTTTGCAGGCCACGCGCGGACGAGCTCTTCGAATGTCGGCACCCGCCAAGATCCCCAGAGATCCCCCTCGTCGACGCTGGGATAGACGTCCGCAACGAGGTTGGGATCAACCAGTTCGCCGGTGATGTCAGTAAAGACCACAATCCCATAGGAGATGCTCACCGGACGTCCTATCGGCGGCAAGTCGTCGGCGGCAAGCGGGTAACGATGGCGCTTTCGTTCGGCGGCGCGACGCCTGCTGCGCCTATCCTGTTCGGTTCCCTTGCGCTCTTCGGCGCGCCGTCGTCTTTCCTCCGGCTCGTTTCTGCGAGCCGCCGCTTCGATGTGGGGCCATCTGCGTCTCAGGTCCTCATAGGATCGGAAGGGGACGTGCCACAGGCGAAGGTCGCCGTCCCACCGGGAGAACGGCACTTCGCGCAGTTCATCGACGATGGTCTTTGAATAGGGTGTGCGGATTCGAAAGCCTGCCCTGCCGAGTTCAAGATATGGACTGTCGATGGGATCGAAGGCGAAGGCATCGCGCCCCTTCGCATCCGCATGCGCGTCGGCTTCGGCCTCCAGCTCGGCAAGCCATCGTCCGATGCGGCGGGATGCCGTCCTGCCGGGAACGAACCACGCCTTGCGATCATCGCTCCAGCGGGCGCGGGGGAAGCGTCTTCGGAATTGCTCGACAGTCATCCTGTCGTAGGGAAAGGAAACGTCCGCGCCGGGCTTTCGATCGTCTTTACCGGACGACGCCTCGTCTTCGTCAGCGGGAGAGATTGTTTCGGTCATACCAGGAGAACGCTTGCGCGCCGGCATCGGTTTCCAGCGCGGTGAAATGGCCCGCCGCACAGGTCATATTGAAAGGGTCACCAATCCCGCCATGCCGGCAACCGAACCGAGGCCCTAATGAACCGTTCTCGACGACTTTTCCGGGCGGGAAATGTTATGCAGCGTCGCCATCAGCTTTTCGAACTCGTTCAGAACCCGATTGAACTCGGCGTCCTGCATGGTGACGATTTCCGATATCGTCGAGGAGACCGATGCAATGAGCCTGTCAATCCAGACACAGCGATCGGCCGGCACGTTTCCGAGAACCTCCTGACGCAGCGTCTTCAGCTCACGAAGAATGCGCATGATGAGGGCTCCCCGCTCCGCCCTGCTCAAGAACGGAAGCCTTGTCTGCGCCTGGTGGATTTCTGCTATCAGCGTCATCGCCATCCCCACTCTCCGCCCTCAAATACAACCGGATATCACAACCGGTGCGATTACAACACGGACTTTAGTCTGGCATGCCAGCTCGGCGCGATATTGTACGCTCGCCGTGGCCATGGTTAGTTGCTGGTCGCGACCAGATTCGACATGTCGCAGCTTCGCCGCGGCCCGTTCCAGGGTTGATAACTATTGTCTTCCGGCCGGTATGACCGATAGCGAGCGGCGCATCGGGCAGCAGCCTGTGCACTCACTTTCGTGCCGCCGCCTTCGTCGTTTTCGGCGATATTCTGCTGGAACGGCGAAGAACATTCGCGGGTCTCACCGCTATAGGATCGGTAGCTATTGGTCGCCGGATCAAAGGAGCGGTAACGCTGCGCGCACCAGGCGAGATGCTGGAGGGACAATTCTGGCTGCGGCGTCTGCATGTCGCTCGACGGGCGAGCGGGCTGCGCCGTTGTCCTTGACGCCACGGTCGCCGACGCTTCGGTGACATAGCTGGAATAGAGCGGGGCAATTCGTTCATAGTGCTGTTGCCGAGGATCGACTTTCACCGGGCTCGCCGTCCATAGATCGCGCGCGGCCATATCAGGGAAAGCGTGCGGTTCGGAATCCGCCACGACGTGCGAGGCAACCGATGCCGCGGCCATACAGGCGCTAACCGAACTGACGATGCCGAAGGCGACGGATGCAATGGCGTTCATTGACCCGCCCCCTCGTGTTGGGCCTGCGGAACCCAGACGCGCGGCCCAGCACTGCTGTGGCCGCTTGTGGCGACAAGCACAGCGAGAATGCCGGCGATGGCGAGCAGGATGGCAATCAGCGGGACGGCCAGGCCAGCGGATTTTTCTTCGGAATGGATCATGTCCTTCTCCCTGGCGCCGGCGGCGCAGGCCGCCGCCGGCGCCGCGGCGCTTTAGGCCGAGATGATGTAGACGACGGTGAACGACGAGGGATCGACGATGACGATCCGGCCGTCCGCCAGGATGAAGAAACGATAGGCCTTGTACTGCGGCACGATCTCGATGATCCGCGGCGGCAACGGTTCGAGCCTGATCTTCTTCGGAATGCTGGTCCCGACCGAGACCGTGAAATCCGTCTCCCGAACCGGCTCGACATGGACCTCCTTCACGACGCTGCGGATTTCCGTCTGCTGCTCGACCGAAATGTTGACGTTGGTCGTGGTGTTCGTCTGGGTCTTGCTGCTGTCGACCGAGGTGTTGCTGTTCGACTGGCTCTCGCTCGAACCGCTGGAAGGCTTCGCCTCGCCCGATTTCTGGGTTTCGCCGGAGTCGGTCTGGGTGCCGGCGTCTTTGCTGCCGGCCGGCTGCTGGCTTTCCGGCGAAGCCTGGCCCGGCTCGGTCGTTTTCGAGCTGCCGGAAGTTTCACCGGAGCCTCCGCTCTGTGTCTTCGCGTCGGGCTGCGTCTTGGCGCTAGGCTCCGTCGTCTGGCCAGAGGATCCATCCGTAGTGGCTCCAGAGGATGCACCCGACGAACTTCCGCCGGAGCCGGATGGCTGCTGCGTGCCCTGGTCAGTCGCTGCATCCGGCTGCTGGGTCGCTGCGCCACCGGACTGGCCGCTCTGGGCGGCACCCTTCTTCGGAATGATCGGCGCATCCTGCGCCGAGGCGGACATAAGACCAACCGGCGAAACGCCGATCGAGAGTGCCGTCATTAGAATGGCGAGTGTCTTGGCCTTCATAACAATCTCTCTTTTTTCGGCCGCACGACGACGCTGCGGTCCATCGTGCGGCTGATCCAAACAATGATTTTTGGGAAGCAAGACGCGGCATAGCCGCGTGTACGATCAGGTTACTTGATCACCTGGATCACCTTGCGCGACGAGGGTTCGACGATGACACGCTCGTCATTGACCACGGCGTAAGCATATGTCGGGTCGTCCGGGATGGGCGTCACGACGACCGTTTCCGGCAGCGGCTGGCCGACGACGACTTTTTCCTTAACCACCACGCGCGTCGACGGTGCCGGAGCTTCGCGGACATAGGTGACGACCTTTTGCGGCGGCGGATCGATCGCCGTGCCGACAACTGCGCCGGCCACGCCACCGATAGCAGCGCCGGCGGGACCACCGACGATCGCGCCTGTGACCGCGCCGCCGGCCGCGCCGTTGACGGTCGAGGACTGGGCGAAGGCGACGCCTGCGGTCAGGGACAGGGTAGTTGCCGCGACGGCAACAATCTTGGAGAGCATTTCTTCCTCCTTATGGTTGCAGCGGCTTACGTGGCCGCTGCCAAACCAACTAGCTCGGAAAGCCGTCGTTCCCGGCCCCGGACCTCAGTCTGATGGGGCCCGGCCCTAGGTCCGAAACCCATTTCAATAATCGTTGCCGGCGCTATTTAAGGATCGGAGGGGCACCGCGTTGCGGACATGCTAGGAGACCGAGGGAGATGACACGATCCAACCGCCGGGAAGCTGGACGCAGGCGCCTGGCAATGCGCCTGCCGCACATGCGGACACCGATCATGGAGGCGCGCGAACCGTGGCAACTCGAGCTTTTCGAGGCCTATCAGATGGCGGTCGAAGCACGCGATCGTCTTCGAAGGCGAGGGTTCAATCTGAAGCTGGTGCGGGAATATGACGAGACCTGTGTCGAGATCGAGCAGCACGTCATCGATGCAATGCACGAACCCTCCCGTACAAATTATTGGATGATCCCTTAATCAAAGCCTGCGCGCCGATCAGGCGTCACTCTGCATTTTGATCTGCGGCTGGAACAGTTACGGCACGCGGCCGGCGACAATAAACGCGCTCATGCCTCCGTTAGGGTTCCCACCGTAGCGTGATGCTACCTGCTCCGCCACCTCATCAACGATCTCGGACATGCGCTCCGGCGCCCGCGATTCGATCTCTCCTCTCAGCGGCGAACCCTTGCAGAATGCTGCCGCAACATGGTGGGCGGTGGCCGCGACCGAGGCCAACGTCACCCGATCGCAGGAAACTGCCTCGAATCCCGCCGAAGAAACCTGTGCCTTGATCGTATGAGGATCAAAGTAGGCGTATGGCAAACGTTCCAGGAAGTCCGGGGGATCCGACGGAAAGAGCCGTGTCAGACATTCGTTCACACATCTGGCGAAGTCGTTGGCCGCAAGCGAATCCCAAGTCGAAAACAGGAAATGGCCTCCGCTCCGCAAAACTCTTTTCGCCTCGCCATAGGCCTTCGGCTTGTCCGGAAAGAACATGACGCCGAACTGGCAGATCACCAGATCGAACATTGCGTGGGCGAACGGCAAATTTTGCGCGTCCGCATGCATCCAATGGGTCCGCGACAGCGTCAAGGACGGAGCGCCGACGTCGATCATTGCCTGGCTGAGATCGGTGGCGACGATCTCAGCCGCCGGATCGAGCCGCGCGCGCAGAGCGCGTGTCAGGGCACCGGTTCCCGCTGCGACTTCGAGCACGCTGACGGGTTTCAACCGTTCGGCGACAATCACAAACTTCGACGCATAGGGTTCGAAGAGGAGCGGCACGAGAAGGGCTTGGTAAAGATCGGCGACGCCCTCCCCGAACCGCGTCGGAGAGGTGGCCAATGCGGCGTCTGCGCCGCCTTCGATTTCAGCAGAAATTGTCACTCAACGTCTCCAGAACCAACCCCGTCGAACGAAAAATATGGCTGAATCGGCCGTTGTCCACGGTGATCGGACCATGGTCCCAGGCCTCTTCGACCGAAGTCCCCGGCGTGGAACGGGCAGCTGACGGCGTCGTTTGCAAGACACGGAAGGAGAGCCGCACATGAGCCGCAGTAACAGATCCCATGTTAATGACGTCTGGAACGTCTCCGTCATCGCTCTTGTCATCGTTCTGGCCGGCCTGCTCTACGTCTTTGGCGCAGCCATGTCAGGCGACAGCATCAAGCTGACCGAGAGCGTCAGGGGCGCCGAGGTCTTCGATACCAGAAATCTGCCCTGATCCTGTCTGGAAAAACTCTAAAGACGCTGTAGGTTAGTCGGCAAAGTCACTTGCCGGTATCAAAATGAATTGGCTCCGCCGCTGGAATGCCCGCTCACTCGCCTCCCAGTTTTTCATCGCGGGTGGCCTGGTCTCGATCGCCGCCATGTTTCTGATCGGCATTCTCGTAACTCATCTGATCGAGGATGCCGTCATTCACAATTCCGGCGCGGCAACAGCACTTTACGTCGACAGCGTCGTGGCGCCTCTGCTTCCTGACATGCAAACGGAATCGCTGCTGGATGAAGCCAGTGCGCAGGCGCTGGACGAGACGCTCGGCCAGGGCGCGCTCGGCAGGCGTCTTGTCTCATTCAAGCTGTGGCGAAGCGACGGCACCATCCTCTATTCGAACGAGAAAGAAATGGTGGGCCAGAAGTTTCCCGTAAACGAGAAGCTGCGGAAGGCATTCGCTGGATCGCTCGTTGCGCGCTACGAGATCGCCGACGACCCGGAAAGCGGCGTCGAACGCGCGCTCGGCAAACCGTTGATGGAAATCTACAATCCGGTTCTGCAGCCGTGGTCCGGCCAGGCTGTCGCCGTGCTCGAATTTTACGAGACGGCGGAAGGTCTTGGCGACAGTCTTGCGCATGCGAGGCTGCAGAGTTGGGGGGCGGTCGCCGCTGTCACAGGGGTCTTCTTCCTCGTTCTTTCCGCCCTGGTGTTTCGGGGCAGCCGCACGATCGAAGCGCAGCGCAAGGATCTCAAGCAACGGGTGACGGAATTGTCGGCGCTGCTTTCGGAAAATCGCGGGCTTCAGCGGCGGCTGCAGCGCGCCTCGCAACGAGTGGCGGCACTGAACGAAACCTATCTGCGCAGCATCGGCGCCGATCTGCACGACGGGCCGGCACAGCACATTGCCTATGCTTCACTGCGCCTCGACAGCGACCTCTTGATCAACGCGTCGACCAAACCTGAAACGCGGGAAAAGGAACTTGCCTGGATTCGCTCGAGCCTGGCCGAGGCGATGACGGAGATCCGCAACATCTGCAGCGGACTGGTGCTCCCGCAGATCGAAAAATCCACAATCACCGAGATCGTGCTGCGGGTCGTCGAAGCGCATCAGCACAAGACCGAAACCCTTGTCGAAACGATCATCGACGAGGATGGACCCGAACTCGCAACTGCCGTAAAGATCTGTATTTATCGCTTCATTCAGGAAGCCCTGAACAATGCCTATCGCCACGGCGGCGGCGTTCAGCAGACCGTGAAAGCCGTGTCGCACAACGGTCATGTTCATGTCGAGGTCAGCGATCGTGGCAATGGTTTCGATCCGGCGGAAGTGAGACCGGCAAGCCTCGGTCTGGTGGGGCTTCGCGAACGCGTCGACAGCCTGGGGGGATCCTTCGATATCAAGACAGGCGAAGGAGGAACGGTCGTGACCATGACCTTCGAGCCTATGGAAGTTGGAGACTAGAGAAATGACAGCAATCACCGTCGGCGTCGTGGACGACCACCCGCTTTTTCGCGAGGGCGTAACGCGCAGCTTGTCGGAGATGAGCGACTTCGTGGTTATCGGCGAAGGCGCCAGCAGCGAAGACGCCGCCATGATCGCTTCGAATAACCGCCCCGACGTCATGCTTCTCGATGTCTCGATGCCCGGCGGCGGATTGGCGGCAATCGGCAACGTCCTGGCGCAGAGCCCGACGACGAAGGTGCTGATGTTGACGGTATCGGAGGAGGTGGACACTCTGCTTGGAGCCTTGCAACAGGGCGCGATGGGCTATGTTCTCAAGGGCGTCGGCTCCCGTGGTCTTGCCGAAGCCATCCAGACCGTCCTCAGCGGAGCACGATACATCTCTCCGACGATGTCGACAAAGGTCATGGAGAATTCGCTGCATGACGCAGCCTCCGACAAGAACAGCCTGACGCCACGAGAACGCGAAGTGATGGATCTCGTCGCTCAAGGCCTTTCCAACAAGCATATCGGCTTGCGCCTTAACCTGCAGGAAAAGACCGTGAAGCACCATATGACCCAGATCCTGAGCAAACTCGGCGTCTCAAACAGGACGGAAGCGGCGCTGCAATGGCGCGAACGGCGGTAGCGCCGGGCCGACCTCAAACAGGATGGTTTTCGGCGGGCCGGCCGAAAACCATTCGGTTCCAAATCAAAGGTTAGGGAAGACCGAAAAGCGCTTAGACTTTTCAGCATCATGCTCTTAGCGAAGGAAGCGGCTCAGCCGGCGGGCGTCGTTGGCCGTCGCCTGGCGGCTTATGATCGTCCTGCCTTTGGCGTCCTTCATGACATAACGGCCGCTGCGCAGGCTTTCGGTGATGCCGTTGGCGTGGCGAACGTTGATCGATCCGTCGGAATCTTCAGTCGCCTTCGCCCCCACTTCTGTCGACGAGGCGGCTGGAGAGGAAGGGGATCTGCTGGAGTTTCCACCGGCATTGTTGCCGGAACCGCTGTTGCCGCTCCCGCCCCCATTGCCGCTCCCCCCACCATTGCCTCCCCCACTGCCTCCGCCGTTGCCGCCGCCATTGCCGCCGCCGCCGCCGCCATTGCCGTTCCCGTTATTGCCGTCTTTTGCCTGCGCATGCTTGATCGCCGGCATCGGCAGGGAGCCGTCCAAACTGATCGTCAGAGGTGATGCGGCAGCAATCAGGGCGACGGCCGCACAACCACCCAATCTCAAAAAATTACGCTTCGAGATTGTCATGCCGTCGCCTCGTTCATCCGTTCTTCCCAATTCTACGCTTGCTCTACGCGCGCGAATTTTCGCTTTTCCGAAGGTTAAATGCAACCGGACCAAAGGTACTAAGACAGGCAGGACTTTGGTCCGGCAAATGGGCCTGCGGTTGAATGAGCCCATATGCGGGCGATGTCACGGCAATTGGTGTCGGGGGTATAATTCACCTTCCCTTGCCGAGACGTTACTGCTTGAGGCGCTGACGCATTTTTCTGGAACTTCTTTCTTTGTCATCGCTTTGATTGTCAAAGCGCAACAGAGGAGCCCCCGATGCCAAATCCCAACGAATCCCCCGCCGTCCAGTCGATGAGAAAAGAGCAGGCGGAACAGCGAAAGCAGGCCCGAAGGGGCGAACTCGACAAGGCAATCGAAGATACGTTTCCGGCGTCCGATCCGGTTTCGATTACCCATACCTCGATACCCGCCGGCCGTAGCGACGTCGAGGCGGCTGAACGCGTAAAGCGTGAGCCCGATCCAACAGCGCTTGACCAGGAATATCCTCTTGTCGACCAGGTCCTGCGCTCGAGCGGCCGCGACCACGAGGAACTGCGTGCACTTCAGAAAGAGGCCGGCCGCATCGCGGAGTCCGCTTCGGAACTCGCATCCGGAACAGCCCGCCTGGCAAAGGCGGAAGCGAAGAGTTTCGTTGAGGACCTCGAGGATCGGATACGCCGGCAGCCACTGACTGCCGCCGCGATCGTCGCCGGTATCGCCTTCGTCTTCGGCGCGACGCGTTGACAACGTCTGCCATGGCAACCCAATGGACCGGCGGCTGCCTATGCGGATACTGCCGATACGAATTCGCCGGGGATCCGCCCCATTCGGGATATTGCCATTGCGATATGTGCAAGAAGGCAACCGGCAGTCCTTTCGCAGTGCTCGTTCAGGCTAGGGTCGAGGATCTCCTCTGGACCACCGGCTCCCCCGCCGTCTATCGGTCCTCGCCCATCGCAACGCGGGGTTTCTGCGGCAATTGCGGAACACCGCTCTATCTCCAATACGACGGCGATGAGCTCATCCGCGTGACGGCCGGGTCGCTTGATCACCCCGAACGGATTCGACCGGCGGGACATTACGGCGTGGAAAGCCGTCTTGACTGGGCCGATTGCGGATGCGGACTTCCCGAGGAGGAAACTCAGGAACGGTTTTAGATTATGCCGCACCATCTCGGCGGGGTCCCATGAAAATCGCAACCTATAATGTCAACGGTATCAACGGGCGATTGGACATCTTGCTGCGCTGGCTGAAGGAGGATGCCCCGGATGTCGTCTGCCTTCAGGAGCTCAAAACTGACGACGCCAAATTCCCGCGAACGGAGACCGAACGGGCCGGCTACGGCGCCGTCTGGCACGGACAGAGATCCTGGAACGGCGTCGCCATCCTGGCAAAGGGCAAGACGCCGATTCTGACCCGACGCGGTCTGCCCGGCGATCCCGATGACACTCACAGCCGATATATCGAAGCTGCCGTCGATGGCATGCTGATCGGATGCCTGTATCTGCCGAATGGCAATCCCTTCCCCAGCGCCAAGTTCGAATACAAGCTGCGCTGGTTCCGTCGCCTGAGTGCCTATGCAGCGGAGCTCCTCGAAATCGAGGTGCCATCGATCCTGGCCGGTGATTTCAACGTCATGCCCACCGAGATCGATGTCTACAAGCCGGAGCGCTGGCTGGACGACGCGCTTTTCAGACCGGAAGTCCGCAACGCCTATGCACAACTTGTGGCCCAGGGCTGGACGGATGCCGTCAGGCATCTGCATCCGGGCGAACGCATCTACACATTCTGGAAATACTGGCGGAACAGTTTCGAACGCGATGCCGGGCTGCGGATCGACCATCTTCTGCTCAGCCCGACGGTGGCGCCCTGGCTTCGATCGGCAAGTGTCCGTCGAAAGCCGAGGGGCTGGGAGCATACGAGCGACCATGCGCCGGTCGTGATCGAGCTCGACATTCCCGGAGCAGAAGCCGTGTAAGCCGCGATGTCATCGATTGCCGAGCCAAGGGAACTGGCGATGCCGACCAGCGTTAGCGTGTGAAGGAGATCGCCCCGTGGCTACCAATTCCATTTCTGATTCCGCAAAGCTTCCGCCGAAGTCATTGAACGAGGATACGGAGGATGCCGAGCTGCCCGAGGTCGATGTCGACGAGCAGCGCAAGCCGCCAGCCAGCATGGGCAGTAGCCGTGAGGCGGGCGACGGTCTCACGGATGCCGACCCCAAAACCGGCCGCGCCGATCAGAAGGACCGCATCCCGGCCCCGCAATTCTCCAACCGGGAGTGACCGTCATGGACGAAGCCAAGAACTATCTGAACACCGACGAAATATCGGCCGACGACCAGCTGTCGCCGAAGCCGGTCGAAGGAAAGGATCCGCCAAGGCGCGAGCGCAAAAGCGAGGAAGCCGTGGCTGAAGGCTCCGACGATACCGAGCGCGTCCGCGTTCCGCCGCCGGTTCCCAATCCCGATTGACTGCCATTGCGGCAGCGTCTTATTGGCCGGCCCCGAGATCGTAGATGCGGCCCGTCAACCAGTCTGGCCAGTCCCGCTCGAAAAAGGATTTTGCGCTTTCATCCAGATTGCGGTTCGGCCGGGTTGAAAGCCTGATCTCATCGGCTTCGAGGCGAACGACGATCTGCTCGTAGCGATCGGCTTCGCGCTCCCTCCGGAAACGATAGTCCTGCAACGGACCAGAGCTTGCCAGCGGAAGGGATTCGCCGTCGGCATCGCAGATCGCGCGTGCCCCGCGGCTGCCGCCGCCGTTGCGAATGAAGAAATCGAGCGCACTGAGAACGGCTTCGGAGGCGAGCGCCATGTGCCGCCATTGCACCCCTCGAACCGCTTCCGCCGCACGACCGTAAGCGACGCCACTGGCGCGAATTTCGGCATTCAGTTTACGAGCCTCGATCAGGGCCTGGCTGACGCTCTCCTGATCGCAGATGATGCCGGCTTTCTCGCTCATGCGCGCCTGTACTGCCGAGCCGATGGCTTTGATGCTGAGCGGGCTTTCGGCTCGCAAGGCGGCAAGGAGATCGGCGATGCCCGCCTCTGCGGCGCCTGGTATGCCACCCGGCACGGCCCGTTTGCCCCTGCCGCTGGCGCCGATATGTTCTGCCACCCTGGTGCCGAAGACCTGTCCGGCGTTGAGTGCTGCCCCACCGGGCCGCGTTACCCCATGTGTGCCCGCCGCTTCGCCGACCGCGTAACAGCCTGCAAGATTGCTGCGGCCCCAGGTGTCGACCATGATGCCGCCGTTCATATGCTGATTGTTGACGGCGAATTCCAGCGGCTCTGCGGCAATGTCGATCTTGTAGCGGCGATAGAGCTCGATCGCGAGCGGGTTCATGTGCTTCAACCGGTCGATCGGCATTTCCTGATCGGCTCCGGCCTTGCCGAGATAAAGACGGACGTCTTCATCCAGTCGTCCCAGGCTGAACGGCAGGTCGCCAGGAACGGGCAACGGATTGCGGTTGAAGTCCATGAAGACGCGCCGACCGGCGGCGGTTTCCCTAGAGATGGCAAGATCCACCAGGCTCGAGCCGAAATCGAGCATGCGCGTCGCGTGAAATGGCCATTGATAGCCCTTGCGGAAGATGTTCGACACCAGCTCCTGCGTGCTGCGATAATAGCCTCCCAGGAAATGGTGTTCGGCCCCTCTCGCATCGACCGAATAGATATGCGGGACTGCCTGGACATAGGTCCCCGACAGATTCCACGGAAATCCCTCCCGGCGCGTTCCGATGCCGAACTGGCTTTCGGTGAGGTTGACCAGCTCGACGCCTGCCTCAAGCGCCAGTCCGAGCGAACCGAAGCAGCCATTGGGGTAAACGCTGTCGCGATAGAGCTCGCCCGGCCCGCCGGCGGCAAGCACGATCACGCCGCTGACGAACAGCGCGATGCCCAGCGGGTTCTCCTGCATACGGTCGCCGGCGCGCATGGCGAGTATTCCGACGACATGGCGGTCGGCTCCCTCGCCCTCGGTGAGGATTTTGACCGCGGTGGTCTGGTTGTAGAACGGCACATCGAGACGGAGGGCCTCCTCCGCCAGCACTTTGACCATCAGGCGCGAGGTGCGCGGGCCGCAGCTGGTGGCGCGGCCGACCTCGTCATGGTCGGTCTGATATCGCAGCGTTCCACCAAGCGGATCCTGCGGCAGCGGCAGGCCAAGGAATTGCAGCGATGCCATCATCCGCGACGAACCCACGGCCTCGACATAGGCGATGTCCTCGTCCATGGCGCCGCCGCTGCGGATGGCGCGGGCCATCGCCTTGTAATTGTCGCCCTGATCCGCCGTGTTAGCGGTGTGCAGGGTCTGCTTGTCCGAACCGGAGCAGGCCGAGGTCCCGCCCCAGGCGCTTTGACTGACGATGACGACATCGTCGCCGCGCCGCTTCATTTCCACGGCCGCACGCAGACCTGCGGCACCCGATCCGACGACGACGCAGCCGGCCCGATAGACAGGCACCTCGATGCCGGCGAGCCGGGCCATTGCCGAAGGACCGGGTTCAGGCGGAAGCCTGGGCATGTCGACATCGGTCAGCGCGTCGAGAATTTCCTGCGGGACGTCTATGGTCATCGGCATTTATCCGAGCGGGATGTCGACCCAGCGCTTCTGCCGGGAGGACTCCATGCACGCATCGACGATCTGGCAGATGTGGTGCCCGGTATCGAATGTCGGCCACATCGGTCTGTTTGAGACGATCGAGCGGATCACTTCGGCGACCTCGATGATCTTGCTTTCATTATAACCGATGCCGAAATTCGGCAGAGGCAGGAAAGCGCGGAAGGTGGGGTTTTCCGGCCCCACGTCGATCTCGCGAAATCCCCGCCGCCCCGTCCGGTCATCATTGGAGTAAAAGCGCAGCCGGTTTATCTCGTCATACGTATAGGCAATGCTGCCTTTCGTTCCGTAGACCTCGTAGGTCTGCATGAATTTGCGTCCGGTCGCGACGCGGCTGAAATCGACGATGCCGCCGGCGCCGTTGGCAAACCGGCACAGCAAGTTCGTCGCGTCCGGATTGGTGATATCGGCCCAGGATTCGCTTCCCGTAAGCTTCACCTGCTCGCCATAGGCAAGCCCCTCGACGACGGGCCGGCGCGGAGTTACGATGAGATTGTCGGCGATCAAGGAGCTGACGCGGCCGACCAGGAAATCCATGAAGCTGAAGATATGCGAGCCGGTGTCGCCGACGATCCCCGTCGGCGCGAGCTTGCCATCGGCGCGCCACATGAAGGGCGCGGTGGGATCACCATACATGTCGACATGTTGGCAGCCGCGAAACAGTTTGATCTCGCCAATTTCACCTGAATCGATGATGTCCTTTGCCAGATCATGGACAGGATTTCGCGGAAAGGCGTGACCGACACGCGTGATCACACCTTTTTCTCTGGCGATCTCGGCCAGTTCCCGCGCTTCGTCAGCGGTATTGGCCAAGGGCTTCTCGCAATAGACATGCTTGCCGGCTAGCAACGCCGCCTTGGCCACGGGATAATGAAGATGGTCGGGCAAGCAGATATCGATCAGGTCGACATCGGGATCGGCAACGGCCGGATGCCAATCCTGAAGGATCCTTGCACCGGGCGCCCGGTTGGCAAGACCCTCGGCGACATCCGGATTGCCGTCGACAAGCGTCACGATCCGCGCCGTTCCAGCCGACACGCCGAAGAAATGCGGAAAGGTCTGATAGGCCATGGTGTGGACCTTTCCCATCCAGCCCGAGGCGCCAAGCACTGCAACCCTCACTTCAGACATTGTCGTACCTCCTCTCGAAAGGGCTTACTGGATTTCCGCACGGGCGCGCGGCCTCGTATCGTTGCGTTCGTAGGCGAAGATGGCGGAAGGCAGCGGCGGCAGGCCTCGAATGAGATCGGAACCCTTTTCGCCGACCATGATCGTCGGCGCATTGGTATTGCAGGACGGCACGCGCGGCATGACCGAGGAATCGCAGACCCTGAGGCCTTCCAACCCGTGCACCTTGAGATCCAGTCCAACGACAGCGTCAGGCCCAGTCCCCATCTTGCAGGTGCCGACGGGATGATGGTCGGTCTTGGCGTTGGCGCAGCCATAGTCGAAAAGCTGCTCGTCGGTCATGACCTTCGGCCCGGGAAGCCGTTCGGCCATGACATAAGGCTTCAGCGCCGCCTGCTGCATGATTTCGCGAGCGATCTTCAGCCCCTCCAGCGACATCCTCCTGTCGTGCGGATCGGACCAGTAGTTGGGGTCGATCAAGGGTGCGGCACCCGGGTCGGCGGATGACAGACGCACCGTGCCTCGCGAGCGCGGATGCAGATAGGCGGAGTTGAGGGTCACGCCGGCATTCTTCAGCCTCTCGACGCCGGCTTCGATGCCTGATCCCAAACCGAGGTGGAACTGGATATCGGGAGACCGCGCTTCGGGATCGGCATACCAGAAGCCGCCGGTCTCGAAGAGCGACGAGGCGACCGGGCCGGTGCGGAACAGGACATATTGAACCCCGGCCCAGAGCGTGCGGTGCAGCTTCGCGACGCCGTCATAGGTGTGATCGCCGGTGCATTCGGAGATGACGAAAAGATCCAGGTGATCCTGCAGGTTGCCGCCGACTCCGGGCAAATCGTGGTTCACCTTGACGTCCACCGATTTGAGGTGATCGGCCGGCCCGATGCCGGACTGCAGAAGCAGCTTCGGCGACCCGATCGCGCCCGAAGACACCAGGACCTCACGTTCGGCGCGCAGGATTTCCAAGCCGCGAGCGGTCGCGATCTCGACGCCGGTCGCTCGGCCTCCTTCGACGATGATCCGCGCGACGCGCGCGCCGGTCCGGACGGTCAGGTTCTTCCGGTCCCTGATCGGCGAGAGATAGGCGAGCGATGCCGAGGACCGGCGGCGGTTGCGCTGCGTCAGCTGGTAAAATCCGACGCCGGCCTGCTGGCGGCCGTTGAAATCGTGATTATAGGGAATGCCGAGCTCCTGCCCTGCACGGATATAGGCATCGCAGATCGGCAGCGCTGCCGCCGGCATCGACACACCCAGCGGACCGCCATAGGCGTGGTAGTCGTCGGCGAAGCGCTGATTGTCCTCGGCCCGTTTGAAATAGGGCAGGATCGAGCGATAGTCCCAGCCCTCGCAGCCGTCTTCGCTGGCCCAGAGATCGTAGTCGACCGCGTTTCCGCGCGTGTAGAGCTGGGCGTTGATGGACGAGCCGCCACCGATGACCTTCGCCTGTGTGTAGCGAAGCACCCTGCCCTTCATGTGCTTCTGGGGAACGGTCTGCCAACCCCAACTGGCCACGCCCTTGGTCATCTTGGCGAAGCCGGCGGGCATATGAAAAAGCGGATTCCAGTCGCCGCCGCCGGCTTCGAGAAGCAGCACCTTGACATCAGGATCTTCGCTGAGCCGGTTTGCCAGGACGCAGCCTGCAGGACCGGCACCGGTGATGATATAATCGAATCCCATTTTACTGTCCTATGTGAGGCCGGCCCGCACCAATGGATCTGCTTTTGCCTGCAGGTCCTTCGACCCGATGTGATCGGCAACTCTGAGCGCCTGACTGGCGACGGTCAGCGCCGGATTAACCGCAGCCGAGGTGGGCAGGAAACCGGCGTCGACGACGAAGAGGTTTTCGTGATCGTAGGACCGGCAATAGTGATCGAGCGGCGCCGTCGCAGAGTCGCTGCCGATCCGGATCGTCCCGCACTGATGGGAGGGTGTGCGCTTGTCGAAGGGCCGCGACAGCACGATCGGAAACCCGATCGACCGCAGGATCGCCTTCAGCTTGGCGACAAGCGCCAGATGGGCGTCCCAGTTGGTTCTCTGCCATTGGAGAATGATCCGATCGCCATCGACCATGACGCGGCTTTCGGGATTGGGCACGTCTTCGCTCATCGCGTAGAAGTCGATGGCATGACCTGTGATGAAGCGCAGAAGCCATTCCGGAGCCTGCGGCAGAGAGCCCTTCAGAACCTTTTCGGAGATGCGGCCCAGGAGCTGCACGTTGCCGAGTGGCCGACCACCCTCTCCGTCGGAGAGATAGAAATCGTTGAAGGCAAAGGTCTTCTGATAGACGGCGGTGTTGCTGAACCGTGGCGAAACGCCGATCACGGCGGAAGCGTTGTGGTTCATGAAGTTGCGGCCCACCTGATCGGACGAGTTGGCGAGGCCCTTGGGGAAGCGGTCGTTTTTCGACCGAAGCAACAGCACCGACGATTGGACCGCCCCTGCCGAAAGGATGACGATGTCAGCCGAGACAGTCAGCGTTTCACCATCCTTGACATAGGTGACCCGGTCGATCCGGCTGCCTGATCCGGTATCGAGCCGTGTCACGCGTGCATTGGTTTCGAGCCGGACGTTCTTGTGTCTCAATGCCACCGAAAGTGCGGCGGTCTCGGCGTCCATC
Organism: Rhizobium phaseoli; assembly: GCF_001664385.1. NCBI lineage: Bacteria > Pseudomonadati > Pseudomonadota > Alphaproteobacteria > Hyphomicrobiales > Rhizobiaceae > Rhizobium > Rhizobium phaseoli. The sequence goes on along the minus strand of NZ_CP013532.1, from coordinate 1,818,490 downwards.
TTGCCGTCCCTTGCATTCGGATGGGCGTCCCAGGGCGTGCGCGCCTTGGAGAGCCAGGCGTCAAGATCGAGGCCGAGCGGCAGCGAAAACGGATGCAGGCCTTTCGCCTTGAGGCGCGCCCGGACATCGGCGATCGGCGCCTCGTCGGGCACGGGCGGGAATTCGTAAGCAGTCGAGTGATAAGGTTCGGTCGGATCGTCGCCGAGACTGCCGCGGACCTGATACATCCGCTCCGCCTTCGAGTACCAGGGCTCCAACTCCTCATAAGTAAAGGGCCAGGCCGGTGACACGCCTTCGCGGTGTTCGATCACACCGAAGTCTTCTTTGCGATAGCGCGACAAGACGGCGCCGTAGAATTTCGAATTGCCGCCGACATTGTAATAGTTGCCGGGATTGAAACCCTTGCCGTTCGCCTCGTACCAGACTTCCCTCGGGCGGAAATGCCCTCGCTGGAAGATGGCGCGCTGGTCACGGTTGACAGGAAGATCGGCAATGTGGTCGCCGGCTTCGAGGATCAATATGTCAGCGCCGGTCGCGGCCAGGCCGGCGGCGACAGTGGAGCCGCCGACGCCTGAGCCGATGATGACGATGTCTGGTGAACTGCTCATCTTAGCCTCTGGCCCTCACGCGATCCGCATCTGGCTGTCGGGATCGAAGAACACGGCCTTGTCGAGATTGAAGGCGAGACGGGTGTTCTGGCCCGGCGCAATGCCGGCATCGGCGCGCAGGCGGGCGACGACGGATTTACCGCCGAGCTTGGTGACGGCGAAGGTGTCGGAGCCGGCCGGTTCGACCACTTCGATCAGGCAATCGTCCTCGGTCAGCGAGCGCGCCTTGCGGTCGGCGCCGTCGGGATCGGTCAAGGCTTCGGGGCGGATGCCGAAGATCACCGGCTTGCCGGCATAGGCGGACAGGCCGTGATTGCCGGAGACGACCGGCAGCCTGAGCGGCGCGCCATTCGGCCGTTCGAGTGCGACGGCAAGCCCGGAGGCGCCGTTCTCGACGGTGGCGGTCAGCAGGTTCATCGCCGGCGATCCCATGAAGTCGGCGACGAAGAGATTGGCCGGGCTGTTATAGATCTCGGCTGGCGTGCCGAACTGCTGCAGCACCCCGTCCTTCAGCACGGCGATCTTGGTCGCCAGCGTCATCGCCTCGATCTGGTCATGGGTGACATAGACGAAGGTGGTGCCCATGCGCTGGTGCAGCCGCTTGATCTCGGTGCGCATGTCGACACGCAGCTTGGCGTCGAGATTGGACAAGGGTTCGTCGAACAGGAAGACCTGCGGGTTGCGCACCAAAGCCCGGCCCATGGCGACGCGCTGGCGCTGGCCGCCGGAGAGCTGGCTCGGCTTGCGATCGAGCAGATGGCCGATCTGCAGCATGTCGGAGACCTGCTTGATCGCCTTGGCCCGTTCCTCCTTCGGCACGCCGCGGATTTCCATGCCGAAGGCGATATTGCCGGCCACCGTCATGTTCGGATAGAGCGCATAGGACTGGAACACCATGGCGATATCGCGCTTGGAGGGATGCAGGCCGCTGATGTCGCGCCCGTCGATCCGGATATCGCCTGAGGTGATCGTCTCCAGCCCGGCAATGGTGTTGAGCAGGGTCGACTTGCCGCAGCCGGACGGGCCGACCAGCACCAGGAAGCCGCCCTTTTCGAGTTCAAGGTCGATCCCCTTGAGAATGTCGACGGCGCCGAAGCGTTTTCTGAGACCGGAGATTTCCAGGAAGGCCATGACTTACCCTTTGACTGCGCCCGCCATCAGACCGCGCACGAAGTAGCGGCCGGCGAGGATATAGACGATGAGTGTCGGAACGGCGGCGATCATCGCCGCGGCCATGTTGACATTGTATTCGACCACCCCGGTCGAGGTGTTGACGACATTGTTGAGCGCCACCGTCATCGGCATGGAGTCACCGGTGCCGGCATAGGCCGAGGCAAACAGGAAGTCGTTCCAGATATTGGTGAACTGGTAGATGACGGTGACGACGATGATCGGCAGCGAGTTCGGCAGCATGATGCGGCGGAAGATCTGGAAGAAGCTGGCGCCGTCGACCTGGGCGGCGCGCACCAGCTCGGTCGGGAACGCCTCGTAGAAATTGCGGAAGAACAGCGTGGTGAAGCCCAAGCCGTAGACGACATGGACGAAGACCAGGTTGACCGTCGAATTGCCGAAGCCGAAGGAAAAGCCGGTGGCGTTCTGCAGCGTGACGCCGAAGCGGCCGAGCGAGCCGAGGATGGTCGCCATCGGCAAGAGCACCGACTGGAACGGGATGAAGCAGGCAAACAGCATCAGCCCGAACACCAGCGTATGGCCGGGAAAGCGCCATTTGGTCAGGATATAACCGTTCAGCGCTCCCATGATGGTGGAGATCGCCACGGCCGGCACCACCATCTTGATCGAGTTCCAGAAGTAGCCCTTGATGCCGGCGCAGGTCAGCCCGACGCAGGCCTCGCCCCAGGCCTTGATCCAGGGATCGAAGGTCGGGGCCTCCGGCAGCGCCAGCATGTTGCCGCCCTGGATCTCGTCCATCGTCTTGAACGAGGTGGTCAGCATGACGAAGAGCGGCATCAGGTAGAGGATGGCGAAGATCACCAGCAGGCCGTAGATGACCAGCCGGCCGAGAAAGCGGCTGTTGTTGTTGGAATGGGAGGGAGAGGAAGCCGAGATGCTCATCGCGTCTTCTCCTTCAGTTCGGAATAGAGATAGGGCACGATGATCGCCGAGATGGTCATCAGCATGATGATGGCGCTGGCCGAGCCGACGGCCATCTCGTTGCGCTTAAAGGTATATTCATACATGAAGTTGGACGGCAGCCAGGCCGAGCCGCCCGGCCCGCCCGAGGTCAGCGCCACGACGAGGTCGTAGGACTTGATCGCCATATGGGCGAGCACGATGAAGGCGGAGAGAAAGATCGGCCGCAACAGCGGAATGACGATGCGGCGGTAGAGCTGGAAGGGCGAGGCGCCGTCGATCTGTGCCGCCTTCATGATCTCGCCGTCGATACCGCGAAGCCCGGCCAGGAACATCGCCATGACGAAGCCCGAGGCCTGCCAGACACCGGCGATGACGACGGTATAGATGACGAAGTCCTTGTTCTTGATCCAGTCGAAGTGAAAGCTGGTCCAGCCGAAGTGGTGCAGCGTCTGCTCGAGCCCAAGGCCGGGATCGAGGAACCACTTCCAGGCCACCCCGGTGACGATGAAGGAGAGCGCCATCGGATAGAGGAAGATCGGGCGCAACAGCCCCTCGCCACGGATCTTCTGGTCGAGCAGGATGGCGAGCAGCAGGCCAAGGCCTAAGCAGATGCCGACATAGAGGAAGCCGAAGATCGCCATGTTGGTGATCGAGGTATACCAGGAGGACGGCGGGTCGCTCTCGAAGGTCCAGCGCCACAGCCGCTGATAGGCGCGTGCCCCGGTCAACGCATAAGAGGGGAAGGTCTTGGAATTGGTGAACGACAGATAGGCCGTCCAGACGATGAAGCCGTAGACGAAGACCAGGGTGATGACGAAGCTCGGCGCCAGGACGATCTTCGGCAGCGCATCCTGCAGCCGGCCCCGCAGCGAGATCGGCGTCGCTTGTGTGAGAACCGGATCGGTGGTCGCAACTGTGCTCATGGATATCATCTCCCTTCCCGCAGGATCGCTCGGCATTGATCGCTGCGGAGCCTGAAGCTTCCCCGCGAGATCACGCGGGGAAGCATTGTCATCGACGACCCTTAGCGGGCGTCGTCGATTGCCTGGACGAGCTGGGTGACGGCTTCGTCGGAGCTCTTGATCTGGCCGTGGACGAACTTCGAAACGACGTCCTTATAGGCATTGGCGATCGCCGGCGGCGCACCGTAACCCTGGGCGAGCGAGCCGAACAGCGTACCGCCCTCATTGGCGGCCTTCAGATCGGCAATGCCCTTCTTGCCGCAGGCGTCGAAGTCGGTGTCGGGAACGTCGGTGCGGGCCGGCACCGAACCCTTGACGACGTTGAAGGCCGACTGGAAGCTCTTCGACAGCGTTGCCGTTGCCAGCGCCACCTGTGCGGCCTTGCGGTCGTCGGGGACGTTGAACATGCCGAACATGTCGGAGTTGTAGATGACGCTGCCGTCGGTGCCGGGGAAGCGGTAGCACAGGAAGTCCTTGTCCGGGGTCTTCTTGGCGGCAACGAATTCGCCCTTGGCCCAGTCGCCCATCACCTGCACCAGCGCATCACCCTTGATGACCATGGCGGTCGCCAGGTTCCAGTCGCGGCCGGAGAAGTTCGGATCGACATATTTGACGATCTTCGCCAGGTTGTCGAAGGACTTCTTCATCGTGTCCGACTTCAGCGACGCCTCGTCGAGGTCGTTGAACGCCTTCTTGTAGAATTCCGGACCGCCGGTCGACAGCACGATGGAATCGAACATCGTCGCTTCCTGCCAGTTCTGGCCGCCGAGCGCCAAGGGGATGACGCCGGCAGCCTTCGCCTTGTCGAGCAGCGCGATCAGGTCGTCGAAGCTCTTCGGCTGGGTGCCGCCGATCTTGTCCATCACCGCCTTGTTGATCCACAGCCAGTTGACCGAGTGGACGTTGACCGGGGCTGCGACCCACTTGCCGTCATAAACGGAGAACTTCTGCAGCGCCGCCGGCACCGACTTGTCCCAGCCTTCCTTCTTGGCCGTCTCGGTCAGGTCGCCCATCACGCCAGCCTGGGCATAATCGAGCACGGTATAACCGAGCATCTGCGAGGCCGTCGGATAGGTGCCGGCCGCCACCATCGCCTTCAGCGCCGTCATCGCCGCATCACCGCCGCCGCCGGCCACCGGCACATCCTTCCAGGCAAAACCTTCCTTCGACAGATCCTCCTTCAAGACATTCAAAGCAGCTGCCTCGCCGCCTGACGTCCACCAGTGCAGCATCTGCACTTCCTTCACGTCGGCTGCGTGGGCCGAGACATGGGCGCCCGCCAGAGCCAATGCGATCATCGCCGTCGTGGTCAAAAACCTATTCATCGAAGAACCTCCCAGTTCCCTCTTGGAAGATGCGGGACCATTCCCGCATCGATCACCTGCCCTCCCCGGGCGTAGTCGCTTTGCCAGCTAGACCGGCTTTTCCGTCTGCGGCATCCACCAACCGGTGCGTTTGCCGATATGCATGTTGAGCGTCTTGGTCTCGGTGTAGTCCTCCACCGCATGACGGCCGAGTTCGCGGCCAAGGCCGCTCTGCTTGTAGCCGCCGAAGGGAAGCTCCGAGGCGCCGTCCATGAAGGTGTTCATCCAGACCGTGCCCGCCCGCACCGACCGGCCGATCGTCAGGCAGGTGTCGAAATCGCGGCTCCAGACACCGGCCGACAGGCCGTATTCGATGGAATTGGCAATCCTCACCGCTTCGGCAGTCGTCTCGAATGTCAGGACCGACAGGACCGGACCAAAGACTTCCTCGCGCGCCACCGCCATATCGGGCGTGACGGCTTCGAGGATCGTCGGCGACATGAACTGCCCCATGCCGAGGTCGATCGTCTCGCCGCCATGGGCGACGCGGGCGCCGCTGCTCCTGGCGCCGGCGACATAGCCTGAAATCTTCTCCAGATGCTGCGGCGTGATGATCGCGCCGACCTGCGTAGAGGGATCAAGGGGATCGCCGACCTTCACGCCCTTCGACAGTTCGGCAACCCGCCTGACGACGTCTGAGGCGATCGACTTGTGAAGGATCAGCCGCGAGCCGGCGTTGCAGCACTCGCCGGCATTGAAATAGGCGCCGAAGACGGCGGCATCGATGAAGGCATCTAGATCGGCATCCGGGAAAACGATCTGCGGGTTCTTGCCGCCGAGTTCCAGCGAGACCTTCTTCAGCGTCTGCGCCGCATTTGTCATCGTCAGTTTTCCGACACCGGTCGAGCCGGTGAAGGAGACCATGTCGACGTCTGGATGAGACGTCATGACCGCGCCGACCTCAGGTCCCGTACCGGTGACAATATTGACGACACCATTCGGAATGCCCGCCTGCTGCAGGATTTCGCCCAAGACCAGCGTCGATCCCGACGTCAGCTCCGAAGGCTTGACCACGGTCGTGCAGCCGGCGGCGAGCGCGAAGGGCAGCTTCTGGCCGACGATCAGGAACGGGAAGTTCCAGGGCGTGATAATCGAGACAACGCCGATCGCTTCGCGCAGGACGACGCCGAGCGTGCCGTCGCCGAGCGTGTTGTAGCTTTCACCGTGGAGGTCGCGTGCGAGAGCCGCCGCATAGCGCCAGATGTCGACCGAGCCGGCAATTTCGCCCCGTACCTGGGTGATGGGCTTGCCCGCCTCAATGGCATCGAGAAATGCCAACTCTTCGGCACGCGCGGCAATCAGATCGGCAGCCTTGAGCAGGATGGCGGAGCGTTCGGACGCGGTCATGCGCGGCCACCGCCCTTCATCGAAGGCCTTTCGTGCCGCAGCAATGGCGCGCTCGGCATCCTTCCGGCTGCCGGCCGGGAACCGGCTGACCACGACGCCATGGCTCGGCGCGATACGTTCGATCGGATCGGAGGCGCCAGTCACCCATTTACCGTCGATCAGCATCTTGAAATCACGCGCCTTGTGGTCGCTGAGCGCCGTGGGGTTGACGAGGACCGTCATTACCATTCTCCCTTGAACGTTGCCGGGCGCTTCTCGCTGAATGATGCGACGCCCTCTTTCAGATCGCCGGTCTTCGCGGCGAGGATCGAGCCCAGGGCTTCGACCGCGGTTCCGTTGTCTTCGCTATTCGCCGATGCGATCATCAACTTGGCGATCTCGATGGCCGCCGGCCCTCTTGCCGCGATGCGCTCAGCATAGTCGCGGGCGGCAGCCAGCGCGTTTCCTGTGGGAACGACGGCGTCGACGATACCGAACCGGCGCGCCTCCTCGGCGGTGAAGATCTCGCCGCCTAAGGCCATGCGCCGGACGACCTGCGCGCCGAACCGGCGCACGAGACGCTGGGTCCCCGACCAGCCCGGCACCATTCCAAGGCCGGTCTCCGGCAGGCCGATCCTGATGTGTTCCTCGGCGAGGCGAATGTCGGCGACACCCGCAAGCTCCAGCCCGCCCCCGAGGGCATGGCCGTTCAAAGCCGCGATCAGCGGCATCCGCAGGGTCGCCAATCTTTCGAAGATGCGGTGGCCGTGCCGAACCCAGGCATGGCCGAACTCCTGCGGCAGCATTCCGCCCCAGGCCTTGATGTCGCCTCCGGCGGAAAAACCCTTTCCTTCGCCCGTCAGAACGGCAGCGCGCACATCCGCATTCGCCTCCACCGCGTCGGCCGCCTCCGCCAAGGCTTTCAGCATGTCGAGATCGAGTGCGTTCAGCTTCTCCGGACGCGAGATCGTCAAGGTCGCGACATGTCCTTCGACTTCGATTTTGACAGTTCCGCTAGCCATGGAACGTGCCCTCCAGCACCCGCGCCTTCTTGACCGGAAGCGAAAGACCGATCTTGGCATCCTCGAAAAGCGCAGCGTCCATAACCTTCAGGTCGGGCGCGACGATCAGCGGAAATTCGGACTGATCGAGAATCTGGGATTGAAGATCGACGCCGGGGGCGATCTCGCTGAGGACGATGCCATCAGGGGTCAGCTTCATCACGCACCGCTCGGTGACATAGGTGATGTCCTGCCCTTGCTCGATCGCCCGCCTGCCGCTGAAAGTGACGTGTTCGACCTCGTTCACCAGCTTCTTCAGCTTGCCTTCTTTTTCGATGAGGAGTCCCCCATCTGCGATCGAAAGTTTCGCTCCGGCGTTGAACATGCCGGAGAAGACAATCTTCTTCGCCCGCGCAGTGATATCGACGAAGCCGCCGGCGCCGGCCGTCACATGCGGCCGGAAAGAAAGCTTGGAGACGTTGACCGAGCCGTCCTTGCCGATCTCGAGGAAGGAGAGCAGCGACGCATCGAAGCCCGCACCCTGGAAATAGGTGAACTGATAGGGGGACGGCATGAAGGCATCCGCATTGGACGCGCAGCCAAAGGCGAAATCGAGCAGCGGCACGCCGCCGACCGCGCCTTGCTCGATGACCCAGGTGACGGCACCGTGGAGCCCCTCCTCCAGCAGGATGCGCGGCACGTTGGCCGAGATGCCGAAGCCGAGATTGACGCAGCTTTCCGACTGCAACTCTTGCGCGACACGGCGTGCGATGACCTTCTGAACATTGAATTCCGGAACGTGGAAGCTATCGAGCGGGCGGAAGATTTCTCCCGAAATCGCCGGGTCATACCCCGTCTGCGTCGTCTGCTTTTGATCGGGATCGACGACGATGTAGTCGACCAGCATTCCCGGCACCCGGACGTCATGCGGTTTCAGCGAGCCCTCCTTGGTGATCCGCTTGACCTGGGCGATGACGATGCCGCCATTGTTGCGGGCGGCAAGCGCCTGATCGAGACCGCCGAGATAGGCGCCTTCATGTTCGTATGTCAGGTTGCCGCGCTCATCGGCGGTGGTGGCGCGGATGATGGCGACCTGAGGGACGATCGAGGGGAAGAACAGCCAGTCGTCACCCTCGAAGCTGACGCGCTTAACCACCTGCTGTTGCGAAGCCAGCTCGTTCATCGCGCAGCCCTGTCGCCGGGGATCGACGAATGTGTCGACACCGACCTTGGTCAGCACGCCCGGCCGCTTGGCGGCGGCTTCGCGATGGATGTCGAAGAGGATGCCGGAGGGAATGTTGTAGGCCCGGATCTCATTGTTGGAGATCATCTGCCAGATCAGCGGCGGCTCGGACGATGACGGCCCGGATGGATAGGAGCCGCCGATGATGCACTTGAGCAGGCCCTTCCTGGCAATGTAATCGACGCCCCTGATGCCGCTCATGTCGCCGGCAGCGATCGGGTGCAGAGTCGTGATGTCACGGGGATGGCCGGTCGCCTCGAAACGCTCGCCAATCGCCTTCAGCATCAGGTCCGGGCAACCGAGACCGCTCGAAGACGATACCGTGACGACGGCGTCATCTGGAATGAGCGCGGCCGCTTCGGCTGGGGTGAGATGCTTCTTCATGTGCATTACACAGCGTCCTGTTTCGATGTTACGCTCTTGCCGGCACCGCAACTATCGCGAACGACCAGCCGAACGGCTGTCGTCACCGTCTCCGCCTCGGCCTTGCCCGCATTGATCTGCTTGAGCAGCATCTGTGCGCCGCGGCGCCCGATGCCCTGCGGGTCGACCGAGACCGTCGTCAGCGCCGGAACCGCCGCCTGCGCCTCAATGACGTCGTCGAACCCCACCACGGCGAAGTCGGCGCCAGGCTCCAGGCGACGCGCGCGCAATCCGTCGCAAACACCGAAGGCTACGGCATCGTTGAAGCAGACGGCTGCGGTCGGCCGGCGGCCGAGCGCAATCGCCTTTCCGATCGCCTCGACCCCGCCGGCCCGCGACGGAGCCGACGAGATGACGAATTCTTCGTGATAGTCGAGCCCGGCGGCATCGATACCGCTTCGATAACCGGCAAGCCGATCGTCGAAGACGGCGGTGTCCGGAAAACCGCCGAGAAAGGCGATGCGCTTGTGACCGAGGCCGGCCAGGTGCTTGACCGCCGAGACCATGCCGGACCGGTTGTCGGAGACGATGGACGAGACTTTGGCGCCTGGGAGATTTCGAACGACAACCACGACAGGAATCCCTGCTGCCACGAGCGGCTTGAAATCGGCAGCATCGGTGGCGCGGGCCGGCGATACGACGAGCCCCGAAATGCCGTGCTCACGCATCGACGCGACAACCTCACGCTGCCTGTCGATGCTCTCGCCGGTGTTGGACAGGAACTGCACGAAGCCGGCCGATTGAACGACCATGTCGACACCGACAGCCAGCTCGGCAAAGAAGCTGTTCGTCAGATCATTGACGACGACGCCGATGATCCTCGACTTGGCCCCAGCCTGGCGGAGGTTCGCCGCGCCGCGATTATAGACATAGCCGAGCTCCCGCATCACGGCATTGACCTTGGCGCGCGTCGCCTCATTGACCAACGAGGAGCCCTGCAGCACCAGCGACACCGTCGACTTCGAAACGCCGGCGGCCTTCGCAATGTCGATGACGGTGACCCGCGCCTTTGTCATGCCCCTCTCCGATTGTGCCGATGCTCTTAGATATTTGGAACGTTCCAATTATGTCAAGAGAAATTTAATGGATTCACCATTTTTCCGGCATTTGTCGTCATGCTTTTTTGATAAGGCCTAAGGGTGAAGTTTGGATCGATCTAAATTTCGAACTAGCCGGGACCTGGAATATCACCTCTCACAGAGGAGCGGATCGGTCGCAAATTCCCGGAGATTCAGGCTCTTCTCCGCTGCCACGAAGGCACGAAGGCCCTCGATATGTTAATGGCTTTGTTCCACCGCTTTGGAGATCGAAGACATGAACCTGCGTACTGAACTCACCGCCCTACCGGCCCGCGCACAGGCCCGGCGCTTGGCTGCCGTCGCGGCGTCCCTGGTCGTGCACATCGCAAAGAGCGAGATTGCTGCGCCGGAAGCCGAGGCCGCCCTGGCGGCAATCCGCGGCTGGGGCGATGGCGCAGATCAGACCGGCCGCTCTTTCTCCGATCTGATCTACAGCGAGGATGAGCGCGGGACGCTCCGCCGGCTCTCCGAGGCCGCCGGAAAACCCGCTGCAATGCGCTCACCATGACAACAATGTACGTCGCCTTGCTTGTCTATCGGGAAACCGGCGAGCCGATGCCGAGCGATGTCAACGAGGTGGAAGAAGACAGCCTTGACCTTCTGGACGAGCAACTGGCCGGACTCGGCTGAACAGCGGGAAAAGGCCTGGTCTTCGTCGAAGAGCTCGGATCGACGGACATTAGCGAAACTTTATAGTTTCTGACCAATGCTACGGATATGCGCAGCGCGCCAGATCTGAAGCAGGGCCGGATGATGCCGCATTCGTTCGAATCCATTCTGGAAAACCTGCCGCAGGGCGTTGTTCTGCTTGATTCTGCCAATATGGTGACGGCTTTCAATTCCCGCGCGCTGGAGGTTCTCGGCCTTCCGGAGGGCGCCCTGCGGAAGGGAATGGATATCGACGAGTTGCCGGGTACCTCGGACTGTCGTGTAGCGGCATGTTCGCGGTCGCCGACCGGCAAGCCGCAAGCCTCCCAGTTTGCGTTGCCCGACGGGCGGATGATCTCGCTGACCTGCGCGCCCTCAAGAGAGGGAAGCTGGATCCTGAGCTATGAAGACATCTCGACGCTCATTCGCGTCGAAGACAGCCTGGCCGAGCAACACCACCGCTTCGACGCAGCCCTTAGCAACATGCCGCATGGGCTGTGCATGTTCGATTCAACCAGGAAGCTGATATTGTGCAATGACTCCTACGCGCGGATGTACAATCTGCCGGATCGACTGACACAAGCGGGAACGCCGCTCGCAAATATTCTGGCCTATCGGGCCGAGCAGGGAAATGGACCGGCTGACACCGCCACCTATTTTGACGTCGTCTTCGAAGCGACGGCGCTCGGTGCGCCGGCCAGCCAGAACATCGCGCTCACCGACGGCCGCATCGTCAAGATCACTCACAATCCGATGCAGAATGGTGGTTATGTGGCCACCCATGAGGACGTCACCAAGACCGTGCGGCTGGCCGAAGAACTGCGCCGCCACCACGATCAGCTCGAAGTTACGGTGCGCAACCGCACGGCTGAGGTCGAGCGGCAGGCGCGTGAGGTGGAGCGAATGCTCACGCAGGAAAGAAACATCAACGAATTGCAGCGGCAGTTCGTGGCGATGGCATCGCATGAGTTCCGCACGCCGCTCGCAATCATCGACGCTGCCGCGCAACGGCTGCTGCGAAAAGGCGGCGCAGTCGAGCCCGAATTTCTGAGCGACAAAGCCGAACAGATCCGTGCATCGGTAAGCCGCATCGTCGATCTCATGGAGAGTATTCTGTCAGCCGGCCGCCTCGATACCGGCACGATCGATATCAGTTACGGCGCCTGCGCGCTCAGATCACTGATCCGAAGCTGCTGCGAGCGGCAGTCGACGATCTCGAAGACGCACAGCTTCGTGATTGACATAGACGGGCTGCCGGAATTCATCGATGCCGATCCCCGCACATTGGCGCAGGTATTCACCAATCTGCTCTCCAATGCCGTGAAATATGCCCCCGGGACCTCCGAGATTCGGATTGCAGCCTGGGAGGAAACCGGCAACGTCAGGGTTTCGATCAGCGACGACGGAGTGGGGATCGATGCCGAAGACGTGCCTCTGCTGTTTCAGCGCTATTTCCGCGCCCGCACTTCGACGGGGATTGCCGGAACCGGCATCGGCCTCAACCTGGTGAAGCAGATCGTCGAACTGCACCAGGGCTCGATAGAGGTGCAAAGCGCAAGAGGGTGCGGATCGACGTTCACCGTCACCCTTCCGATCAAGAGACATGGTGGCGTTTCGGCGAACAATGACAGCGCGATCACCCGGGCCTCTTAAGCAGTCTGCGGCACCACCGAATTACGCGGGCTGACGGTAGGCTCGAACTGGCGGCACAGGATTGCTGTCGGGCAGATCTACCCTATCCTTCTCGCAATAGAGGAGGACCATGCCATGGCTTTCATTCACACCCCCAACGCATCCGCCAGCGAGAAAACGACATCGATGTACGCGTCGGCCGAGGCCAATTATGGCTATCTGCCGAACATGTATCGTGCCTTCGGCCACCGGCCGGAGGTGATGGAGTGCTGGGCGGCGCTCCTTTCGAGCATTCGCGGCCACATGAGCCTCAGGCGCTACGAACTGGTGACGCTGGCAGCGGCTAAGGAGCTGAAATCCTCTTATTGCATGCTGGCGCACGGCTCCGTGCTGCTGCGCGAGGGGTTTACCAGCGACGGGCTGACGGCCGTCGTCAACGAGACGGAAAAGGCGCCGATCGAAGCCGGCGAACGCGCGATCATGGCCTTTGCCGCCAAGGTGGCGCGCGATGCGACATCGGTCACGCAGCAGGATATAGACGGGTTGAAAAAACACGGGCTGAGCGACGCCGAAATCTTCGACGTCACGGCGGCGGCAGCGGCCCGCTGTTTCTTCTCGAAAATGCTGGATGCGCTGGGTGCCGCACCCGACCACGCCTATATCGAGCGGCTGGAGCCGAACGTACGAAAGGCGCTTAGCGTCGGCCGGGAGGTCGAGAGGCCTCTTGCGCCCTCTCCATCGCGCGGCACATCACAATGAGGCGTGGGCCGCTACTCCTGCGGTTTGTCCGCAAAATGTCGGATTGCAAACGCGGCGATAGTCTGGCTGGAACGGTCGGCATCGTCGAGCAGAGCGGGAAACAGCTGCCATTGATGCGGCATCCCCGGCCAGACTTCGGTGGTGACATCCACACCCGCCTGACGCGCCTTGTCGGCAAGGCGCAGCGTGTCGTCCAGCAGGGTTTCGCCGGAGCCGACCTGCAGCAGTAGCGGCGGAAAACCGGTCAGGTCGGCATAGAGCGGGGATATCTGGGGGTTGCTCGGGGACTTTCGGCCGAGATAGGCCTTGCGCAAAGTCTCGAGCCAGTCTTTGCCGACCAACGGATCGCTTTCGGCATTCGAAGTCATCGATCCGCCCGTCGCGGCAAGATCGGTGATGGGGCTGAGCGCGATGACGGCGGCGGGCAGCGCCTTTCCGGCCTGTATTTGCCGCAGCACCGTCTCGAGCGCGATATTGCCGCCGGCACCGTCGCCTGCCACCACGACATTGTCGTTGCGATAGCCATTGTCGAGAAGCCAGCGATAGGCCGTCACCGCGTCGTTGATCTGCGCGGGATAGGTATATTCGGGCATCAGCCGATAATTGATCAGCAGCACGTCGCTGGATGCCGCCTTGGCGAGCGAGCCGGCGAACAGGCCGTGCGTGCGGATGGAGCCGCCGGAAAAGCCGCCGCCATGAATATAGAGAATCACCCTCTCACCGATCGGGTGATGAAGCCGGGCGGGCCACATCAGTTCTGCATCGACGCCATCGGCATCGACCTGCCGAACCTGGATGCGCGTCGGTCCCGGCATCGTTTGCATCAGCCGCTCGAAAGCTGTCCGCCGCTCCTGCAGGCTGTCGGCGCCGGCAAAATGCTCCTTCCAGAGACGGAGGAGTTTTTCGACCTGCACACGCGAGCCCGGGCTTTGCGGCCCGATGTCCTGTCCCGGCACTGCCGACACCGATAGCAGCAGCGCCGCCGCCAAGGCAGGAAACAGGTATCCGAGGCGCCTAGGCGCTCTTCGATCTGGCAAAGTCCGACCCTTCATCAACCTCTCCCGATGATGCTGGCGATGGCGGTATCTTTGGCCGCTTCGCCCACCGGAGTCAAAAGGGTGTGGGGCATGAACCCTAGGCTTTTCCTGCGCCCGCATTAGCCGGTAGCCGAAAAAGAAAAACGACAATCCCTGCCGGCGCGGCTTGCCAATTGCCGCGCTTCCGTCGGAAATAAGCTGCCCTGCCCCAACCCCGGCGCTTCGGCTCGCGCCGGCATGAAGGATACCCATGACCACGATTTATCTTGCCGGCCCGGAAGTCTTTCTTCCCGATGCCACGCCCATCATGGTCGAGAAACGCCGATTGGCGCGCCAGTTCGGTTTCGAACCGATCGGTCCCGGCAGCGACGAAAATCAGACGCCGGTGAAGCGGACGGCCGCCGAGATCTACGCACGCAACGATGCCGCCATGCGCAAAGCCGAGATCTGCCTGGCTAACATCACGCCGTTTCGAGGTGTCAGCGCCGATCCGGGTACGGTCTATGAGATCGGCTTCATGATTGCACTCGGCAAATCGGTCTTCGCCTATACCAATCACCCCGACGACTACGGCTTGCGTGTTCGCTCGACCTGGTATGCGGGACAGCCGATCGATGAAACGAGCGGACGCCCGCGCGGACCGGATGGAATCGCAATTGAAAATCACGGCATGGCCGACAACCTGATGATCGACGGAGGGATCGAGGCAACGGGAGGCAAGGTTTTCCGTGCGATCGCGCTGCCGGCGGATCCTGCCCGCGACCTGACGATTTATTTCGAGGCGCTTCGGACGATTGCCAGCATGCGCGGATAGGAATGGGCATCCTTACTCGGCCCTGATTGCGTCGATGACCGCCCTGAAGCCGGCCGACATATGGCGGCGGCTGGGATAGTAAAGATAAAGCGGTTCCTCGGGCTGGCACCAGTCGTCGAGCACCTGGATCAGCTCGCCGCCGGCAATGGCCTTTTCGACGCGGGGCTCCCAGATGTAGGCAAGACCGACGCCGCCCAGCGCTGCCTGCGTCATCAGTTCGTGATCGTCGAGCGACAATGGTCCGGTCGGCTGAAAGCTCACGGTCTGGCCATCCTTCTCGAATTCCCAGGCATAACGCGCACCTGAAGGAAACATGTTCTGGATGCAGAGATGGCCCTTGAGCTCGTGCGGTGTCGCCGGTTTCGGCCGGGTCTCGAAATAGGCAGGCGAACCGACCACGACCAGGCGGATGCGCGGCTTGATGCGTAGCGCGATCATGCCCTCGGTGACACGCTCGCCGAAGCGGATGCCGGCATCGAAACCCTCCTCGACAATGTCGACCAGCCTGTCAGTCGCGTTGATCTCCAACTGCAAATTCGGATTGCGCTGGAGCAACGGCGCAATGACGCGGCCTATGACGAAGGGACCGATCGAATTCGGCACATTGATCCTCACCTTGCCGAAGGGTGTGTCGCGGTAACGGTTCAACGCATCGAGCGCCGCCGCCATTTCCCCGAGGGCCGGATCGAGATGAGAGACGAGGAGTTCGCCGGCTTCGGTCAGCGAGACACTGCGTGTCGTGCGGTTGAGCAGACGGACGCCGATCCGGTCCTCGAGATTGAGCACGGCGTGGCTGACGGCAGAGGCGGTAACGCCCCGTTCCTCCCCCGCCTTGCGAAAGCTTTTGTGGCGCGCCACAGCCGCGAAGGCCGCAAGTTCGGAGAGTTCGGTGGCGCGCATTGCTGAAGCGGCGGCTATTTCGGCTATCCCGGCTGGGGCATCTACGGCTCGACGAAATTCGCCGTCGAAGGCCTGTCGGAATCGCTGGCCGCCGAACTCGAACCCTTCGGCATCAAGGTGACGATCGTAGAGCCCGGCTTCTTCCGGACGGATTTTCTTTCCGACACGTCGCTGGCGGTGAGCCCGGCCTCGATTGTCGACTACGAAGGCACGCCGGCCGGCAACATGCGCAATTTCGCCGCCGACGCCGACCATGCCCAGCCCGGCAACCCTGCCAAGCTCGCCGCCGGCATCATGACGATGGTCAACGCGGCCAAGCCGCCGCTGCGCATGCCGTTCGGCAGCGATACGGTGGCCATGATCGAGGCGCAGCATGCGAGCGTCGAAAAGGAACTGGCCGCCTGGCGAGAGCTCGCCCTTTCCACGGATTTTGCAAGCGAAACAACGGCTGTGGCCTGAAGAGCCAAAACTAATGCCGCCGATGCACCCGCATTTCCGACTGCGGCGGCGGCACATCCTGGCGCGGAAAGAACGACTTGCGGCAATTGGCATTCGCCTTTCGGCGCGTGCCGACGCCGGTCTCGGAAACGATCCAGTGGTGACGCAGTAAGATCGAGAAAACCGGCGCGGCAGCTGATGGCAAGGAAAGGCGACAAGGTTGAGGCGACCGCAGTTGCGATCATTGAATCAGCTCCTCGACTTCGACCTGTTCGCAGCGCCATGTTTGCATCGGCATCGCGGACGGCAGCGGCCATCATTTTCAGCCCTTGCTTCGAAATTTCCGCCACCCGCCTTTATGCCATTTCTATATTTTCGCCCCTCGCCGCGAATGGATTTCCTATCGCGGCCGGCAGTAGACTCTAGCCATCATTGCAAGGGTCAAATGCCATGCGAAATATCATGTCCTCCACCTTCCACCCTCTCGGCCCACGCAGGATCAGGCGCGGCAGCCGGCAGATGCGCGAAAAGCGCACCGCCTGGGCCCTGATCGTCTTCAGCGTTCTGCTCGCCTGCGTCGAACTTTACATCGTTTACTCAGCGCTCTGAGCCCTTCCACGCTCGTTTCCGCGCAGCGCAAAAACGCAGCCGGGCCGAACAGCCGATTTCCAACTTTTCTTTAACCGGCCTGCTGGTAAAATCTCGGCTCAGAGACTTCAGATGCCGCGAGACCGATGCCGAAACCGAATTTCCGCTTCACCCATTACGATCTTAAGGAACAACGCGCCGGAACGATCGTCGAGGTGTCGTTGAATGCGGTGAACAATGTGCGCCTGATGACGGCGCCGAACTTCCAGCGCTTCACCGAAGTTCTCGATTTCAAATATATCGGCGGCGTGGCGCGCAAATCGCCGGTCAAGCTCGCCGTTCCGGAAAGCGGTCACTGGCACGTCGTCGTCGATATGGAAGGTCATCACGGGCTGGCGGAATCCGCCGTCAAGGTAATCGCCGCGCCAGCCAATCAGAAGACGCCGCGGTAGCATCGGGCCTCCTCTCGCGGAAGCGCCGCGCAGGCGCAGGCGCAGACGGCACCCTATCGGAAAAGACCCCGGTGGGAATATGGCCAATCATCCTGACCCTTGATCGCGATCAATGAGTTAGGCGGTTACGTCGATCACAATTCTTCAGGCACGAGCTGCAAATCGGCTCGAGGACGCGCGGCGCTGATTTTCATTACGTGGGAGTAGTCCATGACTTCGAACCCGATCGATCGCATCACCAAAATCATCGATCCAGGTGATGCGCTCGGCGAAGTCCTTTTCGGATTGATCATGGCGCTGACCTTGACGGTTGGTTCGAGGCTTGTTTTTGAAGAAGAAGGATTAGATGTCCACGAGCTGATCGTGGCGACGATCGGATGCAATGTCGCGTGGGGGATCATCGACGCCGTCCTGTTCGTGCTGGGTACCACGTTTTACAAGAGCAGGCGGCTGCGCCTTTTCCGGCAAATCAAAGCCGCCGGAAACGAATCTGAAGCGCTCACCGTGCTCGCGAACGAATTCCCGATTAAAGAAGCGCCATTCTCTGCGAAAGCCGCCGACACGGACGCGCTCTATCGATCACTGCTGACGCTCACACGCCGGGCCGACCCAGTGAAAGTGTCGTTATCGGAAGGCGATCTGTCCGCCGCAATCGCCGTCTTCCTGCTGGTTTCGGCTACCGCCATTCCGGCAGTTCTCCCATTCTTTCTCCTTGAAGAGGCGCACCTTGCCTTGAGGGTCAGCAACCTGTTTCTGATCATGCTGCTGTTTGTGACCGGTTATGCGTGGGCGAAATTTTCCGGTGGCAGGCCCCTTCAGGCAGGCATGACGATGACGTGCCTCGGATTGCTGCTGGTTGCAATAGCCATCGCTCTTGGCGGCTGAGCCGCGTTCGCCAACCGAATAGCTGGAGGCGTTAGCGCGGATTGCGCTCCTTGCGAAGCTTCGCCCACCATTCCAGCCGCTTGCGGATGTCGCGCTCGAAACCACGCTCCGGCGGGTCATAGAAGGTCTGCCGGCCCATCTTCTCCGGGAAATAGTCCTGGCCGGAAAAGGCGTCGGGCTCGTCATGGTCGTAGCGATAACCTTCGCCATACCCCTCGCCCTTCATCAGCTTGGTCGGCGCGTTGAGGATATGCTTCGGCGGCAGGAGCGAGCCGTTCTGCTTGGCGGCCTGGCTTGCGGCCTTGAAGGCGGTGTAGACGGCATTGGATTTCGGCGCGGTGGCGAGATAGACGCAGGCCTGGGCCAGCGCCAGCTCCCCTTCCGGCGAGCCGAGATACTCATAGGCATCCTTGGCGGCATTGCAGATCACCAGCGCCTGCGGATCGGCAAGACCGATATCCTCCACCGCCATGCGCACCAGCCGCCGGCCGAGATAGAGCGGATCCTCGCCGGCATCGAACATGCGGGCGAGATAATAGAGGGCGGCGTCCGGGTCCGAGCCGCGCACGGATTTATGCAGTGCCGAGATCAGATTGTAATGGCCATCCTGCGCCTTGTCATAGACCGGCGCGCGGCGCTGGACGATGCGCGTCAGACCTTCGGTGTCGAAACTCTCGCCCTCGCGCGCGGCCCGCCAGACCTCCTCGGCAAGCGTCAGCACCGCGCGGCCGTCGCCATCGGCCATGCGGATCAGGCTGGCGCGGGCTTCCTCCGTCAGCGGCAGCGGCTTCTGCTCGATCGCCTCGGCGCGTTTCAGCAATTCCTCCAGGCTCTGCTCGTCATGCGATTTGAACGTTAGCACGCGGGACCGCGATAAAAGAGCGGCGTTGAGTTCGAAGGACGGGTTTTCGGTGGTGGCGCCGACAAGGATGACGGTGCCATCCTCCATGACAGGCAAGAAACTGTCCTGCTGGGCGCGGTTGAAGCGATGGATCTCGTCGACAAACAGCAGCGTCTGGCGGCCGTCCATGCGGCGAAGGCGGGCAGTCTCGAATACCTTCTTCAGATCAGCGACGCCGGAAAAGATCGCCGAGATCTGCTCGAAGGCCAGCCCCGCCTCGCCGGACAGCAGACGCGCCACCGTCGTCTTGCCGGTGCCGGGCGGCCCCCAGAAGATCATCGAGCCGAGCGAGCCGCTTTCGATCATCCGCTTCAGTACGCCATCCTCACCGGTCAGATGCTCCTGACCGGTGACCTCGGCAAGCGTCTTCGGCCGCAGCCGGTCGGCAAGCGGCCGCCTGGCGGCGACCTCCTCCGGAACACTCGGCGCGAAGAGATCGTTGCTCATCGGAAGAACTGCCGGATCCGCTGACCGTCGCGCTCGATCTCGACCCGCCAGAGGCCGGGGTCGCTCTCGGCGATTTCGGAAAGTTCGCTGGTGGACTTCACCTCGGTGCCGTTGATCGAGACGATGATGTCCTTCGGCTCGAAACCGAGACGGGCGGCCGGCGAATCCTCCTTCACCTCGGAGACGACGACGCCTGCCGATTCCGGCGGCATGCGTAATTCATCGGCAACACGCGGCGACAGGTTCTCGACCACAGCGCCGCTGAAGGGGGTGCGCCCGCCGATGGTGCGCTGATCTCGCGGCGAGGTTTCCGGGGCGCGATCGAGCGTCAGCGACAGCTGCTGCTCGCGGCCGTTCTCGACGACGGTGAGTTTGACCGACTTGCCGAGGCCGGCCGTCGTCAGCCGGTAAAGCAGCGCATCCGGATGTTCGACGGAAATACCGTCGACAGCGGTGACGATTTCGCCGGCCTTCAATCCGGACTTGGCGGCCGGGCCGCCCTCCGAAACCTTGACGACGAGCGCGCCGCGAACCTTGTTCAGCCCCAGCGCCTCAGCGACTTCAGAGGTCACGGCATCGAAGCTCGCGCCTACATAGGGCCGCTCGAAAGATTTGACGCCGGCGTCGGCCGAAGCGAGGAAGACCTTGACAAGATTGGCGGGAATGGCGAAGCCGATGCCGTTCGAGCCGCCGCCGCGCGAGAAGATCGCCGTGTTGATGCCGATCAGCTCGCCTTTCATGTTCATCAGAGCGCCACCGGAATTGCCAGGATTGATCGAGGCGTCGGTTTGGATGAAGAAGCCGAACTCGTTCCTGACCACCTGGTTGCGGGCAAGTGCGGAGACGATGCCGCTCGTCACCGTCTGGCCAACGCCGAAGGGATTGCCGATTGCCAGCACGAGATCGCCGACCTCGACCGCATCGGAATTGCCGATCGGCAGCGTCGGGAAGCTCTCCTTGGTATCGATCTTCAGCACGGCGAGATCGACACGGTCATCGCGCAGCACCACCTTGCAGGGGAATTCGCGGCCATCCGGCAGCGCCACCTTGATGTCGTCGGCGCCCTCGACGACGTGATTGTTGGTGACGACGGTGCCGTTCGCCTCGACGATGACGCCCGAGCCGAGCGAGGACTGCTTTTCCGAACGGTTTGGCATCTGCTGGCCGAAAAACTGCTCGAAGAAGGGATCGCCGGCAAAGGGCGACTGGCGCTGGATGGTCTTTTCCGCATAGACATTGACGACAGCGCCGGATGTCTGCTTGACCAGCGGCGCGAAGGAGAGCTGCATCTGCATCTGGCTCTCGGGTACCGTCTTTGTCGTCTGTGCGTAAGCCGCAGCCGGCAGAAGCAGCGTCAGAGCGAGCAGCGAAACGGAGGCGTGTTTGAACAGGCCTTGCATGATTATCCCTTTTGAATCCTCTAGAAAAATTGTTTTAGCGTCCGACGCTAGAAAGGAAAGAGGGCGGAAGCATGGAAGAATAAGGCAGCCGACGACCTCAAGAGATTTTGCTTGAAGCCTTTGCGAATTCGATTCAGGAAGATCGGCCATGCAACTGATATCAAAAGCCAAAAACTGGGCGAAGTCACTGAAGCGTGACATCGTCGCCCTGTGGCTTGCCGCGCGCGATGCCAGGGTGCCCTGGTATGCAAAAGCAGTGGCGGGCGCCGTCGCGGCCTATGCCCTGTCGCCGGTCGATCTCATCCCGGATTTCATTCCTGTGCTCGGCTATCTCGACGATCTCGTCATCGTGCCGCTCGGCATCCTGCTGGCGACGCGGCTCGTCCCGCCCGACTTGATGAGCGAGCTTCGCGAGGAAGCTGCAAGACGCATCGAACGCCCTTCCGGCCGAAGCGGCCTGATCTTCATCCTTGCCGTCTGGCTCATCTGCCTCATCTTTCTGGTTCTGGCGGTGCGCAGGCTGGTCTGACCGGCGGCAAGGAGAGTTTGAATGATGACGACGAAAGCGATGGCGACGGTCCTTGGTCTTACAATCCTGGCCATCACATCGGGCATGGCCCAGGCGGCGAGCTTCGACTGCGAAGGCAAAGAATTGAAACCGGACGAAAAGGTCATCTGCGACAACCGCGCCCTCAACGATGCCGACGTGAAGATGGCGACGAGTTTCGAGCTGCTCTCCGGCCTGCTGGCCATGGGCTCACGCGGCACTTTGCAGGACGAGCAGACGGCCTGGCTGAAGAAGCGGCAGGAATGCGGAGCGGATGCCGCCTGCCTCAAGGCCGCCTATGAGGAGCGGCTGAAGCAGCTCGGCGAGACCTATAAAAACATCAACCGGCCGCTTTGAAAGCGACCGGTCGGTAGAGCAGCGGACTCTTAATCAGCGGGTTATAGGTTCGACCAGTTAGCGGGCGTTCAGATCGCGGACGGCACCGCGGTCGGCACTCGTCGCGAAAGCAGCGTAGGCCTTGAGCGCGGTGGTGACGTTGCGCTTGCGGACTTCTGTGGGATGCCAGCCCTTGCCGTCCTGCTCGGCCCGGCGGTCGGCAAGCTCGGCTTCGCTGACGCGCAGGCTGATGGTGCGGTTCGGGATGTCGATGTCGATCATGTCGCCTTCGCGCACCAGGCCGATTGTGCCGCCATTGGCCGCTTCCGGCGAGACATGGCCGATCGAGAGGCCGGAGGTGCCGCCGGAGAAGCGGCCGTCGGTGATCAGCGCACAGGCCTTGCCGAGGCCCTTCGACTTCAGATAGCTCGTCGGATAGAGCATTTCCTGCATGCCGGGGCCGCCCTTCGGGCCTTCATAGCGGATGACGACGACGTCGCCGGCCTTGACTTCATTGGCAAGGATTGCCTTGACCGATCCATCCTGGCTTTCAAAGACGCGTGCCGGACCGGAGAATTTCAGGATTGATTCATCGACGCCGGCGGTTTTGACGATACAGCCGTCGATGGCGAGATTGCCCTTGAGCACGGCAAGGCCACCGTCTTTCGAGAAAGGATGTTCGACCGAACGAATGACGCCGTTCTGGCGATCCGTGTCGAGGTCGTCCCAGCGGGCTTCCTGGCTGAAGGCGACTTGGGTCGGGATGCCGCCGGGTGCGGCGCGATAGAAATTGCGGACAGTGTCGCTGTTGGTGCGGGTAATGTCCCAGCGGTCGATAGCATCGCCCAGCGTCTCGGCATGCACGGTCGGGCAATCGCGGTTCAGCAGCCCGCCCTTGTCGAGCTCTCCGAGGATCGACATGATGCCACCGGCGCGATGGACGTCTTCCATATGCACGTCGCTCTTAGCAGGTGCGACCTTCGAAAGGCACGGCACGCGGCGCGACAGCGCGTCGATATCGGCCATGGTGAAATCGACCTCGCCTTCATGGGCGGCGGCGAGGATGTGGAGAACGGTATTGGTCGAGCCGCCCATGGCGATATCGAGGGCCATGGCATTCTCGAAGGCCTGCTTGGAGGCGATGGTGCGCGGCAGCGCCTTGACGTCGTCCTGCTCGTAATAGCGGCGGGCGAGATCGACGATCAGGTGGCCGGCCTCGACGAAGAGGCGCTTGCGGTCTGCGTGGGTGGCGAGCGTCGAACCGTTGCCGGGCAGCGATAGGCCGAGCGCTTCGGTCAGGCAGTTCATCGAATTGGCGGTGAACATGCCGGAGCAGGAACCGCAGGTCGGACAGGCGGAACGCTCGATGACCTTGACGTCTTCGTCGGAGATCTTGTCGTCGGCCGCGGCGACCATGGCGTCGACGAGATCGAGCGCATGGGTCTTGCCGTGCAGGACAACCTTGCCGGCTTCCATCGGGCCGCCCGAGACGAAGACGGTCGGGATATTGAGACGCAGCGACGCCATCAGCATGCCAGGGGTGATCTTGTCGCAGTTGGAAATGCAGACCATGGCGTCGGCGCAATGAGCATTGACCATATATTCGACGCTGTCGGCGATGAGTTCGCGCGACGGCAGCGAATAGAGCATGCCGTCATGGCCCATGGCGATGCCGTCGTCGACGGCGATGGTGTTGAACTCCTTGGCGACACCGCCGGCCGCCTCGATTTCGCGGGCGACGAGCTGGCCGAGATCCTTCAGGTGCACGTGGCCGGGCACGAACTGGGTGAAGGAATTCACCACCGCGATGATCGGCTTGCCGAAATCCGAATCCTTCATGCCCGTGGCGCGCCAAAGGCCGCGCGCGCCTGCCATGTTGCGGCCGTGGGTCGTGGTTCTGGAACGGTAAGCTGGCATCGGTGTCTTCCTCGACGTGTCGGAAATGATCAGGCTAAGCGAAGCGGCATGAAGCCTGCGGGCCGGGCGAACGCTGCCTTTTGGAATTGTCCTAATCCAATCGACCGGGGCTGTCACTACCGGCAAGGTCAAATCCGGTACGCCGCGAAAGGAGCGCCTTGAACGCCATCGATGGTATACGGTTGGGCGCGCGGTTTGGTTACAGCCTATTCCATCACAGGCGAACACAAAAAATTGGCTTCCCGTCGGCGAGATTCAGGGCATAGCTAATCCGAACATGCGGGCGGTTCGTTTAAGAACTATATTCAAGAAATCCGCCCTGGAGGTTTCGACATGCCAAGCTATCGCCCCCCGAAGATCGCGTCGTCGGAGATCACGCCGCGCCGGATCTATATGCGCCGGCGGGAGTTCCTCGGTGCTGCAGCGCTCGGCGCCGTGGCGCTTTATGGCGCCGGCAAGGCGAGTGCTGCGGCCCTCCCCGCCGTCGAGAGCAAGTATAAGCTGGATGAGAAGCCGACGCCGCTCAAGGACGTCACCACCTACAACAATTTCTATGAATTCGGCCTCGACAAAGGCGATCCCGCGGCAAATTCCGGCGCTTTCAAGCCGCTGCCCTGGACGGTCAAGGTTGACGGCATGGTCAACAAACCAGGCACCTTCGACCTCGAGGCGCTGATGAAGGAATTCCCGATCGAGGAGCGCACCTACCGGATGCGCTGCGTCGAGGCCTGGTCGATGGTCATTCCATGGGACGGCTTTCCGCTGGCATCGCTGCTCGACAAGGTGGAGCCGCTCGGCAGCGCCAAATATGTCGCCTTCGAAACCATCGTACGGCCGGAGGAGATGCCGGGACAGAAGGGTTTCTTCCAGTCGCTCGACTGGCCTTATGTCGAGGGCCTGCGCCTCGACGAAGCGCGTCACCCGCTGACGCTGCTTGCCGTCGGGCTCTATGGAGAAACGCTGGCGAACCAGAACGGCGCGCCGATCCGCCTCGTCGTGCCGTGGAAATACGGCTTCAAGGGCATCAAGTCGATCGTCAGAATCACCCTCACCGACCAGCAGCCGAAAAACACCTGGCAGGTCACCAATCCGCAGGAATACGGCTTCTACGCCAACGTCAATCCTGCCGTCGACCATCCGCGCTGGAGTCAGGCAAGCGAGCGGCGCATCGGCGAAGGCGGCTTCTTCGGCGCGAGCCGCCATCCCACCCTGCCCTTCAACGGTTATGCCGACGAGGTGGCGAGCCTCTATGCCGGCATGGACCTGAAGGCGAACTTCTGATGGCGGAACTGTCGATTGCCATCCCGAAACGCTGGCAACCCGCCTCCGTCTGGCTGCTTTACGCCGTCGGGCTCCTGCCGGCCGCCTGGACCTTCTATCTCGGCGCGACAGAGCAGCTCGGCGCCGATCCGGTCAAGACTTTCGAGCTCTTCCTCGGCATCTGGACGATCCGCTTCCTGATTCTGACGCTTGCCGTCTCCCCTGTCCGCGAGTTGTTCGGCTGGAACTATCTGCGCTACCGCCGCGCACTCGGCCTTTTGACCTTCTACTACGCGCTGATGCACTTCACCGTCTATATGGTGCTCGACCAGGCGATGGATATCCAAGCGGTGATCAACGATGTGCTGAAGCGCCCTTTCATCATGTTCGGCATGGCGGCCCTGGCGATGCTCGTTCCCCTGGCGGTGACATCCAATAATGTCTCGATCCGCCGCCTCGGCGCGAGCTGGAACTGGCTGCACCGCCTCGTTTACGTCATCGCCGCCAGCGGAGCGCTGCATTTTGCCCTCTCGACCAAGATCCTCGATCTCGAACAATATATTTACGTTGGGCTGATCATCGCGCTCATCCTCTACCGCTCCTGGCGGCCGATCGCCCGCAGCCGGAAGAAGAGCCAGGGGCGTACGCGCAATCGGGCGGTGGCGTCGGCTTCGTGAGGGATCACCGGCGCGCGGGATCGAACATGCAGGCCGTGACTATGCCGATCACGTAAGCCAGGATGTTCCAGAGGGAAAAGATGCGGCCGAGCAGCAGCGCGCCTGCTGTTGTCAGCCGAAACGCATCGAGCCAGGGCGTATGATAGAGCCGGAACAGTTCCACTGAGATTGCCAGGAACAGCGCGATGACGGCAAGGATTGCCGGGCGTGACCTTGCGGCAAAGAGCCCCACGAATAGATACACCATCGCGCCCCATAGGGCCGATCCGCCATATTTGACGATTACGAACGGCAGACCGGCTGCATAGCCGAAACCTCTGAGCATCAAACCGGCGACAATGACGGCGAGCAGGGCCGCGGCACGTTGGGCCTGCCTCCGCACCAGCAGGTTTCGAAAGGCACCTTTCACGATCCGACCGCCGGCTGATTGATCATTGCCTCGATATTGTAGCCGTCGGGATCGAGCACGAAGCAGGCGTAGTAATCCGGCGCGTATTCCAGACGCGGGCCGGGAGCGCCGTTATCCCTGGCGCCGGCTTTCAGCGCGGCGTGATGAAACGCATCGACCTCGGCCTTGCCGCAAGCCCTGAAAGCGACGTGAACGCGGGTCAAGGGCGGCGGGCTATCCGCCTGCTGAATCTCGAACAGGCAGCCATTGCCGATATCGAAGGCCCAGAAGACGCTCTCCTTACCGAAGGCAAGCCGATAACCCAGGGGTAAGAACGCTTTTTCGTAGAAGAGCTTGCTATTCGACAAATTACTCACCGCGATGGTTATGTGGTCGATCATGGCGCTGGTCACTCATCAAAAATGCAGGAACGAAAAAGCCGGGCGCAAGGCCCGGCTTTCTTGTTTTCCGAAATCGGAAAATCTTAGGCAGCGACGGCCTGCTCTTCGGCGGCGACGCGAGCCTTGTCGGCGGCGCCCTTGGCGTAGGTGTCGCGGTCAACGAATTCGATGACGGCCATGGCGGCATTGTCGCCCTGGCGGAAACCGGCCTTCATAATACGCAGGTAGCCGCCGTTGCGGGTGGCGTAACGCGTTGCGATCGTGTCGAACAGCTTCGAAACGACAGCGGCGTCGCGGATCTGCGAGATCGCCTGACGGCGAGCGTGCAGGTCGCCGCGCTTGCCGAGCGTGACGAGCTTCTCGACGATCGGACGGATTTCCTTGGCCTTCGGCAGGGTCGTGACGATCTGCTCGTGGGTGATCAGCGAAGCAGCCATGTTGGCGAACATCGCCTTACGATGGCTTGCGGTTCTGTTCAGCTTGCGGCCGGCCTTTGCGTGGCGCATTGCTCTTCTCCTTTAATGCAGTGCCCTTACTTGATTACCGGGCCTGCCGTTTCCTGGCACATGCAGGCGATATGCCTGCTGTTTGACGGGGAAAGGCAGCCGATAGAGCCTGCCTTTTGTTTTCTCAGTACTGGTCTTCGTAACGCTTGGCGAGATCTTCGATGTTCTCGGGCGGCCATGCCGGCACTTCCATGCCGAGGTGCAGGCCCATGGAAGCGAGAACTTCCTTGATTTCGTTCAGCGACTTGCGACCAAAATTCGGGGTGCGGAGCATTTCTGCTTCGGTCTTCTGAATGAGGTCGCCGATGTAGACGATGTTGTCGTTCTTCAGGCAGTTTGCCGAACGGACCGACAGTTCGAGTTCGTCCACCTTCTTCAGCAGAGCCGGGTTGAAAGCGAGTTCCGTGACTGCTTCCTCTTCGGTTTCCTTCTGCGGCTCGTCGAAGTTGACGAAGACGCCAAGCTGATCCTGGAGGATGCGCGCCGCAAAAGCGACGGCGTCTTCGCCGGTGATCGAGCCATCGGTTTCGATGGTCATGTTCAGCTTGTCGTAGTCGAGAACCTGTCCTTCGCGGGTATTTTCAACCTTGTAGGACACCTTCTTGACCGGCGAATAAAGGCTGTCGACCGGGATGAGACCGATCGGAGCATCTTCCGCACGATTGCGCTCGGCCGGAACGTAGCCCTTGCCGTTGTTGACGGTGAATTCCATGCGGATTTCGGCGCCCTCGTCGAGCGTGCAGATCACATGCTCGGGGTTGAGGATTTCGATATCGCCGACCGTCTGGATGTCGCCAGCCGTAACAACGCCCGGACCCTGCTTACGCACGACCATGCGCTTCGCGTCGTCGCCATCCATCTTGATGGCGATTTCCTTGATGTTGAGCACGATGTCCGTGACGTCTTCGCGAACGCCCGGAATCGAGGAGAATTCATGCAGCACGCCGTCGATCTGCACCGCCGTGACGGCAGCACCGCGCAGCGAGGAGAGCAGAACGCGGCGCAGCGCGTTGCCGAGGGTGAGTCCGAAGCCGCGCTCCAGCGGTTCAGCAACGAGCGTCGCCCTGGTGCGCGAGCTCGAGGAGAACTCCACCTTGTTCGGCTTGATCAGTTCCTGCCAGTTCTTCTGAATCATGAGTTTGCCTTCCGTTCGTTGCCACCATCCAATCGTGACAACCGAGCTTGAAAACCACCGGGAGCGCGAAAGCGCTCACCGGTGACGATAGCGATGATCAGACGCGGCGCTTCTTGCGCGGACGGCAGCCATTGTGCGGGATCGGGGTCACGTCGCGGATGGACGTGATCATGAAACCCGCAGCCTGGAGCGCGCGCAGAGCCGATTCACGACCCGAACCCGGACCGCAGACTTCGACTTCCAGCGACTTCATGCCGTGCTCCTGGGCCTTCTTGGCGCAGTCTTCGGCAGCGATCTGGGCAGCGAACGGGGTCGACTTGCGCGAGCCCTTGAAGCCCTTGGCGCCAGCCGACGACCAGGCGATTGCATTGCCCTGCGCATCGGTGATGGTGATCATCGTGTTGTTGAAGGTCGAGTTGACGTGAGCGACACCCGACGAGATATTCTTGCGCTCGCGACGGCGAACGCGGACGGCTTCCTTAGCCATGCTATTCCTTTCGTTGATCTCTTCACCGCCGTAATG
Organism: Rhizobium phaseoli; assembly: GCF_001664385.1. Taxonomy (NCBI): domain Bacteria; kingdom Pseudomonadati; phylum Pseudomonadota; class Alphaproteobacteria; order Hyphomicrobiales; family Rhizobiaceae; genus Rhizobium; species Rhizobium phaseoli. Next base: position 1,789,799 of record NZ_CP013532.1, on the reverse strand, counting down.
CCAGCGGCTACACCGGAACGGCGCCTATATGGTCCCGCTCCAAACTCAAAAGAGGCCGGCGCAGATCGCCAGCCCCCTCATCCCGGTTTCCCGGAAATTACTTCTTCTTGCCAGCGATTGCCTTTGCCGGGCCCTTACGGGTGCGGGCATTGGTGTGCGTGCGCTGACCACGGACCGGAAGGCCGCGGCGATGACGCAGGCCGCGGTAGCAGCCGAGATCCATCAGGCGCTTGATGTTCATCGCGGTTTCGCGACGAAGATCACCCTCGACCTGATAGTCGCGGTCGATGGCTTCGCGGATCTGAAGGACTTCAGCGTCCGTCAGCTGATGCACACGACGTTCAGCCGGGATACCGACCTTCTCGACGATTTCCTGTGCGAATTTCGGACCGATCCCGTGAATGTAGGTCAGCGCGATGACAACGCGCTTTGCAGTCGGGATGTTGACGCCAGCGATACGTGCCACGCCTGTTCTCCTTGCATTCCAGTTGCCATCCGGCAAGTGGGCTTCGTTATGCGGTCTTTGGAACCGCCCGTTCAAATTTAGGTCCGCAACATGTCAAAACGACCGAACCCGGACTTCCCTGGGAAATCCGCGCCGATCGCATGGAATGTCGCGAGTTGGCGCGGTGTTTAGCGGAATCACTGCTGAAAAGCAACCGTTCCGCCAAGTTTTATTTTCAAAGCCTTAAAGCTTGGAAAGAATGCTCTCGACCTCGGTTGTCACCTGATCGATCTCTGCCATGCCGTCGACGGACCTGAGTTTGCCCTTGGCATAGTAATATCCGATCAGCGGCGAGGTTTCCTTATAGTAGACCTCGAGACGCTTGATCATCGTCTCGGCGTTGTCGTCAGGACGACGCTTGAAGTGAGTCGAACCGCACTTGTCGCATACGCCTTCCTCGACCGGAACCTTGTCCGTGTCATGATAGACAGTGCCGCACTGTGCGCAGGTGTAACGTCCATCCACGCGGCGGACGAGTTCCTGGTCGTCGACGCGAAACTCGATAACCACCGAAAGGTCGAGTCCCTTGGCTTTCAGCATCGCCTCGGTGGCGTCCGCCTGGACCAGAGTCCGGGGGAAGCCGTCGAGAATGAAGCCGTTGGCGCAATCGGGCTGGTCGATTCGCTCAGAGACGATGGCGATAACGATCTCGTCCGAGACCAGCTTGCCGGCGTCCATCACCGCCTTGGCGCGCTTGCCAACTTCTGTGCCGACACCTACTGCCGCACGCAGCATATCTCCCGTGGAAAGCTGCGGAATGCCGTGCTTTTCCACGATCCGCTGGGCCTGGGTTCCCTTACCCGCACCCGGCGGCCCCAAAAGGATAAGTCTCATCGCCCCCTCTTTCCTCCACGCAACTTCGATTTCTTGATCAGGCCTTCGTATTGCTGCGCGATCAGGTGACCCTGGATCTGTGCAACCGTATCAAGAGTTACGCTAACCACGATCAAAAGCGAAGTCCCACCAAGGGATAATGGAATGCCGGTTTGCGACACCAGAATCTCCGGAAGGATGCAGACGAAGACGAGATAGATCGCGCCGATCAGCGTGATGCGGGTCAGCACGTAGTCGATATATTCGGCGGTGCGCTCACCCGGACGAATGCCGGGAATGAAGCCGCCGTGCTTCTTCAGATTGTCGGCCGTGTCTTTCGGATTGAAGACGATGGCGGTGTAGAAGAAGGCGAAGAAAGCAATCAGTGCCGCATAGAGCACCATATAGAGCGGCCGACCATGGCCGAGCGCCGCAACGATCGACGTTGCCCAGGCCGGCATTGCGGTGGTGCTGGCAAAGCCGGCGATCGTGGCCGGCAGCAGCAGCAGCGACGAGGCGAAAATCGCCGGGATGACGCCTGAGGTGTTGAGCTTCAGCGGCAGATGCGAGGTATCGCCCTGGAACATGCGGTTGCCGACCTGGCGCTTCGGATACTGAATCAGCAGCCGGCGCTGCGCCCGCTCGACGAAGACGATAACGCCGATGACGCCGATCGCGACGATAATGACCAGCAGGATGAGCGGGGTCGACAGCGCACCGGTGCGCCCAAGCTCGAGTGTGCCCGCCAGAGCCGTAGGAAGACCGGCGGCGATGCCGGCGAAGATGATCAGCGAAATACCGTTGCCGATGCCGCGCGAGGTGATCTGCTCGCCGAGCCACATCAGGAACATCGTACCGCCGAGCAGCGTCAGGACGGTGGAAACACGGAAGAACCAGCCCGGGTCGACGACGAGGCCCTGGCCGCTCTCAAGACCGGCGGCAATGCCGTAGGCCTGCAGCGCACCGAGAATCACCGTGCCGTAACGGGTATACTGGTTGATGATCTTGCGGCCCTGCTCGCCTTCCTTCTTCAGGTTTTCGAGCGCCGGCACGACCGAGGTCATCAGCTGCACGATGATCGAAGCGGAAATATAGGGCATGATGCCGAGCGCGAAGATCGCCATGCGCTGAACGGCGCCGCCCGAGAACATGTTGAAAAGGCCGAGAATGCCGCCTGCCTGGCCGCGGAAAGCCTGGGCATAGGCTTCGGGATTGAGACCCGGAAGCGGAATATGGGTGCCGAGCCTGTAGACGAGGAGAGCTGCCAGTGTGAACCACAGGCGCTTCTTCAAATCCTCGGCTTTGGCAAAGGTCGAAAAATTGAGGTTGGATGCCAATTGTTCCGCTGCAGAAGCCATGCGATTCTCCGCGCTACCAATTCCGGCCGTCTCTGGGGGACAGGCCGGCCCCGGAATCAGTATGAAAATTATTCAAAACCGGGCTTGGAACGGATTGCAGCGCAACCCCATGCCTCACCCTTGTTTCCAGTCTTACCGGCAGGACGCGGGCGCGCCAGCCAACATTTTGTGAGGCCCACATATGGGAGCAAAATCGCCCGGTGTGAAGCACCCCGGGCGACATATCATCAGATTATTATTCGGCTGCGGCAGGAGCCGAGAGCAGGGTCACGCTACCGCCGGCCTTTTCGATCTTCTCGACGGCAGGCTTGGAAGCGCCTGCGACGACGATGGTGATCTTGGCCTTGAGCTCGCCGTCGGCGAGAACGCGGACGCCGTCCTTGGCGCGGCGGATGACGCCGGCAGCCTTGAGAGCAGCTGCGTCAACCGTGGCCTTCGCATCGAGTTTGCCGGCATCGATCGCGGCCTGGATGCGGGCGAGCGACACGACGACGAAGTCGGAAGCGAAGATGTTGTTGAAGCCCCGCTTCGGCAGGCGACGATAGATCGGCATCTGGCCGCCTTCGAAGCCGTTGATGGCGACGCCGGAACGGGACTTCTGACCCTTCACACCGCGACCACCGGTCTTGCCCGAGCCCGAGCCGATACCGCGGCCGAGGCGCTTGCGGCTGTGGGTCGAGCCTTCGTTGTCCTTGATTTCATTGAGTTTCATGAGCGTTTCCTCCGTCTCACTTCTCGTCGACGACGCGAACGAGATGCTGGACAGCACGGATCATGCCACGAACCGAAGGAGTATCCTCCAGCGTGCGGCGACGGTGCATCTTGTTCAGTCCGAGACCGATCAGCGTGCGCTGCTGGACGTCCGGACGGCGAATCGGGCTGCCGATCTGTTCGATCGTGACAGTCTTCGCTTCAGCCTTCTTGGTAGCCTTGGCCATTGGTCAGCTCCTCTTATTCTTCAGAGGCGTTGCCGGAGGCGCTACGACGAGCCTGCAGCGTTGCATACTTGATGCCGCGCTGAGCTGCGATGTCCTTCGGGTGAACTTGGTGCTTCAGAGCGTCGAAGGTGGCGCGAACCATGTTGTAGGGGTTCGACGAACCGGTCGACTTGGCGACGACGTCGTGCATGCCGAGCGTTTCGAAAACGGCGCGCATCGGACCGCCGGCGATGATGCCGGTACCGACCTTGGCCGAGCGCAGCAGAACCTTGCCGGCGCCGTGGCGGCCATGAACGTCGTGATGCAGCGTACGGCCGTCACGCAGCGGTACGAAGATCAGTTCGCGCTTGGCGGCTTCGGTGGCCTTGCGGATGGCTTCCGGCACTTCGCGTGCCTTGCCATGGCCGAAGCCGACGCGGCCCTTCTGGTCGCCGACGACGACGAGTGCTGCGAAACCAAAACGACGGCCGCCCTTGACGACCTTGGCGACGCGGTTGATCGCGACAAGCTTGTCGACGAATTCGCTATCGCGCTCTTCACGGCTCTGGCGGTCTTCCCGCTGCGGCCTTCTTTCCTGTGCCATTGTCCTCTTCCTTTTTCTTTTCCGGGTGCAATCGGCAAACAAATGGGGACCGCATCAGCCTCCCCTTTCTTGAGGAGTGCCTTGCGATCCGGCGAAAATCCGGCCGGCGCAACAGCGTCCGGCCGGAAACTGATCAGAAGGTGAGACCGCCTTCGCGGGCCGCTTCGGCGAGAGCCTTGATGCGGCCATGATAGATGAAGGCGCCGCGGTCGAACACGACTTCCGACACGCCGGCCTTGGAGGCGCGCTCGGCGACGAGCTTGCCCACTGCAGCAGCGGCGGCGGTATCGGCACCGGTCTTCAGAGAACCGCGCAGATCCTTCTCGAGGGTGGAGGCGGACGCAAGCGTCTTGCCGGCCACATCATCGATGATCTGGGCATAGATGTTCTTCGAGGAGCGATGAACCGACAGGCGCGGACGGCCATTGGCCACCGACTTGATATGACGGCGCACGCGGTTGGCACGACGTGCAAGTGCTTCTTTCCTGCTAGCCATTTCGCGTGATCCTTACTTCTTCTTGCCTTCTTTGCGGACGATCCGCTCGTCGGCATACTTGACGCCCTTGCCCTTGTAGGGCTCGGGACCGCGATATTCGCGGATTTCGGCGGCAACCTGGCCGACCTGCTGCTTGTTGATACCGCTGACGACGATTTCCGTCGGCTTCGGAACAGCAATCGTGATGCCGACCGGCGGTTCATAGACCACGTCGTGGCTGAAACCGAGGGCCAGTTGCAGGTTCTTGCCCTGCATGGCGGCGCGATAACCGACGCCGTTGATTTCAAGCTTGCGCTCGAAACCGTCCTTGACGCCCTTGAAGATACCTTCGATCATCGTGCGGGACATGCCCCACTTCGACCGTGCATTCTTGGACTGGTTCAGCGGCGTCACGACGACCGCGTTATCTTCGAGCTTGAGGCTGATTTCGTCGTTAGCGACGAAAAACAGCTCGCCCTTCGGGCCCTTTGCAGTAACCTTCTGGCCATCGACCGTAGCCGTGATCCCAGCAGGCACCTGAACGGGCTTTTTACCGATACGAGACATGTTTCAATCCTGTCTGTTCGCTATGGAGATCCCTGCCCGATCTTAGAAGACCGAGCAAAGAACCTCGCCACCAACGTTCTGTTCGCGAGCCTGGTGATCGGCCATCACGCCCTTCGGAGTCGAAAGGATGGTGATGCCGAGACCGTTCGCGACCTGCGGAATGGACTTGACCGAGACATAAACCCGGCGGCCCGGCTTGGACACACGGCCGATCTCACGGATCACCGATGCGCCTTCATAGTACTTCAGCTCGATGTTGAGCTCCGACTTGCCGTTGCCGAAATCGACGACGGAATAGCCACGGATGTAGCCTTCGGACTGCAGGACATCGAGAACACGCGCACGGAGCTTGGACGCAGGCGTCGAGACCGACGACTTGCGGCGGGAAGCGCCGTTACGGATACGGGTGAGCATATCGCCCAACGGATCAGTCATTGTCATCTAACCTGCTCCTTACCAGCTCGACTTGACGATGCCCGGCACCTTGCCGAGATTGCCGAGTTCACGCAGCGCAATACGCGACATGCGCAGTTTGCGGTAATATGCGCGCGGACGCCCCGAAACTTCGCAACGGTTGCGAATGCGGGTCTTCGATCCATCACGCGGCAGGGATGCCAGCTTGATCGAGGCCTTGAACCGCTCTTCGATCGGAAGAGCCTGGTTCATGATGATCGCCTTCAACGCAGCCCGCTTAGCGGCCTGGTTGGCGACCGTAGTACGGCGGCGCTTGTTCTTTTCAACTGCGCTTGTCTTCGCCATGTCAGGTTCCTTTTCTACGCTCGTCGTTACGGTTATTGACGGAACGGGAAGCTGAACTCTTTCAGGAGAGCCCGTGCTTCGTCGTCGGTCGTCGCCGTCGTGCAAACGATGATGTCCATGCCCCACATCTGATCAACCTTGTCGTAGTTGATCTCAGGGAACACAATGTGCTCCTTGATGCCCATGGCGAAGTTGCCACGGCCGTCAAAGCTCTTCGGGTTCAGACCGCGGAAGTCGCGAACGCGCGGGAGCGCGATGTTGACCAGACGATCCAGGAACTCGTACATGCGGGCGCCGCGCAGGGTGACCTTCGCGCCGATCGGCATGTTTTCGCGGACCTTGAAGCCTGCGATAGAGTTGCGTGCGCGGGTGATGACCGGCTTCTGACCGGCGATCGCTGCGAGGTCGGCGGCAGCAACCGTCGGCTTCTTCGAATCAGCGGTCGCTTCACCGACGCCCATGTTGATGACGATCTTGTCGAGCTTCGGAATCATCATCTCGTTGGCGTAGGAGAACTTCTCCTGCATCGCCTTGCGGATGCGCTCGACATATTCCTTCTTGAGCCGCGGCTCGTATTTTGCCTCAGCCATCGATCACTTCTCCAGAACGCTTGGCCACGCGGACCTTCTTGCCGTCAACGACCTTGAAACCGACGCGGGTCGGCTTGCCGTCCTTGTCGACGATTGCAATGTTGGACAGGTGAACCGGGGCTTCCTTGTTGATGATGCCGGCTTCCTGGGTCTGCGTCTGGCGCTGGTGGCGCTTCACGACGTTGACGCCACGGACGACCGCACGATCTTCCTTCGGCATGACCTGAACGACTTCGCCGGTACGGCCCTTGTCCTTGCCAGCGAGCATGACGACCTTGTCGCCTTTACGAATCTTCTGCATCGCTTCCGCTCCTTACAGTACTTCGGGAGCCAGCGAGATGATCTTCATGTGGTTCTTGGCGCGAAGTTCGCGCGGAACCGGTCCGAAGATACGGGTGCCGATCGGCTCTTTCTTGTTGTCGATGAGGACTGCTGCGTTGGTGTCGAAGCGGATGACCGAGCCATCCGGACGACGGATGTCCTTGGCGGTGCGAACGACAACCGCCTTCATCACGTCACCCTTCTTCACGCGGCCGCGCGGGATCGCTTCCTTGATCGAAACGACGATGACGTCGCCGATCGAGGCATACTTGCGCTTCGAGCCGCCCAGCACCTTGATGCACATGACACGACGTGCGCCGGAATTATCCGCGACGTCGAGGTTTGTTTGCATCTGAATCATATCAGGTCGCCTTCTTGGTTTACCGGAATGGTTGGGCCTGGGCCCCCTACTCCGGCTTATGAAAATGTTCGCCGGCCAACCTGCCGTTAAGGCAAGCAGGAACGCGGCAATAGCTGAATAGCGCGGGGTCGATCGTGCCAGGGTGGTTTCCCGAACGGGACCTTCCGTGCGCTCAAAGCAAAAGAACGCCCGGCATTCGAGCGTTCTGACGCTGCTTCATACAGATATTTCGGCGAGACGCAAGGCCTCGCGCAAAATTCTGTTTACTTGCCCTGGGCGGCGATCACCGTCCAGCGCTTGTCCTTGGAGATCGGCGCGCATTCCTCGATGGATACGGTATCGCCGATCTTGTACTGGTTGTTTTCGTCGTGGGCCTTGTACTTCTTGGAACGACGAACGGTCTTCTGGAGCAGCGGGTGAGCGAAACGACGCTCGACGCGAACCACTACCGTCTTCTCGTTCTTGTCGCCAACGACGACGCCCTGCAGGATGCGCTTCGGCATGTTTTTCTTCCTTTAGGCCTTAACTTCTGCCGCCTTCTGGCGGGCAATGGTTTTCACGCGGGCGATGTCCTTGCGGACTTCGTTGATGCGCGAGGACTTTTCGAGCTGGCCGGTCGCCTTCTGGAAGCGCAGGTTGAACTGCTCCTTCTTCAGCTTGGCAAGCTCGTCCTTGAGTTGGTCGGCGGTCAACGCGCGAACATCTGAGGCTTTCATGAGCTCAATCCTTACTCTGCAATGCGCTGTACGAAGCGCGTCTTGACCGAGAGCTTGGCAGAGCCGAGACGAAGCGCCTCACGGGCGATCTCTTCGCTGACGCCGTCGATCTCGAACATCATACGACCGGGCTTGACCTTGCATGCCCAGTACTCAACCGAGCCCTTACCTTTACCCATGCGGACTTCGGTCGGCTTTGCGGTTACCGGAACGTCCGGGAACACGCGGATCCATACACGGCCGGCGCGCTTCATGTAACGCGTGATCGCGCGGCGGGCCGCTTCGATCTCGCGTGCGTTGACGCGGTTGGGCTCCTGAGCCTTCAGGCCGAATTCGCCGAAGGCCAGGTCAGAACCGCCCTTGGCGACGCCCTTGATGCGGCCCTTGAACTGCTTGCGGTACTTAGTACGCTTTGGCTGCAACATTTTCTTACTTCTCCGAGCTTATCTTTCGCCAGCGCTAATTACGCGTTGTCGCGTTCGCGGCGACGATCGCCACGGTCGCGTTCGCGGCTTGCCGGACCCTGTGCGTCGCCTTCCAGCGCGCGACGTTCGGAAGCCATCGGATCGTGCTCAAGGATTTCGCCCTTGAAGATCCAGACCTTGATGCCGCAGATACCGAATGCGGTTTCTGCTTCTGCCGTGCCGTAGTCGATGTCGGCGCGCAGCGTGTGCAGCGGAACGCGACCTTCACGGTACCATTCCGTACGGGCGATTTCCGCACCGCCGAGACGGCCGGCGCAGGTGATCTTGATGCCTTCGGCGCCAAGACGCATCGCGGACTGAACGGCGCGCTTCATGGCGCGACGGAAAGCCACGCGGCGCTCGAGCTGCTGGGCGATCGACTGAGCGACCAGCGTTGCGTCGACTTCCGGCTTGCGCACTTCAACGATGTTGAGGTGCGTTTCCGAGTTGGTCATATCAGACAGCTTCTTGCGGAGCTTGTCGATGTCGGCGCCCTTGCGGCCGATGATCAGGCCCGGACGAGCCGAATGGATCGTGACGCGGCACTTCTTGTGCGGACGCTCGATGACCACCTTGGAGATCCCGGCCTGCTTCAGTTCGCTCATGACGAACTTGCGCATTTTCAGGTCTTCGTGCAGCAGCTGGCCGTACTCGGCATTGTCCGCGAACCAGCGGCTATCCCAGGTACGATTGATGCCGAGACGGAAACCGATCGGATTAATTTTCTGACCCATTATGCGGCCTCCTCTGCTGCCTGCACTTCACGAACGACGATCGTCAGGTGCGCGAAGGGCTTTTCGATGCGCGACGCGCGACCGCGGCCACGAGCGTGGAAGCGCTTCATGACGATCGACTTGCCGACATAGGCCTCGGCGACGACGAGCGCGTCGACGTCGAGATCGTGGTTGTTCTCGGCGTTGGCGATCGCAGATTCGAGCGTCTTCTTGACGGCGCCTGCGATGCGCTTGCGGGAGAACTCCAGCTCAGCGAGTGCACGCTCGACCTTCTTGCCGCGGATGGCCGCAGCAACCAGGTTGAGCTTCTGGGGGCTGACGCGGAGCGTGCGGGCGACTGCTTGCGCCTCGTTGTCCTTCAGCCGGCGTTCGGCTTTTGCCTTGCCCATTGTTACTTCCTCTTCGCCTTCTTGTCCGCGCCGTGACCGTAGTAGGTGCGGGTCGGAGAGAATTCACCGAATTTGTGGCCGACCATGTCTTCATTGACGCTGACCGGGATATGCTTGCTGCCGTTGTAGACGCCGAAGGTAAGACCGACGAACTGCGGCAGGATCGTGGAGCGACGGCTCCAGATCTTGATCACTTCTGCACGTCCGCCTTCACGAACCTTCTCAGCCTTCTTGAGAAGATAGCCGTCAACGAACGGACCTTTCCATACTGAACGAGCCATTGGAGACTTCCTCTCTTACTTCTTACGCTGATGACGCGAGCGCATGATCATCTTGTCGGTCGACTTGTTCGACCGGGTGCGCTTGCCCTTGGTCGGCTTGCCCCACGGGGTCACCGGATGGCGACCACCGGAGGTGCGGCCTTCACCACCGCCGTGCGGATGGTCGACCGGGTTCATGACAACACCGCGGTTATGCGGACGCTTGCCGCGCCAGACGGTACGACCGGCCTTGCCGTCGTTGATGTTGGCGTGATCAGGGTTGGAGACGGCGCCGATCGAAGCAAGGCAGATGCCGCTGACGAGACGCTGTTCACCGGAGTTCAGGCGAAGGATCGCCATGCCCTGGTCACGACCGACGAGCTGCGCGTAGGAACCGGCCGAGCGAGCGATCTGACCGCCCTTGCCCGGCTTCATTTCCACATTGTGGATGATGGAGCCGACCGGGATGTACTGCAGCGGCATGGTGTTGCCGGGCTTGACGTCGACAGCCTTTTCCGAAGCGATGACCTTGTCGCCGGCAGCAAGACGCTGCGGAGCGATGATGTAGGCCTGCTCGCCGTCGGCATAGCTCACCAGCGCGATGAACGCCGTGCGGTTCGGGTCGTATTCGATACGCTCGACCGTGCCTTCGACATCGAACTTGCGACGCTTGAAGTCGACCAGACGGTAGCTGCGCTTGTGACCGCCGCCGATGAAGCGGGCAGTGATGCGGCCGAGGTTGTTACGACCGCCGCTCTTGGTCAGACCTTCCGTCAGCGCCTTGACCGGCTTGCCCTTGTAGAGCGAGGAGCGGTCCACGATGACCAGCTGACGCTGGCTCGGGGTCGTCGGATTGAATGTTTTCAATGCCATTTTCTTATTCCTCAGAGACCGGTGGAGACGTCGATCGTCTGGCCTTCAGCCAGCGTCACGACAGCCTTCTTCACGTCCTTCTGCTTGCCGACAAAACCGCGGAACCGCTTGGTCTTGCCCTTGCGCAGCAGAGTGTTGACGGCCGTGACCTTGACGCCGAACAGCGCCTCGACCGCAGCCTTGATTTCCGGCTTCGTCGCCTGCTTGGCGACATTGAAAACAACCTGGTTGTTTTCGGATACCAGCGTGGACTTTTCGGTGATCGCCGGGGAGACGATCACATCGTAGTGGCGGAGATCGGTCACTTGAATCGCTCCTCTAGCGCTTCAACCGCAGCCTTGGAAAGCACGAGCTTGCCGCGGCGCACGATGTCGTAAACGTTGATGCCCTGGATCGGCAGAACATCGATGTTCGGGATGTTCTGAGCAGCGAGCTTGAAGTTGCCGTCAAGCTCTGCGCCGCCGATGAAGAGGGCGTTGGTCAGGCCGAGCGTCTCGAAAGCGGACGCGAGAGCCTTGGTCTTGGCTTCGGTGGCGACCAGGTTGTCGATGACGATGACGTCATCAGCCTTGATCTTGGCCGAAAGGGCGTGGCGAAGGCCAAGCGCGCGAACCTTCTTCGGAAGGTCGTGCTCGTGGCTGCGAACAACAGGGCCGTGGGCCTTGCCGCCGCCGCGGAACTGCGGAGCGCGAGCCGAATGGTGGCGGGCGCGGCCCGTACCCTTCTGCTTGTACATCTTGGCGCCGGTGCGCGAAACTTCAGCGCGGCCCTTTGCCTTGTGCGTGCCCTGCTGCTTCTTGGCAAGCTGCCAGCGGATGACGCGGGCGAGAATGTCTTCGCGGGGCTCGAGGCCGAAAATCGCGTCCGAAAGGGAAACCTTCCCGGCGTCTTTTCCCTCGAGGGTCTTGACGTTCAATTCCATTGATCTGGCTCCCTTACTTCGCGGCCGACTTGACGGCGTCACGCACGATGATCCAGGCACCCTTGGAACCGGGAACAGCACCCTTGATCAGGATCAGACCACGATCTTCGTCGGTCGAAACCACTTCCAGGTTCTGCGTCGTGACGCGCGTCTGGCCCATGTGACCAGCCATCTTCTTGTTCTTGAAAACCTTGCCCGGATCCTGGCGCGAGCCGGTCGAACCGTGCGAGCGGTGCGAAACCGACACACCGTGCGTGGCGCGCAGACCGCCGAAACCGTGGCGCTTCATGGCGCCGGCAAAACCCTTACCGATCGTCGTGCCCGTCACGTCGACGAGCTGACCGGCGGCAAAGTGACCCGCCTTGAGCTCGGTGCCGATCTCGAGCAGATTGTCTTCCGACACGCGGAATTCTGCGAGCTTGGCCTTCGGCTCGACGTTGGCAACGGCAAAGTTGCCGCGCATCGCCTTCGACGTGTTCTTCACCTTCGCCTGGCCTGCACCGAGCTGAACTGCGGTATAGCCATTCTTTTCGACAGTGCGCGTGGCCACGACCTGGCAGCCGTCCATACGCAGTACCGTTACCGGGACATGCTCGCCGGCGTCGTTATAGACGCGGGTCATTCCCACCTTCTGTGCAATCACACCTGAACGCATCGGTTCAATCCTTCCAACTCAGCTCGAGCAAGCTCAGAGCTTGATCTCAACATCGACACCGGCGGCGAGATCGAGCTTCATCAGCGCGTCCACCGTCTGCGGGGTCGGGTCTACGATGTCGAGAAGGCGCTTGTGCGTGCGCATCTCGAACTGTTCGCGGCTCTTCTTGTCGATGTGCGGGGACCGGTTGACCGTAAACTTCTCGATGCGGGTCGGAAGCGGAACGGGGCCCCGGACGCTTGCACCGGTGCGCTTCGCCGTCGACACGATCTCGCGCGTAGAAGCATCGAGAATCCGGTGATCGAACGCCTTCAGGCGAATGCGGATATTTTGGCCGTTCATTCGACGTTATCCTTGTGTTTGTTTTCCGCATGTCTCTTAACAAGACACGGGTTGTTCTTTCTTCCTAAGGCGGACCACCGGTTTCAAAGATCGAGAGGGCGCCGATAACGGTCCCTATCCAGTCTTCAGGGCCTTCTAGCCCACCTTAATTGGTTGTTTAGTCACCGCTTCGTCATCCAAAGCAGTACGCAAATCGCGCTCGCGCGCCATTTGCTACATTTCTGTGTAATAAGCAAGCGGCTTGCGCCGCCTGCTTCATAATAATGTCATCGAATCGGCCGCCCCGCCGGAGCGGCCGAAGGAATTACTCGACGATCGATGCGACGATACCGGCGCCGACGGTGCGGCCGCCTTCGCGGATCGCGAAGCGCAGCTTTTCTTCCATCGCGATCGGAACGATCAGCTCGACGGCAACCGTGACGTTGTCGCCCGGCATGACCATTTCCGTGCCTTCCGGCAGCGTGACGATGCCGGTCACGTCCGTCGTGCGGAAGTAGAACTGCGGACGGTAGTTGGTGAAGAACGGCGTATGACGGCCGCCCTCTTCCTTCGTCAGGATGTAGGCTTCTGCCATGAACTTCTTGTGCGGCTTGACCGAACCCGGCTTGCACAGGATCTGGCCACGCTCGACGCCGTCACGGTTCACACCGCGAACCAGTGCACCGATGTTGTCGCCGGCCTGGCCCTGGTCGAGCAGCTTGCGGAACATTTCAACGCCGGTCACCGTCGTCTTCGAGGTCGGGCGGATGCCGACGATCTCGACTTCTTCGCCAACCTTGACAATGCCACGCTCGACGCGGCCGGTCACAACCGTGCCGCGGCCGGAGATCGAGAACACGTCTTCGATCGGCATCAGGAACGGCTGGTCGATCGGACGCTCAGGCGTCGGGATGTAGGAGTCGACCGCGGCCATCAGCTCGCGGATCGCGTCTTCGCCGATCTTCTTGTCAGAATCTTCAAGAGCGGCAAGCGCCGAACCCTTGACAACAGGAATGTCGTCGCCCGGGAAGTCGTAGGACGACAGCAGTTCGCGAACTTCGAGCTCAACCAGCTCGAGCAGTTCGGCGTCGTCAACCTGGTCGACCTTGTTGAGGAACACGACAATCGCCGGAACGCCGACCTGGCGGGCGAGCAGGATGTGTTCGCGCGTCTGCGGCATCGGGCCGTCAGCAGCCGAGCACACCAGGATCGCGCCGTCCATCTGGGCAGCACCGGTGATCATGTTCTTGACGTAGTCGGCATGGCCGGGGCAGTCGACGTGCGCGTAGTGGCGGTTCGGCGTCTCGTATTCGACGTGCGCCGTCGAGATCGTGATGCCGCGCGCCTTCTCTTCCGGAGCCGCGTCGATCTGGTCGTACGCCTTGAACTCACCGAAGTACTTCGTGATCGCTGCCGTCAGAGACGTCTTGCCGTGGTCAACGTGGCCGATCGTGCCAATGTTGACGTGCGGCTTGTTGCGCTCAAACTTACTCTTTGCCATTTTCGGCTCTCCGTTTTGCTAGTCCCCGAGGGGATCTAATTCTTGTTATCGGTCAATTGGTATTCCGGTCACTTCTGACCGGAATACTTTGCCTGGATTTCGGTTGCGACGTTCGACGGGACCGGCGCATAGTGATCGAAGGTCATCGTGTACTGAGCGCGGCCCTGCGACATGGAGCGCAGGTTGTCGACGTACTTGAACATGTTCGCCAGCGGAACATTGGCGCTGATGACGACAGCGATACCGCGGGTTTCCTGACCCTGGATCTGGCCACGGCGGGAGTTGAGGTCGCCGATAACGTCGCCGACGTAATCTTCCGGGGTGACGACTTCGACCTTCATCATCGGCTCGAGGAGCTGAGCACCGGCCTTCTTGGCTGCTTCACGGAAGCAGGCGCGGGAAGCGATTTCGAACGCCAGAACCGACGAGTCGACGTCGTGGAAGGCACCGTCGATGAGCGTCGCCTTGACGCCGAGCATCGGGAAGCCAGCGAGCGGACCCGAAGACAGAACGCTTTCGATACCCTTTTGAACGCCCGGGATGTATTCCTTCGGAACAGAACCACCGACGATCTTGGACTCGAACTTGAAATCTTCGCCTTCCGGGTTCGGTTCGAAGATGATCTTGACGCGGGCGAACTGGCCGGTACCACCGGTCTGCTTCTTGTGCGTGTAGTCTTCTTCGGTCTGGCGCGTGATGGTTTCGCGGTAAGCAACCTGCGGCGCGCCGACGTTTGCTTCAACCTTGAACTCGCGGCGCATGCGGTCGACGATGATGTCGAGGTGCAGTTCGCCCATGCCGGCAATGATCGTCTGACCGGATTCCTGATCCGTCTTCACGCGGAAGGACGGGTCTTCGGCCGCCAGGCGGTTGAGCGCGAGGCCCATCTTTTCCTGGTCGCCCTTGGACTTCGGCTCGATGGCGATCTGAATGACCGGCTCGGGGAATTCCATGCGCTCGAGGATAACCGGCTTCAGCGGATCGCAGAGCGTATCGCCAGTGGTGGTTTCCTTGAGGCCGGCGAGAGCAACGATGTCGCCCGCAAAGGCTTCTTCGATGTCTTCACGCGAGTTCGAGTGCATCTGCAGCATACGGCCGACGCGCTCGCGCTTGTCCTTGACCGTGTTCAGAACCGACGAACCCTTTTCGAGCTTGCCGGAGTAGATGCGTGCGAAGGTGAGCGAACCGACGAAGGGGTCGTTCATGATCTTGAACGCCAGCATCGAAAGCGGCTCGGCGTCATCTGCATGACGCTCGATGTCGGCTTCGGTCTTGAAGTCGATGCCCTTGATCGCCGGAATGTCGAGCGGCGACGGCAGGTAGTCGACAACGGCGTCGAGCAGCGGCTGAACGCCCTTGTTCTTGAAGGCGGTGCCGCAGAACATCGGATGGAACTTGACGTCGATCGTGCCGCGACGAACGAGCTCGCGGATCTTGTCGTTGTCGGGCATGTTGCCTTCGAGGTAGGCTTCCATCGCAGCTTCGTCGATCTCCACAACCGTCTCGATCAGCTTTTCGCGATATTCTTCAGCCTTGGCCTTCAGATCTTCCGGGATTTCGACGACATCCCACTGGGCGCCGAGCGATTCATCGCGCCAGATCAGAGCGTTCATCTCGACGAGGTCGATAACGCCCTTGAAATCGCTTTCGGCGCCGATCGGCAGCTGCATGACGACGGCGGTCGCACCAAGACGGGTCTTGATCATCTCGACGGAGCGGTAGAAGTCAGCGCCGGTCTTGTCCATCTTGTTGCAGAAGATCATGCGCGGAACATTGTACTTCTCAGCCTGACGCCAGACGGTTTCCGTCTGCGGCTCTACGCCGGCGTTGGCATCGAGAAGAGCAATCGCACCGTCGAGAACGCGCAGCGAACGCTCGACTTCGATGGTGAAGTCGACGTGGCCGGGAGTGTCGATGATGTTGAAGCGGCGCATCTTGCCGTCACGGCCCTTCCAGAAGGTCGTGGTGGCAGCAGAGGTGATGGTGATGCCACGCTCCTGCTCCTGCTCCATCCAGTCCATGGTGGCTGCACCGTCGTGGACTTCGCCGATCTTGTGCGACTTGCCGGTGTAATAAAGGATACGCTCGGTGGTCGTGGTCTTGCCGGCGTCGATATGCGCCATGATACCGAAATTGCGGTAGTCTTCGATCTTATATTCGCGAGCCATTGTGGACTGCCTTTCGATACCGTTCGGAATTACCAGCGATAGTGCGAGAACGCGCGGTTGGCGTCAGCCATCTTGTGCGTGTCTTCGCGCTTCTTGACGGCGGAGCCGCGGTTGTTGGACGCATCGAGCAGTTCGCCGGAAAGACGATCGATCATGGTCGTTTCGTTGCGCTTGCGGGCAGCGGCGATCAGCCAGCGAATGGCGAGGGCCTGGCGGCGCTCCGGACGAACGTCGACCGGAACCTGATAGGTCGCACCACCGACGCGGCGCGAGCGGACTTCAACGTGCGGGGCAATGTTGTCGAGCGCAGAATGGAAAACCGAAAGCGGCTCCTGCTTGGACTTACCCTGAACGGCGTCGAACGCACCATAGACGATGTTTTCAGCAACGGACTTCTTACCATCGAGCATGATGGCATTCATGAACTTGGTGACAACGAGATCGCCGAACTTCGGATCCGGATTGATCTCGCGCTTTTCTGCTTTATGACGTCTGGACATACTTTTCGTCTCTTCAACCGTTAAGGCGCTTCATCACGCGGAGGACCTCGCGCAGCGCCGGACTATTCAAAACCGAATTACTTCGGACGCTTCGCACCGTACTTGGAGCGGCGCTGCTTGCGGTTCTTGACACCCTGGGTGTCGAGAACGCCGCGGATGATGTGGTAACGGACACCCGGAAGGTCCTTGACGCGGCCGCCGCGGATCATCACGACGGAGTGTTCCTGAAGGTTGTGACCTTCACCGGGGATGTAACCAATGACTTCGAAGCCGTTGGTCAGGCGGATCTTGGCGACCTTACGCAGAGCCGAGTTCGGCTTCTTCGGCGTCGTCGTGTAGACGCGCGTGCAAACGCCGCGCTTCTGCGGGTTCTCCTGGAGAGCGGGAACCTTATTACGCTTTACGTTCGCCTGGCGAGGCTTGCGGATCAGCTGGTTTACGGTAGGCATTCAACCATCCCTTACGTTTATCTCAGTACCCTTGCGGGCTTGAACTCGCGCCGTCTCCGGCAATGACGCATGCTTTCGGCCCAATGCGCAAAATATGGCCCGATCCGCTTCCGCAGATGGACCACAAGGAGCAGAGGACGCATGAAATTATGCGTCATGCGTGCAGCATCATGACTTCAACGTGCGTTTAGAACCTTGTTTGAGGTGAACTTCAGGGCGCGTCGCCCCGAACAGCCAAGCCTCACATGGGATCTGATGGGCGGGGTACTACTGGTTTCCACCCCTCTCGTCAAGGCCGGTTAAGAAATAAACTCGCCGTATCGCCTTGATATGCAGGCCGGATGCCCTGTTTTCACCCTTGTAGACGAATCCCCGGGTGTGATCCAAGATAAAAACTTGGGCATCGCAGCAAAAGCAGTTAAGGAATCAGTAATTGCGGCGTTAAGCCCTCATAGCAGGATTCGAGCGATCGAATCGCCACGAAAGCCGAAGGACAGCGATGATCACGACACCGGATAACGACAACAATTTCGACGGGCCGATGATCTTCATCATCATCGGCAAAGGCTATGAGTCCGACTCCAGCGAAGGCATCGACCTGCACATCATGCTGAAGGCGCCCGACGACGATACGGCCGTGCGCGAAGCCTTGAACGCCCTTGCCGAGGAAGGCTTCATCGAGGCCGATCTCGACCAGATCGGCATGCTGACCGAAGTTCCGGCCGAAGAGCCGCATGCCTCGGCCTATCAGGGCGCGGTCGACGGCGAGGTCGCGATCATCCGGTTCAGCTGAGCGGAGCGGCCGGGGGCGAGACCGCAGGGGCGAGTGCTGCGCTCGCCTCCAGGACCTCAAGACACGCAGTTCGCCCCCTCCCCGCCGGATCGACCAGAGCATAGCAAATGAAAACCGCCCGGATCCCTCCGGGCGGTTTTTCAATTCGTATCTTAAGTCCGGGATGTCAGCCGCGGATTATTCCGCGGCCGGGGCCTTTTCAGCCATGTCCTGCAGCATCGGAGTGGCAACGGCTGCACCGGTGCCCTTGCGACGCTCTTCGAGGATCAGCTCGTCGCGCGAGGTGGCGATACGGCGGATCTGGGTCATGGTGCCGCCGGTACCGGCCGGGATGAGGCGGCCGACGATGACGTTTTCCTTCAGACCCTGCAGGCCATCGGTCTTGCCGGCGATCGCGGCTTCCGTCAGCACCTTGGTCGTTTCCTGGAAGGACGCGGCCGAGATGAAGGACGGGGTCTGCAGCGACGCCTTGGTGATGCCGAGCAGAACCGGATCGCCATGGGCGGGCTTCTTGCCCTGTTCGATCAGGTGGTCGTTGACGTCCTCGAGCTCGATCCGGTCGACATTATCGCCGACGATATAGGTCGAGTCGCCTGCGTCGGTGATTTCCACCTTCTGCAGCATCTGACGGACGATCACCTCGATGTGCTTGTCGTTGATGACAACGCCCTGCAGACGGTAGACTTCCTGGATTTCGTTGACGAGGTAGGAAGCGAGTGCCTCCACGCCCTTGATCGCCAGGATGTCGTGGGGAGCCGGGTTGCCGTCGAGGATGTAATCACCCTTTTCGATATAGTCGCCGTCCTGAAGGTGGAAGGGCTTGCCCTTCGGGATCAGGTATTCGACCGGCTCGACACCGTCTTCCGCCGGCTCGATGATGACGCGACGCTTGTTCTTGTAGTCGCGGCCGAGGCGGATCGTACCATCGATCTCTGCGATGATGGCGTGATCCTTCGGACGGCGCGCTTCGAACAGTTCGGCAACACGCGGCAGACCGCCGGTGATGTCCTTGGTCTTGGCGCTTTCGAGCGGCGAACGGGCGAGAACGTCACCCTGGGAGACCTTCGTGCCCGGCTCAACCGACAGAATGGCGTCAACCGAGAGCAGGAAGCGAGCGTCACCGCCGCGCGACAGCTTGGCAACATTGCCGCTGGCGTCCTTGATGACGATCGCCGGCTTGAGGTCCGAACCGCGCGGGGTCGAACGCCAGTCGATGACCTGACGCTTGGTGATGCCGGTCGATTCGTCGGTCGCTTCGAGAACGGAGAGACCGTCGACGAGGTCTTCGAACTGAACGGTACCGGCCACTTCCGTCATCATCGGACGGGTGTAAGGATCCCACTCCGCCAGACGCTGACCGCGCTTGACCTTGTCGCCTTCATCCACGTGCAGCTTCGAACCGTAGGCGACGCGCTGCGAAGAGCGCTCCACGCCACGCTCGTCCAGGATCTGGACGGTCATGTTGCGGCCCATGGCAACGAGGCTGCCTTCCGAGTTGCGCAGCACGTTGCGGTTCTTGATCTGCACCGTACCTTCGTACGAGGCTTCCAGGAACGACTGGTCGACCACGGTTGCCGTACCGCCAAGGTGGAAGGTACGCATGGTGAGCTGGGTTCCCGGCTCGCCGATCGACTGAGCGGCGATGACGCCGACGGCTTCACCCATGTTGACAGGCGTACCGCGCGCAAGGTCGCGACCGTAGCAGACCGAGCAGACGCCGGTCTGGATTTCGCAGGTCAGCGCCGAGCGGATGCGGATCGACTGGATACCGGCCTTCTCGATCTCGATGACATCAGGCTCGAGGATCATCTTGCCGGCATCGACGATACGCTCGCCCGTCACCGGATGATCGATGTCGTCGAGCGCCGTGCGGCCGAGGATACGGGCGCCGAGCGAGGCGACGACCTGGCCGGCATCGACGATAGCCGTCATGGTCAGGCCGGTCTCGGTACCGCAATCGACGTGCGTGACGATGCAATCCTGCGCGACGTCGACGAGACGGCGGGTCAGGTAGCCGGAGTTGGCGGTCTTGAGCGCCGTGTCTGCGAGACCCTTACGGGCGCCGTGCGTCGAGTTGAAGTACTCGTTGACGGTCAGACCTTCCTTGAAGTTCGAGATGATCGGCGTCTCGATGATTTCACCCGACGGCTTGGCCATGAGGCCGCGCATGCCGCCCAGCTGGCGCATCTGGTTCGGAGAACCGCGGGCGCCGGAATGGCTCATCATGTAGATCGAGTTCATCGGCTTCTGACGGCCGGTGTTTTCGTCGAATTCGACCGCCTTAATGCGGGCCATCATCTCTTCGGCGACCTTTTCGGTCGCCTTGCCCCAGGCGTCGACAACCTTGTTGTACTTTTCGCCCTGGGTGATGAGGCCGTCATTGTACTGCTGCTCGTATTCCTTCACCAGGTTTTCGGTGTCGGCAACGATCTTCGCCTTGGTGGCCGGGATGACCATGTCGTCCTTGCCGAACGAAATGCCGGCGCGGCAGGCATGGGCGAAGCCGAGCTGCATGATGCGGTCGCAGAAGATGACCGTGTCCTTCTGGCCGCAATGACGGTAGACCGTGTCGATCATCTTGGAGATGTTCTTCTTGGTCATTTCCTGGTTGCAGATATCGAAGGGCACTTTGCCGTTCTTCGGCAGCAGTTCGCCGATGAGCAGACGGCCAGGCGTCGTCTCGTAGATCTTCGAGTAGGGCTTGCCATCCTCGTCGACCGACTTGAAACGGCCGCGGATCTTGGTGTGCAGCGTCACGACCTTGCTTTCAAGAGCGTGATGCAGCTCGCCGAGATCGGAGAAGGCCATGCCTTCGCCCGGCTCGTTCTGGTTCATGATCGACAGGTAGTAGAGGCCGAGAACCATGTCCTGCGAGGGAACGATGATCGGCGCGCCGTTCGCCGGGTGCAGGATGTTGTTGGTCGACATCATCAGCACGCGGGCTTCGAGCTGGGCTTCGAGCGACAGCGGCACGTGAACGGCCATCTGGTCACCGTCGAAGTCGGCGTTGAAGGCCGTGCAGACGAGCGGATGCAGCTGGATGGCCTTGCCTTCGACCAGGGTGGGTTCGAAGGCCTGGATGCCCAGGCGGTGCAGCGTCGGTGCGCGGTTCAGGAGAACCGGATGCTCGCGGATGACCTCGTCGAGGATATCCCAAACCTCAGGCTTTTCCTTTTCGACCAGCTTCTTGGCCTGCTTGACGGTCGAGGAGTAACCCTTGGCGTCGAGACGGGCGTAGATGAACGGCTTGAAGAGCTCGAGCGCCATCTTCTTCGGCAGGCCGCACTGATGCAGCTTCAGTTCCGGACCGGTGACGATGACCGAACGGCCGGAATAGTCGACGCGCTTGCCGAGCAGGTTCTGGCGGAAGCGGCCCTGCTTGCCCTTCAGCATATCGGACAGCGACTTCAGCGGACGCTTGTTGGCGCCGGTGATGACGCGGCCGCGGCGGCCGTTGTCGAACAGCGCATCGACAGATTCCTGCAGCATGCGCTTTTCGTTGCGGATGATGATGCCGGGCGCACGCAGTTCGATGAGGCGCTTCAGACGGTTGTTACGGTTGATGACGCGGCGGTAGAGATCGTTGAGATCCGACGTCGCAAAACGGCCACCATCGAGCGGAACCAGCGGGCGCAGATCCGGCGGGATGACCGGAACGACCTTCATGATCATCCATTCCGGACGGTTGCCGGACTCCATGAAGTTCTCGACGATCTTCAGGCGCTTCATCAGCTTCTTCTGCTTGAGATCCGACGTCGTGTCGGCAAGCTCGGAGCGCAGATCGCCAGCGATCTTTTCGAGGTTCATCGATGCCAGCATCTCGTAGATGGCTTCTGCACCGATCATGGCCGTGAACTGGTCTTCACCATATTCGTCGACGGCGAGCATGTACTCTTCTTCCGAGAGAAGCTGGTGCTCCTTCAGAGCGGTGAGGCCCGGCTCGGTAACGATGTAATTTTCGAAGTAGAGAACGCGCTCGACATCCTTCAGCGTCATGTCGAGCAGCGTGGAGATACGGCTCGGCAGCGACTTCAGGAACCAGATATGGGCAACCGGCGCGGCGAGCTCGATATGGCCCATGCGCTCACGGCGAACGCGCGACAGCGTGACTTCGACGCCGCACTTTTCGCAGATGATGCCCTTGTACTTCATGCGCTTGTACTTGCCGCACAGGCATTCGTAGTCCTTGATCGGCCCGAAGATGCGCGCGCAGAACAGACCGTCGCGTTCCGGCTTGAACGTGCGGTAGTTGATGGTTTCCGGCTTCTTGATCTCACCGTAGGACCAGGAGAGGATCTTCTCCGGAGACGCGATCGAAATCCGAATGGAATCGAAATTCTGTGCAGGCACCTGCGGATTGAAAAGATTCATGACCTCTTGGTTCATGCCTGTCTCCTTCATGGGCTAAAGCGCCCTCAAAATGCGATGGTCAGCGGCAATTTCCCGGGAGCCGCCTCCCTCGCTTAAACGAGAATAACCGCAAGATGCGGCGAAACTTCCCTTCCGGACCGACATGGATGCGGCGTCCGGCGGGACCGGCGTGCGCCGCATGGCAGCGCACGCCCTATCAATGGTTACTCAGCCGCGTCGGGCAGCTGGGTTGCCTGCGCCTCGTCAAGCTTGGTGTTCTCAAGCTCGACGCTGAGGCCCAGCGATCGCATTTCCTTGACGAGAACGTTGAAGCTTTCCGGAATACCGGCTTCGAACGTATCGTCTCCGCGGACAATGGCTTCGTAGACCTTGGTACGGCCGGCGACGTCGTCCGACTTCACCGTCAGCATTTCCTGCAGCGTGTAGGCCGCGCCGTAAGCTTCCAGCGCCCAGACTTCCATTTCGCCGAAGCGCTGACCGCCGAACTGCGCCTTGCCGCCCAGCGGCTGCTGGGTAACGAGCGAGTAAGGACCGATCGAACGGGCATGGATCTTGTCGTCGACCAAGTGGTTGAGCTTCAGCATGTAGATGTAGCCCACCGTGACCTGGCGGTCGAACTGCTCGCCGGTACGGCCGTCATAGAGCGTCGACTGGCCGGTGTCCTTGAGACCCGCCAGACGCAGCATGTCGTTGACGTCGCCTTCGTTGGCACCGTCGAAAACAGGCGTTGCAATCGAAACGCCGCGCTTCCACTGGTCGGCAAGGCGCAGAACCGACTCATCGTCGAATTCGTGGACCTGCTCGGCCTTCGGACCGGCACCGACGACATCGCCGATGGTCTTGCGCAGCGGCTCGATATTGCCATTCGCCTTGTAAGCTTCGATCAGTTCGCCGATCTGGCGACCCATGCCGGCGCAAGCCCAGCCCAGATGCGTTTCCAGGATCTGGCCGACGTTCATGCGCGATGGCACGCCGAGCGGGTTCAGAACGACGTCGACATGCGTGCCGTCTTCGAGGAACGGCATGTCCTCGACAGGCACAATGCGCGAGACCACGCCCTTGTTCCCGTGACGGCCGGCCATTTTGTCGCCCGGCTGGATCTTGCGCTTCACGGCGACGAAGACCTTGACCATCTTCATGACGCCAGGAGGCATTTCATCGCCGCGCTGGACCTTCTCGACCTTGTCCATGAAGCGCTGCTCAAGGCGCGACTTGGATTCGTCGTACTGGCCGCGGAGCGCTTCGAGTTCGCTCTGGACCTTCTCGTCCTCGACCGCGAACATCCACCACTGCGAGCGGGGATATTCGGAGACGACGGCGTTCGAAAGCTCGGTGCCCTTCTTGAAGCCCTTCGGGCCGGCAATCGAGACCTGGCCGCGCAGCATATCGATCAAACGGCCGTAGACGTTACGGTCGAGGATCGCCTGCTCGTCGTCGCGGTCCTTGGCAAGACGCTCGATCTCTTCGCGCTCGATCGCCATCGCACGCTCGTCCTTCTCGACGCCATGGCGGTTGAAGACGCGAACTTCGACGATCGTGCCGTAGGTGCCGGGCGGCATGCGCATGGAGGTGTCGCGCACGTCGGAGGCCTTTTCGCCGAAGATGGCGCGCAGAAGCTTTTCTTCCGGCGTCATCGGGCTTTCGCCCTTCGGAGTGATCTTGCCGACGAGGATATCGCCCGGCTGAACTTCGGCGCCGATATAGACGATGCCGGCTTCGTCGAGGTTCTTAAGCGCTTCTTCCGAAACGTTCGGAATATCGCGGGTGATTTCCTCAGGACCGAGCTTGGTGTCGCGCGCCATCACTTCGAATTCTTCGATGTGGATGGAGGTAAACACGTCGTCGGCAACAATCCGCTCGGAGAGCAGGATCGAGTCTTCGTAGTTGTAGCCGTTCCAGGGCATGAACGCCACGAGCGCGTTACGGCCGAGCGCCAGGTCGCCGAGATCGGTCGACGGGCCGTCGGCGAGAATGTCGCCGCGGTTGACGACGTCACCGACGGTGACCAGCGGGCGCTGGTTGACGCAGGTGTTCTGGTTCGAACGCTGGAACTTCTGCAGGCGGTAGATATCGACGCCGGACTTGCCGGCTTCGAGGTCTTCCGTGGCGCGGATAACGATACGGGTCGCGTCGACCTGGTCGACCACGCCGCCGCGGCGGGCGCCGATGGCAGCACCCGAGTCACGGGCGACGACCGGCTCCATGCCGGTGCCGACGAACGGTGCTTCGGCGCGCAGCAGCGGCACGGCCTGACGCTGCATATTCGAGCCCATGAGGGCGCGGTTGGCGTCGTCGTTTTCCAGGAACGGGATGAGCGCGGCTGCGACCGAAACGACCTGCTTCGGCGAAACGTCCATCAGGTTCATGCTGTCGCGCGGCGCCAGCATAACTTCGCCGGCATGGCGGCAGACGACAAATTCGTCGACGAAGGAACCATCCGGGTTCATCTCGGCGTTGGCCTGAGCGACGTAATACTTCGCCTCTTCCATGGCGGAGAGGTAGAGCACGTCGTTTGTCACCTTGCCGTCAACGATGCGGCGATACGGGCTCTCGATGAAGCCGTACTTGTTGACGCGGGCAAAGGTCGCAAGCGAGTTGATCAGACCGATGTTCGGGCCTTCCGGCGTTTCGATCGGGCAGATGCGGCCGTAATGGGTCGGATGCACGTCGCGGACTTCGAAGCCGGCGCGCTCGCGGGTCAGACCGCCCGGGCCAAGAGCCGAAAGGCGGCGCTTGTGGGTGATTTCCGAGAGCGGGTTGACCTGGTCCATGAACTGCGAGAGCTGCGAGGAACCGAAGAATTCGCGGACGGCAGCGGCAGCCGGCTTGGCGTTGATCAGATCCTGCGGCATGACCGTGTCGATCTCGATCGAGGACATGCGTTCCTTGATCGCGCGCTCCATGCGCAGCAGGCCGAGACGGTACTGGTTCTCCATCAGCTCGCCGACCGAGCGGACGCGGCGGTTGCCGAGGTTGTCGATGTCGTCGATCTCGCCCTTGCCGTCGCGCAGTTCGACCAGCATCTTGACCACGGCCAGGATGTCGTCCTTGCGCAGGATGCGGACGGTGTCTTCGACGGTCAGATCGAGACGCATGTTCATCTTGACGCGGCCGACGGCGGAGAGGTCGTAACGCTCCGCGTCGAAGAACAGCGAGTTGAACATGGCTTCGGCCGATTCCATGGTCGGCGGTTCACCCGGACGCATGACGCGGTAGATGTCGAACAGAGCGTCCTGACGGTTCTCGTTCTTGTCGGCCGACAGCGTGTTGCGGATATAGGCGCCGACATTGATGTGGTCGATGCCGAGAACCGGGATCTCGTCGAAACCGTTCGACAGGATGATGCCAAGCGTCTTCTCGTCGATTTCGTCGCCGGCTTCGAGGTAGATTTCACCGGTCGAGTAGTTGACAATGTCTTCGGCAAGGTAGTTGCCGTAGAGATCGTCGTCGCCGGCCTTCAGGGCCTTCAGGCCCTTGTCGGAAAGCTGACGCAGCAGACGCGGGGTCAGCTTCTTGCCGGCTTCCACGACGACTTCGCCGGTATCAGCGTCGACCATCTCGGTGATCGCCTTGGCACCCTTCAGCGTTTCCGGCTTGAAGGGAATGCGCCAGCCTTCGCCGTCGCGCTTGTAGAGCGACTTCGTGTAGAAGGTGTCGAGGATTTCCTCGCCGTCCATGCCGAGCGCCATCAGCAGCGACGTCACCGGAATCTTGCGGCGGCGGTCGATACGGGCGTAGACGATGTCCTTGGCGTCGAATTCGATATCGAGCCAGGAGCCGCGATAGGGAATGACGCGGGCAGCAAAGAGCAGCTTGCCGGACGAATGGCTCTTGCCCTTGTCATGGTCGAAGAAGACGCCCGGCGAACGGTGCATCTGGGAGACGATGACGCGCTCGGTGCCGTTGACGATGAACGTGCCGTTGTTGGTCATGAGCGGCATGTCGCCCATGTAGACGGATTGTTCCTTGATGTCCTTGATCGACTTGGCGCCGGTATCCTCGTCGATATCGAACACGATGAGGCGCAGCGTCACCTTCAGCGGCGCGGCATAGGTCAGGTCGCGCTGGCGGCATTCGTCGACGTCGAACTTCGGCGGCTCGAACTCGTAGGACACGAATTCCAGCATCGAGGCGCCGGAGAAATCGGTGATGGGAAAAACCGACTTGAAGACGGCCTGAAGACCCTCGTCGGGCCGGCCGCCTTTCGGCTCTTCCACCATCAGAAACTGGTCGTAGGACGCCTTCTGGACCTCGATGAGGTTCGGCATTTCTGCGACTTCGGGGATCTTACCAAAAAACTTGCGTACGCGCCTGCGACCGTTGAACGAAAGGGTCTGAGCCATCGTCGCTCCTTCAAAATCTTGCACCCGGGCCTGCAACGGACGGGAACCGATGGCCAGTCGACCCCGTCAATCAATGGGTAGTTCAATCTCGTCCGACTCCCGAAAACGCCCAGCTCGGATTGCTGTGCTGCCCTCGGTGCGAGACTATCCTTTTGAAGAACCCATTACCCAAAAGCCGTTTTGACGCGGCTTTTGGGTAATTCGTTCAGAAAAACGGCAAATGGGAGGCAGCAAATGCCACCTCCCAAAAGCAGTTCAAGCTTACTTGACGTCGGCCTTGGCGCCAGCGTCTTCCAGCTTCTTCTTGATGTCAGCGGCTTCAGCCTTGGAAACGCCTTCCTTGACAGCCTTCGGAGCGCCTTCGACGAGGTCCTTGGCTTCCTTCAGGCCGAGGCCGGTGATGGCGCGGACTTCCTTGATGACGTTGATCTTGTTGGCGCCGGCATCCGTGAGGATGACGTCGAACTCGGTCTTTTCTTCCTCAGCCGGAGCAGCAGCGCCGCCAGCACCACCAGCAACGGCAGCAACAGCTACCGGAGCAGCAGCGGAAACGCCCCACTTTTCTTCGAGGAGCTTCGACAGTTCTGCAGCTTCCAGAACGGTCAGCGAGGAGAGGTCTTCAACGATCTTTGCGAGATCAGCCATTTTACTAGTTCCTTTTGTTCGGTTCGAACCGGTTGATTATAAACAGCGAAAAACCGCCTTAAGCGGCTTCGTCCTTCTTGGCGTAGGCCGCAAACACGCGAGCAAGCTGGCTTGCCGGTGCTGCAACAACCCCAGCGATGCGGGTAGCCGGCGTCTGGATCATGCCCAGCAGCTTCGCACGCAGCTCATCGAGCGAAGGCAGGGTCGCAAGCGACTTGACTGCTTCGGCGTTGAGCGTGGTTGTTCCCATGGCGCCGCCGAGGACCACGATCTTGTCGTTGGTCTTGGCGAAATCCATGACGACCTTCGGAGCGGTGATCGGATCGTTGCTGTATGCAATCAGCGTCTGACCCTTGAAGAGATTCGACATCCCTTCCGCTTCCGTACCCTGAAGGGCAATTTTGGCCAGGCGGTTCTTCGCGACTTTGACGGTACCGCCAGCTGCACGCATCTTCGAACGAAAATCGTTCATCTGCGCGACTGTGGCACCAGCATAGTGGGCCACGACAACTGAGCCCGAAGCCTTGAAGACTTCGTTCAGTTCCGTGACGAATTCGCGTTTTTCCGCTCTTTCCACTGCCTATCTCCAGTTGGCGGGACCGAAACCGGGCCCGCCGGGTTGCCTTTTGCCTCCCGGGATCATGCGAGATCCCAAGCGACGCTTGAGGATCCTGTCCCCCCGCGCTTCCGCGCCAATAAAGGCTAAGAAGGCACAAGGCATCCAAGGCTCGAACCGAGTTTCTAGAAGCGAACTTCAGGAATTCGGGTCTTACCCGTCTCATGCAGGCAACGTGATTAAGGGAAAACCACCTGCAATCTCGGACAGGATTCCGGATTTCTCCGGAATGTTCCGGCCCCTTGCGAGGCCGGAAATTCAGTGACCGGACCGAGGTCCGGCAATCTACTTATGCCGTCGGCGCTGCGGTAACCGAGCCGACTTCGATCTTGACGCCCGGGCCCATGGTCGAGGAAATCGCCACGCGCTTGACGTAGTTGCCCTTGGCGCCGGCCGGCTTCGCCTTGATGAGGGCGTCGGCGAAGGCGCGGATGTTTTCTTCCAGAGCCTTGGCGTCGAAAGAGGCCTTGCCGATGCCGGCATGGACGATACCAGCCTTCTCGACGCGGAACTCGACAGCGCCGCCCTTGGAAGCCTTGACGGCTCCGGCAACGTCCATGGTGACGGTGCCGACCTTCGGGTTCGGCATCATGCCGCGCGGGCCGAGAACCTTACCGAGACGGCCGACGAGCGGCATCATGTCGGGGGTGGCGATGCAGCGATCGAATTCGATCTTGCCGCCCTGGACGATTTCAACGAGGTCTTCGGCGCCGACAACATCGGCACCGGCAGCCTTGGCTTCGTCTGCCTTGGCGCCACGAGCGAAGACTGCGACGCGAACCGTACGGCCCGTGCCGTTCGGCAGATTGACGACGCCGCGAACCATCTGGTCCGCATGACGCGGGTCGACGCCGAGATTCATCGAGACTTCGATGGTTTCGTCGAACTTGGCGACAGCCCGTTCCTTGACCATGCCGATGGCCTGGGTCAGAGCGTAGAGCTTGGTCGGATCAACACCTTCGTTGATTTTGCGAGTGCGCTTGCCTGCCATGGTCTTAACCCACCACTTCCAGGCCCATGGCGCGGGCAGAGCCCTCGATCATCGCCATTGCACCTTCGATATCTGCTGCGTTCAGGTCCTTCATCTTGGCTTCGGCGATCGTCTTGATCTGAGCCTTGGTGAGGGTACCGGCCTTCGGACCCTTGCCCGGGGTCTTGGAACCGGACGTGATCTTTGCTTCCTTCTTCAGCCAGTAGCTGACCGGCGGCTGCTTCATCGCGAAGGTGAAGGACTTGTCCTGGTAATAGGTGATGACGACCGGAATCGGCATACCCTTTTCCATTTCCTGCGTGGCGGCATTGAACGCCTTGCAGAATTCCATGATGTTAATGCCACGCTGACCAAGCGCCGGACCAATCGGCGGGGACGGGTTTGCCGATCCTGCCTTGACCTGAAGCTTGAGCTGGCCTGCAACTTTCTTAGCCATATCTCTCTGCCTTTCATGAACGACCGGTCGCCCGGTCCGTGATGCCGGATCGCTCCGGCGGCTGCGGTTGCGTGGTGCGGATCATTAGGGTCCGGCTAAGACCCCTCACCTTCCACGCGGATGCGGACAAGGTCCGCGGGAAACAGGCCACAAGGGCCCGCTTCCAATCTCTTGCGATCAGACCTTCTCGACCTGAGCGTATTCCAGTTCGACCGGCGTTGCGCGGCCGAAGATCGACACCTCAACCTTCAGGCGCGAACGTTCTTCGTCCACATCCTGAACCGTGCCGTTGAACGAAGCGAACGGACCGTCGGAAACGCGGACCTGTTCACCGATCTCGAAGGTGATCGACGCCTTCGGCCGCTCGACGCCTTCCTGGACCTGACCGAGAATACGCTCGGCTTCATAATCCGGAATCGGAACGGGCTTATTGTCGGAGCCGAGGAAGCCGGTGACCTTCGGCGTATTCTTGATCAGGTGGTAGGCCTCATCCGTCAGATTGGCGCGGACAAGGACATAACCCGGGAAGAACTTGCGCTCACTATCGACCTTGCGGCCGCGACGCACTTCCACCACCTTTTCGGTCGGCACGAGGATCTTTTCGAACAGGTGCTCAAGCCCCTTCTGGCGAGCCTTGTTCTCGATGTCCTCAGCCACCTTCTTTTCAAAATTGGAATACGCGTGGACGATGTACCAACGTGCCGCCATTTTCATCTCCACCCGTATCAGTTGCCGGTATTGAGCACGAAGCTCAGAACCCAGCCGATCAGCTGGTCAGCAGCAAAGAAAAACAGCGCGGCGAAAACCACCATCACCAGCACCATAACCGTCGAGATCATCGTCTCGCGGCGCGACGGCCATGTAACTTTAGACGTCTCGGAGCGAACCTGCTGCAGAAACGCAAACGGATTGGATTTGGATGCCATCGACTGCCCACGCAATTACGGCGCGTAAAGCTGAAACTATCAGCCCCACGCACCGCGTGTCTGTTGAACCCTAAATAAACACCGATTTCCGAATACACAAGAGGGAAACCGAAGTTTAACGAAATAAGTTACCACCGATCAATCCCCGGCCGGAATGCCGCGAGCATGGCCGCGCTGTCCGTTTTTAGGGAAGATGGCAGGGGCAGAGGGGCTCGAACCCCCGACCTGCGGTTTTGGAGACCGCCGCTCTACCAACTGAGCTATACCCCTTCATGCCTCTCCTTCAGCGCGTGGGCCAAGGCCCGCAAATCGCTGCCGAAATGCATGGCGCTCCCTTTAAGACGGCAGCGGCGGATTGGCAAGCACGATTTTCGATTTTCAAAGCAGTTCTGCTCATTTGCGGGCAACCGGGCTTTCCATCGTGCAGCCTGCAAACGTTCAGACCTTCACATATTTCCGCCAGTCGTGCTCTTCCTTGAAGCCCAGCACTTCGCGAATCTTGCGGTTGGAAAGCAGCCCCTCATATTCGCCGATTTCGCGGGTGAAGGGCACGTTCGGGTAGAATCGCTTCGCCAACTCCTTCGACGGCGTGTTGGCCGAAACCGTGTCGTTGGCAGCATTGAAGACCTGATAGCCGAGGCCGTCCTTCTCGATGCAGAGATGGCAGATCTGGCCGAGATCGCGGGCGTCGATATAACTCCAGGCGATTCGCTTGCGCATCTCGGGATTGGCGAAGTAAGTCGGGAATCTCTCATATTCGTGCGGCTCGATGACGTTGCCGATACGCAGCGCATAGATGTCGAAGCCCGAACGCTCGGCAAAGGCGCGCGCGGTCTTTTCGTTGACCACCTTGGAAAGGCCGTAGGAATCCATCGGATTGACGTCGTAATCCTCTTCCAGCGGGAACTGGTGAAAATCGCGATGGCCTTCGGCGAAGCAGACGCCGTAGGTGGTCTCGCTCGAAGCGACGATGATCTTGCGGATGCCGAGCTTCACCGCCGCCTCGATGACGTTGTAGGTGCCCATCGTATTGATGCGAAAGGTCTCGTTGTCGGGTTTGATCAGAATGCGGGGGATGGCGGCGAAATGCACGACCGCATCGAAGGACTGAACGCCCCTGCCCGCATCGAGATCGGGAAAATCGCGATGCATCGACAAGGCGTTGAAGACCTGACCGCTGTCGGTGATATCGGCGATGAGATTGGTGACG
Source organism: Rhizobium phaseoli (assembly GCF_001664385.1). Classification (NCBI taxonomy): domain Bacteria; kingdom Pseudomonadati; phylum Pseudomonadota; class Alphaproteobacteria; order Hyphomicrobiales; family Rhizobiaceae; genus Rhizobium; species Rhizobium phaseoli. Next base: position 1,758,246 of record NZ_CP013532.1, on the reverse strand, counting down.
CCGGGGCTGTCCAAGGGCACGAGATCGAGGTTGTGCACTTCGTAACCGGCATCGACAAGCCATGGCACGGCATGACGACCCGCCTTGCCCGAACCACCCGTAAACAGGATCCGCTTTTTCATGGAATATCCTCCGCGTCATGAGATCGGAGGCATAGTTAGACGCTTCCGCGCGAAGAGCAAGCGAGCGTCCTGCGAGAGTTCACCCCCGCGTCATCAGGTCGCCTGCGTCAGGCGCCTGATCATTCCTTTCCAATCACCGCCGAATCTGGCGATGATTTGCAGGGCCGTCACTTGACGACGCTGACCTCATCGACCTGCACGCCGGCCGATTGAACAACCTCTTGCGGGATCGCAGCGATGAAAAACATCGTGAAAACATACATTGCGAATATGGTCGCAACAAATGTGGCCTTTGGAATCATGCGAACTCTCCTCTCTACAAGGAGGAGTCTGAACTAAAATGGGCCAATCACAAACCGGTTTCTGAACGTGAGATGAACAAAATACTGTGACGGGTCTGTTTAACGATATTTTTACAACACCTGTTAATCCGTCGATCAGCCATCAAAACGAAAAAACCCCGCTGTCGCCAGCGGGGTTTTTCCGGAATTGCATGTAATCCCAGGATTACTCGACGATCGATGCGACGATACCGGCGCCGACGGTGCGGCCGCCTTCGCGGATCGCGAAGCGCAGCTTTTCTTCCATCGCGATCGGAACGATCAGCTCGACGGCAACCGTGACGTTGTCGCCCGGCATGACCATTTCCGTGCCTTCCGGCAGCGTGACGATGCCGGTCACGTCCGTCGTGCGGAAGTAGAACTGCGGACGGTAGTTGGTGAAGAACGGCGTATGACGGCCGCCCTCTTCCTTCGTCAGGATGTAGGCTTCTGCCATGAACTTCTTGTGCGGCTTGACCGAACCCGGCTTGCACAGGATCTGGCCACGCTCGACGCCGTCACGGTTCACACCGCGAACCAGTGCACCGATGTTGTCGCCGGCCTGGCCCTGGTCGAGCAGCTTGCGGAACATTTCAACGCCGGTCACCGTCGTCTTCGAGGTCGGGCGGATGCCGACGATCTCGACTTCTTCGCCAACCTTGACAATGCCACGCTCGACGCGGCCGGTCACAACCGTGCCGCGGCCGGAGATCGAGAACACGTCTTCGATCGGCATCAGGAACGGCTGGTCGATCGGACGCTCAGGCGTCGGGATGTAGGAGTCGACCGCGGCCATCAGCTCGCGGATCGCGTCTTCGCCGATCTTCTTGTCAGAATCTTCAAGAGCGGCAAGCGCCGAACCCTTGACAACAGGAATGTCGTCGCCCGGGAAGTCGTAGGACGACAGCAGTTCGCGAACTTCGAGCTCAACCAGCTCGAGCAGTTCGGCGTCGTCAACCTGGTCGACCTTGTTGAGGAACACGACAATCGCCGGAACGCCGACCTGGCGGGCGAGCAGGATGTGTTCGCGCGTCTGCGGCATCGGGCCGTCAGCAGCCGAGCACACCAGGATCGCGCCGTCCATCTGGGCAGCACCGGTGATCATGTTCTTGACGTAGTCGGCATGGCCGGGGCAGTCGACGTGCGCGTAGTGGCGGTTCGGCGTCTCGTATTCGACGTGCGCCGTCGAGATCGTGATGCCGCGCGCCTTCTCTTCCGGAGCCGCGTCGATCTGGTCGTACGCCTTGAACTCACCGAAGTACTTCGTGATCGCTGCCGTCAGAGACGTCTTGCCGTGGTCAACGTGGCCGATCGTGCCAATGTTGACGTGCGGCTTGTTGCGCTCAAACTTACTCTTTGCCATTTGAATGCTTCCTGTGAACGAAATGGTGGCCCCGGCGAACCGGTTTAGTGCCGCCGTTTAAGGCTTTCGGCGAAATTGCGCAAGACTTAATTGCAGACGCCATTCTTGGCGTGACAGCGCATATGGGAGACAATTCGCCGCCTGCAAGGCGATTCGCCGCAGCCCTTTCAAAAATCACTGGAATCTTAGAGAAAAATCGGATGGGTTCACCAAGGATGAGCCGCAATCGGCGGTATCGACACCCCTCGTCTACGGTCATACGGCGGGCTTCCAGGCGAGGCTGGAACATGGCTCACCACGATCGTGGCTGCGATCGCATCAACTGGCTGTACGGAAGACTGGAGCGGGTAGCGGGAATCGAACCCGCGTATTCAGCTTGGAAGGCTGCTGCTCTACCATTGAGCTATACCCGCGGGGTGGTCCGATCCGATGACGAATGGTGGAGAGAGTTGGATTTGAACCAACGTAGGCTGAGCCAACGGATTTACAGTCCGTCCCCTTTAACCACTCGGGCATCTCTCCAGTTTTCGTCCGGATCGTTAGACCAAGTTCATCAGACTTCGAAGCGTTGCCGCCCGTCGTCTGCGCCGCGTATATGACCGGAGCATTTCCGTCTGTCAACACGATGACAACGGAAAAAACACGAAAAATTTCATTCGCCGCCGAAAGCCGGCATATGAAAGAAAGCCTATGCGGCAGCCAACGCCATAGCTATAAAGCCGCATGAGCAAAGACAAGAAATCCGGCGGCAAGACCGCAGCAGACCCATCCGCCAAGGATACGCATTACGCCAATCTCAGACGCGCGCACCGGGACGCCAAGCGCGAACGCGGCGAGATCCCGACACCTCAGCCGCAGAAGCGCAAGCGTGGGGCCGAGGATTGGAAGCCGCCAGCGCTGGCGCCCGACCAGGTCTATCTCTACGGCCTGCATACGGTACGAGCAGCGCTCGACAATCCCGAGCGCAAGAAGATCAAACTCTCCGTGACGCAGAACGCGCTCGCGCGGCTCGAAATCGACATCGAGCCGCTCGGCATTCCCTTCGAGATCGTCGCGCCGCACGAAATCGACAAGGTGCTCGGCCCCGAGGCGATCCATCAGGGGGTCATGCTGGAGACGCGGCCGCTGCCGGTGCGCCGGCTCGAAGGGCTGAAGGACAGCCCTCTCCTGCTGGTGCTCGACCAGGTGACCGATCCGCACAATGTCGGCGCGATCATGCGATCGGCGGTCGCCTTCAATGCCGGGGCGGTGATCACCACCCAGAGACATAGCCCGACCGAGTCGGGCGTGCTGGCCAAATCCGCCTCCGGCGCGCTGGAGCTGATCCCTTATATACAGATCACCAATCTCGCCGACGCGCTCGGCGAATTGCACAAGCTCGGTTTCGTCACGATCGGCCTCGATTCGGAAGGGCCGGCGCCGCTCGAGGGCACATTTTCGGGCGACAAGCTGGCACTGGTGCTCGGCTCGGAGGGTAAGGGGCTTAGGCAGAAAACACGTGAGACCGTGACGGCGCTTGCCCGCCTCGACATGCCGGGCGCGATCAAATCACTGAACGTTTCGAACGCCGCGGCAATCGCGCTTTATGCGGCGCGGCTTTACTTAAAGGCATAGGCTGGACTTAACGGCCGGCTCACGGGCCGCGGCAAAGGGGGATTGCCATGACTGGTTTCATGCTTCGGCTCACAATTCCAGCAGCCGTGCTGCTGGCCTGCGCTCCGGCTGCGGCGCAGGACATCGATCTCGATATTCTGAGGGCGCAAGCCGGAACCTATCTGGTCGCGCCCGAAAACGGAGGCGACGGATGCCGGCTGACGCTCGAAACCGATCTTGCGATCGGCGGCTATTCGCTCTCGGGTCAAGACAGCTGTTCCAAGCCGCTGCCGGCGCTTGCCGAAGCCGCTGCCTGGAATTTCGACGGCAATGGCGGCCTCATCCTGATCGATCCGACACGCAAGGTCATCGCCCGATTCGTCGAGAACGAGGGCTCGTCGATGAAGACGGAAGACGAAACGCCGCTCCTGCTGGTCTCGGCCCCCGACGGAATCGATCGCCTGCCGACCTTCAGCAGCCTTGCCGGAAAATGGGTGATGCAGAGACCGGACGGCGAAAAACTCTGCAGCGTGACACTCGAGGGCACTGTCGATACGGACGGTAATGCGCCATTGTTACCGTCCGGAGACTGCGCCGCCAATGTCTCCCGACTGAAACTCGCTATCTGGCATATCGACGGTCTCGGTCTGACACTGATGAGTCATGACGGTGCGTCGCTCGGCTTCCAGATGCGCGCCGACGGCAGTTTCGACAAGTCCAGGGAAGAAGGCGGCAAGCCGCTTTCACTCGTGCGCAGCGACGCGCTTTAGCTCTTTGTTTTATGCATGTCGTTTTCCCTGAACCGCTGCACACTTCCGGGGGGCATGGATTAGGTCAGAAGAAATCCACTTTTGCCTTGGAATGACCTTCTGGAGCATTATGATCGGGCGGCGATCGATCGCAGCGACCGGTCACAAGCAAGAAGGAGCGATCCCCGTCATGGCCATTCGACCGCTGATTTTCGGTGTCCTGTTCATCGCGGCCTTTGTGGGAATCATCCTCAGCATCATCTGGGTGGACACCTCGCATCCGGTCCACCAGCCCGATCCCCTGTCGCCGACGGCGCCTGGCCCCGCGACGCCGTCGGGACCGGTGCAATAGCTCAAGAGGAACGTGGACGGCGATTACGCGTTAATCCCCAGCCGAACGAGGATTTTAACGCTCATGCGCATAATGATCGCCGTCGTCGCCTTCATGGTCGCCTCCGTGCTCAGCATCGCGATCATGTCGCCTTCCGGAGCCGGCCAAACCGGCAATGGCGACAGGATCGAGGCCAGCGTCAACGAATCGGTCGCTCATTGAGCTGACGGTCCTGAGCGATTCGCAACTGCGCTCAGCCGCGATAAAGCCAGAAGGGGATATCGCGATCGCGATAGCGCCACTCGCGGCGTTCCTGCCACCGCTCGGCACGCCACCGCCGCCAGCGGCGGTCATCATCGCGCCAGTCGGAGCGGCGCCAATCGCGCCCATTGCGCCAGCCACGGTCGCCATGCCAGTCACGATCGCCGCGCCAGTCACCGTCATCACGCCAACGATCGTCTCGCCAGCTGTCGTGAATTTGGACAATATCTCCCTGCGCCGTCATCGCCGGCCGTTCGGCCGGCATGGCGGATGCAGGTGCGACGGAGGCGAAAGCCGCACCGGCGGCAATGGTTGCGGTGAGAATAATGTGTGCGAGCTTCATGGCTGCGTCCTCATTGATGATGAGGAGACAATGCCCCGGAGCGGCTGAACTGCCGCTGAAGCAGCCCTTCAGGCAGCGTTCATCGAGAGACAGCGTGTCGGAAAATAGGGATGGTGCCCCCGGCAGGGTTCGAACCCGCGACCCCCTGATTACAAATCAGGTGCTCTACCAACTGAGCTACAAGGGCAATAGCTGCCCAACTAACAGATTCTGCGATCCTGTAAAGGAAAATCCGATGCCTGCGGACCGTCCAGCCTGGCGCCAAAACGTCGGGCCGTGCAAAACGGCCTTGTCGCAACGGCCTTTTATCCTTTAGCTAGAGCAGCTTCACAAAGGGCATTGCATGGGCCGTTCATTTCAGACGCTTTCGTTTATCGCCTCGCCGTCTATGGAGGCGCTCGCCGCGCGCGAAGAGCTGATTCGCATTTATGGCGACGTGCCGCAGGACAAGGCCGACGTTATCGTCGCGCTCGGCGGCGACGGGTTCATGCTGCAGACGCTGCACAGCACCATGAACTCCGGCAAGCTGGTCTACGGGATGAATCGCGGCTCGGTCGGTTTCCTGATGAACGATTACAGCACGGAGCGGCTTCAGGAACGCATCTGCGTCGCGGTCGAAAACGCCTTCCGGCCGCTGAAGATGACGACGGCCAATGCCGACGGCACCAATTCAACGGCTCTTGCCATCAATGAGGTCTATCTGTTCCGCCAGTCTTATCAGGCCGCCAATCTCAGGGTGGTGGTCGACGGGCACGTACGCCTGGAAGAGCTGATCTGCGACGGACTGATGGTGGCCACCCCTGCCGGATCGACGGCCTATAATCTTTCCGCCCATGGCCCGATTCTGCCGCTCGAGGCGCCGCTGCTCGCCATGACGCCGGTCAGCGCTTTCAGGCCGCGGCGCTGGAGGGGGGCGCTGCTTCCGAACAAGGTGACGGTCGATATCGACGTGCTCGAGCCGGTGAAGCGGCCGGTGAATGCGGTGGCCGACAATACTGAGGTCAAGTCGGTGCTGCATGTCCGCATCGCCCAGTCGGAGCATATGACGGCACGCATCCTCTCCGATCCCGACCGCTCCTGGTCCGACCGTATTCTCGCCGAGCAGTTCAAGGATTGAGACGATGGCCATGCGCCTGACATTGACGACCATGATTTTCCTCGTCGGATGCTCGGCCGCCATCGCCGCGCCGGCGCAGGATGCCATCCTGCCGGCTTCGGTGATTTTCGCCACCAGCACCGGCTACTGGGAGAACGACGGCAACGCGCCTGATATCGAGCGGGCGCCCACCGCTGCCGAGAGCGTTTCCGCCCCTCAGGGAAAGCGCCATGGCTATTATAAGCTCTTTGCCGTGCGTCAGCCGGATCGGACCTCGAAGGTCTATCTTCAGCAGGTTGCCCAAACGGAGACCGGCCCGGCGATCGCCTCGACCGTCGAGCTGCAGGAGATCAGCGATCTGAAGCCCTACGTGACCGATATACGCCCGGAGAATTCAAGCGGCATCAGCAAGCAGCCCGGCCTCTTCGCCACCATCTATCTGAAGACCGACCCGGCAGCCGAGCCGGATGGCTGGACGGTGCTGATCGACGAATTCGGTGACATCACCATCGAGAAGGCGACCAATTGAACGGCGGCACGCTGTTTGCACAGGCTTAGAGCCTTTCCTGGTTAGATTGAAGCATTCTGCCGGAGCAGGTTTTCGTCAGGGCAGAGGCGATTGGCGACGGACATACCCCAAGGTATGTCCGAGCCGATCGCCTCTGATCCTGGCGGAAACATGCCCGGCCCTTCGGGTTGGCTGAAACGGGCCGTCTGATCGACCGGCCGGCTTGGCCGTAGAGCTTTGCTACGACGCGCGCCGGCCGGTCGACCATCCGACTCCGTTTGAGCCAACAGAATGTTTCAATCTAACCAGGAAAGGCTCTAAAAGATGAAACTCGGCTTTCGCGACGGCGTTCTTTACGACGACCAGAGACCGGACTGGGACGCATCCGGCCCCAGACCCGTCAGTTGGTCTCTATGGTATCCGGCTGCCGACGACGCGCGGGAAAGCGCCATTCAGGAACGAAGCTGGTTTCGCAAGGCGGCGGTCGCCCGCGACGCGCCGATTCGGCCGGCAAGCAGGCCTTATCCCCTCGTCTTGCTGTCGCACGGCACCGGCGGATCCGCGGCCGGGCTGGAATGGCTGGCGCGGCGCCTGGTCGAGCGCGGATTTGTTGCGCTCGGCGTCAACCATCACGGCAATACCGGCATCGAGCCCTATCGGGCCGAAGGCTTTGCCTGTCTCTGGGAACGGGCGCCGGACCTGAGCCTGATGCTCGACCGCAGTCGCGACTGGCTCGGCGATCTCGCCGGCCGGATCGATACAGCCCGTGCGTTTGCGGCCGGGTTCTCGGCCGGAGCCTATAGCGTCATGCTGCTTCTCGGCGCCGTCGCCCAGTTCTCGCAGTTCGAACCGTCGAGGCTGAGGCCGGGTGGGCCGCGCGGCCCAAAGGAATTTCCCGACCTTGCCGATCATATTCCCTCGTTGCTGCGTGGCAGCGATGTGTTTCGCCAGTCGTGGTCGCGCATGTCGCGATCCTATCGAGACGACAGGATCAAGGCCGCGCTCCTCTGCGCACCGGGTCGCTCCATTTTCGGTTTCAGCGAGGAAAGTCTGAGATCGGTCGCGGCGCCCGCTCTTATCCTGGTCGGCGATACCGACAGAGCGGCACCGGCCGAGGAATGTTCTGCATGGCTGCATGAGCGGCTGGCGCGCAGCGCGCTGAAGATCTTCGGCGGCGGCCTCGGGCATTATGTCTTCGTGCCGGAGGGCACGGGATTGGGCTTTGCCTTTGCGGCCGAGCTCTTCACCGATCCCCCTGACATCCAGCGAGCAGCCATTCATGACGAGACCGCCGATCTGTCGGCAGCGCTGTTTCAGGACGGCGACATCCGCGCCATCGCCTGAACGAAGAAAGCCCCGTCTCCGGGGCCCTCTCGTCATTCGATCTCGCTGCTGCCGGTCAGTCGACATCCTCGACGACCGCGTCGGCGGCGCCGCTGATGCGGTGGGCAAGGGCTGCTTCCATGAACTCGTTCAGATCGCCGTCGAGCACGTCATCAGGGGCGGTGCTGGCGACGCCGGTGCGCAGGTCCTTGACCAGCTGGTAGGGCTGCAGCACGTAGGAGCGGATCTGGTGACCCCAGCCGATATCCGTCTTCGACGCGGCTTCGGCGTTCGCAGCCTCTTCCCGCTTCTTCAACTCGGCTTCGTACATGCGGGCACGCAGCATTTCCCAGGCCTTGGCGCGGTTCTTGTGCTGCGAACGTTCCTGCTGGCAGGCAACGACGATGCCGGTCGGTATATGGGTGATGCGTACCGCCGAGTCGGTTGTGTTGACGTGCTGACCGCCGGCGCCCGACGAGCGATAGGTGTCGATGCGGCAATCGCTTTCATTGATCTCGATATTGATCGAGTCGTCGACAACGGGATAGACCCAGATCGACGAGAAGGACGTATGGCGCCGCGCATTGCTGTCGTAAGGCGAGATGCGCACCAGACGATGCACGCCCGATTCCGTCTTCAGCCAGCCATAGGCGTTGTGTCCCTTGACGAGCAGGGTTGCGGACTTGATGCCCGCCTCTTCGCCGTCGTGAACTTCGAGAAGCTCGACCTTGAAGCGCTGGCGTTCCGCCCAGCGGGTGTACATGCGCAACAGCATGTTCGCCCAGTCCTGGCTTTCGGTGCCGCCCGCGCCGGAATGAACTTCGAGATAGGTGTCGTTACCGTCGGCCTCGCCGGAGAGCATCGCTTCCACCTGGCGACGCGCGGCCTCGGCCTTCAAGGCCTTCAAGGCGTCCTCGGCCTCTTTGACGACGCCTCCATCGCCTTCTTCCTCGCCGAGTTCGATCAGCTCGACATTGTCTTTCAGCTGCTGTTCGAGCTGTCGGACACCGGTGATGCCGTCATCGAGCTGCTGGCGCTCGCGCATCAGCTTCTGCGCTTCGGAAGCGTCGGTCCAGAGGTTCGGATCCTCTGCCTTGTTGTTCAACCAGTCCAGTCGTCTTATCGCCTGGTCCCAGTCAAAGATGCCTCCTCAGCAGGGTGATAGCCTGCTTGGTTTCATCGACCACATTTTCGATTTCGGCTCGCATTTTCCCGCTTCTCTGTCTCGGTCTTTCAAGTGCTGGTGACATAGAGACGCCCGCCGCCGATGTAAAGGCCCGCGGCGGGCGTTCAAAATTCGCGATGGTCAGAACAGGCCGGGCGTGCCGGTCTGGACGGCCTGGTTGGCCTGCGGCGAGGTCTTCAGGATCTCTTCCGGCGCCATGGTGCTGTCCATGCCGATGACGGAGAAGCTGTCGGCCGGGCCGGTGCCGGGCTTGAAGGCCTCGATGATGGTGTTCGGATCGCCGTCGACGGCGGCCATGCCGGTCTTGCGGTCGATCGGGATCAGGTTCATGCCCTGTGGAATGACGAACTTCGATTCCGGCATGTCCTTGACGGCGGCCTGCATGAACTCATTGAAGATCGGAGCGGAAAGACCGCCACCCGTGCCGCCGCGGCCGAGCGGGGCCGGCGTATCGAAGCCCATGTAGAGGCCGGCGACCAGATCCGGCGTGAAACCGACGAACCAGGCATCCTTCTCGTCATTGGTCGTGCCGGTCTTGCCGGCGACGTCGCGACCACCGAGATCGATCTTGCCGGCGGCAGTGCCGCGCTGGATGACGCCCTGCATCATCGACGTGATCTGGTAGGCGGTCATCGGATCGAGAACGGTTTCGCGGTTATCGACGACATTCGGCTCTTCCTGGTTCTGCCAGTCGCCGGCATTGCAGCCCTCGCACAGGCGCTCCTCATGCTTGAAGATCGTCTTGCCGTAGCGGTCCTGGATACGGTCGATCAGGGTCGGCTTGATCTGCTTGCCGCCATTGGCGATGACCGAATAGGCCGAGACCATGCGCAGCACCGTCGTATCGCCGGCGCCGAGCGACATCGACAGCACCGGCAGCATGTGATCGTAGATGCCGAAGCGTTCGGCATATTCGGCAACGATGTTCATGCCGAGATCGTTGGCCAGGCGCACCGTCATCAGGTTGCGCGAATGCTCGATGCCCGAGCGCAGCGTAGACGGGCCGCCGACTTCGCCGCCATAATTCTCCGGCTTCCAGACCTGGCCGCCCGAGACGATCTCGATCGGCGCGTCCATGATGACGGAGGCAGGCGTATAGCCATTGTCCATCGCCGCTGCATAGACGAAGGGCTTGAAGGAGGAGCCCGGCTGGCGCATCGCCTGGGTGGCGCGGTTGAACTCGGACTGTGAATAGGAGAAGCCCCCGACCATGGCGAGCACACGGCCGGTCTTCGGATCCATGGCGACCAGTCCGCCCTGTACCTTCGGCGGCTGGCGCAGGCGATAGGAGGTCGACGACTCGTCGCCGAGTTTCTCGACATAGACGACGTCGCCCGGGCTCAAGACGCCGGCCGGCGATTTTGCGGTCTTGCGCGAGCCGTCCGCCGAGCGGTAGGCCCACTGCATGCTCTTGGCGTCTATCGTGCCGCGTTGGCGGTCGGTCGCGACCTTGCCGCTGCCGTCCTTGGCCGGCTGCAGGCCGATGTCGACATTGCTATCCGATGCGGCGAGCACGACGGCGAGGCGCCATTCCGGCACGTCGGACAGCGCGGGAATATCGGCAAGCGCCTTGCCCCAGTCGCCGCTTGCATCGATCTGCTTGAGGGGGCCATGGAAACCGCGGCGCTCGTCATAGGTGACGAGACCATCCTGCAGCGCCTTGCGGGCAGCAAGCTGCATCTGCGGATCGAGCGAGGTCCGCACCGAAAGGCCGCCCTCATAGAGCACCTTCTCGCCATATTGATCGATCAGCTGGCGGCGCACGGCTTCGGCGAAATAGTCGGAAGCGAAGAGCGAAGGACCCGTGCTGCGGGCGGTAACGCCGAGCGGCTGCTTCTTGGCTTCGGCGCCGTCGCTCTGGCTGACATAGCCGTTCTCGACCATGCGGTCGATCACCCAGTTGCGGCGCTCGAGCGCAGCCTCCGGATGGCGGAAAGGATGATAATTGGCCGGACCTTTCGGCAGCGATGCCAGATAGGCGGCTTCGGCAACGGTCAGTTCGGTAACGGATTTGTTGAAATAGGTGAGCGCGGCACCGGCGATGCCGTAGGAATTAAGGCCGAAAAAAATCTCGTTCAGGTAGAGTTCGAGAATCTTGTCCTTGCTGTAGGCCTGCTCGATGCGGAAGGAGAGAATTGCTTCCTTGATCTTGCGGTCGATCGTCTGATCCGAGCTCAAAAGGAAGTTCTTGGCCACCTGCTGGGTGATTGTGGAGGCGCCGACCGGGCGGCGGCCGGAACCGAAATTCTGCAGATTGACGAGGATTGCCCGGCCGAGACCGGTCAGGTCGACGCCCGGATGGTTGTAGAAATTCTTGTCTTCGGCCGACAGAAAAGCGGCCTTGACGCGGTCGGGAATGGCCTGGATCGGTAGGAAGAGGCGCTTTTCCTTGGCATATTCAGCCATCAGAGCGCCGTTGCCGGCATGCACGCGGGTCGTTACCGGCGGCGCGTAGCTGTTCAGAACGGCGTAGTCCGGAAGATCCTTCGCGACATTGGCGAGATAGATGGCAATACCCGCCGCCGCGACCAGAAAAAGGACGCAGGCCATTCCGAAGAAATATCCAAGAAGTCTAACCATATTTTCAGCTACCGGTCTCTTCGATCGTCAATCGGCGCAGACGCAACGATTGCACAGATCAAGGCAATTTGCACGTTGCGCGCGGCTTACTCCATGAGCGCTACCGCTACAAGCCGATTCCGCGCGTCAGGCGGTGAAACATAAGCCGGAGTAACGGCGTGAATGTGAGCAAAATAGGGCCCTTCCCGCCGCATTCACCGGTGCGGCCCCCGTTTCATCGGGACTGTCACATCCAAGCAACGCCCCTGCCCGCCGCCAATCCGCAGCGCGTCTGCGAAATTGATTCAAGCGGCATGCTCAACTCTTTGTTTTTATGGCTATCGACCTTCCCCCACCCTGACAGGGCCGCACGTCGCTCAGAGACGCATGGTAACACTTTGAACGGCTGCACGCATCAACCGCCATTTGCAACGACGCCGCTGCGATACCGCTTGACGGCGTCGGTCAGCAGATCGGCCATCTTGCCGCGCCAGCTCTCATCGAGCAGCAGTTTCTCATCCTCGGCATTCGAGAGAAATCCAAGCTCGAGCAGGATCGAAGGCACGTCGGGAGCCTGCAGCACGCGGAAGCCGGCATGGCGGTGCGGATTGTTGATGGTCCCGACCTGATCCTTGAAGGAATTCAGCACGCTCTCGGCCAGCGAGATCGAGAAGGCCTGCGTCTCGCGCCGCGTCAGGTCGAGCAGGATGTCGGCGACCTCGGGAGGTTCAGCAACCGTCTCCTTGCCGGCGATCTGGTCGGAGAGGTTCTCGCGTTCGGCAAGGTCGGCGGCGAGCTTGTCGGAGGCCTTGTCCGAGATCGTATAAACGGTCGCGCCGCGGATATCCTTCTGCTTCAGCGTGTCGGCGTGCAGCGAAATAAACAGACCGGCATGGTTCTGACGGGCAATCAGCACGCGCTGGGAGAGCGACAGGAACTCATCATCGTTGCGCGTCAGGAAGGCTTTGATGCCCGTCTCCTTGTTCAGCCGGTCGGCCAGAGCCTTGGCGAAGGCGAGCGTCACCTGCTTTTCCTCGGTCTTGGTATCGACGCCGATCGCGCCGGTATCAATGCCGCCATGGCCGGCGTCCACAGCGATGACGAAATCCCCGGGGGCGGTTTTCGCAGGTGCGGGAATGGCGCTCGTCGTCTGAGCCGCGGCGTCCCGATCGTTCCAGGTCCGGTCGCTCCATGATTGCGTCTTGACCAGTTCGGCAAAGGCCTGCTTGTCGATCATCTCGGCCTCAAGCACCAGCCGATGCCCCTTGCCGGACTCGTCGGCCTGCACCTTGGCGAGGGAAAGCTTCGCCGGCCTTGTCGCAGTCAACACGATGCGGGCGCTCTCCTCGTCCATCTTGCCGTAGCGGATATCCCTGAAGAGGCCGCGAGCGGCCAGATCCTTGCCCGGAAAGCCGAAGGCGGTAGCCGGCAGGTCGATGACGATGCGCTCAGGATTGGCGATATAGTGAACGGAGAACCGCGGTTCGCGGTCGAAATCGATGACAATGCGTGTTCTCGCGTCATCGCCAATGATGCGCGCGCCATAGGCAAGCAGCGGATCCTTCGTCTCGGCCGAAGCCGCGACCCCAAGCAGAAGACAGCTGGCGACAAGCACAGCCGTCATGACCCGCGCTACGAATGTCGATCGCCGCGTTGCGGACTGCGCCGCGATCCGAGCCCTCTTAAACAATAACCGCCACATCCTATCTATAGCGCGATGGACCCATATGGCCGGAGCGGACGCCCGAGGGCGAAACGCTTCTACCGCCTACCGAATCGCAATCGCTGTCCCCCGCTTCTATGCGTTCCGAAATCCATCAATATTATGGCACATTTGGCTTTTCCCTTGCTATTGTGACAGAGAAAACATACAACGCATTTTAGGGTAGAAGTGTTGACGGGATAGAGTCGCCGCAAAGGCAGCCAGCCAGATCTGGACCTGGCGCCACATCGGTCATCGTCCGCCGTCTCATGCGTTTCAACCCGAGAACTGGATCCTGATTTTCCGGCTTCTGGCCGGAACTTCATTGGTGGATCAGCCACCACGCTCTCAGGGAGCAACCTCATCGGACCCGAAAAGGGTCTTCGTATTTGTCGATCACGCTTGGTTGTTGATGGTTTCGCAGCAGGTTTTATCTGAAGTGTACAGGCCCCGGACCGAAACGGTTCCGGCTGCGGTCTGGCTGCTGCTCTCCTCTTCGCGCCAGGCGCGACTTTCATTATCCGGCGCGGCCACGGTGGACCGCATTCTTTCTGTTTCTACAGCAGTCGGGAATGCGCTCTCGCGGCCACGCCGAGGAGCACAGCTTACATGGCAGACAAAATGCTTATCGATGCGTCTCACGAGGAAGAGACGCGCGTCGTTGTCGTTCGCGGAAACCGCATAGAAGAATTTGACTTCGAGTCGCAGCACAAGAAGCAGATCCGCGGCAATATCTATCTCGCAAAGGTAACGAGGGTCGAGCCCTCGCTGCAGGCCGCCTTCGTCGATTACGGCGGCAACCGGCACGGCTTCCTGGCCTTCGCCGAAATTCACCCCGATTATTACCAGATACCGCTCGCCGACCGTCAGGCGCTGCTTCGAGCCGAAGCCGAAGAGCATCGCCGCGATGAAGACGTCGAGCATGTCGAAACCGCGCCGATGGTCGACCTTTCGACCCAGGACCAGCCGGATGTCGGCATCGTGCCTGCGGAAGCACCGGCACCGGTTGCCGTAGCCGACGAGCCTGCGCCCGCCGCGATTGCCGACGCCGTAGAGGCGGTGCCCGCGACCGCCGAAGAAGCGCCGGCCAAGAAGGCACGGCCACGCCGCAGCCGCAAGAAGGTCACCGAAGCGGCTGTTGAAACGACGACTACCGAGGACGCGGTTCCCACGGATGTCGAAGCCGAAGGCGCTTCGAGCGTCGACAACGAGGATGATGGCTCGACCGGCGGCGCGATGGCCGCGATGGTGGAAACCGACTCGATCTCCGAGGATATCGACACCAGCAAGCGTCGTCACGATGACGATGATGACGATGACGATCACGGCGAAGAGGAAGTCATCGAATCCGTCGGCGCCGAAGACGCGATGGAAGAAGTGCCGGACCGCGTGCAGCGCAAGCCGCGCAAGCAGTACCGCATCCAGGAAGTCATCAAGCGCCGGCAGATCCTGCTGGTGCAGGTCGCCAAGGAAGAACGCGGCAACAAGGGCGCGGCGCTGACCACCTATCTGTCGCTCGCCGGCCGCTATTCCGTGCTGATGCCGAATACGGCGCGCGGCGGCGGCATTTCCCGCAAGATCACCAACCCTGCCGACCGCAAGCGCCTGAAGGAAATCGCGCGCATGCTCGAAGTGCCGCAGGGCATGGGCGTCATCCTGCGCACCGCCGGCGCCAACCGCACCAAGGTCGAGGTCAAGCGCGACTTCGAATATCTGATGCGCCTGTGGGAGAACGTGCGCACGCTGACGCTCGCCTCAACCGCGCCCTGCCTCGTCTATGAGGAGGGTTCGCTGATCAAGCGTTCGATCCGCGACCTCTACAACAAGGATATCGGCGAGATCATCGTTGCCGGCGAAGACGGCTATCGTGAAGCCAAAGACTTCATGAAGATGCTGATGCCGAGCCATGCCAAGGTGGTCCAGCCCTATCGCGACATCCACCCGATCTTCTCGCGTTCGGGCATCGAAGCCCAGCTCGACCGCATGCTGCAGCCGCAGGTGACGCTGCGCTCCGGCGGCTATCTGATCATGAACCAGACGGAAGCGCTGGTTTCGATCGACGTCAACTCCGGCCGCTCGACGCGCGAACACTCTATCGAGGACACGGCGCTGCAGACGAACCTCGAAGCGGCGGAAGAAATCGCCCGTCAGCTTCGCCTGCGCGACCTCGCCGGCCTGATCGTCATCGACTTCATCGACATGGAAGAAAAGCGCAACAACCGCGCCGTCGAGAAGAAGCTGAAGGAATGCCTGAAGAACGACCGCGCCCGCATTCAGGTCGGCCGGATCTCGCATTTCGGCCTGCTTGAAATGTCGCGCCAGCGTATCCGCGCTTCGGTGCTCGAATCGACCACGCAGGTCTGCTCGCATTGCGCCGGCACCGGTCACGTTCGTTCGCAGTCCTCCGTCGCGCTGCATGTCCTGCGCGGCATCGAAGAGTATCTGCTCAAGAACACGACGCATAACATTACCGTGCGGACCACCCCCGACATCGCCCTCTACCTGCTTAACCACAAGCGCCAGACGATCGTCGATTACGAGAGCCGCTTCGGCGTAGCTATCGTCATCGATGCAGACG
Source organism: Rhizobium phaseoli (assembly GCF_001664385.1). Taxonomy (NCBI): domain Bacteria; kingdom Pseudomonadati; phylum Pseudomonadota; class Alphaproteobacteria; order Hyphomicrobiales; family Rhizobiaceae; genus Rhizobium; species Rhizobium phaseoli. The sequence goes on along the minus strand of NZ_CP013532.1, from coordinate 1,742,212 downwards.
GCTCGGTCGGCGCGCAGCATTTCGCCATCGATCGCGGCGAGGCCGTGGAAAATCCGGTCAAGATCGAAACGCTCTTCAACTTCGCAGCCATTCCCGAGGATGAGGACGACGACATCATCATCGAGGCCGATGAGGACGAAGACGAGGAACTCGAGGAAAAGCCGGCTGCTGCCGAACGCGCCACCACGGCACGCTCGGAAGGCGAAGGTGACGGCAATCGCAAGCGCAAGCGCCGCAGGCGCCGCCGCGGCCGCAACGGCAATGCCGAACAGCCTGCATCGGCTGCGGGCGAAGCCGGCGATGAGGATGAGGACGGCGAGGACGAAGGCGCCGAAGGCGATGAAACCACCACCGCTGCGCCCGAGGCCCGTGCCGACGGCGACGACTCGCAGCGCCGCAAGCGCCGTCGTCGCGGCAAGCGCGGCGGTCGCCGCAACCGCGCCGAGGACGGCTCCGAACTGACGGCCGGCGAAGACAGCGGCAGCGATGAGGATGAAGGCGACGATGTCTCGAATGACGTCGCTCCTGCCGAAGCCGCAATCGTCGAGACGGTTGCCGAACAGGCCGGCGAAGACCAGGCCGCAGCGGCCGCCGTCGAAGGCGCTGCCGTCGTAACCGAGGACGTGAAGCCCGCCCGTGGTCGCGGCCGCCGCAAGGCCGCCGCATCGCCGGTCGAGGCGCCTGTGGCCGAAGCGGAAGCAGCACCCGCCGCCGAAATCGAGCCGGAGGTCGCCGAAGCCTCCGCCGACCTTCAAACACCCGCCCAGGAACAGACAAAGCCGGTTCGCGCCAACCGCGAATCCAACATCACCTCATCCGAGCCGACGGTGAAATCCACCCGCAGCGAAAATGGCGAAAGCGACGACGGCAAGCCGAAGAAGGCCGGCTGGTGGCAGCGCCGCGGCTTCTTCTGAACGCTGTTTTTCGGACGCAAATGACAGATCCGGCCGCGGCGACGCGGCCGGATTTTTGTTTGTGGCGGCAGACGGTGATCGTCCCAGGTGGTCGCCCTCCCCAATCGAGCCGAGAGACAGCGACGCATCGACGGCCGCCCCTCACCCTAACCCTTGCCGGGGTCGAGCCGTTGGTCTCGACCCGTCCTGCGGTCCCCCGTTCTGACGGGGAGAGGGGACGTGCCCCACGAGAGGTCGGAGGGACGGAGAGCTCGCGGCTTGTCCCCTTCGCCCCGTTTTACGGGGAGAAGGTGCCGGCAGGCGGATGAGGGGCGGTGCTCCAGATTGAGCAGTCCCTCGCCTGTCAGGCCGCCGGCGGATAGAGAAGATCGACGATGTAGCTGGCGTCGAAGCGGGAATCGAGCATGCCGTAGGTGGAGCGCCAGCCGCCGGCGAGCCGTGTCTCGATGAAGGCATCGGCAATGCGCCCTGCCCCAAGCCGGTAAAGTTCGGCAGCGCCGGCCGCAAGCGCCAACTGCTCGACGAGCAGGCGCGCCGCGCCCTCGTCCTGCTCGCAGAGCGCGATTGCCGCGCGCAGCACGTCGATCGTCTTCTTGCCGGCCGGACCGAGATCGCGTGCCAGGCCGGCAAAGACCGTCTCGAACAGGTCCTTGCCGCGGTTGAGCACACGCAGCACGTCGAGCGCCATGACGTTGCCGGAGCCTTCCCAGATCGCATTGACGGGAGCCTCGCGATAGTGGCGGGCGATCGGACGTTCCTCGATGTAGCCATTGCCGCCGATGCATTCCATCGCTTCATAGATCAAGGCGGGCGCGATCTTGCAGCACCAGTATTTGGCGACCGGCGTCATGACGCGGGCATAGGCCGCTTCCTCGGCATTGCCACGCGCCTTGTCGAAGGCATCGGCAAGACGGAAGGACAGCGCGGTGGCAGCGGCAACGTCGAGCGCCATGTCGGCAAGCACGCGCGTCATGATCGGCTGGTTGACGAGCATCCTGCCGAAAACGCTGCGGCCGCGCGTGTGGTGCACGGCCTCGGCGAGCGAGGCACGCATGATGCCCGACGAGGCCAGCGCGCAATCGAGACGGGTCAGCGTCACCATGTCGAGGATAGTGCGGATGCCGGCATCGGAACCGCCGAGCAGGAATCCGAACGTGTCGGTGAATTCGACCTCGCAAGAGGCATTGGAGCGATTGCCGACCTTGTCCTTCAGCCGTTGGAACTGCAGGCCGTTGGCCGAACCGTCCTCCAGAAGGCGCGGCACGAGGAAGCAGCCCATGCCTTCCTTGGTCTGCGCCAGCATGATGAAGGCATCGCTCATCGGCGCGGACATGAACCATTTGTGGCCGGAGAGCCGGTAGATGCCTTCGCTGACCTTTTCGGCAGCGCTTCGATTGGCCCTGACATCGGTGCCGCCCTGCTTTTCCGTCATGCCCATGCCGATGGTCACAGCGGATTTCTGCATGGCGGGGCGGTTGGACGAATCATATTTGCGCGAGAGGATCTTCGGCGCCCAGTCCTTCTGCACCGCGGGCGAAGCAGAGAGAGCCGCGACGGAGGCGCTCGTCATCGTCAGCGGGCAGAGATGGCCGGATTCCAGCTGCGCCGTCAGGTAAAACCGCGCTGCGCGGACCTTGTGGCCCGCATCCTTGGCCTCGGTATCGGCCTGTGGATCCCAGACCGACGAATGCAGGCCGACCGACATGGAGCGGCGCATCAGCGCGTGCCAGGCCGGATGGAATTCGACGACGTCGAGGCGCTCGCCGCGCGGGCCGTGGGTGCGCAGTTGCGGCGTACCCTGGTTGGCCATGCGCGCCAGTTCCTGCGCCTCCGGCGAGGTGACGTAGCGGCCCATATTTTCCAGATCCTCGCGGACGCCGCGCGGCAGGGCCGCCGTCAGATCGACGATCAGCGGGTCGGATCGATAGGCATTGATGCCGGACCACAGGCTCGGCTGGTTGAGTTCTGCGAGTTTGTCGTCAGTCCGGTTGGCGGAGGTCATTATTCGCTTCTAGTGCAAGAACCCGGCAAGGGAAACCGGAAGTTATGATTCGCGTCCCTCTGCTCTATCGGAATTTCGGCGAAAATGCATGGGGACATAAGCCTTTGCCCACAGCGCATGCTTGCCCCGACGGGCGGCACTCTTTATAGACCCGCCAGAGACAATAAGAGGCAGGGTCATGGTCTTTTTCCCCCACCGCCACCTCATCGGCATCAAGGGCCTCACCGAGCAGGATATCACCTATCTTCTCGACAAGGCCGACGAGGCCGTCAAGATCAGCCGCCAAAGAGAAAAGAAGACGTCGACGCTGCGTGGGCTGACGCAGATCAACCTCTTCTTCGAGGCATCGACTCGCACGCAGGCCTCCTTCGAGCTTGCCGGCAAGCGACTCGGCGCCGACGTCATGAACATGTCGGTCGGCAACTCCTCGGTGAAAAAAGGCGAAACGCTGATCGATACGGCGATGACGCTGAATGCGATGCGCCCGGATGTGCTGGTCATCCGCCATTCGAGCGCCGGAGCGGCCGCCCTGCTCGCCCAGAAGGTCTCCTGCTCGGTCGTCAATGCCGGCGACGGCCAGCACGAACATCCGACCCAGGCGCTGCTCGACGCGCTGACGATCCGCCGCGCCAAGGGCAAGCTCTCGCGCATCATCGTGGCGATCTGCGGCGACGTGCTGCATTCCCGGGTGGCGCGCTCGAATATCCTGCTGCTCAATGCGATGGGCGCGCGTGTGCGCGTCGTCGCGCCTGCCACCCTGCTGCCCTCCGGCATCGCCGAGATGGGCGTCGAGGTCTTCCATTCGATGCAGGAAGGCTTGAAGGACGCCGACGTGGTGATGATGCTGCGGCTGCAGCGCGAGCGCATGTCGGGCGCCTTCGTGCCCTCGGTGCGCGAATATTATCACTTCTACGGACTCGACGCCGAAACGCTGAAGGCGGCGAAGGAGGATACGCTGGTCATGCATCCCGGCCCGATGAACCGCGGCGTCGAGATCGCCTCCGAGGTCGCAGACGGCCCGCAGAGCGTGATTGCCGAACAGGTGGAAATGGGGGTCGCGGTGCGCATGGCCGTCATGGAGACGCTGCTCGTCTCGCAGAACCAGGGTCCCCGCACCGACGGAATGAAGGCATGAGCAACCCGATCGTCCTCAAGAACGTCCGCATTGTCGATCCCTCACGCAATCTCGACGAGGTCGGCACGATCATCGCCGAAAACGGCGTCATTCTTGCAGCCGGCAGCGCCGCGCAGAACCAGGGCGCGCCGGACGGCGCCGTCGTGCGCGACTGCGCCGGTCTCGTGGCCACACCCGGCCTCGTCGACGCGCGCGTCCATATCGGCGAACCCGGCGGCGAACACCGCGAGACGATCGCCTCGGCAAGCCGGGCAGCGGCGGCCGGCGGCGTCTCCTCGATCGTCGTTATGCCGGACACCGACCCCGTCATCGACGACATCGCCCTTGTCGAATTCGTCAAGAAGACGGCCCGCGATACGGCCTCCGTCAACGTCTATCCGGCCGCCGCCATCACCAAGGGTCTTGCCGGCGAGGAGATGACCGAAATCGGCCTTTTGATGCAGGCGGGCGCCGTCGCCTTCACCGATGCCCATTCCAGCGTCCACGACACGCAGGTGCTGCGCCGGATCATGACCTATGCACGTGAATTCGGCGCCGTCATCAGCTGCGAAACACGCGACAAATATCTCGGCGCCAACGGCGTCATGCATGAGGGGCTTTTCGCCAGCTGGCTCGGGCTCTCCGGCATTCCGAGAGAAGCCGAGCTCATCCCGCTCGAACGAGATCTCAGGATCGCAGCGCTGACGCGGGGACGCTATCACGCCGCGATGATTTCCGTGCCGCAATCGGTGGAGGCGATCGAGCTTGCCCGCAGCCGCGGCGCCAAGGTGACCTCGGGAATCTCGATCAACAATCTGGCGCTCAACGAGAACGACATCGGCGAATACCGCACTTTCTTCAAGCTCTATCCGCCGCTGCGCCCGGAGGACGACCGGGTGGCCATGGTCGAGGCGCTTGCGCGCGGCGCCATCGACATCATCGTCTCCGCGCATGACCCGCAGGACGTCGATACGAAGCGCCTGCCCTTCGGCGAGGCGGCGGATGGCGCGGTCGGCCTCGAAACCATGCTGGCGGCGGCCCTCAGGCTTCACCATGGCGGCCAGGTCAGCCTGATGCGTCTGATCGACGCCATGTCCACCCGCCCGGCTGAGATTTTCGGCCTGGCTGCCGGCACGCTGAAGCCGGGAGCCCCAGCCGATATCACGCTGATCGATCTCGATGAGCCTTGGCTTGTCGCCAAAGACATGCTTCTCTCCCGCTCGAAGAACACGCCGTTCGAGGATGCGCGCTTCAGCGGGCGGGCGGTCGCGACATACGTCTCGGGAAAGCTTGTCCACGCACTTTAGGACCGGCTGGACTGAGGACAGGCCATCGGAGGGCCGAGGGGGCATATGTTATCCAATCTCATGTCATGGCACATCACGCTGCCGATCGCACTTGCCGCCGCCGTCATCGGCTATCTCTTCGGCTCCATTCCTTTCGGCCTCATTCTGACGCGCGCGGCCGGCCTCGGCGATGTGCGCAGCATCGGCTCCGGCAATATCGGCGCCACCAATGTTCTCAGAACGGGAAACCGGAAGCTTGCGGCAGCGACGCTGCTGCTCGATGCGCTGAAGGCATCGGCCGCGGCCTGGATCGTCGGTTATTTCCTCGGAGAGGAAGCGGCGATCATCGCCGGCTTCTTCGCCTTCATCGGCCATCTCTTCCCGGTCTGGATCGGCTTCAAGGGTGGCAAAGGTGTCGCCACCTATATCGGCACCCTTCTCGGTGTCGCCCCGATTATGGTCGTGCTCTTCGCCGCCGTCTGGCTGGCGGTCGCCTTCACCACCCGCTACTCCTCGCTGTCGGCGCTCGTCGCCATGCTTGTCATCCCGGTCGCCCTGCTGATCCTTGGCAATGAAAAGGTTGCGGCCGTCATGGCGATCATGACTGTCATCTCCTACTGGAAGCACAAGGCCAATATCTCCCGGCTGATGGGCGGAACGGAAACCAAGATCGGGGCGAAGGGATAATGGACGCGCCGCGCGCGGGACCAAAAGGCACGGTGCTGAGCGAAAGGCAGAGGATTGCCTGGCTGCGCCTGATCCGTTCCGACAATGTCGGCCCTGCGACCTTTCGCGATCTCATCAATCATTTCGGTTCGGCCGAAGCCGCGCTCGCGGCGCTGCCTGAGCTTTCGGCGCGCGGCGGCGCGACGCGGGCAATCCGCATTGCCAGCGAGGCCGAGGCGCATCGGGAACTGGAGGCGGCGCATCGTTTCGGCGCCCGCTTCGTCGGCATCGGCGAGCCGGATTATCCGCAGGCGCTCAAACAGATCGACGGCGCGCCGCCGCTGCTGGCCGTCAGAGGTGCGCTTGCCGCCGCCAAGCGGCCGGCTGTCGGCATCGTCGGTTCGCGCAACGCCTCGATCGCCGGCGCCAAATTCGCGGCCATGGTGGCGCGCGACTGCGGCCGGGCGGGTTATTCGGTGGTTTCCGGCCTGGCGCGCGGCATCGACACGGCAGCCCACCGGGCAAGCCTCGAGACCGGCACGATCGCGGCCCTTGCCGGCGGCCTCGACAGGCCCTACCCGCCGGAGAATCTCGGCCTTATCGAGGAGATCGCCGGCGGCAACGGCCTAGCGGTGAGCGAAATGCCCTTCGGTTGGGAGCCGCGCGCCCGCGATTTTCCGCGCCGGAACCGGCTGATAGCCGGCATCGCGCTCGGGCTCGTGGTCGTCGAAGCGGCGACGCGCTCGGGCTCACTGATCACCGCACGCCTTGCCGGCGAGTTCGGCCGCCTGGTGTTTGCCGTGCCCGGCTCGCCGCTCGATCCGCGCTGTCATGGCACCAACGGCCTGCTGAAGGATGGCGCTTCGATCGTTACCGAACCTGCCGATGTTATCGAGGCGCTGGCGCCGCTGGCGCAATTCGAGCTGTTCCCCTCGTCGATGGCCGAGGAACCAACGCGTGGCGGCGGGGCAATGACGATGCCGCCCGGCGATACGGATCGCAACCGCATCATCGATGCGCTCGGGCCGACGCCGGTCGAGATCGACGATATTATCCGCCACACTGGCCTTTCGGCATCGGCCGTCTATCTCATTCTTCTGGAACTCGACATATCAGGCCGGCTGCACCGGCATCAGGGCGGCCTCGTTTCGCTTTCCGACTGAGCTTTGCGCGATATAAGAGAGCCGCCGCGGGAACTGCAGGAGCCGCGTGTCGAATTCAACGGGCTCGCCATTTAAAGTTGTATTCAGCGCACGATCTTCTCTCGATTGCACCGTACACAAGAACTAAAATTGTAGCAAACCCCTTGACCGCAGCGATTTCCCTGTCCATGTCGGAGGGCCAGTATCCAAGTTGCGCTGCGTGTTACGCTGGCTTCCACGCCGGCGCGGTATCTTTTTTAGAGAATCATCATGAATGTTGTAGTGGTGGAATCGCCTGCCAAGGCCAAGACGATCAACAAGTATCTGGGTTCGGGATACAAAGTGCTCGCCTCCTTCGGACATGTGCGCGATCTGCCTGCCAAGGATGGCTCGGTCCTCCCCGATCAGGATTTCGAAATGCTCTGGGAGGTCGACGGAGCCTCGGCCAAGCGGATGAAGGATATTGCCGACGCGGTGAAATCCTCTGACGGCCTGTTTCTGGCGACCGACCCGGATCGGGAAGGCGAAGCGATTTCCTGGCACGTTCTCGACATGTTGAACAAGAAGCGGGTGCTGAACGGCAAATCCGTCAAGCGCGTGGTCTTCAACGCGATCACCAAGAAGGCGGTGCTCGATGCGATGGCCGATCCGCGCGACATCGACGTGCCGCTGGTCGACGCTTATCTGGCGCGCCGCGCGCTCGACTATCTCGTCGGCTTCAATCTTTCGCCGGTCCTGTGGCGCAAGCTGCCCGGCGCGCGTTCGGCCGGACGCGTCCAGTCGGTGGCGCTTCGTCTGGTCTGCGACCGTGAATCCGAGATCGAGCGCTTCATTTCGGAAGAATATTGGAACCTCTCGGCGCTTCTGAAGACGCCGCGCGGCGACGAGTTCGAGGCAAGACTGGTTTCGGCGAACGGCAAACGGCTGCCGCCGCGCGCCATCGGCAATGGCGAGGATGCCGGCCGCCTGAAAGCATTGCTCGAAGGCGCGAGCTATATCGTCGACACGGTCGAGGCGAAGCCGGTCAAGCGCAACCCGGGACCGCCGTTTACGACCTCGACACTGCAGCAGGCCGCCTCCTCCAATCTTGGCTTCTCCGCGTCGCGCACCATGCAGATCGCCCAGAAGCTCTATGAAGGCGTCGATATCGGCGGCGAGACGGTCGGTCTCATCACCTATATGCGAACCGACGGCGTGCAGATGGCGCCCGAGGCGATCGACGCAGCGCGGCGCGCCATCCTCGACCAGTTCGGCGAACGCTACCTGCCTGAAAAGGCACGCTTCTATTCGACCAAGGCGAAAAACGCCCAGGAGGCGCACGAGGCGATCCGTCCCACCGATTTCTACCGCTCGCCCGATCGTCTGCGCAAGTTCCTCGACGCCGACCAGATCCGGCTCTACGAGCTGATCTGGAAGCGCGGCATCGCCAGCCAGATGGCGTCCGCCGAAATCGAGCGCACGACGGCTGAAATCACCGCCGACAACAAGGGCGAGAAGGCCGGCCTGCGCGCAGTCGGCTCGGTCATCCGCTTCGACGGCTTCATCGCCGCCTATACCGACCAAAAGGAGGACGGCGAGCAGAGCGACGACGGCGACGAGGATGGCCGTCTGCCGGAGATCAATGCGCGCGAGACGCTCGCCAAGCAGAAGATCAATTCGACGCAGCATTTCACAGAACCGCCGCCGCGTTATTCCGAAGCCTCGCTGATCAAGAAGATGGAAGAGCTCGGCATCGGTAGGCCCTCCACCTATGCGGCGACGCTGGCGACGCTGCGCGACCGCGACTATGTGACGATCGACAAGCGCAAGCTGATCCCGCAGGCCAAGGGCCGGCTGGTGACCGCCTTCCTCGAGAGCTTCTTCACCAAATATGTCGAATACGACTTCACGGCCGACCTCGAGGAAAAGCTCGACCGGATTTCGGCCGGCGAGTTGAACTGGAAGCAGGTGCTGCGCGATTTCTGGAAGGATTTTTTCGCGCAGATCGAGGACACCAAGGAATTGCGCGTCACCAACGTGCTCGATTCGCTGAACGAGGCGCTGGCGCCACTGGTCTTCCCGAAGCGCGAAGATGGCAGCGACCCCAGGATCTGCCAGGTCTGCGGCACAGGCAACCTGTCGCTGAAGCTCGGCAAATACGGCGCCTTCGTCGGCTGCTCGAATTATCCGGAATGCAACTACACCCGTCAGCTCTCCTCCGAAAACGGCGGAGAAGCGGAAGGGGTCGCCCTCAACGAGCCGAAGAACCTCGGCACCGATCCGACGACCGGCGAAGAGTTGACGCTGCGCTCGGGCCGCTTCGGCCCCTATATCCAGCGCGGCGACGGCAAGGAGGCCAAACGCGCTTCGCTGCCGAAAGGCTGGAAGCCGGAGGATATCGATTATGAAAAGGCGATGGCGCTGATTTCGCTGCCGCGCGATATCGGCAAACATCCCGAAACCGGCAAGATGATTTCATCGGGCATCGGCCGCTATGGGCCGTTCCTTCTGCATGACGGTTCCTACGCCAATCTGGAAACCGTCGAGGACGTGTTCTCGGTCGGCCTCAACCGCGCCGTGACCGTCATCGCCGAAAAGGCGAACAAGGCGCCGGGCCGAGGTGCCCGCGGCACGCCGGCGGCACTGAAGACGCTCGGCGATCATCCCGACGGCGGCGCCATCACCGTTCGCGACGGCAAATACGGCCCCTATGTCAACTGGGGCAAGGTCAACGCGACCCTGCCGAAGGGCAAGGATCCGCAGGCGATCACTGTCGAGGAGGCGCTGGCGCTGATCACGGAGAAGGCCGGCAAGGCGCCCGTCGGAAAGCCGGCCAGGGCGAAAGCCAAACCGAAGGCAGCTGCGGCTGAAGCCAAGGCCACCAAGACGGCCGCGAAGCCGAAGACAACGAAGGCGAAGGCGCCGGCGAAAGCGAAAAAGGGCTGAAGTGAGCAGGACACCGCGCGAGAGAACGAACCTCATGGGCAAACGCCCCGGCAAGATCGGCCGCGCCGGCAAGGATGCTCCCGCCGTCGAACCGTTGAACATCGTCCACGGCGCGCTGCCTTCGCGCGAGGTGATCCTGCGCTTCATCGCCGATCATCCGCAGAAGGCCTCGAAACGTGAGCTTGCCAAGGCTTTCGGGCTGAAGGGAGACAGCCGCGTCGAGCTCAAGCATCTGCTGCAGGAGCTCGAACAGGAAGGCATGCTGCAGAAGAGCCGCAAGTCGCTCATCCGTCCCGGCGCCCTTCCGCCCGTCACCGTTCTCGATATCACCACCCGCGACAAGGACGGCGATCTGATCGGCCGGCCGGCGGAATGGCCTGAAGATCAGGGCGTGGCCCCTGCCGTCGCTATCCGCCAGCAATCGCCGGCAGGCCGCCAGGGCAAGGGCAAGGCACCCGTTGCCGGCCTCGGCGACCGTATCCTGGCAAAAATCTTCCCGGCCGTCGATCGCGGCGGGCCGGCCTATACGGCGCGGATCATCAAGGTGATCGACAGGCGCCGCGGCGCCTCGATGGGGGTTTTCCGCACCGCGCCCGGCGGCGGCGGCCGGCTGCTGCCGATCGAGCGGCGCCGCGAGGAGATGGTGATCGATCCCGACTTCACCGGCGGCGCTGCGGATGGCGACCTGGTTGAGATCGAAATCGCCCGGCCCGGCCGCTTCGGCCTGCCGCGCGCCAAGGTCCTGTCCGTTGTCGGCTCGGTCGGCTCGGAAAAGGCGATCTCGATGATCGCCATCCATGCCCATGGCATCCCGCATGTCTTTCCGCCGGCCGTCATGGCCGAGGCGGAGGCGGCAAAACCGGCGACGATGTCGCATCGTGAGGACTGGCGCGACGTGCCGTTGATCACCATCGATCCGGCCGACGCCAAGGATCATGACGACGCTGTCTATGCCGAGCTCGACCCCTCCCCCGACAATCCCGGCGGCGTCATCGTCACCGTCGCGATCGCCGACGTCTCCTGGTATGTCAGGCCGAATTCGCCGCTCGACCGCGAAGCGCTGAAACGCGGCAACTCCGTCTATTTCCCGGATCGGGTCGTGCCGATGCTGCCGGAGCGCATCTCCAATGATCTCTGCTCGCTGAAGGAAGGCGTCGACCGCCCGGCGCTCGCCGTGCGCATGAGCTTCTCCGGTGAAGGCCGCAAGATCGGCCATACCTTTCATCGCATCATGATGAAGAGCGCCGCCAAGCTTTCCTACCAGCAGGCGCAGGCGGCGATCGACGGCAATCCCGACGACAAGACCGGACCGATGCTGGAGCCGATCCTGAAGCCGCTCTGGCACGCCTATGAGGTGATGAAACGCGGCCGAGACCGGCGTCAGCCGTTGGAACTCGACATGCCGGAGCGCAAGATCCTGCTGAAGCCCGACGGCACGGTCGATCGTGTCTTCGTGCCGCCGCGGCTCGATGCGCATAAGCTGATCGAGGAAATGATGATCCAGGCGAACGTCGCCGCCGCCGAGACGCTGGAAAAGAAGCGCCAGGCCTTGGTCTACCGCATCCACGACGGCCCGACGCTTGCCAAGCAGGAAGTGCTGCGCGAGTTCCTGGCGACCCTCGGTATATCGCTTGCCAAAGGCGGCAATGTGCGCGCCAACAGCTTCAACGGCATTCTAGCCAAGGCGGAAGGCACGGCGCACCAGACCATGGTCAATGAAATGGTGCTGCGCTCGCAGAGCCAGGCGATCTACAGTCCGGAGAATATCGGCCATTTCGGCCTCAACCTGATGAAGTACGCCCACTTCACCTCGCCGATTCGCCGCTACGCCGATCTCATCGTGCATCGCGCGCTCGTCGGCTCGCTCGGCTTCGGCGAAGGCGGCATCACGCCCGACGAAGAAGCCGCTCTCGACGATATCGCCGCCGAGATTTCGACCTTCGAGCGCCGGGCGATGGCGGCCGAGCGCGAGACCATCGACCGGCTGATCGCCCATCACCTCAGCACCCGCGTCGGCGAGGAATTTGCCGGCCGTGTTTCGGGGGTGACGAAATCCGGGCTTTTTATCGCGCTGCCGGACTACGGCGCCGATGGTTTCATTCCTATATCGACGCTCGGCAGCGACTATTTCATCTATGACGAGGCGCATCAGGCGCTCTCCGGTGAACGCACGGGGCTCGGCTATCGCCTCGGCGACAGCGTCACCGTGAAGCTTGCCGAAGCGATTCCGCTTGCCGGCGCGCTGCGTTTCGAAATGCTGAGTGAGGGGCGCGAGATGCCGACGGCGGTGCGCTCCTTCCACAAGGCCGGCCGCCGCGACAGAGGCCAGGTCCGCAAGAAACCCGGTACGAGGCCGCCGCGCGGGCGGCGTTAATGAACCTCACGGCATCAAGCCTGATTCAGGAGCCCCGCGCTTCGGGCTGAAAAGGAACATGCGATGGGCACACAGACCGATCCCACCGTCCGCTATGGGGACACACCCGGGGTCGAACGCCCGCTCCGGCGCTCGATCCTGCGCGGGCTGATGAATCGCTGTCCGGCCTGCGGCGATGGCAAGCTCTTTCGCGCTTTCCTGAAACCGGTCGATCATTGCGCCGCCTGCGGCGAGGCGATGCACCATCACCGCGCGGACGACCTGCCGCCCTATATCGTCATACTCGTCCTCGGCCACATCCTCGTCGGCGGTTACATGCTGACCGATATGACCTTCGTTCTGCCGGTATGGGTTCATCTCGCCATCTGGGCGCCGATCACCGTCATCACCGCGCTTGCCTCGATCCAGCCGATCAAAGGCGGCGTCATCGGCCTGCAATGGGCGCTGCGCATGCACGGTTTCGGCGGGGAGAGCGACGGCCCTGATGATTACGACCTTCCCCGACGGCCGGATTGAACGCCTTCACCTTCCAGACATATTTAGCGTGTAGTGGCTGCCCTCCACCGACCACCACCGACACGCGGGCGTCGTCGATCCTCAACGACTTGACATGGTAAGCTTTTCTTGTCTGAACAGGCTTTACATTCCGCAGGCGGTCACTCACATCGGAAATACTGCGAAACGCTGCTCGTCACCGGGATTTGGCACGTCCGTGTCTTTCTATGTGAAGCGACCGGCCGATTCGCTCGCGAAGCTTTCTAAGGATGGATAAATGTCTCAGCCGAGAACCGGCACACCGGGCGATGTCGAAGAAATCCATTGGCCTTCTCTGGTGGCAGCCATCTCGTCGATATCAGCCGTCGGTATCGCAATCGGTCTCGGACTTCCGCTGCTCAGCATCATCCTCGAAAAACGCGGCATCTCATCCACGCTGATCGGGCTCAATACGGCGATGGCGGGCATTGCGGCGATGGCCGCCGCGCCTGTTACCACCAAACTCGCCCATAAATACGGTGTTGCGCCGACAATGCTCTGGGCTGTGCTGATCTCGGCGCTGAGCGCACTCGGCTTCTATTATGCCGAGGATTTCTGGATGTGGTTTCCGCTGCGTTTCGCCTTCCATGGCGCAACGACGACGCTGTTCATCCTCTCCGAATTCTGGATCAATGCCGCCTCGCCGCCATCCAAGCGCGGCTTCGTTCTCGGCATTTATGCGACCGTGCTTTCGCTGGGCTTTGCCGCCGGGCCGCTGCTCTTTTCGCTGCTTGGCAGCGACGGCATCTTGCCTTTCCTGGTTGGTGCCGGCGCCATCCTGCTTGCCGCCATTCCGATCTTCATCGCCCGCTACGAGAGCCCGATCCTGGAAGAAAAGCCGGAGCTGCATTTCATGCGCTACGTTTTCCTGGTTCCGACGGCGACGGCGGCCGTCTTCATCTTCGGCGCCGTGGAAGCCGGCGGACTGTCGCTTTTCCCGATCTTTGCCGTGCGCGCCCATTTTACCGAATCGCAGGCCGCTCTTCTGCTCACCATGATGGGCGTCGGCAACGTCATCTTTCAGATCCCGCTCGGCCTGCTTTCCGACCGCATCCCCGACAAGCGGCCGCTTCTGGCTGGCATGGCACTGATGGGCTTCGTCGGCTCGATGATGCTGCCGGTGCTGGTCGACAACTGGCTGCTGATGGCCGGGCTCCTGCTGTTCTGGGGCGGCTGCGTCTCCGGCCTTTATACGGTCGGCCTTGCCCATCTCGGCTCGCGTCTGACGGGTTCCGATCTGGCGGCGGCCAATGCCGCTTTCGTCTTCTGTTATGCGATGGGGACCGTGGCCGGGCCGCAGGCGATCGGTGCAGCGATCGATGTCGCCGGAAATAACGGTTTTGCCTGGGCGATCGCCGCCTTCTTCGGCTTCTACGCCCTACTTTCCGGCATCAGATTGATGTTCATTCGAAAACGGACTTGACTTTTCGGGCGGGATTCGTAGTTTCGCGCCAGAATTTGCCGTGGAGCCTTATCCGGCTTCCACGGCTTTCATTTTCTTAAAGGCAGGACGACCATGGCCAAGGCTACAACAATCAAGATCAAGCTGCTGTCGACAGCCGACACCGGTTTCTTCTACGTCACGACGAAGAACAGCCGTACGATGACGGACAAGATGACGAAGACGAAGTATGACCCGATTGCTAAGAAGCATGTCGAGTTCAAGGAAACCAAGATCAAGTAATCACTTGGCCTCAGGATTTCAAAAAAGCGCGCGCCCTCGGGTTGCGCGTTTTTTATTGCCCGGAACGATGGTGCTTGAGAAATGTTAGCGCAAACAAGAAACGCCGCCCTTCCATCTTCGGGAAGTGACGGCGTTTTCCTGAAAGGGGGTCGGCCAGCATGCAAAACGGCACGAGGAACCGTTATGACTTGCCTACCAGCCGACCGACCCCACGACCCAGGAGATGCGGCGGACCTGAGCATCATGGGGTATCGGACAGCTCCTCTACGGGAGCGCTTCTGTTATGAGCCGATAATTTGCGCAGAAATGAAAGAAAATCAACAAATTCTTAATGATGAATTTTGTGAGCTTGATTCTATGGTTAAAAGTCCAGTTTTGACACACACAAAGATTTGAAGCCTGTGCTTGCCTCCAAAGCCTAGTACGAAAAGCCCAGAAGAAATTCGACACTATAACTTAATAACTTAAGCCGCCCCTTCCCTTACGTAAGGTGACGTCGCCGCCCTCTATTTGACCCTCTTGTCAGCAGACATTCTTTTATAGTCCCCATTTCATTCCGAGCGCCGCCCGGCATTCCAGAAACTGTCGCACGCCACCATTATCCACAGCAACGCCTAGAGTCCATTTTTGGGCTATCGGGTTGCAAATTTTTCGGCGCGCGTCGCAGGGGCGAAGGTTACAAATCGGTAATAATTCGCTTACGGCAGTGGAAAACTCGCAAATCGCCGTAAAGCACGCCGCGTGATTCGTCAGGCGGCCGCAGCAACCACGCGATTGCGACCGGTATTCTTGGCCTCGTAGAGCGCAAGATCGGCCTGCTTCATCAGCTGGTCCGGTGTCAGTACCGAGCCCATCCGTGAGGCGATGCCGAAGGAAGCGGTGACATTGAGCGCTTGTCCGGCGTGCTTCAGCATGAAGGGGGCGCTCTCGACCGCGGCGCGCAAGCGCTCGGCGACAGCCGCGGCCACTTCCGGCGACGTGTCCGGCATGGCGACGACGAACTCCTCCCCGCCGTAGCGGCAGGCGAGATCGGCGCCGCGGATGGTCGAACGAACGCGGTTTGCGAATTCGCGCAGCACTTCGTCACCACCGTCATGGCCGTAGGTGTCGTTCACCTGCTTGAAACGGTCGATATCGGTGATCAGCACCGACAGCGGACGGCCCCGCGCCATCGAGCGATTGAAGAGCACGTTCAGGTGATTGTCGAGATAACGCCTGTTGTAAAGTCCGGTCAGCGGGTCGGTCACGGCAAGCTCGATCGTCTGCTTGACGCTGGCGCGCAGACGATCGTTGTAGCGCTTGCGACGAATCTGCGTCAGGCTGCGGGCAACCAGCTCGTTCGGGTCGACCGGACGGACGATGTAATCGTTGACGCCGAGATCGAGGGCGCGCACAACCATCTCGTCAGCCCCCTGCTCGGTGATGATCAGGATTGGCAGGAAGCGTGTGCGCTCCAGCGATCGCAATTGCGAGCAGAGGCGAAGCGGATCGTAGTCGTCGAAATTGGCGTTGACGATGACGAGATCGAAGGCGTGTTCGGCGGCTTCGAAGAGGGCTGCCTGCGGATCGGACAGGGCAAGCACATCGGCGACGGGCTTCAGCGCCCTGACGATGCGTTCCTGCGAATTGGCGCGGCCATCGACCAGCAACACCTGGCCGGCTTCGTCGGCGCGGCCCTCGCCTGTCCGCATGAGATCGCCCATGCCCATCGTATGGGCGGTGTCGGCGCGGATGCGCAGCTCATCGCTCAAGGTTTTCAGCCGCAGCAGGCTCTTTACCCGTGAGATCAGCTGCAGATCATTGACCGGCTTGGTGAGGAAATCGTCGGCGCCGGCCTTCAGGCCGCGCACGCGGTCGGCCGGCTGGTCGAGCGCGGTGACCATGACGACGGGGATATGGGCGGTCTTCTGGCTGGCCTTCAGCCGCTCGCAGACCTCGAAACCATCGATACCGGGCATCATGATGTCGAGAAGAATCAGATCGACCTGGTTGCGCTCGCAGATCGCCAGCGCCTCGTGGCCATCGGCGGCGGTCATCACGTCGAAATACTCCGCGAGCAGCCGCGCTTCAAGCAGCTTCACGTTGGCCGGAATATCGTCAACCACCAGTATTCGCGCAGTCATAAACGTCTTTCCGATGCGTCAGGCATCGCCCAGATAGGTCTTGATCGTCTCGATGAATTTCGGAACCGAGATCGGCTTGGAAACATAGGCCTCGCAGCCGCCCTGGCGGATCCGCTCCTCGTCACCCTTCATCGCGAAAGCTGTGACGGCGATGACGGGAATCACGTGCAGCTCGTCGTCCTCCTTCAGCCATTTGGTGACTTCGAGGCCGGAGACTTCGGGAAGCTGGATATCCATCAGGATGAGGTCGGGGCGATGCTTGCGCGCCAGATCGAGCGCCTCCATGCCGTTTCTCGTCTGGATTGTGGTATAGCCGGACGCCTCGATGAGGTCGCGAAAGAGCTTCATGTTGAGCTCGTTATCTTCTACAATCATCACCTGTTTGGGCATGACAAGCTGTCCCTACGTCCGTTCGCGCAGCGGTTCGTCCCATGAGAAAGGTACATGCGGATGAAGAGCTCCGTGAAACCGATAGCGCACGCTAGCGGTATTTGGTTGAAGAAAAGGTAACTTACCCCTCGAAATGCAAAGCAACTTCAAGACTTCGAAACAACTGGCGGCCGACCCGCACGAGACGGCGATTGCCGTGCTCGGCTGGCTTGCCGACGATCCCGACATGTTCGGCTGCTTCCTGGCGCTCACCGGCGTCGCGCCCGGCCAGGTGCGCAATGCCGTCAACGACCCGGGCTTCCTCTCCGGCATGATGGATTTCCTGATGAACCACGAGCCGACGGCGATGGCCTTCTGCGCGGCGAGCGGCCTCAGCCCGGAGACGGTGACCGCCGCCTGGCGGCATTTCTCCTCGCCGGGTCCCGATTCAGGGGAATACTGAGCGTGGCCGAGCTCGATATTTCGCATATCCGCCTCGGCGAGCGGCCGCTGGTCGTCTGTGACGTCGACGATGTCGTGCTGCAGTTCATCGACCCCTTCCAGCTTTTTCTTCAAAGCCTGGGAAATGAGCTCCTGCCGCGATCGTTCCGGCTGAACGGCAACATCGTCTCGACAGCGGACGGTGCGGAGATCGAGAGCCAACAGGTCAGCCGGCTGATCGAAGAGTTTTTCGAAGCGCAGGAACTGTGGCAGACGCCGGTCGACCACGTCGTCGAAACGCTCGACCGGCTTTCGCAGGAGGCCGACATCCTTTTCCTGACGGCGATGCCGCCTCGGTTCCAGGATCAGCGCCGCCGCCTGCTGGACAGCGCCGGGCTGCTCTTTCCCCTGCTTGCCAGCGAACAGCCCAAGGGTCCGATCGTCCACGCGCTGCATGCCAGCCGCTCCTTTCCCGTCGCCTTCATAGATGATATGGCGCACAATCTGCATTCCGTCAGGGACCACGTGGCCGATTGCCTGCTCATTCACCTGATGCCGGACTCACCGGTCCATCGTTTCGCGCCGGCAGCGGCCGACGACATCACCCGCGCCATCGACTGGGCGCATGCGGCGGAGCTTATCGAGGCGCATTTCGTCGCCGGCTCGCTCAGTCGCGCAATTCCAGCCGCATGAGCGGCCGCCCGTCCTTGCGTCTTGCCACAGTCTCGAACCCCGCCGCATCAAAGATCGCCGTCGAGCCGATGCACAGCGTCACGGATTTCGACTGCTTCACGTGATCGATCGGACAGGCTTCGATGAGGCGTGCGCCCTGGTGCCTGGCGTGATCGATCGCGCCGGCGAGCAGCCGATGGCTCATTCCCTTGCCGCGCAGCCTGGGCAGCAAGAAGAAGCAGCTGACGGCCCAGATCGACGGATCCTGCGCATCGCCCTCTTCCAGCGGCCGCGACACGGTGCGCGGCGAATTGAACTGCGGCACGTCGTGGCGCGGCCCGACCTGCACCCAGGCGACCGGCTCGCCACCGGCATAACAGAGGATGCCCGGCGGCGGCCCTGCCTCGATCCGCCCCTGCATATGCGCCTTGCGCTCGTCGGCCGCCATCTTCATCCTCACCGCATGCGGCAGACGCAGCGCCACACACCAGCAATTGTAGAAAGCGCCCTGCGGCCCGAACAGGGTTTCGAAGTCGCCCCAGCGTTCCGCCGTCACCGGCTCGAAACGAAGATCGTTATCCAAAGGCAAAGCTCCCAGCCTCTCTTGAGACTCGTCAGCTTAAAGCGTAGTGTCGCGACGTTCAACCTTTGTTCTCACCATGACGCCTGCGCCCGACAAGACACCCGGCTTCTGTCGCGACTGCCTTGCCGAGCAGAAGGGCGAGGTGCGCCGTTGCATAGCCTGCGGCAGTCCGCGTCTGGTGCGCCATCGCGAGCTCTATGCACTGACGCTTGCGCATATCGATTGCGACGCCTTCTACGCGGCTGTCGAGAAGCGTGACAATCCCGACCTTGCCGACAAGCCGGTGATCATCGGCGGCGGCAAACGCGGCGTCGTCTCCACCGCCTGCTATATCGCCCGTATCCACGGGGTGCGCTCGGCAATGCCGATGTTCAAGGCGCTGGAGGCATGCCCTCAGGCCGTCGTCATCCGTCCTGACATGGAGAAATATGTCCGGGTCGGGCGCCAGGTACGGGCGCTGATGCAGGACCTGACGCCGCTGGTGCAGCCGCTGTCGATCGACGAGGCCTTTCTGGAACTTGGCGGCACCGAGCGGCTGCATCACGACGCGCCGGCGCGCACCCTCGCCAAGTTCGCCCGCCGTGTCGAAAGGGAGATCGGCATCACCGTCTCGGTCGGACTTTCCTATTGCAAATTCCTCGCCAAGGTCGCCTCCGACCTGCAGAAGCCACGCGGCTTTTCCGTCATCGGCCGCGAAGAAGCGGTCGAATTCCTGGCGCCGCGTCCGGTCACCACGATCTGGGGTGTCGGCAAGGCCCTTGCCGCAACGCTAGAGGCGGATGGCATCCGCACCATCAGCCAGTTGCAGCGGATGGAGGAGAATGACCTGATGCGCCGCTACGGCAGCATAGGCCAGCGGCTCGCCCGCCTGTCGCGCGGCATCGACGATCGCGCGGTGCATCTCAACGATGCCGCCAAGAGCGTCTCGGCCGAGACGACCTTCTTCGACGACATCTCGCGCTACGACGATCTGGTGCCGATCCTGCGCAATCTCTCCGAAAAGGTCTCCTGGCGCCTGAAGAAAGGCGACATTGCCGGCTACACCGTCGTACTGAAGATGAAGAGCGCCGACTTCAAGACGCGCACCCGCAACCGCAAGCTCGAGGACCCGACGCAGCTGGCCGACAGGATCTTCCGGATCGGGCTCGAGCTGCTCGAAAAAGAGACGGACGGCACGAAATTTCGGCTGATCGGCATCGGCGTCACCGATCTCGGCGATGCCGCCCGCGCCGATCCACCCGATCTGATCGACCGGCAATCGGGCCGGCGGGCGGCGGCCGAAGCGGCGATGGACAAGCTGCGCGACAAGTTCGGCAAGAACACGGTCGAGACCGGCTACACCTTCGGCAGCAACAAACGCGATCACTAAAGCGTGTCGCGATCTTTCAGATTCGCTTCTCACGCTTTAGGTCTTTGTTTTTGCGCATGTCTTTACCGCAAAACCGCGCACACTTTTGCGAGACATGCTCTGACACGTGAAGCGGGCAACCGGCTCAGCCTATAAAATCTTCCTTAAACTTCGTCCCATAATGTGCCGGACCAGTATTGCGTATGGTTGGGTATCATGGTCTCGCGTTTCGTCTTCGGCCTCGGCTTGCTGTCGGCCACCGCACTCGTGCACCCTGCTTTTGCCGCGGATGTGCGCACGCTGCAGATCTTCGTTTCGAAGAACAAGCAGTCGCTTGCGGTCTATGACGGCACCGAGGTCGTGGCGACCTCGAAGGTCTCGACCGGCAAGGACGGGCACACGACGCCGAGCGGCATTTTCTCGGTGCTCGAAAAGCAGAAATACCACGAATCCAATCTCTACTCGGCCGCCCCGATGCCCTTCATGCAAAGACTGACCTGGTCTGGCATCGCCCTGCATGAATCGAATTCCGTGCCGCGTTATCCGGCCTCGCACGGCTGCGTGCGCATGCCCGGCGCCTTTGCGAAAATGCTCTATGGGATGACCGAGCCGGGCATCCCCGTCATCATCAGCGACGGCGAACTGGTGCCGCAGCCGATCGACCATCCGACCCTCTTCCACCCGGATGCGCCGGCGGCAATGCCGCTGCTTTCGGATGTCGAATTGCGGCCCTCCATGCCCGACAATCTCGCGGCGCCGGTGCAGGTGGCGATGAACGATACCGCCGCCATGCCGATGCCGATGGTGCAGCCGGTTGCAACGCATGAAGCCGAGCCGCCGTCAGAGCCGATCAGCATGCTCATCACGCGCCGCACGCTACGCGAGACGGTGATAGACATCCAGACCCTGCTCAACGCACTCGGCTTTTCCGCCGGAGATCCGGACGGATTGCTCGGCCCGTCCACCGTTGAGGCGATCAGGGCTTTCAAGACGCTGCGGCCGGCGGAATTTGCCGGCGACAAAAGCCTGGTCTCCGATACATTGCTCAAAGCGCTCTATGCCGCAGCCGGCAAAGGGGAACCGCCGAACGGCGTCATCATGGTGCGAAAGGCGTTCAAGCCGGTGTTCGAGGCGCCGGTGACGATCGCCGATCCGGGGCTGGCGCTCGGCACGCATTTCTTAACCCTGCACGCGGTCGACGAAACGGCCGGCACGGCGGACTGGCTCGGCATTACGCTCGAAAACAATCTCTCTCGCGAGACGATGAAGCGGCTCGGGATCAGCAATCAGGAAAGCTCGATCGTCACCGGCAAGCCGATCGCCCATTCGCTGAGCCGGATTACCATCCCCGACGAGACCCGCCGCAAAATCGACGCGCTGATCGCGCCCGGCTCGACGCTGACGATCTCCGATACCGGCCTCGGCCGGGAGACCGGCGAAGGCACGGATTTCATCACCATTACCCGCGGCTGACGGCCATCAGCCCAGGTGTGGTCTATCACCCTGGGTGAGGTCCATAACTCTCGGTGAGGTGCACACCCGGCGATCCACATCGCCTCCGGGGCGATCGGTTTCACCCCCGGGCGTTCGGCTTCGCCATTAAACCAACTCGACGTCGACGACGCCGGGGGCAGCGCGTAGAGCGGCGGCGATTTCCGGGGTGATGCGGTATTTCTCCGGCAGCGCCACTTCGACCTCGCGCTTGCCCTCTTCCTTGATGACGATGAAGGAAACCAGGCCGTCGCCCTTGGCGTTCAGGTGGCCGGCGACCATTTTCAGCGGCCCGGAATCTCTGATATAGACGCGCAGCGCCTTCTGCATCTGCAGCGACTTTTCCTCCAGCGACTGGATCGTCTGGATGCGCAGACCGATGCCCTCGGGCCGCTCCTCGCCGGTCGCGGTCAGCAGGAAGGATTTTCCGGACTCCAGCATGTCGCGGTATTGGTTGAGCATTTCCGAAAACAGCACGGCCTCGAACTGGCCCGACGAATCCGAAAAGACGATGATGCCCATCTTGTTGCCGGTGCGGGTCTTGCGCTCCTGCTTGGAGATGACGGTGCCGGCAAGACGCGCATTGGACGCGCCCTGTTTGATCGCTGCGGAAAACTCGGCAAAGGTCTGCACCCGCATCTTCTGCAAGATATTGTTGTAGGAATCGAGCGGATGGGCGGTGAGATAGAAACCCAGCACCTGGAATTCCTTGAGCAGCCGCTCCGAGGCAAGCCAGGGCGAAAACGGCGGCAGGGCAATCTTTTCAGGCCCCGAGGTCAGGGTGCTGCCGAAAATATCCGACTGGCCGCTCAGCTTGTTTTCCTGCGCCCGCTGGGCATAGCCGAGGATGCGGTCGAGCCCGGCGGAAAGCTGGGCGCGGTCGGTGCCGAAGCAATCGAAGGCGCCGGCATAGATCAGGCTTTCCAGCACGCGGCGGTTCACCTGGCGCGGATCGATGCGCAGGCAGAAATCCTCGATACCAGCGAACGGCGTATCGCCGCGCACCTCGACGATATGGTCGACTGCGGATTCGCCGACGCCCTTGAGAGCGGCGAGCGCATAATAGATGCGGTTGTCGCCGGTCTCGAACTGGCGGAAGGAGGTCTGCACCGACGGGGCGATCACCTCGATGCCGAGGCGCTTGGCGTCCTGGCGGAAGTCGTTGACCTTTTCCGTGTTGGACATGTCGAGCGTCATCGAGGCGGCGAGGAATTCCACCGGATAATGCGCCTTCATATAGGCCGTCTGGTAGGAGACGATGGCATAGGCGGCGGCATGCGACTTGTTGAAGCCGTAATTGGCGAACTTCGCCAGCAGTTCGAAGATATTGTCGGCTTGCGGCTTCGATACACCGTTCTTGACGGCGCCATCGACGAAGCGTTCGCGCTGCTGGTCCATCTCCGCCTTGATCTTCTTACCCATGGCGCGGCGCAAAAGATCGGCTTCTCCGAGCGAATAGCCGGACAGGACCTGGGCGATCTGCATCACCTGCTCCTGATAGACGATGACGCCCTGGGTTTCCTTGAGCAGGTGGTCGATCATCGGATGGATCGATTCCAGCTCTTCGTCACCGTGCTTGCGGGCATTGTAGGTCGGGATGTTCTCCATCGGGCCCGGACGATAGAGCGCCACCAGGGCGATGATGTCCTCGATGCAGTCCGGCTTCATGCCGATCAGCGCCTTGCGCATGCCGGCACTTTCCACCTGGAACACGCCGACCGTCTCGCCGCGTGACAGCATCTCGTAGGTCTTCTTGTCGTCCAGGGGAATGGCCGCCAGGTCGACACTGATGCCGCGCTTGGCGACGAAATCGACGGCGACCTTCAGCACGGTCAGCGTCTTCAGGCCGAGGAAGTCGAATTTGACGAGGCCCGCCTGCTCCACCCATTTCATGTTGAACTGAGTGACCGGCATGTCCGAGCGCGGATCGCGATACATCGGCACCAGCTTCGACAGCGGACGGTCACCGATGACGATACCGGCGGCATGGGTCGAGGCATGGCGGTAAAGCCCCTCGATCTTCTGGGCGATATCGAGCAGGCGCGCGACCACCGGCTCCTTGGCCGCTTCCTCCTGCAGCTTCGGCTCCTCCTCGATCGCCTTGGAGAGCGGCGTCGGATTGGCCGGATTGTTCGGCACAAGTTTGCAGATCTTGTCGACCTGGCCGTAGGGCATTTCCAGCACGCGGCCGACGTCGCGGAGTGCTGCGCGCGCCTGCAGCGAACCGAAGGTGATGATCTGGGCCACCTGTTCGCGGCCGTATTTGGCCTGGACGTAACGGATCACCTCTTCGCGGCGGTCCTGGCAGAAGTCGATGTCGAAGTCCGGCATCGAGACGCGTTCCGGATTGAGGAAGCGCTCGAACAGCAGCGAAAACCGCAAGGGATCGACGTCGGTGATCGTCAGCGCATAGGCGACCAGCGAACCGGCGCCCGAACCACGGCCGGGACCAACCGGAATGTCATGCTGCTTGGCCCATTTGATGAAGTCGGCAACGATCAGGAAGTAGCCGGGAAAGCGCATGCGTTCGATGACGCTGAGCTCGAATTCGAGCCGCTCGCGATAATCCTTTTCCTCGTAACCCGGCGACATGCCGAGGGTCGAAAGCCGCCTGTCCAGCCCTTCGACCGCCTGGCGGCGCAATTCACCCGCCTCGGCGCGTTCGGCCTCCTCGGCGTCGTCGGTCGCACCCGTGAAGCGCGGCAGGATCGGTTTCCGCGTCTTCAGCACGAAGGAGCAGCGCCTGGCGATCTCGATCGTATTCTCAAGCGCTTCCGGCAGGTCGGCGAAGAGCTTGGCCATCTCGGCGCGGCTCTTCAGATAATGATCCGGCGTCAGACGAAAGCGGCTGTCGTCGGAGACGATGGCATTATGAGCAACCGCCATCAGCGCATCATGGGCGTCGTAATCGTCGCGTGTCGGAAAGAAAGCCTCGTTGGTGGCGACCAGCGGCAGGTCGTGGGCATAGGCGAGCCCGACGATCTTCTGCTCGTGCGGCTTGTCGTAGGTGCCATGACGCTGCAGTTCGACATAGAGCCGGTCGCCGAAGAGACGCTTCAGCATCAGCAGCCGCGCTTCGGCTTGGGCGGTATGGCCCTCCCTGATCGCCGCGTCGACCGGCCCTGTCAGGGCGCCGGTCAAGGCGATCAGCCCTTCCGTGCCGGCCTCCTCCAGCCAGGAGGCCCTGATATGAATGGCCTGGTTGCTGTCGCCGCCGAGATAGGCGCGGCTGACGAGATCGACCAGCCTTTCGTAACCGGCCTCCGTTGCGGCGAGAAGGACGATCGACGGCAGCTTGACCAACGCCTGCTGGCCGCCGCGTTTTTCGGTCTCCAGCCCGTCTTCCATGTCGATCGAGACCTGGCAGCCAATGATCGGCTGCAGCCCATCGTCCATTGCCTTCTGCGAGAATTCGAGGGCGACGAACAGATTGTTGGTGTCGGTAATCGCGATGGCCGGCTGATTGTCGCCGGCCGCCTTGTAGAGAATCTTCTTCAGCGGCAGCGCGCCTTCGAGAAGCGAGTAGGCGGAATGGACCCTCAGGTGAATGAAGCCCGGCGTGCCGCCGATCGCCTCACCCGTCGAACCCTTTACCGTATCCGCCATGACATGCCTTCCCAATCACCGAATGAATCGGACGCATTGTCGGCATGGAGGGCGATGATGTCCAGAAGAAGTCCAGCATCCGAACCACATGATGACCATGCAGTCCCCTGAAAACTTTAGATGGCGATGACGATGAGTGAGAAGCTGGCAACGAACATTGCGATGGAGGTGAATGCTGCGATATCACGGATCATGTCAGTCATCTGGCTCTCCTTTACTCGTTATGTTTTCAATTTGTTCGATCTATGTTCTGATGTCAACAGGAATCTTTTCCTCCCTGCTTGCGTTTGAAAAACAACCCGGCGATGCAACGATTCGGTGAAGGCTTCGGCGACGGGCTTGGGGTGCCGAGCCGCGGCCTCGAAAACCCGTCATGCCGCAAAGAACGTGGAGACGTTCCGCCATGACAAAGGCTCCCCGCATTTGTTCTGTTTATGTTCCGCTCGTCCTGCTATATCCCTGCTGACGAGTCAGGAGGAGGATCCTATGCCCGAGACTGCGATGCTGAACGAATTCGTCGTCGAAGCCAAAGCTGCCAGTTATGTCGGCGGCGGCGTGCCGCGTCCGCCCTGCCGGCCGGGGTCTCACGATATCGGCTATGAGCGCGGCGACTGGCGCTATCTCGACAGCTATTTCGGCGGCACCGACTTTGCCGGACAGGAGGTGGTGTGGTTTGCCGACGAGCCGATCTGGGCGATGAATTATTTCGGCTGGGTCATTGCGCCCGATCTCATCGATGCCAGCGCAGCGGGCACAGTGATCAAGGCGGGGCTTTCTGCCATGTATCGGCAGGGTCGGTTTCTCGGCGGAATGGAATTCGACCATCCGTTCGGTCGCTATATCGATCGCAGCGAAGGCGGCTGCGAACGGTTCAGCGGTCACGAATGCATCCTGGTCGACGGGCGAAAGGCTTACGCGCTCGACTATCGCGGTGGTCTGATCATCCCCTGACGGAGCCGGAAGCGGGTCGATTCCAACCCGTCGATTGATGGGTCCGCTCTTTGTCTTTATCCGGCAACCGCTGCGCACATCCGGGCGACATGCATCAGAAATCGACGACCTTGCCGTCCGAAATCGTTACGCGCCGATCCATGCGGCGGGCGAGTTCGTGGTTGTGGGTGGCGATAAGGGCGGCGAGGCCGGACTGGCGCACCAACGCCTCCAGCGCGTCAAAGACGTAGCTTGCGGTGTCCGGATCGAGATTGCCGGTCGGCTCATCGGCCAGAAGCAGGGTCGGCGCGTTGGCGACGGCGCGGGCGATCGCAACGCGCTGCTGCTCGCCGCCGGATAGTTCGGCCGGGCGATGCGAGCCGCGATGGCCGATGCGCATGTAATCGAGAAGCTGGCCGGCGCGCTCGCTGGCCTCCTTCCAGGACAGCCCGGCGATCAGCTGCGGCATCATGATATTCTCAAGGGCGGAAAATTCCGGCAGCAGGTGGTGGAACTGGTAGACGAAGCCGATTTCGCGGCGACGGATCGCCGTCCGCTTGCCGTCGGGAAGACCGTCACAGGCATGGCCGTTGATCGTGACTTCCCCGCCATCGGGATGCTCAAGCAGACCGGCGACATGCAGCAGCGTCGATTTGCCGGTGCCGGAGGGGGCAACAAGGGCCACGATCTCGCCTTTCGACAGCGAGAAATCCGCGCCTTTCAGGATCGAGAGCAGCGTATCGCCCTGCCCGTAATGGCGCTCGACGCCGGTAAGCTTGAGAACGACGTTGCGTTTCATGAAGGCGGCATTCCTTATTCGTAGCGCAGGGCCTGCACCGGATCGAGCCTGGAGGCGCGCCAGGCCGGGAAGATGGTCGCGATGAAGGAGAGCGTCAGTGCCATGACGACGATCGAGATCGTTTCGCTGAGATCCATCTCCGCCGGCAGCTGGCTGAGGAAATAGACCTGCGGATTGAAGATTATTTCACCCGAGATCCACGAGAAAAACTGACGAATGGATTCGATGTTGACGCAGACGAGCACGCCGAGCAGCACGCCGGCAATGGTGCCGACGATACCGATGGCCGCCCCGGTCATGAAGAAGATGCGCATGATCGCGCCGGCACTGGCGCCCATGGTGCGCAGGATGGCGATATCGCTGCCCTTGTCCTTCACCAGCATGATGAGGCCGGAGATGATGTTCAGCGCCGCCACCAGCACGATCAGCGTCAGGATCATGAACATGACGTTGCGCTCGACCTGCAGCGCCGAAAAGAAGGTCTGGTTGCGCTGGCGCCAGTCGGTCAGGTTGATCTGGCGGCCTGCCGCCTCCTCGACCTTGGATCTCAGCGCGTCGATATCGTCGGGGTGATCGACGAAGAGCTCGATCGACTGCACCAGTCCCTCGGCATTGAAAAAGAGCTGCGATTCCTCCAGCGGCATGAAGATGATCGAGGAATCATATTCCGACATTCCGATCTCGAAGAGGCCGGAAATCTTGTAGGATTTGACGCGTGGGCTGACGCCCATCGGCGTAATGTCACCGTCCGGCGACGTCAGGGTGATGAGGTCGCCGACGCTCAGGCCGAGCTGGTTGGCCATGCCGGTACCGATCAGCACGCCCTGGCCGGAGGCAAAACCGACCATGTCGCCGGATTTGATGTTGCCGGAGATCGTCTTGAGCTTGGTCAGGTCCTCGGCGCGGGCGCCGCGCACCAGCGCGCCGGTGCTACCGCCGGCCTGGGCGGAAGCGAGCACCTGGCCTTCCACCAAAGGCAGCGCCATCTTCACTCCCGGTACGGCAGCCAGCCGGCTGGTAAGGTCGGTATAATCGGTGAACGGGCCATCGGACGGCTGGACGATCATATGGCCGTTGATGCCGAGGATGCGCGAGACGAGCTCGGTGCGGAAGCCGTTCATGACCGCCATGACGATGATCAGCGTCGCAACGCCGAGCATGATGCCGACGAAGGAGAATCCGGCGATGACCGAGATGAAGGCTTCCTTGCGCCGGGCGCGCAGATAGCGCCAAGCGACGAGACGTTCGAAGGTGGAAAATGGCTTGCCAGCCGGACCCAAGCCGGATGTTGAACTCCGGTCCACTGCTGCCTCTGCCATTTCGCCTCCGTTTTCTTAAGCCACGAACCTGTTGATCGCCGCTTCGATGGTCATCGTTTCGCGGGCGCCGGTCTTGCGGTCCTTCACTTCGACCTCGCCGTTGGCGACCGCGCGCGGGCCGGCGATGATCTGGACGGGCACGCCGATCAGGTCGGCGGTCGCGAACTTCGTGCCGGCCCGGTCGTCGGTGTCGTCGTAGAGCACGTCCTTGCCGGCCTTGGTCAGCGCCGCATAGATCAGCTCGCAAGTATCGTCGCAGGCCTGATCGCCCGCCTTCATGTTGATCACCACGACATCGAAGGGCGCGACCGAGGCCGGCCAAATGATTCCGTTGTCGTCATGCGATGCTTCGATGATGGCGGGAACAAGGCGTGTCGGGCCGATACCGTAAGAACCCATGTGAACGAAGTGTTCCTTGCCATCGGGCCCCTGCACTTTCGCGCCCATCGGCTCGGAATATTTCGTGCCGAAATAGAAGATATGGCCGGCCTCGATGCCGCGCGCCGAAAGACGTTCGCCTTCCGGAACGGCGTTGAAAGCCGCCTCGTCGTGCATTTCCGAGGTCGCTGCATAGAGCGAGGTCCACTTGTCGAAGATCGCCTGCAGACCCTCGACGCTGTCGAAATCGGTGCTCTCACCGGGAATATCGAAGTCAACGAAGTCCTTGTGGCAGAACACCTCGGATTCGCCAGTATCGGCGAGGATGATGAATTCATGGCTGAGATTGCCGCCGATCGGGCCGGTGTCGGCGCGCATCGGAATGGCGCGCAGGCCGAGCCGATCGAAGGTTCTGAGATAGGCGGCGAACATCTTATTATAGGAATGCTCCGCCCCTTCGCGCGTCAGATCGAAGGAATAGGCATCCTTCATCATGAATTCGCGCGAGCGCATGGTGCCAAAGCGCGGACGGATCTCGTCGCGGAACTTCAACTGGATGTGATAGAGATTGAGTGGCAGGTCCTTGTAGGACTTGACCGAGGAACGGAAGATATCCGTCACCATCTCCTCATTGGTGGGGCCATAGAGCATCGGCCGTTCCTGACGGTCCTTGATGCGCAGCATCTCCTTGCCGTAGGCGTCGTAACGGCCGCTTTCCTGCCAGAGTTCGGCCGATTGCAGGGTCGGCATCGAAAGCTCGATGGCGCCGGCGCGGTTCTGCTCCTCGCGGATAATGGCGTTGACCTTGTCGAGCACGCGTTTGCCGAGCGGCAGCCAGGAATAGATGCCCTGCGACTGCTGGCGGATCATGCCGGCACGCAGCATCAACCGGTGGGAGACGATTTCCGCCTCCTTGGGGTTTTCCTTGAGGATGGGCATGAAATAGCGGGACAGACGCATGGCGGATTCCGGAGCAGTTGAGATCCCGTGGAGCACGGAATCGAAGGTACATTGTGAATGTGAGAGCGTTCATAGCCGCTTCGCGGCGGGAAGGAAACCCGCAACTGCTGTCGCCTGCCTCCTGGATACGCATGTTCCCGCCCGCAAAATGAAAGGGCATGAAAAAGTGCGTGTTTATAAGGACTTGAACGAAAATCTTGTCAACAGAAATATTTTGCTAGAGTGTAGCAAAAATGCAAAAAAAGCTAATGACAAAGCCCAATGTTTGAGCTAGCTTTAGCTCACAAAACAGGCAGGAAGCTAAATTCTTGCCGAATTCGCGGTCAAGTCTTGGGAGGATCAGATCTTAGGCGCGCTCGTCGCAGCCCCGGCAACGGTTACAGATCACGCGATACTTAAAACAAGGCTTTTAGCCTTGTTTTTTTTTGACTTTTCGGCTTCCCATCCCATTCACGATCCGGCTGGCTTGCGTAACGGAAGCCTCTCATTCCGTTAGGCGAGTTCTGCCGCAACAGCATGACGCCGGCATGACGAAGCTGAATATCCCTTTGAATTTTACATCTGCCCAAAGTATGAGCAAAAGCCACCCTCAATAGAAGCTAGGCCCGAGTTGTGGAAGGGCGTCGAAGCCCCAGCCGAAATAGGTGTCGCAGACATACCAGAGGCCATAAATCAGCGCCGAGATCAGCGTCGTCAGCGAAAAGACGAAGGCGGCGCGAAAGCGGGTGGGCGCGCTTGGAACGGTGCCCAGCACGATATCGTCGTCTTCCGCCTGGGTGCGCAGGCCGATCGGCAGAACAGCAAAAAGCGTCATCCACCAGATGATGAAGTAGACGGCGAATCCCTGAAGGAAGGTCTGAAGCATTATGGTTCCCAGTGACATCCTGCCGACAGAACGCGACCGCTCTGTCGTTTCGAGTAGGCGTTCTTATACGGCGGAATGGCGGCCAACTCAAAGCGAACGACACATTTCGCCGTCCTCGGGTCACTCTGCCGCAGCGAGACCGTCGATTGACGTTGGACTCAGGCCTGTTCGAGTTCGATGAGCGTGCCGAAGAAATCCTTGGGGTGCAGAAAGAGCACCGGCTTGCCATGTGCGCCGGTCTTCGGCTGACCGCCGCCCAGCACCCGCGCCCCCGCCTCGATCAGACGGTCCCGGGCGCCGACGATATCGTCCACCTCGTAGCAGATATGGTGCATGCCGCCGGACGGGTTCTTGTCGAGGAAGGCTGCAATCGGCGAGGCTTCCCCAAGCGGTTCCAGCAGTTCGACCTTGGTGTTCGGCAATTCGACAAAGACCACGGTGACGCCGTGTTCCGGCAGCGCCTGCGGCTGCGACACGGCAGCGCCCAGCGTGTCGCGATAGGCGGCTGCCGCCGACGTCAGGTCGGGGACGGCGATGGCGATATGGTTTACCCGGCCGAGCATGATCAGACCTTGGTGACGAAGGCGGTAACGACGGGCTTCTTGCCCCAGCTCTGGTTGGCAGCGGCGCGGATGGCGCGGCGAACGGCCTCCTGCAGCATGTCCAGATCCTTGCGGCGGGCCCGCGGAATGCTTTCGATAGCGCTGATCGCCGCGTCGAAGAGCGTATCCTCCATCTCATCGCCCTCGTCGTCATAAACAGGCAGGCCGATCGAGACGAGATCGGGATCGCCGACGATATCATAACGCGCGTCGAGCACGATGCTGACCGCGACATGGCCGACATAGGAGAGTTTCTTGCGCTCGCCGATCCCCATCTCGTCGAAATCGCCGATAAGCATGCCGTCCTTGTAGATACGGCCGTGCGGCGCTTCGCCGATCACCTCGACCGGACCGGGCGCCAGCCGCAGGATATCGCCATTGCGCACCCGCGGAACGATCGAAATGCCGGATTGCTCGGCAAGCTCCTTGTGCGCCGTCAGGTGCGTCGCCTCGCCATGCACCGGCACGACGATCTTCGGCCGCGTCCACTCGTACATGCGCTGCAGCTCGTTGCGGCGCGGATGGCCGGAAACATGGACGAGCGCCTCGATATCGGTGATGATGTGCACGCCCTGCTCGACGAGGCCGTTCTTGATGTCCTGGATCGCCTTCTCGTTGCCGGGAATGGCACGTGAGGAAAAAACGACGATATCGCCTGCCGCAAAGGCTACATTGCGCATTTCGTCGCGGGAGAGTTTGGCAAGGGCTGCCCGCGCTTCGCCCTGGCTGCCGGTCAGGATGACGACGACCTTGTCGCGCGGGATATAGCCGTATTCCTCCTCGGAGATGAAGGGCTTCACGCCCTCCATCAGGCCGATATCCTGAGCGACGTCGACGACCCGCTTCAGAGAGCTGCCGAGCAGTAGCACTTCGCGGCCGGCCGCCTCGGCAGCCTCGGCGACGGTGCGGATGCGGCCGACATTCGACGAGAAGGTGGTGATCGCCACCCGGCCTTCAGCATCTTCGATGATCTTGCGCAGGCTTTCCGAGACATCCTTTTCGGAGGGCGAAACACCGTCGCGCAGCGCATTGGTGGAATCGCACATCAGGGCCAACACGCCCTCGTCGCCGAGCTGACGGAACCGCGTCTCATCGGTCAGCGGCCCGAGCGAGGGCTCGTGGTCGATCTTCCAGTCGCCGGTATGAATGACATTGCCGGCCGGCGTGCGGATCATCAGCGACATCGGCTCGGGGATGGAATGGTTGACGGCCACACCTTCGATGCTGAAGGGGCCGACATTAATCTTATCGCCCGCCTTGAACAGCGTTACCGGCACTTCGCCGATCCTCGCCTTCTCGAAATTGCGTTTGGCTTCAAGCAGGCCAGCGGTAAAGCCGGAAGCATAGACCGGCACGTTGAGACCGGGCCAGAGATCGGCAAGCGCGCCATAATGGTCTTCATGGGCATGGGTGATGATGATCGCCTTGAGGTTCTTGCGTTCGCTGGCGAGGAAGCGGATGTCGGGCAGGACGAGGTCGACGCCCGGCAGATCCGGGCCAGGAAAGGTGACGCCGCAATCGACCATGATCCACTGGCGGTGCTCGGGCGGGCCGTAGCCATACAGAGCGAGATTCATGCCGATCTCGCCAACGCCACCCAGAGGCAGGAATACCAATTCGTCCTGTTTCGCCATAATTTTCGTTTTTTCCGCTATCCAAAAAACACATCACCGGCTGCAATGGGCATGATCCTGCCAGCGCCGATATCGAGCATCAACAAGCCCTTATCATCAATTCCGGCGAATTGTCCGGAAATCGATCGGTCCGGTAAATTCACCGTGATCTTTTCGCCGATGCCACAGGCAATAGCGCGCCAGCGCGCCGTGATCTCGGCAATGCCGCGGCCCTGGTCCCATTGATCGAGCACATCCGCCATCGCCGCGAAGAGATGGGCGAAGAGCTCTTCCGGCGAAGCCGCGCTCGCATGCTGACGCAGACAGGTGACGGGATAGAGCGGATTATCAGGCATCACCGAGACATTGATGCCGATGCCGACGATCAGCGCGTAACGGCCGTCCGGCAGCTGCTCGCCCTCGACGAGGATGCCGCAGGTCTTCTTTCGACCGATCAGAATATCGTTCGGCCATTTGACCTCGAGCGGTTCGGCGCCCGGCGGCAGCACCTGGCGGATCGCCTGGTGCACGGCGACGGCAATGGCCAGCGGCAGCGAGCCGAGGCGCTCCATTGGCGCCGGGTCGATCAACAGAAGGGAAGCGTAGAGATTGCCGCGTTCGGACACCCAGAGGCGGCCGCGGCGGCCACGGCCGCCGGTCTGCCGCTCGGCCGTCACCCAGAGATTTCCGGGGTCGCCCGCCCGCGCCCGGGCGAGGCATTCGCTATTGGTGGACGATGTTTCCGACAGCCCCTCGTGCCTGAAATCGCCGAGCGATATCCGGCGCCGTCTGTCGGAAACCATTAAAACAGCGTCGCGGCGGCAAGCTCTGCCGCACCGCCGATCGGCCCCCCGATCAGCACATAGGCGGTGACGAAGAGACCGGAGAGACCGAACACCAAACGCAGGGCGCCGGAGACCCGGGCGAATTCGCCGGTCGCCTCATCGAACCACATCAGCTTGATGACGCGCAGATAATAATAGGCGCCGACGACCGAGGCGAGAACGCCGATGATGGCCAGCGCATAGAGCTTGGCTTCGATCGCCGCGACGAAGACGAAATACTTGGCGAAGAAGCCGGCGAGCGGCGGAATGCCGGCAAGCGAGAACATCAGCGCCGTCAGCACTACGGCCATGAACGGGTTGGTCGTGGAAAGGCCGGCGAGATCATAGACGTCTTCGACGACAGTGCCGTCCTTGCGGCGCATCGACATGATGATCGCAAAGGTTCCGAGTGTCATGACCATATAGATGACCATGTAAAGCATGACGCCGGAAACACCGGTCTGGTTGCCGGCGGCCAGGCCGACCAGCGCATAGCCCATGTGACCGATCGAAGAATAGGCCATCAGTCGCTTGATGTTTCTCTGGCCGATCGCCGCGAACGAGCCGAGCAGCATCGAGGCGATCGAGATGAAGACGACGACCTGCTGCCAGTCGGCCAGAACCGGCTGGAAGGCGGTGATGACGATGCGGGTCATCATCGCCATGGCGGCGACCTTGGGGGCTGCGGCCAGGAAGGCGGTGACCGGCGTCGGCGCGCCTTCATAGACGTCGGGCGTCCACATGTGAAAGGGAACGGCGGAGATCTTGAAGGCAATGCCGGCGAGGATGAAGACCAGGCCGAAGACGAGGCCGAGCGACCGTGCGCCCTCGACCGACAGCGCCTGGGCAATTTCGGCGAAATGGGTATGGCCGGTGAAGCCATAGACCAGCGACATGCCGTAGAGCAGCATGCCGGAGGAAAGCGCGCCGAGGACGAAATATTTCAGGCCGGCTTCGGTCGACTTCAGGCTGTCGCGGTTGATCGCGGCGACGACATAGAGCGCCAGCGACTGCAGTTCCAGCGCGAGATAGAGCGAGATCAGGTCGTTGGCCGAGATCATCAGCAGGATGCCGAGGGTCGCGAGCACCAGCAGAACCGGGAACTCGAACTTGTCGAGCTGGTTTTCGCGGGCGTGGCCCATCGTCATGAACAGGGCGACCAGCGAGCCGATGAGCGCCACCAGCTTCATGAAGCGGGAGAAGCCGTCGGCCATGTAGACGCCGCCATAGGCAAGGCCTTCGGCCGGCACGAAGAGCAGCCACAGGGCGGGAGCCAGCAGCAGCACGATGGCGAGGCCGGTGACGACGAGGCCCGACCGCTCGCCTGAGAAGACGCCGACCATCAACAGGACCAGGGCGCCGACCGCGAGGATCAGCTCCGGCACGGAAAGATGCAGACTGAGGAGGATTGTTTCAGCGGTCATGTCCGATAAGTCCCGTCATCAATTCATAGACAGCGCAATATTCTGCGCTGCGTGCACGGCGGCCGTGTAGTTGTTGACCAGCAGATCCACCGAGGCGGCCGTGGCATCGAAGACCGGAGCCGGGTAAACGCCGAAGAAGATGGTCAGTGCGACCAGCGGGTAGAGGATCAGCTGTTCGCGTCTGGAAAGGTCGAGCAGCGCCTTCAGCTTTTCCTTCTCCAGCGCGCCGAAGATCACCCGGCGATAGAGCCAGAGCGCATAGGCGGCCGAGAGAATGACGCCGGTGGCGGCAAAGAGTGCGACCCAGGTGTTGACCCGGAAGACGCCGATTAGCGTCAGGAACTCGCCGATAAAGCCCGAGGTACCGGGAAGCCCGACATTGGCCATGGTGAAGACCATCATGGCGACGGCATATTTCGGCATGTTGTTGACGAGGCCGCCATAGGCGTTGATCTCGCGGGTGTGGGTGCGGTCATAGACGACGCCGACACAGAGGAAGAGCGCGCCCGAGACGATGCCGTGCGACAGCATCTGGAAGATCGAACCCTGAACGCCCTGCATGTTGGCGGCGAAGATGCCCATGGTCACATAGCCCATGTGCGCCACCGAGGAATAGGCGATCAGCTTCTTGATATCGTCCTGCATCATCGCCACCAGCGAGGTGTAGATGATGGCGATGACCGACAGCGCGAAGACGAACGGCGCGAAATAATCGGATGCCACCGGGAACATGCCGAGCGAGAAGCGGATGAGACCGTAGCCGCCGAGCTTCAGCAGGACGCCGGCCAGGATCACCGAACCTGCTGTCGGCGCCTGAACGTGCGCATCCGGAAGCCAGGTATGAACCGGCCACATCGGCATCTTCACCGCAAACGAGGCGAAGAAGGCAAGCCAGAGCCAGGTCTGCAGCGCCGGCGGGAACTTGTAGGCGAGCAGCGCGGTAATGTCCGTCGTTCCAGCCTGCCAGTACATCGCCATGATGGCGAGCAGCATCAGCACCGAGCCGAGCAACGTATAGAGGAAGAACTTGTAGCTCGCATAGACGCGGTCCTTGCCACCCCAGACGCCGATGATCAGGAACATCGGAATGAGGCCCGCCTCGAAGAAGACGTAGAAGAGCACGATATCGAGCGAGACAAAAACGCCGATCATCATCGTTTCCAAGATGAGGAAGGCGATCATGTATTCC
The DNA here is from genome assembly GCF_001664385.1 of Rhizobium phaseoli. Taxonomy (NCBI): domain Bacteria; kingdom Pseudomonadati; phylum Pseudomonadota; class Alphaproteobacteria; order Hyphomicrobiales; family Rhizobiaceae; genus Rhizobium; species Rhizobium phaseoli. Next base: position 1,706,035 of record NZ_CP013532.1, on the reverse strand, counting down.
TTCAGGCGCTTCTCGATCGAGAGCCAGCTCGCCAGCACGCAGAAGGGCATGAGGAAGGTCGACAGGATGACGAACAGCATCGAGATGCCGTCGACGCCGACATGATAGCCGATGCCGGTGCCTAGCCAGTTAAACTTCTGTTCCATCTGGAAGCCCGGATTGGCATTGTCGAAGCCGATCCAGATGACGAGCGAGACGATGAAGGTGAAGACGGTGGTGATCAGCGAGATCCACAGCACGTTCTTGCGGCCGCTCTCGCTCTCGCCGTTCATCAGCAGCAGGAGCACCACGCCGGCGAGCGGCAGGAAGGTGACCGTTGAAAGAATAGGCCAATCGGTCATCAGAAGGAACTCCCGAGCATCATCCAGGTAACGAGCGCCGCAATGCCGATCAGCATGGCGAAGGCATAGTGATAGAGGTAACCGGTCTGCAGGCGGACGACGCGGTCGGTGACGGCAACGACTCGGGCCGCGACACCGTTCGGGCCGTAGGTGTCGATGACGCCGACATCACCCTTCTTCCACAGGAAGCGGCCAAGGGCCCTTGCCGTGCGGACGAAGAGGAAGTCGTAGAGTTCGTCGAAGTACCACTTGTTCAAGAGGAAGTGGTAGAGCACCCGGTGCTGCTTGGCGAGGACGCGCGGCGTCTGCGGCGAGCGGATATACATGTACCAGGCAGTGACGAAACCGAGCAACATGGCGATGAAGGGGCTGAGGCCAACGAGCGCCGGCACGTGGTGAAACTGTTCAACGAGTTCATTCTCGGCGCCGGTAAAGAGCGCGCCCTTCCAGAACTCGGCATATTCCTCACCGTAGAACCGGCCTTCGAAGATCACGCCGGCAAATACCGCGCCGATCGCAAGAAGATAGAGCGGCACCAGCATGACCTGCGGTGATTCGTGGACGTGATGCATGACCTCATGCGAAGCGCGCGGCTTGCCGAAGAAGGTCATGAAGATCAGGCGCCAGGAATAGAAGCTGGTGAACAGTGCGGCGATGACCAGCAATGAGAAGGCGAAGCCCGAGACCGGCGAATGCGATGCATAGGTCGCCTCGATGATCACGTCCTTGGAGAAGAAGCCGGCAAAGCCGATCGGCGTGAAGGGAATGCCGACGCCGGTGATCGCCAGCGTGCCGATGATCATCATCCAGAACGTCACCTTGATGTGCGGCCGCAGGCCACCCATGTAGCGCATGTCCTGCTCACCATCGACGGCGTGGATGACCGAGCCGGCGCAGAGGAAGAGCAGCGCCTTGAAGAAGGCATGCGTGAACAGGTGGAAGATTGCCGCGCCGTAGGCCCCTACCCCGAGGGCCACGAACATGTAGCCGAGCTGCGAGCACGTGGAATAGGCGATGACGCGCTTGATGTCGTTCTGCACGAGGCCAACGGTCGCCGCGAAGAAGGCGGTGATCGCGCCGATCACGGTGACGACAACAAGTGCATCCGGCGACAGTTCGAACAGCGGCGACATGCGGGCGACGAGGAAGACGCCGGCGGTGACCATGGTGGCGGCATGGATGAGGGCCGAGACCGGGGTCGGGCCTTCCATGGCATCCGGCAGCCAGGTGTGCAGCAGGAACTGCGCCGACTTGCCCATGGCGCCCATGAAGAGCAGCAGGCAGACGCCGGTCAGCGCATGCGCCTTGTCGAGCTGCATACCGAAGAGGTTGAGGATCACTTCACCCGCCTCGCCGCCGCCTTCATGCGGAGCGAAATTCGAGGCATTGGCGAAGATCGTGTCGAGATTGATCGCGCCGAACAGCACGAAGACACCGGCAATGCCGAGCACGAAACCGAAGTCGCCGACGCGGTTGACGATGAAGGCCTTCATCGCCGCAGCCGTCGCCGACGGCTTCTTGAACCAGAAGCCGATCAGCAGATAGGAGGCGAGACCGACACCTTCCCAGCCGAAGAACATCTGCGCCAGGTTGTCGGCCGTCACCAGCATCAGCATGGCGAAGGTGAAGAGCGAGAGATAGGCGAAGAAGCGCGGCCGATGCGGATCGGTATGCATGTAACCGATCGAATAGACGTGAACCAGCATCGAGACCGTGTTGACGACGACCAGCATCACCGAGGTCAGCGTATCCACCCGCAGCGACCAGGAAACATCGATGCCGCCGGACTGGATCCAGCGCAGCACCTCGACCTTGATCGGGCCGCCTTCGGCATGGCCCATGCCGACGGTGAAGAAGACGTACCAGGAGAGGATGGCGGCGATGATCATCAGGCCGCTGGTGACATATTCCGAAGCCTTGGCGCCGATGGCGCGGCCGAACAGGCCGGCGACGATCGCACCGATCAAGGGAAGAAAGACGATAGCCTTATAGAGGAACATGAGCCACTCAGCCCTTCATCATATTGACGTCTTCGACCGCGATCGAGCCGCGGTTGCGGTAGAAGACAACGAGAATTGCAAGACCGATCGCCGCCTCGGCAGCCGCCACCGTCAGGATGAACAGCGCAAAGACCTGTCCGACGATGTCGTTCAGGAAATGGGAGAAGGCGACCATGTTGATGTTGACGGAAAGCAGGATCAGTTCGACCGACATCAGGATGACGATGACGTTCTTCCGGTTCAGGAAGATGCCGAAGACGCCGAGCGTGAAGAGGATGGCGCTGACCGTCAGGTAGTGGGAAAGACCGATGACCATGTTCTTTGTTCCTTGACCTGCCTTTAGACGCCCTGCCCGGGCTTGACCGAAACCACCTCGACGGCGGTGGCGGGCGTGCGGGCAACCTGCCTGGGGATATTCTGCCGCTTGATGTTGGTGCGGTGCCGGAGCGTCAGCACGATGGCGCCGATCATGGCGACCAGCAGAACCAGACCGGCGATCTGGAAGAAGTAGACGTAATTGGTGTAGAGCACGTCGCCGAGGGCGGCCGTATTGGTGCGCTCCGTCAGCGCCGGGATCGGCATGGCGACGGTCTTGGCGATCTCGGGCGAGATGACGCTGCCGCCGATGACGACGATCAGCTCGGCGGCGAGAATAATCCCGATCAGCCCGCCGATCGGCGCATATTCGAGAACCCCTGCCCTCAGCTCGGTGAAGTCGATATCGAGCATCATCACCACGAAGAGGAAGAGGACGGCGACGGCGCCGACATAGACGACCAGCAGGATCATCGCCAGGAATTCGGCACCGGCCAGCAGGAAGAGGCCGGCCGCGTTGAAGAACACCAGGATCAGGAACAGAACCGAGTGAACCGGGTTCTTTGCCCAGATGACCATGAACGCCGACGCTATCGCGACAAAGGCGAAAAGATAGAAAAATAGAGCCTGCAGACCCATGTTGGTGCCTTTTTCATCTTCCCCCGGGCAGCCGGGAGTTTTTCTGCCCGATAGAGCCTTGCGCGGCTGACCGGCAAAGCTCCTGTGCATATTGACCGCGACCGGAGCAGCGAAGCTCCCTTGCGGCATGTCTAAACCCAATCAGCGGTACGGCGAGTCGATCGCGATATTGCGGGCGATTTCGCGCTCCCAACGGTCTCCGTTATCGAGAAGGCGCGCCTTGTCGAAATAGAGCTCTTCGCGGGTTTCCGTCGCAAATTCGAAATTCGGACCCTCGACGATCGCGTCAACAGGGCAGGCTTCCTGGCAGAAGCCGCAATAGATGCACTTCACCATGTCGATGTCGTAGCGCACGGTGCGGCGCGTGCCGTCGTTGCGGCGCGGACCAGCCTCGATTGTGATGGCCTGGGCGGGACAGATCGCCTCGCATAGCTTGCAGGCGATGCAGCGTTCCTCGCCGTTCGGATAGCGGCGCAACGCATGCTCGCCGCGGAAACGCGGAGACACCGGGCCCTTCTCGAAGGGGTAGTTGATGGTCGCCTTCTGGCGGAAGAAATAGCGCATCGACAGAAAGAACGCGCCAAAGAATTCCTTGAGGAACAGCGAGTTGATGGAGCTGGACAAGCTTGCCATCTTCAACCTCCAATTTTGCCGGAAACGAGAGCGAGCGTCATCAAGCCCATCCCATCAGTTTCAGCACGAATGCAACGATGATGACCATGGCGAGCGACAGCGGCAGGAAGACCTTCCAGCCGAGACGCATGAGCTGGTCGTAGCGGTAGCGCGGGACGAAGGCCTTGACCATCGCGAACATGAAGAACACCAGGCAAGCCTTCAGTGTGAACCAGATGATGCCCGGCACCCAGTTGAGGACCCAGATATCGACCGGGGGCAGCCAGCCGCCCAGGAAAAGGATCGTCGTCAGCGCGCACATCAGGCAGACGGCCGCATATTCGCCGAGCATGAACATCATGTATGGCGAGGAGCCGTATTCGACCATGAAGCCGGCGACCAGTTCCGATTCGGCCTCTGGAAGGTCGAAGGGCGGACGGTTGGTCTCGGCCAGCGCCGAAATGAAGAAGACGATGAACATCGGGAAAAGCGACAGCCAGTGCCAGTCGAGGAACGAGGCAGGCAGGCCGAGCATCGTGCCGAGGCCGGTATGCTGTGCATTGACGATATCGGTGAGGTTCAGCGAACCGACGCAGAGCAGCACGGTGACGATGACGAAGCCGATAGAGACTTCGTAGGAGACCATCTGTGCCGCCGAGCGCAGGGCGCCCAGAAACGGATACTTCGAGTTCGAAGCCCAGCCGCCCATGATGATGCCGTAGACTTCGAGCGAGGAGATAGCGAAGATGTAGAGGATGCCGACATTGATGTTGGCGATCACCCATCCGTCGGCGAGCGGCACCACCGCCCAGGTGGACAGCGCCAGAAGCACCGTCACCAGCGGGGCAAGCAGGAAGACCGCCTTGTTGGCGCCGGCCGGAATGATCGGCTCCTTGAAGACGAACTTCAGAAGGTCGGCGAAGGACTGGAACAGGCCGAAGGGACCGACGACGTTCGGGCCGCGGCGCAGCTGCACGGCCGCCCAGATCTTGCGGTCGGCGAGCAGCACATAGGCGATGAAGACGAGAAGGCAGACCAGAAGCAGCAGCGACTGACCGACCATGATGATCGCCGGCAAGACATAGGTCGAAAAGAAAGAATCCATGGTCCCCTGCCCTTACTCTGCCGCGACTTTGAAGTTGTTGCGGGCCAATGCCGAGCACTCGGCCATGACAGCCGAGGCCCGCGCTATCGGGTTCGTCAAATAGAAGTCTTTGACCGGCGACGCAAACCCTGACTTGTTCACCTTGCCGGCTTTTTTCGCAACTGCGGCAATTTGGGCGCTATCGGTTTCGGCGATCTCGTCGATGGCGGCGAAATGCGGGAAAGCGGCATAGAGCCGGCCACGCAGTTCACTCAGCGAATCGAAGGGAAGCTTCTTGCCGAGCACGTCGGAAAGGGCGCGGATAATGGCCCAGTCCTCACGGGCATCACCCGGCGCAAAGCCGGCGCGGCTGCCCATCTGGACGCGGCCTTCGGTGTTGACCCAGGTGCCGGACTTTTCCGTATAGGCTGCGGCCGGCAGGATGACGTCGGCATGATGGGCGCCGTTATCACCATGCGAGCCGATATAGACAGTCAGCCCCGCCTTCTTGGCGGTGAAGTCGAGTTCGTCGGCGCCGAGCAGGAAAAGCACGTCCATCGACGTCAGCATTTCAGCGGCATTGACACCCTTGGCACCCGGCACGAAACCGAGGTCGAGGCCGCCGACGCGCGAGGCGGCGGTGTGAAGAACGGCAAAGCCGTTCCAGCCTTCGACGACCGCGCCGACCGAACCGGCAAGCTTGGCGGCGCTGGCAAGGACGCCGGCGCCGTCAGTGCGCGACAACGCACCCTGGCCGATGATGATCATCGGCTTGGCGGCATTCTTCAGGACGTCGGCAAAAGCGTGGGTGCCATCGACCAGATCCTTCAGCGTGTCGGGACCGGCGCCGAGATAATCATAGCTGTAACGCAGTTCGCCCGGCTCTCCGATGACGCCGATCGGAAACTTGCCGCGGCGCCAGCGCTTGCGGATGCGGGCATTGAGGATAGCCGCCTCGAAGCGCGGATTGGCGCCGATGATCAGCAGCGCGTCGGCCTGGTCGATGCCTGCGATGGTCGGGTTGAAAAGGTAGCTTGCGCGGCCGAGCGACGGATCGAGTGCCGTCCCATCCTGGCGACAGTCGAGGTTTTCCGATCCGAGCGACTTCACCAGTTCGGACAGCGCATACATTTCCTCGACGGAAGCAAGATCGCCCGCGATCGCGCCGATCTTGTCGCCCGAGGTGGCGCCGACGGCGGCTTTGATGGCACCGAAGGCCTCGGCCCAGCTCGCCGGCTGCAGGCGGCCGTCGCGGCGGACATAGGGCCGGTCGAGGCGCTGGGTCTTCAGGCCGTCCCAGATGAAGCGGCTCTTGTCGGAAATCCACTCCTCGTTGATCGCCTCGTTGACGCGCGGCAGGATGCGCATGACTTCGCGGCCGCGGGTATCGACGCGGATCGCCGAACCGACGGCGTCCATGACGTCGATCGATTCGGTCTTGTTCAGTTCCCAGGGGCGCGCGGTGAAGGCGAAAGGCTTGGAGGTGAGCGCGCCGACCGGGCAAAGGTCGACGACGTTGCCCTGCAGTTCGGAGGTCATCGCCTGTTCGAGATAGGTGGTGATCTCGGCGTCTTCGCCGCGGCCGATCAGGCCGAGTTCGGAAATGCCGGCGACCTCGGTGGTGAAGCGAACGCAGCGCGTGCAGTGGATGCAGCGGTTCATCACCGTCTTGACGAGCGGGCCGATATACTTGTCCTCGACGGCACGCTTGTCTTCCTGGTAGCGCGAGGTATCGATGCCGAAGGCCATCGCCTGGTCCTGCAGGTCGCATTCGCCGCCCTGGTCGCAGATCGGGCAATCGAGCGGATGGTTGATCAGCAGGAATTCCATCACGCCTTCGCGGGCCTTCTTGACCATCGGCGTGTTGGTGAAGACCTCGGGCAGTTCGCCGTTCGGGCCGCCGCGAATGTCGCGAACGCTCATGGCGCAGGAAGCCTGCGGCTTCGGCGGGCCGCCCTTCACTTCGACAAGGCACATGCGGCAATTGCCGGCAACCGACAGCCGCTCATGGAAGCAGAAGCGCGGAACCTCGGCGCCGGCGTCTTCGCACGCCTGCAACAGCGTGAAATGATCCGGAACTTCGATCTCGTTGCCGTCAATCTTCAGTTTTGCCATCGTCGCTCAGTCCTGTTTCCCGTTTGCCTGAAGACGGCAAACAAACCTATTTTTGCAACAGTCTCATTGCCAAGCCGGATCTTTCGTCCTGCTGGCAGCTGATGTCGCCCAAATTCTCTATCGCGCGTTCCAGGTCCGGAACCGCACCGGCATCTGCAGCGTGGGGCCCCCGCCCCTGCGCCGATCTGCCCTTCTTTCCGGCCGATTGATCCGGCCGGACATTTCATTTCCTTCTGCGGCCCCGCCCTGCCAGAATTTTCGCCTGGCCGGTCCAGTCGTCGCGGCCGATGCGGCCGTTGAAACCGAGCTCGGCGTCAAGCCGGGCGATGTCCTCGTCGCTCCAGCCGGCGATCTCGGCAAAGCTGCGAACGCCCTTGGCGTTCAGCACCTGCTCCAGCTTCGGGCCGATACCGGCGATCAGCTTGAGATCATCGGCCTTCGCAGCCCGCGCCGCCGGTTTTGCCTTCACGACCGGTTTTGGCTGGCTTGCCGGCGCCGGCTCGCTCGCCTGGATCGGCGCGCTTGCCTGGATCGGCGCGCTGGCGGGCTTGACCACCGTCAGTCTCGGCCCGGACTTCTTCTCGGCAGTCGGCTTCTCCGCAACGGGCTTGGTGAAAGCCTTGACCGTCGGGCGGATATTTTCCGGCCGGATATCGACTTCCGGTGCCGGTTCCTCCGGCGGCGTGTCGTCGAGAGCGGCAGCAAGCTTGCCGGTCGTTTCCAGAGCGCTCTGGAAGGCTCCGAAAAAGGCGCCCGCCATCTGCGTCGAGAAACCGAAGCCGATCGCCGTTGCTGCGGCAAAGGCTGCGGCGGGATGCGCCATCAACGGATGCACCGGCATCGCCTGTGCGTTTTCCAGCATCTCGGCAGCAAGACGGCCGAAGCCGGCCGCGAAATCGGCAGTCTCTTCCTTCTTCCCAATCTTGGATGCCTTGTCCGTCATGATTATTCAGCCGCCTCCAGAACAGCGCCGTGATCGAGCGCGCTGGCCGTATACTGGTCGATGCGCTTTTCGATCTCGGGGCGGAAGTTACGGATCAGACCCTGCACCGGCCATGCGGCTGCGTCGCCGAGCGCGCAGATGGTGTGGCCTTCGATCTGCTTGGTCACCTGGAACAGCATGTCGATTTCGCGCTTCTGGGCATTGCCCTTGGCCATCCGTTCCATCACCCGCCACATCCAGCCGGTGCCTTCGCGGCAGGGCGTGCACTGGCCGCAGCTCTCGTGCTTGAAGAAGGCGGAGATGCGGGCGATCGCCTTGATGACGTCGGTGGACTTGTCCATGACGATCGCAGCGGCCGTTCCGAAGGAGGAGCCGACGCCGCGCAGGCCGTCGAAATCCATCGGGCAGTCGATGATGTCCTTGGCCGGAACGATCGGGCAGGATGCGCCGCCCGGAATGACGGCGAGCAGATTGTCCCAGCCGCCGCGGATGCCGCCGGCATGGCGGTCGACCAGTTCGCGGAAGGTGATGCCCATTTCCTCTTCGACGGTGCACGGCTTGTTGACGTGGCCGGAGAGCATGAACAGCTTGGTCCCGACATTGTTCGGACGGCCGATAGAGGAAAACCAGCCGGCGCCGCGGCGCAGGATCGTCGGCGCCACAGCGATCGACTCGACATTATTAACCGTCGTCGGGCAGCCGTAGAGGCCCATATTGGCCGGGAACGGCGGCTTCAGGCGCGGCTGGCCCTTCTTGCCTTCGAGGCTTTCGAGCAGTGCGGTTTCCTCGCCGCAGATATAGGCGCCGGCGCCGTGATGGACGTAGATGTCCATGTCCCAGCCGAGCTTGTTGTTCTTGCCGAGCAGGCCGTAGTCATAACATTCGTCGATCGCCGCCTGCAGCGCTTCGCGCTCGCGGATATATTCGCCGCGCACATAGATGTAGGCGGCATTGGCGCCCATGGCGAAACTGGCGACGACGCAGCCTTCGATCAGCGTATGCGGATCGTGGCGCATGATGTCGCGGTCCTTGCAGGTGCCGGGCTCGGATTCGTCGGCATTGACAACGAGATAATGTGGGCGGCCGTCACTTTCCTTCGGCATGAAGGACCATTTGAGACCGGTGGGGAAACCGGCGCCGCCGCGGCCGCGCAGGCCCGAGGCCTTCATCTCGTTGATGATCCAGTCACGGCCTTTTTCGAGGATCTGCTTGGTGCCGTCCCAGTGGCCGCGGCTCATCGCGCCCTTCAGGGACTTGTCCTTGAGGCCGTAGATATTGGTAAAGATGCGGTCTTTATCTTGTAACATGCTTCACCTCTTACCGCGGCTTCTTGCCGAAGACCTTGATATATTCCGCTTCGCCGCCCTTGGCGAGCGCCTTGGCCTGCTTGACCCAGTCGTCGCGCTCGATGCGGCCGCGGAAGTTCAGGTAGCCGTCGACCCATTCGCGTTCGGCCTTCTTCCAGCTTGCGACCTGCGCGAAGGTGAAGATGCCGATTTCGTTCAGCGTCGCCTCGATCTTCGGACCGACGCCAGAGATCATCTTCAGATCATCCGGGGCGGCGGGCTTTTCGATGCCGGCCGGGCGGTTCTTGTCGGCCAGGCTGGGCTTCGCCGCCGCGGCTTCGGCCTTGACGGCCGGGGCCGGCTCGGCAGCCGCGGTGCCGGAAACCGGCTGTTCCTGAGCTGCCTTGGCGTTCTTCGCCGCAGCCTTCGGCGCCGTTGCCGGCGTCTTCAGAGCCGCATTGGTCTCGGCATCAGTGCTCTTCGGGCGGGCGGCCTCGGAGGGCGGAACCGGAGCAGCGTCAACCGGAGCCGATACGCTTTCGGCATCAGCCTTCTTGGCGCGTGTCCTTGCCTTCGGCTCATCCGTCGTCAGCGAGGTCGGGCCTCCTTCCGGCGCCGAGAATATGCGGTCGATCTGGGTGCCCGGCTTGATGCTCGCGCCATTGCCGGCGGCGAAGGTATCGATGATCTCTTCGAGACGCGCGGGCGTCAGATCCTCATAGGTGTCCTTGCCGATCATCACCATCGGGGCGTTGACGCAGGCGCCAAGACATTCGACCTCTTCCCACGACAGCGTGCCTTCGGCATTGCGCTCGAAGGGATGGGCATGGATCTTGCTCTTGCAGACCGACATCAGCGCTTCCGAACCGCGCAGCATGCAGGGCGTGGTGCCGCAGACCTGGACATGGGCCCGCGTGCCGACGGGATGCAGCTGGAACTGCGTATAGAAGGTCGCGACCTCGAGCACTCTGATATAGGCCATGTCGAGCATGTCGGCGATCTTTTCGATCGCCGCGCGCGTGACCCAGCCGTCCTGTTCCTGCGCTCGCATCAGCAGCGGAATGACCGCCGACTGCTGGCGGCCGGCGGGGTATTTCTGGATCGTCTTGTCCGCCCAGACCGCATTTTCATCGCTGAAAGCGAATGCGGCAGGCTGAAATTGATCTTCGGCTAATCGACGAACGGACATTCTTCCTCACGCCTTGTCAGTTTAGGGTTCCACACCGCGAAGCGGTCAAAGACTGCATTTCGCAGGCATAGGCCGACTGGTCTTTCTGCATAAATACGACGAATTTGCTGCCATTCGGGATGGCAGCCTTGATCTGATAGCCCTTGGACAAAAGCTCGCCCATGGACGCTTGCGCCGCCGGCGGCGTCACTTCCTTGTGGCCCAACGGCGTGCCGAGGGTGTCGGCCTCCTGAGCCGAAACCCCGGATGCCGCAAGAAGGAGAGCGACGGCAAACGGCAGACGCTGCATCAGCGGTCTACCTCGCCGAAGACGATGTCGAGCGAGCCGAGCACGGCTGCGACGTCGGCAAGCTGGTGGCCGCGGCACATAAAGTCCATCGCCTGCAGATGCGCGTAACCGGGGGCGCGGATCTTGCAGCGATACGGCTTGTTGGAGCCATCGGAGACGAGATAGACGCCGAATTCGCCCTTCGGCGCTTCGACGGCGGCGTACACTTCGCCGGCCGGCACGTGATAGCCTTCGGTATAAAGCTTGAAGTGGTGAATCAGCGCTTCCATCGAGCGCTTCATCTCGCCGCGCTTCGGCGGCACGACCTTGCCGTCGATCGACGAGAAAGGACCGGTCTTGGCATCCGACAGCAGGCGATTGACGCACTGCTTCATGATACGCACCGATTGGCGCATCTCGATCATGCGGATCAGGTAGCGGTCGTAGTTGTCGCCGTTCTTGCCGATCGGAATGTCGAATTCGAGATCGGAATAACATTCGTAAGGCTGGGCGCGACGCAGATCCCAGGCAGCGCCCGAACCGCGCACCATGACGCCAGAGAAGCCCCAGGCCCAGCAATCTTCCAGCGAGACGACGCCGATATCGACGTTGCGCTGCTTGAAGATGCGGTTGCCGGTCAACAGGTTGTCGATGTCGTCGAGCGCCTTGAGGAAAGGATCGCACCAGTCGCCGATATCCTGCACGAGCTTTTCCGGCAGGTCCTGGTGGACGCCGCCGGGACGAACGTAGGCGGCATGCATGCGCGAACCGCTGGCGCGTTCATAGAACACCATCAGCTTTTCACGCTCCTCGAAGCCCCAGAGCGGCGGCGTCAGCGCGCCGACGTCCATCGCCTGCGTCGTGACGTTCAGGAGATGCGACAGGATGCGGCCAATTTCCGAATAAAGCACGCGGATCAGCTGGCCGCGGATCGGGATCTCGATGCCAAGCAGCCTTTCGACGGCCAGCGCATAAGCATGCTCCTGGTTCATCGGCGCGACGTAATCGAGACGATCGAAATAGGGCACGGCCTGAAGATAGGTTTTGGTCTCGATCAGCTTCTCGGTGCCGCGGTGTAAGAGGCCGATATGCGGATCGACCCGCTCCACAATTTCGCCGTCAAGCTCCAGGACAAGACGAAGAACGCCGTGCGCCGCCGGATGCTGTGGTCCGAAATTGATGTTGAAGTTGCGGACGTTATGTTCTGTCATGGCGATGGGCTCGCGTTCTCAGATAACCGGTGCGTGGCGGCAAAAGCCGCCATCCGCCTTGAATTTATTGCTTCGCTTTTTCATCACCGGGGAGAACATATTCTGTTCCCTCCCAAGGCGACATGAAGTCGAAGTTGCGGAATTCCTGTTTAAGCTCGACCGGCTCGTATACGACGCGCTTTGCAGCATCGTCGTAACGGACTTCGACGAAACCTGTCGTCGGAAAGTCCTTGCGCAACGGATGGCCTTCGAAGCCATAGTCGGTCAGGATGCGGCGCAGATCAGGATGGCCGGTGAAGAGAACGCCGTACATGTCCCACGTTTCGCGTTCGAACCAGTCAGCACCCGGATAGACGGCGCAAGCGGACGGAACGGGCGTATCTTCGTCGGTTGCGACCTTGACGCGGATGCGCAGATTCGTCTTCGGCGACAGCAGGTGATAGACGACATCGAAGCGCAGCTCGCGCTGCGGCCAGTCGACACCGCAAATATCGATCAGGTTGACGAAACCGCATTTGGCGTCGTCACGCAGGAAGGTCAGAAGCGGGATCAGGTTTTCACCCGTCGCCGTCAGCGTCAGCTCGCCATACTTCAGCTGCGATGCGGCGATCAGGTTGCCGCGCGCTTCGCCAAGATAGGACGCAAGCTCAGTCAGGGCTTCACTCATATGCCTTGTCCTTAACCCTTAGCGTTCGATCGTGCCGGTGCGTCGGATCTTCTTCTGCAGCAGAAGCACGCCATAGAGCAGCGCTTCCGCCGTGGGGGGACAGCCCGGCACGTAGATGTCGATCGGCACGACGCGGTCGCAGCCGCGCACCACGGAATAGGAATAGTGATAGTAGCCACCGCCATTGGCGCAGGAGCCCATCGAGATGACGTAGCGCGGCTCGGGCATCTGGTCGTAGACCTTGCGCAGAGCGGGCGCCATCTTGTTGGTCAGCGTGCCGGCGACGATCATCACGTCGGACTGGCGCGGTGAGGCGCGCGGCGCAAAACCGAAACGCTCGACGTCATAACGCGGCATCGACAGCTGCATCATTTCGACAGCGCAGCAGGCAAGGCCGAAGGTCATCCACATCAGCGAGCCGGTGCGAGCCCAGTTGATCAGCTCGTCGGTCGAGGTGACGAGGAAACCCTTGTCGGCGAGCTCGTTGTTGATCTCGCCAAAGAATGCGTCATTGCTGCCGATCGGCTTGCCGGTCGAGGGATCGATGATCCCCTTCGGCTGCTGGGCGACGAGCGGCTGATTGCTTACAGGGGTCACTCCCATTCCAGGGCTCCCTTTTTCCATTCATAGATAAAGCCGATGGTCAGCACGAGGAGGAAGACCATCATGGACCAGAAGCCGAACCAGCCGATGGCGCCGAAGGAAACGGCCCAGGGGAAGAGGAAGGCGACTTCGAGATCGAAGATGATAAAGAGGATCGAAACGAGATAGAAGCGGATGTCGAACTTCATGCGGGCATCGTCGAAAGCGTTGAAGCCGCATTCGTAAGCCGAGAGCTTTTCCGAATCGGGCGCTTTGAAAGCCACGGCGAACGGCGCAATGAGCAGCGCCAGGCCGATGACAAGCGCGATACCAATGAAGATAGCGATCGGAATATAGGAACTGAGCAGTTCAGTCATCATGTTCATCCTTGCTTGCCGGAGGCGCCAGGCGGCGCATTTGGGCAATTGCCCGGCAAGCGAACGTGCGTTGCAACAAGCCGTGGTTAGCGCAGCCGAAGCCCCGGCGCAAGACTTTTACAGAGGCAATTCGACGCGTCGCGCGCGGACATTATCAAGCAGATGCAACGATGTCGCGACAAATCCGCAGAAGCTGATTCAAGCTGCATGCCTGACCCCTGGAAACTGCATGGCTTTCGGAAGAGAATGGCGCGAGTGACGGGGCTCGAACCCGCGACCTCCGGCGTGACAGGCCGGCACTCTAACCGACTGAGCTACACCCGCGCATAATGGACGGAAGAACCGGACGGCGGCGATTTGACGCCTCTTTTGAAATGGCGCGAGTGACGGGGCTCGAACCCGCGACCTCCGGCGTGACAGGCCGGCACTCTAACCGACTGAGCTACACCCGCACTTCATTTCAAGCAATCCGGATGCCTTCGCACCCTCACCAAAAACGGCTGCCCGTTTCGATGAGCGGCTAACTACGGGGTTCGCCTTTTAGTGTCAAGCAGGTTTGGAGACAAAACCATGACAGTCGTTGAATTGTTTCGGCAAAGACCATGCGGAGAGAATGAAAAGCCGGCAATTCCGTTTGCCGCTGCGGCACCGACTGCCCGATCGAAGCCGACAACACGATCGAAGCCGACATGCCCGCCGCCTTCCCTCCCCTTTATCCACAGCCCCGCCGCTCCCAACCGGCGCCGCGAAGAGAGGGACTGCCGCCAAAAAAATCAAAAAATCTTCACAAACACTCTTGCGGTTTTGCCTCGATCCGCATAGATCACGGCCACCAACGCGGCAGGCCGATCCGGCTTCGCAAGCGATGGGCGATTAGCTCAGTTGGTAGAGCGCCTCGTTTACACCGAGGATGTCGGGAGTTCGAGTCTCTCATCGCCCACCATTTTTTCTCCTGTTAGCGTCAAATACCCAAGTGATATCGCCGGCTTGCAGACCGGCGCTCGGCGCTCCTTCGTACCCATATGCGTATTCGGGAGAAATTTCGGCGCAGCAAGGCGCGACGTCCGGCAGATTCGGATGCGCTCGCCGTCTGAGACCTCCACCAAAACGGACTACTCCCACTGCCGCGCCACCTCCGATTGGGCGAATGGATGCGGGGCAGCAAAAGTGGGAATATTCGGCGCCCGGGAAGTCTCCGCGCTTGAAGGTTTCTCACGCCTGGAGGGGTGTCATGAGAACTCTCTGCTCCGTATTGACGCTGTGCATCGCGATTGCCGTTGGCGCGCCAAGTCCCACCTATGTCAACCTGCCTGGCTATGCATTCAAGACGAAGCCGAACTGCCAGCGCCACAAACCAAAGACGCAATTTGACGCGAGGTGCGACTGGCCGAGATTGGGCTTCAAGGACTTCACGCCGCCGCTTGTGACCATGCTTGGGATCTGAAGACGCTCAGCGCCTTCGCAAATCATTGCACCCCGATAGGCCTGGCAGCCGGAGGCATTCATCCCTTCGCCAGTTCCTTGTCCACGGCCGAAACCAGGCGCGAATCATCCGCCGTCACGTAGGCGCGAATCGGGCGGCCACCTTGCCGTCGCGGCCGATCAGGAATTTTTCGAAGTTCCAGAGAACATCGTCCTCGTCACCGGCTGCTATGCCGTGGGATTTCAAGCGCTCGCGCATCGGGCCGTCGCCGGTCGTCTTCACGCCAGATTTGGTCAGCTGCCGGTAAAGCGGGTGCTGGGCCTCGCCCTTCACCGAAATCTTCGAGAAGATCGGGAAGGTGACATCGTAAGTGCTGGTGCAGAAATCGAGGATCTCGGCGTCGGTGCCGGGCTCCTGGCCCTTGAAGTCGTTGGCGGGGAAAGCGGCGACGACGAAGCCGCGCTCGCGCTTTTCGCCGTAAAGTTTTTCAAGCCCCTCATATTGCGGCGTGAGCCCGCATTTCGAGGCGACGTTGACGATCAACAGCACCCTGCCCTTGTATTCGCTGAGCGCGGTTTCACGACCATCCACAGTCTTGACCGGGATATCCAGCACATTGCCCGTCACGGGAACCTCCAATTTCATAAGGATAATCCGGCGAGCTTAGCGATATCGCCGCCAATGTCATCAGGCGCGAGATCAACTCGGCGTCAGCGTCCCCGGTGTCGCCCCTTGGTAACACCGGGGCAGCCGTCAGGCCGGCGAGGTTTCCCTTACGTCATCGAGCAGGAAATGGACGATGAGATAATCCGTCTTGTAGTGGCGGCCGCTGTCCGAGACCGATTCGATGCTGCCGCCATCCTTCGGATGCCAGGGATGGTAGTGCGGGTTGGTGGTGATGAGCGTGATGGCCTTGCCGGCGAATTGTCCCTCGCCCAGCCGGAAGCGCATCTCGGCGAGCGGCCAGATTCGCTCGTAATCTTCCATGGCGATGCGCGCTTTCAGCGCCTTCCTGTGCAGCGGCGCTTCGCCGCCGGGCTCGTCGGACGATTCCAGCATCACTTCCTCCGCATCGGCAATGATGGCATTGAACTCTTCAGGCCACATCCGTCTCATGAAATCGCTCCTCCCAGGGCTCTTTCGCCAGTTCACAGTCGAAACTTAACGCTTTGTGGGAAAGAAGCAAATTCTTGTCATGCCGTTGTCATCCGCAGCGGCTGCTCCTACCTTCCTTTCAACCGCATAAGGGCCGCCAGCCGCCCCAATCCCGAGATCAGAAATGAAGACACGTGAAGAAAGGCAGGCGCTCAGGGCCAGCATGCCGCGCACGCCGCTCAGCGCCCACCACATGGAAAACGCCCGGCTGCTGCCGGATCGCGGCGAGCTGCTCTATCGCATCCCGAACGGCGGCATCGGCGTCGAAGTGGGGGCAGCCTTCGGCGATTATACGGCGGAGATCTTGGAAAAGAATCGCCCGGCGCAACTCTACCTGATCGATCCCTGGTCGATGGACCGCTACAGCTCCGGCCTCGATTCGATCCACACGCAGTTCGCGGCCGAGATCGCAGCCGGACGGCTGCATCTGATGCAGGGCACCTCGCTCGAAAAGCTGGCCGAGTTCGAGGACGATTTTCTCGACTGGGCCTATATCGATACCGACCATTCCTTCGAGCTCACCTGGCAGGAGCTGCTGCTCTGTGAAAAGAAGGTGAAGCGGACGGGGCGCATTGCCGGTCACGATTTCTGCACCGGCAATACGGTCAAGCCGATCGTCTATGGGGTCGTCGAGGCGGTGACCAAATTCTGCAAGGACTACGGCTGGCAATTCGAATTCCTGACGGTCGAATCACACGCGCATTTTTCCTATTGCCTGAAGCGGCTCTGATCGGCCCGCGGCTTGCTGGAAAGGCTCACGCCTTGCCGGCATACTGCTCGTCACTGACATGCTCCATCCAGTCGACATGTCTGCCGTCCAACGCTTCATGAATGGCGATATGGGTCATTGCCGTGTCCGGTGAAGCACCGTGCCAATGTTTCTCGCCGGGCGCGAACCAGACAGTGTCGCCGGCGCGGATTTCGCGGATTTCCTCGCCCCAGCTCTGGGCAAGCCCCTTGCCCGAGGTGATGATCAGCGTCTGGCCGAGCGGATGGGTATGCCAGGCCGTGCGGGCGCCGGGTTCGAAGGTGACGGAGGTCGCCCGCACCCGGGCGGGCGCCGGCGGCTCGATCAGCGGGTCCTGGCGGACGGCGCCGGTGAAATAATCGGCCGGCGGTTTCATCGAGGGGCGGGAGCCGGCGGGTTTGATCTCCATAGTCTTTTCTTTCCATCCATTGCGGTTGAAGCCTTATAACCTGACGATATTTCATCGAGGCGACCGATCAAGCCCGGATCGGCAATTGCCGCATAACCGCCCGGCTGATAGGCCAACATCTTTCATCACTTAAAGCGCGTCGCATTGAGCGACGCGCTTTAGTTCCTTGTTTTTACGCATGTCGTTATCCCGGAACCGCTGCACACTTCCGGGCAACATGCTTTGGGAGAATTTCGTCATGAAACACCATGCTTTCGGCCGCATGCCCTTCACCGTCACCAATGTCGGCTTCGGCGCCTGGCAGATCGGCGGCTCCTGGGGCGATATCAGCGAGGCCGACGGACGCGCGGCGCTGAGTGCCGCGCTCGATGCCGGCATGACCTTCATCGATACAGCCGACGTCTATGGCGACGGCCGCTCGGAAAAAATCATTGCCGACGTGCTGAAGACGCGTGGCGGCGAGCGCCCGATGGTCGCCACCAAGGCGGGCCGCCGCCTCAATCCACATGTCGCCGAAGGTTATACCAAGGCAAACCTCGAAGGTTTCATCGACCGTAGCCTCAAGAACCTTGCCGTCGACAGCCTCGACCTCGTGCAGCTGCACTGCCCGCCGCGTGAGGTGTTCTATCAGCCCGAGGTCTTCGATAGTCTCGACGCGCTGCAGAAGGCCGGCAAGATCAAGGGCTATGGCGTCAGCGTCGAAAAGGTCGAAGACGGGCTGAAGGCGATCGAATATCCCGGCGTCGTTAGCATCCAGATCATCTACAATATCTTCCGCCAGCGCCCCGACCACCTGTTCTTTGCCGAAGCACGCCGCAAAAACGTGGCGGTCATCGCCCGCGTGCCGCTCGCAAGCGGTCTGCTCTCCGGCAAGATCAGCCGCGAGACGCATTTTGCCAGCGACGACCACCGCAATTTCAACCGCCACGGCGAAGCCTTCGATGTCGGCGAGACCTTTGCCGGCGTGCCCTTCGAGATTGGCCTGCAGGCGGTGGAAGAGGTGCGCAAGCTGGTGCCTGCCGGCGCCACCATGGCGGCCTTCGCGCTGCGCTGGATTCTGATGAGCGACGCCGTCACCGTCGTGATCCCCGGCGCCCGCAACGGCGAACAGGCGCGAGCCAACGCGGCCGCCGCCGATCTGGCGCCGCTTGCGGCCGATGTCATGGCGGCGACACGCGAGATCTATGCGCGGCTGATCGCGCCGCATGTGCATCAGCGCTGGTAGGGCTGGAGCTTTCTTTGTGAGGGCTGCGGGAAGCATCGGTGAACGCCCTTGTTGAAGGCAGCCCCTCTCCTCCATGCGCGGCCTTGAGCCGAGCATGGACCCGCACGCGTGAGAGGCCGCAGCATGGATCCTCGGCTCAAGGCCGAGGATGACGGAGTGTGGGGAAGCGTCCATGCCAAACTCCAACTTCACGGCACCCGCAAGCTGTTGAAATTGCTACAACATCTCGCCTCCTGCCAGTCGCGTCCCACCAATCTCCGTCATGCTCGGGCTTGACCCAAGCATCCATGCCGAAGCCCTCTGCTTTGCAAACGTTCTTCAGTCGGATGCCTTCGCCTTCCGGCTGCGAATGCGGACACCCCGTGGATCCTCTGCATCAAGAAAGAGAGGCCGGGCTTTCGCCCGGCCTCTCTTTTTATCCCGTCTATCACAATTCAGTTCGTGGCGCTGAGATCAACCGGGAAGAACAGCGTCTCGCCGGAGGAATCGCTGACGCCGTCATTGTCGGTGACGGCGTAGGGCTTGCCTGAAGCGTCGAAGGTGAAGCCTTCGAGCTTGTCGAGCACGTAGCCGTTGGTCGCGCTCTTGAGTTCGCCGAGGAAGTCGTGGGCTTCGGTCTTCTTGACGACCGGCAGTTCGCCGCCGAGCTTGGCGGGCTTCAGTTCCGAGATCGCCACCTTGTAGAGCTTCTTCAGCTTGGTGGCATCGCCGACGAGGTTGTCGCGCTCGATGATGTAGACGCTGTCGCCCTGAGCCGAGATTTCGGAGAGGCCGACCCAGCCGCTTTCCGTCTTGTCGAGCGGATAGCGCACGGCACCCCATTCCTTCTTCTTCGGATTGTAGGAAACGAGCTTGACGAAGCCCTTCTCGTCGTCAGCCCACTCGCGCTGGACCGCCATCCAGAGCGTAGCGTCGTCGCCGGTGCCGATAATGGTGACACCTTCGAAACCGAAGCGAATTTCGTTGGCGGCGAATTCCCTAGGCAGGGCGATCTCAGCCTTGATGTCGCCCTTGGCATTGACGTTGTAGAGGGCGTGCGGGACTAGGCGCTCGCTGTAGCCTTCCGAGGCCAGCCAGAAGGAACCGTCGGCGGCGACCGCGATGCCTTCGAGGTCGAGCTTCTGGGCCGGAGCGCCGTCACGCTTGACGACGAGCGCATCGGTGATGACCGCCGGCTTCTTGCCGGCATCGATCGTATAGATCGTCGGCTGCGAGCCGAGAACGCTGTCGCTGACGGCATAGAGCATGCCCGGCTTGCCGGGAACGGCGGCGAGGCCGGAAAGGGCCGCAAAGCCGATCGGATTGCCGTCCTTATCGGCGGAGACGATCTGCGGATAGGTCTTCTCGCCTTCCGCACGCTCGTAGATCATCACATGCGAGCGCGCGCCGCCATCCTTGCCGAGGTCGAGCTCGTTGGCGGTGGCAAAGAGATTGCGCTCAGGAATAGCTACCCCGCCTTCCGGCGAAATGCCCGACGGCAGCAGTTGCACGAGCTCAGGATCGGCGCCGGTATCCTTGTAGACGCCGACGACCGAGGCGCGCTCGGCGAGCAGGAAGAAATATTGGTCGTCGCCGAACTTGGCGGCTTCGAGGCCTTCCGGCTCGACGCCCTTCGATCCCGACCGGCTTTCCGGATAATGGCCGATATGGGCGACGGCGCGTTCGAAGGATGCACCCGATTCGTAGAGAAGCTTGCCCGTCTTGTCGAAGATGGTGAAGCCGCGTGAGCCGCCCTGGTAATCACCTTCATTGGCAACGACGAGGCGGTTGTCGTCCAGCCACTTCACCGCATCCGGCTCGCGCAGCACGCCCTTGGATTCGCCGGTAAATTTCAGCGCGCCGTCACGCTTGGTGTCGATGCCGGAAAGATCGACGCTGCCGGCAGAGAAATGCGTTTTTACGTGAGCCGAATTGGCGTCGATGATGACGATCTCGTTGTTTTCCTGCAGCGTCAGGGCGATCTCGTTCAGGCCGTTGAAGGCGACGAATTCCGGCTCCGTGTCCTCAGGGCCAACGCCGGCGAGGCCGGTCAGCGCCACGTGCTTGATGGTGCCGCAATCGACCGTGCCGTTCTTGACGTGGAAGACGACGAGGTCGCCGGCCGGCATCTGCGGGATCTTGCCGTCATTGACGTCTTCGTCACGCTCGTTTTCGATGGCGATGGCGCCGAGCGTCCTGTCCTTGTTGAGAGCGATCGAATCCGGCTGGCCGCCAAGGTCGCAGGTGTTCTCAATCTTCTTCGTCGCCACGTCGACGATCGCCAGACGGCCCGATGGCTTCGCCTTGCTCTCGGAGGTATTGACGGCGACGAGCGCCTTGCCGGCGCTCGAGGTGACCGATGTCGGCTCGCCGTCCATCATCAGCGCGCCGCCTGATTTCGGCGCCTTGGCGTCGGTGATGTCGATGAAGCCGATCGCGCCGAGCGGGCTGTCGCTGTAGATCAGCGTCTTGCCGTCGTCGGTCGCGGTGATGATTTCGGCCGATGTCGGCGTGAGCTTATCCTTGTCAGCAGGCAGGTTCTGCGCGACCGGGTAAGAGGCGATACGGTTGAAAACCGGTTCGGCCGCGGCCGGGAAGGCAACGGATGCGAGAAGCACGGCAGCAAGCGCTGCCTTGCGCGATGAAAATGTCATGACATCCCCCAAGTGTGTCGAACATTCGAAACAAGGATTTTTTGCGGGAGCGGCATGACAGAGGCATGACAGAAGCGGCATTTTGTACCTGACAAATTCAGGCGAGTTTCCGCTCCTTGCGCATCTCGTTGCGCATGATGAAGAGCGAAGCGGAAAGGATGAGGGCGGCTCCGAGCCAAAGATAACCGGCCGGCGCATAGCCGAAGAACAGCCAGCCGGCGAGCACATTCAGCGGCAGCTTCAGATCGTCGAAGGGCTGCACATAGGCGGCGTCGGCGCTGGCATAGGCAAGTGTCAGCAGATATTGCGCCACAACCGTCAGGAGGCCTGCCAGAAGGAAGAGAGCAAGCGTCGCGCCCATCGGCACGGCAAAGCCCGCCGCAAGCGCCAGTCCGCCGTTGATCGGCGTCAGCAGCACCAGCAGCCAGACGGTGATCGTCTCCGGCTTCTCAATGCCGGTCAGGCTCTTGGTGATCAGTGAAGAGGCGCCCCAGAGCAGAGCGGAGAGCACGGGCAGCAAGGCTGCCCAGGTGAAGCTGTCGGACCATGGCTGCAGGATGATCATCGCTCCGGCAAAGCCGACAGCGGTTGCCGCCCAACGGGCGCCGCCGACGCGCTCGCCGAGAAACAGGCGGGCGCCGAGGATGATGAAGAAAGGCGAGGTCATGACCAGCGCAATCGCTTGCCAGATCGGCACCGCGGCAAGGCTGGAAACCCATGCCTCGACGCCGAGTGCGGCAAGGACCACGCGCACGACATGCCGCCAGGGATAGTTGGTGCGCATCGATGAGAGGCCGGCCTTGCGCAGGAAGGGCAAGGAGAAAAGGAAGGCGAAGGCATATTGCCAGAAGGCTGCCGAGGCCGGGGGAAAGGCGAGCTTCATGGTCAGCCACTGGGTGACGACGTTGAGGAGCGAAAAGGCCACGCCTCCAAGCACCATGAAGGTTGCGCCGGCAAGGGCGCGGGATTGCGAGACTGCAAAGGAATTCTGATTCATGTCTTTCATCCGAAACCAGGACCAACACAAATCAGGACGCAACGAGCGACAGCACGCTGACGCTGGCAGTCCCCTGCCCCGCACGCGGCCATGCTCATCCTCTTCCATCCGGACTTTGACCGTCGGCTCCGGAATCGCACCGGATCTGCTGACCCCTCCCAAGCGTCGGCTTGGGAAAGCGCTCGCGGGCTCGGGCCGCAACCCTTACCGCCGGTGGGGAGTTTCACCCCGCCCTGAGAACAGAAATGTCGTAGATCAAAGGCCGGAAGGCGGCAAGGGCCACTCACGCAAAAGGCCCGGCGAAGCAAAAGGCTCGCAAAGCAAAAGGGGTCCGGCAATGCCGAACCCCTTCCAAATCCTGCGCAGCCGGTCTCGTTTACGGCTGGCGGATAATCTCAGATCAGCCGTTGACGGCGTCCTTCAGGCCCTTGCCGGGCGTGAACTTCGGCACGTTGCGAGCCGGAATGTCGACTTCAGCGCCGGTGGACGGGTTGCGGCCCTTCGATGCTGCGCGATGAGAAACGGTGAAGCTGCCGAACCCTGCGAGGCGGATGTCGCCCTTGTTCTTGAGTTCAGCCTGGACAACGTCGAAAACCGCGTCGACAGCGGAAGCCGCGTCAGACTTCGTCAGTCCTGCCTTTTCGGCCACTGCGGACACGAGTTCATTCTTGTTCATGTTTCCACCCCTTTCTAAATGGTATGAAACGACTCAAATGTAAGCTAGGCGCAGAATAGGTTTCATCAGGCCCGCCGGGAACCCAAAAGCCCTGCAAATCAAGGAAAAGCAAGCGTCTCCATGACGTTTTCACAAAAAAGGCTGGCGTTTCCGCCAGCCTTTTGGCGTCTTTTGCGCCAAATGGGCATAAATGTGGCAAGCGCCACTCAATGCGCTATGGTTGCGCCCGTGTCATCAAGGCCTTCGACCGATGTGATCACAGGCGTTTCCACCGTGCCGTCCCACTCGATCGGCTCGGGCCGGCGGATCAGCGCATGCTTGATCACCTCGCCCATGCGGGAGACCGGAATGATCTCCATGCTGTTCTTCACGTTGTCAGGAATCTCCGCCAGGTCCTTGGCGTTTTCCTCCGGAATCAGCACCTTCTTGATGCCGCCGCGAAGCGCTGCGAGCAGCTTTTCCTTGAGACCGCCGATCGGCAACACACGGCCGCGAAGGGTGATTTCACCGGTCATGGCCACGTGTTTATTGACCGGAATGCCGGTCATGATCGAAACGATGGCGGTCGCCATGGCGACACCGGCCGAGGGGCCATCCTTCGGCGTCGCGCCTTCCGGCACGTGCACGTGGATGTCGTTCTTTTCGAACATCGGCGGCTCGATGCCGAAATCGACGGCGCGCGAGCGGACATAGGAGGCCGCTGCCGAGATCGATTCCTTCATCACGTCCTTCAGATTGCCGGTGACCGTCATGCGGCCCTTGCCCGGCATCATCACGCCTTCGATGGTCAGCAGTTCGCCGCCGACTTCCGTCCAGGCCAGGCCGGTGACGACGCCGACCTGATCCTCGCCCTCGGCTTCGCCGTGGCGGAAGCGGGGGACGCCCAGGTAATCGGCGATGTTGGCGGCCGTCACGTGAACGGACTTCGTCTTGCCCTTGATGATCTCGGTGACCGCCTTGCGGGCGAGCTTCATCAATTCGCGTTCGAAGCTGCGGACACCGGCTTCACGGGTATACTGCTGGCTGATCGCCATCAGGGCGTCGTCGCTGACCGAGAATTCCTCCGGCTGCAATGCATGTTCCTTGATGGCCTTCGGCAGCAGGTGCCGCTTGGCGATCTCGCGCTTTTCATCCTCGGTGTAGCCGGCGATACGGATGATTTCCATGCGGTCCATCAGCGGCGCCGGAATGTTCAGCGTGTTCGCCGTCGTGATGAACATCACGTCGGACAGGTCGTATTCGACTTCCAGGTAATGGTCCATGAAGGTCGAGTTCTGCGCCGGATCGAGCACCTCGAGCAAGGCCGAAGACGGATCACCGCGATAGTCCTGGCCGAGCTTGTCGATCTCGTCGAGCAGGAAGAGCGGGTTGGACTTCTTGGCCTTCTTCATCGACTGGATGACCTTGCCGGGCATCGAGCCGATATAGGTGCGGCGGTGACCGCGGATTTCGGCTTCGTCGCGAACGCCGCCAAGCGCCATGCGGACATACTCACGGCCGGTCGCCTTGGCGATCGACTGGGCGAGCGAGGTCTTGCCGACACCAGGAGGGCCGACGAGGCACAGGATCGGGCCCTTGATCTTGGTGGCGCGGGCCTGCACGGCCAGATATTCGACGATGCGCTCCTTGACCTTGTCGAGACCGAAGTGATCGGCTTCGAGGATCTTTTCGGCATTGTTGAGATCGGCCTTGATCTTCGACTTCTTGCCCCACGGAATGCCGAGCAGCCAGTCCAGATAGTTGCGCACGACGGTGGCTTCGGCCGACATCGGGCTCATCTGACGCAGCTTCTTCAGCTCCGCATCGGCCTTTTCACGGGCCTCCTTGGACAGTTTGGTCTTGGCGATGCGCTCTTCCAGTTCGCTCATCTCGTCGCGGCCTTCCTCGCCGTCGCCGAGCTCCTTCTGGATCGCCTTCATCTGCTCATTGAGGTAATATTCGCGCTGGGTCTTTTCCATCTGGCGCTTGACGCGCGAGCGGATGCGCTTTTCGACCTGCAGGACCGAGATCTCGCCTTCCATGAAGCCGAGAGCCTTTTCGAGACGCTGCTTGACGCTGGTGGTTTCCAGCATCTCCTGCTTCTCGGTGATCTTGATCGACAGGTGCGATGCGACCGTATCGGCGAGCTTGGAATAGTCGTCGATCTGGCTGGCAGCGCCGACCACTTCGGGGGAAATCTTCTTGTTGAGCTTCACATAGCTCTCGAATTCGGAAACGACCGAGCGCGACAAAGCTTCCAGCTCGACCGGATCGTCGTGGGGCTCCTCGAGCACATGGCCGAGCGCCTCGTAGAAATCCTCGCGGCTGGTATAGGTATCGATCTCGGCGCGCGCGCGGCCTTCGACGAGAACCTTGACGGTGCCGTCGGGCAGCTTCAGGAGCTGCAGCACATTGGCCACCGTGCCGACATTGTGAATCGCCGAAGGGTCCGGATCATCGTCGCTGGCGTTGATCTGCGTCACCAGCATGATCTGTTTGTCCGAGCCCATGACCTCTTCGAGCGCACGGATCGATTTTTCCCGTCCGACGAACAGCGGCACGATCATATGCGGGAACACCACGATGTCGCGCAAAGGCAAAACAGGGTAGGCAGTGCTGCTCGCTACAGACGTTTTCTTCGTCATTTTTTTGTCCTTTCCATCGTCCCGTTACCGGGCTCTCTGCACGGCCGCTTGGGACCGGCCGGCTCTCACTTGGCTCTACAAGTGGAGGTTCTCACTACGCTTTTCAAGCCACGCTAACGCCCGCGTTCCCCGGATGTGACAGCTTTATTACAACGGAACGCCAACACTATGAAGCCCGTGGCTGGACCGGCGCTTACCACTTCCGACCAGGCTAAAATACAACGCCAGCAACAGGCTTACGAGATCATCGCATCATTGCCAAGCATGACCCTTGCACAACATCGGCAAAGGCATATCCGGTCCCCACCGCAAATACTAACAGCGCCTCGCATGGTTTTTCAAATAGAAAGGGGCCTGCCAATGGCAAGCCCCCAAAAGAATCGTGCGAAAGTCCAAGGTCACGCCGACGCGTTGGCCTTTTCTTCCTGGCGATCGGCATAGATGTAAAGCGGACGGGCCGAACCGCGCACCACTTCCTCGGAGATGACGACCTCGCGCACGCCTTCCAGCGTCGGCAGTTCGAACATCGTGTCGAGCAGGATCTTCTCCATGATCGAGCGAAGACCGCGGGCGCCGGTCTTGCGCACGATCGCCTTGCGGGCGATTTCGCGCAGCGCGTCCTCGTGGAAGGTCAGTTCGACGTCTTCCATCTCGAACAGGCGCTGGTACTGCTTGATCAGCGCGTTCTTCGGCTCGGACAGGATCTGGATCAGCGCATCCTCGTCGAGATCCTCGAGCGTCGCCAGAACCGGCAGACGGCCGATGAATTCCGGGATGAGGCCGAACTTGACCAGATCTTCTGGCTCCAGTTCGCGCAGGACTTCGCCGACCCGGCGATCGTCCTGGGCCTTGACGGTCGCACCGAAGCCGATCGAGGTCTTCTCGCCGCGGGCGGAGATGATCTTGTCGAGGCCGGCGAAAGCGCCGCCGCAGATGAACAGGATGTTCGTCGTGTCGACCTGCAGGAATTCCTGCTGCGGGTGCTTGCGGCCGCCCTGCGGCGGGACGGAAGCGACCGTGCCTTCCATGATCTTCAGAAGCGCCTGCTGCACGCCCTCGCCCGAGACGTCGCGGGTGATCGACGGATTGTCGGACTTGCGCGAAATCTTGTCGACTTCGTCGATGTAGACGATGCCGCGCTGGGCGCGCTCGACATTGTAGTCAGCCGCCTGCAAGAGCTTGAGGATGATGTTTTCGACGTCCTCACCGACATAGCCGGCTTCGGTCAGCGTCGTCGCATCGGCCATGGTGAAGGGAACGTCGATGATGCGGGCGAGCGTCTGGGCAAGATAGGTCTTGCCGCAGCCGGTCGGGCCGACAAGCATGATGTTCGACTTCGCCAGCTCGACTTCGCCGTTCTTGGAGGCGTGCGCCAGGCGCTTGTAATGGTTGTGAACGGCGACCGACAGGATCTTCTTTGCCTGGCGCTGGCCGATGACATATTCGTCGAGGACCTTGATGATGTCCTGGGGCGTCGGAACGCCGTCGCGGGACTTGACCATCGAGGACTTGTTTTCCTCGCGGATGATGTCCATGCACAATTCGACGCATTCATCGCAGATGAAGACGGTCGGTCCGGCAATCAGTTTCCGGACTTCGTGCTGGCTCTTTCCGCAGAACGAACAATAGAGGGTATTCTTGCTGTCGCCGCCGTTGCTGCCGCTGACCTTGCTCATATCATTTTCCTTCCAGCACGCCGCATTTCAAGGCGAAATCGCGGTCCACTCTATCAGCTCCTGGCGGCACTCCGTTTCCGGAGCCTTTGCCGAGAAGGGCTTCAGGGGCTACGAACCGGTCCCAATCAACCATGTCCAGGTTCCGGCGGCAACGAATCCCCTTCGAATGCCAAATGCTATGTCATAAAAATTCAACATAGCATTAAAGCTACTATTAGCGTCTTCGCCGCCAGATGAAAGCCTTGTTCGATCACAAATGAGATAGAACTGTGGCGGCAAAAACACCATCCCAATTAATTACTAGGCCTGCTCGCCTTCCATCTCGAGGCGCGACGTCAGAACCTTGTCGATCACGCCCCAGCCCTGGGCCTCGTCCGCATCCATGAAATGGTCACGATCGAGGGTCTTTTCAACTTCCTCATAGGTGCGGCCGGTGTGCTTGACATAGACCTCGTTCAGGCGGCGCTTCATCTTGAGGATGTCGCGGGCGTGGCGCTCGATGTCCGAGGCCTGGCCCTGGAAGCCGCCCGAGGGCTGGTGCACCATGATGCGGGAATTCGGCGTGGCGAAGCGCATGTCCTTGTGGCCGGCTGCCAGCAGCAGCGATCCCATGGACGCGGCCTGGCCGATGCAGAGCGTCGAAACCGCCGGCTTGATGAACTGCATCGTATCGTAAATCGCCATGCCGGCGGTGACGACGCCACCGGGCGAATTGATGTAGAGGGCGATTTCCTTCTTCGGGTTTTCGGCCTCGAGGAAGAGCAGCTGGGCGCAGACGAGCGTCGCCATGTGATCCTCGACGGCGCCGGTCAGGAAGATGATGCGTTCCTTCAACAGGCGGGAATAGATGTCGTAGGAGCGTTCACCGCGGTTGGTCTGTTCCACGACCATCGGCACGAGGGCCATTGCGGTATCAACTGGGTTTCTCATGTGCGTCCTTTGTCAACGTCATGCCGGCGGCCGCCGGGAATCAAAGAAAATGCCATATCCCTACATAGAGTGTCCCTGCCCTCCTCTTCAAGACACGCATGAGGATAACGTTAAGAAGGCGGAGCAAGGCGGCCGAGCTTTTGGCGTGGGCAGCCTCTTTCTCGCAAATGTCTGATCACCGCGAGCCCCCGGCGGCATCTCCCCCGGCTTTTCTCCATGACAGGATGAAGGAAAGCTTACTCCATCCGGCAGCGCTCACATACGTTTACCCAACGGAAAGCCTACCGTCAGATACCGGCTGGAATTCATGCCGCAATGCAACAGCATTAAGGAAGTGGCGAGCTTCCTCAGCAAGGATGCGGCCCAACAGACAAGGTCGACGGGCAAGGGGTTGCTGCCGTGTTCAATATCGCTACAGGTCTCGCCATCTGGTGTTCGGAGGCCATGACTCTCGCTCTGGTGCTTTTCGTCGCCTGGCGCCACAACGTCCGGAACGAAGCCTACCTCTATTGGGGCCTTGGCTTTCTTCTGACCGGCATCGGCTTTGCGATGATCGCGCTGCGCGGCCAGGTCCCCAGCCTGGTGTCCGTTGAGATCGGCAATGCCATCGCGCTGCTCGGCCAGAGCGCCTGGGTGGCAGGTTTTCTCGCGCTCGATCGCAAGAAGATCGAATGGTGGGCGCTGCTGCCGCCGGCAATCTGGCTGGCCGGGGTATTCCTGCCCTGGGTCAACACCGATTATTCAAACCGCGTCGTGCTCTACAATCTCGCTTCGGCGACCGGCGCCACCGCATTGGCGATGGCGGTCGCCGCCGGCGACATGCGCCGTGAGCGCACCCGCATCAAGCTGATGGGCGTGTTCGTCATGCAGGGCTGCCTGTGTTTCGGCTCGGCGCTGACAATGGCGGTGACGCTGCCGAGCGATATCGATGCCACCAATCTCGGCGGCGTCTCGGCCTTGGCAAGCGCTTTTCTGCTCACCATCGCCTTCGCGCTCACCTGCCGGCTGGTCATGGAACGCTCCGAACGGCATCTGCGTACAATGACGCTGACCGATTCCCTGACCGGCGTGCTCAACCGCCGCGGCCTGCTCGGCTATTTCGAGCCCAGCCAGGAGAGAGCCCATGGCGAACAGCGGCAGGTCGCGGTGATCCTTTTCGACCTCGACCATTTCAAGCGCGTCAACGACCGCTTCGGCCACCAGGCCGGCGACGCGGTGCTCATCGCCTTTGCGCGCATGGCCCGGCAGTATATTCCTGGCAACATCTTCGGCCGCATGGGCGGCGAGGAATTCGCCGCCTTTGCCGCCGTCGCGGACCAGATGGAAGCCGAGGCGATCGCCGAAGCGATCCGCACCGAATTCTGCCGCCTTCCCGTCGCCACCGGCGAAGCGATCGTTCCGGTCACGGTCAGCATCGGCATTGCGCTCGCCTCCTCGATCGATGCCAATATCGACAAGCTGATTTCGGCCGCCGACCGGGCGCTCTATGCCGCCAAGGCTGCCGGCCGCAACTGCACGGTCACCTTCGGCGAAACGGAATCGGCGGCCCCGGCGCCGGCCACGCCCAGCGCCACTGCCGGCGAACTCGTGCCGACGGTCGATGATCAGGTCGAGGCGCTGCGGCGCATGGGCACGCTGTCGCGGGCCGGCTAGCCGCAGCATGAAAACCGAATCAATCCCCGCGCTTAGACTCCGATCTTAAAGTCGTCGGCGCCTCCGGTCGGGCATGCCCTGTTTCCTGCCGGCTCTCCTCACCCGCATCTTTTCGAGGCCCAGCAAATCCGCTAAGCCTCGGGGCATGACGATACCGCCCTTTCTCTCGATCGACCCAGCGCTCCGCCATGTCTCGCTGGACGCTCGCAACCCCGCCTTCTACGGCAATCCGAATGCCGTCTATGCCGCCCTTCATGCTCATTGTCCGACATTCTACTGGACCGAGCAGAAACAGTGGTTCTTCACCGGCTACGACCATGTGAACGCGCTGCTGCGCGACCGCCGCTTCGGCCGGCAGATCCTGCATATCGCCAGCCGCGAGGAGCTTGGCCTTGCCGAGCCGATGCCGCATCTTGAGAGTTTCGATCTCTCCGAACGCTACTCCCTGCTCGAACTCGAACCGCCGGAGCACACGCGGCTGCGCACCCTCGTCAACCGTGCCTTCGTTTCCCGCCATGTCGAGAAGATGAAGCCGGAGCTTGCCGAACTCGCCAACCGGCTGATCGACGGCTTCGCCGATAAGCGCGAGGTCGAGCTGCTCTCCGCCTTTGCCGATATCATCCCGGTGACGATGATCGCCCGCATGATCGGCATCCCCGAAGAGATGGGGCCGCAGTTGCTCGCCTGGTCGCATGCCTATGTCCGCATGTACATGTTCGGGCGCACGCGCGAGCAGGAGGATGAGGCCGAACGGGCGGCGAAGGAATTCTCCGATTACGTCAGGACCGTCATCGCCGAACGCCGCGCCGAGCCGCGCGACGATCTGCTCACCCACATGATCCATACCGAGCACAAGGGTCAGTATCTCACCGAGGAAGAGCTGATCTCGACGACGATCGTGCTGCTCAACGCTGGCCATGAGGCGACCGTGCACCAGATCGGCAATTCCGTGCGCACCATCCTCGGCAGCGGCGCAGATCCGGTGGAACTCTTCCGCGACGAGGCAACGACGGCGCGTACGGTCGAGGAGACGCTACGCATCTGCGCGCCGGTCCACATCTTCCAGCGTTGGGCGCTGGAACCGGCCGAAATCGATGGCGTCGCCTTCAAGCGCGGCGACAAGGTGAGCCTCATCCTCGCCGCCGCCAATCTCGACCCGGCGAAGTTCACCGATCCCCTCGCCTTCCGGCCCGACCGCAACGAGGCGACGAACCTCTCCTTCGGCGCCGGCATCCATTTCTGCATCGGCGCACCGCTGGCGCGGCTGGAGCTCAACGTCGTGTTGCCGATCCTGTTCGAGCGGCTTGCCGGTCTCAGACTGGCGAAGATGCCTGACGTCAAGGACGTCTACCATTTCCACGGGTTGGAGCGACTGGATCTGCAGTGGTGATACCGAGGCCTGACCTTCGGCGACTGAAGGATCTGTGCGGCGTGCCGGCTAGCGGGTCAGCCAGGTGACCCGTGCTTCTGAAGCATGATGCCGAAAAGTATGAGCGGTTTTCGGACGACACCATGCTCCCATTCTCTGAATTAGAACAGGATTCAGATCCAGGCCGAGCCGACCTGAAATTAGGCGGCCGCTTCTTCCTGCAGCTTGCCGGCAATGTCGTGCGCCGACATGGGTTTTCCGATCAGATAGCCTTGAAGCTGATCGCAGCCCGCATCCCGCAGGATCGCCGCCTGGCGGGAAGTCTCGATCCCTTCGGCGGTGACCGGGATCTGCAGGGCGGTCGCCAGAGAGATGGTCGCCCGAAGGACATCGGCGCCCTTTGCGCCTTCGTCGAGCGCCGAGACGAGCGAGCGGTCTATTTTCATGCGATCAAAGCCGAACTGCCGCAATGCCCCGATGCTCGCGTAACCGCAGCCGAAGTCGTCGAGTGCGAATTTGATGCCGACGCGCTTGAGCTGGTCGATCGAGCGCCGTGCCTGATCCGGATTTGTCATCAGGACGCCTTCGGTGATCTCCAAGGTCAGACGCTTCGGGTCGAAATCGAGCTCCTGCAGGACCGAGATGACTTCGGCCGCAAATTCCGGATTGCACAGCTGCACCGGCGAGACATTCACCGACAGAGCCAGATCGGGCCAGGTCTTGGCATGTGCGATCGATGTTCTCAGCATATGAACGCCGAGCGCGTCGATGAGACCGCATCTTTCGGCGAGAGGGATGAAGACCTCCGGACTGACATTGCCTGCGGGCGTTCGCCAGCGCGCCAGGGCTTCAAGCCCCGTCACCATGCCGGTCGAGGCAGAGACGAGAGGCTGGAAGACGGCTTCGATCGCGCCGGTGCCGATGGCAGTCTTCAGCAGAGCCTCGAGCTCGGCGACCTGCTGGCGCTCCCGGTCCAGCTCGGGGTCATATTCGATCGCCTGGCCTCTGCCGTTTGCCTTGGCGCGATAAAGCGCCATGTCGGCTCTGCGCAGCAGTTCCAAGGGCTCGATGTCTCCGTCGCGCGTGGCAGCTCCGATGCTTGCGCCGACTTCGATTGTCCGCCCGTCGATTTTAAAGGGCTCGGCAAACAGTGCCAGAATAGCCCTCTCCATCTCTTCGCAGGTGGCGGGGCCAACATGCACCAGTGCGAATTCGTCGCCCCCCAGCCGGGCGGCGGCGACGACTTCCGGATGGCAGACCATCAGCGCCTTCGAAACTAGGCGGATCAGATCGTCGCCGACCGCATGTCCCCAGGCGTCGTTGACGGCCTTGAAGCCATCAAGGTCGACGAGATAAAGCCGCGGCGGTGAAGAGGCTGTATCATCCAGTTCTTCGA
Organism: Rhizobium phaseoli; assembly: GCF_001664385.1. Classification (NCBI taxonomy): domain Bacteria; kingdom Pseudomonadati; phylum Pseudomonadota; class Alphaproteobacteria; order Hyphomicrobiales; family Rhizobiaceae; genus Rhizobium; species Rhizobium phaseoli. Next base: position 1,673,492 of record NZ_CP013532.1, on the reverse strand, counting down.
GCAGACTGAGCAGCCCCTGTCTGTTCAACAGGCCGCTCAGACTATCGTGACCCGCTTCGTAAAGCGCTGCCTGCGCCAGCTGGCGCAAACGCCGCGCTTCGGACGCGCCGACCATCAGGACTGCGACAAGGAACAGCGCCAGGATGACGATCGCGGCCGCGACGTAAGGTGTAACCTGGTGAAATACAGTGCTTCCGGGCGCTTTGCTTGGCCAGACAAGATAGCCGATGACCGCCCCTTTCATATCGGTGATCGGCGTATTCAGGAAATCGGCCCTAGGCGCCGCCTCGAGGCGCAAGCCCTCGAGCTCATGTTCGTTCGAGAGCGTGTCCAGGACCTCCTGGGTAAACTCCTTGTAGAAGCTCAGCGTGCTGAATTTTTCAGTGTCTGCGGCATCGTCGTAAGGTTGGATTGCCTGCGATGCGAGCAGCGCGATGCCTTTTTCGGTTTTGATGAAATTCACCAAAGGCGTGCGCGCCGGATCGGCCGCCACCTTGGCCTGCCGATAAAAGGCTTCGCCGAAGAAGACGCCCGGCTGGAAAGGCTTGCCTTTCGCATAGGCGGAAACGATTGAAGTCCGGTCCGGGCCGATCACGACGGCTCCATCATAAAGGGCATAGTCCTCGCTGGTCTTCCCCCAATTCTCATAGGCCCAATCGGTGGCGCCCGGAGTGGAGACCGCACGGAAAGCATCGTCCCATACGGCATTGTCCGTCGTTGTTGCGCCGAGCCGGGCGACAAAGGCTGCGATTGCAGCGCGCGCAGCGCGGCTCGCCCGGGCATCGTCAATCTGGTTCGCCGACCGGGTCATCGTTGCCACGACATGGGCCATGAGGCCTGTGAGAACGAGGGCTACCAGAAGGAAGCACACCGTTGTCGCAATGATGGAAGAGGTTTGAGTGCGAACGTGCCTACTCGCAGGATTCGACGACATGCAAATTCCGGAAAGATCGATTGCAAGACCATGTCTGTGGGACCGCAGGAGACATCATGTCCGCAATGCGCTGCGGATAAGGTGTAGCATGTGACGATATAGATATCTTTAACGAGATAGATCAAAAGCCTTCTATCTGGGAAGGAGACGCGGCCATCTCAGCAGAAACGGACGGCAATCGCCACAAACCGGGACAGGCCCGAAGCGCGTCGCAATGCTTCAGATTCTCTCGTCGCGCTTTAAGTTTTTGGCTTTGCGCAGGTCACAGTCGATCTGCAGCCACTGCTCAAACCTTGATCACATAGTCCTTGCGAGTCGTTTCAACGACTTCCCAGGTTCCCTTGAAGCCGGGTTTCAAGATCATTCGGTCGCCCGCCTTCAGATGAACCGGCTCACCGCCGTCTTCCGTGACGATCGAGTGGCCGGACAGAAGGCTGAAATATTCCCATTCCTCGTAAACGATCCGCCACTTGCCGGGCGTCGCCTCCCAGATGCCGGAATAGAGGCCGCCTTCGGCCTCCTCGAGGTTCCAGGTGCGGAACTGCGGGTTGCCTGAGATAATCCGATCGGGTTCGGGGGCGCCGAACTCGGGGGCGATGCCATCGATGCCGAAGGTGATGAAATTGCTCACAGTCATCCTGAATCTCTTCGATTTCAGCGTTCTTCGCAGCCTACCCTTGCTCAGCTCCAGGGCTTTCGCAGCATAGCTATATTCAACTATTCAACCAAGAGACGCTCGTGAACTTCGACCAGTTTGGCCTCCCCTGCTGGAATGAGGCTGGCGACATCAGATGACGGTCGCGATCGTTGCGATGGCCGCGCCTATCGCGGCTGATCGATTGGATACGTGTGGAGGGCATGGCGTAGGAGCGCCCGACGATTGCCCGAGGGATGGTTGTTTTGCCGGAACCAGACGCTTCAATCAAAATAGCTAGGAGCATGGGTGCATCGCTTACGGACTGATAGGCTGTCGCTGGAGGAATGAGGCTCGCTTCAGCCGCAGCGCACGCTTTTCCAGCAGATGCCATGAAAGCCAGCCGAACAACAATGATGTCGGCAGGGAAAGGGCGAACACTGTCCACGGCGTGCTGTACTGGCCGAGGGCATGGTTCACCACCTGCTCCACCGGCCAGCCATAGAGATAGGTGCCGTAGGAGACGTCGCCCACGCGCTCGAGAGTCGGCAGCCGTATGGTCGGCGACGTCGCGATGCAGACAAGCGGAACGGCGAACAACATGGGTCCATAGAGGTATTTGGGCCAAAAGACGTAGAAGAGCACACCGAGCGCCACGAAAATCAACGCCAGGACAATATTTGGCCGCCACTTTTCCGTCACGAACCACAGAAGCGACCCGCCGAAGAAATAGGGAGCGATAAAAGTGAAATCCGTTATCAACTTTCTGTCTGGCCACGGATCGTCGAAGAAAAGCGCCCAGGTCACGCCCACGGCGAGGGTAATTGCCACGAACGGCGCTCGCAGAATCCCGATGGCCATTAATCCCGCAAGGATCAGGTAGCAGAAGATTTCCTGGCTGATCGTCCAAAGTGAGCCGTTGATGAAGGTGGCGAGCCAGGAGATTGCAGGATCATAGAACTGCACATTCGGCAGTTCCATGCCATAGTTCGGATTGAGCACCGAATACACTGTCGTCCTCAGGTGGAACGACGAGAGCAAGTAACCACTGATCCCCAACGGGCTGAACAAGGGGCCTAAAACGTAGACGCTGAGCAGCGTGCAGACTACCAGCGCCGGATATATCCTCAGCGCCCGCCGCCAGAGAAAAGCACCGACGCTGCCGAACTGCGCACTCTGCGTCACGAGGAAGCCGCTCGTGATGAAAAACACATAGACCCCGAATTTACCAAGATTGTTGCCCTCGCCGAGCAGGCGCATGAAGGGTTCGTTCGCCGAGGTCTTTTCCGAGATAAGGAAGGCATGCGAGAAGATAACCATGGAGGCAGCAATGAGCCTGACCATGTTGAAGTTCGGGTAAAATGGCTTGCTGACTCCGGTCTCCTGCATGCGAGCCTCCGCTCCGTTAAATTTAACAGTTCATTAAGGTGGGTTTTGAGACGACACAACGCTTTGCTGCCTAAAACCGGATAAAGTCAGGAGCAAGGTTCCCGAGGAGGCACGGTTTTTATCAATGGCGTTCTCGTAACTGATCTACTTATCGCCTATGAAAGGTCGAAAATCTGAAGGCCGGATTCTACCGCAAGCCAGCCATGCGATAGCCTTCGACAAAGCGCTGGACCGTCTCCATGTCGCGGGCGGGTTGTGCAGCGGCCCAGTGAGCAATCGTGAAATTCGGTGTCTTCGCCATGAAAAGAGCCGCCTCGCGTATTGCCTCGTCTTTGCGGCCGAGCTGGGCGAGGCTGGCAGCTAGTATTCGGCGCGAGGCGCTGCGGTAGGTAGCCTCCATGCGCAATGTCTTTACGGCCTCCACGTATCGGCCAGCTGCGTAATAGGCCAGTCCAAGCTCCCAATAATACCAGCCTGGTGGGCGCGGGTTCAGCCGGAGTGCCCGGGAGATGGTGTCTATCGCTTCCAATGGCTGGCCAGCATACACTGCGAGTTCCGACGACATGACGAGGGCATCCGTGTTGTTTGGCTCAAGCCTGAAGGCCGCCTTAAACTCCGTGTCGGACGCTGGCCACGACTTTTCGTAAGCGAGTAAATACCCAAGGACCCAACGCGCCGCGGCATCGCTCCCATCCAATTGCACCGCCCGGCGGGCCAGCTCCAACGCCCGGGACCGGTTCTCGTCTGAGGGCTCGATGCTGTGAGCCCATAGCTGCCAGTGCACGAAAGCGAGCCAGCGGGAAGCCTCCGAATACTCCGGTTCGATCAGGATCGCCCGCTCCAACAGTATTTGGGCTTCCCGAATGGCCTCCGGGAAGCTTGTGAAGGATGAGATCAAGCTGCGTCCTCGGACGCAGACGTCGTAAGCCTCCAGGCTCTTCGGACGTTTTCGCGGCGGCAGCTCAACCAATTGTCCAACGAGCGCCTCGACGATCTTGCCGATGACCTCGTCCTGAACGCTGAAGATGTCTTCGAGACTTCGGTCGAAGCGCTCGGCCCAGAGATGACCACCGCCAACCGCATCGATGAGCTGGACGTTGATGCGCATTCGGCCTGCTGTCCGCCGGGCACTGCCTTCAAGGATGTAGCGGACGCCCAGGTCGCGTGCGATCACGCGGACGTCGATTGATTTTCCCTTGTAGGCGAAGGTCGAGTGGCGGGCGATGACGAACAAGCCGGCATTTCTCGAAAGGTCGGTAATCAGGTCTTCCGTCAACCCGTCCGCAAACGCTTCCTGTTCGGCTTCGCCACTCATATTGGTGAACGGCAACACGGCAATGGAGGGCTTGGCAGGCAGGGGCAGCGTGGCTGGTTTTTCGTCGTAAACCGTGGCCCAGGTTTCAAACAGCGGGCGATAGACATGAACCGGTTCGGCGATATTCTTCAAGGACTTCGGCCCAAGATCGTCGAAGCTGAGCGGAAGCTTGCGATTGACTTGATCTCGGATGGCCGCCGCCACATAGATCGCTCCCGGCTCGGCGAGACTTTGGAGCCGAGCGGCGATGTTGACGCCGTCGCCATAGAGATCACTGCCGTCTATGACGACATCGCCGAGATTGATCCCGATGCGCAACACGATCCGCCGCGCCTCCGGCAGGGCAGTGTTTGCATCCGCCATCTTCCGCTGCAACTCGATCGCTGCTGACAGGGCGTTGACTGCACTTGCGAACTCCAGGAGAACCCCGTCTCCCATCACTTTGACGACACGTCCGCCATGCGCCCGCACGATAGGCTGGAGAATGGTCGCTCGGCGCTCCTTCAGCGTCGCGAGCGTCGTAACCTCGTCCTCCTCCATCAAACGCGAATAACCAACGACGTCCGCGACGACGATTGCAGCAAGACGGCGCTTGACGCGTTCTTCGGCCATTTGGGCAATTACCCGAGGAAGTGGCAACGGGCTTATGATATTTGCGCCTTAAATCGAAGTCCATTGGGCCGCTTCCGATATGGAGAAACAAACGCCGTCAGCTGGTGTGGCTTGGACGGAGGCCCGCACCGCCTCGACAGCACTGCCGAACTCGGCGATGTCGCGGCAGACCTCGAAACGCGCCGAGCGTCCGCGGGCACATCCGCAGCGATCCCGAACGGGTCGCGGTCCGCCATGATGACGCCATAGAGTTGGGACCAATAGTGCTTTTATAACAACCGAGTGGCGAAGAATGAGATTGCTGGTTCTCCTTGCTGCGGCCCTCTTCCTGACAGCGGCGCATGCCCAAGCCCAAGTTTACGCGCCGTATGATGGATACGATGAATACGACGGCGGCTATGGGTATGATGACCCTTACAGCCCGTATCCCCCACCTCCCTACTCCGAGCCAGAACCTGGTTATCGGGAACCTTCGCAAGAACGACGGGAGCCATCGACGCGAATTGGAAGGGGAGCCATCGTCATCGCGACGCGTGAGCACACCCTTGTCTACACAACAGCAAGCGGAGAGCAGTTCGCCTACCCCATTGCCGTCGGTCGCGAAGGCAAACAATGGTACGGATCAACCCGAGTGGTATCCAAGCGAATGCATCCCGAATGGCGGCCAACGGCGAGCATGCGGCAGAAGAACCCGAGGCTTCCAGCGGTCGTGAAGGCTGGCCCTGCCAATCCGCTTGGAACCCGCGCAATTTACCTGGCCGACGGGCTGCTGCGCATACACGGAACCAATGACCCTTCCTCAATCGGAACCAACGCTTCGAGCGGTTGTTTTCGAATGTATCGCGAGGACGTCGAGGAACTTTACGATATGGTCCAGCCGGGAACCCAGGTGATCGTCCAGCGGTGATCCCTAAATATCTACCCATCGAAATGCTTGTGATTCCGCTCGTTGCCAACACCGGTTGATCGTGTTCTTCTAGGGTAATCCGAGGTTCACCATCTCACCAAATTATGCCTCAAGTAACGCACTGCGCCAGTTGATTTCAAAGGGATTTCAGGCTGATGTGGAGCATTTAATCTCTGGCTTCAGTCATGCAGCGCTACGACATACAAGCACTCGAAAACGGAATGTGGTCGGTCATCGATCATCAGACCGGCAGGCTGCTCGTCGATCGGGAGGGGTCGAGCGAAAGAACGAGGTTGGAGGCCCAGGCCTTGGCCGACTTCCGCAACGGAATGTTGGTTCCTCCCGCAAGGGAGCGGACTTCCTCACGGCTCCAGAAGATGCGTCGCGCCTGGGAACGGCTATCTGGGAAGCGTAACCCGTCTGTGTAGTCCTTGCCGTCCGCATACCCGTCTGAGCGACAACCCGATCGTTGGGCGATCTCTGCTGGCCAAATCGCCGACAAACCTTAGTTCGCAGGCGACGACCTCAGCCTGAGGTCGACACGGCACCCATTCTCCGATGGATACCTGATCACGTCGCCCTCGAATTGCGCCGGCATCAGCTCAACGACTTTCCCGCCGTCCCCGAGGTCGGGGGACACCCGAACCGCTGTTTTCCACGGTGAGGAGGAGGTAGTCCCCCTCCGTCACTACGGTTCCCGTCCTGTCACTCAGGAGACTTATATCGCCCCGGAACGCAGGATGCTCCCGGGAAAGGAAGGCTCAGAAGGAGACCGATAACATACACCAACTGCGCCTTCCTTCCATCGTCCATCAGGGTTGGACACCCGACGCTAGGCCAGTCGGTGGGCGCGTGATAGCCCGGACTTAGGTCCCGTGCGCTTTCGTACCAAAGAGCGTCAGTTGCAGACCCACTTTCGCGATCACTACGCGCGCTGCAGAGCGTGCCGTTCCCCGTGCTGACGCCGATCCATCGCTAGGACCTAAGTCCCGGCGCCCGAACCAAATTGACGTCCCGCTGTTTCCCTCACATCACGAAGGAGGACTGCCATGAGTTTCGAGCCGGAAAGCCTCGCCCACGATCAGCTTGCGAGCGTGCAGGCGGCGGTGTCCATGGAACCAGAACTGGAAAGCTCGTCGATCTCTGTGAGTATGGTCGGCAGAAGCGTGTTGCTGGAGGGCTATGTGGCGGACTACGGTGATCGGGAGAAAGCGACGGCGATCGCCGCGTTGATCGCAGGCCCGGAATACGTGAACGACAGAATGCGAGACCGAGATGAGATGGCATATACTTCGCCTACTCGGGAGTAATCGTTCCTGTCCGTTTTTCGATCCGGTACGTCGTGGACTTTCAATGAAGGGTGGTAGCTCGCTCCGGCACCGCGATCTCTTCCGTGACAAGGCCATTGAGCGCGAGAGCCACCTCATCGAGAGATCAGACGAGACAGCAATTTGGCGCGCATTTAGAATTCTGGGCATGACCTTGTCCTCTTATGCGAAGGTAACAGACATGACACGCCAGTTCCCACTATTGAGCTGGGCGGCGATTCTCAGGCCTTGAACTCAATCGACACGAAAGCGCAGCACCCTCAGTCCTCGGCCTCTTGTGGCGATGTTTCTGAGTCCAATTTTCCACGCGCTCCGTCTACGAGCGGCCTCAGTTGATGAAGTTCATGGACGCCCTGCTGGTATAGCTCGATGATGATGGCGGCCACACGCTCGGCTTCGTCAGAGGGAGACGGGACGTTGTTCGCAAAGCAGAATTCTTCAAGCACTACCTGGCACTTTGATAAGTCTTCCGATGTCAGCGGCTGGTCATGCCGGTGATAGCTCATCGCTCTTGCTCTCATTCTTCACGCATCCGTGTCGTGCCCTGAGATGGTTCCGGGTCTGTCGCGGTTCAAGAGTAGCTGGCAGCTGGTGATCCACGCGCGGACCAGGCCGAGCTATCATATCAGTGAGCAATCGCGATAACGGGAATCCCCGCTTCCTCCGCAGCGCGAATGAGTGCGTCGCGTGCCGCCTTGGCCGGGATATTGCCGTAAATGGCATCGAGGCATGCTTTCACGGCAGCCATGTACTCCTCTCCATCGTCTGTCGGCCAAGCGACAATGAGGACTTCGGCAACCTCGCGGAGTGATCGGATCAGCCTGGGTTTCGCTCGGTCGCCAACTACAAGCGTCAGGGGAGCGAAATCCTTGCCGCCGTGCCAATTGATTACACCGACCCTTTGCATGTCCCTTACCTCGCGGGAACGTCCCACCTGAGCTGCCAAGCTCGGCCGCTTCCCTCAAACCGCGCGAAATCAAAGATGCAGAGCGACTTGACGATGCCTTGTGGATGCTATGCGCAGAGCAGGTTTTAGTGAAACAGACCTACCAACGTTTTCCCTCGATCAGTGGCTTCTGTATTCGGCAGCCAGGCCGCTTTTGCTCATGAGAGATCATTGACGCCTCCTGCGCCCCGGCGGCGAAAGAGAGACACCGCCGGGGAACAGCCGGTTATACCTCGATAATGTAGACAATCGTCAGCGCATCGGGATCGACAATGACGATCCGACCATCCGCAAGGATGAAGAATCGGTAGCCTTCGTATTGCGGGACGATCTTCACAACGCGCGGGGGGAGCCGTTCAAGGCGGACCTTCTTCGGTATTTTCGTTCCGACAGAGACCGTGAAATCGACTTCCTTCACCGGAGCAACATGAACTTCCTTCACCACCGTTCGAATTTCGGTCTGCTGCTCGACGGAGATGTTGACGTTGGTTTCGGAAGAACTCTTGCTGGTCGTCGACGCGTTCTGATCGGTTGACTGCTTCGATGCATCACCGCTTTGCGTGGTGCTGCCACTGCTCGTTCCCTCAGCCGGCTTGGCATTCTGCGTGCTGCTCTTCGAGCCTGTGGTGGCCGAGCCACTGGTGTCCGTAGTGCCAGACTTGGTGGTGGCTTTCTGTTCTGTAGTCGTGCTCCCGCTGGCGTCTGTCGAACCTGGCTTGGTTTCTGTCGAAGACTTCCCGGACGCGCTTCCGCTCGTCGACGTGTTGTCGTTCGAAGGTTGCTGGGCGCTCTTTTGCGTGTCGGAACCTTGACCTGCTTTCTGCTGCGATGACTGACCCTTGCCCTGCGGGCAGGCTCCCGAAGCGTCCGGCGTACAGTCGGTGCCGGTGCTCTTGCCGCTGGTACCAGAGCCGGATTGTGTGTCAGACTGCGACCCGGACTGGGTCTGGCCGCTCTTCTGCGTGTCCTGCTGGGCTGCGGCTGGCAGCGCTGCGAGCGGCGACACGCCGAGCGAGAGCGCCGCGGCCAGAATGGCGAGATGGCTGCTTTTCATGTTCGATCTCCGAGATTTGGACACGCGATGCAATCCGCATTCTCGTGCGGTGCATGCGTGCCCCTGTTGTTGGAAGGGGCGGCTCGAGCCGCCCATCGGTCACTTGACGACCTGGATCACCTTCCGCGTGGAAGGCTCGACGATCACACGCTCATCGTTGACGATCGCGTATGCATATGTCGGGTCATCGGGAATTGGCGTCACGACCACCGTTTCCGGCAGCGGCTGCCCGACGACAACCTTCTCCTTCACCACGACGCGTTCAGTCGGGGCGGGAGCCTTTTGGACAAAGGTCACCACCTTCTCCGGCGGTGTCGCAATAACTGTCGTAGACTGCGCAAAGGCGGATGCCGATGCCGCCAGGATGCCGGCGGCAATTCCTATTGCTTTGATTTTCATGTTTTCTTCCTCCTTGCTGCGGGTAGGCCCGCTCAAGGCCGAACCGAGAAAGGGAGGAAGTGTTCCCGGGTGGGACTTCGTACCGGGCTTGGCCCGACCTTGGTCCCTGGTCCTATTGAGCGCCGGGCACGCTGACATCATTAGGGCGGTGGGAAGCGGCTCAACATTCTGTCCTGGACATTTTCCCAGCCTACGATCGTCGCTGCAATCGCGATGATTTTGTCGCGATCCGCGGCCTTTGTTATGTAGCCTTCGAGCAGAACGACCGGACCGAGCATTCTGATTTCGACGGCGCTGCTGTCAACGTCCGGATCGGCGGCAAGGGTTGCCGAGATGGTCGCGATTGTCGCCGCCGTGCTGTGGCCTTCCGGACAGTGCTCCCCATGATTGTTGGGGCCAAACTTCATTTTCTTGTTCCTGTTCCGCCCTGCCCCTCCCATGGACCTCATATTGCCTCAAAAACAATATGTGCAGCGGCCGTAAGGTTGCCAGCCCGACTTAGGTCCCCCGTCTGGGCGACCATAATCTGTGGCGAATGCCTGAATGACCACAGGGGAGATTGGAAAATGCTGAAGACCGCTATGTATTGACGTGGCGCACCGGCAGCCAGATCGGCCGCCCAGGAAATATGTACAAGATTTCGAATGTGCCGTCGCGTCTACATCAATCGTTCGTTTGAAGAGCTGGCCGAAAGTTTTAGCTTCGCTAAGCAAGGTAACGTCGACGATCTGGGCGACCGACCCCGAGATACAACGGTGCCCCCGCAGAGGTGTACCATGTCATTATTCAAGACGCTGAGCGCCAGCGGGATCGTCCAAAGCCTGCCATCGCCATTGCTCGTTGGGGCTTCATTCCGTCATGGATGGACCGGCCGCGTCGCCAGCCGTCCGTCCACGCTCGGAGTGAAGATATAGCTTCGGATGAGCTATTCCAGGACACTTACCGATCGCGCCGCTGCCTTATCCCGGTAAGCGGTTTCTTCCAATGGCTGGAGTTGACGGGCTGACAGCCCGAGCAGCCGGGATTTCCCTCTTGGCGAATTGCGCCGAGGCGGGATAAGGAGCGCGAGGGCGGCATGGGCTCGACAAAGCACTTGGTTTCCAAACAGGGGGAATTCCCTCGCCTCCTGGCCACGCCGCGACCGACATTCCCACTCGTAATGACTGCACCTCGCCGCTCATACATTGCGGAGAGCGACCGATGTCAGCATGAGGTCTGATAGGACGCAAACGACCTCTCACGGCATTTCCGCTCTCAGAGCCAACGGTAAACGCTGCCGCTATAATTGCACTCCGACAAAGGTAGTCTGCGAACTCCAAACGTTTGCTGCGAAGGAGAGTCAGATCTTCGAGAGCGCCTGTTCGAGATCGGCGATGATGTCCTTGACGTCCTCGATGCCGACCGAAAGGCGCACGACGTCTGGGTCGGCGCCGGCGGCGGTCTTCTGTTCGTCGCTCAGCTGCCGGTGCGTCGTCGAAGCGGGGTGGATGACGAGCGAGCGGGTGTCGCCGATATTGGCAAGATGGGAGAAGAGCTCGAGGCCTTCGACCAGCGTCTTGCCCGCCTCGTAACCACCCTTGACGCCGAAGGTGAAGACAGAGCCTGCGCCTTTCGGCGAATAGCGCTGCTGCAGGGCGTGGTTCGGGTCGTCGTCGAGGCCGGCATAATTCACCCAGGCGATCTTGCTGTGCGCCTTCAGCCATCGCGCCACGGCGATCGCGTTGTCGCTGTGACGCTGCATCCTCAGCGGCAGCGTTTCGATCCCCGTCAGGATCAGGAAGGCGTTGAAGGGAGCGATTGCCGGTCCGAGGTCACGTAGGCCGAGCACGCGGGCGGCGATCGCAAAGGCGAAATTGCCGAAGGTCGCGTGCAGGATCATGCCGTTATATTCCGGCCGCGGGCTCGACAGCATCGGGTAATTGCCGGATTTCGACCAATCGAAAGTGCCGCCGTCGACGATGAGGCCGCCCATGGAATTGCCGTGGCCGCCGAGGAATTTCGTCAGCGAATGCACGACGATGTCGGCGCCATGTTCGATCGGGCGGATGAGATAGGGGGTTGCCATCGTGTTGTCGACGATCAGCGGCAGGCCGTTGCGATGCGCGACCTCGGCGATCGCCGCGATATCGACAAAGGTGCCGCCGGGATTGGCGAGGCTCTCGATGAAGATGCCGCGCGTCTTCTCGTCGATCTGGCTTTCGAAGCTTGCCGGATCGGCGGAATCAGCCCAGCGCACCTGCCAGCCGAAATTCTCGAATGCATGGCCGAACTGGTTGATCGAGCCGCCGTAAAGCCTGCGGGCCGCGATGAAATTCTCGCCGGGGCGCATGATGGTGTGGAAGACGATCATCTGCGCCGCATGGCCGGAGGCGACGGCAAGGGCCGCCGTGCCGCCTTCGAGCGCTGCGACGCGCTCCTCCAGCACGGCCTGCGTCGGGTTCATGATGCGGGTGTAGATATTGCCGAAGGCCTGCAGGCCGAAGAGCGCGGCAGCATGATCCGAATCGTTGAAGACGTAAGCGGTCGTCTGGTAGATCGGTGTTACCCGCGCGCCGGTTGCCGGGTCGGGCTGCGCACCGGCATGGATCGCCAACGTGTTGAATCCCGGATCATTCTTGGCCATGTCGTCCTCCAGCTGTTGTTGACGGGCGGGATCATAGCCTCTCCGGGACGAAAGTTAATCGCGATCCGTTTCAACCCACGGGCGTTCGGTGGAAAATCCGTCTCTGCAGGGCGCAGCGCAAGCAATGAGATCGGGCGATGAGATCAGGCAATGAGCCGGGGATATTCGATCGCCGGGCAGCGGTTCATCACTACCTTGATGCCGGCGGCCTCCGCCTTTGCCGCAGCCGCCTCGTCGCGGACGCCCAGCTGCGCCCAGATGACCTTTGGCAACGGTCTCAGCGCTAAGGCCTCCTCGACGACGCCGCCCAGATATTCGGCAGCGCGAAAGACGTCGACCATGTCGATCGGCACAGGAATGTCGGCGAGCCGGGCATAGACGGTGCGGCCATGGATCTGTTTACCCGCCTGCCCCGGGTTGACCGGAATGACCTCATAGCCGCGCGACAGCAAATAGCCCATGACGCCGTTGCTCGGCCGCGCCGGATTGGGCGAAGCGCCGGTCAGGGCGATGGTCTTCACCGAATGCAGGATGCCGGCGAGGAAATCATCCGTGTAGCTGTCGTGATTCATGTCCGCTTCTCCACTTGCGAAAGTCTTTCGCCACGGCGCGCGCGATTTTTGCTTTGGCGTGAAACCAGATGCGCGCCTTTCCCGTATATATGAATCGGATACTTTCTGAGGATGATTCGATGAAAAAAATCGCTCTTGCCCTCATGCTCCTGCTCGTCGCATCGCCGGCGCTGGCAATCTCGCGCTACAATCCCCTCACCATGAGCTGTGCCAGCGTGCGCGCCGCCATCCACAATCAGGGCGCCGTGATCTTCCGCTATCAATCCCCCCGCGGTCTGCCCCTTTATGATCGCTACGTCCGCAACAGCCATTATTGCGACGCGACCGACTATGCGGAGTGGACGCATATCCCCTCGAAAGACGATCCCCGCTGCCCCGTTCTGAACTGTCAGAACATAGACAACCTTGACGGGATGCTGTTCATTCCACAGTATCAGCTCTGAGGTTTTTTGCCGCCGTGACTGCGGCAGGCGCCCTACGCCCTTCGCGCTTGCGAATGTTGGCAGGCTCAATCCCGCGCTGCGCTTTTTCAGATAGTTTGCAATCAAAAGCTTTATTTTTGTCGTATGTCAAAGTTATAGAATAATATCTGTATTTCAGCAACATAGAATAATCCCCTCCGAAAACCTTCCAGGTACTTTCTCCTTTAGTTCTTTATAGATTCGCTATATGTTCTGGCGTCCATTAGCAGCATCTCATAGTTGAGAAGATCGCGTGGATTGAACGCATATCGCGCGCACGTAAAAATTGTCGGATACACCCGCCATTGTTCGGATATTGAAAGGGTGATATTGCAGACGGCAAGGCATCCGCGACCATGGCATTGCATTTCGTGCAAATCGCAGTTGTCTTTCCAGAAGTTTGCCCCGTCGGAGCGAAGCGCCTGTCCTCCCCGCTGTCCCGGATCTGTCCTTGCCACTCGACGTCATCCTGCTCGTTTTGTTCGGCGCATTGCTGCATGCAACATGGAACGCGATCGTCAAAGCGGGAAGCGACAAATCCCTTGATGCAGCGCTGATTTCGGCCGGCGGCGCGGTATCGGCCTTGCCGTTTCTGGCATTTCTGCCATTGCCGCAAAGCGCGGCCTGGCCGTTTATCGGCGCTTCGGCCATCCTGCAATTCGTCTATTTCCAGCTGGTTGCTGCCGCCTACCGGGCCGGTGATATCGGCTTGGTCTATCCGCTGATGCGTGGTTGCGCGCCATTGCTGGTCGCCGCGACAAGCGGTTTGGTCCTCAGGGAAAACCTTTCCGGCGCCGCGCTCGCCGGCATCATGACGATCTCAGCCGCCGTTCTGACACTCGCTCTGGAGGCGCGTCGCGGCAGCGGCCGTGCCGTCGTGCTGTCCATTGCCAATGCCTTCGTCATCGCCAGCTACACGTATGTCGACGGCATCGGCGCGCGCCTTTCAGGCAACCCAATTTCCTATACGCTGTGGATGTCGCTGCTGCCGCCCATCCTGTTGTTTGCCTGGGCGGCGTCCCGGCGCGGCAGCGCTGCCGTGTTGCGCCACGTTCGCCGCAACTGGTGGCGCGGCCTTATCGGCGGCGCGGGTTCGATTGCATCTTACGGACTGGCGCTCTGGGCGATGACGAAGGCCCCGGTCGCGACCGTCGCCGCCTTGCGGGAAACCGCGATCGTCTTCGCGCTGGTGATCTCGGTCGTCGTGTTCAAGGAAAAAGCCGGAATCTGGCGCTACGCCGCCGGCGTCGTCATCGCCGCCGGCGTGCTGGTTCTGAAGCTGGCGTGATCATTCGCCTTTCCATTCCGGCTTGCGCTTGCCGAGAAAGGCGCCGATGCCCTCCTGCGCATCCCGCGTCAGCATGCTCTCCACCATCACCTTGGAGGCATAGTCATAGGCCGCCTCCACCGGCAGGTCGAGTTGGCGATAGAAGGCCTCCTTGCCGATCTTCAGCGTCAATGGCGATTTGCCGGCAATCACCGCCGCATATTTGGCAACGACCTGCGCCAGATACTGCTTCGGCACGATGCGGTTGACGAGACCGAAGTCCTTGGCGGTCGAAGCATCGATGGTCTCGCCGGTCAGAAGCATCTCCATCGCCTGCTTGCGATGGGCGGCACGGGTTACCGCCACCATCGGCGTCGAACAGAACAGGCCGATATTGACGCCCGGCGTGCAGAACGTCGACGTGTCCGTGCAGATCGCCAGATCACAGGAGGCAACAAGTTGACAGCCGGCAGCGGTTGCAAGCCCGTCGATCTGGGCGATGACGGGTTTCGGCAGATGGGTGATCTTCAGCATTAGATCGGCGCAGAGCCGGAAGCTTTTCTCGAAGAACGCAGCGCCCTGGTCTTCGTCGACGCGATGGGCGGTGAGTTCCTTGAGGTCATGGCCGGCGGAAAAGACAGAGCCGGTCGAGGCGATGACGACGACGCGCACATCCACGTCCGATCCCGCCTTTTCGAGCTCGGCCATCAGCGCCTCGAGAAGCGCGATTGAAAGTGCGTTGGCCGGCGGGTCGTTGAGCACAAGCCGCAGCACGCCATCGCGCAGCGAACGGAGCAACAATCCGTCCGCCCTGTCCGGGTCCTTTCGGAAGGATACGATTTCGGCCATGATGCTGCTCCCTGCGCTTGAATTTCCACACAGCTGTTCTGCCACAAGGCACAGATAATTTCGAGCAGGATCCGCCCTCCCCGCCACGGCGTGATTAGGACCAGAACCACGATTTCGCTATCTCGGCCGTCGCCTGTGCACGGGTCAGACCGATATCGCGTAGCTCGTCATCGGTGAGTTCCGAAAGCTTGCGGCGACTGCGCCGCTTTTCGAGCCAACACTCGAGGGCCGCCGGCAGCCGCCGGCCCCGGCGCACCACCTCGCGAAGTTTCGAGCGAAGCGCGTTGGGCGGTGTCGCTAATCTCTCGCCGAGTTCCAGGGTCATCTCTTTTGTCCTTTCTCAACGGGGAAAAGATGCGCTGGAACGAACTGCGAAACAAGCTTATGGATATTATCATATGCATAAGGATTTCTTTGGATGCCGCTGAATCTCGATCAGCTCGCGAGCTTCGTCAACGTCGCCGATCTCGGAAGCTTTACGGCCGCCGCCGATAAGGAGGGCGTGACGCAACCGGCTGTGAGCCTGCAGGTCAAAGGCCTCGAACAGCGGCTCGGCGTCCGGCTGATCGAGCGTGTCGGACGGCGGGCACAGCCGACGGCGGCGGGCCTCGACCTGCTTTCACACGCAAGGCGTCTGCTTCAGCAAGCGGCCGCTGCGGAAGAAGCGATGCTGCCACACAGAGATGGCGCCAGCGGCCGCGTGCGCATCGGCAGCGGCGGGACCGCCTCGATCCACCTGCTCCCGCGCGCCATCGCCGCCGCCAGGAAATCCATGCCCGGCCTCGAAATCACCGTCCATATCGGCAATGCCGACGATATTCTGCGCGATCTGGAGGCCAACAGTCTCGACATCGCCGTCGTCGCTCTGCCGGCCTCGGGGCGAAACTTCGAGATCGAACCGTTCTACGAGGAGGAATTGCTGGCGGTCGCACCCGTCGGCAGCCTCGTGCCCGAGGGCGGACCGGACGCTGCCTTCATGCGCGACAGGACGCTGCTGCTTTATGAGGGAGGCAATACCAGGCGGGCAATCGACGCTTGGCTGGCCGCCCCCGATATCAGGACCCGTCCCGCGATGGAGTTCGGCAGCGTCGAAGCGATCAAGGAACTGGTGGCGGTGGGGCTCGGCTGGTCGATCCTGCCGGGGCTTGCGCTAAAGCGCGACCGTGCCGGTCTCGTGATGACATCTTCGTTGAAACCAAAGCTCACGCGTCGCCTCGGCATGGTTCTGCGCCGGGATAAACATCTGACACGCGGCCTTCGGGAAGTGATGAAATGCCTGCGGGAGTTCAAGGATTAGGAGCTCTTGCAACCGTGGCTCGGCGTGTCAAATCCAAGTCGTCGGCAGCGTAAAAACCAAAGCATGGCGATCCTCGAGCCGAGGAAATTTGAGGTGCCATAATACCTCACAGATAAGCCGCTGTTTTTATTGCCGTTTTTTTCAGATCATCTAAAATGTCGATATTGACCCGATGTCACATTCCCTTTATACACCGCGCCAGAACGCAGCCTTTCGGGCTGCTTTCTTTTTGGCATGTCTTGCGCCTGCCAATCCAAGCAACAAGAAACGCCCTTTTAAGCCTTCGGGCAAGGGTCCCAAAAGAGAGTATTCACTATGGCTACCTTCTCCCAGAAGCCTGCAGAGGTGGAGAAGAAGTGGGTGATCATCGACGCCGAAGGGCTGGTCGTTGGCCGTCTCGCTTCCATCATCGCTATGCGCCTGCGCGGCAAGCACAAGGCAACCTTCACCCCCCATGTTGACGACGGCGACAACGTCATCGTCATCAATGCCGACAAGGTCGTTTTCACCGGCAAGAAGTATTCCGACAAGGTTTACTACTGGCACACCGGTTACGCCGGCGGCATCAAGGAGCGCACCGCGCGCCAGATCATCGAAGGCCGCTTCCCGGAGCGCGTCCTCGAAAAGGCCGTCGAACGCATGGTTCCGCGTGGCCCGCTCGGCCGTCGCCAGATGAAGAACCTGCGCGTCTACGCCGGCTCCAACCATCCCCATGAAGCCCAGCAGCCGGTCGCCCTCGACGTTGCCGCGCTCAACAAAAAGAACGTAAGGAGCGCCTGATCATGGCTGACCTCTCCTCCCTGAAGGATCTCGGCACGGCTTCCGAAGCTGCTGCTCCGGCCCACGTCCGCAAGGTCGATTCGCTCGGCCGCTCCTACGCGACCGGCAAGCGCAAAAACGCCGTCGCCCGCGTCTGGGTCAAGCCGGGCTCCGGCAAGATCATCGTCAACGGTAAGGAATTCGCGGACTATTTCGCCCGTCCGGTGCTGCAGATGATCCTGCGCCAGCCGATCGTCGCGGCTGCCCGTGACGGCCAGTTCGACATCGTCGCAACCGTTGCCGGCGGCGGCCTCTCCGGCCAGGCCGGTGCCGTCCGCCACGGCCTGTCCAAGGCGCTCACCTACTTCGAACCGGGCCTGCGCTCGGTGCTGAAGAAGGGCGGCTTCCTGACCCGCGACAGCCGCGTCGTCGAACGCAAGAAGTACGGCAAGGCCAAGGCTCGCCGCTCCTTCCAGTTCTCCAAGCGTTAATCGCTTCGGACAGACGGAATTTACGAAGGCCGGGGAAACCCGGCCTTTTTTGTTGTGCGTGATCGGCCGGCACCTCCTTCCACGCCGGCATCGCCGCATGCTTTGGCCGCCACCTCCATTTCGATCGCTTGAAATTCGCCGTCCGGTCGCCTACCCGTTGTCGACGCCTTGACCTTTCACGACCGAAAAAGGAGCTCCCTCTTGGCGAACAAGACCATCGATCACGCCTTCACGGCGACCAGCCTCACCTCTGCCGCCAGCGACCCGACCTTTGCCGGCGCGCTCTCCTTCATGCGCCGCCGCTTCACCAAGGAACTTTCCGGCGTCGATGTCGCCGTCTGGGGTATTCCCTTCGACGCCGCGACGTCGAACCGGCCGGGCACGCGCTTCGGCCCACAGGCAATCCGTCGCGCCTCGGCGATCTTCGACAATGATGCGCAATATCCCTTCAACCGCGAATTGTTCGCCGACATGGCCGTGGTCGATTACGGCGATTGCCTGCTCGATTACGGCAATCACCAGGATACGCCGGGCGCCATCGAACGCCAGGCGAACGTCATCCTCGACAGCGGCGCTTTTCTGCTGACGCTCGGCGGCGATCATTACGTCACCTGGCCGCTGCTGAAAGCCCATGCGGCAAAACATGGGCCGCTGGCGCTCGTGCAGTTCGACGCGCATCAGGACACCTGGTTCGACGAAGAGCGGCGCATCGACCATGGCTCCTTCGTCGCGCGGGCCACCCGCGAAGGCATCATCGACCCGGATCGTTCGATCCAGATCGGCATCCGCACCCATGCGCCGGAGGATTGCGGCATCAATATTCTCTATGGCCATCAGGTCGAGGATATGAGTGCCGGCGACATCGCTTCGGCAATCATCACCCACACGCGCGGCGCGCCGGCCTATCTCACCTTTGATATCGATTGCCTCGATCCGGCCTTTGCGCCCGGCACCGGCACCCCGGTCGCCGGCGGACCGTCGAGCGCCAAGATCCTTTCGGTGCTGCAGCGCCTGCATCAGCTCGATATCCGCGGTGCCGATATCGTCGAGGTTTCGCCGCCTTACGACCACGCCGACATCACCGCCATTGCCGGAGCAACGGTGGCGATGTATATGCTGGGACTCCATGCGGAGCGACGCGCCATCGCCGCGTCACAAGGCTGACTTATTATCCCAAAATGAATCCGGAAACCTTCTAACCCATTGAAAGCGCAGGTTAACATGGCACCGAAAATCTTCATCGACGGCGAACACGGCACGACGGGTCTGCAGATCCGCACGCGCATGGCTGGCCGCCGCGATGTCGAGCTTCTGTCCATTCCCGAGGCCGAGCGGCGCAACGCCGCCATGCGCGAGGACATGCTGAACAGCGCCGATATCGCCATTCTCTGCCTGCCCGACGATGCATCGAAGGAAGCGGTTCAGATGGTATCGGCCAACAACAATGTGCGCGTCATCGACACGTCGACCGCCTTCCGTGTCAATCCCGGCTGGGCCTACGGCTTTGCCGAAATGGACGGCGCGCAGGCCGACAAGATTAAGGCCGCACGTTTCGTCGCCAACCCCGGCTGCTATCCGACAGGCGCAATCGGCCTGATCCGGCCGCTGCGTGCCGCCGGCATTCTGCCGGACGGCTACCCGGTCACGGTCAATGCGGTTTCCGGCTATACCGGCGGCGGCAAGCAGATGATCGCCCAGATGGAGAATCCGGACCACCCGGATGCGATCACCGCGCCGCACTTCCTCTATGGTCTTCCCCTCACCCACAAGCACGTGCCTGAAATGACCGTGCACGGCCTGCTCGACCGCGCACCGATCTTCTCGCCATCGGTCGGCAAGTTCGCGCAGGGCATGATCGTGCAGGTGCCGCTGCATCTCGATGATCTCGCCGAGGGCACGACGATGGAAAGCATTCATGCCGCACTCACCGCCCATTACGCCGGCCAGGACATCGTCACCGTCGTGCCGCTTGCCGACAGCAAGGCACTTGCGCGCGTCAATGCCGTCGAACTCGAAGGCAAGGACACGATGAAGCTCTTCGTCTTCGGCACACCGGGCGGTTCCCAGGTCAATCTGGTGGCGCTGCTCGACAATCTCGGCAAGGGCGCCTCTGGTGCCGCCGTGCAGAACATGGACCTGATGCTCGCCTCCTGACGCCATGTCGCTGGATGCGCTTATCACTGATGGGCAGGCCTGGTTTGCCGCCGCCCTGCCCGATCACGGCATCTATGCCCTGATGGCCTTCGCCTTCATCGCCGGGCTCGCCCGCGGCTTTTCCGGTTTCGGGGCGGCGCTGATCTTCATTCCGCTCGGTGGCGCCATCATCGGTCCGAAGCTGGTCTCGCCGATCCTGCTCGTCATCGACGGCATCGCCACGCTCGGGATGATCCCACCCGCCTGGCGCGGCGCCAACCGGCCCGAAGTCTTCGTCATGGCGGCGGGTGCGGCACTGGGCGTCCCGGCCGGCACCGCGATGCTGGCACTGCTCGACCCGACGCTCCTGCGCTGGAGCATCACGATCATCGCCATCGCACTGCTCGCGCTTCTCGTCTCGGGATGGCGTTATCACGGCGCGCCTTCGGCACCGCTCAGCAGCGGCGTCGGGCTGGTTGCCGGCCTGTTCAGCGGCGCCGCACAGCTCGGCGGACCGCCAGTCGTCGCCTACTGGCTCGGCGGCAAGAGCGACTTCACGCGCGTCAGGGCCAATGTCGTGCTGTATTTCTCGATCTCGTCCGTCTTCAGCGCCATCAGCTATTATATCGGCGGACTGTTCGTGCCGGCCGTCTTTGCCCTGACGGCCGTCATTTTGCCGAGCTATGCAGTTGGGCTCTACGGCGGCTCGAAACTGTTCGGCCTGGCGGAGGAACGGACCTTCCGCATTGCCTGTTACGTGCTGATCGCCGCCGCGGCGATCATCGGCATGCCGCTGCTCGACAGCGTGCTGCGCTAGAACAGAATGATTTTAGGCCCGGCGGGCCTAAAATCCAATCCTGTTCTAAATTAGAGAGTTAGAGCATGTGTCGTCCGAAAACCGCCTACACTTTTCGGCATCATGCTCTCAACGGCTCGCGCTTCAATCGCGCTCCGCGATTGCCGTGGCGTGCGGGTATTCGCCGTAAAAGCCGCGCCAGTTGGCGACGGCGAAGCCGAAGACCACCAGAGCGCCGGCCTGATGCAGCAGGCCCCAGTGAAGCGGCACCTGCATCAAGAGCGTGGCGATGCCGATCGCCGCCTGCAGCGTGACCAGCGAGAAAAGCACGACGGCGCGGCGGGCATGCGTGGTCCAAGGTGCTGCGCGAAGGGCAATCACCATGTTGATCAGTGTCAGCGCGAAGAGCGTATAGGCGCCGATGCGGTGGATGAACTGCACCGTCTTCGGGTTCTCGAAGGCGTTGATCCAGAACGGCTGCTGGATCAGCAAGTCGGAGGGAATGACGGCGCCGTCCATCAGCGGCCAGGTATTGTAGGAAAAACCGGCGTCGAGCCCGGCCACCAGCGCGCCGAGATAGATCTGGAACAGCGCGAATATGGCAATCGCAGCGGCAAACCCGCGCGAACTGCGTGCCGGCGCCGGATCGTTGGAATGTGGCGAGAGGCCGCGCATGATCCACATGCAGCCGGCAAAGATCAGGCAGGCCATGACCAGATGTGTCGCAAGCCGATACTGGCTGACGTCGGTGCGGACGGAAAGACCCGAGGACACCATCCACCAGCCGATAAAACCCTGCAGGCCGCCGAGCGCCAGGATGCCGACGAGCGGCCAGCGCAGGCGCTTTTCGATGCGTCCGGTCAGCCAGAAAAAGATGAGCGGCAGCGCGAAGATCACGCCGATGCCGCGGGCGATCAGCCGGTGGGCCCATTCCCACCAGAAAATGCCTTTGAACTCGTCGACGGTCATGGCGCTGTTCAATTGCTGAAATTCGGGAATGCGCTGGTAGAGGCGGAATTCCTCGTCCCATTCCGCTGCCGACAGCGGCGGAATGACACCATGGATCGGCTTCCATTCGGTGATCGACAGGCCGGAATTGGTCAGCCGCGTGGCGCCTCCGACGAGCACGAGACAGAAGAGCGCCAGAAGCACGAAGCCGAGCCACAGCCGCAAGGCGCGGCGATTGCGGTTCTGCTTGCGCACTTCGGTGAGGATCGCCTGTTCCGTGGTGAGGTTCGCGACGGCCATGATGTCTCCTTCTATCCGGCAGTTGATTTGCCCCACCGGCTCATGCAAAACAAGCCCCGAACCTTTGCGGCATGCCGTCGCGCCGTCCGCGCCACCCATAGAAGAGATAAGCGATGCCCGTCCGCCTCCGCAAATTCATCGGCACGATCCTCATCATCGTGCTCGTGCTCGTCTATGCGCTGGTGGCGAATACGATCGCGGTGGCGACACTTGGCAACGCGCCCTGGTGGGGTCACCTGCTCTACTTCCTGCTCACCGGCCTGCTTTGGATCTTGCCGGCAATGGTGATCATCAAATGGATGGCCGGACCGCGGCAGCAGTAAGCCATTAACGGCCGGATAACCGTGATCGGCGGAAAACCTCGCTGATGGCCTGCGATTAAACCAAATATACGTCCTGCATTCCTACCTTCGCGCTCAGCATTTTGACCGGAGAGTTCCCGTGCAGACGCATAAGCTCGATGTCCACGAACAGCCGTCAGACGACGCAGCGCTGGCCGACACGGCGATTTCACGCCTACGCCAGGTGAGCATGAAACTTGCCATGGCCAAAATCGACATCGCGGTTTTCGATGCGATGCAGCCGCTGGAAGATGATTGGCGGGCTCTGGAGGTCGACAATCTCCAGTCGCTCCATCAGAGCTACGATTGGTGTAGCGCCTGGGTAAACGCCTTTCAACGGCCGCTGGCGATCCTCAAAGGCACCTATGCCGGCGAGACGGCCTTCATTCTGCCGGTCGAACTCGTCAAGTCGCGTGGTCTTGCCGTCGCGAAATTCATCGCTGCCGATCACAGCAATATCAATACCGGTCTTTTCTCCGGGAATTTCGCCGAAAGCGGCGGGAGCATCGACGCCGAAAAATTCGCTCGCCAGCTTCAGCACGCGTTGAAGGGGCGGGCCGATCTGCTGTTGCTGCAAAACATTCCGTTGGAATGGCGCGGACGGCCGACCCCGCTCACCGGGCTGCCGATGGTGAAAAACCAGAACCACGCCTATCAACTGCCGCTCCTTGCCGTTTTCGAAGAGACGCTGAAACAGATCAATGCCAAGAGCCGGCGTAAGAAATTCCGCGTTCAATCGCGGCGTTTCGAGGCCGCCGGCGGTGTCGAATACGTCGTCCCCGAAACATCGGAAGAACAGCATCGCCTGCTCGATATCTTCTTCCGTCTGAAGAGCATCCGCTTCGCCAGCCTTGGCCTGCCCGACGTCTTTGCCGACCGGGAAACACAGGCCTTTTTGCACGGCCTCATCGACAGGCGGGATGATGCCGGGCAGTCCTTCGGCCTGCAGATGCATGCCCTGCGGCTGAAGGGCGGAAATGAGGACCGGATCGCTGCGATCTCGGGCATCTCGCGCAAGGCCGATCATGTCATCTGCCAATTCGGGGCGATCGACGAAGACCTGGTGCCGGATACGAGCCCCGGCGAATTCCTCTACTGGCAGATCATCTCGGGTTTGCACGGCAAAGGCATCGCCCTGTTCGATTTCGGCCTCGGCGATCAGACCTACAAACGATCCTGGGCGCCGGTCGAGACCGCGCATTACGACGTGGTGCTGCCGGTTTCGCCGATCGGCGTCGCCGCCGGCGCGGCGCACCGGATCGTCACGCGCGGTAAGGCGTACATCAAGGCGCGCCCGAAGCTCTATAAATTCGCCCAGGGGATCCGCGCAAGGATCGGCTGAGCGGTCTTTGTCCGGCGCATAGCGTTGCTACAATAGCAGCATGCCGCCATGCGTCAGGCCGCCTCGCCGAACCTCTGCTCTGCCGCTTCGCCGTCCGACATCAGCACGACGCGCTCGTAGCCCGCGGCCTGGAATTCCGTCATCAGTGTTACGAAAACGGTCTCCTCGAGCTGCGGTAGGGAGAGGATGATCTCGACATCCCGGCTGCGCGTCAGGCGCGAGACGCCGGCGACATCGGCGGCGCCGCATTCGACGACAACGAGGTCGTAGGCAGCCGCCAGCGCATCGAGGAGCAGCGACAGCCGATCGACACCGCGCATGGCGCGGCGTACGTCGCTCCGGCCCTGTGGGATCAGATGGGCATCGGAAAGCCGGTCGCTGTGGATGGTATCGCCGAAGGCCGCCTCGCCGCACAGCAGGTCGGTGACGCCAGCAGCGGCCTGGTCTTCGGCCATCAGTTCCGTGGGATGGCCGGAACCGGTCATGTCGATCAGGATGACGCGGCGGCCGGCATCGGCGAGAATGCGGGTCAGCAAAACCGTCGCTGCCGATCCATCGTCACCGGTCGGAGATATCGCGATTGCCAGCGGCGCCCGGCTGCCGGTGAGATAATCGGCAACCGAGGTGACGGAGAATTCATTGTCGTCCTGCGCCACCTCCGCGGCAGTCTCCTCCTGGTCGATCGAATCATCCTCTTCGTCGGCGACCACCGCGAGCATGCTCGGCTGGGCAGGCCTTCTGGCGGCGGCGACAGGAGCTGCCTGCGGCGCAATCTTCTCTTCGGCGACCGTTTCCGTCTCGATTGTCTCAGGCGACGCATCGATCGGGCGAAGCGCCCTGCCGCTGAAGAGTTCGGCGAGCATGGTGACGATGGCGCTGAGGATCAATGTGGCGACGGCTGCGACGACGACGATCGGCACGACCTTGGGGAAATAGGGATCGACCGGCTCGATGGCCTTGGAAACGATACGGGCGTCGGCCGGGCTCGAGTTGCTGTCGGCGCGGGAGGCGGCTTCGCGGTAGCGCACCAGATAGGTTTCGAGCAGTTGGCGCTGGGCGGTCGCCTCGCGCTCGAGCGCATTGAGACCGACTTCGTCCTCGCCGGCGCGGGCGCTGTTGGCCTGCACCGTGTCCTTCTGCCGCTCGAGCTCACTTGCCCGGAGATCGGTGACCTTGGCCTCGTTTTCGATACTCGTCAGGATCTTCTGCGTCTCCTGGCGGATCTGTGTGCGGATATCGGCAAGCTGGGCACGCAGGCTTTTCAGCCTGGGATGGCTGTTGAGAAGGCTGGTCTGCAGATCCGATATTTGCGACTGCAGACCCGATTCCGTTGCCTTCAACCGCTGGATCGCCTGCGAGGACATGATGTCAGGCAGCGTGTCGGAAGCTTCGCCTGACGACAGCGCATTGCGCACCGCCTGCGCCCTCGCCTCGGCATTGGCCTTGTCGCCGCGCACGCGGGTGAGCTCGGCGGAGATGTCGTTCAGCTGCTGGGCGGGAAAAGTGGTCGTGCCGTTCGTCTGCAAGAGCCCGTGGCTGGTGCGGTATTCGGCGACCTTCTTCTCGGCCTCGCTGACCTTGCGGCGCAGGCTTTCGATCTCCGGTTCCAGCCAGCGCGTCGCCTCGGAGTTGGAATCGAGCTTGGCGCCGCTCTGGGTGGAAAGATAGACATTCGCCATGGCGTTCGGAATGGCGGCGGCGAGCTTCGGGTCCTTCGAGGTGAAATTGATGCCGATGACGCGCGAGCCCGGCACCTGATAGACCTGCAGCCGCTCGACGAAAGCGTCGATCACCCGCTCTTCCGGAGGATTCTCCATCGGGTTCTTCTTCAGATGCAGCTTCACCAGGATGCTGCTCAGCGCCGAGCCGTTAGCGGCATCGTCGAATTCCGGCAGATTGTAGAGCTTCAGGTCGTTGATCACCTTTTTCAAGAGATCGGCAGATTGCAACAGCTGCACCTGGCTGGCGATATTCAGCTCGTCCATCAGCGGACCGGCGCCAGCGTCGTTTACCTGCTGGGTGCTGGCGAAGGCCGGCGCGCGAGGTTCGATGAGGATGCGTGTTTCGCTGCGGTATTGCGGCGACATGATCTTGGCGCCGGCAAAGGCGACGCCCGCCCCCACGAGCGTGATCGTCAAAATCCTGAGCCGGCGCGCCCAGACGGCGCGAACCAGCTGGCCGAGGTCGATGTCCACATCCTGATCACGCGCTACGCCGGACATACTCTTACTCCACAACAAAGGTGCCATAAGCGTAAACGACCGTGGTAACTCAACGGTTAATGGTAACCTTGCGAAGAAATAAGCGGGATCAGCAAAGAACGCCGGAAATTGTCGGCGGTCTTTTACCGGGCATTAACCCTAACGGATCGATAACGATCTCACCAAATTCGTTTTCTGTGAGCACCAGCGGATGTCTGTCGCCCCGCCCAAAATCCTTTTGGCCCTGAGCCTTGCAGCCATGACGGCAGCATTGGGCGGCTGCACGACGTACAAGCCGGCGCCGAAAGCCTTCAACGAGGCAACCATTCAGCCCTATACGCTTGATAGCGGCGATCGGCTGCGCATCACCGTCTTCGACCAGCAGAGCCTGACCAATACCTATACGGTGGATCAGGCCGGCTATATCGCCTTCCCTCTCATCGGCCAGGTCCCTGCCCGTGGCCGAACCCTGCAGCAACTCTCCGGGCAGATCGCCCAGAAGCTGCAGCAGGGCTATCTTCGCGATCCCGACGTCACCATCGACGTCGATCGCTACCGCTCGATCTTCATCATGGGCGAAGTCGGCCAGCCCGGTCAGTATGCCTATGTTCCCGGCATGACCGTGCAGAATGCCATCGCCGTTGCCGGCGGCTTCAGCAGCCGCGCCAACCAGAGCATGGTCGACGTCACCCGCAAGATCAACGGACAGGTGCTGACCGGCCGCATCAACATATCGGGGCCGATCATCGCCGGCGACACGATCTACGTCCGCGAACGGCTCTTCTGAGCAATGGGAAAACAGAAGCCGCTCCGCATCCTCCACTGCTTCAGGTCGCCGGTCGGCGGGATCTTCCGCCATGTCCGCGACCTGGTCGAGGAGCACGCCAAGGCCGGCCATGACATCGGCATCCTCTGCGACAGCTCGACCGGCGGCGAGCACGAGGACAGCCTGTTCGACGATATTCGTCCCTATCTCTCGCTCGGCCTGACGCGCGTGCCGATCCGGCGCTCGGTCAGCCCGTCCGACATTGCGACGATGTGGGATACGTACAAGAAAATCAAAAGTTTGCGGCCGGATGTGCTGCACGGGCACGGCGCCAAGGGCGGCGTGCTCGCGCGACTTGCCGGCTCAGCCCTGCGGGTGAACAGGTATCGCGTAGCCCGCCTCTATACCGCGCATGGCGGAAGCCTGCATTATTCGCGCTCCTCGCTCAGCGGACAGTTTGTCCTCAGGATGGAGCGCCTGCAGGAATATTTCACCGATGCGCTGGTCTTCATCTGCGAATATGAGCGCGACACCTATACGCACAAGGTGGGCAGGCCACGGACGAAGACGAGACTGATCTATAACGGCATCAGCGAGCGTGATTTCGAACCGATCCCCACCCGCTCGGACGCCGTCCATTTCATCTATGTCGGAATGCTCCGGGACCTCAAGGGTCCCGATCTGTTTGTCGATGCCTTTGCCAAGACCGAGCGGCTGCTCGGCCGGCCGCTGTCGGCGCTGATGATCGGTGACGGGCCGGACCGGGACCGTTACCGCGAGATGATGGTCGAACGCGGCCTCGGCAAGCGCATCGGCATGCTGCCGGCAATGCGCGTTCACGAAGCGTTTTCGATGGCGCAGAACCTTGTCGTTCCCTCGCGCGCCGAAGCCATGCCCTATATCGTGCTCGAGGGCCTCGGCGCCGGCAAGACGATCATCGCCAGCCGCGTCGGCGGCATTCCCGAGGTGCTCGGCGCCGACAGCGCGGCACTGGTGGAGCCCGGCAATGCCGACGATCTCGCCCGCGTGATGGCGGAAACGCTGAGCATGCCCGGCTGGCACGCCAGGACGATGCCGAAGCCGGAGGCGGTCAAGGCGGTCTTTTCCTCCGCCGTGATGGCGCGTGATGTGCTGAAATTGTACCATGAGCTGGTCGATCCCGCCGGAGGTCAAGCAATGTCGACAGCCTCGTAAATATTTCTTAGGGGCTTTCTGGTATTTCGCTTGCTGACAACGAGCGACAAAACCTCATGAACAAGCTGGAAAAAAGCGATCCTTTCGACGTGGAAGCGCTGCGCAAGCAGGTCTCCGACATCGAGGCGCGACGCAATGCAGGTCGGGAGCAGGCCTCCGAACCGACCGAAATCAACGCCTATGCCCGGCAGATCGCCGAACAGTTCCGCGACGGAACCCGTTCTCCGGCCATCATTATCGGACAGTTACGGCTGCTGGAATTCCTGGCCCTCTTTTCGATCGCCCTGATCGTTCACTTCTTCGCACCCGGCGACGGCAGCGAACCCCTGCTGGTGCGGGCAGGCATGGCGGCAATCGCCTCCGCCCTGACCGTGGTCTGCCTGCAGCTTGCCGACACCTACACCATCCCCGCCCTTCGGGCGAGGCTGCGGCTGATGCCGCGCATCCTCGTCGCATGGGCGATCGCCCTCCTCCTCACCACAGGCCTGTTCGCGCTCGTGCGCGGCACCACATGGACGATGGCCGAAGCCTATCTCCCCTGGTTTGCCGCCGGTGCGCTTTTCCTTGCCGGCGAGCGTTTCCTCGTTGCCTACGGCATTCGCAACTGGGCGCGCAACGGCATCATGGAGCGGCGCGCCGTCATCGTCGGCGGCGGCGAGCCCGCCAAGGAGTTGATCCGCATCCTCGAACAGCAGGCCGACAACGACATTCGCATCTGCGGCATCTTCGACGACCGCGGCGAAAAACGCTCGCCGATCATGGTCGCCGGTTATCCGAAGCTCGGCACCGTGGCCGAGCTCGTCGAATTCGTGCGGCTGACGCGCATCGACATGCTGATCATCGCCCTGCCGCTGTCGGCCGAGGCGCGCATCTTCGACCTCCTGAAAAAGCTCTGGATTCTTCCAGTCGATATCCGTCTTGCAGCGCATGCCAACCGGCTGCGCTTCCGGCCGCGCGCCTATTCGCATGTCGGCTCGGTGCCGATGCTCGACATTTTCAAGAAGCCGATCCGCGACTGGGATTCCGTCGCCAAACGCGGCTTCGACATCTTTTTCACCCTGGTCGCGCTGGCCCTGCTGTGGCCGCTGATGCTGATCACGGCTGTCGCGATCAAGGCGACCTCCGAAGGCCCTGTCTTCTTCATGCAGAAGCGCCATGGCTTCAACAACGAAATCATCAACGTCTTCAAGTTCCGCTCGATGTACACCAACATGGCCGACCCCACAGGCAAGGCCGCGGTGACCAAGGGCGATCCGCGCGTCACCCGCGTCGGCCGCATCATCCGCAAGACTTCGATCGACGAGTTGCCGCAGCTTTTCAACGTGCTGAGAGGCGAACTTTCGCTGGTCGGCCCGCGCCCGCACGCCGTTCTCGCCCAGGCTCGCGACCGCGCCTTCGGCGATGTCGTCGAGGGCTATTTCGCCCGCCACCGAGTCAAGCCCGGGGTCACCGGCTGGGCGCAGATCAACGGCTGGCGCGGCGAGGTCGACAATGACGAGAAGATCAAGTTCCGCACCGCCTACGACCTCTATTACATCGAGAACTGGTCGCTCTGGTTCGATCTGAAGATCCTGTTCCTGACGCCGATCCGGCTGCTCAACACGGAAAACGCCTATTGAGCGCGGTCGAGGCGACATATCCGCGTGTCGCCCAGCCGCAGCGGATGACGCTGCGTCTGATCGGCTCCGCCTTCGTCGCCTTCGGCGTCTTTCTCTCCGGTTTCGTGATCGACGAGCCGGCACCCTACGAACTCTGGATGGCCGGGCTGATCGGCCTCTGGTTCATCCTGGGATTAAGGATTTCACGCGGCGTGGCGCCACTGCTTGCCCTGCTGCTCACCTTCAATATCGGCGGCATGCTGTCGCTGACGCAGATGAAGGATCTGGCGACGGCACCGATGTATATCGCCGTGTCGACCTTCCTGGCGCTGACCGCGGTCTTCTACGCGGCGATCATCGAGGACAGCCACAAACGGCTGCCGCTGATCTTCAACGCCTGGACCTTCGCGGCCGTCGCCACATCGGCACTCGGCGTGCTCGGCTATTTCCATGCCTTTCCCGGTGCGGAAATCTTCACGCTCTATGACCGAGCCAAGGGCGCCTTTCAGGATCCGAACGTCTTCGGCCCCTTTCTGGTGCCGCCGTCGCTCCATCTCATTCACGGCATCCTGGCCGGGGACCTGAAGAAATCGCCGCTGAAGGCCGCTGCTCTGCTCGTCCTGGCGCTCGGCATCTTCCTCTCCTTTTCCCGCGCCGCCTGGGGCCTGTTCGCGCTCGGCGTCCTGCTGCTCATCTTCATCATGCTGCTGAAAGAGCGCAGCGGCGCCTTTCGCCTGAGAGTCCTGGTGCTGTCGCTGGCGGCAATCATCATGCTGGTCGCGTCGCTGCTGGTGGCGCTGCAGATTCCAAAGGTCGCCGAATTGTTTTCGACACGTGCCCAGCTGGTGCAGCAATATGACGGCGAGCATCTTGGCCGCTTCGAGCGCCACCGGATCGGCTTCACCATGATGATGGAGCGCCCGCTCGGCATCGGCCCGCTCGTGTTCGGCACGATGTTTCCCGAAGACGAGCACAATATCTGGCTGAAGTCGCTCACCACCTATGGCTGGCTCGGCTTTGTCAGCTATGTCGGCATGCTCGTCTGGACGCTGGCGATCGGCTTCCGAAACCTGCTGCTCGAACGGCCATGGCAACCCTTCCTGATGGTCGCCTGGATCTCCGTCCTCGGCCATGCGACGATCGGCAATGTCATCGACATCGACCACTGGCGCCACGTCTATCTGCTGCTCGGCACGGTCTGGGGCTGCACGGCGCTGGAAGCGCGCCACCGGCGCAGCCTGAGGTCGAGAGGAGCGACGCAACCTATTTCGTCGCACCTGCCGTCAGACCGGCAATAAACCGCCGCTGGAAGATGAGATAGGTCAGGATCAGCGGGAAAATGACGATCACAGCGCCGGCGGTCAGAACCGGCGTGTTGACGGTGTAACGCCCTTGGAAAA
The DNA here is from genome assembly GCF_001664385.1 of Rhizobium phaseoli. Lineage (NCBI taxonomy): Bacteria > Pseudomonadati > Pseudomonadota > Alphaproteobacteria > Hyphomicrobiales > Rhizobiaceae > Rhizobium > Rhizobium phaseoli. Next base: position 1,642,636 of record NZ_CP013532.1, on the reverse strand, counting down.
ACAGCATGCCGAGGGGCAGCGTCCGATAGGCGTCGTCATTGACCAGGATGAACGGAATGAGAAACTCGTTCCAGGTCCAGATGAATAAGAACAGCGCCAGCGTCGACATTGCCGGTATCATCAGCGGGATAACGATCTTGCGCAGGATATAGAAGCGTCCGGCGCCATCGAGGACCGCCGCTTCGAGCACCTCCTCCGGCAATTGCTGCATCGCGCTGGCAAGGAAGATCGTAGAGAAGGGTATCGACATGGCGATCTGCGGGATGATGAGAGCCGCATAGGTGTTGATCAGCCCGAGATAGCGCATTTCATAATAAAGCGGGATGATGAAAGCCTCCGCCGGCACCATCATGCCGAGCGTCAGGATCGCGAACAGCGTGCGTCGCAGCGGAAATGACAGGTAGGCGAAGGCAAAACCGGTCAGCAGGCCCAGGAAGACGCTTGCGGCAACGACGGGTATGACGACGACGATCGAATTCCAGAAGTAGATGTTGAAATGCCCGGCGTTCCAGGCATCGAAGTAATTTTCGAAATGCGGATAGGCCGGAAGGGCGAATGCGCCTTTCAGGACATCAGCCTTGCTCTTTATCGAGGTCAGCAACAGAAGCAGGAACGGGGTGATCGTTACGAAAGCCAGGAGCCAGAGGACAATGCGAAGGAACAGCCCGGCGGGAATGTTGAACGAACGGCTCATCAAGCCAATCCTTTGCTTCTGGAGCCCACCAGCCGGTGAATTGCGAAATTGATTGCGAATGTCAGCAGGGCGCCGACAATGGCGATCGCGGCTGCGGCGCCGAAGCGATTGAGCTCGAAGCCGAGCTGATACATGTAGATATTCGGCACCAGCGTCGCGTTGGCGGGTCCACCGCGGGTCATCGTGAAAATCAGGTCGAAGCTTTTTATCGACGCAATGACCGTCAGAAGCAAAACCACCCTGATCTCAGGCATCAGAAGCGGCAGCGTTATCCAGAAAAAGGTCTTTCGCGGCGACGCGCCGTCGACCTTGGCGGCGTCGAAAAGGGATGGATCGATGCGCTGGATTCCGGTGAGGAAGATCACCATGCAAAAACCGAAGAAATACCAAGTGGCAACGATCCCGACCGCGGGGAGCACAAAATTGAAATCTCCGAGCCAGGGCAATGCGAAGCTGCCCAATCCCACCGCTCTCAGAAACTGATTGAACGGGCCGAATGCCGGATTGTAGAGCCATGCCCAGATGATGCCCAGCACGGCAGTCGGCATGATGTAAGGCAGGAACAGGAAGGTTCTGAGGGCGAGTTGCTCGCGCTGCTTCAGATTCCACACGCAGGCGGCTAGCGTGATGCCGAGCACGAGCGGCAGGACGCAGTAGAAGATCATGAGCTCGGCATTGTTGCGCAAGGCAATGTAAAAACGGCTGTCGGAAAAGAGAGCGGCGTAGTTGCCGAGCCCAACCCATCTGGGCATGGTCAGTCCGTCCCAACTGGTCAGGCTCAAACCCAAAGCCGCGACAATCGGCCCAAAGACAAACGCCCCATAGAGCAGCAATCCAGGCAATAAATAGATGAAATTGGTCTGTTGCGTTCCATCCAGTGCGGAGCGTTTCATCCAGTACTCCCTGCCAAATCTCTGGTCATCGCGCAGCAAGCGGTAAGCTCGCAACGCTCCTTTAGCGTGAGGAACAGGACGCCGGTCGAACCACCCGGGGGGGCGCGACCGGCGTCCGCACTCCCTTATTTCTTATCCTTCAAATAGGCCTGATAGTCCTTGTCCATGGCATCGACAAAGGCTTCGGGCGTGATCTTGCCGGACAAGAGAAGCGGCGTGTTGTCGTCGATTGTCTTCAGCATCGTCGGGCTCGACCAATCGGGGTAATGGCCGAGCGCATCGTTGGCGTTAAGCGTCTTCCACATCTCGATGCCAGCGGTCAGGAGCGGCGTGAGCTTCGGCTTTGCATCCGCCGGGAGCGATGTTGCCGGAAGATAGCCTGCCGCGGCCCAGCTTTCAGCGGCCTTTTCAGACACCATATAGTCGATGTACTCGCCGGCCAGGTCCTGCTTCGCCTTGTCTTTGGCAAGGCTCGTTATCGCCCAGGCAAGATCGACGCCGCCGACGCTCATGGGCTTGGAAACACCCTTCGGAGCGGGAATGGCCATGAAGCCGATATCCGGATTGTTTTGCATGTCGCCGAAATACCAGGTCCCGGAGATCAGGAATGCGCCCTGCCCGGATATGAACAGCTGGACGGCGTCGTCACCCGAGATGCCCTCGAAGCCGGGATAAAAATAGCCGCCTTGCGCCCATTTCTGCACGAGTTTGGCCGATTCGATGTTCCCCTTGGTATTCCAGGAGCCGCCTTTGCCGTAGATAAGGTCGTCAAGCTCGGCGCGGTTGGCCGCGTCGATATGCGCTTGATCGATAGCGCCGATCATATGCAGGGCGAGATGCTGCTTGGCCGAGCCCATCATGAAGGGCGCAACGCCTTTTTCCTTGAGCTTGTCGAGATCGGCCAAAAGCTCTTCGAAGGTCTTCGGCAGCGCCACGCCCGCGTCGTCGAGGATCTTCTTATTGTAGTAAAGGCCGACGATCTCACCGAGACCCGATATGCCGTAGGTCTTGCCGACCCCGAATTTCGTCCCCTCCCAGCGATCTCTGGCAAGCACGGAATCCGACTGCCGCTTATCCCAGCCATATTTCTTGATGTATTCGTCAACCGGCAGGAGCAAACCTTCCTTGACCATCGCGCCCATGTCGCCGGCGCCCTGGTTGACCTTGGTGATGACCGGGCCGTCGCCTGCCGAAACCGCAAGCTTCAGCGTCAGCTTCATATCATCGAAGGTTCGGGCGGTGCGTTTGATCGTGACACCGGGATGTGCGGCTTCGAACTCCTTGTTCAGCTGTTCGATGACCGCGCTCTGGCCCTCAAAGGTTTGGTCGTCCCACACCGCCAGATCGTCGGCGCGGGCGGCGGAAAGGCCAAAACTCACAAGCGCCGCGCCGGCGAGCGCGACAGCTGCTTTCAATCGGTATGCCGGCAGTATGCTGATCGATTTCACGGTTCTTTCCATCTGCTCCACCTCACTTGGTTTATTCTCCACTCCCCGCTCAGGCCTTGCCCGAGGCACCGGCCGAGCGTTTTCTTCCCCCAGAGCTTTGCCTGGTCGGCGAATCTGAGGTAATCGTCAGTGCATCAGCTCCTCTCGTGACCTCAAATGACAAAGCGCCACGCAGGAGGTGGCAAAGTGATGGACACCAGTTGCTTCATCCGTCCCGCGATTGAAGCGGATACTGAGGCCTTCTTTGAAATCTGCCTGAGGACCGCGAATGGCGGTCACGATGCCAGCGCCCTTTACAGCGACCCGCATCTGCCGGGCTACATCTGGTCGGTACCGTATCTCAAGTTCGCCAAAGACTTTGCCTTTGTTCTCGTTCAGGGCGACCGGCCGGTCGGCTATGTCATCGGCGTCCCCGACACCAGCCTGTTCGACCGGAATCTCGCGGCAAACTGGTGGCCGTCCGTGCGCCGAGAGATCGCCGGACTGGCGCCCGCCCGTCCGCGCGATGCCGACGTGCTGGAGCGAATCCAAAATCCGCGCAGCGGAACGCCCTGGCTTCAGGACCAGTACCCGGCGCATCTTCACATCAACATTCTTCCCGGACTTCAGGCAAGCGGCTGGGGACGACGGATGATCGACACAGAGCTTCAGGCGCTTCGCAATCATGGGGTCACGGCCGTGCATCTCGGGGTCGATCCAAACAACGAACGCGCCAGAGGCTTCTACCGTCATCTCGGCTTTTCCGAATTCGAGCAGGATGGCTCCGTCGCCTTTGCAATGCGGATCGACGAGCGATCCCGCTAGAGCCGACGAAGCCAATCTGTTCATCACATTGGCTCCGAATTTGCGGCGTCAAGCCCATATTTCAAAACGACCGCCGCCGGCATGGCGCTCCAGCCCTGAAGCAGGGAGCCGCGCCCATAGGGCGGCGAGAAATATTCGACTGCGCCGATCCAGCCATTGTCGAGGCAGGTTTCCCACCAGCGTGTCAGCGCATAGCGCGCGCCCCCAAGTCCGTGGCGCAGGCGTTCCTCGGCATAGGCGCCATCCCAATAGGGCCAGTCCGAGCCATTATGATAGCGGTAGGGAAAAGCGGTCTTGGATCGCAGATCGCCAGGCCGCTTGAAGGGCGGATAGGCGCACATGACACCCCAGCTGCCATAGGGCTGTTCCTGATTGTTGCGCGTTTCCAGTCTGGTCTCAAACGCTCTCAGCAGACCAACGGCCTTCGGCCGCGAAATGGCACCGAACCGCGACAAAGTCAGGCTGTCGAGAGCCAGATGATCCTCGACGAATACACCAGGTGTTCCATAGTCGAGATATCCTCCCGTGGCCGGGACGAAGAGTTTGGCCTCGATTTCCTGGCGGGCCAGATTTGCGGCCTTGCCGGCGCGTTCGGCAAGAGCCGGATCATGCCCTTTGCCAAGCCTCGCCACCGCATCCATGGCGCCGACGAAAAGGCCGAGATCGTAGGAGACAAAGCCCTCGCGATAAACGTTGTCGGCCCAGTCCCGATCGTTACGCGGCTTTACCGGCAGGACGCTGTCGGGGCCGGCCAGGTTGAGATAGCGGTCGACGATCGCCCGAACGATCGGCCAGTGCAGCTGCACCTCGTCCAGGTCCTTCGTTGCACCGACATAGTCGTCGATGAACAGAATGAAGAAAAGCGGGCTGTCAAAGTGGTCGCTCCACCAGTCCTGGGGACGGTTGTGATATTCCGGGACTGCTCTTTTGTGGGTTTTGGGATTGGCCTTGCTGTCCGCGACAAATCGCTGCCAGGCCTCCGATTGCGCCGGCCCTGTCAAAATCACGCCGCTCGGGGCTTCTCCATCCGGCTGTACACCCTTGGCGAGCAGCCGGATCTCGTGGCGCACCGCCTCCGGCGCCAGCGTCAGAAGCGGCTGCATCGTCCAATAGCCGTCACGGTAATAGGTCCGCGCCGGCGCGCTATAGGCCTGTCCGGCGGCAAGACCGGCGAAGGCGCCGTTTCCGTCGCACCTGATGCTGGAAAGGGCGGCATGGATGCCCTGGCTGACCATGCTGCGCATCAACGGGTCGCCATCCGGTGCCAGATCGCAGCGCGCGACATAGTCGGTCGCTTGCGCCATGATGGCTTCGTTGGTGAGATCCAGTGCTTTTTCGGCTTCGTCTCTTGAGGCTCCGACGGCAATGCGCAGATCGGAACCGACGGCCTCCACGATGAGCACACCCCAGCCCATTTCGAAAGTTTGGCGATGATGGTTCCTGGAGCCCCTCGCCCGTGCGCTTTGCCCATCCGGCTCGTGCCACCAGGCACAACGACGCGCCGGATATATGCCCAGAAGCCGCACGCCGCTGATCAACATCACCGGCAGCGACTGTGCGACAAAGACGCCGCCATGTTTGGAGACAATCCGGTTCGGACCGTAGGTATAAGGCCCCTTGATTGCAGAGAATCTCACCCGTCCCAGATTGCCAGCGCCCCACAGGGCAAGATCAGCATATCCCTCCGGGTGAATATCGGCCTGAAGGCGCGGCGCCATGACGGGCAGTAGAACTGGTTTTTCGCAGGACAGCTGTCCATCTGCCAAGGGTTTCAACATGGAATAATCCCCAACAGCTTGGTTGAGGCGCCAGCGGAAAGCAAAATGGAAGGATAGCGGAACCGGCGAGCACCAGTTCCTCTTCGGGTGGTCTTGGCGGACATGCAGCTGCCCAGACAACATGTATGATGCATACTTGTCTTCGACCCTGTTTATTTTTATCGCGCATTTGAATGCGTGTTGATCCCAGCCTACAGGCGACCTCCCATTTGTCAAGGACATAGACAAATCGCCAACTTCCATGTACTAAATTTCGGTCAGCTGAGGAGGCTGAGCTTCAGACCTTGTTTTTCGTGAGAGTTGAGAGCCAACCCCTCCGCTAATTAGGTATACGCTCCGAACTAATTGGAACGAGCAGCCGAATGGCAATGACGCCCCCTGTCGCACAGACTCCAATCGCAAGAAAAATTTCGACCAACGCAGTCATCCGGACCGTGTTGGCGAACGGATCGATTTCCCGCGCCGACATCGCCAAACTGACCGGCTTGTCGAAACAGACGATCTCCGAGGTCGTGCGCGATCTTGAAGATGAAGGATGGCTGAGAGCCGTCGGCCGAACCGATGGCCGACCCGGCCGGAATGCGGTCATCTACGAAATCAATGCCAGAGCAGGGCTGGCTGTCTCAATCGATCTCGGCGGCACCAAGATCGCGGCGGCCATCTGCGATCTGCTGGGAAACGTGGTTGCCGAAACCAAGGTGGCCACCGACCGGCGCGGTGGAATGCATCTCGTCAATCAATTCAGTGATCTCATCGTCGAGCTCGCTTCGGCGGCGGGGACGACCGCCGACAAGCTTCGTCTCGTCGTTCTCGGCACTCCCGGTGTACTCGATCCAGCCACCGGACATATCAATGTTGCGCCCAACATCCCCGGCGTCGACGCCATGGACCTGCGGCAGGTCTTCAGCAGCAGGATGGCTCTGCCCGTCATCGTCGAAAATGACGTCAATCTCGCCGCGCAAGGGGAGCGCTGGCGGGGACACGGCGTCGAGATCGACGATTTTGCATTCGTTGCGCTTGGAACAGGCGTCGGCATGGGCATCATTGCCAATGGGGCGCTGCTGCGCGGGGCGCGGGGCGCTGCCGGCGAGATCGCCTATCTGCCGATCGGCGGCGATGCCTTTGATCCGGGCGGGTTTACGCTTGGCACCCTTGAAAGCGCCGTCGGCAGCGTTGCGATGGTTCGCCGCTACATCGGCTTCGGCGGGCGCAATGCAGCCACGGTGGCCGATCTCTTCGCCGCGTTCAACGCAGGCGAGGCGAGCGCTGTCGCCGCAATTGAAGAGACCGCAAGGCTGGTGGCGGTCGCCATTGCGGCCATCGGCGCCACCCTCGATCCGGAACTGGTGATTACCGGCGGCAGCATCGGCGCCAGGCCGGAGCTCGTCAATGCCATCCGGCGCTTCCTGCCGCGCTGCACACCCTATCCGCCGCGCATCGAGATCAGCCGGTTCGGCAACCGCGCCGCCCTCATGGGAGGCATGGGGATCGCGGTCGAGCGCATGCATGACGACCTGTTCGGCGTAAAATTACGAGAGCCTTGAGGATTGCGTGGTAATAGGCAGTAGGCAGTAGGCAACGGATAGATTCCGCCGGGACGATGCCGCGCAAGGCCCGCCAAACAAAGCGATAGCAGAAGCATGGCCGGAAGATCGGAGCGTCCGAGAAGTGAAACCGCAATCAACCGCCGCCACTTGCGAAGCGCTGCAAATGCGCTAGATTTTGCATCATGATAACGGCAACGCAGATACGCGGCGCGCGCGCCATGATCGGAATGAGCATCGAAGAGCTCGCGGCCGCAAGCGGCCTGCCGGTCGAGACGGTGGCGGCGCTGGAAAAGGGCGAATTTGCGGGCGAGCCGCATGCGCTGTTCGACGTGCGCAGCACACTCGAGGCGCAGGGCATCATCTTCCTTTCGAGCGGCAACCAGGACGAAGGCGGCCCCGGCATCCGGCTGCGGGCACGCACGTCAAGCGATGACGGCATCCGGCCGGAAAATCTAAACGCCGCCAATGACGATTGACGGCACGGGACCGTCGCCCTGTCCTCTACCAGGGCAGAACCCGAGTGTCAGAGATATGTCTTGGCAAGGTCGGCGAGTTTGCCGCCGTCTCTCACGCCCTGCCTGTAAAGCTGAATGATGACCGCACCGATCCGCTCGGCCTCCGGCGCCGTTCTGACAAGGCCGCGTTCGACACAGACCTTGTCCAGCACTTGCGACAGCAGATCGAGATCTTCCGAAAAGAGCGGTAAATCATGCGGATGAATTGATGACCGTAACATCACGCCGCACTTCCCTCCGAGGGCAAACGCCTTCACGCTTGCATCGCCGGACGCCCTCCGCAACCGGCAATAAATCGATTATGCGCGAGGGTCGGAACTTTAGCAACTGCGCAAATTCCTATGGAACAAAATATTGTCCGGAGCGTTGCGGCCACGTTTTGGAGGAGGAATGCACGAGTACAAACCTTGAGCGAAAGACGCTTCCCCTCCTCCGTCCCGAGTCCATTCTCCAACCAGCAGCAGCTCAACGTTTCCACTGCCTGGGACACCGTCGAATATCTGGAGCTTGGCGCGACCGGCGCGGACGCGACTATCGCATTGCTCCAGCACCCTGGAAGCACTCGACGGGCTGCAGCCCAAGCGCCACATAGGCGCCTTCGTCACGGCAGCAAAGACGGGAATGCTGGTGTGAGATCTGCCAAAACGAAGCGACCGTTACCGTTTGCGCTTAGCTGCGGCGGTTACCGGCGGCTATGAATTGCGGGTGCATGGAACCTTCCGTGATCACCTTGGCGGTCATCTCGATCACCCGCTCCTCGGCCAGTTCGGCGAGCGCGAGCGCAACGTCGCCCTCCGGCCAGCCGGCCCTGACCGCCTCGTCCGACAGAGCCTGGAACGCGCTGGCTAGAGCCTGTCTGCAAGTGAGATTCTGATTCATATCAGGCATGCGTTCGCACCAGGCTATCGGTAACAAGGGTATTTTCAATCTACACCTATTTGCGGGAACGCGAAGCGCTTTGAGATACTTTCAAGCCGAATACAAACTTCTTACCACAAAATCGCGTACAACCTTAACAAAAACAAAACGGCACCGACCGTTCTGCAAATGATTTCCCAAAATGAACCGGAAGAATTATTTGGTCACCGCCATTTAAACAGGCATTTCCTTATGTTGTTTACCTTAAATAGTAAATTACTTACCTGTTAAATTCGATCTTTATTGCGTCACGATGAAAAGCACTGGGATTTGATCGTTTCCATCACCTTCGCTGTCGGCTGTCAATCGGCATCGGGAACTCTCTGGCCCGCGCGTCGCCATCCATCACATCGTGATGAAGAGGCCGTTAAGAAGGGCGGCGGGCCGCCGGGAATAGAAGGGCCGCTCGGGTGCCAGCGCGAACGCCTCAGGCGTTATTCACCTTAATACCACATCGGCACCACACTCCCGTCAAACTCCGCCGTACCATTGTCTTGGCGGGCCCACTTTTTCAGGAGGTGAAATGTCTATCGAGCTAGACGCGACTACCTATATTCACGCCAAGCCGGCGACTGCTCATTCTTATATCTTGCCGACTGTCGTCGATGTTCTTGAAAACAGTTTCCAGGAGGCGAACGAAACAGCGGTCTTCGACCTCGGTTGCGGCACCGGCGGGGCTGCCTCCGTACTGGCGGCCAAAGGCTATGATGTCGTCGGCGTCGATCCGTCGGAAGACGGCATCGCGAAAGCGAGAGCGGTCCATCCCGATCTTCCGCTGGAAATCGGCTCCGGATACGAAGATCTTTCCAGCCGCTACGGCACCTTCGACGCGGTGATCAGCCTGGAGGTGGTGGAACATGTATACGACCCCAAGGCTTTCACGGCGACCATGTACGACCTGGTAAAACCGGGCGGCATCGCCGTCGTCTCTACGCCTTTTCACGGTTACTGGAAAAATCTGGCGCTCGCCGTGAGCGGAAAGATGGATGACCACTTCATGCCGCTGAAGGACCACGGTCATATCAAATTCTGGTCGCCGGAAACGCTCAGCACGCTGTTGCATGAAACAGGTTTCGAAGACGTCGACTTCGAATATGTCGGAAGGATTCCACTCCTGGCGAAATCGATGATCGCAATCGCGCAGAAACCGCACTGACGGCCCACGTTCTTTTGCGCGGCACACCCGCCGTGCCCACCACGAAAGCTGATATTTTGACTGGGATTTCAAGGGGATAAATGGTCGGGGCGACTGGACTCGAACCAGCGACCCCTTGACCCCCAGTCAAGTGCGCTACCGGGCTGCGCTACGCCCCGACCTGCCGAAACGGCTTGCTTCGTTTAGTTTTTCAGCGCGTGCAATGCAAGCGGAAAAAACCGGCCTCCCACAAAAAGGAAGCAGTTCGGCTGGCAACAATCAGATCGCGGCGATCTTCAGCCGGCCTTCGGCGGTCTGGCGGGGCTGCCATGCCTGATAGTTGGCAATCGAGAAATGCGGCGTTTCGAACGGCGTGGCGTGAGTTTCGGTGATGACGGTGACATCGGCGCCAGCCGCCTCGCCGGCAAGGATGCCGGCAACGGCGTCTTCGAAAACCAGACATCTCGTCGGATCGACGCCGAGACGGTTTGCGCCGAGCAGATAGCCTTCCGGGCTGGGCTTGCCCGATTTGACCTCTCCACCGCTGACGATGACCTTCGGCATCGGAATACCGGCGGCGGCCATGCGGCGCCTGGCAAGCTCGATCGGCGCCGACGTGACGATCGCCCATCGGCCGTCGGGAATGGCATTCAGGAAGCGGACGGCATCGGGGATCTCGACGATACCGGAGACATCCGCCATCTCCTCGGCGAGCAGCAGATCCGCCTCGTGGGCCGGATCGACGCCCGGCAGACAGAGCCCGCGGATCACGTCGGAGGCGCGGATACCGTGGATCGTCTTCAGGAACACCTCCGGCTCGAAGCCATGACGTCTTGCCCATTCGCTCCAGACACGCTCGACGACGGCAATGGAATTCAGCAGCGTTCCGTCCATATCGAAGAGAAAGGCATCATAAGACCTGTCGAGGGCGTCGTGGAGAGCGGACACGGGTGTTTCCTTGCGAGCGCGAGGTAGTAGGCAGGCGAGTAGCCGAGAGCCGCGGCGGCGTCAACATCAGTCGTTGACGTCGGGATGGGTGACCTTCCGCAGATCGGCGAGGCCGCGGGTGGCGTCACGGTTGCCGGTCGCAGCTGCAGCTTCGAAGATGCGGCCCGCATCATCGTACATTTTCAGATTGAGATAGCTGTAGCCGCGCAGAACCATCAGATCGATGCGCTCCTGCTGCAGCTGGGCGCGCTGATCGAGATAGATGAGGGTTTCGCGATAGCGGCCGGCGTCGAAGGCCTGCAGTGCACGATCGGCGAGGATCGCCACCTGCAGTTCGGCAGCGCGCTGGCGGCTTTGCGGCGCCTTGGTTGCCGCGACGGCAGCATTGTTGGAAAGACCGGCGCGCAGATAGGCAAGGCTCTGACCATAGGCGGCGTCTTCGCGGATCTTGCGGACCGGGCTCTGCAAAGCCGTCTCGAAGGCCGGGATCGCCTCCATCGGCCGGTTGATCTCCATCAGGCACCAGCCGCGCGACAGCGCCTCGGACGGCCCGAGTTGTCCGGCGTCGATGGTCGTCGCGCAGCCCCGCGCCCGGCGCGGACCGCGCTCAACCGCCACCGTCTGCATCGCCGGCCTTGTGACGCGAACGGAGACTTCCGGCTCCGGCTGCGTTGAAGCGGCCGGGGGCAGCGGCGGCTCTGCCGGCTGAACCGGCTGCTGCGGGGCAAGCGGCGGCGTTGCCGGCTGCGCGCCGGCATTCGACACCAGCGTGTCTTCGAGCTTGGCAATGCGCGCCGACCGGCCGGCCCAGGCGCGTTGGAGGTCAAGCACGCCCTTGCGGTCGTTCAGCTGCTCTCTGGTAACGGCAAGGCCATAGGCGGACGGTTCGTCGTCCGGTTTCCACGCAAGCGCGGTTTCGAACCAGCGCGCGGCGGTCTGGAACTGGTTGAGCGAGCGTGCATACCAGCCGAACTGCTGCGCCGTCGGCACATATTTGCGGGCAATGACCTCGGCCGCGATACGATGCAACACATCTTCGGCAAGATCGGCCGGCGGCTGCAGCGCCATCAGATTGGCGGTTGCGGCAAGATAGGTCGATGTCGCATCGTCGGAATCGGCGCGCCAGCGGAACATCACGTCCTCGGCCTCCTGAGGCGCCCTGCGTGCGATCAGCGCCAGCGCCAGGCCTTGCGAAGCGACTGCCGTATTCTCCTTGGCTCGGGCCGCGCGAAACCACTTCTCGGCATCGGCAGGGTTGTTGCGGCGAAGCTGGTACCAGCCGAGCAGCAGCGCATCGGAGGCGAGACCTTCGCTTTCCGCCAGTTTTTCGAGGCGAGCGATGTAACTCGGCGCGATGGCAAGCCTCGGATTCTCATTGCTCTCGGCCACGAAGCGTCGGGCGAGGTTGTCGCGGATCGCGTCGAATTCCTTGCCGCCGTCGGCTGCCGACTTCTCCAGCGCCAGCAGCGCCTGCATGGGCTGATAGTCAAGCAGCGTCGAGGCCTTTTCGACCGTCGCCCGGCGTTCGGCCGGATCGCCGCAATTCTTCAATATATAGGCATAGGCATCCTGGCCGCGCTGCGACCGCTCGGTGCGAACGAAGGCTTCGGCGACGCGCCAGAGGACATCCACCTCGCTGCAGGTCAGCAGGCTTGGCGTCGCCGCGCCAATATCGACCACAGTCGCATATTGCTTGAGATCCGACGCATTGATGAGACGGGCGCGGGCCTCGGCGACATCAAGCCGATCGAGCAGATCGGTCGGCGGCTGCCATCCGGCATCGGCGGCCTGCCGGTCGGCAATCGCCTTGCGCAGTTCCGCATAGCGGCCATCGGAATAGAGTTTCCACATGGCTTCGAGCTGTTTGTCGCCGTTTTGCGGCACAGCCAGCGGATCGGCCGGCGGAACCCAGTTCGGATAGAGCGCCTGCAGGCGGGAGATCTCAGCCTGCAGGCGCACCTTGTCGCCGCGGCTGGCAAAATAGCGAAGCGCGCTTTCATCGACGTCAGGCTGTGGCGGCGCTGCCGCCTGTTGTCGCGCCGGCGGCTCGGTGACGATCGCCGGAGGGACCGGCGCCGGTTGACCGGCTGCCTGAGATCCCTCAGCTTGAGGTGCTGCAGGTGGCTCCTTTGCGACGTTCGGCTCAGGCGTGTCCCGTGCGGGCGGCTGCGGAGAGGTGATCGCCTCGATCTTGTCGGCGACGGCCTCGGCATTGAAGTCTGCATTGCCGGCAGGAGCGTCGGTCGGCTTGATGCGGCCCATCATCATCAGATCCGGCGCCGGCTTGACGGCGGGAATGCCGAACCTTTCCTGCATAGCGGCGCGATCCTTCAGCCCGGTGACGAGGGTCGCTACCACGGCTGCCGCTGAAATCGCCACGAGAGAAGACTTCACAGACACTCCGGATGCTTCTCCCCGATATAGGCCAGCCCCAGCAGTTGAAGCGTGGACGGATAATAGAGTGTGGGTGCAAACTGCAGCGCCGAGCTCGGCAGCTTGGTCCCATCGACAACACAGGCCACAACATCGTTAACAATTCTATAACCGGGGTCTGACAACACGGTCTTCGGCCGGCCGGTGGTCAGATCGATGGTGGCTGGAATGCCATCCTGCGACATGCCCTTTCTGAGGCGGGTCAGCAGCGCCTTGTCTGTAATGCCGCCACGCGCGAGATAGAGTGGAATGCGAAGGGCGTTATAGGCGAATTCGGCGTCGAAACCCTCCGCCGGCCGCGGTGGGCCGCTGAGGCTGACCCATTCGGCAGGAAGCTTGCGCGGACCGAACTGCATCGTCTTCAACAATGCGACGCCATCATCCGACAGCTCTTTCCAGGCATCCGACGGGGCAAGTGCGGCCATCACCGGTATTGCCTCATAGATCCAGTAGGAGGGGTTGACGACGGGGCCGTCCTTGCGGTCAGCGGCGGTGAAACCTTCGCTGCCCGGCAGCAGCAGCATTTGGCCGGCCGAGCGCGCGACTGTTTTGGCGAGCAGCGCCTCGGCCATACGGGAGGCGGCCAGGATATAGTCGTTGCGGTTCCACTGAGTGCCGGCAAGCGCCAGCGCATAGGCGATCAGCATATCGCCGTCGGTGGCATTGTTGGTGTCGGTGACATGCGGCTTGACGTTCGGATCCCATTTCCACACGGCCAGGCCATCGTCGCGCAACAAGAGTTCGGTGCGGGTAAAATACCAGATCTGCTCGAAATCGGCGGGGCTTGCCGAGAGATAGGCGAGCAGCATGCCATAGCCCTGCCCCTCGCTGTGGCTGATATTGCCGTTGCCGTTATCGATGATACGACCGCTCGGATCGAGAAACTTCGACTTGTAGGCGGACCATGCATCGGCATTGATCATCGCCTGCTGGGCGACGGCCGGCGGGATTGCGGGGGCGAGCATGGCCGTCGCCGCAACGAGGAGCGCGCGCCACAACCTCATTTCGACCGGCCCAGGTTTTTCAGCATGCCCGATGTGGTGATGCCGATCAGCAGCAGGAAGGTCACGAGCAGGAAAGCGTAGGAGAGAATGTTCGTCGACAGCCAATTGGCGGCGATCAGACGATAGTTGGAGATCGACCAGGGTGTGGACGGCACGAAATCGAAGCGGGTGACGGGGACCGTCTCGATCTTGGCCGTCTTGCTTGAATAGGTGGTGATGTGGCCGGATAGCTGTGGCCAGTTCATCTGCGCAGTGAGGACCTCCAGCCCCTCGCGCAGATCTTTCGATGAGGGCGCCGTCACCACGGTCCATGCGCCGGTGCCCGCAGGACTGGAGCCCTGGGCAACCAGCAGCGTCGCCAGATTTGGCGGCGTGAAGATCTCTTCGGCCCCGGGGATGAATTGCAGCGAACTGCGGGTAATGTCGAAATTGCGTCCCACCCATTCGCGGAAGGCGGTGATCTGTCCGCGCAACAGACCGCCGCTGACTTTGGAATTCCATTGCTCGAATGCAGCACCGGTATCAACGACGCCGGGCTGCGCATCGACCACTGGACGCCACGAAGCCTGGCTGGCCGTGGAGACATTGGCCTGCGTCAAGGCGGTCGCCGGCATCTGTGAGATCGAGCCGATGAAAATGGCGTCGCGATCGCCGATCGTATTCGGCGAAGCCACGCTTTCGACGGCGATCGGATGGCCGGCCATGATCGCCATCTGGCCGAGCAGCGTAGCGGCGGCCGAGAGCGTGTCGGCGTCGGTGCGGTCGATGAAGAGCGGTGTCGGTTCGGAAGCTCGACTGTAGGGATAAGCCGTGCCGGCCATTGCGGCCAGATTCGGACGCTGACCGACGCGGGCAAAATCCGGGATGTGCAATTCGGAGGTATCGAACAGGGCAAAGCGCGCATTGGCATCGGCGCTGCTGCCCGGCGCGCAGGCGGCATCGCCCTTGGTCGTCAGGATCGCCTCGATCGCCACGGTGTTCAGACCCGGCTTGAAGTGGTGCATCGTTACCCGAATCGGCAGATGGCGGAGAATGCCGCCTGTCGTCGAGGTGAGCGGCACTGTGGAGGCGATGTTGTCGTTGACGTAGATATCGATGTGGCTGCCCGGCAGAACCTTGTCGGTATAGGCAGCGTCGAGCAGTACCTTCGCCTCCCCATAGGCATTGGCATAAAAATCCGCGGGCACGGCGACATTGAAGCTGGTTCGGAACCGGCGGCCGGAGAATTCGGTGGTTTTTACGCCGAGCTGGGACAAGGCAATGCTGGTATCGGAAAAGATCAGCGGCGCGTTCGGTGCGCTCCAGCGTTCGGTGGTCAGCTCGTCGCGGCGGACATCGGCAGGCCTATCCACCGGCGAGACGATCGTATCGATCGCCGAGGAGACCGCCTGCCAGGAAGGACCGCTGATGAGAAGCACCGGCGAACCGCTGCGCGGATCGGTAACGAAAGCGGCGAGCGGCGCACTTTCGGCAGCGGGCGGCAGCTCGGGAAAGAGCGGCCGCAGCTCGGCGGCGGTGCCGACGAGCACGCCGAGCCTGCCCGGGCCGGCGGCCGGAAGCGAAGCGGTGTTGAAGGCAAAGATCTGGTTCGGCATGCTGCTCAGCACCGACAGACCCTGCGCCAGCCGCAGCAGCGGCTTGGTGGTTCCCGGCTGCTCCAGCGCCGGGACGACGATATCGAACTCCGTCCTGCCGGTGCCGTCGACGCCGATGGCGCGGATTGCGTCGGCGCTCGAGAGTTCCTCGGCATTCCCGCCGGCAAAGCTCAGATAGGTTCCGGCCGGGTCGATGTTCGACCAGAGTTCGTAGGTGGATTGAATGCTGCAATCGGTGCGATGGCGCTGATCGGCTTCGAAGGTGACGAGGTTGGCGCCCGGCTGCAGCAGACCCGGGGGAACCGCGAACGTGACGGCCGATGGACCGTCCGGCGAGCCGATACGCTGCTGGCCGATCGGGCGATTGTTGAGATAGACGGTCAGCGCCGAAGCCTCGGGCGCGACGACGATCGAATTCTGATAGGCGAAGGTGAAACTTGCCTTCGCCGCCGCCTGCTCGGGCGTCAGATAGACGGACCATGAGCGGCGGTCGTATTCGCCGCCGAGGCTGAATTTCGAAAAGGGCACCAGATAGTGCCTGATATCGCGGGGCTTCGGCTGCGAGCCGGCATTTGTTGTCGCGCCCGGCTGGGGCGCCGGCTGCGGCTGGACAGTGATCGGCGCAGGAACGGCCGCAGGCGCTGCCGGTGTCACCGGTGCGGGTCTTACGGACACGGGAGGCGTGACGGGGACCGGTGCCGTCGGGGGCTGAGCGGGCGGCGTCGGTCTCGGGGCAACGGATGCCCCGGGCGGGCGTTCGCCGGACATGTCGAAGGGTGCGGTCTGCGCCTGGGCGAAAGCGGAAGCACTTAGCAGGAGTAACGAGGCAGCGATGATGCTTTTCATCCGGCGTTGACCTTTGCCGCCTGTTGCTGTGCCTCCCGTTCCGGCCGCATGCTGCGAAAGAGGTAAACGAGGCCGCGGCTGGTCTGATAGAGCGCCGTGCCGGCGAACCAGATGGTGCCACGGATCAGGCCCGGATTGCGGCGGCGCGAGGCCTGGAATTCGGTCCATTGGCCGGAATTGGCAAACATCAGGTCGGCGATCAGGCGATGGTCGAGGGCACTTTTCGGCACGTACTGGCAACCGACATTGCTGATATCGCCAGACGGCTCGATGTTGCGGACGATAAGCGGCAGGGTTTCCAACTCGGCGCCGCTGTAGGGCCGGAAGCGGATTTCGCCGGGGGCGCCGACCATCATCTCATCCAGCTGTTTGTTGAAGATGTGAAGCCTCGCGCCATGAACGGAAACGTCTTCGATCGAGGCCG
Organism: Rhizobium phaseoli; assembly: GCF_001664385.1. Classification (NCBI taxonomy): domain Bacteria; kingdom Pseudomonadati; phylum Pseudomonadota; class Alphaproteobacteria; order Hyphomicrobiales; family Rhizobiaceae; genus Rhizobium; species Rhizobium phaseoli. Next base: position 1,625,654 of record NZ_CP013532.1, on the reverse strand, counting down.
CGTACCATTTGCCGTTGGCGCCGAATTCGCAGCGCCGGTTGACGCGGACGCGGCGGGACAGGGCGCGCTCGCCGCGTTCCGACACGACACCCAACGCACAGCCGGCCATGATCAGGTTGACGAGATTCCATCCGCCGACGACGAGCGTGACGTCGGCTTTATAGGGTTCGGCATAAATCCTGTAGACGGTAATGACGAGCGCAATGATCTGCACCGCGAAGATGACGAAGAACGGACGGCTGATCTCCGACAGGCGGCTGACGGCAATCGATTCGTCCTTGGCGGTCACCTTGAAGGTCGGCTTCCTCGGATTGAGCATGACGGAGACGACAGCCGGCAGCAGATGCACCGTCTGGACATATTCATAGAGTTCGGAAATCCAGGGCCAGCGGAACGAACCGTAGAGGTAGTTCTGCATCATCAGATTCACGAGCATGTAGGCAAGCGTATAGGCCAGGAACTCGCCGCCGGAGGCAGTGAAGATCTCCAGATCGAAGAACAGGTAGAAGAGCGGCGCAAACAGAAAGATCGTGCGTGGGAACGGGAACAGCCAGAAAAGCGTGGAGGACATGTAACAAAGGCGCTGAGGGATCGTCAGTCCGCGTTTGAACAGCGGGAAGCGGAAGCGCAGAATCTGCATCATGCCCTGCGCCCAGCGGCTGCGCTGGCCGATGAAGCTTGCGAAGGTGGCCGGCTGCAGACCGGCGATCAGCGGCTTGTCGACATAAATGCTGTTCCAGCCGCTGCCATGCAGCGCTAAGGCCGTCTCGCAATCCTCGGTGATGCTGATGCCGGAAAAGCCGTTCTGCGATTCGAGCGCCTTGCGGCTCAGCACAGCGGCCGAACCGCAGAAGAAGGCGGCGTTCCATTTATCGAGGCCGCGCTGGATGATGCCGTAGAACATCTCGTTCTCGCTCGGCATCTTGTCGAAGGTGCGCAGGTTGCGCTCCAACGGATCCGGATTGATGAAAAAGTGCGGGGTCTGGACGAGGAAGAGCTTCGGATCGTCTTCGAAGTAGCCGACGGTCTCGAGCAGAAAGTCGCGGGCGGGCGCGTGGTCCGCATCGAAGACGGCGATGAGTTCGCCCGTCGAATGTCTCATGCCGTTGTTGAGATTGCCCGCCTTGGCATGCTCGTTGCGGTCACGGGTGAGATAGGTGACGTCAAGATCCTGGCAAAGCTGCTTCAGTTCGATGTGGCGGGCGGCGGCCGCCTGCGCCTCCAGCAACTTGCCGGAATTGCGTTTCTGCAAGGTGCCGCCGTCGTCGAGCAGCCAGACATGCAGCTTGTCGGCCGGATAGTCCATCGCCTTGGCGGCAGCAAGGGTGTTACCGAGAAGGCCGGCATCCTCGTTGTAGGAGGGCACGAAGACATCGACATGCGGCAAACGCCCGGGGTTGGCCGCCCGCGATGGGCGCGGCGGCAGCGGCGTGGCGACGATGAAAAGGCTGAGCGCCAGCATCGCCACGCTATACATTTCGGCAAGATAGAGCAGCAGGCCGGGAATGAAATTCTCAGGCTGGTTCAGCGGCGGCAGCGTGTTGGTGGTGCGCCAGTAGACGTAGCGCAGCACGATCGACGTGCCAAAAGCAAGCGCCACCAGGCGCCACGTCCCCTCGCCCTTCAGGATCTTGATCAGCGCCATCACCGTGACGACCGAAATGCTGGTGATGAGCTGGGTCTGCAGGTTAACCGGCAGGGTGATCAGCACGATCATGCAGAACGAAACTAGGGCCCATATGAAGACGCTGCGGGCTTTGCGCATCGACGTTCCTTCGAAATTGCTCGCCGAGACATCGTCCGACACCCCGGGCACGCTCACTGGAACAGGACGATTTCAGGCTAGGTCGGCTAAAATCTGAAACCTGTTCGAAATTAAGGAGTTAGAGCACGACGTCGTCCGAATACCGCCCACACTTTTCGGCATCATGCTCTATCTCCGGCACACGGCCGTCATGGCCGTGTCGCCTATGCAGTCCGGCGAGGGCACGGTGACACCGATTGCCCTTGCCGATTGTTCCAACGGCGCAGCAACCGCCTCCGGCGCCACGCTTGTCTGTGGCGCCTCGCCCGGCAGCGGCACGCGCGGGCCGATGGGCGCCGGCAACGGTGCGGCGCCTTGAGCCGGTTGCCGACTCGGGGCGCTGCGAACCGGAGCCGTCCGAGGCAGGCTGATCACGGCGGCGGGCGCCGGCTCATATCCGATCGGCATCGGGCTGGCGCGATATCCGCCCTCGTCGGGATAGATCGGATCGCCGGCGCGCCCGCGCGCCGCGTCGGCCGGCGGCGGGGCGCCATAGGGGTTCCAGATCACGCCCTCGAATGTGCCTGATATCGTGTAGCCGTAGACGATGCCGAGCAGCTGGCGCTCGGATGCGCGCGCATCGCACAGGCGCAGACGCAGCTGGATCATGCCAAAATTGCGGGCCTGCGTGTTGGCGGCCGCGCTCGACCGGATCTGTTGCCAGGCGAAAATACAGGCGTCGCCGGCGCGGCTTCGGCCGGAGGCATAGCCGAATGGGCCATAAGCGTTCTGCAGGAAAGTCGCCGAGGTAGCCATCGGCACGCCGGGGGCCGCGCGAGCCATTTCGCGGGCAATAGCGCTCTCATTAATCATGCTGAAGCCGGCATTGCCCGCTCCGGGATTGGCCCCGGACGCGCCGAAAAACTGGATCTTCAGGAAATTCTGGCCGGGCACGGAGGAAGACGTAAACAAGGAGACCGTCTGTTCGACACCATTGCCACGCTTGCGCTCGACGACGCTGACGATCGATGGGCCGCCCGGCGGCGGCAGAACCAGCGCCTTTTCGGGCGCCACTGTCTCCGGCGCGGAAGGCTGCCGCACACCGCCTGTCGACGTACAGCCGGCCATCATGCCCGCCACTGCCACCAGCGATATCGTCTTCCGCAAGCGCATGTCTCGAGCCGCCGCTATCGTCTTTCCAGATGTCCATTCGCAAACCGAAGCGCGACGGACCTTCGAATCAACGACCGTCCGGCCGTTCACCTGACATAAACCGCCGACATGGTTAATGAAGGGTAAAGAGCGCGCCTCTGCTGCCACCTGAAGACTCGCATTGAACGTGATTCGCACAGCTCAACCGTATGGTGCATAAAGTCGTATAGCAACAAGCTGCTGGGATCCCCGGCCTTCGCCAAGGCGGCCGGTCGGCGGCGGAACTATGCAGCATGGGCGGCGTTGCCTTGATGTCCAAGCGTTAAAAAGGAGAACTCCCATGCGCAAGACCATGTTGGCTACGGCCGCCATGCTGACCATTTGCTCGGCCGCCTTCGCGCAGAGCACCGTCGTCGTCACCGATCCCGCACCAACCGGCTCCGTCGTCCTGCCCGGCGAGGTGCGCACCTATGTCATGGAGCAAAACACGCCGTCGGTCGTCTATGATGGCGAGATCACGGTTGGCGCGACGCTGCCGGATACCGTCGAAGTCCATACCGTGCCCAATGTCGACGGCTATGGCTACACTGTGATCAATGAGCGGCGTGTCATCGTCGAGCCGAAGACGCACCGGGTGATTCAGGTGCTTGAATAAGGCAATCGGGAGGCTGGAGACGCGCGATCGCGCGCGACTTCACGTCCCCTCGTCTGCCACCCTTACCGGCATGTTCAAGAGTTCCCGGATCTTATGGGCGAGCTGCTCCAGGCTGAAAGGCTTGGCGAGTAGCGAAACGCCGTGATCAAGCACGCCATTGTGGACGATGGCGTTGCGCGTGTAACCCGTGGTGTAAAGGATCCGGATCGTCGGCCATTTTTCCTGAACGACGTCGGCAAGCTGACGCCCGCTCATCTGCGGCATCACAATATCGGTGAAGATCAGGTCGACATCCGGATTTTCCTCCAGAAGGAGAAGCGCCTCCATGCCGCTTCCCGCCTGCAAGACGGTGTAACCGAGTTCATGCAGGCTTTCGGCGGTCATGGTGCGGACATGTTCATCATCCTCCACCACCAGGATCGTATCGTTGACGCTGCCCTGGGGAAGCGGCTGGGCGCCGGCGGCCGCGAGGCGCGCATCCGCCTTGCCGACATGGCGCGGCAGATAGATCTTCACCGTCGTTCCGCGGTCGATCTCCGAATAGATTTTGATATGACCGCCGCTCTGCTTGATGTAGCCGTAGACTTGGCTGAGGCCGAGGCCGGTCCCCTTGCCGGGTCCCTTGGTGGTGTAGAACGGATCAAAGGCGCGGTCGATCACATCAGGCGACATGCCGGTGCCGGTGTCGGTCATGCTGATCATCACATACTGACCTGCTTCGACCTCCGAATGCATCCGCGAATATCGCTCATCCAGTTCGGTATTGGCAGTCTCGATCGTCAAATGACCGCCGCCAGGCATGGCGTCGCGTGCATTGACGGCCAGGTTCAGCATGGCGTTTTCGAGTTGGCTCAAATCGGCAAAGCTCGGCCAGAGGCCGCCGGCGAGCACGGTTTCGATGCGGATATGTTCGCCGAGCGTGCGCCGCAGCAACTCCGACATGCCACCGACCAGCTTGTTGACGTCGATCACCTCCGGGGCGAGCGGTTGCTGGCGCGAGAAGGCGAGAAGACGCGCGGTCAGCACCGCGGCCCGCTGAGCACCGTCTCTGGCATTCTGAAGGGAGTTCAGCAGGCGCGGATCTTCATGTCCGGTCATGCGCCGCTGAGCAAGATCGAGATTGCCGATGATGATCGCAAGCATATTGTTGAAATCATGGGCGACGCCGCCTGTGAGCTGACCGATCGTCTCCATCTTCTGCAACTGCCGGACCTGCGCCTGGGCGGCGGCATTCTCTTCCATCTCGTGCCTGAGTGCGGCAGTGCGCTCGGCCACCGTCTCTTCCAGGCGCGCGTTGAAACTGTTGAGCGCGGCGCGCAGGCGGCTCTGCCTGCCATGGGCGATGATGATCATCTCCATCAGGGCGATGATGATCGCAGCATTGACCAGATAGGTTGAAAGGCCAACCCACTGGCCGGCGCTGACTGGCCAGAAGGCGTCATGCGGCTCGACGAAAAACTGCTGAACGACGAAGGCTGCAACCACGGCCGCGACGAAACCCGGCCCCGCGCCGCCAATGAAACTGGCGAGCAATATCGCCGGGAGGAAGCTCAGGAAGGGAAAACCGGAGAGATAGTCACTGGCGGCAAGTCGCAGAAAAAACGTCAGCCCCACGAAGGCAACGGCCAGCGGATAGGTGTAGCCCGGCCTCTGACGCAGCCAATCCGTGGCACTCAGCAAATCCATTCCACACCCCTTCTCACAGCGCCGTGCGTCTTTTCAGATGCGCGATGGACGCTGCAACACTCTGAATTACTGCATAATTTTTTCCGTAAATCGATTCCAATTTCAGGAATTATGCAGCAGCCGTCACCGAGACGGCGTCCCAGCTTTTGCACATCGAATTTCGCCGGGCAATATGCTCCTTCCAAAGCGCGGCGTGATCTTTCAGATTCGCTTGCCGCGCATCAGCTTTTTATGTTTAGACATGTCGTGTCGTAAGACCGCGGCGCGGTTTTGTGCGACAGGCTTACCACCGCTGCGCGCAGCGTCTTGACGAGCTGCACAAGCGGTCCACATAAATCTTCGTGCCCGGCAAGGGGAATGGGTGGACGGGATCATGAAAGACATATTCATCGTCGAGGACGATGCACTGATCGCCATGTTGCTCGAGGACATGCTCAGCGATCTCGGCTATCGGGTTTGCGCGACTGCACCCGATCTGGAACGGGCGCTCGCAACTGCCAGAGACGCGGCGTTCGACGCCGCCATCCTCGACGTCTCGCTTGCCGGCCGGAGTTCGCTGCCGGTCGCAAAGCTGCTCGACGAGCGCGGCAAACCCTATCTCTATGCGACAGGCTACGGCAGCGCACCGGAAGGCAGCACTCCAAGCACCCTGCCGGTGCTGCGCAAACCTTTCCAACTCAGCGAGCTCGAACAGGCGATGAAGCTGCTTACGGACGCCTGAGGCGTGTTTCCTCAGCGCACCTGATCGAGCAGACGCTTGCATTCCAGGAGGTCGTAAAGCGCCTCCTGCAGCAGTGCCCTGTCTTCCTTGCCGACGCTTGACTTGCCGATTGAGACTTCCGGCTGATCGTCGTCTCCGGCAACGAAGTTGAAGAACCGGCGCGTGATCGGCGGTTTGGCGCGGCCGACGATCTGGTCCTCCTCGGCCATCCCGACGCGCGGCTCGCCCGATCCCGTCTCCTGCACGCCCGAGGCAAGCGCCTCGACGCTGGCGAGATCGCCGTGGCCGACCGATATGACGAACTTGTTGCCGTTGGTCTTCAGAAGCTTCTGCACGCCCTTGATCGTGTAGCCGTGATCATAGAGCAAATGCCGGATGCCCTTGAGAAGGTCGACATCCTCCGGCCGATAATAGCGACGGCCGCCGCCGCGCTTCATCGGCTTTATCTGGGGAAACCGCGTTTCCCAGAAGCGCAGCACATGCTGCGGCAGATCAAGATCGTCTGCGACTTCGCTGATGGTGCGAAAGGCATCGGGGCTCTTGTCCAACGTCATACTGCTACGCAACCTCGCAGACTCATCCAACGGCGACTCATCGTATTTCAAAGGTTTGGCGCCGACAATTCAAGTCATGTGTCGACGTTGCGCACAGGCGATGAACGATGAGAGAGAAAAAGGCCGCTCCGAGCAGGAGGAAGACCGATATCAGGGAGCCGGGTTCTGCGGCTTCAGCTTGACCTTGCGAGAGACATGCGCCTTGAGGATGCGCGTCTTCAGCACGTTCGATGCCTTGAAGGTCATGACCCGGCGGGGAGAGATCGGAACCTCCTCGCCGGTCTTCGGGTTGCGGCCGATCCGCTCGTTCTTGTCGCGAACCTGAAACGTGGCGAAGGAGGAAAGCTTGACGGTTTCACCACGCACGATGGCATTGCAGATTTCGTCGATGACGGTTTCCACAAGTTCGGCGGATTCTGTCCGGGAAAGCCCAACCTTTCGGAAAACGGATTCCGCCAGGTCTGCTCGCGTCACTGTTTTTCCGGTCATGGTTTCCCCGCCCATTACAAATTATTTTGTGAAAGCGAACGAAGAGTATTTGTCTTGCGCCTCACGGTCAAGCTCTTGTTCGCCGCCAGTTTTTTAGGATTCGTGCTTACCAGCGCAGCAGAACGGCGCCCCAGGTGAAGCCGCCCCCCATCGCTTCGAGCATCACCAGGTCGCCCTTCTTGATGCGGCCGTCGCCGGCAGCGGTCGCGAGCGCAAGCGGGATCGAAGCGGCCGAGGTATTGCCGTGCAGATCGACGGTAACGACAACTTTTTCCGCAGCGATGTTCAGCTTCTTCGCCGAACCGTCGATGATGCGTCGATTGGCCTGGTGCGGTACCAGCCAGTCAAGATCGTCGGCGGTGGTGCCGGTCGAATCGAATGCAGCCTGGATGACATCGGTGATCATGCCGACGGCGTATTTGAAAACCTCGCGGCCTTCCATGCGCAGCTTGCCGACGCTGCCCGTCGTCGACGGTCCGCCATCGACATAAAGCTTGTCCTTGTGCGAACCGTCGGAGCGCAGATGAGCGGTCAGCACGCCGCGATCTGCGGACGTCCCCTCGCCTTCGGCCGCCTCCAGCACGATCGCGCCGGCGCCGTCGCCGAAGAGCACGCAAGTCGTGCGGTCGTTCCAGTCGAGAATGCGCGAAAAAGTCTCGGCGCCGATAACCAGAACGCGTTTTGCAAGGCCGCCGCGGATATAGGCGTCCGCGGTCGTCACCGCATAGACGAAACCGGTGCAGACGGCCTGAACGTCAAAGGCGAAGCCGTGGCTCATGCCGAGACGGTTCTGGATATTGACCGAGGTCGCCGGAAACGTGTTGTCAGGAGTCGAGGTGGCGCAGATGATGAGATCGATGTCGGCGGGCGTCAGGCCGCCATTTTCGAGCGCCGCACGCGCGGCGGCCTCGCCGAGCGAGGCGGTCGTTTCGTCGTCGCCGGCCACGTAACGCTGCCGGATGCCCGTGCGCTGGACGATCCATTCGTCCGACGTATCGACGATGGCCTCCATGTCGCGATTGGTCACCACGCGCTTCGGAAGTGCGGCTCCGAACCCGCGAACCACTGAACGGATCATATTCGATTGAACCTCATCACTCATGCCGCTTCCGGGCCCATAGGGGGCAGGCGCTTGGCATGATATTTCTTAAGATCGTTTTCTATTTTCTGATTGAGGCCGTTCTTGGCCATATCGTAGCCGACCTCGATCGCAGCGGCGATGCCCTCGGCATTGGCGCCGCCATGGCTCTTGATGACGATGCCGTTCAGGCCGAGAAACACGCCGCCATTGACCTTGCTCGGATCGAGTTTCTCGCGAAGCATGTCGAAGGCGCCTTTGGCGAAGAGGTAGCCGATGCGGGCGAGCAACGTGCGCGACATGGCCGCACGCAGATATTCAGCGATCTGCTTGGCCGTGCCTTCGGCGGTCTTGAGCGCGATATTGCCGGAGAAGCCTTCGGTGACGACGACGTCGACGGTACCCTTGCCGAGATCGTTGCCCTCGACGAAGCCGGAATATTCAAGCGAATCGATATTCGCCTCGCGCAACAGCCGGCCGGCCTCCTTGACCTCTTCCTGACCTTTCACCTCTTCCACGCCGACGTTCAGAAGGCCGATCGTCGGGCGTTCGATCTCGAAAAGCGCGCGCGCCATGGCGCCGCCCATCAGGGCGAAATCCATCAGTTGCTGCGCATCGGCGCCGATCGTCGCGCCGACATCGAGCACGATGCTCTCACCCTTCAGCGTCGGCCAGATCGCCGCGATCGCCGGGCGCTCGATATTGGCCATGGTGCGAAGACAGAACTTCGCCATCGCCATCAGCGCGCCGGTATTGCCGGCCGAGACTGCGACATCGGCATCGCCCGTCTTCACCGCCTCGATCGAACGCCACATGGTGGAGATATAACGGCCACGGCGCAGCGCCTGGCTCGGCTTCTCTTCCATGCTGACCGCAAGCTCGCAATCGTGGAAGACCGATTTTTCCTTAAGTTTCTGAAACTTGGCGAGAAAAGGGTCGCACTGTTCCTTAAGACCATAAAAAACGAAGGAAATATCCGGATGCCGATCCAGCGCTTTGGCGGCGCCGGGGATGACAACCTGGGGACCAAAGTCGCCACCCATGAGGTCGAGAGATATTCTGATCACGCGTCCCTGATCCTTCTTTCCGCCGAGGGGCGAAATTTCGGCCAAAATACCGGTTTTGGCGTCGCATACAACTGAATTGTGTGAAATGCCCGTGAGGCTTCAGTCCTTTTTCCAGTCCTTGAGAACCGCGAAAGCGGAGGGCTTTTTATCGTTCTCGCCGCTATCCTCGATATGACCTTCGAACTCGACACCCTGCTTGCGCGGATAGGGATCGATCGCAAGAGCGGCGAACTCCGCAACTACCTCGCCGGCATCGATCGTATCGCCGACAAAGGTCTCGGGCAGATCAGGACCGTCGGGATCGAGCAGCATTTCGCCGGCGTCATTGCCGGGCTGGCGGGCAAGCTTGGATCCTTCAGGCACGAAAATCTGCTCGAAGCTTTCGTCGATAGCCGCTTCGACCGGTTCCAGGGTCACGACGCAGGACTGGACGATCTTCGCCTGCACCCGGCCCTTGACGCGCACGCCATCGCGCTTCCAGCGGGCAATCTGCAGGTCGGCACTGAGATCCTCGACGGCGACGACGCTCCAGGACTCGGCGAGCGCCTTCAATTCGCCGGCATCGGCCTCGATATGGACCTCAACAGGGTTGGCGGAGATATGGCCGACCTTCACGCGATAGGAGAAAGGAACATCGTCCCGATCGTTTTTCATCGTTTCCTCCTTCAGGCGACCGATGAGTTTGCGACCGGCGGCAGCTTTGCCGCGCCGCCGGCAATCATCTCTTCCGGAATGGCGGACAAGTGGGCTTCTGCCGCCATCATCCAGCCGGCGAGGCCGGACATATCGGCCGGCGCCGGACTTTCGGGGTAGATATTGCGCTGGAGGGCGAGCGCGAGCGCTTCGCGATCGCCGGCATCCATCGCCTTCGAATAGGCTTCGAGCCGGCCGTAGAACATGCCGGCGAGCTTCTTCATGCGTTTCGGCACGCTGTTGTCGCCGATGCCGAGTTCGCGGATCGAGTAGTCGATGTCCTGGAAAAAGGCGTCGACGATCTCCTGGGCGATCTCCTGGCCGCTGACGGCAGAGGCGCGCGTGCGGCGAAAAAACAGAATCATCACGATCGACAGCATTTCGAAACGGCCCATCACCGTATCCGGCACATTGAGCCCCTCATAGAGATCAGGCATGCGCGCGGCCGCCGTCAACGCCGCATATTGTCGGTCGACGATCGCCTGATTGTTGTTTTTCTTGCGGAAGAGTCCGAAGATCATTGTTTTTTCCGGAAATGCCTCAATCTTCACGCCGGCTGGCGTCTGGCCTTGTTGCATGATTTCGAAAGCTGGTTTACCGAAGCAGGCGCGAATTGCAATGCCGATCGTGGCCTGTTTCGGGACGATGCCTTCGAGGCGTCGGCGGAACGAATTCGGGACATTCGACCCGGAATGGCCACAATGGTTTTGCAGGAGGAAGCGTGTAAGGCCCAAACGGCTGCTATCGACACTCAAGGGAGTAGATGTCGTTGAAGAAACGGTATTTCAAGTCTGACATGAAATTCTTCAGCAACGCGGCCATTGCCTTCATAATCGCCTCCACCACTGCTCTTTCGGGCTGCCAGACCGGCACCGTGCTCAATGGCGGATACGTCGCCGACCAGCAGTCGCTGAACCTCGTTCCAGAAGGCTCGAGCCGCGAGCAGGCGCTGCTTTCGCTCGGCACCCCGTCGACGACGGCGACCTTCGACGGCGAAGTCTTCTATTACATCTCGCAGCGGCGCACGCGTTCGGTCGCCTTCCAGAAGCTGAAGGTCGTCGATCAGAGCGTTCTGGCGATCTATTTCGACAAGGACGGCGTCGTCAGCCGCCGCGCCAATTATACGCTGCAGGACGGCAAGGTGTTCGACACGATCGGACGCGTCACGCCGACCGGCGGCAAGGAACTCACCTTCCTGCAGCAGATGCTGTCCGGCGGCAGCGCCGCGAGCGCGGCCCGCAGCCTGTTCGGCGGCGGCGCCGGCGGCACGCCGCAAAATCCCAGCAGCCTGCGCTAATCGGATAGATTTCCAACAAAAACCCGCCGGATCGCTCCGGCGGGTTTTTTGTTGATAAACCTTGTTTTTTAATCGGCATCATCTTCCGTCCAGGAGATCGGAGCCCGCCCTCATCCGGCTGCCGCCACCTTCTCCCCGTAAATGGGGCGAAGGGGATATGCCGCGATCTCTCCGTCCCCCGCTTGCCTCTCGCAGGGCAAGTCCCCTCGCCCCGTTTACGGGGAGAGGGTTAGGGTGAGAGGCAGCCACGACGGTAGGCACCGTGGCGAATTGCGGTATCAACCGGCGAGAATGGCCAGCAGCAGAAGTGCCACGATATTGGTGATCTTGATCGCCGGGTTGACGGCGGGGCCGGCTGTGTCCTTGTAGGGATCGCCGACGGTATCGCCGGTAACGGAGGCCTTGTGTGCATCCGAACCCTTCATGTGACGCACGCCGTCCTTGTCGACGAAACCGTCCTCGAAGCTTTTCTTGGCATTGTCCCAGGCGCCGCCGCCAGAGGTCATCGAGATGGCGACAAAGAGGCCGTTGATGATGACGCCGAGCAGCGATGCGCCAAGCGCGGCAAAGGCCGAGGCCTTTGAGCCGGAGATCAGAAGCACGCCGAAGTAGACAACGACGGGCGCCAGCACCGGCAGCAGCGACGGCACGATCATCTCACGGATCGCCGCCTTGGTCAGAAGGTCGACGGCCTTGCCGTAATCCGGCTTTTCCGTGCCCTGCATGATCCCCGGCTTCATCTTGAACTGTCGGCGCACTTCTTCGACAATCGAGCCGGCGGCGCGGCCGACGGCGGTCATGGCGATGCCGCCGAAGAGATAGGGAATCAGGCCGCCGAACAGCAGACCGGCGACGACATAGGGGTTCGACAGTTCGAAGGAGATTTCGCCGATATTGGCGAAGTAGGGATACTGGTCGCCGTGGGCGGCGAAATACCTCAGATCGTTGGCATAGGCGGCAAAGAGCACCAGCGCGCCGAGGCCGGCCGAACCGATCGCGTAGCCTTTGGTCACCGCCTTGGTGGTGTTGCCGACGGCATCGAGCGCATCCGTCGACTTGCGCACCTCGGGCGGCAGATGCGACATTTCGGCGATTCCGCCGGCATTGTCGGTAACCGGGCCGAAGGCATCGAGCGCAACGATCATGCCGGCAAGGCCGAGCATGGCGGTGACCGCAATGCCGGTACCGAAAAGGCCGCCGAGCTGATAGGTGGCGAGAATGCCGCCGACGATGACGATCGCCGGCAGCGCGGTCGATTCCAGCGAGACCGCCAGACCCTGGATGACATTGGTGCCGTGACCGGTCACCGAGGACTGGGCGATCGAAACGACCGGACGCTTGCCGGTGCCGGTGTAATATTCGGTGATGACGACGATCAGCGCGGTGACGACGAGGCCGACGAGGCCGCAGACGAACAGGTTGGTGCCCGTCACGTCGGCGCCGGCGACGGTGCCGAGCGAGCCCCAGCCGACCGTCAACGAGGTGGCGGCGCCGAGGCCGACGATCGACAGCAGCCCGGTGACGATGAGGCCCTTGTAGAGAGCGCCCATGATCGAGCCGTTCGAGCCGAGCTTGACGAAGAAGGTGCCGATGATCGAGGTGATGATGCAGGCGCCGCAGATCGCCAGCGGATAGATCATCGCCGACTGGAGGATCGGCGCGCCGGCAAAGAAGATTGCCGCGAGAACCATGGTGGCGACGACGGAGACCGCATAGGTCTCGAAGAGGTCGGCGGCCATACCGGCGCAGTCGCCGACATTGTCGCCGACGTTATCGGCAATCGTCGCTGGGTTGCGCGGATCGTCCTCGGGAATGCCAGCTTCCACCTTGCCGACGAGGTCGCCGCCGACATCGGCGCCCTTGGTGAAGATGCCGCCGCCGAGACGGGCGAAGATCGAAATCAGCGAAGCGCCGAAGCCGAGCGCCACCAGCGCATCGATGACTTCGCGCGAGCCGCTTTCATGGCCGAGCCCGACGGTCAAAATCGTATAGTAGATGGAGACGCCGAGCAGCGCGAGGCCCGCCACCAGCATGCCGGTGATCGCACCCGACTTGAAGGCGATGTCGAGGCCTGCGGAGAGGCTGGCGGACGCGGCTTGCGCGGTGCGCACGTTGGCGCGGACGGAGACGTGCATGCCGATGAAACCGGCAGCGCCGGACAGGACGGCGCCGATCAGGAAACCGATGGCGGCCGTAGCGGAAAGAAGCAGCCAGGCTGCGATGAACACAACGACGCCGACGAGGGCAATGGTGCGATACTGGCGCGTCAGATAGGCCTGGGCGCCTTCGCGGATATAGCCCGCGATCTCCTGCATCCGGCTATTGCCCTGATCGGCGGCAAGCACCGACCGGGTTGCCCAGGCGGCATAGACCACCGAGAGCAGACCGCATGCAATTACGCATAAAAGAATGGTCATTTCGCTCTTTCCTCCCATAGGCCGGAGTTCACTCCTCCTCCGGCAGATACGCCGCCGACTCGCCTTCCTCTCCACAGAAATGCCACAGCTAAGCGGTCCGGAGATTGCGTGGTCGATCACGTGGCGTCAAGACCGCAACGGGCGAAAACCATTGCGGCATGAAGAAAGAAACGGGAAGATCGTTTGGCGGCTAAGAGGTTACTTCTTCGCCTCGCTGCGAACCTGCTTGGCGATGCGGTCGAGCACGGCATTGACGAGCTTCGGCTCGTCGTCATCGAAAAACGCCTGCGCGATTTCGACATATTCGGTGACGATGACCGCCACCGGAACGTCCTTGCGGTCAAGGAGTTCGAAGACGCCGGCGCGCAGGATGGCGCGGACGGTGCTGTCGAGCCGCGACAGAGCCCAATCATCCTGCAGCGCTGCAGCGATCAGCGGATCGAGGCGGACCTGATCGCGCACCACGCCGGAGACGATGGAGCGAAACCAGCCGGCATCGGCCTTCAGATAGGTCGCGCCGTCGATTTCCTGGCCGAGGCGGTGCGCCTCATATTCAGCGACGATTTCCAGAACGCCCGTGCCGCCGACATCCATCTGATAAAGCGCCTGAACGGCAGCGAGGCGGGCAGCGCCCCGCTGGTTCGCAGTCTTGACCGGCCGTTCCGTCTTCTCGTCACTCATTCTTCATGCACCCAGTTTCTGCTTCAACTCGATCATCGTCAGAGCTGCGCGAGCGGCAAATCCGCCTTTGTCCTTGTCCGAGCGGCGCGCGCGCGCCCAGGCCTGTTCGTCATTTTCCACGGTCAGGATGCCGTTGCCGATGGCAAGGGACTCGCTGACCGCGAGATCCATCAATGCGCGCGAGGATTCGTTCGATACGATATCGAAGTGATAGGTCTCGCCGCGGATGACCATGCCGAGGGCGACATAGCCGTCATAATGTGTGCCGCCATTGTCGTCTCCATCGAGCGACATGGCAATCGCTGCCGGAATTTCCAGCGCGCCGGGAACGGTGACGACCTCAAAGGTGGCGCCGGCCTCCTGCAGAGCAAAGGTCGCGCCTTCGAGCAGGGCATCGGCCATGTCGTCGTAGAAGCGGGCCTCAACGATCAAAATATGGGGAGCGGTCTCTCTCGGCATGGTTCACCTTCGGTTTGCGGGGCGTTTTCCACTCGGCAGGCCGCGGTCAAAACACGCCTTCATCAGAATGGCAAGCACTTTCGCCTGATGCCGCAACGCCAAAGACGAAATATCGGCAAAGGGATAGCTGCACAGCCGAGCAAGCCTTTCGATCCAGCGTCGCCGGACGCCGGGAAAACGGCAATTCGAAGGCAATTTTCATGAAGAACTTTTAACGGATTTTCAGTGGCTTAGCCCATTGAATTGCGAAGAGGACAACGCCAATTCCATGTCGTGACGCAGACGATCCCCTGCAACGACAGCCGACCGTCATAGCAGATGAAAGGATACAATCATGAACCGCGTTGTCACACTCACCGTTGCCGCCGCCCTCTCCTCGCTTGCTTTTGCCGGCGCCAGCCGGGCCGAAAGTCTTGGGATGAACACCGCCCGAGGCATCGAGCAAACGCTCAGGACCTTCCACGGCAATGATTTCAACGTCGAGCAGGTCCATAACTGGCGCAATCTCGACGACGAGACGACGGGTCCGCGCTCGGCGCCGGAACGCTCCAGCCAGGCCATTCGCGGCATCCAAGCCTCGATCGACGCCAACAGGTCGCTTGCCCATCGGCTCAACAATGAAGGCGTCGATGTCCGCAACATCGTCAATGCCGAACAGGCGGCCGACGGAAGCCTGACCTTCTACGTCCGCTAAGCTTCGCACGCATTGCGAGCGATAGAGCGTCCCTGCGCATTCCATCGCGCGGCGCTCGAAGCATGGGCGGCGGTCTCCTCTCCGCCCATGCCGGGGATTTCCCCGATCCGCGCAGATGGGCATTGAATTTCCCGCCAAGATGATAGTTTCTCTTCCTGCAACAGGAGGACAGCATGGCGACGGAACCGAAGGCGGTGATCAATATCGCCGATCTCACGCTCGATCACTGGAAACAGGGTGAATTCTACGAGGGCGCCGACGCCTCGTTCGGCGGGCTTCTTGGTCTGACGGGTCTCGGCATCAGCTATAACGAGGTGCCGTCGGGCAAATCGAGCTGCCCCTTCCACAATCATCATGTCGAAGACGAGCTTTTCTACGTGATCTCGGGCACCGGCGAATACCGCTTCGGCGACGAGCGCCATGCGATCAAGGCCGGCGACGTGCTCGGCGCGCCAGCCGGCGGGCCTGAAACGGCGCACCAGATCATCAACACCGGCATGGCGCCCCTCGTCTATCTCGGCATTTCGACAATGGCGAAAACCGAGATCGTCGAATATCCTGATTCCGGCAAGTTTCTCGCCAAAACCAATAGAGATGGCGCCAGGCCCGGGCGATTCCGCCATATGGGACGCGCGGAAAATCCGCTCGATTACTGGGACGGCGAACCCGGCGCCTGACGGCGGAGATTCCGAAGGACCTGATGTGACCGACATTCCCACGCTCGAAACGGAGCGGTTGACGCTTCGCCCTCACCACCTCGACGATTTCGAAGCGCAGGCGGCGTTGTGGGCGAACGAAGACGTCGTCCGCTTCATCAGCGGCGCACCCTCGACACGCGAGCAAAGCTGGGCCCGTATGCTGCGCATTGCCGGCATGTGGCATCATATGGGCTTCGGCTTTCTTGCGATCGTCGAGAAGACAAGCGGCCAGTTCATCGGCGAAGCCGGTCTTCTCGAGGCCCGCCGCGAAATGGAGCCGTCAATCGAGGGAACGATGGAGGTCGGCTGGGCACTGATGCCGGCGGCCCAGGGCCGCGGTTATGCCACCGAGGCACTGACAGCCCTGATCGGCTGGGCGGAAGTACAATTTCCCGGAAAAGCAATGAGCTGCATCATCAGCCCCGACAACGTGGCGTCGCTCAGGGTCGCAGCCAAGCTCGGATTCCGAGAGACGGGGCGCGCGCAGTATAATGGCGAGATCATTCAGTTTTCGCGGTAGGGAACTCCGTCGGCCTGGCGGCATAAGGCGCCATGGTGTCGACCTGGAAATTGACCCAAATCGTCGGCGATATGTGTGCCGGCAAAGCTGGATTGCCGGCTCTTTCCGGTTGCCCCTCTCCTTCTACGCAAGCCTCGCGTAACGCCCGCGCTTTATCCTCATCATAATGATCTGCTTCGGTCCTTCGCAGGGCCGATCACCATTCTCGCCGGCAGAGGCCGGGGCGAAGCTTTCAAGGGAGAAACATTTGCCGCGCGTGTCGATCTGTATACCGGCCTACAAGCCCGATTTTTTTGAAATCGCCCTGAAAAGCGCAATCGCGCAAAGCTATACGGATGTCGAGATCATCGTCTCGGACGATTGCCCGACGGATGCAATCGAGACAGTCTGCTCGCGATATTCCGGCCTCATCAGCTATAGCCGCAATCCTCATCCGGGCGAATACACGAATATCATGAGGCTCGCCGGTCTCGCACAGGGCGAATACATCAAATACCTATTCGATGACGACGTCCTTAACCCATTCTGCGTGCAGTTCCTGCTTGAAGCGCTGGAGGCGACGCGCGACAGAGGGACGAAACTTGCCTTTTCGCCGCGGCATGTGATCGACGAGAGGAACAATTTCATCAACCTGATCAACCATTTCCAAGTCGATCGGGGTTTGAAGATCATCGAAGGCCGCGATTTCATCCGGTTGACAGCGATGCATCACCTCAACCTTGTCGGCGAATATTCGACCGTGATGATGCGTAAGGCGGACTGCTTTGACGGAAATGGCGAGTTCCGCCTTTTCAGGCCCGAAAACGGCGTCTTCCGTGGACTTCTTGATCTTTCAGGCTGGATAGAACTCGCCAAAGAAGGCGCCTTCGTCGCCCATCCGCACCCGCTTTCCTATTTCCGGCAGCATTCCAATTCCAAATCAAACCACACCACGAACCCGATCTTCATCTATGCCATCATCTTCTACGAAGACATTCTGAACTATGCGCACGCCAACGGATTGCTCAGCCCACAGGATTTGCCGGTCTCCTATCGCAATCTGCTCAATGTCTACCAGTACTGGCGCGCCGCCTTTCCGGAACTCGATGCGAGGATCGCTCGCCTGAGTGCGCTGCTTGACGACGCCGGGCGATGGAGCGCGTAGCGGTTTGGTCGACCTCGGCGAGCTTCGCTGTACCCGCACGTTTCGCGCAATTCTCACGATTTAATTGATGGTCGACATGGCGCGATCATGCAGACAGAGGGTTTCAAATGATGCAGTTGATGGATGCTCCAATGGCGGGTTTCGGGGGACGCGGGCAGATCGTGCAGGCGTCTTTTTCCGTCATCGTCCCCGCCTACAACGCCTCAAATGTCATCGGGCGGTGCCTGCAGAGCCTTTTAAATCAGCAGGGGCAGACGGCATTTGAAATTATTGTCATCGACGATTGCTCGGCAGACGACACGATCGCTAAAGCCGAAGAGATAGCTCATGGGCAGAATAATGTCAGCGTCGTGCGCCTCGACAGCAACGGCGGCCCCGGCATCGCCAGGAATGCAGGGGTACTCAGAGCAAAAGGCGAATGGATTTGCTTCGTGGATGCCGACGACGTCGTGGAGAACAACTTTTTGGAGATGCTTCAGGCATCCGTCGAAGACCTCACGGATATACTCGCGTTCAACTCCAGCCTTTATGATGCAGAAACCGGAAATAGCCTGAAGGCCAGCATCCGCGAGGATCTCGCCCGAGTCGCGGGCGCTGCCAGGCTGGCGGACTATCTTCAGGATCGCGTTGATCGATCTGTCATCTTCCATGTGTTCCGCCGCCGTTTCCTCCTCGACAACAACATCATGTTCCGCGGCGGTCTTCACGAGGACGTCGATTACATGTTTCACGCGCTGATGCGCGCGCGTTCGGTCAAGAGTCTCGACAGGCAGATCTACCGCAAGCTCGACACACAGGGCTCAATCGTCAATTCGCTCAGCACCCGTCATGTCGACGGCTTCTTCGATGCACTCGATGCCATGCATGCGCTCGTGGCGGACACGCCGATGTGGCCTGACCTGAAAAATCCTTTCCTGACAGGCATCATTAACGTGACCGCGTCTCGCCTGCTCAGGCTGCTGCCCGGCAAAGTGGTCAAGCTCGAGGATGCCAGCAAGATACTCTCCACGCTTCACGGTCGTGTCGTGCGCTCAATGAAGCTTGCTGAGATCGCCTATCCCCTGCCGGTTCCGCCATCCGGCTTCCGCACCAAATACCGGATCACCTTCGATGCCTTTATGAACGGCATGGAAAAGGGCGATACGACGGAAGATATGCTGAAAGTCTTCGCGGAGATCGCGCCGAAGCTCTGGAGTTGCTACGACCTTCATCATTCCATCCTGCTCGGACCAGGCGAGGTGCGCACCTGCTGCAAGCGCTTCACCTATGAAGGCGAGCTAAAAGGCGATGTGGTTCTTTTTGGCGGTAACGGCAAGGATTTTGAGTTCACCTATAGCGATATCAAGCAGGCAAAGGATGCCCTGTTCCTAGAGATCAACCGAGACAACTCAGATGAATGCCGCGGTTGTCCTTTCTTGAAATTCGAGGATTGGGGCCGGCCGCTCAATCAGGGCGTCAAGTATCTTTCCTTCGAGCATCACTCGCTTTGCAACATGCGCTGCACCTATTGCAGCGAGACGTATTTTGGCGGCAAGAAGCCTGCTTATGATGCGGGTGCCTTTATTGACACATTAAAGGATGCGAAGGCCCTCGAGAACATGGAATACATCGTCTGGGGCGGCGGCGAACCGACAGTCGAGCCGCGCTTCGACGAGCTTCTCAGCAAGCTGGCTGAGGGCATTTCCAATGTTAAGCAGCGCGTTATCACCAACGCAACGATGTATTCACAGACCCTTGCGGACCTTCTCAGGAAGGACCAAGCCCATATTGTTACCAGCATCGACGCCGGAAATAGCAAGAATTTCAATGAGATCCGCAAGTACAAACATTTCGAGCGGGTATTCGAAAACCTCCGCCGCTACGCTGCCTGCTCTTCGCGCAACGTCGTCATAAAATATATTCTCTTGCCGGAAAACAGCTCCTCGGACGAACTCCGGCAATATGCCGACCTGATCGTCGAGAATGGCCTGACCGATTGCAACTTCCAAATCAGCTGCGATTTCAAAACGGATCGCGTGACCGATGACCAGTTAGTGTCCATCGTAGAACTTCACCATCTCCTGAGAGTTCGCGGCGCGCGCCTCATTTTCCTTGACGATCTCGTTTGGCAGCGGATTTTGACGGTTACGCCTGATACCCTGCAATTGTTGAAATCCAAGCTGGAACCTTCGATGCTGGAGACGGCATTCGAGCCGGCCTATCCTGAGGGCGTTGTGGTTTGGGGGATCGGCGGACAGGCTCAGATTATTCGCCGCAAGTCGCAGTTCTTTAAAACGAGCAAGATCGCTTATTTCATCGATCCGCGCCCCGAAATGATCGGCCAGAGGCTCGGCGGCATTGAAGTGCGCACTCCTCATTCGGCCCTGTCGGATGACCTGCCGATCATGATCGGCGCCGTGCAAAGTGCGCCGGAAATCTATGATCAGATTGAGGCCCTCGGTATAGGCCCCCAACGCATTCTACAGAAAGTCATCCTGTAGCGCTGAACTCTGATCGAAGCGATGGGAAGTCCACCGCCTCGATCGGCAAGCCTCGGGAAACGCCCGCGGCCCATGATTTTGATCACCGCATCCGTTTTCAAGTCTCTGAACACCGAAGCGGATGGAAGAGAGCTGTCAAGCTGCTGCTCCAGCGGTTTGATGCGCAACGCCCCCTAACTGCTCAGGGGTATGTGGGATGGATTTGAGAATGACCAAGAGAGCATTGCTGATCGGCAGCAACTTCAGCGCAGTTCCCCTTCTATTCGCCCTGAAAAGGCGCGGCCTGCATATATCGGTGTGCGGAAATCGCCCGGATGAGCCCTGCCACGCGCATGCGGATCAGTCGCATTTCATCGACTACAGCGACCCGAACGTGCTGCTCGCCCTCGTGGAGAACGGTGATTTCGATTTCGTCGTCCCGACGGGCAATGACGTCGCATACATGTCAACTACTTTCGTCGCCGAAAAACTTGGATTTCCGCGCTTCGATTCGATGGAAACCACGACCATCATTCACACGAAGCAGGCGTTCCGCAACTTTACCGAGCAGAACGACATCCCTGCCCCGCGGTCGGTGCGCCTGCATGGCGACTCGCCAGTCGAGACCGGCGCGTTGCGCTATCCGCTGCTGGTGAAGCCGAGCGACAGTTTCAGCGGCCGAGGTGTCACGAAGGTCTTCGACCGGACAGAACTTGCCGACGCCATCGCCGACGCCCGGCGAAACTCGCAAGCGGCCGAGATTGTAATCGAGGAATTCATCGAAGGCAGCCTGCACAGCCACTCCGCCTTCATCAAGAATCAGGAGATCGTCTTCGACGTTTTCGTCGACGAATATTGTACAGTCTACCCATACCAGGTCGATTCATCGAACCATCCGTCACGGCTTTCCGAAACTGTCCGCTCGAAAACGCGGACCATTATGGCGCGCGTCATCAAGCTGCTCGGACTGCAGGACGGCCTCATTCACACGCAGTTCCTGTCGAATGACGACGATGTCTGGATCGTCGAATGCATGCGGCGCTGTCCTGGCGATCTATATGGATCACTAGTCGATCTATCTCTCGGCATCGATTATGCCGACCTCGTCATCACGCTGCTGTTGGGTGAGGAATTTGCGGTCGAACCGCGCTTCGATCCGCCGCTGTTCATCGGTCGCCACACCATCACCTCCAACACGCCCTCGACGCCGTTTTCCTTCTCGCATTCCATTCCATCATCCGATGTTCGCATCGCGCAACTCAAGACCACCGGCAAGCCGATGAATTCGGCACCGTTCGACAAGCTCGCCATCCTCTACGCTCGCTTCCAGACACGAGACGAGATGCTGAAGGTGGCGCCGGAATTCAAGACCTTCATTTCGCTCCAAACGATGCAAGGAGACCTCGCATGAGCCCATCGAGCCAGGGAGTACCGGAAAAGCTGCGCCTTGCCTTTCTAGGCGGCGCCGTCAATTCTGCTGTAGGTCGCGCTCACCGCGATGCAATAGAGCTTGATCAGAAATTTGATCTTGTCGCCGGCTGCTTCAGCCGCCATGACGAAATCAATCGCGAAACGGCGGCGCAATACCGCATTGAGCCCGAGCGCTGCCACGTCGATTTCGATACCTTGCTCTTGAAGGAGGCCGGCAACATCGACGCTCTCGTGGTGCTTACGCCGACGCAGCAGCATACGAAGCAGGTTGTGGCGGCACTTGAGGCAGGTATTTCGGTGATCTCTGAAAAGGCGCTTGCGGGTTCGAGCGCTGAGACGAGGATGATCAACAATGCGCGCAGCAACGGCGCCTTTCTCGCCGTAACCTACAACTACACCGGATACCCCATGCTCCGCGAAATCCGCAGCATGGTGGAGCATGGTGTTTTCGGCGAATTACAGCAAATTCATATCGAGATGCCGCAGGAGACCTTTCTCCGCCTCCGCCGTGACGGAACGCCGATGACGCCGCAGGACTGGCGCCTGCACGACGGCCCCGTGCCGACGGTTTCGCTCGATCTTGGCGTTCACGTGCACTCGCTGCTTCATTTTCTTACACAGCGGGAGCCAAAAGAAGTCTGCGCAACCAGCCAGAGTTTCGGCAACTTTCCGCAGGTGCTCGACAATGTGCAGGCACTCGTGCGCTGCGCCGGCGGCCTGCATTGCAGCATGTGGTACGGTAAGACGGCGCTCGGGCAACGTAATGGCCTGCGGGTGCGGCTTTACGGCTCCAAGGCATCGATTGAATGGCTTCAGGAAACCCCCGAAATCGCCTATTTCTACGACCGCAAAGGCCGCAAGCAGATCCTCGATCGCGCCAGCCCGGATATCATGGTCGCTAACCATACTCGCTATGAGCGGTTCAAAGCGGGCCATCCCTCGGGCTTCATCGAAGCCTTCGCGAATTACTACGCCGACCTCGCCGACGCCCTGCTGCAGCGCAAGGCCAATACCGCATGCCTGTCCCATCCGTACGTGCTTGGGCTCGATGAGGCGGAGGAAGGGCTACGGCTGCTGGAAGCGATCGAACGTTCGCGGCTTGAAAACCGCTGGGTCGATATCGAACCGCAAGGCGTTCAGCGCCCAATGACGGAGCGGATCGAAATCCGCGCTCCGCAACTAGCGCTCTAATCTGTCGTCTTTGAGATGAGGAACGCGGCGTGATCGATGATCACGCCGCGTTCGCATGAGCAGAAGCCTTTTCGCAATTTCTTCTGGCAGCCGGAGACCGCCCTTCAAGCCACTGACAAGTGAGGCCGCCGGGACCTATCGACGCAGGACCTCGCACCGCAGATACTTTCAATCTGCGGTGTGAGGCGACAGCCGGAATACCTTGTTTTTAAGCCGATTCGATCAGCGCACAGATCTTCTCGACGATCTCCATTTCCATATCGGGATAGATGGGAAGGCAGAGCACCTGTTGTGCAGCGTCGCTTGCGATCGGCAGATTTGCGGGCTGCGCGGAAGGCAAGCTACGGTACATAGAGAAGCTTGAGATCAGCGGATAGAAATAGCGGCGCGGATGAATATTGTTTTCCTTCAGGATCTCATAGAGCGCATCGCGTGAGATGGGATAGTCTGGACGGACAAGGATCGGGAAATAAGAGAAGTTGGAGACGGTCTCGCCGGAACGGTTCAGGCATTCTATGCCGGCGACGCCGCGCAGACGCTCGCGGTATGCGGCATCGATGAGCCCACGCCTTTCAAGGGCGAAGTTGATGTACTTCAACTGCAACAGGCCAAGCGCAGCGTTGAATTCGCTCATCTTGCCGTTCGTGCCTGGCGCCACCACGGTCACTTCATCGACGTAACCGAAGTTCTTCAGCTGGTCGATTCGGGTCTTCGTCTTGACATCAGGGCAGATGATGGCCCCACCTTCGAACGTGTTGAAGACCTTGGTCGCGTGGAAGCTCAGGATGGAAAGGTCGCCGTGATTGAGAATGCTTCCCCGCTCGTCTTCCACGCCGAAGGCATGGGCGGCGTCATAGATGACCTTGAGATTATAGAGATCGGCGATCTTCTGGATCGAATCGACGTCGCAAGGGTGGCCGTAGCAATGCACCGGCATGATCGCCGTCGTCTGCTGCGTGATCGCCGCTTCGATCTTCGCCGGATCGAGATTGAGCGTCACCGGATCGATGTCGACGAAGACGGGCTTCAATCCGTTCCAAAGAAGCGAATGCGAAGTGGCCACGAAGGAATAAGGCGTGGTGATGACTTCACCCGTGACGCGGAGCGCCTGAAGTGCCGTCAGCAACGCAACGGTAGCGTTCGAAAACAGGCTGATGTGCTTCACGCCGAGATGGTTGCAGAGCTCCTGCTCCAGTTGCTCGTGGAATGGCCCGCCATTGGTCAGGATGCGATTGTTCCAGATCGCTTCCAGCGAAGGAATGAATTCTTCGAGCGGCGGCAGGCTGGGCTTCGTTACATAGATCTTTTCGTTTTTCATGACGCCGTCCAAAGTTAGGCACTATCACGCAGTTGGCCTGACACGACCATTACGGCTTAACCTGTTCCCAAGCTGACCAGCGAAATTGCTGCCAACAGTGTGGCGCAAGCTTCACGTCCAATAGTCGACACCCGAACCAGCCGAATGCTGTTGCGTGAATCACGAAGACGGCGGCCATGCGCGAAGGACAATACCTTGACGATCAATCAGCCCATTTCTTCCCTGCCGGCCGGTCTTCCCGATTTGGCGCTTCTCACGGAGAAAGCGGCCAGCACTGGATCCGTCATTATCTATCAGCCTTATCTCGATCCTTTGCAGCGCAGCCAGCTCGATGCGGCGGCCATGCCGTTCGACATCTCGTTCAATACGCAGGCGACGACTCGCGAATATGAACTTTTCCTCACCCTGCATCAGCATCACGAGGCAATCGGCCTCGGCGAGGACGTGTTCTGGGGGTTGCTTTCGAGCAAATTCGAGATGAAGTCGGTGACGAGCTTCCCGTCCTTCGTCACGGAAGCGGAAAAGGCCAGGGCGGAAGGCGCGGACGCCTATCTTTACAATCCGCTGATCGGCCATGCGGCGATCTACAGCAACGTCTGGGAACATTCGCTGCTTGGCGGTCATCCCGGCATGGAGCCGATCTTCCTGCATCTCCAGCAGCTCGGCTATCCGATCGCGCCGCCGCAAGACAAGACCGCCTTCATGTTCTGCAACTATTTCTGCGGCAACAGAAAATTCTGGTCCGGTTATTTCGCCTTCTGCGAACGCATTCTGGAATCGCTGGAAAATGAAGCGCGTCGCGGCACGCCGGCGGGCACTGCCTATGCCGGTTCAGCACAGTATTCACGCGATGCCAATGCGAAGATGCGACCCTTCGTGATCGAGCGTCTGCTCGGGCTCTATGTCCATCAAGCCGCTGCGGCAGGATTGAAGATCGCGGCCTTCGTGCCGGCGCCTGCCGATTTCGAGTGGAAGTTCGGCGTCCGCCTCGGCCGGGTTCTGCATGGTCTCTTCACCGCCAAGGAAGCCTTTCTCAGGAGCTGTGATGAGGCTCTCCTGACAAAGTGGCAGGAAGGCCGCCAACCACTCACCAAGCAGCCGCACCTGATCTGGTTCGCCGATGACCCGCCGGCCTGGATGCCGCGCGGTCAGTTCACGGGCGGTCGCGAACTGATGCGTGCCTATGCTCAGCAGGATCCAGCCTATCCGGGACCGCAGCAGCCGGTGCGGACGGAAAGGCCCGCCATACCGGCCGCGCCGAAAATCGAGCAGCCGCTGTTGCAGCCCTTTGCCGGCGGATGGCAGGCGCACAAGGACCGTCATTGTATCTGGATCGTGACGCCCGAAAACTACAATCACAGCCACGCCTTCGACGAAGTCGCGCTTGGCCTGCAGGGCGCCTTCGAGGAACTCGGCGGTTCGGCACCGATTGTCCGCGACATGAACGCATTTGCCGGCCGGGCGCCGATCATCTACGGCGGCAATCTTCTGGCCCCCGAAATCGTCGGCCACCTGCCGAAGGACAGCGTTCTCATCAACCTCGAGCAGGTGTCTGAAGAAAGCACCTGGATCAATTCGCGGTATGTGTCGATCCTGAGGGCGATGCCGGTGCTCGACTACAGCCCGCGCAACCGCGAAAACCTTGCCGCAAAGGGGATCGACCACGCCGGCGTGCTCGAAATCGGCTATAGCCGCTGCCTGAGCCAGATTCAGCACGCCCCGGTCAAGGATATCGACGTCCTCTTCTACGGCTCGATGAACGAACGCCGCCACCATATCCTGAAGACGCTGAAAGATGGCGGGCTGAAGGTCGCGCATCTCTTCAACATCTATGGTGCGGAACGCGATGCGGCCATTGCCCGCGCCAAGATCGTCATCAACATCCATCATTATGCGAGCGGCGTCTTCGAGATCGTGCGCATTTCCTATCTGCTCGCCAATCGCGTTTGCGTGCTGACGGAAGGCGACGTCCGCGATCCGGACCTGCAGCCGTTCATCGGCGGCTTGGCAATCGAGCCCTATGACGACATGATCGAGCGCTGCTTCAAGCTGATCGCAGATGCCGATGAGCGCGATGTCATTGCCGCGAGAGGCTTTGAGGCCATTCGGAGCCGCTCGCAGGC
Source organism: Rhizobium phaseoli (assembly GCF_001664385.1). Lineage (NCBI taxonomy): Bacteria > Pseudomonadati > Pseudomonadota > Alphaproteobacteria > Hyphomicrobiales > Rhizobiaceae > Rhizobium > Rhizobium phaseoli. The sequence goes on along the minus strand of NZ_CP013532.1, from coordinate 1,599,383 downwards.
GGATATGCTGATGAGCGTTATGAAGGCCGCAGAAAAGGTAAGCCATGCGCATTGAGACCGTGGCCATCGAGGGCATTGTTGCAATCACGCCGCCACGTTTCGGCGATCATCGCGGCTACTTCTCCGAGGTATTCAAAGATGCCTGGTTCCGAGAAAATGTGGCCGATGTCACGTTCGTCCAGGATAATGAATCGCTTTCGGCGCAGGCCGGCACCGTCCGGGGGCTTCATTTCCAGATATCGCCCTTCGCCCAGGGCAAGCTGGTGCGCTGCCTTGCCGGCCGGATCATGGATGTCGTCGTCGACATCCGCGTGGGATCACCGAGCTACGGCGAATGGCTCTCTCAGGAGCTCTCGCCGGAAACCGGCAAGCAGCTCTGGATACCGGCCGGTTTCGCACACGGATTCGCAACGATCGAGCCGAACAGCGTCATCAGCTACAAGGTAACCGCACCCTACAGCCCGCAGCACGATCGGGGCATCGCGTGGAACGATCCGGCGATCGGCATTCGCTGGCCCTTCGATGAGAGAGACATGGTATCGTCCGACAAGGACAAGACGCTGCCGCGGCTCGCCGATCTGCCAAGCCATTTTTCCTATTCAGCACAGCAACCCCAGGATTGATCGACAATGCGCATACTGGTTACGGGCGGAGCGGGCTTCATCGGATCGGCGTTGGTGCGCCATCTCGTCAGCGAGATCGGCGCCGAGGTGCTGAATGTCGACGCGCTGACCTATGCCGGCAACCGCGCCTCGCTGAAATCCGTCGAATCGGCTCCGAACTATCAATTCCTGCACGCCGACATCTGCGACCGCGCCAGAATGCAGGAAGCATTCGCGTCCTTCCGCCCTGATATCGTCATGCATCTTGCGGCAGAGAGCCATGTCGACCGCTCGATCTCGGGCGCTGCCGATTTCATTCAGACCAATATCGTCGGCACATTCAGCCTGCTGGATGCCGCACGGCACTATTGGGACGGGCTTGACGCGCGCGGCAAGAGCGCCTTCCGCTTTCTGCATGTCTCGACAGACGAGGTGTACGGCTCGCTCGGCGACCAGGGCCTCTTCGAGGAGACGACGCCTTACGATCCGTCCTCGCCCTACTCCGCCTCCAAGGCCGCAAGCGACCATCTGGCGATCGCCTGGCACCGCACCTACGGCCTGCCGGTCGTCGTCTCCAACTGCTCCAACAACTACGGCCCCTTCCATTTCCCGGAAAAACTCATTCCGCTGATGATCCTGAACGCACTGGAGGGCAAGCCTCTTCCGGTTTACGGCAATGGCGCGAATGTCCGCGACTGGCTCTATGTCGAAGACCACGCCCGCGCGCTCTACTCGATCGCATCCACGGGCCGCCCCGGAGAAAAATACAATGTGGGCGGCCGCAATGAGCGCAGGAACATCGATGTCGTCCATCGCATCTGCGCTATTCTCGACGGCGTCCATAGCGACAAGGCACCGCATGCGCGTCTGATCACCAACGTCACGGACCGCCCAGGACACGACGCACGCTATGCGATCGATGCCTCGAAACTCGAAAGCGAACTCGGCTGGAAGGCGCAAGAGACCTTCGAAACCGGCATCGAGAAGACGGTGCACTGGTACTTGGACAACGAATGGTGGTGGAGGCCGCTGCGCGAAAACGTCTATTCCGGCGAACGCCTCGGCGTTTTCAAGGAACAATAAGCGATGCGCATAGCCGTCACCGGCAAACAGGGCCAAGTCGTTCAGTCGCTGCTCAGGCGTGGCGCCGAGACGGGAGTCGAAATCATTGCGGTCGGGCGCCCGGAAATGGATCTTTCGGATCCTGCAAGCGTCGCAGCCGCCTTCTCGGCTCAGCGCCCGGATGTCATCGTCTCGGCCGCCGCCTATACGGCGGTCGACAAGGCCGAGAGCGAAGCCGAGCTCGCCTTTTCCGTCAATGCAGCCGGCGCCGGGGCGATTGCCGAGGCTGCCGCGCGGATCGGGGTCCCGGTGATCCACCTTTCGACCGACTACGTCTTCAGCGGCGACAAGGCCTCCGCATATTCCGAAGAGGATGCAACGGCGCCGATCTCCGTCTATGGGCGTTCGAAACTCGCCGGCGAGAAGGCCGTCGCGGCGGCGAACCCCAACCATGTGATCTTGCGCACCGCCTGGGTCTATTCGCCCTTTGGCGCCAATTTCCTGAAAACGATGCTGCGGCTTTCCGAGACGCGCGATCATCTTCGCGTCGTCGCCGATCAGACGGGATGCCCAACCTCGGCACTCGACATCGCCGACGCGATTCTGGCAATCGCGACCCGTATCGTCGCGGACCCCGCGCCATCGCTGCGCGGCACCTTTCACCTGACCGGCAGCGGCGAAGCAAGCTGGGCTGATTTCGCCGAAGCGATATTCGCGGCGCTTCTTAAATCCGGCGGCAAAAATGTCGGCGTCGAGCGCATCCCGACGGCGGACTATCCGACACCGGCCAAGCGTCCCGCCAATTCACGCCTCAACGGCGACAAGCTCGCCACAACCTATGGAATCCGGCTCCCGGAATGGAAGCAGTCCATGACGATCGTCATGCAAGACCTTCTGAACAAAGGTCTTTAAGGAGAAAGCATGAAGGGAATTATTCTCGCCGGCGGCACAGGCACACGTCTGCATCCGATCACGCAAGCCATCTCGAAACAATTGATGCCGGTCTACGACAAGCCGATGATCTACTATCCGCTGACGACGCTCATGCTCGCCGGTATCAGGGAGCTGCTGATCATCACCACTCCTCACGACGTCGAAGCCTTCAAGCGCCTTCTGGGCGACGGCTCGCAATGGGGAATTTCGCTGACCTATGCCGTGCAGCCGAGTCCGGACGGCCTCGCCCAGGCCTTCGTCATCGGCGCCGACTTCGTGCACGGCGATAGCTCGGCGCTCGTTCTCGGCGACAACATCTTCTACGGGCACGGATTGCCGGAAATCATGAAGTCCGGCACGAGCCGGCGGGAAGGCGCGACAGTGTTCGCCTATCACGTCACCGATCCGGAACGCTACGGCGTTGTCGGCTTTGACGAAAAGATGAATGCGCTGTCGATCGAGGAGAAGCCGAAGGCGCCAAAATCGAACTGGGCGGTGACCGGCCTCTATTTCTACGACCAGCAGGTGGTCGATATCGCCGCCAACCTGAAGCCGTCACCGCGCGGCGAACTGGAAATCACCGATGTCAACCGCGCCTATCTCGAGCGCGGCCAGCTTTTCGTGGAGCTGATGGGTCGGGGCTATGCCTGGCTCGACACCGGCACACCGGATAGCCTGCACGATGCCGCAGGTTTCGTCAGCACGCTGGAGAAACGCCAGGGCTTCAAAATCGCCTGCCCGGAAGAAGTCGCCTGGCGCATGGGTTTCATCTCGCAGGACGACCTCGCCAAGCTGGCAGAGAAGCTCGGCAAGAGCGCCTACGGCCAGTATCTGACGAAGCTCTCCCCGGTTTGGTGAGCTATTTGGCCGGCCGGACGCGACAGTAGTAAACCGCCACAGGTTTTCGATTCAGGCGCTCGGGAATTCCGCCAGCCGGGCAGCGTACCGCGCCATGGTGTCGACTTCGAAATTGACGAAATCGCCGGCCTTGCGGTCGCCCCAAGTGGTGACCTCAAGCGTGTGGCGGATGAGCAGGACGTCGAAATCCGTGCCGTCGACCGCGTTGACGGTGAGCGAAGTGCCGTCGAGCGCGATCGACCCTTTGGGGGCAACGAATTTCGCCAGATGTTCGGGGGCGCGCAGACGGTAACGGGTGGCGTCGCCCTCCGATGTCACCGAGAGGATTTCCGCCTTGCCGTCGACATGGCCGGAAACGATGTGGCCTCCGAGTTCGTCGCCGATCTTCAGCGACCGTTCGAGATTGATGCGGCTGCCCTGCTGCCAGGTACCGATCGTCGTCAGCCGCAGCGCTTCCTCCCAGGCCTCGACCTCGAACCAGCGGCCATTGCTGCCTTCGGCCGGCAGACCGGTCACGGTGAGGCAAATGCCGGAATGCGATATCGAGGCGCCCATGTCGATAGTCGAGGGATCATAGGCGGTTGCGACCCGCAGCCGGATGCCTTCCTTCAAGGGGGAAACGGATTCGACCGTGCCGACATCGGTGACTATTCCGGTAAACATCAAAGTCCTCTTTCGTATTCATCCAGGCGATCGACGCCGAACATCTGCGTGCCCATATGGGTAAAACCGGATGGTATGTCGGTTGCATCGAGCGGGGATTCAATACCGCCTTCGCCGATGACGACAGGCGCCTGGTAAAGCTCGATGCGATCGACAAGGCCGGCTTCGAGGAAAAGTCGCGCCGTCTTGGCGCCGCCCTCGACCAGAAGCGAGGAAATGCCGCGTGTTGCCAAGGCCGGCAGCAGGACTTCCGGGTGATAGGGATTGCAGTAGACGATCTCGACACCGGCGGCTACGAGGACGGCGCGGCGGGAATCCAGGTCGGCGGCGTCGGTGGGTGTTGTACCCCCCTCTGCCCTGCCGGGCGTTCGGAGCTCCAATCGATCCGCTGGATCGGTCGGTCCGGCTTCGCCGGCCCGCGCCTCACCCCCCACAAGGGGGGAAATTGGCTGGGGGATAGCTGCCTGCCCTACATCCTCGGTTGCCGGTGATGACGAGTCAGCTTGGGAATTCTGATCGTGCTCCTTGTCGATCTCCCCCCTTGTGGGGAAGATGTCCGGCAGGACAGAGGGGGGTATCCCCTCCGCATCCGCCGCCAAGTGCGACACGTTCTCGCTCGCAACCAAGATCACCGGCACTTCGCGCGCCGTCGCAACCAGCTTGCTCGTCAGCGGCAACGCCAAAGACGGATCAAGCACGATACGGATCGGCGACTGCGCTTCGAGGCCCGGCGTACGCACCGTCAGCAGCGGATCGTCCGATATCGCCGTGCCGATGCCGACCAGGATGGCGTCGGTTTCGGCGCGCAGCGCCTGCACCTCGGCGCGGGCTTCCGGGCCTGTTATCGCCACCTGGCCCTCCCCCTGGCGGCCGATCATGCCGTCGGCGGAAACGGCAAGCTTGAGAGTCACATAAGGGCGATTCTTCGTCTGGCGGGTGAGATAGCCAGCCAGCGAACGCCGACCCTCCGCCTCCAGCACGCCTGCATCCACCTCGATGCCGGCGTCGCGCAACATGGTGATGCCGCGGCCCGAAACCCGCGGATCGGGATCGGTGACGCTAATGACGACGCGGGCGACACCATAGGCGATCAACGCCTCGGCGCAGGGCGGCGTCTTGCCGTGATGCGAGCAGGGTTCGAGCGTGACATAGGCGGTGGCGCCGCGGGCGAGTTGCCCGGCTTCGGCGAGCGCCTGCGGCTCGGCATGCGGGCGGCCGCCGAGGGCGGTGACCGCTTGGCCGACGATGACACCATCCTTGACAATCAGGCAGCCGACGGAAGGGTTGGTGGCGGTGCGGCCGAGATGCTGGCGCGACAGGCGGATCGCCGCCGCCATGAAACCTTCGTCATCCGGCGTGACGCTCATGGCTCATCTGTCCAGTGGGTCGCGGGCGATCTTGGCGTTGATTTCGGAAATGACCTTCTCGAAATCCTCGGCAAGCGAGAAATCCCGATAGACCGAGGCGTAGCGCACGAAGCCGACATCGTCGAGGCTCTTCATGGCTTCCAGCACTTGCAGGCCGATCTGCTCGGAGGAGATTTCGGTCTCGCCGGAGCTTTCCAGCCGACGGACGATGCCGGACACTGCACGCTCGATGCGGTCACGCTCGACGGGACGTTTGCGCAGCGCCACTTCGAAGGAGCGCACCAGCTTGTCGCGATCGAAGGGCACCTTGCGGCCGGTCTTCTTGATCACCATCAGCTCGCGCAGTTGCACACGCTCGAAGGTCGTGAAGCGGCCGCCGCAATCGGGACAGATACGCCGCCGGCGGATGGACGTATTGTCCTCCGCCGGACGCGAATCCTTGACCTGGGTATCTTCCGAACCGCAATAGGGGCAGCGCATCGCTACTCCTTACCCCATGTAGTCATACATTGGGAAGCGGTCTGTGAGGTTGACCACCTTGCCGCGCACGGCGGCTTCGACAGCGGCGTTGCCTTCATCGGAGTTGGCGACCTTCAGGCCGTCGAGAACCTCGACGATCAGGTTGCCGATCTCGCGGAATTCGGCTTCCTTGAAGCCGCGCGTCGTGCCGGCCGGCGCGCCGAGGCGCACGCCCGAGGTGACGAAGGGCTTTTCCGGATCGAAGGGAATACCGTTCTTGTTGCAGGTGACGTAGGCGCGGCCGAGCGCTGCCTCGGCGCGCTTGCCGGTGGCGTTCTTCTTGCGCAGGTCGACGAGCATCAGGTGGTTGTCGGTGCCGCCGGAAACGACATCGAGGCCGCCTGCGATCAGCGTTTCGGCAAGCGCCCGGGCGTTCTTGACGATCTGGGCGGCGTATTCCTTGAATTCCGGCTGCAGCGCTTCGCCGAAGGCGACAGCCTTGCCGGCGATGATGTGCATCAGCGGACCACCCTGCAGGCCGGGAAAGACGGCCGAATTGAACTTCTTGGCCAGATCCTCTTCATTGGTGAGGATGACACCGCCGCGCGGGCCGCGCAGCGACTTGTGGGTCGTCGTCGTCGCGACGTGGCAATGCGGGAACGGCGACGGATGCTGACCACCGGCGACGAGGCCGGCGATGTGGGCCATGTCGACCATCAGATAGGCGCCGACCGAGTCGGCGATCTCGCGGAAACGCTTCCAGTCCCAGATACGGGAATAGGCGGTGCCGCCGGCAATGATCAGCTTCGGCCTGTGCTGTTCGGCCTTGCGGGCGACGTCATCCATGTCGAGCAGGTTGTCGCCTTCGCGCACGCCGTAGGAGACGACGTTGAACCACTTGCCGGACATGTTGACCGGCGAACCGTGCGTGAGGTGACCGCCCGAATTGAGGTCGAGACCCATGAAGGTATCGCCCGGCTGCAGCAGCGCCAGGAACACGGCCTGGTTCATCTGCGAGCCGGAATTCGGCTGCACGTTGGCGAAATTGACGCCGAACAGCTTCTTGGCGCGCTCGATCGCCAGTTCCTCGGCGATATCGACGAACTGGCAGCCGCCATAATAGCGCTTGCCCGGATAACCCTCGGCATATTTGTTGGTCATGATGGAGCCCTGGGCTTCCAGCACGGCGCGGGAGACGATGTTCTCGGAAGCGATCAGTTCGATCTCGTGCCGTTGGCGACCGAGTTCCTTTCCGATCGCGCCGAAAATCTCGGGATCGACGTCCGCAAGCGAGCGATTGAAGAAGGATTCGGTGGAAGCATTGGTCATGGGCGGGCTCCTCAACTGGAATGCGCGAAGGTATTATCCTTCCCCTGTGGCAAGGGCAATACGAAGAACGACATTTGCTGAGCAAAGCGCGCGCTCCAGTCATTTTGCGACAGCGCGGCGCCGATGAATGATGGCGACGGGATGGAGCGCCCCCGCGGACATAAAAAAACCGCGCCGGGAGGGCGCGGTTCGAGGGTGCGATGCAGAGGTCGCCGCTTATTGCACCGGCTGTTCCATGCCAGCCGTGGTATCGAGCGCCAATTCGGCATTGCCGTCCATCTGATAGATGTCGTCGCGGAACTGGACGATGCCGTCGGGCATGCCCCAGGCGGAGATGTAGACGAAATAGACCGGGACTTCGGTGGCGAGCTTGATCGGCGTGTTGACGCCGGTTGCAATCACCTGCTCCATCTGCTGGCGGCTCCAGCCGGGGGTCTCGCGCAGCAGCCAGTTCGTCAGGTCGCGCACGTTCTGGACGCGGACGCAGCCAGAGGATTCGAAGCGCATCAGCTTGTTGAACAGGCCTTGCTGCGGCGTGTCGTGCATATACTCGCCGTTCTTGTTGTAGAAGTTGATCTTGGTCGAGGCCATGGCGTTGATCTTGCCGGGGTCCTGACGGAACTGCAGGTTCGGCGCTTCGCCGTTCCAGTCGACGGTTTCGGGGGCGACTTCGTTGCCCTTGCCGTCGATCAGGCGGATGGCGTTCTTCTCGAGATAGGTCGGATCCTTGCGCATCAGCGGCATGATGTCCTTCTCGACGATCGAGCGCGGCGCGGTCCAATAGGGGTTGAGGATGACCTCGTAGATCTTCGAATTGACGAGATGCGTCGGGCGGCTCAAGCGGCCGACGACCGCAGTGTGACGGGTCGCGACGCTGCCGTCTTCAACAGCCTCGACGTAGGCGGCCGGAATATTGACCATCACGTGGCGGCGGCCGAGATCTTCCGGGAAGGTCTGGAGGCGGACAAGGTTGGTGTTCAGCTGCTGCAGACGGACGTCGGCGGGAATGTTCATCGCCTTCAGCGTGAATTCGCCGAGGACGCCATCGGACGGCAGGCCGTGACGCGCCTGGAAGCGCTTGACGGCGCCGTCGACATAGGAATCGAAGGCGCTCGACATGCCGGCTTCGCGCGGCAGGTCGCCGGTGATCGCCAGACGTTGGCGTAGCGCCTGGACGGCGGGGTGGCTGACGCCGAGCTGCAGGCGCTGGTCGCCGGGATTGACTTCAGGCCAGCCGCCAGCGGCGGCGATCTGCTGGTACTGCATGATCGCCTGCTGGGCGCTCGCGACCGACTGGGGGCCAAGGATCGGGGTGTTGGAAACGACGGCGCTTGCCGTGCGCGAAGCCGCCTTGGCGTCGAACTGGTCGTCCCAGTTGCCGCGGCGCGGCGCGTTCAGGAGCCCATCGAGCGCCGATTGCGCGAATGCAGGTCCGGCAGCAAGCGCGCCGGCGCCAACCGTTGCCGCCGACGCCAGGAAAGCGCGGCGCGAAAGAGCTTCAATTCCGTTTTTCTTCGACATAGTCCCAACCACTGAATGCCGCGATAAAGAAAAGCCGCGGCCCTTTGCGATATCACTGCGCCGTAGCGCAGATCCCTATCCATTGTTCTGCCGGCGGATCGGGAAATTCCCCCTGTCCCATCACAGAAGCGCGATGCAACAGCCCGAACATTCCCGATCGGTTCAAGTGCCGGTTGTTAAACCTTCCGCTGCCACACCAATATGGCCAATTCGTGTTGTCGGGCCGGACGACTGACGACCGCTGGCGCGAACACGACGCAACGAACCATATGACGGGCTAAACCGTGCCGGTTAATAACGGCTAAAAGACGGCTTGAATACAGGCGATAACGCTTGCCTGCCCTGCGTTGCAAAGATGCCACGTGCGCAAACGGGAAAACCGGACGCGCAGGGACACGTCCGGTTTTCTGCAACCCTGAAAGGAGGTCAGGGATTTTAGAGACGATACATGATCGAGTCGTTCCAGAAGCGGTCGAGGCGCTGGAGCAGCTTGTTCATCTGGGTGAACTCGTCGGTGCCGATGCCGCCGACCTTGTCGATCGAGGCGATGTGGCGTTCGTAGAGCTTGGCGACCGTTTCGGCAATGTCCTGGCCGGTTTCGGTCAGGCTGATGCGGACCGAGCGGCGGTCGATGCGCGAGCGCTGGTGGTTGATGAAGCCGAGATCGACCAGCTTCTTGACGTTGTAGGAAACGTTGGAGCCGAGATAGTAGCCGCGGGAGCGCAGCTCGCCGGCGGTCAGCTCGGAATTGCCGATGTTGAAAAGGAGCAGCGCCTGGATGGCGTTGACGTCGCTGCGGCCCTGACGGTCGAACTCGTCCTTGATGACGTCGAGAAGACGACGGTGAAGACGTTCAACAAGATGAAGGGATTCCATGTAAAGATCACGGATGCCCTGATCCTGCTGGTCACGGAAGTTGGATACCGCCTGCGGCTTGATTTTCGTGTTCATATTGACTGCCTCACTGTTTGTTTGGCGGTGTCGTTTTCTTCCCGCCTTGAGTGAGACCCTATCGAATACATATAAAATTCGACTTAAACCGCAGGCTTAACGGAGCCTTACTGGAAACCCCACGTTGTCTCAGGGTAAATCAACGCTTACCTGGCGGCGGTGCCGGCGCTTTTCCAGCCACAGCAGCAGGCGGAAAATGCAGTAGACGGCGGCGACCATGAGATGCAGCAGGATGATCAGCTTGTTGGGGCCGAAAATATCCGGCAGCAGGCCATACATCAGGACTTGGCCGCCGGCGGCCAGCACCCAGATGACCGGCCCCCAGGAGACGGTGAGCCACAGACCGAGGGATGCGACGGGGAAAAGCACGGCAAGGCTGGTGCTTGCCACCTTCCACGGCAGGCTCAAAAGATCGAAGCGGCCGGCGCCGACCAGCGAATAGCCGACGAGCATCGCCCAGTATTGCAGGCCGAACCAGAAGCAGGATACGGCCACCAGCCTCAGGAAGAGAATGAAGAGGAGATCCGCCAGCGTGCGTTTCGGGATCGTCGGGCTATCGGTTTCCATGGCGCAGACATCGGTTCCGGTTGCATCGTCATAAGGGTGTTTTCCGCCGCGGCCAATCGTCCGGTTTGGATTTTCCGGGCGCCATGATAATGAGCGCTCCGATAATTGGAATGGGCCAGGGACAGATATCATGCAGGACAGGACGCATCTCGTCGACGACATCACCGGCCATCGCCGCATGCGGCGCAACCGCAAGGCGGATTGGACACGCCGGCTGGTGCAGGAGAACCGGCTGACCGTCGATGACCTGATCTGGCCGATCTTCATCGTGCCGGGTTCGGGCATCGTCGATCCGATCGCGGCCATGCCCGGCGTCAACCGCATGAGCATCGACAAGGCGGTCGAGGCCGCACGCGAAGCGGCCGGTCTCGGCATTCCGGCGCTCGCCACGTTTCCGAACATCGAAATGGAACTGCGCGACGAAACCGGTTCGAACAGCCTCGAAGCCAACAACCTGATCAACCAGGCGACGGCGGCGATCAAGAAAGCGGTGCCCAATATCGGCGTCATCACCGACGTGGCGCTCGATCCCTTCACCAGCCATGGCCATGACGGAATCCTGAGAGACGGCGAGATCGTCAATGACGAGACCGTCGACCAGGTGGCGCGCGCCGCCGTCATGCAGGCGGATGCCGGCGCCGACATCATCGCGCCGTCGGAGATGATGGACGGGCGCATCGGTGCGATCCGCGTGGCGCTCGACGCGGCCGGCCATCAGAGCGTCGGCATCATGAGCTATGCGACGAAATTCGCCTCCGCCTTCTATGGCCCCTATCGCGAAGCGATCTCGACCGGCGGCCTGCTGAAGGGCGACAAGAAGACCTATTATATCGACCCGGCGAACGGCACGGAAGCAATCCGCGACGCCGCCCTCGACGTCGAGGAAGGCGCCGACATGCTGATGGTCAAGCCCGGCCTGCCCTATCTCGATATCTGCTGGCGGATGAAGGAGGCTTTCGGCCTGCCGACCTTCGCCTACCAGGTCTCCGGCGAATATTCGCAGATCAAGGCGGCGGCGATGAACGGCTGGATCGACGGTGAGCGGGCGATGCTGGAAACGCTTCTGTCGTTCAAGCGGGCGGGATGCGACGGCATCCTCACCTATTTCGCGGTCGAGGTGGCGAAAATCCTCAGCAAGCGCTGAATCGGATGCGGATGATTGTATTTCGTCTTGCTGACACCATATCAGCGGCATCGCTTTCGCGAGAGGAGATTGAGATGAGCTACAACCCCAACCCGCTTTATGCCGCACCGGAGGACTGGCGCGCCTATAGCGGCGTGTTGAGCCGCCGTGTCCTTGCCTTCATCCTCGACTATCTCATCGTGGCGCTGCTGTGGGTACCCGCGGCGATCGTTCTGTTCTTCGTGTCGATCGTCACGCTCGGGCTCGGCTTCCTTCTCTACCCTGCCCTCTTCGTCATCGTCGCCGGGATTTACTTCGGCCTGACCGTTGGTGGACCGAGCCAGGCCTCGCTCGGCATGCGGGCAATGGGGATCGCGATCGTGCGCGTCGATGGACGGCCGATGGATTTCCTGACGGCGATCGTGCATCTGGCGCTGTTCTGGATCCTCAACTCGGTGCTGACGCCGCTCATCCTGCTTGCCGGCCTGTTTATCGAGCGCAGCCGCCTCATCCACGACCTCTTGGTCGGCACGGTGACGGTGCGCACGGCCTGAGACCACGGCTGAGACCTCGCGGCGGAGACGAAAAAAATCTCCGCCTTCCCTGTGCCCGGGATGACGACGCTCCATATCTAAAATTAGAAGACCGAAATGAAGGGCGGAGACCGCCGCGCTGTTGACGTTTTCTATTCTTAGGTCATGCTGTTAGAAAACGGCACTGTCTCGACAAGGAAATTTCCGCGACAAATGAATACGCAGACGACGCCATCCCCGCAGTTTTATCTGACGGCTCCGGCTGCGTGTCCGTATCTGCCGCATGAGATGGAGCGCAAGGTGTTCACCCATCTGGTCGGCCCGCGGGCCGCCGAGATGAACGACATCTTGACCCAGGGCGGCTTCCGCCGCTCGCAGAACATCGCCTACCGCCCGGCCTGCGAATCCTGCCGCGCCTGCGTTTCCGTGCGAATTCTCGCCCAGGAATTCGAGCCGACGAAATCGATGAAGCGGGTGCTTGCCGCCAATTCCGACATCATCGCCACCGAATTCACCGCACAGCCTTCCAGCGAACAATATTCGCTCTTCCGACGCTATCTCGATTATCGCCACCAGCAGGGCGGCATGTCCGACATGACCGTGCTGGACTACGCGATCATGGTGGAAGACACGCATGTGAATACGCGAATCGTCGAATATCGCCGGCGCGAGGAAGGTTCGGGACTGGAGGAGCGGCCGAAGGGCGAGCTGCTTGCCGCAGCGCTGACCGATACGATGAGCGATGGGCTGTCGATGGTCTATTCCTATTTCAATCCGGGGCTCGACCGGCGCTCGCTCGGCACCTTCATGATTCTTGACCATGTCAGGCGCACGAAAGCGCTGGGACTGCCGCATGTCTATCTCGGCTACTGGGTGCAAGGGTCGCGGAAAATGGACTACAAGACGCGCTTCCAGCCGCAGGAACACCTGACCCCGCGCGGCTGGGAGCGTTTCGATCCCTCCTCCATGCGCGAAAGCACCCAAGACTGAATGTCCACCACCCTTTCCGACCATCGGAAGGGCCTGCTGCTGACGGCGATCGGCGGGCTGGCGCTTTCAATGGATATCCCGCTCGTCCGGCTTGGCGATGGCGACATCTGGTCGATCCTCGGAGTGCGAAGCGCAGCCACCGTTCTCGCTACGCTCGTGATCCTTGCGGCAATGCGCCTCGCCTCCGGCAAATGGCCGATCCTCATTCCCGGGCGACCCGGCCTGATGACGGGCCTGCTCTACGGCCTTTCGTCGCTGACCTTCGTGCTCGCCGTCTTCAATACGACGACAGCCAATGTCGTCTTTATCGTCGCGTTCAACCCGATGATCGGAGCACTTCTTTCCTGGATTTTCCTCAAGGAGAAGCCGCAGGCCGCAACGCTGATCGCCATGCTGTTCATGATCTTCGGCGTCGGGCTGATCGTGCGCGAAGGGCTTTCCAGCGGTCATTTCTTTGGCGACGCCATGGCGCTCCTCAGCGCGCTCATTCTTGCCGCAGCCATCACCATCGGGCGTGCCTCGCGCCGGGACATGGGCTTCGTGCCGCTGCTTGCCGCCATCCTGCCGGCCGCGCTCGGCCTCGCGCAAGCTCTGCCTTCAGGGCTTTCCATCGCCCATCCCGGCTGGATCCTCCTCAACGGCGCCATCGTAATGCCTGTCGCCTTCTGGTGTCTGGCCACGGGGCCGCGTTACCTCTCAGCGCCTGAGGTCGGCATGTTCTATCTGCTCGAAACCGTGCTCGCGCCGATCTGGGTCTGGCTGATCTTTGCGGAAACGCCGGCGACGATGACGCTCCTTGGCGGCGGCATTCTGGTGGCGGCGATCGCCGGGCATTGCTTCTGGATGGTGCGGGGAAGAAGCGCCAGGCCATTGGCGGAATAGAAGTTGCCGCCTGTCCACCCCCCCCATGTTATAACTGCGTCACCACATTAGAGGATGAAGCAAATGAACGTCACGATCCGCAAGATCGGCAATTCCGAAGGGGTTATCATTCCTAAAGAGGTGTTGCAGCGGTTGGGTCTCAGCAGCGGCGATAGCCTCGAACTGCGGGAGATCGAGGGTAACATCCACCCCGTGCCGGAATCAGCAGACCTCGCCGAACAAATGCGGGCAGCCCGCATCGGCATGGAAAAATATCGAGTGGCGCTGCGCGAACTCGCAAAATGATACGGCTTAAATGGCTCAGCCGCCAAGCGGTCGAAAATATGCATGGCGAGCAGATTGCCGAGCATGGCGGTTTGTCGGGTCTGCGAGATGCCAATGCATTGGAAACCAGCTTGGCACCTCCACTCAACAAGGCTGCATATGGCGAGACCGATATCTTCGTGCTTGCCGCAGCCTATCTCTACGGCATCGTTAGAAACCACCCATTCGGGGATGGAAACAAGCGTACGGGCTACCTCGCGACGTTTACGTTTCTCTACCTCAACCGGTACATCATCGAGGCAGATAACGCGCAGGTCATTGCACTCGTATTAGACGTCGCAGCCGGCGAGATCGAAGAAGAAGGTGCCGCCCGCTTCCTCAGGGATTTCAGCGTGCCGCTCAACCCGTAGCCTTCATCTGCTGCTGTTCCAGCTCGCGGCCGAGCCCCTCTACCACATGTGCCCAGCCCTTTCGGGTCTTTTCCTCATGTTCGGCCCATTCGGCGCACATTTCGTGGGTCAGCGTCAATCGGCTGCCGCCGCCGAGCGGCTCGATGTCGATTTCGACGCGGTCGCAATTGTGGTCGTGATCCTCGACGGAAAAGCTGAAGACCATGCGTCGCGGGCGCTTCAGCTCCAGGAAGACGCCCTGGTGAAAGGCGTCGCCGGTCGGGCGGCGGTCGACGATGAAAAAGCGGCCGCCAACATGCGGATCGATATCGGCGCGGATGACGTGACCGTCATCGGTGGCAAACAGGAAGCGGCGGGCGATCTCGGGGTTGAGCCAGGCGTCGTAGACGACAGCGGGCGGCACTCTATAGGTGTGGCTGACATGCAATTTGATGGTGCTGGCGGGCATCGATTTTTCCTCCGGTAGGGGCACGTGCGCCTTTCCCAGACGCACGACCCACAGCCGTTCCGTCCGCCCACAGAACCGGCCTTCTCTTCTTTTGGGTAACAGCAAAGAGATAGAGAAGTTCCGGCGCCCGCCAAGGGACCGGCGCGGAATTTTTATGGCTCAGAACATCCGAGCACAGAAATGCTCGGTCTCTTTGTTTCTCAGGCAGTTCCGAAGGCAAAACCGCCGCGCAGCTTTGCGCGATCAGTTTAGCCGGCGAACTTTCCGCTGCGCGGAAAACCCTTCGGGACGGTGCGGCCGGCGCTGGCGCGGTCGCCCAGCCATTCGGCAAGCTCGTCCTTGTTCTTGGTGAAGGTGCGGCCGGCACTGTCTTCCCAGACGAGGCCATCTGACATCGCAAAACAGCGGACGTCGGAAATGCCGCCATCCTTGTAACGCTGCAGGCGAACGCCCTTGCCGCGCGTCATTTCCGGCACCTGCGCTAGCGGGAAGACCAGCAGCTTGCGGTTTTCGCCGACGACAGCGACATGGTCACCGCTCACCGGCACGAGCAGTTGCGTCTCCTCCGGCAGCGCGACATTCATGATCTGCTTGCCCTTGCGGGTGTTGGCGATCAGCTCGGCCTCGGCAACGACGAAGCCGTTGCCGGCGGTCGAGACGATCAGCTGCTTGCGCGCGGGATCGTGGACGAATGCGGTCAGCACCGCCTGATCGTTGTCCATGTCGACCATGATGCGCAACGGCTCGCCGTGGCCGCGACCGCCCGGCAGCTTGTCGCCGCCAAGGGTGAAGGCCTTGCCGCCTGTCGTGACGATCAGGATCTTATCGGTCGTCTGCGCCGGGAAGGCCACCTTCAGGCCGTCGCCCTCCTTGAAGGTCAGCGTCGCCGTGTCGGCGATATGGCCCTTGAGGGCGCGTATCCAGCCCTTTTCGGAAATGACGACGGTGATCGGTTCCTTCTCGATCATCGCCTGCTGGATCGCTTCCTCGTCGGCTTCCGGCGCGTCGGCAAACTGGGTGCGCCGGCGGCCGACCTCGGTGGCCTTGGCGAATTTCTTCTTCACCTCGCCGATTTCCCAGGCGACCGTCTGCCACTGCTTGTCGTCGGAGGCAAGCAGCGCCTCGATCTCGCCCTTCTCCTTGGTGAGTTCGTCGAACTCCTTGCGGATCTCGAATTCTTCCAGCTTGCGCAGGGCGCGCAGCCGCATGTTGAGGATCGCCTCGACCTGATTGTCGGTTAGATCCCATCGCGCCATCATGACCGGCTTCGGCTCATCTTCCTCGCGGATGATCCGGATCACCTCATCGATGTTGAGGTATGCAATCAACAGGCCGCCGAGGATCTCGAGACGCTTGTCGATCGCGGCCAGACGGAAGCGCGACCGCCGCTGCAGAACTTCGCGGCGGTGATCCAGCCACTCTTTCAGCACTTCGTTCAGCGCCATGACCTTGGGGATGCGGCCCATGGACAGAACGTTCATGTTGAGCGGAAAGCGGCTTTCGAGCTCCGTCAGCTTGAACATCGATTCCATCAGGATCGTCGGATCGACGGTCCTGGATTTCGGTACCAGGACGATGCGAATGTCCTCGGCCGATTCGTCGCGGATATCTTCGAGCAGCGGCAGCTTGCGCGCGATCAGCAGCTCGGCAATCTTCTCGATCAGCCGTGATTTCTGCACCTGGAAGGGAATTTCGGTGACGACGATCTGGTAGCCGCCGCGGCCGAGATCCTCGGTCTGCCATTTCGCCCGCACGCGGAACCCGCCGCGGCCGGTGCGATAGCTCTCGATGATGCTGTCACGGCTGTCGATGATGATACCGCCGGTCGGAAAATCCGGGCCGGGAATGAATTCGACGAGCTTTTCGACGGTTGCATCCGGATGCTTGATCAGATGCAGGGCGGCGTCGCAAAGCTCATGGGCATTGTGCGACGGGATCGAGGTCGCCATGCCGACAGCAATGCCGGAGGAGCCATTGGCGAGCAGGTTCGGGAAGGCGCCGGGCAGGACGATCGGCTCGGAATTCGATTCGTCGTAGGTGTCGCGGAAATCGACGGCATCCTGATCGATGCCTTCGAGCAGCAGTTCGGAGACCGCCGTCATCTTCGATTCGGTGTAACGCATGGCGGCGGGGCTATCGCCGTCGATATTGCCGAAGTTGCCCTGGCCATTGACCAGCGTATAGCGCTGCGAGAAATCCTGGGCGAGACGGGCAAGCGCGTCGTAGATCGACTGGTCGCCGTGCGGATGATAATTACCCATCACCTCGCCGACGATCTTGGCGCATTTCCTGAAAGCCGATGTCGGTCTCAGCCCCATCTCGTTCATCGCGTAGACGATGCGGCGATGGACAGGCTTCAGCCCGTCGCGCACGTCAGGCAGAGCGCGATGCATGATGGTCGATAGCGCATAGGCAAGATAGCGCTGCTCGAGCGCCGCCTTGAGGTCAACCGGTTGGATATTGTCGTCGTCTCCGCCGGAAGGCGGCAAAATCTCTTGTCCCATGGGTCTTGACTAGCCCAGAAGAGGCCGGCGGGCAAGGAATCCGGGGTATTGCAGCTGTGGATGAAGTCTTGGGAGTGACATCAAAGGATGAGACAAACCCTCCGCCGCAATTTGGACTTCGTTTGCCGTTCCTTTCAACGGAAATTTAGAAGTCCGCAAATATAAAGCGGGCCCAATCCGTAGTAGCGTAACTGCAGATTTCCAACCGCCACCACGCCACCAGAGGAATCACCCCATGAACATTTACCGGACAACGCGGCTGATGCTGTCGGGCGCAGCCTTTTTCTCGCTCGCCGGCTCGGCCTTCGCTCTCGATGGCGCCGATCTCTTGAAGAAGATCAATGCCGCCTATGAAACGCAGGGCGGAACGATCTCGGCTGACGGCGTCAACATCGACGGCACGACCGTGACGTTGAAGAATGTCACGCTCAAGCCGACCGGCGGCGAAAGCCTGCCCATCGGCGAAGTCACCCTGACCGGCGTCGAAGAAGACGAGGATGGCGGCTATTACATCGAAGAAGCGGCCTTCCCCGACATCAACAAGACGGGAGATGGCGTAACGGTGACGGCCCAGGAGCTGACGCTCGGCGGCATCTCCGTCCCGGCAACATCAGGCGGCGACACGCTCGACACGATGATGCTTTACGAGACGGCTCATACAGGCCCGCTGAAAGTGGTCAAGGACGGCGCGGAAGTGTTCTCGGTGCTTCAAAGCGACATGAATTTGACGCTGCGCGAGGACGAATCCGGCTTCGATTTCGACGGCGCCTTCAAGAGCATGAAAGCCGATCTCACCAAGGCCGAGGATCCCAAGAGCAAGGAAGCGATCGAGAAACTCGCCCTGCAGCACGTCCAGGGCGACATCACCATGAAGGGCGCCTGGGAACTCGCCCCCGGCACGATCGACGTTTCGGAATTCGCCTTCGATTTCACCAACATCGGCAAGCTGAACCTCGGCTTCAAGATCTCGGGCTATACGATGGCCTTCATGAAATCGATGCAGGATGCGATAAAAGAATCTGAAACCAACCCGAACAAGGAACAGTCGCAGCAGGCGCTGGGCCTTGCCATGCTCGGCCTGATGCAGCAGCTCTCTTTCGAAGGCGCGCAGGTGCGCTTCGAAGACGCCTCGATCACCAAGCGTGCGCTCGATTATGCCGGTTCGCAACAGAACATGTCGGGCAAGCAGATGGCGGATTCGCTGAAGGCGATGACGCCGATCATGCTGGCGCAGCTCAACATCCCGGAACTGCAGAATGCCGTTTCGGCCGCCGTCAACACCTTCCTCGACGATCCGAAGAGCCTGACGGTCAAGGCTGCTCCCGAGAAGCCGGTGCCGTTCCCGACCATCGTCGGCGCCGCCATGGGCGCTCCGAACACGCTGCCGCAGGTGCTCGGCGTCAAGGTTTCGGCGAACGACTGATCGCTTTGATCTTATGATGAAAGGCCCGGCCGTTTGCTGAACTGACCCCCAAAAGTTGGACGGTCTAAAGGCTGGGGAGATTTAGGGGCTGGGTCCTGTATTGTACAGGGCTCAGCCCTTTGAGTTTCAGTTTGATACGCTGATGATTATAGTAGTTGATGTAGTCTGCCACCCCATCTTGCAGGCTCTTGACGCTGTCAAAGTCGTTGGGGTGGAAGAACTCGGATTTGAGAATGGCAAAGAAGCTTTCGATGGCAGCATTGTCGAGACAGTTGCCCTTGCGTGACATGCTCTGATTGATGTGACGTTTCTGAAGCATGCGCTGCCAGGCCGGCATCTGGTAGTGCCATCCCTGGTCGGAATGCAGGATCGGCCGGTCATCGTCTTGCAAACGGCTCACGGCCTTGGTGAGCATGTTTTCGACGAGTTTGAACACCGGCCGTCTAGCGGTTTCGAACGCAATGATTTCCCCATTGAACAAGTCCATGATCGGCGAGAGATAGAGCTTTTCGCCGGCCACGTTAAATTCCGTCACATCGGTCACCCATTTCTGATTGGCGCGCTCGGCGGTGAACTGCCGCTTGAGGAGATCGGGAGCCACGCGTCCCTCCTCGCCCCTGTAGGATCGATACTTCTTCGGCCTGACCTTAGACTTCAAGCCGCTCTCGACCATCAGGCGCTGAACCGTCTTGTGATTGACCGTCTCTCCCAAGCCGCGCAGCGCCGCCGTCACCCGGCGATAGCCGTAGCGGCCCTTGTGGGTGTCGAAGATCGATTTGATCCTCTCCTTGAGAACTCCGTGCCGGTCGGGCCGGGACAATGCCTTTTGCTGATAATAGAACGTGCTGCGCGCCAGGCCCGAAAGCGCAAGCAACCCGTCAAGCGGATGGAACGGCCTTAACGCTTCGACGACTTGCGCTTTTTCGGCGCTCGTTGCTGCGTTAAGGCCTCCAGTTTTTTTAAGTAGGCATTCTCCATGCGCAGATAGTTCAGCTCCGCCAACAGATCTTCACGGCTCTTGGCATCGTCACTGTGTGGAGCATCTGGTCCACTGGCTATGATAGGCGACTTGGGCATCGATCGAGGTCTTCCTCTGCGGCGCGGGGCCAAGGCTTCGATCCCACCCCGTTCATATCGCCTCTCCCAATCCGGAAGGCAGCTGGCATTGCGAACGTCGAAGATCGCAGCCGTCTGGCGATAGGACAACCCATCCTCCCACATCCGCTGTAGGACCGATAGCTTGAAGTCAGCATTATAATGGCTGAATTTCTTCACCAATCCAGCCGAACCATGCGCAGCATGGCTCGCTACCCATTTGCGAACGGTCGCAGGATCAATGGCAAACCGCGTGCTCACCTCTTGATAGCTACGCTCGCCATTCCCGTAACACTCAACAACAGACTGCTTGAAAGCCAGGCTGTATTTGGACATGCAAAACCCCCGAAGGTGGATGTCCAACTTTCGGGGGTCAGTTCATTGCACCGCCGGGCCTTTTATCTTTCTGAAGGCGACCTCTCTGCGGCCTTATCTTGAGGTGCCCCGTAGGGGCCTTGAAGGACGAGGCTAGCCACCGAGGTTCATCTTGCAGCGTGGATGTTGGCACAGCGCCCGGCCACCCGCCCCCGTCCTTCGAGGCCCCTGCGGGGCACCTCAGGATGAGGGCTGATCGAGGTGCCGTGCCGTAAGGGGGCCGACCGGCGCTTTGCAGCCTGTTATATCAGTCCTTCTTGACCGGCGGGATTGGCCGGATCGACAGCTCCCGCAGCTGCGTCGGGGTTGCCGGGGTCGGCGCGCCCATCAGCAGATCCTGGGCCTGCTGGTTCATCGGGAACAGCGAGATCTCACGCAGGTTCTTGGCGCCGACGAGCAGCATGACGATGCGGTCGATGCCGAAAGCCGCGCCGCCGTGTGGCGGGGCGCCATACTGGAAGGCGCGGTAGAGACCGCCGAAACGATCCTCGACGTCCTGCTGGCTGAGGCCGACCTTCTCGAAGGCGGCGACCATGGTTTCCGGCGACTGGTTGCGGATCGAGCCCGAGGCGATTTCGAAGCCGTTGCAGACGGCGTCGTACTGGAAAGCCTTGATCGTCAGCGGATCCTGGTTCGTGAGCGCGTCGAGGCCACCCTGCGGCATCGAGAAGGGGTTGTGGGCGAAATCGACCTTCTTTTCCTCGTCGTTCCATTCGAAGAAGGGGAAGTCGACGATCCAGCAGAGCTCGAAGCGGTCGCGGTCGACGAGGTTCAGTTCTTCGCCGGCCTTGGTGCGCGCCTCGCCCGCAAACTTGTAGAATTTTTCCGGCTCGCCGGCGACGAAGAAGCAGGCGTCGCCATCGCCGAGGCCGAGCTGGGTGCGGATCGCTTCGGTGCGTTCCTCGCCGATATTCTTGGCGAGCGGTCCGGCACCTTCGAGCTTGTCGTTTTCGCTCCGCCAGAAGATATAGCCGAGGCCGGGCTGGCCCTGGCTCTGCGCCCAGGCGTTCATCCGGTCGCAGAAGGCACGCGAGCCACCTGTTTTGGCCGGGATCGCCCAGATCTGAACCTTCGGGTTGGAGGCGATCATGCCGGCGAAGACCTTGAAACCGGAGCCGGCGAAATGCTCGGTCACCGCTTCCATGACGATCGGGTTGCGCAGGTCCGGCTTGTCCGAACCATATTTACGGATCGCTTCGTCATAGGGGATACGCGGCCATTCCTTGGTGACCGGCTTGCCGTCGGCAAACTCCTCGAACACGCTTGTCATCAGCGGGCCCATCGTGTTCCAGACGTCTTCCTGGGTGACGAAGCTCATTTCGAGGTCGAGCTGGTAGAATTCGCCCGGCAGGCGGTCTGCGCGCGGATCCTCGTCGCGGAAGCACGGCGCGATCTGGAAATAGCGGTCGAAACCGGCAACCATCAGCAGCTGCTTGTACTGCTGCGGCGCCTGCGGCAACGCATAGAAGGTGCCGGGATGAATGCGCGAGGGAACAAGGAAGTCACGCGCGCCTTCCGGCGAGGAGGCCGTCAGGATCGGCGTCGTATATTCGGTGAAGCCGACAGCGCCCATTTCGCGGCGCATCGCCGAGATGACCTGAGTGCGCTTGACGATGTTCCGGTGCAGCGTTTCGCGGCGAAGATCGAGGAAGCGATATTTGAGGCGGACGTCTTCGGGGTAGTCAGGCTCGCCGAAAACCGGCAGCGGCAATTCCTTGGCGGCGGAGAGGACTTCGATTTCCTGCGCGTAGAGCTCGATCTCGCCGGTCGCCATGGTCTTGTTGACGGTGTCTTCGGTACGGGCCTTGACGAGGCCGTCGATGCGGATGACCCATTCGCCACGCACGGTCTCGGCCAGCTTAAAGGCCGGGCTGTCGGGATCGGCGACGACCTGGGTGATGCCATAGTGGTCGCGAAGATCGATGAACAGAACGCCGCCATGGTCGCGAACGCGGTGGACCCAGCCGGAAATACGGACGGTCGAGCCGACATCCGTCTTGCGGAGGGCGGCGCATGTGTGGCTGCGATAGCGATGCATGATCTCAATTCCTGGCATGTGGCTTAAGACGGCAGCAAGGGTTCAAAGGCCCTCAAGCGCCGACAAGAAAATCGGGCGGAAAAGCGCATGGACGCTCCGATTTGTCAAGGCTTGGCGCGTGCCCGGCACGCGATTGGCGCGCGTTTATGGCGAAGCTGCGGCCCGTATGCTGCGGCAGTTTGGCTGCGCCTGCTGTATTGATGAAGATGTCGGTCAACTTTAAAAGGAGGTGCAATCTCATCGTGGAGCCTCGTATGCCTTTGCTGACCCGCCGCAACCTTCTCAAGGCATCCGCCGTCGCGGGCGCCTACGGCGTCGGCATGGGCCTTGCCGGTAAATTCGGACTCGCCGCTGCCGCACCGGAGCCGCAGCTGCTGACCGCTGTGAAGACCGAGGCCATGCTGACCGAGGCGGGGCCGACCCGGAATGTCATGAGCTGGGGCCATGACGGCATGCCGCCGGTTCTGAGGATGACGAAGGGGCGGCCCTACGCGGCACGGCTGAACAACCAGCTAGACGAGCCGACGACGATCCATTGGCACGGGCTGCGCATCGACAACCGCATGGACGGCGTGCCCTTCGTGACCCAGCCCTATATCTACACCGGCGACAGTTTCGACTATGCTTTCACGCCGCCCGATGCCGGCACCTTCTGGTATCACCCGCACTGCAACACGCTGACGCAGATCGGCCACGGCATGACCGGCATGCTCGTGGTCGAGGATCCGGCCGATCCCGAATTCGATGCCGAGGTGCTGCTGAACCTGCGCGACTGGCGCCTTGGCGGCGACGGGCAGTTCATCGCCCCCTTCCGGCCGCGCGATGCCGCCAAGAGCGGTACCTACGGCACGGTGCGGACTGCCAATTGGCATCAGGAACCGCAATATGACGCGCCGGCCGGGGGGCTGGTGCGGTTGCGCATCGCCATCACCGACGTGACGCGCATTTTCTCGCTGACGATGGCAGGCGCCGATGCGACCGTCATCGCCATCGACGGCAATCCGGTGCCGAAACGCTTTCCCCTCGAGCTCCTGCAGATCGGGCCCGGACAGCGGCTCGACCTTGCCGTGCGCATGCCGGACGGCGAAGGCGCCGTCGCGACGCTCGAGGATATCCGCGGCACGACGCCGAAGACGATCGCCAGCCTGCGTGCCGTCGGACAGTCCTTGAAACGCAATATCGGCGATCTCGGCCGGCTTGCCGAAAACCCCGTTCCCAAGGCCGATCTTTCCGCTGCCGTTGAGATCCCGCTGATCCTCAGCGCCACCGCGGAAAATGCCGCCGTCGAGAGTATCTGCGGCACGCTCGGCTACAGCTTCTGGGCGATCAACAAGGTGCCCTGGCCCGGCGACACTCCCGATCCGACGGCGCCGCTGGCGGAACTGAAACTCGGCAAGAGCTATGTCTTCAATCTGGAGAACACCACGCCGCACGCCCATCCGATCCATCTGCACGGAATGAGCTTCACGGTGATCTCGTCCTCGACACGGGAGGTGATGCCGCTCATCTCCGACACCTACCTTGTCCAGCCGGACGAGAAGGTGCAACTGGCTCTCGTCGCCGACAATCCCGGCGACTGGGTGCTGCATTGCCACATCATCGAACATCAGAAGACGGGCATGACCAGCTATGTCAGAGTGAGCTGAAGCATTCGCTTTGCCTCAGTTTGGACGTGATTCTTCGCCAGCAATGCGTGAAGCTTATGCTGTTGTATTGACATATCGAAGCGAAAGGAGAAGGAAGGTTCAACCGACCTTTTCCTTGCGAATGAATTGATATGATCGAAACCACCGCCGATTTGGCGGCCGCCTGCAAAGAGCTGGCCAAGTCCGACTTCATCACCATCGACACCGAATTCCTGCGTGAGACGACCTTCTGGCCGGAGCTCTGCCTGATCCAGATGGCAAGCCCGACATTGGAGGTTCTCGTCGACCCGCTGGCCAAGGGCATCGACCTCGCCCCCTTCTTCGAGCTGATGGCCGATACCAAGGTGCTGAAGGTCTTTCATGCGGCGCGCCAGGACATCGAAATCATCTTCAATCGCGGCAATCTCATTCCGCATCCGATCTTCGACACGCAGGTCGCCGCCATGGTCTGCGGTTTCGGCGACAGCGTCTCCTATGATCAGCTGGTCAGCCGCATCAAGAACGTCCATATCGACAAGTCGTCGCGCTTCACCGACTGGAGCCGCCGGCCGCTCTCCGACAAGCAGCTGGAATATGCGCTGGCCGACGTCACGCATCTGCGCGACGTCTATCTGTCGCTGAAGGCCGAACTCGATCGCGAAGGCCGCACGTCCTGGCTCACCGAGGAAATGAATATCCTCGAGGCGCGCGAAACCTATGACATGCATCCTGACGACGCCTGGCAGCGGCTGAAGATGCGTCTGCGCAAGCCGCAGGAGCTGGCGATCCTGAAATATGTCGCCGCCTGGCGTGAGCGCGAGGCGCGGGCGCGAAACGTGCCGCGTTCGCGCGTATTGAAGGACGATGCGATCTATGAGGTCGCCCAGCAGCAGCCGAAGGATGCCGAAGCGCTGGGCCGCTTGCGCACCATTCCCAAAGGCTGGGAGCGCTCCGCCTCCGGCGCGGCAGTCGTCGAAGCCGTCAACGCGGCGCTCGCTCTTCCGAAGGCGGATATGCCGCATGTGCCGCGGCAGACGCAGGCGCCGGAGGGCGCAGCTGCCGCCGTCGAGCTGTTGAAAGTGCTCTTGAAGCTGATCTCGGAAAAACACGGCGTAGCGCCGAAGGTGATCGCCAACAGCGAGGATCTCGACAAGATCGCCGCCGATGGCGAGAAGGCCGACGTCGCTGCCCTGCACGGCTGGCGGCGCGATCTTTTCGGCGAGCCGGCGCTGCAGCTGATACAGGGCCAGATTGGATTGCGATTCGCCGGCCGGAAGGTTGAAACCGTCGCACTCTGACACCAAATCGAATTCGCTCGACGCCTTTTTCGCAACTGAAACAATGGCGGAGGAAGGGGCGGCATGCGGGAAATATCTCCGACGCAGAACTGGATCCTGATCGTCATCGTCCTCGCGGCGAGCGGCGTCGTCTATGATTCGATGTTCTACTCCGACCAGACGCCAGTCGTCGGGGCGATCTTTGCACTGTTCATCGGCATGCCGATCATCGCCTTCGAACGCAAGGTGCTGTTTCGCGGGCTCTACAGGCGCATCCAGAAGCTGCCGACCTTCGTCTTCATCATCACCGAGCTGGTGATCTACGAGATCCTGATGAGCATCGGTTTCGCCTGCGCCGGCCTGCTGCTTCGCTCGCTCGGGGTGCTGAAGCCGTCGCCACTCCTCGACCTGGTGATCATGCCCTTCAATGTCTTCCTCTATGCGCTTGCCGTCTGCTCGGCGCTGATCTTTATCCTGCGCGTGCGGGAGCTGCTCGGCCGCGAAGTATTCATCAGCATGCTCATCAGCCGCTATCGCAATCCGGTCAAGGAAGAGCGGGTCTTCCTGTTCATCGATCTCGTCGATTCGACGGCTTTTGCCGAAAAGCACGGCGACCTCAGGGCGCAGCAGCTGCTCAGCTCGCTGTTTGCGACCTTTGCCGAGCCGGTGCGACGCCACAAGGGCACGATCAACGACTATGTCGGCGATGCGGCGATCATTACCTGGCCGCTTGCCCGCGGCGTCAAGGATGCGCGGTGCGTGCGCTGTATCTTCGACATCCTTGCCGATATCGAAGCCAATGCCGCCGGCTGGCGGAAAAATTACGGACAGGTGCCGAAACTTCGCGCCGCTCTTCACGGCGGCGAGATCATCACCGCGGAAGTCGGCGTCGACCACCACAAGATCAGCTATTTCGGCGATACGGTGAATACGACCGCTCGCCTGGAGACGCTCTGCCGTAGCCTGAACCGGCAGGTGCTGATTTCCGCGGAGCTTGCCGGGCGCATGACCTTTCCCGACGACATCTCCTGCGACGATCTCGGCATCCATGCCGTCAAGGGACGCGGCCAGGCACTCGGCGTCATGGCGCTTTCCTCGCGCGCGGTGACCGTGCTGAACACGCCTGCAGTCGTTCTGCACGGCTGAGCAACGCTCTTACCACCGCGTCACCAAAGCTTCACCCAACCGTCAATTCGCTGACACGGAAGCCCTGCTAAGCGGAAGCCATTCGCATCCGTTCCATGGGGATATTATGAACAACATCCTTTTTGCTTCCGTATCGCTTTTCATCCTGATTGCCGGTCCTGTTTGGGCCGACCAGCAGCAATTCCCGGCCAAGCTAGCCGGCCAGGCGATCCTGCCTGCCAACACCATGATTGCGGTGCCGGCCGACGCTCCTGAGTTCCTCAAGCATTCCGGCAAGTTCACGACGGCGGACCGCAAGCGCACCGAGGCGCTCGGCACCCTTCCCGGCAAGGACGGCGCCCGCGTGACCGACCTCAAGCTCCCCTTCGACGGCCAGCCGATTCAGGGCTTCTCGGGCATCAAGACGATGGCCGACGGCACCTTCTGGACGCTCTCCGACAACGGCTTCGGTTCCAAGGCCAATTCCTCCGACTCGATGCTGTTCCTGCACCAGATGAAGTTCGACTGGGCCGCCAACAAGGCTGAAGTCGTCAAGAACCTCTTCCTCTCCGACCCGAACAAAATCGCTCCGTTCCCGATCGTGCTCGAAGGTACCGACACGCGCTACCTCACCGGCGCCGACTTCGACATCGAATCGATCCAGCCGGTTGCCGATGGTTTCTGGCTGGGCGACGAGTTCGGCCCCTACATCCTGAAATTCGACACGGCGGGCCGCCTGACCGATGTCATCCCGACCACGCTCGACGGCAAGCCGGTGCTGTCGCCCGACAATCCGCTGATCCAGCTGCCGGGCAATCCGGCCGCGAAGATGCCGGTCTTCAATCTGAAGCGCTCCGGCGGCTTCGAAGGCCTCGCCATGTCGAAGGATGGCTCCAGGCTCTACGGTCTGCTTGAAGGCGCCATCTACAAGGACGACGGCACGATGGAAACGGCCGACGGCCACACTGCCATCCGCATCATCGAATTCGACGTCGCCGCCAAGAAGTGGACCGGCCGCAGCTGGCTCTATCCGTTCGAGGACAAGGGCGTGTCGATCGGCGATTTCAACATGCTCGACGATACGACCGCGCTCGTCATCGAGCGTGACAGCGGCGCCGGCACCAAGGACAAGGCCTGTGCCGATCCGAAGCAGCCGAAGCCGGATTGCTTCGAGGCGCCTGCCGAGCTGAAGCGCGTCTACAAGATCGAGTTCAACGATGCCAATGCCGGCAAGGCCGTCCGCAAGATCGGCTATATCGACCTCTTGAACATTCAGGATCCCGATAACAAGAAGAAAGCCGGAACCAAGGACGGCGTCTACGACATGCCGTTCGTGACGATCGAAAACGTCGACCGCGTCGACGCCACGCACATCATCATCGGCAACGACAACAACCTGCCCTTCTCCGCCGGCCGCGCCGTCGACAAGGCCGACAATAACGAGTTCAGCCTGCTTGAGGTTGGCGAGTTTTTGAACGCGAAGTAATTTGGGTTTGATGTGAGATGGAGGGAGCGGTGCGGAAGTGCCGCCCTTTTGTTTAGCAAGTTATGTATCTGATGGTGTGCCGCGCCAGCCCCCTCTGCCCCGCCGGGCATCTCCCCCACAGGTGGGGAGATCACAATTGGCTTAGCCTTCCCACCCCTCTACCGTTTCGTCGCGCTGCAACGGCAATTGCTTTGGGAAACCGGTGCGCCTAGCCGATCTCCCCACCTGTGGGGGAGATGGCCGGCACGGCACAACGACCATTGCACCACCCTACTCGAACCGAAACGCCAGCCTCTTGTTCGTCAGCCTCGACAGCTGCTGCAGGCGGCCGTCCAGGCGTTCGCCGGCGAAATCGCGGTATTCTGGCGGCACGACGAATTCGAGATCGAAGTCCGGGTTTGAGGATCTGCGGAAGGTCAGATTTTTGACGATGCCGGGCATCGAGGCCGAGAAGAGGTAGACGACGCGCAGCATGCCGCCGAGCAGCTTGGCGCGCTCGATGAAGGGTGGCGTGGCGATCTGCGCCAACGGGCCGGTGGCGCCGTCGTCGTGCAGACCCTCGAAACGATAGTAATTGGTCAGCGCGATGAAGGCACGGCCGGGATGGCTGATGCCGACGAAGGAAGAGTGGGCGATGACGTTCAGTGCCTGCAGGCCGCGATAATCAGGGTGGGCGCGCCAGCTGATATCGGCGAGCAGACAGGCAGCCTGGCGATAACGGCTTTCCTCTTCGGTTTCCTGGACGTCGAAGAAGGGCATCATCCGGCCGGTCCATTCCGCCAGTTCGCGGGCATGCTCGGGCGAACGGGCACGCAGGATCGCCAACTCACCGGCGGCGGCCAGCAGCGGATCGAGCCGGCGCTCGGACTCGGACAGCAGCGAGTAGAGATACCCCTCGCGCACGCCCTGCGCCGAGAAGGAAATCATCGACGGCTTCATGGCGCTCAGCACTTCCTTCATGGCGACGGCGCCGAAGGGCAAAAGCGAACGGCGGTGCTTGGACACGGCCTGCAGCGCCGGCTCGCGGGAATCGCGCGCGGTCACCACCTGTTCGAGGAACAGCATCATCGCTTCGAGCGATACCTCATACCCCTGCATCATGTGCAGCGGATAATGGGTGATTTCCATGTGCAGCTTGGCGATGTTTCGCCAGGTGCCGCCGACGGCGTAGAAGGTGCGGCCCTCGCCCTTCGACAAGAGCTTTGCCGTCTTTACCTGTTTACGGGCAAAGGTTCTGGCCTTGGAAAGCGAGCCGCCGGCATATTCCGACAGGCGCAGGCCGCCGAGCGGCAAGGTGATGCCCTTGCCGACCTCTTTGCCCTTGATGTCGATCAGTTCCAGCGAACCGCCGCCGAGATCGCCGGCAATGCCGTCGGGATTGAAGAAGCCGCTGATGATGCCGAGCGAGGCGAACTTCGCCTCCTCCTCGCCCGACAGCACGCGAACCTTGCGGCCGAGGATGGTTTCCGCCTGATGGATGAAATCGGGACCGTTGCTCGCCTCGCGGGCGGCGGCGGTCGCCAGAACATACATGGTGGCGGCGCGCGCCTGGTCGGACAGGGCCTTGAAACGGTGCAGCGCCGCCAGAGCCCGGCCGACGCTCTCTTCATCCATCTTGCCGGTGACGGCTATGCCTTTGCCGAGGCCGCAGAGGACCTTTTCGTTGAAAAGAATGGTCGGCGAGCGGGACATGCCTTCGTAGACGACGAGACGAATGGAGTTCGATCCGATGTCGACAACGGAGACCGGAGCGATCCCCGGAAGGCGCCCCTGGGCTTCAGATTCAACCATTTAGGTCCAGTATTACTTGTTGTTGCGGCCTTCGAGCAGGCCTGCGATGAGCTTCGGCGCGCTGGACTTCAGAGCTTCACCACGGCCCGAAAGGCTCGGATTGGTCATGAAATACTGCTGCGCATTGAACGGTTCTTCGCCCCTGCGTACTTCCATGCGGCGCGACGTACCGTCGGGCAATATCTCGTAGCTTTGCTGATTGTCAATCACGTTGCCGAGCATAATCTGTGACAAGACCTGCTCGTGAACAGTCGGATTCGTCAGCGGTACCATCGTCTCGACGCGGCGATCGAGGTTTCTCGGCATCATGTCGGCTGAACCGATGTAAACCAGCGCCTTGTCGGATGGCAGGCCGTGGCCGTTGCCGAAGCAGAAGATGCGGCTGTGCTCGAGGAAGCGGCCGACGATCGACTTGACGCGGATCTTCTCCGAGAGGCCAGGCACCTGCGGACGCAGGCAGCAGATGCCGCGCACGACGAGATCGATCTCCACGCCGGCATGGCTGGCGCGATAGAGCGCGTCGATGATGTCGGGATCGACGAGGGCGTTCATCTTCATCCAGATCGCCGCCGGCGCGCCGTTCCTGGCGTGCTGGATCTCCTCCTCGATATGGCGAATGATGCGCGAGCGCAGCGTATAGGGCGAGACGGCGAGCTGCATGCCCTGCTCTGGCTCGCCGTAGCCGGTGATGAAGTTGAAGATGTTCGCCATGTCGTGGGCGATGACCGGATTGCAGGTGAAATAGGACAGGTCGGTATAGATCTTGGCGGTGATCGGGTGGTAGTTGCCGGTCCCGAGGTGGCAATAGGTCCTGAGCTTGCCCTCCTCACGCCGGACGACCATCGACATCTTGGCGTGGGTCTTCAGCTCGATGAAGCCGAAGACGACCTGCACGCCGGCGCGCTCGAGATCGCGCGCCCAGCGGATGTTCGCCTCTTCGTCGAAGCGGGCCTTGAGCTCGACAAGCGCCGTCACCGATTTGCCGGCTTCGGCGGCGTCGATAAGCGCACGCACGATCGGGCTGTCGTTGGAGGTGCGGTATAGCGTCTGCTTTATCGCCAGAACGTCAGGATCGCGCGCAGCCTGGAGAAGGAACTGGACCACCACGTCGAAGGACTCATAAGGGTGGTGGACAACCATGTCCTTCTCGCGGATGGCGGCGAAGCAGTCGCCGGCATGTTCGCGGACGCGCTCGGGAAATCGCGCATTGTAGGGCTGAAACCTGAGATCGTCGCGCGGCGCCTTAGTGATCTCGGAAAGCGTGTTTAACGCCAGAAGTCCAGGCAGGACAGCGACGCGGTTCTCGGGGATGCTGAGCGCCTGGACGACGAACTGGCGCAGCGAGGCCGGCATTTCCGAGTCGGTCTCGATGCGGATGACCTTGCCGCGGCGGCGGCGCTTCAGCGCCGTTTCGAAGAAGCGGACGAGATCTTCGGCCTCTTCCTCGACCTCGATATCGCTGTCGCGGATGACGCGGAAGGTACCGGAGCCCTGCACCTCGTAACCCGGGTAGAGCCGATGGATGAAGATGTTGGCGACATCTTCCAGTGTGATGTAGCGGATCGTGCTCGCATCATCCGGCAGGCGGACGAAGCGGTCGAGCGCCGGCGGCAGGCGCAAGAGCGCCGTCATCGGTTCACGGCCGCTCTTGCTGACGAGTTGCAGGCCGATCGAGAAGCCGAGATTGGGAATGAACGGGAACGGGTGGGCCGGGTCGATCGACAGCGGCGTCAGCACCGGGAAGATCGACTGTTCGAATTCGGCGGCCAGCCATTGGCGGTCGGCATCGCTGAGCGCGCCGGGGCGCACGATCAGAATGTCTTCCTTGGCGAGATACTGCTGCAGCACGGCGAGCGAGGCCTGCTGCTCCATCTGCAGATGATCAATCTCCTGCAGGATCGAATCGAGCTGCTCGGCCGGCGTCTTGCCGTCGGGGCTGCGGATGGCGATGTTCTGGCGCACCTGGCCCTCAAGACCGGCGACGCGCACCATGAAGAACTCGTCGAGGTTGGCGGCCGAGATCGACAGGAAGCGGACGCGCTCGAGCAGCGGATGCTCGGTATTCAGCGTCTCTTCGAGGACGCGGCGATTGAACTGGAGCCAGGAGAATTCGCGGTTGATGAAGCGTTCGGGACTTGTCAGCAGCTCTTCGAGCGGGGGCGTGTTGTCGTTGGTTTCCGGAGTGAGTTCCTGATGTTCTGCGACTGCGCTATCCATGGTCCGCTACCCCGTTTCCAATCGCGACGGCAATTATATCAGTTTCACGACGGAACTGTGACAGTCAATCGGCCGGTTCCGAATTTCCCAATTCATTCAATACTTCGGCGGCAAGGGACCGGGTGATCTTCGTGCCCCGCGACAGGGCCAGCCGGTCGAGCCTTTCGACGATCGTCTGGGCCGCGTTCAGCGACCGCTCCATCCTGTTGACGATATAGAGCACGAGTTTGTCATCTATATAAAGCTGGCGGTCGGCGAAGAGCTTGACGATCACCTGCGACAACAACGCCTCGTCGGGTTCGCCGATCTCGACGACGGTCGCAGCCTTCAGGCGCGAGCGCAGATCGGGCAGCAAAACCGGCCAGGAGATCGGCCACAGGCGGCTTGTCATCAACAGGCTGGTGCCATGTTCGCGAACGCTGTTGATCACGTGGAAAAGCGCGTTGTCATCGAAGCCGAGGCGGTCGGCATCCTCGAACAGCACCGGGCCGGCGGCAGCGGCGACGGCGGCATCCGAGCCAAGATCCGGGCGAATGTCGACGGCGCCGCTCAACTCCCGCCAGATGCGGGCGAGATGCGATTTCCCAGAGCCGACCGGACCGGCAAGCACGACGACCGGCGACGGCCATGCCGGCCAGGCATCGACAATCGACACAGCGGCGGCCAGACGCTCCGAGATCAGGAGATCGTCGCGGCCGCTGGCGGCATCGTGCGAAAAGACCAGCGGCAGCTGCTCTCCGGCCTTGCGCTTCGGATCAGCGTTCTTCACGTCATTCATTGGGAACTGATTTCGTCTT
This sequence comes from Rhizobium phaseoli, assembly GCF_001664385.1. NCBI lineage: Bacteria > Pseudomonadati > Pseudomonadota > Alphaproteobacteria > Hyphomicrobiales > Rhizobiaceae > Rhizobium > Rhizobium phaseoli. The sequence continues at coordinate 1,566,668 of NZ_CP013532.1, read as the reverse complement.
CTGAGCGCGGCCGCTCGGCGACCCGCCAAAATAAAGATCGCTCTGAAGGTAGCGCGAAAGCGCAAAGCGAACAAGGACGCCGACGGCAGCGGCTGCCGGCACCGCGACCAGAAGCCCGACGAAACCGAACAGCGCGCCGAAGGCAAACAGCGCAAACATCAGCCAGACCGGGTGCAGGCCGACGCTGGAGCCGACGAGCTTCGGCTGCAGAATGTTGCCCTCCAGGAACTGGCCGCTGAAGAAAACGGCGAGCACCAGGCCGATCCACGGGTACTCCGGCCAGAACTGCACGATCGCCACGCCGACGGCGAGAACGAGGCCGACCAGTGAGCCGACATAGGGAATGAAACTGATCATGCCGGCGAAGAGGCCGATCAGCAGGCCGAAATTCAGCCCGACGAGCGACAGGCCAGCGGCGTAATAGATGCCGAGAATGAGGCAGAGAGAGCCCTGGCCGCGAATGAAGCCGGCGATCGCCTGGTCGATCTCGCTGGCGATCTGACGGACATCATTGACGTAATCGCGCGGGATCCACTGATCGACCTTGTCGACCATGCGGTCCCAATCGAGCAGGATATAGAAGGCGACGACGGGGGTGACGACGAGCAGCGAGATAACATCGACGATCGCCTTGCCGGAATTCCAGATCTGCGCGAAGAGGCCGGTCAGGAAGCCCATGCCTTCGGAGAGGATGCCGGAGAGATTGTCCTTGATCGTGCCGGCCTGGCTCTTGACCCAGTCCGGCAGCAGCGAATTCTGCGTCTGGGTGATGAACTGCTGCAGCTGGCTGATATAACCCGGCAGGCGCTCGGCAAAATCGTTGAACTGGCTGATCAGCACCGGAATAAGGATCATCAGCGCCAGCGCAAAGACGATGACGAAGGCGATCAGGATGCCGACCGTCGCCATCATGCGGCTGAGCCCCAGGCGTTCCAGCCGATCGGCGACCGGATCGAGAAAATAGGCGATCGCCATGCCGGCAATGAATGGCAGGAGGATCGAACTGAAGACATAGAGAAAGGCGATGAAGAAGACGAGCACCGCCAGCCAGAAGAAGATCTGGCGTTTCAGGCTGTTGCCGCTGACATGCTGTGGCATCGCTTCCCCGCTTCGCTCGCCGCCGAACGCCGCATGCGATCCGACGCGGCCATTCAGCACATAGGATGCAGGCGCAAAGATGGTCAACCCTGTCGCGACAAATCCCGGAAAGGCTCAGGGAAGACGCGGGAAATTGGGGGCTTTCGCCATGCAGCGCTTGCATAAAGGCCCCTGTCATGCAATTGCGACCGGCAGATGACGCGGCGCGTCTGCCGCCTGAAAACAGCCATCGGAGACCAGCATGAGCCAGTCTGGGAAAAACGGCCTGACCTACAGCGATGCGGGCGTCGACATCGATGCCGGCAACCTCCTCGTCGAAAAGATCAAGCCGGCGGTGCGCTCGACCCGGCGCCCGGGCGCCGATGGCGAGATCGGCGGCTTCGGCGGGCTGTTCGACCTCAAGGCCGCAGGCTTTACCGACCCGGTTCTCGTCGCCGCCAATGACGGCGTCGGCACCAAGCTGAAGATCGCCATCGACGCGGACTATCACGACACGGTCGGCATCGACCTCGTCGCCATGTGCGTCAACGATCTCGTCGTTCAGGGCGCCGAGCCGCTGTTCTTCCTCGATTATTTCGCCACCGGCAAGCTCGATCCCGACCAGGGTGCTGCGATCGTCGGCGGCATTGCCGCCGGCTGCCGGCAGGCCGGCTGCGCGCTGATCGGCGGCGAGACGGCCGAAATGCCGGGCATGTATTCCTCCGGCGATTATGATCTTGCCGGTTTTGCCGTCGGCGCGGCCGAACGCGGCAAGCTGCTTCCCTCCGGCGACATTGCCGAAGGCGACGTAATTCTCGGTCTCGCCTCCTCCGGCGTCCACTCCAACGGTTTCTCGCTGGTCCGCAAGATCGTGGAACTGTCCGGCCTCGGCTGGGACGCGCCGGCGCCGTTCGCCGAAGGCAAGAAGCTCGGCGAAGCGCTGCTGGAGCCGACCCGCATCTATGTGAAGCCGCTGCTGAAGGCGATCCGCGAAACCGGTGCGCTGAAGGCGCTCGCCCATATCACCGGCGGCGGTTTCCCGGAGAATATTCCGCGCGTCCTGCCGAAGCATCTGGCAGCCGAGATCAACCTTGCCGCCGTCAAGGTTCCGCCGGTCTTCTCGTGGCTCGCCAGGATGGGCGGCGTCGAGGCCAAGGAGATGCTGCGCACCTTCAATTGCGGCATTGGCATGATCGTCGTCGTCGCAGCCGAGAATGTCGCGGCCGTTTCCGCAGCGCTCGAAGCCGAAGGCGAAACCGTCGTCACGCTCGGCCGCATGATCGCCCGCGCCGAAGGCGCTGCCGGCACGGTCTATAAGGGCACGCTTGCCATATGAGCGCGCCGCGCAAACGCGTCGTCGTCCTCATCTCCGGCGGCGGCTCCAACATGATGGCGCTGGTCGCGGCGGCGAAGGCGGCCGATTATCCAGCCGAAATCGTCGGCGTGATATCAGACAAGGCGGAGGCCGGCGGACTTGCCAAGGCCGCGGCCGAGGGCATCGCCACCTTTGCCTTTCCGCGCAGGGACTACGCCAGCAAGGACGCGCACGAGGCGGCGATCTTTTCGGCGCTCGACGGGCTTTCGCCCGATATCCTCTGCCTGGCAGGCTATATGCGGCTGCTGACGGCGACCTTCATCCAGCGCTACGAAGGCCGGATGCTCAACATCCACCCTTCCCTGCTGCCGCTGTTTCCGGGCCTCCACACCCATCAGCGCGCCATCGACGCCGGCATGCGCATCGCCGGCTGCACCGTGCATTTCGTCACCGAAGGCATGGATGAAGGGCCGGTGATCGGCCAGGCCGCCGTTCCGGTTCTCACAGGCGACACGGCCGAAAGCCTTGCCGCGCGCGTGCTCACCGTCGAGCACCAGATCTACCCGCAGGCGCTGCGACTCTTCGCTGAAGGCCGCGTGACGATGGAAGGCGGCAAGGCGGTGGGCATCGAGGCTTCGGGCGTTGCGCCCAAAGCCCAGCTGATTTCGCTGATCGGCGATCGCGCTTAAGCCGCCAGCGCCCGCAAGGGATGTAACGTGCCGTCGCTGTAGACGAAGCGGCCGGCGCGGAAGGTGGCGCGGATGCGGTTGATGTCACCGGCCTCGACTGCCACCAGATCGGCGCGCTGGCCGATGGCGATTTCGCCGCGGTCCAGGAGGCCGGCGGAGCGGGCGGCGTTGCCAGTCGCCATGGCGACGGCGGCCGGCAGGCCGCCTGGCACCGTGTCGGCGAGCTTGAAGATGCCGGGCACGAAGGCGGCCGGGTGATAATCGGCGGCGATGATGCTCAAGAGACCGGCCCTTGCGGCATCGAGGGCGCTGAGATTGCCTGACATCGACTGGCCGCGCAGCGCATTCGGCGCGCCCATCAGCGTCCAGAGACCGCGGCGGCGCGCTTCCTCGGCCGCCGGTGCGGTAACCGGAAACTCGCTGATGGTGACGCCGAGATCGTGCATCTCGGCGACCTTCTCGACGCTGTCATCGTCATGTGAGGCAAGCGACAGCTTATGCTTCAGCGCCAGCGCGACGATCTCCTTCAGCTTGGCCTCGATGTCGGGGTTATTGCGCATGGCGATGCGCTTGGCGACGATCTCGGCGGCCATGTCCTCGGAGATGGCGCGGCGCTCGGAAATGCTGAGGATGTAGCTTTGCAGGTTGTTGTACTGGCCCTGGCCCGGCGTGTGGTCGGTGAGCGAGACCATGTCGATCTGATCGGCATTCAGCAGGCGCTCGAGCGCGGCAGCGGCGCCGACATTGGTGATTTCATAGCGGGCGTGAACGCGGTGATCGATCAGCAGATTATCACGCAGGCGGTTGATGCCCTCGATCACCGCAGACGTCGTCTCCAGCGAGCGGACGTGGCCGTAGACGCTTTCGGTGGCGAAGGAGACGGCGGCAAAGGCGGTGGTGACGCCGGCGGCGGCGAGCTTCTTGTCGAGCTCGTGGATGCCGAAATCGATTGGCATCGTCGCATTCGGCCGCGGCGCGATCTCGCGTTCGATCATGTCGCCGTGCAGATCGACGAAGCCCGGCATCAGAAGCCGTCCGCCGCCATCGATGGCTGCTCCGGCGACCGGCTCCGGCCTGATCTCGGCGATGGCGCCGTCTTCAACGCGCACGGAACCTTCACTCACCACCTCGTTTGGGAGAACGAGGGTGAAATTGCTGAGCCACATGGGCTTTCTCCTGACCGCATCGATGATTGACAGACCGCAGCGGATAGAACCGCTTCGTGACAAACGTATGAACTTTTCGAACGCCAGAACCGCGATACCGAAACCGTCTTGAGCCAACCCGGCGGGTTGCCCGAGACCGCTCACCCGCTATCGAAGTTTATTCCTGTTCAACAGAGCCCATTGCAGCAGCATGATCGTCTTGGCGTCGAAGATCTCGCCGTTTTCGATCATTTGGGCGGCCTCGTCGAGCGGGACTTCGAGAACCTCGATATCCTCGTGCTCCTCGTCCAGGCCGCCGCCTTCCGCCACGCGGTCGGCGATGTCGATCACAGAGACGAAGAAGTGGACGACTTCGGTGATGGCGCCGGGCGACGGGTAGCATTTGAACAGGAAGCGCGCATCGCGCAGGTGGTAACCCGTTTCCTCCATCGCCTCGCGGCGGATCGCCTGTTCGGGATGATCGTCATCAAGGAGGCCGGCCGGCACCTCGATCATCCAGGCGGGATCGCCGTTCATATGCACGGCAAGGCGGAACTGGCGGACGAGAATGACGAGATCGCGTCGCGGATCATAAAGCAGGATGCAGGCGGCGGGCGTGCGGTGGTAGACCTCCCGCTTCAAGCGTTGGGTCGCGCCTTTGCGGTCGATATAGTCGAGCAGATAGCTGCTGAGCTTTGTCCAACCATTCGACAGCGTTTCCGCGCTGACGATCTTCACGCGTGATTTCGGCTGCGTCATGCTGCGTCCCTGCGAAGCCAGACCTTGTTATCGTGTACGGCCGCTCCGCCATGCGGCGCGACGGGGTCGGCGCCGGTCAGAACGTTGATGCCCTCGCCGTCGACATGCGCCTTGTTCGGCCAGAGGCCCTCGGCGATCAACACGCCTGGCTTGACCTCGGTGGTGATGCGGGCATGGATGCGCAGATCGCCGCGGCCGTTGCCGATGCGGACAAGATCGCCATGCGCAATGCCATTGGCCTCGGCATCAACAGGATTGATCATCACTTCGGGACGGCCTTCCTTCTGACGCGACGTCTTGGTTTCGGAGAAGCTCGAATTGAGGAAGTTGCGGGCGGGCGAGGTGGCGAGACGGAAGGGATGCCGGGTATCGGCGACTTCGATGACATCGACCTGATCGGGAAATACAGGCAGCTCCCGATGCGGTCCAAGCGCGCCGATCGCCGCCGGCGGCTTGTTCGGCGCCGGCTGGTTGATCCAGTCCGGCCGGAAATGGAACTTGCCGTCCGGATGGGCAAAACCGTTCAGGAAATGCGCCTCCTCGAAAGCCGGCTGGCGATCGAACCATTTGTGCTCGAGGAAATGGTCGTAACCCGGCAGGCCGCTCGATTCCAGCAAGCGATCGACCATTTCGCGGGCGGTGAAGCCGAAGCCGGGACGATCGGCGACCCCGAGGCGTTTTGCCAGTTCCTCGATGACGAAGAGATTGGTGCGCACGGTCGGCGGCGGCTCGACCAGCTTCGGCCCGAGCAGGATATGATTCTGGCCGCCGGCCCGGTAGATATCGTCATGCTCGACGAACATCGTCGCGGGAATGACGATATCGGCGATCTCGGCCGTCTCGGTCATGAACTGCTCATGCACGGCGACGAACAGGTCCTCGCGGGCAAAACCGCGTCTGACGAGGCGCTGCTCGGGGGCGATGTTGGCCGGATTGGTGTTCTGGATCAGCATGGCCTTGACCGGGCCGCGGTGGCGCAGGGCCACCGGATCGCCGGTCAGCACGCGGCCGATCTGCGACTGATCGAGCATGCGGATATCGGCATCCTTCATCGACCTGCCGGTCAGTTCCGCATTGTTCATGCGGAAGATATCGTTGTTGGAATGGAAGGCGCCGCCGCCCTCATACTGCCAGGAGCCGAGCACGGTGGCGACGGAAGCCGCCGCATGCATGGCGACCGCGCCGTTGCGCTGGCGGGTGAAGCCGTAGCCTAAGCGGAAGAAGGTCTTTTTCGTCGTGCCGACGAGGCGGGCGAAGGCTTCGATCTCCTCGACCGAAAGGCCGGTGATCTCGGCCGCCCATTGCGGCGTCCTGGTTTTCAGATGCGCTTCGAGACCGGCGGGATCATCGGCATAGCGCGCCATGTAATCCCGGTCGGCATAGCCGTCGCGGAAGGCGACGTGCATGACCGCGCAGGCGAGTGCCGCATCGGTGCCGGGCCTGACGATCAAGGCCATGTCGGCCTGCTTCATCGTCGGATTGTCGTAAATGTCGATGACGACGATCTTGGCGCCGCGCTCCTTGCGCGACTTGATCGCATGGGTCATCACGTTGACCTGGGTCGAGACCGCGTTGGTGCCCCAGATGACGACGCAATCGGTGCGGCCCATTTCGCGCGGATCGGGGCCGCGCAGCGTGCCGGTCGCCATGGTGAAGCCGGTCCAGGCCGGATTGGTGCAGATCGACGAGAAGAAGCCGGAATAACGCTTGGCGTGGCGCAGGCGATCGATCGAATCGCGCTGCACCCAGCCCATGGTGCCGGCGTAGAAATAGGGCCAGATCGCCTCGCTGCCGTCTTTGGCCTCGGCCTTGACGAAGGCTTCGGCGATCTCATCCAGCGCATCGTCCCAGGAAATCTGCTGCCACTGCCCTGCCCCCTTGGCGCCGCTGCGGCGCAAGGGATGCATCAGCCGGTCGGGATGATAGAGCCGCTCGGCATAACGGGCGACCTTGGCGCAGATGACGCCCGAGGTATAGGAATGATCGCCCGCGCCGCGCACGCGGCCGATGCGGCCGTCCTCGGCGATCTCGACCTCCAGCGCGCAGGTGGAGGGACAGTCGTGCGGACAGGCCGTGTGGCCTACCCTGGTATCCGGCTTCGGGGATTTGGCGTGGATGGGGGTCGCAATGTTCATGGCATTTGTATATTCCAAGCCTTGAATGGCCAAAAGCCAGAAAAACTCCCCATGACGCGAATTCATACGGACATCAGCGAAAATGAACTACCGCCACATCTACCACGCGGGCAATTTTGCCGATGTGCTGAAACATGCCGTGCTGGCGCGGCTGATCCGCTACATGCAGAAGAAGGATGGCGGCTTTCGCGTGCTCGACACGCATGCCGGCATCGGGCTCTACGACCTTTCCTCCGAGGAGGCGCAGAAAACCGGCGAATGGCTCGAGGGCATCGGCAAGCTGATGGAGGCCGAGCTCGGACCGCAGGTTGCCGAGTTGCTGGAGCCCTACCTCTCGGCAATTCGCGAACTCAATCCCGAGGGTGGCATCCGCTTTTATCCCGGATCGCCGAAACTGGCGCGCATGCTGTTCCGGCCGCAGGACCGGCTGTCGGCGATGGAACTGCATCCTGAGGACTATGCCCGTTTGCATCGGCTGTTCGAAGGCGATCATCATGCCCGCATCACCGAACTCGACGGCTGGCTGGCCCTCGGCGCGCATCTGCCGCCGAAAGAAAAGCGCGGCATCGTGCTCGTCGACCCGCCCTTCGAGGAAGAGGACGAATATCAGCGCCTGGCCAAGGGGCTGGAGCGGGCCTATCGGCGCTTTCCCGGCGGAACCTACTGCCTGTGGTATCCGCTGAAGAAGGGCGCGCCGATCAAGGAATTCCACGAGACGCTGCAGGCGCTCGACATTCCGAAAATGCTCTGCGCCGAACTGACCGTGCGCAGTGACCGCGGCATGACAGGACTGACGGGCTCCGGCCTTGTCATCGTCAATCCGCCCTTCACGCTGAAGGACGAACTGCATCAGCTGCTGCCGGCGCTGAAAGATCATCTGGCGCAGGACCGCTTCGCCTCGCACCGTGCCTTCTGGCTGCGCGGCGAGAACAAGACGGTGAAGGATGATTGACCGGGCAAGAGGCTTCGGGAATAGTCCGCGCAGTTCCATAAATCAGGTGTCGCATGAAGCTTCTTTGGTCGCCCCCCTCACCCTATTCCAGCAAAGTGCGAATGGCCGCGCATTTCCTGGGCCTGGAGATGAACGACATCCGGGTCGACACCAATACCGGCCCGGCAATCCTGGTGGACAACAATCCGCTCGGCAAGATCCCGACGCTTCTGACCGATGACGGCGCCTCGGTCTTCGACAGCGTCGCGATCATGCATTATTTCGACCGGCTGACGAAGGGCAGGCTCTATCCTGCCAAGAAGGGCAAACGCACCGATGCGGAGGTCCTGGAGGCGCTTTCCGACGGCATCTGCGACTGCCTGCTGACGATCGTCTACGAGCGGCGCTTCCGCGATGAGGAAAAGATCCACCAGCCCTGGATCGACCGGCAATGGAAAAAGGTGACGAGCGGGCTTGCGCATCTGAGCGCCAACCCGCCGAAACCGGGCAAGAAACTCAACGGCGGACATTTCGCCCTGGCCGCCACGCTCAGTTATCTCGACCTGCGCTTCAAGGGCCAGTGGGAAGCCGAGCATGCACCACTGATCGACTGGCTGGCGCAGTTCGAGAAGAAATTCCCTGCCTATCAGGAACTCAAGGCCAGCGCTTAATCGGAAAACCGGTAGCCCGGCAAAAAAAAGCCGGGCGACGACCCGGCTTCTTCGTATTCGGATGCTGGCTCAGCTTAGAACTTGACGCCGATACCGAGCTTGACGCTGTTCTCGTCGTAACCGCGCGAGAAGCTGCCGGAGTCGAGGTCGTAATCCTTGCTCTGGTAGTCGGTGTAGCGATATTCGAGGCGCGTCGTGATGTTGTTGGTCACGAAGGCTTCGACGCCGGCGCCGACCGTATAGCCGTAGGCCGTCTTGCTTTCGTCCGAGGTGCCGTCGGAGACCTTGATATTGCCGAGGGCAAGACCGGCCGTGCCGTAGAGCAGGAAGGGGTTCATGTCGTAGCCGACGCGGCCACGGACGGAGCCGTTCCAGCCATACTTGTTCTTGACGCCGCCCGAGGAAACGTCGTCGCCGCTGTAGCCGAGGTCGGATTCAACGCCGTAAACGATCTGGCCCTGCTGCCAGTTGTAGCCGGTGAAGACCTGGCCGCCGAAACCATAGGTGTGACGGTCGGAACCGAAGTCACCCATGTTGTAGGTGCCGGCGCCGCCGAGGTAGAAGCCCTCCCAGCTGCCGGCCGGCTTGACCGGGGCATCCTGGGCGACCGGTGCTTCCGGAACCTGATCGACGGCGTCGGCCGCCTGAGCTACCGAGACGCCCGCGATTGCAAAAGCAGAGGCCATGAGGCCAGCAATGAGTACACGCATACTTTTCTCCTTTCAGTCCCGCGCCGCTTTTCATCTGTCTATCAGCGAAGCATTGGCGGGGAAATTGCCAGATGTCCCTTCCGGATCGAGACTGAAATTGAAACTGAAATGCGGATTTGAAAGAGCCAAATTGTGATATCATTGTGGCGGCCGCATGGCTGAAATTCGATGTTGCTTAAGCGCAACATACACTTCATTAACCATACCGAAGAGTTAAACTTAAAATACTTATTTTAGGAAATCGTATTCTTAAATAATACATAGAATATCAGGGCAACGAAGGCAACCGCAGGGGCCTATTTATATAATCTCGCCGGCCTCCTATATAGTCTGGCAACAGACTCGCGGGATCAGAAGGCAAGATTTTGAACCACAAAAGACTTCGCGCGGCCCTTATAACGGGGGCTGCCAAGAGAATAGGCCGGGCAATCGCCGAAGACCTTGCTGCACATGGCTTTTCCGTCGCCATCCATGCGAACGGCTCCCTCGACGAAGCCGAAGAGTTGGCGGCGGAATTGCGGCGGAAGGAATATCGGGCGATCGCGCTCAAGGCCGACCTTACCGATATCGGCGAAACAAGCGAACTGATAAAAAGAGCGTCGGACATACTCGGTCCGATCGACCTACTGGTCAACAACGCCTCTATCTTCCGTCAGGATTCGGCGCGCAGTTTCGACGCGGAAGCATGGGCTGAGCATTTCGATATCCATGTGCGGGCGCCGTCGATTCTTGCCGCAGCCTTTGCCGAACAGCTGCCTGATGAAACGACCGGACTGATCGTCAACATCATCGACCAGCGCGTCTGGGCGCTCAATCCGGGCTTCTATTCCTATACGCTCTCCAAGGCCGCGCTGTGGACGGCGACGCAGACGATGGCGCAGACCTTTGCGCCGAAGCTGCGCGTCAACGCCATCGGCCCCGGCCCGACGGTGCGCAGCACGCGGCAATCGGAAGAGGACTTCCAGGCTCAGATCGACGGGCTTATCATGAAGGCGGGGCCGGGATTCGGCGAGTTCGGACGAACGATTCGCTTCCTCTTCGATACGCCCTCGATCACCGGCCAGATGATTGCCCTCGACGGCGGCCAGCACCTCGCCTGGCAGACGCCCGACGTGGCGGAGATTACGGAATGAACGGACGAAAGCTGCCGGATGGCGGCGTTCTCTACGACGACACGGATGAGAACGAAGACGATATCGAGGTGGAAGGCGAGGTTTCCGCCGCCCCCCTCGCGGCAGCCGTCGACTGGAACGCCGGCAGCCTCAACGAGACCGGGCTCATCGGCGCAGAACTGATCGGCGAATTCGTCAAGCGGCTGCCCAACAGCCCCGGCGTCTACCGCATGTTCAATGCCGAAGGCGACGTGCTTTATGTCGGCAAGGCGCGCAGCCTGAAGAAGCGCGTCGGCAATTACGCCGTCGGCCGCGTGCATTCCAACCGCATCGCCCAGATGGTGCGGCAGACGGCGAACATGGAATTCGTGACGACGCGCACGGAAACCGAAGCGCTGCTCTTGGAAGCGAATCTGATCAAGCGCTTGCGGCCACGCTTTAACGTGCTGCTGCGTGACGACAAGTCGTTTCCCTATATTCTCATCACCGGCGATCACCGGGCGCCGGCGATTTTCAAGCACCGCGGCGCGCGGGCCAGAAAGGGCGACTATTTCGGACCTTTCGCGTCGGCCGGCGCGGTCGGGCGCACGATCAATTCGCTGCAGCGCGCCTTCCTGATCCGCACCTGCACCGACAGCGTCTTCGAAACGCGCACGCGCCCCTGCCTGCTCTACCAGATCAAGCGCTGTTCCGGGCCCTGCACCCACGAGGTCAGCGACGACGGTTACGCCGAACTGGTGCAGGAGGCCAAGGACTTCCTTTCGGGCAAAAGCCAGAAGGTGAAATCGCATATGGCCGAAGCCATGAACCAGGCGGCCGAGGATCTCGACTTCGAGCGGGCGGCGATCTATCGCGATCGCCTCGCGGCACTGTCGCATGTGCAGAGCCACCAGGGCATCAATCCCGCCGGCGTTGAGGAGGCTGACGTTTTCGCCATCCATCACGAAGGCGGCGTTTCCTGCATCCAGGTCTTCTTCTTCCGTACCGGCCAGAACTGGGGCAATCGCGCCTATTTCCCGAAAGCCGATCCGCAGTTGTCCGGCGCCGAAGTGCTGAACGCGTTTCTGGCGCAGTTCTACGACGACAAGCCGGTGCCGAAACAGATCATGCTGTCGGAAACCGTCGAGGAACTGGAGCTGCTCGCCGCGGCCCTCAGCGAAAAGGCGGGCCACAAGGTTTCGATTCTCGTACCGCAGCGCGGCGAAAAACGCGATCTCGTCGATCATGTCGTCGGCAATGCGCGCGAGGCGCATGGGCGAAAGCTCGCCGAGACGGCGTCGCAGTCACGGCTGCTCGAAGGCTTCAAGGAAACCTTCGGGCTCGCCTATGCGCCGCAGCGCATCGAGATCTACGACAACTCGCATATCATGGGCACCAATGCCGTCGGCGGCATGGTGGTGGCGGGGCCGGAAGGCTTCGTGAAGAACCAGTACCGCAAGTTCAACATCAAATCGACCGACATCACCCCCGGCGACGACTTCGGCATGATGAAGGAGGTGATGACGCGGCGGTTCTCGCGGCTGATCAAGGAGGAAGGCATTCCCGACCGGACGGCGCAGACAACGGCAACCGACGCCGCCGACATGCCCTTCCCGGCCTGGCCCGATGTGATCCTGATCGACGGCGGCCAGGGGCAGATGACGGCCGTGCGCGCCATCCTCGCCGAACTCGGCATCACCGACAGCGTGACGGCGATCGGCATCGCCAAGGGTGTCGACCGCGATGCCGGGCGCGAGCGCTTCTTTCCGCCGGGGCGCGAAAGCTTCACGCTGCCGCCGCGCGATCCGGTGCTCTACTTCATCCAGCGCATGCGCGATGAGGCGCACCGCTTCGCGATCGGCTCGCACCGGGCGCGGCGCAAGAAAGAAATGGTCAAGAACCCGCTCGACGAAATCGGCGGCATCGGCCCGTCGCGCAAACGGGCGCTGCTGCAGCATTTCGGTACGGCGAAAGCGGTTTCGCGCGCCGCTCTTTCCGACCTGATGGCCGTAGAGGGCATCTCGGAAGCCGTCGCCAGGCAAGTTTACAACCATTTCCACGACGACGCCGCGAAATAGCCGGCGGCCGTCGCAAATTCCACGCAAAGGCAGTGAAAAGACAGAAACAATGTTGACGGTCTGCGGTCAAAGCCGTCATCTACGGCATCGGCCCCGAAAATCGGAATCGATTTTCGTAAAGACGCGCGGCGCTATCGCGGCGCATCAGTTCAGAGAAACGATCCATGGCATCGCGTGCGTATAGCATCCCCAACCTTCTGACTTACGGCCGCATCCTCGCCGTGCCGGTGATTGTTCTCTGCTTCTTTATCGAAGGCAGATTGTCGATCAGCAATACGGCGCGCTGGGTCGCGCTGTGGATCTTCATCATCGCCTCGATCACCGATTTCCTCGACGGCTATCTCGCCCGCATCTGGAACCAGACGTCGAATATCGGCCGGATGCTCGATCCGATCGCCGACAAGCTGCTGGTCGCCTCGATCCTTCTCTTGGTCGCGGCTGACCAGACCATCGCCGGCTGGTCGATCTGGGCGGCGATCACCATTCTCTGCCGCGAAATCCTGGTTTCCGGCCTGCGCGAATATCTGGCGGCGCTGAAGGTCAGCGTGCCGGTGACACGCATCGCCAAATGGAAGACGACGCTGCAGCTCGTCGCCATCGCCTTCCTGCTCGCGGGACCTGCCGGTGACGAGATTTTCCCTTATACGACGCAGACCGGCATCGCGCTGCTGTGGATCGCCGCATTGTTGACCATCTATACCGGCTACGACTATTTCCGCGCCGGGCTGAAACATATCGTGGATGACGAGGAATGACGCGACTTGTCTATTTCGCCTGGGTGCGCGAGCGCATCGGCAAGGGTGAGGAGGAGATCGACCTCCCCTCCTCCGTCCTCACCGTCGCCGATCTTCTGAATCATTTGAAGACGCTGGGCGAAGAATATGAGGCCGCACTTCAATATCCGGACGTGATCCGCGTGGCGCTCGATATGGAGCATGTCGAGCATGACGAGCCGATATCCGGCGCCCGCGAGATCGGGATTTTTCCGCCGATGACGGGGGGATAAGGCTCATCCGCCTGGGCTTTGGAAAGCTGCCAATGGGCACGACTGCGTTTTCCCTTCTCTCCCTCATTCCTGTGCTTGTCACAGGAATCCAGTGCGCCCAAGTCCTTGGGCGCGAGAGAAGCACTTGCCAAAAGGAAAGAGTCATTCACCGCGCGGACGCGCGGTGGCTGGATTCCTGTGACAAGCACAGGAATGAGGGAGCCTGGGGATACGGCAGCGCCTCACAGCAGCGGAGACCCCTGTGGTGACCATCACACCCACCATCCGCGTCCAGCATGAGGACTTCGACCTGCAAGCCGAGGTCGACCTCCTCTCCAACGGCAAACCTAGCATCGGTGCCGTCGTCACCTTCTCCGGCCTCTGCCGCGATGACGGCGGCGCGCTTGTGGCGCTCGAACTCGAACATTACCCCGGCATGGCGGAAGCGGAGATTACCCGCATCGGCGAACTCGCCATCGCCCGTTTCGGGCTGCTCGGGCTGACCACTATCCATCGTTACGGCAAGATCGCCGTGGGTGAGAATATCGTGCTCGTCGTCGCGGCCGCGCCGCATCGGCAGGCGGCATTCGACGGCGCCAACTTCGTCATGGATTTCCTGAAGACCGCAGCGCCCTTCTGGAAGAAGGAGCACGACAAGGACGGCGCCGCCGGCGACTGGGTCGCGGCGAAAGACGCCGACGATGCGGCGCGCGACAAGTGGAAATAAATCGGCGCAATTCCGGACGCAAAACCGCTGCACACTTTTGCCGGAATTGCTCAGAGCACCACGCGCTCCCTGCGGCTCATGACCAGCAATAGGACGAGCAGCGAGAAGATAACGAGATCGCGCCAGACGAAGGGGCCATAGGCGCCCCAGAGGGTTTCGACGACGGCGAGCCCGGCGGCGCCGCCGGCCGAGCGCAGCGGATCGGAATAGCCGCCGACAGCGGCGATCAGCAGCACTTTCAGCCCGAACATCAGGCCCGCGCCGAAATCCATCGAGCCGTAATAGAAGGTGGCGAGGATGCCGCAGATCGTGGCGACGAGGGCGGCCGCCGCATAGGCGACGAGGAAGACGCGGCTGGCGCTGGTGCCGCAAAGCTCGGCGGCCAGCGGATCGTCGGTGACGGCGCGCCAGATGCGGCCCCAGGCCGTGCGCCTGAGGATCAGCGTCCCGATCACAACGATGGCCGACATCAGCGCCGTGTCGATCAGCTGGATGTAAGTGAGGGTCACCTTGAACGGGCCGTCGCTCCAGAAGACGACCGTGTCGTTGAGAAACGGCGGCAGCCAGATCGCCCTGGTATCGGCGGCAAGCCGGGCGGTCTCCATCAGCACGATCATGATGCCGAGAGCGGCAACGATCACCGTATTCGGCGATTTGCTGACCAGCGGCAGCATGATCGAGCGGCCGATCCAGATGCCCGCCGCCAGCGAATAGACGATCGCGGCGCCGGCGCCGACGGCAAGGGCCGCCGGCAACACCAGCCAGAAGCGGTTGAAGGCGAGCTCGGTGAAAAGCAGAAGGATCTGGCCGGAGAAGGCGAAGATCGCCCCATAGGTGATATCGGCCCGTTTGGTGACGCCGAAGGCGACCGCATAACCGAAGGCGAGCGCGGCATAGAGAGCGGCAAGCGGAACCGCATTCGCCAGCTGCTGCAGAAGGTAGGCCATTCCAGATCCTCCGGACCCCATAAAATATAACTGGCAAAAAGCATTTAGCCAGTTATATTTTCATCATGAGCTTTTCTTGGACCCCTCACCGCTTTGCCGGCGGCGCGCTGGCACTCGATGTCGCCAACAGCGTCGTTCTGCGCCACGACGCCGCGCGGCGGATCGACCGCTTTGCGGCCGGTGACCAGATGCGGAGCTTTCCACGAGCCGCCGCCGAATTCTGCGCCGAACGCGCCCTGTTCGGCGACATCGCGCCGGTGCCAGCGGAAAACACGGCTGATTTCATCGCGCTGCGGGAAGCGATCGACCGATATTTCCGCAAGCGTATACTCGATGGCAGCGACGACCGGTTGCTCGCCGGGCTGCTGGATGCGCTGGCGACGGTGCTGCACGAAGCAAACCCTGCCAGCCTGGCAACGGCGACCGCCCATTCGGTGCTGCGGCTGATCGCGATGCCCGATCCGGAACGCATGAAGATCTGCGGCAATTGCGGCTGGCTTTTCATCGACCGCAGCAAGAACAGGAGCCGGGCCTGGTGCGACATGGCGGTCTGCGGCAATCGCGCCAAGGCGAACCGGCATTATCGCCGCAAGAAGGAGGAAATCCCATGAGGAAACATCTGATCGTCACGGCGGCGGCAATTGGCCTCCTGCTGTCAGCCTGCCAGCGCCAGGCCGAAAATCTGGTCGAAGTGACCGGCCACCTCTTCGTCTTCAACTATCGGGTGGCGAGCGCCACCTATCTGCTGACGCTGAAGAAGACCGGTCCCATTCCCGACGGTTCGGTCATCATCGCCGAATTCGAAAATCCCCAAGGCGGCGCGCCGCTGGTGCTGAACCAGAAAATCTACCCGATCGACGACAAGATCGCGCTGCAGAGCCAAAACCTCCACTGTGTGCGCAAGGACCGTCCCTATTCCGTCAGCATCCGGCTGGTCGACAAGGACGGCAAGCTGCTGCAGGAATTGAAGACACAGTTCCGCTCCGACCTCGATCAGACCGTGCTGCCGAGCAAGCCGCTCGTCATTGGTGCGCTTTATGACAAGAACCCGGAGGTCTTCAAGCCGGACGGCAGCGTCGATTTCTCGAATACCGACAAATGCCCGGGATAGAACCAGAATAGAAAAAGCCGGAGCGAGGCCCCGGCTTTCGAGAGTCAATTCAAGGCATTGCGAGCCAATGCCGAAGCGTGGCCTCAGCCGACGATTTCGGTATCGGAGAACCAGTACTTGATTTCCTGGGCAGCCGTTTCCGGAGCATCCGAGCCGTGAACGGAGTTTTCGCCGATCGAGAGCGCATGAACCTTGCGGATCGTGCCTTCGTCAGCGTTTGCCGGGTTGGTCGCGCCCATGATTTCGCGGTTCTTGAGGATGGCGCCTTCGCCTTCCAGAACCTGAACGACGGTCGGGCCGGAGGTCATGCCTTCGACGAGTTCGCCGAAGAAGGGACGATCCTTGTGAACGGCGTAGAAGCCTTCGGCTTCGCGGCGGCTCATCCAGACGCGCTTGGAAGCGACGACGCGCAGGCCGGCATCTTCGAGCATCTTGGTGATGGCGCCCGTCAGATTGCGCTTGGTTGCATCCGGCTTGATCATCGAGAAGGTGCGTTCAATCGCCATAGTCAAATCCTCTGTTTTCTCGGGAAAAGTGGGCGGTCTTTACCCGCCCCAACGCGCGAAAACAAGAGGTCGGCGGCAATTTCACGCCGCTGTCACAGTCCGGCCGCGGCTTTCATGGAGATCGAGGCAGCGTTCGAACCAGGCCAGGACGGGATCGTCGGCGGCCAGCATGCTGAAGCCGGTGCAGACACGCAGCCATTGCAGCGCGCCGAAGACGATGTAGTCGGCAAAAAGCGGCGTCTGCCCGCCGATGAAGGGCTGGAACTTCAGCATATGCCGGATCGGCTCCAGCTTGGCGCCGAAAGCAGCTTTCTCCGCCTCGCTGTCGGCGGCAATGACCTCGAACGACTTGCCGAGACGGGCCTCGCGGCTTTCACGGAAATAGGCCTTGTCCCCTTCGTCGAGGATCGCATGGATGTCGAGAAGAGCGATGCGGGTGATCGCCGGATGGATGATCATCTGCGAATAGCCTTCCACTAGGCGCGACAACGCCTTGCCGCCCTCGCCGCCAAACAGCGACGGCCGCTCGGGATAGGCTTCTTCGAGATAGAGGGCGATGGCGAAACTGTCGGGGATCAGTCGGCCGTTGTCGTCGAGAACGGGCAGAGTCGGAGAGACACCGCCGCCGATTTCGCGGATCCGGGCATAGGTCGTCGGAGTCTCTTCGAAATCGAGCCCCTTATGCGCCAGCGCCATCACCGCCTTCCAGCAATGAGGCGAAAAGAAGCGCCGCTCATCGGCGCCGCACAGGGAATAGAGGGCTCTGGTCATGACAGTCCTTTCGAGATCGCAACTCCCTGCATTCGACGACATAAACCGCCTGCGATCAAATCAGGAAATTTCATGGCGTCATCACTGCGATTTCTGCGGAAGCAAGCTAGATTACCTTCTCAAGACAGGAGGAGCGCATGCTCAGGCAATACAGGATGTTCGCCGCCTACAATCGCTGGGCCAATGCCCAGCTCTATGCGGCAGCGGCTGCGCTCAGCGACGCGGAATTCCGCAGCGACCGCGGCGCCTTCTTCGGCTCGCTACACCGCACGCTCAACCATCTGATGGTCGCCGACCGAATATGGATGAAGCGCTTCACCGGCATCGGCGAAGCGCCGACGACCCTCGATGCCGTGCTCTTCGAGGAATTCGATGCGCTTGCCGCTGCGCGCAGGACAGAGGACGAACGCATCATTGCCTGGACGGGCACGCTTGATGAGGCGACTCTTGCGGGCAACTTCACCTATATGCCAGTGACGCAGCAGATCGCGATGACCCAACCGCTGTGGACAGCACTTTCGCACCTCTTCAACCACCAGACCCACCATCGCGGCCAGTGCCACATGACGCTGACGGCGCTCGGTAAGCCGAGCCTCGGCCTCGACCTCATCTATTTCCTGCGCAGCGAGGGCCGGGAGTGGATGTGAGCGTCTTTGCATCAACCGGGTATTAACCGCCTTTCCCGGTTGCGCCTGGAATCAAGCGCTTCCAGTCGAAAGATTCAGCCTCTCTTAAAAGCTTGCGGGCATAGCGAATGAAGGAAAAGGCCGGCCGCGAGGGATCATCATGCAGAATGCAAGCGCAAACGCATTGGTGCCGCGCGAGGCGGGGCGCCCTGGGCCAATTGCGGACATCCAGAAGATCGCCCAGCACATGGCACGTCTCAATGTCGCCGGGCTGCCGCGCAATTACGAGCTCTTCCATGAGGCGATCGTCGGGCGCAACGGAGGCCTCGCACAGGATATCGCCGCGCTCGGGCCTCAGCCGCAACAGGCGATGCTTGACGAGCTCGGCTTGAAATACCGCCTCGTCAGCCACTGCGGGCTGGCGGGCGACACCTCGCGGAACGAGGCGAGCCGGCTGCTGCGCGAGGTGGCGGAGAAGCTTGCCGAAGGGCTGCGGCATCGGGACGCCTTCGCGCGCGCCTGCGACACGATCCTGAAATCCGTTTCCGGCCATGAAGACCAGAGCCTTGCCGCCTTCATCGGCGAGCTCGACTACCTCTCGGTCTCGCTAACCAGCGTGCTGTCGGCGGAGATGGAAATCGGCGCAAGGCTGGCGGATGACATCAAAAGGCTGGAAACGCTCGAGCGCGGCATTTCGGCGATGCAGTTGGCCGCCGTCGCCGACAGGATCACCGGACTTCCCAATCGCATCGCTCTCAACCGCGTGATGGCGGACCTCTACGAGCGCGAAGAGGGAGCCGCCGGCAGCGCGCTGTTCATGATCGATATCGACAATTTCACCGATCTCAATGAGAGATATGGCACGCCGGCAGGCAACAAGCTCTTGAAGAAGCTCGCCGGCCTCTTCCAAAAATCGATCAAGAAAAACGACTTCATCGCCCGCACCGAGGCGGACGAATTTGCCTTGCTGTTTGCCAATGTCGGCATGCAGGATGCAAAGGCGATTGCCGAGCGCCTGCGCGCCTCCGTCGAAGACAATCTGGTCTTCGCGACCTCAGACAAGGGCGATAGCGGCAGGCTGACCATCTCGGTCGGCGTGGCGCTCAGCGCGGACGCGTCGACACCGGGACAGCTGCAGGCCAATGCCCGCGTTGCCCTTCTCGCCGCGCAATCGAACCCGCGCCAGCCGGTGCAGGCCTTCGGCCGCTAAGGCGCGCCTCGGCGGACAAGTGAACTTGCCGTGGGCGGACAAGCAAGCTTGCCGGGCGGACAAGTGAGCTTGCCGCGGGCGGACAAGTGACCTTGCCGCGGGCGGACAAGCAAGCTTGTCGTGGGATGAGTGCTCTTGCCTTGGCGGGCGCTTTCGGCCAAAACGCCGGCCATGATCACGCTCACCGAAATTTCCGCCCGCATTGCGGGGCGCCTGCTTCTTGACAATGCCAGCCTGTCGCTGCCTTCGGGCACCAAGGCCGGCCTCGTCGGGCGCAACGGCGCCGGCAAGTCCACGCTGTTTCGCGTCATTACCGGCGATCTCGGCTCGGAGACCGGATCGGTGTCGATCCCAAAGGCGGCGCGTATCGGCCAGGTGGCCCAGGAGGCGCCGGGAACCGAGCAGCCGCTGATCGAGATCGTGCTTGCCGCCGACAAGGAGCGCGCGGCCCTGCTGGCCGAAGCGGAAACGGCAAGTGATCCGCACCGCATCGCCGAAATCCAGATGCGCCTCGTCGATATCGATGCGCATTCGGCCGAAGCGCGCGCGGCGAGCATTCTCGCCGGCCTCGGCTTCGACAGGGAAGCGCAAGCCCGGCCCGCCTCCTCCTTCTCCGGCGGCTGGCGCATGCGCGTGGCGCTCGCCGCCGTGCTGTTTGCCGAGCCGGACCTGCTGCTGCTCGACGAGCCGACCAACTATCTCGACCTCGAAGGCACGATGTGGCTGGAGGATTATATCCGCCGCTATCCCCATACGGTCGTCATTATCAGCCACGACCGCGACCTCCTGAACAACGCGGTCAATTCCATCGTCCATCTCGACCAGAAAAAGCTCACCTTCTACCGCGGCAATTACGACCAGTTCGAGCGGCAGAAGGCGGAAGCCGACGAACTGCAGACGAAGGCCAAGGCGAAGAACGAGGCGGCGCGCAAACATCTGCAGAGCTTCATCGACCGCTTCAAGGCCAAAGCCTCCAAGGCGCGTCAGGCGCAATCGCGCGTCAAGGCGCTCGAGCGCATGGGAACGGTCGCAGCCGTCATCGAAGACCATGTGCAGCCGATCACCTTTCCCGAGCCGGAGAAGCAGCCGGCCTCGCCGATCGTCGCGGTCCAGGGCGGCGCCGTCGGCTACCAGCCCGGCAAGCCGATTCTGAAGAACCTCAATCTGCGCATCGACAATGACGATCGCATCGCCCTTCTGGGTTCGAACGGCAACGGCAAATCGACCTTCGCGAAATTCATCTCCGGCAGGCTTGCCCCGGAGAGCGGCGAAGTGAAGCTTGCGCCGTCGCTGAAGATCGGCTTTTTCGCGCAACACCAGCTCGACGACCTCATCCCCGAGCAGTCGGCGGTGGAGCATGTGCGGCGGCTGATGCCTGGCGACCCGGAGGCCAAAGTGCGTGCCCGCGTCGCGCAGATGGGGCTGGCGACCGAGAAGATGGCGACCGCGGCCAAGGATCTTTCCGGCGGTGAAAAGGCTCGCCTGCTGATGGGCCTTGCCGCCTTCCATGCGCCGAACCTGCTCATCCTCGACGAGCCGACCAACCATCTCGACATCGACAGCCGCCGCGCACTGATCGAGGCGCTCAACGATTACGACGGCGCCGTCATCCTGATCTCGCACGATCGTCACCTCATCGAGGCGACCGTCGACCGGCTCTGGCTGGTCAACGGCGGCACGGTCACCGCCTTCGAAGGCGACATGGACGAATATCGGGACCTGATCGTCGCCTCCGGCAAGAAAAAAGAGGAAAAGCCGCAGCCGGCTGACGATGCGACCTCCAAGGCCGATCAACGCAAGCTCAATGCGGAAAAGCGCGCCTCGTTGACGCCGCTGAAGAAAAAGATCAACGAAATCGAATCCTTGACGGCGAAGCTGGAGAAACAAATTCAGGCGCTTGACGCGGAACTTGCAGATCCTGCTCTCTACGAGAAGGCGCCTGCCAAGGCCGCGGAGAAGGCAAAGCAGCGCGGTGAAGCCGCGGCAAAACTCGCAGCCGCCGAGGAAGACTGGCTGATGCTGTCGTCGCAATATGAAGAAGCGATGGCAGGATAGCCACAGGGGCCTGAGAAAACGCGGCGACGTGCCAGGTTTCGGCACAACTCCCGCCGCTCTCAACCGATCGTTAACCATAATTCGAAAGGTTGTCTCAACATTCGTTACTGATTTGTTGAGCCCTTTCAATGCACCGATTTTTACTCCTCGCCTGCATCGCCCTTACGGCCACCCTCTCTGCCTGCGGCACGACCAAACACGCCCCCGATGCATCGATCAAGACCTCTTCGGTGATTGCGCCCGAGGGGCGGAAACTGGCCTATGCTGGCGACGATGCGGCTGCGCCGCGCATGAGCGGCTGGCACCATCTGGCCGGGCGGACGCTTGAGGTCTCATCGCTTGCTGATCTCAAGCTGCAGAACAAGGAAGTGATCCTGAGCTTCGACGACGGCCCGATTCCCGGCCGGACCGACAAGGTGCTGGCAATTCTCGACCAGTTCGGCGTCAAGGGCGCCTTCATGATGGTCGGCGAAATGGCCGAAATGCATCCGGCGCTCGCCCGCAAGGTCGCCGAGGACGGCAACACGATCGGCAGTCACACCTATGACCACACCGACCTGACTTCGCTTGATTTCGACGCGGCTATGGCCGAGGTGGTCAAGGGCGAATTGGCGGTGACCAAGGCGACGGGAACTGACGTCTCCTTCTTCCGCTTCCCCTATCTTGCCGAGAGCCACAGGCTGCGCACCGCGATCGCCATGCGCGATATGGTGGTCATGGATGTCGATATCGACAGTAAGGACTATTTCGCCATCACGCCGGCCTCCGTGACGCAGCGGACGATGGACCTGCTGCACAGACGCGGCCACGGCATCATCCTGATGCATGACATCCACAAACGCACGGCGACGATGCTGCCGACCCTGCTCTCGGAACTCGAGGGCGAAGGCTACAAGGTGGTGACGCTGAAATTCAAGAAGACGCAAGCGCCGAACAATCTCGTCGCTTTGGCCGATTTCGTGACCACGCGTTAGACGAGAGGCCAATTAACGGGGTCTCGCGCGGAGGATTTTTCAAAGCTCGCATGAATTGAAAAAAATAAAATCTATAAAAACGATCGTGATAGTGATCTTTTAGAGAAAGAACGTTCCTTCTCCCTAACGGTCACCGATGCCTTTCAAAACTGCCCAATTGTCCACCCGCGGAAGAATAATCGATGCGATCAGCGACCTTTTCTACCGGCGCGGCACCTATCTGGTCGGCATCGACGAAATCGTTCGGGAGCTAAAAATTGCCCGCGCCACTCTCTACCGTCATTTCGACGGCAAAGAGGGCCTCATTGTCACCTATCTCAGCCACCGCCATGCCTTGGTCAGCGATCAGCTGGAGAAGCTCGTCGCCGGCAAAAGCGGTGCGCCGGCCATTTTCGCGATCTTCGATAGCTTGGCCGACAAGACCCGCAGCGAAAACTTCCGGGGCTGCGCCTTCCTCATTGCGGTGACCGAAAACCCCGGCTCGGCAGCGATCCAGGACGTGGCGCGTACGCATAAGGTCTTTCTTCGCGCCCTCTTCGGCCGGCTTGTCCCGCCAGGCCCGGCTCACGACGAGATCAGCGAGCAAATGCTCGTGGTCTACGAAGGCGTGCTTGCCGCATCGGTCCTGCGACCGGAAGCGAGGCCGGCGGAGATTGCCCGAAAGGCGGTCGCGGCTCTTCTTCAGGCCGGCGATTTCGACGCATCCGGAGACGAGGCATGAGCGAGATCATACCCGAAGCGCCCACCGCATCGCCGACTTCGATGTCGTCCGGACTTCTGTTTTCCATCCCTTTCTTTCCTTCCTTCGTTTCGTAATGGAGCTCAAACATGTCACATAAAATTCTGCCAAAAGCGCTTTTCGCCATGTCGATTTCGCTGCTGGCCGCGACCCAGGCATTCGCGGATGCCACGCTTGATCGCATCAAAGCCCGCGGCGCCCTCACCGTCGGCGTCATCCTGTCCGGTGCGCCCTTCGGCTATATCGATCCGACCTCGCAAACGCAGAAGGGATACAATCTCGATATCGCCAAAGCGCTGGCCGACGATCTCGGCGTCAAACTCGAAACGGTCACCGTCACGCCGCCGAACCGGGTGCAATTTCTCCAGCAGGGCAAGGTCGATATTCTGATTGCCAACATGCAATACACCGAAGATCGCGCCAAAGTCCTTGACTGGGTGCCGACGCCATACGACCGCAGCGGCGGCGCTGCCGTCGGACGCAAGGACAGCGGCCTGAAGGACTGGGCGGATCTCAAGGGAAAGCCGGTCTGCGTTTCGCAGGGGTCGAACTACACCCAGCCGCTGATCGAACAATACGGCGCCGAGGTAAAAGGCCTGCCGAGCCAGCCGGAATCGCTGCTGGCGCTGCAGGGGGGCAATTGCGTGGTCGCGGTGCATGTCGGCGCAACCCTTGGCCTGCTGCTGCAGGATCGCCCTGAGGATTGGAAGGACTACGCCATTCTCTTCCCGACGGAACTGATCCCTTCCGATTCCGTCATCTGGGTTCGCAAAGGCGAAAAGGAAACTGCCGAGGCACTCGATAAGACGATTCGGCAGCTTCATACCTCCGGAAAGCTGCTGGAGTTTGCCAAGGCGAACAGGCTCAGCAACACCGAATATCTCGAGCAGGAGCGCAAGACCCTGTCAGCCAGCAAGTAAGACGGATCGCACTGGTAGATCGACATGTGGGATAGCGGCATAACCAGCCTGTTCGTCGACCTGACGAACAGGCTCGGCCTGAATTACGAGTTTCTGGCAACCGGCTACGAGGCTGAGATATGGCGTGACGGTTTCATAACCACGCTCTATCTGATCGCCCTGCTGATCCCGGTCAGCCTGATCGCCGGATTGCTGTTTGCCGCCTGCCTGACATCGGGCAGGCTCTGGCTCTCTGCGCCGGTGCGCGTTTTCGTGGAAATCACCCGAAACACGCCGACGCTGGTGCAGCTGATGTTCAGCTTCCTCGTCCTCAATACCTTTGTGTCGAACCTGGTCGGAGGCGCGCAGAACAATCCGCTGACACCGTTCTTCTGGGTGGTGGCGGTGGTCGGGCTGCACATCGCCGCCTTGCATGCCGAGGCGATCCGCGCCGGTATCGAAGCGGTTCCGGCTTCGACCGTGGAGGCGGCGCGCGGGATCGGCTTCAGCAAGCTGCAGATCCTTCGTTACGTCGAAATTCCTCTCGCGTTCCGGGCGTCGCTTCCGGCGATCGTCAACAACCTCATCAACCTCGTGAAACTGACGACGGTGGGCAATGCGATTGCAGTCAGCGAGATCACCTATGCCTCGATCATGGTGTGGACGCAGCGCGACAATGTGGTGTCGTTGATGATCGTCATCCTGCTGTTCTTCAGTCTCATCAATCTCGTCGTCGCCCGCGTCGGCCTGTGGGCAGAGCGCAAGCTCGCCGTTCCGGGATATGGCCTATGACGACGGTGGCGCTTTCCGAGCCGCGCAAGAGCGGCCACCTGCTGCGCAATATCGGCTTCGCAGCACTCCCTGCCCTCATTCTCCTCTGGTCGCTGGCCGATCTCACCCTTGGGCGCGAGCTGGTTGAGTGGCTTCCCTATCTCGCCTCCGGCTTCCTGATGAACGTCGTCATCAGCCTCAGTGCGATGACATTGGGAACGGTGGTCGGAACCGTATTCGGCATTCTTCAACTGGTGCCCTACAGGCCGGTGCGCTACCCGGTCGTCGCCTATGTTCAGGCCTTCCGCAATGCACCGCATCTCGTGCTGATTTTCGCCACGACTTATATCTTTCCCTTCGAGATCGTCGTATTCGGCAACTATCTGCCCTTCCCGGACTGGCTGAAAGCGGTGATTGGGCTTGCCATACCGGCCAGCGCCTATGTGGCCGAGATTACGCGTGGCGCCATTCTTTCGATCCCGACCACGCAATGGGAAGCGGCAAAGGGACTGGGGTTTTCCCGCAGCCAGGCGCTGCGCTGGATCATTCTGCCG
Source organism: Rhizobium phaseoli (assembly GCF_001664385.1). Taxonomy (NCBI): domain Bacteria; kingdom Pseudomonadati; phylum Pseudomonadota; class Alphaproteobacteria; order Hyphomicrobiales; family Rhizobiaceae; genus Rhizobium; species Rhizobium phaseoli. Next base: position 1,541,192 of record NZ_CP013532.1, on the reverse strand, counting down.
CAATGCCTGCGGCGCTCGCTGCCGCCATGGATGAACATATTGGCGTCCATCACCATGGGCACGTCGCTTGCCTCGCTGGTCGGCGTGCACGAACTCCTGCATGCGGCAACCGATGCCAGCACGGCCGTGCGCCGGCTCGATTTCACGATCATCGCCTACATCGTGGTGATGGCCGCTTTTTTCACGCTTTGCTACCCGATCGCCCGCCTGACCCGACGCCTCGAGCGGCGCTTCAACGCGGGCTCCAGGATTTGAGACGATGAACATGAAAACCGACGACGCGATCGTAAGACTGGAAGACGTACACCTTTCCTTCGGCCAGACCGAGGTGCTGAGGGGCATCGACCTGACCGTCAACAGGGGCAATGCGGTTTCCATTATCGGCCCATCCGGGTCGGGAAAGTCGACGATCCTGCGCTGCATCAACGCATTGGTGACGCCGCAGCGCGGCCGCATCACGGTCGGCGGCACCCGCGTCGACCAGTTGGCCACGGAAAGCGAGCGCATTGCGCTGCGCAAGCGCGTCGGCATCGTCTTTCAGCAATATAATCTTTTTCCTCACCTGACGGTGCTGGACAATATCGTCCTGGCTCCGACCCGCATCCTCGGTGTCGCGCGGGGCGAGGCGGAAAAACTCGCGCGCGAACTGCTCGAAAAGGTGCGGCTCTCCGAAAAGGCAAGCGCCTATCCCGGCCAGCTTTCCGGCGGCCAGCAACAGCGCGTGGCGATTGCCCGCGCGCTGGCGATGAAGCCGGAACTGGTGCTGTTCGACGAAGTCACCTCGGCGCTCGATCCGGAGACGGTCGGCGAAGTGCTGTGGGTGATCCGCGATCTCATCCGCGACGGCATGACCAGCATCCTGGTGACCCATGAAATGCGCTTCGCCGAGGAGATCAGCGACACCGTCGTCTTCACCGAGAACGGACGCATCGTCGACGACGGCTCCCCTGAAGAAATATTCCATGCGTTCGACAATCCCCGTATCCGCCAGTTCGTCGGGGGCCTTGCCGGCGGGCGCGGCATGGAGCGCGGCGAAGGCATTTAGGATATTGTCATGACGAGAACATTCGCACCTCTAACGTCGGCATTCGCCGAAGCGATCATCGCCTCGGACCCTTTGAAGGATGTCGCGGCGATGGACGCGGCCCGCCTGGCGATTATCGATTTTCTCGCCTGCGCGATTGCCGGCGCCCGAGACAGGACGACCGGCCTTCTGGCCGATGCCGTCGGAGCCGATCTCCCGGGTGAGGCGATCCTGATCGGCAGCGCGCGCCGAACCGATCCGCTGGCGGCGTCGGTCGTCAACGGCTATGCCGGCCATGTGCTCGACTATGACGACGTGCATGCAAGCGTGCGCGGCCACCCGACAACGGTGATTGTTCCGGCGCTGCTGGCGCTGGCCGCCGAGCGTGCGTTTTCCGCTGAGGCGCTGGTCGCCTCCTATATCGTCGGGCTCGAAGCCATGGCGCGGCTCGGATTGTCGCTCGGCTCGAAGCACTACGAGAAGGGTTTCCATGCCACGGCAACGCTCGGCACGGTGGGCGCGGCGGCCGCAATCGCCCATCTCAAGCGCGCCTCGGCGGAGGAGACCGCTGTCGCACTCGGCCTTGCGGCAACGCAATCGTCCGGCCTTCGGCTGCAGTTCGGCAAGGACGCCAAACCCTTTCATGCCGGCATGGCAGCGCGATCCGGTCTGTTGTCGGCGCGTTTGGCGGCGGCCGGTTTTGGCGGCGCGTCCGATTTTCTCGATAATTCCGTCGGCTTCCATTCGGTTTTTGCCTTCGGAGCGGAGCGCCTGTCCGCCTTGACCGAGAACTGGGGCTCGCCCTGGCAGATCGTCGCACCGGGTCTGACGCTGAAGGCCTATCCCTGTTGCACAGCCAGCCATCCGGTCGCTTCTCTCGGCATCGACCTCAACAGGGAAGGCCTGCGCGCAGAAGCAATCGCGCGCATCACCTTTACCTATCCGTCCGGTGCCGATGCAGCCTTGGTGGTGCGCGAGCCCAGCAACGGGATCGAGGCGCGCTTCAGCCCGGAATACGTGTTCGCGGCGGCCCTGATGGACGGCGCCCTGCGGCTCGATCATTTTGACGGGCAGCCGGTCGCGCCACGGCTGATGGCGCTCGCCAAGCGCGCCGGCCGCCGCCATGACCAGGCCGCGCCGCGCATGTCGAGCGATCCACAGACCCGCTTCGTCATCGTCGATATCGCGCTTGCCGACGGCAGCACGATACAGCGCCGTTTCGACGGCCTGCCGGGGCTGACCAATCCGACGGAAAAATTTCGTGACGCGACCGGTCGCCATCCGGCCTTCGCCGACATCCCCTCACTCGTCCGGACCATGCACAGCGCCGCCGACCTTCGAAAACTCCTGGCGCTGCTCAATCAAGATGCCGCCCAAAACCTCGTTTGACGAAAGATTTTGCCATGACCCGCAAGAGAGAAATCCACCTGGGCCTGTTCCTGCAAGGAGCCGGCCACCACGTATCCGGCTGGCGCCATCCTCACGCCGAGTCGGGAAGCGAGAATTTCAATCTGTTGAAGCGCGTGTCAGAGATCGCCGAGGCGGCGAAATTCGACATGGTCTTCCTGGCCGACGGACTGACCAGCGGCGTCGATGCGCATCCCTCGACGATCGCCCGTTTCGAACCGCTGACGCTGCTTTCCGCGCTGGCCGTGGTGACCGACAAGATCGGGCTGGCGGCAACGGCGTCGACGACCTACGGAGAGCCTTATCACACGGCCCGCGCCTTCGCCTCGATCGACCATCTGAGCCACGGCCGCGCCGCCTGGAATATCGTCACGACCTCCTATGCCCGCACGGCGAACAATTTCTCCAAGGCCCATCCCGAGCATGACGAGCGGTACGCCGTGGCCGAGGAATTCGTCGACGTCGTGCGCGGCCTCTGGGACAGCTGGGACGACGATGCCTTCGTCAAGGACAAGCAGAGCGGCGTCTACGCCGACCCGGCCAAGCTCCGCATCCTCGATCACAAAGGCAAGTATTTCTCCGTCAAGGGACCGCTGAACATTCCGCGTCCACCGCAGGGCCACCCGATTCTAATCCAGGCCGGCTCGTCCGGGCCGGGCCAGGATCTTGCCGCCCGCACCGCCGACGTAGTGTTCACCGCGCAGCAGAGCCTCGAAGAGGCGCAGGCTTTTTACCGAAGCCTCAAGGAGCGTGTCGCTCGTTTCGGGCGCCAGCCGGACGACGTCGCCGTCATGCCGGGCTTCCTACCGGTGATCGGCCGCACAACCAAGGAAGCCGCGGACAAGCTTGCCGAACTCGACAGGTGGACAGATATCAAAAGCGCCATGCCGCTTCTGGAAGAACGCATCGGCCACAGCCTTGCGGAATACGATCTCGACGGCCCGCTGCCAGATCTGCCGATCTCCGACCAGTTGCGCAGCCGGGCCGAACTGCTGACCGCGCTGGCAAGGCGCGAGACCCTGACGATCCGACAACTCGCGCTGCGCGTTGCCGCCGGCCGCGGCCATCATATCGTCCTCGGCACGCCGGTCAAGATTGCCGACAGGATGCAGCAATGGTTCGACAGCCGCGCCGCCGATGGCTTCAACGTCATGCCGCCGTTTTTCCCCGGAGGCCTGGAAGACTTCACACAGTTGGTCGTGCCGATCCTGCAGGAACGCGGTCTGTTCCGCAGGGAATATGGCGGCTCGACGCTTCGCGAACATCTCGGCCTGACGCGGCCTGCGCCAATTTCGCCCTGACTCTGCGAAATATTGGTTCCTGCACAATTCAAAATGCTACAGCGTCTTTCGGGCGTCTAATAGGACGCTGTCGCTTATCAACAGGAGCCGGCAGGTCGATTATGAACCTTCATCTCGAAGCGGACGAGGATCCGCGTACCCGCCAATTCATCGACGAGCATAACCGGGCTTCCGACGCGGCACTGAGAACGCCGGAATTCACTGAGGATCGCGACGCGATCAAGGCGCTGATCGAGCGGCAAGACAGGCTGATCGTGCCGATGCGCCGCGGCGGGTGGCTGTTCGATTTCCGCCAGTCCAAGGACAATCCGCTCGGAGTCTGGCTGCGCCTGCCGGCCGATCAGCAGCCGTTGCCGGAGGCCGATTGGGAGGTGGTCTTCGATCTCGATGCCTTCTGCCTCGGCGAAGGCAAGCGCTGGAGCTGGCGTGGCGTCGTCACCTGCCCCTGGGAACCGACGCGCGTGCTGCTCACGCTTTCGGACGGCGGCTCGGACCTCGTCCGCCTGCTCGAATTCGACGCCGAGAGCAAGCAGATCGTGACGGGCGGCTTCGACACGCCGGCCGCACGATCGCATGCCAATTGGCTAAGCCGCGACGAGATCTGCTATTTCGGTTCGATCGACCGGTTTTCGGCGACCCGTTCGGGATGGCCGCGCGTCGGGCGGCGATTGAAACGCGGCCAGCGGCCGGAAGATGCCGCCATCCTGTTCGAGGCCGCCGACGAGGACGTCTATGGCTTCGATCTCGTTATCGACCCTGACCTGTCGGGCAGCTCAGCGAATACCGGCTTGATCGACATCTTCGTCGCCGCGCACGAGATCGGAGTCGCCAGCGCTTACCTGATTTCCGATGACGGCAGGCAACGGCGCATCGACCTGCCCAAAGAGGCTGATTTTCAGTTCAATCGCGATCATTGCCTTTGGCGGGCTAAGACCGACGAGCGCGTCGCGACCGGCAGCCTCGTGCTGCAACGCTTTGATCCCAGGTCGGAAACGATGCCGCTCGGGCCGCAGCGGATCCTTTTTCAGCCTGGCGAGGGCCAGTCCGTCTCGCAGATGATGCTGATGCGTGAATGGTGTGTGTTCATCGTCTCCGACCGGCTGCGTCCGCGTCTCATGGTGCTCGACCTGACGAAGCCCGATGCCGAGCAGCGGGAAATTGCTTTGCCGGCGGATATGCAGACGGCCTCTTTCAGGCCGCTCTATGCGGATCTGCATCTTGGCGACGATACGCTCTACATTGTCGGTCAGGGTTTTCTGCAGCCGCCCACCTGCTATCGCCTCGAACTTTCCGATCGCAGCAGGCAGCCCGAGCCGGTCTTCACCGCCGCCGCGCCGAGTTATTTCGATGCCACCGGCATGTCATCCGAACTGCTGGAGGCGATTTCCGAAGACGGAACCAGAGTTGCCTACCGGCTGGTCCTGCCGCGACACTGGACCAAGGGCGCGCTGCCGGTGCTGATCTACGGCTATGGCGGCTTCGATGTGGCGCTGTCGCCGAACTATTCCGGCGTGACGGGCCGCTGGCTGGAGCAAGGCGGCGCCTATGTACAGGCCTACATCCGCGGCGGCGGTGAATTCGGGCCCGACTGGTATCGCAGCGCCAAGCGGCAGGGACGAGACCGAGCCTTTGCCGATTTCGTCGCCATCGCGCGCGATCTTGTCGCCCGCGGCTACACCGTGCCCGCGCGGATCGCCTGCCAAGGCGGCAGCAATGGCGGCCTGCTGACCGGCGTGATGCTGACGCGCTATCCGCAGGATTTCGGCGCTGTCTGGTGCCAGGTGCCGGTGCTCGACATGACGCGCTTCCATCTGTTCAGCGCCGGGCAAGCCTGGATGAACGAATATGGCGATCCGGAGGTCCCGGCGGATCGGGACTTCATGCTCGGTTATTCGCCGCTTCACAATGTCAGGCCGGCGAGCGAGATCGCCTATCCGCCGATCTATATCGAAAGCTCCACCAATGACGACCGCGTGCATCCCTCGCATGCACGCCGCTTTGCCGCGCTGCTGGAGGAGGAAGGACACAAGCCGCTCTTCCATGAATTCGGCCTGGGCGGGCATGGCGGTGACGGCGATTCGCAAGAGCGCGCCGCCCGCGCGGCGATGGGTTACAGCTTCCTTCGCCAAACTATCATGAGGTAGACGGGCCATCATGGGTTAGGATGATGCAATAGAATGGAAGGGAGAGCTTGTCGGCGCTCCTCTTTCTGCTACAAGAAGCGCAATAAATCATACTTTTCACAGGTTCGAGCGAAACACCATGTCTCCTATCAATCTCGCCATCGTCGGCGTCGGCAAGATCGTCCGCGACCAGCACCTCCCCTCCATCGCCAAGAACGCCGATTTCAAGCTCGTCGCCACGGCCAGCCGCCATGGCACGGTCGAAGGCATCAACAGCTATACGACGATGGAGGCGATGCTCGAGGCCGAGCCTTCGATCGACGCCGTTTCGCTGTGCATGCCGCCGCAATACCGCTACGAGGCCGCTTATAAAGCGCTGGTCGCGGGCAAGCACGTCTTCCTGGAAAAGCCGCCCGGCGCGACGCTGAGCGAAGTGGCCGACCTCGAGGCGCTTGCCGCAAACCAGGGCGCGTCGTTGTTTGCCAGCTGGCATTCCCGCTATGCGCCGGCGGTCGAAGCCGCCAAGGCGTTTCTTGCTTCGACGACCATCAAAAGCGTGCATGTGATCTGGAAAGAGGATGTCCGCCACTGGCATCCGAACCAGGAATGGATCTGGCAGGCCGGCGGTCTCGGCGTTTTCGATCCCGGCATCAACGCGCTGTCGATCGTCACCCACATCCTGCCGCGGCCGATCTTCATCACCGAGGCCGTGCTCGAATTTCCCGAAAACCGCGATGCGCCGATCGCCGCCGACATTCATTTCCGCAATGCCGACGGCCTGCCGGTTCGCGCCGAATTCGACTGGCGCCAGACCGGCAAGCAGAGCTGGGACATTGTCGCCGAAACGGCGGCCGGCCAGATGGTACTTGCCGAAGGCGGCGCCAAGCTGTCGATCAACGGTACGCTGACTTTCGCCGAACCGGAGCAGGAATATCCCTCGCTCTATCGTCGCTTTGCCGAAATCATCAAGGCCGGCAAATCGGATGTCGATCTGGCGCCGCTGCGGCATGTCGCCGACGCCTTCATGCTCGGCAAGCGGAAATTCGTCGAAGCCTTCCACGATTGAGCCACTTGGCGGTCCTTGCCTGTCAGGCCGACGGCAAGGAACATATGCTCAGGCCTTCTTCTCCCACCGTCCTTCCGGCGTCTGCTGCCAATAGGTGAGGTTATGCCCCTCGCCTTTCAGCCTCTTCCATTGCGCGCGCGCTGCTTCCAGTTGCGCCTGATCGTGACCGTCGAACATGAAAACGATGCGCTCGTAAGGGTCTGCCGGCGGCGGCTCGGCGCCGTCGACGATGAAACGCACCGTCGCCGCATTGGCGTTGTCCGACGTCACCGTCAGAAGCACCGGCTGGCTCTCGGCGAAATCGGCCTCGTCGGTGCCGTGCGGCAGGAAGCTCTCTTCGCGGTACGTCCAAAGATGCGCATCGAGAGCATCGCGCCGCGCCGGCTCACGCGTCTGGACGGCGACGCGCCAGCCGCGCTCGACGCTTTTGTCGATGAGCGGCGGAAGCGCGTCTTCCAGCCTGGTTTCGGTCAGATGATAGAAGAGAATGTCGGTCATCAGGCTTCATAATGGGCGCGAACGAGCTCGTCGAGCAGGCGCACGCCGAAGCCCGATCCCCAGGACTGGTTGATCTCATCCTGCGGCGAGCCCATCGCCGTGCCGGCGATATCGAGATGCGCCCAGGGCGTGTCCTGCACGAAGCGCTTGAGGAAATGCGCTGCGGTGATCGAGCCGGCCTGGCGACCGCCGGTGTTCTTCATGTCGGCGAACTTGCTATCGATCAGCTTGTCGTAATCCTTGCCGAGCGGCATACGCCAGAGTTTCTCGTTGGTCGAAAGGCCGGCTGCCGTCAGCCGGGCGGAAAGCTGGTCGTCATTGGAAAACAGCCCGGCATGCACGTTGCCGAGGGCGACGACGATCGCGCCGGTCAGGGTGGCGAGATTGATCATGAATTGCGGCTTGAAGCGATCGTTGCAATACCAGAGCGCATCGCAGAGCACGAGGCGGCCCTCGGCATCGGTGTTGATCACCTCGATCGTCTGGCCGGACATGGAGGTGACGATGTCACCGGGACGCTGAGCGTTGCCATCAGGCATGTTCTCGACCAGGCCGATGATGCCAATGGCGTTGACGGCGGCCTTGCGGGAAGCGAGCACATGCATCAGGCCGGTTACGGCGGCGGCGCCGCCCATATCGCCCTTCATGTCCTCCATGCCGGCGGCCGGCTTGATCGAAATACCGCCGGTATCAAAGACGACGCCTTTGCCGATGAAGGCGATCGGACGATCTTTGGCTCTGCCGCCCTTCCACTGCATGACTGCCAAGCGTGGCGGGCGCACGGACCCTTGAGCGACGCCGAGCAGAGCGCCCATGCCGAGACGGCGCATTTCCTTCTCGGTCAGGATCTCCACCTCGACACCGAGCGTTTCCAGTTCCTTCGCCCTGGCGGCGAATTCAACGGGGCCAAGCGCATTCGGCGGTTCGTTGACAAGGTCACGGGCAAGATTGACGCCGCCTGCAATCGCTTCGGAATCGGAAAATGCCTTCTTGGCGCCGCTCGCATCGGCGGTGACGATCGTCACCTTGACGGATTTCGCCGGCTTTTCCTCGTCATCATTCTTCTTTGTCTTATAGGAATCGAAGCTGTAGGCGCGCAGCAGCATGCCGAGCGCAAAATCGGCGGCCGCGCGCGCGTCCGTCGTCAGGCCGGGGACGTCGAGGAAGACGGCCGCCCTGTCGGTATTCTTGATTTTCGACGCCGCAGCGCCGCCAGCCTTCAGCCAGTCATGAGCGGTCAGTTCAGCCGCCTTGCCGAGACCGAGAACGACGATGCGCTCGACCGGTGCGCCTTCCGGGGCGACGATATCGAGCGCGGCCATGGATTTTCCGGAGAATCGCGCGATCTTCGCAGCCTTGGCGATAACGCCCGCCGGATCGGCTGTTTCAGCGCCGGCGGCGGCGTCGGCCTCCGCGGTCTTCAACAGGATCGCCAGGCCACTATTGAGCTTTGCCGACTTCGAGAATGAAATTTCGAACTTTGCTGACATGTCTTCTCCGCTGGGATTCTTGGAAATCCGTCCCGGCGGATAATTTCGCGTTTGCCGGGTCTGTCAATGGCTCGCGACACTTGTTATGGTCGCCGCGGCCGTCCAGGGTCTCGTGTTTCGTCAGTTTCGTAGATATTCGCGTTGACAGTTTTTTCGAAAAATCGATGGCAGGGCCCGGTGATCCGCCTGCCGAAAACGACTTTCGGTGCATTCCTGTTTCTGTTCTGGGCGTGGTGGTCGCTGCTTGCCATCTTTCGCGCCTTCCCCGGGATCGACATCTATTTTTCCCAGCTTTTTTTCGTGAGCACCGGTTGTGACGCGACCGTCGCTGCCGGAAGCATCTGCGGCGGCTTTCCCTATCGCGATTCGGGGAACTTCGACCTGCTGCGCACCATCTTCTTCCGCCTACCCTATGTCGTGGCGATCGTGATGGCGTGGAAACTCATCGAATGCTACCAGCAGCACGGCGCAACCTTCAACGCCAATCGGGCGCGCAAGCTCAAAGTTGCGCTCGGAACCCTGCTGATCGGGCCGGTGCTGCTCGTCAATGTCATCCTGAAGGAACATTGGGGCCGGCCGCGGCCGGTGCAGACGGATATTTTCGGCGGCGCCCTGCATTTCGTCGAGGCCGGTTCGCTTGCCGGCAAATGCGTCTCGAACTGCTCCTTCGTCTCCGGCGAGGCGGCGAGCGCCGGCTGGCTGTTCTGCCTGCTGCTCTTCGTCCCGAAATCGCTGCGCTACGCGCTGGTGCCGCCCGTCCTTGCGATCTCGATCCTGACGCCGGCCATGCGGCTATCCTTCGGCGCGCATTATCTCTCCGACGTGACGCTCGGATGGCTCTCCTCGCTGGTCGTCTTCGCAGCGCTGCTGGCATTAACTGAGTCGCAACAGAGCCAAAAAAATTCTGAAATTTGAATGAATTTTTGACACCTGCTTGTCGCAAAAGCGCGACAAAGAGCGTAGAGGGATTCTCCTGCAAGCCGTTTGGGCCTGCAGGTGCTTTCAAGGGCCGGCATGAAACTACTCGAGACATACATATTGCGGCGGGTCGGCCAGATGTTTCTCGTGGCGCTCCTGCCCGTGCTGGCGATCATTTGGACGACACAGGTGCTGCAGCGCATCAACCTCGTCACCGACAGCGGTCAGTCGATCGGCTCGTTCGCCAAGCTGGCGACGATGATCCTGCCGTCGATCATTCCTGTCGTGCTGCCCTTCGCGCTTGTCATCGCCATCACTCAGACGCTGACGACGATGAACAACGATTCCGAGCTGACGGTCATCGACGCGGCCGGGGCACGGCGCAGCATTCTGGTCCGCCCGATCCTGCTGCTTGCCGCCGTTATCAGCGTCTTCTCGTTTTTCGTCGACAATATCGTCGAGCCGCGGGCAAAGACCGTGGCGCGCCAGATGATCGCCGAAACCTATGCCGATCTTCTCTCCTCGGTTATCGAGGAAAAGACCTTCCGCAAGATCGACGAGGGTCTCTATGTGCAGATCTCCAAGCGTCTGGCGGGCCGCATGCTGAAGGGCCTGTTCGTCGCCGACGAGCGGGACCCGGCCTACGAGCTGATCTATTACGCCAAGGAAGGCGCGGTCGACGATACCGGCACGACGTTGATCATGCATGACGGCGAGGTGCATCGCAAAACGCCGGACGGCAACGTCTCGGTCATCAATTTCGATTCCTATTCCTTCGATCTCTCGGACATGACGGAGAGCCGGGGCCAGGCGACGCTGAAAGCCAGCGACCGCGACCTGTGGTTCCTGTTCAATCCGGATCCGAACGACAAGGACTATACGATCCGGCCGCAGAGCTATCGCGCCGAACTGCATCGGCGGCTGACGGACTGGATTCTTCCTGTCGTCTTCGCCCTGTTTTCGCTGGCTATCGCCGGTGATGCACGCTCGCACCGCGAAGCGCGGCTGCATCCGATGGTGAGCGCGCTCGCCTATGCCTTCGCGCTGCGGTGGGCTGCTTTCTACGCGGCAAACCAGATCGACACCGATCCGGAATATATCGCCGTTCTCTACGGTCTCCCGATCGTCAGCAGCATCGTCTCGATCATCTTCCTCAGCCTGCACAAGCGACTGGTCATGCCTTCGTTCGTCTGGGAGCGGATATCGGCCTCCTGGAGACGAACGCAGGAACGACTACTTGCCGCGACCAGCAGGTCCGGCGGGGGCGCCGCCCAATGATGTTCGGAACATTGTCGCGTTATTTCTTTCGCCGCTACCTGGCGACGACCGGCTGGTTCCTGATCGGCGCGTCGGCGATCGCCTTTCTCCTCGATTTCAGCGAGACGGCGGGGCGCATGTCCGGCCTGCCCGGTTACACCATCGGCGGTGGCATCGTGATGACGGCCGTGCGCCTGCCCCTCATCCTGCAGCAGACGATCCCCTTCGTCGCGCTCTTCGTCGGCATGACGGTGCTAATCGGCCTCAATCGGAAATACGAGCTCGTCGTCACGCGCGCAGCCGGCATCTCGGTCTGGCAGTTCATGTTTCCCTTCATCGCCGGCTCGCTGGCACTCGGCGTGCTGACGACAACGGCGCTCAATCCGCTTGCCGCCTGGGGACAGCGTCAGGCGCTGCTCGTCGAATCCGATTGGCGCGGCGAAAACGCGGTTCTGCGCAAGGCGCCGCAGATTCCGTGGCTGCGCCAGATCAGCGGCCGCGACGATGTCATCATCGGCGCCCAGACGGTCCAAGAGAACGGCACCAAGCTGATCGACGCCGTGTTGATCCATTTCGATTCAAGCGGTCGAGTCATTCTGAGACAGGATGCCGCCACGGCAAAGTTGGAAGATGGTTACTGGCAGCTTAACGGAGTCGTCGAGCGCAAGCCTGGCGAAATCCCGTTGCGCAAAGCTTCAGTCCAACTTCGCACCAATCTGAAACAGGATTTCGTCCAGGAGCGGCTGACAGCGCCGGAAACAATTGGTTTCTTTGACCTTTCCAACCGCATTGCGGCGGCCAAATCCTTCGGCATCTCGACCAAGGCATTGGAGACACAATTCAACTCTCTGTTGTCCCAGCCATTGTTGCTGGTGGCCATGACTCTCATTGCTGCAACAGTGTCCCTAAAATTTAGCCGGTTCAACCAATCCCGCTCCGTGATTCTGGGTGGAATCCTGTCAGGCTTCATGCTTTATGTCATCACCGTGCTTGTAAAAGCATTCGGAAGCAGTGGAGTCGTGCCTCCCTTCGTGGCGACCTGGATACCGGTGGTCGTCGCGCTGGCCTTGGGCGCGACTATTTTGCTTCATCAGGAGGACGGCTAGTGGCGGTAGGCGACCGCAAGTATTTTAGTAAACAATCGGTTGCCCTGCTTGTCGGTGCGACTCTATGTTCCTATTTCGGCAGCGTCCCGGCCTCCCACGGCCAGGCCAGCACGCCTGAGCAAAATATTCAGAACAAGATTCCCGAAGGCGCCAAATTGCTGCTTTCGGCCAATGAACTCGTCTATAACCGTGACGCCGATCTGGTCTCGGCGGTCGGCGGCGTGCAGATCAACTATGGCGGCTACAAGATGGTCGCGCAGAAGGTCGAGTACAATCAGAAGACCGGCCGGATGATGGCGATCGGCAATGTCGAGATGGTCAGCCCGGACGGCAACCGCATCTATGCCGACAACCTAGACGTGACCGACAATTTTGCCGACGGGTTCCTGAACTCGCTGCGCATCGAGACCTCCGACAATACCCGTATCGTCGCCGAAAGCGGCGAGCGTGTCGGCGGCATCAAGATGATTCTCAACAAGGGCGTCTACACCGCCTGCCTTCCCTGCGCCGAAGATCCGAAACGGGCGCCGTTCTGGCAGGTCAAGGCCAAGCGCGTGATCCAGAATGGCGAGACCCACACGATCCGTCTGGAGCGGGCCCGCTTCGAGCTGCTCGGCTACCCGATTGCCTTCGTGCCGTTCATCGAGGTTCCCGATAATACGGTGAAGCGCAAGTCCGGCTTCCTGTTCCCGACGATGAGCCTGTCGCAGAATCTCGGCTTCGGTCTTTCCATTCCTTATTATTACGTGATCTCGCCGAGTATGGATGCGACGGTCACCACCACCGGCTACACGGCCCAGGGCTTCCTCGTCGAAGGCGAATTCCGTCAGCGCTTCGAAAACGGCACGCATATCCTGCGCGTCGCCGGCATCGACCAGGCAAAGCCCGGCAATTTCAGCTCGGGTACCAGTGATGCCGAAGCCGAGCGGCGCGGCATGGTGGCGTCAAAGGCAGAGTTCCGCATCAATCCGCGCTGGGCGTTCGGCTGGGACGTCATGGTGCAGAGCGACAACAATTTCTCGAAAACCTACAAGCTCCGCGGCCTGAGCGGCACGGATCGCACCAACCAGATCTACCTGACCGGGCTGGGCAAGCGGAATTATTTCGACATGCGGGCGTTTTATTTCGACGTTCAGGATGCCGACCGCAAGAACACCGCCGAAAAACAGCAGGCGATCGTCTATCCGGCGCTCGATTATCATTATGTAGCGCCTCAGCCGCTGGCAGGCGGCGAACTTTCCGCGGACGTCAACCTGACGAATATTTCGCGCACACATGATGACTTCTACACTGTCGACGGATTCGACCGTTTCCGCGGCCTGAAGGGCCAGACTTCGCGCCTGACCGCCGAACTTCAGTGGAAACGCACCTACGTCACGCCGACCGGCCTGGTGATCACGCCGCTTCTGGCGGCGCGCGGCGACGCTTTCGCGCTCAATATGAACGATCCGACCGGTTACGCCGGCAATTACCTCGACGACAATTCCGCCACCCGTTCGATGCTCACCGCCGGGTTGGAACTGCGTTATCCAATTCTGATGACGACGGAAAACAGCACGCATATCCTCGAGCCGATCGCGCAGATCTACGCCCGTCCCGACGAGCAGCTCGCCGGCCGGCTGCCGAACGAGGATGCACAAAGCTTCGTCTTCGATGCCACGTCGCTTTTCGATCGTGACAAGTTCTCAGGCTACGACCGTATTGAAGGCGGCACCCGCGCCAATGTCGGCGTCCAGTATACCGGGACGTTCGACAGCGGTTACAAGCTGCACGGCATCTTCGGCCAGTCCTATCAGATTGCCGGCCAGAACTCGTTCGCCACCGATGACCTCGTCAATGTCGGCGCGGATTCGGGCCTCGAAACCGACCGCTCCGATTATGTCGGCCTCGGCGGCGTCGAAACGCCATACGGTGTGTCCGTCGCCGCCTCCTATCGTCTCGACGAGAAGGATTTCGAGTTCCGGCGCGGCGACCTGACGACCGCCTACCAGAACGACACGTTCCAGACGCAGGTGACCTACACCCATCTCAGCGCCCAGCCGGCCTACGGCTTCGCCGAGGACAACGACGAGATCCAGACCAGCAGCAAAGTCAAGTTCAAGGACTACTGGTCGATCTTCGGGGGCATCGCCTGGGATCTGAACAATGATGTGATCAGTCGCCGGACGCTCGGCCTTTCCTATGAGGACGAATGCACGATCTTCACGATCGCCTATACGGATAGCAGGGATTCCGAAGACGAGTCGGCGAGCGACTGGACGATCGGCGCGCGGCTGACGTTCCGCACGCTCGGCGACATCAAGATCGGCTCCGATACCCTCTCAAACTAGCAGGCGGACGGCGTAAACATGGCCGCAAGTCATTCTTTCGCCGTAAGCCTGTGCAGGACATTGCCGCCAGCCGATATCTGAGGCATAGGGGATTCGCGCCGTGACGGAAGCGATTTCCGCGTGTCTCGCACTGTGGTAAGAACGCCGCGAACAACGTCTTGCGGCGCTATTGGGAGGTCAACAGATGACTGACGCGAAAAAAGCCATAACCGCCTTTCTCGCCGGCGCAGCGCTTGCCTTGCTGACGGGCCTTGCCGGCCCGGCGCTGGCAGCCAGCGAAGTCCAGGCTGTGGTGAACGGCACGGCCATCACCAGCGGCGATGTCGCCAAGCGGCAGGCCTTCCTGCGCCTGCAGCATACGGCAGCCGATGCCAAGACCGCCAAGGAGCAGTTGATCGACGAAACGCTCAAGCGGCAGGAGGTCGCACGCGTCCATATGTCGGTTTCGCAGCAGGACGTCGATGCGTCTTTCGCGCGCTTTTCGGCCGGCAACAAACTTTCCGTCGCGCAGATGTCGCAGATCCTCGACCGTGCCGGCGTCGGCGTTGACCATTTCAAGGGCTTCATTGCCGTTCAGATGAGCTGGCCGCGTGTCGTCAATGCGCGTTACGGCTCGACCTCGCGGCTGTCCAATTACGATCTCGTCTCGCGCATGATGCAGAACAACAAGCAGAAGCCGGTGACGACGGAATATATGCTGCAGCAGATCATCTTCGTCATTCCTGAGGCCAAGCGCGGCGCCATCACCGGCAAGCGCAAGGGCGAGGCCGAGGCGTCGCGCTCGAAATTCCCCGGCTGCGACCAGGCAAAGGTCTTTGCCGCAACGATGCGCGATGTCGCCGTGCGCGACCTCGGCCGCATGCTCGCTCCCGAGATCCCGCCGGATTGGAAGCCTCTGGTCGAGCAGGCCAAGGGCAACACGACCGGCACTCGCGTCACCGACAAGGGCGTCGAATATCTGGCGATCTGCAGCCAGCGCCAAGTTTCCGACGACCAGGCCGCCGAAATGGTCTTCCGCCAGGAGGATCTCGACAAGTCCAAGGCCGGCAAGAACGGTCCACCGGAAAACGACAACAGCAAGAAATACCTGGATGAACTGCGCAAGAAGGCGCAGATCGCCTATCGCTGACCGACGATGGCGATACCGTTCTCACGACCGCTTGCGCTGAGCCAGGGTGATCCCGCCGGCATCGGGCCGGATATCACGCTGATGGCCTGGCTCCGGCGGCGTGAACTCGGGCTCCCGCCTTTTTTCCTGATCGGCGATCCCGATGTCTTGGCCTTGCGCGCCCGCCAGCTCAACCTGGCGGTTTCCATCCGTGAGATCGACAAGGCCGACGAGGCCACCGGCATATTCGCCGATGCGTTGCCCGTCGTGAACGTGCCGGCCGGCATTGAGGTCGTGGCCGGTGAGCCGCATGCGGCAACGGCGAAAGGCACGATCGCGGCGATCGAGAAAGCCGTGTCACTTGTCATCGACGGCAAGGCGCTTGCGGTCGTCACCAATCCGATCGCCAAGGCCGTGCTCTACGAGGCGGGCTTCCGCTTTCCCGGCCATACCGAATTTCTCGCCGATCTCGCCGCCAGGGCAACCGGCCGGCCGGTGACCCCTGTCATGATGCTGTCCGGGCCGAAGCTGAGGGCCATTCCCGTTACCATTCACATTCCGCTCCGGGAGGTGCCGCAGGCGCTGACGGAGGAGTTGGTTCTGGATACCTGCCGGATTGCGCACGAAGATCTGAGGCAGCGCTTCGATATCGATGCGCCGCGGCTCGCGGTTGCCGGCCTCAATCCGCATGCCGGCGAAACCGGAACGATCGGCAGGGAAGACGAGGATGTGATCCGCCCGGCCATCGAACGCCTGCGCGACGAGGGTATCGATGCGATCGGCCCCCTGCCCGCCGATACGATGTTTCACGACGAGGCGCGGGCGCGATACGATGTCGCCATCTGCATGTATCACGATCAGGCGCTGATCCCAGCCAAGGCGCTCGGTTTCGACGACAGCGTCAACGTCACGCTCGGACTTCCCTTCGTGCGCACCTCGCCGGATCACGGCACCGCTTTCGGCATTGCCGGCAAAGGGCTGGCGCGCGAGCAGAGCCTCGTTGCGGCGCTGAAGCTCGCCGCTCAGCTCGGCCGCACTTGGGAAAGCCGCCGCTGATGGCAGCACTCGATGGCCTGCCGCCGCTTCGCGACGTCATCCAGCGTCACGGCCTCGATGCGCGCAAGGCGCTCGGGCAGAACTTCCTGCTGGACCTGAACCTGACACAGAAGGTCGCCCGCACGGCGGGCGGGCTCGAAGGAATGACGGTTTTCGAGGTCGGCCCCGGGCCCGGCGGGCTGACACGGGCGATCCTGGCGCTCGGCGCCAAAAAGGTGATTGCCGTCGAGCGCGACGCACGCTGCCTGCCGGCGCTCGCCGAGATCGCCGATCACTATCCGGGCCGGCTGGAGGTGATCGAAGGCGATGCGCTGAAGGCGGATTTCGAGTCGTTGGCGCCGGAAGGCGCGGTCAAGATCATCGCCAACCTGCCCTATAATGTCGGCACGCAGCTGCTGGTCAACTGGCTGCTGCCGAAGGCCTGGCCGCCGTTCTGGCAGTCGCTGACGCTGATGTTTCAAAAGGAAGTCGGTGAGCGTATCGTCGCTACCGAGGACGACGACCATTACGGCCGTCTCGGCGTGCTCTGCGGCTGGCGGACCGAAGCGCGCATGGCTTTCGACGTGCCGCCGCAAGCCTTCACGCCGCCACCGAAGGTGACTTCGACGGTGGTCCATCTGACGCCCCGGAAAAATCCCATCCCCTGCTCCGTCGCCAATCTGGAAAAGGTGACACAGGCCGCCTTCGGCCAGCGCCGCAAGATGCTGCGCCAGAGCCTGAAGCCACTCGGCGGCGAGAGCCTGCTTGTGAAGGCCGGGATCGATCCGGCGCGGCGGGCGGAGACCCTGTCCGTCGAGGAATTCTGCCTGTTAGCAAATAGCCTTTAAATGCAAGTCGCCCGGAAGTGTGCAGGGTTCCGGGGCAACGACATGCATAAAAACAAAGAGCCAAAGCGCGTCGCGGCGCGCTTTAAAGCGACGGCGTCTCTTCCAACAACTCGCGGACGAAATCGAACATGCCGTGGCGGCGGTCGCGGCGCAGGCGTTCGGCCTTGACGATTGACTGGACGGCGTCGAAGGCGGTGTTGAGGTCGTCGTTGACGATGACATAGTCATATTCGCGCCAGTGGCCGATCTCGGCGCGGCTGTTGGCGAGACGCGTCTGGATGACCTCCTCGGAATCCTCGGCGCGGCGATGCAGCCGTGACTGGAGCTCCGTCATGGTCGGCGGCAGCACGAAGATCGAGACTACGTCGGCCGACATTTTCTCCTGCAGCTGCTGGGCGCCCTGCCAATCGATATCGAAGAGCATATCGCGGCCTTCGGCCATCGCCTGCTCGACCGGCTCGCGCGGTGTGCCGTAGAAATTGCCGTGCACTTCGGCCCATTCGAGCAGCGCGTCGCTATCACGCAGCCGCTCGAACTCGCGCACGCTCTTGAAGTGGTAATGCACGCCCTCGACCTCGCTCGGACGGCGCTGGCGCGTTGTGACGCTGACGGAAAGACCGATATGCTTGTCGGTCTCCAGAAGCGTGCGCGCGATGGTGGACTTGCCGGCGCCCGACGGCGACGAAATAACAAGCATCAGACCGCGGCGGGCGATCTGCACGGGCGAGGATTTCGCCGGTTTCATGTCCTACTCCAAATTCTGGACCTGCTCGCGGAACTGGTCAATCACGACTTTCAAGTCGATGCCGGCGGCGGTGACCGCCGAGGCATTCGACTTCGAGCAGATGGTATTCGATTCGCGGTTAAATTCCTGTGCAAGGAAGTCCAGACGGCGCCCGGCAGGTCCGCCTTTTGCCAGGAGATCCCGGGCTGCGGCGACATGCGCCTTCAGGCGGTCGATTTCCTCGCGCAGATCCGCCTTGGTCGCCAGCAACGCGGCTTCAGCATGCAGCCTGTCACGGTCGAGCGCGGCCATGCCGTCCATCAGCAAAGCCACCTGTGCCACCAGCCGGGTGGCGATCTCCTGCGGCGAGCGCGAGGGATCCGTCTCGATCGTCCGCGTCAGGCCCTCGATCGTTGCGACGTGATCGAGAAGAATGCGGGAGAGTGCGGCCCCCTCCTGTTCGCGCATCGCCCGGAGGTCGGCAAGCGCGGCCATGAGGCCGGCGGCAATATCGGCATCCCGGGCGGCCAGCGCCTCCTCGCCATCCTCGCCCTCACGGAACTCGACAATGCCGCGCACCAGAAGCAGCGTGTCGAGCTTCAGCGGCGCCGGATCGATCACATCCGCCAGCTGCTCGCGCATGGCAAGCACGGCGGCAAGCGCTTGCCTGTTCAGGACGGCTTCGAAACGGTTCTCGTCGGCAGTGACCGAGAGCGAAGCTTGCAGGTTGCCGCGGCTGAAACTTTCGCCGGCAAGGCGGCGGACCTCCGCCTCCATGCGCTCAAGACCGGGCGGCAGGCGAAGGCGCAGGTCGAAACCCTTGCCGTTGACCGAGCGCAGTTCCCATGCCCAGCGCCAGCGGCCACTCGTCCCCTCGCGCCGCGCAAAACCAGTCATGGACTGCAAAGCCATGCGAGCCTCCGAAATCTTTCAGTTGATCTTCTTTTTCTTCGGCGGCACGACAGTCGCGCCATTGTCGGCCGGCTGCTCTTCCGGCTGGCCGTCGACCGCAATATTCGGATCCGAACCCTTGTCGGCCTCGAGCTTACGCCAGCGCTTGACGTTGGCATTGTGCTCTTCGAGCGTCGCGGCGAAAACGTGGCCGCCAGTGCCGTCGGCGACGAAATAGAGATCCTGGGTTTTCCAAGGGTTGGCGACGGCTTCCAGCGCATCCTTGCCGGGATTGGCGATCGGTGTCGGCGGCAGGCCCTTGATGACATAGGTATTATAGGGCGTGTCCCGCTTCAGGTCCGACTGGTAGATCGGCCGGTCGGCCGGCTTCCCCTCGCCTCCGAAGAGCCCGTAAATGATCGTCGGATCCGACTGCAGGCGCATGCCCTTGCCGAGCCGGTTCAGGAAAACCGAAGCGACATGGGCACGTTCGTCGGGAACGCCGGTCTCCTTTTCGACGATCGAGGCAAGCGTCACGAATTCGTCCTTGGATCGCAGGGGCAGCGAGGAATCACGCTTGTCCCAAACCTGGTCGACGAGCTTCTGCTGCGCCGCCGCCATCTGTTCGATGATCTCAGAACGCTTGGTGCCGCGCGAGAACTTGTAGGTGTCAGGACGCAGGCTGCCTTCGGCCGGCAGCGCGGCCGGCAGGTCGCCTTCCAGCACGGGATCCTGCAGCATGCGGTCGAACATCTGGCGAACCGTCAGACCTTCGGGGAAGGAAACCGAATAGAGAATGGACTTGCCGGATTTCAGCAACTCCATGATATCGCTCATGGAGGCTCTCGCCTTGATCTCGTATTCGCCGGCCTTCAGGCTCTCTCCGGCGGAAAGATGTGTCGCCGTGAGATATCGGAAGATGCGGGCATCGGAGATGATTGCATTGCGCTCGAGGTTGGAGGCGATTTCGGCAAGACCCGCGCCGTTGCGGACGATGAAATTGGTGTTCGTCTGCAGCGGCCCCGGGCTCTGATAGGTCGATGTCGCGTAGTAGAAGCCGATGACCGCGACGACGCAGACCACGACCGCCATCGTCATAATGAAGTTCAGAAAGAGGACGATCTGGCTGCGCGCGTTCCTGGAGCGCTTCGGCGGTTCCGGAACACGTTCCGGACGCAGGGCCTCGTTCGGCGACTTCGGGATGATCGGTCCCTTCTGCGCCTGGCTGTCGTTGCTCTGGTTCGTCGTATCGCTCACCGGCAATCCTCTAAAACTTGGCCCTCATTCCGCTATTTCGCGAAGCAATGCGGCAAAAACAGGTTCTGCCACGGTTCAACGAAACGCTGCCGGTCGTTCGACTCCAGCACGCTGCCCCGGCGGGCCTCTTACTGCGCGTAACGGCGCAGCACGAGCGATGCGTTCGTGCCGCCGAATCCGAACGAGTTGGACAGGGCCACGTTGATTTCTCGCTCACGGGCCTTGTGCGGAACAAGATCGATCGCCGTCTCGCGCTCGGGATTGTCGAGATTGAGCGTCGGCGGGGCGACATTATCGCGAATGGCGAGCGTGGCGAAGATCGCCTCAATGGCGCCGGCAGCACCAAGAAGGTGTCCGGTCGCCGACTTGGTCGAGGACATGGAGATCTTCGACGCCGCGTTGCCGACTAGCCGCTCGACTGCACCGAGCTCGATCGTGTCGGCCATGGTCGAAGTCCCATGGGCGTTGATATAGTCGATGTCGGCCGGTGTCAGCCCGGCGCGCTTCAGCGCCATCGCCATGCAGCGGCCGGCGCCCTCGCCGTCTTCGGAGGGCGCGGTGATGTGATAGGCATCGCCCGACAGGCCGTAGCCGACGATTTCAGCGTAGATCCTGGCGCCGCGCGCCTTGGCATGCTCCAGCTCTTCGAGCACGACGATGCCGGCGCCTTCACCCATGACGAAGCCGTCGCGGTCGCGGTCATAGGGGCGCGAAGCCTTCTGCGGGTCGTCGTTGTGCTGGGTCGACAGCGCCTTGCAGGCGGCAAAGCCTGCGAGCGAAATGCGGCTGACCGGCGATTCCGTGCCGCCGGCGACCATGACGTCGGCATCGCCCAGAGCGATCAGCCGTGCGGCATCGCCGATCGCATGTGCGCCGGTCGAGCAGGCGGTGACGACCGAATGATTGGGTCCGCGCAGCTTGTGGCGGATCGACACCTGGCCGGAGACGAGGTTGATCAGGCGGCCAGGAATGAAGAAGGGGGAGATGCGGCGCGGGCCCTTGTCGCGCAGGGTGTAGCCCGCCTCGACGATGCCTTCGATGCCGCCGATACCGGAGCCGATCAGCACGCCGGTGGCGATCTGATCCTCATCACTCTCGGGATGCCAGTTGGCATCGGCAAGCGCCATGTCGGCGGCGGCCATGCCGAAGATGATGAAGGGATCGACCTTGCGCTGCTCCTTCGGCTCCATCCACTCATCAGGGTTGAAGGCGCCGTCTGCGGCGTTACCGAGGGGAATGCGGCAGGCGATCTTGGCGGGAAGGTCATCGACCTCGAATTCGGTGACGAGGCGGGCGCCGTTCTGGCCGGCGAGCAGCCGCGACCACGTCACCTCAGTTCCGCATCCCAAGGGTGATACCATGCCGGTACCAGTGATGACGACACGTCTCATCGCGTGCTTTCCCCCGTCTCTTATGTTCTATGGAGAAATAGGCCGAAAAGAAAAGGGCGGACTCCAGGCCCGCCCTTTCTCAAATATACAGGATCAGGCCTGGGCCTTCTCAATAAACTTCACGGCATCGCCAACCGTCAGGATCGAGTCGGCAGCGTCGTCGGGGATTTCAACGCCGAATTCTTCTTCGAAAGCCATGACAAGTTCGACCGTGTCGAGCGAGTCGGCGCCCAGATCGTCGATAAAGCTGGCGCTCTCGACGACCTTGTCGGCATCGACGCCAAGATGATCAATAACAATTTTCTTTACGCGTTCTGCGATATCGCTCATGTCGGTTTCCTCGACTTTATGTCCTGATCGGAATGCCGTCGCGGCACCCCTACCCTGTTTCAGCCTGCGATGTTTTCAGACATCCTCGGCAAACTCGTTTACCCGGCTTCAGAGATTTCCGAGGCTTGCGAAAAGCCCGCCGGTCCGTCTGCTTTCTCGGGACGACTGTTCACAGTCATGGCCCGCTTAACATGGTTTAAGTCTGCCGCAAAGCCAGAAAATCAACGCTTCGTGATTGCTCAACATGCTATTGGCGGAAATATCCCCAAGCCGATGGTTTATCGTTTCAGATCATCGCCATGCCGCCGTTTACATGCAGCGTCTGGCCGGTCATGTAGGCAGCCTCGGAGGAGGCAAGATAGGCAACCGCCGAAGCGACTTCGCCGCCCGTACCCATCCGCTTCATCGGGATCGCCCCCATGATCGCTTCCTTCTGCTTGTCGTTCAGCTTGCCGGTCATGGCGCTCTCGATGAAGCCGGGGGCGACGCAGTTGACGGTCACATTGCGGGTGGCGATTTCCTGCGCCAGCGACTTGGTGAAGCCGATCATGCCGGCCTTGGAGGCGCAATAATTGGCCTGCCCCGGATTACCGGTGACGCCGACGACGGAGGTGATGTTGATGATGCGGCCATAGCGGCGGCGCATCATCGGATGGGTCAACTCGCGCGTCAGGCGGAAGGTCGAGGTCAGATTGACTTCGAGAACGGCGTCCCAGTCCTCGTCGCTCATGCGCACGAAGAGGCCGTCCCTGGTGATGCCGGCGTTGTTGACGAGGATATCGACGCCTTCGAGCTCGGCTTCGGCCTTCTGGCCGAGCGCCTTGACCTCGTCGCGGTCGGACAGGTTGGCCGGGAAGATCTTGACGCGTTCGCCGAGTTCGGCCGCCAGCGCTTCCAGCTTCTCGACGCGGGTGCCGTGCAGGCCGACGATGGCGCCCTGCTTATGAAGGAGACGGGCGATTTCCTCGCCGATGCCGCCCGATGCGCCGGTGACGAGAGCCTTGCGGCCGGAAAGATCGAACATGGAAACGTTCCTTATATCTGGAGATATCAATCAGGCCATGAGAGCGGCGACGACTGCGTCGATATCCGCCGGACCGCCGACGGAGATGCCGTTGACCGTTTTGTCGATGCGGCGGGCAAGGCCGGTCAGCACTTTGCCGGAACCGAGTTCATAAAGCGTGGTCACGCCGTTGCCGGCGAACCATTCCACCGTCTCGCGCCAGCGGACCTGGCCGGTCACCTGCTCGACCAGCAGGGTCGCGATCTCGCCGGCATCCGTCACCGGGGCGGCGCGGACATTGGCAATGAGAGGCACGACGGGATCAGACTTCGCAACTGTTGCCAACGCTGCGCGCATGGCCTCGGCGGCGGGCGCCATCAGCTTGGAATGGAAGGGAGCGGAAACCGGCAGCAGGATGGCGCGTTTGGCGCCCTTGTCGGTTGCAAGGCCGGCGGCCTTTTCGACGGCCGCCTTCTCACCCGAAATGACAATCTGGCCGCCGCCATTGTCGTTGGCGATCTGGCAGGCGCCGGTGGCCGCGGCCTCTTCGCAGATGGCTACGACATCGGCATGTTCCAGCCCGATGATCGCCGCCATGGCGCCGACGCCGACGGGAACGGCGGCCTGCATGGCATTGCCGCGAATGCGTAGCAGCCGCGCCGTGTCGGCGAGCGAAAAGGTGCCGGCGGCGCAAAGCGCGGAATATTCGCCGAGCGAGTGGCCGGCGACATAGGCGACCTTGGCCTTCAGATCCAACCCCTTGGCTTGGAGAACACGGACAACGGCGATCGAGACGGCCATCAACGCCGGCTGGGCATTCGCCGTCAAGGTCAACGTGTCCTCCGGACCGTTGAACATGACGTCCGAAAGTTTTTCACCGAGCGCCTCGTCGACTTCTTCGAAAACGGCGCGGGCTTCCGCGAAATTCTCGGCCAGATCCTTGCCCATGCCGACGGCCTGACTGCCCTGGCCGGGAAAAGTGAAAGCAATGGTCATTCTGATGTCCCTGATTGCGCCCCTCGAGGCTGTTTTGCCTCCAATTGACATTCTTTCCGGCAGAGTCAAGTGGCGGCACCTTCTGCGCAAAGCCGTTCGCACCGGTGCAAAAGCCCGGTTTTTGCACTTGCGCTCCGCCAAATCCGGCCTAGATTTGCCCGGTCCTTCCCCAAGGCTTCCATCTCTAGATCGCTCCCAGGGTTTTCTCCATGAAATACAAGTCACTCGGCCGCACAGACATTTCCGTTTCAGAAATCTGCCTTGGCACCATGACCTGGGGCTCGCAGAACAGCGAAAGCGACGCGCATGCGCAGATGGATTACGCCGTCGAAAAGGGCGTCAATTTCTTCGATACCGCCGAGCTCTACCCGACGACGCCGGTTTCGCCCGAAACGCAGGGCTGGACCGAGGACTATATCGGCAGCTGGTTCGAAAAGACCGGCAAGCGGAGCGAGATCGTGCTCGCCACCAAGGTCGCCGGCCGCGGCCGCGATTATCTGCGCGGCGGTGAAGGAGCGGATGCGAGGAATATCCGCCTGGCGCTCGATGCCAGCCTGAAGCGGCTGAAGACGGATTATGTCGATCTCTACCAGGTGCACTGGCCGAACCGTGGCCATTTTCACTTCCGGCAGAACTGGAGCTACAACCCCTTCAACCAGGATCGGGACAAGGCCGTCGCCAACATGCTCGACATCCTGGAAACGCTCGGGGCCCTGGTCAAGGAAGGCAAGATCCGGGCGATCGGCCTTTCCAACGAAACCACCTGGGGCATCCAGAAATATCTGACGCTGTCAGAACAGAAGAGCCTGCCGCGGGTTGCCAGCGTCCAGAACGAGTACAATCTGCTCTACCGCCATTTCGACCTCGATCTCGCCGAGCTCTCGCATTACGAGGATGTCGGGCTGCTCGCCTATTCGCCGCTCGCCGGCGGCATCCTGACCGGCAAATATGTCGATGGCGGCAGGCCGAAGGGGTCGCGCGCTTCGATCAATCCCGATATCGGCGGCCGCCTGCAGCCGCTCCAGGAGCCAGCGACCAAGGCGTATCTGGCCCTCGCAGCCCGATACGGTCTCGACCCGGCGGCCATGGCGCTCGCCTTCTGCCTGTCCAGGCCCTTCATGGCTTCGGTCATCATCGGGGCAACCTCGATGGAGCAGTTGAAAACCGATCTCGGTGCAGCCGAGCTGACGCTTTCCGACGAGGTGCTGGCGGAGATTGCCAAGGTGCACCGGCAGTATCCGCTGACACTTTGATGACCCGGCCCGGCGCTGCCGATTGGTCTGCGTCGGGCTCGAATGTCCGATTGGGGTTGCCTTTCCCCGAAAAATCCGTATAAGCCGCGCTGTTCGTTAACCCGGTCTTCTGGCTGGTGGCTGAACGGAGGGCCGGTTTCCTCTCGGAAATCGTTCGGAACGGAAGCGTTCCAGCCTCCCGTGTCTCCGCTCTCGACCGTCTCGGAAACGCTTTTCTTGCCTGGGTCCGCCCAATCAGGAGCAGTCGTTGAGGCTTAGCCGCCGAATATCGGGTTGAACCAAACGCAAGAAAGGCAAAGCTGTCATGGCTCTTTATGAACATGTATTCCTTGCCCGGCAGGATATTTCCGCTCAGCAGGTCGATGCCCTCGTAGAACAGTACAAGGGCGTGATCGAAGCAAACGGCGGCAAGGTCGGGCGTATCGAGAACTGGGGCCTCAAGTCCCTCACCTACCGCATCAAGAAGAACCGTAAGGCGCATTACGCGCTGATGGACATCGATGCTCCGGCTGCTGCGATCCAGGAAATGGAACGCCAGATGCGCATCAGCGAAGACGTTCTTCGCTACATGACCATCGCCGTGGAAAAGCACGAAGAAGGCCCGTCTGCGATGCTGCAGAAGCGCGACCGCGACGACCGCGGCCCGCGTGAAGGCGGCGACCGTGGCCCGCGCCGCGAATTCGGTGACCGTCCGCCGCGCCGTGACGGCGACTTCCAGCGTGGCCCGCGTCCGGATCGCGCTCCCCGCGAAGACCGTGCATAAGGAGATATAAGAATGTCTGAAGCTTCCTCCGCACCGGTCCGTCGTCCGTTCCATCGCCGCCGCAAGACCTGCCCGTTCTCCGGCGCTAACGCACCGCGGATCGACTACAAGGACGTCCGTCTGCTGCAGCGCTACATTTCCGAGCGCGGCAAGATCGTTCCGTCCCGCATCACGGCCGTTTCCCAGAAGAAGCAGCGCGAACTCGCCCAGGCGATCAAGCGCGCCCGCTTCCTCGGCCTGCTGCCGTACGTCGTCGCCTGATAGAATATGTGACCCCCGGATCCCTGATCCGGGGGTTGCCTCCCTTCCGCGATGGGCGCGGATCGGAACTCTAAAAACCCATGTTGAGACGTTTCTGAATTCGATTCAGCAACATCCTCTAACTGCTTGATGAAGCAGGACAGCGACCTTGAAACGACTGGATTTTAAAACGCTGCTGACCGGCGCACTCGCCGGCTTGACCGCCGCCCTGCTGGTGCTGGGCGCGAGCGCGCAGCCGTCGTTTTTCAGCGCGCTCCTCTATACCGCTTCGGCACTGCCGATCCTGCTTGTCGGGCTCGGCTGGGGGAATGTCGCCGCGATTGTGGCCGTCGTCACCGCAGCCGCACTCGGCGCGGTGTTCATCTCGCCCTTCTTCGCGCTGATCATGACATTGGTGACGCTGCTGCCGGCAGGCTGGCTCAGCCACCTCGCCAATCTCGCCCGCCCCGCATCCGAGCTCGGCGGTCCGGACCACCTGCTCGCCTGGTATCCGCTCTCCGATATCCTGCTGCATCTTTGCGGCCTGGTGACGTTCGCCGTCATCGTCATCGGTGTGATGATCGGCTACGGGCCCGACATCACCGATCCGATCGTCGATCTGCTGATCACCTCGGTCAAGCAGCAGCAGCCGGAATTCATGCCCGATCCGGCGGCGACCGCGCAGACCAAATCGCTGATCCTGCTGATGCTGCCGGCTTTGCAGGGCGGCATGTGGGTCACGATGCTGTTTGCCGCCTATTATTTCGCGGTGCGCATCGTCGCAGCATCCGGCCGCGGACTTCGCCCCCGCGAGGACATTCCTTCGTCGCTGCGGATGAACCGCAATTCGATATTCGTCTTCCTCGCCGGGCTTGCCGCCTGCTTCTTCGGCGGCGTTCCGGCGCTGATCGGCGCAACCGTGATCGGCACATTCGGCGCCGGTTTCATGCTCTCCGGTTTCGCCTCGCTGCATTTCCGCACGCGCGGCAAGGACTGGCGTTTGCCGGCCCTCATCCTCTGCTACCTGGCCTCCATGCTCATGCTGCTGCCAGCCCTCCTCATCCTCGTCCTCGGTCTCGGCGACACGCGCAAGGCGATCGCACTGACCCCGACGAAAGATGCCGACACCCCCAAACAATCCGATACGAAAATCTGAGACACAAGAAAGGACAAAGAAATGGAAGTCATCCTTCTCGAACGCATCTCCAAGCTCGGCCAGATGGGCGAAACCGTAAAGGTTCGCGACGGCTTTGCTCGCAACTACCTGCTGCCGCTCGGCAAGGCGCTTCGCGCCAACGCTGCCAACAAGGCTCGTTTCGAATCCGAGCGTGCGACGCTCGAAGCCCGCAACCTCGAGCGCAAGTCGGAAGCCCAGAAGGTCGCCGACGTTCTCGACGGCAAGTCCTTCATCGTCGTGCGCTCCGCCGGCGAAACCGGCCAGCTCTATGGCTCGGTCGCTGCCCGTGACGTCGTCGAAGTTCTCGCCGCCGAAGGCTTCAACATCGGCCGCAACCAGGTTCACCTGAACACGCCGATCAAGGCGATCGGCCTGCACAAGGTCGAGCTGCAGCTGCATGCCGAAGTCGAAATCCATGTCGAGCTGAACGTTGCCCGTTCCGCCGAAGAGGCCGAGCGTCAGGCCAAGGGTGAAGAACTCACCTCGGTCGACGCGATCTACGGTGTCGACGAAGACGCGCTGCGTCCCGAAGACTTCTTCGATCCGGAAGCCGACGGCATCGACGAAGACGAAGCATAAGTCTCGCCGGTACGATCCGCGTGAGGGAAGCCCGGCCGTTGCGCCGGGCTTTTTCGTTTCATCCGCATGATCGGAAACAACCGAGGAGATCATCTTTAAACAGGGGATTTCCGGATGTTTTTGCTGCGTGGCCGATGTCATCGCGTTACCATGACCATCTCCGGAACGGATGAGCTGAGTCGGCTCCGTGCCGTGTCCTCAGGGTGACACTCCCGGTATTTCTCGCTTGTGTCGTCGAGGACTGTGGAGAAGTCGAACAACGTGCACAGCGTTCAGGATTTAGGCGAAGCGGGCCTCCGCGCCTTTTGCAGCCCCTTGATTTTCTCCATCCGGAATTGCAAATCCGGAATTGGAAAAAGACAGAACGGATGATGATGAACGACGCCGCTCGAAAGATTGCAGCTGTTGCTCCCTCGGAGCAGCATTATCGCGAAGCACCCAACAACATCGAGGCCGAGCAGGCGCTTCTGGGTGCCATCCTGATGAACAACGATGCCTATTACCGGGTGTCGGACTTCCTCAAGCCGATCCATCTCTACGAACCGCTGCACCGCAAGATCTTCGAGGTGGCCGGCGACATTATCCGCATGGGCAAGATCGCCAACCCGGTGACGATCAAGACCTTCCTCAAGGCCGACGAAAAGGTCGGCGACATGACGGTTTCGCAATATCTGGCGAGCCTCGTCAGCAACGCCGTTACCGTCATCAATGCCGAGGATTACGGCCGGGCGATCTATGATCTGGCGCTGCGCCGGGCGCTGATCACGATCGGCGAGGATGTCGTCAACATCGCCTATGACGCACCGCTCGACATGCCGCCGCAGTCGCAGATCGAGGATACTGAACGCCGACTCTTCGAACTCGCGGAAAATGGCCGCTACGACGGCGGCTTCCAATCCTTCAACGACGCTGTGGCGCTGGCGATCGACATGGCGGCCGTCGCCAAGGAACGCGACGGCGGCCTTTCCGGCATTTCCACCGGCATCCACTCGTTGGACGCCAAGATGGGCGGCCTGCAGCGTTCGGACTTGATCATCCTCGCCGGGCGCCCGGGCATGGGCAAGACCTCGCTTGCCACCAACATCGCCTACAATATCGCCGCCGCCTACGAGGGCGAGGTGCAGTCCGATGGCAGCATGAAGGCGAGGAATGGCGGCGTCGTCGGCTTCTATTCGCTCGAAATGTCGTCCGAACAGCTCGCCACCCGTATCATCTCCGAACAGACGGAAGTCTCTTCCTCGAAGATCCGCCGCGGCGACATCAACGATGCCGATTTCGAAAAGCTCGTCGCCTGCTCGATGATGATGCAGAAGGTGCCGCTCTATATCGACCAGACCGGCGGTATCTCGATCGCCCAGCTTTCGGCACGCGCGCGCCGCCTCAAGCGTCAGCGCGGCCTCGACGTGCTCGTGGTCGACTACGTGCAGCTGATGACCGGCTCGGGCAAGTCCAGCGACAATCGCGTCCAGGAAATCACCCAGATCACTACCGGCCTGAAGGCGCTCGGCAAGGAACTCAATGTTCCGATCATCGCGCTGTCGCAGCTGTCGCGCCAGGTCGAAAGCCGCGACGACAAGCGGCCGCAGCTTTCCGACCTTCGTGAATCCGGCTCGATCGAGCAGGACGCCGACGTCGTGCTCTTCGTGTTCCGCGAGGAATATTACGTCAAGAACCAGGAGCCGCGCGATCCGCACGATCCGAAATATCCGGAATGGGAAGCGCTGTTCGACAAGGTGAAGGGCACGGCCGACGTCATCATCGCCAAGCAGCGCCACGGGCCGACTGGCACGGTGAAGCTGGCCTTCCAGGCGGAGTTCACGCGCTTTGCCGATCTCGCCGATCCATCCTTCATTCAATATGAAGAGCATTGATCGCGGTGCAGCCGTCCTCCAGCCTCGGCCTTTCCCTTGACAGGGTTGACCTCTAGACTGGCCGGGGAATCCTTCTCCGGCCTCTTTTTCGACGTGGATCATGAGCGAATTTCTTGACGCCCCTGAAGACGACAATTTTGCCTCGGCAGGCCTGCGGCTGACCGTCGACCTGACCGCGCTGACGGAGAACTGGCGCGACATGGCGCGCCGTTCGGGCGCTGCGCGCGCCGCCGCCGTTGTCAAGGCGGACGCCTACGGCATGGGAATCGAGGATGCCGGCGAAGCGCTCTACACGGCAGGCGCCCGGGATTTCTTTGTCGCGACCGTCGATGAAGGCGTGACGCTTCGCCTCTATGCGCCCGAGGCGCGCATCTTCGTGCTCTCCGGCATATGGCCGGGCACCGAACGGCGCTTCTTCGACAATGATCTGGTGCCGGTGATTTCTTCCGACGAGCAGTTCGCCTTCTGGATGGCGGTGCTTGCCGATTACGGCGATTATCCTTGCGCGCTGCATGTCGATACCGGCTTCAACCGGCTGGGGCTGCACATCGACGATGCGATCGCGCTTGCCGATGACGTCTCGCGGCCGGCAAGCTTCGCGCCGGTGCTGGTCATGAGCCACCTCGCCTGCGGCGACGATCCCAGCCACGCGATGAACCGGCAACAGCTCGAATCATTCCGCAGGGTTACCGCGGCCTATGAAGGTGTCGATTCAAGTCTTGCCGCCTCGGCCGGCATCTTCCTCGGCGAGGACTATCACTTCGAGCTGACCCGGCCGGGCATCGCTCTTTACGGCGGCGAAGTGGTCTGCGGCATGGCAAATCCGATGCGGCCGGTCGCCACCGCGGAAGCGCGCGTCATCCAGGTGCGCACCGTCAAAGCCGGCGAAACCGTCAGCTACGGTCGGGCGCTGCAACTTCCTCGTGACAGCCGGCTGGCGATCGTCTCGGCCGGTTATGCCGATGGCTATATGCGCAGCCAGTCGAGTGGCGGCGTGCCGCTGCGCCAAGTCGTGCCGCAGGGCGGACAAGGCTTCATCGCCGGACATAAGGTCCCGGTCGCCGGCCGGATCACCATGGATCTGACGATCTTCGACGTCACCGATCTGCCGGAAAACGCCGTGCGCGCCGGGGACTATGTCGAGCTGTTCGGGAAGAACGTGGCGCTGGACGACGTGGCACGGGCGGCAGGGACGATCGGATACGAGATTCTGACCAGCATGGGGCTTCGCCACGAGCGGCGCTATGTCGCCGAAGAATAAAGCTGGCCCTCAACGGCTGCTTAGCGCAAGGCGGGCGCCGAGCGCCAGGAAAAGCGCGCCGAGGCCGCGATCGAGCCACACTCCGATTTTTTCATTATGCCTCAGTGCGTCCGCAAGGCGCCCGCCAAGGAGGACGAGCGGCGGTTCGATGAAGGCCGCGACGACGATGATGAGGCCGCCATGCAGCATGAGCTGCGCCCATGCCGGCGCCGCGCCGTCGACCACGAATTGCGGCAGGAAGGCCAGGAAGAATATCGCGACTTTCGGATTGAGCACCGACACGAGGATTCCCTGTCGATAGATCCTCGCGATCGGCAATCTTTCACCGGCCGCCTTGATCAGGCTGCCGCCACCACCGGCGCGCAAAGCCTGGATGCCCAGCCAAACGAGATAGGCGGCGCCGAGCCATTTGACGGTTGAGAAAGCGAAGGCAGAGGCGGCAAGCACGGCGGAGAGGCCCAATGCGGCCATCAGCACATGCAGGCAGGCGCCTGACCAGACGCCGAACAACGCGGAAAAACCGGCGCGTTTCCCGCCTCTCATCGTGTGGCCGAGGATGAAAGCGATATCAGGGCCGGGCGACAGGTTGAGCAAAACCGCCGCCGATAGAAATGCAAGCCAATGCGCGAGCGAATAGTCGAACATCTTCCACCGTAGCTGTTGAGCAGAGGTGAAAAGCATAGGCACGGCAAACGCTGATGGGGAAATCATTAGTTTTGATCCGTCGCGATAGCCATTATCTCAAGCACAACAATGATTCGATGAAGCGCACGTCGGCTTCGTCTTGATAACTCGACTGAAAGAACGATGATGGCGAAGGCCAGGACACAATTCATCTGCCAGAACTGCGGCGCAGTGCATAACCGCTGGGCCGGCAAATGCGACAATTGCGGCGAGTGGAACACCATCGTCGAGGAAGACCCAATGGGCGGCATCGGCTCCGGCCC
This sequence comes from Rhizobium phaseoli, assembly GCF_001664385.1. Classification (NCBI taxonomy): domain Bacteria; kingdom Pseudomonadati; phylum Pseudomonadota; class Alphaproteobacteria; order Hyphomicrobiales; family Rhizobiaceae; genus Rhizobium; species Rhizobium phaseoli. Next base: position 1,508,998 of record NZ_CP013532.1, on the reverse strand, counting down.
GGGCAAGACGCCAAAGAAGGGCCGGCCGGTGGCACTGACGGCGCTTTCCGGCGAGATCGAGGAGGCGCCGCGCATTCATACCGCCATGTCCGAACTCGACCGTACGCTTGGCGGCGGCTTCGTGCGCGGCTCGGCGGTGCTGATCGGCGGTGATCCCGGCATCGGCAAGTCGACGCTGCTGATGCAGGCAGCCGCCGCGCTTTCACGGCGCGGCCACAGGATCATCTACGTCTCCGGCGAAGAGGCGGTGGCACAGGTTCGGCTCAGAGCCCAGCGTCTCGCGGCAGCCGACACCGACGTGCTGCTGGCGGCAGAAACCAATGTCGAGGATATTCTGGCGACGCTTGCCGAAGGCAAACGTCCTGACCTCGTCATCATCGATTCCATCCAGACGCTGTGGAGCGAGCTGGCCGATTCCGCGCCGGGAACGGTGACGCAGGTGCGCACCGGCGTGCAGTCGATGATCCGTTTCGCCAAGCAGACGGGTGCGGCCATGGTGCTCGTCGGGCATGTGACCAAGGACGGACAGATCGCCGGGCCGCGCGTCGTCGAGCACATGGTCGATGCCGTGCTCTATTTCGAAGGCGACCGCGGCCATCACTACCGCATCCTGCGCACGGTCAAGAACCGCTTCGGCCCGACCGACGAGATCGGCGTCTTCGAAATGTCCGACAGAGGCTTGCGCGAGGTCGCCAACCCGTCCGAACTCTTCCTCGGCGAGCGCAACGAAAAATCGCCGGGTGCGGCCGTCTTCGCCGGCATGGAGGGCACGCGGCCCGTGCTTGTCGAGGTGCAGGCGCTGGTGGCGCCGACCTCGCTCGGCACACCGCGGCGCGCCGTGGTCGGTTGGGATTCGGCCCGGCTGTCGATGATCCTGGCGGTGCTGGAGGCTCATTGCGGCGTCCGGCTCGGCCAGCACGACGTCTATCTCAACGTCGCCGGCGGCTACCGCATCTCCGAACCGGCGGCCGATCTCGCGGTCGCCTCGGCGCTCGTTTCCTCGCTCGCCGGTATTGCCCTTCCCGCCGATTGCGTCTATTTCGGCGAAGTCAGCCTGTCGGGCGCCATCCGACCGGTTGCGCACACCGCCCAGCGCCTCAAGGAAGCCGAGAAGCTGGGCTTTTCGACAGCGCTGCTTCCTTCCGCCTCCGCCGAGCTGCCGAAGGGTTCCGGCGGGCGATGGAACGAGGTCGAAAGCCTGCCGGATCTGGTCGCGCGCATCGCCGGATCGAAGGGAGCGCTGCGTGTGGAAGACGAGGTTTGATCCTTTCATTGCCGGGAACGGTAATGATATAGGAAGCACACGACAAGGCACGACACGGCCGCCAAGCGGCAGTCCTGGAGTTGAATTTACATGCCCATTACGATTTTCGACGGTATTGTCATCGGCGTCGTGCTCTTCTCCGCCGTACTGGCGATGGTCCGCGGCTTCTCCCGCGAGATCCTTTCGATCGCAAGCTGGGGCGGTTCGGCCGCCGCCGCCTACTACCTCTATCCGTACCTGCTCCCTTATGCGAAGAAATACACCGATGACGATCGCATCGCGATCGCCGGTTCGGCCGCGGTCGTTTTCCTGATCGCGCTCATCGTCATCTCCTTCATCACCATGAAGATCGCCGATTTCATCATCGACAGCCGCATCGGCGCGCTCGACCGCACGCTCGGCTTCCTGTTCGGCGCGGCGCGCGGCCTGCTGCTGATGGTCGTTGCTGTGGCCTTCTGGAACTGGCTCGTTGATGTCGACCACCGCCCGGCCTGGGTCAACGAGGCCAAGTCGAAGCCCTTCCTGGATTCGATGGTGGTGAAGCTGAAGGCAGTTCTGCCGGAGCAATTTGCCCAGATGATCGAGGCAAGCTTCCGTGATAAGATGCAGTCTCCGGCACAGGGCGGCGAAGGCGCCACGCCGCCGACCACCGATCAGGCTCCGGCGGAAGACGCGCCTGCAGGCGGCACACAGCAGCCGGCGAATTGACACGGTGTTCAAGAGCTTGACCCGCCGTCCGGCAATTGCCATTTGAGCGGGACGTGAAATAAAGGTCCGGCCGGGCATTCAGCTCCGCCGGACCTCAGCCGTTTCAGAGCCGGCGAGCGGGCTTTGACAGCGGATTTCGTTCAGTTATCGGAAAGCTGCCAGGTTTCCGATATATGATACTGGAAATGCCGATCCATTCTTGTGAGAGCAGAGGCCCGCAGAAATGAACCAGTCCCATTCCTTCCCGACCGACGATCCGCTCGACGGAGATACGCTGCATGAGGAATGCGGCGTTTTCGGAATCCTGGGACATCCTGATGCCGCCACACTGACGGCTCTCGGCCTGCACGCCCTGCAGCATCGCGGACAGGAAGCGGCGGGCATCGTCTCCTTCGACGGCAAGCGCTTCTATCAGGAGCGTCATATGGGCCTCGTCGGCGACCACTATACCAATCCGATGACGCTCGCGCGCCTGCCCGGCAGCATGTCGATCGGCCATACACGCTATTCGACGACCGGCGAAGTGGCGATGCGCAACGTCCAGCCGCTGTTTGCCGAGCTGGAGGAAGGCGGCATCGCCATTGCCCATAACGGCAATTTCACCAACGGCCTGACGCTGCGTCGGCAGATCATCGCGACCGGCGCCATCTGTCAGTCGACTTCCGATACCGAAGTGGTCCTCCACCTCATCGCCCGCTCCCGCCATGCCTCCACATCCGACCGCTTCATCGATGCGATCCGCCAGATGGAGGGCGGCTATTCGATGCTCGCGATGACGCGCACCAAGCTGATTGCGGCGCGCGATCCCACCGGCATCCGCCCGCTCGTCATGGGCGAGCTCGACGGCAAGCCGATCTTCTGCTCGGAAACCTGCGCCCTCGACATCATCGGCGCCAAGTTCATTCGCGACGTGGAAAACGGCGAAGTCGTCATCTGCGAAATCCAGTCCGACGGCTCGATCAGCATCGATGCCCGCAAGCCGAGCAAGCAGCAGCCGGAGCGCCTCTGCCTGTTCGAATATGTCTATTTCGCCCGGCCGGATTCGGTCGTCGGCGGCCGCAACGTCTATACGACGCGCAAGAACATGGGCATGAACCTCGCCAAGGAAGCGCCCCTCGAGGGCGACGTCGTCGTGCCGGTGCCGGATGGCGGCACGCCGGCGGCGCTCGGCTATGCGCAGGAGAGCGGCATCCCCTTCGAATACGGCATCATCCGCAACCATTATGTCGGCCGCACCTTCATCGAGCCGACGCAGCAGATCCGCGCCTTCGGCGTGAAGCTGAAGCATTCCGCCAACCGCGCAATGATCGAAGGCAAACGCGTCGTGCTGGTGGATGATTCGATCGTGCGCGGTACGACGTCTCTCAAGATCGTGCAGATGATCCGCGAAGCCGGCGCCCGCGAAGTTCATCTGCGTGTCGCAAGCCCGATGATCTTCTTCCCCGATTTCTACGGCATCGACACGCCCGATGCCGACAAGCTGCTCGCCAACCAATATGCCGATGTCGAAGCCATGGCCAAATATATCGGCGCGGATTCGCTCGCCTTCCTGTCGATCGACGGCCTTTACCGCGCCGTCGGCGGCGAGGACCGCAATCCGGCCCGCCCGCAGTTCACCGACCACTACTTCACCGGTGACTACCCGACCCGTCTGCTCGACAAGAACGGCGAGTCCATGGGCAACAAGCTTTCGATGCTTGCCAGCAACGGCTGAGCCGTTTGCCACTTTGACTTTCGCTTCCGAGGGGCCTAATTGCGCCCCTCACCTTCGCAAGCAAATCCGGAACCGGACAGATGAACATCAATCTTGAGGGCAAGATCGCACTCGTCACCGGTGCGTCGCGTGGCATCGGCTATTTCACGGCGCTGGAACTTGCCAAAGCCGGCGCCCATGTCATTGCCAGCGCCCGCACGGTCGGCGGGCTCGAGGATCTCGACGACGCGATCAAGGCGATCGGCGGCAGCGCGACGCTGGTGCCCTTCGATCTTGCCGATATGAACGCGATCGATGCGCTCGGCGGGTCGATCTTCGAGCGCTGGGGCAAGCTCGATATCCTCGTCGCCAATGCCGGCGTGCTCGGCGTCATCTCGCCGATCGGCCATATCGAGGCGAAGGTGTTCGACAAGGTAATGACCATCAACGTGACGGCGACATGGCGGCTGATCCGCTCGGTCGATCCGCTGCTCGCCCGCTCGGACGCCGGCCGCGCCGTCATCCTGTCGTCCGGCGCCGCGCACAAATGCCGGCCGTTCTGGAGCGCCTATTCCGCCTCAAAAGCTGCCGTCGAGGCGCTCGCCCGCACCTGGGCCGGCGAGACGCAATCGACGCCGCTGCGCATCACCAGCGTCGATCCGGGCGCGACCCGCACCGCCATGCGGGCGCAGGCCGTGCCGGGCGAAGATCCGCAGACGCTGCCGCACCCTTCCGAGGTCGCCAAGGCGATCCTGCCGCTTCTGGGGCCCGGCGTGACCGAAACAGGCAAGCTGTTCATCGTGCGGGAAAACAAGCTCGCCGATTATCGGCTGCCGGAATAGATCGACGCCTCAGTTCGCAGCAAGGGCTGGAAACAAATGCGCGAAACCCGTTTCCGACGGGCAGAGCGCATTCAGATCCACCGCTCCCTGAATGCCGTTCACTGTGCCGTTGTCGGCAAATTGCCAGATCGACCAGCGGCCACAGCCTTCCTGCGTCGGCTCCTTGAATACGCTTCGCAGCCAGAGGTAATGCTCGGGGAAGCGGGCGTCATTGCCTTTCAGATATTGATCGTAGAATTCCTGCGTGACGTAAAAGATCGGCTTTTCCGGAAAAGTGGCTTTCAGCTCGGTGAAGAAGGCGTTCACTTCCGTCGCCATTTCTTCGAGGGTCGGCACCTTGTCGCAATTGCCGACAAACTCGAGATCGATGGCGATCGGCAATGTTGCCGGCGCCTTCGGCACGGTCAAAAGGACGTTCTGCGCCTGATCCCTGCCCGGGCGGCAAAAGGTGAAGAAATGATAGGCGCCCCTGACAACTCCCGCATCGCCGGCGCGCTGCCAGTTTTCGGCGAACCTGGAGTCCTTGTGGTCGCCGCCTTCGGTCGCCTTCATGATCGCAAAGCGTATGTTCGGCTGCGCGGCCACCGTCTTCCAATCGATGTCGCCCTGGTGATGGCTGACATCGATCCCCTGGATCGGATAGCGCGATAGAGATGGATTGTTGAAGCGAAGCATGCCGAAATCGTAAGCGAAATACGCAACGGATGCGACCACAAGAATTGCGGCCGCTCCGACACTCCACCGGAACACGCTCCCCACTCATTCCTCCCGTATTTTCAGCAGCTTCTCGACGGGCTACAAGCGATTTGTGCCGGGAAAATGGCGGACGGACTGTGGCGCCGGATCGTTCCTCGCCCCTCTTGACCAAACGTCATTCCCGCGCCATAAAACGCGGCATGAAAACGGTTATCTGCATTATCTGCGGAAAGATTATTCGCTAGCGCAAGCGCTGGCCCGGCCGTTTTCGTCTCCCCCACAGTCAAGATGCGAAACGCCCCGGCCCGCCGGTTGCGATATTTTCTGAACGTGCATTTGGGAGAGTGAAATGGGCGGCACGCCGGAACTGAAGCTGTACAACACGCTGACGCGGGAGAAATCGGTCTTTGCGCCGATCGATCCCAATAACGTCCGCATGTATGTGTGCGGCCCGACGGTCTATGATTTCGCCCATATCGGCAATGCGCGGCCGGTCATCGTCTTCGACGTGCTGTTCCGGCTGTTGCGGCATGTCTATGGCGAAAGCCACGTCACCTATGCGCGCAACATTACCGACGTCGACGACAAGATCAACGCGCGGGCGCTGAGGGATCATCCGGGCCTGCCGCTGAACGAGGCCATCCGCGCGGTCACGGAAAAGACCGAGACGCAGTTTCACGCCGATGTCGCCGAACTCGGCTGCCTGGAGCCGAACGTCGAGCCGCGCGCCACCGACAATATCGAAGAGATGATCGAGATCATCGAGAAGCTGATCTCCAACGGTCATGCCTATGTCGCATCTGGCGAAGTGCTGTTCGACACCAAGTCGATGGCGGATTACGGCCAGCTTTCGAAGCGCCCGCTCGACGAACAGCAGGCCGGCGCCCGCGTCGCCGTCGATGCGCACAAGAAGAACCCCGGCGATTTCGTGCTGTGGAAACTCTCGAGCCACAACGAACCCGGCTGGGACAGCCCCTGGGGCCGCGGCAGGCCCGGCTGGCATATCGAATGCTCGGCGATGAGCCGGCGTTATCTCGGCGATATCTTTGATATTCACGGCGGCGGGCTGGATCTGATCTTCCCGCACCATGAAAACGAGATCGCCCAGTCGCGCTGCGCTCACGGCACCGAGGTGATGGCGAATGTCTGGATGCATAACGGCTTCGTGCAGGTCGAAGGCCGCAAGATGTCGAAATCCGAAGGCAATTTCGTCACCATCCACGATTTGCTGCACACGGAAACCTTCGGCGGGCGGAAATGGCCGGGCGCGGTGTTGCGCCTTGCCATGCTGATGACGCATTACCGCGAGCCGATCGATTTCTCGATCAAGCGGCTGGAGGAAGCCGAACGGCTGCTCGCCAAGTGGCCGGCAACGGAACCCGGCGACGCCAAGCCGGACGAGGCCGTCATGAACGCGCTGGCCGATGACCTCAATACGGTGGCGGCGGTGCAGGCCCTGCATGCGCTGGCGCAGGCTGCCCATACCGATGCCGCCGTCGGCGCCACCTTCGCCGCGACGGCCTTCCTCCTCGGGGTGCTGCCGAAGAAAGCCGAAATCGATGAAGCCGTCGCAGCAGCGGTCGACGCGCTGGTCGCCATACGTCTGGAAATGCTGAAGGCGAAGAATTTTGCTGAAGCCGACAAGATCCGCGACGAGCTGACGGCGAAGGGCATCCAGCTGAAGGACGGCAAGGATGCCGCGACAGGTGAGCGGGTGACGACGTGGGAGGTGAAGCGTTGAGAACGGCGCTGGGGTATAAGACCCCTCCCCAACCCCTCCCCACAAGGGGGAGGGGCTACGGTGCCGCACTGCTTCGAAACGACGTCACCGCAATCGCAAGCGTTCGAGGCAGAAACAAAGGCGGCGCCGCGGGAAAGCCCTCCCCCTTGTGGGGAGGGTTGGGAGGGGTTTTCTCCTTATCAACGGCATCACTGCAGGAGGACCTGCCATGACCACCTATACCGGCGGATGCCAGTGCGGTGCGGTGCGCTTTCGCGTCAGCGGCGAACTGAAGGATTCGTCGATCTGTCATTGCCGCATGTGCCAGAAGGCGTTCGGAGCCTATTATGCGCCGCTGGTTTCGGTGCGCGGCGCCGAGTTCGAATGGACACGGGGAGCGCGCAAGAAATTCCGCTCCTCCAATTTCGTCGAGCGCGGCTTCTGCGGCGATTGCGGCACGCCGCTGACCTATGAGGCGCCCGACGGAATGGCGGTTGCCGCCGGCGCGTTCGACGATCCCTCGCTGCTGCCGCCGACCATCCAGTGGGGCGTCGAAGGCAAGATCGCCTTCGTCGATCATCTGCATGAACTGCCCGGAGAAAGAACCGAGGCCGATTTAACGGCAGGCTCCTTCCTGCATGAACTCGTTTCCTATCAGCATCCCGACCATGATACGCAGGTGTGGCCACCGGAGGATCGCGCTTGAGCGAAGTCACGAAGTACACCGGCGGATGCCAGTGCGGCGCGGTGCGTTACCGCGCGCGCGGCGAACTCGGCTATCCCCATATCTGCCACTGCCGGATGTGCCAGAAGGCGGCCGGCAACTATTTCCTGCCGCTCGCTGCGGCCAAACGTCAGGATTTCGAATTGACCCGCGGCGGGCCGAAATGGTTCCGCTCGTCCGATCTCGTGCGACGCGGTTTTTGCGGCGATTGCGGCACGCCGCTGTTCTACGATATTCCGGAAACGGACTTCATCAACATCGCGCTCGGCTCGCTGGATGATCCCGATGCAGTCAAGCCGGTGATGCAGTCGAATACCGGCCGCAAGATGTCCTGGTTTCACGCGATCGACGGCTTGCCGCTGGAACCGGAGCCGGACACGTCCGAGCGCGAAGATACGATCGCGGCGAGCAATCATCAGCATCCCGACCATGATACGAAAAGCTGGCCACCCGGAGAAACCCCATGACGGATAAAATCAGAACAGGCGGATGCCAGTGCGGCGCCGTGCGCTTCCGCATATCGGGCGCGCTCGGTCGGCCCTCGATCTGCCATTGCCGCATGTGCCAGAAGCAGTTCGGCGGCTTCTTCTCCGCCCTCGTCACCGTACTCGAGGAGGGAATGGAGTGGACCCGCGGCGAGCCGAGCTACTTTCAGTCCTCCGTCAATATCGCCCGCGGCTTCTGCAGCAGTTGCGGCACGCCGATGACCTATCGTCATCCCGGTGGCCTGGAGCTTGCAATCGGCGCCTTCGACGACCGCAGCGATCTGGCGCCGCAGATCCAGGTCAATTACGACGCCCGCTTGCCTTGGGTCGAGACGATCTTCGAAGCCCCGGTGCACAAGGACCCGGATTTCTATGCCCGACAGGAGGCGATCATCTCCTTTCAGCATCCCGATCATGACACTAAGGTCTGGCCCGCGAAAGGCGTGAAGATATGACCGAGATACTGCGCACCCTCTATCCCGAAATCGAACCCTATGCCTCCGGCCATCTCGATGTCGGTGACGGCCATGTGATCTACTGGGAACGGTCGGGCACATCAGGCGCCAAACCGGCCGTGTTCCTGCATGGCGGCCCGGGCGGCGGCTTCTCGCCCGCCCATCGCCGGCTGTTCGATCCCGCTCTCTACGACGTCATGCTCTTCGACCAGCGCGGCTGCGGCCGGTCGACGCCGCATGCCGACCTCAATGCCAACACGACCTGGCACCTCGTCGCCGATATCGAGCGGCTGCGCGAGATGGCCGGCGTCGAGACCTGGCAGGTATTCGGCGGTTCCTGGGGCTCGACGCTGGCACTCGCCTATGCCGAGACCCATCCCGAGCGCGTGTCCGAGCTCATTGTGCGGGGCATTTATACGCTGACCAAGGCGGAGCTCGACTGGTACTATCAGTTCGGCGTCTCGGAAATGTTCCCGGACAAGTGGGAGCGCTTCATCGCTCCCATTCCTCCGGAAGAGCGGCATGAGATGATGCAGGCCTATCATCGCCGCCTGACGCATGAGGACAGAAACGTGCGCCTTGCGGCCGCGCAGGCCTGGAGCATCTGGGAAGGCGAAACGATCACGCTGCTGCCGGAACCTTCGACGAGCGGCAAGTTCGAGGAGCCGGAATTCGCCTATGCCTTCGCCCGTATCGAGAACCACTTCTTCGTCAATGCCGGCTGGATGGACGAGGGACAGCTGCTCCGTGACGCAGGCAGGCTGAAAGATATTCCCGGCGTCATCGTGCATGGCCGCTATGATATGCCCTGCCCGGCCAAATATGCCTGGCTGCTGCACAAGGCCTGGCCGAAGGCGGAGTTCCACCTGATCGAGGGTGCCGGTCATGCCTATTCGGAGCCCGGGATACTCGACCGGCTGATCCGGGCGACCGATAAGTTTGCCGGGAAGCGGGACTGATTGCCCTGAACAGGGCCGCCCCTCACCCTAGCCCTCTCCCCGCGCGCGGATGAGGCAGCATCCGCATTTCAACAACACCCGCCTGGCGGGAGGAAACGACATGAAAGAACGCATCTACCTCTTCGACACGACGCTCCGGGACGGGCAGCAGACGCCTGGCATCGATTTTTCCGTCGAGGACAAGATCGCGATCGCCGCCATGCTGGATGAGTTCGGCCTCGACTATGTCGAGGGCGGATATCCCGGCGCCAATCCGACGGACACGGCCTTTTTCGGCGAGAGGCGCACCAGCCAGGCGACCTTCGTCGCCTTCGGCATGACGAAGCGGTCGGGCGTTTCGGTCTCCAACGACCCAGGCATTGCCGGGCTGTTGCAAGCGAAAGCCGACGCCGTTTGTTTCGTCGCCAAGAGCTGGGATTACCATGTCGCAGTGGCGCTCGGCTGCACCAACGAGGAAAATCTCGAATGCATCGCCGAAAGCGTCAAGGCGGCGGTCGGCGCCGGCAAGGAGGCGATCGTCGACTGCGAACATTTCTTCGACGGCTTCAAGGCCAATCCGGCCTATGCGATCGCCTGCGCCAAAACCGCTTATGAGAGTGGCGCCCGCTGGGTCGTGCTCTGCGACACCAATGGCGGCACGCAGCCGCCGGAAGTCCGCGCCATCGTCGAGGCGGTGATCGCCGCCGGCGTGCCCGGCCGCTGTCTCGGCATCCATGCCCACAACGACACCGGCCAGGCCGTCGCCAATTCCTTGGCCGCGGTCGAAGCCGGCGTCCGGCAGATCCAGGGAACGCTGAACGGCATTGGCGAGCGCTGCGGCAATGCCAACCTGGTGACGCTGATCCCGACACTGGCACTGAAGAGCGCTTACAACACACGCTTCGAAACGGCGATCGACGAGGAGCGGCTGCTCAACCTCACCCGGCTGTCGCATGCCTTCGACGAGTTGCTCAACCGCTCGCCCGACCACCAGATGCCCTATGTCGGCGCTTCCGCCTTCGCCACCAAGGCCGGCATTCACGCGTCGGCGCTGCTGAAGGATCCGAAGACCTATGAACATGTGCCGCCGGAAAGCGTCGGCAATTTTCGAAAGGTCATGGTCTCCGACCAGGGCGGCAAGGCGAACTTCATCAATGCGCTGAAGCGGCGCGGAATCACCCTCGCCAAAGACGATCCGAAGCTCGACCTCCTGATCTCGATCGTCAAGGAACGGGAATCCATCGGCTATGCCTATGAGGGGGCCGACGCGAGCTTCGAGCTGCTGGCGCATCGCACACTCGGCACGATCCCGGAATTCTTCACCATCGAGGGCTTCCGGGTGATGATCGAGCGTCGTTTCGACAGTCTTGGCCGCGTGAAGATCGTCTCGGAAGCGGTGGTCAAGATCACCATTGACGGACAGACGCTGATGTCGGTTGCCGACGCCGAAGGTCCGGTCAACGCGCTCGACCTGGCGCTGCGCAAGGACTTTGGCAAGTACCAGCACGAGATCGACGATCTGGTGCTCGCTGATTTCAAGGTGCGTATCCTCAATGGCGGCACGGAGGCGATCACCCGCGTGTTGATCGAATCCACCGACAGTGACGGCGTGCGCTGGTGGACGGTCGGCGTCTCGGAGAACATTATCGACGCCTCGTTCCAGGCACTGATGGATTCCGTCATTTACAAGCTGATGAAGAACCGGCAGCTGGCGGGCAAGATCGCGGCGGAATAGACCTGGTCACCGGTTCGGCGACGCTTTTGCCGGCCTTTCGGCCGCCGGGTTCCAGGCTGACCGTCCGCTCGTGTTCGCCATCGCGATGTCTTTGCTTCAACTGCTCTCACCATTCATTCAACGAAATGAATTGGCCTATTCACGGCGCTTAAGCTAGGCCGGATCAGAAGAAGAACAAAGATGGAAACACCCGATGTCGACCGATGCATCCGTTCCCTTGGCCAAGAACGAAGATAGTCCACGCGGTTTCGCCTTCGCGCTGACAGCCTATCTGCTCTGGGGCTTCCTGCCGTTCTATATGAAGGCGGTGGCGCATATTCCGCCGGCCGAAGTGATCGCCCACCGCATCGTCTGGTCGCTGCCGCTGGCCGGCATCGTGCTGATCGTGCTCGGACGCACCGCCGATATCAGCGCAGCACTGCGCTCGCCGCGCATGCTGGCGATGGGGGCGCTGACCGCGTCGCTGATCACCGTCAACTGGGGCACCTATGTCTGGGCGATCGGCGCCGGCCATTCGCTCGATGCAGCACTTGGCTATTTCATCAATCCGCTGTTCAGCATCTTCCTCGGCGCGGTGCTCCTGAAGGAAAAGCTGCAGCCGCTGCAGATCGCGGCGATTGCGCTTGCAGGGCTCGCTGTCGCCATACTCGCCTTCGACAGCGGCGGCATTCCGTGGGTCGCGCTGACGCTGGCGGTCAGCTGGGGTTTTTACGCCCTGCTCCGCAAGACACTGCCGCTCGGACCCAATCAGGGTTTCTTCCTCGAGGTGCTGATCCTGAGCGGGCCCGCCCTCCTCTACATCCTCTATCTCGAATTCGGCAGCGGCCAGGGCCATCTCTACCGCACCGGCCTTGCCGATACGACCCTGCTGCTCGGCTGCGGCGTCATCACCGCCGTGCCGCTGATGATCTATGCCAATGGCGCCAAGCTGCTCAAGCTGTCGACGATCGGTATCATGCAGTATATCGCGCCGACGATGATCTTCTTGATCGCCGTGTTCGCCTTTCAAGAGCCGCTCGGCACGGCGCGCATGATCGCCTTCCCGCTGATCTGGGCGGGGCTGTTCTTCTACAGCTGGTCGATGCTCAAAGGGAGCCGCGGAAGGATGTAGCCGTTGCGCTCGTCTCGACCGACCGACTTGGCTCAAAGCCAGGACAGCAGAGCTGTGCGGACCAGGATTCCGGCCAGTGCGCTGAAGACTGCGACGCCTGCTACCGAGCGGAGCGCCGGCACCGAAGCGATAAGAATGGAGAGGCCAGGAAGGTCGAGAGGGTTTAGCAGAAATGCGGATCCGTGAATGATTTTCTCTGGCGTAAAACTCAGTTCCTTGTGGGCGTCGAGTAACAGCGTGACCGTTGCGCTCGATCCTGCCAGACACTTTGTGAGGAAGAACAGCACATCCTGCTGCGAGGCGCCGAGCAGCTGAAGCAATGGCTGCGCAACGGACGTGAAAGCCGAAAGTGCGCCTGTACTTTGGGTCAGCCTTACCAGGGCAAGTGAGATCACGAGCACCGGCAGGATCGCAGCAATGACGCCAATGGCATCTGCGCCACCGCGATTGATCGCGGCCAGCAGATCGCGCCTAACGACGTCGTGGTCATCCGCCCTGTCGCAGGAACAGATCTTTCCACGCAAGGAACGGCGGCCGACGATCCAACCGGCGAGAGTGGACGCAGCGAGCGCCCCGCAAATGCCGTTCATTATGATCGAGCCCGGATCGACACCGAGGCTTGCGAGTGGAAAACTGGCATTCGCCGGCGCCGCCGCAAGCACCGCGGCAAAGGCCGCGGCCATAAATTTCTCCGACGTTCTTTTACGCGCCATCAGCGTCAGGGCAGCGACCGGGGCAGCCGAACTCACGAGGCTGAGCTGGATGATTGCCAAAACCCCAAAACCGTCCAGACCGAAAGGTCTGAACAGCGGGTTTACCTTGCCGGCGATTGATCGCAACGCGCTCACGCTCTCGAGGTAGCGCATCAGCGAAAATGTCACGATCATGAGAGGCAGAAAGGTGAATATCGCGATGTCGACGGCACTTCGCCCGGCATCCAGGATGGCGGTTATCAGAATTGTCATGGAAACGAATGGCTCGACGGCCGGGCGAACGCGCGGCCGGCTTGATGGAGGAAGCAGGCTCCGGATTCGATGCCGGAGCCTGGTCGTTCAGACTCTATTCCGGTTTGAAAGCTTCATCGAAGAAGCGGACGACCTCGGCATAGGCCTGCATGCGGTGGCTCTCCATCAGGGCCAGATGTGTCGCCTCCCCGATTTCCACCCATCGCCTGTAGGAGGCGCCGGTCAGCTGCTCGAAATAGGCCCGCGCCAGATCAAGCGGAACGTCGATGTCCCATTCGCCGTGCAACAGCAGCACCGGCGCGCGAATCTCGCTCGGTTGATAATATGGGGTTCCAGCTCTCCAGTAGGTGCGGATGTCTTGGATCGGCCCGTTGGTGGCGCGAAGTTTGCCTTGCTCCCTATCGTCTTGCCACGTCTCCTCCGAGAGGGTCGATTCCGACCAGAGATCGAACCAGCCCTCGGGCACAAGACGTTCACGCGCGTATTCAGGTGCGGTGCCCAGCCAACGCGCCAGGGCCGCTTTGACGGGAACAAGCCTGTAGGAGCCGAGGGAACCGCCCTGGTCGATGGGAATGGGAACGTCACTCAGCCATTGTGGCGCGAGCAGCGCGAGCTTGACGACCTTGTCGGCGTTGCGAGCAGCATATGCGCCGGCTACGGTACCGCCCCACGACATTGCGAACACGCTGACAGCCTTCAGGCCCCGAAGTCGAAGCACGAACTCGACAGCCGTTGCGAAGTCGGTGACGCCGGTGTCGGTGGAAACAAGGGGCGGGTTGAGATCGGGCTGCGCCTGCATTTCCGGTGGACGGGTCGATTTTCCGTAGCCCCGGACATCGACGGCAAAGACGTCGAACCCATGATGCGCGAGGAAGTCGATGAAGGACATTCCATTGAAGGGAACGTCGTAAAGACTTCCGGACGAGAAGGTCGCTCCATGCACCATCACGATTGTTTTCTCCGCAAGAAAGACTTTGTGGTCCTTCCTTCGCTTATTGCGCAGACAGAGCTTGATGCCCTCGGTTCCGCTGTCGACGTAATGCTCGTCGAATACGATCTGACTGGCGTCAAAAGCTGACGATGCGAGCTCGTTGTTAGACATAGGACCACCTGAATTTTTCGCCGTCGCGGGTGACATAACCAGCAGACGAACCGGGGAAATGCGTGGAGAAGTACATGGCGCGATTATCAGCTGCGAGTTCGAGGACGCGCTGTCTGGACTGGGCAGCCTGATCCAGGAATTCGCAGAAGACCGTGTTGAGGTCGGGCCGTTCCACCTGGATCGGATGGTGCATGACATCGCCGGCGAAGATTGCCGCTTCATTATCCGCCTCCAGCATAACGGACATATGGCCGATGCTGTGCCCAGGCGTCGGCAAGAAGATGAATCGATCGAGGAAAGGACCGCCTGCGCTGTCGATGAAATCGGCAAGCCCCGCCTCGATCACCGGCCTTACGCTGTCTTCATAGACGCCGAGGCTGGGAATGTTGACGTCGTTGTGACTCGCCGTCGACGCGTAATATTCCTGCTCGGCGCGTGGGAAGACGTAGCGGGCGTTTTTGAAAGTCGGGATCCATCGTCCGTCCTGAAGCACGGTATTCCAGCCGGAATGATCGACGTGGAGATGGGTATTGATGACGAAGTCGACATCTTCGGGCTCGACACCCGCCTGACGCAGCCTATCGAGAAACGGAATGGTCTGATGATGGAAGCCGGAATTGCGCGGTCTCTCCTTGTCGTTTCCCGAGCCCGTGTCGATGAGGATGACGTGGTCGGGCGTGATGACAAGCCAGCTATGAATGCTCACTACAAGGGCATCGCGGCCCTCTTCCATATCGACGGCGGAAAGCCGCGGCTCGACCGCCTTGATCTCCTCAGATCCGGCAGTCGGGTAGAGGAATGAGGGCGGAACGTCGTGAAGGTACTGCTCCTGCACCTTTCTCACTGTCACGCCGGCAATACGATATTCCTTTCCAAGATCGCTCATGGAATTCCTTTCGAGTTAAATGGAACCGGGACAGCGCTGTCTGATGGCTATGGACAGTAAGAAGGATTCATGCAACGATCAAATCGATGAATGAAATTGTCTCCATTGATCATTTCAATTTGTGGTCTTTCGACCTCAATCTGCTGGTCGCGTTCGATGCGCTCATGAAGGAGCGGAGCGTGACGAAAGCTGCTGTTCGCCTGAAAATCCAGCAGCCCGCTATGAGCCACAATCTCGGCACTCTCCGGACATTGCTGCAGGATGAGCTGTTTGTGCGTGTCGGCCAGGTCATGCAGCCGACTCATCGGGCGCTGCGTTTCGCCGAAGCCGTAGAGCAGATACTCAGCCGCACGCAGCAGGCGATTGTAACGCCGGCAGTCTTCGAGCCCGATCAGGCCGAGCAGATATTCCGCATCGGCTTTTCCAGCGAGCTTGAGGTGCTGCTCGTGCCGCGCCTCGCCGCTATGTTAAACGAGACAGCCCCGGGTATTAAAGTGCTTGCGCGAGCGGTCGACCCTGAGCTGGTCCACAAGCTTCTGGACGACAATGTCATCGACCTCGGCGTCGGTTGCTACGATGACGGCAACAACAGACACCGGCGGACCCTGCTGTTCGAGCAATCGCTAATGTGTTGCTACAATCCTGAGCTTCTCGATCTTCCCGAAACTTTGGACCGGGACAGCTATGTCGGGCTGAGGCATGCACTCGTTTCTCAGAAGGACGCCATCGAAGGCTGCATCGATGACGCGTTGAAGCGGATCAACGTGCGACTCGACGTGTCGGTGGCAGCGCCGGAATTCCTGACCGTGCTTACCGCCGTCCTGGAAGCGCCCCTGATCGCGACCCTGCCGACCAGGATCGTCAAGCGGTATGCCGGCCTTTTCGGCTTGGCGACCGCCGAGGTTCCCCTTGATTTAACGGTGAGCCCGATATCGATGGTCTGGTCGGCGGCAAGTGACAATGATCCCGCCAATCAATGGATGCGATCTCAGGTGACCCGGCTTGTTTCGGCCTACAGCTGAATGTGCCAGTCACAAGGCCGGGCAATCCGGGGCTCTTGCACACCTACATCTTCGAGATCACCTCGTCCTCGCCGTCGCGATCGGCGGCGAGCTGGGCCGCCTGGGCCATGATCGCCGGAATGATGCCGGAAACGTCGTCGACGATGAGCGGCTGCACCCGGTGGGCGGTGTGCAGGAAACCTTCATCGGTCATATGGCGCAGCAGTTCCATCATCGGATCCCAGAAACCGTTGATGTTGGCAAAAACCATCGGCTTCTCATGGCGGCCGAGCTGGGCCCAGGTCATGATCTCGACGATCTCCTCCAGCGTGCCGATGCCGCCCGGCAAGGCGACGAAGGCATCGGAGCGCTCGAACATCGTATGTTTGCGCGCATGCATGTCAGGGGTTACAATGAGTTCGTTGAGCTGACCGAGCGAATGGCGAGTCGCTTCCATATCGATCAGGAAATCCGGGATGATGCCCGTGACCTGACCGCCGCCTGAAAGCACCCCGCTTGCAACCGCGCCCATGATGCCTTTGGTACCCCCGCCATAGACCAGGCGCAGGCCGTATTCGGCGATCTCTCTTCCGAGAGCGCGCCCGGCCGCCATGTGAGAGGGATCACGTCCCGGCCTCGAGCCGCAGTAAACGCAGATGGATCGAATCGATACAGATTGTTCGGTCATGGAGGCGAAACAACTATTCCATTTCAATGCAGTCAAGAAAATTGACTGAAAAGCAGCATGCCTAGCTTGCCTAATTGCTTTGAATGCTTGTGAAAAGCAACGGGAATCGCTAGCAATTTTCGGTACTACGGCAATTTGCCGCCTTGGGAGACATAATGATGAAGAACCGTGCCGGCTTGCTGGCCCTTGCAGTGCTCGTATCCGCAATCCTACTGATGGTATTCTTTGTCATGCCGCGCATCGGCGGCGATGCGACCAAGGTCGGCGACGCTATCAACCAGGCGAGCACGGAGCTCAAGAACACGGTTAACGAGGCGTCAAAGACATCACGCTCCGCCGATCCGACTGCGGTCGCCGCCCAGGTCAGCCGTCTTTCGGCCGATGCCGGCCTCGCGCTCGGCGAGCTCAAGGCGCTGTTTGCCAATGGCAAAGGCCCGGCCATCGATGTCTTCACCGCCGCCAAAACCAAGACGATCAATGCGCTCACCGCGCTTGCCGGCTTCACCATTCCCGAGGGCATCGATCCCGCGACGCAAGCCGTTGCCACGAAGGCCAAGGAAGGCGGCGCCAAGGCGCTGGCCATCGTGCAGTCGCTGCCCGAAAACATCGCCGATGCGAGCGCGGCAATTGCCAAGGCCGAGGCAGCGCTGACCGGCGCCCCCGAGCCGGCCGCTGCAGCGGCCAATGCCGGTCCCAAGCTTCCGGCCTTCGACGTCCTGCGCGTCGAGCCGGATGGATCGACCGTCATCGCCGGTTCCGCCGAGCCGAACGGCAAGCTTGAAGTGCTCGACGGCGAAAAGGTTGTGACGACGGCCGATATCGGTCCGAGCGGCGATTTCGCCGCCGTCCTCGACAATCCGCTTCCGGCCGGTGACCACCAACTGGTGCTGAAGGTGACGGGCAAGGATGGCAAGACCACGCGTTCCGAAGAAGTCGCAACCGTTTCCGTGCCGGAGGACGGCAATGGCGCCAATCTGCTCGCCATGGTCTCCAAGCCTGGCACCGCAAGCCGCATCATCACGGCGCCGACGGGCGGAACCGAAGTCGCCGACGCCTCCGATCCGATGGCGCCGTCTGCCGACAAGGCAGCAGCCGACGGAACCGCTCCTGCTGCAGCGACCGGTGAGCTGGCTCTGCAGACGCCTGGCTTGCCCGGCGACACGAATGCGGCGCCGGCCGTTCCCGGCCCGGCCGAAGCCGACAAGGCCACGGCACCCGATGTTATGGTCAACGCCGTCGAGATCGAGGGCAACAAGATCTTCATCGCCGGCACGGCGCGCGCCAACGCCAAGGTCCTCGGTTATGCCGACGACAACCTCGTCGGCCAGGACACGGCGGGTGCCGACGGACATTTCGTTATTGACGGCGTTGCAGCACTGTCGGTCGGCGACCACAAGATCCGCGTCGATGTCGTCGATCCCGCCGGCAAGGTGATCGTGCGCGCCGCGGTGACCTTCAATCGTCCGGCTGGCGACCAGGTAAGGGTCGCCGCGCAAGCCGGCCCTGCCGACGCGAACGGCTCCTCTTCGATGGTACCGCTCGACGAAGGCGAACTCGGCAAGCGCAAGGCCGAGGCCGGCAAGGCCTTCGGCCTGCTGAAGGGGCTTTTTGCCGACGGCAAGCTGCCCGGCGACGAACAGCTTGCAGCGGCGCGCTCGGCAACGGAATTCGCACTGCGCTCGCTTGCCGACTTCCGCCCAGGCGCCGACGCATCCGATAGCCTCAAGCAAGCATCCGGATCCGCCTCTGAGAAGGCGACCAACGCGTTGAAGATGCTGCAGGGCCTGCCGAAGGATTCAAAATCCGTCGGGGCTGGTCTCGACGGGCTGGGGGCGATCATTGCCGAACTCAACGGCGCACCAGCGCCTGCGGCCCCTGCATCCGCGGCGTCCACCAACGACGCTGCCGGCAACCAGCCGAAAACCATTGAACAGGCGCCGCTGACGGCCAACAATGCGGCGGTGATCATTCGCCGCGGCGACACGTTGTGGCAGATCTCGCGCCGGACCTATGGCCTTGGTGTGCGCTACACGACGATCTACATCGCCAACGAAGACAAGATCACCGATCCCGACCGCATCCGCCCCGGCCAGATCTTCGGCCTGCCGAAGGATGCCTTGCCGAATGCCGAGGAACTGCACCGCAAACGCCTTTCCGGCCAGCACCTTTAAACAAAGCAGAAGAACATGATCGGGCCGGGCGGGATAACCGCCCGGCCCGGGCTTTTCCTGAGCCCCGCATTTGTTGTATTCATCCGCCCGGCACCCTATCTGGCGGTGACAGGGGAAACGCTTTCGAGCACGTCCCGCTCGCGCTTTGCCAGCATCGACACACGCGACGGCAGCAACTCCCATCCGGACTGGAGACACGCATGGCAAACGGCAAGACTGTCTCGGAATCCCACCTGCTGCGCACGCTTCTCAACCTCTGGCCCTATATGTGGCCGGCCGGCCGGCCCGACCTCAAGATGCGCGTCGTCTGGGCCTCGGTCTATCTGCTGATCTCCAAGTTCGTTCTGCTGCTCGTTCCCTATTTCTTCAAGTGGTCGACCGATGCACTGAATGGCAGGATGGACCTCGCCGGCACGGTTCCGCCGCTGCTTGCCGGCGCCATCGCGCTGGTCATCGCCTATAACCTCACGCGGCTGATCCAGCTCGGCCTCAACCAGTTGCGCGACGCGCTGTTTGCCAGCGTCGGGCAGCATGCGGTGCGCCAGCTCGCCTACAGGACCTTCGTGCACATGCACGAGCTGTCGCTGCGCTTCCATCTGGAGCGCAAGACCGGCGGTCTCTCGCGCATCATCGAGCGCGGCACCAAGGGTATCGAGACGATCGTCCGCTTCACGATCCTCAATTCGGTTCCGACCGTCATCGAATTCCTGCTGACCGCGGCAATCTTCTGGTGGGGTTACGGATTTTCCTACCTCGCCGTCACCGCCTTGACGGTCTGGGCCTATATCTGGTTCACGATCCGCGCCTCCGATTGGCGCATCGCTATCCGCCGGTCGATGAACGACAGCGATACCGACGCCAACACCAAAGCCATCGACTCCCTCCTCAATTTCGAAACCGTCAAATATTTCGGCAATGAGGAGATGGAAGCCAAACGCTTCGACAAATCGATGGAGCGCTACGAGAAGGCGGCGACCGATGTCTGGACCTCGCTCGGCTGGCTGAACTTTGGCCAGGGCGTCATCTTCGGCATCGGCACGACGATCATGCTGGTGCTGTCGGCGCTGGCTGTCCAGCGCGGCGAGCAGACAGTCGGCGATTTCGTCTTCGTCAATTCGATGCTGCTGCAGCTTTCCGCGCCGCTCAACTTCATCGGCTTCGTCTACCGCGAAATCCGCCAGGGGCTGACCGATATCGAGCAAATGTTCGATCTCCTGGAGGTGAAAGCCGAAGTCAAGGACGCGCCCGATGCAACAGAACTCAGGAGCGGCCAGGGCGCGATCTCCTTTAAGGATGTGCACTTCGCCTACGATCCGGCCCGTCCGATCCTCAAGGGGATTTCCTTCGACGTGCCGGCCGGCAAGACGGTCGCCGTGGTCGGCCCCTCGGGGGCGGGCAAGTCGACTCTGTCGCGCCTGCTCTATCGTTTCTACGATATCCAGAGCGGCACGATCACGGTCGACGGCCAGGATATCCGCACGGTGACGCAGAAGAGCCTGCGCTCGGTGATCGGCATGGTGCCGCAGGATACCGTGCTCTTCAACGATACCGTCGCCTACAACATCCGCTATGGCCGTACATCGGCCAGCGACGGCGAGGTCTTTGCCGCCGCCGAGGTGGCGCAGATCGCGCATTTCATCGAAATGCTGCCGGAAGGTTTCGAAACCAAAGTCGGCGAGCGCGGGCTCAAGCTTTCGGGCGGCGAGAAGCAGCGGGTGGCGATCGCCCGCACCATCCTCAAAGCGCCGCCGATTCTGATCCTCGACGAGGCGACGTCGGCGCTCGACACGACGACGGAACGAGAAATCCAGACGGCGCTCGACGTGGTTTCGAAGAACCGAACGACGCTGGTTATCGCCCATCGGCTTTCGACCGTGATCGGCGCCGACGAAATCATCGTGCTGAAAAGCGGTGAAATCGCCGAGCGCGGAACCCATGCGGCCCTGCTTGAACGGAACGGCCTCTATGCCTCCATGTGGAACCGTCAGCGCGAGGCCACACAGGCCGAGGAACACCTGAAGCAGGTGCGCGAAAGCGACGACATGGGCGTGGTCACGCGGCTTGCGCCGGCAAATTAATTCGGGAACCGGATGCCGGCATCGGCTTTTGTTGTTCAGAACCTAAACGTGCGAACAGGGGCCGGGGCCGCAGCATTGCCCCGGAGGCGGTTTTTCGCTAACCAGCAAAAAACGACAACGCAAGGAGACCGGCAGCCATGAGCCTGTTCAACACGGTTCGCAACACGATCGTCCCCGTGCACAAGGAGGGTTATCCCTTCGTAGCCGCCTTCTTCGTCGCCTCGCTGATCCTCGGCTGGATCTTCAAGCCGCTCTTCTGGATCGGCATGATCTTCACGCTGTGGTGCGCCTACTTCTTCCGTGATCCCGAGCGCGTGACCCCGCAGGACGACGATCTGGTGATTTCCCCGGCCGACGGTAAGGTCTCGGCGATACAGATGGTGACCCCGCCGGCCGAGCTCGACCTCGGCTCGGAGCCGATGCTGCGCATTTCGGTGTTCATGAACGTCTTCAACTGCCATGTGAACCGGGCGCCGATGCGCGGACGCATCGTCAGCATCAACTACCGCTCCGGCAGCTTCGTGAACGCCGAGCTCGACAAGGCGAGCGAGGACAATGAGCGCAACGGCCTGGTAATCGAAACTCGCCACGGCCAGATCGGCGTCGTGCAGATCGCCGGCCTCGTGGCGCGGCGCATCCTCTGCTGGGCAAACACCAACGAGCCGATGGATGCGGGCGAGCGCTTCGGGCTGATCCGTTTCGGCTCCCGCCTCGATGTCTTCCTGCCCGCCGGCGCGGCGCCACGCGTCTCGCTCGGCCAGACGGCGATTGCCGGAGAAACCGTCATCGCCGAATTCGCCTCGGCCAAGGGTCCCGTTATCAGCCGCCGCAGCTAGATTGGAACGCGATATGGAAACGCCTTTTCCGCCTTTCGAGCCCAATGGTCCGGATGATTCCGCCCGCGGCCCGCGTCTGCGCGAAATCCCGCTCCGTCTCGTCTTTCCGAATCTCATCACCATTCTGGCAATCTGCGCCGGGCTGACCGGCATCCGCCTGGCTTTCGAGAATCGTTACGAGCTCGCCGTCTCCATGGTGCTCGTCGCCGCCTTCCTCGACGGCATCGACGGACGGGTGGCCCGGCTGATGAAGGCGACCTCGAAGTTCGGCGCGCAGATGGATTCGCTTGCCGACATCGTCAATTTCGGCGTCGCACCCGCCCTCGTCGTCTATGTTTTCGCGCTCGACCAGGCGCGCTCGCTCGGCTGGATCGCGGCGCTGATCTATGCGATCGCCGCCGGACTGCGCCTTGCCCGTTTCAATGTCATGGCCGAACGCGAGAACAAGGCAAGCTGGCAGTCGGAATATTTCGTCGGCGTGCCGGCGCCGGCTGGCGCCATGCTCGTGCTGCTGCCGGTCTATCTCGGCTTCCTTGGGATGGCGACCGACCGCACCTTCGCCTTTGTCTCGTCGATCTATACCGTGTTCATCGCCTTCCTGCTGATCAGCCGGCTGCCGGTCTGGTCGGGCAAATCGGAGGGCAACCGGCTGCGGCGCGATCTCGTGCTGCCGATGATGCTCGGCGTCGTGCTCTATGTAGCTCTGCTGATGAGCTACACCTGGGAGGTGATGGTGTTTACCGTTGCCGCCTACCTCGTTTCGCTCCCCTTTGGCGCGCGGAAATGGCGGCGGAAATATGGGACGCTGACGATCGAGGAGCCCGGCGTCGGCGACGACGATATCGGCCGTCATATCTGACCTTCAGGCATCTCCTACAGCGCCGCGCGTCCTTTCAGACGCGCAAAGGACACTGTAAGACTTTGAACTGCAGTAGCCTCTCTCCCACGGAGATGCTTCTCCCTCATTTCTCGCATATTCCCGGAAAACGTGCGCCTCTCCGGGGAAAGCCATGAGCCTTCCCCGGGGATAACGGCTGACCAGTTTTTTGGGAACAGCTTCCTTCAGTAAGTATTAACCAACGTAGGCTTCAGTTAAGCCTCGCGAATTATGGTGGGCGTTCACAAATCCTGATAAGCGGCGCCGCCGATTCGTCGCTATTTCTGGCGAAACTGCAAAAATAAAATACCCAGGGAAGAACCACGTAAAGGAGAGTATCCGTGACTTCGAACAAGAGCAGTACCGGCGAACAGCAGACGGCCAAGCCGGACCTCGCCGCCAATTATCGCCCCGTCGGCCTGAAGGCCGTTGCCGCGGCATCGCTGATGGCGAAGAACAAGCCGGAGAGCGTCAAGAAATCCGCTTGAAGCGCCGAGCTTCGAACCGCCGTCACCTGCGCTTCACCTTCCAGCTTCCAGCATGCCGTTGCCCCAAGACTGCGGCATGTTTCTAAAGCGTCCCGATCTCTAGGATTCGACCAAACGGGCCGCCGTGCCAGAAGCGGCCGATAACGTTTCAGAAGAGACTGAGCTGGCCGTTATCCGGCCTTTGCTTCTCGGGTGCCTTGAACGGCCGTTCGATGACGACTGGCTCCTGCAGGTCAGGGCCCATATTGGCAACCTTATTGACCTTGTCGGAGACCGGTACGGCCTCGAAAAAATCGTCCTGAACGGGCTGCGTCAGGTCGGCCACCTCACGCGGTTCCTGCGTCCTGCAATCGAGCCAGCGCGCGAAGTCCGCCGGCTTGATGACGACAGGCATACGATCATGGATCGCCGAGATGCCCGCATTGGCGGAGGTCGTCAGGATCGCGCC
This sequence comes from Rhizobium phaseoli, assembly GCF_001664385.1. Taxonomy (NCBI): domain Bacteria; kingdom Pseudomonadati; phylum Pseudomonadota; class Alphaproteobacteria; order Hyphomicrobiales; family Rhizobiaceae; genus Rhizobium; species Rhizobium phaseoli. The sequence continues at coordinate 1,485,087 of NZ_CP013532.1, read as the reverse complement.
GGTATCGACCTCCGAGCCATCGGCTGAGGACCATGTCTCCATCAATCCGGCAAAGGCGACGATTCCGCCCTGGCGCGGCCTGATCCAATAGGCCTGTGGCTTGCCGCCGCTCTCCTTCGGCGGACGATGCCATTCATAAAAACCCGAAGCCGGAATCAGCACGCGGCGATGACGCATCGCCGCCCGAAACGAGGCTTTGCCGATCGCCGTCTCGGCGCGCGCATTGATCAGCAGCGGAAATTCTCTCGGGTCCTTGACCCAGGCCGGGGTAAAACCCCAGCGCACCAGCACCGCGCGCCGGTCGGCCAGGTTGCTGCCTCGCTCCCTGTCCTCGCCTGCTATGACGACCAGGATCGGCTGCGTCGGGGCGATGTTGTAGCGCGCCGGAAAATCGTCGAGATCGACACCGGAGAGGAAATCGCGCAGGTCTGCGCTGGAACTTGTCAGGGCGAAACGTCCACACATCGGCCCGTCTTTGCACCCGCTCCGAGTCCGGTCAAGCCGCCCTGGGCGTGCCGCGCAAGCCTATACAGCGGTTTGAAACAGGACGTGCCGCGACCAAAGAGCTAAAGCGCGTTGCGCTTGCGCGACATGCTTCAGCCTCGCGGCGCAAAGAGGATGACGCTCGCCCCGGCAAGGCAGATCAGTCCGCCGCCGATATCATAACGATCGGGCACACGGCCTTCGACCAGCCAGAGCCAGAAGAGCGAAGCCAGAATATAGATGCCGCCATAGGCCGCGAAGGTTCGACCGGCGGCCTCGCTCGGCACCAGCGTCAGAAGCCAGGCGAAAAGCGCGAGCGAGATCATGCCCGGCACCAGCCACCAGACGGGCTTTTCGAGCCTCAGCCATGCCCAGAAGGTGAAGCAGCCGGCAATCTCGAAAACGGCGGCAAAGGCATAGATGATATAGGTCACGCAAAGCCCTCTCGAAAATCTGGAATCTTTGTTGCACACATGTCGTCACCTCGGGTCCGTTGCACCGCCTTTCGGCCTTGTCTTCCGAACCTGCCCAGACGAAAAATTGGGAAGCCAGGCAGCGCCGGCATGCAACAATCGGTCCATGCGATAGAATGGGCCGTCACAACAAGAGCAGTCTTATGATCTCCACCGCCAAAGCCGCCTCCTCCGCCATTCTCGAACGCGACGGCCGGTTCCTGCTGGTGTTGCGACGCAACCCGCCTTCCGCCGACATGTATGCCTTTCCCGGTGGACGCGCCGAGCCGGGGGAAACGCCGGAGCAGACGGCGCTGCGGGAATTCCGGGAGGAAACCGGCATCGAGGCGCATAATCCGCGGCTGTTTTCAACCTATGACCTGAAGACGCATGGGCCGGACGGCAGCCTGAAGAGCCATTTCTTCCTGTCAGTTTTTCGCGTCGAGGCCGACCGGGACATAGTGGCGGAAGCCGCCGACGATGCAGCGGCGCTGGGCTGGTATACGGTGGATGAGATTCGGCGGCTGCCTGTGCCGCAGAGCGTGCTCGAATGCGCGGAACGGCTGGCAGAGGATGATTATCGGTCAACCGGCCGATAATCATCCTGTTCTGAATTAAAGTTAGAGCATGATGTCGTCCGAAAACCGCTGACACTTTTCGGCGTCATGCTCTGGCGGGCGGCGAATAGAAGTGGAAATTGTCAAGCGCGCCTTGTTGCCGTCATGGTCAACGTATCAACTGGAAGCATGATTCCCGTTCGACGCGTTGTCCTGTCCCTGCTCGTGCTCGCCGGCCCCACCATGGCTCAGGGCAAGAACACGCCGCCTCCACAGGAGGAGATTGCGCCGCCGGCTGCGATCGTCCCTTATGACGACAAGCTGGCGCGGCTCGCCGAGGTGCTGGGTTCGGTGCATTATCTGAGAACCCTCTGCAAGGCCGCGGGCGGCGATGAGTGGCGAAAGGGCATGCAGCAGCTGCTCGATTCGGAGGCCGGCAACGAACCGCAACGCAAGGAAAAGCTCACGGCAGCCTTCAATCGCGGTTATCGCGCCTTCGCCTCGGTCTACACGGATTGCACCCCGGCGGCCATCGTGGCAGAAGAGCGCTACCGTAACGAAGGTGCAACACTTGCCACAGAAATTACCTCGCGCTTTGGAAATTGACGTTTAATTAACCTGTTTTCGCATGCGGACGTGTCGTTTTGGGAAAAGGCTGTTAGTGTTGTTAACGGTGCAGTAAGAGATGAGAAGTTCTGAGGAAAAGACAATGGAAGCAAGCCTCAACGAGATCGACGACATGATCGTCCACGAAAAGATGCAGGCGGCTCTGGAGTACCAGAACGAGGCTTGGGCCGACGGCATGGCCGACGGGATCGAGCCTGAGATCATTGCTGATGCCGCCATCGCGCATGCACTGCGCGAGACCATTAGATTGCATGGGGAAAGCAGCGCCGAAGCTTTGCTCGATTCGCTGCGCGACCGTATGCTTGCCGGCGAATTCTCCGCCAACCGTACCCTGCAATAATCATTATCAGAGAGTTCGATGCGCATCGGTAAAGAGAAAGTTTCGCGAATTTCGCTCGCGCCGGTGATGCTTGCGCTCAGCCTTGCCGCCGGCAATTTCGCCCTTACGCCCTCGGCCTACGCGCTTTCCGAACTTCACAAGATCCCCGGCCAGCCGAACGACCAGCCGGCACAGGGAAGTGCCCAAGGGCAGAGCCAGCCGCAAGGCGGCACCACTCCCGGCGTTCCCATGGCCGATCCGCTGGTGAATAGCCAGAACAGTCAAGGTGTCGACAAGACGCCGGGCACGCAGGACAATTCCAAGCCCGTCGAGGTGATCTACGACATCAGCAAGGCCCCCGAGCCGGTGCGCAAGATGCGCCAGCAGATCGTCGAGGCGGCCGCCTCCGGCGATCTCGAACGGCTGCGGCCGCTGATGGGCACCGGCGCAGAGCAGACGCAGGTGACGGTCGGCGAACCCACAGAAGATCCGATCGGCACGCTGAAGGATCTTTCCGGCGATCCCGATGGGGACGAAATCCTCGCCATCATGCTCGACATCGTCTCGACCGGCTTCGTCCATGTCGGCCAAGGCACCGCCGACGACATGTATGTCTGGCCCTATTTCGCTGAGAAAGACCTGAAGTCGCTGACGCCGCCGGAGCGGGTCGAACTGCTGCGCATCGTCACTGCCGGCGATCTGTCCGACATGCAGGAATTCGGCGGATATAATTTCTACCGCCTCGGCATTACGCCCGATGGCAAATGGAAATTCTTCACGGCAGGCGATTGACGCCTGACGCAAGCTGCATGGCGCTTGCGATCCGCCTCATGAAGTCATACCTCTGAGCGATGACCAACGCGACAGGTTCCGCCATGCCAGCCGTATTCCTGAAAGACCGCTCATTGCTCTCCGTCGGCGGCGCGGATGCCCAATCCTTCCTGCAAAACTTGATCACCACCGATATCACCTCGCTTGCGGCCGACGAAGCGCGGCCTGGGGCGCTGCTGACGCCGCAGGGCAAGATCCTGTTCGACTTCATGATCTGGCAGGATGGCGACGGCTACATGATCGAAACCGATGCCGACCAGCGCGATGCGCTGCTGAAACGGCTGACGATGTACAAGCTGCGGGCCGCCGTCACGCTTGCGCCCGTCGCCGAAGAAGGCATCAGCGTTTGCTGGGGCGAAGATGCCGATGGCATCAACCAGGGCGTTCGGGATAGCCGCTTCGCCACGGCCGGCCTCACGCTGACCCGCCGGCCGGGACGGCACGGTGTCAGCGCTGAGGCGCTCTACGATGCGTTGCGCATCGCCCACGGCGTTGCGATATCGGGATCGGACTTTTCGCTGCAGGATGCCTTTCCGCATGATGTTCTGATGGATCTGAACGGCGGCCTCTCCTTCAAGAAAGGCTGCTATGTCGGACAGGAAGTGGTTTCGCGCATGCAGCACCGCGGCACCGCGCGCCGGCGCGTCGTTACGGTATCCGCCGCAACGGCTCTGCCGGGGACGGGCACCGAGATCACCGCTGCCGGCAAGCCGGTGGGGACCCTTGGTTCCGTCGACGGCGGCAGCGGACTTGCGATCGTGCGCATCGACCGCGCCGGCGCCGCGATGGCGGAAGGCACGCCGCTGCTGGCCGGCGGGACGGCCGTTTCTCTCACCCTGCCGCAATGGTCCGGGCTTGTCTTCCCGACCAGCCCCGACGAGGCCAGCGCGTGACGGCCAAAGTTCCGCGTGCCTGGCAACGCATGCTGTCCGGGCGCAGGCTCGACCTGCTCGACCCCTCGCCACTCGATGTCGAACTCGCCGACATCGCCCACGGATTGGCGCGCGTCGCCCGCTGGAACGGCCAGACATCCGGCGATCACGCTTTTTCGGTGGCGCAGCACAGTCTCCTCGTCGAAGACATTTTCCGCCGCTTCAACAACGCCCGGCCGGAGGAGTGCCTGATGGCGCTGCTGCACGACGCGCCGGAATATGTGATCGGAGACATGATCTCGCCGTTCAAATCGGTGGTCGGCGGCGGTTACAAGGCGGTGGAAATGCGGCTGGAGGCGGCCGTGCACCTGCGCTTCGGCCTGCCGCCGCATCCCACGCGCGACCTCAAGGACCGGATCAAGAAGGCCGACACCATTGCCGCCTATTTCGAGGCGACGGTGCTTGCCGGTTTCACACCGGCTGAAGCGCAAAAATTCTTCGGCCAGCCGCGCGGCATCAGCAAGGACTTGCTGATGATGGAGCCGCTGCCCGCGATCGAAGCGCAGCGGCTGTTCTGCGAGCGCTTCGCGGCGATCGAGGCCGAGCGGGATATGGGATCGTGAGCGTCATCATCGTCTCGCCGCTGTCACGCATCGCCGAAATGGCGGTGCGCCACAAGGCGCGCGACATGATCAGCCTGATCGCCAAGGAACATGCCTTTCACCGGCCGGGCGTGATCGCGCCCGAGCGTCACCTGACGCTGGCGATGAACGATATCGCGTTCAAGGGCACCGGCGGTCTCGTGGCGCCTGACGAAACGCATGTCCGCCAACTTATCGATTTTGCCGCGTCATGGCGGCAGGAGACGCCGCTGCTCATCCATTGCTGGATGGGCGTGTCGCGATCCCCGGCGGCCGCCTTGATCGCCGCATTGTCGCTCGCACCGGATCAGAGCGAAGAAGCGCTGGCCCGGCGGCTGCGCGCCGCCTCGCCTTTCGCGACGCCGAATACCCGGCTGATCGAGATTGGCGACGCGTTGCTTGACCGCGGCGGCCGGCTGGTCACGGCCGTGCGGGCGATCGGACGCGGCGCCGATGCCGACGGCAATGCGCCCTTCGTGCTCGACATTCACGACGCCGGCGGCGGTTGACGCTGCCGCCGTCCGCTCCATCTTGCCCTCGACCACGCACAATCCGCAGGGCCAAATCATGGAACAACAAGCAGCCGACGTCCTTCTTGCCACCCGGACGGCACTGAGCCAGGCAAGCGCGCTCGCCGTCCAATACTCCTTTTCCATTCTCGGAGCGGTCATCCTGCTCGTCGTCGGCTGGACGCTGGCCGGCTTCGTCAGCCGCTGGGCCTATGAAGGCCTGTCGCGCATCCACGGTATCGACGAGACATTGGCGCGCTTCTTCACCAACGTCATCCGCTATGCACTGCTGATCCTGGTGTTCATTACCGTACTCGGCCAGTTCGGCGTCCAGACCGCCTCGATCATCGCCGCCCTTGGCGCCGCCGGCCTGGCGATCGGGCTGGCGCTGCAAGGGACGCTGCAGAATATTGCGGCCGGCATCATGCTGCTGGTCCTCAGACCATTCCGCGTCGGCGAATATATCGAGACCAGCAGCGTGGCCGGCACGGTGCGCGAGATCGGGCTGTTTGCGACAGAACTCAGAACCGGCGACGGGCTCTATCGGCTGGCGCCGAATTCGACGCTCTGGAATACGCCGATTACCAACTTCAGCCGCGAACCTACACGGCAGAACGATCTGAAGATCAGCATTTCTCGCGAGGATGATCTTGATTTGGCAATGGAGACGTTGATGGGCCTTGCCAAAGGCAATCCCAGGGTGCTGCCGTCACCGGCACCCAGCGTTTTCATCGACAGCCTCGGTGACAGCACGATATCGGTAACGCTGCGCTACTGGGCAAAGACTGGGGACTGGTGGCAGGTCAGCCGTGACATGGTGAAGCGGGTAAAGCTTGCCTTCGACGAAAAGGACGATCCAGCCGCTCTGCGGGACGATTCAAATTCGGCGCCGGCAAAGAGGTCAAACGGCACCGCGGGGGCCGAAAAGCCGACGCGGCAGTGAAACATGGCTGACCGGGGCGATCGTCGGCCTATTGAATGACGCCGCAGGCAAGCCTCTCCCCGGCGTCACCCGAAGGCTGGCTGCGATAATCGTCGGAATTGGCGTGCACCATCAAAGCGCGGCCGCGGATGCCGTCCTTCTTGCCGTCAAGCGTGACCATGCCGTCGAATATCTGGGCTCTCAACACGCCGTCCTGTCCGACATATTGATTGGGCATATCGCCGGCATGGGGTCCCTTGGCCGCAAGAATCCCGTGCTCGGCCGAGTCCGGATTGAAATGGCCGCCTGCCGATTCGTGATGGGTTGCCGCATCGCAGCGGCCGGTCTCGTGAACATGAAAGGCCACCCACTTATTCGCCGGCAGTCCCGATATCTCCACTTCGATCAGGACGCCGCCATTGGCGGCAGCCGTGAGCTGAGCGCGGCCGTTTTCCTTGCCGTCCTTGCCGACGAAATTGGCGACCGCCGTTTGCTTGTCCTGGGCACCCGCCGGCAAGGCAATCGCAAGCAGGCTCAGGGCAGCGATGATGCGCATGGCTTTCATGGAGATCTCCTTCCGTCCGGTTGTCCTTCTGAACGTGTCAGCCCGGAAGGTGTTCCTCCGGGGGCCATCCAACAAAAAAGCCGGCCAATGGGCCGGCTTGCAGATCACAGGGATCTAGATGTGAGCTTTCAGGAGGTTGTCCATTCGGTCCTGGTCGAGAAAGCTGAGGTTGTCAAAGCTTCAGTGATTCTCGGAGGACCGAATGGACAACCTCCTGAAAGCTCACATCTAGACGCCGTCAGGCGACGGCGTCGAAATCGAACTGGCCGTAGGTATTGCGGTAAAGATCGTTGGATTGATCGCCGGTCGGCGCGGTCTGCTGCAATGGATAGGGAGCGGCGATGCTGCTCGTCGTGGCGGTGTCGCGAGTGTCCATCATCAGCGCAATCAGGCTGCCGGAAAATTTCGGCTGCGTGTCGCCGGTCGTGTCGTCTTCCAGCAGTTGCTTGAGGATACCGGGTTTCTCATCGGCGGCACGTTCGCCGCGGCTGAGCACGCCATCACCATTGGAGTCGAGCCGTGAAAGCGTGGCAAGATATGCATATGAAGTATCTGAAACGGATGTCGTGCGGGTCATACAAACCTCCATTCACCGCCTTTTGCCGGTGGTGTTTGTACGCAATACGAGAACTGAAAATAGCGAGTGACTCGGTGGTTAAACTGATTTGCGCAGTGCGTCAATAAGTTGTTAACTTCTCATTAATGAAGATTGACAGGCGTTAACGGAGACCGCCAAATCGGCTTTTCGTCGACAGCCTCCTCGATATTTCAGCGGTTTTTAATGTAAAACGCCGGTTTTAAAACCGCGTGTGCGCCTGCTGCACTGCAACCGAATATTAATCCCGCAGATCCAGAATAGTCGGGGAATTACCACCGGACGTTTGTAAATATCGATTTCCATGTCTGTCTTTTGAGGTTCTGATGGCCGGCGTTTTGAGGCACGTGCATCATCGAGCGGCCACGGCCGTTCTCCAAGACGCTTGCCATGAAAGCTGAAGCGCTCTTCTGGCGGCAATGTACAGAGGCTGTCGCGGCCGATGGATCAATCGACGCGCAGCGTCTGATGCAGCTGGTGATCGCAACCTATCGCGGACACGAAAGCGACTATGACGCAATCGAGAAAAGCGTGGAAACGCTGCTGAAGGAAAACCAGTCGCTGAGGGGCAATCTTTCGGCCCTCAGCCAGGCGTTCGACGGACAGAAAAGACTCTTCGAGATCGTCCTCAACGACCTGCCGCTCGGCCTCAGCGTCTTCGACGCCGACCAGCGGCTGACGCTCTACAATAGCCGCTTCCACCAGCTCTTCGGCCTGACGCCGGAGGATATCGCCGCCGGCGCAACGATTACCGATCTCCTCGAAAAAATGCGCGGCAGGGAGAGCACCGTCTCACCGGGCGGCCGGCGAGCCCACCGACCTGCTTCCGCCAAGGCGGGGAGCAGCCGCATCCGCCGGCGCGAATGGCAGATGAATGACGGCCGCATTATCCAAAGCGTAGTGACGGTCCTCTCCGACGGCAGCAACATCGCCATCCATGCCGACATTACCGAGGATCGAAAGGCAGCAGAGCGCATCACCTATCTCGCCCATCACGACCTCCTGACCGATCTTCCCAATCGCATCTATTTCCGCGAGCAGGTCGATGCCACGCTGGCGGAGCGCAAGCCGGACGAGCAGATTGCCCTGATCCACCTCAATCTCGACCGCTTCAAGTCGATCAACAATACGATCGGGGTATCGGTTGGCGACAAGATCCTGCAGCAGGTCGCCGGGCGCATCCGAACCTCGGCCGGCTCGGAAAATACACTGGCGCGACTCGGTTCCGACGAATTCGCCATCCTGCAGACAGGTAACCGGCAGCCCCGGAGCGCGACGGCGCTGGCCGACCGGATCCGCCGCGCCCTTTCCGAGCCCTTCCTGCACGGCGAAAAAAGAGTGGAGCTCAGCGTCTCCATGGGCATCGCAATCGCTCCACGGGATGGTGAAGAAACAGATATCCTTTTGAAAAATGCCGGCGTGGCGCTGTTGCATGCCAAAGCCGACGGACGCAAGCGCGAGCGCTTCTTCACCAGCGAGATGGAAGCGCAGATGCAGTTGCGCCATGCCCTCGAGGCCGATCTTCGCGCCGCCGTCGAAAAGGGGGAATTCGAGCTGCACTATCAGCCGCTCTACGACCTTTCCAAGCAGCAGATCTGCGGTTTCGAAGCGCTGATCCGCTGGAACCACCCGATCCGCGGCCGCGTATCGCCAATGGATTTCATCCCGCTTGCCGAGGAGGTCGGGCTCATCGTCGATATTGGCCGCTGGGTTTTGCGCCAAGCTTGCAGCGATGCGGCGCAATGGCCGGAAGACATCAAGGTGGCGGTCAACGTTTCGGCGATCCAATTCAGCGGCAGCGATCTGATGCAGGATGTCAGCGAAGCGCTTGCCGCCGCTGCGCTATTGCCGTCACGGCTCGAACTCGAAATCACCGAGAGCGTGCTGATGGAGAACCTCAGCGAGGTGCTGCCGATCCTGCACGCCCTGAAGGAGCGTGGCATCCGCATCTCGATGGACGATTTCGGCACCGGATATTCCTCTCTGAGCTATCTCTCGAGCTTCCCCTTCGACAAGATCAAAATCGACAAATCCTTCGTCAACGACATCGTCGACAATAAGGAGGCGCATGCGATTATGCGCGCAATCATCCTGCTCGGTGATGCGCTCGGCATGCGCGTCACAGTCGAAGGCGTCGAGACGGCCGCTCAGCTGGGGCTGCTCGAATGCGAGGAATGCGACGAGATCCAAGGCTATCACATCAGTCCGCCGCGCCCCGTTCGCGACGTGCCGCACCTTCTCTCCATGCCGCCGAAGAGCGACGGTAATTTCTCCTGAGGGGAGCGTGAATTCCTCATGATTGCGACTCGCATGGCAAGCCGCTACAAACCGGCTCCGTGTTCTGCAGATCTTCGTAGCCGGGCCATTCCCGGAAGCCCCTTTCGATGCTCGATGGACGATTTTTCCAATAACAGGTGGCGCGATGTTCAAGGCCGAAGCCTTCTCCCCTCATGAGACGCTCGCTGCGTCGCTGATTGAGCATGCGGCCGAAGGCGATGACGGTTCACACGATCTCGCCCATATCCTGCGCGTCTTCAGAAACGCCATGCGCATCCATGCGGGCGAAGGCGGAGACGGACGCATCCTCGCCGCTGCGGTGCTGCTACACGACTGCGTCGCGGTCGAGAAGGATTCCCCCTTGCGCGCCAAGGCATCGGCGCTGGCGGCGGAAAAGGCATCGGCAATCCTGGCCGAACTCGGCTGGACTGCGGCGGATATCAGCGCTGTGGGGCATGCCATCACCGCTCACAGTTTCTCCGCCGGGGTGACGCCGCAGACGATCGAGGCGAAAATCCTGCAGGATGCCGACCGGCTGGACGCGATCGGCATGGTCGGCGTCGCACGCTGCTTCTACATTGGCGGGCGCATGGGATCCGGGCTCTATGATCCGTTCGATCCGGCGGCAACGAACCGTCCCCTCGACGACAAGCGTTATGCCATTGACCATTTCCAGACGAAACTGTTCAAACTGGCGGAAGGGTTCCAGACCGAGACCGGCCGCCGACTGGCGGCTGTGCGTGACCAAAGTCTGCGTGATTTTCTCTCGGCATTCATGGACGAGATTTAGGAGAACGGCATGCGTGTCAGCGACCTCTTCATCTACCCGCTCAAGAGCGCTCGCGCCATCGCGCTGCCCGCCGCCGATGTTGACGCTTATGGCCTTCCCGGCGACCGGCGGGCGATGATCACAGACGCTGAAGGTTACTTCATCACCCAGCGCGAACTGCCGGACCTCGCGCGCATCGAAATACGGCCGGAGGCCGGCGCCTTTCGGCTGCTGATGCAGGGCAAACCTGACATATCGGTACCGCCGCCCCGGCCTGACATCCGCATGGATGTCAGCGTTTGGAAATCGGCCGTCAGCGCCGCCGTCGCCGATGCAGAGAGCAACCGCCAGCTTTCAGAATGGCTAGGCCGCGAGGTGCGGCTGGTGTTTTTCGACGGCCAGGCACGGCGGACGGCGAATGCCGAATGGGCCGGCGAAGGCACGCCGGTGAGCTTTACCGACGGCTATCAGATCCTGGTGACGACAACAGGCTCGCTGCAGGCGCTGAACGACGATCTCGCCGCCCATGGCGAAGGCAGCGTCGGCATGGAGCGCTTCCGACCGAACATCGTCATCGACACCGACGAGGCCTGGCCGGAGGATCGCTGGGCGGCGATCGAAATCGCGGGCATCCGCTTCGATCTCGTCAAACCCTGCTCGCGCTGCATCATGACAACGCAGGACCAACTGACCGGGTCACGCGACGTGGATAACCCGATGCCGGCCATGGGCCGCATCCGCATGTCGGCCGACCGCCGCGTGCCCGGCCCGCTCTTCGGCTGGAACGTCACACCGCGCGGCACCGGCAGGATCACGATCGGCGACACGGTGAAGATCGTTGAAGAGCGGCCGGAGGGCTGGGCACTGAAGGTGCGCGCGCGGGGGTAGGTCGAATTGGGGATAGGCCGGCTGACGGCGCTTTCTTCCGTATACGTCGCAACATTCTCCCTCATTCCTGCGCTCCTCAGGGCTTCGCCCAAGGGATGTCACAGGAATCAGGGCGTTGAGCCGCTCATCCGCGCGCGAGTGCCGCATCAATGTCCGCCATGACATCCGCCGGCAGCGGTCCCTTTTCCAGTGCACCGACATTCTCCTCCACCTGGGCGACAGTGCGGAAGCCCGGAATGGGGAAGGTGCGCGGCGACCTCGCCCACAGCCAGGCGAGCGCCCCCTGCGTCAGCGTGCGGCCACCTGACGTCAGGAGATCGCGGACGGCATCGAGCCTTGCGGCAAATTCCGGGGCCATGCGGCCGTCCTTGAAATAGACCATCCAGTCGAGGGCAGCGGCGCGGACATCCTTGGCGCCGACCGCCTTGTCGGCAGTGAACTTGCCGGTCAACAGTCCCATGGCGAGCGGGCCGCGATTGATCGAGATCAGGCCTTTCTGCTCGACCACCGCGATCATCTCCGGCACCGGGTCGAAGACATTCATCGTATGCTGGATGGAGACAAAGCCCGGGCGCCCGACCTGGCGGGCGGCGCGATCGGGAAAATCGGTGCTCCAGCCGAAGGCATCGATCTTGCCTTCGGCACGCAGCGCCTCCAGCGTAGCGAAGACGGCATCCGATTGCTCCAGCGGAAAATCATTGATGTGGAATTGGAGGAGATCGAGGCGGTCGCGCTTGAGACGGCGCAGCGATGTCTCGACGGAGCGGCGGATGAACCCCTCGTCGGCGAAGGCGCCGATCGCCTGCTTCGTTTCCGGATCGGTGGCGAAACCGAATTTGGTGGCGACAATGATGTCGTCTCGATTGCCGATCGCCCGGCCGAGCACTTCCTCCGAATGGCCGGCGCCGTAGTTCGAGGCGGTGTCGAAGAAGCGGATGCCGAGGGCGATGGCCCGGTCGATCGCTTCGACGGATTCATCGTCGTCGACGTCACCCCAGCCGAGCGGCGTGTCACCGGCGAAGAACGGGCCGCCGATGGCCCAGCAACCCATGCCGAGACGCGGAATTTCGCGGCCGTTCCAAAGCGTGATCGTCGTCGGTGATGCGGTCTTGGTCAGCATGAGCTTCCTCCATGGTTGGCAGTCCTTCAAGACATAGGAAGGGCCCCCAGGCGGGTAAACCGCCAAATCCGGAGGATGTTTTGCAGCAGTAAAAAACCAGATCAGGCGGAGACGCCGTTCGGACCGGCAAGCGTCCGCAAGGCTGGATTGAGCGCCTTGAGGGCGGCCTGGACGAAGCCGTCACGAGCTGCCGCAGCCTCCATGCCGCGTGGTTCATAAACGTGGCGATGCAGGAAGAACCCCGTCAGACGGAACGCGGCGGCAAGACTGTCGAAGTCCGCCGCATGATTGCCTTCGACGCCGAGGAAGGGCGGCAGGAGCAGCATCTTGTCCGCCCAGGGAGCGCCGGCGCTGCGGCTGACGGCGCGGCCGGATTTCGGCGAGACATAGGCGAGATCGGAACGGGCGCCGGTTGCCGCGCATTCGCCAAGATCGAGACCGAAGCCGAGATCGTTCAGCACCGCCAGTTCGAAGCGCACGAAGAGTTCGCCGGCATCGGCTGGATTGTGCAGATGATCGAGGATGACTTCCAGCGCATCGAAAAGATGCGGATGCGGGTCGCGCTCCGGCAGCAGGCGCAGCAGCGCGCCCATCGCCTGGACACCGTAGACGGCCGTCGCCGTTTCCATCAGGCGGGCGGCGCGCAGCGTCACCGGTTCGACGCGGAATTCGCCCAGATGTTCGTCAAGCCGGGCGCGCCAGATGACCTCCACCGCATTGCCCGGCTGCAGCACCGGCTGCATGGCGCGAGAGCGGCCGGAACGCACGAGGCCGAGATGGCGCCCGCGATCACGCGTCATCACCTCGGCGATGACGCTCGTCTCACCGTGGCGCTTGACGCCCAGAATGATCGCGTGGTCCTGCCACTGCATCGAAAGAAGTCCCTGCGGCTGACGGTTCCATCCTACCGCATAATTCCCGAGATCGAAATCGAATTAAGGAATCATGCAGTAATTCAAAGCGTTACAGCGTGCTTTCTGCATCCGGACGGGTCAAGCCGTCGCCGGAAGAAGCCTCTGCAGGAATTCGCGCATCGCCTTCTCGTCGAAAGGCTTCACCAGAAGCGGTATATGCTGCAGGTCAGGCGGGAAATCGCGTATATCGGAATAGCCGCTGACGAAGCCGAAGGGAATGCCGACATCGATAAGATGGCGGGCAAATCCAAAGCTCATGCCCTCGCCCAGATTGACGTCGAGCAGCGCGAAATCATAGCTTTCCGCAGCAATCGCCGCCCTCGCCTGTTCCAGGCTGCCGACGATATCGATGCCGTCGACGCCGGACAGACGCAGAAGATCCTCCGCCTCCATCGCGATGATCAGACTATCCTCAAGAACCAGAACACGGTTTGCGCTCATGATTCCATGCCCCTCGTCGGACGCCTGTCGCAGCGCCCCGGCCGTTTCGCCAACATCATTGCCCCCCGGTGCCCCGCATGGCACGCTGTCGGTGAATTCCGCCACCATTTCTGAATAAACCATTTTTCTGTCCGGCCAATAAGAATCAAATCGGAGGAAGGACGACGGCCGACCTTATTTTCCCGGACGCTAATGCGCATTTAAAAAAGACATAGAAGGACCCGGCCGTGCGTTTCCGCACGCACTCATGCTGCCATCTGTCGGATTGCCGTGGCGCGCAACCCGATCCTTCAGGTCATTCCTCGCGCGTCGGGTCTTTTGCCCATGCCGCTGTCGCGAAACCGCCGCGCGCCTCTGCGCGACATGCTTTAAAGCGCGCGGCATCAAAATTTGAACATTGACGCGGTTTGTTTTTATGCATGTCGTTGTCGCGGAACCGCCGCACACTTCCGGGCGACATGCATTAGATGAAGGGGCGCTTACCCTCTCCGAGCCCATCCCAGCCGGCGATCGCCATCAATTCCTCGCCGTTCAGAACCTCGCAGCCGCGCTCCTGCCAGCGGATCAATCCCCGTTCGCTGAGCTTCTTCAACGTTTTGTTGGTGTGAACGATGGAAAGACCGAGGGTGTCGGCGATGTGCTGCTGGGTGATGGGAATGAATTTGCGACCGTTGAAAAGATCGAGCTTCCTGCCGCGCTCGAACAGGAATGCGAGCAAATAGGCCGCTCTTTCCACTGCGGTGCGTCGGCCGATACTGAGGAGATGTTCATCCAATATTCGCTCCTCGCGCGCGGCGATCCATGTGATGTCGAAGGCGAGCGAGGGATGCTGGTTGTAGAGCGTCATCAGCCTGTCGCGCTCGAAGACGCAGAGGGAAACCGGCGAAAGCGCTTCGATGGAATGCTGCATCTCGCCGACAATCGTTCCCTGCAGGCCGATCAAATCGCCCGGCATGATGTAATTCAGGATCTGGCGACGGCCGTCTTCCAGCATCTTGTAGCGGAAGCCCCAACCGGAAAGCACGGTGAATAGATGGGCGCTGTGGGCGCCTTCGACGAGGATGGTGGAACCGGCATCGACGGTTAGCTCGCCCCGTTTGAAGCGGGAAACGAATTCCAGCTCATCGCGGCTGAACTCCCTGAAATGCGGCAGGGGCCGCAAGGGACATTGCTCGCAAGGGGTCTTGAAGGAATGGATGGGTCTCGACGTTGCCATGCCTGCTCCCGCGGTCTTGTAAACCGGCGGCCCCTCATCGACGCACCGTCGAGCAAGGAATGCGCAAAGGCATGGATTCGTTCCTTAACGAAGCGATTTTCTTCCAAGGAAACAAAGAGCTGGCTCTTACCCGGCGAAATCCTTGCCACTGCTATTTCGGAAAATCGAGACCCATTTCACGGAACCGCTCGGGATCATCGCCCCAATTCTCGCGGACCTTGACGAAGAGGAAGAGGTGAACCTGCTGCTCGAGAATTTCCGACAGTTCCTTGCGGGAGGCCGTCGAGATCGCCTTGATGGTTTCGCCGCCCTTGCCGAGTGCGATCTTCTTCTGGCTGTCGCGCTCGACATAGATCACCTGCTCGATCCGCACCGAGCCGTCCTTGCGCTCTTCCCACTTCTCCGTTTCGACATGCGAGGAGTAGGGAAGCTCCTGATGCAGGCGCAGAAACAGCTTCTCACGGGTGATCTCGGCAGCGAGCTGACGCATCGGCAGATCGGAGATCTGGTCTTCCGGATAGTACCACGGGCCCTCGGGAAGGGTCGCAGCCAGATAGTCCATGACGTCGTCGCAGCCGGAACCGTTTTCGGCCGAGATCATGAAGGTGCGTTCGAAAGCGATCTTCTCGTTGGCGCTCGCGGCCAGCGCCAGCAGATCTTCGCGGTTGACGCGGTCAATCTTGTTCAGCACCAGGATCTTCGGCTGCCGGACTTCCTTGAGGCCTTCGAGGATGGCTTCGGCATCGCCGCGCAGGCCGCGCTCGCTGTCGATCAACAGCATGATCAGATCGGCATCCTTGGCACCGCCCCAGGCCGAGGTCACCATGGCGCGGTCGAGTCGGCGACGCGGCTTGAAGATGCCTGGCGTATCCATGAAGACGATCTGGGCATTGTCGTGAATGGCAATGCCGCGTACGATCGCGCGCGTCGTCTGCACCTTGTGGCTGACGATCGAGACCTTGGCGCCGACGAGGCGATTGACCAACGTCGACTTGCCGGCATTGGTCGGGCCGATCAGCGCGACGAAGCCCGAATGCGTCGGACCATGGGTTTCTGCAGCAGCGTCAGCCGCGATATTTTCTTTTTGTGTCATAGTCCCGTCAGTTTCCGGCAGGCGATTGCTGCCAAATGCCTTCGCGCTCGAGCATCTTGGTCGCCGCAACCTGTTCGGCGGCGCGCTTCGAACGCTCTACGCCGGTTTCCGGCTTTATGCCAGCAACTTCCACCGTCACCTTGAAGCGCGGATCATGATCCGGTCCGCTGCGTTCATCAACCCGGTAGAGCGGCGTGACGCCGAACTTCGCGTGCGACCATTCCTGCAGCTCGGTCTTGGCGTCGCGCTTGGCGCCATCGGCTCTGACCGCCCTGCCCTGCCAATAACGCAGGATGAAGCGGCGCGCGACTTCGAGGCCACCGTCGAGATAGATCGCCGCGATCAGGCTTTCGACGACATCGGCGCGCACGTTCATCATGCGCTTGCCGGTCAGTTTCTTCACATCGGCGCCGGTGCGGATATAGAGATGAAGGTTGAGTTCGTCGGCGACCGCAGCGCAGGTTTCGGCGCTGACGAGCTGGTTGAGACGAACCGAGAGCTCGCCTTCCCCCGCCGTGCCGAAGGTGCGGAACAGGAGCTCGGCGATGCAGAGCCCGAGGACCCTGTCGCCGAGAAATTCCAGACGTTCGTAATTGCTGCCCTTTTCCGTCCGGGCGCTGGCATGGGTCAGCGCCCGGTCCAGGCGCTCCTTTTCGGCGAAGTCATGACCGATCAGGCTTTCAAGCTTTGCGCGGTCGGCCGCAGAAAGCGTCTGCGCCTTGCTCATTCAACAACCTTGAAAAGACGGTCCCAGCGCATATTGGTCGGCCACTTCCAGATCTCGCGGAACGAGGTGTCGTGGCCGAGCGAGAAGAAAATGACGCTGGCGCGGCCGACGAGATTTTCTGCCGGCACGAAGCCGACATCGAAGCGGCTGTCGAGCGAATTGTCGCGGTTGTCGCCCATCATGAAATAATGGCCTTCCGGCACGATGAATTCACGGGTGTTATCGCCGCGCGAGACTGGAGACTGGTCAAGCGTGTCGTACGTCTTGCCATTGTCCAGCGTTTCGCGGAAGACCGGTACGTCCTCACCCGGATCGAGCTTGTAATCCGAGGTGAAGCTGCCGTCCGCGACCTTCGGAACCGGCTTGCCGTTGACGTAAAGCACGCCGTCGGTGACTTGGATGTGGTCGCCGGGCAGACCGATGCAGCGCTTGATGTAATCGACTTCGGGATTGGGCGGGAAGCGGAAAACGACGATGTCACCACGCTTCGGATCGGACCCGAATAGGCGACCGCTGAAGATATCGGGCGAGAAGGGCAGCGAATATTTCGAATAGCCGTAAGCGAACTTGTTGACGAAGATATAATCGCCGACGAGCAGCGTCGGCATCATCGAACCGGACGGAATGGTAAAGGGCTGGAACAGCACGGTTCGGATCACCATCGCCAATATCAGCGCCTGAATGATGACCTTGATATTTTCCCAGAGGGCGTTCGGCTTGGTTTGGACTTTTTCGGACACGCAGTCTTATTCCTTCAAGACGCCGCAGAGGCGCAATTCTTTCTGTCGTTCTCTTACTGCATTATTCCCTAGATCGATACCGATTTAGGAAATTATGCAGCAATTCAAAGTGCTACGGCGTCCTCTGCGCACCTGACGAGACGCGCGGCGCTGTAGGGCATGATGCCGAAAAGTGTCAGCAGCTTTCGGACGACATCATGCTCCGATTCTCTAGTCCAGAACAGGATTCAGGCCGACCGGCTTCGGATCATCCTGTTCTAGCGGCTTCGGCCGATTGCGGCAATGGCGACAACGTCAAAAGCGACGAGAGGTCGCGATCAACGCTCCCCGAGGTGGCGATCAACGCTCCCCGAGGTCACGATCAGAGGCTCTCGGGCAACGCCTCGATGATAACGAAGGCCTGCGCCAACGGATAATCATCGGTTATTGTCAAATGAATGGCGGCCCTGTGGCCGGCGGGCAGCATCGATTCGAGGATCACGGCGGCGCCCCCAGACAGAACCATGGTCGGCTTGCCGCTCGGCAGGTTGACGACGCCCATGTCCTTCCAGAAGACACCTTGGGCAAGACCCGTGCCGAGCGCCTTGGAACAGGCTTCCTTGGCGGCGAAACGCTTGGCATAGGATTCGGCACGATTTGCCCGGCGGTCGGAGCGGGCGCGCTCGATCTCGGTGAAACAGCGATGGGTGAAGCGCTCACCGAAGCGCTCGATCGATTTTTCGACACGGCGTATGTCGATCAGATCGCTGCCAATGCCGATGATCATGCCGGACCCTTCCGTCGCTTAAGCATTGTGCACGGGTTTCATACGCTCGGCATGTCGCTGGCTGGCCCCGCCAGACGCAGGCGGGCCCGCTCCATCAGGCGCGAGCGGCGGCGCGTCTGAAACCCCTTCACGGTGTAGAACGTCAACGCATAGAGCGCAACGGAGGACACGGCAGCCGGCGGAAGGGCGCCGATCAACATCGGCTCCAGCACCGGCTTCCACAATTCGGTGAAGTTCAGCTTGTGAAACAGGGCGGCAAGATCCACCGCCTGCCCCGCCAGATGATCCTCCCGGCTCAACAGCAGATGGCCGATCTCCCAGGTGATACCCCAGATGAAGGGATAGGTCAGCGGATTGCCGAAGGCGGCGCAACCGAGGGCGGCGGCCACCATGTTGCCGGAGAGGAAATAGCTGATGACGAAGGCCATGACGAAATGCACGCCGATAAACGGCGTCCATGAGACGAAGACGCCCGCAGCAACGCCGGCCGCAACCGCATGCGGCGAAGCGCTCAGGCGCAGAATGCGCATTGTCAGATAGCGGATCGGGCGAAGGAAACCTTTTCGGGGCCACAGAAGCTCCCGCATCTTTTCCTTGAAGCCCGCAGGCTTGCGACGGCGAAACAACATGGCGGCTATTTAGTGCAGCGCATAGCACCGTGACAAGAGCGGCAAATGATACCACCCGAAAAACAGCCGCTCAATTCTCTCTGCAGAGCAGCGACTTCATGCCGAGGGGCGTTCGTAACGCAACGTCCCTCACCCAGCCAAGTATAAATCCGCTATTAGCGGCTGCGGAACAGACCGCGATCGACCTGGCGCTGACGAAACTCGAGATCGATACGATCGAACGAGCCATTCAGATAGGCCATTTCACGTTCCTGTGTGGTCGGAGCGCGAAGAGCGCGAGCGATTTTCCTGATAGGGTCAAACATTTCCTTGTCTCATCTTCTGTTTACGTTTTCCACGATCAGAAGATAGTCCCAGCAAAGGTTGATTACCACCGCCGCAACATGGAGACAGCCATGCACTCAGCGCATACGTTGCCGCTTCGATGCGCGACATCGCTCCTGAAACGGTCATAAAATGTGCAAACTCTCGGTCAGATCAGTGACAGGCCTGACAAAAGCTTACTCGTAGAGACGACGGACCGTGGCGATGCAGTCGAGTTCCTTCATCTGGGCGAGCAGTTGATTGAGCTGACGTAGATCCCAAACCTCGACCTCGAGCATCATTTCGGTGAAATCGGCCGCCACCCTTACGGTGTTCAGCAGGCGGATATTGACGTCAAGGCTTGCAACCGTCTGGGCGACCTTGGCAAGCGTGCCGGGCTCGTTCAATCCGTTCACCATGATGCGCGCCATGAAACGCGACTTGTTGGCTTCGTCGAGGTCCCAGCGGACGTCGATCCAACGGTCGGGCTGATCATCGAAGCGCTGCAGGCTCGGCGACTGGATCGGATAGATGGTGATACCCTTGCTCTGATCCATGATGCCGACGATGCGGTCGCCGGGCACGGCGCCGGTGGAAGCGAACTTGACGTCGACATTCCCGGACAGACCGCGGATCGGGCCGATATCGACATCGGCATCGAGTTCGGAATGGCTGCCCTCGGCCCCGGCCTTGGTCTTGCCGGGGATCTTGAAGATCATGCCGGCGGCGCTGCGGACGTTGAACCAGCCGTCGTCGCCGGAAGGCTTGACGGTGACGCGCTCGTCCTGATGGTCGGGATAGACGGCGCGCAACACATCGAGCGAAGACATCTCGCCGCGACCGACGGCGGCGATCGCATCCTCGACATCCTTCTGGCCGAGACGGTGCAGCGCCGGCTTCATCGCCTCACGCGAGAAGATCTTGCCGGCTCTGTTGAAGGTGCGCTCGAGAATGCGGTGACCGAGGCCGGCATATTGCTTGCGGATCGCCATGCGGGTGGCGCGGCGGATGGCGGCGCGCGCCTTGCCGGTGACGACGATCTCCTCCCAGGCGGCCGGCGGAACCTGCACGCCGGAGCGGATGATTTCGACTTCGTCGCCATTTGCCAGGCGCGTCACCAGCGGCATGATGCGGCCGTTGATCTTGGCGCCGACCGTGGTGTCGCCGATATTGGTGTGCACCGCATAGGCGAAGTCGATCGGTGTGGCGCCGCGCGGCAGCGCAATGAGCTTGCCCTTCGGCGTGAAACAGAAGACCTGATCCTGGAAAAGCTCGAGCTTGGTGTGCTCGAGGAATTCTTCCGGGCTGTCGCCCTCGGCGAGCGCCTCGATCGTGTGGCGCAGCCAGGAATAGGCATTGGATTCGCGCGAAAGGATTTCGCCATCTGCATTGGTGGCGCCGTCCTTGTAGAGCGTGTGGGCCGCGATGCCGAATTCGGCGATTTCATGCATGCGCTTGGTGCGGATCTGCAGTTCGATGCGCTGGCTGGAAGGACCGACGATGGTCGTGTGCAGCGAGCGGTAATCGTTCTGCTTCGGCGTCGAGATATAATCTTTGAAGCGTCCGGGCACGACGCGCCAGCGCGTGTGCACGATGCCGAGTGCCCGGTAGCAGGAAGGAATGTCCTCGACGATCAGACGGAAGCCGTAAACATCGGAAAGCTGCTCGAAGGACAGCGACTTCGATTGCATCTTGCGAAAGACGGAATAGGGCTTCTTCTGCCGGCCCTTGACATAGGCGCTCGTCAGGCCGCTTGCAACGAGCAGGTCGCGCAGTTCCGCCTCGATCTTCTTGACGATGCCCTCATTGCGCTTCGAAAGCTCCTCCAGCCGCTTGGTGACGGTTTCGTAAGCCTCCGGGTTCATATGGCGGAAGGAGAGCTCTTCCAGCTCTTCACGCATGTCCTGCATACCCATGCGGCCGGCGAGCGGCGCATAGATTTCCATCGTCTCCTCGGAGATGCGGGCGCGTTTGTCGGCCGACATGTGATCGAGGGTGCGCATATTGTGCAGGCGATCGGCGAGCTTGACGAGCAGCACGCGCACATCGTCCGATATGGCGAGCAGCAGCTTGCGCAGGTTTTCCGCCTGCTTGGCCTTCTTGGTGACGAGATCGAGCTTCTTGATCTTCGTCAGGCCCTCGACGAGGCGGCCGATATCCTCGCCGAAAAGTTCGTCGATCTCGGCCCGCGTCGCCGTCGTATCCTCGATCGTATCGTGCAGCAGGGCGACCGCGATCGTCGATTCGTCGAGATGCATGTCGGTCAGGATGGCAGCGACCTCGAGCGGATGGGAGATGTAGGGATCCCCACTCGCGCGCTTTTGCTGGCCATGTTTCTGCATGGCGTAGACATAGGCTTTGTTCAGCAGTGCTTCATTGGCATCGGGCTTGTATTGCTGAACCCGCTCCACGAGCTCGTACTGCCGCATCATTCCAAAGCCACTCCGACAAAAATAAAAGCGCGCCAATCAACGATTGGCGCACACATGGGCAATAATATGCCTAAGCAATAAAGGCGCAAGATTGACGATTGGTAATCGTCGCTCTTTTCCGGATCGGATCCGGCCGTCGCGCTTAATAATCGTCGCTCTTTTCCGGCGGCACCAGGCCCTCGATGCCGGCAAGCAGCTCTTCTTCCGACATCTGGTCGAAGGTAATCGTCTCCGGCAGGTCGTCCTGCTCCTCGCTGTCGGCGGCGGCAACACCGCCGGCGGCGATCATGCTGGCCGGATCGGGCTCGGGCTCGTCGACTTCGACATGCTTCTGCAGCGAATGGATCAGATCTTCCTTGAGATCGTCGGGCGAAAGCGTCTCGTCGGCGATTTCGCGCAGGGCAACGACAGGGTTCTTGTCATTGTCGCGATCGATGGTGATCGAGGCACCCTGGGAAATCAGCCGGGCGCGGTGGCTGGCGAGCAGAACCAGCTCGAAGCGGTTCTCTACCTTGTCAATGCAATCTTCAACTGTGACACGGGCCATTGCCTGTCCTTTACGGTCGTCATTTCGGGATTAGCACGCCCGATACAATTAAAACCGGGCAAATACAAGTTTTTCGTTCCGGCTCCCCTCGTCTTTATCCGGGGCTGAGCTAAATTTCCATGGGGAATGTCACAATTCCACCGAAGGTTGCTTGGAATATGACGAATCGTGCCCTAAATCTCTCTTATATGAACACTTATTAAAGTAAGGATGAAATCAAAAATCACAATAAGCCATTGTTTTAATTGAAATTTGACGCCATCCGAATTTCGATTTCTCTCATTAGGAATTGGTAAGCGATGTTTGACCCACGCGAAAAAATTGCACTCTTTATTGACGGCGCCAACCTCTACGCTGCATCCAAGAGCCTCGGTTTCGACATAGATTACCGCAAGCTGTTGAAAGCATTCCAGAAACGCGGCTACCTCCTGCGCGCCTATTATTATACGGCGTTGATCGAGGATCAGGAATATTCATCGATCCGTCCTCTGATCGACTGGCTCGATTACAACGGCTACAAAGTCGTCACCAAGCCCGCCAAGGAATTCACCGATTCCATGGGCCGACGGAAGATCAAGGGCAACATGGACATCGAGCTTGCGATCGACGCCATGGAACAATCCGAAACCGTCGACCATCTCGTCATCTTCTCCGGCGACGGCGACTTCACCAACCTGGTCGAGGCGCTGCAGCGCAGAGGCCGCAAGGTCTCGGTGATCTCGACGATGGCGACCCAGCCGCCGATGATCGCCGACGACCTGCGCCGCCAGGCCGATCATTTCATCGATCTCTTGTCTCTGAAGGCTGAGATCGGTCGCGACCCATCGGAACGGACGCCGCGTCCGGCCGAAGTCGCTCCGGCCAGCGATTTCGAAAACTGATCGAAAACGCCGCGAGCCGATCAGCTGCGGCATGGTCGCTCAGCCATTATCCTTCAACAGGCGGCTCTTCTGGCGGTTCCAATCGCGCTCCTTCTCGGATTCGCGCTTGTCGTGCAGCTTCTTGCCCTTGGCGAGCGCCAGTTCCATCTTCGCCCGACCCCGATCGTTGAAATAGATCTTCAGCGGCACCAGCGTCATGCCTTCGCGGTTGACGGCTGAGCGCAGGCGATGGATCTCGCGGCCCGACAGCAAGAGCTTGCGGCGCCGGCGCGGTTCGTGGTTGAAACGGTTCGCCTGCAGATATTCCGGCAGGTAGGAATTGATCAGCCAGATCTCGCCGTCCTCGTCCGATGCATAGGATTCGGCGATATTGGCCTTGCCTTCGCGCAGCGACTTCACCTCCGTGCCCTTCAGCACGAGACCTGCCTCATAGGTGTCGATGATTTCGTAGTTGAAGCGGGCCTTGCGGTTTTCGGCCACGACCTTGTTCACCACGCGCTGGCTGCCTTTGGGGGCCATGACGATATTCCCTTCGAGGCGCGCGAAAAGCGCGCCCTCCTTGCTTGCCCTTTATGTAAGGGAACGATCCGGCCTTGTGAAGACGGCCGGCCTCGTCAGTTGAGCAGCCCTGCGTGACGCATGGCAGCGTCGATCGCTGCTTCGGTTGCCGGTTCCAGCGTCGACAGCAACGGCGAGCGGACGTTGCGGCTCATGCGGCCGAGCTTGGAGAGGCCGTATTTGGCGCCGCAGAGTCCGGGTTCAAGGAAGATCGCCTTGTGCAGTGGCATCAGCCGGTCCTGATACTCCAGCGCACGGGCGTATTCGCCGGCCAGCGTTGCCGCCTGAAAATCGGCGCAGAGGCGCGGGGCGACATTGGCCGTCACCGAGATGCAGCCGATGCCGCCATGGGCGTTGAAGCCGAGCGCCGTCGCGTCCTCGCCGGACAATTGCCGGAAGTCCTTGCCGCAGGTGATGCGCTGCTCGGAGACGCGCTCGATCTTGCCCGTCGCATCCTTGACGCCGACGATATTGCGGTGTGCCTTGACAAGCGCGCCCATCGTTTCCGGCGTCATGTCGACCACCGAACGGCCGGGGATGTTGTAAATATAGATCGGCAGCGCGACGGCCTCGGCGATCGCGGAAAAATGCGCGATCAGCCCCTTCTGCGTCGGCTTGTTGTAATAGGGCGTGACCACCAGCACGGCGTCGGCCCCGACCTTTTCGGCATGCTGGGCAAGCTCGATCGCCTCACGCGTATTGTTCGATCCGGCGCCGGCCATGACGGGAACGCGTTTTGCGGCCACTTCGATGCAAAGTTCCACGACCCGCTTGTGTTCGGCATGCGACAGCGTCGGCGATTCGCCTGTCGTGCCGACCGGAACGAGACCGCCGCTGCCTTCCTTGATCTGCCAATCGACATGGGCGGCGAAGCTGTTTTCGTCGATCAGTCCGGCATCGGTGAAGGGGGTAACGAGGGCGGGAATGGACCCATTGAACATGCGAAGCTCCTCACGACCAAATCCTTGCTTCGGCCGCATTCCATGACTAAGAGTTGCGCACCATAGAGCGCCGAAATCATCGCGACAAGCGCGGAGAGTTCGGTTTAGGGCAAATTCCGATAGCAGATGTGAATGAATTTTACCTGGTAGGGTAAGGTTTCGTTAAGATGCCTCCAGCCAAATGGGCAGGGCGTGTTTTCGTTGCGAGATCCCGGATGAAGAAAGCTGTCCTAATTCTGACCGCCTTCGGCTTTGTTGCCGCCGCGTGGGGCAGCGTTGCGTCGCCGCTTGCCGGCGAAAACCTTCCGACGGCCGACATCAAGCCGATTGGCTTCGTTCCCGAGACATCGATACCGGAAGCGCTGACCACCGGCGCCATCCCGCGCAATCCGGCGGTCGCGCCTGTCGCCAGTGATCTGAAAACCGGCCTCGACGCGCTGACCGCCAAGAATCCGCAACAGGCCCTGTCGATCCGCGACAGCATGCGGGTGGGGACGCTCGACCGCCATATCCTCACCTGGGCGATCGCCGTGTCCGGATTGAAGGGTGTTCCATCCTATGAGATCGCCAGTGCAGCGCAGGAACTCAAGGGATGGCCCGGCCTTTCGCGGCTGCGCGCCTATTCCGAACGGGCGCTCTACGATGAAAACCCCGCCCCATCCGCCGTGCTCGCCGCCTTCGGCGATACCGCGCCCGAGACAATGCACGGCGCCGTCATCCTCGGGCGGGCGCTGGTTGCGTCAGACAAGCAGGCGCAGGCAGCCAAATATATCCGCAAGCTCTGGCGCTCGGAGGCGCTCGACAAGCCGACCGAAGACAAGATCCTCGTCGAATTTTCCGCCCTGCTGACGCCGGCCGATCATAAGGCGCGGATGGACTACCTGATGTATCGCGGCCGGGTGGCGCAGGCCAAGCGGTTCGGCGATATGGGTGAGGCGCAATCGCTCTACAAGGCCTGGGCTGCCGTCGATGCCAAGGCTGCCAATGCCGGCGCCCTCATTAATAGTGTCGACGCGAGATGGCGCGGCGATGCCGGCCTACTGTTCGCCCGCATCGAATATCTGCGCAAGCAGGACAAATATGCCGAGGCGGCAGCACTTCTTGAGAAGATGCCGCGCGAAGCCGGCGAACTCGTCAATTCCGGCGAATGGTGGAACGAGCAGCGGATCGTCAGCCGCGGTCTCGTCGATCAGGGGCAATTCAAACCGGCCTACCGCATCGTTGCAAACTACGCGGCAACCAGCCCCACCGACATCGTCGAAGCCGAGTTCCATGCCGGCTGGTATGCGTTGCGCGGCCTGCAGGACCCGACAACGGCGGAAAGACATTTCCGCAAGATTCTGGCGACGTCGAACGGACCGATCTCGGTATCGCGCGCCTGGTATTGGCTCGGGCGGGCGGCCGAGGCCGGCGGCCCCGGCAATTCAGGCGAATTCTACGGCAAGGCCGCGAATTTTCCCGGCACTTTCTACGGCCAACTCGCGGCCGAAAAGCTGGGGCGGAAGACGCTCAATGTCACCTATCCCTCGCCGAGCACAACCGACCGCCAGAACTTTCAGGCGCGCGAAGCCGTGCAGGCGATCGCCCGGCTCGAGGCGGCAGGTCACGGATGGCGCGCCGACATTCTCTATCTCGCGCTTGCCGATCAGCTGCAGAGCCCGGGGGAACTGGCGATCCTCGCCGCACAGGCCGAGCAATCGGGCAATCACCATCTGTCGCTGCAGATCGGCAAGATCGCCTATGGCCGTGGCATCGACGTCGCAGCGCTTGCCTTTCCCGTCGGCGTGATTCCGGCGAATGCCAATATATCAGGCTCCGGCAAGGCGCTCGCCTATGCCATCGCCCGGCAGGAAAGCGCCTTCAACCCGGCCGCCGTTTCGGCAGCGAATGCGCGCGGTCTGCTGCAGCTTCTGCCCGGCACGGCCCAGGCGGTGGCCAAGCGCCACAACATTACCTTTTCGAAGGACAAGCTGACCGCCGATGCCGGCTACAACGCAACGCTTGGCGCGCATTATCTCGGCGAGCAGATCGAGGCCTTCGGCGGCTCCTATATCCTTACCTTCATCGCCTATAATGCCGGGCCGAAGCGGGTGCCGGAATGGATCGGCCGCTACGGCGATCCACGCGGCCGGTCGATCGACGAGATCGTCGACTGGATCGAACGCATCCCCTTCCCCGAGACGCGCAACTACGTGCAGCGGGTGATGGAGAATTACGAAGTCTACAAGGCTCGCCTCGGCCAGCCGACGGATATCGAGCGCGATTTGATCGGCGGACGCAGCGCCTCCTGAAGCCGTTTGGCGCGGCTTCAAAAGCAGGCTACATCTTCGGGCTCAGACAGGTCTTGAGGATGCGATGGCGGACATGGATACAGGCGGTTTCCAGGAGCGATATTATTCTTCTGCCGATGGGCTGACGCTTTACGCCCGCGACTACCAGCCGGCGGGCGCGGCAACCGCCGGACGGCTACCGGTGATCTGCCTGCCCGGCCTAACCCGCAACAGCCGGGATTTCCACCCGCTTGCGCTCTTTCTCTGCCGCGACGAGACAGCTCCCCGCCGGGTGATCGCGCTCGATTCGCGCGGGCGCGGAAATTCCGCATGGGACGAGAACAAGGCCAATTACAATCTCGCCGTCGAAACCGCCGACGTCATTTCAGCCTGCGCGGCATTCGGCATCGAGCGGGCGATTTTCATCGGCACATCGCGGGGCGGACTGATCCTGCATTTGATCGCGGCGACGCGGCCGGACCTTCTCGAGGCCGTGATCCTGAACGATATCGGCCCTGTAATCGAGGCGCAAGGATTGGCGCTGATCCGTGACTATCTCAACAACGGCAAGAAGCCGGCCGACTGGAAAGAGGCGACCGGTATATTGCGGGAGAATCACGGTGCCTCGTTTACCGCCCTTGCTGAGGAAGACTGGCGCGAGATGGCATTTGCGATTTACCGCGACATTGGTGGGAAGCCGGCCGCCGACTTCGACCCGGCGATCGCGGAAGCGCTGAGGTCAATGGATTTCAGCCAGCCGCTGCCCGATCTCTGGACACAATTCGAAAGCCTGAGCCGCTTGCCCCTGATGCTGATCCGCGGCGAAAATACCGCTCTGCTCTCAAAGGAGACGATCGAGGAAATGGTCCGCCGGCATCCAAGCCTGGTCCTGCATGCTGCTCACGGACAGGGGCACGCGCCCCTCCTCCATCTTGGCAATATCCCTGCAGCCATTGGAGCTTTCCTCGCCAAGTTCCGATAGCTGATTGAGACCTCTCAGGCACAGCCGCGCCTCTTTGGAGACGCGCAGGGAGCCATAAGCTTGCAAGCCAAAGTGCCTTCCGCAAGCGGCTCCGATTTTCGGGCCGATACGTCAACTGCCTTCAGGCCATTCGCTTGAATACAAAAAGCCCGGCTCGAGAGCCGGGCTTTCCCGATTTGACCGAAGTCAAATCAGATTAGAACGAACGCTGCAGACGGAAGTAGCCCGTCGTGGAGTCGTCGCCGTCATCCGGATCGAGGTACTGAACCGAAGCCTTGGCGTAGAAGTTGTCGACGATCTGGTAATCAACCGTCAGACCAACCTTCCAAGCGTCGCCAAGACCGTCGAAGTCTTCCGGAACTTCTTTGCCGCCGCCGAAGTAGTTGCCGTAGTACTGAACACCAGGGGTGATCTTCAGCTTGTCGGTTGCCTTGATAGCGTATTCGGCAGCAACAGCCCATTCAGCTGCGGAGTAGTAGGAGTTCGGGCCCGAAGAGTATACGCCGGCGAGGCCGAGCGTGCCGGGGCCGATTTCAACCGTACCCATTGCACGGATAGCGCCGTCTTCGTTGTCGAAGTCCCAACCGCCGGTAACCTGGTAGCTGAAGGCACCAGCCTTGCCGCCGATGCCGAAGGCTACGCCGACGTTGTTCGGACCATCATCCGCAGTGAAAACAGTGGTGCCGGGAAGGACGCCGGGAGCAAAGGTACCCTGGTAAACGCCGTCTTCCAGTTCATCGACGCTGAGGCCAGCGTAGAAGGTGCCGCTTTCGTACTGATAGCGGATGGAGTTGTGCAGGGTTTCGACCGAACCGATGTCATCGGTTTCACCGGAGAGACCATCGTCCCACCAGCTATAGAACAGACCAGCGCGGAAGCCCGCGATGTCAAGGTAAGCGGAGTCGAGCTTGGCTTCCTGAGTGGAGGCGTTGTCAGCATTGAACTGCATGACGATGACGCCGGTCAGCGGACCGTACTCGGTGTCGCTCTTGGCGGTGAACTGAACCTGACCGCGGGTGACGGCATCCCAGTCCGAATCGCCGCCGACATCTTCGCCAACGTTGACCTGGAAACGGATGTAGCCTTCGATCTTGAGGCAGGTTTCGGTGCCGGGGATGTAGAAGTAGCCGGTGCCGTAAGCGTCGCAGACGCGAACATATTCAACCGGTTCCGGCTCGGCAGCAACGATAGCGTCAGCAGCCTGAGCACCGGAAACTACTGCGAGAGCAGCAGCGGAGCCGAGAAGAAGGCTCTTGATGTTCATAAATGACCTCCAATTCAAAGTTTCGATCGGGTTTGGGATCTTTCGCTGAGCAGCGTTCCCTGCCCCATCCCCGTGTTTCAAGAAGTGGACGATCCGTCGCCCTTGCTTCCGAGGGTGAAAATACAAGACGGCGGCCGTCACGCAATCACCAACTTGCTCCAATGAGGGGTTTGAGGGAGCCTTCCCCGTGTTCTGTTGCTGAAAGGACACAAGTCGGGCAACCGGCCCCGATTTCCTTTATAGTTTGTTAAGAAAAGCCTGATTTTGCGGACGCTTAGGCGAGACCGACAAGGCGCTGGACATGCGCCTTTCGACACATTCGTGACGTCTTTCTGACAAAATCCGATCGTTGCGGGAGGTATCCGGGTCCCCGAAAGCGTAATCGTCCGTTCACCGATCCGCTTTCGCCGGCCGCCAAGGACAGGAACGCGGCAAGTGATTCCCGCCGGCGATTCTCTTTCTTCGCAGGGAAGAGATTTGTCAACCGCGACTGCGAGGCTTTGCCGACCAAGCGACCAAAATTCCCTGTCGGAGGGTAAGACACGACACGCGCTCTGGAAATCGAAATGGCGGAGAAGATGGGATTCGAACCCACGATACGCTTTTGACGTATACTCCCTTAGCAGGGGAGCGCCTTCGACCACTCGGCCACCTCTCCGGTGCGGCCTAACTATGGTGACCGGTCTGTGAATGCAAGGGTTTTTTGAGTTTTCATCAGAAGAAATGCAGCGCCCGGCATTTCGACCGAGTGGGCAACGGGGGCATTGCGCATCTCTTCAATACGAGACCACGCTCGACCGCCAAGTGCTCAGGGAGAGCACCATCGTTTTCGAGTCCTTGCGCCTAATCGCGAAACGTATAGCGGCCATGCGGCCGCATTCGTGTCGCTGCATATAATAGGCATAACCGAATGCCGGCTCAGCTCAGCAGGCTTTTGAGATCGGCGGAGGGGTCGGCGAGAATCGATCGGTCGGGGTTGGTTCCGGATTCCAGCAGTTTCTTGCCGGTCACATAGGCTTTCGCGTCGTTGATCGCGTCGACGGCGATCAGCCGGCCTTCCCTGAAATACCAGACCGAATGGGCGCCTTCACGGGCGCCGGGACGCAGCAACGTATCGTCATAACCGAGATTGAAGCCGGCGATCTGCAGTTTGACGTCATATTGGTCGGACCAGAACCACGGCTTCGGTTCATATGGCTCGCTGCCGCCGGCGATGACGGCTGCCGCTGCTTCCGCCTGGTCGACGGCATTCTGTACCGATTCGAGCCGGATGCGGCCGCCTTGCCACGGGAGGGCCGCGCAATCGCCAGCCGCAAAAATCGCCGAATCGGAGGTCCTGGCGAATTCGTCGACGATGATGCCGTTGGCGACTTCGAGGCCGGCTTCCTTGGCAAGCTGATCATTCGGCACGACACCGATGCCAACGACGACGAAATCGACGTCGATGACTGTTCCGTCGGAAAGAGCGGCGCCGGAAACACGGCCATCCCTGCCGATCAGATGTTTGAGCCCGGTCTTCTCGCGAATCACCACGTCGTGGCCTTCATGGATCCCGCGCATGATGTCGGCCGTCTCCTTCGCCGCAACGCGCTGCAGGATACGGTCGGCCATCTCGATGACGGTGACCTCAAGGCCGCGATGGCGGGCAACGGCCGCCGCCTCGAGGCCAATATAACCACCGCCGATAATGAGGACACGGCGACCGGGGCGCATTTCGTCGGCGAGCAGATCGGCATCGCGCTTGTCGCGGGCGACATAGACACCTTCGAGATCGCCGCCGATTGCCGCCGGCAGCCGGCGCGGCGTCGAACCGGTGGCGAGCACCAGCGTGCCGTAGTCGAGAACGGAGCCGTCCTGCAGCAAGACCTGCTTGCTATCCCGCTGGATCTGTTCGGCCCAGGTCGAAACACGAAGATCGACATCGTTGTCGGGATACCAATGCTCCGGGCGGAACAGCAGGCGGTCGAAGCTCATTTCGCCGAGCAGATATTTCTTCGAAAGCGGCGGACGCTGATAGGGCGCCACATCCTCGGCGCCGATAAGAGTGATCGGGCGCGTATCCTTCAATGCCCGCAGCTTGGCCGCCAATGCGAAACCGGCCTGCCCCGCGCCAATGATCACCACTCTATCCGTCACGATCTCACTCCCGAAACTGCGCCCGACAACCACGTCAAGGCCTATCCCCTGCCCGGAGCGCCGTCAACGGAAAGCGGCTTCTTACATTCAGCCGATTTCGATCCAGCGACGCTCGTGGAAGGACTGTGCCATGGCATGCACCGACTTCTCTATCCTGAGACCGTCTTTAAATGTCACGATCGACGACGGCTCGCCTGAAATCGCCCGGATCAGCTCGCGGCATTCGATGATCTTGAGATCATTGAAACCGAGGCCATGACCAGGCGCCGGAATGAACCGATCATACGGCCGATGGGCGGGTGCCGCCAGTATCTTGCGAAAACCCTGTTCGGAGCCACGCCCCTCGGCCTGATAGAGTTCGAATTCGTTCATCCGCTCCTGATCGTAAAGGATCGAGCCTTTCGAGCCGTAAATCTGCAGGGCGATGCGGCCCTTGCGTCCCCAGGCGGCGCGATTGGCCATCAAAACGGCGGAGATGCCGCCGCCAAGCCGCATCAGCACGTTGGCAGCGTCGTGATTTTCGACGGCACGGCGACCGCCGCCGCTGAGCGGACGGTCGGCATAGGGTTTCGCCATGTCCGTGATGACGGCCTCGACGTGGCCGAAAAGATACCAGAGCAGCGACAGCGGATGCACGGCGAAATCGTCAAGCGCCCCATAACCCGCGGCAAGCTCGCTCTTCCAATAAAAGAAGACGTCGGGATCGGCCATGAAGTCCTCATCCATTTCGACGCGGACATGATTGACCGTCCCGATGGCACCCTCGCCGAGGAGCGTCCTGATGTGCTGCATGACCGGGTTCTGGATATAATTATAGCCAAGGACCGCAACCTTGCCGGAGCGCTCCGCCGTTTCCAGCATGCGCTCGGCATCGGCATAGGCCGGCGCCATCGGCTTTTCGCACCAGACATGCTTGCCGGCTTCGAGGGCTGCAATCGCCATCTCGGCGTGGAAGTGATTGGGCGTGGTGACGGAAACGACGTCGACCTCCGGGTCGGCGATTAGCGCCCGCCAGTCGGCGGTTGCCTTCTCGAAGCCGAATTCGGAGGCGCGCGCCTCAGCAAGCCCGGCATTGGCTTCTGCCAGATGCACGAGCCGCGGACGCTCGACATCGCCGAACACGGTCTTCACCGCATTCCACGCCAGCGCATGGCACTTGCCCATATAACCCGTGCCGATCAAACCGATGCCAAGTGGCTTCATTTCCGTCTCCTCCAGGACTGCGCGCGGATTTTTGGAATATTTGGATCATTTTGACAAGAGACCGTTTACCGGCACTTCCGCATCCCTTCCCGGA
This sequence comes from Rhizobium phaseoli, assembly GCF_001664385.1. NCBI lineage: Bacteria > Pseudomonadati > Pseudomonadota > Alphaproteobacteria > Hyphomicrobiales > Rhizobiaceae > Rhizobium > Rhizobium phaseoli. The sequence continues at coordinate 1,452,523 of NZ_CP013532.1, read as the reverse complement.
CAAACTGTTTAAAAGCCTTGAATTACAGGCGATTAAAAACAATTAGGCGTGCCGTTTGAAATCGTCTATGCTCGACAATATGGAATATTTGTTTCATCCCGTGAGCCGCAAGCATGGATAACGACCCCCAGAGGCAGGCGCGTGTGCCGCGCGATTTCGAAAGCCTGCGCAGCACCATCATCGAGCGCAAGGCCAATATGCCGAAGCGGCTGGCGCAGGTCGCTGCCTTCGCGCTCGGCAATCCCGACGAAATCGCCTTCGGCACGACAGCGAGCATCGCCGCGGCCTCCGACGTCCAGCCCTCGACGCTGGTGCGACTGGCGCACCATCTGGGCTATGAAGGCTTTTCCGATCTGCAGAGCATCTTCCGCGAAAGGTTGCGCGACCGGACTCTGAGTTATGAAGAACGGCTCGTCACGCTGGAGCAGGCGAGCGGCGACGACGAGGACGCCAATCTGCTTTCCGGCTTCATTGCCGCGGCAAGCCAGTCGGTGAACCGGCTGGCGGCGACGGTGCAGAGTGATACGTTCACGAAAGCGGTGGATATCCTGGCCGCCGCCGAAACGATCTATCTGATCGCCAAACGGCGTTCCTACCCGCTGACGGCGCATATGACCTATGCTTTTTCCAAGCTCAACATCCGCCATCAGATCGTCGCCTCCCCGAACGGGGTCGACCCTGAAATGGTGCAGTTCGCAACGCCGAAGGATGCGGCGATCGCGGCGAGTTTCTCGCCTTACGCGGCCGACAGCCTCAGCCAGAGCCAGGAGCTTGCCGATCGCGGCGTCCCGATCATCGCCATCACCGATTCGGCCTTTTCGCCGCTTGCCGCCTGCGCCACGCACTGGTTCGAGGTGGCGGAGGCCGACTTCGCCGGCTTCCGCTCGCTGTCGGCCTCGATGGCGCTCACCATGGCGCTGCCGGTGGCCATCGCCGAGCGCCGGCGCAAGCGCCAGCACGCAAAAGCGGGAAAAGCGAAAATGGAATAAACATTCCGAATTGACAAAATATCGGAACCAATGTTTCATTATTGAAAATTCGCAGGCACTGGAAGCCGCGCAAAATCTAGCGGGAGGACATCATGGTACAATCGAATCCGGGTTCACAGCCGGAGCCGGCGCTTGATGTAATCACGATCGGCCGTTCCTCGGTCGATCTTTACGGCCAGCAGATCGGGTCACGACTGGAGGATATCGGCTCCTTCGCCAAATCCGTCGGCGGCTGCCCATCCAACATCGCCATCGGCACGGCGCGGCTCGGCCTCAAATCCGGCCTCATCACCCGCGTCGGTGACGAGCAGATGGGACGCTTCATCCGCGAGCAGGCGGCGCGCGAAGGTGTGGCGACCGACGGCATCATCACCGACAAGGAGCGGCTGACGGCGCTGGTGCTGCTTGCGGTCGAGGCCGAGGGCGTGTCGCCGATGATCTTTTATCGCTCCGACTGCGCCGACATGGCGCTCGATGAAGGCGATATCGACGAGAATTTCATTAAGTCGTCGCGCGCTGTTCTCGTGTCCGGCACGCATTTCTCCCGGCCTAATACCGAGGCCGCGCAGCGCAAGGCGATCCGCATCGCCAAGGCGAACGGCCGCAAGGTGATCTTCGACATCGACTACCGGCCGAACCTCTGGGGCCTTGCCGGCCATGCCGAAGGCTTCGAGCGCTATGTGAAATCCGATCGTGTCTCTTCGAAGATGAAGGAGACGTTGCCCGATTGCGATCTCATCGTCGGCACTGAAGAGGAAATCCTGATCGCTTCCGGCGCCGACGACGTGCTCGGCGCACTGAAGGAGATTCGCCGCCTGACGCCGGCGACGATCGTGCTGAAGCGCGGCGCCATGGGCTGCATCGTCTATGACGGCCCGATTGCCGACGACCTCGAAGCCGGCATCGTCGGCCAGGGTTTCCCGATCGAGGTGTTCAACGTGCTCGGCGCCGGCGATGCCTTCATGTCCGGCTTCCTGCGCGGCTTCCTGCGCGACGAGCCGCTGAAGACCTGCGCCACCTGGGCCAATGCCTGCGGCGCCTTCGCCGTGTCCCGCCTGCTGTGTTCGCCGGAATATCCGACCTGGGCGGAACTCGACTACTTCCTGAAGACCGGCAGCAAACATCGGGCGCTGCGCAAGGATGAGGCAATCAACCATATCCACTGGGCATCGACCCGGCGCGGCGAAATTCCGCTGCTGATGGCGCTGGCGATCGACCATCGTTCGCAGCTCGTCAGCGTCGCCGACGAACTCGGCGTCGGCCATGAGAAGATCGTCGCCTTCAAGCGGCTGGCGGTCTCGGCGGCAGCGCGGGTTTCGGACGGGCGCGACGGCTACGGCATGCTGATCGACGAACGTTTCGGCCGCGACGCTTTCTTCGATGCGGCGACGAAGAATTTCTCCTGGATCGGCCGGCCGGTGGAGCTGCCGGGCTCGAAGCCGCTGCGCTTCGAATTCAGCCAGGATATCGGCTCCCAGCTTGTGGAATGGCCACTCGGCCATTGCATCAAGTGCCTGTGCTTCTATCATCCCGACGATCCGCCCGAATTGAAGAGCGAGCAGCAGGAGAAACTGCGCACGCTGTTCGAAGCCGCACGCAAGGTCGGCCGCGAGCTGCTGGTGGAGATCATCGCCGGCAAGAACGGACCGCTTACCGACGATACGATCGCGACCGCGCTCGAAGAGCTTTATGCGCTCGGCATCAAGCCGGACTGGTGGAAGCTGGAGCCGCAAGCTTCCGGCGAAGCCTGGAAGAAGATCGATGCCGTCATCGCCAAAAATGATCCATGGTGCCGCGGTATCGTGCTGCTCGGGCTCGAGGCGCCCGCCGAGGAGCTGATCTCCTGCTTCCAAGCGACGCTGGCCGCCCCTTCCGTGAAGGGCTTTGCCGTCGGCCGGACGATCTTTGCCGACGCGGCGCGCGCCTGGCTTTCGGGCGCCATGAACGACGAGGAGGCGATCGCCGACATGGCCGGCCGCTTCCGGCAGCTGACAGAGGCCTGGCTGAAGACCCGCGGGCTTCACTGAGAATTAAACCCCTCCCCAACCCCTCCCCACAAGGGGGAGGGACTTACTTGAGGCATCGCCTCACGCCAAAGTGGACGTTCTCTCAAACGAGACGTTGCGGCGAGAGCGAAAAGAGCCCGAAGGTTAGCCCCTCCCCCTTGTGGGAAAAGGTTGGGGAGGGGAAAACAGACAGAGAGTTTAAACTTCGGGAGGCCCCGATGGGCAAGACGATCCGGTTGACGATGGCGCAGGCCGTCGCGCATTTCCTCAAAAAGCAGATGACGATCGTTGACGGCAAGAAAGTGCCGATCTTCGGCGGCGTCTGGGCGATCTTCGGTCACGGCAACGTCGCCGGCATCGGCGAGGCGCTCTATCAGGTCCGTGGCGAACTGACGACCTATCGCGCCCATAACGAACAGGGCATGGCGCATGCCGCGATCGCCTATGCCAAGGCGAATTTCCGCACGCGCTTCATGGCCTGCACCACCTCGATCGGGCCCGGCGCGCTGAACATGGTGACGGCCGCCGGTGTGGCGCATGTCAACCGCATTCCCGTTCTCTTCCTGCCGGGCGACGTCTTCGCCAACCGCTCGCCCGATCCGGTGCTGCAGCAGATCGAGGACTTCGGCGACGGCACGGTATCGGCCAATGACGCCTTCCGTCCGGTTTCGCGCTATTTCGACCGGATCACCCGGCCGGAGCAGATCATTTCGGCGCTGAAACGCGCCATGCAGGTCCTGACCGACCCCTTGGATTGCGGTCCGGTGACCTTGTCGCTCTGCCAGGATGTTCAGGCGGAGGCCTTCGATTATCCGCAGAGCCTGTTTGAGGAAAAGGTCTGGACGACCCGCCGGCCGCAACCGGATGCGGATGAGCTCGCCAATGCCATCGCGCTGATCAAAGCCTCGCAGAAGCCGGTGATCGTTGCCGGCGGCGGCGTGCTTTATTCGCAGGCGACGAAGGAGCTTGCCGCCTTTGCCGAGGCCCACGCCATTCCCGTCGTCGTCACCCAGGCCGGCAAGTCGTCGATCGACGAGACCCTGCCGCTGGCCCTCGGCTCGGTCGGCGTCACCGGCACGTCGGCAGCTAATGCGATCGCCGAAGAGACGGACCTCGTCATCGCCGTCGGCACACGCTGCCAGGATTTCACCACCGGCTCTTGGGCGCTGTTCAAGAACGACAGCCTCAAGATGATCGGCCTCAATATCGCTGCCTATGACGCGGTGAAGCATGACAGCCAGCCTCTTGTCGCCGATGCCCGCGAAGGGCTGAAGGCGCTGTCGGCTGGCCTTTCCGGTTGGAAGGCGCCGGCGACGCTGGCCGAAAAGGCCGCGGCTGAGAAGAAGGTGTGGATGGACGCTGCGGAAAAGGCGATGGCGACGACCAATGCCGCCCTACCCTCCGACGCCCAGGTGATCGGCGCGGTGGTGCGCACGATCGGCGGCGAGAACACGACGCTGCTTTGCGCCGCCGGCGGCCTGCCCGGCGAATTGCACAAGCTGTGGCCAGCGACGGCGCCGGGCAGCTATCACATGGAATACGGCTTTTCCTGCATGGGTTACGAGATCGCCGGCGGCCTCGGCGCCAAGATGGCGCGTCCCGAACGGGATGTCGTCGTCATGGTCGGTGACGGCTCCTACATGATGATGAATTCGGAGATTGCGACCTCGGTGATGCTCGGCCTCAAGCTCAACATCGTCGTGCTCGACAATCGCGGCTATGGCTGCATCAACCGGCTGCAGATGGGAACAGGCGGCGCCAACTTCAACAATCTGCTGAAGGACTCCTATCATGAGGTGATGCCGGAGATCGATTTCCGCGCGCATGCCGAAAGCATGGGAGCCATCGCCGTCAAGGTCGGCTCGATCGCGGAGCTGGAGCAGGCGATCGCCAGCTCGAAGAAGAACGACCGCACCTCGGTCTTCGTTATCGATACCGACCCGCTGGTCACGACGGAGGCCGGCGGCCACTGGTGGGATGTCGCGGTGCCCGAGGTCAGCCCGCGCGAAGAGGTCAATAAAGCGCGCAAGGGCTATATCGAAGCGCGCGCCGCCCAGCGCATCGGCTAAATCACTGCTGTCATTTTCCGGAGGAGCGAGGCCGCTCCTCCGCACTATTTTCAAGGAGAATATGATGAAGGCCAAACTCGGCATGTCGCCCATCGCCTGGTGGAACGACGACCTTCCTGAGCTCAGCGACGATGTGTCCCTGGAGGAATGCCTGCGGCAGTCGCGCAGCGCCGGCTTTACTGGCATGGAGCAAGGCCGCCGTTTCCCGAGCAACCCGGAAGAGATGCTGCCCATTCTGCGCGCCGCCGACGTGACGCTGTGCGGCGGCTGGTTCTCCGGCACGCTTGTCAATGAGGAGCTTGCGGCCAACAAGGACCGCATCGCGCCGATGATCGAACTGTTCAAGGCCGTCAATGCACCCTGCATCGTCTATGGCGAAGTCGGCCGTTCCATCCAGGGCGACCGCTCCAAGCCGCTGGCGACCAAGCCGCGCCTTGCCGATGACGAAATGAAGGCCTATGCGCGTCGTGTCACCGAGTTCGGCGAATGGTGCGCCGAACAGGGCATGCCGCTCTCCTACCACCACCACATGGCTGCCGTGGTCGAGACCGAACCGGAACTCGACGCCTTCATGCGTAATTCGGGCGAAGGCATTCCGCTGCTGCTCGATGCCGGGCATTTGGCCTTTGCCGGCGGCGACGTGCTACGCGCCATCGACAACCACCACGCCCGCATCAACCATGTCCATGTCAAGGACATCCGCAAAGCTGTGGTCGACGGGCTCGACCGCAGCCGGCAGTCCTTCCTCGATGCGGTGGCGCTCGGCGCCTTCACGGTGCCGGGCGACGGTTCGCTCGATTTCGGCGCCATCGTCCAGCGTTTTGCCGACCACGGCTATGAGGGCTGGTTCGTCGTCGAGGCCGAGCAGGATCCGCGCAAGGCGCCGCCGCAGAAGATGGCCGAGATCGGCCATGCCGAACTGATGCGCGTGATGACGGCGGCGGGTTATACCGTGGAAACCGAAGGTTTCCCTAAGGGATAATGAAGCAGAACTGCTGGAGCAAGGCGCCCCCTCATCCGCCCTTCGGGCACCTTCTCCCCGATGGGGCGAAGGGGGAATAGAGACGGCACGGCACATCCCTTCTCCCCTCGGGGAGAAGGTGGCGGCAGCCGGATGAGGGGGCCGCGCCCGCTAACGTTACGAGGAGAAACACCAATGCCAAACCTCAAGGTGAAACCATCCGGCACGCATGGCCGCGTCACGCATGTCACGCCTGATAGCGCCGGCTGGACCTATGTCGGCTTCGATCTGCACAGGCTGAAGCCGGGCGAGACCGCGTCGGGGGAAACCGGCAATCGCGAAGTCTGCCTCGTCTGGGTCACCGGCAAGGGCAAGGCCTCGGCCGGGACGAAGGATTTCGGCATGCTCGGCGGCCGCATGAGCCCCTTCGAAGGCGCGCCGCACGCGCTTTACATCCCGATGGAATCGACGTGGTCGGTGACGGCGGAGACCGATCTCGAGCTCGCCGTCTGCTCGGCGCCAGGCGGCGGCACCTATGAAGCGAAAGCAATTCCGCCCGGCACGCATCCGCAGGTCACGCGCGGCAAGGGTACGAATGTCCGCTACGTCAACAATATCATGCCTGAGGACGACAACTCGGCGCATTCGCTGCTCGTCGTCGAAGTGATCACGCCCGGCGGCCATACCTCCTCCTATCCGCCGCACAAGCACGACCAAGACGACCTGCCGAACGAGAGCTTCCTGGAAGAGACCTATTACCATCGTCTCAACCCGCCGCAGGGTTTCGGTTTCCAGCGCGTCTATACCGACGATCGCTCGCTTGACGAAGCGATGGCGATCGAGGACGGCGACGTGACGCTGGTGCCGAAGGGCTACCACCCTTGCGCGGCAACGCACGGCTACGATCTCTACTACCTCAACGTCATGGCAGGGCCGAAGCGGATCTGGAAATTCCACAATGCCGCCGAGCACGAATGGCTGCTGAAAGCATAAGCGCGCCTGCGAATCGCTAAAATATTCTGACAGCGCCAAGCCGCCGCTGATGGTTCACTGCCTCCATCCAACAAGGATGGAGGATCACCATGCATAGCTCGAATATCACAATAACAAGCCGGCAGGCACGGAATAGAATGTCGGACAAAGCCGCGCTCACCGGCGCGGCTTTGTCGTCTCAGGCAGGCAGAAGCCCATAGCGCCAGCCGCGACGATTTGCGTTTTGGGACAGCACCAGCACGGCCAGAACGACCATGCCGGCTTCGGCGAAGACCGGCACCATCCAGATCCCCTGTTCGCCGAAGACGAAGGGCAGCAGGAAGGTGAGCGGCAGGGTGAAGACATAAGGCCGCGACAGGCCGAAGATCGCCGCGCGCGGCGCGTCGCCGATCGACTGGAAATAGGACGACAGGATCAGCATCTGCCCGAAGAGAAAATAGGCGCCGATCGTCCAGGGCAGAATTCGCCTGACCTCGGCGACAATGGTGGGATCGGCGACGAAGACGGCGCCGAGGCGGCCAGCCAAAACTTCGACCGCGATTTCCACCAGGCTGCAATAGACGAACGCCGTGCCCATGGCGATCTGTAGACTGCGGCCGACGCGGAGCCCGAGGCCGGCGCCGTGATTGTTGCCGGCAATCGTCTGCAACGCGATGCTGAGGCCAAGCAGCGGCAGATAGGTGAAGGTCATGATCCGGGTGATGATGCCATAGGCGGCGACCGTCGCTACGTGATCATCCGTGCCCCAGAGCGAGATGTTGACGAGAATGGCAGCGGATGCCAGCGATATGCCGATGAAGCCGAGGCTCATTGGTGCGCCGAAGACGACGATGCCGGGCCATTCGCCAAGCGCCAATTCCCGATAGGGCCTGAGTGCCGCCGGCCGGCGCCAGCGATAAGCCAATACGGCGGCGAGACAGGCGAATTGCGAGGCGATGGAGCCCGCCGCCGAACCGAACACGCCCCAATGCATCACCGCCATGAACAGCCAGTTGGCGAAGATGTTGAGCAGCGAGGCCGACAGCGTGGCCAGCGTCATGAACCCGATTTTGCCTTCGCAGCGCAGCCCATCAAGATGCAACGACAGGAAGAAGCTCACCGGCGCGCAGGCGATCATCGTGCCCATGAACAGTAGGGCGCCGTCGGCCACGGCGGCGGCGCCGGCACCGGCACCGGCGGCGATGATCTGCCGGCCGAGACTCCAATAGATGATGTTGAGAACCAGAGTGACCGCCAGCGCCAGCGTGTGGGCGCCGGCAAATACCCTGCCCGCGCCTTGGCGATCGCCGGCGCCGAGCCGGCGGGCGAGGATGCTCGCCATGCCGTTCGACACGAGCGATTGCAGAGCGATCAGCAGCATCAGCCCTGGGAAGATGAGACTGACTGCGGAGAGCGCCTCGGGCCCGACATAGGCGCCGAGGAAATAAGCGTCGACGACGGTGAAGAGGCCGTTGAGCGTGGTGATCGCGACGATCGGCGCCGCCGTTCTGACAAAGACGCCCGGCAACCAGCCGGTGAGAAAGGCATTGCCTTGGGAAAGATCGGTCATGGGACAATCCGTGTAATATCGGCGAGGAGGTCCGATCCGGGCTGAAATCATCCGGATTCAGAACGCCTCAAAGGGAATTGGAGGCAATTTAGAGATCGAGCATCAGATGCGGCACGCCGTTCGAGGTCTTCCTCGGAGACACGCCGTCGGCATCGATCTGCGCGCTCACACGCCGGCGAAAGGCTGAAAAGCTCTCGAAGGTGACGACATCCACCGCTTCGTCGAAATGGATGGTGATCCTGTGGAGCTCGCCTCCCGGCAGGGCCGAGAGTGAGAGGATTTCGCCGGTGAACGGCTGGTTAAGATAACGCCCGCGAACATGCGCGCCGACGAAAAGCGGTGTTTTCGCAGCCGCATTGGGTTTCGCGGCCAGCGCCGCCAGCGTATTCCAGTCGCGCGCGCCGTGCTGGCGGGCGATCATCTCAAGCGCCGCACTGTGGGTCAGCGCAGCGCCGCGATCGTTCATCGCCTGGCGCAGGCGTTTGGCCTGGGCCTTCAATTCGTCAATGCTGGGATAGGTCGTCATGGAGTGAGCCTTCGCAAGGCATGCTCTTCGACTGCAAATGGGAGCTCGCATTGCCGTCAGTCAGCATGCACAAGGGGCCGTGACCATGATCACGAGGGCTTCACCATGGATTTTCATCCGCGAGCGGCCGGTGCCTCGAACCGGGGCTTGTATGCGCGAAGGCCGCCGACATGTCAAGAATGGCCAATGTGCAGCGGGAATGAACAAATTTGGGGCAAAACTGCCCGAAATCGATGCGATTTTCCGGCACTCTCCCGAGAAGACTTCAATCTTAGCGATGTTCTTCAGCAGCTATCAGTAATCTCGTGCTAATTTTCTCACATGACAAGCGGAGGCTAAAAGGGCCTTTCAGATGCACCTCGACACAGAACACCCCAAGCCGGAACGTGCTTACAGGGAATTCAACCTCGACAGGCCTGGCAACATCATCTTCGTCGGCCATCATCTCAGCACCGGAACACAGGTGCGCTGCCTGATCCGCACGATCACGCTGGCCGGCGCGGTGCTTGAAGTCAGCCCAAGCCTGCAGATGCCGAGCCATTTCTTTCTCGAAATCTTCGGCATCCACGACGAGATCGGCGCCACCATGGTCAAGCGCGAAGATGAGTTGGTGACGATCAGCTTTAACATGCTGCTCAATCCTGAATTCCTGCACCACGTGCTGCGATTGAGCTTCGAACCCTGAGGCTTCTGTCACTCCGCGTCCTCTCGCGACGCGGCCGCGTCCCGCCTCTTCTTGCGGAGAGATACGCGATGATCGGAATGATCCAGAGAAGTCCGCGCCATTCCGGGCCATCGAGCGGATCGGCCATGGGATCGCGCCGCATGCGGCGATTGCGGGTTTCGACTTCCTCGAAGAGAACGAGCCAGTTGAGAAGCATTGCCTATCCTCCATCTATTGCTGGAGCACCTGAGCTAGGCCTTCACGCGCTCGCTATGTAGAGGCGCTGGAGAAAGGGGGTTTTCATCGATGAAAGATGCGAGCTGGGACGATCTGCAACTTTTCTTCCACGTCGCGACCGGAGGCGGGCTTTCGGCGGCGGCAGCGCGTACCGGCCTCAGCGCGCCGACGATCGGCCGGCGCATGCTGGCGCTGGAACGGGTGACCGGCCGTTCACTGTTCAGCCGCGGCCCCACCGGTTATCTGCTTGCCAGGGATGGTCAGGAGCTGCTCGATCGCGTCCGGCTGATGCAGGATGCGGCGCAGGCGATCTCCGACTGGCGCGGCGAGGTGCTGATGCTTCCGATCGTCTCGACGGCCGCTGACAGCTGGACCCTGCGCTTCATCGCCGACCATCTGGCCGGCGTCTGGACGCCGAGCGACAGTTTCCGCATGTGCTACAAGAGCTGTGATGCGAGCGTCGACTTCACCTATCGCGAGGCGCATATCGCCATTCGCCACAGCCGCCCGGACAGCGGCAACGTCGCGATTCGCCGTTCGGTCAAAGTGGCTCACGCCGCTTACCAGGCGGCCGATTTTGCACAGAGCAATTGCAACTGGATTTCGCTTGGCACCGACATTGCCACCACCCCGGCGGACAAATGGACGTTCGAACAGCCGGATTATTGGATCACCGGCTGGACGAACACACCGCATATGCTGTTTTACCTGATCCGTGGCGGGGCCGGCCGCGGCGTGCTGCCCTGCTTCATCGGCGACCAAGAGCGCAGGCTCGTGCGCGCCGGGCCTGTGATCGACGATCTGACCTACGAGATGTGGATCGTCGCGCATGACGACGAGCGGCAACGGCCGGAAGTGAGGACCGTCATCAACCGACTGGCGGCGCTGTTTGCCGATCATGAAGATCTGTTGGCCGGGCAGGGGCCGCCGGGTGAGGTAAGCAGGAAACACAGGCCAGCCAGCCCACGCTCTTGATGCCTTTCGATCACGCGGCGAGATGTCGCTCGATCTCGTCAATCGGCAGATTGGTATAGTCTTTCGCCAATTCCGCCGAAATCGCTGCCTGCGTCTCGACACTGAGAGCCGGCCGCAACGTGCCGAGCGCCTTCGGCGGCGCGATGAGGACGATCCGGTGCGCATCCTTTGCCTGGGTCAGCTCGTCCATTCGTTCCGCCACATGTTTCAAAAATTGAGCTTCGGCCTGTTCCTGCCAGCTCGTCTCTTCGACAGCGCTGCGGCTGAACCCATCGGCGGCATGGCTGCGGCCAGGCTTGTCGGCGCCGACTTCGCGATCGGGCGCGTTCGGCTGCGTCAGGGTTTCCAGCACCTTGAGGTTCATCAGTTGGGCATCGCCGGCATTCTGCATGATCAGAGCCTTGGCTCCATTGCAGACTACGACCCATGATTTCCCGGGAATTTTGACGTCGGTCATCTTCAACTCCTCGCTGTCGTCATCGAAGCGCACCATGCTTCATCGATCAAGACAGAACGTCCAGCCATTGAAAGAGTTCGAGAAATTGTGCCGCAATCGATGAAGCGGCAATCCGCTCCGGGCTCGCTCTCGTAAAAGGTCAGGCTCAGGAGATCGACAATGAAGACAGCTCTGTTCGCTTATGCCGGCAGCCTCCTTTCCCTCCTCGTCTGCGATGGCATATGGCTTGGTCTTGTCGCCCGCAGCTTCTATCGCGACCAGCTCGGAGCGCTGATGCTGCCCTCGCCAAACCTTGCGGTAGCCGCACTGTTCTACCTTTTCTTCGCTGCTGCGGTGGTCGTGCTGGCGGTGCAGCCGGCATTGTCGGCAGGTTCGATCGCAACCGCTCTTGTTCACGGTGCCATTCTGGGACTGACGGCTTATGGCACCTACGACATTACGAGCCTTGCGACGCTTCGGAACTGGCCACTCGCCATGAGCCTGGTCGACATGGCTTGGGGCACGCTTCTGACGGCGCTGACCGCCGCCGGTGGATATATCGCCGCAAGGATTTTCGGCTGAACCGAACAGTCGGATATCAGCCGAGCGTCCCGATCGGAAACATCGACCGTCCCGCTTGGGCACAAATTTTAGAGTCGTTAAAATTGTCATTTGATATTTGACGAATGTGCAAAACATTCATGTGAGCTTGGCTGGAGCAAGATCAGCTTGCACCAGGCCAAGAACCCCAACTGTGCCCTGCCTGACGGAGAATGTAAGATGACTATGCTCCGCGCTACACACCTTGCCACGGTCAAATCCGCCATTTACGACCTGCGCTGGGAAGAGTTCCACGTCAAGCGCCCCGCCCGTATTGTCGCCGTCCGGCCGTGCCTCACCGGCGTTTCGATGCGGAGCGCCGAGATCATCGATATCTCGCAGGGCGGCGCGACCTTCATTGTGTCGACCACCGCCGGTCTGCCGAAACATTATTATCTCAACATCCTCGGCCTCGCCTATCGAATCGGATGTGCAGAGGTCTATCGCCACAAGGAACGCATCGGCGTGCGGTTCATCAACCTGATGGATCCCGACGTCCTGCGCCGCGTGGTGCGCACCGATTTCCTTGTCGGGAACATGGAAGCGATCGACGCACGGCGGGCGCCGATGTTCCGCCCGCAAGCCTCGCCCATCGGTCAGCTGTCGAAATAATCTTGCTTGCCTTGGTCGTGCCCCGGCCTATTGTTGCGCCACCGTCAACATGTCCGGGAAACTGCCTTCGCATGTCCGCCTTTTCGCGCTTCACACCCCTTGTCAGCGCCCTGCCCTCTACAGTTCCTTTCGTCGGCCCCGAGGCCATCGAGCGCCAACGCGGACGTGCCGTTCTCGCGCGCATCGGCGCCAACGAGAACGGCTTCGGCCCGGCTCCTTCCGTGCTTGCGGCGATAAGCGAGGAAGCCGGCAATATCTGGAAATACAACGACCCGGAAAATTTCGCGCTGAGGGAAGCGCTCGGCGCCCATCTCGGCACCTCCCCCGCCAATATCGCCATCGGCGGCGGCATCGACGAATTGCTCGGCCAGATCGTCCGGCTGGTGATCGAAGCCGGCGCGCCGGTGGTCACCTCGCTCGGCGCCTATCCGACTTTCAATTTCCATGTCGCCGGATTCGGTGGCCAGCTGGTGACGGTGCCCTATGTGAACGACCGCGAGGATCTCGACGGACTGCTCGATGCCGTCCGCCGCGAGAATGCGCCGCTCGTCTATTTCGCCAATCCCGACAATCCGATGGGAAGCTGGTGGGACGCCGACAGCATCGTCGCTTTCGCCCGGGCACTGCCCGAGACGACGCTGATGGTGCTCGACGAAGCCTATAGCGAAACGGGACCGGCAAATTCGCTGCCGTCGATCGCCGCGCTAATCGACCTGCCGAACATCGTGCGCACCCGCACCTTTTCCAAGGCCTACGGACTTGCCGGCTCACGCACCGGCTACGTGATCTCGACGCCGGGCACGGCGCAGGCCTTCGACAAGATCCGCAATCATTTCGGCATGAACCGGCTGGCGACGGCCGCCGCGCTTGCCGCCCTCAAGGACCAAGCCTATCTCAGCGAGGTGATCGGCAAGATCCATGCGGCGCGGGAGCGGATCGGCCGCATCGCCCGGGCCAATGGCCTCGAGCCGCTGCCCTCGGCGACGAATTTCGTGGCGATCGACACCGGCCGCCACGGCGCTTATGCGCGGGCGATCGTCGACGGGCTAATGGAGCACGGCGTCTTCATCCGCATGCCTGGTGTGGCGCCGCTCAATCGCTGCATCCGCGTCAGCGTCGGACCCGAGGCCGACATGGCGCTGTTCCAGAACGCGCTGCCGCAGGTGCTGAAGGCGATCGGCTGATCAAGCATGATGCGAAACGTGTGTGAGTGGTTTTCGGAGGACGTCATCCGCTGGTATTTAACGAAGAACCGCGGCCGGTGCAGGATATCCGGCCGCGGTTCTCTTCTCCCGGCATCGGCGTTTCAAATCGCCCCGCCAGCCCCTCTTTCGAGGTTGTTACTTCTGTCGAACCGCCCGCACGAGACGGTTTCAGTGAACCGTCATCCATTCGCGGGCAGCGCGCAACGCTTCCACGAGCTGCATCTTGTTCATGGTGGCGGCCACGTCGGCGCGAAGCTCGGCGGCGCGGTCGTTGCCCTTGATTGCGGCAATGTTCAGCCACTTGTGGGCAGCGACGAGATCGATGGCGCAGCCGCGGCCGGTCGCATACATCAGACCCATTTCGCAGAAGACATCGGCGCTGTTGTTGTCGCCACCCATGGTGGCCGTTTCAGCATTGTGCATTTCAAAGCGTGCCATCGGTTTTATCCCTGTTAGCCTGTTTATGACTTACCCTGTTTTACCTCTGGGCCTTGCCGTCTATCGCAGCTTGCGGCCCTTGCGGTCCGGCGGGTTTGCCCCGCTCGTTTGATGGCTTCACTATGCCAAACGGCCTTCAAAAAACGCCTAAAATGCATGATTAATTTGAGACAAACAAAGTGCAAACGCTTGGTAAAATTGGATTTTTGTTAAACATCGGATTCGTTGGGACTGAAGGGTTTTCGTTCAAATTTTACGAAAGATTCAGATTCGAAAATAAACGGATCGTTCATCATGAAATCAGCAGACGACAGGTGTAAAAGTCTCGACCTCTGGCTTTTCACCTGCTTTCGGCAGTCTCGGGTCGATAGCCATCGCCCATATTTACCTTTACGTTCGCGTTAGTTATTTTCGCGCCCGGTCAAAAGGACATCAGGGAGGAAAAGATGATCCGCAGCTTGATTCTCGCCGGCGCCCTCGCAGTGATCGCGGGCACGGCGCATGCCGAAGAGCCGATCGTCGGCAATTGGAAAACCGCGTCGGGCGAAACGGCGGTGATCGCGGCCTGCGGCGGCAGCTTCTGCGTGACGCTGAAAACCGGCAAATACACCGGCCGGAAGATCGGTACGCTTGCCGGCACCGGCGGCAGTTACGCTGGCGAAATCACCGATCCGGCGGCCGACAAGACCTATAGCGGCTCGGGCAAGGTTTCCGGCAATTCGCTGCGGATGCAAGGCTGCGTCCTGAAAGTTCTCTGCAAGTCGCAAACCTGGACGCGGCTCTGATGCGATAAGGCCGACGCGGCGAGCGTCGCAAAATGGCCAGGTATGCCGGCTGGAATGTCGGCATACCTCGAAGCTTTCTCGGCTCGCCGATCTTCACGACAATCGCCCGACCCTGCCCCGCAAGCTGAACGCTGGATGAACCGGCATCTCAGCACTCGTTCAGCCGTCGCATGGCAAAACTCACGTCATGGTTAGGTTGCGTATCGGGGCATGAGATGAACCTCTACATTCTGGCAAGACGTTTCAGCATCATCACGCTCTTCGCAGCGATCTTCGCGATCACATTTTCGGCGGTTGTCGTGCATGAAGGCGGCGGCGGTACGCAGTCGCATTTCGGTGCGAACTATACCTGCCTGGAGAGAAACGGGACCTTCTGCGCGCCGACGGTGCGGTGAACGGTACAGACACGGAAGAAGATAAAAATCGATTTCCGCCGGCGCACGTCGTTTGCTTGTCAAAAACAACTCTCTATAATGCGTCATGAACAAACGAATCTCCCCTTTGTCGCCCCTCGACATTTCCTCTCCATCCCCTTTCCAGCCTGAGAGTTTCGATGATCCGGCCAAGGCCGTCGAGACGCTGACCGCGCTTTACGAACGGAATACGGCGTTCCTGATCGAGAGCTTTACCGAGCTTGCCCAAGGCGCTCCGATCGCCTCGCGCTACCGCGCCTTCTATCCGCAGGTGAGCATTGAGACGACCAGCTTTGGCCATGTCGATTCGCGCCTCTCCTACGGCCACGTCACAGCGCCCGGCATCTACACGACGACGGTCACCCGACCGAAGCTCTTCAAGCATTACCTGAAGGAGCAGTTGTCGCTGCTGATGAAGAGCCACAATGTTCCGGTGATCGTCTCGGAATCGACGACGCCGATTCCGCTGCACTTCGCCTTTGGCGAAGGCGCGCATGTGGAAGCTTCAGCCTCCGCCTTCGTCGACGTCCCGATGCGCGATATCTTCGACACGCCGGACCTCAACACCACCGATGACGAGATTGCCAACGGCGAATATATCCCGCCGCCGGGCGAGCCCTCGCCGCTTGCGCCGTTCACCGCCCAGCGTATCGATTATTCGCTGGCCCGGCTGTCGCATTATACGGCGACGCATGCGGAGCATTTCCAGAATTTCGTGCTCTTCACGAACTACCAGTTCTACATCGACGAATTCTGCAACTGGGCGCGCAAGCTGATGGCGGAGGGCGGCGACGGTTATACGGCCTTCGTCGAGCCCGGCAATGTCGTCACCCTGCCCGGCTCGAACGTGCCGGAAACGGATGCGACGCTTGCCCGCCTGCCGCAGATGCCGGCCTACCATCTGAAGAAGAAGGGCCATGCCGGGATCACCATGATCAATATCGGCGTCGGTCCCTCCAACGCGAAGACGATCACCGACCATGTCGCCGTGTTGCGCCCGCATGCCTGGCTGATGCTCGGCCACTGCGCCGGCCTGCGCAACAGCCAGCGGCTCGGCGATTATGTTCTTGCCCATGCCTATATGCGCGAGGACCATGTGCTCGACGACGACCTGCCGGTCTGGGTGCCGATCCCGGCGCTCGCCGAAGTGCAAGTGGCGCTGGAGGCCGCCGTCGCCGAAATTACCGGCTACGAGGGCTTCGAGCTGAAGCGCATCATGCGCACCGGCACCGTCGGCACCATCGACAACCGCAACTGGGAACTGCGTGACCAACGCGGGCCGGTGAAGCGGCTGTCGCAAGCGCGCGCCATCGCACTCGACATGGAATCGGCAACGATCGCCGCCAACGGCTTCCGCTTCCGCGTGCCTTACGGCACGCTGCTCTGCGTCTCCGACAAGCCGCTGCACGGGGAATTGAAGCTGCCGGGCATGGCGACGGCCTTCTATCGCACGCAGGTCAACCAGCATCTGCAGATCGGCATCCGCGCCGTGCAGAAGCTCGCCGCCATGCCGAAGGAAGCCCTGCATTCGCGCAAGCTGCGCAGCTTCTTCGAAACAGCCTTCCAATAGGCCGTTTCCTCATCTGCCTGCGACGACGGGTGCCGCGTGCTGGTCAACCACCTGAGGCCTGCCGGCAGCAGCGTTCAGCCCTGCTATCAACAGGGTGAAGCCGACGATGGCGAAAGCGGTGCGTGAGAGAATCTTCAGCCCATCGCTTTCGTCGAACGCCGGACGGCGCTTCTCATGGCGGCGAGCCCAGATCTGGCTTGCGAGCGCGATTTCAAGAATACTCATTGCCGTTCTCCTCGACAGGTTTCGATGAAGCCTTGTCGAGTGCTGCCTTGCGATTTCGACACCGGACCGGCACAAATTATTTTTCCCGCCGCTGTCGAAATGCGCGGCGATCGTTCGTCCAGGCATATGGAACACGGCAAAGGAGGCTGCCTGCGATGAAATATCTCTGCCAGGTCTGGTTCGATGGCGCGATACTCGACGCCATGACCAAAGAGGAGAAGGCCGAACTCGACGCGAATTCCTTGAACTACGACAGAGATCTCGTCGAAAGCGGACATATGATCGTCGCCCAGGCGCTGCAGTCGCCGAAGTCAGCGGTAACCGTCAGGGTGCGCCATGGCGAGATGTCGGTGACGGACGGCCCCTTCGCCGAGACCAAGGAAGCGCTTGGCGGCTTCATCCTGATCGAGACCAAGGATCTCAATGACGCGATCCGGGTTGCGGCTGGCATCCCGCTAGCGAAACTCGGCGCGATCGAAGTTCGCCCCATCCATGAATTCGGCTGAGGAGGTCACGCAATGAAGTTTCTGGGTCAGGTCTGGTTCGATACCGAAAAGAGCAGCAAAGTCACGCAGGAGGAATGGGACGCGGTCACGCAGGAGTGCATCGTCAGCGACGACCATTGGCGCGACGGCGGTCACATGCTGAGCGCGCTGGCGCTTTATGAACCGGAGCGAGCCGTAACGCTCCGCGTTCGCAATGGCATTGTCGCCGCTACAGATGGTCCCTTCGCCGAAATCAAGGAGCATCTCGGTGGGTTCGTGGTGATCGAGGCCAAGGACATGGATGAAGCGAAAGCAATCATTTCCACCTTCCCGATCCTCAAATATGCGTCGATCGAAATCAGACCCGCCTATTCGATCAAGGATGGGAGATAGCCATGCGCTTCGTCTGCCTCATCTATAATCCCGCCGATATGGATGGCACGCTCAGTCAGGCCGAGGGCGACGATCTCGTAAGGGCGCATTTCCAGTATGACGAGGAGCTTCAGCGCAAAGGCATCATGATCCATTCCGATGCATTGGAAGGTCCCGACAGCGCCTCGGTCCTGAGAGTGCGCCATGGCATTCTGTCTTCGACCGATGGCCCTTACGTCGAGACCAAGGAACATCTGGCTGGCATCTACATCATCGAGGCAGCCGATCGCGAAGAGGCACGCAAGGTCGTCGCGGGCATTCCAAGCGTCCGCGTCGGATCGATCGAATTGCGTCCGGTGAGGCTGCTCACCCTGCCAGAGTGAGGATCGCCTGTTGGAAAGCGTGATCGAGGAAATCTACCGATCGCAATCGCGCCGGGTTCTGGCGACGCTGATCCGTCTGCTCGGCGATTTCGACCGGGCAGAGGAAGCGCTGCACGACGCCTTTGCCGCGGCGGCGCGGACCTGGCCGGCTGACGGCATTCCCGGCAACCCTTTCGCTTGGCTCGTTTCGACAGGACGCTTCAAGGCAATCGATACAATCCGCCGCCGGGCGCGGTTCGATGCCTCGCAGCAGCACATCGAGGACAGTCTCTACACGGTCGACGAAACGGAGATCGGCGACCTGGAAGCGATCGAAGACGATATGCTGCGGCTGGTCTTCACCTGTTGCCATCCCGTTATTCCCGCCGATGCGCAGATGGCGTTGGCGCTTCGGGAAATCTGCGGGCTGACCACCGAAGAGATCGCCCATGCCTTCCTCATTCCGGCGCCGACGGTCGCCCAGCGGATCGTGCGCGCCAAAGGCAGGATCCGGGCTGCGAACATCCCTTATGAAGTGCCGGGCCGCGAAGCGCTGCCCGAACGGCTCGACCGAGTGCTGCATGTCATCTATCTCGTCTTCAACGAGGGCTATTCCGCCTCTTCGGGAGACGCGGTCGTTCGCGCCGACCTGACCGCAGAGGCCATCCGGCTGGCGCGTCTGTTGCTGGCGCTGCTGCCGCATCCTGATGTTTGCGGCCTTCTGGCGCTGCTGCTGCTGCAGGATTCCCGCCGCAGCGCCCGCAGCAGCGAGGAGGAAGCGCTGGTGCTGCTTGCCGATCAGGACCGCTCGCTCTGGGACCGCGCCAAGATCGCAGAAGGCCTGGCACTCCTGGCCAAGGCACTGCGGACAGGAGAGATCGGCACCTATACGGTGCAGGCGGCGATCGCCGCCGAACATGCGAAGGTGCCGACCGCCGGGGAAACCGACTGGCGGCGGATTGCCTTCTATTACGACTTGCTTCTGGCAGCCCAGCCCTCACCTGTCGTCGAGCTCAACCGCGCGGTGGCGATTTCGATGGCCGAAGGGCCGGCGAAGGGGCTGGATCTGATCGATGCCATTCTGGGGCGCCGAGAGCTGCAGGCCTATCACCTCGCCCATTCGGCCCGGGCCGACTTCCTGCGCCGGCTCGGCCGGCGAGAAGAGGCGATCGCAGCCTATGAGACGGCCTTGTCGCTCTGCCGGCAGGAGCCGGAGCAGGCATTCTTGAGGAAACGGATTTCAGCGCTTGCCGCGGCGTCCGAGCGGCAGTGAGATCGCCGTGCCCGTCAGCGCCGAGACGATGATCAGCAGATGGGCATTGACGCTCGCCTGCGCCAGTGCAGCCAGCGCCGCCCGCTCGCTCGACGCTCCGAGCGCAATGGCGCCGGCGGTGATGCCCGCCGGATAGGTGCCGACCCCGCCCGGCGCGTGCACCGGCAGGACGGAGGAGAGTTCGCCGCCAAGCGCGCCGCCGAAGCTCGCCGCCATCGGCACAACCCCCATCAGGCCGAGCGCCCAGGCAAGCACGATCACCTTCACCAGCCAGTTGACGATGGTCATCGCCCAGGCGCGCGCAAAGGCTGCGGCATTGAGCGGCAGGCCGTTTTCGATCTCGACGACCAATTTCTGCACCTTAGCCGGCAACAGCCTGGCGGCGCCAAGCAACAGCGGCCTGCGCGCGGCGAAGGCTGCGACGGGCAGCAGCAGGAAGGCCGCCCAAAGCGACCATGCGACGAGAGCATCGGCCGCGGCGAGCGCAAAGCCGATGCCGGCAGCCGCCAGCAGAGCATGCAGGTCGAGCAGCCGCATGACTAGGAGCGCCGAGGTTCCGCGCGTCAGCGGAATGCCGAATTCGGTGCGCATCAACAGTGGAAAGCTGGTTTCGCCGGTCCGGAAGGGCAACATGATGTTCAGGAGATTGTGGATCTGCGTGACCCGGAAAAGCGTTGCAAATCGCCCCGCGGTCTCCTTCGGAAAATAGTCGTAGATGCGCCAGGTGCGCAGGAAATAGGTGCCGGTCAGCGCCACGAGCGCTCCGATCACCGGACCTGCCCCGACATCGGCCCATTGGCGGATGATGACCGGCCACCCCCAGAACCATTGCACGAAGAGCGCATAGGCTGCGACAATAACGACCGTCAGCGCCGTCATGCGATTGCGCATAAACCAGGACTGCTGGCTTTCAACGATCGAACTCTTCATGTAGTAGGCATTCCTCGCTTGGCGTCGGCATGGTCTTGGTTTCGTCGCCAGGCGTTTTAGGAGAAATGAAGGTTGCGCACAACGGCGGAGTTGGTGGCAGTGGCGGCGAGATCGCTTCACGCCGACGATCCGCGCGACAGACCGACAGATGACGACGCCTTGCCGGCTTGACTTGGAGATCGATGTTGGAGCGCATTACCAAAAGCTTGACGAGCGCCAGTATTTTTCTGGCAGTCTATTTCCTGCTGAACATCGCGCTCCGCATCGCCCTGCCGCATACGCTCGATCTCGACGAGGCGGAGCAGGCGTTTTACTCACAATATCTCCTGGCCGGCTACGGCCCGCAGCCGCCCTTCTATAACTGGATCCAGTACGCCATCGTCTCGGTGACCGGCATTACGATGTGGGCGCTCTCGGTTCCGAAAAACATCATTCTGTTCGGCTGCTATCTTTTCTACGGCCTGGCGGCCCGCGAGGTGCTGAAAAGCCGTTTGCTCCCGCCCATCGCCATGCTGAGCCTGATTACCCTGCCACAGGTCGGCCTGATGGCGCAGCGCGAGCTCACTCATACCGTTGCTCTGCTGTTTGCCACCTCGCTGTTCCTCTTCGGCTTTTTCCGGACGCTGCGCCAGCCGACGATCGGCAGTTATCTCGTCATTGGCATCGCCACCGGCATCGGGCTCATCTCCAAATATAATTTCGCCATTCTGCCATTTGCCGCCTTCATCGCCGTCCTGCCGGAGCGGAAGTGGCGCGGCCGCCTGTTCGACTGGCGTCTGCTGCCGGCGATCGTCATCGCCATTCTGATCGTCCTGCCGCATGCACTCTGGCTGCCCGATAATCTCGCCAACGCTTCGGCCCCGACACTGGAGCGGATGACCGCCGAGCATGAGGCCGCCGCCGGCCTTCCCCGCATCGGACAGGGACTGCTCTCCCTCGTCATCGCTGTCCTCGGCTTCGTTGCCCTGCCGATCATTGTCGTCGCAGCGGCCTTCCGACGGGATTTCATACGGGCACTCTCTTCGTCCAGCCCGATGATCCGGGTGATCGAACGGATGATTGTCGTCAGCCTGCTCGCCTTCGCCGGTATCGTCGTCTTCGCCGGCGCCAGCGACATCCATGAGCGCTGGCTCGACCCGTGCCTGCTCGTCCTGCTGATCTATCTGTTCCTGAAGCTCGAAACCGCAGGTCTCGATCTTTCCGCCGGCCTTGCCCGCTTCCGGCCGGTGGTGCCGGTCTTCATGATCGTCATCCTGTCGATCCTTCTGCTGCGCATCGTCGCCATTCAATATATCGGCACCTATACGAGAACGAATGTCCCCTTCGCCAACTACGTGACCGAACTGACTGCGACCCGCAAACCGGTTCTCATCGTCGCGGGAACCAAGTTCGTTGCGGGCAATATGAAGCTGGAGTTTCCCGACGTCCCTGTCGTGATCCCGTT
Source organism: Rhizobium phaseoli (assembly GCF_001664385.1). NCBI lineage: Bacteria > Pseudomonadati > Pseudomonadota > Alphaproteobacteria > Hyphomicrobiales > Rhizobiaceae > Rhizobium > Rhizobium phaseoli. The sequence goes on along the minus strand of NZ_CP013532.1, from coordinate 1,430,404 downwards.
CTTCCCCGGTCCCGGGGTTCCCGAATATGCGGCTGCGAAGGGACCGGTGCTCGTTGTCTGGCGCGGCGAGACGGCAAACGACCCAACCATTTCGCCCAGCTTCGCCAATGATCTGGTGAGATCGGGCATTCATCTGAAAGAGATAAATACGCTGACGCTGCCCTATCTTTTCGGTGACGGCAAACATACCTTTTCCATCGGCTACTCCTGGGTCGAGGGCGGCGCGCAATAGCGTTGCGGCAGCCCGGGCGAGGGAAACCGGCATTGTCCGCTGGCAACGGACGGACACTTCATGTAGTAGGCTTCCGCAAACGCGGTGGCGGCAGTAAGGATTGCCAGGCCGCCCGGCCTTTTGGAGATGAAAGTTGCAGACAACGGTAGAGCCCATTCGCGGCACGAATGATCCGGTACAATCGCTCGAGCTGTCGCTGGTCGTGCCCGTTTTCAACGAAGAGGAAAGCGTCGGCCCGCTGGTCGAACGCATCCTGGCGGCGATGGGCCAATATCCTCATCGCTGGGAACTGATCCTCGTCGACGACGGCAGCACCGATGCGACGCTCGTCAATGCCCGCAAATTCGTCGGGCGCGAGGGGCTGGCGCTCAGAATCGTCGAGCTGCAGCGCAATTTCGGCCAGACCGCCGCCATGCAGGCCGGTATCGACACCGCCCGGGGCCGGCTGATCGCGACGATGGACGGCGACCTGCAGAATGATCCGAAGGATATTCCTGCGATGGTCTCGGAGCTCGAGCGGCGCGAACTCGACCTGCTGGTCGGCTGGCGCAAGAACCGCCAGGACGGCCTGCTCCTGCGCAAGATCCCCTCCTGGTGCGCCAACTACCTGATCGGCCGCATCACCGGCGTCAAGCTGCACGATTACGGCTGCAGCCTGAAGATCTATCGTGCCTCGATCATCAAGCAGGTGAAGCTGATGGGCGAGATGCACCGCTTCATTCCGGCCTGGGTTGCCGGGGTCGTGCCGAGCTCGCGTATCGGCGAGATGGTCGTCACCCACCATGCCCGCGAGCACGGCGTCTCGAAATACGGGATTTCGCGCACCTTCCGCGTCATCCTCGACCTGCTGTCGGTGATGTTCTTCATGCGCTACAAGGCGCGGCCGGGGCATTTCTTCGGCTCGCTGGGTCTCGGCCTCGGCGCCGTCGCCATGCTGATCCTGCTTTACCTCGGTTTCGACAAGTTCATCATGGGCAACGATATCGGCACCCGGCCGATGCTGATGGTCGGGGTCGTGCTGCTGCTGTCGTCGGTGCAGATGATCACCACCGGCATTCTGGCGGAAATGATCGCGCGCACCTATTACCGTGACGACGCCTCTCCGAACTATATCGTGCGGCAGATCTTCGACGATCAAAGCCAAGCCTAAGCCGGCAGCACGATGCTGGAACGCGCGACGAGGACGATCGGAATCGCGGCTCTGCTGCTTGCAGCCTATTTCGTGTTGAACGTCGGGCTGCGACTGGCGCTTCCGCATTCGCTGGAACTCGACGAGGCCGAGCAGTCCTTCTTCTCGCAATATCTGCTGGCGGGTTACGGCCCGCAGCCGCCCTTCTACAACTGGATGCAATATGCCGTCGTTTCGGTGACGGGCATGTCGATCGGCGCGTTGATCGTGCCGAAGAATATCCTGCTCTTCCTGTGTTACCTCTTTTACGGCCTTGCCGGGCGCGAGGCACTGAAGGACCAGGCGCTCGCCGCCGTCGGCATGCTGGCGCTGATCACCCTGCCCCAGGTCTCCTACATGGCCCAGCAGGATCTGACCCACACGACGGCGCTGCTCTTTGCCAGCTCCCTGTTCCTCTATGGCTTCTTCCGCACGCTCGACCGGCCAGGCGTTGGCAGCTACCTGCTGCTCGGGCTTGCAACGGGCATCGGGCTGATCTCGAAGTACAATTTCGCGCTGATGCCGGCGGTCGCGCTGATTGCCATCCTGCCTGATGCCGAATGGCGGCGCAGGGCGCTCGACTGGCGCATGCTGGCTGCGATCGCCGTTGCGCTCGTCATCGTACTGCCGCACGCGATCTGGCTGCAGGGCAATCTCGCATTCGCCTCCTCCGACACTCTGGTCAAGATGGCCGCCGGCAACGAACCCGCTGGCATCGTGCGGATCGGCAAAGGCATTCTCGCCTTTCTCGTTGCCATCCTCGCCTTTGCAGCACTCCCTGTCGCAATTTTCGCCGCCGCCTTCCGCCGGGATTTTGTCCTGATGCTTTCATCCGGAAACCGCTGGACCGCGATGATGGAGCGGATGATGCTTGCGAGCCTCGCCGGAATCCTTCCGATCGTGCTGTTCACCGGTTCCACCACGGTGCGCGAGCGCTGGCTCGATCCGTTCCTGCTGGTGCTGCCGATCTACTTTCTGGCAAAGATGAAGGCGGCCGGGCTCGATCTTTCCGCCGGGCTGCGCCGCTTCCTGCCGGTGGTGCCGGTGCTGATGGCCTGTGTGCTGGTCGCGCTCGGCTTCCGCGTCGTCGGCGCCGGGCTGATCGGCACCTATAGCCGACCGAATGTGCCGATGGCCGATCTCGCCCGCGCAATGACCCGGCAGACCGAACCCGCACTGGTGATTGCCTCGGATCCCTATGTCGCCGGGAACATGCGTCTGCAGCTTCCCCATGTGCCCGTCGTCATCCCCGATTTTCCCGTTGCCGGCATTCCGGCCTACACGACAGCAGGCGGACCGGTGCTGATCGTCTGGCGCGGCAAGAAGACGGCGACGGCGGCGGATGCCGTCATGCCGGAGCGGTTTTCATCGGCACTGACGGCGGCGGGCATCACGCCGCAGGAGATTGGCGCCTTGTCGCTTCCCTATTATTTCGGTCGCCAGGGCGATAATTTCGCACTCGGTTACGCCTGGGTTCGGCCGGGGGCCAGATAGAATGATCAAGACCGGTCTTCGCGACGTGCGCTGGATTTTCGTGCTGCTCGCCGTCTATTTCACGCTTCAGGTCGGTGTGCGGCTCGCAACCTCGCATTCACTCGATCTCGACGAGGCCGAACAGGTTTTCCGCTCGCAATGGCTGGCCGCCGGTTACGGCCCGCAGCCGCCGTTCTACAACTGGCTGCAATATAGCGTCTTCCGGTTTGCCGGTGTTTCGCTTGTCGCGCTTTCGGTGGTGAAGAACCTCCTGCTGTTCAGCGCCTACCTGCTGTACGGCCTGACCGCGCGTCTCATTTTGCGCGACAAGGCGCTGGTGGCGATCGCGACGCTCGGATTGCTGACCATCCCGCAAATGGTTTTCGAGATGCAGCGAGACCTCACCCACACGGTCGCGGTGTTCTTCTCGGCCAGCATCTTCTTCTACGGCTTCATCCGCAGTCTGAAACAGCCGAGCCTTGCCTCCTACCTGATAACAGGCATCGGCATCGGGTTCGGCCTGCTCGCCAAATATAATTTCGCCATCCTGCCGGCTGCCGCCCTGATCGCCGCGCTGGCGGATGCGCGCCTGCGGCCGCGGATCTTCGACCGGCGGCTGGTGGTGACCATTGCCGTGGCGCTCGTCATCACCCTGCCGCATCTCTTCTGGCTGAAAGACAATCTCGATTTCGCCACCGCCCGCACTCTAGAGAAGATGACCGCGAGCGGTCATGCGAGCTATCTCATGCAGGTGGCCATGGGTGTCGGCTCGCTTGCTCTCGCGGTCATCAGCTTTGCCGGATTGACGGTGGCGGTGTTTGCGGTCGTCTTCGGCAAGGGACTTCGTCCGGCGCTTGCCGCCGGCTCGGACTGGACGCGGCTCATCGAGCGGATGATGCTCGTCTTCCTGGCCGGCATCCTGCTGTTGATCGTCTTCGGCGGGGCTGCCGGCATCAAAGATCGCTGGCTGGTGCCGATGCTCTTCATCCTGCCGCTCTATTTCTGCCTGAAAATCGATGCCGCCGGCGTCGCGACAGCCAGGGCGTCCCGGCGTTTCATGGCGGTCGTCGCCCTCATCATGATCGGCGTGCCGGCCGCCCTTTACGGCAGCGTCGCGGCCGCACGCTTCACCGGCCATTACGAACGGCTGAACAGGCCCTATGCCACGATGCTGGAAAGCTTGCGCAAACAGGCCGAACCGGCGGCGATCCTTGCCGGCGACAGCCTGCTTGCCGGCAATCTCAGGCAGGATATCCCCGATGTGCCTGTCATCTCCGTGGATTATCCCGGCTTCCACCCGGACCTTGCCGGCCGGCAACCGCTGCTTCTCGTGTGGCTGATCCCGCCGAAAGGGGCAAGCGAAGGGCTCCCGCCGGCCATGGCTCAATGGCTCCAGGCCAATCTCGGCGCCTCCGCACCTCAGGCGTCGGTAATCGACGTGCCCTATTTCTACGGGCGCGGAGATGACCGCTACCGCTTCGGGTATGCTTGGATCAAGCAGTCGGACCGAGTGAAATAGGAGTATGACGTCGCGACCGAATGGCCGGAATAGGTGTAGACGTGATTAAGGTGGCCGACCTCGTTGATCTGCGCATAGGCTATCGTCCGCCTCTTCACCAAAGTCAGTTTAGGCTGTGACTGGCATTGTCTGGTCTTGCTAGCGAATGCCTCGCTAACACGGGCGCCTGTACTGTGAATGTTTCTCCTGCCCACCCCACTCTCCGTCATGCTCGGCCTTGAGCCGAGCATCCACACCGCACCCATAAGCAGCAGTCGCATGGATCCCAGGCTCAAGGCCTGGGATGACGGAGAGTGGGGTTGCGTTCTCACTAAACTCGCAGAATAAGCTACTCAGGAGGAGACATCGGCCAGGGGAGGAACAATTGACATGGCACGCGCAAAGACTTTTTCCCTTGGCGATACCTATGACGGAATCCTGTCGGATCTTGTCCGTAATGGCCGGTTCGGCACGGAGACTGAGGCCGTGCGGGCGGGCATCCGTATGCTCGCCGACCACGAGCTGAATATAGAGGCCCTGGGTAGAGAGATTCAGACGGCCGACTCGGAGATTGAAGCCGGCCTTGGCAAGGAATACGCAACCGGCGCGGATATCCTCAAAGACGTCATGCACGAAAGCTAAAGGCCATTCAACCGAAGCGCCTGAGCTCCTTCCAGGCCGCATCCAGTGCCAGCTTGGTGACCCTTCCCATCTCGTCCACCTCCGCGTGGTTGATGACGAGTGGCGGCGAAGCCAGCATGCGGTCGCCGGTGGCGCGCAGCACGAGGCCGTTCGCCAGCGCGTGGTTGCGCACCAGCGCCCCGACCTGGTCGGGCTTCTCATAACGGGCGCGCGTGCTCTTGTCGGCAGCAAGCTGCAGGCCGCCCATCAGGCCGATGCTGACGGCCTCGCCGACCAGATCATGATCGGCAAGCGCTGCCCAGGCCTTGCCGAAATAGGGGCCGATATCGTCGCGCACACGCTCGACCAGCCTTTCCTCCTCGATGATGCGCAGGTTTTCGAGTGCGGCGGCCGCACAGACGGGATGGCCGGAATAGGTGAAGCCGTGATTGAACTCGCCGACCTCGTTGATCAGCACATCGGCAATCCTATCGCTGACGAGCACGCCGCCGATCGGCAGGTAACCGGAGGAGAGCCCTTTGGCGATCGGCGCCAGATCCGGCTCGACGCCAAAATGCTGATGGCCGAACCAGGCGCCTAACCGGCCGAAACCGCAGATCACCTCGTCGGTCACCAGCAGCATATTGCGCGCCTTGCAGATACGGTCGATCTCCGGCCAGTAGGTTTCGGGCGGGATGATGACGCCGGCCGCTCCCTGCACCGGCTCGGCGACGAAGGCGGCGACATTCTCCTCGCCGAGCTCGTCGATCTTCGCTTCGAGCTCGCGCGCAACCTTGAGACCGAATTCATCAGGTGAGAGATAGCCGCCCTCGCCGTACCAATAGGGCTGGCCGATATGGACGATGCCAGGGATCGGCAGATCCCCCTGCTCGTGCATATATTTCATGCCGCCGAGACTGGCGCCGGCGACGGTCGAGCCGTGATAGCCGTTCTTCCTCGCGATCACGATCTTCTTCGACGGCTTGCCGACGGCGCTCCAATAGACGCGGGCCATGCGGAACCAGGTGTCGTTCGCTTCCGAACCGGAGCCGGTGAAGAAGATATGGTTGAACCGCGCGCCCGCATGTGATGTCACCTTCTGCGCCAGCAGCGTCGTCGGCGCCGAGGTCGTGCCGAAGAAGGTGTTGTAATAGGGCAGCTCGTTCATCTGCCTTGCGACCGCCTCAGCGATCTCGCGGCGGCCATAGCCGATATTGACGCACCAGAGGCCGGCGAAACCATCGAGATATTTCCGGCCGCGATCATCGAAGATATGGACGCCCTCGCCGCGCTGGATGATGCGGGCGCCATCGGCGTTCAGCTTCTTCATATCGGCGAAGGGGTGCAGATGATGGGCTGCGTCGATCGCGGCAAGGTTCGAGGCCGGGTAAGTGTCGTGCATGGCTGGTAAAAGACCCTCGCGGATTGAAAGGCTGCTATCGATGGGATAGGAGCTTGGCCTTGTCCCAGAGGATTTTCAAGGTCATGGCGAGCGACAGGATGGACGGCAAGGCCGGTGGCGACCCGCGTTTCGAGATCCTGATCGTCGGCATGAACGGCGAGTTGCGCGGCAAACAGCTTCCATCAGGCGCCGAAAGCAAGGCCTGGGCCGGCGAGATCCGCCTTCCGACCTCGACGCAGTCGCTCGACATATGGGGCGACGACAATGACGATATCACCGGCCTGTCGCTGACGATCGGCGATCCCGACGGCATGGTCGTTGCCGACCGGCGCAGCCTCGCGCCGATGCCCTGGGCGCCGGAGGGCTCGATGCAGGTGCTTGCCACCATGCACGAATTCGACGGCAGCCCGAGCTTCATGGATCCGCGCGCCATCCTCGCTTCCGTGGTCGAGCGCTACCGCAGCCGTGGGCTGACGCCTGTCGTCGCCACCGAACTGGAATTCTACGTGATGTCGGGCGACTGGCGCGAAACCGGCCGCCCCTCTCCGCCCGAAAGCCTCACCTATCGCGGCGAGCCGAACGGCTTCCAGCTCTACGACATGAGTGCCGTCGATGCGCTCGAGGACTATCTGCAGACGCTGAGGGCCTACGCCAAGGTGCAGGGACTGCCAGCGGATGCGACGACGGCGGAATTCGGCCCGGGCCAGTTCGAAGTCAACCTCACGCACCGCGCCGATGCGCTGGCCGCCGCCGACGATTGCCTCTATTTGAAGCGCATCGCCGAGCAGGCGGCGCGCCGCCACGGGCTGAAATCGACCTGCATGGCAAAACCTTATTCCGACCATGCCGGCTCCGGCCTGCATGTGCATGCGAGCATCGTCGACAGCCAGGGCCGCAACATCCTCGATGCCAGAGGTGGCGAGCCCAAGCTGCTGAAATCGGTCACGGCAGGCCTGCTCGACAGCATGCGCGCGGCGCAGCTGGTTTTCGCTCCCTTTGCCAATTCCTATCGTCGCTTCCAACCCGGCTCGTTCGCGCCGGTCGATCTGACCTGGGGTAACGGCCATCGCGGCACGGCGATCCGCATACCCGACACGGATGGGCCGGCCGCCCGTATCGAGCACCGCGTCGCCGGCGCCGACGCCAATCCCTATCTGCTGCTTGCGGCGATCCTCGGCGGCATGCTTGCCGGTCTCGATCGCGAACTCGATCCCGGCGAAGAGACGACGCCCTCCCACACGCCAGCCAATACGACGCCGCTGACGCATGATTTCCTGAGCGCGGTCGAGAGCTTCCGTGCCTCACCCTTCATCGCCGATATTTTCGGCACGCGATATCAGGTGCTTTACGGTGACACCAAGCGCAAGGAAGCGTTCGCGCATCTGCGCACCGTCTCGGATTTCGATTATCGCACCTACCTGCCGCGGCTCTGAAGCCTCCGGTGTTCAGGCCGCAGGCTCGCGTCGCTCATCGGCATCCACCTGGGCGGCCAGCCCCTGCTTGACGAGGACCTTCAACTCGCCGGGGTGCAGGCGGATCGAAACATCGCGTTGGAGCGGCAACAATTCGCCGTCCATGACGCAATTGGCCTTGCGGCGCAGTTTCGGGAAATGCAGGTGTACCTCGGCCGGATGCATCACCATGACGTCGGCATTCTCACGGACCTTGCCACGCAGCATGTCCAGGGCAAGACGGGCGACGCCGAGGGGTTTCAGCGGATTTGCCGTATAGAAGCCGAGTTCGCCGCTTCTGAGATTATCGGCATAGAGCAGCGCATTCTCGCCGAAGGGATTGTTGGAGACCGAGATCGCCGAGACCCAGCGGCGCTCGCGCATGCCGGCGGCCTCGAATTCGACCTCGAACTCAGGCGGATTGAAGATCACGCCGAGAGCGGCCTTGGTGCTTGCCCGTATTTTGCCGAGGCGCGAGCGATAGCTGTAGGCATTGCGGTAGCGCACCATGCGGGCATGCAGACCGGCCGAAAACTGATGGATGAAAGGCCGGCCGTTGGCGCTGGCGATATCGACCTTATCGACCTCCCCGGAAGCCAATACGTCAAGCGCCTGCCAGATATCGAGCGGCACGCGCAGCGAGCGGGCAAAAAGGTTCATCGTGCCGGCCGGCACGACGCCGAGCGCGATGCCGTTCTTCCAGGCGATCGACGCCGCCGCCGAAATCGTGCCGTCGCCACCGCCGGCGACGATGCCGTCGATATCATCGCGCTTGGCGGCCCGTTCCATCGCGGGAATGATTTCCTTGCCCGAAAAGACAATGGCATCGAAATCATGCCCGGCATCCCGAAAGGCCGCCTCCGCCCTCTTTTCGTAGGCCACCATGTCGGTGGTCCTGAAGGTGCCGCCGTCGCGATTGAAAAAGCCTACAAGCTTCATAAGGGCTCCCGTCCCTGGCGCGGAAATGCTTCTGCCTTTGCCCCTGAGATGGTTGCGGCATTGGGGATTTCAAGCACAGCCGCTTTTCCGCAAGAAAAGCAGAAACGCAAATATTGCAACGGACATATGCACATAGCAGGACGCTGCACTGCGAAAAATGCACTCGACGCCTGCCGGTATATCACGGATAGATCAGATATCGGAGAAATCGTCTCCACTTCCCGCCATGTATCACGATCGCCTCGCGGCCGCGTTCGCGCCTGGGGCCATTGCCAGCAGAAAACCGTCCCGAGGAGCTCTCATGAGTGAGATCGCCATCAATGAGTCCGTTGGAACCCAGCCGGAGGACGCGCTGCCGTCGGCAACGACCGTAGCCTTGGTTCAACTGGCGCTCGCCTGCGGCGGCTTCGGCATCGGTACCGGCGAATTCGCGATCATGGGACTGCTGCCAAACGTCGCCGAGACTTTCTCCGTCACGACGCCACAGGCCGGCTATGTCATCAGCGCCTATGCGCTCGGCGTCGTCGTCGGGGCGCCAGTCATTGCCGTGCTCGCCGCGAAGATGGCGCGCCGCACGCTGCTTTTGACGCTGATGCTGCTCTTCGCTGTTGGCAATATCCTCAGCGCCGTGGCCCCGACCTTCGAATCCTTCACATTCCTGCGCTTCGTCACCGGCCTGCCGCACGGCGCCTATTTCGGCGTCGCCGCTCTCGTCGCCGCCTCGATGGTGCCGGTTTATCGGCGGGCACGCGCCGTCGGGCGGGTCATGCTCGGCCTCACCGTCGCGACGCTTCTCGGCACGCCGCTGACGACATTTTTCGGCCAGTCGCTCGACTGGCAGGTGGCGTTCTGGTCGGTTGGCCTTGTCGGTCTGCTGACGGTGGCATTGATCTGGGTCTATGTTCCCAGGGACAGGGTTTCCGAAGAAGCGAGCTTCCTGCGCGAGCTCGGCGCCTTCCGGCGGCCGCAGGTCTGGCTGACGCTCGGCATCGCCGCCGTCGGCTATGGCGGCATGTTCGCCATGTTCAGCTATATCGCCTCGACAACGACGAAGGTGGCGATGCTGCCGGAAAGCGCGGTTCCGATCATGCTGGTCCTGTTCGGCGTCGGCATGAATGCGGGCAATTTCATCGGCTCGTGGCTGGCCGACAAATCGCTGCTCGGCACGATCGGCGGCTCGCTCATCTATAATATCGTCGTGCTCTCCACCTTTGCGCTGACCGCGGCCAACCCCTATATGCTCGGCCTCTCCGTTTTCCTCGTCGGCTGCGGTTTCGCCGCCGGCCCGGCGCTGCAGACGCGGCTGATGGACGTCGCCGCCGACGCGCAGACGCTGGCTGCCGCCTCCAACCATTCCGCCTTCAACATCGCCAATGCGATCGGCGCCTGGCTCGGCGGCCTCGTCATCGCCTGGGGCTATGGCTTTGCGGCAACCGGTTACGTCGGCGCCGCACTCTCCTTCCTCGGCCTCTTCGTCTTCGCAGCATCGTTCCGGCTGGAACGTCGCGGCCGGAGCCCGCAGGCCGTCTGAGCCGTGACTAGCCACCCGCTCGAGGGTGCGACATTCTGGCGTTAAGCATCTACCCCGCTTGACTCTTTTCGCATTCGGGACCACCTAGCATGACACGTGGATGACACCCGTCCTGCCACGGATTTTAACGGAGCCATCTTAGCGATGCCAAGCGACAGTAGCAGTCGATTGCCTTTGCCGTACGCGGCCCCCGTGCGCTGACCGACTCCTGTCGGCTCGCCCGTCGGACGCTACGGCGGATCGACGGAAAGGCGAGCCTCAATGAATTTCAACCGCTTCCCACTTCGGGCAGGCCATGCCGCCCGCGCCTTCATCAACAACAGCCGCGGCGCAACGATCGCCGAACGCGTCGATGCGTTGAACGCGCTCAGCATCCAGGATGCCGGCCGCGTCCTGTCAGGCATGCCGCTCGACTATGCCGTCAACATTCTCGACCGGCCGGAGCTTCGCAACGCCGCCGAGATCCTGGCGCTGATCAGCGCCGAGGATGCCGCCCGGCTGCTGCACGGCATGTCGAACGACCGCGTCGCCGACGTGCTGCTCGAACTCGACGGCGAGACCCGCGCCCGCCTGTTCTCCAGCCTCGACGAGCCGGTGCGCATCGCGATCCAGCATCTGATGGGCTATCCGCCGCGCACGGCCGGCGGCATCATGACGACGGAATTCGTCAGCGTGCCCGACAGCTGGACCGTTGCCCAGACGCTCGATCATGTGCGCCAGGTCGAACGCTCGCGCGAAACCGTCTACGCCATCTATGTGCTCGACGAGGCCAGCCATGCGCTCATGCATGTGGTGACGCTGCGCCGCCTGATCACCGGCGAGCCCGATGCCTCCATCCTCTCGGTCGCCCAGAAGGGCGCTCCCGTTTCGGCCGATCCGCTGATGAAACAGGAGGATGTCGCCCGGCTGATCCGCAAGCACGACCTGCTCGCCTTGCCGGTGACCGACGAGCATGGGCAGATGCTCGGCATCGTCACCGTCGACGACGTAATCGATACGATGATATCGGACACGACGGAAGCGGCCCAGAAGTTCGGCGGTATGGAAGCGCTCGGCCAGCCCTATATGAAGATCGGCTTTGCCGGCATGATCCGCAAGCGCGCCGGCTGGCTTGCCGCCCTGTTCCTCGGCGAGATGCTGACGGCAAGCGCCATGCAGCATTTCGAGGGCGAACTGGAAAAGGCCGTGGTGCTGACCCTGTTCATCCCGTTGATCATGAGCTCGGGCGGCAATTCCGGGTCGCAGGCGACGTCGCTGATCATCCGGGCCCTGGCGCTCGGCGAGCTGAAGCTTTCGGACTGGTGGAAGGTGCTGTTGCGCGAACTGCCGACCGGCATCGTGCTCGGCGCCATCCTCGGTCTCGTCGGCTTCGTCCGCATCGTCTTCTGGCAGTCGGCCGGGCTTTATGATTACGGTCCGCACTGGCAGATGGTCGCCATCACGGTGTTTGCCGCCCTGATCGGGATCGTCACCTTCGGCTCGATCTGCGGCTCGATGCTGCCCTTCGTGCTGCAGAAGCTGCGGCTCGATCCGGCCAGCGCCTCGGCCCCGTTCGTCGCCACGCTCGTCGACGTCACTGGGCTCGTGATCTACTTCTCGGTGGCGCTGCTCATCCTCAGCGGGACGCTGCTTTAGGTCTGCAGACGGCATAAGCCTGAGGGATTATTTTCCCTCGGGCAGCTTCAGCGGCCCGTGCGTCTTGATGCTGCGGATGGCGAAGTTGGAGCGGATGTCGCTGACATTCGGCAGGGTGAGCAACGTTTCGGTCAGAAGCCGCTCATAGGCGGCGAGATCCTCCACCACCACTTCGGCGAGGAAATCGGCGGTGCCTGATATCAGGAAGCAGGAAACGATCTCGGGAATGGCCAGCAGCGCCTTCTGCTGCGCCTCGGAATTCTCGCGGCTGTGGTGGACGACCTTGAATTCGACGAAGACCGTCAGGCCGAGACCGACCTCCTTGCGGTCGATATCGGCGGTGTAGCCGCGGATGATGCCGGAGCGTTCGAGGTTGCGGATGCGGCGCAGGCAGGGCGACGGCGAGAGGTTGACCTTCTCGGCAATCTCGACATTGGTGGCGCGCGCATCCTCCTGAAGGCATTTCAGGATGGCGATATCGAATTTATCGAGATTTGGCATTTTCGTGATCCTCGACGGCGTCAATTGGCAGAAGATTGCGCTTAGCACGATTTTCAAGCCACAGATAGCAAGGACATGCCTCGGTCTTCGGCGCTAGTATTTTCTTCAACCGGAGAGGCTCCGGACGGAGAAAGGACAGGACGATGACCACCATTGCTTTTTCGAACGACAAATCGCCGTCGCAGGCGCTGGGTTACGCCGGCGGCACGATCACCGTGCTGATCTGGGCGACATGGTTTCTCGTCACCCGCCACAGCGCGGCAACGCCGCTCGGCTCGATCGATATCGGGCTGATCCGTTTCGGCATTCCGGCCCTCGTGCTTTCGCCCGTGTGGCTGAGGACGGGACTGCTGCCGAAGGGCCTGCCGCTTCATCTGCTCGTGATCATGGTGTCCGGTTCCGGCGCCGTCTTCTTTCTGCTGACCACCTTCGCCATCCATTCGACGCCGGCTGCCTCGTCAGGCATTCTGCTCGGCGGCTCCATGCCGCTCGCCACAGCGCTGATCGGGGTTGGGCTGTTTGCCGAGAGGCCTGACCGCACACGTATTGCCGGGCTGGTCGCAATCGTTGCCGGCGTGCTGATCCTGCTGACCCGCAGCCTTGCCGACGCCTCGCTGCCATGGACAAGTTTCGTGCTGCTGCCGGCCGGCGCTCTTCTGTGGGCGAGCTATACGCATGCCTTCCGCCGCTCCGGCCTGACGGCCGTGCAGGCGAGCGCGCTCATCGCCGTCTGGTCCTTCCTGATCATGGGAGCGCTGGCGCTGATCTTCGGCATCTCACTGCCGCAGGCGCCCCTCCCGGAAATCGGCCTGCAGGCGCTGAGCCAGGGCATTCTTTCCGGCCTCGTCGCCATGCTCGCCTACGGCACCGCGGTCAGAACTCTCGGCGGCACGCAGGCCGCCGCCTTCACGGCGCTGACGCCCGTGCTGGCGACGCTGGGCGGCGGCTTGCTGCTCGGCGAAACGGTCGGCATTGCCGAGGTCAGCGCGGCTGTCGTCACCGGCATCGGCGTGGCGCTTTCCACCGGGATCGCGGCACGTCGCTGACCATCAGCCACCATCAAATAATATGGAAGCCGCCGGCAGCCATCGCTGCGGCGGCTTTTCAATGGCCTGATTTTGCCCGTTCAAGCCTGGATGACGACGACCCTGGCGCCGACTTCGACGCGGTCATACAGGTCGATCACGTCATGGTTCATCATGCGGATACAGCCGCTCGACATGGCGAGCCCGATCGACTGCGGCTGGTTGGTGCCGTGAATGCGGAAATGCGTGTCGCCGCCGCCGCGATAGAGATACATAGCGCGAGCGCCGAGCGGATTGTTCGGGCCGCCGGGCATGCCGCCGGCAAGCTTGCGATAGCGTTCTTCGCGGCGCTGCATGTTTTCCGTCGGTGTCCAGCTTGGCCATTCGGCCTTGCGGCCGATATAAGCGTCACCGGCAAAGGCCAGCCCCTCGCGGCCGACCCCGACACCGTAGCGCATCGCCCTGCCGTCGCCGAGGACATAGTAAGCGCGGCGCGCCGGCGTATCGACGACGATCGTGCCGGCCGCATGCGTGGTTTCGTAGGCCACTTCCTGGCGGCGCAGCTCCGGCTTGATCTTGTCGATCGGCACCTGCTTCAACGGAAATTTTTCATCCGGAAGTGCGGCGTAATTAGTCTGGCTGTTCAAGCCTGTCGAAGAGCAACCGGCCACGACAAACGGCAGAGCAATCAGAAAGCCCCGGCGGGAGATCGTCATGAATGTGTCCTTAGTGCGTCAAGATGATGTCGCAAGCTAAGGAAATTATGGTTAATGAATCGCTAAGGACGGGCGTGGGAATACGATCACGAAGGCGTCAGCGGGTGAACTTGCCGGCCGCAGCCGGCAATCCTCTCACATATTGGGATAGACCGGCCCCTCGCCGCCCTGCGGCGGCACCCAGTTGATGTTCTGGTTGGGGTCCTTGATGTCGCAAGTCTTGCAGTGCACGCAGTTCTGGGCGTTGATGACGAAGCTCTTGTCGCCGTCCTTCTCCACCCATTCATAGACGCCGGCCGGACAGTAGCGCGTCGACGGGCCGGCAAAGATGCCGAGCTCGGAGCTCTTCTGCAGGCCCATGTCCTTGACCTGCAGATGCACCGGCTGGTCTTCCTCGTGATTGGTGTTCGACAGGAACACCGAGGACAGACGGTCGAAGGTCAAAACGCCATCCGGTTTCGGATAGGCGATCGGCTTGTGCTGCGAAGCCGGCTCCAGCGACTGCGCATCGGTCTTGCCATGCTTCAGCGTACCGAAGAAGGAGAAGCCGAACAGCGTGTTGGTCCACATGTCGAGGCCGCCGAGCGCCACGCCGAGCGCGGTGCCGAACTTCGACCACAGCGGCTTGACGTTACGGACACGTTTGAGATCGCGGCCGATGTCGCCCTTGCGCCAGTCGGTCTCGATCTCGACGACCTCGTCATGGCTGCGGCCGGCTGCGATGGCCGCCGCCAGCTTCTCGGCCGCCAGCATGCCCGACAGCGCGGCATTGTGGCTGCCCTTGATGCGCGGCACGTTGACGAGGCCGGCCGAACAACCGATCAGCGCGCCGCCGGGGAAGGTGAGCTTCGGCACCGACTGATAACCGCCCTCGGTGATGGCGCGCGCCCCATAGGAGAGCCGCTTGCCGCCTTCGAAGGTGCCGCGGATCGCCGGATGCGTCTTGAAGCGCTGGAATTCCTCGAACGGGTAGAGATAGGGGTTCTTGTAGTTCAGGTGGACAACGAAGCCGACCGCCACCAGATTGTCTTCGAGGTGATAGAGGAAGGAGCCGCCGCCGGTCTTCATGCCGAGCGGCCAGCCGAAGGAGTGCTGCACCAGGCCCTGCTTGTGGTGCTCGGGCTTGACCTGCCAGAGCTCCTTGATGCCGATGCCGAATTTCTGCGGCTCGCGGTCCTTCTGCAGATCGAACTTGGCGATCAACTGCTTGGCGAGCGAGCCGCGCACGCCTTCGCCGATCAGCGTATATTTGCCGCGCAGCTCCATGCCGCGGGTGTAGTTCGGCCCAGGCTCGCCGTTCTTCTCGATGCCCATGTCGCCTGTAGCAACACCGATCACCGCACCCTTGTCGTCGTAGAGCACTTCGGTGGCGGCAAAGCCCGGATAAATCTCGACGCCGAGCTCTTCCGCCTTGCCCGCCAGCCAGCGACAGACGTTGCCGAGCGAGACGATGTAATTGCCGTGATTGTTCATCAGCGGCGGCATCATGACATTCGGCAGGCGGATCGAGCCGGCCGGGCCGAGCAGCAGGAAATGATCGGATGTGACTTCCGTCTTGAAGGGATGATCGGCCTCATCGCGCCAGCCGGGCAGCAGCCGGTCGATGCCGATCGGATCGACGACGGCACCCGACAGAATATGGGCGCCGACCTCCGCGCCCTTCTCCAGCACGACGACCGACAATTCCGGATCGACCTGCTTCAGCCGGATCGCCGCCGCAAGACCGGCAGGGCCTGCGCCGACGATTACGACGTCGAATTCCATGCTCTCGCGTTCGGGCAGCTCAGTCGTCTCGGTCATTCACTCGTCTCCGCTTGGCCGTCTGCGGCCATCATCCCATGGGTGACTTTCTTGTCAAAACGGCGAAGCATTGTCGAGCCGGGATGCGACAGCCAATCTCCAATTCGCACAATGATCTTTCCGCCGATCCGAGATTTACGATAACGCTTACGTTAACGTCAATTACGAAAGCGGTGCCGCACCCTCTCTTTTCTTTTTCGTTGTCTGCGCCTTATACATCGCTGAACGTCATCGGAGAAAATCATGGATCTCGGCATCAAGGGCAAAAGAGCGCTCGTTCTCGCCTCCTCGCGCGGGCTTGGCCTCGGCATCGCCGTCGCGCTGGCGCGGGAGGGCGCAAACGTGCTGCTCTGCGGGCGCAGCGGCGAGCAGCTGGAGGCCAATTGCAAGGCGATCAACAGCGAGGGCCACGGCCGGGCAGACTGGATCTGGGCCGACCTCGCAGACGAGGGCTTCGTCGAGACGGCCAAGACCGCCGTGAAGGACAAGTTCGGCGGCCTCGATATCCTCGTCAACAATACCGGCGGCCCGACGCCCGGCACGACCGAGGAGATGACGGCCCAAAAGCTTGAAACCTATTTCCTCTCGATGGTCGCCCGGGTGATCACGCTCACCAATGCGCTACTGCCTGATATGAAGGCGCAGGGCTGGGGTCGCATCCTGACGGTCGCCTCGTCGGGCGTGATCGAGCCGATCGCCAACTTGGCGCTGTCGAATACGCTGCGCCCCGCGCTTGCCGGCTGGAGCAAGACGCTCGCCTCCGAAGTGGCGCATTTCGGCATCACCACCAACCTGCTGCTGCCGGGCAGCATTCTGACGGCGCGGCTCGACGATCTCGATGGTGCCGCGGCAAAGCGGACGGGCAAAAGCGTGGAGGAAATCCGAACCGACAAGGAGGCGCGCATTCCTGTCGGCCGCTACGGCCGGGTGGAGGAGTTTGCAGCAACCGCGGCCTTCCTGTGCAGCCAGCCGGCAAGTTACATCACCGGCTCGCTCATCCGCTGCGACGGCGGCGCGGCACGATCCGTCTAATTGATTCTCTCAGACGAGGCGGGCTGCGGCGGCTGCCCAGTTCGCCGCGCTGCGGATCATCTGTTCGACATTGGCCGGATCGTCGGCAAGTTCGGCGAGTTCGGAAAGCCTGTGGAAGCCGGTCATGATCGCGATGCGCCGTCGGTCAAGCCGGCGCACGGTCAGGATCTCATAGGCCGCGACGATGCGTGCGGTCAGATCGGGCGAGATGAAGTTCGAATAGATGAACTCCTGATGCAACGGCCCGAAACCGGAATCGGCGAAATCGTAAATGCCGTTGAGCCTGCCGTGGCGAAAGTCGAAGGCCATGTTCCAGCCATGGCCGTCGAAAAAGCCGTAGACATTGCCGTAAGGATCCGGCGGCAGGAATTCGAAATCCGAAACCACGGTCTCGGCAAAGCGCTGGATATCAGCCGGCAGCAGCGGCAAGGCCTTCGCTCGCACCACGGCCGGCGATTGCCACGGCTGGATCGCCGCTGCGCCGGCCGCGCGCAGGCGGTCGGCGTCGAGCGCATGCAGCTCGGCGTAAAACCGCGCGAGATCATCCGCCAGACGCTGGCGTACGCCCTCCCCGAGCGCCTCGTAATCTTGGTCAATGAGATGTTCGCCCTCGAGCTTGGCGTGACAGGAGAAGATCGGCGGCCCGTCGTGAATGCGCATATCGGGAACCGCCATCGATAGCGACGGCCTGATGATGTCGAGCAAGGCCGCTTCCTTCACCAGCGCCCTTTCGGCGCCGAGATGACGGGGAAACTTGAAGATCAGCGTGTCGTCGACATCGACCGCGATCGAATCCCAGCTTTTTGCAGACAGCTTGAAGACGGAGGCCGTCAGGTGGGGAAACACGCTTGTGATGAGAGTGCGAAAATCGCTGGTGTCCAACTCCGTCATGACGAGCTGCCTTCTCTGTTTTCCGCTATTCCTTGTGTGCAGCGACCCGCATGCGGGAGCGGCATTCGGCTGCCAGCAATGCCGCCGCGGAGCCGCGTCAAGCGCACTCCGGCTATATTAGTATAATTTGAATATTACGGAATATTCATTACAAAAATTTAAGCCGTTATAACCACTTAGTGATCGCGACCGGGGAATTATGTCTTTTTTGCGCCGCAATAAAAGCGGCTCAATCAAGCATAAATTCGCAACCCTGCTCAACCGGTCTCGCCATGAAGAAATTTTGGATCACCGTCACTATTATCGCCGTTGCCGCCGTCGGTCTTTGGCAATTCGGCAATTTGATCCCCTACGCCTCGCGCATTCCCTACCTCTCGCAGCTGATCAGGCAGCCGGCCGCCGGCAATGACAGCGGCCAGCAGGCTGAGGGCGGCCAGGCACAGGCCGATCCATCGCAAAATGGCAGTCAACATCAGGGCGGCGGCCGCAGGCGCGGCGGCGGCGGACCGACCGTCGTCAAGACCGTCGCAGCGGCCAAAACGACGCTGCCGATGGATGTGACGGCGTCCGGCTGGGCCGACGCGGATGACAATACCACCATCGCCGCACAGGAACAGGGGCTGATCGTCAGCATCGCTGCGCAGGACGGGGCGACCGTCAAGGCCGGCGACCTGATCGCCAAACTCGATGACCGGACGGCCAAGGCCGCCGTCGACAAGGACAACGCGATGATCGTGCGCGACACGGCGACGCTTTCGGAAGCCGAGACCGCGCTGGTGCGGGCGCAGGACCTGTTCGACCAGAAAGCCGGCACCCAGCAGAGCCTCGATCAGGCGAGAGCCGCGCGCGACACCGCCGCCGCCACCGTCGATGCGGACAAGGCGACACTTGCCTCCGATCAGATCCTGCTCGAGCATACCGATATCCGCGCGCCCTTCGACGGCCGGCTCGGCGATATCGCCGTCAGCAAGGGCGCCTTCCTCAACGCCGGCGCGGCCATCGTCACCATCGCCAAATACGATCCGATCTATGTGAAATTCCACCTGCAGGAACGATATCTGCGCGTGCTGAAGAAAGCCCTGGCTGCCGGTCCGGTCGAGGTCAGCACGGTTCCCGCCTCCACCAAGGGCCAGGTCCGCAAGGGCGAAATCAGCTTCTACGACAACGCAGTCGATACCGCCTCGGGCACGATCCTCGCCAAGGCGAAATTCGAGAACGCCTCGGGCGCCCTCTGGCCCGGCCAGTCGGTCAATATCGTGGTGCATTTCAACAATGACGAACAGCAGGTGGTGGTGCCGACCGTTGCCGTCAGCCCCGGCCCGGACGGTTTCTTCGCCTTCGTCGCCAAGGATGGCAAATCGCGGCTGACACCGGTGACCGTCGCCCGCGCCAATGGCGGCTTCACCGCGATTGAATCAGGCCTTTCCGAAGGCGACCATGTCGTCGTCGAGGGCCAGGGCCAGCTCAGCGATCAACAAGCGATCCACGAACAGTTCGACGAAAAGGCGCTCGATGTCGCTTCCGCCGACGCGCCTCGGCAGCCCCAGCAGTCCGAGACGATCACGGTGGGAGCGCAGCAATGATCCCGAATTTCTGTATCCAGCGCCCCGTCGCGACGACGCTGCTTGCGATCGGCGTCATTCTGGCCGGCCTTGCCGGTTACCGGCTCGTGCCGGTCGCGGCCCTGCCCCAGGTCGATTTTCCGACGATCAACGTTTCGGCGCAGCTGAGCGGCGCTTCGCCGCAGACGATGGCGACGTCGGTCGCCACGCCGCTGATCAAGCAGTTCGAGACCATTCCCGGCATCAGCGAGATCAGCGCCTCAAGCTCGCTCGGCAGCACCAGCATCGTGCTGCAGTTCGACCTCAATCGCAATATCGACGCGGCCGCGGCCGACGTGCAGGCGGCGATCTCGCATGCGACCAGGCAACTGCCCGACAATCTGACGACGCCGCCGAGTTACCGTAAGACCAACCCGGCCGATGCGCCGGTCATGCTGCTTTCCGTGCAGAGCAACACCATGCCGCGCAGCAAGCTCGACGAGATCGCCGAAGATATCATCTCGCCGTCGCTGTCCACTCTCCCCGGCGTCGCCCAGGTGAGCGTCTTCGGCGCGCAGACCTATGCGGTGCGCGTCGAGGTCGATCCCAACAAGCTGCTCACCCGCGGCATCGGCATCGACACCGTCAACAAGGCGCTTTCTGCCGCCAACAGCCAGCAGCCCGTGGGCACGCTGCAGAACAATGCGCAGAGCATGACCATCACGGCGAACACGCAGCGCACCAATGCCGAGCAGTTCCGCTCGCTCGTGATCGCCAATCCGAACGGCGCGCCGATCCATCTCAGCGATGTCGCCGACGTCCAGGATGGCGTCGAGAACCAGTATACCGGCAGCTGGTATGATGGGCAGCGCGGCATCATCCTCGCCATTCAGCGGCAACCCGATGCCAACACGGTCGACGTCGTCGATGCGATCAACGCCAAGCTGCCGCAGCTTCACGCCGAAATCCCGGCTTCGGTCACGACCGTAGTCATGAACGACGCCGCAAAACCCATTCGCGCCGCCATCGCCGACGTGAAATTCACGCTGTTCCTGACGATCGGCCTCGTCGTCCTGGTCATCTACCTCTTCACCGGCCATGCGACCGCGACGATCATTCCGGGGCTTGCCGTTCCGCTGTCGCTGATTTCGACCTTCGGCATGATGTATGTGCTCGGCTACAGTATCGACAATATCTCGCTGCTCGGGCTGACGCTCGCGGTGGGGCTGGTCGTCGACGACGCCATCGTCATGCTGGAAAACATCCTGCGGCATGTCGAGGAAGGCATGCCGGTGCGGGAGGCGGCAATCAAGGGGGCCGGCGAAGTCAGCTACACCATCATCTCCATGTCGGTTTCGCTGATCGCGGTCTTCATCCCGATCCTGCTGATGGGCGGCGTCGTCGGCCGCGTGTTCAACGAATTCGGCATGGTGGTGGCGATCGCCATCATCTCGTCGGCCATCGTCTCGTTGACCGTGACGCCGATGCTCGGCTCGCGTCTCTCCAACAATCACAGCCGCCCGCCGCTCCTGATCCGCCTCTTCGATGCCGGTTTCGAGCGGACACTGCGCGGCTATGACCGGTCGGTCGGCTGGTGCCTGCGCCATCGCGTCACCATCCTCGGCGTGTTCCTCGGCTCGGTGGCGCTGACGGTCTATTTCTTCATGACGCTGCCGACGAGCTTCTTCCCGCAGGAGGATATTGGCCGCCTGACAATCAGCACCCAGGCGCGCCAGGACATTTCCTATTCCGCCATGGAGGCGCTGCAGCAGCAGGCGGCGGCCGCCGTCAAGGCGAACCCGGCGGTCAACCACGTGATGTCGACGATCGGCGGCAACCCGAACAAACCGCAGAACAACGGCTCGATGTTCGTCGAACTCAAGGACAAGAAGGAGCGGCCGCCGCTTGACCAGACGCTGCGCGAGCTGCGCACGGCGATCAACAAGATCCCCGGATTGCAGGCCTTCGTGACGCCGAACCAGAGCCTGCGCTTCGGCGGCCGCCAGACCGCCAGCCAGTATCAGCTGGTCATCCAGGCGCTGAGCGCCGACCAGACCAACCTCTGGGCCGGCAAGATCCAGGCGGCGATGCGCAAGGACCGGCTGTTCACCGACGTCACCTCGGACGCCCAGAACAACGCCCTGCAGGCCAATATCGTCATCGACACCGAGCGGGCGGCCGCCTACGGGATCGACAATGATACGCTGCGCACGACGCTGCAGGAATCCTTCAGCGGATATACGGCAGCTGAGATCCAATCGACCGGCGACAGTTACGACGTCATCGTCGAATACGACACGAGCAAACCCTGGGACGACCAGAAACTGGCGGAAATCCGCGTCGCCTCGTCCAATGGCAGCCTGGTGCCGCTGTCGAACTTCGCGCATGTGCAACGTACCACCGGCCCTGTTACCATCAACCAGACGGGCCAGCTCGTCTCAACCACCGTGTCCTTCAATCTGCCGGAAGGCGTGTCGCTCAGCGACGCGACGGCGGCGATCGATGAGATCAAGAAGGAGATCAGCCTGCCGGCCGACGTCTTCACATCCTATGGCGGGACGGCGGAAATCTTCCAGCAGTCGCAGGGCAACACGCCTTATCTGATCCTGGCGGCCGTGTTGACCATCTATGTCGTGCTCGGCGTGCTCTATGAAAGCTTCATCCATCCGCTGACCATTCTCTCCGGCCTGCCGGCGGCGGCCTTCGGCGCGCTGCTGGCGTTGAAGATCATGGGCTTCGATCTGTCGATCATCGCGCTCATCGGCCTGCTGATGCTGATCGGCATCGTCAAGAAGAACGCGATCATGATGATCGACGTGGCGGTGGAGACCATGCGCACGACCGGCGAAAAGGCGACGGCGGCGATCCACGAGGCCTGCGTGCGGCGCTTCCGGCCGATCATGATGACGACCTTCTGCGCCCTGCTCGGCGCTCTGCCGATCGCGCTCGGCACCGGCGCAAGCTCGGAGCTGCGCCAGCCGCTCGGCATTGCCGTCGTCGGCGGCCTTGTCGTCTCGCAGCTGCTGACGTTGTTCATCACCCCTGTCATCTTCGTCGAGATGGACCGGTTCGGAAACTTCCTCGGCCGGCTGATGGGCCAGAAGAAGGTCGAGGCACCGGTGTTGCAGGAGGCAAGGGCGATGGCTGCCGAATGATGATGGCCCTCTGACTTCCGCGCCGCTCAGCCCTTGAGGCGCACTTCTTTTCCCCGGCCAGGAGAAGAAGTGCGCCGGCGCTCGCATCAGCTTTCGATCCTCTTGAATGTGTCACGCCTCTGTGGCATCACCCGCCCTCCTTGATCCGGGCGTTGACACGCCCTTGCGGAGCAACGCTCCGTCTCCAATAACAATCGGCATGAAAGAGGTGCGGGCATGGCTCAGGCGCTGGGTTTGGACTTCGGCACGACCAATACGGTTCTCGCCACGGCGGATGGCGGGGCGACGCACTCGATGGCGTTCACGAGCGCGGCGGGCACGGCCGACAGCATGCGCACGGCGCTGTCCTTCATGAAGGATGCACAGCTCGGCGCCTCGGCACTGAAGGTGGAGGCCGGTCATGCGGCGATCCGCCAGTTCATCGACAATCCCGGCGAATGCCGCTTTCTGCAGTCGATCAAGACCTTTGCGGCGAGCGCGCTGTTCCAGGGCACGCTGATCTTCGCCAAGCGGCATAATTTCGAAGACCTGATGGAGGTTTTCATCAGGCGCCTGCGCAACTATGCCGGCGACAGTTGGCCGTCCGATGTCAGCCGCATCGTCACCGGCCGGCCGGTACATTTCGCCGGCGCAAGCCCAGATCCTGATCTGGCCACCCAACGTTATAACGAGGCGCTGTCGCGCTTCGACTTTCCCGAAATCCACTATGTCTACGAGCCGGTCGCCGCCGCTTTCTATTTCGCGCAGAACCTGAAGCGGGATGCGACCGTGCTGGTCGCCGATTTCGGCGGCGGCACGACCGACTATTCGCTGATCCGCTTCGAGACCGTCGCCGGCAGACTGACGGCAACGCCGATCGGTCATTCCGGCGTCGGCGTCGCCGGCGATCACTTCGACTACAGGATGATCGACAACATCGTCGCGCCGCTGATCGGCAAGGGCAGCCATTTCAAAAGCTTCGACAAGATCCTTGAAGTGCCGTCCAACTATTATTCCAGCTTCGGCCGCTGGAACCAGCTGTCGATCTTCAAGACCACGCGCGAATTCGAGGATCTGAAGAAGCTGGTGCGCACCAGCCTGGAACCGGAAAAGCTGGAGATTTTCATCGACCTCATCGATCATGACGAGGGTTATCCGCTCTATCAGGCGGTATCGGCGACGAAGATGGCGCTCTCGGCGGCCGAGGAGGCGTCCTTCGATTTCGCACCGCTCGGCCGCAGCGGCCACCGCAGCGTCCGGCGCAGCGATTTCGAAGGCTGGATCGCCGACGATCTCGCCCGCATCGAGGGCGCGCTCGACGAAGTGCTCGAAAAGACCAATACGAAGCCTGCCGAGATCGACAAGGTGTTCCTGACCGGCGGCACGTCCTTCGTGCCGGCCGTGCGCCGCATCTTCACGGAGCGTTTCGACCGCGACCGGATCGAAAGCGGCGGCGAACTGCTGTCGATCGCCCACGGCCTGGCGCTGATCGGCGAACGCGACGACATCAGGCAATGGACTGTGCAATAGATCGTGCAAGGGCGGCCAATGTGCAGCCTGCCCTTTCAATGCCTATTTCTCTCCGTTAAACTTGCCGCATGATCTCCGCCAACGACCTTTCCCCCGCCGAGCTTGCAGCGCTTCTGCATTTCCATGCGGATGCCGGCGTGGAGTGGCTGCTGGAGGAAGAGGCGGTCGACCGCTTCGCCGAGTTCGAGGCGATGAAGGCCGC
This sequence comes from Rhizobium phaseoli, assembly GCF_001664385.1. Lineage (NCBI taxonomy): Bacteria > Pseudomonadati > Pseudomonadota > Alphaproteobacteria > Hyphomicrobiales > Rhizobiaceae > Rhizobium > Rhizobium phaseoli. The sequence goes on along the minus strand of NZ_CP013532.1, from coordinate 1,406,082 downwards.
GCGCCGCCCGGCGTCGGCGCAGCAGGAACGCCCTGCCACCGGGGAGCGCCCTAGCGTCGGAGAACGTCAGACATCGCCGCGCCCGACTGCCGCAGCCCGTCCGGCCCCGGTCTCCGGCCCGCAGCCGGCGATTCCGGACGGCGAGGCAGTGCAGCAGGCGCGTTTCGTCGCCGAAGCTGCGCGATCGCTCGGCGAGTTGAAGACCGCGATCGAAGCCTTCAACGGCTGCAATCTCAAACACAGCGCCCGCTCGACCATCTTTGCCAGCGGCGATGCCGAAAGCGGCATCATGGTGATCGGCTCGGCGCCGAGCGCCGAAGACGACCGTGAAGGCCTGCCCTTCTCGGGCAAATCCGGCCAGTTATTCGACAAGATGCTGGCGGCGATCGGGCTGAACCGCTCGAGCGTTCTGCTGACGCAGGTCATTCCCTGGCGTCCGCCGGGCAACCGGGCGGCATCGGCGGCCGAGATCGACATCTGCCGGCCCTTCATCGAACGACAGATCGCGCTCGCCGAACCGCAGGCGATCCTGCTGCTCGGCAATTTCGCGGCGCGATTCTTCTTCGGGGAAAACGATACGATTCACGGCTTGCGGGGCCGCTGGAAAGACATCGTCATCGCCGATCGTACCATTCCGGCCATCGCCAGCCTGCATCCCCAGGATCTGTTAACCGCACCCGTCAACAAGCGGCTGGCCTGGAACGATCTTCTCGCCTTCCAGGCAAAACTGAAATCCCTGTCTCTGCTCAGAAATTAGCCGCAGTTGAATAATTTATGAAGCGCGCCATGCATTATTCGCATGGCTGCATCGCGTCAGCACGCATTGCAGAATCTATGTTGCACTGCAATATATGCCTGTGTCTTGGGAGGAATCACAGGAACCAAGGCCATGAACAAGAGATTTCGTCCTATCCATTCCGGGTTTGAAACCCTTCGCCTCGCCGGCGACCAGCTGCGCTCCACACACGGCTACAGCCGCTTCGGCTTCGCCACGAACGAACAGATGATCGCCCGCGGCACTGGCATCAACAGCCGCACGGCGCGCCCGAACGCCATTTTCTCAGACTTCCAGCAATACTGAGCGGCAGCCGCTACAGCGCTGCTGCGTCTTTCCGGACGCACAGATCGTGCTGTAGCTCTTTGAATTTGCTGCCAATTCATATCAGAGTCATCCACCATGCCAACGATCCTGCTATCGCTTCTGCGCAACATCGAAACCTTCGAGCATATCCGCGCCGCAGTCTGCGCCGCGAGCGAATATGAGCGCGAGCTGTCGGCAACGCCGGCCAGTGCCGCCCCGAGCTCAGCAGCAATCGTCTTGTAATCACCCTGCCAGCGCGTCGATCCGGGCCTTCGCCCATTCGAAGGCTTCGTCGACATAGGCGAACTTGACCGCCTGCCAGGCGCAATATTCCTCGACGAAGTCACGCGATATCCACAGATGCGTCTTGCGCGGCTCATCATGCCAGCCGACGCAGCCACGCTGCGCCGCCTTTGCCAGCAGCCGCTGCAGGTGCGTGCGCGACATCATGAAATCGGCGGCAAGCGCACGGGTTTCGACGCGGCCGACGAGAAACTTGCCCGCCTCGGTGTCTTCCGGCTCCATCCTGGCCATGAAGTTGTCGACGACGAGGCCGCCGGCTTCCGTCCAAAGAAACAACGCCACCTGCGCCGGCGGCTCCCGCCAGCCGGCGTCTTCCAGGCAGTGGCGGGCGATGCGCGGCTGAACGAGCCGCATCAGTGAAGGGTTTGCCTGGAAAACAGCCGCCCGCTCACCGCCGTCAAGCAGGTCGAGCGCGGCGAGATTGGCGTGAATCCAGGCAAACATCGCCTGGTGGCTGACAGTGGCGGGCTCGAAATGGCGCGGCCGGCGCCGCTCGTCGCCGGGCGTATGGGCGATGAAGCGGTAGGTATAGAGTTCTTCGATGAAGGCGAGCACGGTATTGCGGCTCGCCACCTTGTGGGCGGTGATGCGGCCGGTCAGCCGAACGGCGGTAAAACCCGAGGTCGGGTCGCGCGGATCATATTCCAGGTGAAGGGCATAGGCGGTCTGGGTCAGCAGCCAGCGCTGGTGGGAGGCGAGCAATCGCGCCAGACGCGGGCCGGCGTCGAACATGCTGCGCGTCTGCCCGGCCAGAAAGCGGATACTCGTCAGAAAGGCGCAGTTCCCCGCCAATTGCTCCGCCGTGTATGCCATTATGCTTTTCTCCACCTCCGCTCGCAGACCAGCGTTCGGAGCAGTAATATCGAAAGCCGCCCAGCGGCCATTTCAGACATGCATAGCTTTGAATAAATGATAGTTTCTCATATTGAACAATCATATTCGCCGGGCCGGCGCCATCCTAAGAAATCACCATTTTCTTCGCCTGCCGGCGGCGGGCGCCGCACGACTGCAATCCTCGCGCTGAAATTCTGGATGTCGTGAGCTTGCGGGCATCAGGCTTGCGGCGTCGTCGCCTTGCGGGCTTCCCTTTGTTCGATGCCCAGCTGATGCTCGCGATAGATGATGAATATGCCGGCGCTGACAACGATGACGGTGCCGATCAGCATCGTAACGCTCGGCACGTCGCCGAAGACGAAGTAGCCGACGATGCCGCCAAGCAGGATCGACGTATATTCGAACGGCGCAATGGTGGAGACGTCGGCATGGCGGTAGCTTTCGGTCAGTAGAATCTGCGCGACACCACCACAAAAGCCGGCGGCGATCAGGAAAAGCGCCGACGGCCATGGCAGGACCAGCCAGCCGAAGGGCAGCGAAGCCAGCGAGAAGAGCGATGCGGTGAGCGAAAAATACAGCACGATTGTCGCCGTCTTCTCCTCCTCGACGAGGCGACGCACCTGGATCATCGCCATGCCGCCTAGAACGGCCGAGAACAGCACGCAAAGTGCGCCGACGGCCTGTTCCGTTTCCATGCCGCCGTCGCGAAACAGCGTGAGCTTTGGCCAGGAGATGATGGCAACGCCGGCCATACCGACCAGGACGGCGCTCCAGCGATAGATGCGCACGGTCTCGCCGAGAAAAACCGCGGCGAAGATCACGGCGACGAGCGGCAAGGCGTAGCCGAGGGCGATCGCCTCCGGCAGCGGCAGATGCAGGAGGCCGTAAAAACCGAAAGCCATCGACAGAATGCCGATCGTGCCGCGCTTCAGGTGTCCGACCGGATTTTCGGTGTGGAAGGCGGGGCGCAGCTGTCCGATATAGGCGAGATAGGCGATGATCGGGAAGAGCGCGAAGAAGGACCTGCAGAAGGTGACCTGACCCGGCGGAATATCCGGGCCGGCCAGCTTGATGAAGGTCTGCATGGCCAGGAAGACCACGACCGACGAGACTTTCAGCGCAATGCCTCTCATCGGGTTTCTGAGAACCGAGTGCATGATCCTGGCTCTAATGCTGACTTGAACGAACGGGGAGACGCGTTCGACTCGGGAACGCAAAAGGTGACGCCGCCATCGTAGCGAAAGAAAATCCCGCTGCATAATCCTTAAATCGGAATGACGTCGGGATAAATTACGCAGAGGTCCAAAGTTTTACGGCACGGCCGGAACAGGATTATCGCCACCAATCCCACCCTGCTCTTTTCCCGTTTCACGCTCGCCAACCCGGCCGGCCGGGCGAAGGGCAGCGACTACGACGATCATGGCTCGATCGTCGCCTTCGCGCGCCCCCTCGGATACGAGGACTATGGCGGGCTTGGCTGGGACGGCGTTGTCGCACAGCAGACCGAAAGTGACGCGACCATCAAGGCCGCGCTCAATCTGAAATAGCGGCCCTTCTTCCGGCCGCCGCGTCCATCCGTTTCAAACAGGATATTTTGCCCGTGAACTTCGCATTCACGGGCAATTTGCTTTAACTTTAGTTCAGACTTTAATGTAATCATGCCGGCCAATTATCGCAGAGCGCGCCCGCCTCTGTATTCCGCGGTTGTCAAATAACGGTCTTCAGGAAACACCATGCGAACAGATACCGGCCAGGTCATTCATCTGGCAGATTACCGTCCCACCGACTTCGTGCTGGAACGCGTGGACCTGACTTTCGAACTCGATCCGACGGAAACCAAAGTCGAAGCCCGTCTCATCTTTCACCGCCGCCCGGGCGCCGACATTACCGCGCCGATCGTGCTCGACGGCGACGAGCTGACGCTGGCGGGGCTGCTGTTCGACCAGGTGGAGCTCGATCCCTCGCGTTATGACGCGACGCCGGAAAGCCTGACGGTGCGCGACCTGCCGGAGAGCGCGCCCTTCGAGCTGACGATCACCACGATCATCAATCCCGAGGCCAATACCCAGCTGATGGGTCTTTATCGCACCGGCGGCATCTACTGCACCCAGTGCGAGGCGGAAGGCTTCCGCCGCATCACCTATTTCCCCGACCGGCCCGACGTGCTTGCGCCGTTCACCGTCAACATCATCGCCGACAAGGACACCAACCCGCTGCTGCTGTCGAACGGCAACTTCCTCGGCGGCGCCGGCTACGGCCCCGGCAAGCATTTCGCCGCCTGGTTCGACCCGCATCCGAAGCCGAGCTATCTCTTTGCCCTCGTTGCCGGCGATCTCGGCGTCGTCGAAGACACGTTCACCACCGTGTCGGGGCGCGACGTGGTGCTGAAGATCTATGTCGAGCACGGCAAGGAGCCGCGCGCGGCCTATGCCATGGATGCGCTGAAGCGCTCGATGGCGTGGGACGAAGAGAGGTTCGGGCGCGAATATGATCTCGACATCTTTATGATCGTCGCCGTCTCCGACTTCAACATGGGCGCGATGGAGAACAAGGGCCTCAATGTCTTCAACGACAGATACATCCTTGCCGATCCCGAGACCGCGACCGATGCCGACTACGCCAATATCGAGACGGTCATCGCGCATGAATATTTCCACAACTGGACCGGCAACCGCATCACCTGCCGCGACTGGTTCCAGCTGTGCCTCAAGGAAGGCCTGACGGTCTTCCGCGACCAGGAATTCACCTCCGACCAGCGCTCACGCCCGGTCAAGCGCATCGCCGATGTGCGCCATCTGAAGTCCGAGCAGTTTCCGGAAGATGGCGGCCCGCTCGCTCATCCGGTGCGGCCGACGACATATCGCGAAATCAACAATTTCTATACGAGGACCGTCTACGAGAAGGGCAGCGAAGTGACGCGGATGATCGCGACGCTGCTCGGCAGAGACGGCTTCAAGAAGGGCATGGACCTCTATTTCGACCGCCATGACGGCCAGGCGGTGACGATCGAGGATTTCGTCAAATGCTTCGAGGATGCGAGCGGGCGCGACCTCACGCAATTCTCGCTCTGGTACCATCAGGCCGGCACGCCGCTCGTCACCGCATCGGGCAGCTATGATCCGGCGGCCGGCAGCTTCACCCTGTCGCTCGAACAGATGACGCCGGCTACACCCGGCCAGTCGAGCAAGGAACCGATGCATATCCCGCTCAGCCTGGCGCTCTTCGGCGAAAACGGCGGCAAGATCGCGCCGAGCTCGGTCGAGGGCGCCGAATATGCCGGCGAGGTGCTGCATCTGACCGGCCGCACGCAAACGGCGGTGTTTCATGGCGTCGGCTCGCGCCCCGTCGTCTCGATCAACCGCAGCTTCTCGGCGCCGATCAACCTGCATTTCGATCAAAGCCCGGCCGATCTTGCTCATCTCGCCCGCCACGAAACCGATCATTTCGCCCGCTGGCAGGCGCTGACCGATCTGGCGCTGCCGAACCTTCTGAAAGCAGCCCGCGACGCGCGCGACGGCAAGCCGGTCGCCTGCGAGCCGACCTTCGTCGAGACGCTGATTGCGGCGGCCGCCGACGAAAGCCTCGAGCCCGCCTTCCGCGCCCAGGCGCTGGCACTGCCGAGCGAATCCGATATTGCCCGCGAACTCGGCGGCAACAACGATCCCGATGCCATCCATGCCGGCCGGCAGGCGATCCTCAAGCAGATCGCCGATGCCGGAAAGAATGTCTTTGCCGGCCTCTACGCGGCAATGGCGACATCCGGCGGCTTCAGCCCCGATGCCAAGAGCGCCGGCCTGCGCGCGCTGCGCAATAGCGCGCTGACCTATCTCGCGCAGGCCGAACAGACGCCTGCGCGCGCCAAGGCAGCCTTCGACGCGGCCGACAACATGACCGACCTCAGCCATGCGCTGACGATCCTCGCCCATCGTTTCCCCGACAGTGCGGAGACAAGCCAGGCGCTGGCCGCCTTCCGCGATCGCTTTGCGGAAAACGCGCTCGTCATCGACAAATGGTTCACGATCCAGGCCGGCATTCCGGGCGCCCAGGCGCTGGACCGGGTGCGCGGCCTGATGGAGAACCCGCTGTTCAAGCGGACCAACCCGAACCGGATGCGGGCGCTGGTCGGAACCTTCGCCTTTGCCAATCCGACCGGTTTCGGCCGGGCCGACGGCGAAGGCTATCGCTTCCTCGCCGGCCAGATTCTCGAAATCGACGGCCGCAATCCGCAGCTTGCAGCCCGCATCCTCACCTCGATGCGCTCCTGGCGGTCGCTGGAACCGACCCGCGCCGATCACGCCCGCTCCGCACTGATCGAGATCGAGCGGGCGCCCGACCTTTCCACCGACGTGCGCGATATCGTCGAGCGCACGCTCAAAGGGTGATTTGCCTGGACCGGCCGTCGCGCGCCACGCGGCGGCCACTCCGCCCAGCGATTCGAATCGCCCGAAAAATACGAAAATATAAATAGTTAACGGATTTTTACCTTTGCCTCTGGACAAGGCGAATCACCCATGATTCTCTAGGTCAGGTTCGAGCGAGCGGCGCGCGAATCACACGAGGGACAAGGCGAAGAGATGATGGACGTGCGGCGGGCAACCGTGGCCGGAGGACGGCTGCGTGTCGATTTTGACGGGCTGAAAGCCTGGCGAGACAGCCTATCCGGTCACCCGACATCGGAACCCCTCCTGCGTCATCTGCCGAAGGCGGAGCTTATCTTGAAGCGCGCCATTCCGGCATTGATCATCGCCTTCCTTTCCGTCGTCGCCGCCTCGCATTTCTTCGGCATGATGAGCGAATATAGCCGGCTGGAGGCTTCCGCCCGCCATGCCACGGCGCTTTCGGCGGCGACGGCCTCTGCCGTCTTTGCCGATGCGGCCGACATTTTCGACAGCGGCGATATCACGCAAGCCCAGGCCCGGCTTGCCAGGTACCTGCCACAGGACCGGCTGGACGACGGCGCCTTCGTGCTGCTGGTGCAGGCCAGCGGCAAAGTTTTTGCCGCAACGACCGCCGGGCTTTCGCATGTCGGCAGCAATGTCGGCGATTTCTTCCCCGAAGTCTCGGCGATCCGGCGTTTCGGCGATCGGGCCGGCGTCATCGAAACGACGATCGGCGGCGTGCCGCACTATGCCGAGATCACGCTGATGGGCAATGCCGGCGGCTTCGTCGTCGCCGCCACCTCGCTCGAGGAGGTCGGCCGGCTCTGGCGCGAGGAGCTGGCGCTCAACGTCACGCTGTTTGCCGGCATCTCCTCGATCCTGCTCGTCATCCTCTATGCCTATTACACGCAGGTGAAGCGGGCCCGCGACGCCGACGACATCTTCCTGGAATCGAACCTGCGCGTCGAGACGGCGCTTTCGCGCGGCCGTTGCGGCCTTTGGGACTTCGATTTCGAGAACCGGGAATTCTTCTGGTCGCGCTCGATGTACGACATGCTCGGCCTGCCGGGCTCCGACAAGACGATGGGCTTCGGCGAAGCCGCGCGGCTGATGCATCCCGACGACGGCGGCCTCTACGAGATCGCCCGCGCCATCGCCAAGGGCCATTCCGGCCAGGTCGACCAGATCTTCCGCATGCGCCATGCCGGCGGCCACTATGTCTGGATGCGCGCCCGCGCCCAGGTGATCCGCAGCAATTCCGGCCGCATGCACCTGATAGGCATCGCCATGGACGTGACCGAACAGCATCGGCTCGCCCAGCGCTATGCGGAGGCCGACCAGAGGCTCGCCGACGCTATCGAATGCACCTCGGAAGCCTTCGTGCTCTGGGACAAGAACGACCGGCTCGTGATGTGCAACACGCATTTCCAGCAGGCCTACGGGCTGCCGGACAGCGTGCTGGTACCCGGCACCGAGCGCTCGATCGTCAATGCCGCAGCCGCCCGCCCGGTCATCGAGCGGCGGATCGCCGATGCCGACGGCTCCGGCTATTCGCGCACGACCGAGGTGCAGCTGGCCGACGAGCGCTGGCTGCAGATCAACGAGCGGCGCACCCGCGACGGCGGCAGGGTGTCTGTCGGCACCGACATCACGCTGATGAAACGCCATCAGGAGCGGCTGCGCGAATCCGAACGCCGGCTGATGGCGACGATCGGCGATCTTTCCGCCTCGCGCCAGACGCTGGAGCTCCAGAAGGCCGAGCTTTCGACGGCCAACGCCAATTACCAGGCGGAGAAGGAGCGCGCCGAAGCGGCCAACAAGGCGAAATCGGAATTCCTCGCCAACATGTCGCATGAGCTGCGCACGCCGCTGAACGCCATTCTCGGCTTCTCGGAAATCCTGCAGAACCAGATGTTCGGGCCGCTCGGCTCGCTGAAATACGATGAATATGCCCGCGATATTCATGACAGCGGCAAGCATCTGCTCAACGTCATCAACGACATCCTCGATATGTCGAAGATCGAGGCCGGCCATCTCCGGCTGCATCGCGAGCGCATCGACCTCGTGCCGCTGATCGAGGAAAGCCTGCGCTTCACCGCCATTCCGGCGGCGGAGAAGAACATCGTCATTGAACAGCGCATCTGCTCGGGCATGGCGCTGATGGCAGACCGCCGGGCGATGAAACAGGTGCTGCTCAACCTGCTTTCCAATGCGGTCAAGTTCACCGACAATGGCGGCCGCATCGCGGTGCGCACACGCCGCGTCGACGGCGCCGTCACCGTCACCATCGCCGATACCGGCATCGGCATCCCCCGATCGGCGCTCTCGAAGATCGGCCAGCCGTTCGAACAGGTGCAGAGCCAATACGCCAAGAGCAAGGGCGGTTCCGGTCTCGGGCTCGCCATCTCGCGCTCGCTGACCGCCCTGCATGGCGGCCGCATGAAAATCCGCTCGCGCGAAGCCGTGGGCACGGTGATCTCGCTGCGCATTCCGGACGATGTCTAAGCTTTGACCACGCTCAGGAAAATCTTCCGAACCGCCTTGGAAAGCCGCTTGATCTCCCCCTCCAGCGTCGTGATATCGGGGCAATCGCCGGCGCGGCAGACAAGTTCGATGAGACCCGCCGGCGCGTCGTTCGGATCGAACTCACCGTCAATGCAGAGACGGATCAATTGCGACAGGCTGGTGTAGAGCGCGAAAGCTTCGAGGCAAGTGTCGAGGTCGGTCGCGGCCATCAGCCGGTCGCCGAGCACCTTCAGAGCCTCGCCGGTGCTCAGGCCATTGACGGCAACATCGACACCCTTGGCGGGAGCGATCAGCACCAGGTATTGGGCGATGAATTCGAGATCGACGACGCCGCCGGGGATCAGCTTCAGGTCCCAGGGGCCGGACGGCGGCTTTTCCTTTTCGATCAGCTCGCGCATCTCGGCGACATCATGCGCCACCTTGCCAATGTCGCGATCGGCCGACAGCACATCCCGGACGATATGCTCCGCCTCGGCGATCAGGCTGTCATCGCCGGAGATCAGCCGGGCGCGGCTGAGCGCCATATGCTCCCAGGTCCAAGCCTCCTCGCGCTGGTACTTGCCGAAGGCATTGATGCGGGTGGCGACCGGCCCCTTGTTGCCGGAGGGACGCAGCCGCATGTCGACCTCGTAGAGCACGCCTTCGGCGGTCGGCGCCGACAAGGCGGCGATCAATCTCTGGGTGACGCGGGTGAAGTAGCGCGTCGCGTCGAGCGGCTTCGGCCCGTCGGATTCGGAGGCGGTGTCGTCATAATCATAAAGCAGGATCAGATCGATGTCGGAGCCTGCGGTCAGCTCGAAACTGCCGAGCTTGCCCATGCCTGATATGGCGATACGGCCACCGGGATAATCGCCGTGCGCGGCCCGCATCTCGGTTGTCACGGCATCGAGCGCGGCTGATATGATGAGGTCGGCGAGATGAGTGAAGGCGCGGGCAGCCATTGCGCCGTTGATTGCGCCGGTGAGCAGGCGGATGCCGATTAGGAAGCGCTGTTCGGCGGCAAAGATGCGCAACCGGTCGAGCACCTCCTCATAATGGCGCGCCTGGGCGAGCGAGCCGTTCAGGCGCTCGCCGAGATAATCGCGCGTCGGCAGCTCGGCCATCAGGGCCGGATCGAGCATGCCGTCGAAAACATGCGGCCTGGCGGCGATCACCTCGGCCAGTCGCGGTGCCGAGGACATGATGTTGACGATCAGCGACAGGAGCGCCGGATTACTGCCGAGCAGCGAGAAGAGCTGGATGCCGGCCGGAAGGCCCGAGATGAAGCTGTCGAAACGCAGCAGCGCCTCGTCGGCGCGCCTGCTTTCGCCGAAGACGCGCAGGAGCTCCGGCGTCAGCTCCGTCAGCCTTTCGCGCGCCTCCACCGATTGCGTCGCGCGGTAGCGGCCGTAATGCCAGGTGCGGATGATGCGGGAAATGTCGGACGGCCTGTTAAAGCCGAGCTTCTTCAAGGTCTCCAGCGTATCCGGGTCATCGCCCTGGCCGGTGAAGACGAGGTTTCCGGTTTCGGTGGAAAGCTTGCTCTCCTGCTCGAACAGGCGGGCATAACGCCGCTCCACCGTCTTCAGCACGCCAACCAGCCGTTCGGAAAAACTCGGCGTGTCGGTAAAGCCCATCATGAAGGCAATGCGCTTGAGGTCGGCATCGGTCTCCGGCAGCAGGTGGGTCTGCTCGTCGCGCACCATCTGGATGCGATGCTCGACGTTGCGCAGGAACCAATAGGCCTCCGTCAACTCATCGCGGGTCTCGGCGTCGATCCATCTCGCCTTGGTGAGCTCGCCGAGCGTCTCCTCCGTTCCGCGGCCGCGCAACGCTGGCATGCGGCCGCCGGCGATCAGCTGCTGGGTCTGGACGAAGAATTCGATCTCGCGGATGCCGCCGCGCCCGAGCTTGACATTATGGCCCTTGACCGCGATCGCGCCGTGCCCCTTATGCGCGTGGATCTGCCGCTTGATCGAATGGATATCTGCGATCGCCGCGTAATCGAGATATTTGCGGAAGACGAAAGGCGAAAGGCCGCGCAGGAACTCGCCGCCGGCCACAAGGTCGCCGGCCACGGCGCGCGCCTTGATGAAGGCCGCCCGCTCCCAGTTCTGGCCCCTGCCCTCGTAGTAGATCATCGCCGCGTCGACCGGAATCGCCAGCGGCGTCGAACCGGGATCCGGGCGCAATCGCAAATCGCTGCGGAAGACGTAACCATCCGCGGTGCGTTCCTGCAGGATGCGCACCAGCCGGCGCATCATCCTCGGGAACACCTCGATGGCGTCATCGGGGTCGGGCACGATGCCGGCCTGCTCGTCGAAAAAGACGACGAGGTCGATATCGGAGGAATAGTTGAGCTCGCAGGCACCGAGTTTGCCCATGCCGAGCACGATCAGTCCCGAGTTCTCGCTCGGCCTGGCCGGATCCCGCAGCCTGACCTTTCCGCTTTCATGCGCAGAGAGCAGCAGATGGTCGATTGCAGCGGCGACGGAGGCTTCGGCGAGCTCGCTCAGCCAGGCGGTCGTGGCCCGGCCGTCGAAGATGCGCGAGAGATCGGCGAGTGCAACGAGGAAGGCGGCCTTGCGTTTGATGATGCGCAGTCTGCTCATCACCGCCGATTCCACTGGCGCGGCCCCGTCGCCGTCCGGCCGCCAGCAGTCCCGCGCCTCGGCGATCAGCGCTTCGATCTGCGGCTCCAAGGGTTTGGTGATGGCGCCGGCGAGGACGGCCGGGTCGAGATTGACGATTTCGCGCAGATAGGGCGAGAGCGTCAGCACGGCGGCAATGAAATCGCGCAGCCGCCCTTCGCCCTTCAGCATCGCGGCGACCGCCGGCTCGCTTTTGCCGGCCTGCTGGAGATCGCTCATCGCCAGTTTCAACTCCGTCTGGCTCAGCGGACGCAGCAGCCCTTCGGCGACATCCTTCAGGCCATGCGTCGATTTCGTCAGCATACGCTCTCCCTGGCTTTGGAGCGGACGGAAACGGCCGGCAGAATCACGACCCCGCCTCCTCGATCGGGTTTAAACTAGGGTCTCGGCGCCAAACCGCCAATACGCGATTCGACGGATCGCGTTTCCGCACAAGTCCTTCAGGCAGCCTTGGCCGGGAAGATCATGCTGACGGTCAGGCCGCGCTGTTCCGGACTGTCGGGATTGGTGTCGGAGAGTTCCAGCCGGCCGTTGTGCAGTTCCATCACCGCCTCCACCAACGAAAGCCCGAGCCCGGTGCCGGGCTTCGAGCGGCTTTCGTCGAGGCGGACGAAGCGCTTGACCACGTCGTCGCGCCGATCGGCCGGTACACCCGGTCCGTGGTCGGCCACCGACAGGCAGATGCCATCCGGGCGGCGGGCAAGCTTCAGCGACACCTCGCCCGCCCCTTGCGTATCGGAGGAGTATTTGATCGCATTGTCCAGCAGGTTGAAGATCGCCTGGCCGATCAGCTCGCGATTTCCCTGCACCTCGATCCCGGGTTCGACGCTGGAGCTCAAGCCAAGCCCGGCCTCTTCGGCCGCCGGCTCGTAAAGCTCGGCGCTGTCGGAAACAATGGCCGAAAGCTCGACCGGCGACATCTCCGCGGCGACCGATCCAGCCTCGACGCGCGAGATCATCAGCAGCGCGTTGAAGGTGCGGATCAGCTGGTCCGATTCGGAAATGATGCCTTCGAGCGCTACCCGCCGCGTATCGGCATCGGTCATGTCGAGCGCATCGGCCGCCTTGTTGCGCAGCCGCGTCAGTGGTGTCTTGAGATCGTGGGCGATGTTGTCGGAGACCTGCCGCAGGCCTTCATTCAGCTTCTCGATGCGCTCCAGCATGGTATTCAGCGACATCGACAGCCGGTCGAACTCATCGCCGGAGCCGCCGACCGGCAGACGCTGCGACAGGTCGCCGGCCATGATCTTCTTGCTCGCATCCGACATGCGGTCGATGCGTTTGAGCGCATTGCGGCCGATGGCAAACCAGATGATGATCGCGCCGAGCCCCATGATCGCCAGCGCCACCATCAGCGCCTGACGCACGAGGAGGCGGAAACGTTCGGGATCGCCGAGGTCGCGGCCGATCAGGATCCGCAAGCCGTTGTCGAGCACGAAGATATTGGCGATCGCCCGATGGCGGCGCTCGACACCGCCGCCGTCGGTATAGCGTTGATAGGCGAAGGGCGCGGAGGTCCAGCCGACCTCCTCGAAGACGCCCGGCTGCACCGAGGCGACATTGCCGGCGAGAATATCGCCCGAGGGCCCGGCGATGATATAGAGATTGGCGCCCGGCTGACGGGCGCGCCGCTCCATCGTGCGCAGCAGAAGGTTCATGCCGCCGGTGTCATAGGCGCGCTGCACCTGCTCCACCTCCTGCTTGACGGCATCGCGGATCTGGCCGGTCAGCAGCCGTTCCGACATCGCCGTCACATAGAAGACGAGGGTCGCGGCGCAGATGGCGAAAAGCAGGATGTAGAGTGCCGAAAGGCGGACTGCGGTGGACTTGAAGAGAACCCTGAAGCGGCTCATCCCTCGTCCTTGATCATGTACCCCGCGCCCCGGATGGTTTTCAGGAGCGGCTGGCTGAAGTCCTTCTCGATCTTCGAGCGCAGGCGCGAGACATGGACGTCGATGACGTTCGTCTGCGGGTCGAAGTGGTAGTCCCAGACATTTTCGAGCAGCATGGTGCGGGTCACCACCTGGCCGGCATTTTTCATCAAATATTCGAGCAGGCGGAATTCGCGCGGCTGCAGCGGAATTTCCTTGCCGCCGCGGCGCACCTCGTGGGAGAGCCGGTCGAGTTCGAGATCACCGACGCGATAGACGACATCCTGTTCCGGCGTGCCCTTGCGGCGGCCAAGCACCTCGACACGCGCCAGCAATTCGCTGAAGGCATAGGGCTTCGGCAGGTAATCGTCGCCACCGGCACGAAGACCGGTCACCCGATCATCGACCTGGCCAAGCGCGGAGAGGATGAGCACCGGCGTATGGACGCCCTTGCGGCGCAGCTCGCTGATGACGGAGAGACCGTCGCGGCGCGGCAGCATGCGGTCGATGACGATGACGTCATAGTTATTTTCCGATCCCATGAACAGACCGCTCTCGCCGTCGCTGGCGTGGTCGGCGACAATGCCCGCCTCGCGAAAGGCTTTCGTGAGGTAGACCGCGGCTTCGAGATCATCTTCGATGATGAGAATCTTCATGCGGCCGACATTACCCACCGGCTGCGTTTCGGCAAGGCTCAAAGCATCTGGCTGCGGAGCGGCGCTCATCGCGATCATCCTTCAAAATCAGAACAATCGAGCCGCGCGGAGTTTCCTCCGCACGGCTCCCGTTTTGCGGGGATCAGCCCTGGCCGTTGATCGGCAGAGCGACGAAACGGCTTCCTTCGCTCGACTGGATCTGGAAGAGCGCCCGGGTACGGCCGTCCTTCTTGGCCTGGTTCAGCACCTTGACGACATCGGCGGGGGTAGAGACTTCCTGGTTGTTGACCGAGGTGATCTTCTCGCCTTCCTTGATGCCCTTGTCGGCGGCGTCGGAGTCCGGGTCGATACCTGTTATCGCCAGGCCCTTGCCGTCATCGGAGGGGCCGACGGTCAGGCCAAGATCGGCGAGCGCCTTCTCGGACGCCGGCGCCTCGGGCTGCTGCGGCTGGCTGTTGTCATCGGCATTCGCTTCCTTCTGGTCAGCCGGCAGCGTGCCGAGTTCGACGGTGAGCGACTGGGCCTTGCCGGCGCGCCAGACCGAAAGCTCGGCCTTGCTGCCCGGCTGCATCGCGCCGATGCGGCGGCTGAGATCGCGCGCATCCTTGATCGTTTCACCATTCAGGGCGGTGACGACGTCGCCGGCCTTCATGCCGGCCTTGTCGCCCGGCGATCCGGCCTGCGGGGCGACGACAAGGGCGCCGCTCGGCTCGGAAAGACCGATGGATTCGGCAATATCCTTGGTCACCGGCTGGATCTGGACGCCGAGCCAGCCGCGCGACACCTGGCCGTCCTTCATCAGATCGGCGACGACATCCTTGGCGGTCGAGGCGGGAATGGCGAAGGCGATGCCAACGCTGCCGCCGGACGGCGAGAAGATCGCGGTGTTGATGCCGACGACTTCACCGCTGAGGTTGAAGGTCGGACCGCCTGAATTGCCGCGGTTCACGGCCGCATCCACCTGGAGGTAATCGTCATAGGGACCGGAGCCGATATCACGGCCGCGGGCCGAGACGATGCCGGCCGTGACCGTGCCGCCGAGACCGAAGGGGTTGCCGACGGCGACGACCCAGTCGCCGACGCGGACATTGTTGTCGTCGGCCCAGTTGACATAGGTGAACTTCTTGCCCTTGCCGTCAACCTTCAGGACTGCGAGGTCGGTGCGCGGATCCTTGCCGATCAGCTTGGCATCGAGTTCGGTGCCGTCATTCATCACAGCGACGAAAGCCTGGCCGTCGGAGACGACGTGGTTGTTGGTGACGATATAGCCGTCCTCCGAGATGAAGAAGCCGGAGCCCTGAGCGACAGGGCGCAGCCGGCCCTTGCCGCCTGGACCATTCGGGCCGCCCGGGCCACCGGGGCCGTTCTGGCCGAAGCGCCGCTGATGGCCCTGCTGATCGTTCGGATCCTGGCCGAACTGACGGAAGAAGCGCTTCAGCGGATGATCGTCAGGCAGATCATCGAAGCCGCGGCCGTTGAAATCGAAGGCGAAGCCGTCATTGTTGTCGGCGACGGGATTGACGCGATTTTCCACGCGAACCGACACGACGGCGGGCGAAACGGCATCGACGACATTGGCGAAGCTCGGAACGGCAGGCGCCTGAACCTTGACGGCTTCGGCATAAGACCGGGTGATTTCGAGCGGAACGCCGGTTGCGAGCACAGCGGCTGCGATACCGGCAACGGTAGAAGCCTTGAGCACGGTGGCGAGGGACGGACGTCCGTTGAAATTCTTCAGCATTGGAGCACCTTCTCTTGTTCTTAGATCTTCAGACCGGCAGCGCCGGATCAGTCGATGCATCAAGATATAGGATGGCGCACCTTACTGCGAACTGTCCGGCCAATGAAAAATTGGTAATGTTCGGAATGTTTCTGGCCGTTGCTGCGCCCAGCGCTTCTCTGGAGTGTCCAAGGACTTGGAAATATCATCCCGGTTCGACGGGTTGTTATTTCTTTAGAAGCTCGTTCAGCCTCGCCTGTTCTTCCGCCGTTAGCTTGCTTCCCGTCGGCTTGCCAGCCCTCTTGCGCGCAAAGACCAGCAGTGACAGCCCGCCGGCGAGCACCAGCAGCGCCGGCGCCCCCCAGAGCAATACTGTCTTCATGCTGAACCGCGGTTTCAGCAGCACGAATTCGCCGTAGCGCGAGACGATATAGTTCAGCACCTCCTCGTCGCTGTCGCCATCCTTGATACGCTCGCGCACCAAGAGGCGCAGGTCTTTCGCCAGCTCGGCATTGGAATCGTCGATCGACTGGTTCTGGCAGACCATGCAGCGCAGTTCGGCCGAAAGAGTGCGGGCGCGGACCTCCAGCACCGGATCGGCCAGCACTTCGTCGGGATTGACGGCGAAGGCGGAAAGGGGTGTGAAGAGGATGAACAG
The DNA here is from genome assembly GCF_001664385.1 of Rhizobium phaseoli. Taxonomy (NCBI): domain Bacteria; kingdom Pseudomonadati; phylum Pseudomonadota; class Alphaproteobacteria; order Hyphomicrobiales; family Rhizobiaceae; genus Rhizobium; species Rhizobium phaseoli. Next base: position 1,389,424 of record NZ_CP013532.1, on the reverse strand, counting down.
GGCGACGAGGAGACGAGAGAGTACGTGTGACGCTGAATGGGCGCACCGAACCCCTCCTCCCCTCATTCCTGTGCTCGTCACAGGAATCCAGCCACGGCGCGTCCGCGCCGTGAATAGATCTTTAGAGTCTCCTGCGCCCAAAGACTTGGGCGCGCTGGATTCCTGTGACGAGCACAGGAATGAGGGAGGCCGTGAGCCCATCATTCCGCCGGCTCCATCGCGGGTGTCGCCGGCTTGGCCCTGGCCTTGCGGCGCGGGGCGCCGACGCGCAGGCGGCGGTCGGAGAGCGAGACGCAGCCGCCGGCGGCCATGATCAAGGCGCCGCCCCAGATGCAGAGGATGAACGGCTTCCACCAGATGCGCACGACGATGCCGCCGTCCTGGGTGGCGTCGCCAAGCGAGACATAGAGCTGGCTGAGGCCGAAGGTCAGGATGCCGGCCTCGGTCGTCGGCATCTGCCTTGCGGTATAGAGCCGCTTGGCCGACCAGGTATCGGCGACGACAACCCCGGCGCGCCGGATGGTGAAGTGGCCGCGCTCCTCGCTGTAGTTCGGTCCCCTGCCCGGCCGCATGCCGTCGAACGCAAGGCTGTAGCCGCCGGCCTCGATGATCTCACCCGGCTTCATCGCGACGACATGCTCGCTCTGGAAGGTGGTGACTGCGACGATGCCGAGCACGCTGACGCCAAGGCCGGCATGGGCAAGCGCGGTGCCGAAGGCCGAACGCGGCAGACCGGTCAGACGGCGCCAGGCGATGCTGCCGGCGAGCTTGCCGATGCCGGCGCGATACCAGAGATCGGCAATGGCGCCGAGGATCAGGAACAGCCCGGCCGCCAGACCGAGCACGGCGAGCACCGGCCCGCCATGTTCGAGATAGAAGACGATGACGGCGGCGGCGAAGGCGAGAGCCGCGACGGCATAGAGCCGCTGCAGCGCGCCGAGCAGATCACCGCGCTTCCAGGCCAGCAGCGGCCCGAACGGCACGATGACCAGCAGTGGCGCCATCAACAGGCCGAAGGTCAGGTTGAAGAAGGGCGGCCCGACGGAGATCTTGTCGCCGGTCAGCGTCTCCAGGAGCAGCGGATAGAGCGTGCCGGTGAGAACCGTGCCGCAGGCGACCGTCAGGATCAGATTGTTGAGAACCAGCGCGCCCTCGCGCGAGATCGGCGCAAACAGCCCGCCGGCCGCAAGCTTCGGCGCCCGCAGGGCAAACAGCGACAGCGCCCCGCCGATGAAGATCAGCAGGATGCAGAGAATGAAGACGCCGCGGGAGGGATCGCTGGCGAAGGCATGCACCGAGGTGAGCACGCCGGAGCGCACCAGGAAGGTGCCCATCAGCGACAGCGAGAAGGTCAGGATGGCGAGCAGCACCGTCCAGATCTTCAGCGCCTCGCGCTTTTCCATAACGAGGGCCGAATGCAGCAGCGCGGTGCCGGCGAGCCACGGCATGAAGGAGGCGTTCTCCACCGGATCCCAGAACCACCAGCCGCCCCAGCCGAGCTCGTAATAGGCCCAGTAGGAGCCCATGGCGATGCCAAGCGTCAGGCAGGTCCAGGCGGCGAGCGTCCAGGGCCGCACCCAGCGCGCCCAGGCAGCGTCGATGCGGCTTTCCAGCAGAGCGGCAACGGCGAAGGAGAAGCAGACGGAAAAGCCGACATAGCCGAGATAGAGCAGCGGCGGATGAATGGCGAGCCCGACATCCTGCAGCACCGGATTGAGGTCGCGGCCCTCGGCCGGGGCCGGATCGAGCCGCAGGAAGGGATTGGAGGTCAACAGGATGAACAGGGTGAAGGCGAGCGAGATCCAGGCCTGCACGGCAAGCACATTGGCCTTCAGCGTCTCCGGCAGATTGCGGCCGAAGACGGCGACCAGCGCGCTGAACAGCGTCAGGATCAGCAGCCAGAGCATCATCGATCCCTCGTGATTGCCCCAGACGCCGGAATATTTGTAGATCAGCGGCACCAGCGAATGCGAATTCTCCCAGACATTCTCGACCGAGAAGTCGGAGACGACATGGGCATAGGTCAGGACGGCGAAGGCGAAGGCGACGAGCGCGAACATCGCCAGCGAGCCGGAGGTCGCCACATCCATCATTGCCCGGTCATGGCGGCGGGCGCCGATGACAGGCACGATCGAGACGATCAGCGCCGTCGCCAGCGCCAGCACCAGGGCATAATGGCCGATCTCGATGATCATCGCGTCGCCTTCGCCTCCTGGCCTTGGCCCTGATTTTGTCCGCCCTGGCCTTGCTGCCACAGGCCCTGCGCCTTCAGCTTGTCGGCCACCTCCTTCGGCATATAGGTCTCGTCATGCTTGGCGAGCACCGTGTCGGCGACAAAGAGGTTGCCGCCTGATGCAAACATGCCTTCGGTGACCACACCCTGGCCCTCGCGGAACAGATCCGGAAGGATGCCGGTATAGTGGACCTTGACCGCATTGGCGCTGCCGTCGGTAACGGTAAATTCCACCGTCGAACCGGCGCCGCGCACGACGCTGCCGGCCCCGACCAGGCCGCCGAGCCGGATGCGGGTCTCCGGCGCCACCGGGGTCTTGGCCAGATCCGCCGGCATGTAGAAATAGGCCACCGACTGGCTGAAGGCGAACATCACCAACAGCACCGCCGCAATAATGAAACCCATCCCGCCCGCGATCACCGCCAAGCGCTTCTGCTTGCGCGTCATTGCGTCATCCCCTCCGTGGCTATGCCAAGTTCCCTGGCAAGCGCCAGCAATTGCCGGCCCTGTTCACCCGCCGGCGGAAAGGCCGCGAGCCCGCGCTTCAGGGCGTCGGCTGCGCGATCCTTATCGTTCAATACGGCGTAAGAGCGGATGAGACGCATCCATCCCTCGAAATTATTGGGATCGGCGGTCAGCTTGGCGTCGAGGCTTTCGACCATGCCGCGGATCATCTGCTGCCGGTCGCCGGCGCTCATGTCTTCAGCGGCTGCCACGTCTTCCGAAGTCGGTCCGCCGGGCGCCGTCGGCTGGGCCGCCGCTCCGCCGTTCTTGGCAATATGTTCATTGACCAGCGGCAGCCAGGGCGCATCGGCCGGCGATTGCTGCGCCAGCGCTTCGAAGGCCAGGCGCGCCTCGTCGGTCCGCCCCGCCTGCTCCATGCTGAGGGCGACATAGAAACGGGCACGCGGATTGTCGGGTTCCAGCGCCAGCGACTGTTCCAGCGCCTGGCGCGCCTCCTCCGTCACCACGCCGTCGGAGACTGCCATCAGCGTCTCGGCAAGGCCATCGAGCCGGATCGGGCTCGGGCCGAGAAGCCGGATGGCATTGCGATAGGCGAGTTGCGCATCGTTGACCCGCATCGTGCGGAAATAGATCGGCGCCAGCACGTCCCAACCCTTGCCGTCGTCCGGATTCTCAGCCAGATGCCGTTCCGCCTTGGCGATCAGCACCGCCACGTCATTGCCGGGATTTTCCAGCCGCGCTTCGAGCGGCTGCGCGGGCAGATCCGGCCTGCCCATCGTCAAATAAAGACAGAGCCCGAGCACCGGCAGGATCAGGAGAACGAAGGCTTCGGCGATACGGTGATGGCGCGCGGGTTTCGGCGTTGTTTCCGGCTCGCCGGCAGAAACGGCGATCAGCCGGCGGCCGATTTCGGCCCTGGCATAATCAGCCTCTTCCGCTGTGATCAGTCCACCGGCAAGATCGCGGTCGAGTTCACGCAGCTGGTCAAGATAGACAGCCGCCTCGCCGGCGCGGCTGTTCTCCGCCGCCTTCGCTCCACGCAGAAGGGGGTAAAGCAGAATGACGGCGACGGCTGCCGTCAGAACGGCAACGAGAATCCAGAACAGCATAGCCGCCCAAATACGTGAAGCTTGACGCTATTCCAACTGCCAAAGCCCGAATGACGAAGATTTGAGGCTATTCGCCGCAATTTAGCTTGGAATGAGCCTCACCCGAGCGGCGACCAACTGCCGTCGTCGTTGCGGCAGGCAGCGCCTCGCGCCACGGTATCCTTGCCGTCGACCGTCAGCGTATGGGTATATTGTCTGCAATTCTGCGAGCCGACCTGATAGGGTGCTGCCGCCACCACCTTGCCGGTAACATTCTTGCCGCTCCAGACCACGGGCTGGCCGACAGCTGCCCCTTCCAGCGCCCGATATTCCGCCTCGAGCGCTCTTTGCTTGTCGCTGTCGCTCAAGCTGACACCGCTGCGCCCGACGATGCCGCCCTGCAGTGCGGTGATGAAGGCAGCCGATGCCGAGGGTTTGCTGGAAAAAATGCCACGCGAGGCAGCTCCCTTCGTCGTCGTGCAGCTGGTGAGCGCGACGGCGAGAAGCAGGATGGAAACGATCATGCCTTGCGAGCGTAGAATCATTGCGTCGAACCACGATCAGGGGTCAAAATACAGCCGATCGAAGTGCAGCGTCCCCGTGTCAGCATTAAGGCAAAGCATGCTATGCGTTTGCCACTAGCTTTGTGACATCAAGCAGTTGGTCATGCAACATCCTTTGTGACGCCGGGCAGGATAAGCTTCGCCTTCAGCCCGCCCCACTCGCCGCGGGACAGTTCCAGCCGCCCTTGGTACTCATTGGAAATCTCGGTGACGATCGACAGGCCGAGCCCGGTTCCGGGCTTGCTTTCGTCGAGCCTGCGGCCGCGTTTCAGCGCCTCGCGGATCTGGTCAGGCTCCAGGCCCGGCCCGTCGTCCTCGACGGCGAGCTCCACCCAGTGGCGCCGCGCACTCGCCTCCGCCCCTTTCACGTCCTCGCCGGCCTCTACGGCCGAAAGCCGAACCCTGCTCTTGGCGAAACGCGCCGCATTCTCCAGCAGATTGCCGACCGTTTCCTCGAGATCCTGCTGCTCCATGGCGACGGCCAGATGCGGCGGCGAGACGACGAGATCGAATTCGGTATCGACGTTCAGGCGGCGCATGACGCGCACCAGCCGTTCCAGTGCCGGCTCGGCATCGGTGCGGGCGAGCACGGATTCGCGCTGGGCGGCGATGCGGGCGCGGTTGAGATAGGACTGCACCTGCCCCTGCATCGATTCCGCCTGGCTGCGCACCAGTTCGCCATGGGATTTTTCGAGAACGCGCGCCTCGTTCAATAGAACGGCGATCGGCGTCTTCAGCGAATGGGCGAGATTGCCGACCTGCATGCGCGCCCGCTCGACGATGCGGCGATTGCTGTCGATCAGCGCATTGACCTCGTTGGCAAGCGGCAGGATTTCGCGCGGGAAGTCGCCTTTCAGCTGCTCGCTCTCGCCGGCGCGGATACGCTCCAGGGCAGCGCGCGCCTTGTCGAGCGGCTTCAGGCCATAGAGAATGGCGAGCGCATTGACGATCAGGCTGCCGACGCCGAAACCGGCGAGCGCCAGATAGAGGCTGTGGGAAAAGGTGCGCACGTCGTCTTCGACGACATCGACATTGCCGGTGACGCGGAAGCGCGCCGCACGCCCATCAGTGTCGAGCACCACTTCGGTCTCGGCCACCTGCACGCGGTTTCCCGAGGCGTCCGTCACCTGGTAGTAGCGTTCGTAATTCTTGTCGAAGGGCGCCTCGACGACGGAGGGAACCGGAATGAGCGCGGAGCCGAGCGAAGGCGAGACCAGCGGGGCTGTGGTATAGGTGCCGAGTGGCTCCACCACCCAATACCAGCCGGTCTTCGGCTGGGCAAAGCGCAGGTCGCCGAGCTGCGGGCTGCCGCTCAATGCCCCCTGATCGCCGATCGTGACGGAATTGATGACATTATAGAGCTGCGCCCGCAAGAGATCCTGGAAACCGCGTTCGGCGCTCTTGCGGTAGAGGGTCGAGATCAGCAGGCCGATCACCACCAGCGCCACCGTCGACCAGACCGTGGTCAGCAGCAGCACGCGCGCGGTGAGCGACTTAATTCGCATGTTTCGGCGCTTGGATGCGGTAGCCGAGACCGCGCACCGTTTCGATCAGGTCGACGCCCATCTTTTTACGCAGGCGGCCGACGAAGACCTCGATCGTGTTGGAGTCGCGGTCGAAATCCTGGTCGTACATGTGCTCGACCAGTTCGGTTCTCGAGACGACCTCGCCCATGTGATGCATCAGATAGGAAAGCAGCCGATATTCGTGCGAGGTCAGCTTCAGCGCCGTGCCGTTGACCGTCGCCTTCGAGGATTTGGTGTCGAGCCGCACCGGCCCGCAGACGATCTCCGAGGAGGCATGCCCGGCGGCGCGGCGGATCAGCGCCCGGATGCGCGCCAGCACTTCCTCGACATGAAAAGGCTTGGTGACGTAATCGTCGGCGCCGGCGTCGATGCCGGCAACCTTGTCGCTCCAGCGGTCGCGCGCCGTCAGGATCAAAACCGGCACGGCGCGGCCGGCTCCGCGCCATTTCTCCAGCACGGTGACGCCGTCCATCTCCGGCAGGCCGATATCGAGGATAATGGCGTCATAGGGCTCGGTATCGCCGAGGAAATGGCCTTCCTCGCCGTCGAACGCCTGGTCGACGACATAACCCGCCTCCTTCAGCGTGTCGGTCAGCTGCCGGTTCAGGTTGACATCGTCTTCGATTACCAGGATGCGCATCGGTCCGCCTTCGTCCGCTTCAAATCGATCATGTTCTGAATAGACCGATTCCGCCTACATCGGAACCTTTACCGTCACCTTGCGCGGACGCTGGCCGTTGCCCGACACGAGAACGGTGATGATGCAGCTATCGCCCACCGGTTGCACGGACAGGAGCTGTCCGCCCGTCTGCTCGACGACCTGGGCTGCGGCGGCGCTGCAATCGCCTGCCACGCGCAGGACGAGGGTGCCCGCGCCGTCCGATGAGGGCGCCGATGCCACCAGCCCGGCGGCCACTACTGCGACGCTCAGAGGAAAGGCCATGTTCTATGCTTTCAAGGGTAATTCCAACTTGCTGCGACTATGTACTCACGCGACCTGAATGGCAAATGAATGCACTGTAATACAGGGTGTTTAGAACCGTTCTCGACTGTTGGCGGCAGCCCGTGTGAGTTGCTGAAAACCGATGCCGCGGCAGCCTTCTGCGCGTGGGAAAAGGCTTGGCCCCAGGCGCATAGGGAAGGCTGGGAGCGGATCCTCGGGTCAAGCCCGCGCGCGCCGGGCTGCCGCGAATTGCAATCACAGCTTTTACCGGCCGATTGAACCTGTTATGTGCTTGCGGCTCCCGCATTCAGGCCATTTCAGCACCGATGCCAAACTCCTTCCGCTTCCGCTCGGCGCAGACGGTTTTCGTGCTCGCCATTACCCAGCTGATCGGCTGGGGTACGACCTTCGACATGCTCGGCGTGATGGGCCGCATCGTGGCGCCCGATCTCGGCATGGCGAACGAGATGGCGTTTGCCGGCCTGACGATCATGATGATGATCAGCGCCATCGTCGGTCCGGCGACCGGCCGCTGGCTTGGCCGTTATGGTGCGGCCCGGGTGCTTTCGGCGGCTTCCCTGACCTTTGCCCTCGGCCTCTGTCTGCTTGCCGCCGCCAACGGCGTCATTCTCTACGCCGCCGCCTGGATCGTGATCGGCGTCGGCGGCGCGCTCGGCCTCTCGGCCCCCGCCTATACCGCCGTCGTCGAGCGCGAAGGGATGAACGGCAAGCGGGTCATTGCCGTGCTGATGCTGTTCACTGGGCTTTCGAGCGCCATCTTCTGGCCGATCCTCAGCCTGCTCAACGAAACCGTCGGTTGGCGCTTCACCTTCCTCATCTGCGCAGGCCTGCAATTCTTCATATGCCTGCCGCTGCATGTTTTCGCCCTGCCGAAACCGGTCGCGGCCCATGTCGACGGCGGCACAGCCGGCATCGCCCCGGTGCCGCTGTCGAAGGCGGCGCAGCGCAAGGCCTTCCTGCTGATCGCCGCGACGACGACCATCACCACCTTCATCACCTTCGGCATCTCGCCGTCGCTGCTTGAGATCTTCCGCCAGTCCGGGGCCTCGCCGGCCTTCGCGCTGCAGCTCGGCTCGGCCCGCGGCGTGCTCGGCATTTCGGCGCGGTTCCTCGACATGCTGCTCGGCCGGCGCGGCAATCCCATCCTCAGCGCCGCCATGGGCATCGGCCTGATGCTGATAAGCTTCCTGATGATGCTGGCCACCAGTCCATCGACGCCGCTGCTCGTCAGTTTCGTCCTACTCTACGGCTTCGGCTCCGGCGTCATGACCGTCGCCCGCGCGCTTCTGCCGCTGGCGCTGTTTTCACCGCGCGAATTCGGCCTGCAATCGGCGCGGCTGTCGCTGCCGCAGAACCTTGCCAATGCAATCGCCCCGGTCGTCTTCACCGCCATCCTCGACCGCGCCGGCACCGGCCCGGCGCTTTTCGCCGCAGCCGTTCTCGCCGCCTTGTCGCTCACTCTCGTGCTGATGCTGATGACGCTGGTGCGCGGTGCGCTGGCATCGAAGCCGAGCCCGGCCATTTCATGAGGCGTGGAATGGACGCCGTCCTCAGCTGACCCATGACCAGTCGCGTTTGACGAATCTTTTGAATCGCTTGCCGCCGATTTTTCGGACGTTGAGTCCGGTGGCTCACGGCTGCATTAACATCCAGCGCCCGCGAGTGCGGAAAGCCGCTTATCCCTTTGAAATTTCAGCGAAGCATGGGTGGCCGATTCAGAGCGGCCGCCTCACCGCTGCGCGGCTGTCGTAGTCCGCGGCGATGCGCTTTTCCCGCAGCGGCCGAACACGCTCGATCGAGCGCTGATAATCGGGATGCGCCTTATAGGCGGCGAGAGCCGCTTCGTCATCGAACTCACCGTAGACGACAAGATCGATCTCGGTACCCAGTTGATCGGTCTTCACATTGGTGCCGATTTCCAAGAGCCGCGCCTGCGGAATGGCGGTCAGGATCGACAGCCCGGCCCTTACCTCCTCCAGATGTTCCTCCTGCACGGTGAAGAAGACGATATGGCGGATCACGCGGAAGCTCCTGTCAGATTTCAGAGGGTCGGCCCGCGCGATAACACGCCGACCCCGGGCCTTCAACCGCGCACCCTGCCCCGCGCGGCATCCGGACGCATCGCCGCATGGAAGGCTTTGGCGTAGCCGGCGAGCTTCTCGGCCCGGTCGGTGCCGTTGACGATGCGGCGCGCATTGACCCAGTCCTCGGTCGTCGCGTTCAGGTGATCGGCAAGTTTGTGGCCGGTGAAGCTGCCCTGCAGCATGCCTTCGATCAGGATGGTCACCGCCGCATCCATCTCCATCGCCCGGTCGGGATCGGCAACGAGATCGATGCCGGTCAGCGCGCTCATCGCCTCGTAATTCCGCTTATGGGTGAGCTGCACCAGACCACGGCCCAACCAGCAGCAGCCATCCTCGTCCGGCCGCCAGTAGGGCGTCTTTACCCAGGAGAGCCGGCCGGCGGCAAAGGCCGCCTCCAGGATCTCGACCGCGCGGGCATCGCTTTGCGCCAGCGTCTCGCGGACCGGCTGCATCGTATAGGCGGTCTCGTGATACGCGGTTGCGAGGATGTAGGCGAGCCATCGGCGGTCGGCCGGCGCAAACCGCCGTTCCCAGGCGTCGAGAATCGCCGTGATACCCTCTACCTGAGGCTGAGTTAGCTCTCCTTTAAAGAGCTCCTCGCGCACTGCATCAAAAAAGAACATCCGATCCATGTGGACAACCATACCGCGCTTCCCGCGAATCTCGTGGTTAAAACCGTCTTAATCGATTAAAATCAACTTAATCGTTTGAAGTATCTAAGCCCCTGATTTACACGGCTTTTGTGTTGTGCAATGCATCTCCCCGCCCTGAAGCCTTACCACCACAAGAGGAGACTTCCGATGCAGACGCCCGCCAATACCCAGACCACCATTCCCCAGCACGTCGTCGACCAGATGGAAAACGAGTGGCGCCAGATTCGCCTTGAACGCGAGAACACCCCACCCGACCCGGCAGCCTCAACTGCAGCGCTGAGAGATACAGGCAAAGCGGCGCGGATGTAAGGGCTGGCGTCATCGCGTCGCGGCCTCAAGCCGCATCGCCAGCGTTTCCAGTGACCGCGTGAAGACGGTTTCATCTGCGAGCGCGCGCGACAGCACCAGCGCCCCTTGAATGCCGCAGACGCCTTCCTCGGCCAGCGTCTGCGCCTCCTCCTCGACACAGCCAGCCCGCATCAGCGCCAATCGCAACGCGTCGATCCAGCGGGTGAAATAATCGCCGATCGCTCGGGAAAACCGTTCGCGGGTGTCGTCGAGCGCGAAGGCGCCGACGAGGCAGATGCGGCGGCCGGAGCAGAAGTACTCATTTACATTGGTCCACATTGCCGCGATCGCCTGACGGGCATCGTCATGTCGCAGCGGCCGATAGACCGCCTCTTCGAACCAGCCATCGATATCGGCGAGCACGGCGTCGGCCATCTCCTCCTTGCCGCCGGGGAAGAAGTGATAAAGGCTGCCCTTGCCGATGCCGGTGCGTTCGGTGATGCGGCTGAGCGTGGCGCCCTCATAGCCGAGCTCGCGGAAGATTTCCGCGAGCAGCGGCACGATGTCGGCGCGTTCATAAACGGTCTTCACCGGCTTGAATTCTTCCTGTTCTAGAGGCCGAGCTCGGTCAGGCCGGGATGATCGTCCGGACGTCGGCCGAGCGGCCAGTGGTATTTGCGCTCCGTTTCCCGGATCGGCAGATCGTTGATGCAGGCAAAACGGCGCTGCATCAAGCCGGCCGCATCGAATTCCCAATTCTCATTGCCGTAGGAGCGAAACCAGTTGCCGCTGTCATCATGCCATTCATAGGCGAAGCGCACGGCAATGCGATTGTCGGTGAAGGCCCAGATCTCCTTGATCAGCCGGTAGTCCAGCTCTTTCGCCCATTTGCGCGTGAGAAAGGCGACGATCTCGGCGCGGCCGGTGACGAATTCAGCGCGGTTCCGCCAGCGGCTGTCCGGCGTGTAGACGAGCGAGACGCGCTCGGGATCGCGGCTGTTCCAGCCATCCTCGGCAAGACGGACTTTCTGCGTGGCGGTCTCGAGAGTGAAAGGCGGAACGAGGCTGGACATGAGATCTCCTGTACTGAATGGTAACGAATTTACTGATCGGTACACATTTTACAAGTCTGCATCGGGCGGTGATCGAGCTTAGACCTCGGTGCGCCGGCTCCACCGCAGCGGCAGGGCATCCGGGCGAAGCACGATCTCCTCCGGCGTGAAACGCCACAGCCTTTCCGCCTTGGGAAAGGCGGCGATGTCAGGCGAATCGAGCAGCACCTCGACCCTGCCGGTCATCTGCAGCATGTCGCCGGTTTCGAAATCGACGAAGACCAGCCCGGCCTTCGGATTGACCAGGAAATTGCCAAGCGTGTTGAAGAAACGATTGCCGGCAAAGTCGGGAACGGTCAGCGCGCCATCGGTGCCAAGATGCACGAAGCCGGCATAACCGCCGCGATGGGAGACGTCGACCTGGCGTTCGCCATTGTCGCGGTCGACATAGGAGGCGACGAAAAACGTATCGGCGTCCTCGACCATCCGCCGCGCGCGCTGGTCGAGCTCACGCGAACGCAGCGGCGGCAGCGCGGTCGGCAGAGCGGGATCGCGGATAAAGGCGGCAGCGCGCGGCTGGATATATTGCGGACAATTGCCGAAGCTCTGGCCGACACGCAGGCGAAAGGCGCCGGCATCCGTCCTGCCGATGACGCCGTTCAGCCGGTTGCGCCGCCGGGTCTCGAGCTGAATGCCGAGCATAGCGATGGCCGCGCCATCCTCCATGCCGGCATCGGCCGGATCGGCCGGCTCGCGCGGCAGGCGGACCTCAAGCGTCTCCGGGTCCGGCGAAGACATGAAGCCCGGCTGCGCAGCCCGTATCGTTGCCCAGACCTCTCCCTTCGCATCGACCGTGCCGAGCACGACGAAAGGCAGCATCGGAAAGAAGGCGCGGTGCTGCTCGGGCATCGCCTTGCGGACAAAATTCCGCCCCGGACCGTCCATGCGTTCGACGACCCCGAGGCTGCGCTGCATTTCAAGCTCACCCTGATGCCAAGGCGATGCGGCAGCTTCTCTTGACTGCTCCAACATCACGGCCTCCTTTCAGGCACGATTTTCAACGGGGGCGGATCTTATGCGGCCAAGCCGATCTTGGTCTTGCTGAAGCCGACGAAGCCCGGCAGCGCCTCGATGCGGCCAAGCCAGGCACGCACGGCCTGATAGGGCGAGGTGTCGACATTGCCCTCCGGCGCATTGGCGATGTAGCTGTAAAGCGCGATATCGGCGATCGTCGGATTGTCGCCGAGCAGGAAGGCGCGGCCGGAAAGCTCCGCCTCGACCAGCGCGAGAATACGGTGCGCCCGGGCAATCACCTCGTCGGCGTGAAAATTGGCGCCGAAGACGGTGACCAGACGGGCGGCGCAAGGCCCGTAGGCGATCTCGCCCGCGGCGACCGAGAGCCATTTCTGGATCCGCGCGGCCGTCAAGATGTCCTCCGGCAGCCAGTCGGTGCGGCCAAATTTGCGTGCGAGATAGACGAGGATGGCGGAGGAATCGGAAATGACCGTTCCGTCGTCGTCGAGCACGGGCACCTGGCCAAAGGCATTGAGCTTCAGGAACTCCGGAGCCTTGTGAGCGCCGGCAGCCAGGTCGACCTCGACCAGTTCGTAAGGCACGCCGAGCAGCGACAGGAACAGGTGAACCCGGTGCGAATGGCCGGACAGCGGATGATAATAGAGTTTCATGACGGTTCCTCTGGCGTCTTGTGGGGCGGGAGCAAGGCCTCGGCCTTGCCGGCGATGGCGATTTCGAACCATCTGCAGGGGAATTTACTGCCTTCCAATCGACTGCAGTAGGATGCTAATCTGGAAGGCATGTTCCCAATTATTGGAAGGATGAAATGGACCGCCTCGACGCCATGAGCGTGCTTCTTGCCGTCGTCGAACACGGCAGCCTGTCGGCCGCCTCGCGGCATCTGCGTTCACCGCTGGCAACCGTCAGCCGCAAGATCTCCGAGCTCGAGGCGCATCTTCACGCCAAACTGCTGCAGAGAAGCAACCGCAAGATCACGTTGACCGAGGCCGGACGCTCCTATGTCTCGGCGGCGCGAGAAATTCTTGACCGGGTCGAAGAGGCGGAACGGACGGCCGCCGGTGAATACAGTGCGCCGAAGGGCGAACTGACGATGACCGCGCCGATCGTCTTCGGGCGGCTGCATGTCCTGCCTGTCGTGGTGGATTTCCTGAAGGCCTATCCCGAGATCAATCTGCGGCTGATGCTCGGCGACCGGCTATCGAACCTCGTCGAAGATCACATCGACCTGGCTCTGAGGATCGGCACCCTTGTAGACAGCAACCTGATCGCCACGCGGCTCGGTGCAATCCGCCGCACCGTCTATGCCAGCCCGGATTATCTGGCGCGGAACGCCCCACCCCGGCAGCCGAGTGATCTCTCCGCGCATGACTGCATCACCTTCGAGAACATGGCCTCGATCCGGAGCTGGACCTTCAGCGACGGAAAACGTGATCTTGCCGTGCCGATCCGCTCGCGGCTTGCCGTCAACACCGCCGAGGCTGCCGTCGATGCGGCCGTGGCCGGCCTCGGCATCACCCGCGTACTCTCGTACCAAGCGGCCCGCGCCGAGACGGCGGGCCTGCTGGCGCCGCTGCTTAGCGATTTCGAACCGCCGCCGGCGCCAGTGCACCTCGTCTACCCCTCGCAGGGGCTGGTGCCACTGAAGCTGCGAGCGCTCCTCGATTTCGCTACACCGCGCCTGCGGTCGACGCTGAAATAGATTTAGTCTAGGCCAGCTTGCCCTCTTCGGCCTTGTAGAAATACTGGCTGGCGACCAACCATCCCTTCAGCGGCCTGAGCGGCGGGATGCAGGTGGCGAGCATGAAGGGGCCGGTGACCAGAAGCTGCACCCAAATCGGCGCGGAAAACGCAACCTCCAGCCAGACGCCGAGCAGCACGCTCGGTATGCAAGCGAAACAGATCACGAAAAAGGCCGGACCGTCCGCCGGATCGGCGAAGGCATAATCGAGGCCGCAAACCTCGCATTGCGGCTGCAGCGTCAGAAAACCCTTGAACATATGGCCCTGGCCGCAGCGCGGGCAGCGTCCCCTGACGCCGGTCTGCATCGGAGGAAGCGGGGGATATTCGATGTCCATGATAACCTCGTCTTGTCTGGAAGCCGCATGCCGATCAATGCCACGCGAATGTATGCATTCAATATAGTTACATTACGCGGCAATAACCAGTCAATTCGCCAGAATGCCGCAGATTTCCGTCGGCTGGCGACCGGCACGTCCCGAATATCATCGAAGGGTGGCGAGGCCCGCCGGCTGCCTGAGGGCAAGCTGCAACGCTGCCAGGATCAGAAGAACGACGCCGCCATCTCCGGCGGGCCTTCAAGCGCATGGGCCATGAATTCCAGGGCGCCGTGCAGTCTCTCCCGGGTGATCGGGCCGCCGAGGCAGACCCGCACCGCTTCCGGGGAGGCGCCCTCGACGGTGAAGGCATCGCTCGCCACGACGCCGATGCCGGAGGAACGCATATGACTGCCGAAGGTGGAACGGGTCCAGCCGTTGGCGAGCGGCAGCCAGATGTTGAAGGCAATCGGATCGGCGCGGTAGCTGCCGGCCGGCAGGATGGTGGCGACCATCTGCTGGCGGCCGGCGGCCTCAGCGCGGATGAAGCGCAGGATCGCATCTGCCGTGCCGTCCTCGATCCAGCGGGTAGCGAGCGCCACGGTCAAAGGCGATGCCATGACGTTGTTGGCGCGCATGGCGCTGACGAAGGGCCATACGGCGTTGCTATCGGGTGCCACGACATAGGCAAGGCGCAGGCCCGCGCCGAGGCATTTCGCCAGGCCGCCAATATGCCAGGTCAGATCCGGCGCCATTGCCGCAAGCGGCGCCGGACCTTGCTCTGGAATGAAGCCATAGGCATCGTCCTCGACGATCGGCAGCTGATATTTGCGGGCGACGGCTGCGATTTCCTGGCGCCGGCCGGTTGGAATCGTCAGCGTCGTCGGGTTCTGCAGCGTCGGATTGAGATAGAGCGCCTTCGGCTTCAACCGCTCGCAGGCGGTGGCAAGGGCGTCCGGCAGGATACCGTCCTCGTCCATCGGCAGCCCGGCGAGGCTGAGCCGCAGTTGGGCGGCGATCGAGCGCATGCCGGGATAGGTGATGATTTCCGACAGCACCGTCTCGCCGGGTTTGGCCAGCAGGCCGAAGATCGCCAACAGGGCCGGATGCGCACCCGGCGTGACGAAGATCCGCTCCTGCGACGGCGTGAGCCCGCGGCGGCCGAGCCAGGCGGCGGCGGCATCCTTATCGATGCCGGCGCCGCCGAAGCCCTGGTAGCGCAGAAGTGGAACGAGACTGGCGGCCACCGCCGACATGCCCTCGCGCATGCCAGCGATCAGTTCCGGATCGTCCGGTTCCGGCGGCATGTTCATCGAGAAGTCGACGATCGAAGCGCGGCGCGGATCGGATGCGGCGTCAGGCGCGAAGTCCTGCCGCGCCCTGCCCGCGCGCCCGGTGACGAAGGTGCCCCGGCCGACGTGCGACTCGACAAGCCCGCGCTTCTGCGCCTCGACATAGCCCCTGGCCACTGTGGTGAAATCGACATTCAGCCGCTTGGCGAGGTCGCGCTGCGGCGGCAGCCGGTCTCCAGCCGCCAGGTGGCCGCTGCGCAGATCCATTTCGATCAGATCGGCAATCGCCATGTAACGCGGGCTGCTGCTGCGGCTGAGGTCGGGATGCCAGTCCTTCATGTCGTGATCGGTGCCTGTCTGGTTCCTGATAGGTAGGATTGACTGTATATTGTTGCGCAGCAGCGCTGTCACCCCCCCTGATATTCCGGTATCGTCAACGGCGTAACAGTCGGCTGCGGAAATTCGCGTCGCGCCAGCCTTGCCGCAGCCCCTTCATCTCCTTACCTATTAAGAGGCGCGCCGGCTTTCGGTCTCGCGCGGCGGCGCCCTCGGGATAAAAGCATGAATATCGATCCGATCCTGCGGTCAGTCGTGGCCGTCCGTTCCTCCATTCCGGAAGATGCCTTCACGGCGGAGACGCTTGGCACTGTCCGGGAGGGCAGCGGCGTCGTCATTCGCGACAACGGCCTGGTGCTGACAATCGGTTATCTCATCACCGAGGCGGAGGAAGTCTGGCTGACAACGCAGGACGGCCGGGTGGTTCCCGCCCATGCCCTTGCCTATGATCAGGAAAGCGGCTTCGGCCTGGTGCAGGCGCTCGGCGTTCTCAACGCTCCGGCCGTGGATTTCGGTGACGCGGCCGCCGCCAGGCCCGGCGATCCGGTCGTCCTTGCCGATGGAATCGGCGAGTTCGTTCAGGCAAACATCGTCGCCCGACAGGAATTCGCCGGCTACTGGGAATATCTGCTGGATGAAGCGATCTTTACCGCACCCGCTCACCCTGCATGGGGCGGGGCAGCGCTGATCGGCGCCGACGGCAAGCTGCTCGGTATCGGTTCTCTTCGCCTGCAGATGAGCCAGGACGGCGAGGTCGCTGACATCAATATGGTCGTGCCGATCGATCTGTTGCCGCCGATCCTCGACGATCTCCTGAACCGCGGCCAGGTTAACAAGCCGCCGCGGCCCTGGCTCGGCGCATTCTCCGCCGAGAGCAATGGCGGCGTGGTGGTGATGAGCGTGGCCGAAGGCGGTCCGGCCGCCGAGGCCGGCCTGCGTCAGGGCGATATCATCTCCGAGATCCGTGACGAAGAGGTCGATGGCCTGGCCGATTTCTACCGCAAGCTCTGGCGCAGCGGCCCGGCCGGCGCCGAGATTCCGATGCGGATCCTGCGCAACGGCCGGGAAGCTTGGCTGCGCGTCAAATCCGCCGACCGCAACAGCTTTCTGAAAAAACCGCAGCTGCAGTAAGACGCACCGGCCCGTTGCAAGCGGCCGGACCTCCAAACGGATTCGACTTTTCTCTTGACCGTTGAAAGATGCTGCTGTTGCCTTAGTCCTGGGATGAACGGAGTTCGCAATCCATGTTTGACCATATCTCCATCGGCGTCAAAGACCTCGAAAGAGCGCGCCGCTTCTACGATGCGGCGCTGGCACCGCTCGGATATGAGCGTCTGTCCAATTCCGATCGGGTGATCGGCTACGGCCCTGATGAGGTCGGCCTCTGGGTGATACAGGCCGAGCATCCCGTTGTCGCCGACATGCAGTCGGGGCTGCATTTCTGCTTCGTCGCCCCTGATGAGGCCGCCGTCGACGCCTTTCACGCGGCGGCTATCGCATCCGGCGGCACCGACAATGGCGAACCGGGCATCCGGCCGGATTACGGCCGCTTCTATTACGCGGCCTTCGTCATCGACCCCGACGGCTACCGGCTCGAAGCCTATTTCCACAAGGGTGAGATATAGCCCGGCCAGATAGGCGGGGCCGTCAGGCCGCGGCCCTGGAGATCGCCACGCGGCAGCCGGAAGCTTCGAGCGTCTCGCCGGCGACGTCGAGGAACAGGCGGCGGCGCACAAGGACGCGCTTAGTTCTCCTGTTCAATAATCGGCATCTCGACGTAAGTCGCTCTTCGGCGACCAGTGTGCGGATTAAGTGAGGGTTTCAAACCTATGCCAGGCCTCCCGAAACTGCGGCTGATCGTAGGCGGATGGCTGGGGCCAGATCGAGGCCGCGCCCGTCCTGCTGTTCAAGGGATTGCTATGGTGAGCGAGGTCTTTGACCTCCTGCAGCCTCATGATGAAACAGGTCGGAGCGTCCGTCTTTGCCCTGATCGTGATGATCCACCAATCGGACCGTAGGTTGGCAAGACTTGCGCCAAGCCCCACGGGATCGCGTTTCGTAAGGCCTTTGCTTTGGACACCG
Organism: Rhizobium phaseoli; assembly: GCF_001664385.1. Classification (NCBI taxonomy): domain Bacteria; kingdom Pseudomonadati; phylum Pseudomonadota; class Alphaproteobacteria; order Hyphomicrobiales; family Rhizobiaceae; genus Rhizobium; species Rhizobium phaseoli. The sequence goes on along the minus strand of NZ_CP013532.1, from coordinate 1,371,709 downwards.
AAAATTATCGTCTCAGCATCGTTCGCGCAGAACAGGTCGCTGCCTTTGGCATTCGTGGAAGTCGGCATGACGTTCCATCCCCTGCGAGACAATTGCCACGCGGTGTAGTGAGAAGCCGCGTTGCCTATAACCTGTGATGACTTTACGTCCATGCCTGCACTCCCGGGCTTTGTTCGTTGGCACGAGTCTACGCAAGAATCCTAAGCGTTCGTCTTACTGCTTGCGGAATCGTCACCTCAGGCGCTGGATAAAACTTATACGCTGCTCCCCCCGGACTTGGCGGGGACAACGGCTACCTCGCGCCCAGATTCGGCGGCCGGTCCGCGGACATCGCCGGCGCGGCAGACGGCCTACCAGCCGGCGGAATGAGGATCATCGCCCGCACCTGACCGGTGCGGGCTTTCGCGCCGGTCGGCGTGGGCTGCCGAGCCAAGAATCCCGTTGTGTTGCGGGGACGAAAGGCGCATGATCGCCGCCTCGGCAGCCATTGAACGGGCGCTGCCGACTAGCGAATTGAATAGCTTCGCCCCGACGAAAGGAGGACCAATGTCTTCCACTTCCAAAAAGCCATATCTGACCTCGTCCGATCTCGACATGCTTCAATCCGTACTCGACAATGCGGGCTATGCGGCCAGGATCGAGGTCGACGACGGCAAGGGCTGCAACGTCGCAGCGATGCTGCTGATCAAACTGTTTCAGGAGGGCGTAACGTCGCCCGCCATGCTTTCGCTGGCGCTCGAACACCACTTCGGCAAGTTGAAAGCGCCGCCGAAACCAGTCACTCCGGTTTACGACCGTTATGCGATCCAGGGACTGCCCAGCGACACGCGTAAGACAAATCTCAAACCCGAGGCGCGAAGCTGAAAACGCGCTTTGGAATTTCGTCTGAACAGGAGATCGATCGATGGCAAAAGGTCAGTTGAGAAGCAATCGCGAGGTTCGCAAACCGAAGAAGGACAAGGTGGCGCCGAAGATGGCAGGCACATTCGCAGGCCAGATGAAGGCCGCGGCCCAGGCCGCGCCACACGGAAGCGCTCCAAAGAAATAGGCGCGCATCGAGCCATCGGGTGAAACGCCCTTCGCCGATTTCGTGACAGACGCACATCGGGATCGATTTGCGTAACGGCTGAGGTGTGGCTAAAAGCGGCAACGCGTCCTGCCTGGACGCCGGATCAGCGATGATCGTGTTTTCGAAAAGCCGGAAGGTGCCACAGAGTATGACTCCTCTTCAAATAATCGACCGCGTCGACGATCCGTCGAGCGTCGCAGCCTTTTCCGGTGATATTTCGTGATCGAAGGCGCGCGCCGCTTCGAGAGCGAGGAAATTCGGCTTGCCACCTTGGACGAGCCTGATGAAAATCCGCAGAAACCTGCGGCACCGACGGCACCTTTCGCCGAAAAACCCTGGTTGAAGATCCTTGCAGGATATCGCCAGCCGAGGGCCACACGCAGTGCCTTTGAACTGGCCGTCACAGCTATTCCTTTTGCGCTGTTCTGGGCCGCCGCGTGGGCGGCCGTTCGATACGGCTTTTTGCCGGGCCTGGTCCTCGTGGTTCCGGCGGCCGCTTTCCTGCTCAGGCTGTTCATGATCCAGCATGATTGCGGCCACGGCTCATTTTTCGCCCGCCGCCGCCTCGACGACTGGGTCGGGCGTACGATCGGCATACTGACGCTGACGCCTTACGACTACTGGCGCCGGGCGCATGCGGAACATCACGCCTCGGCCGGAAACCTGGACGAGCGCGGGGTTGGCGATATTGAGACGCTGACGATCGCCGAATATAACGCGCTGTCGCGCCGGGGGCGGCTTGCCTACCGGCTCTACCGGCACCCGGCCGTGATGTTCGGGATCGGGCCGGCATGGCTGTTCATCTTCAAGCAGCGCCTGCCATTTGGCATGATGCGCTCCGGCCCCCTGCCCTGGATCTCGACCATGGCGACCAACCTTGCCATCGCTCTGGTCGCCGCCTTGCTGATCTGGGCGGGTGGGATCGTTCCCTTCCTGCTGGTCCACCTGCCGATCGTGCTGCTAGCGGGCGCTGCCGGCGTCTGGCTGTTCTATGTCCAGCACCAGTTCGAGGAAACGCACTGGTCGAAGAAACCGGACTGGCAGTTCCAGCATGCGGCGCTTCATGGTGCCTCGCATTACGACCTGCCGCCGGTGCTGCGCTGGATCACCGGCAATATCGGTATCCACCATGTGCATCATCTGGCGAGCCGGGTGCCTTATTATCGGCTGCCGGAGGTGCTGAGGGACCATCCGGAGCTGGCCGATATCGGCCGCATCACGCTCATGGAAAGCCTGCGCTGCGTCAAGTTGGTGCTCTGGGACGAACAGACGATGCGGCTGGTGTCGTTTCGCGATGCGGCGCGGCTCATAGCTGTGGGGTAAACAGCAGCCTCAGCGATAGCCGGTCACATCCGCCGGCTTGCCCGGCTCCTGCACTTCCACCATGTAGCGCCAGCAATCCGGCCGCGAACCGTCGATGTCGTCGAAGCCGTAGACCTTGGCCAGCCCGCCGCTCGACAGCGACTGGCCGTTCCAGCGGGCGCGATCTGAATCGGCAGCAATGGCCGCCACGGCGCGGCCGACGAAGCGCGGCGTTTCGGAAATGGCGAAGTGCGGCTGGACCTTCGTTGCGTCGCGCCAATTCGCCTCGCTGACGCCATAGGCCTCCAGCATCATTTCGGAGCGCAGCCAGCCGGGGGTGATCGAAACGGCCGTGGCGCTGTGTTTCACCAGATCCTGGGCATGCGCCCAGGCCATGCGGATGATGCTTGTCTTGACGAGGTCGTAGAAGGGCGACAGCCGGTAATGCGCGGCGTTGTATTCCGCCGTGCCGTCGGTCACCTCGACCAGCAGTCCGCCCGGCCGTTCGATCATCAGCGCCAGCGCGTAATGGGCGGTGATCAGATGCGTCTCGATGCCGAGTTGCAGCATGCGCAACCCCTTGTCCAGCGAATGCTCCCAGACCGGCTTGTCCCATTCAAACAGCTTCTCGCAGCCCCAGATGTCGTTGACGAGAATATCGAGCCTTCCGGCCTCCGCCCGGATGCGTGCGACCAGCGCCTCGACTTCGTGGGCGACCAAATGATCGACCTGCACGGCAATGCCCCTGCCGCCCGCTGCGGTCACCAGCTCGGCCGTCTCCTCGATCGTCTCCGGCCGCCCATATTCGGATTGATGGGCGCGGGTCGTGCGCCCTGTCACGTAGACCGTTGCACCGGCAGCGCCGAGCTCCACCGCGATACCGCGGCCCGCACCACGCGTGGCGCCGGCGACCAAAGCCACTTTCTCCTGCAAGTCCGCTGTCACTTCCCCATCCTCCCCGTTAGAACCGAAAAGCGCCTTGTATATAAACGAATGCTCGTTCATAAATAAGCTGAATGCAAGAGGAAATTTCATGCCGCGCCGCCGCACCCTTTCCGATGAGCAGCTTCTCGCCATGGTGCTGGCGCTGATCCAGACCGAAGGACCGGATGCGGCGACCTTTGCGGCGGTGGCGAAGGCAAGCGGTCTGTCCGGCTCGACACTGGTGCAGCGTTTTACGACGAAGGCGGCGATGCTGCGCGCAGCCTTGCTCTATGCCTGGGACAGGCTGGATGCCGAGACGACAAGGCTCGCCGAAAGCGTGCCGAAAACGCCGGATGGCGCCGTCGCGCTGCTCGTCGGCCTGTCGCAGGATTACGGCGACAGTGCCGCCGCCTATGGTGAGGGACTGCTGGTGCTTCGCGAGGATTTTCGCGATCCGGTGCTGCGCGCCCGCGGGGCGGCCTGGGGAAAGGCGCTGACGGCGGCGATCGCGGGCTGTTTCGGATCGGCGCAAGCGCCGGAGACGATCGCCCGGCTGATGCTGTCGCAATGGCAGGGTTCGCTGACCTGGTGGGGTTTCAGCGCCGAAGGGCCAGTGGCCGTCTATGTGGAGATGGAACTGCGACGTTTTTTCGCCGCAGTGAAAGCCTGAGCCCGCTTACGCCTCTTCCTCGTCCTTCTCTTCGCCGACGGTCAGCGGCCAGTCGACGACGTAATCCTCGAGATCCTCGATATCGATCTCGGTTTCGCTGATCGTGCGGCCGCGGGCGGAAATGCCGGCGGCATGAACCGTTTCGGGGTCACCGGAGACGAGCGGATGCCACCAGTAGAGATCGCGGCCCTCGTTGATCAGCCGGTAGCCGCAGGTCGGCGGCAGCCAGGCGATGTCGGGCACGTTCTCCTTGGTCAGTTGCACGCAGTCCGGCACGAAATCCCAGCGGTTCTCGTAGCTCGAGCAGCGACAGCTCTCACCGTCGAGCAGCTTGCAGCTGACCGAGGTGAAATAGATATCGCCGCTATCCCATTCCTCGAGCTTGTTGAGACAACAGAGGCCGCAGCCGTCGCAAAGGCTTTCCCATTCGGGGGCGGTCATTTCGGCCAGCGTCTTGCTCTTCCAGAAGGGCAGATCGTTCATCGTTCGTTTCTTGCAACAGCGGCCCGCAAATTCGCGTGACCACCACTCTACTCTCTTGTTATCCGCCACAAAATCAATCAATTCTTCAGCATGCTCCAGGTACCGGAGAACTTTCTCCTGGTGCCGGAGAATTTTCTCCTGGTATCGGAGAGCTTTTGGGGGCCATCGGGCCTCGCGCTTTCGCCGCTTTCCGGCGGCCGGACATGAAGCAAGCGCGATCAGGCGGGAATACAGGACGTGCAGGATCCGGACAACCCTGAAAAAGGGCCTGAAAACGGGGCAGAAAAACAGGCGGCCGACACGGGCAGGCGGCCGGCGAAGAGCCGTCACATTCTGCTGCGCATCGATTCGTGGATCGATTCGACCGTCTGGAACGCCGGCTTCCGCGCCGCCGAGATCTGGGAAGACACCACCATCTTCTTCCGCCGTTTCCGCGTGCGCGGCTGGAAGCGCATCGTCTTCGAACTGGCCGGCGAAGGCTTGACCCTCGGCACGGTCGGCGCGGTGCTGATGCTGGTGCTTGCCCAGCCGGCCTTCGAAGCGACCAAGGAGGACTGGCGCAACCGCGGCGATTTCGCCGTCACCTTCACCGACCGCTATGGCAACGTCATCGGCCATCGCGGCGTCATCCATCAGAATTCCGTGCCGATCGACGAGCTGCCGGATTCGCTGATCAAATCGGTGCTCGCCACCGAAGACCGGCGCTTCTTCGACCATTTCGGCATCGACGCCATCGGCCTCTTCCGCGCCATGGTCACCAACGCCCAGGCCGGCGAAGTCGTGCAGGGCGGCTCGACGCTGACCCAGCAGCTCGCCAAGAACCTGTTCCTCTCTAACGAGCGCTCGATCGACCGCAAGGTCACCGAAGCGTTCCTGGCGCTCTGGCTCGAGGCCAACCTCTCCAAGAAGCAAATCCTCTCCACCTATCTCGACCGCGCCTATATGGGCGGCGGCACCTTTGGTGCTGCGGCAGCGGCGCAATTCTATTTCGGCAAGAACATCACCGATGTGAACCTCGCCGAATCCGCCATGCTGGCCGGCCTGTTCAAGGCGCCGGCCAAATATGCGCCGCATGTCAACCTGCCGGCCGCCCGTGCCCGCGCCAACGAGGTGCTGACCAATCTGGTGCAGAGCGGGCTGATGACCGAAGGCCAGGTAATCGCCGCCCGGCGCAATCCGGCCACCGTCGTCGACCGCAACGAGGTGGAATCGCCCGATTTCTTCCTCGACTGGGCTTTCGACGAGGTGCAGCGGCTTTCGCCGCGCTTCCACCAGCATTCGCTGATCGTGCGCACGACGATCGACATGGGTATCCAGAAGGCGGCGGAAGATTCGGTCGAGACGTCGCTGCGCGAATATGGCGAGGCCTATCACGCCAAGCAGGGCGCGATGGTGATGATCGAGAATGGCGGCGCCGTGCGCGCCATGGTCGGCGGCCGCGATTACGGCGAAAGCCAGTTCAACCGCGCCACCAAGGCGCTGCGTCAGCCGGGCTCCTCCTTCAAGGTCTATACCTATGCCCTGGCGATGGAGAGCGGGATGACGCCGCAGACGACGATCGTCGACGCGCCGATCTCCTGGGGCAACTGGAGCCCGCACAATTACGCCAACCGCTATGTCGGCCGCATCACGCTCGAAACCGCCATCGCCCAGTCGATCAACACCGTGCCGGTGCGGCTCGCCAAGGAGAAGCTCGGCATCCAGCCGATCCGGGCAATGGCGAAGAACCTCGGCGTCGAAACGCCGATCCGCGACGACGTCACCATTCCGATCGGCACCTCCGAGGTGACGGTGCTCGACCAGGCGACGGCCTATGCTACCTTCCCGGCCGGCGGCTACCAGTCGCGCCGCCACGGCATCAGCCAGATCCTCGATTACGAGGGCGATGTGCTCTATGATTTCGACCGTGACGAGCCGGCCGCCAAACGCGTGCTGTCGGAACAGGCCGATGCCTATATGAACCAAATGCTGTCGCGCGTCCCCTATGTCGGCACGGCGCGCAAGGCGGCTCTCGACAACGGCGTTTTGACCGCCGGCAAGACCGGCACCACCCAGGCCTACCGCGATGCCTGGTTCGTCGGCTTCACCGGCAACTACACCTGCGCCGTCTGGTTCGGCAATGACGACTACACCTCGACCAACAACATGACCGGCGGCTCGCTGCCGGCAATGACCTTCAAGCGTGCCATGGACTACGCCCACCAGGGTGTGACGCTGCGCGCCATCCCCGGGGTCGAAAATCCGCCGCCCTCGGAGAAGGATGTCGCCAAGACCGCCGCCACCAAACCGCAGGACGGATTGCCGCAGCTCATTCGGCCGCGCATGCTCTCGGTAGAATCGACGACTATCCTGAAAGACCTCGGCAAAAGGCTGAAGGAAGCCGCCCCGCTCACGCCGCAGAAGGTAGCGAGCGCGGAGTAGACGCTGCGTGACCGGCCCCTGATCCGCCTGCCGCCACCACTGGGGGGCGACCCACGGGTCTCAACCCCGGCAGGGGCTAGGGTGACGGGCAGGTAGTGACGCTAACCGGATCGATCGACCTCCATGTCGCCGCATGGCATTCCACCCTGCCAGAATCAGTGGTAACCCTTTCATCCCGGTTTCCAAGGTCGTAACGTGTTTCGATTCCCCCTTTTCATCCTGATCACGCTGATCGTCGCCTTTGGCGGCGGGATCATGATTTCGCTGTATGCGCTGGATGCGACGCAGGGTTTCGGAGCGATCAAGCTTGGCGCCTGGGAGGCTTTTCCGGCGCTGCAGACGGTCGATGCCGATCCTTACGCCAAATCGCACCGGGCGCGTGCCGGCAAGCTGCTTTATGGCAGCGCCGAGGGGCTGACCTTCACGGCGAGCGTCGACGACGAAGGGGCGCGGCTGAATGCCGGCTGCCGCTACCGCATCAGCGGGCAGACGCCACCCGCCCGGCTGTGGACGCTCTTTACCGCCGACAATGGCGGCAATCCGGCGGCGGTGACGTCCGGGCTACCCGCGGCGCTGAATTCCTGGACGGTGCTGCGCCAGCCCGACAGCAGCTTCTCGATCGAAATTTCCGCCGTCGCCCAGCCGGGCAACTGGCTGGCCTTGCCGCAGGCCGGCACCTTCCGGCTGGTGCTGACCTTGTTCGATACGCCGACGGCCGGCAGCTCCGGCGTGATCGACCTCGCCATGCCGAAGCTCACCAAGACCGGATGCGGCAATGCTTAGGATCGTTTTCGCCATTCTGACCGGCCTTTTCGGCGCAGCGCTTCTGCATCTCGTCATCATCCTTTCGCTGCCGCATTTCACCGGCCGGGACGCGGCGACCCGCGTCGCGGCGGAAGGCGACCTCAACAATTTCTACCTGCTGAACGATAGGTATGACGAGGCGGGGCTTGCCAATGGCGATCCCTTCGTGCGAACCGCTGTCTGCTCTTTCGACGTCGAGGATGGGCCGGTGCATTTCACCGCCAGAGGCAATGTGCCCTTCTGGTCGATCGCCATCTACGACAGCGCCTCCAACGAGGTCTTCAGCATGAATGACCGGACTTCAGTCGGCGGCGCGCTCGATGTGCTGGCCGGCGGTCCGATCCAGCTGACGGACCTGCGCAAGAACCTGCCACGCGAACTGGAACAGGCGATCCTGGTGGAAATGGCGCGGCCGGACGGTTACGCGGTGCTGCGGACGCTGGCGCCGCAGGCGAGTTTCGATGAGGCGGCACGAAACTTCCTGACGGAAGCCGGCTGCGAGCAGTTCAGCGCCCGCTAAAGCGCATTGCGATCTTTCAGATTCGCTCTTCGCGCTTTAGTTCTTTGTTTTTGCGCATGTCGTTGCCGCAAAACCGCTGCGCACTTCTGCGCGACATGACTTAAGGTTGAGCGGGCGTTACTTCTTTCTGGCGCGCGGCGCGGGCGCCGGGCCATGTCTGGGGTTCTCGGCCAGCCGCTCGTAGCGGACTCCGGTAAACCAGAGGATCTTGGCTTCGCGGGGTTCCTTGTCCTGAGGACGCGGCGCCCGCGGTCGCCGATCCGCCAATGCGACTACTATTGCCATTCTCGTCTCCATGCACTGCCCGAGACGGATGAACTTGCGATGGATTTCACCCTGCCCGCCAATGTGCGGGCCGGCGCGTCCTGCGGTGCCGGCATGACCGAACCGAGGGCATTCGCGCCTTTCCCACGGCACCTGATTGAAATACCGTGATGCGGAGTTTCTACGATCCAGATACTCAAATCGCGTCGTTCCTGTCCGAATTGAGACACATGACAGTTAACAGTTTACTAATGTTCAGCGGTTGCCAAATACAGTTCCCGTGACTTCTTCTTCAACGCATGAAGCGCCGATTTGGTTTCATGCCGCCTGCGCGGGGATCCGGACACCCGCCGAAGAACAAAATTAGAGATAATTCATACAGTTGATCATGCAGCGACGACCCGCGCGCCGACAGCCGCGCAGGTGTTGCAAATATGAGGCAGCCCGACATCCGTTGCGTCGCGGCCCAGGATCGGGTCGAACCGTTTCCATCGGAGAGCGGTTTGCGGCCATCGCCGACCCGCAAATCTTTCCAGGCTCGAGCGCCAGCGACGGGCAACAGCTCCTTCCGATGATTCGCCTTTCTTGTCCGGCGACCCTGATATCACGGTGCTGCGGCGCTTGACGGCATATCAACAGCGAGAGCCTGAAGACACCGTCTGCGGCACTAGCACGCCCTGCATCGGAGCGATGATGACAGCCGCGCAGAGCTGCAGCGGGCCCCGCGCGACGACAGCAGGGCGAACTGTCGCGGCGGTCGCAACAGCGATCGAAAACCGTCGCGGCAGCCCTTCGAAAGCAGACGGATTTTTGTTGCCGGCTAACAATCAGCAACACGCCACACGTGTCTATTTCTGTTGCATTTTAATAAAATCTTCAACATCCATTAACCGTACCGGTGTAGGATTTGTTCATATCCGTGCGATCCGACAGGCGTTCCGCCAGCGCCATCGGCACCACGGTTTCCCTTGGTTCTGCGTTTTCAGGGTGTGCGTGTGCGTGACCGGTTTCGAGACCTCGAGGGCCCGTTGGCCGTCAGGAAAAAGGACGTGGTGTTAATGGCGACTGTCAGCAGTTTCGAGAGCCTGTCTCATCCGACACGATCTGAATTGCGCCAATTCGCCGAGCTTTTCACACCGCTGTTCCAGGCCTCCTCCGACGAGGCCAAGCGCCAGGCCGTCGCCGCCCTTTCCCAATGCTCGACCATGCCGGCAGCCGTGGCGCTGTTCATTGGCAATCAGCCGATCGAGATCGCAGCACCCTTTCTTGCCGCCTCCAAGGCCATCGCCGACGACACGCTGATCACCATCGCGCGCATGCAGGGCGCAGCCCATGTCAAGGCGATCGTCAGCCGCAACTCGCTGTCGCCGAAGGTCATCGACGCGCTGGTGGCGTTGCGCCAGACCCAGCCGCGGCCGGCGGCCCCCGCCGCACCGATCACAGAATCGGAGGGCGTGCCGCTATCGCCGGCCCCGGTGGAGAGCAGCGAGGCCGAAGCGCTGGCGGAACAGCGTCTCGCCAATGAAGAGGCGTTGCGCGAGCGCATTCTCGACCTTGCCGGCCATCTCGGCCGCAAGGACGATGACAGGCTCGGCTTGCGCACGCTGACCGACATTCAGGAGGCGCTGCTGGTGCGCTTTGCCCGTTCGCGCGAGGCAAGCCATTTCGCAACTGCGCTCGCCGATGCGCTTTCGGCCAGCCGCTGGCTCGCCGAACGCATCATGCTCGACCTGTCGGGCCAGCAGCTCGCCACGACGTTGACGAGCCTCGGCATGAGTTTTCTCGACGCCGTCTTCGTGCTGGAGCGGTTCTATCCGCACCTGGCCGAACAGCAGCATAATGTCACGCGCGCCTGGATGGTGCTCGATGCGCTCGATGCGGAAGAATGCCACGAAAGAGTAGAGGCCTGGCGGCGCGCCGACCGCTACACCTACAAGCCGGAGGCGGCCGTTACGCCGGCGCTCGAGGAGACGGAAAGCCCCCGCTTCGTCCGCCAGGCGCCGGTGCAGCGCGACATGCGCGTGCTCGGACGGCGGTCGCGCTGAGCGGACGAGCGGCCCAGAGCATGTCTCGCAAAAGTGTGCAGCGGTTTTGCGCTAAAGACACATGCGTAAAATCAAAGACCTAAAGTGTGACAGGCGAATCTGAAAGATCGCGACACACTTTTGATCTCAGCCGTCCCGCGCGAGCGGAATAAGATCGCCCAATTCCTCCGCCTCCAGCTCGACGATCCACAAATCGGGGTCGAAGCGGCGTTCGCGCTCCAGCATCGCCCGCACCGCTTCCGGCTCGCTACGTGCGAGGCGGATCTCGAACAGACGATCAACGGCCTCATCTTCGCCGAAGGCGGTCTGCGGAGCGGGCGCATAAAGCGTCTCCAGGCCGTCGCGAAAGTGCTGGCGGATGAAGATCGCCCCCGCCTCCTCGGCCCCCTTCTTCTCGACGGCGGCGAAATCGCCGCTGGCGAAGACCCGGCGCAGAAGGGAGGAAACGAAGATGTCGGCGCGTAATCTCATCGGCGCGGTATAGACCGGCGCGCCGGCATCGGCAATCCGCGTTCGGATCTTGGCGAATGAGTCAAACCTTGAGCGCCAGCCGCAATCCGCCCCAATGGCGGCCGCGCAGGCTGATCGGAGCGGAGATATCCTTCATCATCACGAAATTGCCGCCGCCCATGTCGCGCCGATAGGTCTGGACGAGGAAAGGCGCGGTGCTGCGGCCGGCGGCCAGGCCGACACGATCGGCGAAGATGCGGCGATTGCGGCAATTGGCGGTATTCCAAACGGCGTCGCCCGGCCGCTGCGGCTGCGAGAATTTCCGGTTATGGGTCGGCAGATAGCCGTTTTCGTCGATCGCCGCGCAGAAGGCGACGCGCTCGTCCAGGGCAAGGACCGGCTCCAGGATCGGCGGCAGCAGCCGGTCGGTAAGCTCGGTGAAGGCGGCCATCATCTGAACCGGATCGGTGCCCGGTATCGGCCGGTAACGCCGGTCGAAGAGGGCGTCGAGGCCGATCTGGCCCTCGGCGACGGCCCGTTCGAAGGCGCCCGATATCTGCCTTGCCACCGATTGCGCCTCGTCGATCCAGCGGCTGTCGGCGGTCTTCACACCGGCGCTCGCCGTCAGCTGGACCAGGGTTTCGGAGAGACCGACGACACTGTCGACCCGTTTTGCCGCCTGCTGCAGCCTGACATTCGAACCGGTCACCTCGCCGGACATCTCGCTGAGTTTTTCGACGAAACCGGCACATTGCTGGTCGACCGCTTCGGTGGTGTTGGCCATGACGGTCGAACTGTCGAGGATGCGGGTGATGACATGTTCCATGCTTTCGAAGGCGCCGCGCATCGCCTCCGACTTGTCGCGCACGCCGGCAGCGCTGTTGCGCGCATCGCCGCCGACCGCCGACAGCCGGTCGATCTTCACCCGCAATTCATCCAGCGTGTCCTGGATCGAGCCGGTCGCCTTCGAGGTCTGCAGCGAAAGCGCCCGAACCTCGGCGGCGACGACGGCGAAGCCCTTGCCGGCGTCACCGGCGCGCGCTGCCTCGATCGCGGCATTCAACGCCAGCAGGTTGGTCTGGCGGGCAATGGTGCTGATCTCGTCGGCGATCTTGTCGACATCGGCCAGCGATTTCGAAAAGCCGGCGATTTCGGCACCGATGACGTCAGAGGATTGAACCATGTGGCCGATCTCGGCGACGGAGCCGGACAGGCGGTCGGCCGATTCCTTCAGCATCTGCCGGGCGTCGGCCGCCGTGCGGTCGGTCTCGCGCAGCGACAGGGCGACCGAGCGGTTGGTTTCGGCAATCGACAGTGCGGTGCGGGTGACATGATCGAAGGCGGCGGCATGGCGGCCCGACATCGCCGCCATGTCCTGAATGGCGCCGGCAATGTCGACGAGATCGATGCCGAGCGTCGAGGCCTCCTCGGCAAGGCGCTGCAGGATGTGACGCAACGCCGTGTGATCCGGGCCTTCCGCCTCGACTGCCGGTTCTCCGGCCAGCTCGTCTATCGCCTTCAGAGCATGCATGACCGACGTTCCCCCGCCTCAATCGGCAAAGCTTCGATCAACATGGTTAATAAGTTGCAAATAGCGTCCGCATCTTAGACTTAGGTTGTAGTCTCGGGCGAGGCTTAGTAGCGCGACAGGTCTCAGATCGCGCCGATTTCCTTGAGTTTCTTTAGCACCGCCTCGTTCGGCTCACCGTTTTCGGGCAGGTTGTAGTGCTTCTGGAAATGGCGGATGGCGGCGCGGGTCTGCTCGCCGGCGACGCCGTCGACGCCGACATTGGCATAGGCCATGTTGGACAGACCCTTCTGGATCTTCAGCACGAGGTCGACAGTGGTGAGTTCGCTTGAAGGAAGCTGCTTTGCTGCCGATGGCGCCGTCTTGACCGTCTTTTCGGCGCTGCGGATCGCGGCGGCCACCGGGTCTTCCGCCGCCGCCTTCGAGCTCACATCCTCACGCGGTTTTTCCGCGGGCACGGTCGAGCGACCGGCGGCGTCGGTTTTCAGCGCGGCCAGCACCTCTGGCGTCGCTTCCCCGGTCTGCGCCATGCCGACGGTTTCCTGGAAGAAGAGGATGGCGGCGCTGGTGCGGGGGCCGATGATGCCGTCAGGAATGCCGTTATAGAGGCCGCGGCGCACCAGCTGCTGCTGGATGCCCATGACCAGCTCGCTCGGCTGCTGAGCCGGTGCGGCGGGCGCCGGCGTCGCGCTGGTGGTGGCGGCGGCATCCTCCGGCCGTTCGATCCGGAAGGTGGTGACCTCGCCTTGCTGCTCTTCGGCCGGGCGGCGGGCGCCGAGCACGTTCGAAGACTGCGGGTCGCGGGTGCGGAAAATCGGATGCGGATGCAGTCCGGGCTGATACCAGAGCGCATTGGCCGCAACGAAAGAGAAGATGACGACGAAGGCGATCGTGCCGCCGGCAACCGAGGGATTGCGACCGATGACGCCGCCGAGCGCCGATGCGCCCTGCAGCCCGAGACCACCCAGCGCAGATGCGCCCTGCAGACCGAGGCCGCCGAGAGCGGCTGCACCTGACACCACGAGGCCCGGCTGCTGCCGTCGGTTTTTTCCCTTAGGCGATTTTCGCTTGCGCGCGGCCATCGAAAAGCCCCTCTTCCAATTCTACCCCTGACTTGACCACGTCTTTCAGCCGCGGCGGAAACTCGACTGTCGCGCCCTGGCCGGCATCGTCTGCCCGCCTGGCGCCCGAACCGTCCACCGCGATCTCGATGGTGATGATCGTACCCTCGCCCGGCTGGCTGGCGATAGCGAAATTTCCGCCATGCAGCGCGACCAGTCCCTTGACCAGTGAAAGGCCGAGGCCGGTCCCTTCGAAGCGGCGGGTGTAATCGTTCTGGATCTGGACGAAGGGCTGGCCGAGCAGCGCCAGCTTGTCGGCGGCAATGCCGATGCCGGTATCGCTGACCGTCAGCTTCAGGATGCCGTCGCGGGCCGCCGCATCGATGGAGACGACGCCGCCGGCCTCGGTGAACTTCACGGCATTGCCGACGAGATTGATGAGGATCTGCTGGATGGCGCGCTGATCGGCGACGATCTCACCGAGGCCGCGCTGGATCCGGCTTGTCAGGGTGACGCCCTTGGTCTTGGCCTGCAAGGCCAGCATCGATTCGCAGGATCTGACAGAGGCCGATATGTCGAAAGCTTCGAGGATCAGCTCGTAGCGGCCGGCCTCGATCTTGCTCATGTCGAGCATGGTGTTGACGACGGAAAGCAGATGCGCGCCGGATTCGCGGACGAGGCCGACATATTCCCGCTGGCGGTCGTTTTCGAACTTGCCGAAATATTCGCCGATCAGAATATCGGAAAAACCGAGAATGGCGTTCAGCGGCGTGCGCAGCTCATGGCTGACGGCGGCGAGGAACCGCGATTTGGCATCGTTTGCCGATTCGGCGTCGGCCGCGCGGCTTTGCGCCTCGGCCCGCAGCTGCTGCTCGACGGAGACGTCGCGCAGCTGGGCGATGACGGCAGCCAGTTCGCCATCGGCATCGCGCCGGGCGGTCATATCCATTCTCAGATAAGCGAACTGGCGCTGATCGCGCGAAACCGAAGGCCGGTCGAGGCGCAGATCGACGCTTGCGGCATCCTCGCCGCGGCGCAGGCCGTCGAGCGCCTGCAGGAACAGGATGCGATCGGAGACATGCACCTGCTCCAGGAAGCCCCTGCCCTTCGGATCGCGCATCCAGGCGAGGAAATCGCGCCGGTCGCGGCCGCCGACGGTGGCGACGCTGCCGTGCGGATCGAGGAACAAGACGAGGCCGGGCGTGACGCTCAGGAAGAAGTCCTCGGCCGACTGGGTGGCGATGCCGGCCGACGAGCCCTGACGGGCGAGCGCAATGCTGCCGACGGCGGAAAAGAGGAAGGCGGCGCAGACCATGGCGACACCGGCCGGCAAGGCGACGGCCGGGCTGGTAACCGCCGAAAGGCCGACGGGCGCCGCGACGAGAGCGGCCGACGACAGCAGCACCAGGCGGCGCAGAATCGCAAGCTCGCGCTGGCGCACGGCTTCGCCGCCGCCCGTCCGGGAGAGCCAGCTTGTCGCCGCCCGGTCTACGAGCGCCGTCACCCAGCCGCCAATGTCACTCAATACTCGCACGCAATACCCGCCCGAAAAAGGCTGTTTGTCGATCCGGACAATAGGCCCCCGCGACTTAAGGAAAGGATAAGGCAAAAGCGCCGTTCACAGCCAGAAAGGGCAGAAATTCCCGTTTTGAGGCATCCGAGAGCCCCTTTGCCTTTTGTGGTTAATAGCCGGTAAGCGACGGAATTCCTTCATATTTCAGCATCGCGTTAACGCCTGTGGCAAGGCGAGCGGCCAAAAGCCCTGCAATTGCAAGGAGGTGCTGCCCTGATGCTTAACGGCAGTCGCTCGCATTCGACTTAAATGCAGCTCAAATCCGCTTCGCTAAAATTTGAATTAAATTTGCCGCAAATGCGCGCGAGTTTCGAAAAGCGGCATTCGCAACTTGTCGATAGGGTGAAAGCACACCGGACAACCGGCCTGATTCGGCGAAAAGAACCGGACGGGAAAACAGGATGGGCAACGACAATGTGGTTTCTGATCAAAGGATCCTTCTGGTTTGGCCTCGTGCTCGTGCTTCTTTCCGTCTTCAGCACGGAGGGTTCCGACAAGCTCGCCAGCGGCCCGCAATTGCAGCTTTCCGACGCCTTTACGGCGGCCAGTGGCGCCTATGACTATCTGACCGGCATGTGCTCGGAAAAGCCCGAGGTCTGCGCCAAGGGCGCGGAGACCCTGACGGCGCTCGGTTACCGGGCCCGCGAGGGCGCCCACGTCGCTTATGAGCTGCTCGACAGCCAGTTCAGCGACGAGCCGGCAACGTCGGCAAAGCTTGCCGAAACGGCAAAGCGGGCGGCACCCGCCCTGCCCTCGCTCGCCGCCCCTTCCGTCCAGGAGAAGGCGCGTGAGGCAAAGGCTGCGCTCAACCAGCCGATGCCCTACCGCCCGCCGGTCGATGATGAAACGGCTGCAGAGACGGTGGTAACCGGCGCGATCCCGCTGCCGACGCCGAAACCGGCGATCTGACAATATTGGGCAGGCGCCCGCCCGCAGCGCATTTCGAATTCTTCGTTCCTGTTGACGCAATTCCGGACAGAGACAGCTTCGCAGCCGGAATTGCCTGAGCTTGCATCGGTGGTCCGCATGACGCGGAAATGCCCCATGCCTGACGTGCCTGCCCTGTTTAATTCAGCATCTTGCTGCGCCGTGAGGATGCCCATCCCTCACGGCGTTTCTTTGACAACGCGGCGTCTTGGGCGGCATGCGCAAGCAAAAAAGCTGAAGCACGGGCAATTCTGAGCGGCTGCGACGCGCTTTACCGGTTCAAATTCGTCGGTCTTTCACCTATATGCAGTCCTAGAGCATGTCCGGAGGCAAAATTGCCGTGCATTTCGCCGGCCATGCCAATGGTGAAAGGCTTTTTATGGCATCCCTCGACCAGATCATCGACGACTTTACCTTCCTGGACGATTGGGAAGACCGCTACCGCTATGTCATCGAACTCGGCAAGGCGCTGCCTGATCTGGCTGAGGAAAAGCGCACCTCCGAGAATAAGGTGATGGGCTGCGCCAGCCAGGTGTGGCTGGTGACGCATACCTCGGGCGACCCGGACAATCCGATCATGAACTTCGAGGGCGATTCCGATGCGCATATCGTGCGCGGCCTCGTCGCCATCGTACTTGCCACCTATTCCGGCAAGCCGGCATCCGAAATCGCCGCGCTCGATGCCTTCGAAATCTTCTCGAAGATCGGCCTGGTGGAGAACCTGTCGTCGCAGCGCTCGAACGGGTTGCGTTCGATGGTGAAGAGAATCCGGGAAGAGGCGCAAGTCCGCGCCGCAGCTTGAACGTGGTTCGATTCGACCCGGATGGCGCACGGCAGTAGTATATTAACACTTACTTATAGTATAGGAATACATTCTACGCCTCTGTTCGAAGCATAAGATGCGGCGGCTGGTGATATCCCGCCTTCACCAGATCCATTTTCGATAGGCGTAAAATAGTGTGGAAGATTATTTTCCCCGCCCGAAACAGGATAATGTCAGACCTCCCCGGACTAAAGTCTGACTCCCGGCGTCAATTAATGAGTCGGCACAGAATGTCGTGCGAGGGCGGCTCGCAGATTTTGGAATCACAGTGGCGATACAGACAGAAAAGCCGGGCACAAGACCCGGCTTTTGTCGTTGATTGCTTTCGAAAAAGCTCAGCCGCGGCCGCGCTTGCGGCGCTGACCCAGGCCCATCTCCTTTGCCAGGCGCGAACGCGCTTCGGCATAGGCGGGCGCTACCATCGGGTAGTCGGTCGGCAGGTCCCACTTCTCGCGGTATTCTTCCGGCGAGAGAGAGTGGTGCGTCATCAGGTGACGCTTCAAGGACTTGAAGTTGCCGCCGCATTCCAAACACGTAATCTGCTCGTCCTGTACGGACTTGCGGACAGAGACTGCAGGCTTCTGCTTTTCGACAACGGCCGCAGCGGGCTGCGGTACGGACGTGTTGCTCAGTGCCGAATGCACGTCGGAAATCAGATTCGCCAGGTCGCTGACCGGGACAACATGGTTGCTGACATATGCCGCGACGATGTCGGCTGTCAGTTCCACAAGCAGCTCCGGCCCATTGCCGGTCGCCATATCCGTCATATTTTTTCTCCTGTTAGCATGCTCAATCGATCTTTGACTGTCACGCCAAAGACCCGCCTCGTAGAAGCGAACAGCAAAAGCACAGGAAGCAATCTTCTGTTTCGAAAAACGTGAAATCCACCCCTAGATTCCGAAGTTCGAGACCTGTTCTTATACTGCCTGACCAAAAACCACTACGTCATGCTCCAGGCGATGGCCCCAGTTTAGACATTGAAAATCGCAACTGAGGGACTTGGAAGCAGTACGATTGTAATTCACAATCAGAATTCTACTTGCATTTTCAAATACCATCGTTTGGCCGAAAGGCCAATTATTATTTGTCGTTTTTCTTGAGAAAAAATGGCCGACGAAGAATTATAGGACTTTAGGCCAAGCTTTACTCACAGCTTCCTGTGCATAAGTCAGACGTAAAACAGGTTAAGGGCGCAATAGCAACCCCTCAGCGATTGCGCATATCATCGCGGACCGAGATGGCGCCGAGATCGTGTCCCGAACGATGGGCCGCCCTGGCGAGCAAATGGGCGGAAACCGGCGCCGTCAACAGGAAGAAGACGAAACCGGCAAGGGCGCGGGCGACAACCGCCGGATCCTGCGAATAGAGGCCGGCGGCAAAGAGCAGCAGGCCGGAGCCGACGGTGCCGGCCTTCGAGGCCGAGTGCATGCGCGTATAGAGATCGGGCAGCCGGACCAGGCCGATCGCCGCCGCAAGGGCAAAGAGCGAACCGGCAATGAGCAGCAGCGCGGTGACGGCTGCGAGGAGATAAGCCATCATCCTTCCGTCCTCCCTGCCCGGCGCCTCTTTGCGCCGCCCTTTGCCGCGGACGCCGATGGCGGCGATTTGATATTGCCGCGCGACAGCACGAAACGGGCGAAGGCGACGGTTGCCAGGAAGCCGACGAGGCCGAGCGAGATGGCGATATCGATATAGAGGAAAAATCCTGTCTTGACCGCGATGACGGCGATGAAGCCGATGGCGATGCCGGTCAGCATGTCGAGGGCGAGGATGCGATCCGGCAATGTCGGGCCGGCGACGACGCGCCAGACGGTCAAAAGCAGCGCCAGGCCGAGGATGACGAGGGCGGCCGAGGAGGCGACGGCGACGATGGCAGCAGGCGTGATCACCGGAAAGCCTCCATGATCTTGCGTTCGAACCCATTGGCAATGCCGCGTCTCGCCGCCTCCGGATCGGAGCAATCGAGCGCGTGGACATAGAGCGTGCGGCGATCCGTCGAGACATCGACGGAAAGCGTGCCGGGTGTCAGGGTGATGAGATTGGCAAGCAGGGTGATCTCGAAATCGCTCGTCACCGTCAGCGGAAAGGCGAAGATGCCGGGCTTCAGCTTCATATCCGGCGAGAGAACGGTGAGCGTGACCTTCCAGGCCGACAGCGACAGCTCCTTGAGGAAGAGGCCCATGAGCGACAGCACCAGGCGGGTGCGACGCAGATATCCCCCGCCGCCGAAGGGTTCCCGGATGACGGCCAGCGCCAGCGCCGCCAGCAGGAAGCCGAAGACGAGATTGTGCAGCGAGGCGCTGCCGGTGACAGTGACCCAGGCGATGGCGAGCAGCAGGTTGAAGAGGAAGGCAATCACCGCTGACCTCCTTCCGGGAAGACCGAATGGAGATAGGCTTGCGGATCGGCAAGACCGGCGGCGGCCGCTTGCGACAGCGCCAGCAGCCGTTCCGGCAGGATGCCGAAGCCGATGGTGAGCACGGTCAGTGCGGCGATCGGCAGAACGGTGCGCCAGGACGGCCGCGACGGCGCGAGCGTCATCGGCGCGGGACGCCAATAGGCAAGGAGGAAGAGGCGGCCGAAGGCGACCGTCGTCAGGAAACCGCCGGCGAGGATTGCCGCCGCCAGCCACCAGGCACCGCTATCGAGCGAGGCCTTGACGAGCATGACCTTCGGCCAGAAGCCGGAAAAGGGCGGCAGCCCACAGGCGGCAAGGAAGAGCACGAGCGACAGCGCGGCGAAGCCGCCGCTTTGCCGATAGAGCCCGCCGAGATCCGACAGGCAAAAGCCGCCGCCGCGCCGGGCGATCTCGCCGGCAGCAAGATAAAGCGCCGTCATCAGCACCATGGAATGGAGCGCGTAGAAGACCGCGCCGCCGATGCCGCCGGCATTGCCGAGCGCGACGCCGGCAAGCATGTTGCCGATGCCCGAAATGACGACATGGCCGAACATTCTGCGGACATCGTTTTCGGCCAGCGCGCCGAGCGCGCCGACGAGAATGGTCGCGGCGGCCGCAAGCGCGATCAACAGGCTGAGTTCGGCGCGTTCGGCCGGCAGCAGCATGACCATCACCCGGACCAGTGCGTAGATGCCGACCTTGGTCAGCAGGCCGGCAAACAGCGCCGAGACGGTGATGCGCGGCGTATGATAGGCGGCGGGCAGCCAGAAATTGACCGGGAAGGCGGCCGCCTTCATCGCGAAGGCGAGCAGGAAGAGGCTTGCCAGCGACATCAATGGCGCCGTGCCGCCGATGTCGCGGGCCTTCCCGGCGATATCGGCCATGTTGAGCGTGCCGAAGATGGCATAGAGAATGCCGACGCCGACCAGAAACAAGGTGGTGGCGATCAGATTGAGCACCGCATATTTCAGCGCGCCGTCGATCTGCTGCCGTTCCGAGCCGAGGATGATCAGCCCGAAGGAGGAGATCAGCAGCACTTCGAACCAGACATAGAGATTGAAGACGTCGCCGGTGAGAAAGGCGCCGGTGACACCGGCCATCAGCAGCATGAGCAGCGGAAAGAAACCGTATCGGCGGCCACTTTCGCCGATATCGGCGAGCGCATAGATGCCGCCGGCGAGCCCGGCAAGGGCTGCGGTGAAGGCCATCAGCGCACCGAAGAGATCGACGGTGAAGGCGATGCCGAAGGGGGGCAGCCAGCGCCCCATGACCATGGTGAGCGGCCCTTCGGCCGCGACCTTGGCAAGCAGCGCCGCATCCATCAGCGCCAGGCCCGCGAGGCCCGAAATGGCCAGCCAGGCCTGCAGGCGGGGATAGGCGCGCACCATCAGCAGGACGGCGCCGAGCGTGATGCAATGGGCGACCGGCAGGATGGCGGGCCAATGGCCGAGGGGCACCGGGGCGGTGACCAGGGCGGCGGCGAGATCGACGGTGGCGGTAGGAGCGGCCATCAGGCGTGGCCTCCGGGAAGGTCGGGGGCGGCTTTCCTCTTCTCCCCAGCGGCGAGAAGGTGCCCGTCAGGGCGGATGAGGGGGGCGAGGAGCAGTCGCGACGAGCGCTCGAAGCGCAAGCGAAGAGCAATGGTTTCAGCGTGGTGAAGGATAGCGTCTGCCGTGCCGCCCCCCTCATCCGCCCCTTCGGGCCACCTTCTCCCCGCTGGGGAGAAGGGAATGCCGGGCGCCCCCAGCCGATCTCCCCCCTTGTGGGGGAGATGCCCGGCAGGGCAGAGGGGGGTGAACATCCGCACCGACATTCGCATCAATACCCCAAGGGCGGCAGCGGCCGGTCGTCGGGTTCGGCGGCGCGCATTTCGCTGGTGTCGTCGGTACCGAGATCCTGATAGGCGCGGTAGGTCAGCACCAGCAGGAAGGCGAGAAAGGAAAAGGAGATGACGATTGCCGTCAGGATCAGCGCCTGCGGCAGCGGGTTGGCGGTGCCGGCGGGCAAGGCGTCGAGACCCGCCGGGATGATCGGCGGCACCGCCCGTGTCAGCCGGCCACCGGTAAAGATGAGCAGGTTGACCGCATTGCCGAGGATGGCGATGCCGAGCATGATTCGGATCGAGTACCTCGACAGCATCAGATAGATGGCGGCGGCAAAGAACAGGCCGACGAGGATCGCAAGAAGCGGCTCCATCACCCCATCTCCTTTTCTTCCAAGGCCAGCGCTATCGAGGTGATGGCGCCGAGCACGACGAGATAAACGCCGAGATCGAAGAGCATGACGCTCGACAGCGGCACCTCGAGGCCGAGAAGCTTCGGGTAGATCCAGAGGCCGGTCATGAAGGGAACGCCGACGAGGATGGAGAGAAGACCGGCCGCGGTCGACAGGAAGAGGCCGCAGCCGGCAATCGACAACGGGTGGAAGAACAGGGCGCGGCGAACGGCGGCGACGCCGCGGGCAATGCCGAAGATCGCCAGCCCGGAGGCGGCGATCAGCCCGCCGATGAAGCCGCCGCCCGGCTCGTTATGGCCACGCAGCAGCACGAAGACGGAAAAAAGCAGCATCAGCGCGGTCAGGAACGGGGCGACGGTGCGGAAGATCAGGGTGTTCACGTGATCACTCCCCTGCTCCGACCGCATCCGGATCATTGGCGGCAAGCTTGCGCTCGCTGCCGGCGCGGATGCGGATCAGCGCCAGGATGGCAAGGCCGGTCACCGCGACGACGGCGATTTCGCCGAGCGTATCGGTGCCGCGGAAATCGACGATGATGACGTTGACGACATTGGCGCCGTGGGCGATCGTCTTGGAATAGGCGTTGAAGAATGCCGTCAGCGCGTCGTTGAACGGTGCCTGCGTCGCCCGCAGCAGCAACAGCGAAAAACCAAGACCGCAGACAAGCGCCAGCGCGCCGTGGAAAAGCCGACGGCCGGGCGGGCGCCGATCGTCGGGAGAGAGCCGAAGCCTGGTCATGACGAGGGCAAGGATGACCACCGAAAGCGTCTCGACCATGAATTGGGTGAAGGACAGGTCCGGCGCGCCGAACAGCAGGAAGATGACGGCGACGGCAAAGCCCTGGATGCCGAGCGAAACGATCGCCGTCAGCCGGTCGTGAGCAACGAGCACGGCGGCGAGGCCGAAGGCGGCGATCAGGAAGACCGCCCATTCATGCAGCCTGACATCGGCCGGCCAGGCGGGAAGATGCGGCAATTCGCCATAAAGAATCGGCGGAATGATGAGGATGGCGGCGAGGCAGAGGAAGGTGCAGGCGACATAGATCTCCAGCCGCCCCGGCTGGACAAAGCGGATGAGGCGGCCGGCGAAACGGACAAGGCCCGACATGGCAAGGTCGAAACCATGGTCGGGGCCACGCCCGGCGGCGCGCAGAAAAACCGCCATCCAGAATCGCGCCCGATCGAGCTGCCAGTAGACGCCGATGCCGAGCAGCGCGGTCAGCAGCGAAAGGGCCAAGGGCAGGCCGAGATGCGGCGCCAGCGAAATGGCGATTTCGACCGGGTCGCCGCGAATAGCGGCCGCGATCGGCGAGGACAGAGCGGCATGGGTGAACGTCGCAAACACCGCCGACAGCAGGCCGAGGACGGCGAGGACGGCGGGGCCGAGCCAGAGCAGGATCGGCGCCTCATGTGCGATCTTCGGCGTCTGCGCCGGCCGGCCGTGGAAGGGTTTCAGCGCCACGGCGAAGGCGACGGCAAACATCAGCGCGTTGCCGAAGACGGTGATCGCCGTGAAGGTGATGGCGCGGATGTCGCCGCCGGCGAGCGCCGCATAGATCTCCTCCTTGGCGAGAAAGCCGAAGAAGGGCGGCAGGCCGGCCATCGAGAAGGCCGCGGCAAGGGCGATGAGCCATGTCAGCGGCATCGCCCGCCCGAGGCCGCCGAGCCGGGTGATATCGCGCGTGCCGGTCTCGTGATCGATGATGCCGGCGACCATGAAGAGCGCACCCTTGAACAGCGAATGCGCTACCAGATAGAGCGCCGCCGCCTCGACCGCATGGTCGGAGCCGAAGCCGATCAGCATGACGAGCAGGCCGAGGGAGGAGACGGTCGTATAAGCGAGCTTGAGCTTCAGGTCGGTCTGGCGGATGGCAAGCGCCGTGCCGACCACCAGGGTCAGTCCGCCGAAGAAGGGCAGAAGGATTTCCCAGGCGGGCGTTTCGCCCATGACCGGGTTGAGCCGCATCAGCAGATAGACGCCGGCTTTCACCATAGTGGCCGAGTGCAGGTAGGCCGAAACCGGCGTCGGCGCCTCCATGGCGTTCGGCAGCCAGAAATGAAAGGGAAATTGCGCCGACTTGGTGAAGGCGCCGCCCAGCACCAGAATGAGGGCTGCGAGATAGAGCGGGCTTTCGCGCAGGAGATCGCCCGCTCCGATCAGCTGCGACATCTGCGTGACGCCGGACATGTTCCAGAGGACGAGCAGGCCCGCGAGCAGGCAGAGCCCTCCCCCGCCGGTGACGACCAGCGCCTGCAGAGCGGCGCGACGGGCCGCCTCGCGCTCGTGATCGAAGCCGATCAGCAGGAAGGAGGTAATCGACGTCAGTTCCCAGAAGATGAAGAACATCAGGAAGCTGTCGGATACTACGATGCCGAGCATCGCCCCCATGAAGAGAAAGATGAAGGAGAAGAAGCGGCCCTGGTCCCCATGTCCCCTCAGATAGGCGCCGGCATAGAGCACGATCAGCGTGCCGATGCCGGTGATCAGCAGCGCGAAAGCCAGCGACAGCCCGTCGAGGAACCAGGAAAAGGAGAGGTTGTAGCTCGGCACCCAGGCATAACCACCAGTGATGGTCTGACCGCGCGCGATTTGCGGCAGCAAGCGCAGAAAATGCAGGAAGGCGAACAGCGGAGCAGCCGCCAGCAGCCAGGCGCCGTTTGCACCGAGGATGCGGATGACGAGGGGAGCGGCAAGAGCGCCGGCAAGCGGCAGACACAGGGCCAGAAATGTCAGAGCCGTGACATCGGCCATGTCTCCTCCTCTACCGGCCAGACGGAACGCCGATGCAAATCGGCTCGTCTTCTGACTTAGGCGAAACGGGAAGGCGCCTCAAGCGATTTCGGTCGCCGGCCAATGCCGCGCGGAAAGTTCGAGGCGCTCAGGCGGCCGAGCGGGAAAGACGGGTCAGCAGCCGCATGACGCAACCGTGCAGGACGAAAACGACCAGCGTCAGCGGCCACAGCAGGCACGCGATGAGGCCGGCGAGACGATGGAGCGTCAAGCCATCATGATTGGTCCAGCCTTCCAGCATCGTGACCGCCACGGCGGCCGCGGTCACGAGACCGTAGAGCAGGACGATTGCCGCTTCAAACACCAATGTTTCCTCAATGCACGTAACATTAACCCTAACGGAAAACCCTTAATAGATGTAAAAGCAAGCGCCTTCCCTGAATCGCCGTATGCCGCGATTGTGGCGGCATGGCGCCGGAGGCTTGATGAAGCAAGGACGGCGCACCACATTTCTTGCAAAACGGAACCGCCCTCGGCGAAAGGAGCACGTGATGTCCGAAACGGCAACGACCGCCAAGATCGAGAAAACCGATGCCGAATGGAAAGAGCAGCTGACGCCCGAGCAATACCGCATCACGCGCCAGCACGGCACCGAGCGCGCCTTCACCGGCCCCTACTGGGATTCCTTCGAGACAGGGCTATACCGCTGCGTCGGCTGCAATGCGCCGCTCTTCCGCTCCGACACGAAATTCGATGCCGGCTGCGGTTGGCCGAGCTATTTCGAGGCCGTCTCGCCCGATGCGGTGACGGAACATCGCGACACGACATACGGCATGGTGCGCACCGAAATCCGCTGCGGCACCTGCGACGCCCATCTCGGCCACGTCTTCCCCGACGGCCCGCCTCCCACCGGCCTGCGCTACTGCATCAACGGCCACGCCATGGTGTTCGAGCCGGGGGAATAGGCTACGTCGATCCTTCGATTCGCGCGCCGGGCAAGCAAGGGAAGCACGTCGTCGGTTCGCTACGAATGGCCGACGATCACCCTCCCAGGCCGGCAAGACGCGCCAAAATTTTCCTACACCTATTGAATCGGAAACCGCGGAAAACCAACTAATTTGGCGCCGGGCCGAGTGCCCTTATAGCAGCAGCTCGGAGGCCGGTTGACGCAGATTGCTCGTCCAACATCGCGGTAGGGAAGGAGAGAATGATGAGACCCGATGTGTTCAAACAGCCTGTCACAATTTTTGTCGGCCTTGGATTTCCTGCGGAGGTCCGAACGGTCATGGAGGCATACCGGCATCTCGACGAATGGCCGGCCATGCTGAGGGATGCAGCTCATTCGGTTGCGCTCAAGGCCTGTGCTGCCGCCCTTCGAGGAGAAATCGAAGCAGAGACGGCACGAGGCCTCTTCCTTGCGTTTGCTGAGAAGCATGATCTGCTGGCGCCGGAGAAGACGGCGGTCACGTCGGCTCGCGTAGCGCAACGGGGATCTGCGCGTGCGTCAAGCGCGGACTTGGAGAGTTGACTGGCCGTTCCCGCGGCTCGCAGTTGGTGAAGGGCGAGCGGCTGCCGGATGGCGGCCGCCGCCGCGCTTCTTTCGATCAGCTCCTGATGGCGATGCGCTTGACCTGTGACTGAGCCTTTTCTGTTTTTGGCAAGCTTACGGTCAGAACACCATTCTTGAAGGTGGCTTCGACCTGGTCTTCCTTGACCTCGAAACCGAGCGGGATGCGTCGCTCGAAGCGGCCGTAGTAGCGCTCCGAGAACTGCTTCTCCTTGTCTTCCATCTCCGAACGCTTTTCACCCTTCAGTGTCAGAACACCGTCATCGAGCAGGACTTCGATGTCCTTTTCCTCAAGGCCGGGGACTTCGGCGGTCACCTTGATTGCCTTGTCGGTATCGGAGATTTCGACACTTGGCCAGCCGGCACCAAAGCCGCTGGCGCCGCGCAATGACGGCAGACCGGAGCCGAAGCCACGGAAAACATCGTCGAACAGCCGGTTGACCTCACGATGGAGCGACAGGAACGGGTCGCGGTCATCGTCGCGAAGGAGACTTGGAACCTGGTTGCCGTTGTTGCGACCCCAGGGAATCAAATCACGGACACTCATGGTTTCAATCCTTTCTGGTGATTCTTGTCTGGTGGTTCTTGGGACATGCGTTTGGCGCCAGGCCGATCCTGGCGCCTATTCGCCTGCCGGCGAAGCTCAGGCCGCGTGCTTTCCAGCCTCGATCTGTTTCGGCTGCGCCTTCGACCTGGGCTGACCCGTTTCGATTCCGATCTGGCGTGGCTTCATCTCTTCAGGAATTTCGCGTTTGAGAGCGATGGTCAGCAGACCGTCAACGAGCCCGGCATCCACGACCTTCACGTGGTCAGCGAGTTCGAAACGACGCTGGAACCGTCCGGCAATGCCGCGATGCAGGTATTGAACATCGTCGCCGTTGGCCTTCTGCCCCAAGACGATGAGCATGTTCTGCTCTTGAGTGATGGCCAGTTCCTCCGGCGTGAAGCCCGCCACCGCCATCGCTATGCGGTAGTCGTCCTCGCCGGTCTTGATGATGTCGTAAGGCGGCCAGTTGTCGATTGTCTCGGCACGGCTCGCGGTCTCGAGCGCGTTCAACATCCGCTCGAAGCCGATGCTCGAACGAAACAGGGGAGCGAAATCGAGGTTTGTTCTCATAGCCATATCCTCCTAACAAGCAACATGGATACAAGGAGACGCCCAGAACGACCGGCGTCTCCTGGACTTGTGTCGAACCCTGTTCAGCGGTCGACAATAATTATGTAATTCAGCACCTTACCAGTTCAAGAGGATGGAACTTCTCAACGCGAAAATTTGAATTTTTCGAAGGCGCCGCCATATCTGGGCGAGGTTGAGCGAGGAGCTATAGCTATGACTATGACTTCAGAAGATGTCGTTGCCGTCCTAGGGCCCGCCGACAAGATGCTCGTGGCCGAGGTCATTGCGACCGGTGCGACGCAGCCCGAACTTGCCGAGGCATTCGCATGGGCCAACAACGACGAGGCTTTGCTGGGTGAAGGCCGGCATCTGCCGACAGGCAGGGTTGCTGTGCTTGTCGATCTGCTGAGGGCGGATGAAGAGGAAGAGGATTAGGAAAGGCGGAAATTCGCCCTTCGGAAGCCCTCCGTCGTCAGGCCGTGATCAGCACCTGAACGTTGCCCAGTCGATTAATCACATCGACCACGACCTGGCGTCCCGACCGACGGATGGCGACGTCGGCCGAGCCGTTGCCGATCAGCAGGCCCCGCAAGATCACCTCGTCGAGGAAAGAGGGAAGTTGCGGCACATTGAAACTGATTTGCAGGCCCTGCGGATCGAAACCGAGGCCAAGGCAGGATTGCAGCAGCGACAGAGGTGCTGCTGCCGCCCAGGCTTGAGGCGAGCACGCGACCGGATAAGAGGTCGGCCCACGTGCGCGCTGACGCGTCAGACCACAGAGGAGCTCCGGAAGCCGCCGCAGGTCGATATAGGTGGCGGCGGCAAACAGCCCTTCGAAAATCTGCGCGGCCTCGGCGCGATAGCCGTAGCGGGCGAGGCCACTGGCTATCAATGCATTGTCATGGGGCCAGATCGAGCCATTATGGTAGCTCATGGGATTGTAACGCGCTTCGGTAGAGGGAATGGTGCGGATGCCCCAGCCACAGAAGGACGAAGCGCTCATCAGGGTGCGGGTCACATCACCGACCCGTTCAGGATAAGCAATACCGGTGTACAGAGCATGGCCGGCATTGGAGGATCGGACCCGGCAGGGCCGTTTATCACCATCGAGAGCCAACACATAGGTGCCAAGGTCATCATCGAAAAAGCTGATGTCAAAGGCGCGGCGCAGTCCCTCCGCCCGCGCGAGAAAGCTGGCGGCGCGTTCCGGCTTGTGCGTCCGCCGGAAGATTTCGGCGGCACTTTGCCAGGCGCCATAGACATAGGCCTGGACTTCGGCAATAGCGATCGGGCCCCTGGCCAATGTGCCGTCGGCATGGAAGACCGAGTCGTGGCTATCCTTCCACGCCTGATTGATCAGTCCTTCTTGCGTCAGCCGTCCATATTCGACGAAGCCGTCGCCATCGCGATCCCCATGTTCGTCAATCCACGTCAGCGCCGCTTCCAGGTTCGGCAGGAGACGCTCGAGGGTCGCGACATCACCGGTTCGCTGGAGATAGGCGCCAGCCAGCATCACGAAGAGCGGCGTCGAGTCGATGCTGCCGTAGTAACGCCTGAATGGAACCTCGCCGAGTTCAGCCATTTCGCCGCAGCGCACTTCGTGCAGGATCTTGCCCGGCTCGGCGTCTGAGGCAGGATCAATACTCGTCGCCTGGTTGGCTGCCAGGTGACCGAGAACCCCGCGCGCGATCTCCGGATCAATCCAAAGTGTCTGAAGCGCCGTGATCAGGGCGTCGCGGCCGAAGACGGTGCTGAACCAAGGAATACCGGCATAAGGGTATGGACCTTCCGGCTTGTCAGTGATCAGCATGTATAGGTCGGAGGCGCTGCGCCGCGTGACTTCGTTGAAGATCTCGTTAGAGGTTGTAATCGACGCCGCGCGCGAGGCAGAGGCGCGCAACGCACGCCGCGCATCCCGCAAGGCCAGGAAGAAGGAAAGGCGGCTCAGTCGGTCGGCGGAGGTCTCGTCGCAGCCGATCTGAATGAACAGCGATTTGGTCTCGTGCGGCTCTAGGAGGAGATCGAAGGTGACAAGATCGCTGCGAATCTCGGACGGTTCCGGCATGAAGCAAAGTCGTGTCGACCGCTTGCGATCGTCCAGCCCAATATAGGAAAGCAGGATCCAATCCTGTTCCACGACTGCGGGAAGATGGCGCCCTCGCCTTGCCCTTGCGGTTCCGCGGACCTCGAAAAGATCGGCGAAATCGGCGCTAAACGCTATCTGGATTCGAACATGTTGCCGACGGTCGTCATAGTTCCTCACGGCCAGGCGTTCATAACAACAGGCATCCCAGAGAAAGCGGGACCGGCGCAGATGAATGAGGTCATGGCCGAGAACCAGCTTTCCCTTGGCATCGAACTGATCCGGATTGGTGAGATCGCAGGTCAGCGTGGCGTTGTCGTCCCGCAGCGTCGACGACAGGAGCATCGGCCGCTGTCCGTTGATCGTTAGATAGAGATGCGAGAGATAACGAGTATCCCGGTAGAACAAACCTTCCGGACTGCCGGGACCGGAAAGAGCATCGCCATTGTGATCGAAGAGGGCGAAACTGTCGCCGTGCTTCAGGGTGCGCGGCCGGCGCTCCTGCAGCGACGCTGCCGCCGGAATGAAGAACTGAGCGACCGGCGCTACCAAGCCCGGCGATCCTGTGGCGGGGCTGCTGTCCACAGATACGTTCGACATGTCTCCTCCCTAACGTCAGGCGACAGCCTGGAGGTCAAGCGCCTCACCGTTCGACCGGCGGATCGGCGCGGCTTTGGTACGCACGCCCGGCAAGTTCCGATAGATGTCGAGATAGTCGCAGGCCATCCGTTTCGCGGTGAAGCGCCTTTCGAATGCGGCCCGCACCCTGCGCCGATCAAGCCGGAGCGCCCATTCGACATTTTCCACCGCTTCGGTGACGCTGTCGACCAGGATTCCGGAGATGCCGTTGTCAACCACCTCGGGAACCGAGCCACAGCCGAAGGCGATCACCGGCGTGCCGCAGGCCATGGCCTCGATCATCACCAGCCCGAACGGCTCCGGCCAATCGATCGGGAAGAGCAGAGCGCCTGCATTTCCGAGAAAGTCGGCCTTTTGATGCTCGTCGATCTCGCCGATGAATTCCACATGCGGATGTCTCCTTACCATTGGCTCGATCACGGTGTCCCAATAGGCCTTGTCGGCATTATCGATCTTGGCGGCGATTTTCAGGGGCATTCCAACCTTTGCCGCAATCTGGATTGCGCGGTCGGGGCGTTTTTCCGGAGAGATCCGCCCAAGGAAGGCAAGATAGTTTCCCTTCGGGTTCCCGGTGAAAGGAAGAAGGTCGGCAGGCAGACCGTGATAGACCGTTCCGCGCCAGTCGACCGGCGGCATCGGGCGGCGCTGATCATTGGAGATCGACACCAGCGGAATGTTTGGAAACGCCTTGTAGAACGGCTTGAGATCCGGCAGGTCGAGTCGCCCGTGCAGTGTGGTGATCGTTCTGTCGGCGAACTCGCGGATCAGCGGGAAGTGCAACAGATCGATGTGGAAATGCAGCACGTCGAACTCATGCGCCCGCTGGCGGATCTCCTCCAGCATCACGACCTGATGTGGCAGATGTTCCTTGACCGCAGGATTGAGCCGCAGCGCGACGTCCGCACACGACACGAGTCGGGCTCGGGTGACGGAATCGCCACTGGCAAAGAGCGTGACCTCGTGTCCCTGTGCCACAAGTTCTTCGGTAAGATAGGAAACGATCCGCTCGGTTCCCCCATAGAGCTTTGGCGGAACGCTCTCGGCAAGCGGTGCAATCTGAGCGATCTTCATCGGCAAAACCTCCTCAGCTGAGCAAAGAGTCGACGGCAAAAATCATGGCTGCGTGCTTAAGAAGCACGCGGCAGGTCAGATAGGGAGTCAGCATTCTAACAACTGGCGGCGCGACCCTCCTCTCGAATAGCTGCAAAAGCCAAAGCTGGGGAAGCTGCGTGCCGGCAGTCTTCGGCGGCGGATCCTCCGGGCACCGGACGAAGCGGATGAACCTTGCTCCCCGGGCTGCCGATCATCCTTGTCCAGGGTCTTCAGCGCTTCGAGAATCTCGTCATAGGAAACGGCTCTTTCCGCCCCGGGATAAAGCCGGAGGGCGGGCACGGATTCGATCGCGAAGATATCGGACGCCCATGAAGCGAGAATGGCCCGCTTTTCGTCGTTGCTGATGTGATCGGCGGCGAGCACGTCACGCGGGTGACTGAAATGGTTCGCCGGATGAAGCAGATGCGCCGCGCTGATCGCCGCCGTGGCATTCTGCTCGATGGAATTGCTGAGGCTTTCCTTTCTCATAGCTTGGCTCCATTGTGTCGACCGATGGAACTTGTTTCATATTTCATCCAATAGCGCATGGAACGGCCCGCCCCGAGGGCGGAGCGGGCCAGCGATCGCTGTTAGAAGTCCATACCTGCACCGGCGGGCATGGCCGGAGCAGCCTCCTTCTTGGGCTTCTCGGCGATCATGGCTTCTGTCGTCACCAGCAGGCCGGCAACGGAAGCTGCGTCCTGAAGCGCGGTGCGAACGACCTTGGCCGGATCGATGACGCCCTGCGCGTAGAGATCGCCGTATTCGCCCGTCTGGGCGTTCCAGCCGTAGGAGAATTCGTTCTTCTCCCGCAGCTTGCCGACGATGATCGAGCCTTCCGCTCCGGCATTCTCCGCGATCTGGCGAACCGGTGCCTCGATTGCCCGGCGAACGATGTCGACGCCGACGCGCTGGTCGTCATTGGCAGTCTTGATAGTGTCGAGCGCCTTGACCGCGCGCAGCAGCGCCACGCCGCCGCCCGGCAGAATGCCTTCCTCGACTGCCGCACGGGTTGCGTGAAGCGCGTCGTCGACGCGGTCCTTCTTTTCCTTCACTTCGACTTCCGTCGAGCCGCCGACGCGGATGACGGCAACGCCGCCGGCGAGCTTGGCAAGACGTTCCTGCAGCTTCTCGCGGTCGTAGTCGGAGGTGGTTTCTTCGATCTGGGCGCGGATCTGAGCAGTGCGCCCGTCGAGTTCCGCCTTCGAGCCGGCACCATCGATGATCGTGGTATTTTCCTTCTCGATCGCCACCTTTTTCGCCCGCCCGAGCATGTTGAGCGTCACATTTTCAAGCTTGATGCCGAGGTCTTCGGAGATCACGGTGCCGCCCGTCAGGATGGCGATGTCTTCGAGCATGGCCTTGCGGCGGTCGCCGAAGCCAGGAGCCTTGACGGCAGCGATCTTCAGGCCGCCGCGCAGCTTGTTGACGACGAGCGTTGCAAGGGCTTCGCCTTCGACGTCTTCAGCGATGATGAGGAGCGGCTTGCCGGTCTGGACGACAGCCTCGAGGATCGGGAGCATCGACTGCAGGTTCGAGAGCTTCTTCTCATGGATCAGGATATAGGGATCTTCGAGCTCGACCCGCATCTTGTCCTGGTTGGTGACGAAGTAGGGGCTCAAATAGCCGCGGTCGAACTGCATGCCTTCGACGACTTCGAGTTCGGTTTCGGCGGTCTTGGCTTCTTCAACCGTGATGACGCCTTCGTTGCCGACCTTTTCCATGGCTTCGGCGAGGTAGCGGCCGATCTCGGAATCGCCGTTGGCTGAAATGGTACCTACCTGAGCAATTTCGGAATTGTTGGAAATCTTGCGGGCGTTGGCCTTCAACTCCCCGACGACGGCGTCGACGGCAAGATCAATGCCGCGCTTCAGATCCATCGGGTTCATGCCAGAGGCAACCGCCTTGGCACCTTCCTTGACGATTGCCTGGGCAAGCACGGTCGCCGTCGTCGTGCCGTCCCCGGCGAGATCGTTCGTCTTGGATGCCACTTCACGCAGCATCTGGGCGCCCATGTTCTCGAACTTGTCTTCGAGTTCGATTTCCTTGGCGACCGAAACGCCGTCCTTGGTGATGCGCGGCGCGCCAAAGGACTTGTCGATCACGACGTTGCGGCCCTTGGGACCGAGCGTTACTTTCACCGCATTGGCCAGCACATCGACCCCACGCAGCATGCGTTCACGGGCATCGCTATGAAATTTGACTTCTTTCGCAGCCATTCTGTCACTCCTTCAATAGGCAGCTTTTTTTGACTAATGCGTGGAAATCGCCTCAGGCGGCGATCTTTTCGGCGGCCCGGGCCTCGATGATGCCCATGACATCGCTTTCCTTCATGATCAGCAGGTCTTCGCCATTGATCTTGATCTCTGTGCCGGACCACTTGCCGAACAGGATACGATCGCCGACCTTGACGTCGAGCGCCTGGACCTGGCCGGCATCATCGCGCGCGCCCGGGCCGACAGCGATGACCTCGCCTTCCTGCGGCTTTTCCTTGGCGGTGTCTGGGATGATGATGCCGCCCTTGGTCTTTTCTTCGGAATCGACGCGGCGGACGAGAATGCGGTCATGAAGCGGTCGGAACGACATGTTTTCCTCCAATGGACAAACAATAACGATGTTCCCCTGCCCGGACCGGATGACCAGTCCGAGCGGGTGCAAAACCTCGATCGAGCGTTCTGCGCGCAATGATCTGGTTTTGCGGTTTTTCCATTTCAAGAGGGCGCCATAAAAAAATTAGCACTCGCTCCAAGCGGCTGCTAACATTCTGTAAAGGAACAATAAACAGGGTGGACGCGTTCCGAAATCCGTTGATGGCCGCAAAATTTTGCGCCACCTTTCGAGCGTCACGAAACGGAGATGAAGCATGCAATTTTCATCGGATCTGGAACGCCAGTTGAACGGCTATGGACTGACCACTGCGCATATCCTCTATCGCATTCCTGATTTTGAATCCGTGCTGCAAACCTATGTCTGGCAGGATTACGATCTTGCTCCGGACTTTCCGGAGATGCACAAGTTTCTCCAATTCTGGCAGTCCACGCTCGACGGGCCGCTACACTCCGTTCGCTACACCCACCAGCGGCTGATCGGACCTAACGAGTGGCGCCGCGTCATGGGCGAGTTCAAACTCCACTGAGTCGAACGCACCCTTCCTAAGGCAGCGCTGCGTGTTGCCAAAGGCGACCAGTTGTCGCCTTTGTAATCACTCGTGCTCGGCCGGACATGGCCAAGTTGCCGGCGCCGAGAGGCCGGAGGGCAGTTTGGTCGAGGCGTCGCCGCAGGCGAGGTCGATCTGCGCCTGTTCGAGCCCGGCGGCAGCCGAAAGGTCGAGGCCTTCGATGCGGGTCAGGAACATGAAGGCGCGCTCGAAGATTACCGGGCCTTCGAAGGTGGCGTTGGAGAGATCGGCCCGGGAGAGATTGGCGAAGGAGAATTTCACCCCCGTCAGCACCGCCTTATCGAAATCGGCGCGCCCGAGTTCGGCCTTTTCGAAGCTCGCGCCGGAAAGCCGGGCGCCGCCGAAATTGGCGCGCTGCAGCTCGGCGCCGGCAAAGGACGCGCCTTCGGCGGCAATATTGGCGAAGCTGGCGCGATAGGCCTCGACCTTGGCGAAATTGGCCCCCTCGGCATGTGACCCCTCGAGCGAGGCGCGCACCAAAGTCGCCTTCTCCAGATTGGCGGATTTGAAATTCCCGCCGCTGAGGTCCGTCAGTGAGAAATCGGTGCTGAAGAGATTGGCGCCTTCCAGATCACTGCCCTGCAGCATCAGGTTCTTCTTCGAACATTCCTGCCAGTCGAGCTTCGGCGAGGCCGTGCTGCCGCAATCGGCAGCGCGGGTGGATATCGGAGCAAAGGCGAGAAGAAGGAAGGCAAGGAGGCCGAGCGGCGATCTATGCATTGCCATTGAACTGTTGATCTCCATGACGCTTATCACGCCGGCTGTCGCGAAGCAGGCGCCCCCCATTTCTACACAGCTCAGAATACAATAAAAAGATGGCGAACGCGCCGGCAATCATCTGCGGGTTCGCTCCGTCCCGGCAAGGCAAACGCGCATTTGCCTTGCCCGGGCAGGCGGTCAAACCGCCTTGCCCAGACAGGCGGTCAATCCGGCCTGGCGGGCAGGCGAAGCTCCATGCAGGTGAGATCCAGCCAGCGGCCGAACTTGGTGCCGACCTCGGAAAATCTACCGGCGATGCGGAAGCCCAGCTTCTCGTGCAGCCGGATCGAGGCGGTGTTCTCGGCCTCGATGCCGGCGATCATCACGTGGACATCGGCGGCAGCGGCACGCACGATCAATTCGCGCATCAGTGTCTCGCCGATGCCGGCGCCGCGGCAATCCTTGTCGACATAGACAGAATGTTCGACTGTGTGGCGATAGCCGTCGAAGGCCCGCCAATCGCCATAGGAGGCATAGCCTGCGACCTTGCCCGACAGCTCGGCGACGATGACGGGAAAGCCGCGGCCCTGGCGCGCCCTCATCCATTCCCGCCGGTTGTCGAGGTCGACCAGCGTCTCGTTCCAGATGGCCGTCGTGTGCTCGACGGCGTGATTGTAGATCTCGCGGATGGCGGGAAGATCGGCGTCGGTGGCGTCGCGAATAAGGACGGCGTCTGTCATAGTTGGTCCGGTTCGTTTGGCTGTCCGGGTGGCATACGCCGCGCCTCCGAAGATGTAAACGGCAGATGGTGGAGACGCCGCTTGCGGAACGGCTGCGCCCAGGCCGCCGCTCAGAAGCCCGATGCCGGCAGGCTGAAACAGGTAAAGACGGCCGAATAATGCACGGCCGCGGCGATGACGACGAACCCGTGCCAGATGGCGTTCTGGAAGCGCAGCTTCTCCCAGACATGGAAGATGACGCCGAGCGAATAGAGGACGCCGCCGATGACGATCAGCAGCATCGAGGCGGAGGGGATGCGCGCAGCGACAGGCCCGGCCACCACCACGCCGCTCCAGCCCATGGCGAGGTAAAGCAGGATGGCGAGACGGTCGTAGCGGCCGGGAAAGGCGCATTTCAGGACGATGCCGACGGCGGCGAACAGCCAGATCGCCACCAGCATGTACAACAGCAGCGGATCGTCGGCGCCGCGTTCGAGGAAGGGCGTATAGGTGGCGGCGATCAGGATGAAAATGGCCGAATGATCGAAGCGGCGCAGGAACCATTTGGTGCGTGAGACCGGCCAGAGATTGTAGGAAAAGGAAATGGCAAGCGTCAGCACCAATCCGACCCCATAGATCCAGGCGGCGGCGAGCGCGCCATAGGAGCTCCAGACCGTGGCGTAGAAGATCAGCACCGTGGCGCCGATCAGCGCCAGCACGAGGCCGACGCCATGGACGATGCCATCGGCGATCAGCTCATATCTGTCGTAAGCCCAGCGAATGCCGTTGAACTCAGCCATGCGCGCCAATCCATTTCGTGCCCGACGGCGATGGTCGCACCGAACGGGTGGCGGCGCAACAGCGCCACATCGCGGACGTGGTAAATCTTCGTGACAGGTCACGCGGCACCTGCCGTGCTTTAAGCGCGGCGAGTGGAGAAAATAGAAAGCGCGCGCTCAGATCTTGTGCCGTTCGACCAGCACGGAGCACTTGGCGTGGCGCACGACGCGGTCGGCCGTGGCGCCGATGAAATAGTTGGAAAAGTCCGGCACATGCGAGGCGAGGATGATGAGGTCGGCGTGATGGCTTTCGGCGGCCGCAATAATGGCCTTGGCCGGCGGGCCGTTGCGGATTTCGACCGTTGCCACGACTTCGGTTGCGGCGACCAGCGCCTGCAGCCGGTCGCGGCTGTCCTTCATGGCATCCTCGAGCATATTGGCCGGCAGTTCGATCGCGACATAGGTCGGTACATCCTCGATGACGTTGAGCGCGACGATCTCGCCGCCCGCGTCGAGCAGCGATGCGGCCTTGCGGAGGATGTCCTGTCCCCTGTCGAGGCCGCCGAGCGCGATCGCCACGATGATCTTCCTGTACATGGCTTCCCTCCATGAGATGCATAAGCTTCTCCTTAAGAAGATATGGACGCATTGACCGCGATCAAGTGAGCTGGGCCGTTAGCGGAGGGCAAGTCAGGGACAGCAAATCAGCGCAAGCGATTGTCAACACTTGCTCAACGCTTCATCCTCAAAAACGAGGCTTCTGTGAACAACCCCAAGCCGCCATATAGAGATCAAGTACGGCAGCAGAGTGGATATCAGGCGCATGAACCGGCGAAACTTTCTCGGGCTTGCCACCGGCGGCATGGTTGCCGCCACCGCCGGTGCGCCTATCGCTTCAGAGGCAGGAGAATTATCCATGACGACAGAAACATCCTATGCGCTGACGCGGCCGGCCTATATCGACCAGTCGCACCTCGTCGTTAAGGACCTCGGTCTCGTCTCCGGCTTCTATCAGTCGATGCTCGGTCTGAAAGTCATCGAAAAATCCGCAAGCGGCGAAGTGCTCGGGGTCGGCGGCCTGCCGCTGTTGACGCTGACGACCGCCGGGAATGCGGCAATCGCGCCGCGCAACGCCGCCGGGCTTTTCCATACCGCCTTCCTGATGCCCGACCGCACCGAACTGGCGCGCTGGCTGCGCCATGCGGCGCATAACAATGTCGTGCTCGATGGGGCCTCCGACCATCTCGTCAGCGAGGCGATCTACCTTTCCGATCCCGAAGGCAACGGCATCGAAATCTACGCCGACCGGCCCCACCAGCAATGGAAGTTCCATCAGGACGGCATGATCGAGATGGCGACGCTGCGCCTCGACTTGCAGGCGCTCTATGACAGCGCCCCGGATGAGCGCTGGGACGGCATGGCCGCGGGGACGGCGATCGGTCATCTGCATCTGCAGGTCGGCGATATCCCGCAAGCCGACGCCTTCTACCGTGACGTGCTCGGCCTGACGCTGATGGCCCGCTATCCCGGCGCCAGCTTTTTTGCGACCGGCGGCTATCACCACCATCTCGCCGCCAACATCTGGAACAGCCGGGGCGCTGTGGCCCGCGCCGACAATATGACCGGACTTTCGGATTACAAAATCCGTTTCAACGAAAAGGCGACGCTGGATGTAGCGGTTTCCAAGCTCGACGCGCTGGAGATCAACAGCGAGAAGCGCGACGGCGGCGTCTTCCTCAGGGATCCCTGGGGCATCGGCCTGACGCTCTCGGCCTGAACCATATCTATTGAATCTTTTCGGTTCCGGATGGCGTCGTCACCCCGGTCGGCCCGCCGCCGTTTCCGCTCGGCGTCGGCGAACGGTCTGTTGCTTCCGGTGGCCGTGCAGGGCCTGAGGCCGGGTCATTGTTGAACGTGCCGGGACCGGACGGCTGCGTATTGATCGGATCCGGTTTCGTCGAAGCCGTCGCCGTCGGATCGTTATTGTCAGGGTCGGGCCAGATCGCAACGCTGACGCCGGCAATGATGAGAACCGCCGCGCCTGCCACGAGGGCCGTCCAGGCCCACCACCGCCGTTGGTCGGCGGCTTTCAGGCCCCTCTCGTCCGCGTAAGGGGGATTGGTCGAATAGGTCTCGGCGGTTTTAGTCCGATCGGGATCTTCGGTCATGAGCTATCTCCTTCCGACATCGAACGCCCGCGACTGCAAGCTTGTTCCGGCTCTGCAATTCAACTCGTTTGCGTGCCGGTGCGGGGAGGAGGTCCTTTCGCCGAGCCGCCGATGCCTGCAAACGGGCGCGCTATTTGCGGCATCGCGGTGACCTTGCGGAACTGGAACCGAAGCAGCGCGTTCTTGTGGCGAAGCAATGGGGCTTCAGGAACCTCACCGCATGGGCATCGCCAACGGCATCCGCAAACAGGCTAAGAAGATCGCCGTCGGCGAACGCCGCACCAGTACCTGGGCAAAGACATTGCAGGAGGCGGCGGAGGAGCTGCCACCACCTGCGCCGGTGCGTCGTGTGGAAAAGGACGGGCTCGATATCAGCATGGCCTGGGCGATCATCGGCATCTTCGCCATCCTCGGCCTTGCCGCCGTCTATATGATGTCGCTGATCCTCATCCCCATCACGCTCGCCGTCGTTGTCGGCATGATCCTCGGCCTCGCCGCAGAAAATCTCAGCAAAATGGGCGTGCCGCGGCTCGCCAATGCCTTCCTGCTGTCAAGCGGGGTCGCTCTTGTTATTGCGCTGGTGGCCAACTCGCTTGCCAGTCCGCTGGCGACGCTTGCCAATGAAGCGCCGGCTTTCTTCGAGCGAACGATCGCCCGTATCATGCCCTATCTCGAGCGCATCGAATGGCTGCATATCACACCGGCGACATTCGAAAGCGGCCCGATGTCGATCGGAGCGCTGCTCGAAAACACCGGCAACGTGCTGCATGTGGTGACCACAAGTCTGACGCCGGCGCTGGTGCAGGGGCTGATCTTTTTCGCCGCGCTGCTGCTCTTCCTCGCCAGCCGTGTCAATCTGCGCAAGACGATCATCATGACCTTCCGCACCCGCACGCAGCGGCTGGCGGCGATCCGCGTCATCAATGCCGTCGAGCAGGTGCTCGGCTTCTACTTTGCCACCGCCTCGCTGATCTATGTCGGGCTTGGCGTCGTCATGACCATTATCGCCTATGCGAGCGGGTTGTCGGCGCCGGTGTTGTGGGGCTTCTTCGCCTTCCTGTCGAGCTTCATTCCTTATCTCGGAATTACGCTGATGACGCTGTCCGTCGCCATCGCAGGCATCATCACATATGACGGTTTCATCGTCGGCCTGATGCCGGCGGCCGCCTTCTTCACGGTGCATCTCATCATGGAAAACATCATCTTCCCCGCGGTCATGGGGCGGCGGCTGGAAATCAACCCTTTCATCGTCTTCCTCGCCATCCTGTTCTGGACGTGGATGTGGGGTGCGGTCGGGGCGATGCTGGCTCTGCCGCTGTCGCTGATTGTCATGACCATTATCGAGGAGTTGCTGATCGAAGAAAGACCGCAGCCGCAATTGCCGAAGTGATCAAGCGAGGAGACATCCGTTGGCATCCGATCTCGACCTCGACGAATCCGATCATGAGCAGATGGTCAGCGGCCGTTCGCTTTGGGGACAAACCGGCATACGGCCCGCATGGCAGCCGGTCGATCAGAGCTTATCCACCGATGTCGCGGTGATCGGCGGCGGCATCACCGGCGCGCTGATCGCGGAGCACCTTGCGGCGCGCGGCTTCTCCGTTGCCATCATTGACCGGGAGCAGCCGGGGTTCGGCAGTACCGCCGCCAGTACCGCGATGCTGCAATGGGAGATCGACAGCACGCTCAGCGAGCTGGAGGCCTGGTATGGCTTCGAGCGCGCCGCCGGCATCTATCGCCGCAGTGCTGCTGCCGTCGCCGGCCTTGCCAAGCTGATCGCCGCAAACGCGATCGCCTGCGGCTTCCGGCCGCGCAACACACTCTATCTCGCCGCCAACCAGGAAGGCGCCCGCGACCTGCTGGAAGAGCGCCAGTTGCGCCGCCGGGCCGGCCTTCCCGGCGTCTATCTCGAACATCCCGACCTCTTCACCCAGTTCGAGCTCGACCGGGACGGGGCGATCTATTCGCCGGGCTCGGCGGAGGCCGATCCTCTGCTCTTGACCTGGGCGCTGATCGCAATGGCTGTTCGGCGCGGCGCGCGGCTGGTCAGGGCTTCGGTGACGGCGCTGCACAGCGAAGG
The DNA here is from genome assembly GCF_001664385.1 of Rhizobium phaseoli. Taxonomy (NCBI): domain Bacteria; kingdom Pseudomonadati; phylum Pseudomonadota; class Alphaproteobacteria; order Hyphomicrobiales; family Rhizobiaceae; genus Rhizobium; species Rhizobium phaseoli. Next base: position 1,331,361 of record NZ_CP013532.1, on the reverse strand, counting down.
CGACCACGTCACGGCCGAGACAGACGGCGCCCATGTCATCGAAGCGCGGCATGTGGTGCTGGCGACCGGCTATTCGATGCCAGGCCTCGACATGCCGAAGCTGCATCGTACAAGCTCGAGCTGGGCGGTCGCCACCGTGCCGCAGGACCCCACGACGTTCTGGCGCGAGAGGGCGTTGATCTGGGAGAACAGCCATCCCTATCTCTACATGCGCACGACCGCCGACAACCGCATTGTCGCCGGCGGCGAGGATGACGGCACGACCGACCCCGCAGCCCGCGATCTTAAGCTGCCGGCCAAGACCCGGACCATCCAGGAAAAAATGAAGCGGCTCTGGCCGAGAGCAGATACCCGCATCGCCCATGCCTGGGGCGGAACCTTCGGCGAAACGGCCGACGGCCTGCCGCTGATCGGCCCGGTGCCCGGCGTGCCGCATGTGCTTGCCGCCTATGGCTACGGCGGCAACGGCATTACCTTTTCCTATCTCGCCGCCCAGATGATCGGCGCGATGATTGCCGGCATGCATCGCGACTGGTTCGAGGATTTCGCGCTTGATCGGGATGGGCCGGGGTTGCGGCGGTTTGGAGAGGATCGGGTGGGGAGCGGGAGTGAACTGCGATAGAGGCTTGGCTGTTGTGCCACGGCACACCCTCAATAGCAGAACTACTCCGTCGTCTTGTCGTCGCCCATATCCTCGACATCATCGAGACGAACGAATTCCGTGCCCTTCGCCTTCAGATCGACCAGCGCCTTCGCCACCCCCTCGCCCGCCGCATGGGTCGGCTGGTTGATGTGGGAGATGACGACATCGCCGTCCTTGGCCGAGGCGATGCGCTTTTCGGTGATTGCCGCTCCGAGCAGCGAGCCGCCATCGCCGTTCACCGAATAGCCGGCGATGCGATAGCCCATGGCGCGGATCTCGCCGATGGCGGAAAGGTCATATTTGGCGGTCGAGCCACGGAACCAGTGCGGAGCGGGAATGCCGGATGCGAGCATCGCCGCAGCACCGCCTTCGACTTCCTGTCGCACCGCCTGCGGCGAGCCGGCGGACGCGATGCCATAGACCAGCGTCGGCGTATCGACAGCCGGAATGTGGTTCTCGCCGTGATTTTCGAGTTCGAAGAGATCGGGGTTTTGCAGAAAGACGGCGAGTGCGGCGGGATTGCGCTTCAGCCAGCGGGCGGTGACGAAAATCGTCGCCGGGATGCGCTCGCGCACCAGCGTCGACAGGATGCGCTCGTCCGCCTGCCCCATGCAGGCATCGAAGGTGAGCGCAATGCGGGCATGGCCGGCAAGGTTGGAACGGGCGATGTGCAGATGTGGCTCGACGAGCTTTACCGCCGGGCTTTTCATGAGCGGGGCGGCGGCGGCCGGCAGCGGCGTTTCGGCCGCGCACAGCGTGGACAGGCCGGCCAGAAGAAACGCCGAAGCAAGCAAGATGCGGTTCATGAAAGGACTTCTACGATTTAGATCGGCCGAGTTTAGCGACTGCGTTCATCCACCGCCATGTGGCCGGTCAGCGCACCCAGCGGGACAGGCGATCAATCGTAGAGATAATATTTGTCCCACTTCTCGCGCGGGACCTTGTCGCCGATCTGGTAGTTGAGTTCGCGCACGTTGATATGCTGCGGGCCGGTGATGCAATTGTAGGAGAGATGGTACCAGTCGCCCTTGCTGCGGAAGACGGCGCCCGGCGCCTGCAGCGAATTGTCGCCGGCGATCGGGTCCTTGAAGGTATAGGCGATCACCTTGTCGGGCTTGAAGCCGGTGCTGTCCTGATTGATGCGGCTCATCGCCTCGGTGTCGCAGCTCTGCTCCAGGCGGGTCGAGGGATCGAGTTTTTCCAGTTGCTTCTTGATGGCGGGATCGACGGCAAAGGCGGGGGCAGCAAGGCCGACGAGGGATACAAACAGGAGCAGATGTTTCGGCATTGAAGAAAATCCCTTGCTGTTGTCCAGTCTTCACCCTGCCACAGGCAGCTTGCCGGGGGCTTGGCACGTGTAAATTTCGATCTGCGAGAGCGACATTCTTAAATATTGTGGTGACATCAAGGCAGGCCGAACCGAGCCGGTCCCTTGCCTGTGGAAGGCCACCTGCCTCCTTGGCGCTTGATCCGGCGACGGCACGCCTCTATCTCTTGCCCACCCGACATTCCCACCGGAGCCAATTCCTTGTCCGTCTTCAAGAACCTGCCGACACCGCCCGCCGCCCCGAAGAAGCCCGTCTCCGATACGCGCCACGGGATTACCCGCACGGACGATTATGCCTGGCTGCGGGCCGACAACTGGCAGGCGATGTTCAAGGACCCCTCGATCCTCGACCCCGAGATCCGCCGGCATCTCGAAGCCGAAAACACCTATATGAACGCGGCGATGGAAGACACCAAGCCGCTGCAGAAGGTGCTGTTTTCCGAAATGCGCGGCCGCATCAAGGAAGACGACAGCTCGGTGCCGGTGAAGGACGGCGCCTATGCCTACGGCACCTCCTATGTGACCGGCGGCGAGCGGCCGCGCTATTTCCGCATTCCCCGCGACGGCGACGTCTCCGACGAGACGATCCGCACGGTGCTGCTCGACGGCGACAAGGAAGCATCCGGCAAGGCCTATTTCCGCCTCGCCGGCCTGGACCATACGAGCGACCACAGCCGCGGCATCTGGGGCTATGACGACAAGGGCTCGGAGTTCTTCACGCTGAAAGTCCGCGACCTCTCGACCGGCCAGGATCTCGACGACGTGATCGAGAATACCGGCGGCGGCGGCGTCTGGGCGCCCGACGGCAAGAGCTTCTTCTATTCGGCACTCGACGAGAACCACCGGCCCTCGAAAGTGTTCCACCACATTGTCGGCCAGCCGCAATCGGAAGACCGGCTGGTCTATGAGGAAGCCGATGCCGGCTTCTTCATGGGCGTCGGCGGATCGCTGCTCGACGATTTCATCTATATCGACATCCACGATCACGAGACCAGCGAATACCGGCTGCTGTCGACCAAGGATCTGACCGCCGAGCCGAAACTGGTGGCGGCGCGCGAGGAAGGCATCGAATATTCGCTGACCGAGGGCGGCGACATCTTCTACATCCTGACCAATGACGGCGGCGCCAAGGATTTCAAAATCATGGAAGCGCCGGTTGATAAGCCCGGCAAGGAGAACTGGCGCGAGGTCGTGCCGCACAAGCCCGGCACGCTCATCATCAGCCACATGGCCTATGCCCGCCATCTGCTGTGGCTCGAGCGCAAGGACGGGCTGCCGCAGATCATGATCCGCGATCGGGCGACCGGCGAGGAGCATGCAATCGCCTTTGCCGAGGAAGCCTATTCGCTGGGGCTTTCGGGCGCGGCGGAATATGACACGGATGTCATCCGCTTCTCCTATTCCTCGATGACGACGCCGTCGCAGCTTTACGACTACAATATGGTGACGCGCGAGCGCACGCTGCTGAAGACGCAGGAAGTGCCATCCGGCCACAATCCCGACGACTATGTCACCCGCCGCGTCTTCGCCCCGGCCTGGGACGGCGAGACGGTGCCGGTCACCCTGCTCTATCGCAAGGACACGCCGCTCAACGGCACCGCGCCCTGCCTGCTCTATGGCTACGGCGCCTACGGCATCACCATTCCGGCCGGCTTCAACACCAATTGCCTGTCGCTCGCCGACCGCGGCTTCGTCTATGCCATCGCCCATATCCGCGGTGGCAAGGACAAGGGCTTTGCCTGGTACGAAGACGGCAAGATGGACAAGAAGACGAACACCTTCAAGGACTTCGTCGCCGCAGCCGACTACCTGAATCAGCAGAAGTTCACCTCTTACGCGAAGATCATCGCCGAAGGCGGCTCGGCCGGCGGCATGCTGATGGGCGCCGTCGCCAACATGGCACCGGAGAAGTTTTCCGGCATCATCGCCGCCGTTCCCTTCGTCGACGTGCTCAACACCATGCTCGATGACACCCTGCCGCTCACCCCACCGGAATGGCCGGAATGGGGCAACCCGATCGACAGCCGCGAAGAATACGAGCACATCGCCGCCTATTCGCCCTACGACAATGTCGACGCCAAGGCCTATCCGCCGATCCTGGCGCTTGGCGGCCTGACCGACCCGCGCGTCACCTATTGGGAGCCCGCCAAATGGGTCGCCAAACTGCGCGACAAGACGACCGGCAGCGCTCCGATCCTGCTCAAGACCAACATGGACGCCGGACATGGCGGGGCGTCCGGGCGCTTCCAGCGGCTGGAGGAGATCGCGTTCGAGTATGCGTTTGCGATCAAGGTGGCGGGGAAGATGTGAGGGTGTGATAGAGGGGGGCCGGTACGGCACAACGATCAAGTGAGAAAGAAATGCCCGTCTACATCGCCCTCCTCCGCGCCGTGAACGTCGGCGGGACCGGCTCCTTGCCGATGGCTGAGCTCAAGGCAATCTGCGAAGGCCTCGGCTTCACCGATGCGAAAACCTACATCCAGAGCGGTAATGTGCTTTTCCGCTCAGATGAGTCAGAAAAGGCGGTCGAGCAAAAGCTCGATGCCGCGCTCGGACAAAAGATGGGCAAGCGGCCGGGGGTGATGGTCCGCAGCCGCAAGGAACTCGAGGCGATTGCCGCGAACGCGCCCTTTCCCGATGCCAAGCCGAATTTCTTGCTCGTCTATTTCCTGCCCGAAAAGCCGCCCGCCGATGCGCTGGAGAAAATGACCGCACCCGATGGCGAGGGAGCGAAGCTCGCCACCCGTGAAATCTATGTGCACTATCCCAATGGTTCCGGCCGCTCGAAGCTGAAGCTGCCGGCACTGAAGCCGGGGACCTCGCGCAATCTAAACACCGTGCGCAAGCTTGCAGAAATGGCCGCGGCGATGGAGGCCTGAGAACAAGGATTAAGACCAGCTGCCCGCGCAGAATCTGATTCAGGCGAGGCGGTCCAAGTCCTTGTTTTCATGCATGTCGTGTCAGCCGCCGGCAACATCCTTCGTCCGTTTCGGCTTATAGCCGCTGATCTCCTCGCCGGCGGTCGGCGAGAAGCGCAGGTTCCAGACAGTCGCGGTGATCGAGATGAGGGTGACGACGACGAAGGCGGTCGAGAAATCGCCGAGCGTCGGCGTTTCGACGTCGTTGAAAGCCATAGAGCCATGCAGCGCCAACGCCCCGATGCAGATGCCGAGCGACAGCATCAGCTGCTGGAACGTGGTGTAGAAGCTCGTGGCCGAGCTCATCCGCTCCCTGTCGATCTCGTCATAGGCAATGGTGTTATAGGCCGTGAACTGGAACGACAGGAAGAAGGCGCTGAGTATCAGCACGATGAAGATGAACGGCATCGGCCAGTCCGGCCGGAAGGCGGCGCAGAGGCCGTAACCGACCGTCCCGAGAATGCCGTTGAGGACGAGGCTGCGGCGGAAACCCAGCCGGCTGAAGACGAACTTCGCCATCGGCTTCATGGCGAGGGCGCCAAGTGCCGTTGCGATGACGATCTGGCCGGCGGCGGCGGCCGACAGGCCGAAGCCGATCTGGAAGAGCAGCGGCAGCAGGAAGGGCTGCGCGCCCTGGGTGATGCGCGTCAGCGAACCTGCTATGACCGAGGTGCCGAAGCTCGGCACTTTCATCAGCGAGAAATCCATGATCGGCGACGGATGCTTGCGGGCATGCCTCAAATAGGCGATGCCGAAGATGAGGCCGATGGCGATCAGGAAGATCGAAAAGGCGCCCTCGCCTTCATGGCTCGACATTTCGAAGCCGAAGAGCAGCGAGCCGAGCGAGATGCCGGAGAGCACGAAACCGACCGTATCGAAGCGGCCGCTCGCCTTGCCCTTGACCTCGTCGATATAGATCGAGACGAAGATCATGCCGATAATGCCGATCGGCACGTTGATGTAGAAGATCCAGCGCCAGTCGAGATAGGTGACGATGAAGCCGCCGAGCGGCGGGCCGACGATCGGACCGATCAGCGCCGGCACCAGCAGCCAGGACATGGCGCTGACCATGTCCTTGCGGGCGACGCTGCGCATCAGCACCAGGCGCCCGACCGGCATCATCATCGCGCCGCCCAAGCCCTGCAGCAGCCGCGCCAAGACCAGGAAAGACAGGGTCGGCGCCAGCGCACAGAGGATGGAGCCGATGACGAAGACGGCGATCGCGGCGCGAAAGACGGTGCGGGAACCGAAACTGTCGGCCATCCGGCCGCTCGCCGGAATGAAGATCGCCAGGCTGAGGAGATAGGAGGTGAGCGCAATCGACATGGCCGGCGCGCTGACGGAAAAATCGCGCGCCATGGTCGGCAGCGCCGTCGCCAGCACCGTTGCGTCGATATTTTCCATCAGCATCGCACTCGCGACGATCATCGCGATCACCCGGAAATTGGGCGCGGCGCGCCGAACCATCGGCGCCTGGTAAATCTGATCCGACATCGTCCGGGATCACTCGCGGTGGCGCGGCGGAGCACACGAGGCTGCAAGGCCGCGGGGGATGACATGGCGTAATGCCAAGGGGAGACGATTTGGTATACGCCCGCGATCATGGCGGCGCTATGTCCTTTATGGCAAAGCAGCTTTGACGAGAGGGAAAAGCAGATCACGATTGCTTGCATCGGCCTCATGCTTCGTGAAGAGCTTGCGCCGCAGGCTGCTCGGCCCTACCTATCAATCATGACCTCCGCTCTTGAGAAAAACCGGCCCAGCGCGGCCTTTGCCTTCGACAACAGCTATGCCGGCCTGCCGCAGCGCTTCTTCGCGGCGCAGATGCCGACCCAAGTGGCGGAGCCCTGGCTGATCAAGCTCAACGAACCGCTGGCCGCCGAGCTCGGGCTCGATGTCGAGGCGCTGCGGCGCGACGGCGCAGCGATTTTTTCCGGCAACCTCGTTCCCGAAGGGGCGCAGCCGCTGGCGATGGCCTATGCCGGCCATCAGTTCGGCGGCTTCTCGCCGCAGCTCGGCGACGGGCGGGCAATCCTGCTCGGCGAGGTGATCGACCGCAGCGGCAGGCGCTTCGATATCCAGCTGAAGGGCGCTGGGCCGACCCCGTTTTCCCGCCGCGGCGACGGGCGGGCGGCAATTGGGCCGGTCTTGCGCGAATATATCATCAGCGAAGCGATGTTTGCGCTCGGCATTCCGGCGACGCGGGCGCTGGCGGCGGTGACGACGGGCGAGCCGGTCTATCGCGAAGAGGTGCTGCCGGGCGCTGTCTTCACCCGGGTGGCGGCCAGCCACATCCGGGTTGGCACCTTTCAGTATTTTGCGGCGCGGGGCGATACCGACGGCGTGCGGGCGCTTACCAATTATGTCATCGACCGGCACTATCCGGCGCTTAAGGAAGCCGACAATCCCTATCTCGCATTGTTCGAGGCGGTCTCCGAACGCCAAGCGGCGCTGATTGCCCGCTGGCTGCATGTCGGCTTCATTCATGGCGTGATGAACACCGACAATATGACTGTCTCCGGCGAGACGATCGATTTCGGCCCCTGCGCCTTCATGGATGCCTATGATCCGGCGACTGTCTTTTCCTCGATCGACCAGCACGGCCGCTATGCCTATGCCAACCAGCCCGGCATCGGCCAATGGAACCTTGCAAGGCTCGGCGAAACGCTGCTGCCGCTGATCGACGATGAACCGGACGCGGCCGTCGACAAGGCAAATGCCGTGATCCGCGCCTACGGCGAACGGTTCCAGACGCATTGGCTGGCCGGGATGCGTGAGAAGATCGGTCTTGCCCGCGAAGAGGATGGCGATCTTGAACTGGTGCAGACGCTGCTGTCGCTGATGCAGGCGCAGGGCGCCGATTTCACCCTGACTTTCCGCCGGCTGTCGGATCTTGCCGGCGACGAGGCGGCGGAGCCCGACTTTGCCGCAAGTTTCCGCGAGGCGGAGGCCAGCCGCACCTGGCTCTCGCAATGGCGCGAGCGGCTGTCACGCGATCCACAGACCGCCGGCGCGCGCGCCGCCGCCATGCGCAAAGTCAACCCGGCCTTCATCCCGCGCAATCACCGGGTCGAACAGGCGATCGAGGCGGCGGTCGAAAGCGGCGATTTCTCGCTCTTCGAGGCGCTGCTGACGGTGCTCGCCAGGCCCTATGACGACCAGCCGGATTTTGCTCCCTATCGCGAGCCGCCGAAACCGCACGAACGGGTGCTCGCGACTTTCTGCGGGACGTGAACGCCGTTATATCCCCATCCAATCGAGCCGGCGGCCGGTATTGCTACAACCCCACCGTGATTTCACCCTGCGGCAAATGCGGCCGTTGAAAGGCATCTCTCTCGCGCTATCTGGCTGACCGGCGGGGCTTTTCCGCCCTTCCCTCACCCGGCGAACCTCAGCGGGAGACAGCCTTATGGCGATCGTCATCACCTCCATCCTCTTCATCATCATCGGGCTGGCGCTCGGTGGCGGCGGGCTCTGGCTCGTCACGCTCGGCGGCAGTGTCTTCTACCTGTTCGCCGGGCTGATGTTCCTGATTACCGCCGGGCTGCTGCTGATGCGCAGGGCGGCGGCGCTCTGGGTCTATGCGGTGCTCGTCGTTGCGGCGCTTGCCTGGGCGATCTGGGAGGTCGGCTTCGACTGGTGGCAGCTCGGACCGCGCGGCGGCATGATCATCCTGCTCGGGCTCTGGCTGCTGACGCCCTGGATCCGCCGGCCGCTCGGCTTCCGCAGCCCGACCGGCATCACCTACAGCGCCAATCCCTGGCCGCTCGCCGTGCCGGTCGTTCTCGCCATCCTCGTCGCCCTCTATTCGATGACGACGGATCCGCACGATCTTGCCGGCGAGCTGCCGAAGGATCAAGCCGCCGCCAACCCCGCTTTCGGCGGCAGCGTGCCGGATGGAGAATGGCACCAGTACGGCCGCACGCCCTTCGGCCAGCGTTATTCGCCGCTCGACCAGATCACCACCGAGAATGTCGCCAGCCTGAAGGAGGCGTGGCGATACCAGACCGGCGACGTCAAACGGCCGGAGGATATCAGCGAGACCACCTACCAGGTGACGCCGCTCAAGGTGAAGGACACGCTCTATCTCTGCACGCCGCACAATTGGGCGATCGCGCTCGACGCCAAGAGCGGCAAGGAGAAATGGAAATACGACGCCAATTCCGGCATGAACCCGAACCGGCAGCATCAAACCTGCCGCGGCGTCACCTATTATGCCGACCCCGATGTGGCGGCCGGCCAGCCCTGCGCCGAACGCGTCTATCTGCCGACGTCGAACGCCCGGCTGATCGCGCTCGACGCTGCGGACGGCAAGCTGTGCACCGGCTTTGCCGATCAGGGTGTGCTGCATCTGGAAACCGGCATGCGCTTCAACCCGGCCGGCTATTATTATTCCACCTCGCCGCCTGTCGCGGTGGCGGGCAAGATCATCATCGGCGGGGCGGTGAACGACAATTATTCAACCGAGGAACAATCCGGCGTCATCCGCGCCTTCGACATCAAGACTGGAGCGCTGATCTGGAACTGGGATTCCGGCAATCCCGACGTGACGACGCCACTTGCCGAGGGACAGACCTATACGACTAATTCGCCGAACAGCTGGTCGGTCTTCAGCGTCGATGAGGCGCTCGGCATGGTCTACATCCCGCTCGGCAACCAAGTGCCCGACCAGCTCGGCATCAATCGCAGCGACAATGTCGAGAAATTTTCCTCCTCGATCGTGGCCCTCGACATCGCCACCGGCCAGCTGCGCTGGGTGCGCCAGACCGTGCATCACGACCTCTGGGACATGGACGTCCCGGCCCAGCCGGCGCTGATCGACCTGACGAAGCCGGACGGCAGCGTTGTTCCGGCGCTGGTCGGCCCGACCAAGCAGGGCGATCTCTATGTGCTCGACCGGCGCAGCGGCGAGCCGATCATCCCGGTCAAGGAAATCGCAGCCCCCGGCGGCGCCGTCTCGGGCGATCATACCGCGCCGACGCAGCCGATTTCCGATCTCACCTTCTCGCCCGAGCCGCTGAAGGAAAAGGACATGTGGGGCGTGTCGCTGTTCGACCAGCTCGCCTGCCGCATCGAGTTCCACCGCTACCGCTACGAGGGCCGCTATACGCCGCCGTCACTCGAAGGCACGATCGTCTATCCCGGCAATTTCGGCACGTTCAATTGGGGCAGCGTCGCGGTGGATCCGGAACGGCAGATCATGTTCGGCATGCCGACCTATCTCGCCTTCACCTCGCGCCTGGTGCCGGCCGCCGATATTCCGCCGCGCGGCCAGGACGAGAAGGGCAGCGAACAGGGGCTCAACCGCAACGACGGCGCGCCATACGGCGTCTTCATGGGTCCCTTCCTCGGGCCGCTGCAGATCCCGTGCCAAGCGCCGCCATGGGGCTATGTCGCCGGCGTCGATCTGCGCACCGGCAAGATCGCCTATATGCACAAGAACGGCACCGTGCACGACATGACGCCGCTGCCCCTGCCCTTCAAGGTCGGCGTGCCCGGCATCGGCGGACCGATGCTGACCAAAGGCGGTGTGGCTTTCCTAGGAGCCGCGGTCGACAACTATCTCAGGGCCTATGACGTGACCAGCGGCCGGGAGCTCTGGCGCGCCCGGCTTCCGGCCGGCGGCCAGGCGACGCCGATGACCTATACGACCGACGACAACAAACAATATGTCGTCATGGTCGCTGGCGGCCACGGCTCGGTCGGCACCAAGCCCGGCGATTATGTGATTGCTTATACGCTGCCGTGATGGAGGAGGTTGCTATTGGCGCCAACGGCTGCCCCTCACCCTAACCCTTGCCAGGGTCGAGCCGCTGGTCTCGACCCGTCCTTCGGACCCCCGTAAAAACGGGGAGAGGGGACGTGCCTTGCTAGGGGTAAGTGGAGACCGAGAGGTCGCCGCATGTCCCCTTCGCCCCGCAAGCGGGGAGAAGGTGCCGGCAGGCGGATGAGGAGCATCTCCGCCGCATTTCAATCAACTCAAACCATCTCCACAATCATTCGCCCCACCTCAGCAAAGACCGGATTGAGATCCTTCGCCGGCGTGGTCGCTTCGGCAATATAGACGGCGGCGACGATCGGGCCGCGGTCGGGGGGCCAGATGACGGCGATGTCGCCGAGCGAGCCGTTCTGGCCGGTGCCGGTCTTGTCGCCGACCTTCCAATCGGCCGGCAGGCCGGCCCTCAGCCGCTCCTTGCCTGTTGTGCTTGCCACCAGCCAGGCGATCAGCTTATCCGACGAGGCTTCGGTAAGCACCGAGCCGAGCGTCAGGTTGCCGAGCGTATCCAACATCGCATCCGGTGTCGTCGTATCGCGCGGATCGCCCTTTATGCCCTCGTTCAGGGTCGGCTCGGTGCGGTCGAGACGCGTCGTGCCGTCGCCGATCGAGCGCAGCCAGTCGGTCAGCCCGGCCGGCCCGCCGAAGCTTTCGAGCAGCAGGTTGCCAGCGGTATTGTCGCTTAGCGTCACGGCCGCATCGCAGAGTTCGGCGATCGTCATGCCGTCGGCGCCGGCGTGTTTTTCGCTGATCGGCGAATAGTCGACAAGCTTTTCCTTGCCGTAGGTCACCCGCCGGTCGAGGCTCTCATCGCCCTTGTCGACGCGGGCCAGCGCGAAGCCGGCGGCCAGCGCCTTGAAGGTGCTGCACATCGGAAAGGCCTCGCTGCCGCGATAGCCGAAGGTGATGCTGGTCTGGGTGTCGAGCACCGAGACGCCGAGGCGCCCGCCGGTGCGTTTTTCCAGTTCGGCCAGGCGGCGCTCGACATTGTCGTCGCCCTCCTCGCTCTTCTCCTCGGCCCTTGCGGGAAACGTGAGCGCAGGCAGGCACAAAGCCGAGCCGATCAGCATGCGGCGGGTAAGACTGAGATCCATGAAATTCCTCCGACGGTGAGGAGGACAGAGCTAAGGCGCGATTGCGGCGGCATCTCGTCCCCGCGGCGACGAAGTCGTCCGCGCGGCGACATCCTCGTCCTCCGCGGCAAGCATATTGTCCGCTGCGGTGATGTCGCCTCCGCACTGCAATCACGCGGCGCGCGTCACCTCGACCGTCACATGCGACAATTCCGAAAGGGCCGACAGCCTGTCCTTGTAGAAGGCTGGATCGCGCGGCTCGGAGGTGAGGACGGCGACGATCGCTGCATGATGGCCGGGTCCGACCTGCCAGACATGCAGATCGGTGATCCGATCTTCCTCCGTCTCGATCGCCTCGCGGATTTCGGCCGGCAGCGTCTCGCCTTGGGGCACGACGTCGAGAAGCACGCCGCCCGAGGATTTCATCAGGCTCCAGGACCAGTTGGCGATCACCAGGCCGCCGACGATGCCCATGATCGGATCGAGCCAGAGCCAGCCATAAAGGCTGCCGAGCGTCAGCGCCGCGATGGCGAGAACGGAGGTCATGGCATCGGCGACGACATGCAGATAGGCGGCGCGGATATTGTTGTCGCCGGGCTTTGCATGATGATCGTGGGCATGATGATCATGCGCATGGTGATCATGGGTGTGATCGTGATGGTGATGGTGATGCGGGTGTCCGTGTGCGTGATGGCCGCCGCCGGCCAGCAGCCAGGCGCTGGCGAGATTGACGGCAAGCCCGATCACCGCGACGGCGATCGCCTGGGCAAAGCCGATCGGCACCGGATTTGCAAGGCGCAGCCAGCTTTCCCAAACCATCAGCAGAGCGATCAGCGCGAGGATGATGGCGCTGGCGAAGCCGGCGAGATCGCCGAGCTTGCCGGTGCCGAAGGTGAAACGCGGATTGCGCGCCTGCCGGCGGGCGAAGAGATAGGCGAGCGCCGAAATCAAAAGCGCACTGGCATGGGTCGACATGTGCCAGCCATCGGCCACCAGCGCCATCGAGCCGTAGGCGGTGCCGGCGACAATTTCCGCCACCATCATCACCGCCGTCAGCGCGATCACCAGCCAGATGCGCCGCTCGTTCACCGCATGATCGGCGCCGAGGAAGACATGGTCATGTTCGAGGGCATTCATCTCGGCCCTTCCGGTCCCGGCATTCATTCCAGGCTCCTTCTCTACTTAGCGAATATAGGTTCTCAGCACTTCGGATATTTCCTCTACCGCTTCGGCCCGTGCTGCGTCGTCGGCTGCGTTGAGCACATGCTCGCGCAGATGATCGTCCAGCACCTCGCCGGTCAACCCGGTCAAGGCGCCGCGAATCGAGGCGAGCAGCTGCAGGATTTCGCCGCAGGGGCGCTCGGCCTCGAGCGCCCGCTCGACCGCCTCCATCTGCCCCTTCAGGCGGCTGATGCGGGCGATAAGCTTCTTCTTCTGCAGTGTGGTATGGGACATGATCGGCTCTCTATAACATAGGGGGGTATCCTATCAGGCGCACCGGCTGACATCAACCGCCGTGTCACGTTTTGAGCGGCCCGCTCCAACGCCATTGACAAATGCCGCGTTTGCAGCGATTGATGCGCCATGATCAAAAACGCGTACCAGAGCCGCTCGTATTTTTGGCTGTACCTGTAAAGGGCGGCCGGACAGATCATATTGTCAACAAGCCGCCGTCAGGCGGCTTTGTTGTATCGGCAGCGTCCTGACGGCAGACTATCAAAGGACGCGAAGACCATGACCGAAATCGAAGACAGCGAAATTTCATTGATGCGCCCGTCGGTGGTGACGATCCGTACCGCCAAGCCGCGCGACCTGCCCGAACTCAACGAGATGATCGCCCTGCTGGCCGCCCATCACGGCGATGCGGCCGGGACGACGCCGGAACAATTGGAGCGCGACCTGTTCGGCCCGCTGCCCTGGATCCATGCGCTGGTCGCCGAGACCGGCGAAGGGCTGATCGGCTATGCCATTCTCGTGCCGCTCTACAGGGCGCAGGAGGGAAAGCGCGGCATGGACCTGCACCATCTCTTCGTGCGCGACGGCCATCGTGGCCACGGCACCGGCCAGCTGCTGGTCGACCGGGCCCGCGAGACGGCGCGCAATGCCGGCTGCGGCTACCTCTCGGTCAGCGCCGCAACCGGCAACGTGCTGGCGCACCGCTTTTATGAACAGCTGGATTTCACGCCGCGGCCGGTCACCGGCATGCGCTACATGCAGTCGATCGCTTGAGCATCGTGTCCTAGCGTCCCGGCACGGCCTTGAGATAGGCGGCGATCGCTTCACGGTCGGCCGCCGGCAGGCGAGCGATATTCTGCTGGACATCGACCATCGAGCCGCCGACGCTATCGAAATCCGGGGTGAAACCGGTTTCGAGGTAATTGGCGATATCGGCCTCGCTCCAGCTGCCGATGCTCTTGGAGGATGGGGTGATATCCGGGATGCGGCCCTTGCCTTCCGGATTGGGGGCGCCGGCGAGCCACTGACCGGCCTCAAAGCCTCCGAGCGCATCGCGCGGCGTGTGGCATTCGCCGCAATGGCCGGGGCCTTCGACGAGATATTGCCCGCGCTTGATCTTGTCGTCGCTGCTGGCAAGCGCGACGCGCGGCTGATCGTTGAAATAAAGGAATTTCCAGCCGCCGAGCGCCAGCCGGATATTGTAGGGGAATGGCAGTTCGTGCGCGGGCGCGACATTGGCGCTCTTCGGCAGCGTTTTCAGGAAGGCGAAGAGATCGTTGACGTCCTTGTCGCTCATCCTGCTATAGGATCCATAGGGAAAGGACGGGTAGAGATGTTCGCCGCCGGGGCCGACGCCGCGCTTCATGGCGTTGCCGAACTGGGCGAGCGTCCAGCCGCCGATGCCGGCCTTTTCATCGGGCGAGATGTTCGGCACGTGGAAGGTGCCGAAAGGGCTCTTCAGCGCCAGACCGCCCGACAGCGTCAGCTTGGCATCACCTTCGGAACCGGGGGCCGAATGGCAGCTGACGCAGCCGCCCGCCCAAAACACCATCTGACCATTTGCCGGATCCGGCGCGCCGAGCCCGGCCCAATGGCTCTCCGGCAGCGGATCTGGCGCGGTGACGAGATAGAAAGCGCCGCCGCCGAGGACCGCGACGCCGATCAGACAAAGCAGTAACCGGATGAACCTGCGGACCATGCGCCGCCTCCCCTCTTGCCGACACCCGCGCCGGTCGATCCCACATAAGGCGATCCGCGCCGGCGGCAAGGCGGGCACGGATCGCCCTTGCTGGAATTGCTGTGGACGGCCTATCAGTCCTTTTTGATACGATAGGCCTTGTGACAGCCGCCGCAATTGGCGCCGAGGGTGTTCAGCGTGGCACCGACGGCGGCGGGATCGGCCGGAAGCTGCGCCAGCGCGGTCTCGGCATCGGCGGAGAGCTTCGCGGCACGCGCCTTGAAGTCGTCCATGTTTTCCCAGATCTTCGGGCTTGCCTCTTGGTCGCCCGTCTCCGTGCCCGGCTTGAACTGATCGGGGAAAACCTTGGCGGTTGCGGCGATCGTCGTGAGCGCCGTCTTTACCGTCTCGGCATCATAGGGTTTCTCACCCTTGGCGATGGCGGCCAGGGCGCCCGCCGAACCGCCGATCTTCTTCATGAGCGCAATGCGCGAATCATGGGTTCCATCGGCGGCGGTCACGGAACCGAAGGCTATTCCTGCCATCGCTGCGGCGGCAGCTACTGCTTTCCAATTCATATGTTCCTCTCCAATTTTCTAGAGGCCAAGGCGGCCGCTGGCCAATCTGCACCGGGAGCATGACAAAATCCATGGCGCAAGGCAGTCACGTTTTGCCGGATCATCATAAAAACAATGTGATAAACAGCGAACATATCCGAGGCGGTCCGAGACAGGCCGCCACCGGTAGGCGTTATCCCAAACCGGGAAATCCTATACATCCGCCAGCCTCGTTGCCAGGAAGTCGATGAGGACTCGGGCAGCCATCGGCAGGTGCTTACGGGAAACATACAGGGCATGGATGCCCAGCGTGGCCGGCTGCCATGCCGGCAGGACGACAATCAACTTGCCGGCCTGAACCTCCTGATCGGCGGCAAAACGCGGCAGCATGGCGATGCCGAGACCGGACAGCGCGGCGCGGCGCAGGGCGACAGCGTCATTGGTCTGGAAGGTTCCTTCCACCGCAATAACGATCTGAGATTCGGAACTCCTCAGCGACCATTCGCTCCCTCCAAGATGGGTGTAAGTGAGGCACCTGTGGCGGTCGAGATCCTCCGGTCCTGTCGGAATTCCGTATTTCTCGAGATACTGCGGCGAGGCATAGAGCAGCGACGAGCACTGTCCGAGCCGCTTTGCGATCAAGGATGGATCCAGGCGGTTGGCGATCCTTATCGCCAGATCGATGCGGTCCTGCACGAGATCGATCGCTCGATCGGAAATTTGTAAGTCGACCTTGATGCGCGGATAGAGGTCGGCAAAATCGGAAAGAAGGGGAATGAGCTGCGCCTCGGCGAGGATGGCGGGCGCCGTCACCCTGAGAAGACCGTGCGGCGTCTCCGCATGGGTTGCGACCTCCGTCACTGCGTCGGCAACACGGACGATGTCCCGACACATGTCGAGAACGCGTTCGCCCGCCGATGTCAGACTGAGCTGTCGCGTCGTGCGGTGGAGAAGCCGGGTTTCGGACCAGTCTTCCATGGCCGCGATGTAGCGCGAGGCCATCGCTCGGGACATGCCCAGTTCTTCGGCCGCAGCCGAAGCGCTGCCGCGCTCGACAGTCTTCAACAGCACTTTCGCGGCAATGATCCGATCCATCTATTCGCTCGATTTATGCAACATTCTGTCGACCATAGTGACGTTTATCTTTGATCCGCGCAACATTATATCTCTCTCAAACACAGGGAGATCGCAGTGACCACCGATATCGAACTTCAATATTTCTTCGACCCTTTCTGCGGCTGGTGCTACGCAAGCGCCCCGGCGCTGGCTGGTCTTGCCGACAGATTTCCAGATCGCCTCAGGATGCTCCCCTCCGGCCTTTTCGTCGGAGCAAGGCCAATCTCGTCGATATCAGATCATGCCTGGCGCAACGACCAGAGGATTGAGGTTCTCACCGGACAGCGCTTCTCCAAGGCGTACCACCAGAACGTCCTGCTGGCGCCGAACGGCGTTTTCGACTCGGGACCCGCGACGCTTGCGCTCACCGCACTTGGCGAGCACGCCACGCACCTCGAGCCTCGTTTCCTGCATGCCGTCCAGATCGCGCGTTATGTCGACGGACGCGACACTTCCAACGTTCAGGAAGTGGCGACGGTCGCCGTTCAGGTGGCTGCCGAGCATGGCGTCGAACTAAGCGCTGAGATCTTTGCCGAGAAGCTCCGGAACGACCCCGCTCTCAGCGAGCGGACGCTGGAGCGGATGGAAGAGACCCAACGTCGGATGAATATCCTCGGCATTCGCGGCGTTCCGCAGCTCGTCGCCCGCATCAACGGCCATGCCCACGTGCTGAGCGGCGAGGCGCTCTATCAAGGTCCGGCTCATCTCGTCGCGGCACTCGACGAGCTCTGCGCCGTCGCCTGAAACATCAATTCCAACCAGGAGTACCATCATGAAAATCGCTCTCATCGGAGCTTCCGGTCAGGCCGGCTCCCGCATCCTGTCCGAATTGTCGGCTCGCGGCCATAGCGTCACCGCGATTGCCCGAGACCCCGCCAAGGTCGCCTCTCTGCCTGATGTCACCGCCGCCGCCGGCGACATCGAGGCGCCTGACGCTCTGGCAAAACTCTTGGAGGGGCATGACGCCGTCATCAGCTCGGTGCATTTCTCCGCCAGCGATCCGGGCAAGCTGCTTGGCGCAGTCAAGGCCTCCGGCGTTCGCCGCTACTATGTGGTCGGCGGGGCGGGCAGCCTCGAAGTCGCTCCAGGTGTTCTCCTCGTGAACACGCCCAAATTTCCGGAAATCTACAAATCCGAAGCGCAGGGCGGCGTCGATTACCTCAACAAGCTCAAGGGTGAAAAAGACCTGGACTGGACCTTCCTGTCGCCTTCGGCCGCATTCGGCCCCGGTGAGCGGACCGGCACCTTCCGCCTCGGCAAGGACGAACTGCTGACGAACGAACACGGCAGCAGCATTTCCTTCGAGGACTTCGCCGTGGCGCTGGTCGACGAGATCGAAGCTCCGGCCCACGTCAGGCAGCGGTTCACCGTCGGCTACTAATCCGATCACCCAGACCGAATTCCTTGCCGCAGCGTGGTCGACACCGTTCGGGTGCCGGCCGCGGCAGGTCCTCTCTGCCTCGAAGGCGGAATTAGACTGATCCCAAAACCTCGGAAACCTATGATGATCACCAGACGCACCACCCTCAAGACGATAGCCGCAGCAGCGGCCATCATGATCCCGCTCGCCACGTCAGGCGTGGCGCAGGAGAAGTCTCTACTGTCATGGACGGCGTTCAGGACGAGCGAAGCGGGCTTCCTGCGCGCCCCGGTCCTTGTGACCGGCAAGACGGAGGCCGTCCTCATCGACTCGAGCTTCAGCTATTCGGACGGCAAGCTCGTCGCCGATGCCATCAAGGCCAGCGGCAAAAACCTCACCACGATCTATATCACCACCAACGATCCGGACTACTATTTCGGTCTCGCACCCGTCCATCAGGCCTTCCCGGAAGCCCGCATCCTCGCAGCGCGCGACACCGTCGACCTGATGCGGGAGAAGGCCGAAGGCAAGATCAAGGCTTGGTCGCCTGTTCTGGGCGACAATGGTCCGAAGTCGGTCTCCGAGCTCACTTTCCCGGAAGCAAGCGACATTGACACGCTGACGGTCGATGGCGAGAAGCTCGAGATCGTCACCGCGCCGGGTCTCAAGGATCGCGGTCGCTATATCTGGGTTCCATCGCTCAGCGCCGTGTTCGGCGGCGTGCCTGTCTTCGGCGGCATGTATCCCTGGGTCGCCGATCTCCCGACCGTCGACGAACGAAAAGCCTGGGTGGCGGCGCTTGACGCCATCCTCGCCCGCAAGCCCAAGATCGTCGTACCGGGTCACGGCACTCCCAGCTGGCCGATGGATGCTTCCGGCGTCAGCTACACGCGCGATTACCTGATCGCATTCGACGCCGCGGCCGCCAAGGCCCCAGACTCCAAGGCACTGATCACAGCGATGAAAAAACTCTATCCCGACGCCGCCATGCCAATTTCGCTGGAACTTGGGGCGAAAGTCGCCAAGGGCGAGATGACCTGGCAGTGACAACAGCGGGACTCGCGGCTGATCCAAGCCGCGAGTTCCGGCCGTGGCCGCCGTGGAGGCGTCCGTGAGCGAAGTTTGCTTTCCAATATCAGTGACTACGATCAGGCACGGCCGGCTCAGGCGCTTTTCCACCCCTGCCAGAGGCTGAGCGCGGAGACTGCGACCAGGAGCAGCCCGGCGCAGCGGCCGACAAAGGCCGTGGCATCGGGATTGGCGACGATAAGATCGCGGCTGCGGCCGGCGGTCATCGCCAGCGTGCCGTAGATGGCGAACTGGGTGGCAACAGTCATGGCGCCCATGATCAGGCCCTGCTTCCAGACCGGGCCAAATTCCGGCCTAAGGAACTGCGGATAGACGGCGAACATGAAGATATAGGCCTTGGGATTGATCAGACAGGTGACGGCGCCCTGGCGGAAGGCGCGCCAGCCGGAGCGCGCCGTTGCCGGCCCGACCGCCTCGACGGTGATCGAACTGCGCATCAGCGAAACGCCGATCCAGATCATATAGGCGACGCCGGCAAAGAGCAGCACGTTGAAAAGCTCAGGCAGCATGGTGACGAGCACACCGACGCCGGCCGCGCCATAGGCCGAATGCACGGCGCCGCCGGCCATGATGCCGCCGGTTGCCGCCAGTCCCCGGCGGATACCGCCGGTCAGCGCATTGGCGAGCACGAAAAGCATGTCCATGCCCGGCACGATGATGATGCCGAAGAGAAGGGTAAAGAAAAGCCAGAGGTTTTCGTGGTAATTCATGTCAGTTACCGCCTTTTCGTCTCGGGGACCGTTTCGAGAGACCCTGATAGTTTTCAATCCGATAGGCGGCTCTATACGCAAACCCAACTGACAGTGTATTGTCAGGAGCGTGAGGGTGGGAGAGGCAAAATGCGCAAGGCTTCGCGGCTTTTCGAGATCATTCAGATCCTGCGGCTCGCCAGAAAACCGATGACGGCGGCTGTTATGGCCGAGACGCTCGAAGTGACGGTGCGCTCGATCTATCGCGATATCGCCGCGCTCCAGGCGATGCGCGTGCCGATCGAGGGCGGGCGCGGCATCGGCTATATCATGCGGCCGGGATTCGACCTGCCGCCGCTGATGTTTTCGATCGAGGAGATGGAGGCGATCGTGCTGTCGCTGGCGCTGCTCGAACGCACGGCCGACGAGGAACTGAAGCAGGCAGCGCGCCGCGTCAACCGGAAGATTTCAGGCGCCGTGCCGCCGCCGCTGCGACAGGCAATGGACACCAAGGCGCTTTATGCCTGGGGCTCGACCGCGCAGCCGGCCGGTTTCGACCTTGCAATCGTGCGCCGGGCGATCCGCGACGAACGCAAGCTGACGCTCGGCTATCGCGATGAACTCGGCCGCGCGAGCGAGCGGACGATCCAGCCGATCGCGCTGATCTACTATTCGCAGACCGCCAATGTCGTCGCCTGGTGCGAGTTGCGCCAGGCGATCCGCAATTTCCGTAGCGACCGGGTGGAGCGCTGCGCGGCCGCCGAGGCATTCTTCAAGGGCGACGGTGACCGGCTGCGGGAGCTCTGGACGAGTGGCTGGGCGGAGAAGGCTGTGGCGGGGTGATATTTGGGCGTTTGTGCGAACAGGTCTGGCAGCGCTTGAGGCACGAGCAAGAAGTCAGTGCTATGCGGCCCGGGAAGGCGCATTCTTGTCTGGCGCATCCTCGACGCCGCCAAAGGACTGCCGACATCTGCCCCCTCCTCCGTCATCCTCGGGCTTGACCCGAGGATCCCGCCGACCTCTATCAGCAGCGGGCATGGATCCTCGGCTCAAGGCCGAGGATGACGGAGAATGGGGGTGCGTTCCGCCAAACTCACCGTTGGCGGGTTGGGCGCTTCTTCGCGGAGGCACTCCGCATATCTCGGTCAATTTCTGTTATAGAGCCGGTAAAGACCGAGCATGAGATAAGGGGGAGTTGGCCGACCTTTATCGGCAGTCTCTCCCAGCCTAATAAACCAGCGTCCGACTCTCTTCCCGGCCGAAGCCGCGGACAGCGATGTGGTCTGTATGGACCTCGACGATAGCGAAGGCGTTTTCGCGCTCGGTGTCGACCACGCCCTTGAAATTGACGAAGTGGCAGCCGCCAAGCCTGCCGTAATTGCCGACGTGGTCGTGGCCGTTGAGATAGGCGACGACATTGTCGTGCGAGGCGAGCAGGGTGACGATGCGCTCGCTGTCCCACATGCCGTGCTCACTCGGCGGATGCACGGGATAGTGATTCATGACGATCACCTTCTCGCCGGCCGCAGCCGCCCTTGCGATTTGATCGCCAAGCCAGGTGAACTGCGCGTCGCTCAACGCAGCATTCCATCGATGCGCATTCCTGGCGCCCTTCGCCTCCAGCGCGGCCAGCATTTGCGCGGCAAGGGCGCGGTGCGGATGGCCTTCGGGCGGCGCGAAGGTGCTGACCTCGTTGCCGTCGAGCACGATGAAGCGCCAGCCGTGGCGAGAAAAGCCGTAATAAGGCGACGGCATGCCGAGACGTGCGGCAACTTCGGACAGATGCCCCGCGGAGACGGAAAAATCGTGATTGCCGAGCAGGAAGAGCGACTCGTGCCGGAGCTTCTCATAGACCGGCAGGATATCGTCGAAGCTCTGGAAGCTGCGGTCGATGACATCGCCGAGCGTCATGACGAAGCTCAACTCCCAGCCGTTGAAGACCTCGATCGCCTCGGCGAGTTTGGCGAGGCTGTTGGCATAGTAGCGGTCCATGGCCGCATGCGGAGGAATGGCCGCATATTGCGGATCGGCAATGATACCGAAGCGGAAGACAGGATGAGCGGACATGGACATGAGGCGTGGTTAGGATCGGCCGGTGACAGGAATGTGACGCCGGGATGTGAAAACAAACACCCGGCGTTCGGGGAACGCCGGGTGCAAATCAAGGAAGCTGAGAGATCGCCGCCGATGGCGGCAGCCTCGCACCGCTTACTTCGTGGCTTCTTCGTAGCGTTCCAGGACGTAGTCCCAGTTGATCAGGCTGTCGACGAAGGCTTCGAGATATTTCGGCCGGGCGTTGCGATAGTCGATGTAATAGGAGTGTTCCCAGACGTCGACGCCGAGGATCGGGGTGGCGCCGTGGACGAGCGGGTTCTCGCCGTTCGGGGTCTTGGAGATTTCGAGCTTGCCGTTCTTGACGGAAACCCAGGCCCAGCCGGAGCCGAACTGGGTGGCGCCGGCATTGGCGAAATCGGCCTTGAACTTGTCGTAGCCGCCGAGATCGGAGGCGAAAGCCGCTTCCAGCTTGCCAGGCAGCTTGTTGCCGCCGCCGCCCTTTTTCATCCACTTCCAGAAATGGATGTGGTTGTAGTGCTGCGCGGCGTTGTTGAAGAGGCCGGCATTGGTTCCGAAGGACTTCTTCACGACGTCTTCGAGCGACAGATCCGAAAGGCCGGCTTCGGCGGCGAGCTTGTTGCCGTTGTCGACATAGGCCTTGTGGTGCTTGTCGTGGTGAAACTCCAGCGTTTCCTTCGACATGAAGGGGGCAAGGGCTTCGTAATCATAGGGAAGTTCAGGCAATTCGAAAGCCATGTCAGATCTCCTCTTGGCAATAGATTGCGTCATCGGCAGGTGAGGCGGAACATAGGAGGGGAACGGGGGAGAGGCAACCGGCGAAATATCAAAAAGCGATCCGCCGAAGGAAAATTTGCCTCAGTTGCCGCGCTGGAATCGCATGAGAAAATTCCGCGGGATAGCGGCGCCGAAAACCGTTCCGCCGGCCACTGAGATCAACGGAGACTCGAGATGAACAGGAATATAATCCAGCTTCTATGCGCAGCGGCGTTTCTTTGCCCGGCGGCCGCGGCGCAGGCCTCTTCCGAGGAGGCCTGGAAACAGCTGGCGGCGGATGTGGACGCCAAATGCAGGCAGGCGGCGGTGGCGCTCGAGAAGCCGGCTGCCGCCGTCGATCCCTTCGGCACCTCGCGTTATGGTCTGGCCCTCGTGACCGGAAAACCGAAGGGCGCCAAGGAGTTCGTCGCCCAGATCTGCGTTTACGACAAGCAGACAAAAACCGTTGAAATCGGCAGCGAGATGGACGCGAAGACGCTCGGACTCGTGCCGGCGAAATAGGCTGGCGGAACCCAAGCCCACCCTTAGGAGTTGAAGTTCTGGGTTTTTAGAGCGCCGCGCGCCTGTGAGAGGCGCTGAGGCGCTCTATGTTTGCGATAAATACAGGATGCTTTCCGAAAATCGTTTCCGGTTTTCGGGGCGGCGCAGGGGAGATACTGACATGTCGGAGCTTCGCAACCGGGCGGAAGATCAGCAAAAAATCTATCAGCGCTGGGCACCCGTCTATGATCGGGTCTATCGCGGCATCCTGCGCGACGGCCATCGCAAACTTGCCGCGCTTGCCGCTGCGGCCGGCACGGATATTCTGGAAATCGGCGTCGGCACCGGCCTGACGCTCGGACATTATCCCGGCCGCTGCCGAGTGACCGGCATCGACATTTCGCAACATATGATCGCACGGGCGCGCGCGAAGGTGCAGCGCGAGAAGCTGGAGCATGTGCAGGCGCTCGAGGTGATGGATGCGCATGCGCTGAACTTTGCCGACCAGTCTTTCGACGCGGTCTGCCTGCCCTTCGTCATCACGCTGATTCCCGAGCCGGAGCGGGCGCTGGACGAATGCGCCCGGGTGCTGCGGCCGGGCGGCGAGATCATCCTGGCCAGCAAGCTCGGCGACGGCGCCGGCCTGCAGGGGGCAATCGAGGCGGCGGTGGCGCCGCTGGTGCGCCACATCGGCTGGTCCTCCGCCTTCCGCATCCACCGCATTCTCGCCTGGGCCGACCGCCGCGGCGATTTTTCCGCGACCGATATTCTTCCGGTCTTTCCAAACGGGTTTTTCAAGATCGTTCGGCTGAAGCAGCGCGGACTTTCGGCCTGAGGTCACAAGCTTCTCACGCATCGCGGATTCTGGTGCTATCGTTCGTCTGAGGGGACAGTATGACATCGGATATCTTCTTCTTCATCGCCGTCGGCTTCTGCGCGCAGATCGTCGACGGCGCGCTCGGCATGGCTTTCGGCGTGCTGTCGACCACGAGCCTGCTGGCCTTCGGAGTGCCGGCGGCCAATGCCAGCGCCATGACGCATGTGACGGAAATGTTCACGACGGCGGCATCAGGCATTTCACATGCCTATCATCGCAATGTCGACTGGCGGCTGGTGGCGCGGCTGGCGCCTGCCGGCATGATCGGCGGGGCGATCGGCGCCTATCTGCTCGCCAATATCGACGGCAAGGTGATCGCGCCCTTCGTGTCAGCCTATCTGCTCGCGATCGGCCTGCTGATTTTCTACAAGGCCTTTCGCCCGCCATCCAGGCGTGAAGTGCGCGACTGGGCGGTGCCGCCTGTCGGGTTTTGCGGCGGCATGCTCGATGCGATCGGCGGCGGCGGATGGGGACCCGTCGTCACCAGCACGCTGATCGGGCGCGGCCATGATCTGAAGCGGGTGATCGGCTCGACCAACTTCACCGAATTTGCGGTAACGCTGACGATTTCGCTGACCTTCATCCTGACGCTCGGCTGGTCGGAACTCAATTCGGCGATCGGCCTGATCATCGGCGGCGTCATCGCCGCTCCTTTCGGCGCCATCCTGGTCAAGCGGCTGCCGGTGCGGCCGCTGATGGTAGCGGTCTCGATGGTCATCATCACGACGTCGGCACTACGAATTTTCTGACTACAGATCCCGTCCGAAATAAACCTCGACCGAGGCGATCTTGCCGCCGCGGAAGCGAAGGCTCTCCATGTTGCCGAAGCTTGCGCCGTCCAGTTTTTCGGCGCGGTAGCGAACAGCGGCCTCATTCCCGTCGATAGCCAGGAACTCGATGTCGATACGGCGGAACAACGGCTGCTTCGGCCAGCAGCGCTCGAAATACTCAGCCCGGTCGATATGGTCATCACGCGGACTGGAGAAGGTGAAATCCTCGGTCAGCATGGCGCCGACAATATCCTTGCGGTCATCCAGATAGGCGGCGTAGAGATCACGGACGGTCTGCTGCCTCGTGCGCATATCGTTCATGGCATATCCTCCGATTAACCGATTGCATCACGCAATCAGTACCTCTAGCACATTTACCTCAAATGATCCAGTTTCGGCGCAATTGCGCCCCGTGATCGAAGTCGAGGCAGGGAATGACCGATACCCAATTGGACGCGGTGAGCGTCAAGGCAGGCTCGATCCACTGGAAGCGCAACCTCACCGTTGCGCTGATCGGATCCTTCACCACCATCGTGGCGATGACGCTGCTGCTGCCTTTCCTGCCGCTCTATGTCGAGGAGCTCGGCGTGGCCGACCATGCGGCGATCGTGCAATGGTCGGGCATCGCGTATGGCGCCACCTTCCTGGCTGCCGCGCTCGTCGCGCCGCTCTGGGGGCGGCTCGGCGATATTTACGGCCGCAAGCTGATGCTGGTGCGCGCCAGCCTCGGCATGACGGTGGCGATTTCACTGATGGGCATGGCCGGCAATGTCTGGCAGCTGATGGCGCTGCGCCTCTTCGTCGGGCTCGCCGGGGGCTACTCCTCCGGCTCAATGGTGCTGGTGGCGACGCAGACACCGAAGGAGCGTTCGGCCTGGGCGCTCGGCGTGCTTTCTTGCGGCATCATGGCCGGCAATCTCGTCGGGCCGCTGATCGGCGGGGTGCTGCCGCCTGTCATCGGCATCCGCGGCACCTTTCTCGCTGCCGGAGCGATGATCTTCCTCGCCTTTCTCGCCACCGCCCTGCTGATCAAGGAGGAGAAGTCGCCGGCCCGCAAACAGGCGGCCAAGGCAAGCGGCGGCTGGATATCCATTCCCGATAAAGGCCCTGTCGTTGCCATGCTGGCGACCGGCGCGCTGTTGATGTTTGCCAATATGTCGATCGAACCGATCATCACCGTCTATGTCGCGCAGATCGTGCCTGATGCCACTGAAGTGACGAAGATCTCGGGTCTCGTCATGTCGGCCGCCGCGCTCGGCAGCATTCTTTCGGCCTCCCGGCTCGGCAGGCTCGCCGACAGGATCGGCCACTGGCCGGTCATATCGGGCGCGCTCGCCGTCGCCGGGCTGCTGCTGATTCCGCAGGCGTTCGTCACCAGTTCCTGGCAGCTGATCGTCCTGCGCTTCCTGATGGGGGCCGCGCTCGGCGGGCTCCTGCCCTGCATCGCCGCTGTCATCCGCCACAGCGTGCCGGACAGTGCGGCCGGCAGCATTCTCGGCCTGTCCGTGTCCTCGCAATATGTCGGCCAGGTGGCCGGTCCCATCCTCGGCGGCTTTGTCGGCGGCCATGTCGGCATGCGGGCGGTTTTCCTCGGCACCGCGGTGCTGCTTCTCGCCGGCGGCGCCTATGCCTGGATAGTGCGGCCTAAAACAACTGAGACCGGAGCGGGATCAGCTTCGCGCGCTGCCGCAGATCAGTTCGACGCCTGAGCGGGCGATCGCCTCCAGCGTCTCGCGGCTGTCGCCGGCGCGGGCGCGCACGGCGAGCGAATGCATGACGGCGGAGGCGAGCCTTGCCAGCATCTGCGGATCGGCGCTCTCGGGAAGCTCGCCGCGTTCAACGGCAAGGCGCATGCGCTTTTCGATCTCGCCGTCGAAATCGCTGAGGCTGCGACCGAGCACCTCGCGGACCCGTTCACGCTCGACCGCCTCGGCCGTCGCCGTGCCGATCAGCAGACAACCGCGGGCGGCCGTTGCACCGTGAAGATAGATCGCCAGCGCGCTTTCATAGACCCGGGCGAGATTGTCGCGCAGCGGCAGCGACGGGTCGAGCGCTTGGGCAAGCGCATTCATGCCGTCTCGGCGATAAGCCTCCAAAGTATCGAGATAGAGATCCTCCTTGTCGCCGAAGGCGCCGTAGAGGCTCGGGCGGTTGAGGTTGGTCGCAGCACTCAGATTATCGAGCGAGGCGGCGGCAAAGCCCCGGTCCCAGAAGACGTCCCGCGCCTTGCCGAGCGCTGCTTTGGCGTCGAAAGCCCTCGGGCGGCCGCGCTTCTTCTCATCCTTCATATTTGTACCGTTTCGCATTAAATTCTTGACGAATGCTATTTTATGCGAAACAGTACAGATGCTCAATAATATCGAACGGGCGGCCTCGACCGCCCGCATGAGAGAGGAAATTGCCATGAAACTCTATATGAACGCCGCGGCCTGCTCGCTTTCACCGCATATCGTCTGCCGGGAGCTGGGGCTCGATATCGAGCTTGTCGAGGTCAACAGGGAAACCCACCGGACGAGCGACGGCAAGGACTATCTCGCCATCAACGGCAACGGCTATGTGCCGGCGCTGATGCTCGACGATGGCAAGGTGCTGACCGAGGGACCGGCGATCGCACAGTTCCTCGCCGACAGCGTGCCGCAAGGTGCGGCGATGCTGCCCGAGGTCGGCAACCTCAGACGCAACGAGGTGCAATCCTATCTGAATTTCATATCCGCCGAGCTGCACAAGCCGATGGTGCTGCTGTTCGAGCCTGCCTATGCCGGCGTGCATGAGCGGATCCGCGCCCAGGTCTCGAAGCGGCTATCCTGGCTGAGCGGCCGTTTTGCCGGACCCTATCTGACCGGCGAGGCCTTCACCGTGGCGGACGCCTATCTCTTCGTCTGCCTGAACTGGTCCCCCTGGACGCAGATCCATCTCAAGCAATGGCCGGCGCTGCACGGTTTCATGGCCCGTGTGGCGGCCCGCCCGAAGGTGCGCGAAGCACTGCGGGCCGAAGATCTCCAGGCCTTCGATGTCGATGGCGTCTTTTTCGCGCCGAATGCCTATCTCGCCTCGTCGGATTGGACGGGCTCGCCGGTGCAGCCCTGAGCGCGTCCCTCAGAGCGCGTTGACGGCCACAGGCAAAGCGCGCTTATGGGCGGTGGCCCGATAGGCGGCAAGGATCCGGCGGCGGGCGATCTCGCCGACCGGCTTGCCTTCGAGGAAATCATCGATCTCGTCGTAGCTGACACCATATGCCTCCTCGTCGGGGCGCAGCGGCCGCTGGTCTTCGAGATCGGCGGTCGGCACCTTGAAGATCAGCTCGTCGGGCGCGCCGAGCCGCTTTGCCAGCAGGCGGACGCGGCGTTTGTTGAGGCCGGCGAGCGGCAGGATGTCGGCGGCGCCATCACCGAATTTGGTGAAGAAACCCATGACCGCTTCAGCCGCATGATCAGTGCCGATGACGAGGCCGCCGAGCGCGCCGGCCAAAGCGAACTGGGCGATCATGCGCTGGCGGGCCTTGATATTGCCGAGAATGAAATCCTGCCGGCCGGCATCGGCAAAGGCAAGGCCGCCATCTTGAGCGGCGGCCAGCATCGCATCCGCCGCCGCCTTGATGTTGACCACCATCGAGCGGTCAGGGTCGATCGTTGCAAGGGCCTTCACCGCATCGGCCTCATCCGCCTGGACGCCATAGGGAAGGCGTACGGCGATGAATTCGGCCGCATAGCCGCCGTCACGCAGCTCGCGCACGGCCTTCTGAGCCAGCAAAGCCGCCGTCAGCGAATCGACGCCGCCGCTGATGCCGAGGACGTAGCCTCGCATGCCCGAGCCGACGAGATAATCCTTGAGGAAAGCGGTTCGCCGTTGGATCTCCCGCTCCGGATCGATCTCGGTGGCGACACCTAGTTCGCGGATGATCTCGGCTTGCTCGTCGAACAGCACAGTCATTAAGCTCCTCCTCCCAGCTTACGGAATTCCGGCGCCACTATGGCGAAAAGATGGGGGAAGACGAAGCCGTTTCGGGCAGACCTGCCATGCATTTTATGCAAGTGGGCGGCGAGGCTCGAACAGGTCAAAGACGGATAGACTGGTTTCGCTGGCTGCCGCACACCTACCGTACAATCGTAAACAGCTCCACTGGCTCGGCAAACCCCTTCAGCCCCTGTGCCCCGACCGACATCACATCCCCTGCCCCGGCTTTTTCGCGGAATGGCTCAGACATCAGCAAGGCCTCGCCCAATTCACTGCAGGCGGTCTGGATGCGGCTGACCAAGTTGACGTCGCGGCCGATCAGGGTGAAGTCGAGACGCCGGCCGGAGCCGATATTGCCGTAGCTGACCTCGCCGTAATGCAGGGCGATGCCGGCCTTCACGCCGATGCCGTCGTACTGGAAACGGTCGATCTCATCGAGGATGGCGCGGGCCGATGCCAGGGCAGCGCCGCAGGCATGGGCCGCAGCGTAGCCGGGAAAGAAGGCAAGCACGGCGTCGCCCATGAATTTCAGCACTTCGCCGCCTTCCCGGGTAATGGCCGGGACAACCCGATCGAAATAGGCGTTGAGAAGCCCAAGCACGGTGCCGCCGGGGAGTTTATTCGACAGCTCGGTAAAGCCGCGCAGATCGCAGAGCAGCAGGGCGGCCTCCATCGATTCGATTTCGCCCTGGCGGATGCGGCCGGCCAAGATCCGGCTTGCGGTCAGCGGGCCGACATAGGTGTCGAGCAGGCTGAGCTCGACCTGGCGAAGAATGCGCAGTTCGCTGGTGTTGCGCAGCGCCGGCAGAATGCGCTCGATCACCTGACGTTCGGAGGCTGTGAAGCCGGCCGGCCGCCTCGTGCCGAAGACGGCGGCGCCGACCGGCCCATCGATATTGCAGAGCGGCGCGATGACAAGCTGCATCAGACCGCGATCGGCGAAAACGTCGATATGCCGCCAGCGGCCGTGCACGATTTCGCCGGGGCCAACCACCAGCGGCTCCCGGGTTTCCATGACCTTGCGCAGCGGCGTGTTTGAGATCGCGACCCGCGCGCCATGTTCGCGGTCGTGGATCTCGACCGGCTCGCCCGGCGCCCAGGCAATGGTGCGGCCGACGAGCTCGGGATGCAGCGTCATCAGATGCAGGGTCAGCCGGTCGACCGGCAGGCCGAGCGCCTGAAGCCTGCGGCCGAGGCCGGAAACGAGGCCTGCTTCGTCGAGCGCGTGGCATTCATCGCCGGAGAGCCATTCGATGATGGCAAGCAGCGCGCCGGTGCCGACGGCATTGGTCTGCCGTTCGGCGGCTGGAGCATAGATTGCGGTTGTCATGGCTTCTTCTCCTTGACCAGGTGGCGCTAATGGGCGCCGCCGCCCGAGAGTTGATCGGGTTTCTTCAGTAGCAGGATCGCAAGCAATGCGACGACGAGCGCAACGCCGAGCAGGAAGAAAGCGTCGCTGAAGGCCATGATATTGGCCTGCTTGCGTATCTTGAACGCGATGGCGACCATGGCCTTATTGCTGGCGAGCGCCTGGTCGCTGACGCCATGGCTCATGAAGTAGGCGGTCAGGCGAGCGATACGATCGCGGGTGGCTTCCTCGAAGACCGAGACCGAGTGGGTGAGGATATTCGAATGGTACTGCTCGCGCTTCGACAGGAAGGTCTGCAGCGAGGCAATGCCGACGGCGCCGCCGAGATTGCGCATCATGTTAAAGAGGGACGAGGCCGAACCGGCATTCTCCTGCTCGATGCCTGCAGTGGCGATCGCCGAAAGCGGTGTGAAGACCAGTGCCTGGCCGATGGCGCGGACGATGTTCGGCCAGAAGAGCTGGTCGCTGGCATAATCGCCGGTCATGTGCACGTTCATGAAATTCGAGGCGGCAAAGAGGGCGAAGCCGATGATGATCAGCAGCCGCACATCGAAACGCTTCATCAGGCGCGGCACCAGCGGGATGAGCAGCAGCTGCGGTATGCCGGTCCAGGCGAGAACCATGCCGATCTGCTCGGAATTATAACCCTGGATGCGGGTGAGATAGATCGGCAGCACGAAAACCGAACCGTAAAGCGCGATGCCGAGCAGGAAGTTGGCGACGATGCCGAAGCCGAAATTACGGCGGAGCAGCAGACGGAGGTTCAAGAGCGGATGAGCCGCTCTCAGCTCGATGACGATGAACAGGGTCGTTGAGACGGCTGATATAACCGACAGGCGCAGGATGAAATCGGAGCCGAACCAGTCTTCCTTGTTGCCCTCTTCCAGCACGGTCTGCAGGGCCGCAAGGCCGATCGCCATGGTGACGATGCCCGGCCAGTCACCCTTGGCGAGCAGCTTCAGGTTCATCGGCGCCCGATCGAGCGAAGCCCAGAGCAGGCCGACCATCAAGGCGCCGGGCACCAGATTGACATAGAAGATATATTCCCAGCCCCAGTTCTCGGTGAGGTACCCGCCGATCGTCGGGCCGATCGCCGGTGCGAAGGTGGCCGACAAGGCAAAGAGGGCAAGGCCGATCGGCTGCTTGGCCTTGGGCAGCAGCGTGATGATGATGGTGAAGGCCATCGGGATCAGCACGCCACCGGCAAAACCCTGAATGGCGCGCAGGATGATCATCTGCTGCAGATTGGCCGCGAAGGCGCAGGCCACCGAGAAGATCAGGAAGAGGATGGCGTTGGCCAACAGATAGTTGCGCAGCGAAAAGACCCGCGCCAGCCAGCCGCTGAGCGGAATGACGACGATTTCGGCAATCAGATAGGAGGTCGAGATCCAGCCGCCGTCATCCGTGCCGGCGCCGATGGCGCCCTGGATATCGGCAAGCGAGGCATTGACGATCTGGATGTTGAGGACCGCCATGAAGGCGCCGAGTGTCGAGCCGACCACGGCCGACCATATTCGAAGCGGGCTCGTGACGGCAGGCGTCGCGGGCGCTGTCGCGGCGGGGCGCGCAAGCGAATTGCCGTTTGCGGCGATCTGAAGCGTGGCCATGACCTATCTCCTTCCGGCTGTGGCGGAAACTTTCTGACGATGGGTTCTGCGATATTTCGGGAGGAGATGGATCATCCAGCGTGGCTGGAAAATTCCTCCTCGGTTTCTCCAGAGGCCTGGGAAGCCTCGCTCTGGGCAGCCTTGGTATCGACTTCGGGCTCGACCGACATGCCCGAGCGCAGCAGCCCGCTCAAAGCCCCGTCGTCGATGACGATCTTGACGGGGATACGCTGGACGATCTTGGTGAAGTTGCCGGTGGCATTGTCCGGCGGCAGCAGCGAGAATTCCAGACCGCTTGCCGGCGAAACGCTGTCGACATGACCCTTGATGGCGATATCGGGAAAACTGTCGACCTTGATCTCGACCGATTGGCCGGGACGGACATAGGTCAGCTGCGTTTCCTTGAAATTGGCGACGACATAGACCGCATGCAGCGGCACGACAGCCATCAGTTGGGTGCCCGAGGTGACATATTGCCCGACGCGGATCGAGCGGGCGCCGACCGTGCCGTCGACGGCGGCGACGATATCCGTGTAGGAGAGGTTGAGTTCGGCCTGGTGCGCGGCCGCGGCCGCCCGGTCGCGCTGGGCTGCCGCCTGTTCGCGCTCAGTCCGGAGCACCGGCACCTTGTTCTCTGCCGCGACGAGCGCTGCCCGGTCGCGTTCGACGGCGGCAGCGGCCTGGTCGCGTGCCGACTGGGTCTGTTCGGCGCGCGACTGGGTGCCGGCGCCGTTGGTGATCAGGCGGGCGGAGCGGGCGGCATCGGAAACGGCAAAGTCCAGCGAGGCCTGCGAAGCGTCGACCGTGGCCTTGGCCTGTTGGATGACCGACTGTTGCAAAGCGATCTGGGCATCGATGTTGGTGATGGCGGCCTCGGCTGCCTTGACGTCGGCTCTCGCCTGCGAAAGCGCTGCCTGGAAATCGCGGTCGTCGATGCGGGCGAGAACCTGGCCTGATTTGACCACGTCGTTGTCGTTGACGAGAACCTGCTTGATATAGCCGGCAACTTTTGGCGCGACGGTGGTGTAGTCGGCCTTCACATAGGCGTCGTCGGTGGATTCGATGAAACGGCCAACCGTCCAGTAGCGATAGCCGAAATCGCCCGCGAACGCGGCGCCGGCAAGCAGTGCTGCGGCGATGACCGCACGCTTGAGCATCCGGCGGCCGGTCTTTTCAGGTGCTTGCGCGACCGGGGTTCCGGTCATGGGTGTTGCGGGTGCCTCGGCGGCGGGCGCCCTGGCGGCCTCCTCGGCCAGGATCCGCTCGGCCTCTCCAGCACTTTCGAAAAACTGCTTGCGGGGTAGCTCGACCATCGTCCTTTTCCTTCGTCTGTCGCCCTGCTTAGGCGAGGCCTGTTCGATGCGAAGGAAAATGCACCCTGCCATTCACTTTGATAATCTGCTTAAATCAGGAAGGATCATCAACTCTCAGCGGATAATCCGAGGGCAATATGGATCGGCTGACAAGCCTTGCAGTTTTTGGCCGCGTCGTGGAATGCGGCGGTTTTTCCGCGGCCGCGCGCCGGCTGAACATGTCCGTCACCATGGTCGGCAATCATGTGCAATCGCTGGAGGAGCGGCTCGGTGTACGGCTGCTCAACCGCACGACGCGCAAGGTCAGCCTCACGGAAACCGGCAAATATTATTATGAGCGGTCGTCGCAGATTCTCGCCGAACTCGATGAAGCGGACCGGACGGCGAGCGCGCTGAGCACGACGCCGCGCGGCACGCTGAAGGTCTATACCAGCGGCTCCATCGTGCGTTTCCTGCTGCCCGTCTTTAGCGAATATATGGAGCTCTATCCGTCGATCTCAGTCGATTTCAGCGTCGGCGAGCGGATGGTCGACATGATTGAGGATGGCTATGACCTAGTCATCCGCACCCTGCCGCCGGATTCGTCGCTCATCGCGCGCAAGCTGACGCCGTGGCGCCATATGCTGGTCTGCTCGCCCGCCTATGTCGACAGCCATCCGCTCCCGCTGAAGCCGGCCGAGATTGCCGATCACAATTGCCTGCAATACGCCTACTATCCTTATGGTGACGAATGGCGCTTCGAGGATGGCGACGGCCGGCAGGAAAGCGTCAAAGTCAGCGGCAATGTCGTCTCGAACAATGCCGAGATGCTGCGCTTCCTGACGATGAACGGACGAGGCCTCTTCCTGGCGCCGAGCTTCGTGGTGTTCGACGACATCGCCGAAGGGCGGCTGATAAGGATCATGCCGGATTACCGGCCGGTGGAATTCACCATCAACGCCGTCTACCCCAACCGCAGCCACCTGCCGACCAAGGTGCGGCTGTTCATCGACCTCTTGGCGGAGAGATTTGCGGAACATCGGAAGTGGATGACGTGAGGGGTAATTTCAACACAGCGGAGCTCGGCAGCAATGCCGATCGGACATCAAAATGCCTCGACTTCGCTGGACATCATTCGACGTTAAAAAACAACGAGGTGAATGTGTCGGTTGAGCACATAGACATTTGGAATGTTCGGCGAATGGTCATCGCCGCTTTTCTTGGAATCGCCTATGCCGCCTACGATCGCGCCTTGGATTTTTGGCCGCTTGGTTTTGGCAATGGGCTGCGAGGACTCTTTGATCTGTTGGGAGGTCTGCTGCTCGCTCTTTTGATCGTGGGCATACTGCTCGTTTGGTTTGTCAGCGCCATTGCTGCCCAATATGATCGTCGTTTCCGTGGGATGGCGAGTAGCTTCATCGCCATCATCATTGTTCCGGTTTGCTTTGGGACGATCGTCACCGTGCCACTATTCGATCCTTGGCTATGGTACGCCATTTTGAATAAATCGAGTTTCGAAGCCGCCGCAGCCACGAGTGGTTCTTCACAGAACAGTCCAAAGTTTGCCATCATCGATGCGCGCGACGTTTCGACGGGTATCGCCGGCGTGGGTCTCAATCATTTCGTCGCTCTCATTTACAGCGAAGGCGATCCATACAAACATGTTTATAACGACAGCGATGAAGAAAAACTGGGATCCAATTCGGTGCTGACGCACCTCTACGGCAATTTCTACAGGCGAGATGAGTACTGGTGACGCCCCATCGGTTTGAAGTTGTCATTGGTGGCTTTGCAGATGGCTCCAAGGGGAGCGACCGCGCCAGCTCTGCGCTTGCGCTCCGGGCGTTCGCAGTTGCAAATTCACTGGATCGATTGCGCCCGCTGCGCCGGACCCGCCCCGGCCCTGCGCTTGCGCTTCGGGCGTTCGCCACTGCAATCGATTCACTGGATCGATTGCTCCCGCTGCGCGGGATCGTGGCTCACTCCTCGCTCTCGGTTCTGCCGTGGGCCCAGTTCATGTAGAGCTCCAGCGCCTTGCGGGTGACCGGGCCTTCCTGGAGGTTGCGGTCGTCGAGGCGGGTGACGCCGACGACTTTGGAGTAGTTGCCGGTGGTGAAGATTTCGTCGGCGGCGAGGAAATCCTCGACGGACAGGGCTGCTTCGCCGACGTCGAAACCGGCCTTGCGAAGCAGGCCGATGACGCGGGCGCGGGTGATGCCGGCGAGGAAGGTGCGGTTGGCGGCCGGCGTCATCACCACGCCGTCACGCACCAGGAAGACGTTCGACGAGGCGGTTTCGACGACATTGCCGTTGAGGTCGCGCACCAGCGCATTGTCGAAACCGCGGCTGCGGGCCTCGGCGATCGTGCGGCCGCTGTTCGGATAGAGCGAGCCGGTCTTCGCCTCGGTCATTGCCGTTTCCGGCGACGGACGGCGATAGGGCGAGACGGTGAGGCTGGTGCCGGCATGACCGCCCATCGGCGCCTCGAACAGGCAGAGCGCGAAACGGGTCGATTCCGCATCGACGGAGACGATGCTGCCGGCCGAACCATGTTCGCCCCAATACATCGGCTTGATGTAGATCGCCGTCGCGCCGTCGAATCTGCCAACGCCTTCCCAGGCAAGCGCAGCAATCTCCTCGGCCGATTTTACCGGCTTCAGCCCCATGGCGAGCGCCGAGCGGTTGACGCGCTGGCAATGCAGGTCGAGATCCGGCGCGATGCCGTCGAACCAGCGGGCACCGTCGAAGACCGTGGAGCCGAGCCACATGGCATGCGAGGTCGGCCCGATCAGCGGCGGATTGCCGGGAAGCCATTCCCCGTCGACGTGAGTCCAGGTGGTGGAACGCGGTGATGTATCGACGGCCATTGCTGCTCTCCCTTCAGAATCCGGGAAAGCAAAAACCCCGGCGGCAAGCCGGGTCAAGGACAAATCCCGGCCGGAAATACGGAAGCAAGAAAATGCCGGAGCACAGCGTCCGGCCGCAATATTCGTGCGCGACACCTGCGGCCTGAGCGATGGGTGCATCAGCAAAAATGATCGAATCTTTGTTGGAATGGCGGGCTGGCGCATGCGATCATCAGGAGAAATCGCCGGACAGCAGCAAGGGAGAACGCCGATGAAAGCCATGTATTATGAAGCCTTCGAGCAGGCGCCCGAAATCCGCACCCTGCCCGATCCGACCCCGACTGAGGATGGCGTCGTCATCTCCGTCGGCGCCAGCGGCCTCTGCCGCAGCGACTGGCACGGCTGGATGGGACACGATCCCGATATCCGGCTGCCGCATGTGCCTGGACACGAGCTTGCCGGGCGGGTCGTCGCCACCGGCCGCGGCGTGATGCGCTTCAAGGTCGGCGACCGGGTCACCGTGCCCTTCGTTTCCGGCTGCGGCCATTGCAGCGAATGCCATTCCGGCAACCAGCAGGTCTGCCCGAACCAGTTTCAGCCGGGCTTCACCCATTGGGGCTCCTTCTCCGAATATGTGGCGATCGATTATGCCGACACCAATCTGGTGCACCTGCCGGATACGATCGACGATGCGACGGCGGCAAGTCTCGGCTGCCGCTTCGCCACTTCGTTTCGCGCCGTCGCCGACCATGCGCGCACCGGACCCGGCGAATGGATCGCCGTGCATGGCTGCGGCGGCGTCGGCCTGTCGGCGATCATGATCGCCACCGCGCTTGGCGCCAATGCGATCGGCATCGACATATCGGAGGAGAAACTCGCCTTCGCCAGAGAGTGCGGCGCGGTGGCGACGGTCAATGCCGCAAGCGTTGCCGACGTGGCCGAGGCGGTCCGCGAAATCACCAAAGGCGGCGCGCATGTCTCGATCGACGCGCTCGGCCATCCCGCCACCTGCTTCAACTCGATCAAGAATCTGCGCCGGCGCGGCCGGCATGTGCAGGTGGGGCTGATGCTCGGCGAATATGCGACGCCGCAAATCCCGATGGCGCAGGTGATCAGCAACGAACTGGAGATCTACGGCAGCCACGGCATGCAGGCCTGGCGCTACGACGCCATGCTGTCGATGCTGGCCGCCGGCAAGATCGCGCCGCAGAAGCTGATCGGAAGGCGCATCAGCCTGGAGGAAGCCGTGCCGGCGCTGATGGCGCTCGACAAGGCGGAGGGCACGGGGATCAGCGTGATCACGCAATTCTAGAACCGGGCGGGCCGGAGCAGCGAATCGCCGGCCAACGCTCCACAAGCGCATTTTTCTGGGTGCTGGGCGCGCGCCCTTCCGTCCTCTGCCTGCCGGTCATCTTTTCGCGCCGACCGAAGGAGGCCGTGGCCTGACGGACAGCGACAGCGGCAACGTCTCAGGCTGTGCGCCGTTCAGAACAGGTGCTTGTGACGCACAAAAAGCCGCGAGAGGCGATCGAGCACGACCCGCACACGCGGGACTTGAGCGAGTTCGGCCGGCGTCAGCATCCAGAGCTCCCGTTCGGGCATGGGCGCGGCGAAGGCGACGGGCTCGAGGCCGGAGACGGTTGCGGCCAGATAGAGCGGCAGCATGGCAAGGCCGAGACCGGATGCGGCGGCCTGCGCCTGCACCGCATTGCTGCCGGAGCGCAGGCTGACGGGGTGGTCGGGAAAATTGTTGTCAAGCCAGCGCGCCTCGGCGACGCCCTGGCTCTCGCCATCATAGGTGATCAGCGGCGGAAGATCACCCATCTCAAAGGCGTTCCGCGTCTCCTTCGAGCCGAAAAAACCGTAGCGGATGGTGGCGACGCGCCGGCCGGAGAGCTCGCTGTCGCCGGGATGGCCGAGGCGCAGCGCGATATCGGCCTCGCGCTGGGCAAGGCTTGCCACCTTGATGTCGGTGATGATCTCAAGTTCGACATGCGGCAGTCCATCGAGGATCTCGGCCAGGTTGGGCGCCAGCACGAGATCGGCAAGAGAGCGGATCGTCGTCAGTCGGACGCGGCCCCGCGGACCGTCTTCGGCATCGAGCCGGTCGCGAATTGCGGCAGCCGCAGCCTCCATCGCGCCCGTTTCGGCGAGAATGGCGCTGCCTTGGCGGCTCAGCGCGTAACCATCGGCCCGGCGCTCGAAAAGGTTGACGCCGAGGTTTTGCTCAAGAGCTGCGATGCGCCGCGCCACCGTGGCGTGATTGACCTTCAGGGCGCGTGCGGTGGCCGAAAGGCTGCGGTGCCTGGCCAGCGCTGCAAAAAAGCGCAGGTCCTCCCAATCCAATCCTGTGCGTTTTTGCTCAGCCACTGTGAATATATAGCGGATATTCGCTCAGGTCGATAGGCGCTATCTGATAGTGGCGAACCCGAACCCAAGAGAAACACATGGCTCCCCTCACTCTTCTTCAGCATGCCGGCGTAACGCCAAAACCGATCGACCTTGCAAAATCGGTGCTCGTCATCATCGACGCACAGAACGAATATCTCGACGGCAAGCTGCCGCTTCCCGGCATCGGGCCGGCAATTGTCGAAATAGGCCGGCTGCTCGACGCCGCGCGCGAAAACGGAGTGCCGGTCTTCCACGTCGTGCATCACGCACCGCCCACCGGCAGCCTCTTTGCCGCCGGCTCGCAGGCCGCCGAAATCATTCCGGCGCTTGCTCCCGTCGACGGCGAGAGGGTGATCGCAAAGACGCTTCCCAATGCTTTTGCCGGCACGACACTGGCAGCGGCGCTGACGGATCTTGCGGAAGGAAGCGGCCGTACCGATATCATCCTCGTCGGCTTCATGACGCATATGTGCGTGAGCGCCACGGCGCGAGCGGCGCTCGATCTCGGCATTCGGGCAATCGTCGTCGCATCCGCCGCCGCCACCCGCGCCCTGCCCGATCCGCTCGGCGGCGTCATCAGCGCCGATCTCGTGCATCGCACGGCGCTTGCCGAACTCGCCGACCGTTTCGCGACCGTCGTCCCGGATGCGGGGTCTGTTGTCAAAGACGGCGTAAAGGTCTAACGGCTGCACCGCCCAGAAAAAATGGGCAAGAAAAGGCGGGCATGAAAAGCCCGTAAGAAGAAGAAAGAGACATGATGTCCAACTCATTTGTGACAATGCCTGCCGGCAAAGAGGCAAAGCGCTTTTTCGTCCTCGGCGACCGGATCGAACGACAGGTCCGCATCCGCGGCACCTGGCTCAACATCTTCGACGTCACCGTGCCGCCCGGCAGCCGGACGCCGAAACATGCGCATGCGAGCCCGGAGGTGTTCCGCATCCTCGAGGGGGGCCTGACGATTTGGCGGCTGACCGACAACGGCCCCGAAGAGATCGAGGCCAGCGCCGGCGACATCGTCACCATCGCGCCCTTCATGGTGCACTGCTATGCCAACCGCGGAGATGTTCCGGCGGTGTTTTCGGCGATCGTCGATCGCGACATGGCCGAATTCATCGAAGCGGAAGGCACGAGCGAGCCGCTGAAGGCCCCCTCGCCCGAGACCATCGCCCGCATGACGGCTGCCGCCAATGCTTATGGGATCACCATCCTCGCCGCATGACGGCGCGAGCGCGCGATGCCGGAACGGTGAGAACGGTTTCGGCATCATGCGGAAACGCGTGGAATCCCTGATCAGACAGCGGCGCGGCCACCATTTTCAAAACTGTCACATCAACATCCTATGATGTTTTTTGCCCGGCGCCTCTTGCGTGGGAAGCGTTTCAACGCCAAAACGGCAACATGCCTGATAGCGAGCCATCCAGTACAAGCTCCGCCCGTTCCAGCCTGGATCTACCGGCCGAGGAAGCTGGCGACCATTGTAGCAGGCGCGATGACGCCCGCCTCGCCTGGGATATACGACGATGGAAAGACGATGGGCGATGCTGATATAGCGTCTATCCGAACGCGTCGCCGCCTCGCCTCATCATCTTGGCATTCAAACCTCAACGAATAGGGTCCCTGTGTTTCTGGAAATTGGAATTGTGGCGCTTCTCACCATCCTCAATGGTGTGCTCGCCATGTCGGAGCTCGCTGTCGTATCGTCTCGAACAGCCCGCCTGAAGGTTCTCTCCGACAATGGCAGCAAGGGTGCTGCCCAAGCCATCAAGCTTGCCGAAAACCCCGGTCGCTTTCTCTCCACGGTTCAGATCGGCATTACGCTGGTCGGTGTACTCTCCGGCGCTTTCTCGGGGGCGACGCTCGGGGGCCGGTTGACAGCATGGCTGGAGACGCAGGGCATGTCATCGGCGGTTGCCGACGCGGTCGGCGTCGGTTCCGTCGTCGTCGCCATCACCTATCTCTCTCTGATCGTCGGCGAACTTGTGCCAAAGCAGATCGCGTTGCGGGAACCCGAAGCCGTTGCGGCGAGGGTCGCGCCCGCCATGGCGGTGCTTTCCAAAATTGCGCTGCCGCTCGTCTGGCTGCTGAACGCCTCCGGGAACCTTGTGCTCAAGCTCTTGGGTCAATCCGGAAAAGGCGGCGACAACGTTTCCGATGAAGAGATCAAAACCGTGCTCGCCGAGGCGCAGTCGGCCGGCGTGATCGAAAGCGAAGAGTCGGCGATGATTTCAGGCGTCATGCGGCTGGCCGACCGCACCGCCCGGGCGCTGATGACGCCGCGGCGCGACGTCGAAATTATCGATATCGATGACAGCCTTGATGAAATCCGGGCGCAGTTGCACCGGACGAAACGATCGCGGCTGCCCGTTCGCAAGGGCAGTTCGGACGAGGTGATCGGCATCCTGCCGGTCAAGGATTTTTACGACGCGATGTCCGAACATGGCAGTGCCGATATCAAGGCTCTGACGCAGGACATCCCTGTCGTTTCGGACCTTGCAACCGCGATCAACGTGATCGAAGCCATCCGCAAATCGCCGGTGCACATGGTGCTGGTTTTTGACGAGTACGGCCATTTCGAGGGCATTGTTTCGTCAGGCGACATTCTGGAAGCGATCATGGGCGCCCTGCAGGAGGGACCGGTCGACGAGCAGGCCATTGCGCGGCGCGACGACGGCTCCTACCTCGTGTCCGGCTGGACGCCGATCGACGAATTCGCCGAATTCCTGAACCTCAAGCTCGACGACGACCTCGAATATCAGACGGTGGCCGGCCTGGTGCTGGAAGAGCTGAAACATCTGCCGGAACTGGGTGAGAGCTTCACCAGAGACGGATGGCGCTTCGAAGTCATCGATCTCGACGGCAGGCGCGTGGACAAAATACTTGTCTCTGCGGAGTGAAAGCTCTTTGAGATCATCGAGCCTGATGAAGCAACATCGACGGCATCCGCCACAGGAAAGTGTGGCCTGACATCAGGAGGTACCGCCATGGCATGGTCCGCCCAGCAATATGTGAAATTCGAGGACGAGCGCACACGACCGGCACGCGATCTTCTGGCCCAGGTGCCGCTGCAGAGCCTGCGCCGCGCCGTCGACCTCGGCTGCGGGCCGGGCAATTCGACCGAACTCATCATCGAGCGTTTTGGCGCCGAAGGCGTCTCCGGCCTCGACAGCGACGTCAACATGCTGGAGGCGGCCCGCAAGCGGCTTCCCGGCACCGCCTTCGTCGAGGCCGATCTCGGCAGCTGGCAACCGACCGAGCCGGCCGATCTGCTCTTTGCCAATGCAGTCTTCCAATGGCTGCCCGATCATCTGGACATCTTCGACCGGCTGATGGACGGGCTTTCCCCAGGCGGCGTGCTCGCCGTGCAGATGCCCGACAATCTCGGCGAAGCCTCGCATCTGGCAATGGAGGAGAGCGCCCATGCGGGTCCGTGGAAGGCCGCCTTCGAGGAGAAGAGCGTGCGCCGCCAGCCGCTGGCGCCGCCGTCAGCCTATTATTCCAGGCTGATCGGCAAGGCCGCGCGCATCGATATCTGGCATACCATCTACAACCACCCGATGGCGGATGCGGCTGATATCGTCGAATGGGTGAAGGGCACCGGCCTGATGCCCTATCTCGCCCATGCCGGCGAGGCATATCGCGAGGCGTTTCTGGCGGATTATCTGGAACGGATCGAAAAGGCCTATCCGAAGATGTCGGACGGCCGGGTGATGCTGCGGTTTCCGAGGATTTTCATGGTGGCGGTGAAAAAATAACGGTGTGCTCCGTCATGGTCGGTTTGTGCCAATGGCTGCCCCTCACCCTAACCCTTGCCGGGGTCGAGCCGCTGGTCTCGACCCGTCCTGTGGACCCCCGTTTTGACGGGGAGAGGGGACGTGCCAAACGCAGCGTGGAGAGGGCGAGCGGGTGCGACATGCCCCCTTCGCCCGGCAAGCGGGGATCCGAAGGACGGGGCGAGACCGGTGGCTCGACCCCGGTCGGTGCCGGCAGGCGGATGAGGGGCGGGCCCCGCAAACTGTCAAATGCCTGTTACCCCCACCCTCATATGTTGCGGCGAAACCGGCGCGCATTATAGTCGGCCGAACAATCTCAGGGAGATGACACCTATGGACGCTGCCCCTACCCCGCCGGTCACCCTCGTCATCTTCGGCGCCACCGGCGATCTCACGCGCCGGCTGCTGGTGCCGGCGATCATCAACCTGACGCGCCAGCGCCTCGTCGGCGAGGATCTCAATATTCTCGGCATCGGCATCGAGCCGGGCGACGACGAGTTCCTGCGCGGCCGGCTCGACGCCTTTCTCAGCCATCTCAATGGCGACAAGCAGACGGTCAAGGACGAAGCGTGGGAGAGCCTGCGCCGGCGCATAAGCTACACCTCGGGTGATTTCACCAAGGACGATATTTTCCTCGAGATCGGCAGGCGGCTGGGGCCGGATGCCAATGCTGCTTTCTATCTCGCCGTGCCGCCATCCTTCTTCGGCTCGATCGTCGAAAAGCTCGCCGCCCATGGCCTGACCGACGAGAAGGACGGCACCTTTCGCCGTGTCGCCATCGAGAAGCCGTTCGGTACCGATCTCGCCTCGGCCAAGGCGCTGAATGCGCAGATCCTTGCTCAGATCGACGAAAGCCAGACGTACCGGCTCGACCATTTTCTCGGCAAGGAGACGGTGCAGAACCTGATGACGGCGCGTTTTGCCAACATGATCATCGAGTCGCTGTGGAACAGCCGCTATATCGACCATGTGCAGATCACCGCCGCCGAGATCGTCGATGTCGGCAGCCGCGGCAAATTCTACGATGCCACAGGCGCGCTGCGCGACATGGTGCCGAACCATCTCTTCCAGCTGCTGGCGATGATCGCCATGGAGCCGCCGAACAGCTTCGATGCCGAAGCGATCCGCAACGAGAAGAGCAAGGTGCTGAAGGCGCTGCGCATCTATACGCCCGACGAGTCAAAAACCCACGGCGTGCGTGGCGCCTATACGGCCGGGCCGCTCAACGGCGTCGAGCTCCCGGCCTATCGCGATACCAAGGATGTCTCCCCCGACAGCCGGACAGAGACCTATGTGGCGCTGAAGCTCTATGCCGATACCTGGCGCTGGGCGGGCGTGCCTTTCTATTTGAGGACCGGCAAGGCGCTGACGGCGCGCGACACCGAGATCGTCATCACTTTCCAGCCGGTACCCTTCGCGCAGTTCCGCGAGACCGAGGTCAGTCGCCGCCTGCCGCCGAACCGGCTGGTGATCCAGGTGCAGCCCGATGAGGGCATGAGCATGGAAATCTCGATTAAATCGCCGGGGCTTTCGGTCGATACCACCCCGGTTTCCCTCGACTTCCGTTATGCCGACAAATTCGATATCGGCAAAACCACAGGCTATGAATCGCTCCTCTACGATCTCTTCATCGGCGACCAGACACTGTTCCAGCGCGCCGACGGCATCGAGGCCGGCTGGGCGGCGGTACAGCCCTTCCTCGACATCTGGGCGAAGGACCCGAGCACCCCGGAACCTTACGCGCCGGGAAGCATGGGACCGGCCTGCGCCGATCGCCTGATCGAGCGCGACGGGCGGCAATGGCACGAACTTGGCGTCCTGCTGCATCACAACGGCAAGGACGCTAAATAGAACGCTTCTGTATTATCGATCGCGGCAGGCCGCGCTGGTGGAGGCGCCGCTGTTGCCGCCTTCGGTCGCCAGCGCGCCGCGGGCCTTTCGCGGCGGGCAGCGCGCCCAATCGACGCGGCCGCTCGGGGCGCCGTTGTCGACGCTGCCGGTTTCGATCGAATCGAGCGGGATGACCAGCCCGCTTTGCGTCTCGACGCCCGGTGCAGTGCCGAGCGGCGGCGTTCCGTCGATCCGGCCGCTGGCATCCATGCCCATATTCGACTGGGCGAGGACCGGGGCGGAGAGGCTGAGGAGAGCGATCGACGTTGCTGCAATAAACCTGCGCATGATGCTGTTCCCTCTGGTTTCAACGATGCGATAATAACAGCAATTCGATCTTCCTTGTTCCGCTTGACCGGGCGCGGACGATCAAAGTTTGGCGAGGAGAATATCGGTCTCGCGGAAATGTACTCTCGGGATCAATCGCGCCAGCGTGACAGCAGCTTTTCCAGCCCTGTCGGATAGAGATCGATGCCGGCATCTCGCACTATGTCGCGGCCGAACCAGCGCGCCGTCGCCGCCGTCTCGTCGAGTTCGGAATAGCGGATTTCATCACGCGCATAGAGCGATGCGTCGGCGAGTTCGACATCGGCGGCGAAGATATATTCGTGGCCGGTCGCGCCATGGTGTTCGAAGATATTTTCGAGCAGATGCCAGGGGC
The DNA here is from genome assembly GCF_001664385.1 of Rhizobium phaseoli. Classification (NCBI taxonomy): domain Bacteria; kingdom Pseudomonadati; phylum Pseudomonadota; class Alphaproteobacteria; order Hyphomicrobiales; family Rhizobiaceae; genus Rhizobium; species Rhizobium phaseoli. The sequence goes on along the minus strand of NZ_CP013532.1, from coordinate 1,286,923 downwards.
CGACGATGCGGATCGCCGTTTCGAGCTCCTCCCGGAATTCGCGCTGCAGGGCCTGTTCGCGCGTCTCGCCGAATTCGATCGAGCCGCCGAGCGGCCGAATGCCCTTGATATGGCCGCCATCATCCTCCACTTCCGCGGCGAGCAGCCGATCCTGCCTCCAGGCAAGGCCGATCACCTTCACCCTGATCTGCTGCGGCGGGCGCCAGACAGTCACGCTGCTCTCCTCCTTTTCGACGGAAATCCTTAACTGGCCGCAAGAGGCTGCATGGCAAGGGCGGCCGGAAGCCACCACGCGGCAAGGCCGCGAAGGCTTCTGGCCGTCGTCTCTCAGACGAACTGGCTGAGGCCGGGGACGGAAGCGACGACTTCGTCGACGACCTCTTCGCCGGCATATTGCTTGGCGATGGCGATGGTTTCCTTGGCGAGCGAGGTGATCTCGCCCATGCCGAGGCCCTCGCCCATCAGCTGCTGGCCGAGGCCCATGATGCCGCCGCCGCCGAGCGAGCTCATCAGGCCGCCGAGCAGACCACCGCCGCCGGCACCGGCGCCGTTGAACTGGGCGACGAGATCGGCGCCGCCGGGAATCGCTTCGATCATCCGCGCGACCGGGCCATCGGCCGCCTCGCGCTGCAGGAAGCCGAGCATCATGCCGAGCGCCTTTTCGGCCAGATCCGGCGCAATACCCACGCGATCGGCGACCTGGGTTACGATTTCATTCATGTCAGCCTCCTGTTATTTTGACGTTAACGTCAACGTTAATCGAGATTCGAGCGCAACTCAAGAGGCGCTTTCAAACGCGGTTTTGCTTTGCATGCAAACAGTTGTCCGCATCCTTCCGCCTGCTTATAACAGGGAAACGATGGTTCGATGAAGGGCGGCGCAAGCCCAAGCCATCTCAACAAATGGCGGCGGCGCCGAAGGGAGAGTTGCGGATGATCGAGGATGGCAAGATTTTCATCGGCGCGAGCCGCAACCCCGACGACAGCATCAACAAGCCGGAATATCTCGACCTGAAATTCGGCAACCGCCACGGCCTCGTCACCGGCGCCACCGGCACCGGCAAGACGGTGACGCTGCAGGTGCTGGCCGAGGGCTTCTCGCGGGCCGGCGTGCCGGTTTTTGCCGCCGATATCAAGGGCGATCTTTCCGGCATCGCCGCCAAGGGTGAGCCCAAGGACTTCCTCACCAAGCGCGCCGAGCAGATCGGCTTTACCGACTATGAATTTGACCAGTTTCCGGTGATTTTCTGGGATCTGTTCGGCGAGAAGGGCCACAGGGTGCGCACCACCGTCGCCGAAATGGGGCCGCTGCTGCTTGCGCGGCTGATGGATGCCTCCGAACCGCAGGAAGGCGTCATCAACATCGCCTTCAAGATCGCCGACCAGGCCGGACTGCCGCTTCTCGACCTCAAGGATTTCACCTCGCTGCTCAACTATATGGGCGAAAACGCCACTGCGCTTTCCACCCAGTACGGGCTGATCTCCAAGGCCTCGGTCGGCTCGATCCAGCGGGCGCTGCTCGTTCTCGAACAGCAGGGTGCGGAACATTTCTTCGGCGAGCCGGCGCTGAAGATCTCCGACATCATGCGCACCAGCAATAACGGCTACGGCCAGATCTCGGTGCTGGCCGCCGACAAGCTGATGATGAACCCGCGGCTCTACGCCACCTTCCTGCTCTGGCTGCTGTCGGAACTGTTCGAGGAACTGCCGGAGGTCGGCGATCCCGACAAGCCGAAGCTGGTCTTCTTCTTCGACGAAGCCCATCTGCTCTTCAACGACGCGCCGAAGGTGCTGGTCGAGCGCGTCGAGCAGGTGGTGCGGCTGATCCGTTCCAAGGGCGTCGGCGTCTATTTCGTCACGCAGAACCCGCTCGACGTGCCGGAAACGGTGCTCGCCCAGCTCGGCAACCGCGCCCAGCATGCGCTTCGCGCCTATTCGCCGCGCGAGCAGAAGGCGGTGAAGACGGCGGCCGAAACCTTCCGCCCCAACCCGGCCTTCGATTGCGCCACCGTCATCACCAATCTCGGCACCGGCGAGGCGCTGGTCTCGACGCTGGAAGCCAAGGGCGCGCCGTCGATCGTCGAGCGCACCCTGATCCGCCCGCCCTCGGGCCGCGTCGGCCCGCTGAGCGACGGCGAGCGCCAGCAGGTGATGGACAAGAGCCCGGTCCTCGGCCTCTATGACGACGACATCGACCGCGAATCCGCCTTCGAGATCTTGGCGGCGCGCGCCAAGAAGGCGGCAGATGCCGAGGCCGCCAAGCGGGCGCAGGAAGAAGCGGCCGAACAGCAGCCGGGCAGCACATCCGGCTGGAGCCTGCCGGGCTTCGGTGACAGCAATGACGACAATCAGGGCCGCGGCCAATCCCGCGGCAGATCGTCCGGCTACCAGCGCGAAACGGTGGTGGAAGCGGCGATGAAGAGCGTGGCGCGCACGGTGGCGACCCAGGTCGGCCGGGCGCTGGTGCGCGGGATCCTGGGGAGCTTGAAGCGGTAGCTTCGCTCTCTTCCTCCTCGCTGAGAAGAGAGCGAGACAAGGCCGACGCTCGATGCCTGGCTGAAGGAGAAGAAAAATGAGCACTGAATGGAAGACGCTACGCGCCGAACTTCCTGAAGATGTTCGCGCCCGGCTCGACATGAAGCGGCAAGAGCGCCGTCTTGGCAAGGCCTTGGCGGAAGTACGCAAAGCGATGGATGCCACGCAGCAAGAGGTTGCCGCGCGCGCCGCTATGACACAAAATACCGTGTCGAAAATCGAAAGCGCTGACGATGTCCTGCTATCGTAAATCGTGCGGTACATGCATTCTCTGGGCGGCGGCGTCGAGCTTGCCTTGAAAAACCCGACGGAAAAGCCAGGCGCGTTGATTTTGATCCTGAGATTTACGTCAAGCAGACCGTGTAGCCGCAGAGCACCCGAATAACCACAGCGAGGTAGGATCGGACTGCCGGCGGGCCGAGGATCTTGAACCTGACATCTTCATTCCCTAAATTCGCAAGCCATCGATCATTTCAACAGGATGTGTGCCGCAATGGATTTCAACCCGATCGCAACGCCAGTTCGCCTTGCCAACGGGGATATTCAGATCCATGCCTGCATCCATCACCCTCTCCCAGATTTCGTGGTCCGCGCCTGACGGGCGGCCGCTTTTTTCCGATCTTGACCTGAGCTTCGGGCCGGAGCGCACCGGTCTCGTCGGCCGCAACGGCGTCGGCAAGACGACGCTGCTGAAGCTTGTCTCCGGTGAGCTCCGGCCGCATGCCGGGACGATCTCGGTCAGCGGCAGCCTCGGCATTCTGCGCCAGAGCGTGCAGGTCGCGCCGGAGGAGACCATCGCCGATCTCTTCGGTGTCACCGCTGCACTTGCCGTTCTCCACCGTGCCGAGGCCGGCAGGGCAACCGCCGACGAGCTTGCTGCGGCCGACTGGATGCTGCCGGCGCGGATCGCCGCAGCACTCGGCCGCACCGGCCTCGACGCGGAGCCGCAGACGCCGCTTGCCGCGCTCTCCGGCGGGCAGCGCACGCGGGCCGGGCTGGCCGCGCTGGTTTTTGCCGAGCCGGATTTCCTGCTGCTCGACGAACCCACCAACAATCTCGATCGCGATGGCCGCGAAGCGGTAATCGCGCTGATGTCAGGGTGGCGGGCCGGCGCGGTCATCGTCAGCCATGACCGGGAACTGCTCGAAAGCGTCGATCAGATCGTCGAACTGACGTCGCTCGGTGCCACCCGCTATGGCGGCAACTGGAGCCATTATCGCGAGCGCAAGGCGCTGGAGCTTGCCGCAGCCCAGCATGACCTCGCCGATGCCGAAAAGCGCATGGCCGAGGTGGCGCGCAAGACGCAGGCGACGGTGGAGCGTCAGGCGCGCCGGGACAGCGCCGGGCGGAAGACGGCGGCCAAGGGCGGCATCCCGCGCATCCTGCTCGGCGGCATGAAGGAGCGGAGTGAGACGACCGGCGGCGACAATGCCCGGCTGGCCGAACGGCGGCGCAGCCAAGCGCTGGAGGAGGCAAAAGCGGCGCGCGAAAAGATCGAGATCCTCCAGCCCCTGTCGGTCAACCTACCATCGACCGGGCTTTCGGCCAGCAAGATCGTGCTGAGGATGGAGGCCGTAACAGCGGGTTATCGGCCGGGAGACGCCGTGATCCGCGATCTTTCCTTCGCCGTGACGGGGCCGGAACGGATCGCCCTCACCGGCCGCAACGGTTCGGGCAAGACGACGCTACTGGCGCTCGTCACCGGCGCGTTGAAACCCTGGGCCGGCACGGTCGCCGTGATGACCGGCTTTGCAATGCTCGACCAGAAGGTCAGCCTTCTCGATCCGTCGGTCTCGATCCGCGACAATTTTCGCCGGATCAATCCGCTTTCCGATGAAAACACCTGCCGCGCCGCGCTGGCCCGCTTCATGTTCCGGGCCGACGCGGCTCTGCAGACCGTCTCGACACTGAGCGGCGGGCAATTGCTGCGCGCCGGCCTTGCCTGCACGCTCGGCTCCACGCCGCCGCCGCTGCTGATCCTCGACGAGCCGACCAACCATCTCGACATCGACTCGATATCAGCGGTCGAGGCCGGTCTCAGCGCCTATGACGGGGCGTTGCTGGTCGTCAGCCATGACGAGAGGTTTCTTGAAAACATCGGAATAGAGCGGCGGTTGGAGCTGACTGGCGGGGCGGCAGTGGGTTAGAGAGACAGCCACTTGCCCCCCTATCAGGCGCGCGGCATTCTCCAACCTCCCTCATCCTGAGGTGCGCAGGCCGAAGGCCGAAGCCTCGAAGGGCACGCTCCAACGCTGCTCCTTGCAGCCATCGGCGTCAGCGCACCCGCCTCGCCCTTCGAGCACCTCAGGATGAGGGAGCGCGGAGCATCTAGCCACCGGAAATCCTGGTGACAGGGGTTTTTCTTGCCTCCTACCGCGGGCAATGGTATTTCACTCCTGCAACCCTTTCGAGAAAGGAGGATCACGCTATGCAAACTTACTTCCGGCATCATCGCCAGCGTGGTCCCGTCAACGCCCTGCAAATGCGTTTGCAGGGCTGACCAGAGACCTTTTCTCGACATCTCTTCCTGGTCTGCCCTTCGTGGCCAATGCGGCGCCGTCTCCAAGCTGCGCGCGCATTTCTGTAACGTCCCGGGCCTGAAAGGCGCAATTCCGTGATGGCTGATGCCCCGGATGCCCCGCTCCCGGTCAAGACCAGAGAACGATCATGACACTCATCACTATCCGCAACCTCGGCGTGACGCTGGGCAACCCGTTGTTTTCCAAGTTTAACCTCGTCGTCAATGCCGGCGACCGCATCGGCCTCGTCGCCGCCAACGGGCGCGGGAAGTCCACCCTGCTTGCCTGCATCACCGGCGCGCTCGAGCCGAGCGAGGGCGAAATCACCAAGGCGCGCGGGTTGACCATCGGCCATGTCGCCCAGAATGTGCCGGCCGCTCTTTTCGACACGGCGTTTTACAATGCGGTGCTGCAGGCTCTGCCGGCCGACCAGGCCGAAAGCGAGAGCTGGCGCGTCGACGTCGTGCTGGAATCGCTCGAGGTGCCGGAGGCCATGCGCCGACGGCCGCTGCAGCAGTTGAGCGGCGGCTGGCAGCGGCTTGCCATGCTGGCCCGTGCCTGGGTGAGCGAACCCGACGTGCTTCTGCTCGACGAGCCGACCAACCATCTCGACCTCGAAAAGATCGCGCAGCTGGAGGGCTGGCTGAATGCGCTGCCGCGCGACGTGCCGGTCATTTTATCCAGCCACGACCGCGCCTTCCTCGATGCGACGACCAACCGGACGCTGTTCCTGCGACCGGAGCACTCGCCGGTCTTTGCGCTCCCCTATTCCAGGGCGCGCGCCGCCCTCGACGAGGCCGATGCCGCCGAAGCGCGGCGATACGAGCGCGATATGAAGACGGCGGAGCAGCTGCGCAAGCAGGCGGCCAAGCTCAACAATATCGGCATCAATTCCGGCAGCGACCTGCTCGTCGTCAAGACGAAGCAGCTGAAACAGCGGGCGGAGAAGCTGGAGGATGCTGCAAAACCGGCGCATCTGGAGCGCTCGGCCGGCGCCATCCGGCTTGCCAACCGCGGCACGCATGCCAAGGTGCTGGTGACGCTGGAGGATGCGGCGGTGACGACCCCGGATGGAACGCTGCTGTTCAGGACCGGCCGACAATTCATCTGCCAGGATGACCGGATCGTGCTCCTCGGCCTCAACGGCGCCGGCAAGTCGCGGCTGGTCTCGATGCTGAGACTGGCGATCGAAAGGCCGGAGGCGGCGCCGGGCGGGATCAAGGCGACGCCGTCGCTGATTCTCGGCTATGGCGACCAGGCGCTCGCCGATCTTGCCGACGGCGACACGCCGCTCGGCACGATCATCCGCCGTTTCGATGTCGGCGACCAAAGGGCGCGCGCCCTGCTGGCCGGCGCCGGCATGACGATCGACATGCAAGCCAGACCGATCGGCCAGCTTTCCGGCGGCCAGAAGGCGCGGCTCGGCATGGTGGTGCTGCGGCTGACGGAGCCGAATTTCTATCTGCTCGACGAGCCGACCAATCATCTCGACATCGAGGGACAGGAAGCGCTCGAAAGCGAGCTGATGGCGCACGAGGCGAGCTGCCTGCTGGTCTCGCACGACCGCAGTTTCGTGCGGGCGGTGGGCAATCGCTTCTGGCTGATCGAGAAGAAGCGTCTGGTGGAAGTGGAGAGCCCGGAAGGGTTTTTTGCTTCGGTGGCGGGGTGACGGATATTTGAGCTGCGCCTTGCAGGCCAAAAGTGAGAGGCGCAGCCCCTCACCCTAGCCCTTTACCCTAGCCCTCTCCCCGTTCTGACGGGGAGAGGGGACGTGCCATAAGAGAAGTGGCGTGGAACGAAGAGCCTGCGGCATATCCCTTCTCCCCGTCAGAACGGGGAGAGGTGGCGGCAGCCGGATGAGGGGTCTGCCGCCCGGCACAACGCCTATCGCTTCGGCGCCACCAGGCAGAAGAAGGCGCCCTGGGGGTCGGTGGCCTGGATGATCCAGCTGCCGCCGGGGACTTCCATCGGGCCGTTGACGACCTTGCCGCCGCCCGAGGTGACGCGGTCGATCGCGGCATCGAGGGTGGGCACGATGAAATAATAGCACCAGAAGGGCATCGGCATGTTGTCCGGCTTGGTCATCATGCCGCCGGTCTGCCGGCCGCCATGGGCAAAGATGTAGTAAGTGCCCATCGGACCCATGTCCATTTCGCTGTCCTTCGTCCAGCCGAACAGCTTGGAATAGAAGGCGAGCGCGTCCTTGCCGTTGCCGGAATAGAGCTCGCGCCAGCCGATATTGCCCGGCGCGTCGAAGGCGAGTTCAGGCCAGGTCTGTTCCATCGGCGCCGGCGTCATGATGCAGATGACGGCGCCGTCCGGATCGGCGACGACGGCGAAGCGGCCGACGGTCGGGATGTCTTCCGGCGGACGCCGCACAGCACCGCCATTGGCGGCGAAATCCTTTGCCGACCGGTCGACATCGTCGACGCTGACATAACCCGTCCAGTTCGGCGGAATGCCCTGGCCTTCGAGTTCGGCCGGGAACTCCATCAGACCGCCAACGCCGATGCCATTGGCCTCGAAGACCGTATAGGTCGGCATGCCCTCCACCTTCATCTCGGAGGTGGTCCAGCCAACGACGGAGCTGTAGAATTTCGCGGCAGCCGCCGTGTCTGGTGTCATCAATTCGCACCAGATGAACTTTCCATGCGTATCAGACATCATACTCTCCCTTTGTCGGCCCGTTTCGAGTGCGCCGTGATGGTCAGATCTTGCGAATGTAATGCGCTTCCATGAACTGCTTCCACGAGCCGTCGGCCTGTCTGGCGCTGGAGGTGAAGGTGCGGTGATCCGGGTTGATGAAGGTGATCCGCTCGCGGTAATCGGCATGGCCCTCACCATTGAAGTCAGGTCCCGTCGTATAGAGGTCGAGCACGTTGCCGGAGGCATCGACCTCGCCTTCATAGACCCACATGAAGTCCATCATCGAGCCGATCCAGCTGCCGACATACTTGCCCTTTTCGGCATTGTAGCCGAGCGTCAGGATCGTGGTGGCCTGCTTGCCGTCGGGCATGCGGCCGTGCCCTTCGGCGACGAACCAGATGCCGTGCAGCGAGCGGACGGTCTCCGTCCAGTCGTCACCGCCGCCCATCTCGGGTGCGGTGACGCTCCAGTCGCCGATCAGTCGTTCCAGGAAGGAATGTTCCTTCAGCACTTCAGCCGTCTTCATCATCCTCTTCTCCCTTGAGTGATGCTGGGATGCTTTTGCGGCATTGCGGGGAACATGACGTCGTCGAAACCGCTCAGCGGCATCATATCCCCCTCAATGACAGCAGGATGGCGCCTCGGCCTCCTCATATTCGTCGTGGCGGCGCACGAAATTCATCGTGCCCTCCTCGTTGCGGCCCTTCGGCGCGCGGTCGAGGATCATCAAGGTGCCGATCAGTTCCTCCGGCCCGCGGGCATAGCTCGAATAGGTGTGGAAGACCTCGCCCTTGTCGTTGCGGTAGAAGGCGCTAAGGCCCGGCAATTCGTCATTGGCCTCGGCCGGCTCTATCGGTGTGAAATTGTAAAAGACCTTGTCTTTGGCAAGGTCCTCCGGGCTGAAAGAAACGTGATAATCGAAATTGAAATCGCCGCCGAAGGAGGAGACCCAGGGAAATTTCCAACCCATCCGCCTCTTATAGGCGGCGATCTTGTCGAGCGGCGCGCGTGAGACGGCGACCCAGGTGACGTCGTGATGGTTGAGATGCGGCAGGGCGCCGTCGACATGATCCGAAAGGAAGGAGCAGCCGGGGCAGCCGGCCTCCCAGTCCGGGCCGAGCATGAAATGATAGATCAAAAGCTGGCTGCGGCCATCGAAGAGATCGGCGAGCGATTTCTTTCCCTCGGGCGTATCGAAGGTATAATCCTTATCGACCTTCACCCAGGGCAGCGCCAGACGCTCGGCATTGATGCTGTCACGCAGCTTCGTCGCCTCCTTTTCCTTCAAGAGCAGGGCACGGCGGGCTTCGAGCCATTGCTCGCGGGAAACAACTTCGTTCTGCATCGGATGCGCCCTCCTCCGGCGCTGCCGGCGAGCCGGCCCATTCTCCTTCTCCTTGACTAAAAAGATTGATATCAATATAAAATGATCATGTCAAATTCGGTTGAAATTCCTTTCTCTACAACGCTGCTGGTGCGCGACACCTGCCTCTGCCTGCATGCGCAGCGCGCGGCGCGGGCGCTCGCTCGCCTGTTCGACGACGCATTGCGGCCCGCGGGACTGACCAACGGCCAGTTTTCGCTGATGATGTCGCTGAACCGGCCGGAGCCGCCGCCGATGGGGCCGGTCGCAACCCTGCTCGCCATGGACCAGACGACCCTGACGGCGGCCTTAAAACCGCTGCAGCGCAAGGGCTGGGTGAGCGTGATGGAAAATCCGAAGGACAGGCGCGGCCGGCTGCTTGCGCTGACCGGCGAAGGCAAGGCAGTGCTGGCAAGAGCGCTGCCGATCTGGAAAGAGACGCATGCGGCGCTCGACCAGAAGCTCCCTGATGGAAGTTCCGCGCGGCTGCGGCAGGATCTGCAGACGGTGTCGGGGATGACAGATGAGACGCCGACGCCGGCCGGGTCGCGCCGGCCACCTCAGGGCGCACGGGCAATCGGCGAATAGAGCGAGCGGAACGTCACTCCGCCACTGTTCGAATATGCCTGCAGCTGTTCGGTCTGCGCCAACGGCTGCCCCTCACCCTAGCCCTCTCCCCGTTTGACGGGGAGAGGGACGTTCCCCACGCGAGGTCTGTGGGGAACGGAGAGTGTGCGGATGTTCCCTTCGCCCCGTTTACGGGGAGAAGGTGCCGGCAGGCGGAGGGGCGCCTCTCCAATCTTCCGGCTGTTACTCCAATCAGGCAACCGTGACCGGAACTTCGGTCGAGGTGCGCATGGCGTGGCTGTAGGGGCAGACGATATGGGCTGCCGCGGCGAGCTTTTCGGCGGTTTCGCGGTCAAGGCCGGGGATGTTGACGGTCAACGCCACTTCGATACCGAAGCCGGTGCCGTCTTCGCGCGGGCCGATGCCGACCTTGGCGGAGACCGTCGTTTCTTCCGGAATCTTGACCTTCTGCTGGCCCGCGACAAATTTCAGGGCACCTAGGAAGCAGGCGGAATAACCGGCGGCGAAAAGCTGTTCGGGATTGGTGCCGGTTGCGCCGTCGCCGCCGAGCTCCTTCGGAACGGTCAGGGTGACGTCGAGAACGCCATTTTCGGAAACGGCGCGGCCGGCGCGGCCGCCGGTGGCAGAGGCTTGGGTCGTATAGAGGATAGGCATGACAATCTCCTTTGGTTGGCCCTTCGATCGGGGTTGGATTTTTAATATCGCACAATTAATTTGTATGCAAGTTAATTTTGCAAATTGCATTTCGACGTCGAAAAGAAGACAATCGTAGCCGTAGAGCAGGATGATTTTTGGCTGGCTCGGCCCAAAAATCTGAATCCTGCTCTACCTTAAGGTGAGAGCTGATGTTGCCCGACACCGCTCACACTTTTCGGCAACATGCTCTGGGATGGTGGATATGAAAGCGCAAACGGCAAAGACGATGGAGATACCGGACGAGGAGAAGCGGCTGGAAAAGCAGCTGTGCTTCGCGGTCTACGCGACGGCGCATGCCTTCACCCGCGCCTACAAACCGATCCTCGACAGGGTCGGCCTCACCTATCCGCAATATCTGGTGATGCTGGTGCTGTGGGAGCGCAGCGAGCTGCCGGTGAAGACGATCGGCGAGCAGCTGGACCTCGATTCCGGCACGCTGTCGCCGCTGTTGAAGCGACTGGAACAGAGCGGGCTGATCAAGCGCATCCGTGACCTGCGCGACGAGCGCCAGGTGATCGTGTCGCTGACCCCGAAGGGCGAGGCGATGAAGGCCGAGGTCGATACGATCATGACGGCGATCGGACAAGCCGCCGGCTGCACGCTGGAGGAGATGGGAGAGATGCGCGACATGCTGCATCGGCTGCGGGCCAATCTCGGCCGGGCCGGCCTCGCCGGCGGCTGAAGGCGCTAAAACGCTTTAGCGCTTGTTCTTACGCGGAGCGTTGCCGCAAAACCGCTGCGCACATTTACGCGACATGCTTTCACGAAGCCTGCTGGGAAGAATCAAGGCCGGCGCGGAGCGGATTTGCCCGGCGACCGGCGCTTCTTTGCCGGCGCCGCTTCCGCTCCGGCTTCGGCCGCCTGCTGCAGGCGCAACGCCTTCAGCTTTTCCGTCTTCTTGTCGCGGGCCGAGGCCTCGGCCGCGATGATGGCGCGCGCTGTCTGATCGGTGGCTTCCGCCTTGTCGCGGGGCGACAGCTTGGCGGGATTGAAGAATTCGTCTTTGGTGGCGGTCATATGCCCCTTTCTCAGGTGCTGGCGATGGGCCGCGGAGCCACCGCGGGCCAGATTTCACGGGCCCTTGGCCGGGCCGCTGGGTTAGCGGGCGCGGAGAACCTTTTTCGGCGCCGGCAGCAGGCCTTCGCGCTGCAGCTTCTTGCGGGCAAGCTTACGCTGGCGGCGAATGGCCTCGCCCTTTTCGCGGGCCCGCTTCTCGGACGGCTTCTCATAGGCACTGCGGGCTTTCATTTCCCGGAACAGGCCTTCGCGTTGCATCTTTTTCTTGAGCACACGCAGCGCCTGATCGACATTATTATCCCTGACGAGAACCTGCAAAATAATTCCTTCCTGTCGGCCGCAGCCTCACTTGAATGATGAATCGGACGGGACTACTTGCCCGTCCGGATGCCTGAAAATTTCAGCCAAGGCTCGGCGGCGCCGTCGGTCGCCACCTCGGGAGAAGCCGCCGACGGCGTTTCCACGACGTGGATATCGGCCTCGGTGATGCGCCGCTCGAAATTCTCGGCCGCGAACTGGACGCGATATTGCACATGTCCATGGTCATTCGGCAGGACGCTTGCGATCCGGCACCGCTTCTCAACTTTTGCCGTTCGGGTCAGGCCAGATTTCAAAACGATCGTGTCGCCGACTTTGTAGTTAGGCCTGCTCATTCAGCGTCCCTCGAGTCTTCGGCTGCTCAATTGAGCAAAACAAAAAGGCCGGGCGTGTACCCGACCTCTTCCGGTCATTCAGCCACACGGCTCCAATTCATCGTCAGCGTGCTGCCAGTACATCCGTGGTCAGCCCGCCGCCTTGTCATGGTTAGCCCAGGCGAATGACAAATCATGCGGCCTGAAGATTGTCGGCCGCGTTCTTGCCCGAGCGCTTGTCGCGAACGAGGTCGTAACGGACCTTCTGACCTTCGGTGAGTTCGCGCATGCCAGCGCGCTCGACTGCCGAAATGTGCACGAAAACGTCCGTGGAACCGTCATCGGGCTGGATGAAGCCAAAACCCTTGGTACCATTGAACCACTTGACGACACCTGAATTCACAACGATCTCCTTTCAACCGTTTGTGTGCGCCCGGGAAGGATGTCCGCGGGCAGTATCGATGTTGAGACGAGATCTGACGAGGCGCTTTTGGCGCATGGACAAAGGTCACAAGCAATATTCGATACGCCCCATGTAGGGCTTTTATCGAATTAAGCAATGCTAAATCAGAAATAAAACTTTTCCTGGCAGGACAATGGCGGCCGGAAAGCGGCGGAGGCGGCCGGCTGGCGGCCGCCTCGGCGGCATCACTGCCAGACGACGATCGGCGCCTTTGTCGGAACGCGGTCGTAGAGATCGATGATGTCCTGGTTCATCAGCCGGACGCAGCCCGAGGAGACGGCCTTGCCGATCGAGCGCCAGTCGGGGTTGCCGTGCAGGCGGTAGAGCGTGTCCTCGCCGTTCGAGAAGATATAGAGCGCCCGGGCGCCGAGCGGGTTCTTCAGACCCGGCTCCATACCGCCGTTATCGATCGAATATTTGACGAGTTCCGGCTGGCGGGCGACCATCTCGTTCGGCGGCTTCCAGCGCGGCCATTTCTGACGCCACTGGATGACGCCCGATCCCTGCCAGGCAAATCCTTCGCGGCCGATGCCGACGCCGTAACGCATCGCCATGCCATCGGCCTGGACGAGATAGAGGAAGCGGGACGGCGTATCGACGACGATGGTGCCGGGCGGCTGGCCGGTGGGATCGACGACGCGCTGGCGATAGTAGCGCGGATCGATCTGTTCATAGGGAACGGCGGGAATGAGGAAGCCGCCGTCTTCGACCGGACCGTACATGACGGCAAGCTCGGCGCCGCTCGGCACGCTCGAGGCTCCCGGCGACTGGAACAGACGCATGGGCGAACGGTAGATGATCGACGTGTCGCCCGATGTCACGGTGTTGGCGGAGGAGGCGCAGCCGGTGAGCGCGGAAGCTGCCGTCAGTGCCGAAAGGGAGAGAAAGCTGCGGCGGGAAAGATGGCTATCGGAACTCATGACGCGGGACTGATTTCCTTTTGATGCGGGAATCCTGGGATAACGACATGAGGAAATCTATCGGCTTGCGCCAAATAAACCATAGCTTCACGCAGACGTGTTCCTGATAGGGCCGACGATATGACGAGCGCTGTTGCAGCGCTACATCACAACGATCTCGGCCCTGGCAGGCAGGCGGTCATAGAGATCGACGACATCCTGGTTCAGCATGCGCACGCAGCCGGACGATGTGGCCTTGCCGATCGACTGCCAGTCGGGCGTGCCGTGGATGCGATAGAGCGTATCCTGCCCGTCCTTGAAAATATACATGGCGCGCGCGCCGAGCGGGTTCTGCAGCCCCGGATTCATGCCGCCATTCTCGGCCGAAAAGGCGCGAACATCGGGCTGACGCGAGACCATTTCGGCCGGCGGCGTCCAGCGCGGCCATTTCTGCTTCCACTGGATGACGCCGCGGCCCGACCAGGCGTAACCGTCGCGGCCGAGGCCGACGCCGTAACGCATCGCCTTGCCGTTGCCCTCGACGAAATAGAGAAAACGCGCCTTGGTATCGACGACGACGGTGCCGGGGCGCTCGGCCGTCTGGTAATCGACCTCCTGGCGCAGATATTGCGGCTGGACGCGGCTGACCGGGATGGCCGGCAGGGTGAAGTCCTCGTCGCGCAGTTCGCCATACATGGTCGCGTGCACGGGGTTGGTGACCGGCAGACCATAGGTCTGGTTGAACTGGGTCCTGTAGAGTTCGCGGGTCTGCGGCACCGGCTGATCGGGGATCGGCCGCACGCGGCGCGGATCGACGCCGGGCGGCTGATAGAAGACCGGCGAGGTTTCCTGGACGAAGCGGGCGGGCGAATCGGCGGCGACATCGGGAACGAGGATGTTGCAGCCGCTGAGCGACGCAGCGACCAGCACCAGCCCGGCAATCGGGAAGACCCGGCGCAGAATATTCATGGAACCACCCTTATCAACGATCGGCGAGACAGCGATATCTGCCGGACGATGGCATCCGCGGCTGGCGCGAGGCTGGTGTCGGGGGACAAGTTTAGAAATCAAAACGCCCAGAGCCGCTGCGCTTCGCCGCGAAGCGCAGCGATCGCCTGCACGGCAAGATCATTGTCCATCTGCAGAACAACTGCGGCATGTTTTAATTCCGTCTCGTCCTCGAGTCTGTCGAGTACCCAACCGATCTTGCGTTCAATGTCCTGGCCATAAGCGTCCGTCGCTTTCCGAACGGCAACAGCGGGAATCTTCTCATAACGGGTGAGCAGCATGCCGAGATCGATGGCATCGCGATAAGCGACAGCCCTGTCCTGGCAGCGGTCAGCATTGGCGAGCAGTTTTTCAGCGAACATATCGGGGAGCGACAGCATTGGTACGTTCAGTCTTGAATCGAAAGTACCCTCAAGAGCCACCCGGGCCTCACGCACGATTTCGAAGCGAATAGGTTGGCTTTCGAGGGTAAGGACAGTACGCACGCCGTATTGGTCCGTCCTGAACTCCCTGAGTGTCGTGACCGGCTCGCGGAAAAAGGCTCCTACTCCGCTTTCCACCGCCGCCGTCCGCAAAACGCGATATCCTTCCCCATCTGCACAGAGGAAATCGACATCAAGCGACAGCCGGTATTCGTCGAGATGCATGACAATGGCTGTTCCGCCGGCAAACCAACATCTGTTGGCCAGGAAAAAATCCGCCTGCATCAGTCGGAGGGCCGCGGCGATGGTGCGATGTTCAGGACGTCTGAATTCCATAATGGCAACCTGGTTTCCGCATAAGCTTAGATATCAAGGATAAAGAACGGAAAATCAGGAGACGAGCAGAATGCCGTTGCCATAGGCGGCAGCCAGATCGCGGATCAGCCGCATCTCCCGTTCTGTCAGCCGGCCGGTATCGACAAAACGCCAGTTGCGCTCATACAGCGCGAAAGCTTCGCTGGCAGGGATCGCGCGCACGGGGTCACGATTCCAAACGAGCGATTTCAACTCGGGGAAGTCGTTCGGCACGATCATCGTCTCTGCGTCCGTCTTCATACCGGGAATATAGGCCCAATGGGCCTGTATTTGAAGCGGCGGCGAAAATCAGGCTGCCACGCCACGGAAGAAGCGGATGCTTTGGTCGATCTCGGCCGGCAGCGCCGAGGTGTGGTTGCCGGCGACGGTATCGGTTTCGATGTGCGCGCCGGCGGCGCGGGCGCGGCGGGCGAGCAGGTCGGCGCGATCGTTGAAATGCGCCTCTTCGGTGCCGTGGACGACCCGGACAGGGCATTTGAAGCTGTGGGCGTAGCAGAGCGCCGAACGCACTTCGAATTCATGCGTATTGCTGTCGTCGAAGCGGATATCCTGGGGGTAGCGATTGAAGAAGCGGAAGGCGTTGGGATTGCCCGAAATCGGCGCGGCCGCACGGAATTTATGGGTGCTCATCGCCGTCAACATGGTCAGCGTGCCGCCGATGCTGTGGCCGGCGATGAACAGGCGTCCGGAATCGACACCCGGCAGATGCGCCAGGCGCTCGGCCGCGGCGAGAACGTCGTCGACCTCATCATAAAAACCGGAGAAATTGCCCCTCTGGCCGTTTTCACCGCGCAGCGACGGCATCATCACGACATAGCCGGCATCCATATAGGGCTTCATCAGCTGCCAATGGCCGATGCCCATGGCATTGCCGCCATGCAGGAAAAGCACGGCCGGCTTCGCCGTACGCTCACGCTTATATTTGGAAACCCAGGCCGCCAGCTCCAGCTCGCCGCCATAGCCGGAACGGTAGAAGATCTTCTCGGCGTCGGCAGGCGCGGCCAGCGGTTCGTATTTGTCGGGCGCCGGCCCCTTCTGCAGCAGCTTCGTGCGAAAACGGCGGCGAACCTCGGCGTAATCGTGCTTGGCAAGGCGCGGTTCGTCCGGGACATCGAAGGCGGCCGCCATACGCGGCAGGACGAGCGCGCCGGCAAGACCCGCCAGCACGGCACGGCGTTGGCGGAAAAAGGAATTTCGTTCATGCGAGCTCATGCGCAGCACCCAAATCATTTCCCCGGCTCGCAAGATTTGCACCGGAAACCGCGGTGGCGCCAATACACATCCTGTTGAAAATATCGCCCTGCGTCATTGTTGCGCAGGCGGCCCGCGACTCAGCCTGGCTTGGCGTCGATCATGGCTATCAGCGTGCGCAGCCGGTCGGCCTCGTAGGGCGGTTTGTCGGGGCGAAGGCGGGCGATGCGGGGGAAGCGCATGGCGACGCCGGATTTGTGCCGTGTCGAGCGATTAATACCCTCGAAGGCGACCTCGACGACGAAACCGAAATCCCTGTCGGCGCGCACGGCCCGCACCGGGCCGAACCGCTCCGTCGTATTGTTGCGCACGAACTTGT
This sequence comes from Rhizobium phaseoli, assembly GCF_001664385.1. Lineage (NCBI taxonomy): Bacteria > Pseudomonadati > Pseudomonadota > Alphaproteobacteria > Hyphomicrobiales > Rhizobiaceae > Rhizobium > Rhizobium phaseoli. Next base: position 1,270,191 of record NZ_CP013532.1, on the reverse strand, counting down.
CGAGCAGCTCGAGCTCGGCATCGGTGAAACCGAAATAGGCCTTTCCCACCGGCACCAGCTGTTCGCCGTCCTCGTCGTCGGCCCAGACGCCGAAGGTGAAATCGGAATAGTAGCTGGAGCGCTTGCCGTGGCCGCGCTGGGCATACATCAGCACCGCATCGACATTATAGGGATTGCGCTTCCACTTGAACCAGGGGCCCTTCATGCGGCCGGCCTGGTAGATGCTGTCGCGGCGCTTGATCATCACTCCCTCGATGACCGGATCGGGCGGGGCGGCGCGCAAAGCATCGAGCTCCTCCCAGGATGAGAACGGCACGAGCGGCGACAGATCAAAGCGATCGTGGGGGGCGCGGTCGATGATCTCGGAGAGACGCTCGCGGCGATCGACATAGGTGCGGCCGCGCACATCCTCCTCATCGTCGAAGAGCAGGTCATAGGCGCGGATGAAGGCGGGGTAATCGTCGAGCATCCTTGCGGTCACCGTCTTGCGGTTCAGGCGCTGCTGCAGATCGGAGAAGGTGCGGGTCGGGCTGTTGGAGCGGGCGGTACCGCCGACCAGCAGCTCGCCGTCGACGACGCCGGAAAAATTGATGGCGTCGAGAATATCGGGAAAGGCGCCGGAGATATCGTCGCCGGAGCGGGAATAGATCTTGCGCCGGTCGCCGGAGCGAGAAAGCTGGACGCGGATGCCGTCCCATTTCCACTCGGCGGCATAGTCGCCCGGTTCGAGACCGGTAAGATCCCCCTCCTCCACCGCATTGGCGAGCATGACGGAATGGAAGATCGCCGGCGTCGCCAGCGCCGGCTTGTCGCCGCCGCCCGTCAACCACTGGAACAATGCCTCATAAGGCGGCTGCAGGCCGTGCCACAGGGTTTCGATCTCGGTGACGTCCTTGCCGCCGAGATCGGCGAGCGCCTGCTTGGCAAGGCGGGCGGAGACGCCGATGCGCATGGCCCCGGTCGCCAGCTTGATGAAGGCGAAGCGGCCGGAGGAATCCAGCCGGTCGAGCAGGTCGCGGACATAGCCGCGCACTTCGGTGCGGCCGAGCCCGTTCATGCGGCTGACGACCTCGCCGAGGCGCGGCTGGGCAAGGGCGGAACGGTCTATATCGCGCTCATTATCCCAGACGAGCGAGATGGTTTCGGCGAGATCGCCGACATAATCGTAGGAATAGCGGAACAGCACCTCGTCCATGCGCTCCAGCACCAGCTCGCGCAGCATGGCCGGCTTGACGTTGCGCACCTCCAGAGTGCCGGCGATGGCGGCAAGGCCATAACCGCGGTCGGGATCGGGCGTGTCGCGGAAATAGTCGGTCAGCAGCTTGAGCTTGCCGTTGCGGCTGGGGGTCAGCACGAGGCGGTCGAGGAGGTCGGCGAAGGCTTTCATGCGGGCCTCGTCCGGGCATGACGAGGCTCCATAGGAACTCCCTCATTCCTGTGCTCGTCACAGGAATCCAGTGCGCCCAAGTCCTTGGGCGCCGGTGGCTCTTTGGTGTTGCGTGAGTCATTCACCGCGCCGACGCGCGGTGGCTGGATTCCTGTGACAAGCACAGGAATGAGGGAGTGTGGAGCAGGCGTCGCTGCCACATCCAAAGTGCCGGCGATGGCGGAACTGTCGGCTGGAGAGGCGTTTTCGCGCAGCACGCTCATCTCAATCCGCCTCATCCTCGTAGCCCACCAGATGCAGCGGTTTCGCCTTGATGCCCTGCAATTGGCACCAGCGCACCAGCGCCTCCTCGCGGCCATGGGTCACCCAGACCTCGGCCGGGTGCAGCTCCCGGATCGTTTCCGTCAGTTCCGGCCAGTCGCAATGATCGGAGATGACGAGCGGCAGTTCGACGCCGAGCTGTTTGGCCCGCTGGCGCACCATCATCCAGCCGGAGGCGAAGGCCGGCAGCGGCTCGTTGAAGCGGCGCGCCCATCGGTCGGCGAAGGCCGAAGACGGGCCGATGACGACCGCGCCCTTGAAGGCGGATCTGTCGCGGCTTTCGATGGTCGCCGGCAGCAGCTCGCCGAGATCGATGCCCTGGCCGATATAATAGTCGCAGAGTTTTTCCATGGCGCCGTGGATATAGATTGGTTCGGCATAACCGGCATCGCGCAACAGCCGGATGACCCGCTGGGCCTTGCCCAGCGCATAGGCGCCGACGAGATGGGTGCGCTCGGGAAATTGGCGGAGCGAGGCCAGCAGCTTGCCGGTCTCGTCGAGCGGATCGGGATGACGGAAGACCGGCAGGCCGAAGGTTGCCTCGGTGATGAAGACATCGCAGGCAATCGGCACATAGGCCGCACAGGTCGGGTCGGGACGGCGCTTGTAATCGCCGGAGACGACAATGCGGGTGCCGTTCTTCTCGATAGCGATCTGCGCAGAGCCGAGCACGTGGCCGGCGGGATGAAAGCTCACCCTGACGCCGTTGATCAGCAGCTCCTCGCCGAAACCGGCACTCTGCTCGCTGCCACAAAAGCCCTCGCCATAGCGCAGCCGCATGATGTCGAGCGTCTGACGGGTGGCGAGCACGTTCACGTGACCGGGTCGGGCGTGATCGGAATGGCCGTGGGTGACGAGCGCCCGCTCCACCGGCCGCACCGGATCGACGTAGAATCCGCCTTCCGGGCAATAGAGCCCTTCCGGGGCGGGATAAAGCAACGCGTCAGCTCTCATGCAGCAAGAGATAGCGGCAAATGGGCGCGAGGCCAGAGGGAGCGCTTCAAGACGAGAGCCCGTCGAGGAAGGACAGCACTGCGGCGTTGAACTCGGCCGGCCGCTGCAGCGGCGCAAAATGGCTGACGCCCTTGAGAGTGATCATCTGAGCGTCCGGAATGCTGCGGGCGAGATATTCGGCATGCGCGGGCTTGATGAACTCGTCGTGTTCGCCGAGCACGATCGCTACCGGCACGCGGATGCGGCTGAGGTCTTCGGCCCGATAATTCGGCTCCGTCCGCATCATCAGGCTGACGGCTTCGATGAAGCCATTGAAATCGTCCGGCGTGGCGGACAAGGCCGCGTAATCCTTGGCGTGGCGGCTGAAGCATCGGTCGATGACCGGAGTCGCAACGAATTCCAGGGTGCCGCTCGGATCCATGTTGCAGGCAAAAAAGAAGACGCCCGCGACACGCGCCGGCGCCGTCGCGGCGAGGATCAGCGCGATGCAGGCGCCGTCGCTCCAGCCGACAAAGGCCGCTTTCTCAAGAGAGAGTTCGTCCATGACCGCAAGCACGTCGGATGCCATCAGCTCATAACTATAGGGACGGGCATCGCGCGTGCTGCGGCCATGGCCGCGGCTATCGATCAGCACGACGCGGCGCCCGCTTTGGAGCAGCGCCGGGACCTGGTAGCCCCAGTTGCCGCTGTGGCCGAGGCCGCCATGCAGCAGGATGACGGCAGGGCCGGCGCCGTAGCTCGCATACCAGATGCGGGCGCCGGCGCGTCCGACATGACCTTCGATAGAAGCCGGCGGCAAGGGTTCGGCGCCATGGGCTTCGAAACGGATGAGTTCGTCGTCCTGTTGTTCCATTGATGCCAGTCCTCTCCTGAGATAACCGCGCATAGAAAAGCCGGAAAACAGCCCAAGAACAACCAGAATCGCTTTCTAGCTGTTGTCTTCTTCGATGCAATCTGGGGGAGCAATATGGGCAGGAAGCTTTTCTATGGCGCGGCGGCGGTCGCGCTCGCCGCGGCCGCCACCTATCTCAACAATAGCAGCCTGCTTGCCGTGCATCGGCCGGGAAAGCCGGTGCTGCTCGCCCATCGCGGCATCGCCCAGCGCTTCGACGAAACCGATCTGAAGAACGATACCTGCACGGCAAGCCGCATGCTGCCGCCGAAACACGATTATCTCGAGAATACGATCCGCTCGATGCAGGCTGGCTTTGCCGCCGGCGCCGATATCGTCGAGATCGACGTGCATCCAACGACGGATGGGCAATTCGCCGTCTTCCACGACTGGACGCTGGACTGCCGCACCGACGGGCACGGCGTTACCCGCGAACATTCGATGGCTGACATGCGGAAGCTCGACATCGGCTACGGCTATACGGCCGACGGCGGCAAGAGCTTCCCCTTCCGCGGCCGCGGCATCGGCATGATGCCAACGCTGGCCGAGGTGCTGTCGACCTTTCCGGATCGGCGATTCCTCATCAACGTCAAGAGCCGCGATCCATCCGAGGGCGAAAAGCTCGCTGGTGTGCTCAACGGACTTTCACCCGCGCGACGGGCAGAGATCATCGTCTATGGCGGCGACGAGCCGATCGACGTCATCCGCCAACGCGTGCCCGATATCAAGACCGCCTCGCGCCAGAGCCTGAAGGGCTGCCTGTTCGGCTATATCGGCTATGGCTGGACCGGCCTCATGCCGGAGGCCTGCAAGCAGCGGATGATGCTGGTGCCGATCAATATCGCTCCCTTGCTCTGGGGCTGGCCCGATCGCTTCCTCAACCGCATGCAGGATGCCGGAACCGAGGTCTTCGTGCTCGGCCCCTATCGCGGCAACGACTTCTCCACCGGCATCGACGATCCCGCACAGCTGGCGCGGCTACCGCAAAACTATGCGGCAGGCATTTGGACGAATGAGATCGAGACGATCGGACGGCTCCTGGAATAAGGCGGAGCGCCGCCCGCCTCAGAACTCCTCCCAGTCGCCGCCGGCGACTGCCGCGTTGCCATGGAAGGCTGCGCCGACCTTCGCAGCCATTGCCCGCGGCGCCGATGCGACGGGCCTGGAAGCGGCAGTTGCCATGGCGGGGCGCTGCTGGCGTGAGGCTGGGCCGCCGATATTGAACTGGCCCAGCAGCTGGAAAAGCGCGTCGGCTTCCTTCGCGAGGCTATGTGCGGCAGCCGTCGATTCCTCCACCATGGCGGCGTTCTGCTGTGTGCCCTGGTCCATGGTGTTGACGGCGGTGTTGATTTCCTTCAACCCAGTCGCCTGCTCCTTTGAACTCTCGACGATCGCAAGAACATTGTTGTTGACCTGCTGAACCTGGGCGACGATCTCTTCGAGAGCCTTGCCCGTTTCGCCGACCAGCGTCACGCCGCTCTTCACATGCTCGTTGGAGGCCCCGATCAATTCCTTGATCTCCTTTGCCGCCTTGGCCGATCTTTGAGCAAGCTCGCGAACCTCTTGCGCGACCACCGCAAAACCCTTGCCGGCATCGCCCGCGCGCGCCGCCTCGACGCCGGCGTTAAGCGCCAGGAGGTTGGTCTGGAAGGCGATTTCGTCGATGACGCCGATGATGTTGCCGATCTCTGCGGACGATGTTTCGATCTTGCCCATCGCATCGACGGCGCTGCGGACCACCGCGCCGGAACGCTCGGCGTTCTCGCGCGTCCTTCGAACCAGCTGGCCGGCTTCCTGGGCGCGGTTGCTCGAATCGGAGACCGTTGTGGTGATCTCTTCAAGGGCGGCTGCGGTTTCCTCGACGGAGGCCGCCTGCTGTTCCGTGCGCTTCGACAAATCGTCCGAGGCTGAACGAACCTGCTGGGCGCTGGCAGCGATGCCCGTCGCGTTTTGAGCCACGACCTGCATCGCTGTGCGCAGCTTGGTGGCCGCGGCGTTGAAATCGGTGCGGAGCCTTTCCAGTGTCGGAATGAATGGTGTTGCGACCTCCTGGGTCAAATCGCCGCCGGCCAGGCCCATCAAAGACGCCGCAAGCTGATCGACATTGTTGACGCGGGCAGTAACGTCAGTCGCGAATTTGACGACCTTGAACACCTTGCCGTTCATATCGAAGATCGGATTGTAAGAGGCCTGGATATAGACCTTTTTTCCACCCTTGCCGATGCGCAGGAATTCGTCAGCCACGAACTCCCCGCCTGACAAACGCTCCCAGAAACGCCGATAATCCTCGCTGTTTGCGTAAGCGCTGTCGCAGAACATGGAATGATGACGGCCGTGGATTTCCGCAAGCTGATAGCCGAGCGCCGACAGGAAATTTTCGTTCGCTGTCAGGATCTCGCCTTTGGGCGTGAACTCGATAATGGCCTGGGCGCGCGACAGTGCGCTCAACTTGCCGGCATCTTCAGCGCTTTGCAACTTCTGCTTGGTGATATCGGTGGCGAACTTCACTACTTTGTATGGTCTTCCGCCACTAAAGACGGGGTTATAAGAGGCTTCGATCCAGATTTCCTTGCCACCCTTGCCGATGCGCTTGTACTGGCGCTGATCGAACTCGCCTCGGCCGAGCCTCGCCCAGAACTCGCGATACTCGGCCGACGAGGCTTCTGCCGGCTCGACGAACATCCGGTGGTGCTGTCCGACAATCTCAGACAGCTGGTAGCCGAGCGCGGCACAGAAATTGGCATTGGCTGTCAGGATCTTGCCGGTAAGGTCGAATTCGATGATCGCCTGTGACCTGCTCATTGCGGCCAGTATGGCCTTGGCGTCAGATCCGAAGCCCAATGCTAAATTTTTCATTCTGTTCCCCTTACTCAAAATCCACGCGCTCGATTGCCGCGACCACCCGTGATGGGCTTCGCCGGACAAGCACCCCGAAAATAAAATCCATTAAATTCTTTAAGTATCCATTAACCGCACACATCCATCCGACGCGCCGACCGCGTCTGGGTGACAACAAAAAAACTCGTATAAAATCAGTGACTTAGGCCGCAGCACTAGCGGAGTTCCAGTGCCAACGTGAAATCTCCCGGCGCCAATTTCTCGCCTAACCGGCCCCGAAAACCGAACGGTGCATTTACTGTCTGTTAAGCATCAATCGTTCTAATTCTTGGTGTTCCCGGTAGCGGGCACTCCGACTTCCTCTGCAGCGACATGTTGCACCGCAACTTGAGCGCGCAAAAATCGGCGATCGCACGGGCGGATTCGGTCGGCACATCAGCGACCAATCCGCCGGAAGAATCTGGTGATTGGAGAAAGACATGGAGCTCGAGGCCCAGTTCAATCGAATTGAGGAAGCAGCCGCGGGCTTCAACACGCATTATGAAGTCTTCAAATATATGAAGGGTCTCACTCAGGGTCTGGGAATGACCGCTTTCCTGATCATGACGCTGCCGACGGTCGATTTTGTCGAGATTGGCGCGACCAAGATCATCACCAACTGGCCGGCGGAGATGGTCGATTATTATGACTCCCATAACCTGATGGTCGACAGTCCGGTCATCCGGCGGATGCTGAGATCGACCAGCCCCTTCAACTACGATGTCGAGGCGATCAACACTGACCGCGGAGAGGGCAAGAAGTCCACGGTCATCGATTTGTTCAGGCGGTACGGCATGGAAAAGGGAGCCTATTTTCCCGTTCACGATGCCGCCGGCGGACGCGGTGCGATGTCGATTTCCGGGTCCCGGAATTTCACCATGCTCGAAATGGCGAAGATCCTGTTTATCGCGACACTCATCTATGATCGGCTCTCACAGCTGACCTTGAACGAGAAACACAAGCCGATTGCCTTTACGTCGAGCGAGCTGGACTGCCTGAGGCTGACGGCCGGGGGCAGGAAGAGCAGCGAAATCGCCAAGCTTCTCGATCTGTCGGAAAATGCGGTCAACAATCATATCGGCAGCGTGATCAAGAAGCTGGGATGCACGACGAGAACACAGGCGGTCGTCAGCGCTCTGCGTCTCAATATCATTCGGGTTTAGAGCGCGTTTCGGTCACATCGACTGCGTCTGCAGCAACAGGGTAGCCGCCTCGGGCGAAACGGGCTTCGAGAAGCGGTAGCCCTGCGCCTCCTCGCAATGCGCCTGCCGCAGGAAATCCATCTGAGCGTCGGTCTCTACGCCTTCGGCAAGAACCGAAAGCTTCAGCGTCTGCGCCAGCGAAATGACGGCGGAGGCGATGGCGACGGCGGTCTTGTCGCCCGGCAGGGCCTCGACCAGCGAGCGGTCCATCTTCAGCCGGTCGAAGGGGAAGGTCTTCAGCGCCGCAAGGCTGGAATAACCGGAGCCGAAATCGTCGATCGACAGGCGCACGCCGAGCGCCCGCAACGATGCCATCATCGCCAGCGCACGTTCGGCATCCTGCATCACCACGCTTTCGGTGACCTCGAGTTCCAGCCAGTGGGATTGCAGGCGGTGACGCTCCAGCGCCTCGGCGACATGGCTTGCGAAATCCGGATCGGCGAATTGCTTGGCCGAAACGTTGACGGCGATCGTCAGCGGCGCGAGGCCCATATCCTGCCAGGCGCGCGCCTGGCGGCAGGCCTCGTTCAGCACCCAGAGGCCGAGCGGAACGATGAGGCCGGTCTCTTCGGCGAGCGGGATGAAATTGACGGGCGGCACCCTGCCCTTGGCCGGATGGTTCCAGCGGACCAGCGCCTCGATGCCGGTGATGCGCCCGGTGGCGACATCGACCTGCGGCTGATATTCCAGGAACAACTGATCGCCCGTGATCGCCTGGTGGAGCTCCTCCTGCTCGCCGAGCGGCATGCCGACCGACGTGCTGGCGCCATCGTGATGCTGCAGCGTATTGCGGCCGAGCTGCTTGGCCCGGTACATAGCGCGGTCGGCATTGGCGAGGAGCTCTTCGGCGGTTGCGCCGTCGACGGGGAAGGCGGCGACGCCGATGCTGGCGGTAACGGCGATATCACCGCTCTCGCCGCGCATCGGCCGGTTGATCGCCTTCTGCAACTCGCGCAGGCGCCGCGCAATGCCGGCATCGTGGCTCGACTGGTGGACGAGCACCACGAGGAATTCGTCGCCGCCGAGCCGCACCACCATATCGGAGGCGCGGACGCTGTTGGCCATGCGGGTGGCGATCTCCTTCAGCACCTCGTCGCCGGCGGCGTGGCCGCGGCCGTCATTGATGTCCTTGAAATTGTCGAGATCGATATAGGCGACGGTGACCTTGCGGTTGTTGCGCCGGGCCTGATCGAGAATATTGGCCAGCCGCTCCTTCAGGAAGGCGCGGTTCGGCAGGCCGGTCAAATCATCATGATGGGCCATGAAATGGATGCGGTCGTGGACCCGCTTGCGCTCGATGGCGATGCCGGCGATGTGCGTGGCGAGCGCCACCAACTTCGTTTCATGCTCTGTGGGGCGGCGGACTTCCCTGGAATAAAGCGCGAAGGTGCCGAGCACATTATTCTCAGAGGTGGCGATCGGCGTCGACCAGCAGGAGCGGAAGCCGAAGGGCGCTACCAGCGCGCGGAAATCCTCCCACAGCGGGTCGCTCATCACGTCCTCGACGATGACAGGATGGCCGCGCCAGGCGGCGGTGCCGCAGGAGCCGACCTTGGGACCGATCGTGACGCCGTCGATCAGGCGGCTGTAGCCGCCGGGCAGATTGGGAGCCGCGCCGTGATAGAGTCTGGTGCCCTCGCTGTCGAGCAGCAGCACCGATCCGTCGATGCCGGTCAGTTGCGCCTCGATCATCAGCACCAGCGCCTCGAGGACCATTGGCAGCGGCTCGTTGCGGGCGATCATTTCCAGCAGTTTCGCCTGGCCGCGATGGAGATCCTCCTGGAGCTTGCGTTCGGTGATATCGCGGGACACACCGATCAGCCCGACGATTTCGCCGCGTTCGTTGCGCAGCGGAATCTTCGAGGTCAGCCGGCATACCGGCCGGGGGCTGCCTGGAAGAACGACCGTTTCCTCCATGTCGATCCGGGCCTGGCCGGTCGCCATGATCTGCTGCTCAATATCGAAATGACGGCGCGCCACCTCGAAATCGAACAGGTCGAAATCGCGCTTGCCGGTGAGCTCTTCGGCACTCCCGAAGCCAAGGTTGCTGGCGGTGACGGCATTGGCGAAGACGAAGCGGCTGTCACGATCCTTGACGTAGAGGAAATCGGGCAGTTCGTGGATGATCGCTTTCAGGCGCAGATTCTCGACGCCCTCGGAGAGGTGGTGGGCGGTCGACGCCAACATTGCCTCGGTCGCGGCGACGAAGCGCCGCGTTTCGGCCGTCAGAGCCTCGGCAGATTCCCATCGCCTGACTGTTTCGTGCATAACCCCATTCTCCCCGGCCCCGCAATCGTCATTTCCCTTCAAAGTAGTCCTGAAGTCCTTCGGCTTGCTTAAGTGACAGAGTGAACAACACGCCAAAATAGGCGGCGAGATCCTGCCCTCAACCGCGCCCGCACGCGCAATTTCGCATGCTGCGGAAAAGTCTGTGCCAAAAGAAGACAGGCGGAATGGCACGTTTCCTGCTACGGGGGCGCCATGACAGGAGCGCCCGGAATGCCTTCACGCCGCGACATGCTTCTCTTTCTCGCCGCCTCAGCGGTTGCGGGCGGGGCGTCGCGCGCGCTGGCCTCGCCGCTGACGGCAGCCGCCCAGCCCGACCTGCGCGGCGCGATCGACGCGGTTGAATATCGCGCCGTTCCCGAAAGCGGCGACCGCAAGGCCCGCAACCTGGAGCAGATGATCAAGCGGGCGGCGGCCGAGAATGTGCAGGTCTTCCTGCCGCCCGGCACCTACCGGATCTCCAATCTCACCTTGCCGGACAACACTCGCATTACGGGCGTGCCGGGCGCGTCGCGGATCGTCTATACCGGCGACGGCCATCTCTTCGCGGCCGGGAATGTGCGGCGCATCGAGCTTTCCAATCTCGTCATCGACGGTAGCAACCGCTGGCTCGGCGATTATGCCGGCGGGCTCCTGCAATTTACCGGCGTCGACGAGGTGCTGATCGACAATTGCGAGATCGGCGGCAGCCGCAAGCACGGCCTGCAGCTGGAGCGCTGCGGCGGGCGGATCGAACGCAGCCGCATCTCAGGCGCTGCCCAATCCGGGCTTTACGCCATCGATTCGGCCAATCTTTCGGTCACCGGCAATACGATCGCCGATTGCGGCAATGGCGGCATTCTCGTGCATCGCTGGAAGAAGGCGGAAGACGGCACCGTGGTATCAGGCAACCGTATTTCCAACATCCGCGCCAATGACGGCGGCACCGGCCAGAACGGCAACGGCATCAACATCTTCCGCGCCGACGGGGTGATGGTGGTGAACAACCATATTTCCGACTGCGCCTTTACGGCGATCCGCGCCAACTCAGCCTCGGACATCCAGATCAGCAGCAACCAGTGCCGGCGGTCCGGCGAGACGGCGATCTATGTCGAATTCGCCTTCGAGGGTGCCGTGGTCTCCGCCAATCTGATCGATGGGGCGGCCAACGGCATCTCGATCGCCAATTTCGACGAGGGTGGCAGGCTTGCCAGCGTCACCGGCAATGTCGTGCGCAACCTGACGCTGAAGGGCCCCTACCAGCACGAGGTCGGCTTCGGCATCGGCATCGCGGCGGAGGCCGATACGCTGGTGTCGGCCAATGTGATCGAAGGGGCGCCGCGCTGGGGACTGCAGATCGGCTGGGGCGCCTACCTGCGCAATGTCGTCGTCAGCGGCAATGTGGTGCGCAAGGCCCCGGTCGGCTGCGCCGTCTCGGTCGCCGACGGCGCCGGCACGGCCGTCATCACCGACAATGTCTTCCAGGAAACCAGGGACGGCGCGGTTCTCGGCTTCGCGTGGGAGAAGAAAGTCTCCGGCGAGTTGGCGGACGGCGGCTCGCCCTATGCGCAGCTCACCATCGAGCGAAACCGCGTATCCTGACGGCCGGAAGCCGCCTTCGACCGCGGCTCTGCCCGCGGCAAAACCTCACGCAAGTGAATTCACACCGTCGTCACTGCGTCTGATAGGTGCCGGTGACGGTCGCTTCCGCCAAGGCATGCTTCTTTGCCTCCGCCCACATGGCGCTGATGCCGGCGGCATCGGGGATCGACAGCTTCGGCACGTCAAGGGCGGCGAGGCGGAAGATATAGTGATGCGGACGATCGCCGGCCGGCGGTTGCGGGCCGTCGTAACGGGCGTTGCCGAAATCGTTCTTATAAAAACGCGGCGCCTGTTCGGGTGCGGTGTCGGCGCTTTCGGCGAGTTCACTCCATTGCGCCGGGATATTGGCGATGCCGCAATGGCGGAAGGTGCCGCGCGGCGCATCCGGATCCTCGATCACCAGGGCAAAACTCATGGTCTCGTCGGGGGCGCCGCTCCAGGCGAGCGGCGGAAAGAGATTCTCGCCGGCACGGGCATATTTCCTCGGAATCGGCTGATCCTGCGCAAAGGCTTTGCTGATCAATGTCAAAGTCATGACAGTCTCCTTATCGTCTCAGGGACGACCGCTTCCCTTCTTATGCTGACTTTCCTGGTTGCGGCCGCGCGTGATCGTGCGATCATCGTTCCCCGCATCCGGATCGGGCTTCAGATCGCGGCCTTTGCGAAGGGCTTCTTTCGCCTGCGCATTGCGTTGCAGATCTGCTTCGGCGTCGAAACCATCATCGGCGTTTGCGGTTTTCTCGCGTTTTTCGATGACGCGAAGCTGCTGCTCATGGGTCTTTTTCCCCGTCATGACATTCCTCCTTGTCTGAGCACATGCCCTCTTTGGACGCCTCGCCGGCGCCAGCATCAGGGTCGAACCCGCCGGCCCTCTCATTGTTCCCCGGGGCCGGGCAATTCTGCCTGTGATTTCCGGAGTTACGCAGCCCTATCAAAAGCTTTCATCATTCCATCAGCGACGACGACTTTTCCGAGGGAGATCGGGCGATTACGGTTTCTCCGACACATCAAGGGGATATGGTGATGCTGACAATTTACGGGGTCTATCGTTCACGCGCCTCGCGCGTCTATTGGATGGCGGAAGAGCTCGGGCTCGAATTCCGCTCTGTGCCGGTGCTGCAGGCCAGGCGGCTCGCCGACCCGCTCGCCGCGGGGGCGCCGCTCAACACCCATTCGGCCGAGTTCGCCGCCGTCAATCCGATGGGTCAGATCCCCAGCATTGCCGACGGCGACCTCGTCATGCACGAGTCGCTGGCGATCAATCTCTACCTCGCCCGCAAACATGGCGGGCCGCTGTCGGGCCAAACCGTCGAGGAAGACGGATTGCTGACGATGTGGACGGTGTGGGCGGCCTCGCAGGTCGAGCCGCATTCGGTCCGGATCGTGCTGACCTATGATAACGGCCTGGAAAACAGCGCCGAGGGCAAGGAGACGATCGCGGCCGCCTGCTACGGGCTGCGCCGGCCGCTTGCGGCGCTCGAAAGCCAGCTTGCCGGCCGTTCGTGGATCGTCGGCGACCGCTTCACCGTCGCCGATCTCAACATTGCCGAGGTGCTGCGCTATGCCCAGAGCGAGGCAGCGCTTTTAGACGCCCATCCGAACGTCAAGGCCTGGATCGAGCGCTGCCAGTCCCGCCCCGCTTACAAGAGAATGCAGGAGACGCGCGGCAAGGAACCGATCGAGGTTTGATCTAAAGCGCGTCGCGCTTTAGCTTTTTGTTTTTGCGCATGTCGTTGCGGCAAACGCGCTTCGCGCTGTGCCTGGGAAACCGCTGCACAGTTTTGCGCGACATGCTTTAGCGGAACAAGGCGAGCGTACCGTCCATTTCTTCGCGGATCCACGCCTTGAAATCCTTGACCTTCTTCGGCTCGCGCGCACCCTCGGCGGCAATGAAATAATGGCCGAAACCGGTCTTTGCGCGAATGCCGAAGGGAGCCGCCAGCCGGCCTTCGGCCAGCGCAAAGGCGGCAAGCGTCTGCCAGGCAAGCATCACGCCCTGGCCGGCGATCGCCGCATCGAGACAGAGCGAGGCGTCGTTGAAGACGTGACGGGTCACAGGCGTGGCGCCCGATAGCCCCGCCTCGCGCATCCAGACCTCCCAGCCGAACATGGCATGGCCATCGATGATGGCAGGCAGCTTCAGGATATCGGCGGGCTCTTTCAATTTCGCCGCCATTTCGGGCGAACAGACAGGAAAGACCTCCTGTTGCAGCAGCAGTTCGGCCTTCACGTCTGGCCATTTGCCGGCGCCGACGCGGATGCCGATATCGACATCGCCAAGCGCCGGATTGACGAGATTGTGCGTCGCATCCAGCCGCAGCTTGATGTCGGGATGTCGCTCGGCGAAACGATCGAGCCGGCAGACGAGCCAGCGGGCGGCGAAGACTGGCGCCACCGAGATCGTCAGGATCGCATCGTCCTTGCGGCTGGCGATCGACACCGCCGCCGAAAGACGGGCAAAACCCTCGTCGAGCGCATGCAGCACCGGCCGGCCGGCTTCGGTGGCGATCATGCCGCGGGCGGTGCGCTCGAAGATCACCTGCCCCAGTTGCGCTTCGGCCTTGATCACCTGCTGGCTGACGGCGCCGACCGAGACGCCAAGCTCGTCGGCGGCCGCCTGCAGCGAGCCGAGACGGCCGACGGCGTCGAGCGCCCTGAGGCCGTTGAGGTGCACCGTGTTGAGGTTCTTCATATAGTTTTTCTATAACAGCGCCTCGGTAATCTCAATTGAAAATCTGGCTGCCGGCGCACAGATTGGTGGCATAGGCGATCCCAGCCGGTGCGGGATCACCATTTACGTCACCGCTGGAGAAAGCGAGGCATGCCATGTCATTGCTGAAGTTTTTCTTGAAGCCCGCCCTTGCCACGGACGGCGGGGACACCGCTCCAATCTGGAAGGACGATCCGCTGCGACACCCCGAGATCAAGCACATGTCGTTGCGCGAAATCGCTGATCTGCCACTTGGAATGGAGAGTGACGCAAGCGCAGAGACTAGGACGCCGCTGACAACAGGCGCATGAGACGGCTGCCGCTCATTTGCAGAATCGCTCTGTCTCGGCCCACAAAATGCGCGTCGCCGTAGAAAAACCTTACTTGGCACCTGCATTCGCGCGAGCCACGTCTCGGCGTCGCGAAGCCTATCTGTTTCAGAAAGAGATTTTCAGTGCCATCCATTCGAAAAATCCTATTCGGACTCCTCGGAATTTTCACGGTCGTGATTGTCGTCGGTGCCGGCTGGCTCTGGCAGGTCGCGGGTGTTTACGGTTTCAACACCGTCTTGCGGCGCGGCGGGACCTATTGGACCGACATGAAACCTGACGACGATCGCCTTTCCGCCTCCATGCGTTTGGCGTTGAGCCCCGTGATCCCGGCGGTCCTGCCCGGGCCGCTGGTCTGGCAGGAGCCGGAGCCGGGCTTCGAGGTGGCGGAGCTGCCGGTTCTTGCCGATGGCCGCGAAGTCGACCGGATCTTTCTAAGCCGAGTTGACCCGGCCCGCTTTCGATTCGTCACGCATAATGCGGCTGCGGGCGATAAGGGCATCGACGAATGGGAAAAGACTTTGCCGAACGCCGTGCTCATCGTCAACGGCAGCTATTTCGACAAACATGGCAGGCCCGATACGCCTTTCATCAGCGAAGGCATTGCGATGGGTCCTCGGCAGTATGACGCGCGGGCCGGCGCCTTCACTGCCGATAAAGACACTGCCGAGATCCGTGACCTCTCGCATCAGGATTGGCAGACAGCCTTTGTCGGCGCGTCGAACGCAATGGTCTCCTATCCGCTCCTGATCGGCGATGACGGGCAAACGCATGTGAATGTGAAAAGCCGCTGGCTCGCCAACCGTACGTTTGTCGCCAAAGACGATCTGGGGCGCGTCGTCATCGGGACGACAAAGGAAGCGTTCTTTTCCCTCGACCGGCTGGCACAGTTTCTCAAGACCTCGCCGCTCAATCTCAAGGTCGCGCTCAATCTTGACGGCGGTCCCGTCGCCTGCCGGAGCGTGCGGCTGAATGGCTATCGGCAAAAATTCTACGCACGGTGGGAGTCTCAGGCGGACGGCAACACAGTAAGCCTGCTCCGCTGGCCGATTTCCGAAGCCAACTGGGCCATGCCGATGGTGCTGACGGTCGAGCGGAAATAGGTCGATCGGCACTGCGCTGAAAGGCGCCCAGCCGATGACGCGCGCATTGACCTGCCGCTTTTCCCGGCGTAAATAGCTAGACAGTCTAGCCAGGAGACGTCTCATGGAATGGCAGTTGCAGGACGCCAAGAATCAGTTCTCGAAGGTAGTTCAGAGGGCGCGAGATGAGGGGCCGCAGGTGGTGACGTTGCGCGGAGAGCGGACGGCTGTCGTCTTATCCGCCCGCGATTACGACGCCCTGCGCGCCGGCCGCCCGACGCTCGTCGACGATCTGCTGGGCGGTCCTGCCTGGGACGACGAGCTTGCCGATGCGGTGGAAGCTCGGGCCAAGAACCCAAGCCGTAGCGTGACCTTCTGATGTATCTGGTTGATACGAATATCGTCTCGGAGGCGCGGCGCGGCACGCCGCAGGCGGTTACCTGGCTGCGCTCCGTCGACCCGCTGAGCATCCATCTGAGCGCCCTGACCCTTGGCGAGATCATGCGCGGCATTGCCCTCAAACAGAAGTCGGATCCGAAGGCCGCAGGCCACCTCGCCGAGTGGCTGCGCAAGCTGCGCCATGATCACGGCGCCCGCATCCTGCCGGTAACAGATCAGATCGCCGTGGAATGGGGCCGAATCGCCGCGATCCGGCCGCGCGGCGACATCGATGGACTGATCGCCGCGACCGCCATCGTCCATGATCTGATCGTCGTCACCCGCAATGTCGGCGACTTCAATGACACCGGCGTATCGGTGATCGACCCTTGGGAACCCTCGGCATGACCTCCGGGATTCTGCGCCCCTGCCCCGCGGGCCTCAGGTCAGCGATCAGCCGCGATCGTAGGCGAGCGCGCGCTGAACGGCGGGGCGCTTCAGCATGCGGGCGTGGTGGGCGCTGACCTTTGCGAAGCGGGCGGGGTCGACGCCGTCGGAGGGCAGCCAGTCGGTCATGACGAAGAGATAGGGATCGGCGAGCGAATAGGTCTCGCCCATCACCCAGGGGCCTTTGAACATCGTCTCTTCGATCAGGGCGAAACAATCCGCCATATTCTGCGGCACCTTCGCCTTCATCGCCTCGAGCGCCGCCGGATCGTCGGCCCAGCGCGAGCCGCGCGGGCGATGGGCATGGTTCACATGCACGGTCGAGCAGAGATAGTTGTTGAAGGACTGCAGCCGCGCCATTTCGAAGACATCGCCGAGCGGCGCGAGTTTGGCGGCCGGCGCGCTTTCCGCGATGAAACCGAGGATCGCCGGCGTTTCCGTCAGGACGCCGCGGTCGGTGACCAGCGCCGGCACCCGTCCCTTCGGATTGATCTGCAGATAGCCGGGCGTGCGCTGCTCGCCATCGCGCAGGCTGAGCTTTTTCGTTTCGAAGCCCAGGCCGGATTCTTCCAGGGCAATCAGGCTTGCGAGCGCGCAGGTTCCCGGCGCGTAGTACAAAGTCAGCATGGTTGTCGTCTCCCTTTCGGGAAGTGTATAGCGCAGCCGTCGCGATGCCGGAACTGGAGAGATGGCAGTTTTGACACTGGGTGGGGACGCCCCTCATCCGCCTGCCGGCACCTTCTCCCCGCTTGCGGGGCGAAGGGGGCAAGCCGTGACCTCTCCGTCCCTCGCCCACATCTCGCGGGGCATGTCCCCTCTCCCCGTTTGACGGGGAGAGGGCTAGGGTGAGGGGCAAATCACGGCACAAACTCGCCCTCACCCGCAGCCCGGCACATCCTCCAGCCGGTGCCAGACCGGGATGCCGCGTTCCCTCGCAATGCGCACGTCGTTGTCGGCGCCCTTGGAATCGCCGGCCAAGCGCAGTACGCCCTCGCAGAGCTGCAGCAGCCGGCCGGCGACCGGGTGGAAGATCTCTTCGTAGAGGCCATCGCCAACCGACGTGCCGCCGGCGGCGTGCCAGATCGGCAGCGCCACCCATTCACCGATCATCGGCACGTGGCCAGCCGCAAACAGCTTATGCGAGGGTTCCTCCAGCCGCCTCAGGTTGGCGGCCATCTTTTCCGGGTCGTCGCCGGTTCCCGACCGGTAAGGGCCGGCAATCAAAATCAACATGATCCACTCCTTCGCTCCGCCCTATGCGTGAGCACTCCCGGCCTCATGCACGGGACTTCCCGAAAATGCACGATAATTCTTGAATGTCGAGTCATTTCATGCAAGATCACGCTATCTCGTTTAATTTCGTGCGGAGAGATGATGCTGACGACGCAACGCAAGGCCTTGATCCTCGACATATTGCGCCGTGACGGCCAGGTGATCGCCAAGCGCGTCGCCGGGGAATTTTCGCTTTCAGAGGACACGATCCGGCGCGACTTGAGGGAAATGGCCGCCGAAGGGCTGTTGAAACGCGTGCATGGCGGGGCGATGCCGCTATCGCCCGATCTGCCCGATTTCACCGCCCGCCGCAGCGTCTCGTCCGAGATCAAGGCGCGGCTCGGGGCGGCGGCGGCGGCGATGATCAGGCCGGGGCAGATGATCTTCCTCGACGGCGGCACGACGACGGCGGAGATCGCCCGGCATCTGCCGCGCGACATGCCGCTGACGGTTGCGACCCACAGCCCGACGATCGCGGCCGAGCTGGAGCACCATCCGACGGCCGAGGTGATCCTGACCGGCGGCCGGCTCTACAAACATTCGATGGTGGCGACCGGGGCAGCGGCGATGGCGGCAATCTCGCAGCTGCGCCCCGACCTGTTCTTCCTCGGCGTCACCGCCGCCCATCCGGTGCACGGCCTATCCACCGGCGATTTCGAGGAAGCGGCGATCAAACGCCATATCGCCCGCCGCTCGGCCGAAGCGCATGTGCTGCTGACGCAGGAGAAGTTCGACCTCGTCTCGCCCTGCCCGGTGCTTGGAATTTCCGAGGTGGCGGGGCTGATCGTGCCGGCGGAGATGACGGCCGAACGGCTGAAGCCCTATCGCGATCTCAACAACACGATCGCCGCGGCATAGTCATTCGGCAAGAGCCGAGGTAACGCTGATATCGCCGACATGGATGCCGTTCCAGTTGCGCATCGCGGTTGCGGCGAAGGCCGTCAGGGCGGCATGCACCGTCTCTTGCGTCTCGAAGAAACGGGCGAGTGTCGCGGCCACCATGGCTTCGGCGGCACGGGTGGCGCCGTCCTCGCATTTCAGCGCGATGGCGATGCCCTTTTCCGGGATCGCGGCGCAGAAGACGCCCTCGGCGCCGGTTTTGACGAAGATGCGACCCGGGGCGATCTGCATCAGCGCCGTGCAGGCACGCCCGGAGCCGGCGACATAGAAGGGCTCGGCCATGCAGGCCTCGATCAGGCGGCGGGATGCCTTGGCGCGCAAAGGCTCCAGGCCGATGCCGGTCGCCATCTTGGCAAAACCGTGGGCAAGGCTGCGCAAAGGCACGGCATAGGTCGGGATCGAGCAGCCGTCGGTGCCGCAGCTTTCCGCGCCGAGAACGGCGCCGGTCAAGCTTTCCATCGTCGCGCGAATCTCGACCTGCAGCGGGTGCTCATAACCGACATAGCCGGTCGGATCGATATCCCGGTGGCAGCAGGTGCAGATGAAGCCGGCATGTTTGCCGGAGCAATTGTTGTGCAGCGCCGTCGGCGCCTCCAGCGTGCGGGCCTGCTGGATCAGGACCTTCTGGTTCATCGACCAATGGGCGCCGCATTCCAGGGCTCCCGCATTCCGGCCGGCGCGCGCCAGCATGGAAGCGGCAAGCGCCACATGCTCGTCCTCGCCATTATGCGAGGCGCAAGCGAGCGCCAGTTCCTTGTCGCCAAACCCATAGGCATCGGCTGCACCGCTTTCGACGAGCGGCAGCGCCTGCATCGCCTTGCAGGCAGAACGCGGGAAGACGGCGGCCTCGACATCGCCGAGCGAAAAGACAAGGCTGCCATCGCCATCGACGACCGCCACCGCGCCACGATGACGGCTTTCGACAAGCAGACCACGGGTGACTTCGACGGCGACGGGATTGGTCATGGCTCTCATCCGGATGCTGGTGGGATGCCGCAGGCATAACGCGTCAGGGCGCGAAAGCCAACGGGGTTTGGGCTAGGCTGCCCGTCGCAGGGCCAGCGGCCTGTCTTGGGAGCGCCGGCTATTGTCCGGGAGACATCCCGCCAGCTTCCGTCATCCATCGCCACCATTGGATTTGCCACGGATCTCCCTCCACTCTCCGTCGTCCTCGGGCTCGACCCGAGGACCCAGGCTGGCCTCCGTCGCACCGTCCCATGGATTCCAGGCTCAAGGCCTGGAATGACGGAGGTTGAAGAGGGCGGTTTGGCAGGATCACTATGCTGCCGTCCAGCCTTAACCTCCGTCACTCGGGCAAATCGACTTCTGGCTCTCCAGTTTGGCAGCCCATATCTGAGCGGAATGCATCACAAAAATTGACCGCGACGATCGAAAACTATCGTTTCCCTGATGTGTCCGATTCCGGCTAAAGGTGGCGCATCAGGAACCGCTCCCATGTCATCCAGTTTTCCCTTGATCCTTGGCGATAAGAGGATCCGCATTCCCACCGTGACGCTCGTCGCGCTCGCCTTTACCTATGCCTCGACCGTGCCCTACCAGTCGATCATCGGCATCAATGAACTGGGTCTCGGCAACGGCGCCTATTCGGCGCTGGTGTTCTTCTCGGCAATCGTCAACGTGACGACCAGCCTGACGCTCGGCATCTGGTCGGACAGGCTGAAGGAGCGGCGGCCGCTGGTGCTGGCGCTGTCGGTTGCCGGCATGCTCGGCTTCGGCTCGATCGCGATCATCCACAGCCCGGCCATCTTCATCGTGTCGACGCTGCTGCTGGTGCCGATGAGCAATTCCACCTATTCGCTGCTTTTCGCCAGCCTGCGCGCCAGGACCAACCAGATCGAGCGCGGCCAGGCAGCGGCGGTGACGGCGACGGTGCGGGCGCTGTTTTCCGGCTCCTGGGCGCTGGCGCCGGGGCTGATCGGCCTTTACCTCGCCAATTCGGCATCGATGACCCCGGCCTATGGGATCGCGGCCTTCGCAAGCCTCGTCTGCTTCTGCCTGTTTTTCCTCTTCGCGCCCGGCAACGGCACCGCCGGTCCCGCCCCCGATCACGTCGGCTTTCTGGCGTCACTGAAACGCATCTTCATGCCCACCGTGCTGCTGCGCGTCGTCGTTATGTCGCTGCTCTTCGGGCTGCAGCGGCTGAACGGCATGCTCTCGCCGCTGATCATCACCCATGCGGCCGGCGGAACCGTGGTCGATGTCGGCTTCATGGCCGGGCTGACGGCCTTTCTCGAAATGCCGTTCATGATGATGTGGGGTTTTGCCCAACGGCGCTTCCGCACCGTGCATGTGCTCGCCTTCGGCGCGCTGATCTACTGCACCTATCTGATGCTGCTCGGCTTTGCCTCGGCGCGCTGGCACGTCTATGCGCTGCTCCTCCTCAACGCGTGCGGGGCGGCGGCGATCCTCAGCGTGCCGATCACCTATCTGCAGGACCTGATCGCCGACCGACCGGGGCTCGGAACCTCGCTGATCTCGCTCAACAGTTTCATCGGCACCGGCATCGCCGCCGGGCTCTTCGCCTTCGGCACCGGCATCACCAACTATTCCGGCACCGCCTTCGTCGGCGCCGGCGCCGGTCTGGCGGCGATCGGAGCGCTGCTCTATCTCGAAAGCGAGCGGCGCCAGGCGCGGCAGCCGGCTTGATGTGCGGTCGCTTGCAAGCGACATGATCCACAGTGTGAGCGCAGAGGAAACGTCGCGCGCCACCGGCGGTGCGTCGGTGATCGCCAGGCCGGAACCTCACCCCACATTCCGTCATCCTCGGCCTTTGAGCCGAGGATCCATGCTCGCTACAAGTCGAAGCCGCTTGGGTCCTCGGGTCAAGCCCGAGGACGACGGAAGAGAGGGTGGCGCCTATCGCGAAAGACACATTCGCGGCAGGGACAGGGCGACACGCGCCGGAAACGCAGCCCCTTCAGCGGCTCCGCCTCAACGCGACGTGATGCGATAAGCACAGCGGCGGGCGCCGGCGAGGATGTGTTCGCTGCGCTCGACCTCGGCGCCGAGGACGGCCCGGAAGGTTTCGAGCTCGGAGCGGCAGAAGCCGGCGCAGGCGGATGCGGCCGCGCAGATCGGACAGTGGTTTTCGACCAGCATGAAAGAGCCATCGGCCTCCCGCCAGCTGTCGGCCATATAGCCTTCGCGGGTGCGGATAGCGGCTAAGCCCTCGACGCGGGCGGCAAGGTCGCCGGCAGTCTCAAGCTCTCGGCGATAGCGCTTCAGGGTTTCGGTCTCGCGGGCCGAGATGACGGTGTCGAGCGCTGCGGCGCCAAGCTGTTCGGTGAGGGTGGCGAGCAGGTTTGCCGTCAGTTCGGCATGGCCGTCGGGAAAGCGGCGGTTGCCGGCCGCAGTCAGATGCCAGAGCTGACGCGGCCGTCCCCGGCCGCCGGCGGCGACGGTCACCGGTTCCACCAGCCCCTCCTCCGCCATCTTAGCCAGTTGCTGGCGGGCGGCCTCGCCCGAGATGCCGAGCGCATCGCCGATTGCGGCGGCAAGCTGGGGACCCTCGGTCTTGATCAGGATCAGAATCCTGACGGCTGGGGATTGGCGCATATTTTCCAAGTCAAGTCTTGCTTTAATCGAGGCTGCATGTAATTTTCCAATTTATAACTTGGAATATCATTTCTCGCCAGCGAAAATGTCGGGGTTCTCCCATGTCCAAAATCGACCAGACCATCGCCCTTCCGGACGCCAGCTCCGTCTTCCGCCTGTTCCTTCCCGAGCACTTGGCGGCAACGCTGATGCTGGCCGGCGGCGTGACGCTTTATGCGGTCGAGAGCTACGTCACCGCGACCATCGCTCCTTCGATCGTGCGCGATATTGGCGGTCTTGCCCTGTTTTCCTGGGTGACAAGCCTGTTCGTCGCCGCCGCCGTGCTCGGTTCTATCTTCGTCGCCATGCGGCCGCGGGGGATTACGCTGCGCGGCGTCTATGTGATCGCCGCCCTTGTCTTCGGCGCGGGCAGCCTGGTCGCCGCAATCGCCCCGTCAATGCCGGTAGTGCTGATCGGCCGGGCGCTGCAGGGGCTCGGCACGGGGGCGCTTGCGGCCCTCGGCTACGCCTTCATCCGCTTCGTCTACCCCGAACCCTTATGGCCGAAGGCGACGACGCTTTACGCGGCGATCTGGGGGATCTCGACCGTCATCGGCCCGACGCTCGGCGGCTTCTTTTCCGCCGGCAGCAGCTGGCGCTACGCCTTCATCGTGCTCGTGCCGCTCGGCCTCGTGATGGCGGCGCTGGCACCGCGGCTCCTGCCCGAGGTCGAGGACGACCGCGAGCAGCTCAAGACGCCGGTTGCCCAGATCGGGCTGCTTCTTGCCGCCGTGCTGATGATCAGCGCCGCCGGCGCGATCGAGGCGACAGCCATCAAAGCCGCCCTCATCACCGCCGCGTTCATCGCGGTATCGGCCATGCTGTTCATCGAGGCCCGAAGCCGCAACCGGCTGCTGCCGTCCGGCGCCGTCAGCCTGTCGAAGCCGATTTCCCGCGTCTATCTGACGATGCTGGCCATGACCCTCGTGCTCGTCAGCGACGTCTTCATTCCCTATTTCCTGCAGAGCCTGCACGGGGTGACACCGCTGATGTCGGGCTATCTCGTGGCGCTCGTCGCACTCGGCTGGACCTTCGCCGCCTTCCTCAGCAGCTCCCTGACCGGCGGCCAAGCCCATGCGGCGATCGTTGCCGGCGCGCTGATCGAGGCGGTGGCGACCGCTTCGCTGGCCGTCCTCCTCGCCCGGGACAATCCGCAGGGGCATTTGCCGCTGATTGTGCCGGCGGCGATCGCGATATTCATGATGGGCTTCGGCATCGGCCTCGGCTGGGCGCATCTCGTCGCCATGGTGTTGAAACTCGTCGCCAGCAACGAACAGGACAAGGCCTCGGCGGCAATCCCGACGATGAGTTCGCTCGGCGGCGCCTTCGGTGCGGCCATCGCCGGCGTCATCGCCAATGGCGCCGGCCTCGTCGAACCGGGCGGCATATTGGGCGCGCTGTCGGCGGCGCACTGGCTCTATGCGGCGATGGCGCTGCCCGGCATCGTCGCGATTGCGGCGGCGATGACGCTGAGAGACAGTCGAAATTGAAAAGGCGCCTCAAGGTTCGAGGCGCCTCTTGTAGCGTGACTAGATCTTTCAGGCGACGTTGCGTTCCGGTTCCGGCGCCTGCTGGACGGCCTGCTGCTTGACGCCGAGATAGAGGACGGAGCCGCGGCCGATGCCATAGGTATCGCAGACCTGGGGCGTCAGGAATTCGGTGACCGGAATCTGCTGGACAGCCAAACCGGCGCGCTGGATCACATCGATGAAGCCGGACCTCGAGAAGATGCGCACATGGTCGTCCTGGCCGAAATGCGCCCAGCGGCCTTCCGGCGTCGTCACCTCGGGATTCTCATAGGTGTCCTCGATTGACAGGCAGATCGGCGCCATCAGAATGGCGACGCTGTCCTGCTTCAGGACTCGCCGGATTTCTGCCGTGGCACGCACCGGATCCTCGACATGTTCGAGCACATGCGAGCAAAGTACGAAGTCGAAGCTCTCGTCGGCGTAGGGCAGATTGTGAATATCCGCCTTGTCGTCCGCCTCGGGCATATGCATGTCGCAGCTGCGGTAGAAGACATGCGGGTGGCCCTTGAGCCAGAAGGTCAAGGCCCGGCCCGGCGCAATATCCAGGAAGCGGACGGGCTGCGCCTGATCGAGGCGCTGGAATACCGGCGTCAGGAACAGCGCGTATAGCCTGTCGCGATCGGTCGAATGACAATTGGGGCAGCTATAGGCCTGATGGTTGATCGTCTCGAACTCATCGATGCGATAGGGAAAGCCGTGCTCGACCGCCTTGTCGATGTAGTAGCGCGGTAGCGGTACGAAATGCGGAATTCTGCTGCGGCAGATGGGGCAGGCGTGGAATAGAGCCATTGTATCCTCGTAGGGACCGTACAACGCGCAAGCAACGCCACATCAAGATGCGCAGTTTCGCGGCCGGGTTTCGATCAGACAAACGTTCAACGATCCTGGAGACTCACGAACGGCCAGGATCAACGCCACCTTGCGCGCCAATGCTGGCCCGAAACTGACGTCAGACAGTGAGCATGATCTTGCCGATATGGCTGCCGTCTTCAAGCAGCCGGTGCGCCGCGACGACGTCCTCGAAGGCAAAGACCTTGTGAACGACAGGAGCGACGGTGCCGGCCTCCAGCAGCGGCCAGACTTCGGCGAGCAGATCGTCGCGGATGGCGCGTTTTTCTTCCGTCGTGCGCGGGCGCATGGTGGAGCCGGTGACCGTCAGCCGCTTGACCATGATCGGCGACAAATTGATCTTTTCGGCAACGGCGCCGCCGAGGAAGGCGATGATCGACAGGCAGCCGTCCTTGGCGAGCGAGGCGAGGTTGCGCTCGAAATAGGCCGCCCCGATCATGTCGAGGATGATATCGACGCCCTGGCCGGTCTCGGCCCTGATCACCTCGGCGAAATCCTCGCTGCGGTAGTTGATCGCCCGTTTGGCCCCGAGCCTCTCACAGGCCTCGCATTTTTTCGGTGAGCCGGCCGTCGCATAGACCTCGGCGCCGAAGGCGCGGGCGAGCTGGATCGCCGTCGTGCCGATGCCGCTGGTGCCGCCATGGATCAGCACCGTCTCGCCTTCCGTCAGCCCGGCCATCTGGAAGAGATTGGCCCAGACGGTGAAGAAGGTTTCGGGCAAGGCCGCCGCCTGCACCGCGTCATAGCCCTTGGGAAAGGGAAGGATCTGGCCTGATGGTAGCAGGCAATATTCGGCATAGGCGCCGCCATTGGCGAGCCCGCAGACCTTGTCGCCGACGGCATGATCGGTGACATCGGGGCCGACGGCGACGATTTCGCCGGATAGTTCCAGGCCGAGGATCGGGCTCGCATCCTTAGGCGGCGGATAGCTGCCCTGGCGCTGGGCAATATCGGGGCGGTTGACGCCGATCGCCGCGGCGCGCACCAGCACCTGCCCCTCACCCGGCACCGGCAGCGGGCGTCTGCCGATCGCCATCACCTCTGGAGTGCCGAAGGACTTGAGATCGACGAAACGCATTTCCTGAGGCAATGGCATGGTGCGATCCTCCCTGATCCAAACAGGGGAATTAAATCAGCACCGCCGGCTTGGGAAGGTTGGAAGCGGCAAGCGTGTCAATTCGCCTCGCCGAGGACGTGGAAGGCGAGGCCCTCCTCGCTCTCCTTGGCGGCCGATTTGATGACGGCGATCTCGGCGCCGACGCGGTTAATATCGTCGATGACGAGGTCTTCCGGCAGTTCGAGCACGCCGATCGAGCAGCGCATCAGCGGGAACAGGGCTTCGGCGCCGGTGCGGTCGTGGCCGAGGATTCGGCCGGCGGCACGGTGCTCTTCGGAATAGAGGTCGAGCACGTCGTCGTGGAAATCGCTGATGAGCCGGTCGAGGATCTCGGTCAGTTCCTCCTTCGTCCAGCCGACGACGCCGATGAAGAAATCGTCGCCGCCGACATGACCGAGGAAATGCCGCTCGGCGAAGAAATAGCGGCGCATCAGCGCGGCAAACAGCGAGATCGCATGGTCGCCGAGATGGAAGCCGTAGGCATCGTTGAACGGCTTGAAATTGTCGAAGTCGCAATAGCAGAAATGGCGGACCTCGTCGCCGTCGCGGCCGGACTGGCGCATGAAATCGCGGATGGCGCGGTTGCCCGGCAGGCCGGTCAGCGGGTTCTGGTCCTGGGCGGTCTTCAGCTGCTTCTCGTTGATGACCTTGATCAGCGAGGCGGCGGAGACGACGCCGGCATAACGCATATTGTCGGTCAGGATCAGGCAGTTGCTGCCTTCCATATTGGCAAAGATCGCCATCAGATGCTCGGCATCGCTGTCGAGGCCGACGATCGGCGCCATCTCGACGAAATGCGAAATGCTGCGCTCATACATCTTGTTCTTCAGGAGATCGCGGCCGAAGGGCTGGTAGATATATTCCTTCAGGTGATGCTCATGGATGATGCCGCGTGGCTCGTTGTTGGCATTGAGCACGGGAAAGAAAGCCTGGCGCGGATTGCGGCGGAAAAGCTCGAAGACGCTGTCGATGCTGTCGTTTTCGTAGACTGCCGGCAGCAGCTCGATCTGCTTGCGGATGAGGATCTCGTCGAGCGACTGGCTGGCGCGCTTGCTTTTCCCGAGCTCCTGCAGATGCGGGAAGGACGGCGCCAGCTCCGACATGTGCGTCGTCGGCCGCGAGATGAACCAACCCTGGACGAGATCGACGCCATATTCGCGGCAGGCGATGAATTCGGCCTCGGTCTCGATGCCCTCGGCGATGACGCGGGTGCCGAGCACATGGGCGATGTTGACGATGCTCTTCAGGAGATGGCGCTTGCGCGGACTGCGGTCGATCTCGGCAACGAAATGGCGGTCGATCTTCAGATAATCGACCGCGTGATCGCACAGCAGTTTCATTTCGCCGTGACCGACGCCGAAATCGTCGATCGCCAGCTTGAAGCCGGCCTTGCGCAGCTTCGAGACCAGGGCTGAAAATTCCGGTACGCTGGTATTGTCGAAACGCTCGGAGAATTCGAAACAGATCGAAGACGGCGGGATATTCGCAGTCCTCAGATGCTGCAGCAGGTTTTCGACCAGCCGTTCGCCATGCGGGATGAGGCGGACGTCGAGATTGAGGAACAGCGTCGAGTTGGAGAAATTCGACAGCGTCGCGAATTTGGCAAGCGCGCGGCTTGCCAGCATCTGTTCGAGCTGCAGCAACTGGCCGGCCTCATGGGCCTGATCGAGAATCTCGGCCGGCGTGTCATAGCCGATGCGCTCCTGGCCGCGCATCAGGGACTCGTAACCGAACACCGTGCCGGTGCCGGCCTCGACGATCGGCTGGAAGGCGTTCTCGACCACGAGCTTGGCAAGGGTAACGATCTGATCGCTGGCGTAACGGCGCAGGACGCCGGGCTCGACGGGGGAAGCCAGGGATGTGCCGGTTTTCATCTCGGCCGAGCTCCGCTGTGATTTGTTCTTGTTGAGCCAGGACCATGCGGCAGAAGGATCAATGAACCCTTTCGCCAGTGTGAAAGTTTTGTGAAAGACGCGAACCATCGCTGCGCGTTCCGCGTTTATTCGAGTTCCCCCATACAATCAGATGCTTGTTCAGGCGGAGCGACGGCGCTGCGCCTCATGATCGGCGAACATGTCGGCGACGCATCTGCCGCCCGAGGCAACGCTCTCGTCATTGAGGAGATCGGCCTTGATTTCGCCGAGCTTGCGGGCGCTGTCCCAGAGGCGGAGCGCCTCGCGGACGACCTCGCTGCTCGAGGCGTAACCGCCATTGTCGACGGCAGCACGGATGCCCGCTGCCTGTTGCGGAGAGATGGAAACGGTGACCATCGGCATGAACTTCCTCCCTTTTTTATTCAGGCAGTACCCTGCCTTTGGGGGACGCATGACCATTTGCGGCGATCGTATAGGACCACCCGCTTTTGGCGAGCGGTCCGTACTCCTTAAGTCTAATCCCCTGCCATGTCCTTGTCAAAACGGAGGCGCCAAAAAGCCGACGACGGCGCTTCCGAAATTTCAACTGCGCAAACCGAGACCGAAGGCGATCATCGTCCATCCCTGAATGATGAGATCGACGGCCAGGAAAAGACCGAGGATCCAGAGGCTGTTCACCGGCCAGCCCAGCGCGATGACAAAGCCGGCCAGCGCCGTCATCACGCCGCTGGCGGCGATCCAGCGCCAGCCCTTCAGCGGTCGCATCCGCATCCCGACCCAGAGGCGGAAGACCCCGGCCACCAGCAGCGCAATGGCCAGAAACAGGGTCAAGGCCGCCGAGGTGAAGATGGGATTGATGAAGGCGCAGATGCCGGCAAGCACGTAAAGCAGGCCGCTCAGAGCCCAGAAGAGCACCTGATCCCAACGGCGCACCTGAAAAGCGTGGACGAGATAGATGACGCCGCCCGCCAGCATGAGCATGCCGACATAAAAGACCGAGGCGACGGTGGCCATCAACAGGTTGCTGAGAGCGATGAGGCCGCAGATAAGAAGCAGAACGCCGAGGCCGAGGAACCATGTCCATTTCGACCGCAGCGGGGATCCGGGCATTTCGTTGAAGACGCTGGTCATAGCACACCTCCTGATCAACTTCGAATATGTTGCGCCCGTTTCTCCGGAAAAGATCTGCGCCAAATCAATTCGGCCGAGATTTTTGTTGATTGATCAGTCAATCAAAAATATCCTTATCCAAAATGCGTGAGGAGTTGGCGTTTTGCCGAAAGTCGGAATGGAACCGGTGCGCCGCAAGGCGCTTGTCGATGCGGCGCTGCGAGTGATCGGCGATCACGGCTCGCTGGCGGTCACCATGTCCGATATCGCCCGTCAGGCCGGCGTGTCTGCAGCCCTTGCCCATCATTATTTCGGCAGCAAGGAGCAATTGCTGATCGAGACGATCCGCTCGCTGCTCAGGCAGCTGCGCCGCGATACGGTGGCGGCGCTGAAGGAGGCGCGCACGCCGCGTGAGCGGCTTTCGGCCATCATCCGCGTCAGCTTCCACGCCGACCAGTTCACGCCGGAGACGATTGCCGCCTGGCTTGCCTTTTACGCCGAAGCGCAGCGCTCAGAAGAGACGCGCCGCTTCCTGGTAATCTATGCCCGCCGCTTGCGCTCCAACCTGCTTGCCGATCTCAAGGCGCTGCTGCCGGCCGACGCCGCAGAACGCATCGCCGAGGGCGCTGCGGCGATGATCGACGGGCTTTATATCAGGCAAAGTCTGAAATCGGCGCCGATCGGCATCGAAGCCTCGATCGCGCTGACGGAGGATTATGTGAACGCACTTCTGGCCAGCGCCTCCCCTTCTCCCACCCGGGGAAGGAAAAACCACTTCGCACCATCCAAGGATAAATGACATGAAAGCCCAACCGAAAGCCTCGCACTTCATCGATGGCGAATATGTCGAGGATAGCGACGGCACCGTCATCGAGAGCCTCTATCCTGCTACCGGCGAAGTGATCGCCCGGCTGCATGCGGCAACGCCTGCGATCGTCGAGAAGGCGATCGCCGCGGCCAAAAGCGCCCAGCCGGAATGGGCGGCGATGAGCCCGATGGCGCGCGGCCGCATCCTGAAACGCGCTGCCGACATCATGCGCGAACGCAACCGCGAGCTTTCCGAACTGGAAACGCTCGATACCGGCAAGCCGATCCAGGAGACGATCGTCGCCGATCCGACCTCGGGCGCCGACGCCTTCGAATTCTTCGGCGGTGTTGCACCGGCCGGCCTCAACGGTTCGCACATCCCGCTCGGCCAGGATTTTGCCTATACCAAGCGGGTGCCGCTCGGCGTCTGCGTCGGCATCGGCGCCTGGAACTATCCGCAGCAGATCGCCTGTTGGAAGGGTGCGCCGGCGCTGATCGCAGGCAATGCCATGGTGTTCAAGCCGTCTGAGAATACCCCGCTCGGTGCCTTGAAGATCGCCGAGATCCTGCATGAGGCGGGGCTGCCGAAGGGGCTCTTCAACGTCATCCAGGGCGACCGCGATACCGGGCCGCTGCTCGTCAACCATCCCGATGTCGCCAAGGTGTCGCTGACCGGATCGGTGCCGACCGGGCGCCGGGTGGCGGCGGCTGCCGCCGGCAGCCTCAAGCATGTGACGATGGAACTCGGCGGCAAGTCGCCGCTCATCGTCTTCGACGACGCCGATCTCGATTCGGCGGTCGGCGGCGCCATGCTCGGCAATTTCTATTCGACCGGCCAGGTCTGCTCGAACGGCACCCGTGTCTTCGTGCAGAAGGGCATCAAGACGGAATTCCTGAAGCGGCTGAAGGCGCGCACCGAGGCGATGCTGATCGGCGACCCGATGGACGAGGCGACGCAGATCGGCCCGATGGTCTCCTGGGCACAGCGCGAGAAGGTGGTCGCCTATATCGAGAAGGGCAAGGCCGAAGGCGCGACGCTCGTTGCCGGCGGCGGCATTCCCAACAACGTCTCCGGCGAAGGTTATTACGTGCAGCCGACGGTGTTTGCCGACGTCACCGACGAGATGACCATCGCCCGCGAGGAGATCTTCGGGCCCGTCATGTCGGTGCTCGATTTCGACGATGAGGACGAGGTCATCACACGCGCCAATGCCAGCGAATTCGGCCTGTCGGGCGGCGTCTTCACCGCCGACCTCACCCGCGCCCACCGCGTCGTCGACCGGCTGGAGGCCGGCACGCTGTGGATCAACGCCTATAATCTCGCGCCGGTCGAGATCCCCTTCGGCGGCTCGAAACAATCCGGCTTCGGCCGCGAGAATTCGCTGGCGGCGCTGGAGCATTATTCCGAGCTGAAGACGGTCTACGTCGGCATGGGGCCGGTACAGGCGCCTTACTAAGTCAGCGCAAGCAGCCCCTCATCCGCCCTCCGGGCACCTTCCCCCCCAGGGGAGAAGGGGAGTCGAGAGGCCGTGGCACGTCCGTTCTCCCCTCGGGAGAAGGTGGCGGCAGCCGGATAAGGGGGCGACGCGGCGCGGCGGCTGAAGCAAAACACGAGAGAAAAACCATGCAAGCAGATTTCGTCATCATCGGCTCGGGCTCCGCCGGCTCCGCCCTCGCCTATCGCCTCTCGGAAGACGGCAAGAATTCCGTTCTCGTCATCGAGGCGGGCGGCAGCGATTTCGGGCCGTTCATCCAGATGCCGGCCGCCCTTGCCTGGCCGATGAGCATGAAGCGCTATAATTGGGGTTATCTCTCTGAGCCGGAACCCAACCTCAACAACCGGCGTATCACTGCGCCGCGCGGCAAGGTGATCGGCGGCTCCTCCTCGATCAACGGCATGGTGTATGTGCGCGGCCACGCGGAAGACTTCAACCGCTGGGAGGAGCTTGGCGCCAGCGGCTGGGCCTATGCCGACGTGCTCCCCTATTTCAAGCGGATGGAGCATTCGCATGGCGGCGAGGAAGGCTGGCGCGGCACCGACGGACCGCTGCATGTCCAGCGCGGCGGCTTCACCAATCCGCTGTTCCGCGCCTTCATCGAGGCCGGCAAGCAGGCGGGCTTCGAGACCACCGACGATTATAACGGCAGCAAGCAGGAAGGCTTCGGCCTGATGGAGCAGACCATCTTTTCCGGCCGCCGCTGGTCTGCCGCCAACGCCTATCTGAAACCGGCGCTAAAGCGGAAAAATGTCGGCATGGTCTACGGCCTGGCACGCAAGATCGTCATCGAGGACGGCCGGGCGACCGGCGTCGAGATCGAGCGCGGCGGCAAGGTGGAGGTGGTCAAGGCGACGCGCGAGGTGATCGTCTCGGCCTCCTCCTTCAATTCGCCGAAGCTCTTGATGCTGTCGGGCATCGGCCCGGGCCAGCATCTCAACGACATGGGCATCGCGGTGAAGGCCGACCGGCCGGGCGTCGGCGCCAACCTGCAGGACCACATGGAATTCTACTTCCAGCAGGTCAGCACCAAGCCGGTGTCGCTCTATTCCTGGCTGCCCTGGTTCTGGCAAGGGGTGGCCGGCGCGCAATGGCTGCTGTCGAAGGGCGGGCTCGGCGCCTCCAACCAGTTCGAGGCCTGCGCCTTCCTGCGTTCCGCGCCGGGGCTGAAACAGCCCGACATCCAGTATCATTTTCTGCCGGTGGCGATCAGCTATGACGGCAAGGCGGCGGCCAAAAGCCATGGTTTCCAGGTGCATGTCGGCTACAACCTGTCGAAATCGCGCGGCAGCGTGACGCTGCGCTCGCCCGACCCGAAGGCCGAGCCGGTGCTGCGTTTCAACTATATGAGCCATCCGGAAGACTGGGAGAAATTCCGCCACTGCGTGCGCCTCACGCGCGAAATCTTCGGGCAGACGGCCTTCGATGCCTATCGCGGCCCGGAGATCCAGCCTGGCGAAGGCGTGCAGAGCGACGAGCAGATCGACGCCTTCCTGCGCGAGCATCTGGAAAGCGCCTATCACCCCTGCGGCACCTGCAAGATGGGCGCCAAGGACGATCCGATGGCAGTGGTCGATCCGCAGACCCGGGTGATCGGCGTCGATGGCCTGCGCGTCGCCGACAGCTCGATCTTCCCGCACGTTACCTACGGCAATCTGAACGGCCCCTCGATCATGACCGGCGAGAAGGCCGCCGACCACATTCTCGGCAAACAGCCGCTGGCGCGCTCCAACCAGGAGCCCTGGATCAACCCAAGGGCGGCGGTCAGCGACAGATAATCAGTGATAATCTTCTTCACGCTGGTGACGGACGGCGAGGACAATGACGCTCGTTTCGTTCACCACCTTGAAGAGAATGACATATCCGGCTGAACCGAATGGTGCGAGGAGCTCGCGCAGCAAAGGATCATCCGCAGATGCGCGTCTGGCCATAAGCGGAAAATCCTGGAGTATCATCAGCGCTTTCTGGATGGTGTTAAGGGCACGTTCCGCCAAATCCGGATCACGTTCGATCAGAAAATCGGCGAGCCGGTCGAGATCTTCATAGAAGGTCTTGGTGTACTTCAGCTCGAAGGTCATTTCTGCTGTGCGGCTTTGCGGGCTTTCGCCTTTTGAAGCTTTCTGCGCATCAACGCCTGAATGTCGTCTGTTGTGTAGAACACACCCGTCCGCTGCGCTTCCGCCAAGCCGGCTAGGCCGCGTGCGACGAACTCCGCTTGGGTTCTTCTATAGTCGATCTGGCGGCGAAGGGAATCCTCCATCAGCGACGACAAGCTCTCGCCTTCTTTCAGAACGCTTTCGGCAGCAGCGCGCAATTCAGGATCCACGCGAAGGGATGGGAGCGATGCCGTTTTCATGAACTTCCTCATGCGTTGCAATTGCAACGCAATATGGCGGATCATCGTGGCATATTCAACTCCGCCCGTGGCGCAATTCATGCGCGCCTTAGCTGGGAAAATCGGGAGCGACCGCCTCAGAGAAATCCTATCCACCGCCCGGCCAATACGGCGGCGATCCAGACCGCGGCCGACAGGGCTGCGGAGAAGCGAAGGCCGGGTTGGATGAGGCCGGTTGATATGACCGTTTTCCACCCTTGCCCGAGATGAACAACCAGGAGGTTGAGCAGGCCGAGGCCGATCAGGCCAAGCTTAGCGAGGAAGGCCGGATTGGCGGCATATTCGACCGCCCGGACACTGAAGAGGCAGAAGCCGGTGAGAATGGCCGCGGCCAGGCCGACGCCCGCGGAGCGCGACAGAAACGGCGCGACAATCTCCACCGGCACCTTGCGGAAGCAGCCGGCAAGCCTGAGATCAAGCGGCAGGATGGCGCCGACGAGAAGGCCGATCGCCAGGATATGGCCTGTGTTGACGAACATGTAGAGTGTTGCGGAGCGCCGGAGCGTTACCGCTGGAGTCGTGGCCGACAGCCATTCGAGAATGTCGATCACAGCCGGTTCAGCCTGCGTCAGTTCGTCTTGATGCGATCCGGATAGATATCGTAGCGCTTCTCGCCGATGGTGATGCGCACCGCCTTCATCCGCTTTTCCTGCCGATCCTGCGAACGGTTTCCGAGCGCCACCACCTGATCGCCTGGTGTGGCGACGCCTTCGACGAAGCCGGAGCGCTCTGTCTGGCGTGGATTGCCGAGTTCGACACGCCACAGGCCATCATCGGCGGTCGCGACATCGAGTGTCGGATGCGGGCCGCCCATCGAGATCTTCTCTATGGTGCCGCGCAGCTCGATTTGATCCGCCTCGGCCCAGGACCAGCCGTGATGAGCGGCAGCGCCTGTGGCAAGGGCAGCCGACAGGCCGACGGCGGCCAGCAGGCGCTTTGTCGAAAGTGCAAACATGGTTCTTCTCTCTACCCCGAATGAGCAGGCAGGTGGAGCATCGCAGCGGCGAGAAAAGGCATTTCACCAAATATTGAAGAACAACGCCCTGCGGGCTGCCGATCAGGCCAGCAGGCGGGTGACTTCGGCGCCGTGCCTCGGACCGACGGCATCGGCGATGGTCGTCGAGAACAGCACCTTGCGGGTGGCGTCGGCGACCTTGGCGAAGACGTGGCGGATTTCGCAGGTCTGTTCACCATCGCAATCGTCGCATTTGCGGTAGGCGGTGATCGACAGGCACGGCAACGGCGCGATCGGGCCGTCGATAATGCGCAGGATCTCGCCGAAGGTGATGGTATGGGCGGGCTTCAGCAGGAGATAGCCGCCCTGCTTGCCGCGGCGACTGGCGACGATGCCGTGATGTTTCAGGTCGAGCAGGATCTGTTCGAGGAACTTTTTCGGGATCTTCTGCTGGGCGGCGATATCGGAAATCATCACCGGTTCGTCGGCATCGGCATCCGCCAGAACCGTCAGCGCCCGCAGCGCATATTTCGCCTTTTGCGTAATCATCTCAGACCGTCAACACACAGGCGGCGCGTATTCCCGCGCCGCTTCACGAGTACATTCGCCTCTATGGCACAACCAGCATGAACGGAATTTGAACGCGCTAGAGAAAGCCTTGAGGGACAAGCATTTTGGCCTTGTTTTTCACCCTTGGCCAAGCCCCTGCAATTTACGCCAAAACCCCGCCTTCCGCACCTTTTTCGGCATCACTTCAGATTTCGAATTGACAGGCTGCGTGTAACTCTACTATTTTTATAGAGATATAGGCTGTCGGCGGGGATCTTTATCCTCGGGCGGCTGTTTTTTTGCATTGCGGCAGCTTCGGAGAGATATTTGCTCCTGTGGCCGCAGCTTTCGAAATCCCTTTTTCTGTCCGATCCGGGACTGAACTGCGATACTCCGGTCAACAAAGGACAGGATTCTCATGACTGTTATCGATACGATTGCGGAAGCGGAAGCCAAGGCGCTGAACGACAAGCTGGCGGGTCTCGACCTTGCCGGACGTCTGTCGCTGGTGGCGGGCCTTGGCGGGCGCGTGGTGTTCACCACCTCGCTCGGCATCGAAGATCAGGTGATCAGCGCCGAGATCGGCATACATCGCCTGCCGATCGACATCGCGACGCTCGAGACCGGCCGGCTGTTTGCCGAGACGCTGTCGCTGATCGACGAGACCGAAGCCCAGTACGACATCCACATCCAGCGGTTCACCCCCGAAAAGGCCGATATCGACGCCTATGCTGCGAAATACGGCCTCAACGGCTTCTACGAAAGCGTCGAAGCAAGGCATGCCTGTTGCGGCGTGCGCAAGCTGAAGCCGCTTGCGCGCGCACTCGAAGGGGCAACGATCTGGATCACCGGCCTGCGCCGCGGGCAATCGGCCAACCGCGCCGAGACGCCCTTTGCCGAATATGACGCCGAACGGCACCTCGTGAAGGTCAATCCGCTCGCCGATTGGGACATCGAGGCGATCAAGGCTTTCGTTTCCGACAATGGCGTGCCGGTCAATCCGCTGCATGCCCGCGGCTATCCCTCGATCGGCTGCGAGCCCTGCACCCGGGCAATCAAGCCCGGCGAGCCGGAGCGCGCCGGCCGCTGGTGGTGGGAGCAGGACGAGACGCGCGAATGCGGCCTGCATGTCGCCGAAGAGGCCTCGGTGGTCGCCGCCCAGTAATCAACCCTCACGGCTTTCCCAATCAAGGCGCGGCGATCGCCGCAGCCTTTGGGAAAGCCAACATCAAAGAATTGTTTGCGGGCGCCGCAAACGACCGACAGCCTGGAGTAAGACATGCCCGATAGCCGTCCGGATACGGAACTCAGCAACCCGCAGAGCGCCAAGGCGCCGCTCGACCCGCATCTAAAGGCGCTGGAAAACGAATCCATCCATATCTTCCGCGAGGTGGCGGCCGAATTCGAGCGTCCCGTCATGCTCTATTCGATCGGCAAGGATTCCTCGGTGCTCTTGCATCTCGCGCGCAAGGCCTTTTATCCCGGCCGCGTGCCCTTCCCGCTGCTGCATGTGAACACCGGCTGGAAATTCCGCGAGATGATCGCCTTCCGCGACGAGACCGCGAAGAAGTACGATCTCGACCTGATCGAGCACATCAATCCGCGCGGTGCGGCCGAAAACATCACGCCGTTCACCCATGGTTCGGCCGCCTTCACCGACATCATGAAGACCGAAAGCCTGCGCCAGGCGCTCGATGCCGGCCAGTTCGACGCCGCTTTCGGCGGTGCACGCCGCGACGAGGAAGCAAGCCGCGCCAAGGAGCGCATCTATTCCTTCCGCACGCCCGACCATCGCTGGGATCCGCGCAATCAGCGGCCGGAACTCTGGAACGTCTATAACGGCATGATCCGCAAGGGCGAGAGCGTGCGCGCCTTCCCGCTGTCGAACTGGACGGAAGTCGATATCTGGCGCTACATCCAGGCCGAGGACATTCCGCTGGTTCCGCTCTACTACGCCAAGATGCGCAAGTTCGTGGAGCGTGACGGCATGATGATCCTGGCCGAGGATCCGCGGCTCGAGCTGTTGCCCGGTGAAGTGCGCCAGGAAGGCATGATCCGCTTCCGCACGCTTGGCGACTTCCCGCTGACCGGCGCCATCCGCTCACAGGCGACCACGCTGCAAGAGGTGATCGCCGAACTCGAAATTGCAACGGTGTCCGAACGCCAGGGCCGCGCCATCGACCGCGACCAGTCGGGCTCCATGGAAAAGAAGAAGCGTGAAGGATATTTCTGAGATGACCGCAGCCAACACCGCCGTCTCGGCCGCAACCGCCGTCAGCCTGCCCGCGGCCGAGCCGCAGAAGGCCCAGCGCGACTCGCGCCCGCTGCGCCTCATCACCTGCGGCAGCGTCGATGACGGCAAATCGACGCTGATCGGCCGCCTGCTCTGGGACACCAAGGCGGTCAAGGAAGATCAGGCCGCCACGCTGCAGCGCGATTCGACCGGCAAGCAGAACGATCTCGGCCTGCCCGACTTCGCCCTGCTGCTCGACGGCCTGCAGGCCGAGCGCGAACAGGGCATCACCATCGATGTCGCCTATCGCTATTTCTCGACCGACAAGCGCTCCTTCATCGTCGCCGACACGCCCGGCCACGAGCAATATACCCGCAATATGGCGACGGGCGCTTCGACCGCCGATCTCGCCATCCTGCTGGTCGACGCGCGTTTCGGCATTCTGGAGCAGACACGCCGTCACGCGACGATCGCCTCGCTGCTCGGGATCAAGCAGTTCGTGCTTGCCGTCAATAAGATCGACCTGACGGGCTACGACCGCGCCGGCTTCGAGAAGATCAGCCACGAATTCCGGGAATTCGCCCTGTCGCTCGGCGTCAAGCAGATCACCGCCATTCCGATGTCGGCGCTGAAGGGTGAAAACGTCGTCTATTCCGGCCAGGGCGCCATGCCCTGGTACAGCGGCCCGACGCTGGTGGAAACGCTGGAACTGGCCACCGTGCGCTCGTCGCAGACGGTCGGCTTCCGCCTGTCGGTGCAGCGCGTCTCTCGTCCGGGTGAAAGCTTCCGAGGCTATCAGGGCACGGTTGCCGGCGGCTCGGTCAAACCCGGCGACAGCGTCATGATCCTGCCGTCCGGCATGGTCGCCAATGTCTCCAAGATCGTCACCTTCGATCTCGTGCGCAACGCCGCCGTCGCCGGCGACGCGATCACGCTGGTGCTCGACCGCCAGGTCGACGTGGCGCGCGGCGACATGATCGTCTCGATCGACGCCCAGCCGCAGGTCGGCCTCGCCTTCGACGCGCAAATCGTCGCGCTGCAGCCCGAGGGCATCGAGCCCGGCAAGCGCTACTGGCTGAAGAGCGGCTCGCGCCGCCAGCGCGTCCAGGTGCAGCCGCTCAGCCAGCTCGAATTGAAGACCGGCACGTGGAACGCCGCCCAGCGGCTCTACATGAATGCGATCGGCAAGGTGCGGCTTTACTTCGACGAAGCGGCGATCTTCGACCCCTATGAGCAGAACCGCCAGTCCGGCTCCTTCATCCTGATCGATCCGGAGACCAACAACACGGTCGCCGGCGGCATGGTGACCGGCAAACGCACCGAGCTCGGCGGCCTGCACAATGGCGACGCCCGCGTCATCCTCTCGCTGCCGGCCGATCTCGCCGAGCAGATCATGGCGAGCGAACTCTTCGCCAGCCGCAGCCACGAGGCCGAGGTGCGCCGCATGACGGCCGCCGAAGCCGCCGACCTCTGGTCGAGCGCGGCAAGCGATATCTGATAGGAGATAAGGGGCCGGGAAGACCGGCCCTTTTCGTAATGCCGAACCCGCTGGCTGCGGGGCTGGCGCATTCTTCGCGAACGGCTCTGTCACAAGATTCAGTGATGAAGTCGATCAGATCCTCGTACGTTGCAGCAAGCTCCTCACGCCGGGTCTCGGTCGATATCGTTGAAAACCCGTCACTCGTCGCGACGGATATCTTTTTCGATCATATTCCGCTGGGCGATGATCCGGTCAACGCGCGTCTGCGACTTAACATCTTGCCATATCGCCCACAGCGCTAAGCCAATGAATATTAAGCAGAGTAGGCGGAACATCCAAAGTGCTCCAACCGGCCCCAGTATGGCTACCAGCATTGCTGACCGCCATGACGAGCCTACATCATCGATCAGTAAGAGAGCTATCACCAAGGCAGCAATGACCACGATGCCGATGAATCTCTGGTTGTAGAAGTTTCTCATCACACGATAAGTCACATGAAATACTGTCCATCAGGTAAACATGTCGATGACAGCCGGGCTACACATGATCAAGCCCGAAGGCGGCCGGATCATCAACACC
The DNA here is from genome assembly GCF_001664385.1 of Rhizobium phaseoli. NCBI lineage: Bacteria > Pseudomonadati > Pseudomonadota > Alphaproteobacteria > Hyphomicrobiales > Rhizobiaceae > Rhizobium > Rhizobium phaseoli. The sequence goes on along the minus strand of NZ_CP013532.1, from coordinate 1,230,985 downwards.
GGCTCCCATGCCGAGGAATGATCCATCGCCTGAGACCGATGCTGCTGCACAACAGCGCAAGTCTTATCGGGACGAAAAAGCTCTGTACGGCTTTTATGAAACCCTAAAATAGTGAACGCGGGCCATTTCGGTCGGTGTCCGACCCAACCGCTTACCCGGCCACGACAGCAGTATTTCGATCCGACGCCAGGTACCATAGGACCGCTAACAGAACGACCGCACCTCCAACGAGGACCGGCAGCGAAATCTGTTCATCATAAAAGAGCCATACCCACACTGGCCCAAGCACGACGTCGAGCATGGAGAGCAGCCCGGCCTCTCCAGAACCCACACGACGAGACCCGAGGAGCAGAAGGATATAACCTATGCCCGTCGTGAACACCCCGTACAGCGCACAGGCAAGAAACTGCTGCGGCGTAAGCATCCGGTGAAGGACGCAGGTCAGGCCGCTTGAGCATCCAGCGCCGTCGGCGTCCAGTTCCACGGAAGCAATTGTTCCAGTTTGCTCGTCGGCGTGTCAGCGATGTTGGCGAGGACATCAGCAAGCCAGGCTTGCGGATCGATGTCGTTGAGCTTTGCGCTCATGATCAGCGTCGCCATGAAGGCTGCGCGATCAGCACCACGATCCGATCCGGCGAAGAGCCATGACTTCCTTCCGAGAGCAAAGCCTCGCAGCGCCCGCTCGGCTGCATTGTTCGTCAGGCAAATTCTCCCATCTTCCAGGAATGACGTGAAGCCGTCCCAACGCTTCAGCATGTAATCGATAGCCTCGGCGACAGGAGAACTGCGCGACAGCTTTGCCCGCTCGGTCCGCATCCAGTCCTCGAGTTCTTTGACGAGTGAGAGGCTGTCGATGCGACGGCGCTGCAGGCGTTCGTCGGCGGCAAGCCCGTTGATCTCCCGCTCGATGTCGAACAGGGCATCGATCCGTTTGACAGCCTCCAGCGCCAGCGGCGAGATCGGCATGGCACGGCTGCCGCGTTTGGCATTCGTGGCAATGTCAGCGAGCACAAAGAACTTGCGGCGTGAGTGCGCCCAGCACAGTGCCTGCGTCAGCGGATCGGGATCGCGGTCAACCTTGAACAGGGGATTGTAGCCGCCATAAGCATCCGCTTGCAGAATGCCGGTAAAGGTCTTCAGGTGGCGCTCGGGATGCTCCTGCCGCCGGTCCCGCGACGCATAGTAAAGAGCTGCCGGTGGTGACTGCCCGCTGAACGGTCGGTCATCCCGGACATATGTCCAGATGCGCCCCGTATCGGTTTTGCCTTTCGCCAGGATCGGCACGGTGGTGTCGTCGCCATGCAGCCGCTCGGCGGCCAGAACATGCGCCTCGATCAACGAATGAATGGGCTTCAGCGCCGCCGCGCAAGCACCGACCTGGTCGGCCAGTGTCGATAAGCTGAGGTCGATCCCCTCTCGGCCATAGCGCTCGCTCTGGCGGTTCAGCGGTTGATGCTGGGCGAACTTCTCAAACAGGATCATCGCCAGCAGGTTCGGCCCGGCAAAACCGCGCGGCGTCACATGGAAAGGTGCGGGCGGCTGAGTGATCTTCTCGCATTCGCGGCAGGAGAACTTCTCCCGCACAGTCTGGATGACTTTCCACTGGCGCGGGATCACCTCCAGCGTCTCGGTGATGTCCTCGCCGAGCTTCGACAGCCTGGCGGAACCGCAGCAGCGGCAACTCGTCGGGGCGGCGATGACGACGCGCTCGCGCGGCAGGTGTTCGGGAAACGGCTTCCGTGATGGACGCTTTCGCTCGAACGCCCGGACTGTAGAAGCCTTGGCAGCAATCTCCGCCGCCAGTTCGTCTTCACCAGCGTCGGCTTCGAGTTCCTCGAGTTGCAGCTCCATCTGCTCGAGAAGTCGCGCCTTGCGCTCGGACCGGCTGCCGTAAAGTTCACGGCGAACCTTCTCGATCTCCAGCTTCAACCGCGCGATCAGCGCTTCTGAATGTGACACGAGCGCCTTGGCACTGGCGGCTTCCGCCTCGGCTTTCATACGCCAGGCACGCTCTTGCGCCAGCAGTGCAAGCGCACTGGCAAGATCGTCAGGAAGCTGTTCGGCCGCATCGTTCATGGTAGGATGGAATCATATTCGACCCAGCCATTCCAGTGCTTTTGCTCATCCTGCCGACGTCGGTCGCCAGGTTTTTTGCGGCATCCGCCAGTCTATACCTTCCAGCAGATAACCGAGCTGCGCCGGTGTGATCACCACCGATCCATCTGCCGCCGACGGCCAGACGAAGCGTCCGCGTTCAAGCTTCTTCGTAAACAGGCAGGCTCCCTGGCCGTCATGCCAGATGACCTTGATCAGGCCACCACCGCGACCGCGGAACACGAACAGGTGTCCGCACATCGGATCGCGCTTCAGCGTCTCCTGCACCATCAGCGATAGGCCGGGGAAGCCTTTGCGCATGTCCGTATGGCCTGTCGCCAGCCAGACCTTCACACCACTCGGAACCGGGATCATCTCCGTTCCAGCACGACATCGAGAATACGGCCCAGCGCCTCGGTATCGATGTCGCTGTCCACGCGAATACGACGGCCCCGACCCAGCTCAATCGTCACATCGCTACGCTTCCGGCGGGACTGCGATGGGGCAGGCGGCCCCGAGGGAATGGGCGTGGCTGGAGGCGCGGCCTCGGATAGGATCACCGGCACCAACGTGCTCGCCGTTTCCGTCTTCGGCTCCTCGATTTGGCAAAGCTCCTTGCGCCAACGGAAAAGCTGGCTGACATGGATACCGGCCGCACGGGCAATCTCGGAAAGCACCGCATCTGGCTCAAAGCAGGCCGCAACAAGCCGCTCTTTGTCTTCCCGAGACCAGCGCCGTCGGCGCTCGACAGACGTGATCACTTCAATCGGATGCTTCGTCATAGGACTACTCCTAGTGTTTGCACTAGGACTTCCGATGTTCGTCTCAACCTCGCAAGACGGCCCTCACCGGGCGCTTACGCTGCGGCGTGAGGATCCGGAAATGCATCAGCGGCAACGCGATGCACAGGCAAGCGAGAGCCGCAAAGGCCGTCATCATCGTCGTGTCCATATCCGGAAAGCGCCTAGCGATAACGATCTGGGTGGCGCACCCTGCAGTCATGGCGAAGGCGCACAGAATACCCAGCACATCCCGAGCCGACACGGCCGCGCCGACCGAGATAGCCACGCCGACGAAGGCCGCACTGCCGGCGGCGACGAAACGATAGGTCACACGGTCCCGAAGCCAGAGGAAGGCGATACCTGTCGCGATGAAGGGCAAGGTGGCGTAGACCGTCATCACAGTGGCGACCGTCGTCCACTGAAGGGATGCGATATAGGTGATAGCAGCGAACGCAGAGACAGCGGAGGCTGTGACACCCGGCATCCCGTAGGAACCAAGCCGCGACCGCCTACCAACCCTTCTCTGGACAATCAGGAAAGCTCCAAGTGTCACGAAGGAGAACGCTGACCGCCAAGCGACCATCGACCAGACATCCATGTCGGCCATGCGCACGAATAGGCCTGCGGTACTCCACATGAGCGCCGACGCGATGACCAGATATATCCCGGTACGACGTTCCTGTGATAAGCTCATGACAAATTCCTCCGCGCAGCTATGATGCATATTCAACCTTGTAGACGATCGGTCTAGTTATGAATATTCAATCTGCGACGCGCACGCGTCTCCTTTCCGAGGGCTTGCGACAGTTGCTCGCTCATGGGTACGAAGGCGTCGGGATCGGGCCGATCTTGAAGGCCGTCGATGTCCCGAAGGGATCATTCTACTACTTCTTCCAGAGCAAGGACGATTTCGTCGTCGCGATCATCGAGGCCTATGAAGCCAAGTACAGCATGATCAGGAAGGCGCTGTTCTCGGACACGTCGCGCCCCCCGCTGGCCCGTCTCGACGCTTATTTTGAAATGCTCGAACAGGAGCTGATACGAGAAGCACCCTATGCAGGGTGCCTCTATGGGGTACTCGCCCAAACGGCGGCAGGACGGAGCGCCTTCGTACTTGATGCGCTAGCCACCTCATTTGATCGCTGGGAACGGAGCATCGTAGACCTACTGTGCATTGCTCAACAGGAAGGCGACCTCGCGCAGGGGGAGGACATAGCCGATCTCGCCGCATGCATCGTCGAGGCCTACGAAGGAGCGCTCATCCGGGTGAAGGTGAAGGACGACATGCCAGCGTTTACCCGCTTCCGGAACAAAGGCCTCAAAAGGCTAACCCTGCGTGCCGCGTCGAGCCCCTGCTAAAGCTTCTTCGCCGATTAGTCTCAGCTCCCGGATGCGAACCAGGAGACGCTGCACCGCCGGTGCCACAGCGCAGAGAGCAATGCGGCGAGGACGATGTCGCGGGGCATTTTTCTTGGGTTTAATCTGTTTGAAGGCGATCACCCTGGGGAGCCCGCGCCGGGAACACCGTATGCCGTCGTCAGATGCCCTTTGGCCTCAGTTGCGATCCACCCGATGAAGGACTCAACCTCGCCCCTTTTGATTGCGTTGCGCGTCGTCACAGCGTCATAGCCGACGTCAGTGCGAACGCTTTGCGGAACTGCACGGACGAGCAGCCCCGCCGAAACGAGATCAGCAAGAACCGGTCGACTTCCAAGCACGACCCCCTGACCGGCGATCGCAGCCTGGACCGCCAGATTGTAATCGCTGAATCGCAAGCCGCTGGAAGACTCGACGCCTGATGCTCCGATCTGCTCCAGCCATAGTGTCCAGTCCACCCAAGTCCGCGTGGCGGTCGCCCAGCCGAGGGCGGAGGTTTCCCAATGGATGAACCGGCAACGCGCAAGATCGGTGGGCTCGTCCAGCCCTTCCGCGATCTGAGGACTGCAGAACGCGCACAATTCCTCATCGAACAGCCGGAGGGTGACAACCGTGTCATCCGGCCTTGCTCCAAAGCGGATGGCAATATCCGCATCGCCCCGAGCCAGATCGACCAGATGCGCCGAGGAGTCGATCAGCACATCCACTTCGGGCTCGCGAAGGCGGAACCGCTCGAGCCGCGGCACCAGCCAGGCGGTGGCAAAGGACGGCTCGGCTGAAACAACGAGCCGCCTGCGCCCTCCCTCAACGCGCATGCGCCGGACAGCCTCGGCCAGATGATCGAAGCCGGTCGCCAACCCGTCCCGGCCCGCCGTTCCAGCCGCCGTCAACCGCAGCCCACGCCCCGCTCGTTCGATCAGAGACAGGCCGAGCGTCTCCTCCAGCTTGCGCACCAGCTGCTTCACGGCTGCCGGTGTGACGTGCAGTTCCGCTGCCGCCTGAGCAAAGCTCAAATGTCGGGCAGTCGCCTCGAAGGCGCGCAGGGCATTCATTGACGGCAACCAGTCAGACATGAAGACAGATTATCTAACCTCTTGTGACAAATCAATTGCTTTGCATTAAGCCAGTTTATCCCGAATGCTACAGGAAATCTGATGTCTTGAAAGCCTCCCGATGAGCGACTCCATCCATTTTGATCCAAACGATACAGTTCCTGTCGACGCACGCCGATTTGAACATCCGCCCTTCCGTGGGAGGTACCCGAAACCCGCATGTATCGAACGAAGTACACCAACGGATCGATGAGTTCCCAATGAACTTTGCAGCCTCCGACGGCGCCGCGGCAGCCCACCTTCATCATCGCTCCGGCGGTCCCGAACAGTGGGGGACCCGAGCCATGTACCTTGCGGTAGGCCTCGCGATGGCGGCTTGGGCGCCGCTCGTACCGTTCGCAAAGGCGCGAACTGCCATCGACGACGGAACCCTAGGCCTCGTCCTTCTCTGCCTCGGGCTCGGCTCCATCGTCGCGATGCCGCTCACCGGACTTCTGGCGAACCGCTTCGGATGCCGGGCGGTGCTCTTCGCGTCCTCGCTCGCCGTCGCCCTTATACTGCCGATGTTAGCGCTTTCGAATGACGTCGTGACGCTGGCGATCTCGCTGGCGATCTTCGGCGCGAGCCTCGGCACTCTCGACGTTGCGACCAACATCCAGGCGGTGATGGTTGAGAAGGACAGCGGCCGCAACATGATGTCCGGCTTCTACGGGATCTTCAGCCTCGGCGGCATACTCGGAGCGGGCGGTGTCAGCCTTCTCATGCACTCGGGCTTCAAACCGCTGCATGCGACGCTCGTCATCAGCGGGGCTGTGATTCTCCTCGCACGCCTATCGCGTCGGGTTCTTCTCTCTTACGGCAATCGGGAAGCAAATGGTGCATCGCACTTCGTTGCGCCAAGTGGGATTGTCGTGGTCATCGGCCTTCTGTGCTTTATTTTGTTCCTCGCTGAAGGCGCAGTACTCGACTGGAGTGCACTCTTCATGATCGAGACACATGGACTCGATCCCGCCATCGCTGGCTTCGGCTACACGGCTTTCGCCGTAGCAATGACCATCGGCCGTTTGGCCGGTGATGGGATCGTGAAAGCCGTTGGAGGTAGCCGGATTATTGTAGTCGGCAGTTTCGTCAGCGCCGCCGGGTTTATCCTTGCCGTCTTCGCGCCGATGCAACTCCTCGCTTTGGCCGGCTTCCTGCTGGTGGGACTTGGAGCGTCTAACATCGTGCCCGTTCTCTACACCGCTGCGGGAGCTCAGAGGCGCATGCCAGCGAGCCTTGCTATCGCAAGTGTCACCACCATCGGCTATACCGGCATCCTCATGGGCCCGGCCGCTATCGGCGGCGTGGCATACATCGCCAACCTCAGCACGGCGCTGCTCCTGATCGCAGCGGCACTCGCCTTCGTTGCGGCCGCCGGGCCTCGAACGTTGCGTCGGTGAACGCGGGGGGCGAAACGGCAGCTTCTTCTTGGGCGCTCGAAAACCGACGGTGCCGACCGCTCCTGGCCATCGTCGACTCGCGCCGCTAGCCAAATCGTTCCACCAGAAAATCGATCACCGTCCGCAACATCGCTGTCGGCCGGCGGTTCGGCGCGTAAACCAGAAACATCGGAACAGGCCTGTAGGACCATTCCGGCAGCACCTGCTCAAGACGGCCTTCGGCGATATCGGCAGCGAGCAACAGTTCCGGCTGAAGCACGATTCCGGCGCCGCTGAGCGCTGCCATGCGCAGCGCTGCCCCCTGGTTGGTGGAGAATTTTCCGGAGATCGGCACATCACGCATTTCGCCTCCCGGTCCGACCAGGTGCCAGCGATCCTGCCTGCGCCAATAGGAGTGGCCGAGGCAGAGATGGTTGGTCAGAGCCTCGGGCGAGACCGGGCGGCCATGGCGGGCAAGATAGTCCGGCGCGGCAGCGAGAATGCGCCGGTAGGGCGTGAGCGGGCGGGCGACCAGGCTGTCGTCGGACAACGGCCCGATGTGGATACCGAGCTCGAAGCCCTCGCCGACGAGGTCATGGACATTGTTGTCGAGCGATAGCTCGATGCTGACGTCGGGATAGGCGTTCTGGTAATCGATCAGCGCCGGCACCAGGACCTGCGTCCCGAAACTGACGGGCGCCACCACGCGAAGCCGGCCGCGCGGCGCCGATTGCAGCTCGCTCGCCGAAGCCTCGGCCAGCGCCACTTCGGAAAGCGCGCGTTTGCAGCGCTCGTAATAGAGCTGGCCAACCTCTGTGAGCTGATGGCGTCGCGTGGTGCGATGGATCAGCTTCGCCCCAAGCCGGGTCTCGATGGTCTTGATGTGCTTGGCGACCATGGCAGGCGACACTTGCGCGATCTCCGCGGCCGCCGCGAAACTGCCGTTATCGATGACCCTGACGAACATCGCCATGCCGGCCAGCTTGTCCATGATTGCCTACCTGTGGGTTTCGAATGACGATACAAGCAGCTTATTTATCAACCTTGGTACTTACAACATAGTGGTCATGTCCCGAGCCGAGGCGACGGACATTGCCAACATGACCAAGGAGAAAACATGCCCATTCTTCACCTGCAGATGCATCCCGGCCGCACCGACGAGCAGAAACGCGCCTTCGCCCGCGAAGCGACCAAAGCCGCCGTCGAAACGCTGGCATGCCCGCCCGAGTCGGTGGAAATCCTGATAACGGAGATCGGCAAGGACTCCTGGGCGGTCGGCGGCAAGCTGAAATCCGAGGCCTGAGAGTCGACCCGCAGCATCGAAGGCTCGCGCTGCGGGCGCCGCCGGCGTGGTCTTGGGCAGAGAGCCGGCAAGCGGCCCTCGTGCAAGCGACGTGATTGTTCTGCAGGCGGTGGCTCACGAGGATGTGATGAAGAACCGCCGAATATCGGCGGTGGCCAGGGTGTTGTCGTCCAGGGCTGAAAACGAAGGAGTTCCTGCGATGAAAATCCATCCCTTGATTGCCGCGGTGTTCTTGCTGATTTCCACCTGCGGCGTTGCCCAGGCGGACGACCACCTTTTCCAGGCGGAACAGCATGGATTGAAGTCCGGCAGCACGGCAGCGTCCACAACGCACGCCTTTACGACCAACAGTGCCGGTCACAGCGGTACATTGGCGCCCGGCCAGGGAAGTCCGTTCACCGGACACGACACCCAGACGCCGGCCACTGACACGGATGCCGCCAACGAGCACGCCAACGTAAAGCCCCGCTGAGGAGACCAACGGTTCACTCAGCGCGAATTGCGATTAGGTTCAGTCCGTTCGGTAGATCGATTTTGAAGGCGCAGGAATTGTGTTTCCTGCGCCTTCATTGTGCATGGCAGTCCACTCCCACTCGTAGGCTGGGTTTACTCCGGTTTATCTAATCGCGGCGAACGCCTAGATGTGAGATATTGAATATGCGGCAGATCACCCGATCTGCCCGAATAGTTGAGGGAGGATGTCCTATGCCACTGTTCGTAATCACAGGGTGTTATTCAGCCACGGCAGCGAAGGGAATGATCGCCGATCCATCGGACCGGGAAGCGGCGGCCCGTGCCATCATGGAAGCAGCCGGCGGGAAACAGCATTCTTTCTACCTCACGACCGGCGAAACTGACTGGATGATAATCGCGGAATTCCCCGACGGTGTTGACCTGATCCCCGCACTTCTTGTCGTCGGCGCATCGGGAGCAGTATCGAATATCAAAACCGTGCGAGCATACACGGGTGCGGAATTCAAGGCCGCCCAAGAAAAGGCGGGCAAAATCGCATCTGCCTACAAAGCCCCTGCAAAATAGGCAGACCACTCGTTGGATCATCTCTGGCAGCGGATGTTCGATCCGCTGCCAGTTCGTAGTTGACACAATTGCTTTCGGCTTGGAGGCTTGCGACTAAACAGCAGTTGAACGCATTTGCGCTGGGGACCTTACGGCGCCAAGAAAACCAGAGTTTTGCAGAAACGGGCTTTTTGAATTCACGATTCGCCGTTTGCCGCTTGCCCACGGGCCAATGTGGGCTCATTCTCAGGTTAGATCCTGGCGTGCGGTAAGCGAGAGGTCAGGTCAACGCTCAATCCAGACCTCCAGACACCTAGCGTGGCGCCTTTTCTCGACTGATTGTTGAGCGAGGAGGTTGTCCATGTCCACGCGCTCTGTCGACCATCCGCTGCAACCGGGCGACCGGGTCCCGAACGTGGTACTTGATGCGATCTCGCGCGAGGGGAAGATCGCGCTCGATGATTTTCGTGGCCACAGCCCGTTGTTGATCGGTTTGTTCCGAGGCCTGCATTGTCCGTTCTGCCGGCGCCATGTCGCGGCCATGGCATATCTCAACCCGACGCTGCGTGAGAAAGGCGTCCAATCCCTGGCTGTTGTCAACACCCCGGTCGAACGCGCGCGGCTCTATTTCCGTTACCATCCGATACCCGATCTTCTGGCGGCTTCCGACCCCGTACGAGCTTCGCACCAAGCCTTCGGCTTGCGCGAGGTCGGGATCGACACGGTCATGGCGATACGGCTCGATCTTCCCGGCGAATTGCCGGAGCCCATGGGCGTGATGGCAATGGACGAATTTCTCAACGAGAAGGAAGGCTATCAGATTACGGACGCCGATCAGCAGATGATGACTGCCGACCACGGACAGCTTGTCGGTCAGTTCCTCATCGACCGGGAGGGCATCGTGCGCTGGAGCTTCACGGAAGTTCTGGAGGCTGGGGTCCAGACATTCAAGGGACCGAACTCCCAGGAATTGATCTCGGTCGCTTCAGAAATAGCCCTTTAAGCTGTCATTCTCATGGGCGCAGTCCGCCGGGGCCTTTTGCGGTGGAACACGCGGCATCACCCGGCTATAAAGCTCATGCTGCGTGGCCTTTTTAGCGGTAATCGATGCCCCATTCTCCCGAATCCTCTGGTGAAAGCGTTAGCAGTTCGAGTTCGGGTGGCAATCAGAACCTGGATTCGGCAGCGCCGGCGGCCGCCTCGGATTCGCCGGGAACCACCCAAGGCGACGAGCCGCAGAAGCCCCATGGCTCCTTCGACCAGACCAGGCAGGCCGCCAGAACTCTTTTGCGAGCAATACGCCAGGATGTGCAGGCAAATTCTGCCTTGGCAAAGATCAGGACGGCCGCCGTGTCTTGGGGGGCGAAGTTCCGGAGGTCGATACGGCCTGGAATGGCGTCGGCGCCCCTGACATGGATGACGACGGCTTTGGCCAGAGCGGGGCGCCGTATTCGCGATCGGCGCTCAAGCCCGCGTGAAAATCGACAGAGCGCATGGCGCATCGCCGGATGGCGGAAATTCGCTTTGGGGTCGGCCTTGCTTGCTTGCCTCATCGTCGCAGGCGTGCTGGTGTGGGCCCTGAAGGACGTGCCCTGGAGCGAAATCCGGGACGGAACGCTCAAGCCCGTCGTCGTGCTGGAAACGGCCGACGGTGCGCCGTTGGTGAGACAAGGACCTTATCAGGGGCCATATGCCCGATACGACCAGTTTCCGCCGCATCTGATCGATGCCGTCCTCTCGATCGAGGATCGCCGGTTCATGGATCATTTCGGCATCGATCCCAGGGGCATGGGGAGAGCGCTTGTGCGGAATCTCGAGGCCGGTTCGGTGGTGGAAGGCGGCAGCACCATCACCCAGCAACTCATCAAGCTGCAATATCTCGACAGCGACCGAACCATAAAACGAAAGATACAGGAGGTCGTCATCGCCTTCTGGCTGGAGTGGAAGCTCGGCAAGGCGGAAATCCTGACGCGCTATCTCAACAGCGTCTATCTCGGCGCCGGCGCCACCGGCATGCCCGCCGCCGCGCGCATCTATTTCAACAAGGACATCGGGGCGCTCGACCTGCCGGAGTCGGCGATGCTGGCGGGATTGCTGCGGGCGCCGAGCCAGTGGAATCCGATCGACAATTTCGAAGGCGCGCGGCAGCGCACCATGGTCGTTCTCGACGCGATGGCGGCCAATGGCAAGATCACCGCGCCGGAGGCGGCGGAGGCCAAGACGAGCTTTGCCAAGCTGCACCCGACGACGCCCACGCCGCGCTCCGGAAGCTGGTTTGCCGATTGGATTTCGCCGCAGGCGAGCGAAATCGCCGGCGCTTCGCCGGGTTCGACGACGGTGCGCACCACGCTGGTGCCGCAGTTGCAGCAGAGCGCCGAACGGATCGTGAAAAAAGCTCTGGACGGTGAGGGAAAGACGGTCGGCGCATCGCAGGCCGCCTTGGTTGCGATGACGCCCGACGGCGCGGTCGTCGCGATGGTTGGCGGGCGCGACTATAAGGCCAGCCAGTTCAACCGCGCCGTCACTGCGATGCGCCAGCCGGGTTCCACCTTCAAGCTGTTCGTCTATTACGCAGCCTTGAAGGCCGGGTTCACTCTGTCCGACCAGGTTCTGGACGCGCCGATCGACATCGACGGCTGGTCGCCGGAAAATTCCGGCGGCAATTATAGCGGCTGGGTGACGCTTGCCGAGGCTTTCGCGCGCTCGCTCAATGCCGCGTCCGTGGCGCTCGCCCAAGAGGTCGGCCTGGACAATGTGATTGCCGCCGCGCGCGAACTCGGCATCGATGCACCACTCGCCGACACGCCGTCCCTGGCGCTCGGCACCTCCGAAGTCAATCTGCTCAACCTCACCAGCGCCTATGCCTCCGTCCAACTCGGCAGGGCACCCGTCAAACCCTGGGGCATCATCGACTTCCAGGCGGCAGGGCAGCCCAAGACGTTTCGCGTCGGCTCACAGTCAAAGCCGAATGTCGACCTTTCGCCCTATCAGTCCGATCTCCTCGGCCTCCTGCAGCTGGTGGTCGAGCGCGGCACCGGACGCGGCGCCGATCCCGGCACGTTTGCCGCCGGCAAGACCGGCACGAGCCAGGACAATCGTGATGCCTGGTTCGTCGGCTTCACGGACGCGCTCGTCGTCGGCGTCTGGGTCGGCAATGATGATGACGCGCCGATGAAGGGGGTGACGGGCGGCGGCCTGCCGGCGCATATCTGGCGGGACTTCATGCGCGAGTCGACGAGCGAAGCAACACTGAACGGCGTGCGATCGGCCGAAGCCGCAGATGATGGTCAAGGCGCGCCGCAGTCCTGCAACATCACCGCCTGCTCGCGTAGCTACCGCTCTTTTCGGCCGTCCGATTGTACCTACCAGCCATATTCCGGCGGCCGACGGCTCTGCGAAAAGTGATGTGGTCCGGCGGGAGATGAGACCCGCCATGCTTGCCTGACGATAACAACGCCGTCGAACGACTTGTTCGGCCGCTCACCCTCAACCCGCGCGCGTTTGGGCGGTCGGAGCGGCCATCGGCTGCCGACTTGTATTCGCGCGCGGCCCGCGCTCACCTATCCATAAAATGGCATTATCTTATGCATTTCGGCCATCTACAGCCATAAACCCTGTTCCGATAGAGTGCCCACCGTCGAGGCAGGGTGATCGGCATGACCCCCTCGCCCAGGCCTTGCGAACACGCCCGCCGTCCTGGTCGGCGCGAGCGACAGGAAAAGGATGAAAACCATGTCTACAGACAACAAGCCATTGATCGCGGTAACAGGTGCAACGAGCAAACAGGGGCGCAGCGTCGTTACGACACTTCTTGAAAGCCAGCGCTTCCGCGTCCGTGCTTTCACGCGCAGAAAGGATTCGCCGGAAGCCTTGCGTCTCGAGAAGCTCGGCGCCGAGATCGTCACGATGCCGCTCGAACTCGGCCGTCAGAACGATCTCGTTGCTGCCTTCAAGGGCGCGGATGGCGCGTTTCTGATGACGCCGCCGATCGCCCCGCCGGAGACAATCGAGGCGCCTCTCGGGCGGCAATTGGCGGATGCAGCCGTCGAGGCCGGCGTTCAGCACATTGTTTTCAGCACGCTGGAGAATGTCCACAAGATCACCGGCGGTACAAAATATGCGCCGCACTTCACCGACAAGGCGCGGGTTGCAGATCACATTCGCGGCCTGCCGGTCTCGCATTCCTTCATCATGCTGGCATTCTTCTACACCAACCTGCTCGAATATTATGCGCCGCGCATGGACGGCGACACGCTGCTCCTGCCGATCTATCTTCCTGAAGATTTCGCAGCACCTTTTGTCGATCCACTGACGGCGACCGGGCCCGTTGTCCTTGAGATCTTCTCAAACCCCGCGCGTTATAACGGCAAAACGCTGCCGGTCGTCGGCGATATCATTTCGCCGCGGCAGATGGTCGAAACCTTTCAACGCGTGACCGGCATCAAGGCCGAGTATCGCAATGCTTTCACCAGGGACGGGCTGCTCGCCTATTTTCCGGAGTTTGCCGCCAACGAATTTTTCGTTCGAGAGCTTCTCGGAATGGTCGAATATGCTGTCGAGTACGGTTATTTCGGCAAGGAGCACGATCTCGAATGGAGCCGTCGCCTGGCGCCGGAGACGCTCAACTGGGAGCAATTTTTGCGGACGTCGGGCTGGCGCGGCGACAAGCGGTCTTTCGGAGGCTGAAGCCCGTCTCGCACAAAACTACGATGGCCGGATTCCCGGCAGCTTGGCGACCTCGGCGGCAAGAAAGTCGACGAGCAGGCGAACGCGGGCAACGGCTGCACGCTCCGGCACGATCAGCAAGCTCACCGGAACCGGCGACGGCCGATAGTCCCCGAGCACCACCTCGAGCCGGCCATCGTCCAGCAGATCGTGAACCAGCCAGAGATGGGTCGGGCCGATGCCGCGTCCGGCGGCAAGGGCTTCGCGCGCCGCAAGTCCGTGGTCGACGCGCAGCCGGCCACTGACCGGAACGACCAGCCTTGTGCCATCGGAAGCGGAAAGAAGGAGTTGATTGCTGCCTGCCACATTGGACATCACGATGGTTTCGTAGCGTGACAGATCGGCCGGATGCTCCGGCCGTCCACGGGCCGACAGATAGGCCGGAGCGCCGACCAGCAGCCGCTGGCTCTCGCCGACCGCATGCAGTTTCATTGAGCTGTCGGCGAGCGGTCCAAGGCGCAGCGCCACGTCAACGCCCTCGCGCACCAGGTCGATACGCTCGTCCGTCAGATTGAGGTCGACGCGGATATCGGGATGCCGGTCCTGGAAGTCAAAGATCGTGCGCGTAACATGCATGACACCGAGCGCTGCCGTACAGGAAAGGCGCACCGCGCCAGCCGGCGCCTGACGTGCAGCTCTGGCTTCTTCTGCAGCCTGTTCGACCAGGCGCAATATCTGAAGGCAGTTGGTATAATAGCGACTGCCTTCTTCCGTCAGGGTGACGCGACGCGTGGTGCGGCTGAGGAGGGCCACGCCGACAGCCTCCTCAAGCTCGTTGAGGTGCCGCGTCACGGTCGATTGGCCGATGCCCAGCTCCTTTGCGACCATCGACAGGTTGCCGCGCTCGGCGACGCGGACAAATGTGCGCATCCTGTCGAAACCCGGTCCGCCCTTATCCATTTTCAGCACAGCCATCGTTATTTCGTCCGTCGACGGAATAATCCCGACCGTGCCTGGCAGCAAGGCTCGGCGCCATATCCGTTGTCACGGTGTCGCAACAATTACCGTGTCGAACCGCGTGCGATGATCGAAAAACCGCAGTCGACCCGGTCTTCATCAGGCGGTTCGTCGCGGATGGCGCGCAGCAGCATGTCGGCGACGCGGTAGCCGATGTCCTGACGCGGGATATACACCGTTGTCAGCGACGGCTCGACGAAGGCGGAGAATTCCAGATCATTGAAACCGCAGATGCCGAGCTCCTCCGGCACGCGGATGCCGCGCGCCTTGCATTCGATGAGGACGCCGAGCGCCAGTTCGTCGCTCTGGGCGAAGACCGCATCGACATCGGGCACGCGCTCGAGCAGGCGGGCAAACAGCTCCCTGCCGAGGCCGGTGCGGCTTGGCGCATCGCCGCCGATAATGAGATCGGGGTCGAAGCGCCCGGCTTGCCGCATCACCGCCTCATAGCCTTCGATCCGCCGGCGCGAGCGGACATCGGCGCCGCGGCCGAAGAAGGCGATCCTGCTATAGCCTCTCGACAACAGGAAGCGGGTGGGTTCGGCGCCTGCCGTATAATGGTCGAGCCCGACGACCAGCTTCTGCGGCTCCTGGCTGAGATCGGTGACATGGGCGATGGGACAGGGAGCTTTGTCGATCAGCGGCAGAAGATCGCGGTAGGATTCGGCGCCGGCAATGATGACGCCGGCCGGCTTCTGCGTCAGGAATGATTTCAGCAGGCCGGCCTCGCCCTCGGCATGGTGCAGCGTGTTGGAATATTGCACGGTGAGATCGGTGTCGCGGAAACGATCCTCAATACCGACCATCAGGTCGGTAAAGCCGTATTGGTGCAGGGCCGGCGTGATGACGGCGACGATGCCGTTGTGGCGGCCGGCCAGCGCCCGGGCGGCAAGATTGGGAATATAGCCCATCTCCTCGACCGCACGCAGGATCTCCTCGCGCAGATCCTCGGAGACGATTTCGGGATTTCGCAGCGCGCGCGAAATGGTGATCGGGCTGACGCCCACCTTCTTGGCCACATCGCTCAGCTTCACAGGCGCGTCGCGCCTCGGCTTCCTCCCCCACTCCACCGACTTGCTCATCGCTCCCCGTCTGCCATCACGGGACTCGACCACCGCCGATTCTCCCTCATTACTTTCTGAAGAAGAAATAATTTAGAGTCTACTAACATCTGATCGTCGCGACATGTTCCGGCAGGCTCAGCATCATTTGCCGGCAAATTACGGGCGCGGAATCGGCGGCCATAAGACCACTATCCATGACGCCGGTCGGAAGCGGCCGGCCTTTGCCGCAGCCCTCTGGAAAAGCAGGGTTAAACCCAGGAGAAACCTTACAAATCGGCAATACAAACATGATCGATATTTAATTTGTAAATCGGTCCGGCGCGATCATATGAATCGGCAAGCGCGAATTCTTCCATTCGCCAGGTCGCCGCCCCCGACGACTGCGCGTGTCCCCGAGAATTGGCGCCATCCGCCATTCGACGCCAGGTCCCATGACATGGAACCACGACGCCATCAAAAGCCAATCTTCTTCCAAGGGGCGACCGCCCAAGGGATTATCGCCATGTCACACATCCTCCTCAAACACCGCACCGCAGCGCTTGTCGGAGCCGCCATCATCGCCGGCGCGGCCTGCCTGCCCTTTGCGATCAACAGCTCCACCGCGCTGGCTGCCCCCTCCGATACCGGCGGCATCCTTGCCGCAAGCGGCTCGTTCGCCGCGATCGTCGATGCCGACAAGCCGGCCGTCGTCACCATCACCACGACGGTCAAAGCGACCGACGTCAGCGCCGGTCAGCAGGACTCGCCGATGGATGAGCAGTTCCGCCAGTTCTTCGAGGATCAGGGCATCCCCCTGCCGCGCCAGGCGCCGCAGCAAAAACCCTCGCAGCATGCGATGGCGCTCGGCTCCGGCTTCATCATCAGCCCCGACGGCGTCATCGTCACCAACAACCACGTCATCGACAATGCCCTCGGTATCAAGGTGACGCTCGACGACGGCACCGAACTGCCGGCCAAGCTGATCGGCACCGACCCGAAATCCGACGTCGCCGTGCTAAAGATCGCGGCCGGCAAGCCGCTGCAGACCATCGCCTGGGGCGATTCCGACAGGCTGAAGCTCGGCGACCAGATCCTGGCGATCGGCAATCCCTTCGGCATCGGCACGACGGTAACGGCGGGCATCGTCTCAGCGCGCGGCCGCGACCTGCATAGCGGACCCTATGACGATTTCATCCAGATCGACGCGCCGATCAACCACGGCAATTCGGGCGGCCCGCTGGTCGACCGCGAAGGCAAGGTGGTCGGCATCAACACCGCCATCTATTCGCCGAACGGCGGCAGCGTCGGCGTCGGCTTCGCCATTCCCTCCGATGAGGCCAAGGCGATCGTCGCCAAGCTTGAGAAGAACGGCTCGATCGACCACGGCTATCTCGGCGTGCAGATCCAGCCGGTTACCAAGGACGTCGCCGATGCCGTCGGTCTCAACAAAACAGGCGGGGCGCTGGTGGCCGCCGTCTCCGCCGATACCCCGGCCGCAGCGGCCGGCCTGAAACCCGGCGATATCGTCACCTCGGTCGGCGGCGAGGCCGTCAAGACGCCGAAGGACCTGTCGCGGCTCGTCGCCGATCTTTCGCCGGGCACGCGGGAATCGCTTGGCCTCTGGCGCGACGGCAAGACGATGGAGCTCAACGTCACCGTCGGCGCCAATGCCGGCGCCCAGAAGCAGGCGGCGGCCGAAAACCCGGATAGGCAGGGCCAGGCATCCGGCCAGCCGAGCCTCGGCATCAGCCTCGCCGATCTAACGCCGGATGTGCGCCAGCAGCTCGATCTGCCGCGCTCCGTCAACGGAGCCGTGGTCGCCAGCGTCAAGCCGGATAAGTCGGCCGCCGCCGCCGGCATCCAGTCGGGCGACGTCATCGTCTCGGTCAACGACCGGCCGGTGCACAATGCCCGCGACGTCAAGGCCGCGATCGCCGAAGCCGGCAAGGCCGGCCGCAAATCGGTGCTGCTGCTCATCGAACGCGATGGTCAAAAGACTTTTGTCGCCGTGCCCTTTGCCACAGCCTGAGGCGGCCGCGCGTTGCGACATCCGAAACGGAGATCGGAAGCCCGTGCAAGCGGGCTTTCCTTGTCTCTGTCCGCCCCCGGCACAAGGCTGCCCGTCTCCGAGCGATGGCCGCCGTTGCTATGGTAAATTCCGAGATTTTTGCGCGAAAATCCGGCCGGGCCGCCCATTTTCCGTGCCGGAAAGCGACAGGGAAACAAGAGGTTGCGTCACTAGCGGACAGGCGCGCGAATGGACGGCAAGCGGCCCCTGCCGAATTAACCCTACCGGCTTACCTTAATATCAGCATCCGCTTGAAAGCGTGCCGCCCTGTGCCATCGTATTTTCACGATTGCTAAATGTCCGGAACTGCTCACCGGACCCCTAGCCCGCCTTTCCCTGGAGAGCCCAGGAGAGAACGGCTTCATACAGAAGGGCGCAACATATCAAACGGAGGGTATGCCATGAGCAATGTCGTGGAATTTCGGGCCGAATGCCCGCATGTCAAAACGCTGTCCGATTGCCGCGAGGCGCTTGAACCGCATGTGATGAAGATTGTCGCCGAGGCCGCCGCCTGGGGCTTTACGCCGGCGGAAGCGGCCATGGTGGTCGCCGATATTGCCGATGATTACATTCTGATGCTGTCGCGCGAGTTGCGCTCTTAAAGGGGGCGGCGTTCGGGGAAAACATGAGTGGGCCGCGCAGCGCCTGCAGGGGTAGCAGGGGTACACAGGAGACGAAAACCTGCCACGCGGCCCTGCAATCGAAACACCGGTTCGTTCCGGAAGTTCCCAGCCAAAATACTTAAATGGCGGAGTATTTCCTAACTTATTTCTCGCTTCGGAAATATTCCGTGACCCATGGTCGCGCAGCCCGAGTATAAATTTGGCCACGCAATTTGTCGCTGCCGGAGTTTCCTTCCGTCCTGGGAAGTACAGACAGCACGTTACCGCCATTTCGGCTGACGCGGCGGCGCATTGGCCTGGATCTCGTGCAATGGCGCGTGTGACCCGAGCAGCTTCTTCAGCTTCTTCTCCTCCGCCGGTCCAATGCCAAATTTGCGGCAATGCTCCGCAACGTCATGCTCCCGCGGACCAGGAATGCGAACTTGGCGATTGTTCATGCTCTTCATGTCTATTTCCTCCTGGAGAGGATAACAAACAGGCGGCAGTTTGGTTCGTTAGCAAATGCTAAAATTTCGAAATATGTTGATTGAGCTTCGGCTGCAGCAATATATCACATCGGACGCGTGGAGCTTTGCTGCGTTTACTTGCGAATGTCCCGTCACCTGCTGGATTGCGAGCACCGGGATTGATGATCTTGCTCAACTGATCTTCAACCAATGCCTGAGCGCCGCCACGGCGCCGTCGCTGGCATAGGCGACAATCCCGCCGGTCGTCAGGCCGGCAAAGGCGATCAGCCCTGAAATGCCGTAGCCGATCGATTTCATCCGCTTCCACTCCTCGAGCGCCGGGCCGACCGTCTCCTGGTTCTTCTCGACGGTTTCCTTGAGCGTTCCGATCTCGGCGCGAATCTGCGCATCGGCGCCGCCGCTGATCGCCACTCTCGTGTCGAGATGGGCGATCTGCCTTGCCTGCTCGTCGAGGCGCTTGTGGATCGCCGCCCTGGAATCATGGGCGTTCGCTTTTTCGTCGCCCATCTCCTGGCGCAGCAGCGCCACATTTTCCTCGATGCCGGTCAGCCGGCCCTCCACGCGCCCGAGCGCGCGCAGGATATCGTCGTTCGATGTCATATCGGCACCCTGTTACGAATTGAATTTCAGCTTTTCGGATTGCGCAATGCCGCCGGCGATGCGGTCGACCATAACCGGGTACGGGTGCACGCCATCAGACGTCACGCTCGGCCGCACGACGGACCCGACCGGCAGCACCGCAGCACGTACCGGCGATATCGTCAGGACATTGCCGGCGATACTTGCGATTGTCGTGGTCGAAATTCGCGCCATGCCATCGGGTCCGGCATAGGTGTTGATCTCCTGCTCCGGGCGAAAGACGCTCGCATCCGCGACCTCGATCGTCGAATAGGTTGCAACACCATCTGTCCCTGCCTGCGTGGTGACAGTCGTGCTGGCAAGCTCCAACATGCCCGGCCAAGCGCCGCCCTTCACACCGGACGTCCATGCAGAATAGGTGTCGATCGCAGCGTCGCAGCATGCGGACGTCCGCGCCATGATATCGTCATGCAGACGCCATTTGCCCGATGCATCGGTTCCGTCTGCTGGCCAGGTGTTGTTTGCCGAATAGCTCTGGAAAGATGCCTGCAGGTATAGGTTGCTCGCCGTGATCGAGCCTGTTGCCGGCGAAGTTGCCGATCCCGCGAAGCTATATGTGAACGTCGTCGAGCCTGTGACGGTGATGACGACATTTCCGTTGTACTCGGTTTGCGTCGCGCCCGCGATCGTCACCGTCTGACCCGACACCAGACCGTTAGTGCCGGAAGAAATCGTCGCAGTGACCACCGTTCCGACAGAGGTCAAGGTGACGGTGCGCGTCGTCATGGTGCGGCCGATCGGCGGGAACGCCACAATGTTGATGCCGGCATATTCCGCCCGGAGGCGCCCGACCAAGGCCCTGTAATTCGTATTGAACCAGGTGCTGTAGGACGTCGAGGTATCGTTCTGGCCCATCTGGTTGGCAATGACGGTGAAAGGCAGCTTGTTGCCGTTGAAGGCCTTGATCTCGCGGACGATATCCCTTCGCCGGGTTGCGATGGACGAGCCGGATCCGGTGTATTCGCGCACCGATCCGGCGCCGGGCATGCCGATCAGGCAATGCGGGATGCGTCCGGCGCTGCCGTCCTTGTCGAGCCAGCGTCGCAACCAGCCGAGATTGCCGCGGCTGTCGGCGGCGGAAGAATATTCCTGGCGCGCCTCGCCGATGCTGTCGACGAAACCGAGGGTGACCGGCCTACCGTCCCAATCGCCCTTGGCGACCATGAAATCGGCCCCCCAATATTGCGGCTGCGCCTGCTGGCCATAGCTCGTATCGAGGGCGGCGGTGCTGTCGGCGAGCGGCGTATCCTTGAAGGCCAGCAGCGTGTCGAGATCGCCGGCACCCCAGACGCGTTCGCCGCGATGTTTCTGGATGCGGTAGACCGGCCAGATCTTGTCGCCGACGGCGGTGTGATAAAACAGCCAGATTTCGATTTCGCTTTCCGGCGCGACATCGGGAATGGTCAGTTCGTCCGTCCAGGCGCCGTTCGTCTGGTCGGCGACCGTCACCGTGTTCGAGCCGGCGAAGCTGCATTGGTAAAAGATGCCGGCGACGCGGATGAACATGGCATCGGCGATGACCGAATTGCCGGGCGCGCCGATCGTGCCGGTGACGACGGTTTCCTGCGGCGAGTTTCCGCCCTCCGTCGAGGCGAAGCCGGAAAGGTGAAAGCGGAAGGTTCGCGTCTTATAGGACGGCGTGCAAACGACGATCTTGGTGCAGACATAATTCGTGCCGGCGGCGGCGGTGACGATGCCGCCCGACGGCATGCGGTTGCGGGTGGCAAAGAACATGTAGCGGTCGGGATCTCCCGCATTGCCGCCTGCCCCGCTCAGCAACGGATTGGCCAGGGCAAGCGAAATGGCATTCATCATCATCGGCGTGTTCCATATCGGCTAGTGAGGTCGTCGTAGAATTCGACCGTGCGCCCCTGGCGGGCATTGGCGCGGTCGAGCGCCTGGCGCTCGCGGGCGAGGATCGCAATCAGCGGCTCGCCTTCGAGGACAGGCGCATGCGCTTCCTGCCTTCTCAAATCGTCGGGCAGCGGCGGCAGCACGAGGCCGGCCGCCACCCTCCCCTTGGCAGCCGCCGCCTGGTTCAGGCGCTCAGTGGCGGAGCAGCCACTGACGATCAGCAGCAGTGACAGCGCAAGCGCGGTTCTTTTGCGAAAGCTCGAGTTCATAGGATCGGATCTCGTTTTCCAATGTGTCTCTGGCGGCCTGCTCGGCGGCCTTGGCCGCCTGCAGCCGCTTGCGATGCTCTTCGCCGGCGCGGGCCGCCGCATCGCGCTGGCGCTCCATCTCGTCGGCCCTGGCTTCGGCGGCAGCCTTCTCGGCCAGCACGACATAACCGGCGCGCGCCTGGCGCTCTGCGGAGGGATAGCCGATCGCAACGGCATAGAGGTGATAGAGCAGCAGCCCGGCGGCGATGCCGGCGCCCATCTTCAGCGTATCGAGAAGGCCGAACATCAGACGCCCTCCAGGCAGAAGGCGCGTTCCTTCTGCCGGCGGCGCGTCAGGCCGGGAAAGGTGATGCCGGCGGCGCGGTTCCACTTCAACAGCGCCTCGCAGCCCTCGGCCGTCCTGCCCTGATTAATGAGCCGGACAGCGCTCGAACCGCAGGCCGCCTTGACGCCGACATTGTAGGCAAACGAGGTCAGCGCCACGAAACGCGCATCCGGCAACGGCACCCGCACACAGCTTTCGATGCCGCGCGCATAGGTCTGAAGCTCCAGCGACAGCAGCGCCTTGCACTGCGCGACCGTCCTGCGATCCCCGGGCTTCACGCCATTGGTGCTGCCATAACAGATCGTCCAGGGCTG
Organism: Rhizobium phaseoli; assembly: GCF_001664385.1. NCBI lineage: Bacteria > Pseudomonadati > Pseudomonadota > Alphaproteobacteria > Hyphomicrobiales > Rhizobiaceae > Rhizobium > Rhizobium phaseoli. Next base: position 1,208,658 of record NZ_CP013532.1, on the reverse strand, counting down.
GCCTCCGGTCGCCGGATCCGGATAGGCATTCTGCCGCAGCCCCTCGAAACTGCCGACAAGCGCCACGGCCATCGCAGCCGCAGCACTACCCCTCTGAAGGCGGTTTGCCATTCAGTTCTCCTGAGATTTGCCGTTGAAAGACAATGCGGGCGACGATCGCCGCCGCGGCAAAGAGGCCCGATGCCACCGACATGGCGAGTTGGATGTAGACGTTGCGGGGTATCCAGGTGCCGGCGACGAAATTGATGACCGGCTCGAGGATGATGAAGATGAGCGCCAACGCCATCAGACGGACGCTCCAGGCGCGCCGCAGCACAGCGCGCCAGTTGTGGACGAGCATGGGGTGGGCTCCGGGTTGGGGAATGCGTGGACTGACTTCCTAGCCAGCGCCAAATATGAGTACCGAAAAGTACACTATTAGTTGTCTATTGCTAAAGTTTTCGCTTAACGGTTACGTTAGCGAAATGAGATCATCACAACATTCAAATAGAATCGCGGGCTTGGATACTGTCAGGGCGGTTGCCGCTCTGTCTGTTGTGTTTGCGCATCTGCTTGGGCCGTCGATGCCTGGCATTTCGCGTTACATCTTCACGGGTCACCCCGCCGTTATCGCCTTCTTCGTGGTTTCAGGCTTCTGCATTCATTACCCATACCGGCGGCAGGAGCTCCGAACCGCCCCGTTCCTCGCCGGCCGGTTCCTTCGCATCGTGCCACCGTCCGCGGTGGCGTTCCTCATGGCGCAAGCACTGGGCATCAGGGCATACAATCCCATCGACGGCTTCATACTCTGGTCCGTCGTCTGCGAGGCGGTCTACTATTGCCTTTATCCGCTGTTCCTGCCGGCAGCTCGCCGCATCGGTTGGCCGCTGATCATCGCTGCGTCGCTCATAGCCTCATATGGCGTCGCGATCGGCGTAGGCCCAGATCATTACGGCAACGCCAAATCATACGGGCCGCTGTTAAACTGGGTTGTCGGCCTTCCCGCTTGGCTGATCGGCTGCTATCTCGCTGAAAATTTCGACCGCCTGAAACTCGCCGGCCATGTGTGGCTCTGGCGCGCTGTCACAGCGACGACTGCGTCCATCCTATATTGGGCAACGATCAACACACCTGCCGGCTTCTACCTGACTATGACGCCATTCTCCGCGCTGGCGGCCTGCTGGATCATGGCCGAGATCAGGAGTGCTGCAGACCAAGGCCCCGTAAAGATGCTGGAAGCCGTAGGCGCCGCCTGCTTCTCGATTTATCTCGTCCACATCATCGCGGCGACCGCTGTTGAATGGTTGGTAACGCCGCCGATTGTCGTCTGCATCCTTTCACTCGCGCTGGTTTATCCGTTCTACCGTTGGATTGAGAAACCGTGCCATGTCGCCGCGCGGCGGGCCAAGGCAAAGCTGGAGCATTTGGAGGTTAGACGGCGCTTGGACGAAGGCGTCGATTTTGGTGCTGAAAAATCCCTGTAATTCAAAAGGCAACCCGCAGAGCCGCCTTCCCTGACATCAGAGGATCGGAGCCGGTTGGCTATTTTGACAGGACATAGCAGTGGAATGCACTGCGTTCGTCATTGGTGGCGCCCATAGCCGCGAGGGGAGTGGCAAACATTTTAAGAGCGTTTAGCCACTCAGCTTTTATGCCCGGCATCTTTTCGCGATCAACGCCATCGACCATTTTCATAAGCGCCGGGAACATCGGCCGGAAACCAATATCCCAAGTCTGGATTATCGTCTTTGGCAAGTGCTGCGAGTGGTGTAAAACTACAAGCCCCGCTCTTGCGAAATTTTCTCGCCAATCTTCATCCGACTTCGATTGCTTGATATTGTCGCTCAGTCTGCCGCGATCAAGAAGCTCAAGCCACTTCCATCGCTCGTCTTTCGTCTCAACGTACAAAGAGTTGTAAAAACTATACTCCGGAAGCGTGTCGTTCGGGAGCATCAGGCAAATCGCGCCGCCCGGCTCCAAGATTCTTCTCAGTTCCGTGAGAACGCTTATCGGGTTGTCGAGCCAATAAACGATGTTCGAAAAGATGGATTTGAAAGAATCGTCACCGAAAGGAAGTGGGCCGTTCCCATCGCCTTGGACGGTCTCCTTGTAGAAACCAAGCGCTGCTGCTTTCCGCAACAAGTTGGCCTTGTGATCAAAGCCAACGCTTATCTGATATGATGCTGGCATGGTGACTAGAGGGTCGAAGCTCTCATCGTAGGCGTCGTACACATCAGCGTTTTCATAGAATCGATCGAGTTGCTCCGTCTTCTGGAAGGCGTCGAATTCGGCACGGAACCGACCTCCCGCTCTTATAAAGGAAAACAGGCCGTCTCCGCATCCAAAGTCCAGCGATCTGCCCTCGAATTCGAAGCTTTTCATCGCCTCGATATCCAAATACCTCCAGATAGCGGTCTCCGGCCGGAGCCAAAACACGCTCAACAACTGTTCTAAAACCGAAGTCATTTGATCACCACTGCCCCACATTTCGTCCCGCTATACGATGGAAGGCCGCCTGGTTCAACGCGGATGTTCGAGTGTCTGCGTGACGCACTCGCCCCACCCCAAATCATGCCATCAAACCCCACCTGCACCTTAGTCGGGACGCAGAAGAAAACAAGGCAGTGAACTTTGCTGCACACCTCCTGAAATCAGGACTTGGGCGGCAAACAATACCATCCACGATGATCGAGGATTATACTGGCGGGCATCGATCCCACGGGTGGAGAAGCCTGTGAAAACCGCGAGACTCTTTCTGTGCCTTGCCGCATTCGCTGTCACCGTGCCCGAGGCCCCGGCTGATGCCGAGGAACTGGTGCGGTTCGAAAGCGTGCCGGTCAAGCTCAGCCCGTTTCGCATCCGCAAAGCCCGGGAACTGGGGGAAATTCTGCCTCAGCCGCAAGGCACGCCGCTGCTCGGATATTTGTCGCGGCCTTCGGGCGATGGCCCCTTCCCGGCGGTCGTCGTCATGCATGGATGCGACGGCTTGCGTGCGAGCGTCAGGGAGCTTTGGCCGAAACGGCTGGTCTCGTGGGGTTATGTCGTGCTTGTTGTCGACAGCTTTACCAGCCGCAACCTTGCCGACACGTGTCCAAGCCGTGTTCCCGATCGCGTCTTCGACGCCTATGGCGCTTTGGATTTCCTGGCGCAATCAGGCTTCGTCGATATCGGGCGCGTCGCCTTGATGGGCTTTGCGGCGGGCGGCACCGCGACGCTGGATGCCACGAAAATCGAAGGCTACGAGCAGCTGGTCGAGCGCAAGTTCAAGGCAGCGATTGCCTATTATCCCGCCTGTGACGCAGACCGCGGCGATGCGACGGTGCCGAGCCTGATTTTAACAGGCGAGCGTGACAATTGGAGCCGGCCCGAACGATGCCAGAAGAGGCTTGCCCGCCTCGGCGACGATAGCCCGCCGATCGAACTCGATATCTACAAGGGCACGTATCACGGTTTCGATGCCCCGGAATTTGCGGTCGGAAAGCGGGTTTTGGGTCATATCGAAAAATACAATCCCGACGCTGCGGGAAAATCGATCCGCAGCGTTTACGCGTTTCTTCGCAGATATCTGGGAAGGTAGAACTCTTGGCGTGCGCGGGGCAGATCAGGGCCGACTGAGGCCATGTCCGCGACCCCGCCATGTCCGGCACCCATGCCTCCCCACACTAAACCCCGCTCGGCCGCCCGGAGCTTGTCGCCTGGCTCGCCGAAGACCGAAACGCCTCCTCGGCGCTCGGCACTTTCCCTTCCGGCGTCAGGTCGTCGACGGCCTTGGGCAGATCGCGGCTCAGCCGCCCGAGGATTTCCTCATGCGACAGGCCGGTGTTCCGGGCGATCTCGTTCAAGACATCGGGGCCGAGCGCTTCGGCGAGCTCGCCGTCATTGATCTCGGCATTCTGGCCGGGGCGCACCCAGGATTCCATCTTGTCGCCGTGGCCGTTCTGCTGGAACGTCTTCAGGAGATCGCCGAGACCGCCGCTGACGATGCCGCCGGAGGTCAGGCCGCCGAGCAGGCCGCCCAGGCCGCCGGAGCCGCCGAGCATGCCGAGCATGCCGCCGAGACCGCCCGGCTGCTCGCCTCCCGCGCCGGATGGCTGCGGGCTCTGCAGGCCGCGCAGCAACTCGCCGATCTTGTCCCTGTTCTGGTAGCCGGCAACGGCAAGAACGGCGAGAAGCGCCTTCAATTGACCACTCATCATGATGCATTCCTCCGGTGATTGTCAGCACGGCTCAGGCGAACCGCTGCATCTGTTGTTCGGCAATTCGACGGAAAACCGCCTCGGTCCACGCGCCAGCCGGCTTTGCACGGAGCAATGCCGCGCCGAAGCGTCCGAGCGGTCGGTATTATATTTCGTACAGTCAGATTTCCGGGCAACCGCGCCGGTTGGCGAAGACCATGCGTTCCGGTCCGCGGCGCGTCATCCCCTGGACGACGATGCTGCGCGACGAGATGCGGACGATCTGGGCGCGGCGAAGGCCTTCGCTGCGGGCGATGTCGAGCGCATCACCGGGATCGCAGCCGCGTGGGCCGCGGCGGTCATAACGGTCATAGCGGCCGTAACGATCGTAGCGATCGCGGTCGCGGTCGCGGTCGTAGACGCCGACCCCGCCGGGGCCGATGCGCAATTCCATGTCCTGCGCGGCGGCAATGGTCGGGGCGATGGTGAGGCCGCTCATGGCGGCCAGGCCGACCAGTATGAAGTGAAGAGACTTATGCATGGTTTCCTCCCATGGTCTTGTGCTTATCGCCATACCAACATCGCCATGGGGAATTTGTTCCGTGAGGAAAGAAGCCGGGGCGGAAGCGAGCGCCGCCGGCCACGGGGTGCCGGCCGCTCAGCGCTCGGGCCGAACATGCTGCTCCAGCCAGGCGACAGCGAAGCGGCAGATCGAAGCCGCATTGACCAGCACCGATGGCGCATCGCCGACCAGCCCTTGCGCCCCATGCCCGCCGGCCAGGAATTCGGCGACGATCGCGGCGAAATAGTCGCTTTCAAGCCCGGCCACAACAGGATCGGCGGTGTCGAACTCCTCCAGCATGCGCCAGACAGTGCCGGCCGGCGTTGCGAAGGGCACCTCATATCGGCGCAGGCGCTTGCCTGGAATTTGCGCGAGATGCTCGGCATGATGCAGCAGGGTCATGGTGTCGAGCGGAGCCCCGACCATCAGCACCTTGCCGCCCGCCTCCACCAGTTTGGCGAGCGGGGAGCCCTCGCCATAGCCATAGTCGAGCGGGTGGTCGGCGGTCAGCCAATCGGCCCCGGCGCCGACTGCCGCCACCGAGGCGCACGGATTGCCGCTGCGCCGCGCCCCCGGCGTCGTTCGCAGGAATTCGGGGAACACGCCATTGTCGCGAATGGCCCTGGAGAGAGCCGGATCGAAGGGCGCGATATGGGGTCGCCACTCCTCGGGAACCCGTCCATCACCGTCGAGCAATGCGTCATAGGCGCCGTTCCAGTCGGTATAGGCGAGGATCGTGCCGGACGGCCCCACCACGTCGCGCAGCGCATCGATCAGCACGTCGGGACCGCTGAGCAAAAGCCCGACCCTGCTCATTGCGGCATGCACCATGACCATGTCGCCGGGGCGCAGGCCGAGCTCATGGAGATCCTGGCCGAGCGAGAGGCGCGTGTGAAAATGCGGGAGGGTCATCGGCCGAAGATCATGGCGTCGCCGGCCGGAGTCAATCTCCTTCTCCCACACGGCGGCAGACCCTTGCCGAAGAAGATCGATTGGTGACCGGGACCGCATGCAGCCCGAGTTACGGAGGTCGTCGTCGACCCCTAGGCCCGTGGCCACGGTGCAACTGCGGCCGATCTCCAGGCGTTACGCGACATCCGTCAATGGCCCAGGCTCGGCCGCCCGGAAGGGAGAAGGCTCCTCGACGATCGCGTTCAGCATCCGCACCACCACGGCCGGGGCGACGTGATGCGGCATATGGCCGACCCCTTCAAGGCGTTTCAAAAGAAGGCGGGGATATCGTTGCCGAAGCCAACCGATGTGCCGGTCGGGATCGACGATAAGATCTTGCGAGCCGAAGAGCACATGGACGGGAAGCTGCCGAGGCTCGCCTGCCAGCAGCGCCATGTCCCGGTTGAAAGCGCGCAGCTCGTCGGCCATCGCCTCGATCGCGCTTGCCCGGATCATATGGCCAGCGGGCAACATCTTCAGATGGGAGGGAAGAGCATTGGGCAATGATGATGACCGAAGTCCGTGCCGGAGAAAGAAGGAGGCCCAGCGGGGCATGATGTGGCGGCGGATCGCCGGCCCTATCACGGGCGCAACCGCGGCGCGCAGCAAGATCAAGGGCTTCGGGGGAAGCGGACTGCAGCACGGCGAGATCAACAGCAGTGCTTTTAAGAGCTCAGGTCTGCGGGCAGCCAGATGAAGGGCCGAAGCACTGCCAATCGAATGGGCGACGATCGTTACAGGTCCGGCCTCCAAGGTCTCGAGAAAGCGCTCAAGCCAGAAAGACTGTCCGAGCGGACCCCGTTCCTCAGGCGGCAGCGGGGAACTCAGTCCGTAGCCAGGACGATCGATGGCAATCAGCCGGTGTTGGCTGTTTTCGAGAGGAAGCAGCACCTCCTGCGCCAGACTGCCACAGCCATGCAGAACAACAACCGGGCTTCCGTTTGGCGAGCCGCTTTCAAGGAAATGAACCTGTTGGTCATCGATGACCTCGATCGTGCCCAGTCTGGGCTGGATGAAGTGCTTCTTCAACATGCGCAGCAAACCCGACAGGCTGGCAAAAGTTCCCGCGACCGATCGCGCAAGCGACTGATAATGTGTGATTTACAGGGTCGCGGGCGGAACCCAGCTCAATGGAAACGCCAGGTTCCTGTTGAGGACAGTGATCGTGTCTCGCCCCTTCTCTATCGGAACGCTTTGTGCCTATATTGGGGCTACGCTAAGTACAACACGGCGCAACGGCCGCGGTTGCTGCAAAGCGTTCGGGGATTGCCAAACCGGCGGGTATCGTCAGTGGTGAGCGCTACAAGGTACTTGCTGATCTTGCCGCTGATGGCAGTCATCGCCTACATGGCGATCGTGGCTGTGGTCTATTTCTCGCAGCGATCCATGCTTTATCCCGGAGCCGGCGCCGCAGCTCTTCCGGAGCCGGCGAGCTGGGGCGAGACGGTCCACATCAGGACGCCCGACGGAGAGCTGCTGCAGGCACTCTACACCAGGGGCGACAGCGACAGGCCCTGCGTGCTCCTGTTTTTCGGAAACGGTGATCGCGTCGACAATTACGCCTTTCTCGCCCAGGCTCTGTCCGCGCGGAGGATTGGGTTGCTGGCGATTTCCTATCGCGGCTATCCCGGATCGACCGGCTCGCCCGGCGAGCAGGGCCTGCTGACAGACGGCATCGCCGCCTTCGACTGGCTTTCGGCACAGGCAAAAAGCGGGATCGTTGTGCTCGGCCGCTCACTTGGCACTGGCGTTGCGGTGAATACCGCCGGGCAGCGGCCGGCCGCGGGCGTCATTCTCGTCTCTCCGTATCTGTCGGTTCTGTCGGTTGCGCAGACGCGTTATCCGCTCCTCCCGGTCGAGCTCCTGCTCAAGGATCCTTTTCGCTCGGACCTCAGGATAAGCAAAGTCAAACAACCGAAGCTGTTCCTCCACGGCCGGCTCGATGACAGCATCCCGCTTTCATCAGGCGAGGCGCTGTTCCGCCTCGCACCCGAGCCCAAGCGGATGGTGATCTATGACGCTGCGGGTCACAACGATATCCTCAACGATCGCATGGTCGGCGAGGTAATCGGTTTCGTGGAAGCGCTCAAAGAAAACCGGCCCCGAGATGCCGTCACGGACGGGACCGGGGGCGACGATCAGCGCAGTGTGACGGGTTCGGCTTCGAATCCATAGGCGCGTTGCACGAGCGCGACCCGGATTTCATACCGCCTATACCAGTCCGCCCGGCCGCGGCGTTGCGCTTCGACGTGATCGACAACCGCTTTCCATGCCCGGATGCTGTCCTCGTCGCGCCAATAAGAATTGATGATCCCGAATCCGTCAGCGCGGCGGGCGCTTTCGAAACCCAGAAATCCGGGCTGCTGCTCTGCCAGCTCCACCATCGCAGCACCGACATCGCCGTAGCCGTCTTCGACCTCCGTTCGCTGCGATGAGAAACAGACGACGTAATAGGGTGGTGCAGGTAAGCTCGCGATCGACATGCCAACCTCTCGTTGCTGATAGACGGAGATCTTCGCAACCCGCCGCCGTGCGGTCAATTCCGTAACGTTGATAAGCGGCATCAGGGGACAGTCGCCGTCGCCATCAACATGATTCAAGTAAGAGCGGAGATTATGTCCCGAGCCATTGCAATCACCCGCTCATTGGATAAGGTGAAGCACATTATATTAAAACTTCAAGGCGAAAGAACTGGGGATGCCTTTGCGATTTTTTCGACAAAATAATATTCTGGTGACTGTAGTCTCGCTCAGTTTAGGTCTTTCTGGATGTGTTACCAACGCTGGCGGTGTTCTGAAATCCGAGGATCAAAGTCGAGCTCTGAGTGGAGAGCGGACGAAGATGGGGCAGTCTTATAATTTGAATGTCGATTGCACCGCCGCGACCATCCCCCACATAAGCCTCGTGCAGCCGCCATCACATGGATCGGTGGAGTTCGTCAGAGAAAAGGTCTTTTCCAATTACAAAGAGTCGCAGCGCGTGAAGTGCAACTCCAAAAGATCTCCGGGAGTGGCGGAATACTATACTTCCCAGAGCGGCTATTCTGGAAAAGACATGTATAAAGTTCGCGTGTCTTACGGTGAAGGGACGATCAGGGACGTCACCGTTAACATCAACGTGATTAAGAACTAGAGCATTTTCGCGGCCGCCCGTGCGGCGTGCCGGCCGCGTCGCCAATCGTGAAATCTCCGGATTTTCACTCGCTGCATCCATGCCGTCATTCCGGGCTCGAGCCCGGAATCCATGGCCACGGTCGAGCAGACCGGCGTGGGTCCTCGGGTCAAGCCCGAGGACGGCGGAGGGCGGGGTGAGCTTCGTGGCAAATCCAGAGGTCGCCGTGAGAAAGCAGCGGCGTTGCGCCTCTAGTTGAAACAGCAGCTCATCGATTTAGCGGCCCGGTCGGAACCGTTGGCTTTGTCAGCTCGAAAGCGGCAGCGGATAACGCCGGAAAGTTCTCGCTTGGCCCCAGCGCATTGAGGACAAATTCCGCGATGGCGGCGCCTTGGCGTTCGGCCTGGAGAGAATTTTCAGCTGGGCCACTCCAAACGGTCCATACAGCGGCCAAATGGCCGCTGATGGCCACTGCCGCAGTGCAAAAACGAGTGCCGGTTGACGAGGGCTCGGCGTCACAGACAACGGACGGCTCCCGGTACCGAAGGCGCATCTGCTCAAGTTGATCGGAGACCCGCTCGCCGCCGACGGTCCAGTGATTTTGAAAGGCATCCAGCCTCCTGTCGTCCACGAGATAAAACGAATCGCGCGGCATCACCCGTAGAAGCGGAGAGGCTGGATCGTTGCAGACGGACTGCGACCACTGGCGGGTCAGATGCGTGCAGATACGCTTGAATGACGTGTCGAAGTCATTCCATCCGTATGCCCGCACTCTGATTTCCAGATTGTCGAAGCTCGGTGCCGGCGCTCGGCTGCCTGCGGCCTTGCCGAACCTCTCCAGCCGTTCTTTCGCCGCTTGATGATCCTTTTCCTCGCTCACCGAAAAGGAGGGCTTTTCGGCAAACCCCGTCAAAGCAACAAACGGGATGATCAAAGGCACGCCCCCGACGATGACGTGGGCATCGGATGCGAGGAACGCGATATCGGCGTCGGTGGGCCGCTTTGGAGATGGCGAGCAGGCGACTGCGTGGGCGCCGAGCAACACGCAGACAGCGATAATCCACAATGGTCGACGAAAGATCATTCCGTCGGGATACGATATCCAGATTGCATGATCGTTACGCTAAATCCACAAATTGTACCGACCACGAGGCTGCGGGTCATGGACTGCATCCTCATCACGGTGCGCGCGCGCCGTAAAGACGCGCGCACAACAGCCATTCTCAGCGGAAGCCGCCGCTGGCGGCCAGCCGTTCGCCGGTCATCCAGCGGGCGTCGTCGGAGGCGAGGAAGACGGCGACGCCGGCGATATCGTCCGGCTGGCCGACGCGGCCGAGCGGCGTCTGGCCGACGACGAGCTGCTCCAGATCCGAGCCGATGACGCCGGCCGTGTGCGCCCCCTCGGTCTCGACCATGCCCGGCAGGATGGCGTTGACGCGGATCTTGCGCGGGCCGAGCTCCTTGGCAAGCACGCTGTTGATGCCCTCGAGCGCACCCTTGGTACCGGTGTAGACGGCACTGGCCGGCGGCGCCATGCTGGTGACCACCGAGGAGATGTTGATGACGCTGCCGCCCTCGCCGAGGTGCTTGACCGCCGCCTGGGTGGTCAGGAGAACGCCGAGGACGTTGACGTCGAAGATGCGGCGATAATGTTCCTCGGTCACCTCCTCGATCGCGGCGAATTCATAGACGCCGGAATTGTTGACCAGCACGTCGAGCTTGCCGAACTCCTTGACGGCGGCATCGACTACGCCTTGCGCCTGTTCGGCCTTGGACACATCGCCCTGAACCGCGATGGCCTTGCCGCCGGCCGCACCGATCGCCTCGACGACAGCATCGGCGCCGGCCTTGCTCGAGGCATAATTCACCACCACCTTTGCCCCTTCGGCCGCCAGCGCCTTGGCAATCGCCGCGCCGATCCCCTTGGAGGCCCCCGTGACGACCGCGACCTTTCCGGTGAGTTTTGCCATCTTCATTTCCTTCCGATCAGGACTGCCGCCGTTATTGGTGGCTTGTTCCATAGTTCAGAAATTCGGAACTGTTGATCTCGATGTCAAGGGTCGCTATATAAAATTCATGAGACCGCTGTTTCACCCCGCTTTGGAGGATATACGGCCGGAGGCGATCCTTTATGCGCTGTCCGATCCCGAGCGCGTCGCCATCTTCGCAAAGCTTGCCACCGCCGGCTGCGGCGGCACGTGCTCGGCGCTCGCCGACCTCGGCGACCGCGTCATTCCGAAATCATCGCTGTCGAACCATTTCAAGGTGCTGCGCGAATCCGGGCTGATCCGCAGCGAACGCCAGGGTGTGGAGATGCGCAACCAGACCCGCTGCGCCGAACTGGACGAACGCTTCCCGGGGCTGATCAGATCGATCCTGGTGGCCTATGGACAGCTTCCCGGGCAGCTGGCGACGAATTGATCGCTGAGGCAACAGGGGCATTGAGGCGGCGGCACAGCTGATCGGTTATTCTGCGAGGGCTGTTGAGTGGACAGGACGTCATGGTTCAGGGCCGGTTGCCTCGACGCAGCTTGAGGTCAGCCTGAGAAGAGCTCGTTCGCTTTTCGGGCATAGCGATCGGCCTGCTCCTCCTCACCCATCGCTGCCAGCAGCAGCGCCAGATTCCGATATGTTTGAGGGTCATCAGGACGCAATCTTATCGCCGTCAGGTAATGTGACCTTGCTTCTATGAGAGCGCCTTTCTCATGCAGGAGAACCCCTAGATTATTATGGGCTTCGGCGTACATAGGAAGCGAGCTCAGTGCTGCACGATAATGTGATTCTGCTGCCTCGACGTCTCGTCCCTCGAGAAGCATCGCATAATTATAGTGGGCTTCGGCGTAATCCGACCTCAACTGCAACGCCTGTCGGTAATGCGATTCAGCTGCTTGCGCATCACCGTTCTTCTCGAGGAAGACCCCGAAATTATTGTGGGCCTCGGCAAAGCCCGGTCGAAGCCGCAGGGCCTCCCGGAAGTGATGATGCGCTTCGAACTGATCTCCCCATTCATCGAAAAGACCAGCCAGACGCAAAAGCGCGTCCACATGATCCGGTCGACACTTCAGAGCCTGCCTGTAATGGGCGGCCGCTTCATCAGGGCGACCGGTTTCCTCGAGGAGAATTGCGAAATTGTAGTGAGCTTCCGGATATTGCGGCCAGAGACGAATGGCATCCAGGTAGCGGGCTTGCGCGGCGGTTCTGTCGCCAGCGGCCTTCAAGATGACACCAAGATTATTGTTTGCCTCCGGATAATCCGCTCGTAGCTCCAATGCCTTCTCGTAACAATGCCGTTCCTCAGCCAACTCCTTCTCATCCGCCCCGGCCATTCCCGCCCCCTTCAGGAACCAGTCCTCGGCTGTCATCCGCTCTTCGGACCGTGCAGCAAGCGCTGTGCGGTCGACGGACACGACGCGATAGAGATGTCGTCTCGGCAGGAAGTCGCCTTTGAGTTCGAAGACATCGACCTCCTGGAAGAGATAGACCGGCAAATCGATAAGATCGAGAATGGTCTGTGTGACGAAGAGGGTGTCCGGCTCGGCACGTGATTCCACCCGCTTGGCTATGTTCAAGGCACGACCGACCCAGGCGTCGTCATCGTGCATTCGCGAACATTCGCCGAAATGGCAACCCACCCGGATCGGAAGGTCGTTCGCCTGACCACCCGTCAGGTGACGCCGCCGTTGCTTCCAATAGGCGATCAGTTTCAGCGAGAAATGGACGGCTACATCAGCAGATTCGAATAGATAAAGATGGCCGTCGCCTGTAAAATTCTCATGCCGCCGCCCGTATTGGCTGGCAAGCGTCTGAGACAGGTAGCGATATTCCGCAATCGCGCTTGTGATCGTATCGCGCGAAACCGTGTTCCAGACCGCTGAGTGTCGGACGAGGTCTGTGAATACGGCGGCAAAATAGATGTCCATTCGCAACGGCCGGAAGTTAACAGCGATTGCGCGACATGTCGAAACGCATGCTGTCATCGCTCAACACAAGGACAGTCATCATGCCACAGTACATGGTTGAAAGACACTTGCCGGGAATCACTCCCGATCAGCTGAGTGCGGCGGCGTCTCGGGCGAAAAATGTCACTGCCGAGATGACCAGGGAAGGTAAGCCGGTGCGCTATCTTCGCTCGACATTCGTCCCGGCCGAGGAACGATCATTCTGCCTGTTCGACGCTTCCTCGGAACAGGATGTGAAGGAGGCAAACGAACGCGCCGAAATCCCACTGGTGAGAATTACCGAAGTCAGACATATCTCGGCCGAGGACGTGGTCTAGGCCATCCAAAGCCTGCAAAGCGCGAACATTGCAACGACCGAGTCTGGCCGTCCGGGAAATGATTAAGCGATCGACCTCCGGCCGCCATCGGGTCAATCCCTCGGACGACGGAGTGTGGGGCGCTTTTGGCGGGCACCTTGAACACGAGATGACCACGCCTTCACGCCCGCGCGGCAGGAGGGCGTGAGGAAGGCGGCCGTTAGGGGCGCCTTGTGTTTCGTCAGGCCGGACGTCTGATCATTCTTGCAACAGCGATCAGGATGCAGGCTCCGATGAAGCCCGCGATCAGATAACCCAGCCATCCGCCAAGGGTGACGCCGAAGAGCGACAGGATAAAGTTGGCGATGATGGCGCCGACAATACCGAGAAGAACGTTCATCAGCACGCCCATGTTGCTCTTCATGAACATCTCGGCGAGCCAGCCGGCGATGCCGCCGATGATGATTGCGGCGATCCAGCCGATACCTGCATTTTCCATGGCATTTCCCCATCGTGAATTATTGAGTAGCCGGCGCGTGCCATCGGTCTCGCGGGTCGAGCTAAAGCGATGGCCAAGCGACATGACTATAACCTTCCGCCACGCGAGTTGGTTCCGTAAGGCCCCGCGCGCCCAAGGCGATGCGTGCTCTTGTCGATCTGGTTCAGCTCACTTGTCGCCGCAGGCCAATCGTTCGCCGGCCCTCTATCACGGCAGCGTCGTCCGTCCGCACCGTCAGTCGCCTCGTGCCGCTGGCCCTCCCACACCCTGCGTCATTCCAGGCCGTGAGCCTGGAATCCACGGCCGCGGCCGCTCGGACGCCTCGCCGAAACGTTCAACCCTCCCCATGACGCTCGATCGCCTCGGCGAGATCGATCCAGTGCGGACGGTTGTTCCACCAGTGGACATGGTCCGGCGCGGGAAAGGCCGGATCGGCGAAGGTGCCGCCGGCGATGACGACGGAACCGGGAAAATAGTCCCCGGATTTCGAAAACCCGCCGCCGCCGCAGATCCGGCAGAAGGCTTTCATCACATCGGGCGTGCGCTCACCTTGCGGAAACCAGGTCGAATAGTCGCCGGAAAGAACCCGGACATCCTGCTCGCGGAACCAGACATTGTGCGACAGCGCGCTGCCGGATGCACGCTGGCAACGCGTGCAGGTGCAGAGGTGGTTGTGCAAAGGATCGCCGTCGACCTCCAGGCAAAGCGCGCCGCAGGGACACTTGGCATGAAAGATGGGCATGTGGATCCTCCCGTGCTGACAAATACTTTGTCGATCTGACCGCTCTGCAATCGATAGTTCCCGCAGAAATATCCGAGATTCTCGAATGTGAAACCACTAGGGACAGCCGACAGCCGATCAATCGTGCTTCGCCCGATGCCGGCAGGATCGTCCTGAAGCGGTCAATTGAAGAAGGAACGGCATTGGCCTAAGCTTTGCCCATGACTGAGAGGTTCGACATTCGGCGCACGATTGGCAGCGATGTTCTTCCGACAGGGAGCCTCGGCGGAGAGACGATCCCCATCGGCGATTCCGCGGGCTATCCCGAAAGGCTTACGCGATGGCGCCGAGCGCGGACGATGATGCGCCACGCCAGTCTGAGCGTGTGCGGCCTCCTCGCCGTTCACTTCCTGGCTTGCTACCTGACCATGCTGCTCTGGATCATCGGACCTCAGCTGGCGACCGGCATTGGCAGTATCCGCCTGTCGTTCGCGCTGGTCCTGATGATGACGATTTATGGATATGTGTACTCACTGCCGTACGTTCTGCCTCTTGCCATTCTTTCGCTGGTCATTCTTCGTCCATTTGCGCAACGTTCTGCGCCGACGGTTCTGGTAACCGGCGGTCTGTGCGGCGCATTGACCGTATCTCTTGTCGGGTATCAGTTGTCGCTTACGGCATCGCAGGAATTCCGGTTTCGAACCTTGCTCGTCTCTGCCGTTGTTGCAGGAAGCATCGGCGCATGGATCGTCAAAGCCTTGCTTGCGCGCCTCGCTCCTTCACCCGCCCCCCGGCAATCCGTCAGCCGCGACGCTGAAGACTGATCTTCTTTGAATGATCTTTTACGCAAAGCGCATCGCTGATCGCGCCCGCGCCTTTGCAGCGACTTCAGCACGGTCGCGCGGCGGCTGCGAGGTCTCGAGCGAATGCAGCAGCTCGTGGGCGCATTGTGCGATCGCATTGACCGCCTGCTCGAATGCCGCCTCGTTGCGCTTCGAAGGCTTGTTGGTTCCGCTCAGCTTGCGCACGAACTGCAGCGCGGCGTCATGGATCTCCGCGTCCGTCGCCGGCGGATCGAAATTGAAGAGAGGCTTGATATTTCGGCACATGGCTTGCTCCCGGTCGTCTCCCCTCCCATCCAGGAGGATGATTGCTTCCCATAATCTAGTCGCGTGAGCGTAAATGACAAACGGGCTGGTCGTCAGCAACGCAATCCGCAAACAGCGCGGCAAGGCGAAGGTTGGCAGCAACAGCACCGCAGCCTCGATGCGGAGAAGATCGATCCCGGCGCCACGGCGTCAATGTCGCGTCGAATCTCGCGATGCAGACCGCAGCGCTCGAAAACATCCTCACTGCCACCCGCGAGCAGGAGCAGCGCCATGAGCTGAAGGGCTAGACGGGCCATGTCCCCGAAATAGAAAAGCCTGCCGCGGGAGGAGGTGCGGCAGGCTTTCCTAAAAGAACCGAACAGCGACTTGGGAGGAGGAGTGCCGCTGTTCCAACAGACGTCCCTTCGGGAGGAGGAGTGGGCCATCTGAATCTCGAAGCGGTGCGGGAGGAGGAGCATCGCTTCGATTGAGATAATCATACTCGCACCAGCGCCATCTGCCAGCCTCTATGTTGCACTGCAGCTATGCACCCGCCGCAACGATCCGCTGGACAGCTGGGCATTCCATACCCTTATTTGTCGGCTTTCTGCCGCTCCTCATCGAATTTCAGCGCCTCTAAAGGCTCACACAAATGTGCGCGGACAAATTAACCTTGGAATTCCATTGTGCGGCGCAGCAATCGTCCCCATATCAAGTGTTCAGACCGATTGGCGGCCAAGGAGACGACATTGCTCGATAAGCCCCCACAAAATCACAGCTTGGTCGAAATCGGGAGGTTCGGCTCCAATCCGGGATCCTTAAAGGCGTGGCTGTATGCGCCTTCGATCATGGCCCGCGGCGCCCCGCTGGTCGTTGCGCTGCATGGCTGCACACAGACGGCAGAGGGCTACGCCGCAGGTTCCGGCTGGTCCCAACTCGCCGAGCGGCGCGGATTTGCGGTGCTTTATCCCGAGCAACAGCGGTCGAACAATGCCAATCTCTGCTTCAACTGGTTCGAGCCCGGCGACATCAGCCGGGATGCGGGTGAGGCATTGTCCATCCGGCAGATGATCGGCCATCTCGTCCAGTCGCAGGGCATCGATCCCAAGCGCATCTTTATCACAGGCCTGTCGGCAGGCGGTGCGATGGCGAACGTCATGCTGTCGACCTACTCTGAGATATTTGCAGGCGGCGCAATCATCGGCGGGCTGCCCTATGGCGTGGCAGGCAGCGTGGCAGAGGCTTTCGAGCGCATGCAAGGCCGCAATCCGCCGACTGTCTCCAAGCTGCAATCGGCGCTCAAGCGCGCATCGAACCACCGCGGGCCCTGGCCTACGATTTCGATCTGGCACGGCACGCATGACCAGACGGTCCGGGCCAGGAATGCCGATCAGATCGCCCAGCAATGGAGCGGCGTGCACGCCCTTGCCATCGAGCCAACGCGGAGCGAGTTGATACACGGCCACAACCGCAAAGTCTGGCTCGACGCGAAAGGCATGGAGGTCATCGAGATCTATCTCGTCAAGGGCATGGGCCACGGCGTTCCCCTGGCGACGGGCGGCGATCGCGCGATCGGCAGAGCCGGCCCGCATATGCTCGAGGCGGGGATTTCCTCGACCGTTCGTATCGCGCATGCATGGAATCTGGCGACGGAGGCAGACGTCGAGGAGGCTGAGCCAGCCGGAAGCTTTGTCCGTCGCGAAGAGCTCGACGTGGCTCCATCCACGATAGAAAGAGCATTGTCCTACGCCAGGTCGCGCGCCAACGTCGCTAGCGCCCCCGACGGCAAGATCGCCAAGGTCATAAACGATGCGCTTCGCGCGGCGGGGCTGATGCGATAGCCAGACATCTCCCCAAGCGGGAATGATCAGCTATCAGTGCGAGAAAGACGCTGGCTGCCGTAGGGCCCACAGTGCTAGTTTGGCGCGGCAGCCGCCGTTTCGCCCGGCGGCAAGATCCGGAACATGAAGGTTGAAACCTTCTCCCCCGGCTGGAAAGGTCCGGGGACCTGATTGCTGACCGGTTTCAGGCTTTGCAGGAAGACGGCAATTGCTGTCACGTCTTCTTCCGTGAGTTGCGCCAGTGCATGCCACGGCATGATCGGCGCCAACTGGCGGCCATCCGGCCGCTGCCCGGCCTGAAGCGCCGTCACGATCTGCTCCCGGGTCCAGCTGCCGATGCCGGTCTCCTTGTCAGGCGTAATGTTGCGGCCGACGAAAACACCCTGCCCGGGGATCTCGAAGCCGACATCCGATCCACCCAGAAATCGCGCGCTGTCCGGTTTCCCGAAGAAATATCCCGGCGTGTGGCAGTCGTTGCAGCCGCCGATGGTGACGAGATACTCGCCGCGCGCAACCTGCGCATCGTCGGCCGCTGCCATACTCGATTGCAACGCCAATGCTGACGCGGCAAAAAATGCCAACCGAACGCTCAATCGAAACATCGTCCCCTCCAAGATACACAGAAGCTCGCAACGGCCAGCGAACTGAATATCACCATTAACCCCCTCGATATATTAGCCATTCTGAATTAACGAGGATGGCGGAGAGGATAACCGTCGGACGGCCGGCAGTGCGCGCAGGCTCTGCACAATGGTAGGCTTCGGTGTTTTCACGAGGGGTCGCGGCGATTATTGCCTCATATTATTTGTGGTTCCAAGCTCACTGATTTGAATGATGCGCAAAGGCTTTCGACAACAGCCGCACGGCTCCGACAAGCGGGGCCTGTCTGGCCAATTGCTTCGAAGCCTGGCTACTGAAAGAGCAAAGAGCCCATGAGGCCCGCGGAGATTCCGTCTAGTCCATCTTCTTTGCCGCGCGCTCGGCGGCTTTGCCCACAAGATCGCGGTCACCCGTCTCGTGAGTGGCCGCCATCGTCATATGCGTGATCTTCCAGCCCTCGGCAGATTTCACCAGCCCGTAGCGATAATGGCCGGAGAGAACCCAGAGATCCTTGCCTAAACTATGCGTCGCCTGGAAATCGGCCTCGGCCGTCGCCGTGTCGCCTGATGCATCCACAATCGCGTGGTTGGTGACGAGATGCAGCGTCCTGTCGAAGCCCGGCAGAAAGTTCGACCATTGCGCGACCACTTCATCGGCTGACAGTGTGACAGCTTCGCCGCCCCAGAGGCTGGTATAGTCGAGTGTCACCTTCTCGGCGAAGGCGCCCCGCACCCGTGGCCATTGATGGCGATCGGCGCCGGCGGCGATGTCCGTGATGGCATCGATGATGGCGAGGCGGTCTTCAGGCTTCATGCTATCTGCCTTGGCGATGGAGGGTGCCACCATCTTCATGAAGGCAACGGGACTTGCAATGATCATTTTCATGGGCCCGCCGCCCATTGTAAACGCCTTTGCTATCGCGCGATTCAGCTTCTCGATCAGCACGCGCCGGGCAAGCGTTCTTACCTCAGTCTTAGGGGCAGTCGTTGCATTCCCATTGATGACCTCCGAGCCTGACACTGATGCCCACTTGCAGTCTGGACGGTCGGCATATAAATTGACGCAATGCTTGATCGTTCATCCCAGACTCCGACGCAAATTCCTACGGACGCACTCAGCGAAATTCTACGAGACTTTCGCCTGAGTGGAGTCAACTACGGTCGCTGCGAGCTGCGTCATCCATGGAGCATCGCCTTTGCGCAGCAACAACTGCTTCGCTTTCATTTCGTCAGTGAGGGGCCATGCTGGATCCATACCGAAGCCCAGGGATGGGAGGAATTGCAGGACGGCGATCTGGTGTTGTTGCCACAAGGTGTCGAACACCGACTGGCCAGCAAGCCTGATGTTGTCGGGGACTCGCTCAAGAGCTGCCAGGTCACCAAGCTGGGGGGCAATGTCTGTGACGTGGTGCAGGAAGGGACAGGAGCGACGAGCACCTTGTTCTGCGGTTCGATGGCTTTGGGTGCGAATGCCCTCAACCCGTTGATCGCTCTGATGCCGCCGATCATCAAGGGTTGTGATGTTGCCGGCAATGATCCGATCGTCGGCCCCCTCCTCGCCGCCATGACGGCAGAGGCGTCGCAGCCCCAGATCGGCAGCGCCACGGTCTTGTCACGCATGGCTGATGTACTCGTCGCGCGGCTCATTCGGTGCTGGGTCAATTGCAGCGGCGCCTCGACAAGCGGCTGGCTCGCCGCGATCCGTGATCCGCATATCGGTCGTGCGCTGGCAGCCATGCACCGAGATCCCGGCCATGACTGGACGCTTGAGACCCTTGCCGGCGTGGCCGGTCAATCGCGCTCGATCTTCGCGGAACGCTTCAGCGCCATCTTGGGGGAAGGCGCGGCACGCTATCTCGCCCGTCTGCGCATGCAGCTTGCACGAGAGCTGCTCGGTCAAAACATGTCCGTTGCCGCGGTCGCTTCGCAACTGGGCTATGAATCTGAAGCTTCTTTCGCTCGCGCCTTCAAGCGCATCACCAGCGTCTCGCCTGGCGTTGTGCGCCGCACCATTTCCGGACGAACGGATATGGAATTCGGACTTTAGGATACATATCATCCTGAAAAACTCCGCTATTAAGACCTCCAACACTTGGAGGTACTTCAATGACGGACACAACATCACAGCTTGACGGCGCCGCGATCGGCCTCGATTCTACCGTTCCGAGTACATGGAGCCCAACAACCTGGTTCGCCGTTATTTCCATGGCAGCCACAAGCTTTGCGCTCGTCTCAGCTGAATTTCTGCCGGCAGGTCTGTTGACGCCAATGGCGCGTGACCTTGGCGTCAGCGAGGGAACCGCCGGCCAGGTTGTCACCGCCACCGCGTCTGTTGGCGCGGTGACGGCCTTGTTGAGCAATGTTCTCATCGGCAAACTGAACCGGAAGACTGTCCTGGTCGGCCTAAGCGCCTTGGCTATCGGCTCCAATCTCCTGGCCGCGCTGGCGACGGATTTTTGGCTGTTGTTATTGGGCCGGGCCGGGCTGGGCGTCGCGCTCAGTGGTTTCTGGGCGCTTTCGGTTGCCGTCGTGGCGAGACTGGTCGGCACCAATGCGACAGGTCGGGGTATGGCCATCGTCACCCTCGGTGTCTCTCTTGCCACCATAGCTGCACCATCCATGGGTGCCTTGATCAGCGATTGGCTGGGCTGGCGTGCCGCCACGGCCATGACCGCAGGGCTCGCAGCGATTGCGATGCTGCTGCAGATACTCAGCTTGCCGACGCTACCCGCAAGCACAAGCAATCGTCTTTCCGACGTCTTCCGGCTGACGAAACGGCGCACTGTGCAACTCGGGATGCTCGCCATCCTCTTGCTGATGACGGGACATTTTGCCGGCTCGGTCTATGTGCGACCCTTCCTCGAACAGGTGACGCTGCTTGGCACCGGGCCGATTGCCCTGGCGCTCCTCGGGTTTGGCATCGCCTCTGTGATCGGCAATGTCGCCGGCGGCCGACTGGCAGACGCGAATATCCACGTGGCGCTCGCTGTCACCGGCGTATTGATGGCGTTTTCGGCGCTTGCTCTCGTACTCTGGGGTGCACAGAGCGGCATCGCGTTTGCCCTGGTGACACTTTGGGGTTTCGCTTTCGGGATGGCTCCTGTTGTATTGCCCACCAACTTGTCCCGGGGCGCAGCAGACGCCTTGGAGGCTGCCGGCAGCCTGATGGTCGTTTCGTTCCAGGTCGCCATCAGCATCGGTGCGCTGTTCGGCGGCTATGTGGTCGATCACTTCGGTGCCTCAGCGCCATTGACATTTACAGCCGTCCTGGCGGCATCGACTATCGTTCTGGCGTTGCTTCAGCCCCGCAGCTGACTTTTGGAGCTCAAGGTGAGCAGATCGCCCGATTTCAAAAAAGGACATAGCTATCAGGGGCCCTCGGCGAAGGGCACCGCATGCCACAAACTATCGGATAGAACTGAAGCTCAACGCCCCCGGCGGCAATTTTGATACGCATGGGAATAGATGTGGAGCAAATCGGCAGATCTATCGCGCTCTCTCGATATGAGGATATGATCTCCCTTAAAAGGGCATCCGGCATGAGGAGCATCCGATGATCCACGAATTGCGCGTCTATACATGTCTGCCGGAGAGGCTGCCGGCACTGCAACAGCGTTTCGAGACCGCGACGCTGGCGATCTGGGAACGCCTCGGCATCCGCTCACTCGGCTTCTGGACGACGATGATCGGTTCTTCCAGCAACGATCTGACCTACCTGATCGAATGGCGGTCGCTGGCGGAGCGCGAGCAGAAATGGGCCGAGTTCATCGCCGATCCGGAGTGGCAGGAAGCGAAGGCGAAGAGCGAGGCGGATGGGCCGATCGTCGCCAACATCGTCAGTTCGCTACTGAAGCCGACACGCTTCTACCGCGGCTTCTCCAACCTGTCGGAATAACGGTTACGGCCGGCCGAGACCACATGACCATGTCCGACACCGCCGCCCTCCTTGAAGACGCCGCCGATCGCATCGCCGACATTTCCCGGGCAGATCTGCAGATCATGCGGCGCCGCGCCGCGCTGCTGTTGCGGAACTCCGGGTCGATCGCATTCGAAGACGACATTGAAGAAGCTCTTCGAGATTTGTCCGGAGAGTTCGGCAAGACCCGCAACGATACCGTTCGGTTCATCGTACGGAGTGGATGGAGAAGAACACCTATCTGCCCGCCCCTATGTTGGACGAGGAGACGGAAGTAGACGGGCATGCGTGATCAACCGAGCACGGATGTCCCCATACCCTACGACTACATCGCTTACATCGACGAGGCCGGCGATCCGGGCATACGACGCGTGATGCCAATCGATAACACAGGCGGTACGGAGTGGTTCAGTGTCGGGTGTGCCGTTATAAAAGCCACACGCGAACGTGAGGCCGTGGACTATGTCAATCGTGTGCGTGGCCTTATTCGATCTTCGCAGCGGCCAGATCTACATTACAAAAAACTTCAACCCTGGCAGCGCCTGGTGGCATGTACCGAACTGGCGAAAGAGAACACCCGCCTCTTTGCCGTAGTGTCAAATAAGCAGACGATGCGAGGCTATCGAAACCCGAACGCCGAAGCCGTCTCGCTTCATCCGAACGACTACTTTTACAATTATTGTATCCGCATTCTATTGGAGCGCGTGACCGAATGGGTAGAGCGGCGTTCGATAGTTGAATTTGGTGAGCCGCGAAAAATGCTTCTGGTGTTTAGTAAGCGCGGCGGCCACTCATATCGCCATGTTGAGACCTACGCCAAAATTCTGCGACTTCAGAAAGAAACCGGCAAGTTGTTTCAGCATTTTAGAGCGCCGAGATTTACAGTTATTGATCCTAGGCTGATGAAGGTAATTCAACACGATCAAAATGCTGGGCTGCAAATGGCGGACATAGTCGCCAGTGCCTTTTATCAAGCTGCACACGCTCGAGCGCTAAATTGGGATACAGAACCGGCGAAGGCGTTAAAACCAAGGCTCGGGTCGATCAACGGCCGTTATGTCGATAAGGGCATCCAACTCCTTCCCTGGCGTAGCTGGACCCTCCCGCTCACTGAGCAGCAGAAAGAGATTTTCAGGTTTTACGGATATCGGATTTAAGTGGCGGGCCCCGGTCTTGTTACCATCGGCTGCGGTAGGTCATCATCCAGTGGACGACCGTCAGTTTACGACTGCTATCCCCTGCATGGGATAACCCAAGATAGTTCCGGCGTAACCCGCCGTCTTCGATTCTAGCAGCTTTCTAAAAATAAGGAATCGCGCGATGGTTGAAACTGGCAAACGGCGGGATCGTTTGCCCAGACGCAGGAATGTTCGGCCCGGCGCCCTCGCCGGCGAGTTCGGCATGACGCGCAACGACACGATCAGCTTTATTGTACGGGAGTGGATGGAGAAGAACACCTATCTCGCGGTCCACGAGGTCGACGAAGACGGCGATGTGGACGGGAATGCCTGAGCCACGCTATTCTCGGCGAACCATACCTCCCATGATTGGAGCATCCGTATGCCAAGTCTCGCGCAGATGACCGGTTCACTCCATATCCACAACTTCTATATCGAGAAGTTGAAAGCCAAGCAGGAACAGCTTTTCGAAAGCGACACTGACCTGGCGATGCTTCTCGACAACGTGGCTGCCATTCGGTCAGAGCACGCCGAAGTATTGGCTGACGATATTGCCGACATGGAATGCGACGATGGATGGCGGGTGACAGCAAGTAGGGTCAATGTTAAATGATCAAGCCTGAACTCGCATTCGCCATCATAATGATGAGCAACTTCGCAGCTCCGATCGGGGCTTTTATCGCTGGGCGCTCGTGGCCACGTTGCCGGAAGACATTGCACCTTTTGGCGGTGATCTGGGTCGTTCTGTCAGTGTACGTATGCGACAGAATGACAGTCACGCCAAATATCACCGCTGTGGACGACTCATATGACGGACTAGATCAGTTTATAGTCGTCATCGCCATCTTGTTGCAGCAGCTAGCCATCCTAGTGACCTACCTAGCTTGGTATGCGTGTAGCGCATTTGTTAAGTGGCAGCGCGCATCTCGAAAAGAAGCAGGACCCCTCATGTGAAGGGAAGCCACCGGACATTTCAATCCATGCTGTGAACGTCGACATCGTCCTCACGCTCCCGAAGCCCCATATAGGACGCGTGCCGTAGCTTCCCGTCACGCGTCCAGGCTGCCTTGTGGCTGGCATTGACATTGGTGCGTGACCCTAGCAGGGGTAAACGAACACAACAGCTGCAATCTGAGTTTGTGAGCCGCGCCTGTGCTAGCCGAGGGGATGGATGCTTTTCTGACCTTACCTTGGATCATTGGCCAAAAATTCCAATTTTGGCGTTCGCCCTTTTGACTACCATAGCTCTCGTTACGAGAAATGACCGGAGAACGTTTTGCTTAGATTCAACAAGGAGTTATAATGGGTCCATTATCCGATCTGGCAAGCTTTTTATCAGAGAAACTCATAAGCGGCTGGAAAGAGAGAAGTATATGGAAAAATATAGCTATACTATTGGTATGTCTGGTTGTTTCTATATTTAGCACAGCAATAACTGTCATGACGGTGCATGAATCATTTAGTAATTTTTTTGGAAGATAGGTTTCTCCAGTAACTATTCCAACTCATAAACCGCCGCATTATCAGCAGCATCGCGCAGTCCCTTATAGGTCGGGTGGCGCAGCTTGCCGTCATGCGTCCAGCCTCGATATTCTATCTCGGCAACAAGCTTCGGCTTGATCCAGATCAGGTTCTTGCGCCCACCGGAATATTTGACGGCCGGTTTGGTCGTCTTGATCTTGTCCATCGTTGCGCGAAGCCTCATCGCCTCGTCTGCCTTAAAGCCCGTTCCGACCGATCCCACGTAAACCAACTCGCCTCCCTTCCGAGCAGCCAACAAAAGCGCGCCGATGTTCCCGAACGCCACGCCGGACATCTGATAGCCAACGATCGCGAAACCATCGCTCTGGATGCATTTGATTTTCAGCCAGTCGCCGCCGCGACCGCTGCGATAGGTGCTGCGATGGGGGACGCTCTTATTGCCGGCGGACAGGGTTACAATCAAGGAATGCAGCGACAGCAGCCCACGTATACGCCGACGACCTGCACGTCGACCCCGCAAAGCACCTGGGTTGGTGGCCCGGTCCGTCAGGTTAGGACCACCTGCTATTGATGATCGCAGGATTGATCTTTTGCGCCTCACTGACGGCCGTCGACGGCGACACCGTCAAATGCGACGGGCAGAACATGCGCCTGCTGGGCGAAGGTGTTCCGTTCGTCTCGGGCATCGACACGAGCCGTCGAGCGGGAGCAAACCTAGGCTTCTATTTTCGCAGGATTTTCTCCATCGCCCTGCCCTTGGCGAGTTCGTCGATCAGTTTGTCCAGGTGACGGATTTCCCGCATGGTCGTTTCCCGGATTTCTTCCACGCGGACGCCGCAGATCACGCCTGTGATCTGCGATCGGGAGGGGTTCATCTCAGGTGCCTGTGCAAAGAAATCCTCGAAGTTGGCGTTCCCCACCAACTGATCGTCGAGGGTCTCTCGGCTATAGCCCGTCAGCCAGCAGATGATTTCGTCGACTTCCGCCTTCGTGCGCCCCTTCTTCTCCGCCTTGGCGACATAGTGGGGATAGACGCTCGCAACGCTGACCGAATAGATGCGATGCTTCGTCATGGGTCCTCCGAGCCGATGGCTGACAATGAGCAACCCTCCTGCGGCGGGGCGCGGAAAAGCTTGGCTCATGGACGCAAACTCTACAGCGCCGCCGGCCATGACCGCAATTGGCGCAATCCAGCCCAAGCCACTGGTCTGCTGTCGGCCCAGAGCGGCCATGCTTCGATTACGCGCGGACGTGGACCATGAACTTGGGGTAGCCGGACGGTCCGCACGAACGCTTCGCCCGGCCTACGGAAGTTCAATCTCGCCGTCCACAACGTGGTTGAGGCCGGTGCCTTCCGCCGTTAGCGTCATGCGGACCTTCAACGTCTTGCCGCCGACCTGCCCCTTGCGCACCGCCTCCTCGATCTTGCGCTGCGACGTGACGCCGACTTCCTTCAGGAACTTGCGGATCGACATGTTGAAGGCGTCTTCGCTCATGGCGGAACTCCTCTGTATGCGGAAAGGATTGTAATGGAAGGTAAATCGTCAAGGAAGCAGCAATGACGCCCCAGGCCCCGGAATCTGACGCGAAAAATTTCGGCGACAGATGACCGCTCCCGGCCCAAAGCGGCCATACCGCCTAGAGGAATTTAGGTCCCGGCAAGTGCAGTTGGCTAGCTTTCATCGCGATGAGAAGAAATGCGAAGCCGAGAGGAATTATTATCAGTGCCAACCGAATTCGAACGTGCTTTGGGAACTCGTGAATGGATTTATAGCGGAACATATAGGGAGCCATCAGCGCGATCATTATCGCAAGGATACCCACCAGCAGATAGAAAAAGACGTCTTCAAACTGCAGATTAAGCATCTTTCCACCATTCACGCTGCCTTCTTTTAGCACTTGGGCGCGAAAGAGAAATCATAAAAGCGTGTGAAAATTCATCGTGACGATGACCGCAATTGGCGCAATCCTGCCAAGGCGATAGCCGGCCTTGGCGAACATGATGCGGCTGGCAACTACTCGCGTAGTGTATCCGCGACAAGGGCGTTGGCATGACCGTGGCCCATGCCATGTGCTTCTTTCCGCTTTGGCCACGGATGAGGTCTTTCCACTCTGCAATGGGACGGCCATACTTGGCCTCGATAGGCGGAAAATAAGAAGCCGGACCCTTGACTGAATCTGTTGCCATGATTTCTCCTAAACGTCAGTTGGTAGGTATAGCTCAGCGGATGCGCTGTCATCACCGATAACCGCTTATAGCGCTTCTGTGGCAAGGACCTCTGCCACAGGAGGAACTTCGAGAGCAGCTTTAATCTCGTCTGTGTCGAAGTAAAATGGCGTTGCCTCGATCAGCAGTCCCTCCTGAAATCTTAACAGTTGAGCGAACGGCTGAGAGACTGAAATACCTGTTTTTCGAGAGACCATCCGCAATGTACAGGAGACGTGCATGCTAGCAGGAGGGCCAGAACAGGTTAGGTTCTCGACCTCGAACGTGCTAAACGTGTCACTCATCAGGTGCATAAGCTCGGCTACTCCGGCTAATCCCCTCCAATCTCCTGCGTAGGGAACCGACGTCGGCTCGTGAACAACAACTTCAGTGTGGAATGCTTCTGCCAAGATGGCGGAATCCTTCTCCTTCGACGCCATGAAAGCGATTTCCACATCGAACATCTTCTCCAGTATCTGCATCGATGAGAGGGGATTATCTTGCTGCATAGTAAGCCCATTGGTTGTGAATGAAGAACGGACGCAGTGCTAGTTGGGACGGAGGGTTCGTGCCACCCGTTTCCTGCTGCTCAAAATGACCTCTGTCTTCAACTGTCGGCGGGGGATGGCACGATAAGCCGAACTGCAACAGAGTCGTTTTTCCGCAGCATGGTAGCTGCCGCCCACCTAATGTCCGGTGTTGGCGCATTGCCGCCCGGCAGCTTTGGCAGTCGGTCGGTGGTGTCTCTGACCTCATTTCTGCTAAAGCTGGGGAGTAAATCGGCCGCGATGCCACCAACTGCCGAAGTGTGAAGGGCGCAACGGGCTGATAGCCTCTTGTCTTGGAGGAGGAGCGCTGGGATGAGCACTGACCGGGAGACTGTGCGGTCCTATGATGCGGTCGCGGCGGAGTACGCTGCCGAGGCCGCGGTGATGCCCGAATGGGTCGCGACAGAGATCGATGTGTTCGTGACCGGGCTCTCCGGCTCGGGCAGAGTGCTGGAGATCGGAAGCGGCGGCGGGCGAGATGCACTTGAGCTTGAGAAGCGGGGAATCAGCGTCCGGCGAACCGACATTTCAAAGGGTTTCGTCGAACTGCTGCGCGAAAGTGGCTTTGAGGCCGACCTTTTGGACCCGCTGACCGATGACCTGGCCGACCCGCAGCGTCCCGGCATGCCGTATGACGGGATCTGGGCCTGTGCCTGCCTCATTCATGTCGCGCGCGAGGATTTCGGCACGGTGCTTGGACGGCTTGCCGAGGCGACCCGGACCGGTGGCCGACTGCACGTCTCGGTTAGAGAGGGCGACGGCGAGGATCTATCCACACACGGCAGTGCTGCAGCACCTCGGCGCTACGTCGAGACGTACTGGCGCGAGCCTGCCCTGCGGTCCGCACTTACAGACGCCGGCTGGATCGTCAGCGATATAAGTCGGTACGTCGGAAAACCCCATGATCGCTGGCTGAGCGTTCGGGCGAGTCGGGCCTGAGGCAAACAGAACTTGCGGGAATGGCCGGTTGTGGCTCGACTATGAACTCGAGGTGATCACCGCAATGTCGGCTTCCCGGTGAAGGCAAGATCGCCCTCTGTGGCGACATACGGATGCATTAATGACATTGCGTTCCAGCCGAAAGAATGGCCAGCCCTCGTCGGATCTCGGTACCCTCCTCACGTGTTGTTGATCACGATCTCGCAGCGGCTGGTTGCACCGCACACTCTTTGCTGTTCTTTTCGCACCTGCGAACGAATCGCTTCTGTAACCCGCCGGACAAGAGACATTCCTCCTGCCAGTCCGACGTCCGGCCAGAAAGAGGATCCGAACAATGGGTGATCTCCTGAAAGGTATCTCCAGTTTTCGCGGCGCGGTTTTTCCCAACCAGTCGGCGCTTTACCGCAAGCTGGCGAGGGAAGGCCAGCAACCACAGGCACTGATGATATCCTGCGCCGACAGCCGGGTGATGCCCGAAACCATCACGCAGGCCGGTCCCGGCGATCTCTTCGTCTGCCGCAATGCCGGCAATATCGTACCGCCCTTCTCGACCCTCAATGGCGGGGTCTCTTCCGCCATCGAATATGCGATCCTGGCGCTCGGCGTCAGCGACATCGTCGTGTGCGGCCATTCGGATTGCGGCGCAATGAAGGGCCTGTGCCATCCGGAGCTGCTCGAGCCGATGCCCAATGTCGCAGCCTGGCTGCGCCACAGCCACGCCGCCCATTCGATCGTCTGCCGGGCCTATCCTGATGACCTTTCCGAAAGTGACCGCGTGCGCGCCGTGGCGATGGAAAACGTCGTCGTTCAGCTCGATCACCTGAAGACGCATCCTTCGGTGGCCGCGAAACTCGCCACCAGCGAGATCACTCTGCATGGCTGGTTCTTCGACATCGAGACCGGCGAAGTCCAGGTCTATGACGGGGCGAAAGCGACCTTCACGGTGCCGCAGGAGGGAGAGCCGCTGCCGGTTGCGGTCACCGGCCGCGATCGGCCGCATGTCATGCCGCAAATCGCAGCAACGCTTGCCGCGGAGTAGCGCCATGACAGCAATCAGCTCCGCCTTTTCGCGCGACCTCGCCTCGTCGCTGGTCGTCTTTCTCGTCGCCATTCCGCTTTGCCTCGGGATCGCCATCGCCTCCGGCGTGCCGGCGTCGATGGGCCTGATCTCAGGGATCATCGGCGGCATCGTCGTCGGCTTCCTGTCGGGCTCGCCGCTGCAGGTCTCCGGACCGGCAGCCGGACTTGCCGTCATCGTCTTCGGCTTCGTCGAGGAAT
This sequence comes from Rhizobium phaseoli, assembly GCF_001664385.1. Classification (NCBI taxonomy): domain Bacteria; kingdom Pseudomonadati; phylum Pseudomonadota; class Alphaproteobacteria; order Hyphomicrobiales; family Rhizobiaceae; genus Rhizobium; species Rhizobium phaseoli. The sequence continues at coordinate 1,179,330 of NZ_CP013532.1, read as the reverse complement.
ACGGCGTCGCCATGCTCGCCCCCGTCCTGATCGCCGTCGGTTTCCTGCAGATCGCCGGCGGGTTCCTGCGGGTCGGTTCCTGGTTCCGGGCGATCTCGCCGGCCGTCGTTCACGGCATGCTCGCCGGCATCGGAATCCTGATCATCCTGGGACAGATTCATGTGCTGATGGATGCCAAGCCCGCTGCCGGCGGCATGGAGAACGTCGCGGCTATCGAGGACAGTTTCGCCCGTCTCTGGGGGACCGGCCTGACGAGCGAGGCAACCGCCCTGAAGATCGGGCTCATATCTCTCCTTGCCATGGTGTGCTGGGAGAAGTGCCGCCCGAAATCCCTTGCGCTGGTTCCAGGAGCGCTGGTCGGTGTCGCGGCGGCGACGGTTCTCGCCGCCGCGTTGCAGCTGCCGATCGCCCGCGTCGAGGTCCCCACCTCGCTCGTCGACAGCATCACACTGCCGACCGGGGAAAACTTCGCCCGCTTGCTGGAGCCCGGCGTCATTCTCATGGCGGTGATGATTGCCGTCATCGCGAGTGCCGAAACGCTTCTTTCGGCCGCCGCCGTCGACCGGATGCATGACGGCGTGCGCACCGGGTTCAACAAGGAGCTGTTTGCCCAGGGCGTCGGCAACGGCCTCTGCGGCCTGCTCGGCGGATTGCCGATCACCGGCGTCATCGTCCGTTCCTCGGCCAACATTCAGGCCGGCGCGCGCACGCGGGCCTCCGCCATCCTGCACGGGACCTGGATACTGGGCCTGGTGGCGCTTGCGCCAAGCCTGTTGACCCTGGTGCCTTTGTCGGCCCTCGCCGCAGTCCTGCTCGTCACCGGATGGCGGTTGATCAGCCTGCGCCATGTCCGCCACCTGTTCGAGCATCATGGACTGGTTCCGGTCGGCATCTGGGCGGCGACCGTTGCCATGGTCGTCCTGCAGGACCTGCTGGTCGGCGTCGCGCTGGGCCTGGCGCTGTCGATCATCGAGATCGTGCCCTACCTCAGGCGAAAACTCGCCATCAGGCACGCGGAGATCGACGAGGAGATCCATCTCCAGCTCGGCGGCGCAGCCACCTGCAAGGACGTGCCCATTCTGCTGAACACGCTCGAGCAGCTGCCCGAGGGCCGCAAGGTCAAGATTGTCGGCGAGGACCTCCATTACATGGATCACACCAGCGCCGAAACCATCAGCGAATGGCTGCGACGCGAGGCGAAGTCCGGCCGGGCGATCGAAATTCATCCGCCGCCGGCCGCACGCCACCCCCGCCTGAAACCGCTGTTTCAGCGTTTTGCGACCGAGGTCGCCTGATCAAATCCGGGGAGGGCAACCGCCCTCCCCGAGCGCTTTTATCCATGGCTTTTCAAACCGCGGCTGCCGTCCCAGCGGTCTATTTCACCGGCCAGACGAAGAGCAGCGCGGGCACGCTGACCAGGATGATCAATGCCGACAGCGGCAGGCCGAGACGTGGGTAATCGGAGAACTTGTAACCACCAGGACCGAAGACCAGCGTGTTGCATTGATGGCCGACCGGGGTCAGGAAGTCGCAGCCCGCGCCAATTGCCACGGCCATCAGGAAGGCTTCCGGCCTGAAGCCGAGACCGGTTGCAAAACTGGCGGCGATCGGCGCCATGACGAGAACGGTCGCGGCGTTGTTGAGGAAGGGTGTAACAGCCATGGCGCTGACCAGGATCAGGCCGAGCGCAGCCCATACCGGCAGATTCATCGCCACCGCCCCCAGCCAGCCGGCAATCAGGTCGCTGCCGCCGGAGGTGCGCAAGGAATCCGAGACGGGAATAAGGGCGGCGAGCATGACCAGGATCGGCCCGTCGACCGCTTTATAGATATCCGTCAGCGGAATCGCCCGGAAGACAACCATGCCCAGCGCCGCTGCAAAGAAGGCCACGGCAACCGGCGCCAGGCCGACGGCGGTCGTTGCCATGGCGAGCGCCAGCATCAGAAGCGGAATGAAGGCGCGGCGCCGGATGCCGAGCATCACCTCGCGCTGAGCGAGCGGCAACAGCCCAAAATCCTGCAGAAGTGCCGCCAGGCTTGCCCGGCTGCCCTGCAGAAGCAGGACATCGCCGACGCCGAGGGTCAAGCTGCCCAACCGTTCCTTGAGGCGCTCCCCGCGCCGGCTGATCGCCAGAATGTTGACCCCGCGCGTGTAGGAAAGCGCCAGCTCCTTGGCCGAAAGACCGGCAAGCGACGAGTCCTGGCTGACGATCGCCTCGAGCGAAATAATATGGGTGTCCGGCTGGCCCTCTTTCGTCAGCGGCTTGCCGGACAGCTTCAATTTGCCTTGTGATACGATGCGGTCCATCGCCGCCGAGGGACCTTCCAGCATCACAATATCGTCCAAGCGGAGCGTGAGATCAGGAAAGGGCGCCATCCTGGTGCCGCCGCGCAGCACGGCCGTGGCGATGACCTCGCCATCGCCTGCTTTCACCAGGTCGCTCAATGCCCGCTCGAGCAGCGTCGACTGGCCGGTGATTGCGACTTCGCTGGTGTAATTCTTGATCTCCACGACATCTTCGATGGCGTGGTCCTGCTTGGTGCGGCTTGGCACCAACCAGTGGAAGAACAAGAGAAAGGTGATGCCGACGACCGTCAGGATTGCGCCGATCGGCGTGAAGTCGAACATGGTGAAGGATGTTCCCGTCATCTCCTCCCGCAGCCGGGATACGACGATGTTCGGCGACGTGCCGACCTGCGTCATCAGTCCGCCGAGCAGGGCGGCGAATGACATCGGCATCAGGTATTTCGAGGGAGAAGCGCCGGATTTCCTGGCGAACTGAAAGGCGACCGGCATCATGATGGCGAGCGCGCCGATATTCTTGATGAAGGCAGACAGCAACGCCACGGCGATCGTCAGCAGCGCCAGCTGGGTGGGAAACGTGTTGAGGTTTGGGAAAAATCGCTTGATGGCGGCATCGACGATGCCCGACCGGGCCACGCCCGCGCTCACGATCAGGGCGCTGCCAACGATGATGACGATGTCGTCCGAAAAGCCGGAGAAGGCTTTTTCCGGTGGGACGATTCCTGTCGCGACCGCCAGAACGAGCGCGCAACAGGCAACGACATCGTAGCGGAAGCGATCCCAGATGAAGACCGCCATCATGAGCCCGATGACAGAAAATGCGATGATCTGCTGTGTCGTCATACGGACCTGAGAGAGGCTGGGATGTCGCCGACAACCGAGCGGAACAAGATATCCAGGGAACGCCGTTACCACCCGCGAGTTCCCTGCCCCGCTAATCTAGCGCCTGTCAGCCTCCTGACCAGCTTATGCGTGCGCGAATACATAGAGGGCATGCCGGCGAGCCTGTTCCGCCGGCCATCGCAGCAACGTGTCACTGCAGGCCCGCGCAAACGCGGACAATGAGACGCCGCGGCGGCAGCGGCCTTCGGAATTCAGCCGTCACGCCCCCGCACCGCCCAGGAGGCGGTATCGTGATCGGGATGCTGGTTGTTGCTCTGCTTGATCGCCGCGGCCCAATCGGCGCCGTTGGTTTCGGTCGCACCGGTATTTTCCAGTCCCGTGATCGTCTCGAACCAGGTCACCATGTTTTCGGTGCAGGTATTGGCGAGCGGCGGGAAGGCATTCGGATCGTCGAGCGAGCCAATCATCAGGTTGGTGCGGCCGTTTTCGAGGTGGTGAAAAAACAAGGGCGTGCCGCAATTGGCGCAGAAGCCGCGCTCGACCAGCTCCGAGCTCTTCCACACGCTCGGCTTGCCGCGTGTCCAGGTGAGCGCATCATCGGGCGCGGCGACGAGCGCGGCAAAGATGCTGCCCGAGGCCTTCTGGCACATGCGGCAATGGCAGAGATGTGAATTGTCGAGCATGGCGCTTGCTTGGTAGCGCACGGCGCCGCACTGGCAGCCGCCGCTCACGCCTCTCTCGATGCGTTTCATTTTCTTCTCCTGCAAGAGGTGGAATGGGCCTCATCCCTTTTAGGTAGTGGTGTTTCGATCGTCCAGCGTTGATCGCCGCCTCCGATATGACCCCTAAACCATCGAAGCCTTCCCCGTTCGCGTCTCCTGATGGTTGAGAGCGTTCCTGCAGCCGGCCGCGGCGCAGAACTCTTCGGTGTCGATCAACGGGAAGTGCAGGTTGCCATCAGAATACTCGCGCAAATAATCACATGCATTGGTGAATCACTATATCCACAGACAAATTAACTCTATTGTATAGTTTGAAGCATTTTATGTATTTCATGGCTTACGATTTGTAAAAAGATAATATACCTTCCAGATGGGCATGTTTATCCTGCGATTGCGTCGGGGGACGAGTGGGCGCGCCCGCGTAACAATAACGATTGGCGGCGAACATCTCCGTCGTTCGCAGTATCACTGGGGGGAGTTTGTAATGGCGACTACGACAGTTTCAGGCACGACCGTCACGTTTTCGAATTCAGGCGCGGCAGCCGATCTGACGCAATCCGGCAGCGAGGACGGCAGCCTTCAGTTCACGTTCGACGTTCTGGCCGCAAGCGGCGGCGGCGTGAAGACGACGATCTATTCGGTGGATGACGGCATCAAGAACGACGACGGAGGGGCAACGATCGTCGTTACCAACAAGGCGTTCGTCGATTACAACAAGGATCTGCTGATCCAGGACGGCGTGGGCATCAGCTTCAGCCAAACCAGCCAGATGGGAGCAACATTCTGGATCGGCAATGACAACAAGATCCACTATGACGCAGGCGGTCTGAGCGCGCAGATCAACGCGCTCGATGCGGGAGAAACCTTCAAGGACACGATCCAGTACACGATCAAGATGTCGAACGGCACGCTCAGCGTCGGCACGCTGACGGTTGTGATCAACGGCATCAACGACGCCCCCGTCCTCAGCGGCAATGCGGCGACGTTGGCAGGCAGCGAGGACACCCCCTACACGATCAGCGCCGCCGATCTGCTGGCCGGCTTCTCCGATGTCGATGGCGACCAGCTGTCGGTCTCCGGCCTCACCGCCAACCATGGTGCCCTGGTCAACAACAATAACGGCACCTGGACCTTCACGCCTGACGCCAACTACAACGGCCCGGTCAGCCTGAGCTATACCGTCACCGACGGCCATGGCGGCAGTGTCCCGGCAAGCCAGACCTTGACGCTGGCGGCCGTCAACGACGCCCCGGTTCTCAGCGGCAGTGCGGCAACGCTCGCCGCAGGCAGCGAAGATACCCCCTACACGATCAGCGCCGCTGATCTGCTGGCCGGTTTCTCCGATGTCGACGGCGACCAGCTGTCGGTTTCCGGCCTGACCGCCAATCATGGCGCCCTGGTCGATAACAACAACGGCACCTGGACCTTCACGCCTGACGCCAACTACAACGGCCCGGTCAGCCTGAGCTACTCCGTCACCGACGGCCATGGCGGCAGTGTGCCGGCAAGCCAGAGCTTCACGCTGGATGCTGTCAACGACGCCCCCGTCCTCAGCGGCAGTCCAGCAACGCTCGCCGCCGGCACCGAGGACACCCCCTACACGATCAGCGCCGCCGACCTGCTGGCCGGCTTCAGCGATGTCGACGGCGACCAGCTGTCGGTTTCCGGCCTCACCGCCAACCACGGCGCCCTGGTCAACAACAACAACGGCACCTGGACGTTTACGCCTGACGCCAACTACAACGGCGCGGTCAGCCTGAGCTACACCGTCATCGACGGCCATGGCGGCAGTGTGCCGGCCAGCCAGAGCTTCACGCTCGATGCGGTCAACGACGCACCGGTCCTCAGCGGCAATGCGGCGACGCTCGCCGCAGGCAGCGAGGATACGCCCTACACGATCAGCGCCGCCGACCTGCTGGCCGGCTTCAGCGATGTCGATGGCGACCAGCTGTCGGTCGCCGGCCTGACCGCCAATCACGGCGCCCTGGTCAACAACAACAACGGCACCTGGACCTTCACGCCTGACGCCAACTACAACGGCCCGGTCAGCCTGAGCTACGCCGTCATCGACGGAAACGGCGGCAGTGTCCCGGCGACGCAGAGCTTCACGCTTGATGCCGTCAATGACGCGCCGGTTCTCAGCGGCAATGCCGCGACATTGGCAGCAGGCAGCGAGGACACCCCCTACACGATCAGCACCGCCGACCTGCTGGCCGGCTTTACCGATGTCGATGGCGACCAGCTGTCGGTCGCCGGCCTCACCGCCAACCACGGCGCCCTGGGCAATAACAACAACGGCACCTGGACCTTCACGCCGGATGCCAACTACAACGGCCCGGTCAGCCTCAGCTACGCCGTCATCGACGGCCATGGCGGCAGTGTGCCAGCCAGCCAGAGCTTCACGCTGGCGGCCGTCAACGACGCCCCCGTCCTCAGCGGCAGTGCAGCAACGCTGGCGGCCGGCACCGAGGACACGCCCTACACGATCAGCGCCGCTGATCTGCTGGCCGGCTTCAGCGATGTCGATGGCGACCAGCTGTCGGTTTCCGGCCTCACCGCCAACCATGGCGCCCTGGTCGACAACAATGACGGCACCTGGACCTTCACGCCTGACGCCAACTACAACGGCCCGGTCAGCCTCAGCTATACCGTCATCGACGGAAATGGCGGCAATGTGCCGGCGACGCAGAGCTTCACGCTGGATGCGATCAACGACGCGCCGGTCCTCAGCGGCAATGCGGCAACGCTCGCCGCCGGCACCGAAGACACGCCCTACACGATCAGCGCCGCCGACCTGGTGGCCGGCTTCAGCGATGTCGATGGCGACCAGCTGTCGGTTTCCGGCCTCACCGCCAATCACGGCGCCTTGGTCAACAACAATAACGGCACCTGGACCTTTACGCCTGACGCCAACTACAACGGCCCGGTCAGCCTGAGCTACGCCGTCATCGACGGCCATGGCGGCAGTGTCCCGGCAAGCCAGAGCTTCACGCTGGCGGCCGTCAACGACGCCCCCGTCCTCAGCGGCAGTGCGGCGACGCTCGCCGCGGGCACCGAGGACACCCCCTACACGATCAGCGCCGCCGACCTGCTGGCCGGCTTCAGCGATGTCGATGGCGACCAGCTGTCGGTCGCCGGCCTCACCGCCAATCATGGCGCCCTGGTCAACAACAATAACGGCACTTGGACCTTCACCCCTGACGCCAACTACAACGGCCCGGTCAGCCTGAGCTACGCCGTCGTCGATGGCCATGGCGGCAGTGTGCCGGCGACGCAGAGCTTCACGCTGGATGCAGTCAACGACGCCCCCGTCCTCAGCGGCAGTACGGCGACGCTCGCCGCAGGCAGCGAAGATACGCCCTACACGATCAGCGCCGCCGACCTGCTGGCCGGCTTCAGCGATGTCGATGGCGACCAGCTGTCGGTTTCCGGCCTCACCGCCAATCACGGCGCCTTGGTCAACAACAACAACGGCACCTGGACCTTCACCCCTGACGCCAACTACAACGGCCCGGTCAGCCTCAGCTACTCCGTCATCGACGGCCATGGCGGCAGTGTGCCGGCAAGCCAGAGCTTCACGCTTGATGCCGTCAATGACGCGCCAGTCCTCAGCGGCAGTGCGGCGACACTTTCGGCCGGCAGCGAGGACACGCCCTATACGATCAGCGCCGCCGACCTGCTGGCCGGCTTTACCGATGTCGACGGCGACCAGTTGTCGGTCTCCGGCCTCACCGCCAACCATGGCGCCCTGGTCGACAACAATAACGGCACCTGGACCTTCACGCCGGATGCCAACTACAACGGCCCGGTCAGCCTGAGCTACGCCGTCATCGACGGCCATGGCGGCAGTGTGCCGGCGACGCAGAGCTTCACGCTGGATGCGGTCAATGACGCCCCCGTCCTCAGCGGCAATGCAGCGACGCTCGCCGCAGGCACCGAGGACACCCCCTACACGATCAGCGCCGCCGACCTGCTGGCCGGCTTCAGCGATGTCGACGGCGACCAGCTGTCGGTCTCCGGCCTCACCGCCAACCATGGCGCCCTGGTCGACAACAACAACGGCACCTGGACCTTCACGCCGGATGCCAACTACAACGGCCCGGTCAGCCTGAGCTACGCCGTCATCGACGGCCATGGCGGCAGTGTGCCGGCAAGCCAGAGCTTTGCGCTGGCGGCGGTCAACGATGCTCCGACGGCGGTTGTGTTGTCGAACACCGTCACGTCGACGCCCGAAAATGGGGGCGTGATCAAAGTTGCCGATATTGCGGTGACGGATGTCGATTCCGGAAACAACGTATTGTCGCTGTCTGGCAGTGACTCCGCGTCATTCACCATCTTGAACGGCGCGCTGTACTTCAACGGCGGCGCGAACTTCGAAGCGAAGGCCGGCTACGACGTGACCGTGAACGTGAATGATGCAACAGTCGGCGGCACGCCGGATGCCTCGCATAACTTCCATCTCGGCATCACCGACGTGCTCGAAAGCGACAGCGATACGAGCAATGACCATGATACCGACACAGCGACCGCGACTACGACAAACTGGGGCGAAACCAACGGTGTCGATATCAAGGTCGGAAATGCGGCGGACAACACCATCAGCGGCGGCAACTCTGGCGATACGCTCTACGGCCAGGCAGGCAACGACACGCTGAATGGAAACAACGGGGCCGATGCGCTCTACGGCCAGGCGGGCAATGACATACTGATCGGAAGCCAGGGCTTGGACACGTTGTACGGCGGCTCCGGCAACGACACGCTCAATGGCAGTGGCGAGCAGGATGACCTTTGGGGTGGCTCCGGCAATGACACATTTGTGTTTACGACCGGCGACAGCACGTCCGGCGCCCCGGACACGATCTTTGACTTCCACCATGGGTTTGACAAGATCGATGTGAGCGGGGTCGACGCGTACACTGCCAACCCTAACACCCCCGGTGATCAAGCCTTCGCCTGGAGTGGAACAACGGCGACGGCTCACAGCGCCTGGTACACGGAAAGCGGCGGCAACACGATCCTTCACTTCGATAGCAACGGAGACACGAATACCGACGAAACGACGATCGTCTTGACAGGCACAAACCTGGGCTTGACGAGTTCGGATTTCATCCTCTGATCAAAACGGCGGCCGCTTTCCGGCCATGTCGCCACCGCGGCGGTTTCATCGCGGTGGCGGCCCAAAGTCTTTTTCCATCGGCACGACGAAAGCACGGGTTGCGGTCCTTGATCGTCCAGCCGCGCCGGAACGGGTGCAATTCTGGTGTGGTGGCTGGTTATATCGAATGCAACCAGCGCGTTTTACATTCCCTTATGGCTTTACCGGCATGATCCCGTCCAGCGAGATCGGAGAGCAGGCCTTGTTCATATCCACCCTGTTGGCGGCGCTCAGCCTGGGCTTTGCTTCAGCCGCGATGGCTTCTCCTGAGGTGATCGGCTGCAAAGGCGACTTGACGAAGATCCTCGAGGCTCTCAAACCTCTTGAACCCAAACCTGCCGGGCCGATGCGTTTGTTGGCCAGTCGCTGCCTGCCCATCCTCCACGGCCGCTACCCGGTTTACCCGTCCCCCGATGGACGCAAGGCCTTTACCTCTCACCCTATCGACGGGCTGTGGGTCGGCAGCGTCGATCGGGCCGGTGCCAACTACACATTCCCGATGCACGTTTTCACCTCCCTCTGGACGCCGATAGTGCCCTTCGAATGGCTGCCCGACTCGTCTGCGGTCCTCGGCGTCGCACAAGACAAAGCCAGTGGAGGCTTCGCGCTCGGAGGCCTGCAACCTTATCTGTTCACCGAGACCGGCGGCCAGACGCCTTTGCCTGTTCTCACCCATCCGAATGGCCCGCTGGACGACATCTTTTGGATCGGCGGCACCGGCCTGGCCTTCGCCACATTCGGCACCCGGGGCTCCTACTTCAGGCCTGAACGTGAAGACCCGCACCCGACGATCGCTCTCGTCGACGCCAGGGCCGGCCGGGTGCTGGACGCCGTTGAAATCGCAACCATCCCAACGCTGCCTGACTATAGGCACTTTGTTGCGGCGTCTTCCCGGGTCGACCGGAGCGGCCGGGTACGTGTGCTGACCGCTTGGCGGCCGGACATCTGGATGCTCTGGGATCAAGGCGAAAAGCCAAGGATTTTGCCGATCCACAACACGATAAAGCATCCCCGCTACACGCTTTCCATGGACTGAAACAAAGTGCTGATCATGGGAAATCTCAAAGGAATCGGAGAGAGTTGCGATTTTCAGATTCCCTGCCCGCCGCCGATTCCGCAATCGGGAGTAATCGCGGAGTTAAGGGAGGTGATCTCGGGCCGATTGATCTGGTCGATCACGGGGACAACCCATCTCGGCTCCTTCAGCCTGATCCCCGCCATCAGCCCGGATGACCGTTATGCTCTTATAACGATCCCCAGCGAAAAGAATTACGTTGGCCTTGTATCGATGACGGATGGTTCTGTTCTTCAGCGCTTTGAAATCTCCGGCTGGGCCAGCCCGACCCTCGGCTTCTCTCCCGACGGCAAAGAAGCCTGGATCACAAGCGGGTCGGGAATGGTGACCTTCACGATCGGGACACAGCAATGAATCGTGGAGCATGCGGCTTTCCACTCGATAGTGTCTGCGAGGCTGCAGCCCCTCGCATCGCTTTTCCTCAGGCCTTCCGAGCCTGACGATGCAATTCCTTTTCTTCTCAGTGGTGAAAGCATGACGTGGAAAGTGAAAATACCTCTGCTCATTCTGGGCTGTTTCTTGGCGGTGTCGGGTGTCCTGTTCCGGTCGTTCTAGCTGTCCGAATGGGGGATGCCCACCTTCATCGTCCTCCTGTGGCTCATCATGAGCCTCGTTTTTGGATGGGGAGGAAACGGCAAGCCCTATTCGCTCCGCTTCGGCTTCATTTGCGGCAGCGGCATCGCGCTGGCTTTTCTGGCGACCGGCTATATCCACCGCTATGCCGGCTTCGCCCTGATGTTTGCTCTTCTCTCACTCGGTATCAAGACGAAGTTCTTTGAACGCCGCTGGAGGTGAACGGCTGCTGTCTGCGCCTGACGCGGCTAATCAAATATTTCATCGGCGCGGGAACAAGATGCCCCGCCGATCGTAAGGATTATGGGCCGTGCGGAGGTGCTAACAACACAGCCATGCACTTCGATACTCTGTGCGGCCCACTCTTATCCCATCAAGACGGCACATCGACTCCGGCAGCCATGACAGCTGCCGCGGCGGCGTGAGGCCGCTCCATCCTGAACTCCCTCACCTCGCCGAATTGCCGGTCTCGTCCTTGACGCCGACCCGGTGGCGGTAGACCATTTCCCAGCCTTTCCAGCCGTTGAACAAAAGAAGCGCAACGGCGAGCAGAGACAGCACCAGCCCGGTCGGGACGATGAAATCCGGGCCCTGTACGAGCCGGCGCCAGAGGCTGACTGCCTCGATCAAAACGACGACCACGTTGCCGATCATGTGGAGCCAGGCATCTCGCAGGGCGCGAATGCGATCATCCCCTAGAAAGTCGGTCAGTCCGGCGAGCGCTGCCAGCGCCGCCATGACGAGGCCGGCCCCGAGCATCCAGTTCGACGCCGCCGGCCAGAATGGATTATCGGATTGGCTGTGGACGATATCGGTGACCAGCGTTCCGACGAAGAAGGCGACCGGAAACGGGATCAACATCGGGTGGATCGGATGGCCGGCAATGCTCAATGTGCTTTTCGGATTCATGGGCTGCCTCCGGCGTTTTCAGTTGTGCGCTTCCTAACAATCGAAGGGCATCGTCGGTTCCCGCCTGCCACGGGTTCGCAGGCGCCGCGTCCTGATGACAGCCCTCCCGAGCCTGGAATCCGTCGCTGCCGTCGGCGAGGCCGGCATGGGAGATCGGCGAGACCTGCCCCTCATCCGGCTGCCGCCACCTTCTCCCCGCGCGCGGGGAGAAGGGGACAAGTCGCGACCTCTCCGTCTCTCGCCAGCCTCTCGCAGGGCACGTCCCCTCTCCCCGTCAGAACGGGGAGAGGGTTAGGGTGAGGGGCCAATCTGAGGACGACGGTGGGGTGAGTTTCGTGGCAGATCTAGCGATAGTGGGGATGGCGACTGCGTCGCGCCTCCCGCCGATGCCCCTCCTCGCCCTCCGTCATTCCAGGCCTTGAGCCTGGAATCCATCGCCACAGTCGGCGAGGCCGGCATGGGTCCGCGGGTCAAGCCCGAGGACGACGAAGCGTGGGGTGAGCTCCGTGACGAATCCAGCGATGGTGCGAGAACAGCAGCAGCGTTGCGCCTTTGCCGATGCCCCTCCCCACACTCCGTCATTCCAGGCCTTGAGCCTGGAATCCATCGCCGCAGTCGGCGAGGCCGGCATGGGTCCTCGGGTCAAGCCCTGGGTCAAGCCCGAGGACGACGGAGGGTGGGGTGAGTTCCGTGGCAAATCCAGCGATGGTGAGGCAATGGCAGCGGCGCTGCGCGTCTTGCCGCCAGCCCTTCCCGGGCCTCCGGCGTCGCGCCTCCTGCCGATGCCCCTCCCCACCCTCCGTCATTCCAGGCCCTGAGCGTGGAATCCACCACCACCGTCGGCGAGGCCGGCATGGATCCGCGGGTCAAGCCCGAGGACGACGGAGGGTGGGTGGGCGCTGGCGATATCGCGGCACTTGCAGAATAACGCTCACCCACCCTTCGACTTCCGCAGCGCGATCAGCCCGCGCCGCAGCCACAGCAATTGCTGCGGCGGCATGTGGCGCAGATGGTCGTAGTCCATCACCGCGACGTTATAGACGGTGCTCCGCACCTGCGGGCCGTCCTCGCAGGCAAGCAGGATCGCCTGCAGCGCCATCATCCGGTTGCTGGCCTTGCGGGCGCGCTCGGCGAGGCTTTCGGTCACCTCGCCTTCATGGCCCTTGACGGCAAAGAGCGATTGCGCCCTCGGGCTCGGGGCCGGGATGCCCGTCGTCTTGTGGTAGCGGGCCATCGCTTCGGCATAGTCGTCACCGGCCTGGCGCTGCTCGTCGGTGATGGCGCCATCGAGGAACATGCGGCCGAGGGTGTAGCCGGCATAGGGGCTCCTGACCGTCTCGTCATCGACCGTCCTGGTGAAGCCGTGGATGCGACGGCGGGCGGCAACCGCCACGCTGACATTGTCCTTCTCGGTCTCGAAGGGCTTGATCTTGCCGCAGGGAAACCGCTCGACATTCGCCTTGCGCGGCCGGCCGGCGCCTTTGTTTACCCGCTGTATCTTCACCTTGGTGGCCTTGCCGCCCATCTGATGTCCTTCCTATCGAATGATGCCGTTTCTGAGTGCTTCGGCGACCAGGGCGGTCTCCTTGAAGACGCCGAGCTTCGCCTTGGCATTGGCGATGTGGGTGGTGACGGTGATCGGCGAGATGGCGAGGATGGCGCCGATCTCGGCGGCGGTCTTGCCTGCCGCCATCCAGCCGATGATTTCGCGCTCGCGCGGGGTGACGGCGCTCATGGCGCCGGCCCGTCGATGGTCGGCACGCGCGGCATCGTCACATGGGCGCCCGACAGCGTCACCCGCGTCACCCGATCGGGATGGCGGATCGGCGCGGCAGCCGCAATGCCGGGCGGCGGCCTTAGCGCATCCTGGCGCGCGGGAAACCGGTCGCGGTTGCGATGCGCCATGTTGATGACGGTGTTCTTCTTCGAGCCGAACAGCTCGGCGATCTCGCGCGCCGAAAAGCCCGCCTCCCAGAATTTCTGCGCCTCAACGATCTTGTCTTCCGTCCAGAACAGCTCTCTCATCCCACCGTCTCCTGTGCGTCTCGTGCGGCCTTGGCGATGACCGGGTTGTCGGGAAACATACTGGCGAGCTGCCGCCTGGCGTTGAGGCTGCCGTTCGCCGCCTGCCTCAGCAGCTGCATCTTGTAAGCCGCGACCTTCGGCTGCGGCGGTTCGGGCCGCCTTTCGATCGGCGGCCGGTTTTCTCTCGTTATCACCGCCTGCTGCTGGCGGGCCGCTTCGGCAAAGCTCGCGGCACTCGGGGCGAAGGCGCGGTTATGGTCCCTGACCTTGCCGGAAAGGAACAGCTTGGCGGCGCGCCAGACCGCCTCGCCCGGAATGCCGTCGATGGCGACGAGATAGGCGCGGATCTGCATGTCGGGATCAGTGCCGGCGGAAGCCGGAAAGCCCGAAAGCATCCCCGCTATGATCGTCACCGGAGAGGAAATCTCTTGCGGCGTCGACCAATGTCCTTCTGCCCGTGTTTGCATTGTCCGATCCCGCTTCCCTCGCCTTCTCATTGAAATACCAGTCGGATTTGATCGCCCGCCAGCCGCGCAGGATCTGCATCTCGGCGGCGTCGACGGGGTTGCCGGTCTTCAGATATTCCTTGACCTGGATCCTCGCCGCATAAGCCGTCAGCGGCTTCTTCAGCGTGCGGCTGCGATGTTCGATGATCGCCGCCGCCAGTTCCTGCCCCAACACCGGGGTCAAGATCTCCATGATGTCTTTGTCCATCGTTTCCTTTTCCATGCGCATCCCTTTCCGCGTCGCCCACTCAGACCCGCAGCCTGCGCCGCGCGCCGGCAAAATTGACCGGGGCGCCCGGCCGGGCGGGGCGGCCGGCAAACCGCCGGACTTTGCCGGCGGCGTAATCCTGTTGGGCGGTGTCGCCCTTCTCGGCGCTGCGCAGCCGGTGGATCTCCGTTTCCACTTCAGGCACCGACATGCCGAGAATGGCTGAGATCTCGATATAGTCGCGGCCGGTGCGGAAGAGCGCGAGGGCGCTTATCTCGATGCCCTGACGGGCTGGGGCGATGTTCATCGCGTGATCCTCTTTCCCCAGGACGCGGCCGGATGCTCCCGGCAAAGCCGGCCCCGGCCGTCCTTGATTTTTCGAGTTCGTTGCTTTCATCAGGAGCCCGCTCTGTTGCGGGAGCAAGGGCTCCGGTCGTCGTCTCTCAGGGCTGCCGCCCCGTGGCCGCGATGCGTCGCGTCCTGGAGATGCCGGCGCCGCCGAGGGAGGAGCGGCGACGCCGGCGACCGATAGCCGTCAGGGAGGAGTGAGGCTGTCGGAACTAATGATCGGCAAGGAACGGGCGAGGTTCACGGCCTGCCGCATCTCCTCCGGGTCGGTCTGCCGACCGCAATCTTCGCAATGGCGCTCGATCACCTCGGCGATCGACAGCGCCCTGCCGCAGTTCGGGCAGCCGGTGTAGCGGGCGCCCCGGTGATCGGCAAAGCCCGAAGGCCTCGGCCTGACGTTGATGCTGTGTGTCTGTGTCATGATGATAAGGGTATATAAAATACCTCGCACGTCAAGCAAATTAGGGCATTACATGTACCTTTTTTTAGGGTATGATTTATATCATGTTGAAAGATCAGGAACAATTTGAGCGCGAAGAACGCGCAAAGCGTCTGGTCATGGCCAGGAAGAACGCCGGCTTTGCCGGACCGAAGGCGATCGTCGATCGGTTCGGCTGGAACGCCAATGTCTACAAGGCGCATGAATCGGGCCGGAACGGCTTCGGCATCGCCGACGCGAAGAAATACGCCAAGGCGTTCAAGGTCAATCTCAACTGGCTGCAGTTCGGCATCGGCGATGCGCTCGATCCGGAGGAGCGGCCGGTCTCCGTTGCCGACGTGCCGAAGATCTCCTGGGTCAGCGCCGGCCAGCTGACCGAGCAGGCGCCGGTCACCGACTTCTCGGAATTCGCGACCGTCGCCGCGCTCGACCTGCCGGACGGCGATTGGATCGCGCTCGAGGTCGAAGGCAATTCGATGAACAAGATCTCGCCGCCGGGCTCGATCATTTTCGTCAATCGCCGCGACAAGCGCCTGGCGCCGAACGCGCTTTACGTCGTCGCCGACGAGACCGGCGCTGCGACCTACAAGCGCTACCGCCCGAACGACAATCCGCCCTTCCAGCCCGCCTCCTACGAGGAGGTGCCGCCGCCACAATTCCAGGGCGCCGTCACCATCGTCGGCCGCGTCCGCCGCTCGGTGATCGAGATGTGAGAGCCTCGACTTCTCTCGAAACATCAATAGATTCCTGGATGTAGCTTTCAGCTTTCCAGCAGAACGCCAAGCCCTTCCGAAAAAGATTCAAGATGATCCGCCCTTCCTCAGGCGCCGGCAGAATTTGGTTCTACATCGTCACGCTCGCCGTGCTGCTCATCGCTTTCGGCGCCGCGCGGGGCATGCTGCATTGAGCTGAGCTTCGCCTCGAAAAGCGAAGGGCATTGGACGCCTTGCCGGCGCTCCAATTACCGCGCGCAAAGTTCTGCGGCACGCTCGCGACACCGTCGCGCCTGGAACCAAGCCTTCGAGCGCCGGCATCGAAACCGAAAGACCGCGAACCGCCACAGAGCGGATCATCGCCGCCGCCGCGCGCGCCTGGTATCCTGATCTCTCTTGCTCCTTTTTTCTTCCATCTCTTTCCCGTTCCTGAAGGCTGGTGAGGGAGGGTTCCGGCCAAAGCTTCCCCCTACCCCATGAGCAGAGCCCATGAAGCCGGGAGAGCATTGGCCATGTCCTGAAGGCCGGAGCCGGGATGGGACACGTGCCAGAGGGGCCATTCGCTTCGCCCTCGTCCTGATTTTCTGACAGCGCACTTAAGGACTTTCGCTTCCCGCGCCGCTGGGCTTCGTCAGCTCGGGAGTTGCACCCGGTCGCCCAATCACTGCGCCCACCCATACGCCTACGAATCGTACCTCGTCAATCCGTGAGGTATTTTTTATACCCAATGCGATTGACGCATTGAGGTATTAAATATACCTTTCTTCACGCCGCTGATCAGACAGCGCAGAGAGGGCAAAGCGATGCAGCATTTCCGCAAGATCGAGACCGAGCAGAGCCTAAGGGACGCCCGCTGGAATGCCGCCCGCCGGCTCGATGACTGCACCGCCTATATGGCCAATGAAGCCCAGCGCATGGGCGCGCTCGGCTTTGCCTATCTCCGCCGCCCCGAACATTCGGTCCGCGGCCCGTCCTGGCTGCGCGGCGCCACATCAAGTGTGGCGGCGCATTACCGCTATGCCCGCGAGATCATGGGCATCACCGACCGCGATCAGCTTTACGCCTGAGGGAGATGGCCATGTCTGCCGATTGCATCATCCGGGCCTTTTCCGGCTGCCCCTGCCCACCCGGCCACTGCGCCGAAAGCCCCCTCACCCCGCCGCCGGTCACCTTCGTCTCCTGGCGGATGCAGGCCCTCACCTGCCTCGCCTTCGGCTTCCTCGCCGCAATCGCCTCGGCCGCCTGGATGGGTATTTCCCTTGATTCCAGCCATAGCAAGCCTATTATGACCATAAATGGTCACATCAATCGGGAGAGCGTCATGCCGACAATCAGCGTGGCAGAGGCAAAGGCCGGTTTCGCCAGCCTGGTGGACGAAGCCGCAAACGGCGAATTCGTGACGATCACCCGCCACGGCAAGCCTGCTGCCGTGCTGGTGTCGGTCGAAGCCGCCGAGGCTGCCAAGAAGGCTTTGAACAAGCCGCGGCCGAATTTCGGGGATTTCCTGCTGAGCTTCCCGGGCGGCGGCGAGCTGAAGCGAAGCCCCTCAAAAATGAGGGGCGTCGATCTGTGACGACTTACCTGCTCGACACGAATATCATTTCGAAGTTCGCGCCGGGCAAGGCGCCGCCGTCCGATCCGGTGCGAGCGTGGTTTCACGAGCAGGGACAAGCCGAGGCTCTCTTCCTGTCGGCTCTTTCCGTGGCGGAGATCGAGAAGGGAATGCGCAGCCTTCACCGTCGCGGCGGGATCGAGCAGGCAAAACGGCTTTCGCAATGGCTTGACGTCGTCACCGACACATTCGCAGACCGGATATTGCCGATGGATACCGTCGTCGCCAGGATCGCCGGCGCTCTGGAAGATGAGGCGGAAAGCAAAGGCTGTCATCCCGGCCTCGGCGATCTCATCATTGCCGCGACAGCGCGGGCCTATGACCTCACCGTCGTCACCGAAAATCTGCGGCATTTCCAGCCGCTTGATGTGGCCGTTGATCTTCCGGCCGCTTTCCGGCCGGCGTGATCGGCCAAACCGTTCATGAACTGAACTTGATGTCGCTCGCCTTCGCCGCCGTTATCAAGGCGCGGCGCACCTGCTCGGGCCCGGCGGCATCATTGAAGACGTCAAGCACGAGCAGCTCGGCAGCCTTGGCCGCCGGCGTCTGCTCGGGCCAGTCGCTCAGCAGCATATTGCCGGCCTGGACGACGTTATAAACGGTCCTGGTCTTGCCATTGATGGTGATCTTCACCGGTTTGAAGCTTCGCCGCCTGCCCATGATGCAGCCCCCTGACGCGGAAACACGCGAGTCAACGAATCACATCGGGACTCGTTCCGGCACCAGATTATTTTCAGCCGTGTCAAGTTATAACTTTTCTGCGGGAACGTATAGCTGCCGAGACAGATTGGGCTGGGCGCGGGCGCGGCGATTTCCAGCGAATCTTAGCGACAACGAAAAACCCCGCCGGAGCGGGGTTTCTAGCTGGTCGGAGTGGAGTGATTCGAACACTCGACCCCCACGTCCCGAACGTGGTGCGCTACCAGACTGCGCTACACTCCGTGACCAGCGGCGCTTCTATAGAACAGCCTATCTGGTTGCACAAGCGCCAATTTTCAAAAATCCGAGGGAATTTTTGACGGGTTGATGACAGGGGCTGGAATGGGCCGTTGCTGCAAAAAGACACACCCCGCGCAAATTAAACGGAAGTGCAAAAGGGGCAATTTTCTTTTGCCGGGTTCCGCGCTAAAGGGCTCGGCGGGACAGGCGAAACCGCCGCGACGGCGGCTTCGCAGCCAATGCGCCAGAGATCAGGGACGACACGATGAAACTCCGCACCATCACCGCGGCCGGGCTTGCAATTGCGCTTGCCGGATGCACGACCATTCCTTCCGCCGGCAATCCGATCGAGGCCCGCTGGGTCGGCAAATCGGCCGGCATCTTCTTTGCCGCCTACGGGCCGCCGATCAGCGATCGCGAGGAAGGTGCGAGCACCATCTATACCTGGCGCGGCGGCTACAAGACCGTACGCATTCCGGCCAAATATGCCGAGGGCGCCGATGGCAAGCGCGGCAAGCAGATCGCCGCTGCCCGCACCGCCTATCTGCGCTGCCAGGCCGAAATCACCACCAACTCCGATTACACGATCCGCGATATCCGCACCGTCGCCGACATTCCCGGCGTCAACGGCCCGTCCTATTGCGCCGAGTTCCTGGCGCCCGAACAGAAGTAACGGGCAACCGGAAGAGACGAAAACAGGCGGCCGATGTGCCGCCTGTTTTGTTTTGGGCTCCACAAGTTCAGCCTCAAAGCGTTCGTATGAAGGGCCGTTGCGGATCGGTGCAGGTGATGAGATCGGGCACGGAGCGCAGAACGAATGATGATGTGAGGTTGTGCCGTGCGGCCCCCTCATCCGACCCTTCGGGCCACCGCCCGGGATTGAGCCACGGGTCTCAACCCGTCCTTCGGACCCCCGCTGGGGAGAAGAGGGAGCGCGCGGCTTCGCCATCGATCCCATTGGATGGCGTGCCTTTGAGCAGGACGGTTGCGTTTGGGTGGCGTCGGTGCGCCTTGCCTTCCCTTCTCCCCGGCGGGGAGAAGGTGGCCCGAAGGGTCGGATGAGGGGGCCTCAGGCTCCTGCGTCAACGACAACAGGTCGCCGCCGGCCGCTAAAACTTACCCCTCTGCCGGCCCATAGAGGCCGAGCTGATCGAGAAGCGCCCGCTGCCGGTCGGCGTTTTCGACCAGCAGGCCGGTGTAGCGCTCGACGATCCGCTGCTGGTGTCCTCGGTCGGAGACGGCCGACAGCGCGCCTGTGATGGCGGCGATCTTTTCCGAGACCTGGCGCAGTTCTTCCAGCAGCTCCGCCTTGCCACTGGCCTCGGCGACGACCTGCTTCGTCACCTTGCCGATGCCGGCCGGCGTGCGGCTGCCGCCGGAGACGTAGCCTTCCGGCAGGTCGCCCTTGAGGTTGACGACGGATTTGAAGCGGATGACGTCGAAGATCTGGTCGACCGCCTGCTTGGCGCCGGTCACCCGCGAGGGATGGTCGGTGTCGGCGGCGGCATGTGGCAAGAGTTCCAGCTTGCCCTTGTGGCGCGCTTCGAGCGGCAGGTAGGGCAGCATCGGGCCGCTCAGCGTACCGGTCGCGGCGTCGCTGAAGAGATCGGCGTCGATTGCCGCATGAGCGATCTTGCCCGAGGCAAGGGCTGCATCCAGCGCGCCGGCATCGACGACCTCGCCGCGGTCGTAATTGACCAGCACGGCGCCGTCCTTCATGGCGCCGAGCACCTCGGCATCGACGGTGCCGGCATTGGAATAGGTGCCGGTCGCGGCATCCAGGCGGCCGAGGCCGATATGGACGGAGAGCACGTCGGCGCCGCTTGCCGCTTCCACAGGGTTTGCGGCATAGTCGAAGCCCTCGGCCTCGATCCAGCGCTTGTGATGCTCGCGGGCATAGATCGCCACCTTCATGCCGAAGGCCTTGGCGAGCTTGGCGACTTCACGGCCGATATTGCCGTAGCCGAGAACGGCGAGCTTGCGGCCCTCGAGTTTTGCCGTCGGGAAATCCTTGAGCTGGCGGCCGGTATCGAAATCGCCGCCGGCGACCATCCGGTGCAGCCGGTCGACCGGCAGGTCGGGCATGACCTTGAGGATCGCCTTCACGGCCATCTGGGCGGTCGCGCGGCTGTTGATGCCGGGCGTGTTCATCAGGGGCGCATTGCCGCCCTCGCCGTTGCCGCCGCCCCAGGAGGCCGAGCCCATATTGCCGGTGCCGGCGCCGATGCGCACGCCGCCGAGCGGGAAGACGGAGGACTTCGGGATGAAGGTCGCCGCCGCGATCAGCGCGTCATACTGGCCCTTGTCGGTCTGCGGCAGGATCTCCGCCTCGGTGCTGAGGTTCGGCTGGTAGAAGAAATGGATGCGGCCCTTTTCGAGGCTTTCGCGATCACCGAGCGGGCCGAGATGGAAGACGCCGCCCTTCTCCTCGATATAGGCCTTGACCTCGCTATAGTCGGGTTCGCCGTCGGCACCGAAGCGCAGGCCGACGAGATCGGCGATCATCACCGTATAGGCGCGGTTCGGATCGTCCTTGCGCACGGCGCCATCGGCCTTGGCGGGCGCCTCGAAGGTGACGCCGTATTTGGCGAGCTCCTCCTCGAGCACGACGATCTTGGCTCTGAGATAGGCATATTGCAGGTTTTCCAGCAGAGCCACGACATCTTCGGGCTCGCGGATGCCGCCGACCCAGGCGCGGTAATCGCCGGGGGTGCCGGGGAAGGCATTGACGTAGCGGGCCGCATCGAGGCCGGGCTCGTATTCGCCGTTCGGATGGGTGATGCCCTCATAACCGAGCAGTTGCTTGGAGCGGGCGATGATGCGGGCGTGGATGCCGGCATCGGTGATATCAGCGTCCTCGACCTTCAAAAGCGTCACGGCCGCACCGCGGCGCTCGGCATCGGTGACGGTCAGCGACAGCAGCGGGTGCGACTTGACCCATTCGTCGATCACGGCGCGGTTGGCGGCAGAGCGGCGGTTGAGTTCGACGATGGTGCCGACCCGGGCTTCGGACTGCAGCAGCCCGAAGGTGGTTTCGGCAAAGGCGAGCGCGCTGTAGGTGTTGATGACGCCGCCGAGCATGCGGTCTTCACCGGCATCGTAGAACGGCCCGGCATCGACCGAACGCTTGGCCGAAAACGGCTGCCGGGGATCGATCGGCGGCGCGATCTTCAGCTGCCGCGGGATCGCCCAGGCCGGATCCTGCTGATTCTTCTCGATCAGCGCCAGCGCATGCGGCGTGAAGGAGGCGACGAAATAGCCGGAGATGCCGCCGATCGCCTTCTGGAACGGCATGAACAGGCAGCATTTCGCCATCACGGCGCTGACGAGCTCGGGCTCCCAGGGCATGGCGCCGAGCATCGAAGTGGCGTCGAACACCGCATGGCGGTTGGCCGGGTCGCCGTCGAGCCAGCTCAGCAGCTCGCGGATCTCGGCGCTGGTATAGGCATTGGCGCCTGTCGTCTCGTGGCCGACGCCGACGAAGATCGACACGCCGAGGCCGGACAGCTCGGCCGCCGACGGGATCACGCCTTCGGAGGCGGCGAAATGGATGCGGCTCTCGCAGCCCTTTTCGGCGAAACGCTGCATCTCGATCAGCTGCGTCGCCCAGGACTGGCGGAAGAAGCCGGCGGCCTTGGACGGATCGCTCTCCGGCCGCGGCGTATCGACATAGACGCGCTGGCCGGCATCATTGGCATTCATCAGGTGCTGGATGCAGACGGTGAAGCCGCTATGGCCGCCGCCGAGCCCGACCGCCATGCGGTTGGTCTTGGGGAAACCGAAATAGCGATGGATCGCCCGCATCATGTCGGTCAGGATCTTGTCGGCCGGATAGCCGCGATGCATGCTGCGGGAAATCTCGGCCGTGGTGAAGCCGCCGATATCGTTGCCCTTGTCGTCGAACTTGCGATAGGTCTTCTCGATCCAGGCGTCAAAGGCGATGCGCCTGAGGCGGCTATCCACCTCGTCGGTCGTCGCATCGGTGATCGGCCCGACGCCGAAAAACGGGTTTGACGGCAGCTTCGGCGCGCCCGACGCGGTCTGTCGAAGGGCGTTCAATCGCTGTTCCTGCATCTGGGCGATATCTGTCATGGCCTGCCTGTCTCTGTCCGGAGCTGAAGTTCCCTTCATGGTGAAGCGACTGTTCCGGCGAGACAACCTCATATGCGCCGAACGACAGGCGAAACGCGTCATCCGGCATGTTGGGTTGATGATATCCCGCCAAGCCCCCCATCCGCCCATCCCCGGGGGCCAATGCCGCCGGTCTTTCGATCCTCAAGCGACAAGCACAACGACCAGCCCTCATCCTGAGGCGGCAGGCACAACGATCAGCCCTCATCCTGAGGTGCCCCGCAAGGGGCCTCGAAGGACGAGGGCGGGTGGCTGCGGTGGCCAGCCCGTCCTTCGAGGCTTCGCCCTCTGGGCTACGCACCTCAGGATGAGGCTGGAGAGAGGGCGCGCCGTGCCGCGCGCCCCTCATCCGGCTGCCGCCACCTTCTCCCCGCACGCGGGGCGAAGGGGACAAGCCGCTACCTCTCGGTCTCTCACCAACGTCGCGCAGGGCACGTCCCCTCGCCCCGTTTTTACGGGGAGAGGGTTAGGGTGAGGGGCAAGCTTCGGATGGTCCCATTGCCCTCTCCACATAAAAACAGGCTTGCCGCACGCAACCATCCGGCGTATGTCTTGCCCGTCGCGAAAAGCGACTGCCTCCCTTGATCCGCTCAGTGGCGGAGTAAACAGGTGGACGAATGGGTCGTCCAGGCGGTCGAGCACAAGCCCGCCATGCGCCTCGGCCATGGTGCGGCCAGCACCTCCCTGAAACCAGTGCCTGACCCGATCAGGCCTCATCGTGAGCCATCGGCGCACTCTGTCGGCGCTTGTGCGCTCGCGTCGACCCGGAACGCACCCATGACCAGATCTCCCTTATCGTCATCTTCACCGCCATTGTTCTCGATGCCGTCGGCATCGGGCTGATTTTTCCGATCCTGCCGTCGCTGCTGCAGGACATCACCCATGCGGCAAGCGTCGCGCCCATTATCGGCACGATGACGGCGCTCTACGCGCTGATGCAGTTCATCTTCGCCCCCGTGCTCGGAGCGCTGAGCGATCGGCTCGGCCGCCGGCCGGTGCTGCTGATTTCGCTGGCGGGCGCCGCCGTCAACTACCTCTTCCTCGCCTTTGCCCCCAATCTGACCCTGCTGTTCATCGGCCGGGCGATTGCCGGGCTGACCAGCGCCAATATCTCGGTCGCCACCGCCTATATCACCGACATTTCGCCGGTGGAGAAACGCGCCCGCCGCTTCGGGCTGTTCAACGCCATGTTCGGCCTCGGCTTCATCATCGGCCCGGTTCTCGGTGGCGTGCTCGGCGATCATTGGCTGCGGCTGCCCTTCATCGCAGCCGCCGCCCTCAACGGCGCCAACCTGCTGCTTGCCGTCTTCATCCTGCCGGAATCACGCCCGGGCCGCCGCGAGACGATCGACCTGGCGGCGTTCAATCCGCTGAAGTCGCTGCGCTCGGTGCTGGAGGTCAAGAGCCTGCTGCCCATCGTCATCCTGTTCTTCATCTTCAGCGCCACCGGCGAGGCTTACGGCACCTGTTGGGCGCTCTGGGGCGCCGACGCCTTCCAATGGAACGGACTGTCGATCGGCCTTTCGCTCGGCGCCTTCGGCATCTGCCAGACGTTTGCCCAGGCCTTGCTGCCGGGGCCGGCCGTGAAACTGCTCGGCGAACGCGCCGCGATCCTTGTGGGTGTTGCCGGCGTCTCACTCGCGCTCACCGTCATGGCCTTTGCCGGCCAGGGCTGGATGATCTTCGCGATCATGCCGGTCTTCACCCTCGGCGGCATCGGCGTGCCGGCGCTGCAGTCGCTCGCAACCCGGCAGGTCGACGAGAACAGCCAGGGCCAGTTCCAGGGCGTGCTGGCGTCGGCCGTCAGCCTCGCCTCGATCGCAGCACCACTCGGCTTTTCCAGCCTCTATTTCCTCCTCCGGGCGGAATGGCCGGGCGCCATCTGGCTGTCGGTCGTCGCCGTCTACGCGCTCACCGTGCCGCTGGTGCTCGGGTTGCGGCTGAAGACGGCGGAGCGGGCGGCGGTGAGTTAGCCGGTCGTGGTGCGCTTCTAGCTTGCGTGGCGGCGGGGGCACCCCCAGTGTACTGCCGGACCCGCAAGGGAGGAGATTGGCTGGAGGCGGCCCCCAATCTCCCTCATTCCTGTGCTCGTCACAGGAATCCAGCGCGCCCAAGTCCTTGGGCGCGGGAGACGCTCTTCAGGTCATATGAGTCATTCACCGCGCGGACGCGCGGTGGCTGGATTCCTGTGACGAGCACAGGAATGAGGGAGGCGCTTTAACCCGCGCTGCGGCAAGGGGCACCCCCCTCTGTCTTGCCGGACATCTCCCCACAAGGGGGGAGATCGGCTGGGGTGAGCGCCCTCATTCCTTTTTGCCGATATTCCGATGCCTATCGGCATTGTTTAGGGAAGGCTTGGCCACTTGCCGATCTTCCCCCTTGTGGGGGAGATGCCCGGCAGGGCAGAGGGGGGCCGCAGGACGCGACGCCCCCGAAGCCAAGCCACGCCTAAGCCGCCTCCCCCTTCTCAGCCACGCTCTCCGCCAGCTTGCGGGCCGCGACGAAATCGACCTTGCCGGAGCCGAGCACCGGCACCTTGCCGATGGTGACCTCGGCCGGGACCATCATGTCCATGGCGCCCTTGGATTTGGCGAAGGCGAGGAATTCGGCGCGGGTGGCGGTTTCGGCTTCGGTGAGCAGCACCAGGCGCTCGCCCTTCTTGGGGTCAGGCAGCGAGGAGACGACCGAGAGCGCGCCCGGCCAGAGCTCGGCGGCGAGCGTTTCGACGGCGGCGAGCGAGATCATTTCGCCGCCGATCTTGGCGAAGCGCTTGGCGCGGCCGCGGATCTTGACGAAGCCGTCCTCGTCGATGGTGACGATGTCGCCGGTGTCGTGCCAGCCATCGGCGAGCGGCTCGAGCACGCCGGGCTTTTCGGCGCGGAGGTAGCCGGCCATGACATTGGCGCCGCGCACATGCAGCCGGCCGCCCTCATCGATGCCGGGCACCGCTTCGAGCTTCCATTCCATGCCCGGCAGGATTTTGCCGACCGTGCCGGAGCGGTTGTACATCGGCGTGTTGATGGAAATCACAGGCGCCGTCTCGGTGACGCCGTAACCTTCCAGGATGCGCAGGCCGAATTTTTCCATATAGGTGTTGCGGGTCGAGGCCTTCACCGGCTCGGCGCCGGAGAAGATGTAGCGGATCGAGCGGAAATCGTAAGGATGCGCCGTCCTGGCATAGCCGTTGAGGAAGGTATCGGTGCCAAAGATGATCGTGGCGTTGGAGACATAGATCAGCTCCGGCACGATGCGGTAATGCAGCGGCGAAGGATAGAAATAGACCGGCACGCCTGAGATCAGCGGCAGCACCGTGCCGGCGGTCAGCCCGAAGGAATGGAAAACGGGCAGGATGTTGAACACCTTGTCGCCGCTGTGGAAATCGATGCGGGCGGCGGCCTGGGCGGCGTTCGACAGGATGTTGCGGTGGGTCAGCACCACGCCCTTCGGCGTGCCCTCCGAACCCGAGGTGAAGAGGATGACGGCCGGATCATCCGGCCGGCGTTTCACCAGCGGCCGGCCCTTGCGCAGCAGACCGCGGATCTTGTCGAGCGCGCCGATCTCGGCTCTCAAATCATCGAGCCAGACGATCGTCACCTGCTTTTGCAGTTCCTCGACGACAGGGCCGAGCTTGGCCTGGGCGACGAAGGCGCGCGAGGTCAGCACATGTTTCACCTCGGCGGCCCTGCAGGCGGAGAGGATATTGGCGGCACCCGCGGTGAAGTTCAGCATGGCCGGCACCTTGCCCGCGCTCATGACGCCGAGAATAGTGGCGGCGGCGCCATTGGCATTCGGCAGCATGACGCCGATATTTGCCTCCGGGAAGCGGGCGCGGAATTTTGCGCCGAGCACGGCGGCACCCGTCAACAGCTTGCCATAGGTGAGACTGCCGGTGACCGGATCCTCGACGGCGAGTTTTTTCATGCCGATTTCCTGGGCCGCCTGGATGACGCGGCCGAGCACGGTGGACGAGGTGTCGGCGGTCTCGAACAGCAGGTTCGACATGACCTGATAGAGGGCAGCACCCGCCGCCGTGCGGCGCTTGCGGCCCTTGAGCTCGGCCGGCACTTCGAGCTTCACCGGCTCGAGAATGGTGACCTTGACCTTGGGAAACAGCCGGCGGCGGATCTTGCCGTTATCGAGATAGGAGAGATAGCTCTTCTCCAGCCCGTCGATCTTGACCGGCACCACCATTGAGCCGGTTTTGTCGGCGACCATGGCCGCACCGTCATAGACCTTCATCAGCGTTCCGGTCACCGTCAGGCGGCCCTCGGGGAAGATGCCGATCGGGCTGCCGTCCTGCACCACCTTGATCAGCGAGCGGGTCGCCATCGGCTTGGTCGGGTCAAGCGGCAGGAACTTGCACATTTTCAGGAACGGCCGCACCCACCAGGCCTGGGCGATCTTGTAATCGACGGCGAATGTCGGCTCCTCCTCGGTGATGGCGAGCGCCAGCGCGCCGTCGAGCAGGCTGACATGGTTGAGCGCAATGATCGGCGCGCGGCCGGCCTTCTTGATATTCTCCAGCCCCTCGACCTCGAGGCGCATGAAGGCGCGGAACAGGATCGAGATGAAATCGCGGAAGGCATTGGTCGGCAGCGTCTTCAGCATCAGCCAGGCGACGGCGAAATTGAGGATGCCGAGGCCGATCAGAATCTGCGGGATGGAGGCGCCGAGCGCCTGGATGACGGCGACGAGGCCGAGGCCGACGGTGATGAACAACGCCGAGAGCACGTTGGCGGCACCGATGACACGGGCGCGGCGGTCCTCATGCGCCCAGGTCTGCAGCGCGGCGAAAGTCGGCACGGCGATGAAGGCGCCCGAGATCGCCATGCCGGCGAGATCGATGGCGACGCGGATGGTGTTTTCACCGGCGAAGAAACCGAGGATCGTCGTCGCGTGGCTCGTGGATTGCAGGCCCCAGAGGTTCCAGGCGAGATCGAGGCTGAAGAGGCCGAGCAGCGCCGTGCCGACCGGGGCCGGCAGCAGCACGATGCGGCCTGATGACATCCAGGCGGCAATGCCGGAACCGACGGCCACGGCGATGGCGAAGACGGTGAGATAGGCGGGAACGACGAACTCGGAGCCGCCGAGCAGCTCGGTCACCATGGTCGGCAGGATCGAGAGCACGAAGGCGCCGACCAGCCAGAACCAGCAGTTCATCAGCGCCGAACGCCACAGCCGCTTGTCCGCGCGGATTTCCATGACCAGCGTATAGCTGGAGCGGATGACGTTGCGGTCGATCTGCAGATCCGGCGCCTTGGAGCCGGTCGGCGGGATCATCCGGCTCGCCAGCCAGCAGAGCAGCGACAGCCCCATCATCATCGAGCCGAACAGCAGCACATTGTCGCCGCTCGAAAAAGCGAGGGCGGCGATGATCGTGCCGGCGAGGATGGCGATGAAAGTGCCGCCTTCGATCCAGGCATTGGCCTTCGGCAGGTCGCGGCGATCGAGATGATCGGGCAGGATGCCGTATTTGATCGGCCCGAACAGCGCCGAGACGACGCCGAAGCCGAAGAGCGCCGCCATCAGCACAAAGATGGAGGAGAAACCAAGGCCGACGACGGCAAGGGCCGCGATGGCGATCTCGCAGCGTTTCAGCAGTTCGGCCACCTTCGCCTTGTCGTGCTTGTCGGCCAGCTCGCCGCCGAGCGCCGAAAGCAGCAGGAAGGGCACGATAAGGATGACCCCGGCAAGCGTCACCAGGGCAGCGCCTTCGCTCGCCGACATCTTGAAGAGAATGAGGAACACCAGCGTGTTCTTCAGGAAATTGTCGTTGAAGGCCGTGAGGAACTGGGTCCAGAACAGCGGCGCGAATTTTCTAGACGTCATCAGATTGTGTTGCACGGCGGGAGTCCTTCTTTGGGTAGCTCGAGAAGGCCACAGAGTTGTTACCCATTGGTTGAACGCGGCAACAACTCTGCGCTGTGGTTAAGGAAGATCAATCTTCATCGCTACGATTGAATTTGACGAGCAGTTTTTCCGTGCGGGCATCTTCGACCTTGCGGATCAGCTTCTCGGATTCGGCATTGTCGCGCAGCGTCTTGGTGATGTTCACCGTGGTCTGCACCAGCATCAGGATGCCCATGGCGAGATAGCCTTTGCCCCAGAGATCGAGCGGCATCATATAGAGGCCGAGCGCCAGCATGAAGGCGGCCGCACCAAAGGAGATGTAGGAGAAGCTGACCCAGCTGGCGGAATGTTTCTGGAAACTGTCGTTCATTGCAGTGATCCTTCAATTTTGAGGGGTGTTGGTCGAATGGATGAATTCAAGCGGCCGGCGTGATCCGGCTCTTCAGCCGGGCGAGCACGTCATCAGCCGATGAGCTGAGCGGCGCGCCGCAGCCGGCATTGGCGAGCTTTTCGATGATGCCGGCCGGCCGGGTGGTGCTTTCCATCTCCTTCAGTGCCGCCGCCGTCAGATCGTTCTGGCTCTGGCGCAGGCGAAGCCGCGCCAGCGTCTCCTCGGCCTCGTCGAGGGTGGCAAGGCCAGGGCCGGCGACCACGACATCGAGCTTCTGCGCCTGCTCGGTGGCCCGCGCCAGCCGCTCGCCGCGCTGCAGCTCCTGCAGCCGGGCCTCGGCGGAGCGGACGATTGCTTTCAGCTTGCCGATCGAGGTGGTGAACTGGGCCTGCGCCGCCACCGAGGCATCGCGCTCGGCTTCGAGAAAGGCGATCGCCTCGGCCGCCTCGCGGGCCAGTCCCTCATTGCCCTTATCCAGCGCCGCGCAGGCGCGGGTCTCCAAATCGGCGATGCGGCTGACGATCGTCTGATGCTGCGCCTTTTCCTGCTCGTTCTGGGCGATGGCGACGGCGACGCTGCGGCGCGCCGACTGGATCGCCTGGGCGGCATCGCGGATCTGCTGGGCGAGCAGCGGCACGGCGTGGCGATCGGCAAAGGCCTGCTCGGCATCATGCGCCCTGCCCCGCAAAAGAATAGAAATCAGTTTGAACATTTCTTGCCTCCGGTTTATGAACGTTGTTCACAAGTGCTGTTATGGCAGAATCATGAACGACGTTCAAGATAATTTTTGAACACCGTTCAAAAAATCGAAGTGGAATGGTTAATGGCCGGCAGGCGAGAAGAAAAACGCGAGGATTTGAAGGCGCGGCTGATCGAGGCGGCGCGCGAGCGCATCGCCCGCGACGGGCTGACCAATCTGCGCGCCCGCGACATCACCCAGGACGCCGGCTGCGCGCTCGGCGGCCTCTACACCGTCTTCTCCGACCTCGCCGAGCTCGTCATCCACGTCAATTCGTCGACGTTGAAGGCCTTGGAGGCGAAGCTGACCCTGCCGGAAGCCCGCGACAAAAGCCCGACCGACCGCCTGCGCAACCTCGCCCAGGGCTACCTCGCCTTCGCCGTCGAGCACCGCAACCTCTGGAAGGCGCTGTTCGACCACTTCCCCCCCGACACCAGCCCAACGCCGCAATGGCACCTCGACGAACACCTCTTCCTGATGGACGTGATCGCCGAGCCACTCGCCGAACTGCAGCCCGACATGCCCGCGCAAGACCGCGCCATCCGCGCCCGCACCCTCTTCGGCGCCGTGCATGGCGTGGTCAGCATCAGCCTGGAGGGCCGCTTCGTGGGATTGCCGCTGGAGCGGCTGGCAAGGGAGGTGGATGAACTGGTGCAGACGATCGCGGCCGGGGCGGAGCGGCGAAGGGAAGCGGGCGCGTGAATGCGACCGGCGAGTTGGTGCCCGAAAGTTGGCGCGTGAGCGGGTAGGTTTGGCAGCAATGCTCCCCCACCCTCCGTCATCCTCGGGCTTGACCCGAGGACCCATGCCCGCCGCTCATGAAGCTCCACCCCAAAAACTGCCCCTCACCCTAACCCTCTCCCCGTAAACGGGGCGAGGGGACGTGCCACACGCGACGTTAGAGAGGGACGGAGAGCTCACGGCATATCCCCTTCGCCCCGCAAGCGGGGAGAAGGTGGCAGCAGCCGGATGAGGGGCTTCCCCTCCCGGATCGCCTGCGTCGGATGTCGCACTCATGACCCTCCCCACTCTCCGTCGTCCTCGGGCTTGACCCAAGCACCCACGGCCAAGCACTCTGCCCCACCACGCCACCGCGAAAGGAAACCCCATGAGCCGCATCTTCATCACCGGTTCCACCGATGGCCTCGGGCTTGCCGCCGCCCGCACCCTCATCAGCCAAGGCCATGACGTCGTCCTCCACGCCCGCTCCCGCGAACGCGCCGCCGCCATCGCAGACACGTCAGCCACCGCCCTCGGCCTCGTCATCGGCGATCTCGCCAGCGCGGCCGAGACGCGCTCCATCGCCGAACAGGTCAACGCCATCGGCCGCATGGACGCCGTCATCCACAATGCCGGCATCTACCTCGAACGCAGCCGCGGCGAAACGCCTGAAGGTCACGCCAAGACGCTGGCCGTCAACGTGCTCGCCCCCTATCTTCTCACCGCCTGGATCACCCGCCCCGACCGCCTGATCTATCTCACGAGCGGCATGCACCGCAGCGGCGCCAGCACCCTTGACGATATCGACTGGAAGCGGCGGCCATGGAACGCCAGCCAGGCCTATTCGGAAAGCAAACTCTACATCGCCACCCTCGCCGCCGCCCTCGCCCGCCACTGGCCGGATATCTTCAGCAACGCCGTCGACCCCGGCTGGGTGCCGACCAAAATGGGCGGCGCCGGCGCGCCGGATGATCTGGAGATGGGGCACCTCATGCAGACCTGGCTGGCGACGAGCGATGATGTCGCTGCCAAGGTCAG
Source organism: Rhizobium phaseoli (assembly GCF_001664385.1). NCBI lineage: Bacteria > Pseudomonadati > Pseudomonadota > Alphaproteobacteria > Hyphomicrobiales > Rhizobiaceae > Rhizobium > Rhizobium phaseoli. The sequence goes on along the minus strand of NZ_CP013532.1, from coordinate 1,148,090 downwards.
CGGCGGGTATTGGTATCACCGGCAGCGGCGGGAGGCTGCGGCGGAGGTGAATGATGCTGGGTTTCAAGATGCGCTGGTGGGGAGGCTGGGGGAGTTGACGGGGGTGCGGTTATTTCCAGACAGCAAAACATAACTTTTGGCGGGTGTAGGTTGAATGCGGCAGGGCTTTTTTTATCGGTGCCAACGAGTGTTGCGCAATAGGCGAGAGACCGTGACGACTCATTCTCTATCCGCTATTCATGACCTTCAGCGACACAAGAAGCGCAGAAATTTGAGTCAATGAGAGTGTCAGAGAAATGAACGCGGTCGAAATCGAGGAAGCTGTATCCGAACTTGTCGATCAGCCGTTTGATACTGCGGAATTTCCGTTCGCCTTTCTTGCTGCCTTCGGGAATAAAGAAACCACCATCAAACGGCTCCGTACGGCATCGGCCAATGCGTCGGATGTCACGGGCGGCGTCCTGCAGAAAAGTAATATTCACATTGCCACCTGCTCCGAAGGCATGGTCGGAGAGACGCTGATAGCGCTGCGCAATAGCCCAAAGACTACTTCAAACAAGGTAAAGTTCATTCTTGCAACCGATGGCCTCTCGTTCGAAGCTGAGGATCTAACGAGCGGCGAGACCGTTGCCTGCGCCTATGCAAAGTTTCCAGAGCATTTCGGTTTCTTCCTGCCGCTTGCGGGGATTACCACCGTCAAGCAAATCCGGGAAAGCTCTTTCGATATCCGGGCTACGGGCCGTTTGAATAAGCTCTATGTTGAACTCCTCAAAGACAACCCCGACTGGGCGACGGCAGCGCGCCGTCCGGACATGAACCACTTCATGGCCAGACTCATCTTTTGCTTCTTCGCCGAGGATACTGACATCTTCAACGGCGAAGGGTTGTTCACCGCGACCATTGATCAGATGAGCGATCGCGAGTCCTCGAACACGCGCTACGTCATCAGCACCCTATTCCGGGCCATGAACACCAGGATCGAGGATCGCGCCAAAGCTGAGCTTCCGAGATGGGCGAACGGCTTCCCCTATGTGAATGGCGGTCTGTTCTCCGGCAGCACCGAGGTTCCGAAGTTTAGCAAGATCGCACGGTCCTACCTTCTTCATATCGGCGGACTGAACTGGAAGATGATCAATCCCGACATCTTCGGATCGATGATCCAGGCCGTCGCCGACGACGACGAACGTGGCGCTCTGGGCATGCACTACACAAGCGTGCCAAATATCCTGAAGGTGCTTAACCCGCTCTTCCTCGATGACCTTCGGGATCGCCTGGAGGAAGCCGGCACAAATCCGCGCATGCTGCTGAACCTGCGGAGACGCATGTCGAGGATCAGGGTCTTCGATCCCGCGTGCGGTTCGGGCAATTTTCTGGTCATCGCCTACAAGCAGATGCGGGAAATCGAGGCCGAGATCAACAAGCGCCGCGGCGAGTCCGACAGGCGTACTGAAATCCCGCTGACCAATTTCCGGGGGATCGAACTCCGCGACTTCCCCGCTGAGATCGCCCGCCTCGCGCTGATCATCGCCGAGTACCAGTGCGACGTACTTTACCGCGGCCAGAAAGAGGCCTTGGCCGAGTTCTTGCCATTGGACGCTGAGAACTGGATCGTTTCCGGCAATGCTCTGCGGCTCGACTGGCTCAGCATCTGCCCTCCGGCAGGAACCGGCATCAAGCTTCATGCCGAAGACCTGTTCCACACCCCTCTTGATCAGCCTCAGATTGATTTCGAAAATGAGGGTGGGGAAACCTACATCTGTGGAAATCCACCGTATCTCGGCTTCACTTGGCAAAGTCGAGAACAGAAGGCTGAAATACGCGAGTTGCTCGGCGGACGAAGCTCCGCCAGCGGTTTCCTCGACTACGTTGCCGGATGGTTTGTTAAGGCAGCCGAGTATATCGACAGAACAGGCAGTGTTGCCGCCTTCGTTGCAACCAATTCCATCTGCCAAGGACAATCGGTTCCGCTCCTTTGGCCGCATGTATTTGAAGCTGGATGTCAGATACTGTTTGCCTATACCTCCTTCAAATGGTCCAACTTGGCCAGCAACAAAGCCGGTGTGACAGTCGCCGTCATCGGCATCGGTCGCCCAACATCCTCCCCCCGAAAACTTTTTGAACACGACGATACTGGCGGAGTTGTCGTTCGCATGGGGGCTTCCATCACGCCCTACCTAACATTGGGCCAAAGCATAATAATTGAGAAGCGAAACGCGCCTATCAGTGACCTGAGTGTAATGGAGTTCGGAAATAAGCCCACCGACGGCGGGCACCTCCTGCTGCGACCCGACGAAGTGCCCTTGCTTGGACTGAGCCAGAAGGAGGAGGCAACTTTTATCCGCCGTATCTATGGTTCAGACGACTTCATCAACGGGGGCGGTCGGTGCTGCGTTTGGATTGAAGATACGCATTTGGGCGAGGCGTTGGCGATCGATACCATTCGCGAACGCGTAGATGCTGTCCGTCGTGTCAGGCTCTCCAGCCCGGACAAGGGTGCAAACGCGTTGGCCAAGCGGGCGCACCAACTCAAACTCATGCGAATAGGCACGCGACATGCCATCGTTGTAGCCGGTGTTTCGTCTGAACATCGTTCATTTCTCCCTGTAGGGCTGGTAGACAATCGAACGACTCTCACAAATCTGGCCTTCGCGCTCTACGACGCACCCCTCTGGAACATGGCGTTAATCGCCTCGAGCTTGCATATTTCTTGGATCGCCACAGTTTGTGGAAAACTAGAGACCCGATACCGTTACTCAAATACTCTCGGTTGGAACACGTTCCCGGTCCCCCCGCTTACCGAAAAAAACAAAGCAGACCTCACCCGCTGCGCCGAGGACATCCTCCTTGCGCGCGAAGCTCATTTTCCTGCGACGATCGCTGATCTGTACGATCCGGACGCTATGCCGGCGGACCTTCGCGCCGCCCATGAGCGTAACGACGAAGTCCTGGAGCGCATCTATATCGGACGTCGCTTCAGGAATGACACGGAACGGCTGGAAAAGCTGTTCGAGCTATATACGAAGATGACCGCCAATTTGGGCAAGTCCCCGAAGGCCAGGAGGGCGGCGACCATATGAGCGGTTATGTTTTATTCCAGATGTGGGGCCCGTTTCGGCAATCGTTGATCAAAGGGCATTTGTTCTATGTCGAACAAGCGCGGAAGCGGTTGCTTTCGCAATTCGCCGATATCGAGGCTGACGCAAATCGTGCGACTGAGGAGTGGCTGGAGCAAAGTGGTCAACACTTTGACCCGGATCGACATGATCCCGGCGACTTCTACGATGCTGCCAATGACGTCGGCATTGAGTTCTATGGGCTATTGAGTGACATGCGGGAGCAAACCCGCTTGAGCGTAGTCGCCGGAATGTTCCACGAGTGGGACAAGCAACTACGTGATTGGCTGGTTCGTGAGATTCGGCACTGGCATCATGCCCACAATGCCGCATTGAAGGTGTGGTCGGCTGACTTCAGCCAGATCACCGACTTACTGGAAAGCTTTGGATGGAATGTTCGCGGCACAGATTACTTTCGCAGGCTTGATGCGTGCCGCCTTGTGGTCAATGTCTATAAACACGGCGAGGGCAAGTCTCTCGACGAGTTGAAGAAAAACTTTCCTGAATACCTTGATGATCCGTTCAACGGGTCAGGCGGCGCGTTTTCGAATTCTAAATATCGTGACCACACGCACCTCAAGGTAAGCGACGATCATCTACAGTCGTTCTCGGATGCAATACTGGCCTTCTGGCGGGACGTTCCTGAGAATGTTTTCGACTCCCAAATGACCAATATTCCGGATTGGTTCGGCAAAGCTATCAATAAGGACCGCGCCGAATCACAACAGCGGAGCAAGAAATGACTGATAGAGCCGCAAAAACCATCCCATCCGTTTCCATGCGTACCGCAGGCACAGGCGCTTCCACAAAGGCGAACGAACTCGGCATGCGCACCATGCAGGAACGGGCGTACGAGCACCGCGGCGAGCAATACCTTCTCATCAAATCGCCGCCCGCATCTGGCAAATCGCGCGCGCTGATGTTCATTGCCTTGCACAAACTGCACAACCAGAATGTTCGCAAGGCGATCATCGTTGTTCCCGAACGTTCTATTGGCGGCAGCTTCGCCGACGAGCCCCTATCAAATTATGGCTTCTGGGCGGATTGGTCGGTGAAGCCCCAGTGGAATCTCTGCAACGTCGCCGGCATCGAAAACACGTCCGTGGCCAAGTCGAAGGTCAAGGCCGTTGAACAGTTCCTTGAAAGCGAGGATCGGGTCTTGGTTTGCACGCATGCGACGTTTCGATTTTCCGTCGAAGAACTCGGAATCGAAGCCTTCGATGATTGCCTGATCGCGGTCGACGAATTTCATCACGTCAGCTCAAACCCGGACAACAAGCTCGGCGCGCAGCTCGGTCAGTTCCTGTCTCGCGACAGGGTGCATTTGGTTGCGATGACGGGGTCTTACTTTCGCGGCGACGCCGAGGCCGTGCTTGCCCCGCAGGACGAGGCCAAGTTCGTCACCGTCACCTATACCTATTATGAGCAGCTTAACGGCTACGATCATCTGAAGTCGCTGGATATTGGTTATTTCTTCTACTCCGGCCGCTATCTCGATGCGATCACAAAAGTGCTGGACCCCGCCCTCAAGACGATCGTGCATATTCCGAACGTCAATTCCCGGGAGAGCACGAAGGACAAGGTGAAGGAAGTAAACGAGATCATGGACGCGCTCGGCACTTGGGAAGGCGAAGACCCCAAGACCGGGTTTCACCTCGTTCGCCTGCCCGGTGGACGTCTCATCAAGGTCGCCGATCTCGTCGATGACGAGCCGGCACGACGGGACAAGGTCGTTTCAGCATTGAAAGACGCGAAACACAAGAATGACCGCGATCACGTCGACATCATCATAGCGCTCGGTATGGCCAAGGAGGGCTTTGACTGGATTTGGTGCGAGCATGCGTTGACTGTCGGTTACCGCGCCAGCCTCACCGAGATCATCCAGATCATCGGTCGCGCCACCCGCGACGCTCCCGGGAAGGCGTCGGCGCGTTTCACCAACCTGATCGCTGAGCCAGACGCCAGCGAAGAGACTGTCGTGGACGCCGTCAACGACACCTTGAAAGCAATCGCCGCCAGTCTGTTGATGGAGCAGGTGCTCGCGCCGCGCTTCAACTTCACGCCGAAGAACGCCGAAAGCGGGCCGCTGCCTGACTTTGATTATGGCGAAAAGGGTTATGACCCTAAGGGCACGAATGTCGGCTTCAAAGAGGCAACCGGTCAATTCCATTTCGAAATCGGCGGCCTCGTGACGCCGCAGAGCAACGAAGCCAAACGCATCTGCCAGGAAGACCTCAATGAGGTCATCACGGCGTTCGTGCAGGACAAGCCCGCTTTGGAGAAGGGGTTGTTTGACGATGAGACCGCGCCGCAGGAACTAACCCAGGCCCGCATGGGCAAGATCGTTAAGGATCGCTACCCGGAACTCAGTGACTCCGATCAGGAAGCCATTCGGCAACACGCCATTGCAGCCTTGAACCTGACACAGAAGGCAAAGTCCGTAGCTGCCGAAATGGAAGACTCAGGGCAGTTGACAGGTGGTTCGGCGCTAATTGACGGCGTCCGTAAATTCGCGATGGATGTCCGCAACCTTGACATCGACATGATCGACAAGATCAATCCATTCGAGGCTGCTTATTCGATCCTGGCGAAATCCATGAGCGAGCAGACCCTGAAACAGGTCGCAGCGGTGATCGCCAGCAAGAAGATCAGCATTCCGTACGAAGAAGCCCGGGACTTAGCATTAAGGGCCAGAAAGTTCATGCAGGATCGCGGTCGCGCGCCTGATATCACATCGGCCGACCCATGGGAGAAGCGCATGGCGGAAGGGGTGGTCGCCCTGAAGCGACACGTAGAGCAGCAGAAGAATGGTTGATATCTCCGACGACGACCTCCTTGCCGAACTCGGCGCGGCACCAGAGGCCAAGAAGCAGAGCGCAAGGACGCCACGCGAAGAACGGATCATCGCGGGATTTGAAGACATCGTCCGGTTCCACGAGGAACATGGTCGTGTGCCACAGCTTGGCGAGGAACGCGACATCTTCGAACGCCTCTGTGCCGTGCGCCTCGACAGGCTGCGCGCGCAGGAGGATTGCCGAACATTGCTTCAGGAGTTCGACCGGTATGGCTTGCTGTTGACCCCAGCCGCTGCCGACAAGGACGAGGAGATGGATGACGATGAGCTTTTGGCCGAACTTGGCATAGAGCCGGTCAGCGTCGTAGACCTTACCGAACTGACCCATGTGAAGCCTCGCGCCGAAGTCCGGGCTGCGGAGGAAGTCGCTAATCGGACGCCTTGCAAAAACTTCGAAATGTACAAGCCGCAGTTTGCCCGGGTCAAGGATGAGCTAGAAAAGGCCGCGCGCGAAACTCGGCGTTTCGGAGAAGACGCCGATGTCAGACAGGGCGAGTTCTTCATTCTGGGTGGCCAGATGGCGTTCGTCGCCGCGTTGGGCGAGGAATTTAAGACGGATTATGGCCGGCTTGATCGTCGCCTTCGCGTCGTCTTCGATAATGGCACTGAAAGCGACTTGCTTCTCCGATCGTTTCAGCGTGCGCTATACAAGGACGACTCCGGGCGCCGAATTACAGACCCCAACGCGGGGCCTTTATTCGGCGGGGCAGCGGACGAGCAAGACCTCGCAAGCGGCACCATCTACGTCCTCCGGAGCAAATCCGACCATCCTGACGTCGCGGCCTATCGAGACCTGATCCACAAGGTTGGCGTCACGGGCGGATCGGTAGAAGCACGGATTGCTCAGGCGACTTTGGACGCCACTTATCTCCTTGCGGAAGTCGAAGTCGTCGCGACTTACAAGCTCTTTAACATTAACCGGACCCGACTGGAAAACGTCCTGCACCGAGTGCTTTCTCCAGCGCGCCTTGATCTGACCATCCAGGACCGGTTCGGCAATCCAGTAAAGCCGAAGGAATGGTACCTAGTGCCGCTGCACGTCATCGACGAGGTCGTGGCGCGAGTGAAGGATGGCACTATCAAAGCGTATGAGTACGATCCTACAGCGGCAATGCTCCGCCCATTTGCTTAGCGGTAACCTTTTGCCGCGTGATGCCGCCAATAATGTCATGCACAAATAAGTGACGTTAACCGTGTCTCGAAGTCGGGAAGGGGCGAAGGTGGAAACCAGGCTCCGCCCTCGCTGGGCTATTGGCTTCAATCGAACGGCAGCGCTCGAATGAACGCCGCAAGCCTCTCTGCTTCCTTCGTAGTTAAGTCAGATGGAAATCCAAGATGCAGCACCATATCAGGACGAAGCTGGAAAGCGTGAGTTATCAATCCTTCGTCCATTTCCTCCGTTGACGTGATCTCGAAATCATCCTCGTCGTCCTCCAGTGCCGAGAGATCAATCGGCTCCGGAATAGCTGCCTCGCCCTTTGCGACCTCGCCGAGAGACACAAGGCTGTACTCCCACTCGATGCGCGTTTTGTATCCTTTCCTACCATTTCGAAAGGTACCGCATCCAGCATTTGCAAGCTCTTTGAATACCCTTACGACTTCGGGGTAAGCCACCTTGGATTTGAATCCAATGCGATCAACCGACGAAACCCGCATCGCCTTCTTCCGGGTTGAAAAATAGTCCAAAATCGCCCTAGCGCTTGGATCATCTCGATAAAGAGACTTCAAAATTGATATGACATTATTTTTGATCAAACTATTCACTTAAATCTCCTGTTCGTCAAGTCAATAAAGCTCATTCAAGCCAACTTGGTAACATATGCATACACAACGTTAAGTATTCCGTCAATGAGTTTTTTAGCTGCTCTAAAAGATTTTTAATTGGAAGTTTTAAAAAACAACAACCTCGGCAACAGGATTTCCTTCGCGCTCGATCAATTTTCGAGCACGTGTGATCTGTTCCGAGATAACGATGACGATGGCCCGAACCCAACATCTCGGACCTTCGCCGCGGCGCCCGGTGTTGGCCGCTCAAGGGTCAGACTCCTGTCGAAGTCCGCAATACGGGCGAAGACCGAATGGCCGCCACGAGTAAATATAAGATCCGGAAGAAAATGAGGCTCGCCAGATATCTCTGAGCAGCCCTCTACTGATTTTATTACGGTTTTCGCAGCCATCGCCACAGGCTTTTGGGCAAATCGCCACATACCTCTGAGCAAACCAGCGTTTCGCCACATAACTTTGAGCACTGCGAGTGACCGTTAATCGCAATGGTTGCGGGCCTCGCGAATCGGCTCAAATCGCTGTAAAGATGAGCGTATGAAAGCGGATGCTGCAAGCACTTCGAGAGGCAAGCGGCCAACCTCATCCTATGTGAGGCCCGAACGGATTCGCACGGCCACGCTGCAGGAAGTTCTCCATCGGTTCGGCAGAAGCGCGAACAACACGGGTCAAGCCGATCTCCTCCGAAGCTACGGACAGCGCGATACCTTCCTCTACTACGCTGGTGATCTCAACCTACTCGCCAAGGTGACAGTCTCAATAGTCGGCACCCGGCAGATTAGTCCTGCCGGTATTCGCCGGGCGGCAAAGCTGTCCAGGCAGCTTGCTGAAGCCGACGTTCTCGTCATGAGCGGCTTGGCAAAGGGGGTCGATACCGTAGCGCACACCTCTGCATTGGAGGCACGGGGGCATACGGCGGCGGTCGTTGGGACGCCTCTAGACCGAGTGTATCCGGCAGAGAATGCCGAACTGCAGATGGAAATTTACAGTCGGCATCTGCTCATCTCACCATTCAACATTGGTGAGCAGGTCTACAAATCCAATTTCCCAGCACGAAACAAGGTAATGGCGGTCTTGAGCGACGCCACGGTGATTGTCGAAGCGTCAGATACCTCGGGCACGCTGCACCAGGCCGCCGAATGTCAAAGAAACAACCGTTGGCTCTTCATCATGCGCTCAGTCGTGGAGGATGAAGCGGTGACTTGGCCATCGAAATTCCTGAAGCATCCCAAAACCCGTGTGCTGACTGACACATCAGAGTTACTGGAAGCCATAAGTCGATGACCGATATCTCTGTGACCTGCCTGATCCCATACAACGCGGAGAAAAAAGAAAACCGCCCCCAGGTCGAGTGGGAGGCAATTCACATGAAGCGAGTAGTGAAAGCCGAGCCTCTGAATGGCAGCTTTCATTTTTGGGTCAACGGCGTCTACACGAAGATAAACAAAAACAACGTCGGGCTCTTCCAAAGCGAAATCAATAAACTATTCGCTGCGCAGATCATGGCCCACCATCCATATCCTGTGGCCGTGGTTCCTATCCCCAACGGCGATGGAGTTATCGGACAAAACAACGCATTCCGAACGCTCCGCATTGCGACGACCATCGTCAATAGAATGGCGAACGGCAGCGTCTGTCTCGACATGCTGCGTTGGAATGTGCCGGTAGGAAAAGCGCATCTAAATCAGCGTGCGCGGCGGGTTGATGATCATCTCGCTGCTCTCCAGATAAACGGAACGACAAATCTACCAGTCGTAATATTCGATGATTTCCTTACAACTGGCTCTCAAATGGCTGCTGCGAAAATCAAGCTTGAAGAGGCCGGGTACAACGTTGTTGGCTGTTACACGATATTTGAAAGGCTTGACGCTGGTGCGGTCGTGAACCCGCCCGGTTGGAAGAACACGACCCGCAGCGTGATGCGGATCGCAGATTTCTTTGCCAACATCGGTTAGCGCCGTCTGGGCGTCATCTCGATAAGCGATACCAAAGCACTCTCCAGACGAGCCAGCGAACGTTCTGGGTCGCAAACGCGAAGTGCAACGGTCCCCAAGCTCATCGCCTGACGCCTACCCTCGAACCTCAGAATTCGCATCTCCGGCTCATAGTTCACCAGAAACGCAACGGAGTTCTTGGCATTCGACACCAGCTGCCCATCGACCGGGAGCTGCGACGGCAGTTGAAGATACGGAGGCATGTTCCCGCCAAGCGCCCTTACCCGGTCCCAAAGCTCATCGAATTCGGGATCATCAATGCGCGTCGGATCGATCTTCAAACCAAAAGCCTTGGCGATGTCTTCGTACCGATAAATCGTGTTGACCGAGCGGAACGCCGCCTTTGGACGGCGAGGCAGGACTGGCTCTACACCGTTGACGACCATGATGGCGATCATCTCTTCCAAGCCAACGCCAAGCGAGCGCAGGAACTCGCTGGCATTTCGGTACTCAGCAGCGAAAGCCAGGACAGAACTCTTTTCCAACCAACGAGCGGCCCCATCCTCCTTTCCTTCTTTCAAATGCCCCTCTTCGATCAACCGAACTAGCGTCGTGCGGGTCACGTTCAATTCGACTTGTGCCTCGCCAAGCGAAAGCACGTCATCGGGCCGCTGAAGCTTTCGCAGAGGTCGTCGTGTTGATGTGGAAGGCTCACAAATGATCGCCAGCGCCTCGAAGCCGACATTCGATTGGGAAGCAAGCGCCACTTCAAGCTCTCCCTTCAGGATCGAGACAGCGAGATCACCTCTGCGCAAGTTGTGGTCTTTGGCATAGTAGCGAAATCCGGTCCGGTTCGCGGGCAATCCGTCTTTGGAGAGGGCTGCCAGCTTGGAAAGAACGTCATCGATATCGGACGTCAGGTAACGGAAGCCTTCGTCGTCCTCGACCCCACGGCTTGAAAACTCTCGAAGGTGTCCAGCGTCAACGAGCGGTTTGATCTCCGGCGGAGTGAGACCGAGGAGCGGCGCTGCTTGCCGACGATGGACAGTCTTTCCCCAGAATGCCTCGATGGCATCGGCCTCAGACGGGTCGAACATCACAAGTCCGCGATAGTGCTCACGTTTTGGAAGGAACCCAAGCATATCAGCAACAGTTGCGACACCGTTCTTGGCCACACCCATGCGGCGAGCAAGCGCCGCCAGCCCAATTTCCCGCTCTAAAAATGCTGTAGACGTGAGCGGCTCAACCGACCTGCGTCCTTCGAGGGCCAAAGCCTTGCGGAGCACCTTCTGCAACATGTCCGTAACACGCAGGTCTAGAAGGCCCCACTTCCTATCAACAACCCACTCAAAGACGAACCCGTATCCTTTGATGCGGTCCGCTTGGAGCACGGCACGTCTAATCCAAGCTCGCACGGCCTCCACGAAGACTACTGCATCACCACGCAAAGCCTGAAACCCGATCTCCGCGAACTTCCAATCGGCCGGTGGGACGTCGTACATGGAAGGGGACGCTAACAACCGGCCAACCAAGGTGCAAAGGTCGAGTACGGTGCCGATATCGCTTCCGTCCAAAAGCGGTGCCTCGACCGGCCGATCAAAGCCGAGCCTGCCGATAATATAGCCTGCGAAGGTCTCGTTGTTGTTGGCTCGCGGCAGCGGCGCAGAAAGCATCGTCCCGCGCGGGGACGCGTCCATGATCGGCCACCACCATCTGACGGGCTCGCCGTCCTGGTCGAGATCGAGGAGCGCATGCTTGTGATATGGACACTCGGTGATCGCAACGATGTCCCACCACGCTCGATGATGAGCGCTCTCGTGCAAACAGCCTGGGCACCACCGCCGGGCCGAGAACGAGAGGTCGAATGCGTTGAAACGTTGTCCTGCCAACCAGACGCCGTCGTCTCTCCGCAAAGGGGTGGCATTTCGGAGACGCTGTTTGCGCTCTTCGCTGAGTGGCAGCTTCAGAATGATATCCATCAGCCTCTCAGGGTTCATGTGGCGAGTATCTACATCGATGCCGTCACTGTAACGAGTGACACTCGAATGTCCTTCCGCCGCGACCAGTCGCGCGTAGTAGCCATGGCCCGGCTCGTCGCGCTCGTTCTCGACGGTCCAGCGGCTGAAGGGTGCTGTTCGAATATCGAAAGCGATGGTCATGCAGGCACTCCTTGACCAAATGGTTTGTAGGTCTTGCCAGTCGGCAAACGGTCCATGGCTGCTCGCTCAAGATGTTCGCGCATAATGCATGCGGTATTGTCGTTGATCGCTTCGTAAGCGGCTGCGATGACGATGTTCATGACCATGCCAAGCGATCCATCAGACATTTCGATCAGGTCACTGAGGTAACGCTTTGAAGACAGGTCCGAGAGTGTCTTGAACGGAAGACGTTGGTCGACGCCGTGCAGGAAGATTCGAAATTCGTCCCGTCCGGACTTAGCCTTGATATCGAAACCATTGGTCCGGAAGCGGGGAAATCCGCCGCGCCCAATCATCTGCATGTCCGTTTCCATCGAACGCTCAACGATGGAGGGCCCCACGAGCAAGATGTTGCAGGCATTAACCTGGTCGAGAAGATACTTGATCAGGGAAATGAATACCGTCCGACGGCGGCCCGGCGTTGCAAGCAGGCAGTGCGCGTCGTCCACGATGATGAGCTTCACGCCGCAATCGACAATCCGGCGGGCGGCCTTCGTATTCAGTGTTGACGTTGTAAGGCGCGGCAGCGTTGGCATGCCGGTCGCAAGGTAAATCTGCCGTCCAAGTTCCAGCGAATCCCAGTCCATGCGAGCTTGCAGGTAGACGACCACTTGTTCTAAGCCGTTGCCAGTGATGACCGGTGGAAACTGACGTGCAAAGTTCTGAAGAATAAAGGTTTTCCCTGACCGATACTCTCCGATCAATCCACCCAACCAACCAGTATCGGCCTCGCCACCATCCACCGGCCGATGGAACTTCTCGATCTGCTTGGAAATCGTCAAAAACTGCTCATACGGGAAGAGAACGTTCTTCACCATTGCCTGACGTTCGGCGGGAGGAAGACGCGATGCACCTTCACGCTCCAGGGCGGTTTTAAACGGCGTCGTGTGAAACTTGGGGAACACCATCATTTCGCATTGTCCTTGTCATTCAGGAGATTCGTGATGTCATCATCGTCGTAGTCGATATCGAGATTGTATTTCCGACCCTGGTTGGCCGAAGTGGCTGGCTCATCCGCCTTTGGTTTCCTCGATGACCTTTTGGCTGGTGACTCGTGGGGCTGATCGGCAGGCGGCGGGGCCGACCCGTCTGCCGAAACGGGTGCCGAGGCCGTAGCAGCCCCGTCCGGCGCAGAATCCATGTCGCTGGCCAATTGCATCGGCACCGCACCCGACGGCGCTTCATGATCGATCTCCACGATCCGGCTACGGAGGTATTTCTTCGAGGCTTTGGCGTGAAACCTTGCGAGCGCTTGGCGGGTGTGCCGGTTGCCTCGAATGCGGTTGATCTCCACCAGACGACTTGAAAAGGCGTCGAGCGCTCCGGCAAAGTCACGCTTGTCGCGGCCCATTTCGCGATTATAAGCCATGATCTGCTGATGCTGATAAAGCCTCAGACCCTTGGCATACCAGGCGTCGATGCCTTGCACCGGGACCGTAATAACGCGGTCGTTGTGGTGATCGAGAACATAAATCTCGCCAAGGTCAGATGGATCGCGCCAAGCTTTATAGAGCGTTGTACTCACGCCCGGGACAGCCGTTTTGTTTCGGGCGTCAGCCTGAACGACAAGCAGGTCAGGATGGCTATAGGTAAGGTTATCCCACAGGATGTTGCCGTTCCGGATCGCGACATCTTCCGTATTGCCTGTGGCACGAACGAGAACGTCGGGATCGAACGGACGCCGGTCCTTGGCATTTTTAATGTCCTGGTCCCAGAGCGTGTTCGGCACGCCGTTCAGCGTTCGGAGCATGCCAAGCCCCTTATGCGAGCTGGGATGGTAGTCCGCGCAGATGTAGTGAGTGAGGAAAGAATCAAGTTCACTCAGTGTGATCTGCGGCTCGTCTTCGTTGACCTCAGCGAACTTCTGGCGTTCAACAACATTCGACATTGTCGCGCCAGGGAGGTTGTGGACGAGGTCCTGATTGAGAATGCGAAAGAGACGCTCGACCGCGCCCTTTTCCCATGGATGGCCAGGCCGGTATTCTACAAGCTGGATGCCCAACTGCGAGAGGGTGAAGCGGACGTGATCGTTGATGAGCGCTTGGTCGTTATCGACCCCAAGTCGCAGGAACGTCCCGAACTGCTTCCATTCGAGACCGGGATATTGCGACATATCCTTCGGCATGATTGCCATCTTCAAACCTTCGAGGAAGGCCTCGAAGGTGGCCCCCATGAAGCTGATAGCCTTGCCAAGAATCGAGCCCGTCTTTCGGTCGCGGAAAGCGATAATATGCGGGCGACCGTAGATGATCGGGCGCTCATCATCGATCACGGTCACATGAATTGGAGTGAAGTCCACATCGACGATATCGAGCGGATGATCGGGCAATGCTTGGCGAACGTAGAGATCGCAATTCTTCTTCGCGTATCCAGCACCGTATCGCCACAACGTCCTCTGAAAGTTGTCGACAGCTCCGAAACGGCGCTGAATGGTTCGATCTGACGGACGGGCCAATCGGCCCTTCTCATCGAACAAGATCGCCTTCAACGAAGCGTTTTCCGGCTTCTTCAGATAGGCGATGAAGATGGATTTTACGTCGAACCAATCGCCGGTCTTCAAACGCCAGGCGCTTTCGACAGCGTCCGCGAGCAACTCTTCGATCCTGTCGCAGAACCGGTGAGACTTGTTACCGGAACCCGACTTCGGCGCAATCGCAACCAGATGGTCAAACGAGCCGCCGCAATACTGCTTGATCTTCGAATTCACGGTGTTGTAGCACGGAGGATCGTTGTCGTCCGTGAGAGCAGCGTGGTTGCGAATAGCGGCTTCAATCATGCCACGACGAAGCGGACGCTGAGCATCATGGCAAGCTTTCAAGCACGCCTCGACATATCCAGCATACCGTTCCGCCTTCGCCTGGCGGCGCTCTGAAAGAAGGAAAGCGGTACCGGGAGCATTATCGGCGCGTTGCCCACCATCATTCGGCCGCATCCGACGGTGCTTCTCCAAATACACGAGTTGGGAGCTAGTAAGGTGGATGGAGCTATTGCTGAGGACATTGTCCATCGTGACGAACGCACCGAACCGGTCATCGACTGACCAGGAGCGCACGACATATCGGCCCACCCGCAGGCGGTCTGCGGAATAAATGTCATAGCCGTCGCCAACCGCCATCGAGAGCGGTTGTTGATTTTTTGCCTCTTGTGCATGTGGCAGGTCGAGATCATTGGCCGTCATTGCCATCTTGAGGGCATTCGGGCTGAGGAAGGCGGTTGGGTTCTCCCGGATCGACATCACTATCCCCCTACACCGCAGGCTCAGAGAGGATCGACACATCGCTGAAGGGGCGAGCAAGGTCGATGGAAATCTCCCCCATCGCCGCCATCTGCATGATCGCCGTGAACACCCGGTCAACTCCGTTGAGAGTTCTGGCAAACACGATTGTTTGGCCGGTGAGATCGGATACTTCGAAACGGAGGACGCGCAATTTAGCTTCCTTCCGAACAGCTGCAATGTTCGTCGGCATGTCCATCTGGGCTACGATGCGGCGCACGACCATCAAGGCCTCGTCGTCTTTCACACGCATATGCCGGTACATGATTTTGATATTGGAGAAGCGTGGTTGGATGTGGAGGATGCGTTCGTCGTGGACGGCATAGTCCGCCCCAAGCTCGCGCCGAGCGACGTCCTGCAAGCGCTCGGTACGGTCCGCGATCCAACGACGCTCCTGCTGGATAGCAAAAGGCTCATAATCGATGTAGATGCGCCGTCCATCGCGCAACTCGACGCCGAGATCGAACGTGTGCTCACGCATCTTGAACACCTCGCTGGTCTGGCTCGACGCGTATTCGATGCGGATGGGATACGGACGAATTCGGGCGACCGACGGATTGGTCTCCAGATGCAACATGCCGTCCATCATCAAAGGGAGCCGGGTACGGACATAGCCGCCGTCGACCTTAATGCTTGGCGCAATACCAGGCAGCGTCATGTGCATCACACGACGCTCCGGCTCAAATACAGGAGCGCTATTTGGCTCAAATCCCGTCTTCATCATTGAGCACCCCCGGACGTTTTGACGGACGCATCGTGGCATGAGGACATGATCGACGAGAGGGCAAGAACCGAACTGGGAGGAACGCCAAGCAGTTCGAGATCGCAAAGCTCGACAAATGAAATTGCACGCAAAAAAATCGAAGCGGGGAAAACCACACCAACCTCCAACATCGGCACGACAACGGTCGGCCAATCACATTCGGACTGATCGAAAAGACGGTTCAGTTCGCTATGCGCGGTAGTCGGCAGGAGGCGGCAATGACCAGGACGTGCTGCAACGCACGGGCCAACGAGAAACCTTCAATTTTTACTTCGATTACGTTCATGCCACCTGATCCACATACGGTTTCTCGGTGACGTTCGGCCTGTCGCGGCCGAGAGGAGACTCAGCGCACGGACAGGCTAAACGCCCATAGGTCCTTCAGTCTTGATAGCGCTGCATTCACGATCTTGTTCTCCAACACAAACGTGCCTGCAGCGTATTTCATGCAACCTGAGAGAGTCACGAGAAACCTATTTTCATGGGTAATTCCTTGCAAAAATGGGAAGCTATTTTTGAGTGATTTCCTTGTCACGACGCTAACGCCGTTTCCTTGGGAGGGCGGTATCTGCGCCGAATTTCCTGAAACCGTTCGGCGGAAACCCGTCCTATTTCCTCCAACTCCTTCGACAATGCTTCGAGAAGCGGACGCTGATTGGAAAGGATGGCTTTGGCCCGCTCGAACTCAGCCCTGAGAATTTGATCGACCTTCTGCGAAAGCTGCCGGTCAACCTGGGTGGAATTTTCGTCGGACGGGATATCGACGAAGCGAAGTCCGTCGCCCATGCCGAAGTTGCCTTCGATGCGGAAAGCCAACCGAGTCGCCCGTCGAAGATCGTTATCGCTTCCAACACCCGAACCATCACCGTGGCGGCCAAAGACGACATGCTCCGCAGCCATACCGGCGAGATTCCTGCAAATTTCGTCTAAGTAAGATTGGCGGTCCCGAAATGAGATCGGTGCATAGCGGAATACAGCTGCCCCGGCTTGCTGCTCCCGGATACGTGGATTGAGCTGGCGACCAACGAAAACGCCGACGAGTTCGCCATGGCCGATTTCATCTGCCGCGATGACATGGCCTGCTTCATGTACCGAGACAGTTTGCCTAAAGAAGCCTTCCACGGGAATGAGACGCGGCAAATTGGCCCGGAGGTCATCAACCGTTACAGCTCGTCGTTCTCTACGGGCAAGCCGCCGAGCCTCCCTTGCCAACTGCTCGATGTCGGCACCCGACATGCCTTCCATCTGAGGTCCGAGAATCGAGAGGCTTGCGGAAGGAACCGAACTGCCGAGATGGTGTCCAAGGATGGCGACCCGCTCCTCTTCGTCAGGCATACCGATGATGACGTGCTTGTCGAGGCGTCCAGCGCGTCGCAAGGCGGGATCGATCCGGTCAGGGTTGTTCGTAGCGCCAACAACGATGACCCCTTCTCGTCCGGCGATGCCGTCGATACATTCGAGCAAGGCATTCACGACCTGCACCGAATAAGACGCATAGTTATTGGTGAAGGTGTCCCGATCACCGATGCTGTCGAGTTCGTCCAAGAAGATGATCGCAGGTACGTTTTGACGGGCGGCGTCGAAGTCCGCTCTCATTGCCTTGAGAAGATCACCAAGATGCCCTTTTGCCTGCCACTGCCCGAGAGAAGACGCGATGAAATGGCACCCGCAAGTCTCGGCGAGGGATCGTGCAAACTGCGTCTTTCCAACACCCGGAGGTCCGCTTAACAAGAGGCCCTTGTCGACATCGCTCCAATCAAGCTTGCCGTCTCGCCACTGCGCGAGGTCGGTCGCGAGCTGAAGGCCCCAGTCTTTCGCTTGTCCGTAGCCATGCATTTCTTCAAGGCGGGCGACGCGATTCGACCTGGCGCGTGATGCGACAGCGTTCTTTTCGGCTACGGTCGCTTCTTTCAACCGTCTAAGCGTGTCATCCATCGGCCGCCCAACGCGCAACGCGCTCCAAAGCATCGCCTCTGGATACGAGAGCGCTTCGGCCGCTTGCTCCTCGGTGGCTTCGATCTTAAGGGCACAGTGGCAAGCGGCCTGAAGGTCCTTCGGCGTGATCGGCGGGATGTCGACTACGGCGTCTGCGGCCAACGAGATCACCGTCGGCACGATCTCTCTCGACTCGGCGATCACGATTGCCCGGTGTTTATCTCGGCATTCGGTTTCAAATTCACCGATAGATTTCGCCGGACGATCCTTCGATACAATGCACATGAATCCCAACTCACGGCCAAGGTAGTCAACCTCGGTTCCATGAAGTGCGGTTGTGACCGGTTTAACATAGTCAAATGGAGGCTTGCCACCAGGCGTGATGAGCACGAGGACACCGGGGCCGCCAGCGGCGAATGCCGGAACTGAACGAACAGCTCGCGTGATGCAGCAATGTAACGCAAACCCGTAACTCGAAGCGGGCTTTTGCCGTTTTCTCGGCTTTTCGATCTTAGACATAGAAACCTACCTGCAGCCGATGCTGCGGAACCAATAGAAAAAGGAGGCTAGTCGCGCTTGCGACGGACCTGCGTCTCGGGGCCGATCAACGCGTCATCTAGGTCCATCGTGATGAAGCGATGGAGCACAAGGCTGGCGAGCCCGGCTATTGGTTTGGTTTCTTGAAAGGCATTGAGGCATTCGGCGACGCTAAGGCTGCCATGCTCGTCGAGGGCGGCAAGGAGCCGGATGCGGTCGGAAAGGGCTGCCTCAAACTTCGCGTATCGGAGAAGGTCTTTGGCGTTTTTTACACGAATTTGGGGCAACGCCGACCGCGAGATTGTCTCGTGATGGTACCCGGCAAGCTTGGCAGCCTGATGAATCCACGACGGTAAAGAGCCCTCGGACGTAACGTCCACGACGAACGTGATGTCGTTACGCTCGACGACAAAGTCCGGCCGGTGAAAGCTTTCGCCGTCAGTAAGAGAGATTGACATGCAGGACCACGCGACGATGTCGTCATCCACGTCAAGGATGCAGCCGACGTCCCGCGCAAGCTGGCTGCGGAATACGCTAGGTCCCGCGCAGCGAACGGTGCCGAGGGGATAATAGGTTTGTGCCGATGCCGTCGGCAATCCGGTTTGGGATGAAAGAGAGACGCTCATCATGAACACTCGCAACAGAACAACACTGGTCAGTCCCGCCTAAGCGGAACGGCTCATAGGGTTATTCGTAGCGATGTGAGCGCGTGCTGGGTCATGGCGTGAACAAATACAGAACGTAGCTCGCTGTGTCAACCTCAGCGGCTCGATTTTTTTCTGATCGCAACCTGTGAACGCCTAATACAATTTTGATGGATTCGAATTTTGCATTCTGCTAACGTCCTGGTTGTTTCTTCGGAGGTGGGGGCCAGTCATGAAGAATGCAATATCCGGGAGTGTAAACGGCGTACGCAATATTGGGCTATTTTTGATAATAGCGTCTTCTTGTGCCGTTCCTAGTATTATATGGGCGCAGTCAACCAATCCTGATCACGAGCTGAAACAGCTTTTAGCTCGATATAACTTCACTGGAAACACACAAGCCACCCTTGAAAAGAAACATCCAGTTGATGAAAAACTAGCTGCAATCGGTCAAAATCTGTTTTTCGACCGCATTCTTGGACTTTCTAACGACAACTCTTGCTCAGGCTGTCATTCGCCTCAGTTTGCATTTGCCGACTCGCAATCAATCGCGATTGGTGTCGACAATAACTGTCGTGTCGGCCCGGGTCGTGTCGGGCCGCATAATCAACGCAGAAGTCCAACGGTCACGAACGCGGTACTCTACCCCGTGATGATGTGGAACGGTAGGTTCAGTTCCATTTCGGGCGATGGTCTGGACAATAGTAAGGGCTTCCTGTTTCCCGCACCTGAAGGGAATACAAAGTTCGCTTCCTACGATCCGTATGTAAAAATGTTGATGGCCGCTCAAGGACATATGCCGTCCACGGAGTTGCCGGAGATGGCGGGGTTTCCGCCAAAAGGAACGTCACTGTTCCTGACGATGTCTAAGTTTGGCGGCGATCTAGCGCTTGTCGAGGACAACATGATCAAGCGACTTAAAGCTCCCATTTCCAGCTCCCAAGCAAAGGATGCTAATCTCCGGGCATTCTCTAAATCCAGTCTTTCTGGAATCCAGCCCCTTACGACGAATGCTTGTGGGACGACCCCGACGCCGCTGCCCATAGCCGACATCCCCATTACGAGTTTGAACGAACCAATTCGGCGAGAAGTCTTGAAGCGCCTCGACGCTGATCAGGGTTATCACAAGCTCTTCGCTGACCAGTTCCCTTCTGAGCCTTTGAATTTTGGGATGATCGGAGCGGCTTTAGCCGAGTTCCAAACGAAACTCGTGTTCGCTGACGCTCCGATTGATAAGTACGCGAGAGGCGACGTAAACGCTTTGACGGACGAAGAGAAGCAGGGTGCAATTCTGTTTTTTGGCTCAGCTGGCTGTGTAAGCTGCCACGCTGTCAACAGCACGGGTGGCGAATTATTCAGCGATTTTGCGTCGCATAATATCGGCGTTCCCCCACTGTATCCCTCCCCAGGCGAGGGCAACGTTGAGTTCCTCGGCGTGAACAAAGATACAGATTTTGGAAGGGCCGAGTTTACAGGCCTTGAAGACAGCAACGCTGCCGACCGATACCTCTTTAGAACCAGCCCGTTGCGAAATGTAGGCCTGCAGCCTACCTTCATGCACAATGGCGCGTATACAAAACTGCGGGATGCAATCGCACACCATTTGGATGCGCCACGAAGTCTTCTGGACTACGATCCCGCTAAGGCTGGGGTCAAAGGCCTTTCCAGGGTCGCCAATCGGTATCCCATTCTTGATACAATCGATCCCACTCTAAAGCCCATTGCTGCCAGCGATACCGAGTTGAACGCCTTAACATCCTTCGTCGGCAATGCTCTGACTGACCCCAGAGCCCGCAAAGGCTGCGACCTCGTGCCGAAAACACTTCCCAGCGGCAACCCGCTGCCCGTTTTCGAAGGGTGTTAATACTCTGCTCGGTGGTGCACGTCGCTACCGAGCACCTCGAACTAGGTCCGGGGTGCAAAGAGGATCACTGCTGAGGCAATTAACGCCAGGCCCGAGCCGGATAGGTCCCACCGGTCGGGCTGATGTCCTTCGACCGCCCACAGCCAGATCAGCGATGCGACGATATAGATGCCACCGTACGCGGCGTAAGCTCTTCCTGCGGCCCCACTCGGAACCAGCGTCAGCAAATAAGCGAACGCCACCAGCGAGATGACACCCGGGATCAACCAGTAAATGGACCTCTCAAGCTTGAGCCATGCCCAGAAGGAGAAGCAACCTGCAATCTCGCAAATCGCGGCGGCCGCAAAAATGAGGGCCGTGGAAAGAAACACCGGCATTCAACTCTCAATTAGGTCAACAATGTTGACGCTATGGTCACACACATTATTCCGATTGGCTACCCGACAAGTCAAAGCGAGGTGGTGATCCGTGCGATCCAATCCGGTACATGGCTTTCGAGCGCCGTCTGAACTGAGCGGTCAACGCCCGTTAAGGTCATCGTTCCGGCCAGTATCAAAAGCACGCCAAGGACTATTTTCATCTGAGAGGCGAAAGCAGTCATCCTCCCGCGCCACCTAAGTAGCGCCTCACGAGAAAGCATGCCAATGACGAGCAACGGTACCGCCGTGCCGATTCCGAAAAGCAGCATGGTCAAAGACACGATGCCCAGGCTTTGACCTCGGGCGGCCATCACCGAAGCGGCCCCTAAGGTTGGCCCCACACACGGTGTCCAGACAGCGCCGAGTAGGACGCCGACGCCGAATTGTCCACTCACCCCCGAGGTAGACAGACCGCCGAATTGGGTTTGGGTCCAGTTTGCGACCGGCCCCGTCGCAGCTGAAAACCGAGCTTGCAGACGAGGCAAGACGAGGAACGAGCCAACAAGTACCAGCATGATCGCCGAAGCGGCCCGAAACAGCGTCATATCGAGGCCGATGGAGAATCCTATTGTTGCGACGAACAGTCCAATTGCCGTGAACGATAGCGCCACCCCTGCTGCCAGCCCTAAAGGCGCAAGCCGATGTTCGGAAACGGCACTCGCCAGAACGACTGGCACCAACGGCAAGACGCAGGGCGACAGGATCGAAAGAACCCCGGCGATAAAGGCGAGGACCAGCATCGTCACAGCGCCTTTCGCAGGAAGGCTTCGATCACCGATGGTTCAGTTTCCCCAACCTGCCGATCAATCTCCTTGCCGTCCTTGAATATGATCATCGTGCTCTGCATTTGGACCCGATAGCGCTTGAGGATTTCTTTCTGGCTATCGAAATCGACATCGAACTTTTTCATCTTGGCGAAATCACCATTGCCGACCAGCTTGGCAACGATAGGTTTCTGAGCCTGACAGACTTCGCACCATGGTGCAGTTACATGGACGAGCACAGGAATGCCGCTGGCGGCCGCCTCATCGAATCCGGGTATGGTTTCGTCGCCATTATGAGCAATGGCTGGAACGGTCATCGCGAGTGAAAAACCGGTTGCGGTAAGAAGAAAATGGCGGCGGTTCATTGAGCTGGCTCCAGGTGGGTCAAATTCTGCTGAGGGACGAAATGGGCAAACAGGAGGTCGGCGGCTTCGGCCGCGTCAGTTGGCGCGGTGATCTTGAGGTAGACACCGCCGTCATCCCGGCTGAGATCGAAGTCCAGGAATGCACAACAGATTTGCTCTTTGCGCACGAGTTCCTGCACAGCGTGGAACGCTGACGATTTGTAGGTCAGCGAAAGGGTCAACCCATTGCGCGTGGCTTTGACCAGTTGCGCGGTCGATAACTCCTCGATCCACTGTGTGCGAGCCTTGAAATCCTCTGCATCGAGTGTGCAGGCGATAGCAGGCGGGGTCTCGGCTTTTGGAATACACGCTCCGCCACATCCACAGGCTTCAGCATTTGCCGAGAACAAATTGAAGGGGCTGGGTGAAGCTGTCCGCCGTCGGGAAAGGGCGAAGAGTGTTCCCAGTGGCAACACAATCAAGAGCGCTGCAGCACCCCAGTAAGCGATCATGCTGCCAGAAATCACTGCACTCGCAACCAGGGCAGGAATTGGGAACGCGCAACAGGCCACACAAGCAACCGCTGCCGCTCCGGCTAATTTCGTTTTCGTCTGCATGTTTCGGCCTCCAAATTTTGTGATTGGTCGAAGCCTACTCCTTCAAGTAACTTTAAGGGCAAGGAGAAAAATTGCTATGAACCTTCACGTCCGTGTGTTCACCATTGGTGCGTTAGCAAAAGCTGCAGGCGTCAGCGCCCCGACGATCCGTTACTACGAAGATATTGGCTTACTGCCGAAGGCTCGGCGCACCGGAGCTGGACAGCGGAATTACGAGGAGAGCGATCTTTCTCGGCTGACCTTCATAAAGCAGTGCCGGGATTTCGGCTTCAGCATTGATCAGGTTCGAGACCTCCTCGCTCTCTCCACCAGCTCGGACCGGGATTGCGTTGAGACGCGGGACATCGCCCAGATGCACCTGAACGAGGTTCGTCAGAAAATGGCCGAGTTGAAGCAGCTTGAGAGACGTCTGGCAGGTTTTGTAGACCAGTGCAATCAGGCTTGCGCGGGCGGACCGGGCGACGAGTGCATGATCTTTAAGGAACTCGCCCAGACGGAAAGATCATGTTGTGGAGGCTAGAGCCGATGGATCGGGCTTGGGGTCCGGCCGGTATGTATTGCTGCAATCATTTCACTTGAACGGGTTTCCAGATCACCTGCGTGCTTCGCGGATCGGGATCGAATATCTCGCAAGTGATCTTCATCTCGTAACCCTTGCATTGGCTGCACCGGAACCTGAGCTTCCACGGGCTCCTGTTCCAGCCAGCGTATGAAGCAAGGTCGCTCGCCAGAAATCGCCCCTCCCGTCCACAAGGTACGCATTTTGCCACGACAACCATGTTGTGCCGCGCTGCCTCGCCAAGGGTTTTCAAACTTCCGACCATGGCTGGAAACATGGAACGAAGAGGGAACGAGATCAAGCCGCAAAAGCGTTGATCTCTGCTGTCAGTTCCACGTATCTACGTGCAGCACCCGCCGACTTCTTGGCGTGCATTTGCGGACACGGAGTTACTCTTGTCACTCAAATCGGAACCCAAACAGCCCACCCGTTGTGGTGTCATCAAGCACCACAGGAAGTACATGGCGGCTGGCATCAAAGCCCTCCGAGAAAGGCATTTCTTTGAAAACGTCGCTATTCATCGTGACTATATATTGACCCGCCATCTCATTCGCTAGTGCGCCGCCGATTTCTAGCGCCGTCGCGACTTGTCGCGAGTCCACCCCATCGAAAAGATGGCTGTCGTGGATCAGGAAGTGCGGCCCGCCAAAGCTCTTGGACACCAGTTTGAAAAGCGCATAATCCATCGCGAACACCTCCATGTTCGCGATGCCACCGCTACGGTTCCCGTCAATATGGACGATAAAGCGAGGCCCATTTTCGGTGCTCTCGATACGCAATGACTTGTTTCTGTCTGCTTCGTACAGGGCGTTTAGAGCCTCATTGACGGCGAGCGTGGCGTCCCGTACGGCCTTCTCACGCGCGGCCAAGTCGGCATCAAGCCTCTGTTTGAGATTGATGCGCTCTTTCCGGTGTTCGCTTTTGTTGCTTTCTGCCTTTTGCAGAGCATCTTTCTGCATGGCGAGTGTAGCGACCTGCTGATTCACCTCAGCGAGCCTGCGCTGCATGTCGACCAGCTCGCCAAAAGCGCCCTTGCCTTTTAGGCTCTGGTAGATTTCGCTTTGGCGGGTTGTGTGAGAGCGCCTTTCGACGTCTATTTCCCGCAGCCGCTGCTGGTTGCGTTCAAGCTCCTGGGAAAGATGAAATTTCCGGTTCGTCACAACCGACTCATGGAATGCGGCAACGTTTTCGAAGCCGATACGGACGCTGTCTGGCAGTTGAAATCCGACAGCGTCGTAGAGCCGCTCGACATCGCTTAGGGTCGACCGTTTCTCGTTTTCGACGCTGGCTTCGATGTGCTTTATTGCTGTAGCGTACTGGACCTCTTCGCGCGTCAATCGTTCGGCCTGTAGGCGCGAGTCAGTCGCCTCCTTCATGAGGTCGTGATAATGCTCCTCAACCTGAAAATCGGCGATCTGCTGGGACAGCCTCGCGGCACGCTGCTGGGCGAGAACGTGTTCTGCCGTGACAGATGCGTGGGTGGTCAGTGACGGATTGGCGCGAATCGCGTTTTTAGCGTCAGCGTCGATCTCTCTCTTTGCCTGCTTTGCCTCTTCGAAAGCGCGGACGATGGTCCAGTCCAGACCCATCATATAGGAGAGCGCGGTTTGAGCTTGGGGATCGGGAGCTTTCTCAAAAGCCTTTGCCGGATGAAGGAAGCCGCCATTGCTGCGCCGCCGGGTGAAGTATGGCAGCAGCATGCGAAAGGTCGGGCCGCCGTCTTCATAGACGGTGTTTTCTCGATGAAGCGGGAGCCGGAACAGGACATGGCCAAGCCATGTATTCCAGTTTCTGACGGAAGTGTACGGCTCGATCAGGTCGCCTTCCTGTACCAGCGGGGTCTCAGGCTGACCATCGAACTGAACGTAAACCCGGTCAGCCATATTCACATGCCTGGTCACCCTTGTTCTGGTTCCGGCAATGTTGAACTCTCCCCAAAACGACGATTTGGCCAAAGCTTTGGCGACAAAAGGCGTGCCTT
Organism: Rhizobium phaseoli; assembly: GCF_001664385.1. Taxonomy (NCBI): domain Bacteria; kingdom Pseudomonadati; phylum Pseudomonadota; class Alphaproteobacteria; order Hyphomicrobiales; family Rhizobiaceae; genus Rhizobium; species Rhizobium phaseoli. Next base: position 1,122,508 of record NZ_CP013532.1, on the reverse strand, counting down.
GGGTGATGTCGGCACCCAGCAGGAAGTGAACGATCTCGATGACGCTCGATTTCCCGGCGCTGTTACGCGTCTGTTTCTCCGTTGAGATTTCGCTCTCATCGGCCAAAAGGATATTGAGACCATCGCGGAAATTGATGGTCTTGAACGATGGAAGCGAGCTACCGATAGCAATGATCATGGCCTGACTGCCCGGCGAACCCGAAGAAGCCCGTCACTCATCTCAATCATCTGCACGGTGTAGAGGAAGGTGAGAGCCAAAGTGAACCAGTCGAAGCCCAGGATTTGCCCACGGGTCTTTCGATCCGCGCTCACACGTTCCCAGACCTCGCTCACTGAGCGTGGCGTCTCGTTGATCACCGTTAGGACCTCGCCGCCTACGGTTATAAGGGCGCGGTCAGCGGGCAAGAATTTGCTAGGCAGGATCATTGACGACTTCCGGAGATTTTGCCTTCTCTTTATCCTCAAAGATCATGCAGGATTCAAACATGCTGGCCATTATCGCGAGCGCAGCTTCGTAGCGGCCATTATGCTCCGAAACATACCCGGCGAGCTGTTCATGCAAGGTCTGCAGGATGGTCGTCGGCGACAGATGCTGCTGCTTCAGGAGTTTGTATTGCCTGTTGAAATAGGGCGGCGCTAGCTCCGCTGCTTTCTCCGTTGGATAATTCTCGATCACGTATTCCACCGTCGGGGCGTGCTTCAGCCAGGTGATGAGGTTCTCCCGCCAGATGGGCGGGATGTTGTTATATTCCAACTTATCAAGCGGAACCGGCTTGATCGGAAGCGCTGCAAGCTTCGTCTCGATCCCGGACGAGTAAATCTCCTGGATAACGCCGTCCAGAATTCCAGAGACGAGTATCGGCAATTCCTCGACGTGAGCGGTGTTTAGCGCTCTGATCCCGATGAGTTCTTCGAGGTTGTCCGCCGACTGCTGCGACAACAATTCGCGAAAGTTGTTGAACCCAAAGAAGCCGACCTTGATGCCGTGCTTTTTGCCCTCGTCTTCCAGTGCGAATAGCTGTTTTACAATTGGGGCCGGGATATCAATCAGATTGTGCGTGAAGCGCCACTCCTTGAGATTCCCGTAGTGTGTCCGCGCGGTGTCGAAATCGTCCTTCATCTTGCCGATGACATTGTGGATATTGTTAACAACCCCATTTTCCGCACCGTAGCACTGATAGAGCGTGTCGCTGCTACGCAAGTAACCGTCCATGCCGCCGTCGCCAAGCGACCCATGCGGCCTAACCGGGATGTAGTCGTCTGGATACAAGCAGCCCATAAAGTCCGCGAAGAACTTCTGAAAACTTGTCGAGGTGCTTTTCCTCAAGCGCAGTTCGAGCAACTGCCGCCATTCACGAGCCACTGTTATCCCCTCCAGACGTCCGACGCAGATTCTGGTAAAAGTATCAATGCAGGGTTTACGGAAAGCAAGATATGCATGCCGAAGTGGCCCTGGCGCTCCCTGCCTGGAAGTAGGCGAGCAAGCGGCTGAATCGGGAGGTTTGGCCACCCGCGATCCCGGTCAGACGGCAACCGTTACATTCCGTAACCGTCAGGTTCATACTCTCCAAACGGGCGGTTCAGGAGCCTGACAGCTTCCGTCGCTGAAAAGATGCGATTGCCCGAGTATCCGGTTTTCTCCTCCAGAATGCCGACTACAAACGTCAATCTTGATATCTTGGAGCAGAGTGACGCCATTGCTCTGTACGATGCCTTTGGCTTCAAGCGAAGCGTTCCAGAGCCCGCAAGCTTGCAAGCCCATCACGTTTTTCATGGAGAGGAACTCTAAGCGAGCGTGATTCCGTGAAGGCGGAAGCGTTTCTGACCGTTGGTTCCGGCGGGCAAGATGAGGAGCAAGTCAAAGTCGGTGCACCGTTTCCACGATGACCATACAGTACCCCAGAAACACATAACGCCCCCTCGCGGGAGCGCTAAGGCGGCCTCATTCGGAGACCCAACAGGCATTGCCTACATTCATTTATAGCGAATCTTTTTCGCCAAGCAAGCCTTCAGTCGAGTTTTTCTCATTTGAACTGTCGAAACAGCTATATTTGATGCCGCATTGTGCGAGCTGGTCAGCAGCTAGGTAGGCATCATAAAATTTTTTATCTCTCACTAATAGCTCATAGGCTTTGTAGGTCGGATCGTATCGACCTGCAGCCATGGGGTAGAGCAACAGGTCCGCGAGCTGCATCATTTTTGATGCTTTGGTTTTGTATTGGAAGTCTATTAGGATTGACGAGAAGTCCGTCTGAGAAAGTGGAGCATATTTTGAAGAGCTGTCCTTGTCGAAAGGCATGCCGGTTGACTTGAGGTCTTTATAATACGCTCTAATCTGCTGGTCGACCTTCTTGCCACTTGATTCAATAAATACACGCAGCTTTCTTTCTCTGGAATTCGCATACCGAGCGGCCCTTTCAACGACGATATTGAAGGCGGTTTTGCACATCTTCCATCGTTCATTCTTGTAGGCCTCCTTGTACCGAGTGTTGTAACCGCCCCTATCGATAACACATCCCATTCCTAAGATCGGGAGCGAACAAATGGTATCGTGCAGGTCTGTATAGAATTGCGTCTTTTTCTCCTTTGGCAGCTTGTACAGCCAGCTAAAATTGTCGGCTGCGTGCCTTATAGCTACTGAGTGCAAGGGGTATGTTATTTCCCATCGCTGACAAAAGGCGTCATACTTGATCTTTGAAGAGTCTTCTTCCTCTTCATCGATCATAAAACCGCCCATAGCAAAGTAGTCGAATTTTGGCGGCTGTTCATTGGGGCTTCGATCAGGCTTTCTCGAACCAGAATCGTCGATGTAGAGGTTTACGCTTTTTGCCATGTTGCTCTCCTGCACGTCTTAGGACACTACCGGCGAAAGGTTGCTGCTTAACTTACGGACGAGAAGAGCTAACCGGCGGAGAGCTTAAGGGGAGCATTCCTGCGACGAACAAAATTCGATAGTCCCGACCGTGTTCCTTCGTGAGCGGTGTCGAGTAGCAGGTGGCTCCTGGTTACACTTTCTCAGCGACTTTCGCTCATTCTCAGCCCGATGAAGAAAGCCGCCAGACAAAGTCTGACAGAAAACTGGAAGCAAACGCGCCGCGTTGTCCTGCAACGTGATGGTTTTCAGTGCGTGTCCTGTTCGATGAAGGTGACGTCCGCCGAGGCCGACGTGCACCATCTATTGCCTCGGTCTATGGGCGGGTCCGATGACCCCTCAAATCTTGTCACCCTTTGCGATGGCTGCCATGCAGCCCATCACCCGAATCTCGCCGGAGGCCTTGCGCGGCGAGTGATCGAACGCTGGGCGATGCGGCTTGCCCGATGGCTGGACAAGGAGGCGCGAGCCCTTGAGGCCGATATGAACTTCGGCCCCATTCTCCGGCTTTTTGGTGCATCCCATTTTCGCGACGGTCAGCTGCCAATCGTTTTGGCTGCGCTCACCGGCAAATCCATTCTGGTCGTGAGTCCGACGGGGTCCGGCAAGTCGCTATGTTTCCAGCTCCCCGCCATGCTGCGAAAGGGGATGACAATTGTCGTCAGCCCTTTGAAGACGTTGATGACCGACCAAGTTTCGGGACTGCTCCGCAAGAAAATACCGGCCACTTTCGTCAACAGCGGCCTCAGTCCCGACGAGAAGGAAATCCGTTACTCCATGGTAGAGCAGCAGGCCGTGAAGTTCCTCTACCTCGCGCCGGAGCGCTTCTTCGTTCGGCGACAAGAGGAGCGAGACGCCTTGGCACGAAGCCAGCCAGAATACATCGTCGTCGACGAAGCCCATTGCGTCGATCAATGGGGTCGCGACTTCCGCCCCGAATATGGGCGTCTGCGGGACGTGCGCCGGAGCTTGGGTTCGCCGCCGATCTTGGCTTTCACCGCGACTGCCGGATTGGCGATGCAGAAACGCATCCTCGCATCCTTAGGGATCGAAGACGCGACTGTCTTCGTTCGCGGCGTTGATCGGCCGAACATCGCATTGATCCGCTGGCGCTGCGCTCCTTCCTCTCGCCATTTGGAAATCGCGAAGTTGCTGCGCATGCCGTTTATCGCGGGACGGAAGGCCATGATCTTCGTTCCGACGGCTCGTATTGGCCAGGAACTGCAATCCAACCTGCGAAACGGTGGCCTTGACGTCCCGTTTTACCATTCAAAACTCGGAACAGAGTGGGAGCGCCAGGAACTGCTAAAGCGCTTCCAAGGGGAAAGCCGACCAGTTGTCGACCACATAATCTGTACGAACGCCTTCGGCATGGGCTTGGATGTTCCCGACGTTCGGCTCGTTATCCACTGGCAACAGCCGTCGTCAGTGGAAGATTACCTTCAGGAATTCGGAAGAGCCGGGCGCGATGGCAAACAGTCGGCAGCGATCATATTCACCGAAGGCAACCGTGCCGGGCGCGATGTTGGCCTCCTTCGTTTTATGGCCGAAAAGACGTCCGGCAGCGCCGAACTCGATGAAGTCACTGCTCGGTCGATGCTCCAACAGCGGTATTCGCAGATTGATGATCTCAGTGTGCTGCTCAACGCCAAGGGTTGTCTGCGGACTGGGCTCGTCGAATATTTCGAGGGTCCGAAAGTCCCGCCCCGGCAAGGGCTCGGACGCATGATCTTAAACTGGGTCTTCAGCAGCGATAGCAAGGCGCGGCGCTTCCGATATTGTTGCGACGCCTGTGCGCGACAAGGCCGCCAGTCCAAGGCTCTTCCAGACCATGTCATGTCGGTGTTCACACGTTTCTGAGGCTGACAATGTTGCGCCTGGTCGCGACGCCTGAGGTTGCAGCTTGGTCCGAATCTCGTCATGTCGATGCCCTGCCCAAATGATCCGCCTTCAAGACGGCTTTCGCCTGATCCAGATAGCGCTACTTGGAGCAGTCGATGTTGACAATCTGGCTTACCCATTTACCTTGGGATCGGGCGGAGGCAAGATGATATGCTTGCTTGGGGTTGGTTGAAGACCCGTCAGCGTAGCGCGGATATCGACGCGTCGTACCGTTCAAAGACTGCGGAGTGACGCCAATAGGCGTCGTCTTGTGCGAGGATTGTCCTCCCAACTGAGGGGCGGCTCTTAAGTCGCTGCACGTCCGCTTCAGCAATGAAGCAAGGGACGTGGACTCGTGAAATCAAAGAACCGAATACAAAATCTGAGACGCAAGGCAGCCGAGCGCCAGGAATGGCAATGCTACTACTGTCAGCAACCCATGTGGCAGACCGATCAGAGAAGCTTCAGCGCACGCTTCCGTGTCACCGACCGCGCCGCGTTGCGCTTCCGGTGTACGGCAGAGCATTTGGAGGCGCGATGTGACGGAGGGCAGGATACCGAGGAGAACGTCGTCGCTGCCTGTCTGTATTGCAACAAGAACCGCCACAAGAGGAAGCGGCCGAAAGACCCCGTGTCCTATAAGAGCCTTGTTCGATCACGGATGGAGCAAGGTCGATGGCATTCTGTAGCGCTGACGCATTAGTACGGCCCCGACAGGATAGTCCTCCCAATGTAAAAGCCTCCCGGCGCGAACCGAGAGGCTTCATGTCACTCAATCTTCCACTAAGGGAAAATTCTAGCAAGCAGCGAAATCAAACCAATGATCCGCATATCGGTAATACCGAAGGAGTGGACCACCCTGTAAGTCTCGCCCTTGGTATTGCGATATTCCAGCGCGAGGAGTGAAAACACTCTTAGCCCCTTCATATTGCTGCACGAGAAGCCTCCAAGGCAGACCATTCTCGTGCTCGTTAAGCCGACGCCCCGCAAGGGTTTCCTTAATTAGGCCGTAATGAAACCCTTGCGGGGAAACGTCGTGGCCTTTTTCCGTGGGGTGCCAAAGCACCAACGCGTTCTCGATGTAGGGACGGCGATTTAGTTGTTCAAGTCGCGGAAGGTCAATTTCGGCGAGCAGATGCCACAGAGGTGGCTATCTAAATCGTTGGGAGCAACGGAATGGCGTGCCCGGCAGCAATGTGCTCGACGTCAATGCTGCTTGACGATTTCTCGGTTGCGCAAATAAAACGCGGCGCTGTATTTTTCTCAAACACGGCCGCCGTCAGCCTGCCAGTTGCATATGCGCCCGTGTCGACCGCGATCCGGTTGGGGTAAATTTCCGGCAGATCGGTCTCGGTCGGAGTGTGCCCGTGCACGATGATCTTTTCAAACTGATCTTTGTGATCAAGGAATTCCTCTCGTATCCATCGCAGATCAAACGAATTCTGCGCATCCAGGGGAATGCCAGGCCTCACGCCTGCGTGCACGAAACAGTGCGATCCAATAACCACCTTGTCGGTGGCCTGCTTCAGCAGCAAATGATGATGTCCGTAGTATTCATGAATGAACCCTGCGAACTGCTGAACGGTCGGGCTGCTGCCGGGGAGATATGACTGCACGGTCGCCCGACCCCCGTTGCCTGCCAACCAAATCGCAGCGTCTGTCTCCGTCAGAAGACCTTCGAGCGCGAGAAGAAAATATTCATCGTGATTTCCAAGGATCAGCCGCGAACCTGGGAAGCGGTCGAAGGCTTCATCGACGAGTTCAAGTGCCTCTTTGCTATCGGGACCTCGGTCGATGATATCGCCAAGGAAGATGATAATCGGGCTTTGATCACCGGCATCGTCCGCAATGGCGTCCAGCAACGGGCGCAGCAAATCTGCTCGGCCGTGGACGTCCCCGATAGCGTAGATCAGCTGCTCATTCTGCACTTCGAACCGCTCGCTTTTCCCTTGCAAAATCAGATGCAAAACTCGTTATCGTGAAATTTGGAAACGAGCAATGCGCTACCCTCATCCGTCTCGGTCGATCATGTTTGACACCCTGTTCGAGAACAGGGTGCATGCGCTTGCCCGCACATACAGGGAAACACTGCAGAATTCGGACCTGCGCAACACCTACAGCCAACAGCAAATTATCAGAAACTGGGCCTCCTCGAAGGAATTCGCGGGAATGCGGGACGATGAACGCATTGAGAGGTTCGAGACCCTTGTTGGCCTACAGCCGCTCGCGACTGATGTGTTGGTTCACGGTGATCGCCTATTCGATATTTCACACCTCGTAGATCAATTCCAGTCAGACAGCCTTGTTGGCCTCCAGTTCGACAAGGAGCGCCTACCGTTTGAGACGATTTTCGTTTCCTTCGGGAAGAGACGGAGCCTCACTGTCGATGCTAACGAAGGCATATTCTTCGAGGGAGCGTACGTCCGCCAGTCTGTCGAATGCGGAGAGGTCATCTTCGACGTCGTCCTGGTTTGCAACGACCCGAAATTCGTCAACGAAGACGAAAACATCGGCGACATGCTGAAAGGATTGACCCGGTTCTACCAAGTGAAAATTCCACTTGGAAAGCCGTTGGAGGCGGCTACCAACACCCTGTCGCACGCTCTTGATCCATCGGTTCTAGGAGACCGGTTCGCAGTGGTCGCCGGGACGCGATTGGTCGCCCACACCATCATGTATCTCTCGCAACCGAAAATCGATGCAGTGTTCGGGCACGATGCCGCAGCGCCTAAAAAGATGGCGCAGAGAGCAATGATGAGGGAGTATGGCGCTCAGCCTGAGTTGGATTGGCGTGGATATCCGAGTGTCACGTATCTGGGTCGTAAACCGAAGGTCGCTGCAGCATGGGACACCACGCCCTACCGACGCCTCCCCGGGATGTAAAATCATCCCTTCCAATTTTTTGCACGCTTCTCGAAATCGATCTTTTTCCATTCCTCCTTCCAAAGCGTGAGATATTTCACGTCGCTAGAAGCCGGTTCCGGATCGCACTTTTCCACGTAGACAACGCAGGGCATGATGACGGCGTCACCAATGAGCAGCGCCTCACCCTGCTCCAACGCAGGCATGCCTTCGGTCAGATTGCCAAGGGTGTCCGGCAAAAGGCGGCGCACATAGCTCTGATCGTCCGGGTTTGTAAGGCGCATTGCCAGAAAGTTGCTGCACTGTGAGAAGATAGTCTCCGAGATTTCCGACGGCCGCTGGCTCGATATCATAAGGCTGATGCCATACTTGCGGCCCTCCTTCGCGATGCGTTCGATAGCTGCCAAGGACGCCTTGTAGCGAGCCAGGCCGCTTTTAGGGGCGTATTTGTGGGCCTCCTCGTACACCATCAAGAAGGGCTGCTCGGTGCCGCTCTCGACCCGTCGCGCATAATAGCAAAAGTCAAACATCAGGCGGGAAATCAAGGAAACTGTGATACTCAGAAGTTCAAAGGGAATGCCGCTGAGGTCGATGATCGTGACATTGGCCTCCGATCCCTTTGGGTAACCAGTGAATTGCTCCAAGACAGCTTCGAGCGTCGCCTTCTTCGCCTTGTCACCGAACAGGAATTCGAGCCGTGAGTTTGTGATCTTCGATCTCACACGCCGTTCGAACTTATCGATGCTTCCTTCAGCGTATGGCCCCTTTTTTACGCCTGTGGCCTTGATCGCGAACTCATATGTATGCTGGCAATAATGGGAAAACTGGTCATCTGTGTCGATGAACTCCTTTGAAGTTCCGTCTTTAAGCTTGATGATCAAAGAATTGTCGCTGTCGATTTTTTCCCGGGTCAAGTTGCGCAAAGCGTTTGCCAGATGATCGATGTCATATTGAAGCGGGCTATCGAAATTAACCTTCGTTACTGCCGGATTAGCCACCCGTTTTGCAACGGTAATGATGGAGCGCAGCAACGCTTCCTGGTTGTAGTTGTTGTTGTCCCCTGACTCCAGAAACATGTCCTCCATCTCGTCTTCGTTCAGAAGCCAGTATGGAAGGACAAGGTTGTCGACGGTTATTACGTTCGCCTGTGGGAACGCCGCCGCATATTCGGAATGCAGATCAAATATTACGATATGAGAGTTGTTTAATCCGTCGTATTCGCCATTTTTCGCCGCCATTGCCTTCTGCAAAATGGAAGACACGCTTGACGATTTACCCGATCCGGAAGCGCCAACGACGGCAATATGCTTGTTGAAGAACCGATCCCCGTGCACTGGAACCTTGATGTCGCGCTGCCGTATCAGCGAAGAAAATCCAAAGCGGTCTTTAACATCAAAGGCCTCTGCATAGATCGCCGCGATCTCGTCTTTCGTGGCAGGCACGACCTTCTTCGGCGGGATCGCCAGCTCGTCGCCGCCACGGTTGAATTTTCCGTTCTTCAGGGTGCCCAGTGGGTACGCATCAATCATGTATACGCGTTTAGAATCCGAGGCACCCTCGGTCTTCGTTTCCTTCATCTCGATGGAAAAGCTTTCGATGATGCAGATCAAGGAGACGTTGTCGTTATCGGAAACCTTCAGGAAAGAGCCGACGCGCAGCGATTCACCGGCCGCCTGGAAATTGACCAAGTCATCGACTGCAACGCGAACCTTATTTGGATAGACGGCAACGACTTCCGCGTTCGCGATCTCTTCGGTCATGTTTACCTCAAATGATTTTCTTGATTGTGGAAATGTCATCAACTGGGATCGAGAACGTGCGGGCCTTAAAGTCGGTCGGTTCCAGCGCCAGGGGACGTTCAAGGAAGAAGTCGTACAGATGGCAAAGCTTTCGCCCGACGCCCGCGAGCGCGTGCAGGAGCTGGTCCAAGTCGTCGGCGAAGCGAAGCGCTATCTGCCGCTCTCTGGTCTGCGCAGTGTGAAGATGTTCCGCCCGGAACGCCGAGCCGTTGTAAGGATAGCCGTCTACAAAATCGGTGCCGGTGTCAAAAAGCTCGTTCTTGACCTGGGCAATCAGCTCTGGGGACGAATTTCTCAGCATGACAAACGGCGCGTACCGGTCGTTATTCGGCATATTCTTGTTTTTAGCCGAACTCCATTTACGAGCCATCTCCCTCAGCTGGTCGCAGACGGCTGCGCTGTCGCTATTGGGGGCGACTTCAACGATGAACGTCCTCACGACACCAGCACTGTTGCTTGGCGAGAAATAGAGACGACGCATAAAGCTGCCGTACTCGGAGCTTTCCTTTTCGCGCAATAGCCATCGGTGGTGAATCGCCTGCGTGCCTTTCAGATGCTCTTGCAAGGCTCGGCGTGTCGTCGTGCGCTCCAAGTGATTGGCCTTTGTTGCCATTGTCGCAACAAAATCAAAGGCACGCGGATACTGAAAGCCTTCAGCTTCCACAAGCGTGACACCTTGCGCTTTCTTGACGGCCGCTATTACCGCAGCACGATGCTCGAAGAACTCAGCGGACAGCACAATGCTGAAAGCTTTACAGAACTCTCCGATGACGTCATCGGTTACCGGTGCTTGATCCAGCAATGATTTCTTGTGGAGCCGCTTAGCACCAGCAGCGTCGGTAACATATTCACCGACCTCCATAAGGCCCTTGAAATCGTCGACCGCCAGCTCGTCAGTCGAGATTTTGACATCCGCATAAAACCCGTAGAGCACATACTTGCGTTTTTTCCGCGCATCCTCATCAAGGCTAAGGAAGTGCTGAAAAAGCTTGAAGAGCGGATCGCGGAGCACGCTGTTCGTCAGGTCCTTGCCAGCATAATATTTGACCTGGCTGTAGGTAATTTGCTCAACCGAGTACCTGTCGAAATCTTCGATGCCTTCAATGACGATCTTATCGTCTATGTCGGCATTTAAGATTTCCAGCAAAGCAGCGTCGAGCTGATACAGATACCCGCGTATAGAAGCTGTGGCTTCTCGCTGTTTATCAACGTCTACGTCTGCCACCCCGGCCCCCGAATCAATCCCTGATTGGCAGCATAGTCCGGAGATCGCATCCAAGGCGAGCGTTGACGCTTGCGCCGACGAAAATCTCGCGGGAAAATTCGGAGGGGAACACCAGCGTCAGAGAGTGGAGAAATCATGTTGAAATTAACTGAAAGAAATATCGAGAATTTCCGCAGGTTCTACATCCCTCATATCCAGGAATGTCTTGAGGTAGGGAACGTCGCTCGTCTTCGCTCTGTTGTCAGCCAGCACTCTGAATTTGTGCAACAAGTAGGGCAAGCGGATTTCACAGCGGTCTTCGCCAAGGCAAATGACTGGCTATTCGAGGCCGAACAATATGAAGCTGCAAATGGCGCAGGATCGCGATTTAACTCTGCACATCCATTGGTATTGGAGGCCCGACAGAAAGCCGCTCAACGTCACATGCCGAAGCCCCCTGTCGACCAACTTTTTCTCAAATCAACTTCCGAGTCAAAAGCGGGCGTCCAGCCACCTGGGGTCAAAGCAGCGTAGCGCTCATAACCATTCCACGTCGCTTTGAAAACCCGCTCTCTTTCGGCGTCGGCTGATTCGTCGGCCTTTGTGTCAAAGATTTCTTCGACGACGACGTTGTTGATAGCATCGACTTCAACACCAAGTGATGTCGCCAATTCGGTAAAAGTTCCGATCAACACACCGAGCACTCGCACTTCAAAATACGTAAGATTCCCTGAAGTTATTTTCTTGGGGCCGGTTGCGATCACGTTCGTTGACATCGAGCATCCTCTCACTTTGAGGGCTTGTCTAAGCGAAATCACGTTGCCAGTTGATTAAAACTGAAAAATTGACGCGTCAGAATGACGCCGAAATAGCAGAACGGTCGTCATCGATGATGAACAAACAACTACTGAGAGCACTTTGCTCAATTTGAGTGGCGAAAGTTCAAAGATATGTGGCGAGCTATAGAAAATGGCTGGGGCGCCTGGATTCGAACCAGGGGATGGCGGTACCAAAAACCGCTGCCTTACCGCTTGGCTACGCCCCACCAGAGCTTTCGGCGCTAAGCGCCGGCTCAAATCGACGCCTGATTAGCAAAGCTCTCCGTCTGTCACAATGACTAAGTTGCGCCTCGCGCAGATTTATACGCTGCAGAGTGCCAAGGCCCGTGCTAGGAATGGGCGACGTCATCGGCCGCGAGATCATCGCCTTCATGGAAAGCCCCGCATTCGACCTTGCTTTCGAGCCGGCCTATGGGCGCGCCGTGCCGGTGGCGCCTCAGGTCGAGCGGATCACGGCTGAGAATCCCGGGCCTTTCACCTTTTACGGCACCAACAGCTATATCGTCGGCGCCGCCTCGGTTGCGGTCATCGATCCCGGGCCGGAGGACGAGGCGCATTATCAGGCGCTGATGGCGGCGCTTTCCGGCCGCGAGGTGACGCATATCTTCGTCAGCCACACGCATCGCGACCACTCGCCGCTGGCTCGCCGGCTGCAGGCGGCGACGGGGGCGGTGACGGTGGGCCAGGGGCCGCACCGGCCGGCACGGCCGCTCCGGGACGGCGAGATCAATCCCTTTTCCGAAAGCTCGGATCTTTCCTTCGTGCCCGATATCGCGCTCGGCGACGGGCAGACCCTATCCGGCGATGGCTGGTCGCTGACCTCGGTGCCGACACCGGGGCACACGGCCAATCATGCCGCCTTCGCGCTCGAAGGCCGCGACATCCTCTTCTCCGGCGATCATGTCATGGCCTGGTCGACCTCGATCGTCGCACCGCCGGATGGGTCGATGGCCGATTATATGGCCTCGCTCGAGCGGCTGATCGCGCGCCAGGACCGCCTGCTGCTGCCCGGCCATGGCGGGCCGGTGACGCAGCCCGCCGCCTTCCTGCAGGGCCTGAAGGCGCACCGGCTGGGGCGCGAGCAGGCGATCCTCGAGCGCATCCGGGCGGGCGACCGCGCGATAACGGGGATGGTGAAGGCGATCTATCGCGATACCGATCCGAAGCTGCATGGGGCGGCGGCGCTTTCCGTGCTCGCCCATATCGAGGATCTCGTCGAGCGCGGCGCGATCGCGGCGGATGGGCCGCCTTCTCTTGCCGCCACCTACCGGCTGTTGTAAGCGTGAGATGGGGAGATTACCATGGCGCGTGCCGCTTACAGCTATCGCGATGATGCCGATGTGCCGGCTTTTGCCGATGACCAGCCGCTGATCATCTTCGATGGCGAATGCGTCTTCTGCTCCGGCTGGGTGAAATTCGCGCTGAAGCACGACAGGCAGCGGCGATACCGCTTCCTCGCCGCCCAGTCGCCGCTCGGCGCCGCGCTCTACCGGCATTATGGGCTGAACGAGCGCGACTATGAAACCAATATCCTCATCGAGAATGGCCGCGCCTTCTTCAAGTCGGACGGGTCGATCCGCATGGTGGCCGGCCTCGGCTTTCCCTGGTCGCTGGTGAAACTCTTCCGGCTGCTGCCGCGCCGCCTTGCCGATACGCTTTATGAATTCATCGCCCGCAACCGGCTGAAGATCGCCGGCCGGCAGAGCTGCATGGTGCCGACGGCGGAGCAGCGCAGCCGTTTCATCGCATGAGCGGCGAGCGGCTCTCGCTGCTGATCATCGGCGGCTACGGCACCTTCGGCGGCCGGCTGGCGCGGCTGCTGGGCGACGAACCGCGGCTCAGGCTGTTGATCGCCGGGCGCTCGCTTGAAAAGGCCGATGATTTCGTGGCCGAGCTCAGATCGCCGAAAGATGGATCCGAGGGCCTGGGAAGCAGCAATCTCGGGGCGACGCTGCAGGCAGTGCGCTTCGATCGCGACGGCGACCTCGCCGAACAGCTGACGCGGCTGCGGCCGGATCTCGTCATCGATGCCTCCGGACCGTTTCAATGCTTCGGGCAAGACCCCTATAAGGTCGTGCGCGCCTGCATCGTGCTCGACATCGATTATGCCGATCTTGCCGACAGCACCGGCTTCGTTGCTTCCATCGGCGGGCTCGATGCCGAGGCGCAGGCGAAGGGGGTTTTTGCGCTCTCCGGCCTCAGCAGCCTGCCGGCGCTGTCCTTCGCCGCACTCGAGGCCATGGCGCCGCGGTTTTCTCGGATCGATGCGGTGGCCGCCGGCATTGCCCCGTCGGCGCATGTGAAGATCGGGCTTAATGTGGTGAGAGCAATCGCGAGTTATGCCGGCAAGCCGGTCTCGGTGCTGCGCCAGGGGCGGCCGGCGCTGGCGCCCGGGTTGATCGAGGCGATGCGGGTGACGATCGCCCCGCCCGGCGTGACGCCGCTGAAGAGCCGGAATTTCCTGCTGGTCGATGCGCCGGATCTGGCGCTGCTGCCGGGCCGCTTTGCCGGCCTGCAATCGAGCTTCACCGGGGTCGGCACGGAGCCGCAGCTGCTGCAGCGGCTGCTTGGGCTTGCGGCGGGTCTCACGCGGCGGAAGCTCTTGCCGTCGCTGACGCCGTTTGCGCGGCTCATGCAGCGGGCGAGCCACGGCCTGGCGGTCGGCGAGCATCGCGGCGGCATGTTCGTGCGCCTGAGCGGCCTCGATGCCGCCGGCCAACCGCTTGCCTGCGGCTGGCATCTGATTGCCGAGGGGGATGACGGGCCGTTCATTCCGGTCACCGGCGTGGCGGCGCTGGTGCGCCGGCTGCTCGGCGGCGTCCGGCCGGAGAGTGGCGCGCGGCCGGCGACAGGGGAATTGCGGCTGGAAGATTTCGAAGCGGAATTCCGGCGGTTCTCGATTGTGACGGGTATCCGGGCGGAAAGCGAGGGCGCCAGCCTGCCGCTTTACCACAGGGTTCTCGGCAGCGCCTTCGCGCGGCTGCCGGCGGCGATAGCAGCCATGCATCCGGGCGAGCCCGCCGGCAGCGCCCGCACCGCCTCCGGCCGGGCGCGGGTCGAGCGCGGCAGCGGCTGGCTGGCAAGGATCGTCGCCCGGCTGATCGGCTTTCCCCCGGCGGGTGAGGATGTGCCGGTGACGGTGCGCTTTACCGCCGATGGCGAGAAGGAGATCTGGACGCGGCAGTTCGGGGATAAGAGCTTCCACAGCCAGCAGCTCGAGGGCAAGGGCCGCGACCGCCACCTGCTCACCGAGGTGTTCGGGCCGTTCCGGGTGCTGGTGGCGCTGGTGCCGGAGGGAGAGAGGCTGCGGCTGGTGGTGCGCGGCTGGCGGTTTTGCGGGATCCCGCTGCCGCTGTTTCTGGCGCCGGGCGGGGAGACTTATGAGGAGGCGCGTGAGGGGCGGTTCCATTTCCACGTCGAGATCGGCGGGCGGCTGACGGGGCTGGTGGTGCGCTATACGGGGTGGTTGGTGGTGGAGTGAGGGGCGGCGCGCCCTCTCCCCAGCCTTCGGCGCGCCCTCTCTCCAGCCTCGTGGCGACCTCTCTCCAGCCTCATCCTGAGGTGCGCAGCCCATAGGGCGAAGCCTCGAAGGACGGGGCTGGCCACCTTCTCGATGCCGTCGCAATTCAGCCACCCGCCCTCGCCCTTCGAGGCCCCTGCGGTGCACCTCAGAGCCTGTGAATGTTTAGTGGCGGAGGCGATTTTATTGTGATTCTGTTGGGTCGTTGATTTGCTTGGAGGACGGTGATGGACGACGAGTTGTTCGAGGGATTGCCGGCGCAGGGATCGCGGCGCAGTGCTCAGGTGGGGCGCGGGGCGGCGCGCATGCGCGAGCCGGTGCGCGATCAGATCGAGTTGCGTGCCGTCGATATCGACAGCTTGATCGGCCAGGATCACGCGGTGCGCGTCATTTGGAGCTATGTCGAGGGGCTGGATCTGAGCGCGCTTGAAGGTCGGATCAAAGCGCGCGAGCACCGGCCGGGCCATCCGCCGATTTCGCCACGGCTTTTGCTGGCGCTGTGGCTCTATGCCAGCAGCGACGGTGTAGGCAGCGCGCGGGCTCTGGAACGGCTGTGCGAGAGCCACGACGTCTATCGCTGGCTGTGCGGCGGTGTCTCGGTGAACTATCACACGCTGTCGGATTTTCGGGTTGGTTGCGCCGATCTGCTCGACCGGCTGCTGGCCGAGCATCTGGCGGCGCTTGCCGATGCCGGCCTCGTCACTCTCGACAGTCTGGCGCAGGATGGCGTGCGGATCCGGGCGAGCGCGGGGGCCGCCTCGTTCGGCCGCAAGGCGAAGCTTGATCGACATCTTTCGATTGCCGAGGCGGTTGTGGATCAGCTCAAGCACGAGGTTGATGCGCGTTCGGATGCCAGCACTCGGCGTATCAAAGCGGCCAGGGAACGAGCGGCGCGCGAGCGTGGTGAGCGGGTCAGAGCAGCCCAGGTCGCTCTTGACGAGATCCAGCGCCAGCGTCAGGCGCGCGAAGAAAAGCGCGGCAATGGCAAAAAGCCGAAGGAGCCGCGCGCCTCCAGCACGGATGCACAGGCGCGGGTGATGAAGATGGCCGACGGCGGCTTCCGTCCGGGTTATAATGTGCAGGTTGCGAGCACGGCCGGTGAGCAGTTCGTGGTCGGGCTCGAGGTGACCAATGCCGGCTCCGATCGCGGCCTCATGCGGCCGATGCTGGAGCGGTTGCGCGCGTTAAGCGGCCATCTGCCGCGGCGCTATCTCGCCGATGGCGGCTTTGGCAGCGCTGAAGATATCGAGTGGGCGCACGGCGAAGGGGTTGAGGTCTTTTGTCCGCCCACTCAGTCCAAGCACGGAACCGATCCCTTCTTGCCGCGGCGCGGCGACGGTCCGGGTGTGTCGACCTGGCGGGCCCGCATGGCAAGCGAGGCGGGCAAGGCTCAGTACAAACCCCGATCGATCTGCGAATGCATCCATGCCCGCTGGCGCAACTGGAATCTGCGACAATTGACGGTCCGCGGTATCGAAAAGGTCCGTGCCGTCGTGCTCTGCTACGCACTCACCAACAATATCTTGCAAGGCCGTCGGCTTGCCAATGGATAGCTAGTGCCATCACCCAAACGCCAACTAGCGACCATCCGCACGCACCGCGCAATCGTCTAACGTTCGATTGCATCGGTCAGCCAAGACCGGCCAGAACCGCACCAACTCAAAAGCTTCACAAGCTCTCAGGTGCGTAGCCCAGAGGGCGGAGCCTCGAAGGACGGGGCTGGCCGCCGCAGTCACCCGCCCCCGTCCTTCGAGGCCCCTGTGGGGCGCCTCAGGATGAGGGCTGATCGTTGTGGGTGGCGCCGTCTCGCCAGGCGGCTGATCGTTGAGTTTGCGGCGCCGTGATTGGGTTGAGCCTGCCGCACCCTCTCCCGGCCCTTCGCTTTGGGCTCAGGGCGTTCGCCGCTGCAATCGATTCACTGGATCGATTGCTGGCGCTTTGCGCCACCGCGGCTCACCCACCCGCAAGCCCCAGCAGTTCGGCATCGAGCGCCTTCAGATAATCGCCGGCGACCGCGGCGCTGAAGCCGAGGTCGTGTTGGCCGTAGCGGGAGGCGACGCGGATGTCGACGAAGGTGGTTTCGGCCTCTTCGCGCAGGCGAATGAGGATATCGAAGCGCAGGCCGAGGATCAGCGTGCGGTGGCTCGCCTGCAGCGTCACACCGTTGGCGCCGCGGATCAGCTTGGCGACATCGTCGTCATAGGGGCGCGGCGTCGGCACGGGGATGATGCCGGGCGCATCGGCGACGGCCTCGTCGCCGGCGCCAGGTTTTGCCGGTCTGTCCTCCGGGTCGCGGTCCGGCTCGCTGGTGCCGCTGCTCCTGACGATGGTAAAGCCGCTCTGCTTGGCGACCTTGCGCACCGCCTCCAGCACGCGGTCGAGCGCGCCCTCATAGCGCCGGCCGGTCAGCTCGGGATAGGCGGCCAGCTGCTTTTCGCGATCCTCCGGTGTGACGAGATTGCGCTTCAGCCAGATCTGATCGGCTTTCGGGGTCGACAGCCAGTCGGGGGCGGCGACCGGATCGGTGGAGACGTCGTAGATATCGGGCAGCGTCATATAGCGCTCGGCGGCGAAGGCGCCGATGCCGAGCGGAAAGGCGGCGTAGATCAGCGCGGCGAGTGCCGCCAGGCCGCCTTCGGCGCCCGATGTCCAGAGGCTGCGCAGGCCGACGGCTGCCAGCAGCGCGGCCAGCAGCGCAAAGCCGGCGGCAGCAATCAGGAGCAGCACGAGATAGGGGGTGGCGAGCCCGCCGAAGCGATGGGCGATGAGCACCGCCAGCGCCAGAACCAGCGAAAATGCCCCGAGCAGCCGCGAGACGCGGGCGGCGCTGGAAACGGGACGGTCGTAACGGATGGCCATCAAACTTACCGGTTGCTCGTCAGCGCCGCGCCCTCAACCACGCAAATCGCCATATCCCTGTTTAGAGCATGAAGCCGAAAAGTGTGAAGCGGTTTTCGGACGACATCATGCTCTATTTCTTTGATTCAGATTTTAGGCCAGCCCGGCCTGAAATCATCCGGATCTGCGCAAGCTGCGGCGGAATTGAAACTGTTGTCTCGGAATATCCGATGGAATTCTCCTGGGATGATCGAGGCGATTGCCGGCCGGATTCATGAGCCCTTGCTGATATGTCAAAAACAGGTCATTCTGCCGCGGTTTCATCTCCGGTTTAAAAGCAAGGAGAGGCGGGATGATTTCACCCGAGATAGCAGCAAGGCCGCAGGCGTCTGCGCTTGGCGGAATCGACCACGGCGAACCGATGCTGCCGATGGAGCTCGTCGAGCTCGAACTTTCGCTCGAAGGCTATGCCGGCGGCGATGCCGGTTTCTGCGAGGCGGTGCGCCAGGCGGCGAACCGGGCGGGCGGCGAATTGCTGTTCGACCTGCCGGCCGCAGGCCTTGTCGCCGATTGCCGGCGCATCGCGGTGCTGCGCATTCCGGATGGCGGAAGCGAGATGCGCGTCGTGCTGGCGCTGCTCGATTATGCCGGCACCGAAATCCGCATGCAGGCGCCGGACGAGGACACCGCGCATCTGGTGCGCTTCGCCGATGCCTTCGTCGCGCTGCTGGAGCGGATCTGAAGCCTTGGCGCGTGATGCCGAAATGATGAGCTAGCGCCGCTCGGCGGCCGCCTCCGCCAGGCTGCGGAAGGGAAACTTGCGGCCGCATTCGCATTTGAGCATGAAGCTTTCCTGGTGGTTGGCGGCGCGCTGCACGCCAAAACCGCGCGGCAGCTGATCGACCTTGAAATCCGGGTGCTTGCGGGTGGGATCGTCGATCTCCGAGGCCTCGGCAAAGCCGGCATTGCCGCATTGCGGGCAGCTCAGTTTCTTCGAAAATCGATCGCGGATGGCCATGCTCGTCCTCATGCTTGAGGCTTTCTCATACAGAGGAATGCCCTTCATGCCTAGCAAGGTGGGCGGCGAAAGTGGAACCATCTTCTGGCGGTGCCGTTCCCTTTTTGAAAAGGAGGCCATCATGCCGAACAGAGATCCAATCCCGACACCGACGACCGATACGCCGCGCGGGCCGACCCCGACGCCCGGCATTCCCGACCGCATCCAGGAAAAACCGCCGCTGACGCCGGCCCAGGACCCCGGCGATACCAAGAACCCGCAAGACCCGCCGCTCGACCCGGCGCTGCTGCCGATCGGCGACCCGGCCGGGGCGGCTTGACGATGTGGGTTGTACCGTATGGCTGCCCCTCACCCTAACCCTCTCCCCGTTCTGACGGGGAGAGGGGACGTGCCATGTGAGAGGTTGGTGGGGAACGGAGAGGTTGCGGCATATCCCCTTCTCCCCGCGCGCGGGGGTCCGAAGGACGGGTAGAGACCCGTGGCTCGACCCGGTCGGTGCCGGCAGGCGGATGAGGGGCACGCTCCACCCAGCGGCCCGCAACTTGACGCCCGCGCCCGAATGGCATTTCCTCAGGGAAAAGCAAGGAATACTCCGATGCGCATCGCCCTCCTCATCACCCTTCTCGCCGCCGGCCTGTCCGCCTGCCAAACGATGACGCCGGAGGAGCGGCGGGCGGCGGATGAGCGGCAGTGCCTGAGCTATGGCTTCCGCCGCGGCACCGATGGTTTTGCCACCTGCCTGCAGCGCATCGAGCTCGACCGGCGGGCCGAATCGCGGGCGCAGAGCGCCGAGCTGATGCAGAGCATGGCCTGGGATCTGAACGGGCCTTACGTCTACGGCCGTCACTGGCACCATCATCATTAATCCCAGGGGCCCGAGGGGCTCCCGCGGGGGCCGAAGGGCTCCCCCAGGGGCAAGCCTCGCTTTGGCTATTTCGCCGCCGCGCCCTTCAGATTTTCCGCTATGACCGCCTGGGCGGCCGCCAACCTGGCGATCGGCACGCGAAACGGCGAGCAGGAGACATAGTCGAGCCCGATCGTCTCGCAGAAGCGGATCGAGGCCGGGTCGCCGCCATGTTCGCCGCAGATGCCGAGCTTCATGTCGTTGCGGGTGCGCCGGCCGCGTTCGGCGGCGATGCTGATCAATTCGCCGACACCGTCGAAATCGAGCGAGATGAAGGGATCGTGCTCGATGATGCCCTTGCGCTGGTAGGTGGGGATGAAGGCGGAGGCATCGTCGCGCGAAATGCCGAAGGTCGTCTGCGTCAGGTCGTTGGTGCCGAAGGAGAAGAATTCAGCGGCTTCGGCAATCACGTGGGCGCGAAGGGCGGCGCGCGGCAGCTCGATCATCGTGCCGACGAGATAATCGATCTTCATGCCGGCCTCGGCCATGACGTCGCCGGCAATGGCGTCGATGCGGGCCTTGACGTAGTCGAGCTCGGAGCGCAGGCCGACCAGCGGCACCATGATCTCGGGCACGACGGCGGCGCCCGTCTCGTGGGCTGCGGCCACTGCCGCCTCGAAGATGGCGCGTGCCTGCATCTCGACAATCTCGGGATAGGAGATCGCCAGCCGGCAGCCGCGATGGCCGAGCATCGGGTTGAACTCGTGCAGCGCATCGACGCGCTGGCGAAGCGCGATCGCCTCCATGCCCATGGCGAAGGCGACTTCGGCCACCTCGTCGTCGGTCTTCGGCAGGAATTCGTGCAGCGGCGGGTCGAGCAGGCGGATCGTCACCGGCAGGCCGTGCATGACGGTGAAGAGGCCGGTGAAATCCGAGCGCTGCATCGGCAGCAGCTTGTCGAGCGCCAGCCGCCTGCCCTTCTCGTCCTCGGCCAAAATCATCTCGCGCATGACATGGATGCGCTCGCCCTCGAAGAACATATGCTCGGTGCGGCAAAGGCCGATGCCCTCGGCGCCGAAGGAGCGGGCGGCCATCGCATCGGCCGGCGTATCGGCATTGGTGCGCACCGTCATGCGGCGCACGCGGTCGGCCCAGCCCATGATGCGGCCGAAATCGCCGGACAGTTCCGGCTGGATCATCGGCACCTCGCCCTTCAGCACCTGGCCGGCCGAACCATCGATGGTGATGATGTCGCCCTTCTTCAATGTGACGCCGACGCCGAGCAGCCGCTCGTTGCGTTGATCGATGCGCATGGTGCCGGCGCCGACGACGCAGGGCGTGCCCATGCCGCGGGCGACGACCGCCGCGTGGCTGGTCATGCCGCCGCGCGTCGTCAGGATGCCTTCGGCGGCATGCATGCCGTGAATATCCTCCGGGCTGGTCTCGACCCTGAGCAGGATCACCTTGCGGCCCTCGGCCTCGGCCTCGACCGCCTCTTCGGCGGTAAAGACGATGGCGCCGGTCGCCGCCCCCGGCGAGGCCGGCAGGCCGGTGCCGATCACCTGGCGGGTGACGCGCGGATCGATCGTCGGATGCAGGAGCTGGTCGAGGCTGGAGGGCTCAATGCGCAGCACCGCCTCCTCCTCGGTGATCACCTTCTCATCGACCATGTCGACGGCGATCTTCATCGCCGCCCGGGTCGAGCGTTTGCCGGCGCGGGTCTGCAGCATCCACAGCTTGCCGCGCTCGATGGTGAACTCGATATCCTGCATGTCGCGGTAATGAACTTCGAGTTCGGAACAGATGCGGCTGAGCTCGTGGAAGGCCTCCGGCATCAGCTTTTCCATCGACGGCTTGTCGGAACCGGAGGAAATCCGCCCCTCCTCGGTGATGCTCTGCGGCGTGCGGATGCCGGCAACGACATCCTCGCCCTGCGCATTGACGAGGAATTCGCCGTAAAGCGCCTTCTCGCCGGTCGAGGGGTTGCGGGTGAAGGCAACGCCGGTCGCCGAGGAATTGCCGAGATTGCCGAAGACCATGGCCTGGATGTTGACGGCCGTGCCCCAGCCTTCGGGAATATTGTGGAGCTGGCGGTAGGTGACGGCGCGCGCGCTCTTCCAGCTGGAAAAGACCGCGCCGACCGCGCCCCAGAGCTGCACCTCAGGATCCTGCGGGAAGTGCTGCTCCAGCTCCTCCTCGATCAGCCGCTTGTAGAGCGAGACGATGTGCTGCCACTCGGTGGCGCTGATTTCGGTATCGAATTCATGGCCGAGCTTGGCCTTCTCGTCTTCCAGTATCTCCTCGAAGGCGTCGTTGCCGAGGCCCATGACGACATCGGCATACATCTGGATGAAGCGGCGGTAGCTGTCCCAGGCAAAACGCGCATCGCCGGCATCATGGCCGAGCGCCTGCACTGTCTCGTCGTTGAGGCCGAGATTGAGCACCGTGTCCATCATACCAGGCATGGAGACGCGGGCGCCGGAGCGCACCGAGAGCAGCAGCGGCTGGCTGCCGGAGCCGAAATGGCGGCCGGTGATCGCCTCGATCGCCGCTATGCCGGCGCGAATCTCGGCCTTCAGCCCGTCCTCGATATGGCCGCCATTTTTGTAATAGGTGTCGCAGGCGCCGCTGACGATCGTCAGCCCCGGCGGAACCGGAAGGCCCAGGCTGCACATTTCTGCGAGATTGGCGCCCTTGCCGCCGAGAATTTCGTGATCGGGCGCGCCGCCCTCAGCCTGTCCGTCGCCGAACCTGTAGACCCACTTGGTCATCTTCCCCCCAACACCACGGAAGGATCAGCGTGATCCCCCAGCTGCCGACAATGCCGCCATCTTCTCTTTCGTCATGCCCGGGCTTGGCCCCTAGCATCTGCATCCCTTGATAGGACAGCAGATCCTCGGCACAAGGCCGAGGATGACGCCGAGTAGAAAGCGACGTCCGTCAACACTTAGGACTAGCTTAATGCCTTGGAGTTGAAATGAAAATCGACAAATACGGCGAAAATGCTGCGGCGCACAATAATTTTCGCCGGTCGCGGCGGTCGAACACCGGAATCGCACCCTAGGAAGACGGCATAAAAAAAGCTTTGCGGGGCTGCAACATTGCCCCGCAAAGCCTTATTTCCGTCCGGCCAGGAAAACCGGACGGGGGGTCCCACAACCCGGAGCGATTGACCAACCACTCCGATCCTTGTTTCCGCAATCCTCAGAAATCCGCCTCACGTTTTCCGGGGGTTGCTCAACAGCTCCCGGATCCTTGCCCTCGACCCGGGAAGCGCATCGCAAATTCTACAATCCGCAACTTTAACCGCCCGCTTTCCAGCAAAGTAATCAGGTTGCGTTGAAACAACTTCTAATGCAAGTCAGCGAAAAGAGCATCACCCAAATGAGGTACGGAACGCAGCAGAGCCGACCTTTTTTGGTGTTTATCGCCAAACGCGCGAAAAATGCGCGCGATTTGTTGGGTTTGATGCCCTCGAAGCCGGGCTAATCCTGGTTACCCTTGGGCACACGCGGCCGACCAGAGATGGGTTTTGATTTTCAATCGAGGGTGATGGAATCAGCCCACGATCAGCGATCGCAGGCCTTCGAGCCTGAATCCGCGCCACGGGCGGCGCGGGTGCCGCCGAGGCCGGGCGTTTCGCAGCGGCGGCAACCATGTTAAGCCAATCGCCCCGTCACATGAGGACGGCTGTTTCAGAGATCGGCGACATGGGCGTCAGAAACTATCTGATCGAAGGCGTTTCCGGCGCCGGCAAGACGGCGGTGGCCGAAGAGCTGCAGCGGCGCGGTTACCATGTCATCCATGGTGACCGGGAGCTTGCCTATCGCGGCGATCCCTCGACCGGGGAACCTGTGGTCCAGCCTGCCGAGGAGAGCGTGGCGGACCGCAGCGCATGGGTGCACGCGCATCACCTCTGGGATGTCGAGAAGGTCAGAACCATGATCGTCGATCGGCGCAGCCTCATCTCCTTCTTCTGCGGCGGCTCTCGCAATCTTCCCCGCTTCGTCGATTGGTTCGACGCGGTCTTCGAGCTCGATGTCGATCTCGACACGCTGAAGCGGCGGCTTGCCGCAAGGCCCGAAGACGAATTCGGCGGACGACCGGCCGAACGGGCGCTGATCATGCGATTGCATGCGACGAAAGAAGACGTTCCAAAGCAGGCGCTGCGCATCGACGCCACGGCGCCGCTCGCCGTCATCGTCGACGAGATCCTCGCGAAATGCGGTGAGGCGGAAGGCTGACGCGCGGCGGCGGCAGGGCTTCGCCCTCTGCGAAGCGCCGGCGAGGATTATCGCGAATAGCGATGTCGGAATCCTGGTTGGCCGGACGTCTTCAAGACAGACAGCGATGGAGGAAGCGATGACGATTACCATTACCGCCTTTGAACGCTCGCCCGATCGCGGCCGGGGGCTGGCGCGCGACATGCGGGTGCGCTGGGCGCTCGAGGAAGTGGGCGAGCCTTACGAAGTCCGGTTGCTCTCCTTCAAGGCGATGAAGGAGCCGGCGCATCTGGCGCTGCAGCCCTTCGGCCAGATCCCGACCTATGAGGAAGGCGATCTCACACTTTTCGAGTCGGGCGCGATCATCTTCCACATCGCCGAGCGTCATACCGGCCTGCTGCCCGACGATGCCAATGCCCGGGCGCGGGCGATTTCATGGATGTTTGCGGCGCTCAACACGGTCGAGCCGCCGATCGTCGATCACAGCCTCACCAGGATCCTCGAGCGCGACCAGCCCTGGTACGAGCACCGCCTGCGCGCGCTTGACGAGAGCATCCGCAAGCGGCTCGACAGCCTGTCGGCCCGCCTCGGCGATGCCGAATGGCTCGACGGCCCCTTCAGCGCCGGCGACCTGCTGATGGTCTCGGTGCTGCTGCGGCTGCGATCCTCGAATATCCTGGATGCATACCCGAACCTCGCCGCCTATGTCGCCCGCGCCGAGGCGCGCCCGGCCTACCAACGCGCCTTCGCCGCGCAGCTCGCGGTCTTCCAGGCCGCATCGGGTGGGTGATCAAGGTCAGGCCTGCCTGATCGGGATCACCAGCTTCGTCGGGAAATCGCGAAAAAATAGGCTAGGCTGCGGAATAGTGCGGTGCCCGTAAAAGGCGTACGAGCAGATTCATTCTATTTTCAATATTCGCGCGGAGATTGCGGTTCGAAACCTATATTCTGTGAGCCCGATAGTGACTGCCCCCGGCGCCAAGTATTTCCATTCCAGTACGGAGAACGTGCCCACTGCGGATCATGTGGAAGAGCAGCCAGCTCTGACGCAAGCGATCGACGACAAGGCGATTGCAGCCCTTGATATGGCGGCCCGCTCGCCGAAGATGAACAACGATATCCTGAGTTCGGCCCCGGCCCGGGACATTCGCAGTTTTGCCAATGAGCTGGTCGAGATGTTGGAGGAGATCGACCTCCAGAAGATGCTGCGCAAGCAGGGAGCGATCGGCCGGTTCACCGGCGCAGCCGTCGAAGCCCGTCTGAAGTTCGAGCTTGCCAGCCACAGGGTCGCCGACCTCTTCCGGCAGCTGAGCCGGGCGGCTCAGGTCGGCAAACGCATCCGGGAAATTCTTGACGAAACGCGATTGCAGCTCATCGACGAGCAGGTGCGTCTTGCCGGCGTGATATCGGATGGCAAACGGCTGCTTTCGCAGTCGGGCGGCTCGGACCTTTCTCTCGTCGCCAGGTACGAACGACGGCTTTCCAACATCATGGCGATGGAGGCAGCCAACGCGCTGACGATCCAGCAGATCGAGCTCTCGGCCAGTGTGCTTGCTTCGTTGCTCGACAGGTTCACCGACATCGAAACGCTGTTGTTGCCTCTTTGGCAGCGGAACGCGCTGGCGATCATTCACGGCGAGGCCGTAAGACCGCGCAGTTCGGCCGCAACTGCGTTTCTCGATGCCCACAGCAATCTCATAGGCTTCCTGAAGAGGGTTGGACAAGAATGATCAAGGCTGCTTTGCCATTGCACGACACCCAGAGTGCCGCCGTCAGCGACAATCAGATCGATCCGGAAGTCAGTCGTCTGGCAGCCACGATCGACCTGCAGTCGGCGCTCTCGATCCAGCAGTTCGGCCGGGAAGTCGCCGAACGCTCGTCCCAATATGCCGATGAGATCCTGCAAACGGCGCGGGCGACCGACCTCGACGGCACCGGCGCGCAACTGAACGAGATCGTCCTTGCGGCGCAGCAGTTCAACCTGTCGTCACTCGACAGTTCGGTCGGACGAATTCCCGTGATCGGCGGCATCCTGAAACGGATCGCGCGCACGAAGGAACGCGCCGTCGCCCGGTTCGATACCGTCAAAGGCCAGGTCGACAAGCTCGTGGCGCAAATCGAGACGACAGCCCAGACGCTGTCGCGGCGAAATCATGACTACCAGCTGATGTATGAGGGTGTGCGCGCCGAATATGCCGCGCTTGGCCAGCACGTCCAGGCAATCGAACTGCGGCTTCGCGACATGGAGGCGGAAATCGGCCACCAGAACGGCGCCGTCGGCGACCTGGCCTCGAGCGAATATCTGGCCGTGCTCGAAGCAAACCGTCAGCAGCTTTCGAAGCGGGCGGACGATATGCGCGTGCTTCAGCACGCGGCCATGCAGACTTTGCCGATGGTTCGTATCATCCAGGCAAACAATCTCGCACTCGTCGACAAGTTCCAGACGATCCGCCAGCTGACCTTGCCGGCATGGAAACGCGCCTTCATGCTGGCCCTGACCCTCGACGAGCAGAAAAGCGCCGTCGCATTGGCCGACAGCATAGACAGCGCCACCAACGACATCATGCGCAGGAATGCCGAGCTCCTGCACCAGAACTCCGTGGCGACGGCGAAATCCAACCAGCGCCTGGTCGTCGACGTGGAAACGCTGCAGCATGTTCACGACAATATCCTGCTGACGCTGACCGACGTTCGCGATGCCCATGAGAAGGGAGCGACGGACCGCCGTCAGGCAATCGGCGAGCTCGAACGCCTTCGCGGCGAGATGCTGTCCGGCGTGACGGCCGCCGGAGCTGACGGTGGCTGACGCCTCGGCTTTCGGCAGGCGCATGGCCGGCCCGGCCTCGGCTGCGGCGACTCCCATACCGGAAAAGATCGATCAGACCGGTGAAGAAGAGCATGCTGGACTGGGCCGCCGGTCCAATCTGCTATCGCTGCTGTCACAGGGATCGGCTTTCGCCGGCTTCATGCTGCTCTTCGCAGCCGCCTATACCTGGCCATCCGATCCGACCGATCTCAGGATGTTGGGCGGCTCGATCTATGTGCTCGACGGCTTCACCAATGCCCTTGGCCTGTCGGGCGTCAAATCCACGGTCTCCCCAGTTGAGACCGGGCTCGCGAACCTGCCCTATCATGCGCACTATGTCTCCTTCATCATCGCCCTTGCGACCGCTGGAATGATTATCCGGGGGCGTTGGTTTTTCACGGGACTGGCAGTCGCATTCTTTCTGATATGCTGGGCATTGTTCGGACGGGCAGAAGTGCTCGCCCCCTTCGCATTCGCCTTTTTCGCCTTCATTGGCCTAGCATTTCATGCTCCGCTTTCCCGCCGCGCGATCATTGCCATTGTTGTCCTCGGCATCCCGGGCACCCCTATTGTTGGCGGAGTGATGTCCGACTTTTCGCAGGATTTCAGTGCTCGGCCGATCTATGAGAAATACAGGGTGATCCGCCCCTCGGATTTACCGGCAAGCATCTACCAGGCTGCCGCTGATGCGAACGGAGATCACCGGACGCAACCGGATGGAAACGCGAGGATCATGCCGTATTTCCTGGCGCAGGCGGAGGCTTTTCGCGGCGATGGCGCTGCTGCCGCGGCCGCACTCGACAAGCTGGAAACAAGCGGCTTCCTTCTGAACAATTTCGATCAAATCCGTATTCAGGCGATCCGAAACTTCGCGCTGGCCTCCGGCGGTTTTGGGCCGCAGGCGCGCGAAAAGTTCCTGGCCGGCAATGCCGCTCAATCGCAAAGGGCCTATTTGCTGTTATCGGCCGCACTGTTCTTTGCAATCGCCGCGCCGCTGACGAATGGGCTCGGCTGGTGGATCGCGCGCCGAAGCCGAAGGGTTTTGTCGATCGAGCGCGAGCTGCAAGAGCGCCGCGCCAACCTGCCGGACGCCGTCAAACGCGCGGCAGGCGTGTTCGGCAGCCGCATCGCAAATAAACTGCCCAAACCGTCTTCGATTGCCAATGGCGAGCGCGCGGTCGGCGCAATCGCCTCCCGCGCACGCGGCTACCTTCTGTTTGTCCTTGGTCTTCTGGCCTTTGCGGCGCTGTCAGCATTCGGGGCCCATTGGATCTGGCTGCCTGAGGCGGCTGATAACACCGCCTTCCATTTCGTGGCGCTTGCCGGAAGCGCGGCCGATTATGCACAGCGGAACGGCATTGCCGTCATCCCCGGCGCTGACGACTGGACGGTCGGGCCCTTCTTGCTGAACTGGCTCAAATATCCGATATGCCTTGCCGCGATTGTTCTTGCCACGCGCCGATCGCGATATCTCGGCGCCGTGAGCGCGATGGCTTTCGTTGCGTTCTTCGCACTCGATGATTATCGATTTTCCCAGCACTCGCGTCGTGAAGCCCTGCCCCATCAATTCTCGCAGCGCCTGCGCTCGGAGCTGGATCTGGCCGCCGGCGCGGCATACCACAGCCCCATAACTCTGCCACAGCCCGTCACCGACGGATCCGGAGGCCTGGACGTCAATCTTCGTGGTTCGATCGCGGTGGGCAAGACGTCCGCTTCCGCCCCTCCGCCCATGGAGATCGACCCTTCCCTCGCGGCCTATACGCTTGCACAGATCGCCTATCTCGAGGGGAATGTCGTCGATGCATCGACCTTCCTCAACCAGATCAGGGAAGTGAAGGTTTTGTACGCCGATGTTCATTGCGAGCGTTTGGCGCTGATGCGGGATTGGGTCTCGGCCAATGGCTACACCGTGAATGCGATGGATTGGCTCAATGTCGATTTTCCGTCGCTGGTACGGCGGTTGGGAAGGTGGCTGCTGATGCTTTCGATCGGAAGCTTGGGGCTCGCGGCTCTTGTCACACCCCTGGTCGCAATCGCCCTTGCCCGGCGCCGCCGGATCGAAGCCCTTCTGGAAGAGCGCGGTCGATATCAGCTTTAGAGCCAAGCTCGGCTTCGATCATCAACCGTCGGCAACCAGAGAAATTCAGGCAATCTCGCGCAGGCGCTCGGCCGTCTGCAGGTCGACGGAGACCAGGGTGGAGACGCCCTGTTCGGCCATGGTGACGCCGAAGAGGCGGTTCATGCGGGCCATGGTGATCGGGTTGTGGGTGATGATGACGAAGCGGGTTTCGGTGGAAGCGGCCATCTCGTCCATCAGGTTGCAGTAGCGCTCGACATTGTGGTCGTCGAGCGGCGCGTCCACCTCGTCGAGCACGCAGATCGGCGCCGGATTGGTGAGAAAGACGGCAAAGATCAGCGCCATTGCCGTCAGCGCCTGTTCGCCGCCGGAGAGCAGCGTCATGGTCTGCGGCTTCTTGCCGGGCGGCCGGGCCAGGATTTCGAGGCCGGCCTCCAAGGGATCGTCGGATTCGATCAGTTGCAGCTCGGCGGTGCCGCCGCCGAAAAGGTGGGTGAACAGCCGCTGGAACTGGGCATTGACGACGTCGAAGGCGGCGATCAGCCGCTCGCGGCCTTCGCGGTTCAGGCTCTGGATGGCGCCGCGCAGCTTGCGGATCGCATCGATGACGTCGTCGCGCTCCTTGATCAGCGCTTCGAGCTTTTCGCTCAGCTCCTTCTGTTCCTCGTCGGCGCGCAGGTTGACGGCGCCGAGCCGCTCGCGCTCCATTTTCAGCCGCTCCAGCTCGCGCTCGACCTCGCGCGGATCGGGCAGCGCCTGCATCGGCTGCAGACCGGCGAGCCGCAGCGCCTCGTGCGGCGGCACGTTCAGCACCTCGCGGATGCGGCTTTCGCTTTCCTGCCGTTTCTCGCGGGCCGAGACCAGGCGCTCTTCGGCGCGGCCGCGGCGTTCACGGCATTCGGCAAGCTCGGAAAGCGCCGTTGCCGCCTTGTGGTCGGCCTCGCGCTGGATGCGTTCGGCTTCGGCCAGCAGATCGCCGGCATTGCGGCGCGCCTCCTCGGCCTTCTGCAATTCCGAGAGCAAGGCGCGGCGCTTGTCGTCGAATTCATCCGGCGCCATTTCGAGATCGGCCGCCTCTTCGCGCGCTTCCTCCTCGCGCTCGCGCAGCGTGGCGACATGATCTTCGCCGCTGGCCGCCCGCTGGCGCCAGGTCTCGCGCTCCTGGCCGATCGCCATGATGCGGCGCTGGCGGGCCTCGTTTTCCCTTGCCAGGCTTTCATGGCGGGCGCGGGCCTCGGCGAGCGCGCCGCGATCGGTCGCGACCTCCGCCTGCTGGAAGCGCAGCCGCTCGTCGATCTCGGTCAGATCGGGCGCGTCCTCCAGCTCGATGCGGGCATTCTCCTCCTGGACGCCGATCTCCTCCAGCTGCGCGCCGAGCTGGCTGGCCGCCTCGCTGACGACATCGCGGCGGCGGATCAGATCGCCGGAGGCCCGCTCGGCTGCGGCCAGCGCATCGCGGGCCTCGGCGAGATGACGCGCCGACAGCCGGCTCATGTCGCGGGCCTCGGCAAGCTTTCGCTCCTCGACGCGGATCGCCTCGGCGGCCGCAGCCTGCCGCTCTTCGGCCTCGGCAAGCACGTCGCCGGCGATCGCCGCCTCGCCCTCGAGTTCGGCCAGCCGGTTTTTCTGGGCAAGGCGCAGCGCCGCGGCACTCGGCGCGTCGGCGCCGGTGACATGGCCGTCCCAGCGATAGACGGCACCCTCCTTGGTCACCAGCCGCTGGCCGGGCTTCAGCGCCGCCATCAGCGATTGCGCGTCTGCTTCCGCGACCAGGCCGATCTGGCGCAAACGGCGGGTCAGCGCTGGCGGCGCGCTGATATGGGCAAGCAACGGGGTGGCGCCTGATGGAAGCGCGGGATCGGCGGCGCCATCGCCATTCTCCGACCAATGGGCCGGCGCTTCGGCATCGAGCGGCGATTCCAGGTCGTCGCCAAGGGCTGCCCCGAGCGCCGTTTCGAAGCCGCGATCGACCTTCAGTTCTTCGGCAACCGGCGCAAACTTCCCGGACGCCGCGCCGGCGGCGAGCATGCGGGAAATGGTGCGGGCCTCGGTTTCGACAGCATTCAGCCCCGCGCGGGCCTGATCGACCGGGGCGCGCGCCAGCGCCTCGGTCTGGCGGGCGGCGGCGAGCGCCTGTTCGACCGCCTGCACAGCGGCTTCGGCATCGGCGAGCGCGATCTCGCCGGCCTCCACGATCGCCCGCTTCTCCTCGGGATCGGGCAGGCCTGATATCTTCTCGCCGATGGCGGAGAGTTCGTGATTGGCCTCGTCCATCTGCCGTTCGAGGCGCATGCGGCGGTCGGCGAGATCGCGGATGGCGCGCTCCAGCTGGTTGCGGCCGGCAGCGGCCTCGGCGCGCTCGGCGGTCAGCTGGGTGAAGACGCGCTCGCTGTCGGCAAGCTTGGCCGCAGCACCCTCGAAGGCCTCCCGGGTTTCCTCGGCATAACGGCCGGAATCGGCGAGGATTTCCGCTATTTCGGCCTCTTCGGCGTCGAGTCTGGCGAGGATCACCGCATTGTCGGCGACCAGCCGCTCCTCGCGGCGGATGTCTTCCGCCAGCTGGGCGAGACGGCGGGTCAGCTCGTCGCGGCGGCGCAGGATGCGGCCGGCGTCCTCCTCCAACTGGCTCCTGGCGATCTGCAGGCGTTGCAGGGCGGCGGCGGCGCGGGCCTCGCCCTCGCGCAGCTCCGGCAGCTTCAGGCTGGCGATGCCCTGATGCTTGGCCGCCTCCATCTGGATCTGCGCCTTTTCGGCGACGACTGATGTCGCCTGGTTGAGTGCGCTGTCGGCCTCGGCCTCGGCCTCCTTGGCCTGCACCCAGCGGATATGCAAGAGCATCGCCTCGCGGCCGCGGATATCGGCCGACAGCGTCTTGAAGCGGTTGGCCTGACGCGCCTGGCGCTTCAGGCTCTCGATCTGGCTTTCGAGCTGCGAGGTGACGTCGTCGAGGCGCTCGAGATTGGTTTCGGCGGCGCGCAGGCGCAGTTCGGCCTCGTGGCGGCGCGAATGCAGGCCGGAAATGCCGGCCGCCTCTTCGAGCAGCTGGCGGCGGGCCTGCGGCTTTGCCTGGATCAGCTCGCCGATGCGGCCCTGCCCGACCATCGAGGGTGAACGGGCGCCGGTCGAGGCGTCGGCAAACAGCAGCTGCACGTCCTTGGCGCGGCTTTCCTTGCCGTTGATGCGGTAGAGCGAGCCCTGTTCGCGCTCGATGCGGCGGGTGACCTGGATCTCGTCGGCATCGTTGAAGGCGGCAGGCGCGGTGCGCTCGCCATTGTCGAGATAGAGCGCCACTTCGGCAGTGTTGCGGGCCGGGCGATTGCCGGAACCGGAGAAGATCACGTCGTCCATGCCGGAGGCGCGCATGTTCTTGTAGGAATTCTCGCCCATCACCCAGCGCAGCGCCTCGACGAGATTCGACTTGCCGCAGCCGTTCGGGCCGACGACGCCGGTCAGCCCCCGCTCGATGATGAATTCCGTCGGCTCGACGAAGGATTTGAAGCCGACCAGGCGCAGCTTGTTGAACTTCATGCGGAAAGATCCACGGCAGAAAGCCCCCTCATCCGCAAACTGCGCTGAAAACAAAAAACGGGCGCACGGCTTTCGCCGTCGCCCGTCTTCGTCAAACGGTCCGGTTCAGATGAGGCTGTCGATGAGCTTCGACATGGTGTCAACCGGCATGTCTCCAGAATAGCGCTTGCCATTGATGAGGAACGTTGGCGTGGCATTGACGCCGAAATCCTTGGATCCCCTTTCCCGCGTGGCGTTCACTTCATCCAGAAGCTTCTGGTTCGTCAAGCATTTCGTGAAGCTATCCTCAGTAAATCCGGCGAGCTTCGACATCTGCAGCAGTGCGGCGCGGCCGTCATCGGCGGCGGCCCAGACCTGCTGCTGCTTGAACAGCATGGAAACCATCGGGAAATACTGCTCCGGCGTGCTCAGCTGCTCCGGGTTGGACGCGCTGCAGCGGGCGAGCATGAAGGCGGCGGCGGCGCGCGGATCGAAGGGGAATTCGCGGATGATGAACTGCACCTTGCCGCTATCGACATATTTCTGCTTGATGGCGTCGAAGGTGGTGTTGTGGAAATGGGCGCAGTGCGGGCAGGTCATCGACATATATTCGACGATCTTGACCGGGGCGTCGGCCTTGCCGAGCGCCATCTCCGGCAGCGCGCCGGGCTTCAGCACCTCGGCCATGTCGACATCGCCGTCGGACTGCGGCATGTCGGTCGAGGACGTCGCCGCGGTGTTGATGGTATCGACATTGGTGCCGTCGGCCATGGTCTTGCCGGAGGACGACGCATCGGCCGCGTCCTTGCTGTCGTTGCAGGCGGCAAGCGCTGCGGCAGCTGCGGCGATGGCGATGCCACCTAGGAGGCGGCGTTTCGTCAGTTGCATTTCGGACATCTGCATGGGTTCCCCATAGGTATGAGAGTGACGGCGTGATTGTGCGATATAACGGCTGACGGCCACTCACAAGCCACGGTTCACCAACTTCCTTCAAAGAATTGTGACCGTGATGGGACCGAGAGCCCGACCTGGCGTCCGAAATGCGCGATTCTCAGTTTCGGTGGAAGGCCGAAGGTACTGCGGCCGCCTCGAAAACCAAAATGTGACCACACGAGCAGGGTCCAATGTCATGAGATTCGCGCTCTGGGAGATCGTCGCCCGCCCCTCATCCGGCTGCCGCCACCTTCTCCCCGCTCGCGGGGAGAAGGGGATATGCCGCAACCTCTCGGCCCCTCGCCAACGTCTCGCATGGCACGTCCCCTCGCCCCGTTTACGGCCAGAGGGCTAGGAGCCGTGGACTCTTGGGATTCCCAAAGCTGAGCAAATCAGATTCAAGACTGTCTTTTGGAGGCAGTCATGGGTGTTTTAGATCGTCTCATTCTTCGAGATGACCAGTGGGAGCGGATGTCTCGTCATATCATTGGCGACGATCGCACGCGCGGTTCGTCTGGACGTGACAATCGCATGTTTGTGGAAGCGGTCTTGTGGATCGTGCGGACGGGTTCGCCCTGGCGCGATCTGCCGGAGGTGTTCGGTGATTGGAACAGCGTGTTTCGCCGCTTCAGCCGCTGGAGCCAAAAGGGTGTCTGGTGGCGTGTCTTCGAAGCAATGTCGGAGGATACCGACTTCGAATACCTGATCGTCGACAGTACTATTATTCGCGCCCACCAGCACGCCTCCGGCGCAAAAAAGGGGCTGAAGATCAGGCCCTTGGCCGCTCGCGCGGCGGCTTGAGCACCAAAATCCATATGGCCGTGCGTGGCCTTGGATGTCCTGTTCGTTTCATCCTGACCGCCGGCCAGAAAGGCGATGCACCGCAAGCCGATCTCCTGATCGAAGACCTGCCAGCCGAGGTCGTCATGGCCGATACGGCCTATGACAGCGACCGGCTACGCAAACTCATTGCCGACAAGGGCGCGCAAGCGGTTATCCCGAACAACCCCTCGCGTGCCAAGAAGTATCCACTCGACAAGGAACTCTACGCTCAGCGCTATCTCGTCGAATGTTGCTTCTCGAAGCTCAAGCAGTTTCGACGCATCGCCACGCGATATGAGAAAACCGTTCGAAACTACAAAGCCATGATCGCTCTGGCCGCAACAATCTTATGGCTCAGATAAGTGTCCACAGCTCCTAGGGTGAGGGGCAGTCACTAGCGCGAACTGGACTCAGTGTTCATCCGTTCGGCATGCCGGCTTTCCAGCCGCTCAAAAACGTATCGGCATCGATATCGGCACTCGAATCATCTATCACCTCGCGGATTTTTCGACGCATGATTTCATCGCTCGCGTCCACTTGCCGGCCATGCCCAGTCTTGGCATTACGGGTCAACTCAGGCATCTTGCCCGTCACCGCCCCCTCCCTCGGTTGCCCATCACCGCAGTCCCCAAGCGCTGGATCGCCTGGCGCAGCTTGTCGCCCTCGATGCCTTCCATCATGCCTTCCAGCTTGCGGGCGGCTTCGCCCTTCAGCGGCGGCGGAGTGCGGGAGCGGCGGACGGCTTGGGAGACCGGCTTCTGGACGATGCGGATCTGGTGGACGGCGGCAAAGCCGAAGAAGCTGTTGATGCGCTGGATGAGTTCGCCCTGGGCATGGGTGAGGAAAAGCGCGCGCGCACCTTCGCAGGCGATCGTCAGTACGCCGGGGCGGAAGCTGCCGTCATCGCCGCCGCCACGCGCCCAGGCGATCTTTTCCGGCCGGGTGCAATCGGCGAAATCCTCGCCGGCGATTTCGCTCCAGGAGCCGAGCAGCGCCGTGTTGATGCCGGCGCGGCGCGCCAGGACGGGATCGATCAGCCCATTCGCCAGCTCGGAAATCTGCTTCACATCTTTGCGTGGATAACTCATCGAAACCCTTGGGCACGGCTGCCAATTGGCGCGGCCGCCTTGATCGCGCGCCATTGCTTCGGCAAGTATAGGACCTTCCCCTCATCGCGGCAAATCATGACGATCACCACACCCGACACGCCCCACGCACAGCCCCTGCTCGACTGGTACGACCGCCACCACCGCGACCTGCCCTGGCGGGTATCGCCCGGCATGGCGGCGCGCGGCGTCAAGCCCGATCCCTATCGCGTCTGGCTGTCGGAGGTGATGCTGCAGCAGACGACGGTGCAGGCAGTCAAACCTTATTTCGAGCGGTTTCTCGCGCGCTGGCCGGAGGTGACCGACCTTGCCGCGGCCGAAAACGACGCGGTCATGGCCGCCTGGGCCGGGCTCGGCTACTACGCCCGGGCCCGCAACCTGAAGAAATGCGCCGAGGCGGTGGCGCAGGAACATGGCGGCGTCTTTCCCGATAGCGAAGCCGGCCTCAAGGCGCTGCCCGGCATCGGCGACTATACGGCGGCGGCCGTCGCCGCCATCGCCTTCAACCGGCAGGCGGCCGTCATGGACGGCAATGTCGAGCGGGTGATATCAAGGCTCTATGCGATCGAAACGCCGCTGCCGGCCGCCAAGCCGCTGATGAAGAACAAGGTGGCGCTGCTGACGCCCGCCGATCGGCCCGGCGATTTCGCCCAGGCGATGATGGATCTCGGCGCGACGATCTGCACCCCGAAGCGGCCGGCCTGTTCGCTCTGTCCGTTCCGTGGGGCCTGCCAGGCGTTGAAGCTTTCCGATCCCGAGCACTTCCCCGTCAAGACGGCGAAGAAGGAAAAGCCGGTGCGGCAGGGGGCCGCCTTCGTCGCGGTGACCGCCGATGGCGAGATTCTTTTGCGGCGCCGCGCCGAAAGCGGCCTGCTCGGCGGCATGACCGAGGTGCCGACGACGGCCTGGACGGCGCGCATCGACGGCGAGACCTCAGTTGCGGCCGCACCCTTCAATGCGGCCTGGCAGGCCTGCGGCACCGTCATCCATGTCTTCACTCATTTCGAGCTCCGGCTGTCGATCTGGCGCACGGCGATCGCGGCCAAACCACAGATCGGAAACGCGACGAATGACGAATGGTGGGAGCCGGTTACA
Organism: Rhizobium phaseoli; assembly: GCF_001664385.1. Taxonomy (NCBI): domain Bacteria; kingdom Pseudomonadati; phylum Pseudomonadota; class Alphaproteobacteria; order Hyphomicrobiales; family Rhizobiaceae; genus Rhizobium; species Rhizobium phaseoli. The sequence goes on along the minus strand of NZ_CP013532.1, from coordinate 1,086,262 downwards.
AATCTTGAAGCCCAGGCGCTGCCGACCATCATGAAAAAAGCGATCGCAGCGGCTATTCCTCTCGCGTTCAAAACATCCAAGGCATGACCATGACGACTGAGATAAAACACATCGTTTTCGATATCGGCAAAGTTCTTATTCATTACGATCCGCATCTTCCCTTCGCCCGCCTCATTCCCGATGAGACCGAGCGCAACTGGTTCTTCGCCAATATCTGCACGCACGACTGGAACATCGAGCAGGACCGCGGCCGCACCTGGGAAGAGGCCGAAGCGCTGCTGATTGCCGAGCACCCTGCCCGCGAAGAGCATATCCGCGCCTTCCGCAAATATTGGCACGAGATGGTGCCGCACGCCTATGAGGACAGCGTCGCCATTCTGGAAGGGCTGATCGCCGAAGGCCGCGACGTGACGATGCTGACCAACTTCGCTTCCGACACCTTCCGCGAGGCGCAGGAGCGCTTTCCCTTCCTCAAGCTGCCGCGCGGCGTGACCGTTTCCGGCGATGTCGGCCTGATCAAGCCGGATGCCGCGATCTACGACAGCCATACGAAGAGCTTCGGCCTCGATCCGAAGGCGACGATCTTCATCGACGACGCGCCTGTTAATGTCGAAGGCGCCAGAACCTTCGGCTGGAATGCGGTGCTGTTTTCGGGCGCCGACAAGCTGCGCAGCGATCTTGCCGCCTACGGATTGAAGGTCTGAGACCATGGCTTTCGACCCGGCCGAGGAAATCGAACGCTTCCATGCTGCCATCAACGCGCTGGATTTTCCCACGATCGAGGGTTATTTCGCCGAGGATGCCACCTATGTCTCGAACGGCGTCGGCAGCCTTGCCGGGCGGGGCGAGATCATGGCCGCCTTCCGGCGCTATTTCGACGATTATCCCGATCAGACGGCAGAAAATTCGCTTGTCGAGACACTGACGCCGCTCTCCGGCCGGGCCGTCTGGTCGCTCCGCGCCACGCACAGCAAATCAGGCAAGCCGCTGATCCGCGAGGGTGAGGAGACGATCACCTTCGATACAGAAGGCCGCATCATCCGCGTCGATGTCACCGACTACAAGGACTTCTAGAATAGAAGACGCCCGAGGTTCGAGCCCCGGGCGCCTTGGCCTTCTTCCGCAACTGGAGGAAACCGGAAGAAGCTATTTCGATCTTGCGAAGGTGCTGCTCACTCCACCTTTGCCAGATCACTGCGGATGACGGACCTGAGATCGTCGATCGGGCGCAGGGATTGCCCGTCTTCGAAATGCCAGAAGGTCCATCCGTTGCATGCATCGAGACCCTGCACCTTGGCGCCGAGACGATGAATGGAGCCGGCCTCGCCGCCTGAAGCGACGGTGCCGTCGGCGCGCACGATCGCGCTGTATCGGCGTTTGGCGTCGGTCAGTACCTGGCCGGGCTTGATCAGGCCGCTTTCGACGAGCACGTTGAAGGCGACGCGAACCTCGGCCTTCTTGCCGGTCATGACCGTCAGTTCCGCCTTGCCGAGCGGCTCGACGGCGGCGATGCGGGCGGATGCCGCATCGATATAATCCTGCTCGCGCTCGATGCCGACGAAGTGACGGCCGAGACGCTTGGCCACCGCACCCGTCGTTCCCGAGCCGAAGAAGGGATCGAGCACGATATCGCCGGGCTTGGTCGAGGCCATGATGACGCGGGCGAGCAGCGCTTCCGGCTTCTGGGTCGGATGCACCTTCTTGCCGTCCTCGCCCTTCAGCCGCTCATTGCCGTTGCAGATCGGGAACAGCCAGTCAGAGCGCATCTGCACATCGTCATTGGCGGCCTTCATCGCATCGTAATTGAAGGTATAGCCCTTGGCCTTGGCATTGGGGCTCGCCCAGATCATCGTCTCATGGGCGTTCTGGAAACGGCGGCCCTTGAAATTCGGCATCGGATTGGTCTTGCGCCAGATGATGTCGTTGAGGATCCAGAAATTCAGATCCTGCAGCGTCGCGCCGACGCGGAAAATATTGTGGTAGGAGCCGATCACCCAGATCGAGCCCGTCGGCTTCAAAACGCGGCGGCAGGCAAGCAGCCAGGCGCGGGTGAAGGCGTCATAGGCCTCGAAGGAAGCGAACTGGTCCCATTCGTCATCGACCGCATCGACCAGCGACTGATCGGGACGGTGCAGCGTTCCACCGAGCTGGAGGTTATATGGCGGGTCGGCGAAGATCACGTCGACGGAGTGGGTGGGCAAGGCTTCAAGGGCGCTGACGCAATCGCCCTTGATGATCGTGTCGATCCAGGACTCCGACCGGGAACCCGGCTTGACGGAGGCCTTGAGGTCGGCAAGCGGAAAAACTGATGCCATTCTGATACTCACTCATACGCTTTACGCTTAACTCTCCGTTATGGTTACGCAACTTAGTTACCAAAGCCTGAAGGGGCGGCCGATTTCGGGAATTTATTGCACCTGCTACCCTACCCTCCCCTCGTCACGCCGCATCATGCACCCTGCGGCTATCCGCCGGTGCCTCGTCGCGTTCGAACATGCCGTAGTCGCGCAAGACGCTGGCGATTCGCAGGCGGTAATCGGCGAAGATGCCGCCGCGGCCGGCTTGCTGGGCGGCGCGATGGGCTTCGACATTGCGCCAGTTCCGGACGGCCTCCTCGTCGCGGAAGAAGGAGAGCGACAGCAGCTTGCCGCGGTTCGTCAGGCTCTCGAAACGCTCGATCGAGATGAAGCCGTCGATCTTTTCGAGTTCGGACCGCAGCTCGCCGGCGAGGTCGAGATATTTGTGGCGCTCGCCCATATAGGGCACGACTTCGAAGATGACGGCGATCATGGCAGCACCAGCCTGGCGTGAGGAGCGGAGACGTTTTTCAGGAAGATACGGTCCTCCTTGCGGATGAAGCCTTCGCGTCTGGCGAATTCGTAATTGTCGCGGCCGAGCGGATCGGCGGCCAGCCTGGCGCGATAGGCTTCGTAGGCGGCGAGGCTTTCGATGTTATAGACGCCGTAAGCCGTCGTCGCCGAGCCCTCATGCGGCCCGAAATAGCCGATCAGGTCGGCGCCGTTCCGAGGGATTGCCTGGCCCCAGTTGCGGGCATATTCGGCAAAAGCCTCCTTCTTGAAGGGGTCGATCTGATAACGGATGAAGCAGGTGATCATCGGGTTCTCCTTTTTGCTTCCCCGTTTTCGCACATTGCCTGACGGCGATGCTTCGGTTACGATCGAAGTATGAAGGAAGGCCCTGACATTGCGCAGATCGGTGCGCTGATCGGCGATCCCGCCCGCGCCAACATGCTGGCGGCGCTGACCGGCGGACGGGCGCTGACGGCGACCGAGCTTGCCGGCGTCGGCGGCATCACGCTGCAGACGGCAAGCACGCATCTGGCGAAGCTCGAAGCCGGCGGGCTGCTGGCCCAGCGCAAGCAGGGACGGCACCGTTATTTCACGCTCGCCGACGAGGCCGCCGCCCGGCTGATCGAAAGCATGATGGGCTTTGCCGCCGGCCGCGGGCATCTGCGCCACCAGCCGGGGCCGAAGGAGCCGGCGCTGCGCAAGGCGCGGATCTGCTACGATCATCTGGCCGGCGATTACGGCGTGCGCATGCTCGACAGCCTGATTGCCTCAGGCGCGATCGACGCGGTCGGCGACGGCCTGGCGCTGACGGAAAAAGGTGAAAGCGACCTCAAGCGCATCGGCATCGATGTCGGCGACCTCCGATCATCGCGCCGCCCGCTCTGCCGCTCATGCCTCGACTGGAGCGAAAGACGGGCGCATCTGGCCGGCGGCCTCGGCAAGGCGCTGCTGTCGAGCTTCCTCGACAAGGGCTGGGCCAGGCGCACCGCCGAAAGCCGCTCGATTCTATTCTCGCCGGAAGGCGACCGGCAGTTCCTGAAGCTGTTTCCGGTCGAGGCATGAAGCATAGAATCCTAAAGCCTTTGTTCTGATGCCTGTGGTTATCCCGGACCCACTGCACGGTTCCGGGCGACTGGATCGAGTTTGCATCGCTCCGCGGCCCGCGAGCGACGGACCAGACCAAGGTCCGACGCTGATCCGACTGAGTGCCCAGAATAGGAACAGCGGGATGTAACCGAAGTTTGTCAAACAGCTGTCCATCCGCCCCGGAAGCGACAGCAACTCAACGACAAACGGAGGAATTCATCATGTTGAAGGTAACACATGTGGCTTTGGCGGCGGCTCTTCTGGCCGGCACGGCTGTTTCCGGCTTCGCGCAATCGTCCAGCACGACCGGTACGGGCGGTTCGACGGCCGGCGGCGGAACTGCGAGCAGCACGGTCGGTACTGGTGGCAGCTCTGCCGGGGGCACCTGCCCGGACGGTTCGACGACCTGTAAATCCGGCACGTCTTCGACCACCGCAACCGGCGGCTCGTCGGCCGGCGGCGGCACTTCCAGCAGCACGGTCGGCACCGGCGGTTCGGCCGCGGGCTCGGGCGATGCGAATGCGGCATCGAGCGTCGGTACCGGGGCTTCGTCGGCGGATGGAGACAAGACCGGCAGCACGGTCGGCACCGGCAGCAGTGCGGCAGGCACCTCGCATGACAACCAGGGCAAGAAGGGCTGCGCGCCCGGCCAGGTCAAGAAGGACGCCGCCGGCACCGAGGACTGCAAGTGATGTCGGCCGGCGCCCTTCGGGGCGCCGGCTAAACCCTTGGGAGATAAACCAATGACCCGGTTTTTCACAATCACACTCGCCGCTTCGCTCGCTCTGATCGCCGGCCCAACCATGTCGGAGGAGATCAAGCTCGATGACGGAACGACCTGCACGGTCGTTCAGTCACAGGCGGGTAATACGTCCACCACCGTGACGGCTGGCAATGGGCAGGTGTCTTCCTCAACCACAACAGGAAGCGGGGCGGCCGGTTCGTCCTCATCATCCGCCTCGGCCGGCTCTTCGGCCGGATCCGGAAGCGTTGACAGCTTTTCCACCGCAAGCATCACCCGGCCTGACGGCACCGTCATCACCAAGCGTTCCGATGGCACCTGTTCGGTAACGAAACCTGCGAAATAGGAGACGGCAATGAAACCTATCCACCTCATCGCAGCCGCCTCGATCGCGCTGCTCGCCTCCACTTCGGTCGGTCTTGCGGAGGAATGCAACGCGGCCGGAGCGGTCGGGACCGCGGGAAGCGCGTCGGCCGGCGACACCTCGGCGAGCTCGGTCGGAACGGCCGGCGCCTGCCGCACCGACGGCGGCACGACCTCCTCGATCGGATCAGGGGGAAGTGCGGCCACCACCGACGGCAAGGTGCAGAGCAAGACGCATATCAACGACAATAATGGCGACAAGCTCAAGGCGCAGACTAAGGCCCAGGCGGTCGACAAGGGGACGTTCAGCAAGTCCCGCACCAAGACCAGCACCGACGGCGACACGCTGCAGAGCACGACCCGCACCATGTCGCACGTCCCCGGCGAGAAGCCGGTCAAGAGTACCACCAGCAAGAAAATCATCCTGCCGGAACAACAGTAGTCAACCAGGGCCCGCCATGGATGAACCATGGCGGGTCCTCCCCTTCAACCATCATATCAGCGGCGAGCGGCCATGCAGCCGGTCGCCTGCCGCATCGCAGCCATGCTGGAGATCAGGTTGAGCTTTGGTCGGCCATCGTGTAAAGCCGCACCACCCCTGACAAGACCCGGATTTCCAGCAAGGCGTGAACATATGGACGGCTTCGATCTCATCATCTTCGATTGCGACGGCGTTCTCGTCGATTCCGAAATTATCGCGGCGGAAGTGGAATCCGCACTGTTGACGGAAGCCGGATATCCGATCGGCGCCGAGGAAATGGGCGAGCGCTTCGCCGGCATGACATGGCACAATATCCTGCTGCAGATCGAGCGCGAGGCGAGCATCCCGCTTTCGGCCTCGCTGCTTGATAAGTCGGAGCAGCTGCTCGACGTCAGGCTGGCGAACGACGTCAAGGCCATACCGGGCGTCGAATTCGCCGTCTCCAGGCTGCCGATGAAGCGCTGCATCTGCTCGAATTCGAGCACGAAGCGGCTCGACATGATGCTCACCAAGGTGGGGCTGAAGCCGCTGTTTGCGCCCAACATCTTCTCCGCCAAGGATCTCGGCCCGGACCGCGTCAAGCCGAAGCCGGACATCTTCCTGCACGGTGCAAGCCGCATGGGTGTCTCGCCCGACAGGACCGTCGTCGTCGAGGATTCCGTGCACGGCGTGCATGCGGCGCGCGCCGCCGGCATGCGCGTCATCGGCTTTACCGGCGCCTCGCACAGCTACCCCGCGCATGCCGACAAGCTGACGGACGCCGGCGCCGAAACGGTGATCTCCCGCATGAACTACCTGCCGGGCGTCGTCGCCGCATTGGCTGCCTGGGAAGGCGTGCTTTAGGGTTTAGGCAACCCCCTCTCCTCCCTCATCCCTGTGCTCGTCACAGGGATCCAGTGCGCCCAAGTCCTTGGGCGCGAGAGAACGCTTACGTCGACGACAGTCATTCACGGCGCAGACGCGCCGTGGCTGGATTCCTGTGACGAGCACAGGAATGAGGGAAGGTGGAGAGCCGCGCCTGGGAAGCAGACCCGATATTCCTCAGCTGCTCTTCTTGCTCTTGGCCGGCTGGGTGTCGAAGCCGACGTTGACGCGCACCAGTGCGCCGGCGCCGACCGGCATCTTGATGCCGTCCTTGCGGAAGATGACCTGCGTGCCGGGTGCGCCGGCGGGGATTTCGGTCGGGAACTTGGTGACCTCGGAATAGAGCACGTTCTCACCGTCGAGGATGGTGACGCGGACAGGCAGCGTCACCGGGCCGGGATTGCCGGCCGGGCCGGTGATGAGCCTGAGCTGGGCGACAACCGTCATCGTCAGATTGGTATCGTTCAGCATGCACTGGCGGGTGTAATCGCCGAAGGAGGCCTGGAAGACGATCTGCTGCGGATCGTCCTTCTTGCCCTTGGCATAGGTGCGGTAGATCGAGTCCTGGTCGCGCAGGAAGATCTGCGGGCAGGCGCCCTGGACGACCGGGGCGACGGTGCCCTGTGCCGTCTTGGCGGTGCCGATCGACGGGTTGTTCGATGACGGATTGGCCGGCGCCAGCGGCATGATCTGGGCATTGCCGTTCGGCTGGGCGGGCGCCGCCTCAGGCTTGCTGTCGCCGCCGAGCCCAAGCGAGTTGCAGCCGGCAAGCAGGGCAACGAAAGAAGTGGAGATGATAAGACGCGAGACCTTGCCGAGCACTATGTTCCACCCTTTGCACAAGCGTTTCTTGGAGGCCCCAGTCTTTTCCGTGAGGCCTTTCACGACGGTTTGCGATGGTCTATATCAGCGGCGCAAACAAAAATCGATTGGGTACGCGCCGTTTTGATGCACTTTTCGCCGCCGGATGCGGGCAACTTCAACAAGATAACGGCGATGGTATGGCCGCAGGCGCAGCCCTTTCCGGTTTCCGGCGGAGCAGGCCACGGCCGGGCCCGGCCAAATTTCTTCCAGCGATAGATCAAGGATGACCAACGTGGATTATATCTCGACCCGCGGCGAGGCCCCTGCCCTCGGCTTTTGCGACGCCCTGCTGACGGGACTGGCGCGCGATGGCGGGCTCTATGTTCCCCGGGAGTGGCCGCAATTTTCGAAGAAGGAGATCCGCGCGCTGAGGGGCAAGACCTATCAGGAGATCGCCTTTACCATCCTGTCGCCCTTCACCAATGGCGAGATCCCCGCGGCGACCTTCCGGGCGATGATCGACGAGGCCTACGCCACCTTCCGCCATCCGGCGATCGCGCCGCTCGTCCAGACCGGGCCGAACAGCTTCGTCATGGAGCTTTTCCACGGCACGACGCTCGCCTTCAAGGACGTGGCGATGCAGTTGCTCGCCCGGCTGATGGATTATGCCCTGGAAAAGCGCGGCGAACGGGCGACGATCGTCGGCGCCACCTCGGGCGATACCGGCGGGGCGGCGATCGACGCCTTTGCCGGCCGCGAGCGCACCGATATCTTCATCCTTTTCCCGCACGGCAAGGTCTCGCCGGTGCAGCAGCGGCAGATGACGACCTCGACGGCCGCCAACGTGCATGCGCTCGCCGTCGAAGGCAATTTCGACGACTGCCAGAATCTCGTCAAGGCGATGTTCAACGACGCGGCGTTCCGCGACAAGGTCAGCCTGTCGGGCGTCAACTCGATCAACTGGGCGCGCATCATGGCCCAGATCGTCTATTATTTCACTACCGCCGTGGCGCTCGGCGGGCCGGACCGGAAGATCTCGTTTACGGTGCCGACCGGCAATTTCGGCGATATCTTCGCCGGCTACTGCGCCAAGCGCATGGGCCTGCCGATCGACCGGCTGGTGATCGCCACCAACGAGAACGACATTCTCGCCCGCACGCTGAAGACCGGCCGCTACGACATGAAGGCGGTCAAGGCGACGAGCTCGCCGTCGATGGACATCCAGATCTCCTCGAATTTCGAGCGGCTGCTGTTCGAAGCCTATGGGCGTGACGCCTCGAAGGTGCGCGCGGCGATGGAAAGCCTGAAGCAATCCAATGGTTTCGAGATCGGCGGGCAGGCGCTGAAGGCGATCCGCCGCGACTTCCGCGCCGGGCGCGCCAGCGAAAGCCAAGTCGCCGAGACGATCCGCAAGACCCATGCGGAAACCGGCTATCTCCTCGATCCGCACTCGGCGATCGGCGTCTTCGTCGCGGCCAAGAAAGAAAAGCCGAATACGCCGATGGTGACGCTTTCGACCGCCCATCCTGCGAAATTTCCGGTTGCCGTAAAATCGGCCTGCGGTATTGACCCGGCGCTTCCGACGTGGCTTGCTGATCTGATGCACAGGGAGGAGCGTTTCCAGATCATCGCACCGGAGCTGAAAGCCGTTCAAACCTTTGTCGGCAAACACGCCCGCGGCAAGACGACGGCAGGCGCAGAAAGATAGCCAATGACAGTTGAGTGCACCCGGCTCAAATCCGGGCTGACAGTAGTCACAGAAACCATGCCGCACCTTGAAAGCGTTGCGCTCGGTGTCTGGATCAAATCGGGATCGCGTAACGAGACGGAAGACGAGCACGGCATCGCCCACCTGCTCGAACACATGGCCTTCAAGGGCACGGCGCGGCGCAGCGCCCGTGAGATTGCCGAGGAGATCGAGGATGTGGGCGGCGAGGTCAACGCCGCCACCTCGACCGAGACGACCTCCTATTACGCCCGCGTGCTGAAGGATCACGTGCCGCTCGCCGTCGATATCCTCGCCGACATCCTGACGGAATCGGCCTTCGAGGAGGAGGAGCTCGAACGCGAGAAGCAGGTGATCCTGCAGGAGATCAACGCCGCCAACGATACGCCCGACGACGTGGTGTTCGACCGCTTCTCCGAGGCCGCCTATCGCGACCAGACGCTCGGCCGGCCGATCCTCGGCACGCCGCAGACCGTCGTTTCCTTCACGCCGCAGCAGATCCGCACCTATCTCGGCCGCAACTACACCACCGACCGGATGTTCGTGGTGGCGACCGGCGCCGTCGACCATGAAGAATTCCTGCGCATGGTCGAGGATCGTTTCGCCAGCTTGCCGACTTCGCCATCGGCGCCGCCGGTCATGGAAGCGGCGCGTTATATCGGCGGCAGCGTGCGCGAACCGCGCGACCTGATGGATGCGCAGATCCTGCTCGGCTTCGAGGGCAAGCCCTATCACGCCCGCGACTTCTACTGCTCGCAGATCCTCGCCAATATCCTCGGCGGCGGCATGTCCTCGCGGCTGTTCCAGGAAGTGCGCGAATTCCGCGGCCTCTGTTATTCCGTCTATGCCTTCCATTGGGGTTTTTCCGACACCGGCATCTTCGGCATTCATGCCGCGACCGGCGGCGAAAACCTGCCGGAGCTGGTGCCGGTCATCATCGACGAACTGCACAAATCCGCCAATGAGATCCACCAGAAGGAAATCGAGCGCGCCCGCGCCCAGATCCGCGCCCAGTTGCTGATGGGCCAGGAGAGCCCGGCCGCCCGCGCCGGCCAGATCGCACGGCAGATGATGCTTTACGGCCGGCCGATCTCCAATCCGGAGATGATGGAACGGCTGGAAGGCATCACCATCGAGCGGCTGACCGATCTCGCCGGCCGGCTGTTCTACGACACGGTGCCGACGCTCTCGGCGATCGGGCCGCTCGAACAGCTCGCACCGATGGAAGATATCACCGCCTCGCTTTCGGTCTCCGCGCCGAAGACGATGCAGGCAGGCCGCTGAGCCGACATCCGTCTGCCGGGAGTGATCGATGCCAAAATCGGTGTTTCGGTTCCTGTCGCGGCAGCCGGATGCGGTCGAGCTGGAAAACGACAAGTACCTCTTGCGCCTGCCGCGCTACCAGGATTTCAACCAGTGGCACCGGCTGCGCTCCGAAAGCCGCAAGTTTCTCGAGCCCTGGGAGCCGACCTGGCGGCGCGATGAGCTGACGGAGGGCGCCTATCGCGCCCGCGTCATCCGCGGCAAGCAGGAATATGCCTCTGGCCAGGCGATCCCGCTGTTCATTTTCCTCAAGGAAAACCGCAGCCTCGTCGGCGGCATCACCATCGGCTATATCAGGCGGGGTGCGGCACAAAGCTGCATGATCGGCTACTGGATGGGCGAACGCCATGCCGGCCAGGGGCATATGTTCGCCGCGCTTCAGTTGGTTATTCCTTACATCTTCTCCGGGCTTGAGTTGCACCGTATTGAAGCAGCCTGTATTCCAGATAACGCGCGCAGCATGCGCCTGCTTGAAAAGGCCGGGTTTCAGCGGGAAGGCTATCTGCGCGGATATTTGAAGATCAACGGTCAGTGGCACGACCATGTGATGTTTTCACGGCTCGCCACCGATACGGATAAAGGCAGGATAACCGACAGCCGATGACCAGAGACCGCATGCTGCCCAAGTCACCGTCCGGACGAGTGATCGCGGTGATCGCAGCCATTTTCCTGGCGGCCTTCGCCCTTTCGGCGGGTCTTGCCCGGGCGGCCGAACCGGTGAAGATTTCCCGTGACGATACCGCGCTCGATCTGACGGCGACGACCGAGATCTACGCCAACCAGGGCGAGGCCTTCCAGGTTTCGACGGCGGCCGGCGCCGATGGCATCCGCCGGCGAATCGAGGTCCGGGCGAGCTCGGAGAATCACCAGGGCGACTGGGCGGTGTTTGCGCTTGCCAATGTCTCGGAGGAACAGCTGGAGCGCGTCATCGTCGCGCCGCATTTCCGACTGGTCAATTCCAAGCTCTTCTGGCCGGATCTCGGCTCGCAGCGCATCAGCGCGATCACGCCGAGCGAAGGTTTTGCGCTCGACCGGCAGCCGAGCGACGAGGCCGATGTCTTCCGCATCACGCTGAACCCCGGCGCCGTCATCACCTTCGTCGCCGAATTGTCGACGCCGGAGCTGCCGCAGATCTATCTCTGGGAGCCGAACGCCTACAAGGATACGATCAACGCCTTCACGCTCTATCGCGGCATCGTGCTCGGCATTGCCGGCCTGCTCGCCGTGTTTCTGACCATCCTCTTCGTCGTCAAGGGCACCTCGATGCTGCCGGCGACGGCAGCCCTTGCCTGGGCGGTGCTCGGCTATATCTGCGTCGACTTCGGTTTCCTCGGCAAGCTGATCAGCGTCGCCTCCGCCGACCAGCGAATATGGCGCGCCTGCGCGGAAGTGGCGCTGGCCTCGAGTTTCGTCATCTTCCTCTTCACCTATCTCAACCTCAACCGCTGGCATGCGCATCTCGGTTACGCCACGCTCGCCTGGGTGCTCGGCCTTGCCCTGCTCTTCGGCGTGGCGATCTACGATCCGTCGATTGCCGCCGGGATCGCCCGGCTGTCCTTCGCGCTGACGGCGGCGACCGGCCTGCTGTTGATCATCTATCTCGGCTTCAACCGCTACGACCGCGCCATCCTCTTGGTGCCGGCCTGGGCGCTGACGCTCGTCTGGCTGTTCGGGGCGTGGCTGACGGTCACCGGCCGGCTCGACAACGACATTATCCAGCCGGCGCTCGGCGGCGGCCTGGTGCTGATCGTGCTGCTGATCGGCTTCACCGTCATGCAGCACGCCTTTGCCGGCGGTGCTTTCCAGCAGGGGCTGTTTTCCGATCTCGAACGGCAATCGCTGGCGCTGACCGGCTCCGGCGACATGGTCTGGGACTGGGATGTGGCGCGCGACCGCGTCGTCACCATTCCCGACGTCTCGGTCAAGCTCGGCCTCTCCCCCGGTGCCATGCATGGGGCGGCGCGCAACTGGCTGCCGCGGCTGCACCCTGATGACCGCGACCGCTTCCGCGCCACGCTCGACGTGCTGCTCGAACACCGGCGCGGCCGGCTGAACCACGAATTCCGCATCCGCGCCGAGGACGGGCATTTCCACTGGCTGCTGATCCGCGCCCGGCCGGTGCTTGGCTCGAACGGCGAAATCATCCGCTGCGTCGGCACGATCGTCGACGTCACCGAGCAGAAGAATTCCGTCGAGCGGCTGCTGCAGGATGCGCTGCACGACAATCTGACAGGCCTGCCGAACCGGCAGGTCTTCCTCGACCGGCTGCAGGCGGTGCTGGCGCTGGCGCCCGGCGGCGAGACGCTGCGCCCGACCGTGATGGTGATCGATATCGACCGCTACAAGCTGGTCAATGATGCGCTCGGGGTTGCGGCCGGCGACAACATCCTCATCGCGCTGACCCGGCGGCTGCGCCGCCTGATGAAGCCGCAGGACACGCTGGCGCGGCTGGCCGGCGACCAGTTCGGCCTGATCCTGGTGTCGGAGCACAATCCGGCCAAGGTCGCCGATTTCGCCGATGCGGTCAGCAAGGCGATCATGGTGCCGATCAACTTCTCCAACCGCGAGATTATTCTGACGGCGTCGATCGGGCTCGCCTCGTGGGTGGACCGGCAGGAGAGCGCCAGTGGCCTGCTCAGCGATGCCGAGCTTGCCATGTATCGGGCGAAACGGGCCGGCGGCAACCGCGTCGAGCCGTTCCAGCCGGCCTTCCGCGATTTCGGCACCGACCGGCTGCAGCTCGAAACCGATCTGCGGCGCGCCATCGAACGTCGGGAATTGTCGATGGTCTACCAGCCGATCGCCCGGCTGGAGGATGTCGAGGTCGCCGGCTTCGAGGCCCTGATGCGCTGGGAACATCCCAAGCGCGGCACTATCCCGCCGTCGGAATTCATCCCGATCGCCGAGGCCTCCGATCTCATCGGCCCGCTCGGCATGTTCGCGCTCGAACAGGCGACCAACGATCTGATGAGCTGGCAGAACCAGACCGGCGAATTGCCGATCTTCGTGTCGATCAACCTGTCGAGCGTGCAGCTTCTCAACAACGAACTCTATGACGACGTGCGTTCGGTGCTCGCCAAGACCCATTGCGCGCCCTCGCGGCTCAAGCTGGAACTGACGGAATCCATGGTGATGGAAAATCCGGAACAGGCCCGCCTGGTGCTGCAGAAGCTGAAGGAGGCCGGCATCGGCCTGGCGCTCGACGATTTCGGCACCGGCTACTCGTCGCTTGCCTATCTCACCCGCTTCCCCTTCGACACGATCAAGCTCGACAAGGCGCTGGTGCGCGACGGCAGTGACAAGAAGGCGACCGTGCTCCGCTCGGTCATCGCCATGGCGCGCGAGCTGGAAATGAAGGTGGTGGCCGAAGGCATCGAATCCAACGAGGATGCGATCGAACTCGCCAAGATGGGCTGCAGTTACGGACAGAGCTATCTGTTCGGGCCGCCGATCCCGTCGGAATCGGTGCTGCGGCTGCTGCGCGACCGCTTTCCGCTGACAAAAAGGGCCTGAGCGAAGCCCATCGGGCTTTGCCGGCTTCCCGCGCACGGCGCGCGCCTCTCCCCAGGAATGGTGATTGACCACCGACCGGCGATATGCGCCTCTTTTCCTATCGCATAAGGACAATTCGATGCTCAAGTTTCTGCTCGCCCTTTCGGTCGGCGCCCTTTCCGTCTCGCCGGTCCAGGCGACCGACCTCTATCCTGCCACGCAAGCCTGCTTGCCGGGCAAGCCCCATTGCGAGCGGTGGACGGATGAATTCAAGAGCGCGCTGGTGCTGGCGCAGAAAGGCGATCATGTCGCCCAGCAGACGGTGGCCTTCTGCCTGTCTTCCGGCTGCCACGGCGCCGTCGCCATCGACAGGGTCGCCTCCTGCAGCTGGTACCTCGTCATCGTCAATTCGGGTGCGGCGACGGTGCTCGACCGCTCCAACCTCAGAAATACCTGCCGGCCGATGACGCCGGCGCAGAAGGATGAAGCCCGTGCTTCATCCGGTGAGCTCGTCCGCAAGCTCTACAATCGCGCACTGACTGAAGGCGACCAGATGTAAGCTCGCCTGCCCGCCACATCAGGTTGACGATAAATCTGATTGCCCTCCCGGCTTTCGCCGCTATTCTGCCGGCAAAGACAATCGGGAGGACCACTGATGATCCTGCACTGCGTGTTCCTGCGGCTGAAGACCGCCATGACGATCGACGACAAGCAGGCGCTGTTTGCCGCCATCGTCGCCCTGAAACAGGTCATTCCCGGCATCGTCGATATCAAATACGGGCCGAATGTCTCGCCCGAAGGGCTGCATGGCGGCTTCGTCGACGGTTTTGCCGTCACCTTCGAAAGCGCCGAAGCGCGGGATGCCTATCTCGTCCATCCCGAACATGTGAAGGTCGGCGAGCGCATCGTCTCCTCGACGGACGGCGGCCTCGCCGGCATCCTGGTCTTCGATCTCAATATTTGAATCAGCAAATTCGGGACCATGATGCCGAAGCGGATCTCGGCATCATGCTTGTCACAATCGACTCTCAGCTCGATTTGGCCATCGCGGCGGCGAGCTGGTCGACATTGTAGCGGAACATCTTCTCATAGGTCGGCGCCGGTCCCTTGGCGTCGGAAAGCGATTCGACGTAGAGCTCGCCGCCGGGCTCGGCACCCGTTGCCTTGGCGACCTGCTTGACCAGGCGCGGGTCGTTGGAATTTTCGAAGAAATAGGCTTTGACGTGCTCGCCCTTGATCTGTTCGATCAGCTTGGCGACGTCGGCGGCCGAGGCCTCGCTCTCGGTGGACAGGCCAAGCGGCGCCAGGAAACTCACCTTGTATTCGCGGCCGAAATAACCGAAGGCGTCGTGGCTGGTCAGCACCTTGCGGCGGTCGTCGGCGATCGTATCGAATTTCGAATGAGCATAGGCGTTCAGCTCATCCAGCTTCCGGGTATATTTCTCGGCATTGGCCTTGAAGACGGTGGCGTCGGCGGGGTCGGCTGATGACAGCGCCTTTTCGATGTTGGCGACCCAGACCTTGACGTTGACGGGGCTGTTCCAGACATGCGGATCGGTGATCGTCTTCCCGTCCTCTTCCATGGTGCGGGTGCTGATGCCCTCGGAGACCGTCACCGGCTTGCCCTTGTAGCCCGAGGCGGTGATCAGCCGGTCCATCCAGCCTTCCAGCCCTTCGCCGCTGACGAAGGTGACTTCGGCCGCCTTCAAGTTCTTTGCATCGGCCGGCGACGGCTCGAATTCATGGGGATCGCCGTTCGGGCCGACGAGGCTCGTGACATGAACATGGTCGCCGCCGACCTCCCTGACGACATCGGCAAGCACGGTGAAGGACGCCACCACCTTCAGCGTTTCTGCGGAAGCGGGTGCGGCCGAGAGCGCCGTCAGCGCGGAAAGTGCAGCGGCGGAGAGAAGCAGTCTGCGCGATGTCATCGAAGTCTCCTTGAAATCAGCCCTTCAGATGCGGGCGGGGAAAGAAGCGCCGGGCAATGCCGGAAGGCGCGAAGAGGATTGAGAAGGCGTAAAACAGCGCCGCCGTCATGATGATCGTCGGGCCCGAGGCGAGTTCGAGATGGTAGGAGGCGATCAGGCCGAGATAGCCGGCGGCGGCCGCACTGGCGGTCGCAATCAGCATCATGACAGGCAGACTGCGCGACCACAGCTGGGCGACGGCCGCCGGCAGCATCATCAGGCCGACCGCCATCAGCGTGCCGAGGGCCTGGAAGCTGGCGACGAGGTTCAGCACGACGAGCAGCAGGAAGAGGACGTGATAGACCGGCCCGCGCCCGCCGACGGCTCTCAAGAAACCCGGATCGAAACATTCGGCCACCAGCGGCCGGTAGATGGCGGCGAGGATGACAAGCGTCAGCGAGGTGATCGCGCCGATCTGATAGAGCGCCGGCGCATCGATCGCCAGGATGGTGCCGAAGAGCACGTGCAAGAGATCGATGTTCGAGCCGCGCAGCGAGACGATCAGCACGCCGAGCGCCAGCGAAGCGAGATAGAAGCTGGCAAAGCTTGCATCCTCGCGCAGCACGGTCATGCGGCTGACGGCGCCGGACAGCAGCGCCACCGACAGGCCGGCGATAAGGCCGCCGAGGCCCATCGCCGTCAGCGACAGCGAGCCGGCGACGAGATAACCGATCGCCGCCCCAGGCAGCACGGCATGGCTCATGGCATCGCCCATCAGGCTCATGCGCCGGAGCATCAGGAAGACGCCGATCGGCCCCGAGCCGAGCCCGAGGCAGAGGCAGGCGACAAGGGCGCGGCGCATGAAGCCGAAATCGGCAAAGGGCGCGAGGAAGAGATCGTAAACCGTCATGCCGCCGGCGCCTCTTGCGGTTCACAGGCCGTCGCATCCTCATCCCAGCGCTCGGCCATGGCGCGCGCCTTCAAGAGATTGGCGGAGGACATGACGTCGACGGTCGGCCCCCATCCTACCAGTTCGCGGGCCAGCAGCAGGGTCTCGGGGAAATGCGTCCGGACGAGCTCGAAATCATGCAGCACGGCGATGACGGTGCGGCCCTCGCCATGCCAGCGGGAAACGATATCGAGGAGATCCCGGGTGGTGCGGGCATCGATGGCGGTAAACGGCTCGTCGAGCAGGATGACGCCGGCATTCTGCAAGAGCAGGCGGGCAAAGAGCACGCGCTGGAACTGGCCGGCCGAGAGCGAGCCGACATGACGGCGGCCGAAACCGTCGAGTCCGACGGCGGCCAGCGCCTCGCCCGCCCTTTTTACATCGGCCGGTGCCACGCGGCCGAAGGCTCCCCTGCTCTTCCAGGCGCCGAGCATCACCGTGTCGATGACCGAGATCGGAAAGCGCCGATCGATCTCGGCCGCCTGCGGGAGATAACCGAACTCCGCCCGTGCCAGCCGGTGCTCGACCCTGCCTTCGGCTGGACGAAGCTCCCCCATGATCGCCTTCAGCAGCGTCGACTTGCCCGCCCCGTTCGGCCCGGCAATCGCCGTCAGACTGCCCGGCGCAAACGCGCCGGAGACATGGTGGACCGCAGGGTGGCGATCATAGGCGACGGTGAGATCATCAAGGCGGATCAGCGGCGTCATGGCAGCAGAACCGCCCAGTGAATGGCAAGCCAGAGCCCGGCTATGATCACCGCGATGCTGATCACCCTTGAGAAGGCCGATTGTCCCAGCAGGCTGACGGAGGGGCGATCGGGGCTCGGGTGCATGGCTCATCCTGACAATGTAATAACATTACGGTTATGTTATAACGATTGCGGCAAGATTGAGGCGGGAGAACCGGCTTTCGTGTCGCAGGATGATCGGTGGTGGGTTCCTGGCTCAAAGGCCTGGGATGACGGAGTTTTGGGGAAGAGTGAATTGGCAGGAGGCGCGGCGCCGCGGCTATTGCGTCACTGTCGGTGGATTTGCCACAGAACTTACCGCACTCTCCGTCGTCCTCGGCTTGACCCGAGGACCTAGGCTGGCCTCTGTCGGCATCGGGGCTTGGATCCCAGGCTCGGAGGCTGGGATAACGGAGATTGGGGCGCGTTTCTGCCAAACTCGCTGTCAGCGCACGCCCCTCATCCGCCTGTCGGCACCTTCTCCCCGCATGCGGGGAGAAGGGAACATGCCGCGACCTCTCCGTCCCCACCAGCCTCTCGCAGGGCACGTCCCCTCGCCCCGTTTACGGGGAGAGGGTTAGGGTGAGGGGCAGCCTTCCCACCAACATCTATCGAAAACTCAAAGCAATTCCAGCATCGCAGCCGCACCCGAAACCGTGGCCTGGCCGGGGCTTTCCTCGACGTTGAGGGCCTTCACGACGCCGTCCTCAACCAGCATCGAATAGCGCTTGGAGCGCAGGCCGAGGCCGCCGGCGGAGAGGTCGGCGTCGAGGCCGACGGCCTTGGTGAAGCCGGCGTCCCAGTCGGCGAGGAAGTGGATCTTGCCCATACCGCCGGAGGATTGCGCCCAGGCGCCCATGACGTGCCAGTCGTTGACGGCGAGAACGGCGATGTCGTCGACGCCCCTGCCGAGGATGGTGTCGCGGTTTTCGAGATAACCCGGCAGGTGGTTCAGCGAGCAGGTGGGCGTGAAGGCGCCGGGCACGGCAAAGAGCACGACGCGCTTGCCGGCAAAGAGCTGCTCGGTGCTGATTTCGACCGGGCCGTCGGCGGTCTTTTCCTTGAAAGTGGCGGCAGGAAGCTTGTCGCCGATCGCGATGGTCATGGGTTTTCTCCTTTGTTCTGGTTTGCGGCGGATGCCGGCCTGGCGGGCGCCGCGAGAAGATCGCAGGCGACTATAGGTGCCGCTCAGTCGAAGGCAAGCGTGGTCTCCATCGCCTTGCCGCCATCGATGACCAGCAAGCTCCAGCGCTTGCCCGATAGGTCATAATCCTTCGGCAGCTTGCCGATTGCAATGTCGGTCTTGAAGGTGGCGCCGTCGCGTTTGCCGCCGATCTGCTTGGCGAAGGCATAGCCGCTCGGCCCGGTGACGACGATATCGGGCGCGGCGCTTCCTGCGCCCGGCAGGGTGAGCGTCAGCGACAGTGTCTTCCTGTCCGGCGCGATCGCATGCGCCGTGACCTTGAAATCGTCCGACGGCGGCTTCGGCAGCGCCGCATCGGCGGCGGCAAGGATCGCCTCCTCCTCCGGATGCGACTGGATGGCAGGGCCGAGCGTCACCGAGAGATTTGCCTGGAAGGGAACGCAGATATCCCTGCATATGCCGATGAAGGCCGTCGCGTCGATCGTGACCGGGGCTTTGCCGGATGCCGTCAGCGACAGCGGCAGCGTCACCGGCGCGTCATAGGCGATATCCTCAATGGCGCCGTTGAAGAAGTGCTTGGGAACCGGATAGGCGATGCTATCAAGCGTGACGCCGCTTCCGGCCGCGATGGTGAGTTGAGGCGGAATGCCGCTGTTGCCGGGCTCGCGCCAATAGGTGATCCAGCCGGGTTTCGGCTCGATCTGCAGGCCGGCACGGATTTTGCCGCCGGCATCGGGCGCCAGCGCCACGAGGCGCATACGGCCGCCCTCGGCCTCGGCCCAGGCGCTCATTTCCGCCTGGGCGGAACTAAAGGGGGCGAAGGCTGCGGCCAGCGAAATGGCCGCCATGAAAAGCCGGTACGGTGCCAAAGAAATAATCATCATGGAACAACGGTTTACCGAAAGTGTCGTTTCGCCGCCAGAAGTGGACGGCCATATAATCTTCATTTTCAGTTGATTGATTGGTGACATTGGCCCATCCTTCTCTAGTCGGGGCCTTGGTGCGGTCTGGCAGCAGGAGGAACGATGTCCTTATCGACGCTGAAGAACAGACGGGAACGTGGCTTCTTCGATGGCCAGTTCCTCATCGCCATGCCCGGCATGGAGGACCGCAATTTTGCCCGCACGGTGATTTACATCTGCGCGCATTCGGATGCCGGCGCCATGGGCTTCGTCATCAACCGGCCGCAGAGCCTGACCTTCACAGACGTGCTGCTACATCTCGACATGATCAAGCAGGAAGAGCCGATCGTGCTGCCGCAGCGCGCCCGCGATTTCCCGATCCAGACCGGCGGCCCGGTGGAAAGCGGCCGCGGCTTCGTGCTGCATTCGGACGATTATGCCAGCGACTCCTCGATCCCCGTCAGCGACGATATCTGCCTGACGGCAACGCTCGACATCGTGCGCGCCATCTCCAAGGGCGCCGGGCCGAAGCGCGCGACGATGCTGCTCGGTTACTCCTCCTGGGGCGCCGGCCAGCTCGAAAACGAGGTTGCCAACAATGGCTGGCTCACCTGCCCGGCCAATGAAGAACTGATCTTCGATCGCAGCCTCGAGGACAAATACGAGCGGGCCCTTGCCGGCATGGGCGTGACCGCCGCCATGCTTTCGGCCGAGGCCGGGCACGCATGACGCCGGTGGCGAGGCCGCTGGCGATCGCTGGAACGAATAGCTCGAAGTGACGTTTCCTTCCCGCGCGGACGAGAGGTCCGACGCTGACAAGGAGATATTACATGGGTAGCACCAGCGACAAGATCTCAGGCAAGGCAAACGAAATTGCCGGCAAAACGAAGCAGGCGGTCGGCAAGGCTGCCGATGATCGCGACATGCAGGCCAAGGGCGCCGTCCAGGAAGCCAAGGGCAAGGGGCAGGTCGCAACCGGCAAGGTCAAGGACAAGCTCAAGGGCGCCGTCGACCGGCTCTGACCACCAGCGCAGCCTTGATGTAACCATGCCTGCTGCGCGCACCGCGCGGCGGGCATTTTTAATCCGCCGCTTCCTTGCTGAGATCAAGACGATGAAGCTTTTCGCCTGCGACAATTGCGATCAGGTCGTGCACTTCGACAACCGCCACTGCGTGCGCTGCAATCATCGCCTCGGCTTCCTGCCCGGCGATCTCGCCATGCATGCGCTGGAGCCGCGCGACGAGTCGGTCTGGCAGCTGGTTGCCGACCCCGACCGGCAGGTGCGCTTCTGCGCCAATGCCGGCCTCGACATCTGCAACTGGCTGGTGGAGGACGACAGCGACGGTGAGTTCTGCACCGCTTGCCGCCACAACCGGCTGGTGCCCAACACCGATACCGAGGACGGCATCGGTCGCTGGCGGCGCATCGGCCAGGCGCAGCGCCATCTGTTTTATTCGCTCTTGCGCTGGAAGCTGCCGCATCCCGACCGGACGCAAGACCCGCAAGGCGGCCTCGTCTTCGATTTCCTCGAGGATTCGCTGCAGAATGACGGCCATGTGGTGCCGGCCATGACCGGCCACGAGGAAGGCCTGATCACCATCCGCGCCGCGGAAGCCGACGATGCGACGCGCGAACAGGCGCGCAGCTCGATGAACGAGCCCTATCGCACCCTGCTTGGCCATTTCCGCCACGAGGCCGGCCATTTCATCTGGAACAAGCTGGTGCGCGACCGCGACGGCCTTGCTGAGTTCCGCGCCGTCTTCGGCGACGAACGGCAGGATTATGCGGCTGCCCTGCAAAATCACTATGCCGGCGGCGCACCTCCTGGATGGCAGGACAGTTTCATCAGCGCCTATGCGGCATCCCACCCCTGGGAAGATTTCGCCGAATGCTTCGCCCATTATCTCCATATCGTCGACACGTTGGAGACGGCACGCGCCTTCGGCATCGCCATCGATCCGCGCGGCCACGAGGAAATATCAGGCGAGGTCGATTTCCTCCCCTACCGGGCGGCAAGCGCCGAACAGCTGGTCAGCGCCTGGGTGCCGCTCAGCCTGGCGATCAACGCCATCCAGCGCAGCATGGGCCAGCCCGACTCCTACCCCTTCGTGCTGTCGTCGCCCGTGGTGAGCAAGCTCGAATATCTGCACCGGCTGATTCAGGGGGCGGCGGTGGTGCGGTGATAGGTGGGACAAATGCTGCGCGAACTTCGCTGACGCAGTGCGAGAAGGCCAAATGGGCGCTTCGCTGCTGTGAGGCGCCGCCATATCCCCACCCTCATTCCTGTGCCCGTCACAGGAATCCAGCCACCGCGCGTCCGCGCGGTGAATGACTCATATGACCTGAAGAGAGTCTCCCGCGCCCAAGGACTTGGGCGCACTGGATTCCTGTGACGAGCACAGGAATGAGGGAGCAGGAGGAGACGCAATCCCATCATTATCGGCCTTCCGCATCGCGGCCGCAGGATGAACGCGTAAACCGTCTCTCCTTCAACCGCGCCAGGGATCTGCGCCTTTGTCTTCGAGCCAATATTTGATCATCATCAGCGCTGCCCCTTTGCTGAGCAGCACATCACGCTCGTCCGCCAAATCCTGTTCGAAACGCTGACAGAGCTTTTCATAGGCATTGAAGAGAGCGCTGGCTTCTTCGTGACAACGATACACGTTCTCCATACGATCGATCGTTGAGCGCAATTCGACTGTCGTTGGAATTGATGACACTCTTGCCTCCCGAACGAAAAACGGTCTCGGCCTGCAATATACTAAAAGGAAACCGCCTTGCCCTTCTTGAACGGCTCCATGCCTCGGCGGGCAAGTTCATCCGCGCGTTCGTTTTCCGGGTGGCCGGCGTGGCCCTTGACCCAGTGCAGCGTCACCTTGTGGCGATTGCGGGCTTCTTCCAGCGCCTGCCAGAGCTCGGCATTCTTGACCGGCTTCTTGTCTGATGTCTTCCAGCCGTTTTTCTTCCAGCCGAAAATCCACTTGGAGATGCCGTCCTTGACGTAGGCGCTGTCGGTATAGAGATCGACCTCGCAGGGGGTCTTCAGGGCCTGCAGCGCCGAGATTGCCGCCAGCAGTTCCATGCGGTTGTTGGTGGTGTCCGCCTCGCCGCCGCAAAGCTCCTTTTCGACGTCGCCATAACGCAACACGGCGCCCCAGCCGCCGGGACCGGGATTGCCGGAGCAGGCGCCGTCGGTGAAGATATCGACGTGTTTCATAGGCTCAATCCGTATTCGGCGGCCGAGCCGATCTGGCGGTGGAAGCGCAGTTTGCGCAGATATTCGAGCGGGTCCTTCTTGGTGACCATGGCGCCCTCCGGCGTTGTCAGCCAGTCATAGAGCCGGGTCAGGAAGAAACGCAGCGCCGAACCGCGCGACAGCACCGGCAAGGCGGCGATTTCTTCGCCGCTCAGGGGGCGCACGCTCTGGTAACCCTCGAGCATCGCCGTGCCCTTGGTGATGTTGTAGGCGCCGTCCTTTTCGAAGCACCAGGCATTCAGGCAGATCGAGACGTCATAGGCGAGCAGGTCGTTACAGGCGAAATAGAAGTCGATCAGGCCCGAGAGCTGATCGCCGAGGAAGAAGACATTGTCGGGAAAGAGGTCGGCATGGATGACGCCGGCCGGCAGACCCTTCGGCCATGCGGCAGAGAGGAAATCGAGTTCGCCGCGGATCTCATGCTGCAGGCCGGGCTCGACCTCGTCGGCGCGCGCCTCGGATTTTTCCCACAGCGTCCGCCAGCCGTCGATCGACAGCGCATTCGGGCGCTTCAGCTCGAAACCGTCGCCGGCCACATGCATCTGGGCGAGCGCCCGGCCGACTTCGCGGCAATGCTTTGCCTCCGGCTTTCTCAGCCACATGCCTTCGAGGAAGGAGATCAGCGCCGCCGGGCGGCCGGAGAGCGAGCCGAGCAGCGCGCCGTCGCGGCGCGGCAGCGGCAGCGGGCAGGAGAGGCCGCGGGCCGCAAGATGCTGCATCAGGCCGAGGAAGAAGGGCAGATCGGTCTTTTCCACGCGCTTCTCATAGAGCGTCAGGATCAGCGGCTCCTTGGAGGTGTGCAGCAGGAAATTGGAATTTTCGACACCTTCGGCGATGCCCTTGTAGGAGAGCAGGCTTCCCGCGTCATATTCGGTCAGGAACCACTTCAGATCGTCTTCGGCGATATCGGTATAGACTGCCAAGTGAGGTCTCGTCGTTGCTTATGGATGATGGATGGCCGGGGCGGCGATGCGGTTGCCTAGCCGTTGACGAAGGCCATGTCGGCCGCCGTCAGCTCGATGCTGCGCAATTCGCGGTTGACCAGGAAATTCTCGGTTTCCTGCACCGTTTCGGCAAGTTCGACGCGGGCGTCGAAGCGGGCGCGGAAGGCCTCGATGATCTCGTTGACGATGACCTCGGGGGCGGACGCGCCGGCGGAAAGGCCGAGCGTCGAAATCGCGCCGATCTCGTCCCAGTCGAGTTCGGCGGCGCGCTGCACGAGGATCGATTTCTTCGCCCCTGCCCTCAGCGCCACTTCGACGAGGCGCTTGGAGTTGGAGGAATTCGGCGCGCCGACGATGATGAAGAGATCGCAGCCGGGGGCCGCCTGCTTCACCACTTCCTGGCGATTGGTCGTCGCATAACAGATCGAATCGGCGGCCGGCGCGGTCAGGTTGGGAAAACGCTCGTGCAGGCGAGCGATGACGCCGGCGGTGTCGTCGACGGACAGCGTCGTCTGGGTGACATAGCCGAGATTGTCCGGATCGGCGGGCGCATAGGCGTCGGCATCTTCGATCGTCTCGATCAGCGAGACCGATCCCTCCGGCAGCTGGCCCATGGTGCCGATCACCTCGGGATGGCCGGCGTGGCCGATGAGGACGACATGGCGGCCGAGGCGGTTGTGGCGCATCGCCTGCTTGTGGACCTTGGAGACCAGCGGGCAGGTGGCGTCGAGATAGAAGAGGTTGCGGCTTGCCGCATCCTCGGGCACGGATTTCGGCACGCCATGGGCGGAGAACACCACCGGCTGGGCGCGATGTTCGGCCGGGATCTCGTCCAGCTCCTCGACGAAGACGGCGCCCTTGGCCTCCAGCCCCTCGACGACATAACGATTGTGGACGATCTCGTGGCGCACATAGACCGGCGCGCCATAGGATTTCAGCGCCAGCACAACGATCTGGATGGCGCGGTCGACGCCGGCGCAGAAGCCGCGTGGCCCGCAGAGCCTGATCGTCAAGGGAGGTTTCGCCGCAATATTCATGTCTGTTCCGGATTGAGAGGGTTAGGGACCTCTAGCCCAATATGGCCGAGAATTGAAGCAATACTATTGCGCCGGCTGCTTGCCTGACTTGCGGGACCACGAAATCGCCACCACGACGACGAGCACGGCGGCCAGGCCATACCAGGTGAAAGCATATTGCAGATGGTCGTTCGGCAGATCGACCTGGGTGACGCCGCCGATCGGCAGGCCGGCCGGATTGGGCGTCGAATCGGCGTCGACGAAGAAGGGGATGACGCGCCCCTTCTCCAGCCCGACGCTCTCGGCCATGACGTCGAGGTCCTTCCAGTAGAAGATGTTCTTGGCGACATCATTGTCGGGCACCAGCGAGGAGGGCTTGCCGGGAAGTTTTGCCCGCGCGAGACCTGTGACGGTCTGCTGATCCGTCAACTGGCCCTGCATGCGCATTTCCGGCTCCTTATTCTCATAGGGAACGAAGCCGCGATTGACGAAGAGGAAACGTCCGTCGGCAAGCTCGAGCGGGGTGTAGACGTAAAAGCCGGTCTGGCCGCGCCAGGTGGCGAAGAAGTGGCGCTCCTTGTTGTTGATGTAGCGGCCGGTGGCGGTGACCTTGCGGTATTCGATATCGCCGCCCGATGCCGCCATCGCCTCGATATCGGCCAGCGGCACGGGGGCAGCCACTTGCCGCGCGGCGATATCGGCGAGAAGGCCTTCCTTCCAGTGGAGGCGCTGCACCTGCCAGGTTCCGAGCGAAATCAGGATGGCAAGGGCGATCAGCACCAGGGTGCCGGTGACGACAGGCAGCCGGCGGCGCGGCGCGGCACGGTCGATATCAGTCACTCAGGCGTCCCTCGCGGGCATTATGGCGATATTGCATGGCAATGAGGATGCCTTTGAACCAGCGCAGCGTCAGCAGCGACAGGATGATGGTCAGCGGCCCGAACAGCAGGATATGCACCCAGATCGGCGGGCCATAATTCACCTGTAGCCAGAGCACCATGCCGATGATGATAAAGCCGACGATAAGGATGACGAAGACAGCCGGACCATCGCCGGAATCGGCGAAGGAATAGTCGAGACCGCAGGAGGCGCAACGCGGCTTTACGCCGAGCAGGCCATCGAACAGCTTGCCTTGGCCGCAGCGCGGGCAGCAGCCCTTGATGCCTGTTTTAACAGGATCGACAGGGGGAAAATGCGCGCTGTCCTCGTTCATACCATTCCTTCTGACAATTCCATGCTGCCTTAACTCTCCCATAAAGTATTCGCATCCCGAATGGAAAGGCCTGCGCGGTTTCGCCTCACCGATTCGCGCCAAACAGAAGAAGAAGACTGATGACCAACGACAGCCATGCCGGACAGATCATTATTTTGAACGGTGCGCCCAGGAGCGGCAAATCCAGCATCGCCCGGGCAATCCAGGATGAATTCGAGGGCCCGTGGATCAACCTCGGCGTCGACAGCTACAATGCCATGACGCCGCAGCGCTACCTGCCCGGCATCGGCCTCAGGCCGGGCGGCGAGCGGCCGGATCTCGAAGAGCTTATACCGTTCCTCTATGCCGCACTTTACGAGTCGATCGCCATCCATGCCGGGCTCGGCCTCAATGTCGTCGCCGATCTCGGCCATCACGACAGCTATTCGCAGCCGCTCGGCATACTTGCCGACTGCGCCCGGCGCCTCAATGGATTTTCCGTGCTGTTCGTCGGCGTGCGCTGTCCGATCGAGACGATCATGCAGCGGCGCGAGGTTGCCCAGGAGGGCCGTGAGACCCTGTATCTCCGCGCCGCCGACGACATGCCGGTTCCCGAACCGGTTCAGCGCTGGCAGGACGAAGTGCATCGGCCGGGCATCTACGACATGGAGGTCGATACGTCGGTGATGACCGCCCGCGAATGCGCCGAGGCAATCCGCCAGCGCCTCGATCTCGGTATCCCCGCACCCTCGGCGTTCGAACGGATCGCTGACGGGCGTTGATGGCGATCGAACGTCAGCAGCTTTAGGAGGCCTTTGACGATCCAAGTCGCATTGCCTCCCGCAGCAATTCGATGGTCTGCGTCACGGATCGCCCTTCGACCCGGGGCGGCTCCGCGCGCTCGCAAAACTCGCGCCAGACGAACAGCGTCAGCTCCGCGCCATCAGTTGGAGTTTCCCCCGGTCCGTCGGCAAAATTCTGCAGCGCGCGATAGCGGCTGTCTTTCCAGAACAGTTCCTCCACCCAATCGTAGATCGGGATCACATGAAAATGGATGGGATAGCCGGGAGAATGTCCATAGCGGCCGATGTAAACGCGCTGCGCTCCCAGTTTCCGCTTCAATACGTCCTGCGCTGTCGCCAGCAACGGACCCAGCTCCTGCAACGCGGCTGCGGACAAATCGGAAAGATCATTCGTGTCCGTCTTCGAACTGATCATGAGATAACCGGGAAGAGCGGAATTCATCCGATGGTTCACCAACCATCCCTCGGTTTCGACAATGTGAAAGCGCTCAGGAATCTCCAAATTGCCTACTCCTCAATGAATTCGGGAATTTTGCTGACAGAGCACCCTTGATCTCTCCCGGGTCAGGCAAATACGTATCGATGACAAAGCATGGGATGAGTGTTCGGCTCTTGCCAATCGTATGCCCCACTCTCCGTCGTGCTCGGGCTTGACCTGAGCATGCATGCAAGCGTTTCTTCTTGTCTCAAGCGATCGCGGGGACGAGCCCCTCATCCGCCTGCCGGCACCTTCTCCCCGCTTGCGGGGCGAAGGAGGGTTGCCGCAACCTCTCCGTCCCCCGCTGACCTCTTGCAAGGCACGTCCCCTCGCCCCGTTTACGGGGAGAGGGTTAGGGTGAGGGGCAGCTTTCGGCGCTAATCGAACAGCCGTGGGATCAGCGAGCGTGCGGAACTACGTACAAAAAAAGCGGGCCGAAGCCCGCCTTTTCACTTGAACATCGCTGCAATCAACCAGCTGCGAGAGGTGCGCCCCAGCCGCCCCAGACGTAGATGCAGAAGAACAGGAACAGCCAGACGACGTCGACGAAGTGCCAGTACCAGGCGGCCGCCTCGAAGCCGAAATGCTGCTTCGGGGTAAAGTCGCCGCGCAGCGCGCGCAGCAGGCAGACCAGCAGGAAGATCGTGCCGACCAGCACGTGGAAACCGTGGAAGCCGGTCGCCATGAAGAAGGTCGCGCCGTAGATCGAATTCTTGAAGTCGAACGGGGCGTGGGCATATTCGTAGGCCTGCACGCTGGAGAACAATATGCCGAGCAGCACGGTCAGCGTCAGGCCCTGGATCAGGCCCTTGCGGTCATTGTGCAGCAGCGCATGGTGCGCCCAGGTGACCGTCGTGCCGGAAAGCAGCAGGATGACGGTGTTGTAGATCGGCAGGTGCCAGGGGTCGAGAACCTCAATGCCCTTCGGCGGCCAGACGCCGCCGGTATAGGCCAAGCGCGAGGCCTGGATCGCCTCGTTCGGAAACAGGCTGGCATCGAAATAGGCCCAGAACCAGGCGACGAAGAACATCACTTCCGAAGCGATGAACATGATCATGCCGTAGCGCAGGTGCAGCGAGACGACGCGGGTATGGGCGCCCTCATGGGCTTCCTTCACCGTATCGGCCCACCAGCCGTACATGACGTAGAGAACCAGCACGAGGCCGATATAGAAGAGCCAGGGATTGGCGAGTTCGGCGCCGGCAACCTTGAACGAGCCGCCATTCAGGTAGCGCATATAGCAGACGCCGCCGATCGCCATGATGAAGGCGCCGAGCGAGGCGAGAATCGGCCACGGGCTCGGGTCGATGATGTGATAGTCGTGATTCTTCTGATGCGCATCGGCCATGTCAGCTATCCCCGGATGTCTTCCTTCACTCCGCTCCCGGCATAGCCGGAAACGGGCCTTGATCAAAGTTTCTTTTCAACCTTCTCCGCTCCACCCTCGTTCGAAGCCAGCGGCTTCGAGCCCTCTTTCGGGTAGAACGTGTATGACAGCGTCACCGTGTGGATATCCTTCGATTCCACCGCCTTGACGATTTCCGGATCGATGTAGAACACCACCGGCATTTCGAGCTTCTCGCCCGGCTTCAGGTCCGTTTCTGTAAAGCAGAAACATTGCACCTTGTTGAAATAGACGCCCGCCTCGCCCGGCGTGACGTTGAACACCGCCTGGCCGCGCTGGGTCTCGTTCGAGCGGTTCTCGGCGGTGAACTTGACCTGGATGGTTTCGCCGATCCGCGGATTGACCTCGCGCTCGACCGGCTTGAAATCCCACTGCAGGCCCGGCGCGACATTGGCGTCGAAGGTCACCCGCATCTTGCGGTCGAGCACGACGCTCGACATCTGCTCGACGCGCTGCGTCGTGCCGTTATAACCGGTCACCTGGCAGAAGATGCGGTAGAGCGGCACGGCGGCATAGCTCATCGCACCCATGCCGAAGACGAAACTCAGGCACATCAGCACGACGGCGCCGTTGTTGCGTCCCTGCTTTTTCGGTGCGGCGGCCTTGTCGCTCATCCGGCCATTCCCCCGCCGATCTTGACGATCGTAATCGCATAGAAAAGCACGACGAGGCCGGCGAGCACCAGCCCGAGGGCGATGTTGCGGTTGCGACGCGACTTCATCTGCTTTTCGGTGAGCTTGACGAGATCCATCAGAGCGAGCCTCCCGCATACGAGACCAGCATGGCGGCCAGCCGGTCGATCATCAGGGCGGAGAAGATGGCGAAGAGATAGAAGATCGAGAAGGCGAACAGCTTCTTCGCCGGGATCATCTTCAGATCGCCATCGGGCATGCGCCAGACGGCGATGGAACAGTAGATGAAGATCGCGCCGAGCGCGGCGGCGACGAGGCCGTAGGCGAAGCTCGCGAAGCCGAGGTAGGACGGCAATACCGCGCAGATCGCGGTCAGCACCGCATAGGCGACGATCTGATGCTTGGTCACCCGCTCGCCGGAAACATTCGGCAGCATCGGCACGCCGACGGCCTCGTAGTCACGCATCTTGAAGAGGGCCAGCGCCCAGAAATGCGCTGGCGTCCACAGGAAGATGATCAGGAAGAGCACGGTGCTTTCGATCGTCACCGAATTCGTCACGCAGGCCCAGCCGATCATCGGCGGGAAGGCGCCGGCAGCACCGCCGATGACGATGTTCTGCGGCGTCGAGCGCTTCAGCCACATGGTGTAGATGACGGCATAGAAGAAGATGGTGAAGGCGAGAATGCCGGCCGACAGCCAGTTGACGGCCAGGCCGAGAATGGCGACCGAAAAGCAGGAGAGCACCAGGCCGAAGGCCAGCGCCTCGGAGGGTGCGATACGGCCGGCCGGGATCGGACGCTTGGCGGTGCGGCTCATGATGGCGTCGATATCGGCGTCGTACCACATGTTGAGCGCACCGGAAGCGCCGGCGCCGACGGCAATACAGAGGATGGCGATCAGGCCGAGGACCGGATTGATGTGGCCCGGCGCCAGCACCAGGCCGGCAAAAGCGGTGAAGACCACGAGCGACATCACCCGTGGCTTCAAGAGTTCGAAGTAATCGCGTGCGCTCGCTTCCGACAATTCGCCGTCCTTTGCAAGCGCCTCGTGATTGTCGATGACCGTCATCATTCCGTCCTGAATGTCTCAATGCCAGGACGCCGTATCAAGATGCGGCGTCCTGTTGTCCGCACAGTTTACTTGATGCGCGGCAGCTGTTCCCACTGGTGATAGGGCGGCGGCGAAGGCAGCTGCCATTCGAGCGTCGTAGCACCCTCGCCCCACGGATTGTCACCGGCCACGCGCTTCTTGGCCAGCGCTTCGAAGACGCAGAACAGGAAGATCACTACGCCGAAGGCCGAGATGTAGGAGCCGACGGACGACACGTAGTTCCAGCCGGCAAAGGCATCCGGATAATCGATGTAGCGGCGCGGCATGCCGGCGAGCCCGAGGAAGTGCTGCGGGAAGAACACCAGGTTGACGCCGATGAACATGACCCAGAAGTGCAGCTTGCCGAGGAATTCACTGTAGAGGTAACCGGTCATCTTCGGGAACCAGTAATACCAGCCGGCGAAGATCGCGAAGACGGCGCCGAGCGACAGCACGTAGTGGAAGTGCGCCACGACGTAATAGGTGTCATGCAGCGACCGGTCGAGACCGGCATTGGCAAGCTGGACGCCAGTGACGCCGCCGACCGTGAACAGGAAGATGAAGCCGATCGCCCAGAGCATCGGCGTGCGGAACGAGATCGAGCCGCCCCACATCGTCGCGATCCAGGAGAAGATCTTCACGCCCGTCGGAACGGCGATGACCATCGTGGCAAAGACGAAGTAGCGCTGCGCGTCGAGCGACAGGCCGACCGTGTACATGTGGTGGGCCCAGACGACGAAGCCGACGGCGCCGATCGCGACCATGGCGTAGGCCATGCCGAGGTAGCCGAAGATCGGCTTCTTCGAGAAGGTCGAGATGATGTGGCTGATCATGCCGAAGCCCGGCAGGATGAGGATGTAGACCTCGGGGTGACCGAAGAACCAGAACAGGTGCTGGTAGAGGATCGGGTCACCGCCGCCTTCCGGAGAGAAGAACGAGGTGCCGAAGTTACGGTCGGTCAGCAGCATGGTGATGCCGCCTGCCAGAACCGGCAGCGACAAGAGAAGCAGGAAGGCGGTGATCAGCACCGACCAGGCAAACAGCGGCATCTTGTGCAGCGTCATGCCCGGAGCGCGCATGTTGAGGATCGTGGTGATGAAGTTGATCGCACCGAGGATCGACGAGGCGCCGGCAATGTGCAGCGCGAAGATCGCCAGATCGACCGCAGGGCCGGGCGTGCCGCTGGTCGCCAGCGGCGGATACATCGTCCAGCCGCCGCCGGTGCCGTAGGCGCCTGCCGGGCCTTCGACGAACATCGACAGAAGCAGCAGCGCGAAGGCCGGAACGATCAGCCAGAAGGAGATGTTGTTCAGGCGCGGGAAGGCCATGTCGGGGGCGCCGATCATGATCGGCACCATCCAGTTGGCGAAACCGCCGATCATCGCCGGCATGACCATGAAGAAGATCATGATCAGCGCGTGCGCGGTGGTGAACATGTTGAACATCTGCTTGGCGCCGTCGATCGCAGCATCGCCCTCGTAGCCGTAGACCATCGAGGCCAGGCCGTGGAAGATCTGGATGCCCGGCTCCTGCAGCTCCATGCGCATGGCCACCGACAGCGCGCCGCCGATGATGCCGGCAATGATCGCAAAGATCAGGTAGAGCGTGCCGATGTCCTTGTGGTTGGTCGAGAACAGCCAGCGATTGATAAAGCTCGGCTTGTGCCCGTGATCGTGATCACCATGCGAGTGATCGTGGTCATGATCATGGGCGTGGTCATCATGGGCATGACCGTGAGAATGATCGTCGTGAGCGGAAGGTCCAGCCATTGTCCCGATCCCCTTTAATTACTGTGCTTCGGCGACGTCGACGGTCTTTGCGGGACCATCGGTTGCGGCCATGAGTGTCTTGTAGGCGCCGGGCAGGTCGCTGGCGGCTGCGCTCAGCCACTGCTTGTACTTGTCCTCGGAGACGACGCGGATGGCGATCGGCATGAACGCATGGTCCTTGCCGCAGAGCTCGGAACACTGGCCGTAGAACAGGCCTTCGCGCTCGGCCTTGAACCAGGTCTCATTGAGGCGGCCCGGCACGGCGTCAATCTTGATGCCGAAGGACGGCATGGCGAAAGCGTGGATCACGTCGGTCGGCGCTGCGGTCACGAGGACGCGCACCGTCTTATTAACGGGCAGGACCAGCTCGTTGTCGACAGCCAGAAGCCTGGGATAGATCGACTTGTCTTCCTTGCCGGCGGCGGCACGGTCCTGATCCTTCAAGAGGTAGGAATCGAAGGCGAGCGGGTTGTCGCCCGAACCTTCATATTCATAGTTCCACTGCCACTGCGTGGCGGTCGCCTTGATCGTCACGTCGGGGTTTTCGGGCAGCGTCAGCTGCGCCGTCAGCAGGTTGAAGGAGGGAATGGCGAGGAGGAGCAGCACCAGGACCGGCCCCACGGTCCAGATGACCTCGATCAGCGTGTTGTGGCTCGTCCTCGAAGGCACCGGATTGGCGCTGGCGCGGAACTTGACGCAGACGACGATGAGCAGGATCAGAACGAAGAGCGTGATCGGAACGATAAACCACAGAGTATATTGTTCGAACCAGTGGATTTCCCGCATGATCGGCGTCGCCGCCGGCTGCAGCGTCGCCTGCCACGGCTTCGGCTGGTCGGCATATGTGCCGGAAGCAAAAAGCAGACAGACCAGCGCGGTCAGAGCTGCATAAGCCTTCTTCATCACCTTATTATCTCCCTCGAGCGCTTGACCTGCAAAACCAATGCAGAATCCTTGCCATCTTCAGCGCTTCAAACCACAGTTTGGCATTTGCCGCAACAGGCCAGAGCAATTGTCTATGCGGCATTTTTGCTTAAACAGCAGGCAGGCTTGGGCGGCAAAACATCCCAAGTTTTTCATCAGCATATGAAAAAACGCCTTTCCGGCCAATCCGGCCGCCGCACATTCTTGCCAAAAGGTCCAATTTCTGCCGCAGTCCCCCGGTTTTCACGGCGTGGGGCTTTTCATTTCCGGTGGGCAGCTTCAACAATAGCCGCAATGATTCGATATCCAGAGGTTTTCATGGGTTTCCGTTCCCTCGCGCAGTCGCTCGTCGTGACTGTCAGCATCGCGGCTGCCGCGGCGACGCCCGTTTTCGCACAGCAACCCGTTCCGGCCACGCCCACCACACCAGCACCGGCCGCCCCTGCCCCCGCCCCGCAGCAGCCGAACGCCGCCAGCCCGAAAGTCGAACCGGCGACACCAGGACAGACGCAGCCGCAGGCGCCGGGCACGGTGAAATCCAATCATGGCGCCTGGTCTGTTGTCTGCGACAAGCCGGCCGGGGCTTCGACCGAACAATGCGCGCTGATGCAGAACGTCATCGCCGAGGACCGGCCGGAGGTCGGCCTTTCCGTCGTCGTCCTCAAGACGGCCGACCGCAAGTCGAAGATTCTGCGCGTGCTCGCACCGCTCGGCGTGCTCTTGCCGAACGGCCTCGGCCTCAATGTCGACGGCAAGGATATCGGCCGCGCCTATTTCGTGCGCTGCTTCGCCGATGGCTGCTATGCCGAGGTGGTGCTCGAGGACGAGTTGCTGAAGACCTTCCGCAGCGGCGCCCAGGCAACCTTCATCGTCTTCCAGACCCCGGAAGAAGGCATCGGCATCCCCGTCGACCTCAAGGGTTTTGCTGAGGGTTTTGACGCGCTGCCTTGAGGGCAATTGCCATCTTTCGTGGTCCGCCCCTCATCCGCCTGCCGGCACCTTCTCCCCGCTTGCGGGGCGAAGGGATATGCCGAACCGCCTTCTTCAACCTCAACGCAGCGTTTGGCACGTCCCTCGCCCCGTTTACGGAGAGAGGGCTAGGGTGAGGGACAGCCGCCCGCGCGAACCGGGCGGTATCGCACAAGGCCGAGTAATCTCTCCAACAAAGAATATTCCGCCGCAGGGCTTCACTCCTTATCATTAGGAGCCCTATCTAGATGCGTAAGCGCATTCCCGAACGCGTGCCCATTGGAGCCAGACCATGACCACCGATCTCCTGACGCTATTCGATGCCGACGAAGCCGCGATGCGCGGCCTGGTCGCCGAGGCTCTGTCCGGCGCCGATGACGGCGAGCTTTTCATCGAGCATGCACAAGCCGAAGCGCTGACCTTCGACAACGGCCGGCTGAAGGGCGGCAGCTTCAATACCGAGCAGGGTTTCGGGCTACGCGCCGTTGCCGGCGAGGCTGTGGGTTATGCGCATGCAGGCGATCTTTCCGTCACGGCGCTGAAACGGGCCGCCGATGCCGTCAGTGCGGTCACGCGCGGTTATGCCGGCAGCTATGCAGCGGCACCCCAGCGCACCAACCGCAAGCTCTATACCGACGAAAATCCGATCGGCTCGCCGAGCTTCGAAGAGAAGGTGAAGGTGCTGACCGAGATCGACGCCTATCTCCGGAACAAGAACGACAAGGTGCGGCAGGTAACGGCGTCGGTGGCGGCTAGCTGGCAGATGGTCGACATCCTGCGGGCCGACGGTCATCGCGTTCAGGACATCCGCCCGATGACGCGCATCAATATCTCGGTCGTGGTCGGCGATGGCGACCGGCAGGAAAGCGGCTCCTATGGCCAGGGCGGCCGTATCGGCTTCGGCGATTTCATCGCAACGGGAAGCTGGAAGCTCGGCGCCGACGAGGCGTTGCGCCAGGCGCTGGTCAATCTCGAGGCGATCGATGCGCCGGCGGGCACGATGGATGTCGTTCTCGGTTCCGGCTGGCCGGGCGTCATGCTGCACGAGGCGGTCGGTCACGGGCTCGAAGGCGATTTCAACCGCAAGAAGACGTCGGCCTTTGCCGGCCTCCTCGGCCAGATGGTCGCGGCACCCGGTGTCACCGTCGTCGACGACGGCACGATCGACAACCGCCGCGGCTCACTCACCATCGACGACGAGGGCACGCCGTCGGGCTACAATGTGCTGATCGAGAAGGGCAAGCTCGTCGGCTATATGCAGGATCGGCAGAATGCCCGGCTAATGGGCATGGCGGCCACCGGCAACGGCCGCCGCCAAGGCTATGCGCATGTGCCGATGCCGCGCATGACCAACACCTATATGCTCGGCGGCGACAAGACGCCCGAGGAAATCATCGCCTCGGT
This sequence comes from Rhizobium phaseoli, assembly GCF_001664385.1. NCBI lineage: Bacteria > Pseudomonadati > Pseudomonadota > Alphaproteobacteria > Hyphomicrobiales > Rhizobiaceae > Rhizobium > Rhizobium phaseoli. The sequence goes on along the minus strand of NZ_CP013532.1, from coordinate 1,051,056 downwards.
GAAGAAGGGTATCTATGCCGTCTCCTTCGGCGGCGGCCAAGTCGACATCACCTCCGGCAAGTTCGTCTTCGGCTGCACCGAGGCTTACCTGATCGAAAACGGCAAGGTCGGCGCGCCGATCAAGGGCGCAATGCTGATCGGCAACGGCCCGGATGCGATGAAGCGGGTGTCGATGATCGGCAACGACATGAAGCTCGATACCGGCATCGGCAATTGCGGCAAGGGCGGCCAATGGGTGCCTGTCGGCGTCGGCCAGCCGCATCTGCGTATGGATCAGGTGACGGTCGGCGGCACGCAGACCTGAGGCGGGAGGAGCGCATGGCGGAGATCGAAATCAGGCCTTTTGCCGAAGGCGACGCCGATGACGTGCTATCGGTGATCCTGCCGATACAGCGCGAGGAATTCGGCATCGACATCACCGCCGATGCGCAGCCGGATCTCAGGGTCATTCCGGATTTCTACCAGTCCGGCAAAGGCCAGTTCTGGGTGGCCGTCAAGGACGACGTCATCGTCGGGACGGTCGGCTTGAAGGATATCGGCAACAACCAGGCGGCGCTGCGCAAGATGTTCGTCGCCGCCGAGGTTCGCGGCCGCGAGCACGGCGTGGCGGCGCTGCTCCTCGACCGCCTGTTTGCCCACGCCAGGGATGTCGGCCTCACCGATATCTTCCTCGGCACGACTGACAAGTTCGTCGCCGCCCATCGCTTCTATGAGAAGAACGGTTTCACCGAGATCGCCAAGAGCGCCCTGCCCCGCACCTTCCCGCTGATGGCGGTGGACAGCAAGTTCTACCGATACAAAGTCGGCTGATCGCTGCTGCTGAAAACCCGCCTTCGTGGGAAAAGCGGCTTTTCGGGGCCGGCTGTCACAAATCTGTCATAAACCTCGACCCGGCCCTATCTCGTCAAGGAGATAGAGGTTATGAACGGCCGTCCCGGATGGCGGCTCGCTGTCGCTGTCCAATGCCCAGACCAGGAATCGCGAGGTCCTTATGCTTGGTTGGTTTCGAAAGTTGATGCCGCGCGAAGACCGGTTTTTTGTGCTGTTTGAACAGCATTCGACGACCATCGTTGAAGCCGCGGAAGCCCTGGACCGGTTGCTGTCGGGCATTGAGATCGAACGGCAATGCGACACGATCGTACGATTGGAAGACCAGGCGGACAATATCACGCGTGAGGTCATGCAGGCCGTGCGGCGAAGCTTCATCACGCCCTTCGATCGCGGCGACATCAAGGACCTCATCCAATCCATGGATGATGCGATCGACATGATGCACAAGACCGTCAAGACCATCCGCCTCTTCGAGCAGACCAGCTTCGATCCGGGCATGCGGGAGATGGGCAAGACCGTTGTCGAGGCAGCCAATCTTATCGCCGAGGCAATTCCGTTGCTCGATCGCATGACCGCCAATGCGCCGCGTCTATCCGCCATTGTCGAGCAGGTCACGCGGGTAGAAGGCCGCTCCGACGAACTGCACGAGCAGGGCCTCAAAGATCTGTTCCGCCGGCACGGCGCCAACAATGCGATGGCCTATATGATCGGCAGCGAAATCTATGGTGAGCTGGAAAAGGTGGTCGACCGTTTCGAGGATGTCGCCAACGAGATCAGCGGCATCGTGATCGAGAATGTCTGATGGAGGCCGCGCTCGCTCTTCCCCTTCTCGTCGGCCTGATCGGCGTCGCCCTGCTGTTCGATTTCCTCAATGGCCTGCATGATGCCGCCAATTCGATTGCGACGATCGTATCGACCAGGGTCCTGAGGCCGCAATACGCGGTCATCTGGGCTGCGTTCTTCAATTTCATCGCCTTTCTGTTCTTCGGCCTGCATGTGGCCGAAACGCTCGGAACCGGCATCATCGATCCGGCGATCGTCACGCCACAGGTGATTTTCGCAGCGCTCGTCGGCGCCATCGTCTGGAACGTCGTGACCTGGATCTTCGGCATTCCTTCCAGCTCCTCCCACGCTCTGGTCGGCGGACTGGTCGGAGCGGGCCTTGCCAAAACCGGTCTGAGCTCGATTGTCTGGAGCGGCCTTCTGAAGACGGCTGCGGCAATCGTCATGTCGCCGATGATCGGCTTTCTCCTGGCGCTGTTTCTAATCCTGGCGGTGACCTGGACATTCATCCGCCAGACGCCCTTTGCAGTCGATCGATCGTTTCGCTTCCTGCAATTCGTCTCGGCCTCGCTCTATTCGCTCGGCCACGGCGGCAACGACGCGCAGAAGACCATGGGCATCATCGCCGTGCTGCTTTATTCGCAAGGTTACCTCGGCGGCGGCTTCCATGTGCCGCTCTGGGTGGTCCTGTCATGCCAGGCCGCAATGGCTCTCGGCACGCTGTTCGGCGGCTGGCGCATCGTTCACACGATGGGTTCGAAGATTACCAGGCTGAACCCGATGCAGGGCTTCTGCGCCGAGACGGGCGGCGCCTTGACGCTTTTCGGCGCGACCTGGCTCGGCATTCCGGTTTCAACCACCCACACCATAACCGGCGCCATCATCGGCGTCGGCGCTGCAAGGCGCATGTCTGCGGTGCGCTGGGGTCTGGCGGGCAATATCATCGTCGCGTGGGTCATCACGTTGCCGGCCGCCGCGATGATTTCGGCGCTTTCGTTCTGGCTGGTAACCGGATTGAGCGCAATCTTCTAAAGCCGGTCGCGATCTCCAGGATCCGGGGGCGCGATGCCGCAGTGCTTATGCGTCCGGCCTCTGCGCCGGCTGAAACCGCCACTTCCGTTCGATCGCGGCGGCAAGGTCGATGTCGTTGCGGCGGGCAAAGAGCAGGATATGACCGAGCAGGTCGGCGGCCTCGTCGGCAAGATCGCGGTCGAGCTCTTCCTGCGTCCGCTCCCTCCGGCGGCCGCGGCCGGTCAGGCGGTTCCAGGCCTGGGTGAGCTCACCCATTTCCTCCTGCAGTTTCAACAGGAACCAGTCGGCGTCGCGCTCAATGCCGTTGGCGGCGGCATAGGCGGCGGATGAGGTTTCGAACTGGTCGGCGAGACGGCGCAGCATGGGCGTTCTCCTTTTGTTTATGGAAGGAGACCGCGATTCCCGAGGAATGTCCAGAGTGGCCTGCCCGGACTGTCGCGCGGCGGTCAGCCGTGATCGGGCAGCAGCATGCAGTCGTAGGACCGCTGCTTCAGCGCATCGCAGGCGGAGACGGCGGCATCCTTGCTGGCGAAGCCGACGAAGCGGGCGCGATAGATCTTGTTAGCGCCCGTCCCGACCGCCTCGGTATAGGGCGAGGCGGAAACCAGCGGCGCGCCGCCTTCCGACTTCGCCTGAGCGAGAAGCGCACGCGCCGCATCGGCGCTCGGGGCGGCCGAGATCTGGATCTGCCAGTCGCCATCGGCCTTGTCTGCCGGCATTTTCGACGCCTTGCCGGCGTTCAGAATCTCGTCCATCGCGACCGGACGCTCCATCGGCACGACGGCGTCATCGGCATAGGCCAGGCTCTTTGCAGCTAGATCATCGGCCGGGCGCGGCGCATTGAGCGGCACCGGAACATCGGAGGCATCGGCGGCAGAGGCGACTTCGACAGGCTCCTTGGCGCCGACGCTCGCCACCAGTCTGGCACCGCCGGAAGACGAGGCACGGCCGAGATAGCGGTCGAGCAGACCGGCCATCTTGGCGTCGCGGCTGCGGGCGGTGCGGCCGCCGAGCACGACGCCGACGACGCGGCGGTTGCCGTCCCTGACGGCGCTGACGAGGTTGAAGCCAGAGGCGTTGGTATAGCCCGTCTTGATGCCGTCCATGCCCTGGTAGCGGTACATGAGGTTGTTGTGACCGCGCACGGTCTTGCCGCGGAAATTGAAGCTTGCCATCGAAAACAGGCGGTATTCATTCGGGTAATTCTTCATCAGCGCCACGCCAAGCGTCGACATGTCGCGCGCCGTCGTCACCTGGCTCGGATTGGGCAGGCCCGATGCGTTGACGAAGACGGTGCGGCTCATGCCGAGCTGGCGGGCTTTGGCCGTCATCATCCGGGCAAAACCGCTCTCCGAGCCGCCGAGCGTCTCGGCCATGGCGGCGGCGGCATCATTGGCGGATTTGACGATCATGCCATAAACGGCCTCTCGCACCGTGATGGTGCCGCCCGCCTTGACACCGAGCTTAGTCGGGGGCCGGGCGGCAGCATATTTCGACATTCTGATCGGCGTATCCCAATCGATCTTGCCGCGCTTCAGCGCCTCGAAGGTGAGATAAAGCGTCATCATCTTCGTCAGCGAGGCCGGGTGGTTCAGCGTGTCGGCGTTTTCGGCGGCAAGGACCTTGCCGGTGCGGGCATCGAGAATCAGCGAGGCGCTGCCGGCCAGAGCCGCAAGCGGCGCCGAAACGGCGAGCGTCACGGTCAAAACAGCCGCCAATAGCTTTCTCATAGAGTCCCCCTGATGCGCTGGCTCCCGATGGGCCGGCCCTGTGTCGTAATGTGACAGAAGCAACAAGTTTGGCGCGACTTTGCGGCAACGCCTACCATTTTTCTAGTCTTTTCATCGTCTTGGTTAACAGAAAACCAAAGAAGCTGTGTGAAATCAGGATTCAGCAAGGCTTAAGCCGCTGTTGCTAGTTTACGCAAAAGACAGTAGGCGGCGCATGACGGGACAATTGAAGCGACTGGCAAAACGCGTGGCGATCGGCGCCGGGCTCGAGGCATCCTGGCTGATCGCCGCGGCCGGGCTGGTGCGACAGGCGCGCGGGCGCGGCGTCATCTTCACGCTGCATCACGTGCGCCCGCACGTTGCCCATTCCTTCGCGCCGAACGCACATCTCGAAATCACGCCTGACTTTCTCGACGCGGCGCTCAGGCGGCTCAAGCGGGAAGGCTATCGCTTCGTGCCGCTCGATGAACTGCCGGCACTGCTGGCCGAGCCCGAAGGCGGCAGGCCGTTTGCGGCCTTTACCCTCGATGACGGCTACATCAACAATCTGGAGCATGCGCTGCCGGTGTTCGAGCGGCATCGGGCGCCGTTCACCGTGTTCGTGGCCAAGGGTTTTGCCGAAGGCTCCCACAGCATCTGGTGGGAAACGCTCGCCGTTCTGCTGCGTCAGACGCGTGAAATCCGCTTCGACTTCGGCCGCGGCAGCGAGCGGCTGGCGCTCGAAAGCCCGCAGCAGCAATGGGACGCCTTCGACCGCTTCGCATGGTATATCCACCGTTCCGACGAGGCCCGCGCCGTCGCCGCCCTCGATGTGCTGGCGCGGGACAACGGCATCGAGCCGACCGATGTCGTGCGCGCGCTGGTGATGGGGCCGGCGCAGTTGCAGTGGCTCGCCCGGCGTCCGCTCGCCACACTCGGCGCTCATACGATCAGCCATCGGGCGCTCGCCCGCCTGCCGGAAGCCGAAGCGCGAATCGAGATGGAAGTTTCGGCCGATTACCTCGAGGCGGTCACCGGCATCCGTCCCGCCACGATCGCCTATCCCTATGGTACGCCGGAGGCAGCGACCGGCCGCGAGGCGGCGATTGCCGGCCGGCTGGGCTTTTCGGTTGCGGTCACCACGCAGCCGGGGCTGCCTGCCGCGGAGAAAACCGGCTATCTCCCGCGCATGTCGCTGAATGGCTTCTACCAGAGGCGGCGCTACGTCTCGGCGCTTGCCTCCGGCATTCCGCTGAAGCTGATGGGCAAGTAAGCTTCCTACGGATACATCCGCACCTTTTCCCAGTCGCCGACCGGCGACGGGCGACGGAATTCGATTCGGTCATGCAGGCGGAACGCCTGATCCTTCCAGAATTCGATCGAGGTCGGCCGGATGCGGAAGCCAGACCAGTGGGCCGGGCGGGGTATCTCGCCGAGGGCATAACGGGCGGTGTATTCGGCCACCGCTTTCTCGAGCGCGAAGCGGCTTTCGAGCGGACGGGACTGTTTGGAGGCCCAGGCGCCGATGCGGCTGCCGCGCGCCCGCGTCTTGAAATAGGCGTCGGCTTCGGCGTCGCTCACGATCTCGACGGGCCCGCGCAGCCGCACCTGACGGCGCAGGCTTTTCCAGTGGAAACACATGGCGGCTTTTCTCTGCCCCAAGATTTCGCGACCTTTCTGGCTCTCGAAATTCGTGTAGAAGACGAAACCGTCATCATCGAATCCCTTCAGGAGAACCATGCGGACATTGGGAAGGCCATCTTCATCGACCGTTGCCAGCGCCACGGCATTCGGGTCGTTCGGCTCCGAGGCCTCCGCCTCCTTCAACCACTCGGCAAAGAGCTTGAAGGGTTCGCCACTTTCGGTAAAGTCACCGCTTGTTAACTCGTTTGCCGACATATTGGTTCAAATGCCCCGGATTATTCAAAACTCGCCCAGCTTTTGATAACTGGACAGGATGCAGGGTGGAAGTCATAGCAAAGTCATATCGCCATACAAAGGGGCTGCGGCAACGCGGCAGCGTCTTCCTGGTCATCGGCGCTGCAATGCTGTCGCTTTCAGGCTGCCTTGCCGGCGGTATGGATTTCCTGAGCGAAGCCAAGGTCGACCGGTCGGTGGCAACGGGCACGGTGCCGCAGACGCCGCCGAGCACCGACACGCTCTCGGACGAGATGACCGTGCGCAACGCCGTGACTTCGGCCGATGTCGGCAAGCTCGAAGGCCAGCCGCTTCCCTGGGCGAATGCATCGACCGGCAGCGCCGGCGTCATCGATACGATCGTCGAGAACAATGAGGCGGGCCAGGTCTGCCGGCAGTTCCGCACCACCCGGCACTCCTATGTCGGCATCGCCAAATTCTACGGCAAGACCTGCCTGGTCGGCGGCGGCAACTGGCAGCTCCTGAGCTTCCAGCCGGAGAGCTGATCCGGCCGAAAATTGATCCACGCGGGAATCATCCCCGCGGCAGAACCGATTCGGCGCGCACAGGTTAACGGCCGCCGGCTTCCGCCGAATGCTTAGCAAAGAGCTAACCATTTGCGGCAAAACACTCCCAATCCCTCCACAGAAATAAGAAGTGATTAGCAACTCAGTCGCACGATCGGCGTTGAGAGTGGCTCTCCCTGCCTTTGCGGCCGGTGGCGCCGCACGGCGTTGATATTGGACTTTGATATTGGGCGGGGATGCCGGGCAAGGACAGGCGCCCGCATCGCAACACCGGCGGTTTTGACATGCGCGATCCTTACAAAATTCTGGGCGTCAAGCGCGACGCGGCGGCCGACGAGATCAAGGCGGCCTGGCGCAATATGGCGAAGGCCGCCCACCCCGACCACAATCAGGACGATCCGACGGCGACGGCCCGGTTCGCCGAAATCGGCCGCGCCTATGAAACGCTGAGGGATCCGCGCAAACGCAGCCTGTTCGACAATGCGGTGCGAATGGCGGAAGCCAAGAAGCAGGAACAGACGATCATGCAGCAGCGTCAGGCCGCACGCGAGGCAGCCGCCCGCGCCAAGGCGGCGCAGGCCAATGCCGAGCGGGTGATGGAAGAGCTTGCCCGCGCCGCCCAGAAGACCGCGGCCGAAGGCTCCAGGCAGCAGGCCGGTGCCGGCGAAGGCGCCGAAGAGATGGTGGAACGCATTTTCGGCGCACAGGCCCGGACTGCGGCGGGCGGCCAGGCGCAGAGCCGCGCCCAGAACACCCAGAATCAGCAGAGCCAATATCAGCAGGCCCAATCTCAACAGGCACAGTCTCAGCAAACACAGGGCCAGCAGACGCAGGGCCAGGCACAGGCCGAAGCGGGCAAGCGCGCCGATGGCGATGCCGCCGACGCCGAGGAGGAAGCCGGCGAGGCGTCCAACAACGCCGGCACCAATCTGCCGCTGCCCCTCAGCATTCTGACATCGCTGGTGCGCCGTTTCACCGGCGCCAAGGATACCGGCCTCGAAAAAGCGCCTGACGAGGTGACGACGGCGACGGTGACGATCGACGACGTGCTGAAGAGCGGCTGGGTCACCGCATCTCTGCCGGAGGGCCGCGAAATCGGCTTCGCATTGCCGGCGGGCACGACGGATGGTCACGAGGTCCGGCTCAAGGGACAGGGCTTCAAGCTGCCGGGCATGCAGCGCGGCGACGCCGTCGTCAATATCCGCATCGCCCCCGATCCGCGCTTCACCGTCGACGGTTTCGACCTGCACGCCGTGCTGCCGCTCAGCATCGAGAATGCCGTGCTCGGCACCGAGGCGCGCATCGACGGACCGGCCGGGCCGCTTGATATCACCGTTCCCGCCTGGTCGGGCTCGGACAAGACAATCCGGATTTCCGGCCAGGGATTGCCGCGCGACGACGGCAGCAGAGGCGATCTCGTCGTCGAATTGCGCATCATCCTGTGGGAAAAACCCGACGACAAGATCACCGATCTCATGCGCAGCATGCGCGAAGGCCTGTTTTTGTGAAATTTTTACGACAATCGCACCCTTTGTTACGATCCCTAACAGTTGATGATCCAGGCCAAGCTTGAACCGATTAACGGCCTATGCCATAGGCAGGATCGATCAGAATCCTAGGGAGCGAAATATGGCTCAAGCATCCGGCCTCATGGCAGGCAAACGCGGCGTCATCATGGGTGTCGCCAACAATCGTTCGATTGCGTGGGGTATTGCCAAGGCCATTCATGCGCAGGGCGGAGAAGTTGCGCTCACCTATCAGGGCGATGCCCTGAAGAAGCGTGTCGAGCCGCTCGCCGCCGAAATCGACGCGACGCTCGTCGGCCATTGCGACGTCGCCGACGAAGCCACCATCGACGCGGTTTTCGAAAATGTCGAAAAGCTCTGGGGCAAGATCGATTTCCTCGTGCATGCCATCGGCTTCTCCGATAAGGACGAACTGACCGGCCGCTACATCGACACCTCGCCCGACAATTTCAACAAGACGATGCAGATCTCCGTCTATTCCTTCACCTCGGTCGCACGCCGCGCCGAGAAGCTGATGACGGATGGCGGCTCGATGCTGACGCTGACCTATTACGGCGCCGAGAAGGTGATGCCGAACTATAACGTCATGGGCGTCGCCAAAGCCGCGCTCGAAGCCAGCGTCAAATATCTCGCCGTCGATCTCGGGCCGCAGAACATCCGCGTCAACGCCGTTTCGGCCGGACCGATCAAGACGCTCGCCGCCTCCGGCATCGGCGATTTCCGCTATATTCTGAAGTGGAACGAATATAACGCCCCGCTGCGGCGCACCGTCACCATCGAAGAAGTCGGCGATGTCGGCCTCTACCTGCTGTCCGACCTGTCGCGCTCGGTCACCGGCGAGGTGCACCACGCCGACAGCGGCTATCATGTCATCGGCATGAAGGCGGTCGACGCTCCCGATATTTCGGTCGTCAAGGACTAAATGCCTGCGGAGTCTGGACCGTGCTTATCTATGTGATCAGACACGGTCAGACGGACTGGAATGCCGAGCGCCGCCTGCAGGGCCAGAAGGACGTTCCGATGAACGCCGTCGGCCTGGAGCAGGCCCGGCGGAACGGCCTTGCACTTGCGGAGATTCTCGGCGAGACGGTCGGCGAATTCGATTTCGTCGCCAGCCCGCTCGGGCGCACGCGCGCGACCATGGAGATCATGCGCGCCGCCATGGGCCTGCCGCCGCTTGCCTATCGCACCGATCCGAGGCTGGTGGAAATTTCCTTCGGCGATTGGGAAGGCTCGACGCTCAAGGAACTGAAGGCGACGCAGCGCGAGCGGGTGGCGGAACGCAATGCCTCGAAATGGGATTTCATCCCGCCCGGCGACGATGCCGAAAGCTATGAGATCCTCTCCTGGCGCACCGGCGCATGGCTGCGCTCGGTCGACCGCCCGACCGTCTGCGTCACCCATGGCGGCGTCATCCGCACGCTTTTCCAGATGATCGCCGACCTGCCGAAAAGCAGCGCCGCGGAAGGCGGCATCCCGCAGGACCAGATCGTCAGGATCGACACCGCCGAGCAGACGATCGTCTGGCTGTAGGTGTCGTTACTACGTCTCGATCAGAAAGCCTTCGGAAGTCCGGCCTGTTTCAGCGTTTCATTGGCTGTATGCGGGATTCAACACCATGATCGACCGTGAAATGACGGTTGGAAATCGGGCTGTACCAGATTTCATGATCGCCCTTCCCCGGTCGCACGTATTCGCAGCCACCTTTCAACAACAACTCCTTGAGTTCGCGGAGATAGCCGGCCATGCGCTCAGTAAGTTGGATAAGGGATGCGAACGAGCTGTTCGGCCATGATATGGACGGGGATTTCCGGCAGGCTCGAGGTGAAGCCGTTCAATTCGAAAAGGTCGGTGATCGCTGCGACAACCTTTGGCTCGAGTGCTTCGAGCGTATCGGCTTCGACGGCCAGCCCCTCGATATCATTGCTGCTGGCAACCCAAACGCCTGCCTCTTCATCCCAATCCGCGCGCACTATGATCGAGGCGTGCTTCGTACGATCAGTCTCCATAGCGGACACGATTATCCTACACGGTTTGCGCATCACCGCTGATATTACGCCGATGCGTCGTCGTATACATATGTAGCGGAATGGAAGTGAAATTTATACGTCAATCTAGGAGGTTAGGCCTGGCTATTTGACGATATCGAGATCGTTGATGACGCGCTTGCCGTCGACCTCGGTATAGAAGACGATCACTTTGACGCCGGCTTCGAGGCCGTCGAAATTGAATTCCTCGGGCGCCTGATAGGTCTTGCCGTCGTCGAGCGTCAGCACGAGATTGGCCGTGTCGACCTTCTTGATCGTCGCCTCGACGTCGGCGCTCTCGGCAAAGCCGCTCATCGGCGACAGGAAACTTGCTGTGGCCAAAAGCGTGGCGACGACGAAACGCATGGCAACAATCCTTTTGAAACGCTGCACGAGAACACTGGCCACAGATAAGCTCCTGAATATGGCGAAAATTGCCCGTAAGAATGGCTTTTCCCGCCCAATTGATGAACAGGATTTTAAATATAATCAAGATGCCGCGTTAACCGTGCCGCCGCATCGCAGCCGCGGCGGGCTTGGTGACGGCCATTGCAAAGTCCGGGAACAGCATTTCGGCAGCTGTCGGTTTGACGCAAAGAAAGGCTTTTGCCTCGGCGGTTTTTTGGCCTATGAGAGTCGCGCCTTTTCAAGCAATGGCGCGGCCGGCTTTGGCGCGCCGCCGTGGGAACACATGTCGCACAATACATTCGGTCACCTCTTCCGCGTAACCACCTGGGGCGAAAGCCATGGTCCGGCGCTCGGCTGCGTCGTCGACGGCTGCCCTCCGGGGCTGCGCTTCAAGCTTGAAGACCTCCAGGTCTGGCTCGACAAGCGCAAGCCTGGCCAATCCCGCTTCGTCACGCAGCGACGCGAGGACGACCTCGTCAAGGTACTATCAGGCGTCATGCTCGACGCCGACGGCGAGACGATGACATCGACAGGCACGCCGATCTCGATGCTGATCGAAAACACCGACCAGCGCTCCAAGGATTATGGCGAGATCGCCCGGCAATACCGCCCCGGCCACGCCGACTATACCTATGACCTGAAATACGGCATCCGCGACTATCGCGGCGGCGGCCGCTCCTCGGCGCGGGAGACCGCCGCGCGGGTTGCAGCCGGCGGCATCGCCCGCCTGGTCGTTCCCGGTGTGACCGTGCGCGGCGCGCTGGTGCAGATCGGCAAGCACAAGATCGACCGCCGCAACTGGGATTGGGACCAGGTCGGCCAGAACCCGTTCTTTTCTCCCGATGCGGCGATCGTGCCCGTCTGGGAGGAATATCTCGACGGCATCCGCAAGGCGGGCTCCTCGATCGGCGCTGTCGTCGAAGTGGTCGCCGAGGGCGTGCCCGCCGGTCTCGGCGCACCGATCTATGCCAAGCTCGATCAGGATATCGCCTCGCTGCTGATGTCGATCAACGCCGTCAAGGGCGTCGAGATCGGCAACGGCTTTGCCGCGGCCGAAACATCAGGCGAAGACAATGCCGACGAGATGCGCATGGGCAATGACGGCACGCCGATCTTTCTTTCCAACAATGCCGGCGGTATTCTCGGTGGGATCTCGACCGGGCAGCCGGTCGTGGCGCGTTTTGCCGTCAAGCCGACCTCCTCGATCCTGACCGAACGCCAGTCGATCGATGCCGACGGCAAGAATGTCGATGTCCGCACGAAGGGCCGGCACGACCCCTGCGTCGGCATCCGCGCCGTGCCGATCGGCGAGGCGATGGTCGCCTGCGCCATCGCCGATCATTATCTTCGCGACCGCGGCCAGATCGGCCGTCTGAAATAGGAGCGTCCATGTCTTACGATCAGAAACGCGTCGTCGACGCCATCAGGGCCTTCGAGGCCGGCGAAATCGTCGTCGTCATGGACGACAATGACCGCGAAAACGAGGGCGACCTGATCGTCGCCGCCGTCCACACGACGCCGGAAAAGATGGCCTTCATCGTGCGCCACACCTCCGGCATCGTCTGCGCGCCGATGCCGAAGGAAGAGGCCAAACGCCTCAACCTCAACGCCATGGTGGCGGAAAACGATTCCGCCCATACCACCGCCTTCACCGTCTCGGTCGATTTCAAGCACGGTACGACGACCGGCATCTCCGCCGACGACCGGACGCTGACGGTGCGGAACCTCGCCAATCCCAATGTCGGGGCCGCCGATTTCGTCCGCCCCGGCCACATCTTTCCGCTGGTTTCCCGCGAAGGCGGCGTGCTGATGCGCTCCGGCCATACGGAAGCCGCCGTCGACCTCTGCCGCCTCGCCGGCCTGCCGCCGATCGGCGTCATCTCCGAACTCGTCAACGATGACGGCACCGTCACGCGCGGACCGCAGGTGGTGGATTTCGCCGAGAAACACGGGCTGAAGCTCGTCTCCGTCGCCGATCTCATCGCCTATCGCCAGCGCAAGGAAACGCTGGTCGAGCACGGCGCGAGCTTCGACATCGACACGGCCTTCGGCAAAGCCAAGGCCCATACCTATGCCCTGCCCTGGGACCCGATGCAGCATCTCGCCGTCGTCTTCGGCGACATCCGTGACGGCATCGACATTCCCGTGCGCCTGCATCCGGAAAATGTCGCCGAGGATCTCTTCGGCAGGAAGAGCCCGGTCGATTTCTACATGGAGAAGATCGCCGCGGAAGGGCGCGGCGTCATCGTCTATCTGCGCGAGGGCTCGGTCGGCGTCGGCCATTACGACAATGGCCGCAAGGCCCGCAACCAGGGGCGCGAAGCCCATGCCGAAGCACAGAGCCGCGAAAGCGAATGGCTGGAAATCGGCCTCGGCGCCCAGATCCTCAAGGACCTCGGCGTCAGCTCGATCAAGCTGCTGACCAGCCGCGAGCGCCACTATGTCGGCCTGGAAGGTTTCGGGATCAAGATCAGCAAGACGGAGATTTGCTGAGGTCGAAAAGCGGGAGGGCAGCCCCTCATCCGGCTGCCGCCACCTTCTCCCCGTAAACGGGGCGAAGGGGAAATGCCGCAACCTCTCCGTTCCCCGCCAGCCCTCGTTTGGCACGTCCCCTCGCCCCGTTTACGGGGAGAGGGTTAGTGAGGGGCAAATGCAGCTCTCTCAACGTGGAAGAGACTACCCCCTCCACCCCTCCAACAACACCACTTTCTCCACGCCCGCAAACCGCGCCACCCGCTCGAGCTCCGCTTCCAGCCGCTCCAGCCGCCCTGCGGACGCTTTCACGCCCGGCTCAAGCCAGAGCCGCCTGACATCGAGCGTCGATTTCTTCCGGTCCGCCTTCATGTCGATGCGGCCGATCAGCCGGTCGCCTTCGAGCAGCGGGAAGACGTAATAGCCATATTCGCGCTTGGCTTCCGGCACGAAGATCTCGATGCGGTAGAAGAAGCCGAACAGGCGTTCGGTGCGGTTGCGGTCGCGGATCATCGGGTCGAAGGGGCTGAGCACGCGGATGCGCGGCGGCGCGGCGGGGTAGCTGCCGAGCGTCGTCAGGAAATCGGCAAAGGCCCAGGAGGGCCGCGGCTTGGCCCCGAGTGCGGGCTCGATCAGCATTTCGGCGAGTTCATCGCGATGGGCCGACACCCAGGTCTTGGCTTCGTCAGGCGAGACGAGGTTCCAGAAGGCGGCGATCTCTCCATGGGTGGCAAAGCCGAGGCGGGTGAGCGCGCTGCGGCAGGCCCAGTCGACGAATTCGGCGCGGCTCACCTCCGGCTCGCGGAAATGGGCCGGGACGACGCGCTCGGTCAGATCGTAGATCTTCTGGAAATTCGAGCGGCCGGCGATGGCGAACTTGCCGGTGTGCCAGAAATATTCGAGCGCCGTCTTGTTCGGATGCCAGTTCCACCAGCCGCCGGAAACATGGCCGTCGGCCTTGATGTCGCGTGCCAGGATGGCGCCGTCGCGCGCCACGCGCTCATAGGTCTCCTCGAAGGCCGCCTCGAAACCCTCGCCGCGCCATTTGCGCCAGCGCTCGATGATGACCTTCTCCTGATGGCGGAACTTGTGCTTCCAATAGACGAAGAAGGCGCTCGGCAGGATCGAGGCGTCATGCGTCCAGTGCTCGAACAGCGTGCCGTCCTTTTCGAGCAGCGCGGTCAGATGCTCGCGCCTGTAGGTCTGGTTGCGCGAAAACAGAATCTGGTGATGCGCCCGCTCGACCGTCTGGATACTGTCGACCTGGACGAAGCCGAGATCATGGATGAGCTGCAGCAGGCCCTCCTTGCTCAAGGCGCGGTTCGGCGGAGCGCTGAGGCCCTGCTTGGCCAGGAAGACCCGGCGGGCGTCGGAATTTGAAAGCAGATTCGTCATGAGGGCATCATATCGCGGAAAATCTTCCTAGCCACCCGATATCGAGATCAGATATCGACAGCGAGATTTGCTCTTTGTAGAAGCGCTGCTGTCAGGTTTGCGCTAATAGCTGCCCCTCACCCTAACCCTCTCCCCGTAAAACCGGGGAGAGGGGACGTGCCAAACGCAGCGTCGATATAAAGGGAGACGGTGCGGAATATCCCCTTCTCCCCGCGAGCAGGAGAAGGTGCCGGCAGGCGGATGAGGGGCTGGTGCGGCAGCACGATCGCATGGATGCGAGGAACTGGTTTGGACATACAATTCGAAGGCGCCGGGGTCAGTTTCGGAACGCGGGTGGCGCTCGCGCCGCTGACGCTCGGCATCAGCGGCAAACGCATCGGCGTCATCGGGCTCAACGGCTCGGGCAAGACCACGTTTGCGCGGCTGATCAACGGGCTGACCAAGCCGACGATCGGGCGCGTCACCGTCAACGGCCGCGATACAGCCGATGACAAGGCCGGCGCAGTCGATGTCGGTTTCATCTTCCAGTCGCCGCAGAACCAGATCATCCTGCCGATCGTCCGGGACGACATCGCCTTCGGGCTGAAGCGCCACGGCTTCAGCAAGGCGGAGATCGAGGCGAAGGTCGAGCGTGTTCTCGCCCGCTTCGGGGCCGAAGCGCTCGCCGACCGCCGGGCGCACGAGCTTTCCGGCGGCGAGCTGCAGGTGGCGGCCCTCTGCTCGGTGCTGGTGACGGGGCCCGGCATTCTCATTCTCGACGAACCGACCAACCAGCTCGACCTGAAGAACCGGGCACTGGTCGAGCGGATTATCGCCGGGCTGCCGGAAAGCGCCATCGTCATTACCCACGATCTGGAGCTGATCGCCGATTTCGAACGGGTGCTGTTGTTTCATGAAGGGCGGCTCGCCGCCGATGCGCCGGCGACCGAGGCGATCGCCCGCTACAGGGAGATCGCCGCCTGATGCAGTCGCTCTATGTAGAAGGCAACAGCCCGATGCACCGGCTTTCGCCGCGGGTCAAGCTGGTGTCGCTTGCGGTCTTCGGCGTCGTGCTGTTCATCAGCCAGAACATCACCCTGCTTTCCGGCTTGGTTGTGCTGACGGCGGTCGTCTACCGCACCACCGGCCTGCCGCTCGGCGAGGGCCTTCGGCGGTTGCGGCCGGTCTTCCTGACGATTGCGGTCGTGGCGCTCTTCAATCTCCTCTTCAATCCCTGGCAGGCGGCACTCGTGCCGGTGCTGCGGCTGACGGCGCTGATGCTTCTTGCCGCCGCCGTGACGGCGACGACGTCAATCACCGCCTTCATCGACGAGGTGACGGCGCTCGCCCGCCCGCTCGAGCGCACCGGCTTCGTGCAGGCCGATGATATCGGCCTGGCGCTCGGGCTCGTCCTGCGTTTCGTGCCCGATATTGTCGGCCGTTATCAGGCGATCCGCGAGGCCCACAAGGCGCGCGGGCTGAAGGCCCGGCCGACGACGCTGCTTGCGCCGCTGATCATCCTGACGCTCAGGGATGCGGATAATGTCGCCGCGGCGATTGACGCGCGCCGCATTCGACGGCATGGAAGTTAACCAATTTTAACCACGGAGTTCATGATGAGCACCCGCGACCTCGTCCTTACTGCCCTCTTCGCTGCGATCATCGTGGCCCTTGGCCTGCTGCCGCCGATCTCGCTCGGCTTCATTCCGGTGCCGATCACCGCCCAGTCGCTCGGCGTCATGATGGCCGGTGTCGTGCTCGGCGCTCGCCGCGGCGCGATTGCCGTGCTGATCGTGCTGCTGCTCGTCGCCATCGGCCTGCCGGTGCTTTCCGGCGGCCGCGGCGGCCTCGCCATCTTCGCCTCGCCGTCGGCCGGCTTCCTCGTCGGCTGGATCTTCGGCGCCTTCGTCACCGGCTATCTCAGCGAGCGCCTGGTCAACCACGGCCAATTCGGCCTGGTGCAGACGGTGAGCTTCTTCCTCGCCGCCATGGTCGGCGGGGTCGTCGTGCTGTATGCCTTCGGTATCGCCTATCTCGCCACCGTCGCCGGCCTCGGCTTCACCAAAGCCTTCGTCGGCTCGATGGCCTTCATTCCGGGCGACGTGATCAAGGCTTTTGTCGCCGCCCTGCTCGGCCGCGCCGTCATGGCCGGCTATCCCCTGCTGCCGGCGCGCGCATAAGGCGCCTCGACCGCAAATACATGCATTGGCCGTCTTCACCCGAAGGCGGCCATTTGTATTTGCGGCACGCCAAGACCACTTGCCTGTGGCGCAGGCTCTGCGTCTCGATGCTGATGGATTGAGGAAGGAAAGCTCGCTTCGAGCAGGTACGGCCTGGAACCTAGGCAACAAAAAACCGCCTTGAGGCGGTCGGGCATTCTATCGATTTCAGTTTGATCTAGTCTCCTCCACCTCCGTCACCGCCGCCGTCACCCGCGGCATCGCACCAGCCTCCCCCGCCATCGCCATCGCCATCGCCATCGCCGAAGCTTATTGAACGGCACTTACCACTCGCGACAAGCAGGGCAATAACCAAGGCGAAATATGCAATCACGAAGGCATTCGAGAAAAATGCGCTCAATCAGTCTCCTTTCGGTGCTTCATCAAATCATGTTTCTTGATAGAAATTGTAGATTAAATTTCGTTTTCCGCAATAGCTTCAATATGAAACTTTCATGACAATCCATGCTTGGTCAGCGCAAGCGAATGCCATGTCGCCGTTCACTTACCGAAGACTGCTGGAGTTGCACTCCTGAATGAACCATTCGGCAAAACGGCGCACCGGCTTTTTCGCCCAGGCGCTGGTGATCAGATAATATCCCTGGGTCTCGGCCGTCGAGATGTCCGACAGCACGACGAGGTCGCCGCGCTCGATCTCTCGCCGGAACACTTCGACAGGGCACAAGGCGACCCCATGTCCGGCGATCACTGCCGTCGCAAGAATGTTGAAGTCCTGAAAGATCGGCCCTCGGATCGGCTCGGTTGGCTTTAGCTCAGCCTTGCGGAACCATTCTTTCCAGCCGTCCACCGATTCGTCATGCAGCAGGTCGGCCCTCGCAAAGGGAACGTTCTCGATAGTCCAATTCCGCTTTGCCAGATAATGGACGCTCGCCACCGGCTGGTTGCGCCGGGAGAAGAGCAGCCTGCTCTCGCGCCCTGCCGACAGGTCTTCCCCCATGGTGATCAGAACATCCAGGCTTTCGTCATCGAAGCGCTCTTCCGCTCTGGCATAGACGATCCTGACATCGAGATCGGGATCGCTCTCCCGGAAAGACGGAAGTGCCGGAACCAGCCAGCGCGATGCGATCGACGGGATGCAGCCGACGGTGATCGAACGCATATTGTGGTCTCGGCGCATGTTGCCGGTTGCATGGGCGATGGCTGCCAATGCGCCGGAGACGGCCAGATAATATTCGGCGCCCGCCGGCGTCAGCGCCACGCCGCGTCCGGATTTCTGCAGCAGCTTGCGACCCAGCCACGTCTCCAGATGTTTGATCTGGTGACTGATCGCGGCGTGGGTCACATGCAGCTCGTCTCCGGCCTTTGACAGGCTCATCAGCCGGGCGGTCGCTTCGAAGGCCCTCAACGCATTCAGCGGCGGCAGCTGCATATGTTCGAATTCCTTACATGATAGCCGGAATGTTTCGCCCTGCATCCGCATCACACGGATCGAACCAGGAGGCTACATGTAAGTTATTCTAACGGCTTTCTCAATTTAGATCATTTGAAGCCACGTCGATTTCAGTGCCTAATCGATCACGGAGATCGAGTCATCTCCGCCATTTGCGAGGAGAAGAACATGTTTGTGAGAAGCCTGAAGGACGTGGAACAGACCGAGCGTTTCGTCGATTGGGGCAATGGCACGAGCCATCGACTACTGACCAGGGATGACGGGATGGGCTTTACGATCTGCCACACCGTCGTGCGCGCCAACACGCAAGCCCTGCTGCAGTACCGCAACCACCTGGAGGCCTGCTACTGCATTCAGGGAGAAGGCGAGGTCGAGGATATGGACGGCAATGTCTTTCCCATCCGCGTCGGCGACATCTATGTTCTCGACCAGCACGACCGCCACTATCTCAGGGGCGGCAAGGACGAGGACCTCATTCTCGTCAGCGTCTTCAATCCGCCGCTCAAGGGGACGGAGCGTCACGACCTCAACAACAGAAGCGGTTCGGAATATTGAGCCGAGCTCGAGCGGCCCCGTTCGCTCGATCTCCTTGATTTTGCGGTCGTGCTTGGTCATGGCTTTCATCAACGGCCGCCCGTGGGCGTGCTGCTGTGATCCGGCCGAAGATCGATACCCTGGTTCAAGCCGCCGCCATCGATCTCTCGCCCGGCACCAACCACAACGGCCTATGCACAACGACGCGATAACGCCTCAAAATTGAGCGGCAAGGCACGTTTCGCTTCCTCGGACAGCAAACCGACAGCGAGTGAATCCTATTGATCGGTCCGTCGCCCAGCCCGGGCGTAATCAAAGGACCGAATGATCATGTTGAAAGCAATTATCGCAGTCGCAATTGTCGCCCTCGCCCCGGCACTGGCGTTCGCTAGCCCGAGCTGCACCAAGGAGCCGAAATCCAAATGGATGTCCGAAGAGGCCATGAAGGCGAAGATCGATGCACTTGGCTACAAGGTCAAGACCTTCGAGATCACCGGCAACTGCTATGAAATCTACGGCAAGGACAAGGATGGCAAGCGAGCCGAGGTCTATTTCAATCCGGTATCCGGTGACATCGTTCAGAAGGACGATTGAGCGATGACGGCGATTTCATCGAGGAAGGAGGGCGTATCGCCCTCCGACACCACACCGAAGAGCGTCAAGGTCTGGGATCCGATCGTCCGGATTTTCCATTGGACCATCGTCACGGCGTGCACGCTGAACCTCTTCATTCTGGAAGAAGGCAAATACTGGCATCGCCTGACGGGCTACGTCGTCGGGGCGGCCATCGCAGTCCGCCTCATCTGGGGTTTCATCGGCACCAAGCACGCGCGCTTCACCGACTTCTGGCCAACGCCGCGAAGAGTAAGAGACCAAATCGCCAGCATTATCGACAGGAACGAGAACCGATATCTCGGCCATAATCCGCTGGCATCAATGATGATGCTCTTGCTTGTCGCTCTTCTTGCTGCAACGGCCTTAACGGGCTGGATGACGACGTGGGACGCTTTCTGGGGCGAAAAGTGGCTTGAGCGATTGCACGGGACAATCGCCAACAGCATTATGGTCCTCGTCTTCATCCATGCCGGCGCTGCAGTCCTGGAAAGCTGGAGGCATCGAGAAAATCTCATCTGGGCCATGGTTACAGGTCGAAAAAACGCATGAGAATTCTGCTCATCGAGGACAGCGCCCGGCTTCGTGAGCTTCTTTGCGAGGCAATCCGGGATGAGGGCTGGCGGATCGACGCGTTCGAGACGGCACAGGAAGGGCGGATCGCCCTTCGAGAGGGAAGTTACGACCTGCTGCTGCTCGATCTCGGTCTCCCTGACGAGGATGGGATCGACTTCCTGAAGTCGCTCCGGGATGCCGGCGCTCAGACGCCGGTGCTTGTCTTGACTGCAAGAGGCGCGATCGACGAGCGAATAGCCGGACTTGATGCAGGCGCAGACGACTACCTGGCCAAGCCGTTTCACAATGGCGAACTCACAGCCCGGATACGCGCACTGATCCGCCGGTCGCCCGTTACATCCATGCCGATCCTCGAATTCGCCGCACTGAAACTCGATGTCGCGTCGCGGCAAGTGACCTGCGCCGGTTATGACGTCGCTCTTGCCCCCTCCGAAAAGGGATTGCTCGAACTGCTGATGCGCAACGGTGGAAAGGTCGTTGCCAAAACAAAGATCGAGCATGCGTTCTCGGAATTTGGCGACGAGAGAAGCAGCAATGCCGTCGAGCTGGCAGTATCGCGTCTTCGCAAGAAGCTGGAGGGTCACAAGACGCGCTTGTCGATCGAGACGATCAGAGGTGTCGGCTATATGATGCGCGAGGTGCATGATTGAGCCAGTCGCGCCCCACATTAGGAGCCATTCTCGCCCGCCGGATCGCCTTCTTCGCGATCTTGGCAATGTTCCTGCAACTCGCCATCGTCTTCTCGGACTATTACTGGAACGTTGGTGAGCTATCCCGATTGTTCGTCGAGCAGGAAACAGAGCGGCTCGTGGCCGGGATCACCGTGGACGATGACAGCATTCGCTACCGCCTTCCGGACAATGTGCAGCAGCGTTACCAAAGAGGCGACACAGGTTATGTTGCCCGAATTCGGGCAGCAAATGGTGCGCTGGTGTTCCAATCATGTGATGCCGCCTGTGAGGATCGCTTCCTTCCCGCCGATGTGAACCCGCCGGATTTCTGGTTGCGGAGTTTGAAACCGGGAAAGCCGTTGTCGCTGGTCGGCGGTCGGGCATTCGTCGTTGGCGGCCAGCGTTTCCTCGTCGATATCGCGACGATCAGTGATCCCTCTGACGTGATGTCCGACGTTCTCTGGAACGAGATCATTGAACACCTGGTCGTGCCGATGAGCATTCTTCTGGTTCTCGTGCTCGGTGGCACCTTGCTGTCTGTCCGCCAGGCATTGCGGCCAGTCCGAGCCGCCGCAGATGCGGCCGAGCAGATCGACCCTATGGATTCCCGTTCGCACCTGGACTTCGATCAAATGCCGCGCGAAGTCGCTCATCTCGCAGCCGCCGTCAATCGCGCCTTCGCGCGGGTCGGCGAGTTGATGAAGTCGCAGAAGGTCCTGACAACAGGGATCGCCCACGAAATCCGGACACCGCTTGCAGCATTGAAGCTGGAACTCGGCCATATCGATCACCCACGCGCCAGGAAGGCGGAAGGGGACCTGGATGACCTCGCAAACTTCGTCGCGCAGCTCACTGCTCTCGCTCGGCTCGACAGCGTCGACCACGGCATGTTCGAGGAGGTGGATCTCGTGGAGCTATCCGCATCCGTCGTATCGCAACTCGCCCCCTGGGTTTACGAAAACAATCATAGGCTGGAGTTCTTCAGCCAGGTCGAAAGTTCCACGGTGAGGGGTGCTCCCTCCCTTTTACGCGACGCACTCCGGAATTTGATCGAGAACGCCGTCAAGCACACACGGGATCACACCCTCGTCATCGTTCGTGCCGGCAACGGCATCATCACGGTCGAGGATCGGTCCCTTGAAACACCGTTGCTTCATCCCAAAACTTTCGCTGCCCCCTCTGACAGTCTCGGCATCGGGCTGAAGATCATCGAACGGATCGTGGAAATACATCAGGCGTCGTTCTCGCAAACAAGGTTGAAGTCCGGGCATATGTTTGAACTGGACTTCAGATGAAACCGTGCGCTTCTGAGGCGGCTGATCCCATTCACCGCATCAGCAACGACACCAGACCGGCTCGGGAATTGACCCCGAGCTTCGCATAAATGTTTCTAAGATGCGTTCTGACGGTCTCGTAGCTGATGTCGTCGGCCATCGCCACTTCCCTTGGGGAATGGCCGGATGCGATGCTCGAGGCGATCCTGATTTCCGTTGCCGTCAGTTTATAAAGCTGCATCAGCAAATCGCGCCGCTCATTGAGGGGCGTCGCCACGATCGGTTCGACGATCACCGCCACGGTCGGCCCTTCCAGAAACTGGGTGAACGTATCGGAGTGCAGCCGGACGAGGGTGATGCGGTAGTTATCCTGGTTCCGGCCCTTGACGATCGCCGTGTGCGGTTGGGTCTGTACACCGTTTCTGGAGGTCAGGAATTCGAGAACCGCCGCCGACTTCTCGCATTGAAGTCCTAGGGTTCCGTCGGCGGCGATCTGCACGGGCACGCCGGCGGCGAACAGCGCCTCTGCGCTCCTGTTCCAGCGACGGGCTTTTCGTTGCTCCGAGACATAGATCAATCCGACGCCGATGCTGTCGAAAAGGGCCTGAGTTGTCTGTTCGTGCGGCGCAAAGAGATCGCGCTTGCGGATGAAGTCGAAGGCCCTCTTCAAATGCGGTGCGAGCTGTGTGTAGAGCTTGGCCGCCTCGCTGTTGAGATCTGGGTCGGCGGACGATGTGCAGGCCGAAAGGATGAAGGTGCGGTTTTGCTCGCGGATGATCGAGACGCCGATGCTCGTCTCGCATCCGGTCTGACGCTTCAGCCAGTCATTGTAGAATTCCGATCTGATCAGCTCTTCGCGTGGAACGATCTCGTCGCCGCAGAGGCCCTGGCCGACGGGCACGAGATCCAGTCTCGGAATCCAGGGATTGACCGAGGCAAAGTGGCTGGTGAACTGATCGATCTCGGATTGCGAAAATCCCGACATGAAGGGAACATGGGCAACCGAAGAGGTCAGATCATGGTAGTGAAGCGCCGCCTTGCCGCCCGGCGACGTCTGTGCAAGGCGATCCAGGAAATCCTGCCAGCTGCACTCTCCGAAGAGGCTTCCATAAATCATATCCGTCAGAAGAGATGAGACGTCAGGCGATTGAATCATGATCGATTTCAACATCTGCGAATGAAAGCATCTTCGAAGATAGAACAGTGTTGTCTTCGCAATTGCAACGAAATTCGCATGTGCAATATCGGAGGCTCCGGAGTGAGCGAGAAATACTACAACCACAGCATGTTATAGCTTCTCCGGTACTATATTTCCGGTCGGCGCGTCTCCCCGCCGGAGCATGGAACTCGGAATACCTTGCCCACGGCGTGAATGCCTTGACCGCCGCGAGCGAAGGCCCGCGGCGGCCCATCGTCAAACCAGGCCCGGCACGACGAACACCAGCCAAGCGACGATCGGGCCGATGATGGCAATCAACGCACTGTAGACCAGCAACTGCTTGAGGACCTGGTCTCGCCTCTCATCCGGCGCATTGGCGACGACAAGCGCACCATTGGTGGAGAACGGGCTGGTATCGACGATCGTCGTCGAGATCGCGATGGCGGCGACGACGCCGATGGCGCTGACATGTCCCTGCATGAGGAACGGAACGGCCAGCGGAATGATGGCGCCGAGCAGGGCGGTCGAGGATGCAAAGGCCGAAACGATGGCACCGGTAAAGCAAAGCAGCAGCGCCACCAGCAGCGGCATGCCGAGGCTGGATATGCCGTTCGCCACGTAGTCGACGGTACCGGCCTTCTCCATGACCCCGACATAGGTGATGATGCCGGCAATGAGCAGCACGGTCGACCAGCTGACCTTGTCGATTGCCGCCTTCTGCGTCTTCGGGGACAAGAGCGCCAGGGCGACGGCCACGGTCATGGCGACGAGGCCGACATTGAACTTGAAAACCAGAGCACCGATGCCGAGCGCCGTCAGGCCGATCAGCGTGGTAATCCTCTCATTGTTGAGACGCAGCGTCGCAGCGGTATCGGCCACGGTGCCATAGGCATGGTCCCGGATGGGTTTTGCCGGCGTGCCGCCGTGACCTCTGATCGAGGCCGACACGCCCTCGGGATGCAGTTCGGGCAAGGGACCAAGGGACGATGCAGGCACTTGCCGCATGACCTTTGCGCCTCCGAATACGAAGAAGACCAGCACAGCGATCGCCAGATTGAAGAAAAAGCTGGAGAGAAACAGGGACGTCGGCGCGAAAGGCAGGCCGGCCTTGGCAACGATCTGGTTGGTGATGCCGCCATAGATGCTGATCGGCGAAAAGCCGCCCGCCTGTGCGCCGTGGATCACCATCAGGCCCATCATGACGGGGTGAATGCGGTACTGGATGGCAAAGCTCAAGGCGACGGGCGCGAGAATGGCGACGGCAGCAGGCCCAAGCGCCCCGAAACCGGTGATGACGGCGGCGACGAGGAACATCACCCAGGGGATCAGTCCTATGCGTCCACGCACCAGCCGGACGGCGCATTCGACCAGCCAGTCGATGGTGCCGTTGATCTGCGCGATGGCGAAGAGGTAGGTGACGGCGACGAGCGTCAGGAACAGATCACTCGGAAAGCCCGCGAAAATATCGGTGGTTTTCATGCCGATGGTCATGGAGCCGAGCAGAAAGGCGCCGGCAAAGGCGAGCGCGCCCATGTTGATTGGCTGGATCGTCGCTACGATGAACATAGCGATGAGCAGGCCGATGGCCAGTATTTCAATACCCATGATTCCCCTCCCTGCGACGCCTCCAGCGCCGTGGTTGCTGTTTTCGCTAAAGGGCGTCGCGTCAAAACTTGAATCATGCGACGCGCTTTAGCTCTTTGTTTTTGCGCATGTCGTTGCCGCAAAACCGCTGCACACTTTTGCGCGACATGCTCTATTGATGCGGATATCGACGCGCCCTCCTCCCAGAGGGCGGCCGTCTTACGTCCCGGAGTAAAGATCGGCGTATTGCTGCCGCAGGATATTCTTCTGGACCTTGCCCATCGTGTTGCGCGGCAGGTCCTCGGCGAAGATGATGCGCTTGGGCTGTTTGTAGCGGGCGAGACGATCCTGCAGCGCGCTGACAATGGTCTTTTCATCCAGTACGGCGCCGGGCTTGCGCACCACGACGGCCGTCACGCCTTCTCCGAAATCGGGATGCGGCACACCGATCACGGCGCTCTCGACCACGCCCTCGATCCGGTCGATCTCGCTCTCGACCTCTTTCGGATAGATGTTGTAGCCACCCGAGATCACCAGGTCCTTGCCGCGGCCGACAATATGCACATAGCCGTCGCTGTCGATCTTGCCGAGATCGCCGCTGATGAAGAAGCCATCGCCGGTGAATTCAGCCGCGGTCTTTTCCGGCATGCGCCAATAACCCTTGAAGACGTTCGGCCCCTTGATCTCGATCATGCCGGTTCGTTCCGGCGGCAGCACCAGCCCGGTGGCGGGGTCGGTGACGCGCACCGTCACCCCAGGCAGCGGGAGGCCGACCGTTCCGGCAATGCGTCTGCCGTCGTAAGGGTTGGAAGTGTTCATATTGGTTTCGGTCATGCCGTAACGCTCGAGGATCGCGTGGCCGGTCCGGGCCTCGAACTCGGTATGCGTTTCGGCAAGCAGCGGCGCCGAACCTGAGATAAACAGGCGGATGTTGGCTGCCGCCTCCTTGCCGAAGCGCGGGCTTTGCAGAAGGCGCACGTAAAAAGTCGGAACGCCCATCAGCATCGTTGCCTCAGGCATCAGTGAAACGACCTCGTCGGCGTCGAACTTCGACAGCAGGACCATCGAGGCGCCGGCAAGCAGGGTGACATTGGTGGCAACGAACAGCCCATGCGTATGGAAGATCGGCAAGGCGTGGATCAGCCGGTCGCCGGCGGTGACGCGCCAATAGTCCCGCAAGGTCAGGGCGTTCGACAGCAGATTGCCATGCGTGAGCATCGCCCCCTTGGAGCGTCCCGTCGTTCCCGAGGTGTAGAGGATCGCGGCCAGATCGTCGGCGGAGCGCGAGGCGTCGACAAAGTCGGCCGGCTCGTCGCGCGCCAGATCGAGCAACGAGCCGCTGCCGTCGGCATCGAGCGTTTCGACGATCGCGCCGTAACGCTTGGCGATCGTCGCGACGCCTTCGCGAGCGGTCGAGGCAACCACGACCAGACGCGGCTCCGCGTCGCCGATGAAGTAATCGAGCTCGGCCAGCGTATAGGCGGTGTTGAGCGGCAGGTAGACGGCGCCGCTTCGAAGGCAAGCGAGATAGAGGATCAATGCCTCGGGGCTTTTCTCCACCTGCACGGCAACCCGGTCGCCGGGGCGGATGCCGAGCGTGTCCATCGCGCCGGCAATGCGGGCTGAAAGAGCGAAGGCGTCGTCATAGGTCCATGTTTGCCCGCTGCCGGTCCGCATGAACGGTGCGTCACCGGGTGCGGCGGCCCGCATGGCGTCGAAAAGGTGGTTGCTCACTTTCGCCCTCCTCCAAGCGTGGAATTCATCAGTTGCGCAAAGGCGCGAGAGCCTTGCTGGCCATTGCCGCCGCGGCGGCCTTCATCGTTCTGGTTGAGCAAGGTTTTGACCGCAGGCGAGGCGATCACTTCGCCGCGCTGCGCCAAGGCCTCGTGGTTGGCGACGATGTCATCGAGCTTGTAGAGATAGTTGACCATCAGTCCGTGGGCCTGCTGCATCGCCTTCGGCGAGCGATCGCCGAGGAAGTTCACTCGTTCAAGCCGGGCGCCATTGCCGAGATGGAAGCGGGCGACGGGATCGACCGGGCGGCCCTCCGGCGTGCGTTCGGTCAGGAAGTAGCGGGCCGCAAGCGGCAGCAGCACGCGCTCCACATCGGCCGCGCTGCTCTCGTTGTCGGGCCAGTCCGGATCGTCGAGCAAGGTCAGCGTTTTCAACGCCGCTTCGGATAGAGATGCATCGCCGGTCGCGGCGCGCACCTTGGCAAGCCAGCGGGCAAAACCCGGGACGGGCGACAGCGTGACGAAATTCTTGAGACCCGGCAGGTCCTTGCGCAGATCTTCCACGACCTGCTTGATCAGGAAATTGCCGAAGGAGATGCCGCGCAAGCCATCCTGGCAGTTGGAGATCGAATAGAAGACGGCCGTCGTCGCCTCGTCGGCATTGATCTGCTCCCGCCCCTCGTCGAGAACATCTGCGATCGCCTTCGGCAGGGAGCGGGTGAGCGCCACTTCAACGAAGACGAGCGGCTCATCGGCCAGCCGCGGGTGGAAAAAGGCAAAGCATCGACGGTCGGCCGGCGCCAGACGACGGCGCAACTCCTCCCAGCCGGCGATCTCGTGCACAGCCTCGTATTTGATGATCTTTTCGAGAATGTAGGCCGGCGTCGACCAGTCGATGGGCCGCAGCGTCAGAAAGCCGCGATTGAACCAGGAGCCGAACAGATGCGTGAAGTCGGCGTCCAGCGCTTGATAGGCTTCTGACTGGTCTTTGGAAGCAAGCAGCTGCTGACGCATCCGCACGAGCCTGGCGGTGCCGTTCGGCGCGTGATTCAACCGGCGCAGAAGCTCCTGCCGCCGCGGTTCCGCTGCCTGATGGAGTGCGATGACCGCAACGGCGCTTTTGTCGGTGCGGTAATTTTCCATTGCCCGGTCGAGCCTCGCCGTGTCGGGCCCGAAGTTTTCGTGAAGCACATGGAAAAAATTCTGCGCGCCCTCGCCATCGAGCGCGCCCCAGCGATCGAGAATCTCGGCTGCAAGGGCGATGCCGGATGCTTCGCCCCGGCTCGAGAGCAGCATCTCACAAAGGGTGCGAAGATCGGCCTTGGCGGCGGCCTGCGTATTGCGCGAGCCGGAAAACAGGAGCTGGCGTCCGTGATCTGTGATGCTTTGCAGCATGTCGGTGAAGAAAGAAGCCTCTGGCATGCCATTCCTCCCGTCTGAAGAAGCCGCTTGCCGCAGCCGCTGGACATCGCTTCCCATCCCCGGGCTTCGCCGGTAGTATGTAAACTGTCACTCTTCGTACACGAAGTCAACGCTCGTGTATACAAGAATGGCATTCTTGTATGGAGGATGCGAGAGAAATGTCCGAGAATGTCGGCCGGTGGCTCCGGGATGAGATTGAAAATGCAATACTTTCCTATGAGTTCGCCCCCGGCGAGCGGCTCGATGAAACCGTGCTTGCCAATCGCTTCGGTGTGTCGCGAACGCCGGTGCGCGAGGCGCTGATGCAGCTCGACGCCATCGGGCTGATCGAAATCCGTCCGCGCCGGGGCGCCGTCGTGATCGATCCGGGGCCGCACCGCATTTACGAGATGTTCGAGGTCATGGCCGAGCTCGAGGGCTTGGCCGGATCGCTCGCCGCCCGCCGGCTGGACAAGGCCTCCCGCGAGGCGATCACCGCCACTCACAGCCGCTGCGAGCAGTCAGCCGCCGCCGGTGACAGCGATGCCTATTATTATGACAATGAGGAGTTTCATAAGGCCATCTATGCCGCAAGCCGCAGCGATTTCCTGCAGGAGCAATGCGCGCAGCTGCATCGGCGCCTGCGGCCCTATCGGCGTCTGCAGCTGCGCGTGCGCAACCGCCTGTCGACCTCCTTCTCAGAACATTGCGCCATCGTCGATGCGATCTTTACAGGAGACGGCGACGAGGCCCGCCGCCTGCTGCGGACGCATGTCGGCATTCAGGGAGAGAGGTTCAGCGATCTGGTCGCAAGCATGGCGACGAGATAGAGTGACCTAATCCAAAAACCCATAAAGCCAATCGCGCGTTTCCTCCGGCAGCGAGGCCGGCTGCTGATCCTCGCCGCTGCGGGCCTGCCAGATGATTTCCACCTCGGCGGCGCGCTCCTCGCCGGTATCGATCAAGACGAGGAAGCCGATGGAACGCACGCCGATCTTGTCGACGGCGGCGGTAAAAAGGGCCGGCTCGTCGTAATGCAGCGGGCGGTGGAGAACGCAGGTAATCTTGCTGGCGTTATAGACCGGTTCGTCCTCGACCTCGGGCCGAGCCGACCAGAAGCTCGCAATGACGGATTCGGCATAGGAAATATAGGAGGCCAGGAACATCCGGCCGGTCATATCGACATCGCGAAACGGCACATGTATTTCCGTCACACCCGGGCGTTTCGACTGACTCATCAACAACTCTGCCTGCAAAATTCCCCGCTATCAACAGTAGCGACGGGAGGCGTCGAAGTAAACGGCTGAGATGAAAGGAGTTTACAAAGAGGCAACTGGCGCGAGGCGCCTGCCGGAGACCATTGTCAACGCGCCGCTTTCACCGAATATCGGCAGCACTGCTTTGGCCACATAATTGCATAGTGAAAGGGCAGCGAGGCCGATATATTTCTTATTGATCGAACAATATGATTCTTAGAGGAGACGCCAGTGGATGCTCGCCATGTTTTACTAACAGCCGAACGTTTTCGGAGGGCCGCCATCAAACTTGAAGGAATTCCCAATACTCCAGATTATCTCTCTGATATTCATTTAATGATACCAAGATTGGTCAATTTGGCGTTCGCGACTGAGATCTATTTGAAGTTTCTTATTATAACGAAGACGGCAGAGCAAAATCCGCGCGGCCATAAGCTTGATCTTCTCTATTCAAAACTGCCAGGAAAATACCGAGCTGAGATAAAAGCTCAGTGGGAAAATATGACGCCCAATGAGATGGAAGTTCGCGCCGCGCGGGACCTGCAGAGCGGCAAAGCACCCCCTACGTTCGAAACTTCTCTCGCAGATAGCGCCAGCTGCTTTGAAGCGCTGCGATACGCTTATGAAAATCCCAAGCAAATAAAGCTTGTCGATGGCGACATCATGGAGGCAACTCGCCGCGTCATCTTCAGATCATTTCCAACTGAATACGCTGATGTAAGGCTACCTCTTCCGGCAGGCGTTGTGCCGCCGGAACAGAAACACGGTGTCATGGAGCGCAAGCTCGGCAAGCTATTTGAGGACGCCCCATAATAATATATACAGTCGAGACTTGGCAGCGCGCGATGCCCTACCTCCAGTCCAAAAAGCAATAAAGTCGGTGCTCTTGTTCCTCTGGCAAGGAGATGGGCGGCTGAGCAGGGCGGACGCAAACCTTGCAAAGTCAACTCCACATCGGCGACAAGTCCGAAGGAGTGGATCGACCCGGCGGCGGAGAACGTCGGCTGCCGCAGGAGCGCTTGTTGAAATCATCGGGCGATGCCCCATCTGCTGTGGAACATGACACAAGCGGCCGATAGAGTGTCTCCATGAGCACCCGTCTTTATGAACACCCGATCTTCCTGGAACATGTGACGCCTTCCGGCCATCCGGAGCGATCGGATCGGATCCGCGCCATCAATGTGGCGCTGGAACATCCGAATTTCGAGCGGCTGCAGCGCCGGCAGGCGCCGCAGGCGAGCGAGGATGCGGTGCTGCTGGCGCATCCGGAAGAGCACCTGATGGCCGTCATGCGGGAGATCCCCGAGGAGGACGATCGGATCAACCAGCTGGAGGCCGATACCTATGCCAGCGTCAAGAGCCTGCAGGCGGCGCTGACCGGGATCGGCGGCGCGATGGCGGCGGTGGACGACGTTTTTTCCGGTGCCGCCGACAATGTTTTCGTCGCCGCCCGGCCGCCCGGGCACCATGCCGAGAAGATGACGGCGATGGGCTTCTGCTTCTTCAACAATGCGGCGATCGCCGCCCGTCACGCGCAGAAGCGGCATGGCGCCGAACGCGTCGCCATCGTCGACTGGGACGTCCATCACGGCAACGGCACCCAGGACATCTTCTGGGACGATGCGTCCGTGCTGTTCTGCTCGACGCATCAGATGCCGCTTTATCCCGGCAGCGGCGCCAAGGAGGAGAAGGGCAAGCACAACACCATCGTCAACGCGCCGCTTTCGCCGAATGTCGGCAGCGACCATTTCCGCGAGGCGTTCAAATCGCGGGTGCTGCCGGCGCTCGATGATTTCCGGCCGGATCTCATCATCATCTCGGCCGGGTTCGACGCCCATCACCGCGATCCGCTGGCGCAGATCAACCTGACCGGCGAGGATTTCGATTGGGCCACCGGCCGCGTTCTGGAACTGGCCGACCGGCACGCCAAGAACCGGGTCGTCAGCCTGCTCGAAGGCGGCTATGATCTCGAAGGCCTCGCCGAATCGGCCGGCATGCATATTCTGCGAATGATGAAGGGTTGAGAATGACTGACAGCGCCAAGCCGGAAGTGGCCGGCCTTTCCTTCGAAAAGGCGGTCGCCGAACTCGAAAGCATCGTCGCCCGGCTGGAACGCGGCGACGTGGCGCTGGATGAATCGATCGAGATCTACGAGCGCGGCGAAGCGCTGAAGAAACATTGCGAGACACTGCTTTCGGCCGCCGAAAACCGCATCGAGAAGATCCGGCTCGACCGCGCGGGCAAGCCGCAGGGCGTCGAGCCGCTGGACGGCGCCTGAGCGGATCGAAGCAGCCTTTCGAAGGCGATCGGCTGGCGGCCGATCTATGATCCCCTCCAGAACCATGAGGGGACAGACAAATGACGGATAGATTGAACGGCAAGATCGCCATCATCTCTGGCGGCGCGACCGGCATGGGCGGCGCTGCCTCGAAGCTGTTTGCGGCCGAAGGAGCGCGTGTCGCGATCATCGATCGCAATGGCGAAGCGGCGGCCGAGACCGTCAAGGCGATCCGCGATGCCGGCGGCGAGGCCGATTGCTGGACGGCCGATGTCTCGGATGAAGCCGCTGTCAAAACAGCCGTCGCCGGCGTCGAGGAACGCTACGGCGCGGTCACCGTGCTCTTCAACCATGCCGGCACGATCGTCATCAAACCCTTCCTGGAAACCACCGTTCAGGAATGGGACTGGCTGCATGCCGTCAATGTGCGCTCGATGTTCCTGATGACCAAAGCGGTGCTGCCGAAGATGATTGCCGCCGGCGGCGGCTCGATCGTCTGCACCTCGTCGATCTCGGCGGTCGCCGCCACGCCGATGGAAGTGCTTTACGACACCACCAAGGGCGCCGTCCACATGTTTGCCCGGGCAATTGCAGTGGAATTCCGCGACCGCAACATCCGCTGCAACGCCGTCTGCCCCGGCTTCATCCGCACGCCGCACGGTCTGCGCGAGGTGGCCGACCTGCAGGCGCTTGGCGTCGATGTTTCGGATGCCGCGATCGCCGCGCAGCAGGGGCGGATCGGCGAGCCGGAGGATGTGGCGCGGGCCGCCCTTTATCTCGCCAGCGACGAGTCGAGCTTCGTCAATGGCGCCCATCTCTTCGTCGACAACGGCTTCACCGCCATCTGAGCGCAAGCCCATCTCGATTGGACGCGCGAGGTGTGAGGCTCTATCTATGGCCGACGTCCCTACAAGCGGAGAGACCCGTCATGTCCTTCTTTCCCGGTAAAGACCCCCTGCCCGGCGATGCCTTTGCCTGTGATGCGATCGAGAATCTGATCATTCCCCGCACCAGCGATATCGGCGGCTTCCAGGTGCGGCGCGCGCTGCCGACGCGGCAGCGGCGGCTGGTCGGACCGTTCATCTTCTTCGATCGCATGGGGCCGGCGATCCTGAAGCCCAACGAGGCGCTCGACGTCAAGCCGCATCCGCATATCGGCCTGTCGACCGTCACCTATCTCTTCGACGGCGAAATCCGCCATCGCGACAGTCTCGGCACCGAAAAGGTCATCCGTCCCGGCGATATCAACCTGATGACGGCCGGCCGCGGCATCGTCCATTCCGAGCGCACACCGGAGAATCTGCGCGGCCACCCGCTGCTGATGTCGGGGCTGCAGACCTGGTTGGCGCTGCCCGACGACAAGGAGGAGATCGATCCCTCCTTTGCCCATACGGAAAAGTCCGAGATGCCGCTGATCGAAACATCCGGCGTGCGCGGACGTGTCGTCATCGGCTCGTTCGAAGGCATGGCATCGCCGGTCGGCACCTTCTCCGACACGCTCTATGTCGATCTCAACCTGCAGCCCGGCGTGCGCTTTCCCTTCGGCGCCGGCCATGAGGAACGCGCCGTCTACGTGCTCTCGGGCGAGGTGGTGATCGCAGGCGACCGTTTCGCCGCCGACCAGCTGCTGGTCTTCCGGCCGGGCGATCCGATCACGCTGGAAGCCGGCACTGACGGCTGTCACCTGATGCTCTTCGGCGGCGCGGCGCTGAACTCGAAACGATACATCTGGTGGAATTTCGTCTCTTCCTCGAAGGAACGGATCGAAAAGGCCAAGGAGGAATGGCGCACCGGCCGCTTCGACATCGTTCCCGGCGACGAGGAGGAATTCGTGCCGTTGCCGGAAGCCTGAGGATAATGGCGAATGCGTCGCGGAGCGATTTCCCTTCGCGGCGCTCGATCTGCGGCGGAATTCAGCCCGCCGCGAAATAGCGCGTCAGCGCACCTTTCGTGCGGTTGACATAGCCGTCCTGCCAGCTGTCATCAACATTGAGAAAGCCTGACCAGCCCTTCTTGCCCTGGCGCTTCAATTCCGCCTCGACGGCGCGGAAGCGATAGTGATCGTAGACATCGAGTATGTGGACGGCATAGGCCTCGGCCAGCGCCCGGTCGCCTTTGACGATCAGCATGTTCTCGTCATTGGCGTAGGAGGCCTTGAAGCCGAGATTGTGGCTGCCGAGAACGACGACGCAGTCATCCGACAGGGGATCGATCACCAGCACCTTGTCGTGGATGATGGCGCCGACCTTCTTGGCGGTCAGCTCCTCCGCGCCGAAATCCGCCAGCAGCTGGCGGTCATCGATGCGCGAGGCCCGGACGACGGAGACATTGGCCTCGTCGAAGGTGTGCGGCGACACGGCCTCGGCATCGTCGTCCTCATCGTCAGGATCGTTCTTCTTGCTGGCGACGTAATTGGGCATGGCCTGCGGGCTTGAAACGGCGCCGGTGACGATCAGCTTCTGATCCTTGAGGCCGATGTCGATCGCCTCGCCGACGATGCAATCCCTGCCCGACTGACCGGGATAGAAGGCCAGAAACAGCACGGCGTGCTCGGCCCGGCGCATCAGCCGGTAGACCTCGCGGAGATCGGGCGGCGTTGCCTTGCCCTTTCTGCGGCTTTGCATGTTCGGCGAGAACCAGGCTTCGAGCGACGCGCCATTGCCGGTCGGGACGACGGAAGGCGTCTCGTTCGAGCGGCGGAATTCCTTGCTCTGCTGGTTGTCGGGCATGCCGTCATCGAATTCGACGGGCGCTTCCAGCGTCGCATTGTCTTCCAGCATCCGTTCCCAATAAGCGACATAGGCCGCGGCAACCGCATCGTTGCGGACGATCAAGGCGTTGTTAGACTGGCCGGCAAGCCCCGTGGCGGTCCAGTTGGTGCTGCCGGTGAACACGCTGCGCGTCCCATCGGGCGCGATATGCACGACGAATTTGTTATGGCCGATCTGGCTCGAATTGTTGAACATCCGGTGGTGAATGTCGACGCCGGCCGTAATCAGCGCCTCGCGCGCCTCGTGATTGCGCACATCCCAATCGTCGCCGACCTTGCCGGTATTGGCGAGAATGATGCGGAGCCTGTCCTTGTTGGCGAGCAGCAGCTCAAGCAGTTCCTTGTCCTCGAGCTCGTAGAGGGCGAGAAGGAAGCGGCCGGGCGCATTCATGAAATCCCGGAGCATCGGAATGACATCGCCGGCAAGATATTTGCGGATGCCGTTCGCCGGATTGGAGATCATGTCGATCAGCTCGTTCGGCTGCTTCACACCGTCTTCCAGCAGGACGTTGCGCAGCCACTGGGCGGCGAGGATGCCGTTGGTGAAGGTCGATCCGAACTGGCCGCGCTTGCGCGTCACATGGACCGGGTTGGTGGCGACAGCCGGGCCGAGATAACCGAGCGGCCGCGGCGGGCCTTCATAGGCCTTGACCGCAATCTTCTCATAGGTGTTGTCGGCCTTCTTGATCGGCCGGCCTTTATCGTCCCGCTTGTTGATCTCGACGAGCGCAGGCGTCGGATCCGGGGCGGCCGGCATACCCGGCTTCAGGTCGCCGAGCGGGCGGATCTCGTAACGCACCCGGACCTCGTCCGGCCGCCGTCGCATTTCGTTGCGCCGCTTGCGCAGCGTCAGATCGCGCCAGGAAAGCTTCTGCACCGGCCAGAGCGATGTCGTCTGCGGCAGCCAGTGCGGATTGCGCTGCCCCTTGAAGGCTACCCAGGCGGCGCAGGTGACCCGGTCCTCGCTGCCATCGGACTTTCTCGCCACGTTTCCCTGCTCGTCGAGATAGACGCGGACGACTTCGAAGCCGAGGCATCCGTCGATCTTTGCATCGATATCCCAGGCCAGATAGGCGACCTCATTGTTCACATAGGCATGCGCTGCAACAATCGTTCCCATGACCTGATCCCCCAGTCAGCGCGGCAACATTGCTACCATTCCGTGTCATATTCAAGCCGCTCGCCGCGCTTCGGCGCATTCCACCGGCGGGGCGGAAATCCAGAGCGGCACTGGGCCAAGATCAGGCGAATGCAACTCACGGAAATAGAATGTGATATCGCCCGAAACCGCTCACACATTTTTCCGCCATGCTCTAAGGTGAAAACCTTCGGTTCCTGAAATCACTTGTTTTGCCTCGTTCTAATCGAATAAAGCGGTACAAGGAAAAGTAAGAAAGAGCGCCCGCCCGTGACACATCCGCCGAAGACCCCTCTGCTCGACCAGGTCATCTACCCCGCCGACCTGCGCAAGCTCGAGGATCGCGACCTGCCGCAGCTCGCCCGCGAGGTCCGCGACGAAATGATCGATGCGGTGTCGCGCACCGGCGGCCATCTCGGCGCCGGCCTCGGTGTGGTCGAGCTGACGATCGCCATCCACAGCGTCTTCGACACGCCCGACGACCGGCTGATCTTCGATGTCGGCCATCAATGTTATCCGCATAAGATCCTGACCGGCCGGCGCGACCGCATTCGCACCCTGCGCCAGGAAAACGGCCTGTCCGGTTTCACCCGCCGGGCCGAAAGCGAATATGATCCCTTCGGCGCGGCGCACTCCTCGACCTCGATCTCGGCCGGCCTCGGCATGGCGATTGCCGCCGATCTCGACAAGAACGACCGGCGCGTCATCGCCGTCATCGGCGACGGCGCGATGTCGGCCGGCATGGCATACGAGGCGCTGAACAATGCCGGCGCGCTCGATGCCCGCCTCATCGTCATCCTCAACGACAACGACATGTCGATCGCGCCGCCGACCGGGGCGATGAGCGCCTATCTCGCCCGGCTTGCCTCGGGGCGCACCTATATGGGCTTCCGCGACTTCGGCAAGAAGCTGACCGCCTATCTCGGCAAGAACATCGATCGCGCCATTACCCGCGCCGTCGAGCATGCGCGCGGCTACGTCACCGGCGGCACCATGTTCGAGGAGATGGGCTTCTATCACATCGGGCCGATCGACGGGCATTCCTTCGACCACCTGCTGCCGGTGCTGCGCAATGTGCGCGACAACGCGCGCGGCCCGGTGCTGATCCACGTCGTCACGCAGAAGGGCAAGGGCTATCCGCCGGCCGAAGCCGCGGCCGACAAATATCACGGCGTCAACAAGTTCGACGTCATCACCGGCGCCCAGGCCCGGGTCAAACCCAACGCGCCGAGCTATACCAGCGTCTTTGCCGAAGCGCTGGTGCAGGAAGCGGCCCTCGACGACAAGATCGTCGGCATCACCGCCGCCATGCCGAATGGTACCGGCCTCGACAAGCTCGCCGAAGCCTTTCCGTCGCGCTGCTTCGATGTCGGCATCGCCGAGCAGCATGCCGTGACCTTCGCCGCCGGCCTGGCTGCGGAAGGCTACAAGCCGTTCGCCGCGCTCTATTCCACCTTCCTGCAGCGCGCCTATGACCAGGTCGTGCACGACGTGGCAATCCAGGGACTGCCGGTGCGTTTTCCGATCGACCGCGCCGGCTTCGTCGGCGCCGACGGCCCGACCCATGCCGGCTCCTTCGACACCGCCTTCCTCGCCACCCTGCCCGGCTTCGTGGTGATGGCAGCAGCCGACGAGGCCGAACTCAAGCATATGGTGCGCACCGCCGTCGCCTATGACGCCGGGCCGATCTCGTTCCGTTATCCCCGCGGCGAAGGCGTCGGCGTCGACATGCCCGCACGCGGCGAAATCCTGCAGATCGGCAAGGGCCGCATTGTCAAGGAAGGCACCAAGGTGGCCCTGCTTTCCTTCGGCACCCGGCTTGCCGACTGTCTGCTTGCCGCCGAAGACCTCGAGGCCGCCGGCCTGTCGACGACGGTCGCCGATGCACGCTTCGCCAAGCCGCTCGATCACGACCTGATCCGCCAGCTCGCCCGCCACCACGAGATGCTGATCACCGTCGAAGAAGGCTCTGTCGGCGGCTTCGGCAGCCAGGTGATGCAATATCTCTCGAGCGAGGGCCTGCTCGACAACGGCCTGAAGATCCGCTCGCTTGTTATGCCCGACATCTGGATGGAGCAGGCCAAGCCGGAAGCGATGAACGCCCATGCCGGGCTTGATCGCGCCGGTATCGTGTCGACGGTGTTCCGGGCGCTGGGGCGCGGGGTTGCGGTTGGGGTTGCTGGATAGTGATTGGTGAGGGCGTGCCGTGAGGCCCCCTCATCCGCCTGCCGTCACCTTCTCCCCGAGTGTGAGAAGAGATATGCCGCAACGTCTCGAATCCCTCTTCTCCCCCCGGGGAGAAGGTGCCCGTAAGGCGGATGAGGGGGCCGCGAGCTCGGACAGACATAACAGAAGCTTATTCACAACAAAAAGGCGGCACCACTGCGCCGCCTTTTTCATTTGATGTCCCTTTCCGAGAAGGAGCGCGCTCAGAACTCCGTCCAGTCTTCCTGCACCGCAGCTGCTGCCGTTGCCTGTCTTCCGCCGAATGCCTTGCTGACCTTGCTGGCAAGGGCGCGGGCCGGAGAGGCGACCGGGCGGGAGGCTGGTGTTGCGGCGGCGGTCTTCTGAGCCGGAGCGGGAAGCTGGGTGCCGAGCTTGAACTGACGCAGCAGTTCGTCCAGGGCGCTTGCTTCCTGGGCGAGCGCATGGCTCGCCGCAGTCTGTTCCTCGACCATGGCCGCATTCTGCTGCGTGCCCTGATCCATGTTGTTGACGGCGGTGTTGATCTCCTGCAGCCCGATCGACTGTTCGCGCGTGGCGGTGACGATCGCGCTGACATTGCGGTTGATCTCCTGCACCTCGGCGACGATGGCTTCCAGCGCCTTGCCGGTCTCGCCGACCAGCGACACGCCGGTCTGCACATGCGTGCCTGATGTGGTGATCAGATCCTTGATCTCCTTGGCCGCCTTGGCCGAGCGCTGGGCGAGCTCGCGCACTTCCTGGGCCACGACGGCAAAGCCCTTGCCGGCCTCACCGGCGCGGGCGGCCTCGACGCCGGCGTTCAGCGCCAAAAGGTTGGTCTGGAAGGCGATATCGTCGATGACGCCGATGATGTTGGAGATTTCACCCGAGGATTTCTCGATCTGCTGCATGGCGGAGACCGCCCGGCGGACGACATCGCCGGACTTTTCGGCGCCGAGGCGGGTGCGCTCGACGAGATTGCCGACATCCTCGGCGCGCTTGGCGCTGTCGCGCACCGTCGTCGTCACCTCTTCGAGGGCTGCGGCGGTCTGTTCGACGGCTGCGGCCTGCCGCTCGGTGCGGTGGGCAAGATCGTCGGCGGCCGAGCGGATCTCGCCGGCGCCGGCGTTGATCGCAGAGGCGTTGTGGCCGACCGACTGGAGTGCCGCCTGCAGCTTTTCGACGGCATTGTTGAAGTCGTTGCGCAGGCTGTCATATTGCGGCGCGAACGGCGTCTGGATGCGGGCGGCGACATCGCCGACAGCCAGGCCGGCAAGGCCGCCGGCCAAGGCGTCGACGGCATAACGCAGCTCGCCTTCCTCGCGCGCCTTCTGTTCGTCACTTGCCTGGCGCTGACGCTCGGCGTCACCGCGCATACGGTCGGTCTCGCCGGCAAGGCGCAGCTTCTCGATCGCCGCCTGCTTGAAGACCAGGACAGACTGGGCCATGCGGCCGATTTCGTCGCCGCGCTCGACTGCCGGCACCTCGATATCGTTCTGGCCGCCGGCGAGGCGATCCATGGCCGCGGTCATGCCGACGACCGGGCGGACGATGGTGCGCGACATCAGCCACGCGAGAAGGGCGGCGGCAAGCGAGGCGACAATGCCGCCGGCAAGCAGTGTCGTCGCCAGATCGCTGTTGGCATCGGCCCGGATC
Organism: Rhizobium phaseoli; assembly: GCF_001664385.1. NCBI lineage: Bacteria > Pseudomonadati > Pseudomonadota > Alphaproteobacteria > Hyphomicrobiales > Rhizobiaceae > Rhizobium > Rhizobium phaseoli. Next base: position 1,011,994 of record NZ_CP013532.1, on the reverse strand, counting down.
GCGGCGAGCGCATCCGACTTTTCGCGGGCGGTGGCCTTGATCTTGGCGGAGGCCTGGCGGAAACCGTCGAGCTGGCCCTTGGTGGCGTTGACGCCGATCTTGACGACCTCTTCGATCGGCATGTCGGTTTCCTTGCGCGCCTTGGTCTGCGGTTCGGCGAGCTCATGGAAATAGAGGTCGGCGGCCTTCTGCATGCCGTCGATCATCTCGACCAGCTGCGGCTCGCCGGCGGCCGTCTGCCTGGCGGCGGCGATCGCCTTCAGCATGCGCTCGCGATTGGCGAAGACGTCGCCATAGGTGCTGTCGCTGCGAAAGAGGATGAAGCCGCGCAGATTGACCGCCTGCTCGAGCATCGCCTGCAGCGCATCGTCGATCTGGTTGACCAACAGCTCCGATTTTTCCTGCTCGGCCGACGCTGCCGCCGACGCTGTCGCCTTGGAATAGACGAAGGCCGAGACGGACATGAAGATGAGGATGAGGGCTGCGAACGTGGCCGCAAGCTTCCCGTTCAAGGATATGTTTTTAGCGGACATCGGTGAATTTCTCCTGACGACAGTCGACGCGGCGAGAGACAGGTCGCGCAAATGCGCAACCGCCAAGACTTTTCAATAGGAAACATGATCGGCGTCATGACGCCCTGCGCCTTCATGGCGCCAGAGAGGTTCGGGTGAACCGCTGCAATCGCGACGAACCTATGCGGGCAGGCTTTAAATTTGCTTAAATTGGCCATCTCAGGAATCGCCCGTATCAACCGCCCCGGAACAAAATGCTTGCAACCGGCGGCTTTGCCGGTCATTCACAGCCGATGTCCGATCAAAACAGCCAACGCCTCGACCAGCTGCTCGTCTCCCGCGGCCTCTTCGCCAGCCGCTCGCGGGCGCGCGATGCCGTGCAGCGCGGCACCGTCCGCATCGGCGGCCAGGTGGTGACGAAGGCCGGCGCGCTCTTTCGCGACGACGCCGATATCGCCATCGACGATCCGGCCCAGGATTACGTCTCGCGCGCCGCCCTGAAGCTTGCGGCCGCCCTCGAGCATTTCCGCCTTGATCCCGCCGGCCATCACTGTCTCGATATCGGCGCGTCCACCGGCGGCTTCACCGAGGTGCTGCTGCAGCGCGGTGCCGCGCATGTCACCGCGATCGATGTCGGCCACGGGCAGATGCATCCGCGCATCTCAGGCGATCCGCGGGTGACGAACCGGGAAGGCCTCAACGCCCGCAACCTGACGGCTGAGGATATCGGCCAACCCGCCAGCTTCATCGTCTCCGACGTCTCCTTCATCTCGCTGAAACTGGCGCTGGCGCCGGTGCTTGATATCGCCGCGCCGGGTGCTGCCGCCGTGCTGCTGGTCAAGCCGCAGTTCGAAGCGGGGCGCGAGGCGATCGGCAAGGGCGGACTGTTGAAGGACCCCTCGTCTGCGCCCGCCGTCGCTGCGGAATTGGAGCGCTGGTTCACCGAGGACATGGGCTGGAATAGCCTCGGCCTCATCCCCTCCCCGATTGCCGGCGGCGACGGTAATCAAGAATTCCTTCTGGCAGGATTGAAACCGTGAGCACCGAAACCGTCATCATCGAGAAGCTCGGCGCCCAGGGCGACGGCATTGCCGGCAGCGCCGGCGGGCCGGTCTATGTGCCCTTTTCCCTTCCGGGAGAAACGGTGGCGATCGCCCGCGTCAAAAGCCATGGCACGATCATGTCGATCGCGACGGCCTCGCCCGACCGGCAGGAGCCGCCCTGCCGGCATTTCGGCCCTGATGGCGTCAACGGCACCTGCGGCGGCTGCACGCTGCAGCACCTGGCGGATGGCCCCTACCGCGCCTTCAAGCGGCAGCTGGTCGTCGATGCGCTGAAATCCAAAGGGCTGACGCCTGATGTCGGCGAGATCGTTCCGGCCCGGCCGGGCGAACGCCGGCGCGTGGTGTTTGCGGCGCGCAAGACCGAGAAGGATATGTTGATCGGCTTCAACCAGGCCGAAAGCCATCATATCGTCGCCATCGAGGAATGTCCGATCTCGTCGGCAGGGATCGTCGCCCGGCTGCCGGCAATCAAGGCGATTGCCGCCTCGCTTGCGACCAATGCCGAACCCTTCCGGGTGGCGGTGCTGGAAACGCTCTCCGGCGTCGACATTGCAGTCGACGAGATCAAGAAACTCTCCGACCCGCAGCGGCGCAAGGCGATCGAAACCGTGCTCGGCCTGCGCGGCATCGCCCGCGTGACGCTGAACGGCGAAATCCTCGTCGAGCCGGCCAAGCCGATCATCGATTTCGGCGGCGTCGAGGTTTCGCCGCCGGCGGGCGGCTTCGCCCAGGCGACTAAGCCGGCGGAAGAGGCGATGGCGGAGCTGGTGCTCGCCCATGTCGGCAAGGCCAAGCGGATCGCCGATCTTTTTGCCGGCGCCGGCACGTTTTCGCTCAGGCTGGCGCGGATCGGCCGGGTGCATGCGGTCGAGGCCGAGGCAGCGGCGCTCGCGGCACTCGACCAGGCCGCCCGCAAGACACAGGGGCTGAAGCCGGTGAGCGTCGAAAAGCGCGATCTCTTCCGCCGCCCTGTGATGACGCAGGAGTTCAAGCCCTATGACGCCGTCGTGTTCGATCCGCCGCGCGCCGGCGCGGAGTTTCAATGCAAGGAGCTTGCCCGCTCAGCCGTGAAGAAGATCGCAGCCGTCAGCTGCAACCCGCTGACGCTGGCGCGCGACCTCGCGATCCTCGTCGAAGGCGGCTACCGCATTACCGGGGTGACGCCGATCGATCAGTTCCTCTGGACCTCGCATGTCGAGGTCGTGGCGACACTGGAGAAATAGGCCGCTTCGGCCCGGCGCGATCGCGATTCCGGAGCGTCAAGAACATTTTATCGGTCGCACGGCTCGCTTTCCGGCTGCAAGCTCATGCGCATTGGTCGCGTTCCGAGCTTTGCGCCGGTCACGGCATCGATTGCGATCGGCTCGATCTCCGCTCCTGACTCGACGTCGATATAGCGGGCGAGTTCGCCATCGCAATGGCGGTGTGCCCAGGCCCCGATCATCATCAGCACAGGCAGAAAATCGCGGCCGGCTTCGGTGAGGACATATTCTTCGCGAGGCGGCCGTTCGGAATAGAGCCGCTTCTCCAGCAGACCGTCCTCCGTCAGCGCCTTGAGACGCTTGGTCAGCATGGTCGGCACGATGCCGAGGCTCTTCCTGAACTGGTCGAAGCGGGTGAGGCCCGTATGGGCGTCGCGCAAGACGAGAATGCTCCACGCATCACCGACGGATTGAAGGCCGCGGGCGACCGGACATTGGGGAATTGGATTATTTTTCATTTAGTATCTTTTCGATAGTGACATGATATCGAAAAGATAGTAACAGATCGGCCAACAATGATCCACACTTTCGAAAGCTGCCATATGACCGACAAAAACAGAAGCGTAGCACTCGTCACCGGTGCGTCCTCTGGCATCGGCCTCGCAACGGCGCAATCGCTGGTCAAGGCCGGCTATCGCGTGTTCGGAACCAGCCGCAAACCTGTCGCCAACAGACCTGGGATAACGATGCTGATCTGCGACGTGGCCGATGAAGCCTCGGTGCAGGCGGCGATTGCCGAGATCGTCCGGCAGACCGGCCGCCTCGACCTCGTCGTCAACAATGCCGGCATCGGCCTCATCGGCGGCGCGGAAGAATCCTCGATCGCCCAGGCCCAAAGGCTTTTCGACGTCAACGTCTTCGGCGTCGCGCGCGTCGCCAATGCCGTGCTGCCGGTCATGAGGAAGCAGAAGAGCGGCCGGATCATCAACATGAGCTCGATCCTCGGCCTCATCCCGGCTCCCTACAATGCCTTCTATGCTTCGACCAAACATGCGCTCGAGGGCTATTCCGAATCGCTCGATCATGAAGTGCGCAACTTCGGCATTCGTGTTGTTCTCGTCCAACCCGGCGTCACCAGAACATCCTTCGAGGAAAATCTGACACGAGCAGACCAACCTCTTCCGGTCTATGCTTCGGAGCGCGCCCGCAGCGAAGCGCTGATGCGCAAGTGGGTGGAAACGGGCGATGCGCCCGAGGTCGTCGCCGACATGGTCGTGAAAGCCGCAACCGCGAAGAAGCCGAAGCTGCGCTATTCCGCAGGCAAGCAGTCGCGCCAGGTCCGCTCGCTTCGCCGCTATCTCCCCGAGCGGCTGGTCGACAGCCTGCTGCGCAAGGTCAACGAGTTTCCGGCCTCAGCCTAACGCGTTCATCGAGGACCGAATTCCGATTTCAAGCCGACAGGCTTAAACTTCCTGTCCTCGACCACGGAAACCGAACCTCAATGCGCAAGACCAAAAGACGCAATCCCTACTATGCGGGCCCGGTGTCCGATCACTTCGACGGCACGCTTTTCTTCAATCCCGAAGGGATCGAGCCGCTTGGTTTCCGCGAGCTTTTGCGGTGGCAATTCGGCGGCGGCCGTGACCGGTGGCCGCCGTCGGTCCCCAGTCCATATCCGGCCGCCAAGCCGGATCCCCATGTCGGTGGCGGGGATCTGCGGGTGACCATGGTCGGGCATGCAACAATGCTGGTGCAGGTCGCCGGGCTCAATATTCTCACCGATCCGGTGTGGTCGGAGCGGGTCAGCCCCTTCACCTTTGCCGGCCCCAGACGCGTCGTTCCGCCGGGCATCGCGTTCGATGATTTGCCGCCGATCGATCTCGTGCTGGTCTCGCACAATCATTATGACCATCTCGATATCGCAACGCTGAAACGGTTGCATGCGAAGCATCGGCCGCGGATCGTGACGCCGCTCGGCAATGACACGATCATGCGCCGCGCCGTGCCCGACATACAGACGACATCGATGGATTGGGGTGAGCGGATTTCGCACGCCGGCATAAGCATCGATGCGGAGCCGGCCCATCACTGGTCCGCCCGCGGCGGCGCCGATCGCCGGATGGCGCTCTGGGCCTCGTTCGTTTTGTCGACACCAGCCGGCAAGATCTACCACGTCGGCGATACGGGCTTTCATCGCGGCATCAATTACAAAGCGGCGCAGCGGAAACACGGCGGTTTTCGCCTGGCGATTTTACCCTTCGGCGCCTATGAGCCGCGGTGGTTCATGAAAGGGCAGCACCAGAATCCTGAGGAAGCGGTGATCGGGATGAAGCTGGCGAATGCGGCCTATGTGGCCGGGCATCACTTCGCCACGTTCCAGCTGACGAATGAAGCGGTCGACGCGCCGGTAAGAGCGTTGCAAGAGGCGATGAGCGAGCACGCCATTCCCCCAGACCGGTTCCGGCCGCTCAGGGCCGGTGAAGTATTCGATGTGCCGCCGGCCTGATCGATATCCGCCTGCTGCCGAAATTGTGGGATAGGCTGGTCTTCCCTAAAGCGCGTCGCATCAAAATTTGATTCATGCGACGCGTTTTAGCTCTTTGTTTTTATGCATGTCGTTGTCCCGGAACCGCTGCACACTTCCGGGCGGCATGCATTAGGTTTTCGGCAGCGCTCAACGACGCATGAAGGATTCGAACGCGGCGCGCGCTTCGGCGCTCTTCAGCCGCGCGGCGAAATGGCGGGCCTCGACATCGATGCGGGCGATGACCTCTTCGCGCGGTCCGCGAACGAGATCGCGGGCGATTTTCAAGGCTTCCGGCGGCTTGGCGGCGAGCTTCACGGCAGCATCGAGCGTCTGCCTTTCAAGCTCGTCCGCGCTCGTCACTTTCCAGATCAGCCCGGCTTGCCTCGCGTCCTCGGCGCTAAAAGCCTCGCCGGCAGCCAGCATGGCAAAGGCGCGCTGGTGGCCCATGATGCGCGGCGCAAGCAGGCTCGAGGCGGCTTCCGGCACCAGCGCCAGATCGACGAATGGCGTGCGGAACTGGCTGCGATCGGAGGCGATCGTCAGGTCGCAGTGCAGGTTGAGGGTGGTGCCGATGCCGATCGCCAGGCCGTCGACTCCTGACACCAACGGCTTTTCAGCATTGGCGAGCGCGTAGAGGAAATCGATCAGCTCGTCTCCCATGCTGCCGCCCATGGCCGTGGCAAGAAAATCGCCGATGTCGTTGCCGGCCGAGAAGCTGCCTTCGGTGCCGAGAAAGACCGTCACTCTGATATTCGCGTCCGCATTGGCGGCAGCGAGCGCCTCGGTCATGGTGCGATACATCGCCCGTGTGAAGGCGTTCTTCTTTTCCGGCCGGTTGAAGCGGATCAGCTGAACGCCGGGATGGGCGGAAGGCTGCTCGACGATGATGTGATCGGTCATTGGATCTCCTCGGAACTTATGGGGTCTCGTCAGGCAAGCAGAATGCGGGCGGCGGCAAGGCTTGCCGCGCCGTTGACCACCCGGTCGCGCAAGGCCGCGGTCTCGGCGAGCAGGTTTTCAGCGGCGAAGCGGCAGAGCGCGATACGGCCCTCGCCCTTGCCGTCGCCGCTTTCGGCCAGAGCCCCCTTGGCGAGGTAACAGCCGGTGAGCACGAGGCCGAACAGGCGCTGATAGGGGGTGGCGCCGGCAAGCGCCTCGGCGGCCCTGTCATCGGCAAGTGCTGCCAGAAGCCAGGCGGTCGCCGCGTCGAGATCGGCGATCGCGACGGCGAGTCTCGCGGCAGTTTCGCCGAAACCATCGAGATTGGAGCGCCCGGCAGCCTCGGCGATCGCCTTCAATTCGGCGATGAAGCCCATGACCTGATCGCCGCCGGAGAGCGGCAGCTTGCGGGTGACGAGGTCGATTGCCTGGATGCCGTTGGTGCCCTCATAGATCGGCGCAATGCGGGCGTCGCGGAGATAACGGGCCGCACCCGTCTCCTCGATGAAACCCATGCCGCCATGCACCTGGATGCCGAGCGAGGCGACCTCGACGCCGGCATCGGTCGAAAACGCCTTGGCGATCGGCGTCAACAGTGCGGCGCGTTCCTGCCAGTGGCGGCTGTCGCCTGCCCGACGCGACATGTCGATCGCATGGGCGCAGGCATAGGAGATGGCGCGCGAGCCTTGGGTCAGCGCCTTCATGGTCAGAAGCATGCGGGCGACATCGGGATGGTCGACGATCGGGCTCATGCCGGGCCCGGTCGAACCTGGCGCCCTGCCCTGCGTGCGCTCCCTGGCATAGGCAAGGGCCTTCTGGGTGGCGGCCTCGGCGATCGCCACGCCCTGCATGCCGACGGCGAGACGGGCATTGTTCATCATCGTGAACATGCAGGCGAGCCCCTTGTTCTCCTCGCCGACCAGCCAGCCGATCGCACCCTTTTCGCCGCCGAACCGGCCGTCGCCATAGATCATCGTGCAAGTCGGCGAACCGTGGATGCCGAGCTTGTGCTCCAGCGAATGGCAGAAGAGATCGTTGCGGGGTCCGAGCGAACCGTCGTCATTCACCAGGAATTTCGGCACGAGAAAGAGCGAGATGCCGCGTGTGCCGGCCGGCGCATCCGGCAGGCGGGCGAGCACCAGATGAATGATGTTGTCGGCCGCGTCATGCTCGCCCCAGGTGATAAAGATCTTCTGGCCGAAGATGCGGTAGCTGCCGTCGGGCCGGCGTTCGGCGCGGGCCTTCAGAGCGCCGACATCGGAGCCGGCATGCGGCTCGGTCAGGTTCATGGTGCCGGTCCATTCGCCGGACACCATCTTTTCCAGATATGTCTCCTTCAGCGCGGCGCTGCCATGGATGTGGACGGCCTCGATGGCGCCCATCGTCAGTGTCGGCGCGAGCGCGAAGGCCATAGAGCCGGAATTCCACATTTCCAGCGACGCGACATTCAGCATATCAGGCAGGGCCTGGCCGCCGAAGGCCTGTGGCGCCGTCAGGCCGTTCCAGCCACCGGCGATCCAGTTGCGGTAAAGATCGCGCCAGCCATCCGGCAGCCGGACTTCGCCATCGACGAGACGGGCGCCCTGGCGGTCGCCGATGTCGGAAAGTGGCGCCACTTCCTCTGTGGCAAAACGTCCCGCCTCGGAGAGGATCGCATCGACAAGATCGTCGCCGAGCTCGCCGAAAAGGCCGCTGGACATCACCTCGCTCATGCCCGCTACATGCTTCAACGTGAACGCGATTTCCTCGACGGGCGCCTTGTACATTGTTTTTCCTCCGGAGGGCCTGCCTCGACGCGGGCTGAACCCCTCGGGGTGAGAGCTAATTGATTTTTACGTAAACGTCAATTTCGATTTCTGGGACTGCCATGCGATAGTTTGCCCGAGATGGCGCTTGCCTCTTGCGCCCTTGCACAAATGGACGTCATGGAGAAGTTCTAGAGCATGTCGCGATAACGACATGCGTCAAAATACAGAGCTGAAACGCTGGGAGCGAATCCTAGAGATCGCGACGCGCTTTGGCCAGAAATGAAATCGCCTTCGCAAAGGACCGGCGAACAATGGATACATTGCCCGTCAACATACCCGGTTTCGTCTGGGCCTATCGCTTCTCGCCGGAAGAAAAGACGGCGGTGCGACTGAACAACAGCGCGACGGTGGCGGATCTGACCGCCGACAATTGTTTCTACTGGCTGCATCTCAATCTCGTCGATGCCCGCGTTCCGGCCTTGCTCGAGACGCTCGACGGACTGACGGAGGATGCCAGATCGGCGCTGATCACGCATGACACGCATGCGGCCATTACCGTCGACGAGCAGATGCTCTATGGCACGCTCGTCGATTGCCAGCGCGATTTCGCCCAGGACACCAACAATCTCGGCTGGCTGCATTTCGCCATGTCCGACCGCTTCATAATCACCACGAGGCTGCAGCCGCTGCGCAGCGTCGAGCGGGCGCGCGCGCTGATCGAGAAGAACCCGGGCAAATTTACGCTGCCGGTCGATCTGTTCGAACTGCTGGTGATCGAATTCCAGCGCACGCTGATCGCCATCGTCATCGAGCTCACCGAAGAGCTGAACCAGATCGAGGATATCGTCTACGACAACGCCCCGCGCGACGAGCGCCGGCGGCTGGCGCCGGTGCGGCGAACGGTGGTCAGGCTGCATCGCCATCTGCGCACGGTGTTGGCGCTGATGCGCCGGGCGGCGGCGACCGATGAAGACGAGATGCCCTTCGGCTTCGACGACGTGGCGCGGCGGCTGACGAGCCGGCTGGAGACGGTCGACCACGATATCTATGCGCTGCAGGATCGGGCGCGCCTGCTGCACGAAGAAATCGATTCGAAACAATCCTCCGAAACCAACCGCCACCTCTATCTGCTGTCGATCATGACCGCCTTCCTGCTGCCGCCGACGCTGGTGACCGGCTTTTTCGGCATGAACACCGCCAACCTGCCCTTCGCCGTCGGCGACTACGGCACGGAATACGCCGTCGCGCTGATCATCGCCTCGATTGCATTTGCCTGGTGGCTGTTGCGGCGGGTGAATATCCTTTGAATGTCAGCGGTGCGGTGGGCGTGCCGCCCCTCATCCGCCTGCCGGCACCTTCTCCCCGCTTGCGGCGCGAAGGGGGATAGCCGCAACCTCTCCGGTCCTCGCATCCATCTCGCAGGGCACGTCCCCTCTCCCCGTCTTACGGGGAGAGGGTTAGGGTGAGGGGCAGCTTTCGGCCCAAATCGATGCTACGGATGTAGCGCTGGCGCTGTCGTCGGCGCGATAGTTGGCACACGAGCGACGTGGCTTGAACCCATGCGGGGGCGCGGCCACTTTCAGTATTGCAACGGCTTCGTCCATTGAAGTTTGGCCTTAGCGATGGAGGGCGATCGCGGCGATCGACACTCGGATGGTCAGCTGGTTCATCCAGCCACCTCGCCCGGAACGGTTCTTGCACGGTTACTAATATATTTACCGTGGGGAGACCTAATGTCATGAAATGGTGCACATCCGAAGAGTTTGCCCCTCTGATGCTGGTTGTGAGTGGGCCGGAAAGATACAAGCTGGTTGCAACGCTTGTGCAGGCTGCCGAAATGCTAACGGTTGGCTGGCCGATCGACGATGGCGACGAATATCTTATCGCGATCAGGGCGTGCCGGATGGCAATTCACGGAGAAATTCCGGCTGAGGACGCGCGAGCAGCGCTTATCCGTGCCGCCGACGAAGCGGGCATTTCGGTGATAACCGCCGTTCACTGAGTGTCGCAATCGACGAAAAACGAGTGCGATTGACGGAAGCGTCCGACAGAGACGCGGCGTCATCGTGTCTCCGGCCATAGATGCTGCTAACCCGGATCTCCCGGAATTAAGCGCAGAGCTTCCCCCACTCTCTGTCATCCTCGGGCTTGACCTAGCTTGACCCGAGCATCCACCTTGGCCCCCACCGGCAGCGGGCATGGATCCTCGGCACAAGGCCGAGGATGACGCGGAGAGTGGGGTAGCGCGCAGCCCTGCGTTTGTCGTGCCTACCTCAATACGGCGAATAGCACTGCTGGCGCGGGCCGTTATAGGGCTGGAACGTGTTGTCGTAGGGCCGATAGGAACGGTAGCGGTTGGCGCACCAGGCGACGTGAGCCGAGCCGTAGCGCGGCGCGGGCGCAGCGTAGCGCGGTGCGGCAATGATCGCGCCGGCGCCGAAGGCGGCGAGCGGGTACCAATAGCCGTTATAGTGGCGATAACCCGGACGGTAGTAGCTGTAGCCGCGATAGCCGCCATACCAGCCGGGGCGGTAATAGGCGCCGGGACGATAGCCGGGCCTGTAATAGTCGCGGCGATAGTAGCGGCGGTATTGGACGCTCTCGATGTCGGAGGACTTTTCCACCTGTGGGGCGGTCGGCATCTGGATTGCCTGCGACGGGACAAAGCCTGTCAGCAGGACGGCGGCAGCCAGAACTGCGGTCGCGATTTTGTTTTTCAGCCTGATCATTACTACTCTCCATTCGACGGCGATTACCGCCTGCCCAGCAACGCATTTGCCGCCGAATGGTTCCAAGCGGCCGGAAACCGGCCGCTTTTTCTGTTTTGGATCGCCTGAACCGCTTGGGCTGCGGCGCAGGCGAGGTGCATCAGGCGACGGCGGAGATTTTCGCCTGGTCGCCCTGCAGGCGGTTCACCATGAAGTTCGTATACCACTCGAGGAACTGCATGACGCCGCCTTCATGCACGGACGAATAGGGACCGGGCTCATAGGCGGGCGAGTGGATGCCGAAGGCATTCTCTTCGACGATGCGGCGATCCTGGTCGTTGGTCTCGGTCCAGACGTGCGTCAGTTCCTCGAGATTGTAGTCCACGCCCTCGACCGCATCCTTGTGGACGAGCCACTTGGTCGTCACCGCCGTCTCGTTGGCGCTGAGCGGCAGCACGCGGAAGGAGATGGCATGGTCGCCGAGCAGGTGGTTCCACGTCGTCGGATAATGGAAGAGCAGCATGGTGCCGATACGGTCGATCGAGATATCGTCGGCAATCCGGCGCTTGACGGCGGGCTTGCCCGACATGGTGTAGCTTTCGGCATCCTCGATCAGCGGCATGCGGGCGGTGCGGAACTGGCCGTCCGGCGAAATCTGGAACTTGCTCGGCAGGCCGGCGGCCTCGCAGCGCGCCCAATGGCCGGCGATTTCAGGATCGTCGGCGCCGCCGTCGGTGCCGGTGACGCTCGGGGCTTCCGGATAGGTGCGGCAGAGTTCCGGGTGATTGGCGGCGCAGTGATAGCACTCGCGATTGTTTTCCCAGACGAGCTTCCAGTTGCCCTTCTCGATGATCGTGCTCTGGAAGGCGACCTTGGTCTCGCCGATGCGGTGCGGCGCCATGTAAGGCTCGATCTTGTCGCGCACCGCCTGGAAATCCGGAGCGCTGTCGGCCAGGCAGATGAAGATGTAGCCGGCGACGCTTTCGCAATGGACGGGCTTCAGGTTGAAGCCGGTCTTGTCGAAATCATCGCCCATGTGGCGGGCGAAGGCGAGCTTGCCATCGAGATCATAGGTCCACTGATGGTAAGGGCAGACGAGGCGCACGGAGGAGCCGTGGTCCTTGGTGCAGACGCGCGAGCCGCGATGGCGACAGCTGTTGTGGAAGGCGCGGATGACATTGTCGCGGCCGCGGACGATGACGACGGGATAACTGCCGATCTGAACGGTGAAATAGGCGCCCGGCTTCGGCAGTTCGCAATCATGGCCGATGAACAGCCAATCGCGATAATAGATCATCTCCATGTCGAGCCGGAAATAATCCTCGTCGATATAGAACGGCTGCTCGAGGCTGAAGCCCTCACGGCGGTTCTTGAGCTGACGCAAAACGTTGCTGCGAATATCCATCTTCATGTCCTCGTGCCCGTGGTTGCCGCCCTCAAGCAGAAGGCCGGCGGAAGCGCGCCCGCTTCCTTCTCCTTCGGGAGAATTGTTCATAGCGTCATTTAATCACCGAGCCCGCCTGCTGCTTGGTTGTAATGCGACATCGGCTTCGAAATTGACGACAGGATGCGGCAAGGCTGTGGCGGCCCGGCCCGATCGATCGCATCGCCGACTCTCCAGGCTATTATCGTCAATTGCGACATGGCGTAAAGGCCCGTTTGACAAAGAGGTCGGCTGTTGGATGCCGGCCACCGTCGCATTTGCGACATCCATTCGCATCCGCGGGCAGCGGTGGCGCAGCCGGAACAATGTTAACACTGCCTTAAGCATAGGACCCTATCCTTGAGGGAAAACAGACCGACCGAAGAATGCGATCCATGGCCAGACTCCGCTATTTCGATGCGAAGGACACCAGCAAATTACGGGAGCGGCAGCCGATTGCCGCCCATTCCGAATTCCTGCGCACCGGCCGCATTCCCCGCGAACGGCGGCACTGGCTGGCGGAGGAACGGCGCTACCTCACCCATGACGAGGTCGCCGCAAAGACCGGCCGCAAGCTTCAGGTGGCCGGCGAGAAGACACATCAGCATATCAACGGCTTCCACCACTCGATCCAGTTTCCGAAAATGATCTTCCACCGGACGCTGGAGGACAGCCCGCATCTCGGCTACTGCCACGTTACCGCGGCGCGCACGAAGTTCGCGCACTATGAAGAGGTCAGCTGGGCCTTCTATATCGCCAACTTCTACTCCGACATCGGCGACAACGACAATTTCTTCCAGCGGATCGACGTCGGCTATTCCCGCATGTATTTCGCCGTCGCGATGAAGCCGGGCGAAGATTCCTCGGAAAAGATGACCATCGACCGCTCGGTGCGCGGTAACGGGCTGCTCTTTCGCACCCACGATCCGCAGGCGGCGATCCGCAACATCCTGCTGCTCGGCGCCCGCAACGAACAACTGCGCGAAATCATCCGGCAGCTATAACAGCGATTGATCGGCGGCGACGGAAAGCCTAATGACTGCCGGGATCAACTCCGGGCAGCACATGGCACGCATCATCGACATAGAGGCAGACAGGCAGGCGGCGCTCGAAGCGGCCTCGACCGCGCTTGCCGACGGCTTTGCCATCGCCATGCCGACCGAGACGGTCTACGGTCTTGCGGCCGACGCAACCAATCCGGCCGCCATCACCCGCATCTACGAGACCAAGGGCCGGCCGCGCTTCAATCCGCTGATCTGTCATATGGCCGACCTTGCCATGGCCGAACACCATGCCGCGTTCGATCCGCTGTCGCGGGCGCTGGCCGAGGCCTTCTGGCCCGGTCCGCTGACGCTCGTGCTGCCGCTCAAACCCGAAAGCCCGATCCATTCGCTGGCGACCGCCGGTCTCGACAGTGTCGGCGTGCGCGTGCCGAAAGGATTTGCCGGCGCCCTGATCGGCGCCTTCGGGCGGCCGCTCGCCGCCCCCAGCGCCAATACCTCGGGCGCCATCAGCGCGACGAGTGCGGCCCATGTCGAGGCCGATCTCGGCGCGAAAATCCCGTTGATCCTCGATGCGGGCCCGAGCGCCGTCGGCGTCGAATCGACGATCGTCAAGGTGGAAGGCGACCGGGTCAGACTGCTTCGGCCCGGCGGCCTGGCGGCCCGCGAGGTCGAGCGTGTCGCCGGCCGGCCGCTGCTGCGCGCCAAAAAGGCATCAGCGGCCATCGAGGCGCCGGGCATGCTCGCCTCGCATTATGCGCCGGGCGCCAGCGTGCGCCTCAATGCGAGCGCGGTGGAACCCGGCGAGGCGCTGATCGCCTTCGGCGGTGCGGCGGTCGAAGGCGCACGCGACGCCCGCATCGTCCTCGACCTCAGCCCGCGCGGCGATCTTGCGGAAGCGGCGGCCAATCTTTTCGACTACATGAAGCGGGCCGATGCCAGCGGCGTTTCGAGCATCGCCTTTTCGCCCATTCCGGACGACGGCCTAGGCGAAGCGATCAACGACCGCCTGCAAAGGGCTGCCGCCCCGCGCGACTGACAGAGCATGTCTCGCAAAAGTGTGCAGCGGTTTTGCGATAAAGAGATGCGAGAAAATAAAGACCTAAAGCGTGACAAGCGAATCTGAAAGATCGCGACGCGCTTTAGAAGCCACAGAGGATGATCGACCCGATGAGCACCCCCGGCATTTCCACCGATCTTCTCGACCGCTTCGCCGCAATCGTCGGCGACAAATACGCGCTGCGGAGCGAGGCCGATTTGGCGCCGCATCTGATCGAAAACCGCGGCCTCTACCACGGCTCCTCCCCTCTCCTGCTGAAGCCCGGCTCGGCCGAGGAGGTCTCTGATATCATGAAACTCGCCACCGAGACCGGGACGGCAATCGTGCCGCAGACCGGCAATACCGGCCTCGTCGGCGGCCAGACGCCGCGCGCCGGCAAGTCCGACATCATCCTGTCGCTCGAGCGCATGAACAGGATCCGCGACGTCGATCCGGTGGCGAACGTGCTGGTCGCCGACGGCGGCGCCATTCTGGCCGATGTGCAGAAGGCGGCCGAAGCGCATGGCCGGCTCTTTCCGCTGTCGCTCGGCTCGGAGGGCTCGTGCCGCATCGGCGGCAATCTCTCCACCAATGCCGGCGGCACGGCGGTGCTGGCCTACGGCAATATGCGCCAGCTCTGCCTCGGCCTCGAAGTGGTGCTGCCGACCGGCGAGATCTGGGATGGCCTGCGCCGGCTGAAGAAGGACAATACCGGCTACGACCTGCGCGATCTCTTCATCGGCGCCGAAGGCACGCTCGGCATCATCACCGGGGCGGTGCTGAAGCTGTTTCCCCAGCCGCTCGGCCATCAGGTGGCATTCGCCGGCCTCAATTCGGTCGAGGACGCGCTTGCCCTCTTCAACTTGGCCGCCAGCCTCTGCGGCACCTCGCTCACCGGCTTCGAGCTGATGCCGCGCTTCGGCGTAGAGATCACCACGCGCCATATCGACGGGGTGCGCGATCCGCTGGAGGCGGCCTATCCCTGGTACGTGCTGATCGATATTTCGACCTCGGATTCGGCCGAGACGGCGGAGCGGATGATGAACGGAGTGCTCGAACAGGGTTTTGAGGCCGGGCTGGTGCTCGATGCGGCGATCGCCTCATCCGTGGCGCAGCAGCAAGCCATCTGGCACATGCGCGAGAGCATGTCGGATGCCCAGAAGCCGGAAGGCAGATCGATCAAGCACGATGTTTCCGTGCCGGTGTCAAGGATTCCGCATTTCATGGCCGAGGCCGAAGAAGCTGTCATGGCGGCGATGCCCGGCGCCCGCATCTGCGCCTTCGGCCATATGGGCGACGGCAATATCCATTACAATATTTCCCAGCCGGTCGGCGCCGACAAGGCCGCCTTCATTGCCCGCTGGCGCGAAATGAACCACATCGTGCACGGGCTGGTGCTCGCCCATGGCGGTTCGATCTCGGCCGAGCACGGCATCGGCCAGCTGAAACGCGACGAACTGGCGACGATCCGCCCGGCGATCGAAATCGAGCTGATGCGCCGCATCAAACGCGCCTTCGATCCGGCTGGTATCATGAATCCTGGGAAGGTGGTTAGTCTCGACGTTTGAGGGTGGCGGTCGGGAAGAGCCCCTCATCCGCCTGCCGGCACCGACCGGGGACGAGCCACAGGTCTCGACCCGTCCTTCGGCCCCCCTAAACGGGGCGAAGGGGACTTACCGCAACCTCTCCGTCCCTCACCAACGTTGGCGCAGGGCACGTCCCCTCGCCCCGTTTACGGGGAGAGGGTTAGGGTGAGGGGCGAATCTGAAACTAAAGAGCAATTATGACGACTGCGTGCCGCCGCCGGTCAGGAGCTGCAGCGCCGGCGATTGCTGGGTGTTGTTCTGGACGTCGTACATGGCGGTGAAGCGGCGCAGCAGCTTGTCGACCTTCTTCGGATCCTGGAGATCCTCGAGCTTGACGAAGCGATTGATCAGATCGGCCTGCTTGGCGACGTCCATGCTCGATATCTGCGCCGGCAGGCTGTAGGCGGTGGTGATCACCTGATAGAGCGCCTTGTCGCCGAGGATCGAATAGATCGAGGTGATGCTCGGGGCCTTGCGGCTGAAATAGAGCGCCAGGCGCACACCGTCGTTGCTTTCGCCCTGCTGGGTTTCCAACGTCTGCTTGACGTAGAGGTCCTGCGTATGCGCCTCGGCCGCCTTGTTCTGGATGGCGCCGATCTTGGCGCGGGTCAGATTGCCGTCCTTGTCGAAGTTGAAGGCGGCGACGATATCCTTGAAGCGCGCATCGGCCTTGGTGTTCAGGTAGCTCTTTTTGTCGTCGGGATCGGAGGTGAAGATCTTCTTCAGCGTCGCCTTGTCGTAATCCTTCGGGTCGAGGTTGTTCGCCTTCAGCACCAGATCGGTCAGGCGGCTGTCGGCCAGGAAATCGTCGAGCGACTGAACCTTGGCCGTGCCCTTGGCGAAATAATCGACCTCGGTCGTCGCATCCTTCGATGCCTTGTCTTTCACCGGGCCGGCCTTCAGCAGCATGGTGACATGCGCCTTGTAATCGGTGGCGTATTTGGCCAAGGTCGCGTCGGGCAGCGCCTGCAGAGGTGCTGCGGCCTTGCCGTCGGGGCCGAAGTTGAAGGCGCGGGCAAGGTTGGTGATGCGCTCGTCCTTCAGCGAGGCGATATAGCCGTTCGGATCGTAGGCATCGCTGGTCAGGATCTTGCGCATCATCGAGCGCGGGACCTCCTGGTCCGTCAGGCCGAAGGCCTGCAGCGCCACGTGATAGGGATCGGGCAGCTTGTCGTTGCTCTTCTTGAAATCGGCCGCGGCATTGGTGCGCAGGAAATCGTTGACGGTCTTGATCTCGGCCGTATCGAGCAGGCTGGTGCTGTCGGCCATCATGCTCGAGTAATTGTCGGCGACCTCTTCGATCGCCTCGTCGCGCTCGTCGTCATAGCGCGCCATGTAGTTGTCATTGGTGGTCTGTGCCTGATCGGCGGTCTGGACCGAGCTGACGGCCGGCAGCGATCCGTCGGCGGCGAAGTTGAAATCGGCGTTGAGATCGGCATGGCCGGCGGCTGCGGCAGCCGTCGCATCGGTCAGGATGCTCTTCAGCTCGGCGTCCGAGATGTCGAACGGCAGGTTGTAGGTGCTCTTCAGGAAATTGGTGATGGCGGGATCGGCGATGAGCTCGTCGACATTGGCGATCGTCGCCATGCGGGACGAATAATCGTCGGTGCGCGCTCCGGCGGCAATTTTCGTGTTCGTGGTCTGGCTGGAGGTCTGCGCCGCCAAGCCATCCTCGAGCGATCCATCGGCCTTGAAATTGAAGGCGGCGGCGACATTCGCATAGGTGCCGGTGCCGCTCTGATCGGTCAGGATGTTGCGAAGATCGACGTCGGTGACGGTAGCAGGGATGCCGTAGGCATTGCGCACGAAGTTGTTGAGTTTCTGGTCCGCCAGCAACTGATCGACATTCGAGATCCCGGCGATGGTCGACTGGTAATAGACGGCCGCACTGTCGGCCTTGCTTGTCGTGTTGGCGCTTTGCGCGGCGGTCTGCGTGGCATAAAGCGTCGCGACGGACCCGTCCGTCTTGAAATTGAAGAGATCGTGGACGTCGCTATAGCCCTGGGCGCTGGCTGCGGCGGGATCGACGAGGAAGGTCCGCAGCGTCGCATCGGAGACGCTGTCGGCGATCTGCATGCTGGTTCTGAGATAGCTGACCGCAACGGGATCGGACATGATGTCATCGACATTGGTGACGCTGCCGATCATCGCGTTGAAGTGGGCCGCGTTCGCCGCCGATTTGTCGGTCGTCGACTTGCGTTGCGCGGCGGTCTGAATCACCGAACCGTTGATCGACCCATCCGCATTGAAGTTGAAGTCGGCATTGAGGCCGGCCTGCCCCTGGGCGGCGGCATAGGACGAGTCGGTCAGGATGTTCTTCAGCTCGGCGTTGCTGAAATTCACGCCGAGGCCATAGGCATCCTTGATGTAGCGCGCCATGACGCTATCGGCGAGCAGGTCGTCGACATTGGTGATGCCGCTCGATTGCGAGGTCACGCTATAATAGTTGGCAGTGCTCGAGGCGGCCGACGCCAGCTTGTTCGCCTGGTCGATCGTCTGGGCGCGGGCCGTGGTCGAGGTCGAACCGTCCGACTTGAAGTTGAAGGCGTTATAGACATTGGTAAAGCCCATCAGCTGGGCATAGCTTGGATCGGTCAGGACCATGCGCAGCGCCGGCGCGGTGAAATCGGCGCCCATGCTGTAGGCGGTCTTGATGTAGGAGGTCAGGCGGGCGTCGGCGACGAGATCGTCGACATTGGTGATCGTGCCGATCTTGGCGGTATAATAGGCCTTGTTGTAGTCGGCCGCCGTCTTGCTGACATAGACAACGTCGGAACCAACCGCATTGTCGATGATGACGGATTGGGAATTCAGCGTGTAGGTCTCGATGACCGAGGCCTTCTGTGCCGCCGTCTGGGCCGTGCCGCTAACGGTGCCGTCGGCATTGAAGCTGAACTGGGCGGCAAGCGCCTTGTACTTGTCGCCGCCCTGCGTGTTGACGACGCTTGCGGGATCGCTGAGATCGCTCGTCAGCACTTGGCGCAAAAAGTCCTTCGACGCATAGGTCGGATCGATCTTGAAGGTCTTCAGCACATAGGTCCGCAGGCTCGTATTGTTGACCAGGTCGTCGACGGTCTGCACGCTGTCGATATTGTTGCTGTAATAGGTGCTCTCGGCGGCGGCCGCCTTGTCGGCATCGACGAAGGACTGCTTGTAGAGGCCGATCAGATCGTCCTCCTGGGCATCCGTCTGCACGTCCTTGTCAGGCGCGTTGAAATTGAAGGCGGCGGCAAATTCGCGGTAGCGCGTATCGGAGAGCTTGTTGGCGTAGCTGTTGGGATCAGTGAGATCGCTTTCCAGCACCTTCTTCATGAAGGCCTTGGCATAGGTCATGTCCTCGAGGCCATAGGCCTTCATCGCATAGCTGTAGAGCTTGTAGTCGCCGAGGAAATCGTCGACGTCTTTGACCTTATTGATATGGTCGGCGTAGTACTGCGCATCCTTCTTGACCGTCGCCTGCGACGCCACCTTGTTGAGGCTCGACGTCATATCCTTCGACAGGATCGAATAAGCGAGGGAAGCCGTAATCATCAAAAGCGCCCTTTTGGCAAAATCTCTAAAAGAACGACGAACTGCCGGTGAGCCCATTTTGCCACGCAAAACTTACCCGAGACTTACCTCTGGGTTGCGTCATTTCAGGTCAGCACACCGTTCACCTTCCGGAAACCCTGCCGGATTCGGTTTTGATAACCATCAGGGGAGGCAAAGTTTTCTTAACCGCAATTTTTAAGCTGTACGGAAGGGCGCCCGCCTATTGTCGGCCATAGAGGACGAAAAGTCCCGAGGAGAAGACCGCAATCCGGCTCTCAGGTAAGACAAGGGTAGAATGAAATGAACAATCCCGTTTTGAAGCCCGCTTGGGCTGGCACGACGCTGCGTCTCGATCCGTCCCGCTTCCCGCAGCAGGTCAGCTACGCCATCCATGATTGTTCGGATGACGTCAGCATCACCTTGGACGAACGCGGCGCGGTGCTGCGCAAAGTCCTCCCCTCCAGCGGCCTGCCGCTCTCGATTGCCCTGCCGAAGCGCGTCTTCAAGGGTGTCGCCGCCCGCGCCATCGACCATGGCGACGGCGAGGTGACCGTCACGCTCGAACTCCACCATGCCGATCCGGAGCTCTGCATTCCGCTGCTGGTCGCCCATGATCTCAGCGATATCGCCGCCGATTGGCGCAGCTGGTCCGAGGCCTTCCGCATTCCGATGCTGATGGTCGAGGCCGACGGCGTCGCGCGGCCGCTCGAAGACCATATCGGCGCCCTGCGCACCGGCGATCTGAAGCCGCGGCGCCGCCATTCCTACTTCGCCAATCGCCGTCCGCGCTTCCTGGTGCGCCGCACCACCGGCCAGCTCGGCGTCGCCATGCGGATCGAGGGCAAGGAAATCATCGCCCGCAACTGAGCGATATCGCGACACTTGGTTTTCGCAAACATTTGAAACCCGGCGTCCGCGCCGGGTTTTGCCATTTCACGCGTCGCTCCATTCAAGGAATGGCGAAGAGCAGCGAGACGAAGAGGCCCACGAAGATGATCAGGCCGACGCGGTTGTTCGACTTGAAGAGCGCCAGGCATTGGGCGGCATCCTCGATATCGAGCCGGACGATCTGCCAGGCGAACATGCCGGCCGCGCCGAGCAGCGCCAGGAAAGCGATGAGATTGGCGCCGGCAAGCGCGAAGGCGACAAACATCAGCACCAGCGTCAGCCCGTAAAGACCGATCAGCCATGTCCTCGTCCTGTCGCCGAACAGGCGGGCGGTGGAGCGGACGCCGATCAGCTCGTCATCCTCCTTGTCCTGATGGGCATAGATCGTGTCGTAACCGATCGTCCAGGCGACCGAGGCGGCATAAAGCAGGACGGCGGCAAAGGAGAGGCCACCGAGAATGCCGGCCCAGCCCATCAGCGCCCCCCAGGAAAAGGCAAGGCCGAGGTAGAATTGCGGCCAGTCGGTGAAGCGTTTGGCATAGGGATAGAGCGCGACGATGCCGAGCGAGAGCAGACCCAGGAAGACCGTGAACCAGTTGAACTGCAGGAGCACGAAGAGCCCGACCAGCGCCTGCAGGCCGATGAAGATCTTCGCGTGGGCGCGCGTGACGCGGCCGGAGGGAAGCGGGCGCGAACGGGTGCGCGCCACCTGCATGTCGATCTCGTGATCGACGAGATCGTTATAGGTGCAGCCGGCGCCGCGCATGGCGACCGCGCCGATGAAATAGAGGATAAGATGGGAGACCAGCAGGGTGCCGGAATAGACCCCCTTGTCGATCGCCGCATTGGCGGCAAGGGTCGCCGACCAGAAACACGGCCACATCAACAGCTGCCAACCGATCGGGCGGTCCCAGCGGGCGAGCTGCGCATAGGGCCAGAGCCATGGCGGCAGGATCCGGTAGACCCAGTTGTCGGAGGGCGCGTCGGAGACGCGATCGTTAAAATGGTCGGAGTCTTGCATGCCGCTCATGTAGCGGCGGCCCGGCGATCCGGTCAAGCAGCGATCGCCGCGGCGCGAGAGCACACCCGGTTCTCCCCGACATCGTGCAAGCCTTCATCCCCACGCGATTGCGGATGCAAACCGCTCCGAGCTCTCGCCGGAGCTACCCATCTCACTGCAGAGAAAAATTGAACTTGTAGGTCGCCGAAACGCCGATCAGCACCTGGTTCTTCGAGCCGCGCTCGCGCACCAGGCTGCTGTCGGCGGCGGGACCGGCCAGCCGCTTATATTCGAGGAAAGAGCTTGCCGAGAGGTTTTCGGTCGCCTTCCACGTCAGCGCCGCGCCGGCGCCATAGGACTGGATGCCCGACGAGGGCTTGTAGGGATCGAGGCCGCTTGCTGCAGCGTGCTTGGCGCTGACGCCATAATAGGCGTCGTAATAGCCTCTGGTCGCAAATGTCGCGCGCGGGCCGCCGGAGAGCTGCAGGTCGGGCGCGATATCGGTGAAGGCATCGACGGCGAGATCGGCGACGACGCCGTCATGAGAGCGGATGCCCTGCCGGACTTCGGCACGGGCGCGCAGGAAATCGGTCGGATAGACCTCGACGAAGCCGCCGGCCTCGGCACCCCATTTGACCTTCCGCAAGCCCTTCAGCTCACGGTCATCGCCGTCATCGCGCGACGGCACGAACCTGCCGACGATGCCGGCGCGGAAGGCGCCCTTGTCGATGAGAGCGAAGGAGGGATTGTCGTTGCGCGAGGAAAAGCGTGGACCCGCGCCCTGCCGGCCGACCGAAATCAGCGGGCTGAACTTGAACTCGTTGCGCGACGCGCCTTCGAATTTCGGCGCGGAAAAGCCGGCGACGCCGACATTCAGATACCAGTCGCCCGACCAGAAATGCTGACCGCTGTCCTGCGCGGCCGCGGGAGCGATGGATGAAAAGGCAATAATGAAAGAGATCGATACGACTGATCGATGAAACACGTCCGCACTCCAGAAAACGCAAAAACAAAGCCGCGGAGGGCGGCGGTGGGTAGACTTATCCCGATGTTGTTACCCCAATGTTAACCACGGCGAGCAAAGGGTGCCGATGACAGTCGTGCCAACGACGATTACATCATTCTGAAGCGAGATCACCCATCCCGCCGCATCCCTACCGCTGGTTCCACTGACGAATGACCGGTTCGGCCAGGTCGTGTTCGTAGCCGAGGATGCTGATGCTTGTCGTATCGAGGGAAAAAAGCGCGCCGCCCTGGGGCGGCAGGCCGAGCCAGCGGGCGGCGAGCACGCGCAGAAAATGCGAGCTCGAGAAAATCAGGATCGGGGCGGCTGCCTGGCGGAGCGCCTCGACGACGGCGTCGGCGCGGGCGCCGACATCGGCGGCTGTTTCGCCATTCGGGCAGCCGTCGCGAAAGAGTTGCCAGCCGGGGCGCTTCCCCAGGATCTCCTTCGTCGTAATGCCTTCATAGGCGCCATAGTCCCATTCGGCGAGATCGTCGCGGATCACCGCACCCGAACCGAAGCCGGCAAGGTCGCAGGTCTTGCGGGCGCGCGCGGACGGGCTCGACCAGACGGCAGCGAAGGAGAGGCCCGAAAGCCGCTCGGCAAGCTTGCGAGCGGCGGCCTCGCCCACCGTCGTCAGCGGAATGTCGCTGCGTCCGGTGTGGCGCCCCGACCGGCTCCATTCGGTCTCGCCGTGGCGGACGAGGTAGATCTCGGGAAACGCGCTGCTCATCGGCATGTCCTCTCATCGGTTCGGTCGCTGCCGCTCAGAAAGTCACCTTTTCCAGTGGCGCTCGCCGCGCCTCGAATGCCTTCAGCTTGGCTTCGTTTTCCGCGATGTAGTTGCGATTGTCGGGAACGGCGAACTGGTTCTTGGCGATCTGGATCTGCAGGATGAAAAGCTCATCCCAGCGGAATCCCATTTCGGAACCGGCCAGATAAAATTCCCACATGCGGAAGAACTGCTCGTCGTACAGCGCCACCGCTTCGGCCTTGCGCGCCACGAAACGCTCGCGCCAATGGCGCAGCGTATAGGCATAATGCAGCGGCAGGATTTCGACATCCTTCACCAGAAGGCCTGCCTTTTCGAGCGGCGGCACGACCTCGCCGACGGACGGGATATAGCCGCCGGGGAAAATATACTTCTCGATGAAGGCATTGGTGCCGAAACTCGGCTTGGGACGGCCGATCGAATGCAGCACCATGACGCCGTTGTCGTCGAGCAGATCGGATACCTTGCGGAAGAAATTGCCGTAATTGCCGATGCCGACATGCTCGAACATGCCGACCGAAACGATGCGATCGAACTTTCTGCCGGTCATGGTGCGGTAGTCCTGCAGTTCGAACCGCACGCGCTCGGAAAGGCCGCGTTTTTCGGCGCGGTTGCGGGAAACCTTCAGCTGTTCTTCGCTGAGCGTGATGCCGGTGAAATCGGCGCCCTCCGTCGCCTCCGCCAGATACATGCCCATGCCGCCCCAGCCGGAGCCGATCTCCAGGATACGCTGGTTCGGCTCAAGCAGAAGCTTGGCGGCGATGTGGCGTTTCTTGGCAAGCTGCGCCTCGTCGAGACCGATGCCCGGCGGGTTGAAATAGGCGCAGGAATATTGCCAGTCCTCATCAAGGAAAAGATCGAAGAGCTTGGCCGACAGATCGTAATGATGGGCGACATTGTGCTTGTTGCGATTGACCGGCAGGCGGCTCTTCAGCTGCTGCAAGGCAATGCGGCCGAGAAGCAGCGCCGCCATCTTGAAATCGAAGATTTCGTTGGTGGTGTTCTGCTTCACCAGCGACAGGAAATCATAGATGTTGCCCTGTTCGAGAATGAACCGGCCCTGCATGTACATTTCCCCGAGCTTCATCGTCGGGTCGCGGCGGATGGCGTCTTCGGCCTCCTGATCGGCAAGCCTGGCGACCACCATGTCGCCGGTGCCGTCGCCGATCATATGAGTATCGCCATTGGCAAGGGTAAGTTTCAACGAACCCTTGCGGATGATTTGCTGGACGATCGATAGGAAAGCCGACGCCATGGACGCCTCGCAAATGTGACAGGATGGTCACATCAACTTAGGCGATCTCTTTCGCCTTACAAGCGCCGGATTTAGCACTCTCTTCAGAACGCTGCCAAACTGTTGCATTTTTGCCGAAATGCCGGCTAAGCCCTTATTTTCGCTTCATCGCTTCGGCCAGCGCTGCGCCGAAGGCACCCTGGCTCTCCTGTTTCGGCGCCGCCGGCCTTCTTTCGTTCTGCGGCCGCGAGCCCTGGTTTCCGCGAGAATCACCACGCGGCGGCGGTGCTGCAGAACCGTCATCTCGTTTCATCGACAGAGCGATGCGCTTGCGCTTGGCGTCGACCTCGACGACCCGCACCTTGACGACATCGCCCGCCTTGACGACCTCATGCGGATCCTTGACGAAGCGATCGGCAAGCTGCGACACATGCACCAGCCCGTCCTGATGCACGCCTATATCGACGAAAGCGCCGAATGCAGCGACATTGGTCACCGTTCCCTCAAGCACCATACCGGGCTTCAGGTCGGAAATTTCGTTGACGCCCTCGGCGAAGGTCGCGGTCTTGAAGCTCGGGCGCGGGTCGCGGCCGGGCTTTTCCAGCTCGGCGATGATGTCACGCACCGTCGGCAGACCGAATGTCTCGTCGATGAACTGACGCGGATCGATCGCTTTCAGCACCGCGCTGTCGCCCATCAGCGCGCGCAGATCGCGGCCGCAGGCGGCGACGATCTTCTTGGCGACGCCATAGGCCTCCGGGTGGACGGAGGAGGCGTCGAGCGGCTCCTTGCCGTTCGGGATGCGCAGGAAGCCGGCGCATTGCTCGAAGGTGCGGCCGCCGAGCCGGGCGACCTTCAACAGATCGCGGCGCGTCTCGAAGCGGCCCTCGCTGTCGCGGTGGCGCACGATCGCGTCCGCAATCGATGGGCCGAGGCCGGAGACGCGGGCGAGCAGCGGCGCCGACGCCGTGTTGAGATCGACGCCGACGGCATTCACCGCGTCTTCGACGACGGCATCGAGCGAACGCGACAGCTTCTGCTGGTCGACATCGTGCTGATACTGGCCGACGCCGATCGACTTCGGCTCGATCTTGACGAGTTCGGCGAGCGGATCCTGCAGACGCCGGGCGATCGAGACGGCACCGCGCAGCGACACGTCGAGATCGGGAAATTCCGCCGCTGCGGTTGCCGAGGCGGAATAAACCGAGGCGCCCGCTTCCGAGACGATGACCTTGGTCGGCTTCGGCGCCGGCAGTTCGGCCAGCATGTCGGCCACCAGCTTTTCCGTCTCGCGGCTGCCGGTGCCGTTGCCGATCGAGATCAGCTCGACATTGTGCTTGCGGATCAGCGATGCGAGTTCGACCTGGGCGCCGCGCACGTCGTTTCGCGGTTGGAAGGGGTAGACCGTCGAGGTCGCAACCACCTTGCCGGTGCCGTCGACGACGGCGACCTTGACGCCGGTGCGGATGCCGGGATCGAGGCCCATGGTCGCGCGCGAGCCGGCGGGGGCGGCGAGCAGCAGATCCTTGAGATTGCGGGCGAAGACATGGATCGCCTCCTCTTCGGCTCTCTCGCGCAGTTCGCGCATCAGGTCGAGCGACAGCGACATGGAAAGCTTGACGCGCCAGGTCCAGCTGGCGACCTCCATCAGCCAGCGGTCGCCGGGGCGGCGCGCGCCGATCTCATAAGCCGCGGCGATCATCCGTTCGACCGGCTTGTTCGGCGAGGCGGTATCGGCATCGGCCTCGATCGTCAGCGTCAGCACCTCCTCGTTCCAGCCGCGCAGCATCGCGAGCGCGCGGTGGCCGGGGGCGGTCGCCCAGCGTTCGGAATGATCGAAATAATCGGAAAACTTCTCGCCCGTCGCCTGCTTGCCGTCGACGACCTTGGCCTTCAGCAGCGACGCCTGGCGCATATGGGCGCGCAATTTGCCGAGCAGGTCGGCATTTTCGGCAATGCCTTCGGCGATGATGTCCCGCGCGCCTTCAAGCGCCGTCTTCACATCGGCCACATCAGCGGTGATGAAACCTTCGGCGAGCACCGACGGCTCCCGGCCGCGGTCGGCAAGGATCGCCTCGGCAAGCGGGCCGAGGCCGCGTTCGCGGGCAATTTCGGCGCGGGTGCGCCGCTTCGGCTTATAGGGAAGATAGAGATCCTCGAGCTCGGCCTTGGTTCCGGCGCCGGCCACCTTGGCCATCAGCTCGTCGGTCATCTTGCCCTGGCTTGTGATCGATTCGACGATCGTGGCCCGCCGGGCTTCGAGTTCGCGCAGATAGACCAGCCGCTCGGCGAGATCGCGCAGCTGCGTATCGTCAAGCCCGCCCGTCACCTCCTTGCGGTAGCGTGCGATGAAGGGCACGGTGGCGCCCTCGTCGAGCAGCTCGATCGCGGCTTTGGCCTGATCCGGCCGGGCATTGATTTCGGCCGCGATGCGGGCTGCGAGAAAACGGAGGTCTGCGGCCATGGGCTTCCCTGAATTTCCTGTTTCGACGAAATTTGCGGGACCATAGCGGCGAAAAGCGGCAAGGCAATGCCCGACTGTGGTTTCCACAGCGGAAGTTGAGTGATTGGGGGCTGCACGGCCCAACGCCTACCAACATCCACCCCATCGCTCTCTTCCGTTTTTGCGGTTGTGCAGATGCGGCATTCTTTGATAGCAGAAGCAACGTTTTGGATCGCCCTGCCCGCGGGCGCAAGGAAAAGTGTGACATGCCGAACCTTCTTCTCGAACTCCGCTCCGAAGAGATTCCTGCCCGCATGCAGCGCAAGGCTGCCGGCGACCTGAAGAAGCTCGTCACCGATGCGCTCGTCGAAGCCGGTCTGTCCTACGAGGGCGCGCGCGAATATTGGACGCCGCGGCGGCTGGCGCTCGACATTCACGGCCTGACGGCGCGTTCGGCCGATGTGCGCGAAGAGCGCAAGGGGCCACGCACCGACGCCAATGAAAAGGCGATCGAAGGTTTTCTGCGCGGCGCCGGCCTTTCGTCGGTCTCCGAGGCGCAGGTGGTCAGCGATCCGAAGAAGGGCGATTTCTACGTCGCAGTCATCTCCAAGCCCGGCCGCGCGACGGAAGAGATCGTCGCCGAGGTGATGCCCGGCATCATCCGCGATTTCCCCTGGCCGAAGGCGATGCGCTGGGGCAAGGCCTCCTCGAAGTCCGGCGCGCTGCGCTGGGTGCGGCCGCTGCAATCGATCGTCTGCACCTTCGGTCCCGAACATGAGGAAACCACCGTCATTCCCTTCGAGATCGACGGCATTACCGCCTCCAACATCACCTATGGCCACCGCTTCCATGCGCCCGAGGCAATCACCGTCCGGCGCTTCGATGATTATGCGGCGAGCCTCGAAAAGGCGAAGGTCATCCTCGATGCCGAGCGGCGCAAGGATATCATCCTGCACGACGCGCGCGACATCGCTTTTGCCAACGGGCTGGAACTGGTGGAAGACGAAGGCCTGCTGGAGGAAGTCTCCGGCCTCGTCGAATGGCCGCAGGTGCTGATGGGGTCCTTCGAGGAGGATTACCTCTCCATCCCCTCGGAAATCATCCGGCTGACGATCAAGACCAACCAGAAGTGCTTCGTCACGCGCAAGCAGGGCGAGGACACGCTATCGAACCGGTTCATCCTCGTCTCCAACATCCAGGCGCATGACGGCGGCAAGGAAATTGTCCATGGCAATGGCAAGGTGGTGCGAGCCCGGCTTTCGGACGCGCTGCATTTCTGGAAGCGCGACCAGGGCAACCTGCCGGATCTCGAGACGCTCGCCGCTTCGGCGGCAAAGTTCGGCCTCGACCTGCAGAAGCCGCTCGACCAACGCATGGCCAAGCTCGACGACCTCGACGTGACCTTCCATGCCAAGCTCGGCACGCAGGGCGCGCGCGTCGCCCGCATCCGGGCGCTCGCGAAGGAATTGGCTGCTATCACCGGCGCCGATCCGGCGCTCACCGATCGCGCCGCCGTGCTTGCCAAGGCCGATCTGCGCACCGAAGCCGTCGGCGAATTCCCGGAGCTGCAGGGCCTGATGGGCCGCAAATATGCGGTGCTGCAGGGCGAAAATGCCTCCGTTGCCGCAGCCGTCGAAGATCACTACAAGCCGCAGGGCCCGTCGGACCGGGTGCCGGAGGACAAGGTGGCGATCACGTTGGCGCTTGCCGACAAGCTCGATACGCTCACCGGCTTCTGGGCGATCGACGAAAAGCCGACCGGCTCCAAGGACCCGTTTGCGCTGCGGCGGGCCGCCCTCGGCGTCGTCAGGATCCTGCTGGAGCGAAGGGTTCGCCTGCCGCTTCTGGCGACCACCAGGGATGGCGATCTGCTTTCCTTCTTCCACGACCGTCTCAAGGTCTATCTGCGCGATCAGGGCGCCCGTTACGATCTCATCGACGCGGTGCTGACGCCAGATGCCGACGACCTGCTGATGGTGGCGCGCCGCGTCGAAGCGCTGACCGCCTTCATCACATCGGAGGATGGCAAGAACCTGCTTGCCGGCACCAAGCGCGCGACGCAGCTGCTCGCCGCCGAGGAAAAGAAAGGCACTGTCATCGCCGACGGCGTGTCGCCGGCGCTCCTGAAGCTCGACGCCGAGAAGGAGCTGTTTGCCGCGATCTCAAGCGCCTCGAAGGACGCGGCGGACGCCGTGGCCGGGGAAGATTTCCGCTCGGCGATGGAAGCACTCTCCAAGCTGCGGAGCCCGGTCGACCGCTTCTTCGAAGAGGTGCTCGTCAATGACGAGGACGCCGCCATCCGCGCCAACCGCCTGGCTTTGCTGCGGCTGATCCGCGAAGCGACGGGAACGGTGGCGGATTTTTCGAAGATTTCGGGGTAAGAGCCGGGTTTCGGGTGGGTGCTTTAAGGTGACGCAGCGCTTGCGGCCGTGGGTCCTCGGGTCAATCCCGAGGACGACGGAGGGTGGGTGGAGCCTGTGTGCCAAAGAGAGCGCCGTACGCGCCAACGGCAAGCCAGCTGGGGCAGAGGTTTCTCGGTGACTTTGCATGATTATAAAGGCGAAAACCGCTACACAACCTTGCTGAGTTTGCCCCAGACCTCTCGCCTCTTGCCCGGCGCCCTCCCCACCCTCCGTCATACTCGGGCTTGACCCGAGTATCCACAACCAAGCACTCTGCCCGCCATGGCGGGATATTGCCTACATCGTGACCAACTCGGCCTTGATCCGAGGATCCATGCCTCTGGCGCTCGATGGTGCGGTGAGGTTGTTCGAGCCACCGCCGAGGGATGATCACGCAATACGAGGTCATCCAACACTGGCATTATCGCCCCCGTAGCGTTATCCAAAAGGCATGCAAAACAGGATTCTCGTCAGCGCCTGCCTCATGGGCCACGCCGTCCGCTATGATGGCCGCGCGAAGCCGTTGCTGCATCCGGCGACCGACAGATGGCGGGCCGAGGGGCGGCTGGTGACGATCTGTCCGGAAATGTCGGCGGGCATGCAGGTGCCGCGGCCGCCGGCGGAGATCGCCGGCGCGGCAACGGGCGAAGAGGTGCTGGCCGGCACGGCGCGGGTTGTCGAGATCACCGGCGGCGATGTGACGGAAGATTTCGTGCAGGCGGCGGAGAACGCCGTGGCGCTCGCAAGGCAGGCCGGCTGCCGCTATGCGCTTCTCATCGACGGTAGCCCGTCCTGCGGCTCGGCTTTCATCTACGATGGCAGCTTTTCCGGCCGCAGGCAGGCCGGCAACGGCGTGACGGCGGCGGCGCTGAAAGCGGCCGGTATCGAAGTGTTCTCCGATCGCGAGATCGAGCGGCTGATCGAACGTGTGGCGGAACTTGAAAGCGACGCGGCCGCCGGAGCTTAGGTCAAAACAGAATGCACCCCCGCTTCTCTTCGAGGGTGCATCCGCTCCACCTGAGGTGGAACCCCAACGATCGAAACCTTGATCGGGCAGGGGCAGGGAACTTTTTCTTCAGACAAATCAGGACGGAAGAAGCTGCAGCGCTTTTAGAACCGCAGCTTGAATTCGGACACGTCCAGCGGCGCCGGCTGTTGCGCCATGCCGGCGGCGACCGGCCGGGCATCGCTGCCGATGACGGCAGCGGTGGTGGCGCTCATATCGATGCCGTCAGCAGACGGGGCCGGCGGGGCGGCGGCAATCATCGCTTCCGGGGTTGCCTTGCTGACGAAGAGGACGGGCGAGCCGCCCATCCAGGCTTCGGTGCGATAGATCTTCTTTTCGCCGCCGATATCACGGACCTCGGTCGCCTGCAGCGCGCCGGGCTTCAGTTCCGGCACCGTGTAATCCTTCTTGGTGACCTCGGCCTGCAGCGGCGGGCAATCGGCGCAGCTTTCGGCGACGATGCTGCCCTCGGCGGGGCGCGGCGTAGCCTTGCCGATCACCTCGATCGAGGATGCCATTGCTGAACCCGCCATCAGCAGGATTGCCGCACCGAGGAAAATCTGACGCATGAAGGCTGCTCCGTCTCACTATGAGAGTGTTTTAACGCAGCTTTGTTTCCATCCCGTCAGGGGAAAGGGTAAAAATTTAACGAAGGCGCCGGTTTATACCTGATGTCAGGCCTTTTCACGCTCGATCGCCCGCCAGCCGATGTCGCGGCGGCAGAAGCCGTTATCCCAGCGGACCTTGTCGAGCAGGGCGTAGGCGCGGTCGCGCGCCTCGGCGACCGTGCCGCCCGTCGCGGTGACGTTCAGCACGCGGCCGCCGGTCGCAACCAGCGCGCCGTCCTTCAGGCCCGTGCCGGCATGAAACACTTTCTCGCCCTCGCCCGCCTGCGGCAGGGAGAGGATCGGCGTGTTCTTTTCATAGGCGCCGGGATAGCCCTTCGAAGCCATCACGACAGTCAGGGCCGGATCGTCGCTCCAGTCGGCGCTGACCTGATCGAGCGTGCCGTTGGCGGCGGCCAAAAGCAGCGGCAGCAGATCGCTCTTCAGCCGCATCATCAGCACCTGGCATTCGGGATCGCCGAAGCGGACATTGTATTCGATGAGTTCCGGACCCTTCTCGGTGATCATCAATCCGGCGAAAAACACGCCGGAGAAGGGATGACCGCTCTCGGCCATGCCGCGGATCGTCGGCTCGATGATCTCCTTCATGGTGCGCTCGACCATTTCGGCGGTCATGACGGGCGCCGGCGAATAGGCGCCCATGCCGCCGGTATTGACGCCGGTATCGCCCTCGCCCACCCGCTTGTGATCCTGGGCGGTTGCGAGCGGCAGCGCGTGTCTGCCGTCGCAGAGGCAGAAGAAGCTTGCCTCCTCGCCGTCAAGATAGGCTTCGACCACGACTTCGGCGCCGGCGGCGCCAAAGGCGCCCTCGAAGCAGTCGTCGACGGCGGCGAGCGCCTCGTCCAGGGTCATCGCAACCGTCACGCCCTTGCCGGCGGCGAGACCGTCGGCCTTGACGACGATCGGCGCGCCCTGAGCGCGAATATAGGCCTTGGCCTTCGGTGCGTTGTTGAAGCGCTGATAGGCGCCGGTGGGAATGCCGTAGCGGGCACAGATATCCTTGGTGAAGCCCTTGGAGCCTTCAAGCTGGGCGGCAGCCGCAGAGGGACCGAAGACCGCCAGGCCATCAGCGCGCAAGCGGTCGGCAAGGCCAGCGACAAGCGGCGCCTCGGGACCGACGACGACGAAATCGATCGCCTTCTCCCGGCAGAAAGCGGCGACGGCTTCATGATCGTCGATATTGATGGGCACGAGGACGGCGTGTTCGGCAATGCCGGGATTGCCGGGTGCGGCATAGAATTCGCTCAGCAACGGCGATTGCGCCAGCTTCCAGGCGAGTGCGTGCTCGCGTCCGCCCGATCCGATCAACAGAACCTTCATGCGCCACCCTTTCTTTTGTCCTTGGCGGTTAAGGGCCAAGCGCCGAAAGGTCAAGCGGGAAAGCTTACCAGCCCCCGCCACCGCCACCGCCGCCACCCCCGCCGGACGAACCGCCGCCGGAAAAGCCGGAAGATGAGCTCGATGGCGGCGGCGACGGGATCGTCGAGGCAATGGTCGAGGCCATCGACGACGAGAAGCCGCCGACACGATCGGAAAAGCGGCCGCCGTCGAAATTGCCGGAATACCAGGACGGCGCATAGGCAGCGGCCGTGCCGGCAGCGGCTGCCGCAAGCCAGGTTTCGAAGGTGCGCGACCAGGGTTTTTCGACACCGAGCGCCACCGCATAGGGCAGCAGCGTCTCGAAATGCTGCGGCGACATTTTGGGCGCGCCGGCCATGTTCATCCGGTCCTTCTCGGCCAGCGTCAGATATTGCCGCAGGCCGTCAACGCCGTCCATCATCCTGGCGCCGAGCGGGGTCGGCGCGCCCATGATGAAGAAATAGAGGATGTTGAGCAGCACGATGCCGCCGATCGCAAAGAGCATCGGCGTCTCGTGCAGTTCCATCAGCGACGAGGCAAATGTCAGGACCACGATCGAAAGGATGCTGACGCCGACGAAAACACCGACTGCCGCGGCGATGATGGCCATCACCTTGGCGAACAGCGATCGGCCGTGATGCAGCGACTTGACCAAACCGGCGATGAAGACGGCAATGAAGACCGAGATCGCAATCGGGATCAGCATCAGCATGATCGTGTCGGGATTGAGCGACCCGAAGACGAACAGCGCCACCAGGGCGGCGGCACTGAGGGCGATGCCGCCTGTGGTGTAGCCGATGTTGGAATTATAATATTTTCCGCGATGCTCCTTCTCGATCGCCGAACGGAAGGCCTGGCCGACGGATTTCACCCGCTCGCCATTGGCCTTGTCGATCGTCAGTGTCGATCCGGCGCCGCCGGCAGCTTTCAGGAGCTCGGTCTCGCCGGCCTGGAATTTTTCCCTGCCGGGTGGCTTTCCGGTGCCGCGAATGATGATCGAATCCTTGAGATCCTCGAGTTTGACGTAACCGCGGACGGCCAGATCGAGCGCGGTTGCGGCAAGCGCCGTCCAGCCTCCGCCGGAGAAGCCCTTGTTGTCGATATAGTTGACCAGCGCCGGCGAGACGCCCTCTGGCGCATCCCAGCGCGGCACGATGACACCGCGGGCGGGATCGCGGCCGACCTTCAGCCAGGATCTCAGATAATAGGCGAAAACCAGGATCAGGCCGCCGAAGCCGATGAAATAATCGCGGTTGTCCCTCAGCCACCAGCTGCTTTCCATATCGGCGCTCGGCGGATCGATCGAGCTCTTCGGCAGGCGGATCGCGAAGGTCAGGCCCTCATTGGCATCGAGCGGCGCGGTGGTCGCAAAGACGAGGCCGGCCGGAGTTTGGCCGACCCGGGCATTCTTTCCCGTCGCGCCCTGAGGACCGGTGAAGAAGATCGTGTCCGTGGCTGCGACACCCGGGGGCAGCCGCACCATCGCTGTGGCCGAGCGGATCGGAAAGATCCAGCCATTGCCGGTGACGTTCCAGTAGAGTTCGTCGTGATCGGCGAAATAGCGGATCTGACGGTCGGTCTTGTAGGTGAAGACGTAGCGATGGCGCCCCGGCGTCACCGTCACCTCGGCCGAACCGGCATAGATGCGGACGCCGCCCGATATCGATTCGGTATGCCAGGGCTCGTCCGCGCCGTCGCGGCTGACCGACACCATATCGAAATCGACGCTGCGGCGACGGCCCCCGAAATCGGTGAAATAAAGCGGAAAGTCCCGGAAGATGCCGTGATTGATCCGGTTGCCCTCGGCAGTGACGGTGACCGTTTCCGTCACCGTCATCGCGCCGCTCTTTTCGAGCGTAATATCGGAGGCGAAGCTGTCGATCACCTCGGCGGCAAAGACCGCCGGCGCGGCGAGCATCAACAAGAGCGCCAAGCAGAATCCGAAAAACCGACGCCCCATTCCTGTCTCCCCGCCGGCGGCCCGGCCGCGCTTTTCGTCAATCCTTGCCCTGATATGTGACGCCGAGGGCCGCGAGCGTGCGCCAGTAAGCCGGGAAGGTCTTGCCGACGCAATCGGGATCGAGAATGGTGATGCCGTCGATCTTCAGGCCGGCAAGCGCAAAGCTCATGGCGATGCGGTGATCGGCAAAGGTGTCGATCTCGGCCGGCAGCGTCTGACCGGCGAGAGCAGGATCGGAATGGACGATCAGATCGTCCCCCTCCTCGACGGCCAGACCTTCGCGGATGTTGTTGAGGCCGGTGGAGAGCGCACGGATGCGGTCGCATTCCTTGACGCGCAGATTGGCGATGCCGACGAAGCGGACCGGCGTCGCGTTGAAGGCGGCAAGCACGGCGATCGTCGGCACGGCATCCTGCATCTGCGAACCATCGATTTCAGCCGGCAGATGCGGGAACTTGGCGATCGTCTCGTAGGCCTTGGCATCCGGCTGGGTGAAGGCATCGTTCGGTACGCCGAGATCGATCTGGCCATCGCTCAGCACTTCGGCCGCCCAGAGATAGGTCGCGGCGGATGCATCCGGCTCGATGACGAAATCGGCGGCGCGGTAGCCGGTCGGCTCGACGCGCCAAGTGACGGGACTGGTCTTTTCGACCCTGGCGCCGAAGGCCTTCATCGCCGCCGTGGTGAGATCGATATAACCGAGCGCGCCGATATCCTCGCCGACGAGTTCGATGTCGACAGGACGGTCGCCGCCGGCCGCCATCATCAGCAGGGCCGAGACATATTGGCTGGACAACCCGCCATCGATCAGGATGCGGTCGGCCTCGAAGCGGCCGGTGCCCCTGACGGTGACCGGCGGGCAGCCGGTATCGGCGCTGACATCGATGCCGAGTGTGCGCATCGCCTCGACCAGCGGGCCGATCGGGCGCTTGCGCATGTGCTCGTCGCCGTCGACGACGACGGTGCCGTCGACGAGAGCGGCGGCCGCCGTCAGGAAGCGTGTGGCCGTGCCGGCATTGCCGAGGAAGAGCGGCGCCTTCGGCGGCATGAGTCGGCCGCTGCCGGTCACAACGAAGGTGGTGTCATCGGGCTCGTCGATCGCAACGCCCATGGCGCGCAGCGCATCGGCCATATAACGTGTGTCGTCGCTCTTCAGCGCGCCGGTCATCCGGCTCGTGCCCTTGGCAAGGCCGGCGAGCAGCAGCGCGCGATTGGTGATCGACTTCGAACCCGGGGGCATGGCGCGACCCGAAAGCGGCCTGCCCGGCGGGATGATCGTGAGTTTGGCTGTGCGTGTCATGCTAAGTCTTCCGTCCATGGGCGAGCCTAAAGCGCATCGCGATCTTTCAGATTCGCTTGGCCCGCGCTTTAGGTCTTTGGTTTTGCGCATGTCGTCATCGCAAAACCGCTGCACACTTTTGCGCGACAAGCTCTTATCGGCCGCAGTCTGCCCCTGCTCTTAATCGCTTTTTCGCAAAGGCAAAATGCCGATCGTCAGAATTTCACGCTGGGAACGGCGCGATCGGCCTCATTGGTGATCTCGAAATACTCCCGCTTGGCAAATCCGAACTGGCCGGCGACGAGATTGGAGGGGAAGCTTTCGACCTTGACGTTCAGATCACGGGCCGCCCCGTTGTAATAACGCCGCGCCATTTGCAGCTCGCCTTCCATGGTTTCGAGCGAAGCCTGGAGCTCGGCAAAATTCTGGTTGGCCTTAAGATCCGGATAGGCCTCGGCGAGCGCGATGACCCGCCCCAGCGCCTGGCCGAGCAACCCCTCCGCCTGCGCCCTGCCCACGACATCGCCGGATGGCACGGCCTGCGCCTTGTTGCGGAGCGCAACCACCTCTTCGAGCGTCGACTTTTCGTGGGCGGCATAGCCCTTGACCGTCTCGATCAGGTTCGGGATCAGATCGGCGCGGCGCTTCAACTGCACATCGATGCCCGACCAGGCCTCCTCCGCCATCTGCCGGGAGCGAACCAAGCCGTTATAGATGAAGACAATGTAGAGTGCGATGACGACGATAACGGCAAGTATCACATACATGCAGATGGGCTCCCCGATTTGATGAACGCACGTTAGTGATTCGGCACCGCAAAGTCATCTTGGCGAAACAATTCTACAGCCGGTTTGACGAGACTTTGATGAATATCCGTATGTTTAAGGGGTTATCAGCCAATCGGGAGCATAGGCATCCATCTTCTGGCCTTCTTGCCAGAGATTGAACCGTTCAGTCCAACGATGTTCGATGTCGAGCGCAACGGCGAAAGGCAGATAATGCTCGTAGCATTCGACCGACATTGCAGGGCCATCTATCTCGCCGCGCAAATAACGGTTCAAAACGAGCATGTTATTGCGGATCTGCCGCTGCTTCGCCGTCGGTATGCGCAGCATCGCCAAGACGGCGATCACGCCGACAATGTGCAGCAAGATCGCCATTAAATATGGCCACTGCTCGCTGATCACCTCAGTCGTGCCGATATAGACAAGTGCAACAATCGCCATCATCGGAAGACCCACTATCAAACTCATCGCCTGTTTGAACTGCTCGAAGGTACCGGTGGCCACGGGAAACCGCTCTGGATGGCGGAACATAGCAACCACGAGAAAAACAGTGAGCAATAACCCTGAGATGGCCGCGGAAAAAAGAAAAAGGCCCGAGAAAGAGGCGACGGCAATGCCGAGAACCAAAATGGAGGCTGCAGCCGCCAAGCTCCACCGATCTATGCCTCTGATCTTCTGATATTCCTCAGTGATTGTTCTGTGCAATTCATCTCTCACATCAGGCCGGGCATTTTTAACTCTGCGCCGATCGCCGACAGACGGTTCCTTTGCAATGCCGCCGAATACCAAGCGCGTTGCAGCCGGAAGATCATACCATTTGGCGCGACCCGCCTTGCTCTTCCTTCGGTCCTGCTTTGCCAATAAGTCCGAAGCCTCGGCATCCTCACCCAGGCTGGAAATGCGAAGCGTTCGCTTGACTGCGAGATGGCAGACAGACGCCATGAAGGCCGCCTTTGCCGCGTCTGCTTTCCAGTCTCGGAACAAATAGGCTGCCAGAGCGGGGGATATGCTTTCCGTCACTTTGGCGTCGACAGTTATCAATGGTGCAGGCACAAGCCATGACTGTCGAAATTTGAGGATAGCGACCAGACCGACGATGAGCGGCCCTAAAATGCTGAGGAATGGGAGAAAGTGATCGGAAAGCCATAACTGTACCCGCTTGCCGCTCGTGACTGTCACAAAGGTGCCTGCGGGATATTCAATCTCGATATCCGGCAGGACTCGATCCCCTTTACCTGCTGGAATTGACACCAAGATCTCATTCGGTGCGCTGCGCCTGAGGTCATAGGCGGCCGCTCGATTCTGTTGCGCGGGCCGTAACGTTCCGCCCGGCGGCAGCTTCAACGTAAGCGTTTTTTTCGCTGCCTGGCCGTGCACGCGGCCCATATAGGCCGGCAGGAAGAGAATCTCGTGGTCGCCTTCCTGACGAACGAGGCGTCCGAGCCAATAAGCGATCTGGATCTTTGTAAGGCCGGTGGGCAGATCTGCAGAGCAACTTTTGCAGTGTTCCGCCCCTATATAAATCGAGCGGCCCGGTACATTATGTTCCCGGGAATAGTATTCGTCTTCTCCGTCACGCCGAGCTGCGGCAAGTTTGAAATCTCGCCAGTGAGTACCACCTGATGCATCCGTGAAACGTTGAGGGATGTCAACGTAAACGCCGCCGTAATTTGCCGCCCTCTTGACCAGGATGTCGAAACTTTCGGACACAAAGGCGGTGCCGTCGGTGGAGACTTCGATCGTGGTGTTTGCCGACTGGACGGCGAACTCATTGTCAAAATCGCTGCACGAGGTCAGCAGGACAAGAACTGCGCATGGTGTCAGCCATGATAACAGCCGCGGCACACGGGCTGCGCAGTTTTCAAACGCGATTTTAAAATAAAGAATACTGCTCTTCAAAAGACAGACCGAATCTATACCTGATCGAAACAGCGATAAGATAGTGGTCGAGCGGTTCGCGTAAAAGAAGCGCAGTCGCGGAAGCGGTGATTTTTTAGAGGTGCTTTTACGCAGAATCTTTCGAGAAACTGACGCGGCCTGCGTCGGTCAGCAGGAAGGCCTCGCGCGGGTCTTGGCTCATCGCCAACGCCTGCAACGAGGTCAATGTTTGTGCAAAGACCACGCAGGATTCCCGGCTATCGTCAAACACCGAGATGCGCGAGAATCCGGGCCGCCGTCTCTTCCGGCGAAAGCTCCGTCGTATCAATTTCGACCGTCTGTTCAGCCAGTCCGCGCAACAGTTTATAGTTTGCCCGGAGCTGTTGCAGCTTCGCCGTATCCGTCAGCTTGAGCGCCTCGGACCGGCCGGGCGAGACGAGGCGCCTGGCATTCTCCTCCGGCGCGCAATCGAGGAGAACCGCGACCAGATCCGCGCCTCTGGCGGCTGCCAGATCGACATACCAGGAGAACGTCGCACTATCATCCGCGTCATCCGCAAGAGCATCGGTAAAGACGAAGCTTTCGGCCGGATCGGCGCGCACGGCATGGTCGAAAACCGCTCGACGAACCTGCTCGCGCAGCGATGCATGCAGAGGGTTGCTGCGGGCGAAAAGAGCTTCGGCCGGATTAAGCAGCATGTGATTGTCGATGAGCCGCGCGCCGAGGCTTTTCGCCAGCAAGCGACCGACGGTCAGCTTCCCGGTGCCTGGCCAGCCGTTGATGTGGACGATACGGCTGGCAGGTTTTTGCGTCACGCCGCCTCTTTCGACAGATTGACGCCGCCGGCGTCGGTCAGCAGGAAGGCTTCGCCGCAGGCCTTGGCGAGGGTCCGCACCCGCAGAATATAGCTCTGGCGCTCGGTGACCGAGATGACGCCGCGGGCATCGAGCAGGTTGAAGACGTGGCTTGCCTTGATGCACTGGTCATAGGCCGGGAAGACGCATTTGTGCAGGCGCAGGTTGGCGCTGTCGTCGGGCGCGCCGGCATCGAGCAGTGCCCGGCATTCCTTCTCGGCATCGACGAAATGGCGGTGCAGCATTTCGGTATTGGCGAATTCGAAATTGTGACGCGAATATTCCTGCTCGGCCTGCAGGAAGACGTCGCCATAGCTGATCTTCTCGTCGCCCTCGCGGCCGTTGAAGTTCAGGTCGTAGACATTGTCGACGCCCTGGACATACATGGCAAGACGCTCGAGACCGTAGGTCAGTTCGCCGGCGACCGGCGCGCATTCGATGCCGCAGACCTGCTGAAAATAGGTGAACTGCGAGACTTCCATGCCGTCGCACCAGCATTCCCAGCCAAGGCCCCAGGCGCCGAGCGTCGGGCTTTCCCAGTCGTCCTCGACGAAACGGATGTCGTGCAGCAGCGGGTCGAGGCCGATTGCCGCCAGCGAGCCGAGATAAAGCTCCTGCAGGTTCGGCGGGTTCGGCTTCAGGATGACCTGGTACTGGTAATAATGCTGCAGCCGGTTCGGGTTTTCGCCATAGCGGCCGTCGGACGGACGCCGCGACGGCTGCACATAGGCTGCCTTCCACGGCTTCGGCCCGAGGGCGCGCAGCGTGGTGGCCGGATGGAAGGTGCCGGCGCCGACCTCCATGTCGTAAGGTTGCAGCACCGCGCAACCCTTGTCCGCCCAGTAGCTGTGCAGGGTCAGGATCAGCGCCTGGAAGGAGCGCTTCGGGTTCATATGGTCTGGGATGGCTGACATGAAACGGCACCGATTGCTTGGGAATTATCGGCGCGACAGGTGCCATGGTGGGTCGCAGGGGTCAAGGGTTTTGCAAGAGTGGGCCGGCCCGTATGGAGAGAGCCTCTGCCCCTGGCGGATGAGGGGCGGGACAGCCGGGACCTACTCCTCATCCCGCTTCAATCGGTTTTCCCCGGTCACGGGATCCTTGACCAGCGTGCCGATCGCGCCGGTCTGGCGCTCCTTTTCGGCGCGGCGGGATTTTTCGGCGAGCTTGCGGGCGTCGGAGACGAAGCGGCGGTAGAGCCACCAGGCCGAAAAGACCAGCACCAGGATGGTGATAAGCTGCGCCATGTCCCTCTCTCGCTCCCTTAAAGCCCGAAGCGGCTCCACAATGCTCTTTCTTCGGCCGCTTCGACAAGCCCCGTCGCAAGACTAGATCCCGCCCCCTCGAGCGAGACCGGCGACACGCCGGGAATGCGGCGGCCGAGCAGGCCGCGGCTGGCGGTGACGAGTTCCAGCTTCGTCTTCTGACCGTAGCGCCGCTTCAGCTCCTGGCGCATGTCGCCGAGGCCATCGATGAGGCCGAGTTCGAGGCCGCGGGTGCCGCTCCAGAACAGGCCTGAGAAGACCGTCGCGTCGTCCTTCAGCTTGCCGGCGCGGCGCTCGCGCACCATCGCTATGAAGACCTGATGAATTTCGAGCTGCAGGCTCTTCAGGTACTCAATGTCCTTTTCCTTTTCCGGCTGGAACGGATCGAGGATCACCTTGTTCTCGCCGGCGGTATAGACGCGGCGCTCGACGCCGATCTTCTTCAGCAGTTCGGGAAAGCCGAAACCGCCGGAGACGACGCCGATCGAGCCGACGATCGAGGTGGCGTCGGCGATGATCTCGTCGCCGGCAAGCGCGATCATATAGCCGCCGGAGGCGGCGACATCCTCGACGAAGATCAGAACCTTCTTCTTCTTCTCGCGGGCAAGCTCGCGGATGCGGGTGAAGATCAGCCGGGACTGGACGGGCGAGCCGCCCGGCGAGTTGATCGCAATGGCAACCGCCGGCGCGTCCTTCATGGCGAAGGCTTTTTCCAGAACCGGGGCGACATTGGCGAGGTTGAGGGTCGGCCGGAACTGGCCGCCGCCGCTGATGATCGCGCCCTGCAATCTGACGACCGGGATGGTGACGCCATCCTTGCGGAACCGTTTCGGCAGCAATTTTCTCAAGAATCCGGCCATTTCCCATCCTTCGCTTCGGGTCGCCCGATCGTCATCTGCGATCGGCATCCATGTATGCGCTGGAACGACAAACGCAATGGCCGCGTTTGCAAAACATCGGGGATGATTTTTCTTGTTGCGAATGACTTGCATTATCATTCTAATTCGTCATAGTGCAGAGACGATAAACAGGTGGAAATGGCATGGACGCCCTCAATCCCAATGCAACAAGCGGCTGGCGGCACGAACGCGGAGAGGCGTCGCTGTCGGATGTCTATCGCACCGTCGGAACTGGGCGTCACAGCTCGAGATGGCGCAGAGCGGCGGCCTTTGCCGGGCCGGGTTATATGGTCGCCGTCGGCTATATGGACCCCGGCAACTGGGCGACCTCGCTCGCCGGCGGCTCGAAATTCGGCTATGCGCTGCTCACCGTCGCACTGCTTTCCAACCTGATGGCAATCGTCCTGCAATCGCTCTGCGCGCGTCTGGCGATCGCCTCGGGCCGCGACCTTGCGCAGGCGTGCCGTGACGCCTATCCGAAATGGGTTTCGGTGCCGCTCTGGGCCTTTGCCGAAATTGCCATCATCGCCACCGACATCGCCGAGGTGATCGGCACCGCGATCGGCCTCAACCTGCTGATGGGCATTCCGCTCGAACTCGGCGTTCTCATCACCGCGCTCGACGTTTTCGTGATCCTCTTCCTGCAGAAGCTCGGCTTCCGTTGGGTGGAAGCCTTCATCATCGCGCTGCTCGGCGTCATCGCGCTCTGCTTCGGCGTGCAGATACTGCTTGCCGACCCGCAATGGGGCTCCGTCATCACCGGCTTCTTCCCGACCACCGAGATCGTCACCAATCCTGAGATGCTTTATCTGGCGCTCGGCATTCTCGGCGCGACCGTCATGCCGCACAATCTCTACCTCCACTCCGGCATCGTGCAGACGCGGGCCTACGGCCATACGGTTCCGGAAAAGAAAGAGGCGCTGACCTATGCGACGATCGACTCGACGGTCGCTCTCTGTTTCGCGCTGCTGATCAACGCCTCGATCCTGATCCTGGCCGCGGCCGCCTTCAATGCACATGGCAGGACCGACATCGTCGAACTCGGCGAGGCCCATTCGCTGCTGTCGCCGCTGCTGGGCCTGGCGATCGCGCCGACGCTGTTCGGCATCGCGCTTCTGTGCTGCGGCCTCAACTCGACGGTGACGGCGACGCTTGCCGGCCAGATCGTCATGGAAGGTTTCCTCAAGATCCGGCTGCAGCCATGGGTGCGCCGGCTGATCACCCGGGCGATCGCCATCGTGCCGGCGGCAATCGTCACCATCTGGTACGGCGACCAGGGCACGGCGCAGCTTTTGATCCTCACGCAGGTGGTGCTCAGCCTGCAGCTTTCCTTCGCCGTCTTCCCGCTCGTGATGTTCACCGCCAGCAAGGCCAAGATGGGCGAACTCGTCGCACCGCGCTGGCTGAGCGGCATCGCCTATGTGATTGCGGTCGTGATCGCCGGGCTGAACGTCAAGCTGCTCTTCGACTTCGTCACCGGCTAGAACAGGATGATTTTAGGCCCGGCGGCCTATAATCTGAATCCTGTTCTAAATTAAAGAGTTGAGCATGATGTCGTCAGAAAACCGCTCACACTTTTCGGCATCATGCTCTAGCCGCTG
The DNA here is from genome assembly GCF_001664385.1 of Rhizobium phaseoli. NCBI lineage: Bacteria > Pseudomonadati > Pseudomonadota > Alphaproteobacteria > Hyphomicrobiales > Rhizobiaceae > Rhizobium > Rhizobium phaseoli. The sequence continues at coordinate 969,460 of NZ_CP013532.1, read as the reverse complement.
ATCGAAGCCTTGCATAGGCCGCCCGGCCATTGTTGAAATCGTCGACGAGAGGGGAGAACCTGTGGCTCCCCTCTTCGTGCATGATGAGCGGCGCGCGCAGCGACAGCCGCGCCCGCGATCCCTTGATCGCGGTCACCAGGATCCGCACGGCGTTTTCACCCTCGCGCGGATGGATGGCTGTCATTTCGATGCCGCCGAAGCGCCGGCCGCAAGCGTCGATGATCTCGGCGATCGATTGGGGCCTGGCGATCAGCGACAATTGCCCGCCGGGGATCATGATCGCGCCGGCCGTGCGGATCCAGCTTTCGAACAGGCCGTCGGTCATCGCATGGGCTTCGGCCTTCAGCGCATCCGGCGTGCGCCGGTCGCCGGCATCGTTGAAGGGTGGGTTCATGATGACGTGATGGAAGCTCTCATCGGCAAGCCCGGCATCGTTGCGCGCCTTGGCGGTCAGCGTCACATCCGCCTCGACGACGCTGACGCGGGCGGCAAGATGGGCGTTTTCCGGCAGGAGAATGCTGCGGCGGGCATAATCGGCCATCTCGGCCGAACGCTCGAAGAGCACCACTTGCGCCTTGGCAAGGCGCGAGGCGACGGCAAGGCCGGCAGCACCGGCGCCGGCGCCGAGATCGGCAACCCTGACCGGGCGATCGTCGGCGACGAGGGCGGCCAGCAGCATCGCATCCATGCCGGCGCGATGCCCCCTGCCCTGCGGCTGCACCAGATGGAAGGCGCCGCGATGGAAGGCGTCGATTGTTTGGCCAGGCGCGCCGGTCATTTCGCTCACTTCCTGTCGCGCAGCTCGCCGCCGAGACCGGCGTCGATCAGGATCCGGCGGGCCTGGTCGGCCATTTCCTCGTCGACCAGCAGACGGCGCGGCAGCATGCCGAGCGACCCTTCCAGCACGCTCATGCCCTGATCGGCGATGAAGCAATGAATGCCCGCATCCTTCATCAGGCTCTCGGCATAGGACAGCAGAACGGGGTCGTTGGCGCGGATAAGTTCATGCATTTGCCGTCATTTTCCTTCCAATTTCGCCTTGCGCGACAATTCACCTCTTGCCGCGTCCATCGCCCCTTTCTATTGTCAGCTGCAATGAATGAACAGGAGTCCGGGTCGTTGGGCGTGGTCATACCGCTTGAAGAAAGCAAAAACAAACTGGCATCCATCAAGCCGCTGGTCGATCTCACCAGGGCCGATATGGAGCGGGTGAACCAGCTTATTCTGTCCAAGGCCGGCTCCGACGTGCAGATGATCCCCGAAGTGGCGAACCATCTGATCTCGTCCGGCGGCAAGCGGCTGCGGCCGATGCTGACGCTGGCGGCCGCCTCGCTGTTCGACTATCGCGGCGAAAATCACGTCAAGCTCGCGACCTCGGTCGAATTCATGCACACGGCGACACTGCTGCATGACGACGTCGTCGACGAAAGCGACCTGCGCCGCGGCAAATCGACGGCGCGGATGATCTGGGGCAACCAGGCAAGCGTGCTGGTCGGCGACTTCTTGCTCGGCCAGGCCTTCCGCATGATGGTCGATGTCGGCTCGCTCGACGCGCTCGACGTGTTGTCTTCCGCCGCCTGCGTGATCGCCGAGGGCGAGGTGCTGCAGCTTTCCGTTGCCAAGAACATGGAGACCACGGAGGACGACTACCTCGCCGTCATCCGCGCCAAGACGGCGGCCCTCTTTGCCGCCGCCGCCGAAGTCGGGCCGATCGTCGCCGAAACCGGCCGCTCCGGCCGCAACGCGCTGAAATCCTACGGCATGAATCTGGGGCTTGCCTTCCAGCTCGTCGACGACGCGCTCGATTATGGCGGCAAGGCCGCCGATCTCGGCAAGAATGTCGGTGACGATTTCCGCGAAGGCAAGATCACGCTGCCCGTCATCCTCGCCTATCGCCGCGGCACCGAGGACGAGCGCGCCTTCTGGCGCGATGCGATCGAGGCCGGCAACAGCAGCGACGCCAATCTGGAAAAAGCCCTCGGGCTGATCACCAAATACGGCACGCTCGCCGACACGATCGGCCGGGCGGTCCATTACGGCACGATCGCCCGCGACGCGCTGGCGCCGCTTCCCGATACGGTCTGGAAATCCGCCCTGATGGAAGTGATCGATTTCTGCATCGAGCGCGTCAACTGATCAAACGTTCTCGATCGCGGGCTGATTTTCTTGCGGCGCCGCTTCAAAAAAGCCATCCTGTTATGAATCAGTGATCACAACTGATTTGCGATCGGCATCATGGCCGGACGCTCTCGAAGAAAGGTTTCCTCATGCGGCAGAGACTTGCCATCCGTCTTCTTACGAGCGCAGCATTGGCGGCTGTTCTTTCGCTCGGCGGCGTCGCCGGCGTGAACGCCGAAGATGCGGCCAAGACGGCGGCCGATGCCGGCAAAACCGAGACCTTCGATGCCGACAGCGTCACCACCTTCTCCGGCGCTTTCCTCGCCGCGCGCACCGCCGATGTCGATCATGATTACGAGACGGCCATCGAGCTCTACAAGAAGGCGCTGCAGATCGAGCCCGGCAATCCGGAGATTCGCCAGCGGCTGATGATCTCGCTGCTGCTCAACGGCGACATCAAGGAGGGCGTCAAATATGCCAACGACCTGAAGGGCGATCCCTCGGTCGAGCGCATCACCACCATCGTGCGCGGCATGGATGCCGTGCGCCGCGACGATTACAAGACTGCCGAATCCATCCTGAAATACAAGGGTCCGAACGATCTCGACCGGATGATGAACGACCTGCTACTCGCCTGGGCCCGGGTCGGCGCCGGCCGCGGCAAGGAAGCGCTTGCCATGGTCGAGAAGATGAAGGGGCCGGATTGGGTCCGCATCTTCCAGAATTACAATGCCGGCGCGATCGCCGTCGTCACCGGCGACGTGAAATCGGCCCGCCAGCATCTGAACGACGCCGTGCTCGACAAGGAAGGCGGTGCGACGGCGCCCGATACCTTCATGCGCGCGGTCATGGCGCTTGCCCGCCTCGAAGCGTCACAGGGCAACAAGCAGAAGGCGCTCGACGCCGTGTCCGTCGGCGACAACCTGCTGCCGAATTATGCGCCGCTGAACGCGCTGCGCGACAGCATCGAAAAGGGCGAGAAGCAGGAGCAACAGGTCAAGACCGCTGAAGAAGGGGCCGCCGGCGTGCTGTTTTCGGTCGGCGGCGCGCTGAACCGCGACGGCGCCGAGGACATCGTCTCGCTCTACCTGCAGACGGCCAATGCACTCGACCCCAACAGCGCCGATACGCTGGTGCTGCTCGGCGGCATCGCCGAGAAGCAGAACCAGATGGACCGCGCCATCGCGCTCTACAAGAAAGTGCCGGAAAATTCGCCGATGCGGCGCATCTCCGAGCTGCAGCTCGGCCTTGCCCTTGCCCAGGGCGGCAAGGTGGACGAGGCGCGCAAGCACTTGCAGGCGCTGATCGCCTCCGACCCGAAGGACATCCGCAGCTACCTCGCCTATGGCAGCGTGCTCTCCGACGCCAAGGATTACGAGGCAATGGCCGCCAATTACGACAAGGCCGTCGAAGTGATCGGCCCCTTTCCCGGCCGCCCCAACTGGAGCGTCTTCTTCCAGCGCGGCATCGCCTATGAGCGGCTGAAGAAGTGGGACCAGGCGGAGCCGAATTTCCGCAAGGCCCTGGAACTCAATCCCGATCAGCCGCAGGTGCTGAACTATCTCGGCTATTCCTGGATCGACATGAACCGGAACCTCGACGAGGGTCTCGGCATGATCAAGAAGGCCGTCGAGCTTCGCCCTGACGACGGCTACATCATCGATTCGCTCGGCTGGGCCTATTTCCGCCTCAACCGCTTCGACGATGCTGTCGACGAGCTGGAGCGGGCCGCACAGATCAAGGCCGGCGACGCCACGATCAACGACCATCTCGGCGACGCCTACTGGCGCGTCGGCCGCAAGCTCGAGGCCGTCTATCAGTGGAACCGGGCGCTTGCCTCCGAGCCGGAAGCCGCCGAAATTCCAAAGATCAAGGACAAGGTCGCCAACGGCCTGCCTCCTGCCAGCGACGATGCCAGGGCGGCCGACAAGAAGCAGCCGGATCCGGCACCGGTCACTCCGCCGCCGGTCGACAAGAAATCCTGACGGGCGGCAAACATGCCTGAAGAGGGCCCGGCCGGATTCCCGAAGAAATAGAGCATGACGTCGTCCGAAAACCGCTCACACTTTTCGGCATCATGCTGCGGCGTCACCGAAGAGGCGCGCGCGAAGATCAACCTCGCTTTGCATGTGACCGGCCAGCGGGCGGATGGCTACCATCTGCTCGATATGCTGGTGACCTTCGCCGATTGCGGCGACCGGCTCGGTTTCCTGCCTGCACAGGCCGACGCTTTCACGCTGTCTGGCCCTTTCGGCGAGGCGCTTGCCGGCGACGGCGGCAATCTGGTGTTGCGGGCCCGCGATCTCCTGCGCGAGCAGGTCGGCGCCCTCGCCTTCCCGGTGCATATCCATCTGCAAAAGAACCTGCCGATCGCTTCCGGCATCGGCGGCGGCTCGGCCGATGCGGCCGCAACGCTGCGCGGGCTGATGCGGCTCTGGGGCATGAGTTTGCCGGCGGAGGCGCTTGCCCGCCTCGCGCTGACGCTCGGCGCCGATGTGCCGATGTGTTTTGAAAGCCGGCCGCTGATTGCCCGCGGCATCGGCGAAAGAATCGAAGCCGTGCCGGATCTGCCGGCCTTTGCCATGGTGCTCGCCAATCCCCTGAAGGGCGTTTCGACGCCTGAGGTCTTCCGCCGGCTGGCGGCAAAGAACAATCCGGCCCTGCATCTCGCTCGCAGCTTGTCCGCGACCGGCGACTGGCTCACGGCGATCGGCTCGGCCCGCAACGATCTGGAGCCGCCAGCGCGCGAACTGGTGCCGGAGATTGCCGTGATCTCGCAGATGCTGCAGGCGCACGGCGCGCTCATCACCCGCATGTCCGGCTCCGGCGCCACCTGCTTCGGGATCTTTTCGACAATGACGGCGGCGCAAGAGGCGGCGGCAGCTCTTCACGGCGAGCGGCCCGACTGGTATGTCCAGGCGACGGAAACGGCTTCGGGAGGCATGTAATGGCAGGTCTGGACGAGAAGCGGCCGTTCATCGCCGTCGGCATAGCCATTCTCACCGTCTCGGATACCCGCACGCCGGAAACCGACAAATCCGGCGATACGCTGGCGGCGCGGATCACTGAGGCGGGTCACCGGCTGGTCGGCCGGACGATCGTGCCTGACGACCGGGACGCAATCGCCGCGCAGGTCAAGGCCTGGACCGAACGGGACGACATCGATGTCGTCATAACCTCAGGCGGCACCGGCTTTACCGGCCGAGATGTGACGCCCGAGGCGCTGGAACCCTTGTTCGAAAAGCGCATGGACGGCTTTTCCGCCGTCTTTCACCGCATTTCCTACGACAAGATCGGCACGGCGACGATCCAGTCGCGCGCCACGGCAGGTGTCGCCAACGCCACCTTCATCTTCGCTCTGCCGGGCTCGCCCGGCGCCTGCCGCGATGCCTGGGACGGCATCCTGAAAGCGCAGCTCGACTACCGCAGCACGCCGTGCAACTTCGTCGAGATCATGCCGCGTCTCGACGAGCATCTGAAACGCGGCGCGAAGAAATAGAATTTCGCCAGAAGCCAATCCGAACGATCACGACACTCTTTAGGTCGCAAGGCCGGGCAGAGACGGCATCGTTTCCCAGCTGTCACCCGACAGCAGGATGCAGCTTACACCGTGAACATCCGTGACGATGAGCGTCCAGGTGCCGCTTTCGGCGGCATAGACCTCGAGGATGGCGTTCTCGTTGACCAGCCCGACCGCCGTCAGCTTCTCAGCAAAATTCGTATCCAGGTATTTGACGACGTCGGATCGGCCTGCGCAACTGAGCATCGCCTGCGATGCTGCCGAATGCGGATGCGCGATCATCAACATCGCCGACATGACGGCCACGAGACCGTACAGCATATGGCGGATCATGACGCACCTCCTTTCGCCGGAAACCCGGCAGAAGAGGAGATTTTCGCCGACCTGTTCTGCCGTCCACCGGCATTCCATGGCCATCCGTTGCGAAGCGCGGCGCTTCGGCGGCGCCATGCACGAATTATAGCGCGAAATCTGATCGGGCGCCATTTTTTGCGCGATGTGGGAAGGACCGCCGAAGCGCGCTCACGACAAATCGGCCCCTCATCCGGCTGCCGCCACCTTCTCCCCGTGAACGGGGCGAAGGAACCATTCCGCAAGCTCTCCGTCCCTCTCCTACTTATCGTATGGCACGTTCCCTCTCCCCGTTTTACGGGGGTCCGAAGGACGGATCGAGACCCGTGGCTCGACCGCGGCAAGGGTCAGGTGATGGGCCGTTTTTTCGGCGCCAAGTAGACATGCGCGCTCAAGCCCAGAGCAAGATGGAGAGCGAAATCACTCACCGCGCAGCGCGCGCCACCCAGGAAGGAATGAGTTCGCTGGCCAGTTTGCGCAGCTTCTGGCCTTTGGCGAATGCGGCGAGCGGCATGCCGCTTCTGGCAGCGGCCAGCGCTTGGCTTTTCGGCATCAGCAGGCCAAGTTCCAGCGGCGGGGTGGCGCGGCCGATGCGCTCGAAAAACGGGCGCCGGTAACCGCGCGAGGCGGTGAAGCGCGCCGGCAGCTTGTTGAGAGCGATATATTCGGCAATCTCGTCGATCCAGCCCGCCTGCGGGCGTGCACCGGGCTCGACGAAAAGCAGCCAGTCGCCGCGGGCGGAACCGATGATATCCTTGATATCCCACTGCGAATGAAACCGGCAGCCGGCCGCGTCGGCGACCCGCGACGTGCCGTCGCGCGAGCCGTGATCGAGCACGACCACATCGCCGACGAGCCCCTCCACCGCGCCTGCCACCAAGACCGACAGGGTCTGGGCCAGCTCGGATTCCTGATCCTGACACTCGAGAACAACCGTCAACATCGCCTACTCATAATGCGCCGCACAAATTTTTGCCAGCGGCGTTTTCCGCATTTTGTTCTTGCATTGTTCTCCATTTGCCGATAGGAATTTAATCATCAAAACGGGCGGAGGCGTCGCTTCCCGCCGCGGGAGAATCCGATGAGAGAGCAGTCCCTGGCAGGGCAGGCCGCATTCGCGCCTGCCAATACGGCAGATATTGCCGATGCGATGATCGCGTCCTCCGGGCTGCGGGTCGAGGGCGATCGGCGGCGCGGGCGCGGCGCGGGATTGAACCCGACCGGCCGCTTCGAGGCGCTGCAGCGGGAGACCTTTGACGACGGCTGGCAGACGCTGGAAGAGCTGCCGCCGTTCAAGACCGAGGTGCAGATCGAAAGGCCGCGCACGGCCATCACCCGCAACGAATCGCCCGACGTCGCCTTCGACCGCTCGATCAATCCCTATCGCGGCTGCGAGCATGGCTGCATCTATTGTTTCGCCCGGCCGACACATGCCTATATGGGGCTTTCGGCGGGGCTCGATTTCGAGACGAAGCTGTTTGCCAAGCCGGATGCGGCAAAGCTGCTGGAGCGGGAACTCGCCAAGCCGGGCTACAAGGTGCGGGCGATCGCCATCGGCACCAATACCGACCCCTATCAGCCGGTCGAGAAGGAATGGCGCATCATGCGCGGCATTCTCGAGGTTTTGAACAAGGCGAACCATCCGGTCTCGATCGTCACCAAGTCGGCGATGATCCTGCGGGATCTCGACATTTTGCAGGAGATGGCGGCAAAGAACCTGGTGCGCGTCGGCATCTCCGTGACCACGCTCGACCGCAAGCTTGCCCGGACGATGGAGCCGCGCGCCGCCACGCCGCCGCGTCGGCTGGAGACCATTCACACGCTGTCGGAAGCGGGGATCCAAACGGCTGTGATGGTTGCCCCGCTGATCCCGGCGCTGAACGATCACGAGCTGGAGCGTATCCTCGAATCGGCCAAGGCGGCCGGCGCCGTCGAGGCGAGCTATGTCATCCTCAGGCTGCCGCTCGAGGTGAGCCCGCTCTTCCGCGACTGGTTGCTGCAGCATTATCCCGATCGCTACCGGCATGTGATGTCGCTGGTGCGCTCGATGCGCGGCGGCAAGGATTACGATGCAGAATTCGGCAAGCGCATGAAGGGCGCCGGTCCCTATGCGTGGCAGATCGCCCGCCGCTTCGAAATGGCAGCTCGACGCTTCGGCTTGACGCGACGCGGCCTGCCGCTGCGCGACGATCTGTTCGTGCCGCCGGATGGCAGCGGCGTGCAGCTGTCGCTGCTCTGATTTAGAAAATTTGCGCATCGGTCCTCGGGAAACCGCCCGGTTTTCGAGCCCCGAGCGCAATCCCCGCGGATGGCCCTGACCGCCACCATCCGCCGGACCGTCCCCGGCCCGCCGCCCTGATCCGGGGACTTGCGGGAAATCGGGTTGGCGTGCGAGGTTCAGCCGCATGAAACCTCGCACGTCACCCGATTCTCCCCTGCTGTTCGACACGGCTCCGCTCGTGCCGGATTTCCGCCTGGAGCTCAAAGCCCGAAAGGCCGGCCACTGGCCCGTCGCAGGGGCCGACGAGGCCGGCCGCGGGCCGCTTGCCGGGCCGGTCGTCGCCGCCGCCGTCATCCTCGATCCGAAGCGCATCCCCGAGGGCCTCAACGATTCGAAGCAGCTTTCGGCGCAGCGGCGCGAGGAATTGTTCGTGCAGATTCTCGCGACCGCGACCGTCTCGATCGCCTCTTCCAGCTCGACGCGCATCGATGAGACGGATATCCGCAAGGCAAGCCTCGACGCCATGCGCCGCGCCATCTGCAGTCTTGCCGTTCCGGCAAGCTACGTGTTGACAGACGGCCTCGACGTGCCGCCCGGCCTCGATTGCCCCGGGCAGGCCGTGGTCAAGGGCGACGCCCGTTCGGTCTCGATCGCCGCCGCCTCGATTGTCGCCAAGGTGACACGCGACCGGATGATGGCGCGCGCCCACAATGTCTTTCCGGATTATGGCTTCGCCGCGCATGCCGGCTACGGCACCGCGCAGCACCGCGCCGGCATCGAGAAACACGGCCCCTGCTCCCTGCACCGAATGAGTTTCCGGCCGTTGCGCAAGAGCGAGGACGGGCCCGAGATGGATGAGTTGATCCCGGAATAGGCCTGCTCAACCGGCACGAGCCTGCGGCTGTCCGTTCCACACCCGATGGCGCCCCTCACCCTAGCCCGACCGGGGTCGAGTCACTCGCCTCGACCCGTCCTTCGGACCCCCGTAAACGGGGCGAGGGGACGTGCCTCGCGAGAGGCGGAAGAGGGACCGAGAGCTTGCCGCATATTCCCTTCGCCCCGCAAGCGGGGGTCCGAAGGACGGGTCGAGACCCGTGGCTCGACCCCGGTCGGTGCCGGCAGGCGGATGAGGGGCTGGCGATGATCTGCTCGGCCGGATTTCGCATGATCCGTGAATTCCGCCCGCATGGAAACAACGCGACGAACGAGGTCGTCAACAACAAAAAAGGCCGGGACATGCCCGGCCTTTTCCTCATTCCATTCGATACCGCTCAGTTGAGCCGCGTCTTGACCTGGCTGACGGCATTGCCGAACAGTTCGGACTGGACCTTGGCGTCGGCCTGCTTGGCGAGCACCGTTTCGGCGGCGGCGATCGCCAGATCGACGGCGGCGGAACGGACCGCTTTCATCGCTTCGGCCTCGGCCTGCAGAATCTTCTGCTCGGAGAGCGCCGTGCGATTGGCGACGAATTCTTCCGTCTTCTTCTTCGCGTCGGCGGTCAGCATCTCAGCTTCGCGCTCGGCGGCGGCAACGATGTGAGCCGCCTCGGCTTCCGCTTCCTTGCGCTTGCGCTGGTATTCGGCGAGCAGGTGCTGGGCCTCTTCGCGCAGACGCTTGGCTTCGGCCAGCTCGTTGCGGATCTGATCGGCGCGGTCATCAAGCGACCGTGCCATCATGCCGGGAACCTTCAGGTAGACGACCAGCGCCAGGAACAGGACCAGGCCAACAAAAGCGAAGAAAGTCGCGTCAAGATGAAATTCCATCGCTTAAGCCTCCTTCTTGGCGGCCGCGACGGCGGCGGCGACATCAGCCTGGGCAGCAGTGCCGCCGATCAGCTGTTCGACGACGGCAGCCGCCGTTTCCTCGGCGATGGTGCCGACATCGGCGAACGCCTTCGCCTTGATGTCGGCGATTCGGACTTCGGCAGCCTTGATCTTTTCCGACAGGCTCGCCTCGACAGCGCGGCGATCCTCTTCGGCCTTGGCCTTGGCGGCGTCGCGGGCGGCCGAGCCGATCGCATTCGACTTGGCGCGTGCGGCGGCGAGCTCGCCTTCATAGGTCTGGACGGCGGCGTCGGCTTCCGCCTTCAGGCGGCCTGCTTCTTCCAGGTCCTGGGAGATGCGCGTGTGACGCTGATCGAGGATGGCCCCGATGCGCGGCGCGATGACCTTTTGCATAAGGAGGTAGAAGACGCTGAACGTAATCACCAGCCAGAGCAGCTGGGATGCGTAGGTCGTCGAATCGAAAGGCGGGAACGGGCCGCGGGCGTGTTCGCCTTCGGCAACGCCGGTCTCCGTATGGACCTCGCCTGCGGCCGGAGCGGCATGCGCATCCGTGCCAGTCGCTGCCGCCGGTGCTTCTTCAGCGTAAGCCGGGGTCACAAAAAACATGCTCACCTCCAGGTGGACTGCAAATGCAAAGGATCACGGCTTGCGGTCGCAGGCCGTGATCCATCTATCCGCCGATATCAGACGGCGAAGAGCAGGAGGAGAGCGACGAGCAGCGAGAAGATGCCCAGAGCTTCCGTAACGGCGAAGCCGAATACCAGACGGCCGAACTGGCTGTCAGCGGCAGACGGATTGCGCAGAGCGCCGGAGAGGTAGCTGCCGAAGATATTGCCGAGGCCGAGAGCCGTACCGGCCATACCAAAGCAAGCCAGACCTGCACCGATGAACTTTGCTGCTTCCGCTTCCATGTTGAACTCCTTTGAAATGGTTGTTGCGGCGAATGACTGACGCCCTTTGACGTCGATGTCGTTATCCTTAGTGCCCGCCCGGATGGATCGCGTCATTGAGGTACATGCAAGTCAGCACCGCAAAGACGTAAGCCTGGAGGAAGGCGACGAGGAACTCGAGACCGGTCAGGGCGACGGTCATGATCAGGGGAAGAACGGCTCCGCCGACACCGACGGCACCGAGGGCTCCAAGCGAGGCGACGAAGCCTGCGAACACCTTCAGCGTGATGTGACCGGCGAGCATGTTCGCAAAAAGACGAACAGAGAGCGAAATCGGACGGGACAGGAAGGAAATGATTTCAATCGCGACGACCAGCGGCAACAGAATGCCCGGCACGCCCGAAGGCACGAAGACATTCAGGAAGTGGAAGCCGTGCTTATAGAAGCCGTAGACCAGCACCGTGCCGATGACGAGGATCGCCAGCGCGAAGGTGACGATGATCTGGCTCGTCACCGTGAAGAAATAGGGAAACATACCGAGCAGATTCGCCGTCAGCACGAACATGAACAGCGAGAAGACCAGCGGGAAGAACTTCATTCCCTGCTTGCCCGCGCCTTCCTTCAGCATATTGGCGATGAATTCATAGGACATTTCCGCGACCGACTGCGAACGGCCCGGCACGATGGCGCGGTTCGACGTCGCGAAATAGAGGAAGCCGACGGCAACGGCAGCCGAAGCGGCCATGAACAGCGAGGCGTTGGTGAACGAAAAATCAATTCCGCCGACTTCGATCGGGACAATCTTCTGGATCAGGAACTGATGAGTCGGATCGTTAGACACCGCTTGTACTCTCTCTTTGGCCCGCAGGACGCGGGGTCATTGCAGGGGACCGGGACCGGTCCTTATTTTTTGTCGTCCTTGTCGTCCAGGGGATGGGCCACCACCCCCGCAGAACGCAGCACGTTCAGAACGCCGGCACAGAATCCGAGAAGCAGAAGAACAATCAACCCCCAAGGCGCCGTGCCAACAAAACGGTCGAGGAGATAGCCAAGGACGGCACCGACGACGATGGCGGCAATGAACTCGCTGGAAAGCTTCATCGCCTGGGCATAACCTTTGCGGCTTACCTCGGCTTGGGCCTCGTTTGCGTGTTCCACTCCCGCCTCAGCGCGCTTGGTTGCGAGTTCCGCTCCCAATTGCGCACGGCGCTTTTCAAGACTTTCCTCGCGATCGTCCGCCATGGATCTCTCCTCGCCTGCCCGTCGCCCGCACTCCCGCTACCCCGGTCATTCGGACCCCGGACGCGAAGGTTGAGACCCTTCCGGCCCGTTCTGAAGTCGCGCGCAACATAGTTTTAGGGATTAGTATAGTCAAGGCGTAGACAGCTTCTGTCCAGCGAGAAAATAATCTCGTCGAATCAAAGGGATAAATCGCTCAAAGGCCGATCGAGCAAATTCGACGGAAAGAATCCGCTTTTCGGGGCCGGAAATCGACCGGACCCGGACGATTTATCTCAGCTCCAGCCGCCGCCATAGGTGCGGTAGAAGACGTGGAGGCCGATGCGGCCGACCTTTTCCATGGTCTTTGCCCATTTCGGGCGGACGTAGACGGCGTGGTAGTGGGTCGCCGAGCCCACCTGCGGCAGCCAGATCTTGCCTGATGTCACCGCCATCGCCACGTCGCGGGCGACTCGCCAGTGATATTCCGAGTTCACCCTGTCCTTGATGGCGTCGCAGGCGAAGGAAAACTGGCAGCGGTTGCGCCAGTCCTCGTTCTGATAGACGACGCCGCAAATGCTCTTCGGATAGGCAGGATTGCGGACGCGGTTGAGGATGACCTGGGCGACGGCCGCTTGGCCCTTCACCGATTCTCCACGCGCCTCGAAATAGATGCCGGAGGCAAGACATTGCTGCTCGCGGGCGGAAAAGACGCTTGCCGGCAGCACGCTTGCGGCCCAGGCGTGATCGCGCGGGCCGATTTCGGGGACGAAGCGGCCGCTGTCCGGCTCGGTCAGGATCGAATCGAAGGGTGACTGGCGGGAATAATCGGGCGCTGCCGGCGCATAGGCCGTGGCCAGCACATCGGCCTTGTTGCTGGTGACGAGGCTTGCGAGCATCGCCGGCACGCCATTATCCTCGATCACCGGCCGCTTCTTATAGAAAGACGTAGCGATCTCGATTTCCTTGCCCTGGATCTTCGGCTTGACGAAGGCCGACCTTTCCTTGAGATCGAAGCTCGGGGTGAACAGCATCCTAGTGCGCTCGAGGATGGAGCCGGCCGAAAAATCCTTCGGCGGCTGCATTTTTTCGACGGCGACGATGCGGCCCTTCTTCATGGCGCGATTGACGCGATCCTCGTCCGGCGTGTCGTCGTGGCCCTTGTCTTTGGCAGTAAAAGCAACCTTGCGGCCATCCGGCAGCACCATGCCGGCGCCCGACGAAATCGAACCCGTCACTTCAGGATCGGCAAAGGCGAGTTCGGCCTGATGAATGGAGCCGGCGGGAGAGTTGGTCAGCACCATGCGCCAGCTCTCGCCCTCACGATCTAGACCGGCGAGCATGGTGGCGAGATCGGCTTGGGAGGCGACGCTCGGGAAGATCAGCCAGCCGGCGAGCCCGAAGATGATAGGCGATACCCAGTTCTCGGGAAGAAGACGCAGCTTGCTACGGGAGGGGCTCTTTCGACGCAACACGAACTCCGGGCATGGAACGCGGGAACATTCCATCGAAAATCTCTCATTAACCTTGACGTCCGGTTAACGGGCCGTGCCGGAATGTGGCTATGCGTAGTTTTGCATGTTCTAATGTGGCTTGTTTGACAGGGACGCATCCCCAATCTCCATCATCCTCGGCCTTGAGCCGAGGATCCATGCCCCGGCTGCTGGTGGGTGCCGTATGGATGCTCGGCTCAGGGCCGAGCATGACGGAGGACCAGGTGGGGAAGCAGCCAGACAGCGCAGACACGCGTGTCGGGAATGTCGTCCTCACTCGTCAAATTATCACATGCGACCCCAGTTCCACCACGCGGTTTGCCGGCAGGCGGAAGTAGTCCGAGGGGTTGGCGGCGGCGTTGGCAAGGGCGATGTAGAGCCGGTCCTGCCAATAGGGCATGCCGGATTTGGCGTCCGGCACCAGCTTGCGGCGGCCGAGATAGAAGGAGGTCGACATGATGTCGAACTTCAGCCCGGTCTTGCGCAGGGTCGCCAGGGCCTGCGAAACATTCTGCGATTCCATGAAGCCGAACAGCAGTTCGACGCGCGAGAAGCGCTCGGAGATCTGCTCGACCTTGTAACGGTCGTGGCTCGGCACGCGCGGCTTATTGACCGTGCGGATGGTCAGGATGACGTTGCGGTCGTGCAGCACGTGATTGTGCTTGAGATTGTGCAAGAGAGCGGCGGGTGCGGATTCCGGATCGCTGGTCAGGAAGATCGCCGTGCCGGGAACCTGGGCCGGCGAATGCTCGCTCTTGCGCTCGATGGAACTGACGAAGGAGGCGAGCGGAATATCGGTGTGGCGGGTCTTTTCCATCAGGATCGCCGTGCCGCGGCGCCAGGTCCACATGACGACGGTAAAGGCGGTGGCGATCAGGATCGGGATATAACCGCCGTCGTGGATCTTCAAAAGATTGGCGCCGAGGAAGATCATTTCGAGCACGACTAGCGGCGCAAGCGCGATCACCGCAACCGGCAGCGACCAGTTCCAGCGGGCGCGGACGAATTCGAAGGCCATGATCGAGGTGACGACCATGGCGCCGGTGACGGAAATGCCGTAGGCGGTCGCCAGCGCGTCCGAGGTCTTGAAGCTCAACACCAGGAAGATGACACCGAAGAACAGCACGGCATTGACCGACGGCACGAAGATCTGCCCGGTATTCGTTTCCGAGGTGAAGAGAATTTCCATGCGCGGCAGGAAGCCGAGGTTGATGCCCTGGCGCACCAGCGAGAAGGCGCCCGTGATGACGGCCTGGCTGGCGATGATCGTCGCAGCGGTGGCCAGGATGACGACCGGCAGTAGCGCCCATTGCGGATACATCAGATAGAAGGGATCGGACATGGTCTCCGGCCGGCCGAGCACGAGAGCGCCCTGGCCGAGATAGTTCAGCGTCAGCGCCGGAAACACCAGGGCGAACCAGGCCCATTGAATGGGGCGGCGGCCGAAATGGCCGAGATCGGCATATAGCGCTTCGGCGCCGGTCACCGTCAGGAAGACGGCGCCGAGCACGACGACGCCGTAGAAGCCCTCGTGCAGCAGGAAGCTGACAGCATAATAGGGATTGAAGGCGGCGAGGATGCCGAAATCATCCGAGATATGGGAAATGCCGGCGGCGGCCATGACGATGAACCAGACCGCGGTGATCGGCCCGAAGAATTTGGCGACGGCGCCGGTGCCGCGCGATTGGACGACGAAGAGCAGCGCCAGGATCACCACCGAGATCGGCACGATATAATCCGCCAGACTAGGTGTGACGAGCTTCAGACCCTCGACGGCCGACAGCACCGAAAGCGCCGGGGTGATCATCGCATCGCCGAGGAACAGCGCAGCGCCCATCAGCCCGAGCAGCATCAGGAGAGCGGTGTGGCCGTTGGCGGTCTTCATCAAAAGGGCGAGCAGCGACAGCGTGCCGCCCTCCCCGTCGTTATCGGCGCGCAGCAGGAAAAGGACGTATTTGATGGTGACGATGATGGTCAGCGCCCAGATCATCAGCGAGATCAGGCTGATGACCTCGAAACGGGTGACGCCGTCATGGGCGACCGGCTTCAGCGCCTCGCGAAACGCATAGAGCGGGCTCGTACCGATGTCGCCGTAGACGACGCCGACGGAACCGAGCGCGAGATAGAACAACTTGCGCGGCGTCATATGGCGGTCGTGCGGATGGCTCTCTTCGGACATGAAATTTCACAGGCTCCTCAGAGCCAGCCTTTCCAGCGAAAAAAGAAAAAGGGGATGACGGCCGATATCACCATCAAAGCCAGCGAATAGGGATAGCCGGCCGTCCAGGCTAGTTCGGGCATGACCTGAAAATTCATGCCATAGACGGAGGCGACCAATGTCGGCGGCAGGAACACGACCGAGGCGATCGAGAAAATCTTGATGATCGAGTTCTGCTCGATATTGATCAGACCGAGCGAGGCGTCGAGCAGGAAGGTGATGTTGGCGGCGATGAAGGACGCGTGCTCCGACAGCGACTGGATATCGCGCGAAACGGTACGGCAGAGCTCCTTGGCCTCGCGGTCCTGCTGGATCGCCGGGATCGTGTGAAAGAAGGTCAGCAGCCGGGACAGCGAACCCAGACTGTCGCGCAGCTTGCTGATCATGCGGTGATGACCGGCAATATCGCGCAGCTTTTCCTCAAGGTAGTTCGACGGCTTGCGCACCTTTTTCGCCCGGTCGCCGAAGACATGCGTCGACAGGATGTCGATGCGCGAAACGGAGATCTCGAGGATTTCCGCGGTGCGATCGACAATCGTCTCGAGCAGCTTGGCGAGAAGGGCTGCGCCGCTGCGCCAGTTTTCCGGCAGCCGGTGAAGGGCGGCGATGAACAGCGCAAAGGATTTGGGATGGGCGTAACGGATGGTGACGAGACGGTTTCCGGCCAGGATGAAAGCGACATCGGTCAGGGTCGGCGCGTCGGTATCGGCTTTCCAAACGAGCGAGGCGGTCATGAAGACGGCGTCGTTTTCAACGTAGAGGCGGGCGGAAGGCTCGATATCCTTGAGGTCGTCGCGGGTCGGAACCTCGATGCCGAGAACCTTCTCGACATAAAGCTCCTCTTCGCGGGTCGGCTCGATCATGTCGATCCAGACGACATCCTTGGGAAGGGATGCCGGCTGCGACAGGTCGCGGACCTCGACCGACTTGCAACTGGAACTGTAAGCGGTGATCACCGGCAGCGTCTCCGATGCTCACGACACTTCGTGCTCATCGCCATCATCGAAAGCCTTTCCGTGCCGCCATCGCGGCGATGCGAGGGCGGCTCGTCCCATATCCAAACGGAAGCGGTTCAAGAAAGTTCATAAAACTCCTGCTGCATCCAGCCTTCAAGGCCAGCATGCGCATTGTGCTCCACCGCATCGCAATTACCAATCCTTCGATCTTGCAGGCGGGCCGGAATCTTCGAAACGAAGACGACCGTCATTGAGCATCTGCAGCAACGCCATCATGGCGCCGCGGCATATGAAGCAAAGCCGTGAAATAATCAAGACATCTTCCGTGAAGCGCGGCTTTTCACCACGTTTCCCCCACAATCGGCGTGATCGCAGCGGTGATTCGGCGCCTGGCCTTCCCGTGCCGTCATGCCGTGCAGTTCCGGCAGGCCCCGCGCTATTCGAAGACGATTGCCGGCGCTGGGCGCCGGGACTGGCCGCCGAGCTGCTCCCAGACCTTGGTGGCGATGCCGCGATAGATGCCGGCAACGACACCGTTCGGATCGGAGGCGACGAGCGGGGTGCCGGCGTCGGAGGTTTCACGGATATTCATCGTCAACGGCACTTCGCCGAGGAAGGGCACGCCGATGCGCTCGGCTTCCTTGCGGGCACCGCCGTGACCGAAGATGTCATAACGGGTGCCGGTATCGGGGGCGATGAAATAGCTCATGTTCTCGACGATGCCGAGCACCGGCACCTCGACCTTGCGGAACATGTTGAGGCCCTTGCGGGCATCGATCAAAGCGAGATCCTGCGGCGTCGAGACGATGACGGCGCCGGCAAGCGGCACCTGCTGGGCCATGGTCAATTGCGCATCGCCGGTACCGGGCGGCATGTCGACGACGAGGACGTCGAGCTCGCCCCAGGCGACTTCGCGCAGCATCTGCAGCAGCGCCGACTGAACCATCGGCCCGCGCCAGATCATCGCCGTCTCCTCGTCGACAAGGAAGCCCATCGACATGACCTTGAGGCCGTAATTCTCCATCGGATTGATGATACGGCCGTCGATCTGCGTCGGGCGACCGGAAATCTTCAGGAGCCGCGGCATGGAGGGGCCGTAGATATCGGCATCGAGAATGCCGACGCGAAGGCCGTTGGCAAGCAGGCCGAGCGCCAGGTTGACGGCGGTGGTCGACTTGCCGACCCCGCCTTTGCCGGAGGCGACGGCGATGATGGCGCCGATGCCGGGAACGCCGATCTTGCCGGCCCGCGGCGCCTGTTGCTGGGGCGCAGGGGCGTGATGCTGGTGATCATGGCCGCCGTGATCATGACCGGCATGGCCATGCGGCGGGTTTGGCGCCGGGCGCGCAGCGGGTGCTGCGGCCGCCGCTTTCCGGTCCGCAGTCAGCGTGACGAGCGCGCCCTTGACGCCCGGCATTTCCTTGATGACGCGCTCGGCAGCGAGCCGCATCGGCTCCAACTCCTTGGCGCGCTCGGCCGGGACCGTGATGGAGAAATAGACCTTGCCGTCGGAGATGAACACATCCGAGACCATGCCGAGCGCGACGATATCGTGCTCGAGATCCGGTCCGCGCACGGTCTTCAGCGTTTCGAGAACCTGTTCCTTGGTGACGTCGGTCATTCCACCCTCACTGCTTCTTCTTGGATCACAGATAGTGGAGGCGCACGTCTTCGCCAAACAAAATCAGCGAGAGGAAAATCGATTTGGCGGCTTTGAAAAACGCCGGCCGGGTTTCGAAATCCGTTGCGGCCATCAAGTCCGCCGGGCTTTTGCCCTGATGGCCGCAACGGTCTCTCTCCCCGAGAACCGGCGCAATGCGGGGCGAACTAGCGCAAGCCGAAAAAAAGGCCAGAAAAAAGTGAGCGGCAAGAGGAAATCGTGAACAGCTGCGCAAGAAGCGGTGCCGAAAGGCAACAACCACCGCCGACGCCGAGGGCCCAGGAGAGAAGCGGCATCGGCGTCGGGCAGCGGTGTGTCGGCCGCGCCATTTCCTGGCGCTGGTCAGCAAAGTCCCCTCTGGACCTCTGGCAGAAGAGATGCAGAAAGCGTGCCAGATGGAAAAAGCGGGAAAAGCAGGCGCAAAGGGCGGGACGGCGTGCAGATCTGCCTACGCGCTAAGCGGCCCGGCTAGCGTCTATCGCCGTCTTTGCAACTTATTTGATCAAGCCGATCCTGAGCGCCTTGGCGACGGCCTGGGTGCGGTTGACGGTGTCGAGCTTCTTGGTGGCGCGGTTGAGGTAATGATTGACCGTATGCTCGGACAGCACCAGGATTTCGGCGATTTCGGCGCTCGTCTTGCCCGCCGCCGTCCAGTTCAGGCAATCGATCTCGCGGTCGGTCAGCGCATCGGTGACGCGGGTATCGAGGTTGCGAATCTCGGCAAGCCTGTCGAAGACGTGGATGGCGATATAGCAAAGCTCGCGCATCTCGGCCGGGCTGAAGGGTTCACGATCGCCGGCGAAGGAGACGGCACCGCGCAGACCGGACGGTTCATGCGTCGGGAAATAGGCGCAGCGCGTCATCCTGAAACGTTCGAACAGCCCGACGACGAGGTCGGACTTACCGTCGTCGCGCGACCAGTTCTGCCGCGACATGTCGTAAGAGAAGGGTCGCGCCGATGTTCTCAGCCGCCGCAGAATCGGGCTGTTCACCATCAACCCCTCCTGATCGTAAAGCGCCAGAAGCTCGGCCGGCCAGCTGGTGATGACGGTATTGCCCTGAAGATCGAGGGATGTGATCGGCGGCAGATTGAGAACCATGAAGGCGCGGCAGCGATAGGCTTCGGTCATGCGTTTCATGAACCGGAAGATGTCGAACTGCGTCTTCAGGCCGGCAATTTCCTTGATATAATCGTCTTCTTCGTCCGTGGATGTTTGCGCTAAGGGTTCCATCACATTTCTTCATCTTCGGCACCGCGGCCGGTTCGCTTGCATCGGGGAATGACGATTGCTGCCGGATCAAATGCAATCCGGCCGCGGCGTTAAGCGTTCGGCCGGAAAGTGTTGTCGATTGCTATTTCCAGTTGTCGTCGCCGGCAAACCTCAATAACGCCTCATGATAAGCATGCTCTCAAATCGCATTCGGCAAGGGCCAGAGAGCAAATTTTTCTCGAATTCGTTTCAAATTCCCGCGTGGCGTTTTAACCCCGTATTTTTACATCGTTATCGGATGACCGCTGCGTCGCTTTGCGCGGCATGCTCTAGCGACGCGGGCCGAGCCGGATGCGCATGCCTTCCATGATGCTTCCGGCAGCCTGCTGAACCGGAACGGCCCATTGGGCGAGAAGTTCCATCGATAGGCGGTAGGCCGGGCCGGTGATCGAGACGCCGCCGAGAAAAGTCCGATCCTCCGACCAGATGGGCGCGGCGACGCAGCGGATGCCGGCCTCATGCTCCTCGCGGTCGAAAGCATAGCCCTGAGTGGCGATCTCATGGATTTCGGCGAGTAGGCTGGCCGGCGAGGCATGGGTGGCGGCGGTAAAGCGGGTGAAATTCACGCCGGCAAGAAGATCGGCCAGGCTTTCGGCCGGAAGCAGCGACAGCGCCGCCTTGCCGACGCCGGTGCAGTAACAGGGCGAGGCATTGCCGATCTGCGAATACATCCGCACCGGCTGGCGGCCCTCGACCTTGTCGAGATAGATGATCGAGTGGCCTCGGAGAACACCGAGATGCACGGTCTCACCGGTCGCCTGCTGCAGAGCGGCAAGATGCGGTTCGGCAATCAGGCGGAATTCATTGCGCGCCCAACTGCGGGCGGCGAAATCGAGCAGGCGCAGGCCCGGCGCATAACGGCCATCGCCGTCGAGTTCGAGCAGCCCCTCCTCGACGAGGTGGCTGAGCTGGCGATGGAGGGTGCCGCGCGGCTGGCCGGCGAGCGACAGGATATCGGTGAACCGCAATGGCGCATCCGCATGGGTAACGAGATCGAGCAGCACCATCAGTTTGCCGAGTGTGCCGGTCTCGCGTGCCTGCGCCATGCCGTCGCCCTTTGCATTCATGGTTTCATCCGCCCTTGACAGAACGGGCAGCGTAATCCGATAATTCCATATAGTCAAATTCAGTTCCAAATAATGGAACAATCTATTTCGTCGGGAGAAGACGATGACTGCGACGTCAGCCCAGTTTCCGGAATTCAGGGACCGAACCGTGCTCGTCACCGGCGGCGGATCGGGCATCGGGGCTGCGATCGTCGAAGGTTTTGCGCGCCAGGGCGCCAAGGTTTCCTTCATCGACATCGCCGAGGCCGCCGGCAACGCGCTTGCCGAGACGCTGTCGGGCCAGACCGCGCACCCGGTTTCCTTTTACCATGCGGATCTGCGTGATATCGAGGCGATCCGGCGCGCCGTCGATAATGTCGTTGCCGCTTCCGGGCCGATCCGCGTGCTCGTCAACAATGCCGCCTGGGACGACCGCCACGAATTCGACGCCGTCACCGAGGCCTATTGGGACAACAACCAGGCGGTCAACCTGCGGCATGTATTCTTCACCTCGCAGGCGGCCGCACCATCGATGCGGGCGGCCGGCGGCGGTGCGATCGTCAATATGTCGTCGATCGCCTTCAAGCTGAACATGGGCGGCTTTCCCGCCTATGCGGCGGCAAAGGCGGCGGTGGTCGGCCTGACGAAGAGCATGGCAGGCAGGCTCGGCCCGGAAAATATCCGGGTCAACTGCATCCTGCCCGGCATGGTCGTCACCGAACGGCAGATGCAGTTGTGGCTGACCGAAGAGAGCATCGCCCGCTCGGTCGAGCAGCAATGCCTGAAAGTCCCGCTCAAAGCCGATGCGATCGTCGGTCCCTGCCTGTTTCTTGCATCCGACTGCGCGGCCGGAATGACCGCCCAGTCCCTGATTGTCGACGGAGGCGTTCTGTAATGGCTAATCCCGCTTATGTCGCGGTGGACTGGGGCACCAGCAGCTTCCGATTGTGGCTGATGGCCCGGGACGGCAGCGTGCTTGCCGAGCGCCGCAGCGGCGAAGGCATGACCAGCGCGGCAAAGACCGGCTTTTCCGCCGTCCTATCTGGCCATCTCGCCGCTGTCGAAGCACCGGACACCCTGCCGGTGATCGTCTGCGGCATGGCCGGCGCAAGGCAGGGCTGGGTCGAGGCCGGTTATATCGACGTGCCAACGCCGCTCGCCTCGATCCTGACTGCCGCCGTCCGCGTGCCTGGCGAAAGCCGCGACGTCCGCATCTTGCCCGGCCTTGCCCAGCGGCAGACGGCGACACCCGACGTCATGCGCGGCGAGGAAACCCAGCTGCTCGGCGCGCTCGGCGGCACAAGCGCCGGCCCTCAGGCGGTCTGCATGCCCGGCACGCATTCGAAATGGGTGCATGTGGGGGATGCAGAGGTGACCGGCTTTTCCACTTTCATGACCGGCGAACTCTTCGACGCGATCAGCAAACACACGATCCTGTCGCATGCCGTTGCCGGGGCCGAGGAGCAGCCGGCCGATGCGGCGGCCTTCGAGGCGGCGGTTTCGGCCGCTTTCGCCCGGCCGGCCCTTGCCTCCAACCTGCTCTTTACCGCCCGCTCCGGCCAGCTCCTGCACGGGATCTCCGCCGCTGCCGCGCAAGCCCGGCTCTCCGGCACGCTGATCGGCCTCGAAATCGCCGGGGCGCTGCAGGATGCGGCCAACTCAGGCATCACCCTCGTCGCCTCCGGACGCCTGCAGGCGCTCTACGAACAGGCCTTTAAAACCCTCTCCCTTGCCTTCACCGCCATCGATGCGGACGCCGCCGTGCGCCGCGGGCTTTCGGCTGCTGCCGACGCCATCTGGCCGAACTGAGAAAGCTGTCACGATGAACCGCATCCCCTTCCCTGACATGAAGCGCCCGCTGATCGCCATCCTGCGCGGCATCCGGCCGGACGAGACCGAAAGCGTCGTCGGCGCGCTGATCGACAACGGCCTGACGGCGATCGAGATCCCGCTCAACTCGCCGGAGCCGTTCAAATCGATCGAGATCGCCGCCAAGCTGGCGCCCGCCGGGGTGCTGATCGGCGCCGGCACGGTGCTGACGGTCGAAGCGGTCGACAGCCTGAATGCGGCCGGCGGCAAGCTGCTGGTGACGCCGAATGTCGAACCCGAGGTGATCATCCGGGCACGCGGCTATGGCATGGTGACAATGCCAGGCGTCTTCACGCCGACCGAGGCACTGGCCGCAGCGCGGGCCGGCGCCACCGGGCTCAAATTCTTTCCGGCGAGCGTGCTCGGCCCTTCCGGGATCACGGCGATCCGGGCGATCCTGCCGCCGGAGCTGACGATTGCCGCCGTCGGCGGCGTATCGGACAAGAATTTCGGCGATTACACCAAGGCCGGCATCTTCGCCTTCGGCCTCGGCACCAGCCTCTACAAGCCGGGAATGACCCCGGCAGAGGTTGCCGAGCGTGCCAAGACGACCATTTACGCCTATGATGCAGCCATGGGAGCGTGAGCGTATGACCGAGATTTACGAGTTCGAAGGCAAGACCCTTTGCAACACCAATTCCGTCCTCGGCGAAGGGCCGACCTATGATCCGGACAGCAACACGGTCTGGTGGTTCAACATCCTCGGCAAGGAGCTGCACGAACTCAGACTCGCGACGGGGGAGAAAAAGGTGCATCCGCTGCCTGTCATGGCAAGCGTGCTGGCCCGCATCGACGCCGGACGGCAGCTGATCGCGACGGAAGAAGGGCTGTTCGTGCGCGATGTGGCAAGCGGCAATCTCACCTTCTACGCCGCGCTCGAAAACGACCGGCCGGAAAACCGTTCGAACGATGGCCGCACCCATCCTTCCGGGGCGCTCTGGATCGGCACGATGAGCAAGCGGGCGGAAAACCAGGCTGGCGCCATCTATCATGTCGCGAGCGGCAAGGTGACGAAGATCTTCAACGGCATCAGCATTCCGAATTCGATCTGCTTCTCGCCCGATGGCACGATCGGCTATTATACGGACTCTCGCATAAACCGGCTGATGCGCGTCATGGTCGATCCGCAGACCGGCCTGCCGGCGGGCGAGCCGATCGTGCTCGTCGACAGCATGAACGAGCCCGGCGACATAGACGGCTCAGTGGTCGATGCCGACGGCTATATCTGGAATGCCCGCTGGGGCGCCGGCGTCGTTGATCGCTACAATCCCGATGGGCTGCGCATCTCGCGCTACAAGGTCCCCGCCGTCCAACCCTCCTGCCCGGCCTTCATCGGTGTCAATGCCGACCGGCTGGCGGTGACGACAGCCTGGGAAGGCCTCGACGAAGATGCCCGTTCGGCCCAGCCTTCCGCGGGCGCCCTTCTGGAACTCGGCATCGAGGTCAAAGGCGTGTTCGATCCCCTCTATGTGATCTGAACCCGGCCACTTCCGGCCGCCATCGAAGGCACTCCTGGGCAGGAGCGCCTTTTCGTTTTGGCCACTATCGATCGATAAAAGTTCCGTGAAAATCGAGAAATTTTCCGTGTTTTCAACCGGAACCAATCGGCGCACCGCTCATTTTCCCTACGAACCGGCGCGGCAAGGATCATTGCCGGGTCAGCGCTCACACTAGGGAAATGAAAGTAGGTTCGAAATGACACGCAAACTTTTGACGACCGTTGCCGCTGGCGCGCTGTTTGCCACGGCTTTCGCACCGGCGGCATTCTCGCAGACCGCTCCGAAGCCTGCGGATCCCGCCGCGACCAACCAGGCAGCGCCGGCCGATCCGGCAGCACCGAAACCGGTCACCCCTGACGTCACCAAACCCGCAGGCGATGCCGCACAGGCTCCGGCTGCAAAACCGAGCACGGATATGGCTCAGGGCAGCTATCTGACGGAGCAGGCTCCGGACCAGATCAGCGCCAACACCTATATCGGCCAGTCGGTCTATAACGGCAACAACGAAAGCATCGGCAGCATCAACGACCTGATCCTGAAGAAGGACGGCGGCATCGTCGCCGCAATCGTCGGCGTTGGCGGCTTCCTTGGCATCGGCGAAAAGGATGTCGCAGTTCCGATGGAAAAGATCACGGTTGCCCAGAACACCCAGGACGGCAGCCTCAAGCTGACGACCAGCGAAACGGCCGAATCGCTGAAGGCCGCGCCTGAGTTCAAGACGCTGGCAATGCAGTCCGCAGAAAAGGCCCCGGCCGCAACCGGTACCGATACGACGGCAACCGGCTCGACCACGCCTAAGTAAACCGCGTGCGGTAGTATAGCGTAGGCGATGGCGCTCCTAGGGCGCCATCGCTTTTTCTGATGGGCTGATTTCACGTCATCGCGAGCGCAAAATCACGGGCTTGGCTGCTTTGCGCGATTCCGGACGCAAAACCGCTGCGCACTTTTGCTGGAATTGGGCTTGCCTGCTTTACGCAATCCCGGACGCAAAACCGCTGCGCACTTTTGCTGGAATTGCTTATGCGCTGACGCGCTCGGTGATCGCCGTGTCGTAGTAGTTCTCGTGCAGGAAGCGCAGCGTGGCGATGCCATCGGCCGGGCGGCCGAAATGATAGCCTTGGCCCATGCCGCAGCCGAGCGTGCGCAGTTGCACCGCCTCGGCGTAATCCTCTATTCCCTCGGCCACGACTTCCAGTTCCAGGCCGTCGCACATGGCAAGGATTGCCTTGATGATGTGTTCGGAGGCGCGGTCGGAATTGATGCGCGAGACGAAGGCACGGTCGATCTTGATCTTGTCGAAGATGAAGTCGCGCAGGCGCCCGAGGCTCGACTGGCCGGTTCCGAAATCGTCGAGCGAAATGCGCACGCCAGCGGCGCGCAGATCGGCGATGATGCGGTGGGCGGTGTCGGCCGAACCCATCACCGCCGTCTCGGTGATCTCCAGTTCCAGACGATGCGGATCGAAGCCGACCCTGCCGAGGATCGACAGGATGCTGCCGCTCGTGCCGGGATCCATCAGCTGCGCTGAAGAAAGATTGAACGACAGGAAGAGTTCGCGCGGCCAGGAAAGCGCTGCTTCCGCGGCCTTGCGCAGCAGCGTTTCCGACAGCGCGTCAATGAAACCGCGCTCTTCGGCGAGCGGCACGAAGACGCCGGGCGAAACGAAGCCGAGATCGGGATCGTTCCAGCGCGCCAGCGCCTCGAAGCCGACGACCTGATTGTTTGACAATGAGACGATCGGCTGGAAATGCACGTCGATCGCGTCTGAGATGATGGCGTTTCTCAGCGCCTGCTCCAGCTGCGTGGCGCGCTTCATCTCCTGGGCGATCTCACGCGAATAGACGGTGATCTGGCCGCGGCCGCGGCGCTTGGAGCGATAGAGCGCCGTTTCAGCGCTTTTCAGCAGTTCCTCGCAGTCCTCTCCGGCAAAGGGGTAGATGGCAAAGCCGAAAGAGGCGGAGAGACGGACGTTGCGGTCGCCGAGATCATAGGGCGCTGACAGCACCTCGCGGATCATCTGGCCGAATTTCTCCGCACTCGCCCGCTCGAAAATCAACGGCAGCACGAAGGCGAATTCGTCGCCGTCGTGACGGGTGACCATCGCGCCATCAGGAATGCAGGCCTTGAGCCGATGGGCGACCTGGCAGAGGATCTCATCGCCGGCCGAGGAGCCAAAGAGATCGTTGATCGGTTTGAAACTGTCGAGATTGGCAATGCCGATGGCGAAGGGAGCCGGATCGCTGGCGCGCTCGGCGGAAATCTGCAGAACCTTCTCGCGCATGCGATTGCGGTTTCCCAACCCGGTCAGCGGATCGGTATAGGCCATCGCCTGAAGCTCACTATGACTCACGGTCAAGGAAGCCATGTCCGCCGATTTCATCATTCAAACCCGAGCTTTCCTCCGCAGTCGAGCAAACAATGACCGGGATTTCTTAACAATTCGCTAGTAAATCAGCCGTCCTGACAGTCCGATCCGTCGGCAATGTGGGGAGTTGACGCGGCGAGTGCAGGACGCCGTGACGAGACGACGGCCATGAGTATTACGCGCTCGTTCGGACCCGAACGCCCTCTTCCACCAAATATTTTTGAAAAATTGCCTCGAGCATGTCGGGACTGACCGGCTTCATGATGACGTCGTCCATGCCCGACTTGACGCATTCGGCTCGGTCGCGCTCGAAGGCCTGGGTGAGCACGCCGATGATCGGGGTACGGGCTGCACCGCCGGCTTCCTCCATCTGCCGGATCACGCGCGCGGCTTCGAAGCCGTTGAAGCCCGGCAGGGAAATGTCCATCAGCACCACCTGCGGCCGGTGTTCGGCCCAGAGGCGCACGACCTCGTCGCCGGTCGCCGCGATCATATGGCGATAACCGAGGCCCTCGAGAATCTGTGTGAAGACGATCTGGTTGATATCATTGTCTTCGGCGACGAGAACCTGCAGGCCGATGGTGTCGTCGGAGATGCTGATTTCCCAATCCGAATCCGTGCCGGCGCCGTTGTTGCGGCTGTTGCGATTGAAATGGCGGGCGATCTGGAAGGTGAGCTCGTTGGCGATCTGGAAGCCGTCCATGACGAGCGACGGTATGCCGTATTGCTCGGCAAGCTCGAGGCAGCGCATGCCCATCTGATTGTCGATGATCAAGAGGTCGAGCGAGATGCCGGAGGAGGTGGCGATTTCCAGGAAGCGCTCCTCCTCGTCCTCGCCGCGCACCGAACAGGATTCGAAACCGTATTTCGCCAGCGTGCGCAAGGCCGCGGCCTCGGCGGCGAGGTCGGCGGTGACGACGAGGATCTTGCGGCCGGAAAAATTCTCCGGAACGATCGCTTCCATCGCCGCCGGCTCGCGACGCTCCACCGCGCTCGGCACCGGCACATAGGCGCGGCGATAGCTCTGGTTGGTGGAGGTGGTGACCGACGAGGCGCGGTCGAACTCCTCGAGATCGGCGCCGTCGCGCGGCAGGTCCTGCGTCGTCGACACCAGGAAATAGCGACCGGGCTTGCCGATACGGTGCTTGCGACTGACGATGTCGCGCTCGATGCCGTCGCGGGAGATCTGTCGCTGGCGGGAGATCGACATTTCGCCGGTCTCCAGCACGTGACGGTCGCTCTCTTCGAAGCGTTTGGCGATCTCGGGCGAAAAAAGGTCGCCACTCTTGCGCCCGAGCACCTCGTCGGCGGTGGTCTGGTATTTCGCGCAGAAGGCGAGATTGACCGCGACATAGGTCAGGTTGCGGTCCTTGACGAAGAGCGGGAACGGCAGATTGTCGAGAATGTCCTCGGTGAGCTGCACCCGCTCCAGATCTGAACGCCACTGCTCCTCGCGCTTCTTGTCCTCGGAAATGTCGGAGACGATGGTGACGCCATAACCGCCCGGCAGCCTGCGCTTGACGAATCGGACCCAGCTGTCGGCGCCATGGCGCTCGACGGCGTCGAAGCGCTCGCGCCAATGGGAAGCGATCTTCTGCGACAGCCAGTCCTCGCGGCTGAGCGCGCCGCCCTGCCTCACTTCATATTGCTGGCGAACGCCGGTATCGTAGATCGCGCCCAGGAAATCGCGCAGCCGCGTGCCCGGCTTCAGCATCTCGGCCGACAGCGGGAAGAATTCGAGGATCTGGCGGCTTGCGAAGATCAGATGATCGTTCTTGTCGTAGATGATGAACGCTGCCGAAAGGCTGTCGCACACGACATCGAAAAGCGCCGTCTGCAGATCGGCCTCGGCGGGCGTTCCGTCGATTTCCGATGACGTGTCCGCCTTTTCGAAGCCGGCACTCATTCTATTGCGTCCCACATCTGTTCGATTTCGCAGCTTCCGGAGGTATATGAATAAAAATGCCATTTTTCTGTTAAAACCGGCTTAACACTGCCGACCGTCGAAACGGGGGCGCCGCAGATCACGCTTCTGTAAAACCTACGGAATCCCCTTCCCTCCAGCCCGCGAATCCCCGAAAATAGCCCATGGCCATCAGACAGCTTTCCGAAACGCTCATCAACCAGATCGCCGCCGGCGAGGTCATCGAACGGCCGGCGAGCGCTGCCAAGGAACTGATCGAAAATGCGCTCGACGCCGGGGCGACGCGCATCGAGATCGCCACGGCAGGCGGCGGCAAGGCGCTGCTGCGGGTCAGCGACAACGGCTCCGGCATGGAGGCGACCGATCTCGAGCTGGCGGTCCGGCGCCACTGCACGTCGAAGATCTCCGAGACGCTCGAGGATATCCGCACGCTCGGCTTCCGCGGCGAGGCGCTGCCGTCGATCGGTTCGGTCGCCAGACTCAACATCGCCAGCCGCAGGCGCGACAGCGCCGGCGGCCACGAAATCGCTGTTGCCGGCGGCAAGATCGTGCATATCAGGCCGGCCGCCGCCAATCCCGGCACGATCGTCGAAGTGCGCGACCTGTTTTTCGCCACGCCGGCGCGGCTCAAATTCCTGAAGAGCGAAAAGGCCGAAGCCGGCGCCATTACCGAGATCGTCAAGCGCATGGCGATCGCGTTTCCCGCCGTGCGCTTCGTGCTGTCGGGCTCGGACCGCACGACACTGGAATTTCCGGCGACCGGCGACGACCATCTGGCGCGCATGGCGCAGGTGCTCGGCAAGGAATTCCGCGACAACGCCATTCTCCTTGATGCCGTGCGCGAGGACATCTCGCTCACCGGTTTTGCCGGCGTGCCGACCTTCAACCGCGGCAACTCGGCCCATCAATATGCCTTCGTCAACGGCCGGCCGGTGCAGGACAAGCTGATCCTCTCGGCGATCCGCGGCGCCTATGCCGAGACGATCCCTTCAGGACGCTATCCGGTGGCGGTGCTGTCGATCACCCTCGATCCGGCGCTCGTCGACGTCAACGTGCATCCGGCAAAATCCGACGTGCGCTTTCGCGACCCGGGCCTGGTGCGCGGCCTGATCGTCGGCGCCATCCGCGAAGCCTTGGCGCGCGACGGCAGCCGGGCGGCGACAACAGGGGCGAGCGACATGCTGCGCGCCTTCCGCCCCGGCTTCCAGCCCCATGCGCAGCGGCCGCAGGCGCCATGGTCGGCCGAGACCTCACCCTTTCGGCCCTACCCGCCGGCAGCCGGTTTCAGTGAGCGGCCGCAGGCGTCGTTCGACCGGCTCTCGATGCCGACGGCGCGGGCCGAGCTGCAGCCTTCGCCGCAGCCGGGCGCACCCGAACCGGCCGCCTCTGCCGAAACAACCGGGCGCTATCCGCTCGGCGCCGCACGGGCGCAGATCCACGCCAACTATATCGTCGCCCAGACCGAGGACGGGCTCGTCATCGTCGACCAGCATGCGGCGCATGAGCGGCTCGTCTTCGAGGCGATGCGAAAGGCGCTGCATTCGAAGCGGCTGGCCTCGCAGGTGCTGCTCATCCCTGAGATCATCGACCTTCCCGAAGAGGATTGCGACCGGCTGATGCAGCATGCGGCCGAGCTTTCCGAACTGGGCCTGGCGATCGAGCGTTTCGGTCCCGGCGCGATTGCCGTGCGCGAAACGCCGGCCATGCTCGGCGAGGTCGACGCCCATGGCCTCATCCGCCAGCTCGCCGACGAGATCGCCGAATGGGACACGGCGTCGGGGCTGTCGGCCAAGCTCGAATATGTGGCGGCAACGATGGCCTGCCATGGATCGGTGCGCTCCGGACGACGGCTGCGGCCGGAGGAAATGAACGCGCTGCTGAGAGAAATGGAAGTGACGCCCGGTTCCGGCCAATGCAACCACGGCCGGCCGACCTATATCGAACTGAAGCTCAGCGATATCGAGCGGCTTTTCGGCAGAAGCTAAAAAAGCTGGCAAAGCGGCTGTTGCGGGAGTATGGCAGACACATGACAGGTTGCAGGGAACGGAGCAGATGAATTTGTTCGAAGGGCACGGAAACCGCGAGGCGAAGATCCGCTATCTCGACGGCGATTTCCAGATTGTCTCGCCCGGCTCCTATGTCGTCTGCGCGATGACGGGAAAACATATTCCGCTCGACGAGCTGCGCTACTGGAGCGTCGCCCGCCAGGAGCCCTATGCCGACGTGATCTCGGCGATCGAGGCCGACAAACGCGCCGGCGTGCTGCCGAACCAGCGGCGTTAGAGTTCAGCTGTCAGGGAGGCGCGGGCCGCTCCGGCCCGCCATTGACGACGGCATCGGGATCACGCCGGAAGCCGCCATTGCCGCTAACCGGGCTACGCAAAATCCCCTTCGATGATGAGAAGTTCGCGATTTGACGCCCGAAGCGCAAATTGCCGCGCTTCTTCGTAGGCGGCGTCATCGTAACACGCCTTAGCAAGCTGATAAGAGGGGAACTCGACGATCGTCACCCGGCGCGCATCCCGTGCCTCCTTCAATAGAGGCGAAACCTTCGATGGGTTGATTCTGGCCTGATATTTCTGAGCGATGGGTTGCCATAGCCTGCCGTATTCGCTCTGCGCCTCCTGGTCGGACACCTCGGTTCCAATGATAATCCAGTATCCCTTCACCAACGTAGCTCCTTGTCGGTTGATTTCTGTGACCTGCGGGATCGTCGCCTAACCCAAGTGCCGCCGCGCGCCGCTGGGCGACATGCATCAGCTCTTAGTCTTCATCTCCCGCAAGCGGCGCTCGCGGCAGGCGACGATCGCCCGGTCGATGATCAAACCTGGAGCGAGGTGATCGTCGAAGACCATGTCGACTTCGATCACCCGGCACTGTTGCGCCAGCTCTTGCGCCTTGCCGTGATGGCCGGACAGACGGACGAAATCCTTCGAGGTGGTGACGATCAGAAGATCCTGGCGCTCGGCGGTCGTCAGGATATCGCCGATCTCGTCCTCGCTCAGGTGCTCGTGGTCGCCGAAGGTCTTGGCGACTGTGATTTCGGCGCCGCGCGATTCGACGGTGCGGAAAAATTTGGCGGGATCGGCGATGCCGGCAAAGGCCAGCACCCTGATGCCGGTGAGCCTGTCGTCGCCGCGCACCTTCAGCGATGCGGTGAAATAGGGCTTTGCCGCGCGCGCCGCCATGCGGACGATCCTGTCGGCGGCCTGGCCGCCGCCGACCTTCAGCAAAGCCGTCGCCGAGCGCAGTTGCTGGCCGATCGGTGCACGGACCGGGCCGGCCGGCACGATATGGCCGTTGCCGAGGCCGCGCGTCGCATCGATGACGAGCAGGGCATAGTCGATCGCCAGCCGGGCGCTCTGGAAACCGTCATCCATGATGATGAGGTCCGCGCCCTCCGCCACCAGACGGTGCGCGCCGTCGACGCGCCTGCGGGAAATCACCGTCAGCGCCTCCTGGGCAAGCAGCAGCGGCTCGTCGCCGACGGCGACCGCCCGGTGATGATGAGGATCGACCACCGTCGTCACGTCGAGCGAACCGCCGTAACCGCGGCTGAGGAAGCCCGGTTTCAGGCCTTTCGCCTTGGCGGCGCGGGCGATCGTCAGCGCCGTCGGCGTCTTGCCGGCGCCGCCCACGGTGAAATTGCCGACGCAGATGACGGGAATGGATACGGAAGCGCGGCGCGCATGGGCCATTCGGTGGCCGGCGACACGGCCGTAGACAAAGGAAAGCGGCGCCAGCATCCAGGCCCGCCAATCGGCTTTCCTCCACCAGAACGGCGGCGCTTCGGATATCATCTTGCCGTCCCGCTCCCCTGCCCGGCTTCAGAACCGGCCCTTGCTTTTCGACCGGCCGGATTGAGAAGCCAAAACCGGTGAAAATGCAAGTCCTTGCCAAGATCGCGACGCGGTTTAAGCTGGCTGCAGGTCCGGCAGCAATGTCTCGATGGCGGTGATGTCGTCGAGAACATGATCGGCAGCGGCGGCAAGCGAATCGCGCGAGCCGGTGCCAGTCAGCACCGCGATCCTGAGCCCCGTTCCGGCATTCAGGCCCATGTGCAGATCATGATTGTTGTCACCGACCATCGCGACCTCTTCAGGCAAAAGACCGGTCGCGGCGCAGAAGCCGAGCACCATGCCGGGTTCCGGCTTGACGCCGAAGCCGCTGTCGTAGCCGGCGATGTAATCGACATAGCGGGCAAAACCGAAACGCTCGGCCGTCTGGCGGATCGAGCGCTCGTTGTCGCTGGAGGCGACGCCGAGCTTGAAGCCGCGCCGATGCAGCCTTGCGAAGAAGCCGGAAAGATCGGTCACCGGCACGGAAAATTCGGCGGCGCCGGAAAAGAGGTCGTCGAGACGGATCGTCAGTTCGCCGACAGCAACCATCGAGCCGGCGGCAACGAGCCCCTCGGCGATCTGACGGGTATTGCCGGCGGCGAGCAGGCTGTCGGGAACGATATGGCCGGTGACCGGATCCATGCCGCAAGCCAGGAGCAATCGGTCCGCGAGCAGCGGATCGCCCTCGGCGGCGATGCGAGCAAGCTCGCGATTGACCGGCAACCAGCTCTCGTCATAATCGAGCAGCGTGCCGTCCTTGTCGAAGAGGATGCCTTTGATACGCGCCGGGCTCGACATTGCGCCTCCTCAGAGCTGGGCGACGGCCTTGGGCAACAGGCGCGCCTTGACCGTCAGCGGATTGATATAGGGTTCCAGCCCCTTCACCGTCGCCGTCAGCGCGCCGCGCATCTCGTGCACGGTGGCGATGCCGGCTTCGATCATGGTGCGGCGGGCTTCGTCGTTGGTCAAAAGGTAATGCACGCCCTTGGCCAGCATTTCGGTATCGCGCACCATGCGGGCGCTGCCGCTGCGGGCCAGCTTCTGATAGGCCTCGCGGAAATTCTGCACATTGCCGCCGGAGAGGATGGCGCAGCCGAGCATGGCCGGCTCCAGCGGGTTCTGGCCGCCTTCGGCAAACAGCGACCGGCCGACGAAGGCGATCTCGGTCAGACGAAGATAAAGACCCATTTCGCCGATCGTGTCGCCGAGGAAAACATCGATATCGGCGGACAGAACGTCGTCGCGGGTGCGGCGAGCGACCTTGAGGCCCTGCTTGACCAGAGCCGCCTCGATCTCGTCGCTGCGTTCGGGATGGCGCGGCACGATGATCGTCAACTGGCGATCGCGTTCTTTCAGCGCCCGATGCACGATGCCGGCGGCATTCTCCTCGCCGTCGAAGGTCGAAATCGCCGCCCAGGTCTTGCGATCGCCGATCTGCTTCTTGTAGCGGGCGAGGACAGCGCTGTCATAGGGCGGCGCGTCGGTATCGACCTTGAGATTGCCCGAGGTGATGACGGGAACCGCACCCAGATCGCGGAAACGCTCGGCATCGACATCCGACTGGGCGATGACGAGGGCGAGATTTTCGAACAGGGCTTCGGCAATCGATGGGCGGCGGCGCCAGCGGGCAAAGGAGCGATCCGACATGCGGGCATTGATCAGGATCTGCGGAATGCGGCGGCGGCCGAGCTCCAGCACGGTTGCCGGCCAGATCTCGGATTCGGCGATGATGGCGCAATCGGGCTGCCAATAATCGAGAAAGCGGCTGACCGACGGCTTCAGATCGAGCGGCACATATTGATGGATCGCTTCGTCGCCAAGGCGCTCGGCGGCGAGCCTGGCCGAGGTGATGGTGCCGGTCGTCAGGATGACGTGGATATCACGGCGGCGGATTTCGCGGATCAGCGGAATGACGGCATTGGTTTCGCCGACACTTGCGGCATGGAACCAGACGAGCGGGCCCTGCGGCCGGTTGGCGCTCGGATAGCCGAAGCGTTCCAGGCGACGCGCGCGGTCTTCCTTGCCCTTGGCCGTGCGGTAGGTGATATAGAGGCCGACGACCGGAGAGGCTACAGTTCCCGCCAGACGATATGCGCTCAGACCGAACCGCGCCATCCGGGAGCTCATTGCGCCAGCCTCCGATCCAAGACGATCGACATCAAACCCATTCCCTGATTATCGTTGCGGCCGAAATGGCCGATTAATTTGTTCAGAATGCGTCAGACGATCCGGATCGACGGCGCCCGATGCAGCAAGCCGGCGCGACCGCGGGCGGCCGCCGGCACTTGGCGCGGAATCGATGGCCGAGCTCAGTGGCCGCCGGCCTTTTCCTGCGGATCGAGCAAACGATGCATGTGGACAATGAAATAGCGCATATGCGCATTGTCGACCGTCTGCTGCGCCTTCGCCTTCCAGGCCGTCAGCGCCGTGGCATAATCGGGAAAGATGCCGACGATATCGAGACCCTTCAGGTCACGGAACTGGACGTCATCGAGACTTTCCAGTTCGCCGCCAAAAACGAGATGCAAAAGCTGCTTCTTGTCACCGGACTCAGTCATTTTCTTGTTCTCTTTCTGCCCATTCTCCTCCGCCACCCCATCTGCGGGATTTTGACGGAAACGTCAACTGTCTCGTCGCCCGGCAAAGGCCGCGAGGAACTCATCGATGCGGGGCGCCGGCGCCGCGCACAGAACCTTGTGGGTGACCTCGGCGCGATTATAGACGACCGGGTTTCCGTCGAGGTCGACGAGGCGGCCGCCGGCACGGCTAAGGATCAGATCGGCGGCGGCAAGGTCCCAATCATGCGAATTGCCCTTGACGAAGGTGGCTTCGAGACGGCCGTCCGCCACCATGGCGATGCGATAGGCAAGCGAGGGGACATGTTTTTCGCGCCTGACCCGCTCGCGGAATGCCGCGGGAAGGGTCTTCAGCACGTCTTCACCGATTGCCAGACGGCTCGTCTCCTCCGGCCCGGCGGCGGAAACGATGAAGGGCTCGCCGTTCCTCAGCGCCGCGCCGCCCTCGACCGCCTCATAAAGCTCTTCGAGCGCCGGGGCATAGAGCACGCCGGCGACCGGCCGGCCGCGATGGACGACCGCGACGCTGACGCACCAGACCTTCTGCCCGGCGAGGAAAGCGCGCGTACCGTCGATCGGATCGATAATGAACAGCGTCTCGCGCGAGAGGCGCTCGGCATCGTCCTCCGTCTCCTCCGACAGCCAGCCATAATCCGGCCGGGCCTTGCGCAGGATCGACTCCAGCGTCTTGTTGGCGGCGAAATCGGCGGCACTGACGGGAGAGCGATCCCCGTTCTTCCACCAGACCTCGGGGGACTGGTTGAAGAAGCCGAAGGCGATCGCGCCGGCCTCCTTCGCCGCATCGGCGATCAAGGCGAGATCGCCCTGCCAGCGGCGCTTTTCGCTGTCGCTCATCGCGTCAATCACTTCCTTCTCGCCGCTTTTCAACTTTCGTTTGAGCATGATGTCGTCCGAAAACCGCTCACACTTTTCGGCATCATGCTCTAGCGCCCCGCGAGGGTCATGCCTTCGATGGCGAAGGTGGGTGCGGCGACCCCGAACTTGCGGTCGATGTCGTTTGCCGGCGTCAGGCGCATGAACATGTCCTTGAGGTTCGAAGCGATCGTCACTTCGGACACCGGGAAAGTGAGTTCGCCGTTCTCGATCCAGAAGCCGGTGGCGCCGCGGCTGTATTCGCCGGTGATCATGTTGACGCCGTGGCCGATCAGTTCGGTGACGTAAAAGCCGTTGCCGACGCTGCGGATCAGTTCCTCCGGCGAAATGTCGCCGGGTTCCAGCGCGAGGTTGGTGGAGGACGGCGAAACGGCGGTGCCGCCGCGCACACCGCGGCCATTGGTGGGAAGGCCGAGCTCGCGGCCGGTCGAGGTCGAAAGGAACCAGTGTTTCAGGACACCGTCCTCGATCATCACCAGCCGCTCGCCGGCCACGCCCTCGCCGTCGAACGGCCGCGAAGCGGGGCCACGCACGATCAGCGGATCGTCGGTGATCGACAGGCCTGATTTCAGCACCTGCTGACCCATCCTGTCGCGCAGGAAGCTGGTCTTGCGGGCGACGGCGGCGCCATTAATCGCGCCGGCGATATGGCCGACGAAGCCGCGGGCGACACGCGGGTCGAAGATGACGGTGACGTTCTTGCCGGTCGGCACCTGGCGTGGATTGATACGCTTCACCACCCGTTCGCCGGCGCGGCGGCCGATTTCGGCGGGGTCTTCAAGCTCGGCATAATAGAGGCGGCTGTCGAAATCATAGTCGCGTTCCATGCCGGTGCCTTCGCCAGCGATGACACTGACGGAATGGCCGAACCGGGAGCCCATGTAGCTGCCGGCAAAACCGTGCGAGGTGGCGAGAACAAGGCCGCCCATGCCGCCGGATGCGCCGGCGCCGGAGGAATTGGTCACGCCCTTGACCGCAAGGGCCGCCGTCTCGGCGGCAAGAGCCGCCTCGCGCAGCATCTCGGAGGAGACCTCGGTGGGATCGAACAATTGCAGGTCGGGATAGGATTTCGCAAGGCTCGCCTCATCGGCGAGGCAGGCGAAGGGATCCTCCGGCGAGACTTTGGCCATGGCGACGGCGCGTTCGGCAAGCGCCTGCAGATCGAAGCCCGGATTGGCCGAAACGCTGGCGACGCGTTTGCCTATAAAGACCCGCAACGAGAAATCGTCGCTTTCGGAGGATTCCGTTCCCTCGACCTTGCCAAGACGGACACTGACCGATTGCGAACGCGAGCGAACGACGACGGCATCGGCGGCGTCGGCCCCTGCCTTCCTTGCCAGATCGATCAATTGACTTGCGCGGGAAAGAAGTGTCGAGGAATCGATTTCAGAGGACATGATTTGGCCTTTCCTTCGCGTTCCATTTATTGTGCACTCTCCCAAGCATCAAGGCCGCCGCCGCCGATTCTTTATCGGGACTGCCTGCATGCCCCCGCCACCCGAAAGAAATCGTCAGCATGTCAGCGCCCAACGCCCTTTTTTCCGAAACGATCCTGCTTCTCGGCGGTGCGGTGGTCGCCGCTCCGATCTTCAAGAAGCTCGGGCTCGGCACCGTCCTCGGCTATCTCGCCGCCGGCATCGTCATCGGACCGGTCTTCCACGGCATTACCGACGGCGAACAGATCCTCGGCGTCGCCGAGCTCGGTGTCGTCTTCCTGCTGTTCATCATCGGGCTGGAATTGAAGCCCAGCCGCCTCTGGCAGATGCGGCGCGACATTTTCGGCCTCGGCACGGCGCAGGTGGTGGTGACCGGACTGGCGCTGACCGCGCTCGCCTTCCTCTCCGGCGTTCTCGACTGGCGCGGCAGCATCGTCGCCGGCTTCGGTCTGGCGCTGTCCTCGACCGCCTTCGCCATGCAGATCCTCGAGGGCGACGGCGACGTCAATACGCGATACGGGCAGCGCTCCTTCTCGATGCTGCTGTTCCAGGACCTGGCGATCGTGCCGCTGCTGGCGCTGATCACCGTGCTCGATGGCAGCGGCAAGGGCAGCAATGCGCCGCTCACCGATTTTGCCGTCGCCGTCGGCGCGGTGGCGGCGATGGTCGTTGCCGGACGCTACCTTCTGACTCCGCTCTTCCAGATCATCGCCCGGACCGGCGCCCGCGAGGCAATGATCGCCGCCGCCCTCTTCGTCGTCATGGGATCAGCAAGCCTGATGCAGCTGGCCGGCCTTTCAATGGCGATGGGCGCCTTTCTCTCCGGCGTAATGCTGGCCGAATCCTCCTATCGGCACGAGCTGGAGGCCGACATCGAGCCCTTCCGCGGCGTGCTGCTCGCCATCTTCTTCATCGCCGTCGGCCTGTCGCTGCAGCTCGACGTGCTCGCCGACAACGCGCTCTTCGTCATCGTCGCCGTGCCGATCGTCATGGCCGTCAAGGCGATCATCATCTATGGGCTCTGCCGGATCTCCGGCTCACCCCACGACGATGCGATCCGCATCGCCTTCCTGCTGCCGCAGGGCGGCGAATTCGGCTTCGTGCTGTTTACGGCGGCTGGCGTCACCGGGCTGATGTCGACGAGCACGGCCTCGCTGCTGGTGGCGATCGTGACCCTCTCCATGGCGCTGACGCCGATCGGAGCCGCGCTGTCGAAGCGGCTGCTCAACGGCGATGCACAGGAAGAGCTGGACGAGGATTTCGAAGGGGCCGGCGCTGACGTGCTGATGGTCGGCTTCTCGCGTTTCGGCCAGATCGCCGCCCAGATCCTGCTTGCCGGCGGGCGCAGCGTCACCGTCATCGATTTTTCGGCCGACCGCATCCGCCAGGCCTCCGCCTTCGGCTTCCGCATCTATTTCGGCGACGGCGCCCGCAAGGACGTGCTGCGCTCGGCCGGCATCGACCGGGCGAAGATCGTGCTCGTCTGCACGCAAAAAAAAGAGATCACCGACAAGGTGGTGGAGCTGGTGCAGGCGGACTATCCGCACACAAGACTTTATGTGCGCTCCTACGACCGCATCCATTCGATCGAGCTGCGCAACAAGGGCGTCGACTATGAGCTGCGCGAAACGTTGGAATCCGGCCTGTTGTTCGGACGGCGCACGCTGGAAGCGCTCGGCGTTTCGGAGGTTGACGCCTATGAAATCGGCGAGGACATCCGCAAACGCGACGAGGCGCGCCTGGTGCTGCAGGCTTCCGAAGGGCTGCAGGCTGGCCGCGACATGCTGTTTTCCCACCCCGTCCGGCCCGAACCGCTGGTCAAGCCGAAACGCGCCGCCGACCCCTTCGAGGACGACCCGCTGGCGGGCACCGCTGATGCGACAGCGGACGCATAAGCCGGTTCGGGACGGTACCAACATGGAGTGCATCGAAAGGCGGAGGCTACTGCCAGAATCTGTCAGCATATCACGATAGAACCCGTCCTGACCAATAACAGGAGGCTTCACATGATCGACGGCAACAGCATTCTCCTTTTCGTCACCGACGCGGCAGAGAGCGCCAGCTTTTATCAGCGATTGCTCGGGCAGAATCCGGTGGAGGCCAGTCCGACTTTCGCCATGTTCATCCTGCCTTCGGGCCTGGCCCTTGGCCTGTGGGGCAAGGCGGGCGTTGAGCCGGCGCCGGCTGGCATGGGCGGCGGCTGCGACGTCGGTTTCAGGGTTGCGACGGCGGATGTGGTTGATGCACTTCATGCCGAATGGCTGGACAGGGGCGCGAGCATTCTTTTGCCACCGACCGACCTCGATTTCGGCCGCAGCTTTGTCGCGGCCGATCCCGACGGGCACCGTCTGCGCGTCTACAATGTCGCGGAGGGCTGAAATATGCCCCGCAGCTGGATCGCCGTTGCATCAGCAAATCATGTCCGCATCGGGCGGGAGGCCGGCTTCATGCAGGTTTGTCACGGAAAGGCCGCTCCGCTCAAACGGAGCGCGCCCGGCGACCGGGTGATCTACTATTCGCCGACCGAAACATTCGGCGGCAAGGATCGGCTCCAGGCGTTCACGGCACTTGGCGTGGTCAAGGAAACCGAGGCGTATCAGGTGGAAGCCCACCCCGGTTTTCGCCCCTGGAGGCGGGATGTCGCCTGGTCCCAGGCTCTGGAAACGCCGATCCGGCCGCTGCTCGGCCGGCTGTCATTCACCAGCGACCGGGCAGGCTGGGGCTATCAACTGCGCTTCGGTCTGTTCGAAATCGGCAATGACGATGCCGAGATCATAGCCGAGGCGATGCGCGGCGAACCGCTCATGGAGGTCGCGCAAACAGGCGCGGCGGTTCGCGTGCAATATAGTCTAGCGTTTTAATCGCGCTTCGATTTCGCGATCGAGGGCGAATTTCAGTTCGTCCTTGACGCCGACCGACATGGCCAGCACGTCGCGGGCCTTGAGGAAATCCATCACGCCGGTGCGGCCGACCGCCGGGCGCAGGAAGATTTGCGGCCGGCAGAGCTTCAGCTTCAGCGAGATCGCCGTCTGCATCATCAACTGGCCGGACCCGAAGATGCTTTCCATGCGGTTCGGAATATGGGTGCCGTCGCCTTCCGGCGCGCCGACGACATCGATGCCGACGACGATGTCGGCAAGATCCATCAGGGGTTCATAGGGCACGGGATTGCTGATGCCGCCGTCGATCATCACCCGGCCGCGCAGGCGCACCGGCATGAAGACGGCGGGGATGGCGGATGAGGCGGCGAGTGCCGGAAAAAGCTCGCCCTCTTCGATGATCACTTCGTTCTGACCGTAATAATCGGTGGTGATCACCTTCATCGGCACCAGCAGATCCTCGAAGCGGGCCGGCAGTTCGGAGGGCAGGAAGGCCTTGAGGATCCGCTCCAGATTGAACTGGCCGATGCGAATGCCCTTGGCGACCGCATCACGCACCGTCGCCGGTCTCAGCCCCCAAATGCGGGCGACGACCGCCGTCTTATTGCCGACTGTCGTCAACGCATGTTCGCGGATTTCGGCCCCCGACATGCCGGCGGCCATGCCGGCCCCCATGATCGCACCCATCGACGAGCCCGATATCGCCACCGGGCGGATGCCGAGCTCGTCGAGCGTCTCGATGATGTGGATATGGGCAAGTCCGCGCGCGCCGCCGCCGCCGAAAGCAACCGCGACCGTCGGAAGATCGCTGACCGCAGGCAGTTTCGGACTGATGAATTCTGCCTGCTGCACGCCCCGCCCCCGCTTATTGCGGCTGATACCGGAAGAAATGCACCCTCGTATCGCCAAAAATGCGGCTTTCGAGGAAAACATAGGAAGGATGCACGGAAACGACAACATCGGCGCGTTCTTCGAGCACCGCGATCGCGCCCGGCCTGAGCCAGCCGCCCTGGGCGGCCGCCGCCATCGCCTTTTCGCCGAGGCCTTTGCCATAGGGCGGATCGGCGAACAGCACGTCGAAGGCTTCGAGATTGCCGACGCTGCCGAGATCGGTGGCATCGCGGCGAAGGATGCGCGTGCGGCCGTGCAGGCCGAGCGCATCGATGTTTTCCCAGAGCAGCGCCCTGCCCTCGACACTGTTTTCGACGAAGAGCGCATGGCGACAGCCACGCGACACGGCTTCGAGGCCGACGGCGCCGGTGCCGGCAAAAAGATCAAGGATCCGGGTGCCGTCGACGCATTCCGGATAGGCATGACTCAATATATTGAACAGGCTCTCGCGCGTCCGGTCGGCAGTCGGCCGGATATCGTTGGATTTTGGCACGGCGAGAGGCCGTCCGCGAAACTCACCGCCGACGATCCGCACCGCGCGTCATTCCCTTTCCTTTTCCACCACCTCTGGACGGGCCGCCCGCAGGCCTGTCACCGCCCGGCCTGTCGCTGCCGGGCTTGCCGCCCTTCGGCTTGCCGGAAAAATTCTTCGATCCGCCGGGCCTGGCACCAAAGCCCTTGCCGCGCGGCTTATCGCCCGAAGGCTTGCCGCCGGGAGCCTTGTCGCCGAAGGACCGTTCGCCGCGCGGACGCTCGGAGCGCCCCTCACCGGCAAAGCTTCTGGCTGCCCGCGGGCGTTCGTCACCGTCTTCGCGCGGCCTGCGATCCCCACGCGGCTTGTCGCCGAAAGGCCGATCTCCACGCGAAGGACGATCACCGAACGGGCGGTCGCCGCGCGGACGTTCCGAACGGCCTTCGCCGGCAGCGGCTCTGGTGGCACGCGGACGCTCGTCGCCGTCGGCACGCGGCCTGCGGTCGCCCCGCGGCTTGTCGCCGAAAGGCCGGTCGCCGCGTGAAGGACGTTCGCCGAAACCGCGGTCTTCGCGGGCGGGGCGATCGCCGAAGGAGCGCTTGCGGCCGAAGCCCTCGCCCTCATCCTTGCGGCGGGGCTGCTCGCTCGAGCGGATCCATTCGCCGTCCTCTTCGCGCACGCGGTTGATCGGCGTGCGCGGACGATCCTCGATGCGATCGAAGGCAGCACTCTTTGCCGGCGCCTGCTCGCCGCGGCGGCGCGCAGTCTGGGCGTTCTTGGCAGCTTTCGCCGCCGCCTTTTCACCGAGCGGCCGGGCGCCGGGCGCCATCCAGACATTGGCGCTGCGGCGCTGGCCGAGCGGCTCGGAGCGCTTCGGCTTCTCGTCATCCCGGCGGCCGCCGTCGCGGCGATCGTCATCGCGGCGCGCGCCACCACGGCGGTCATCACCGCGACGGTCGTCCCGCTTGGTGTCGAGACGGCTCAACGCCCTTTCGCGTTTGTCCTCGTCACGGCGCGGACGCTCGCGTTTCTCCGGTGCGGCGACCTCAGCCTCTTCCTCGGCGGCAACCGCCGGGGCGTTATAGATCGGCGCGTCAAAATTGGCCTTGGCTTCCTCAATGAGGCGCGGGCCGAGCTGGTCGCGGAGCGTGCGGCCGCGCACTTCGATGACATGGCCCTCCGGCAGATCGCCGAGCTGGAACGGGCCGTAGGAAATGCGGATCAGGCGGTTGACGTCGAGGCCGAGGGCGCCGAGCACATTCTTGATTTCGCGGTTCTTGCCTTCGCGAAGACCCATGGTGATCCAGACGTTCGAACCTTGTGTGCGGTCGAGCGTCGCCTCAATCGAACCATAGAGCACGCCGTCGACGGCAATGCCGTCCTTCAGCTTGTCGAGCGCCTCCTGATCGATCTCGCCGTGGGCGCGCACGCGATAGCGCCTCAGCCAGCCGGTCGCCGGCAGTTCCAGCGCCCGGGCAAGACCGCCGTCATTGGTCAGCAGCAGCAGGCCTTCAGTGTTGATGTCGAGACGGCCGATCGACATGACGCGCGGCAGTTCTTCCGGCAGGTTATCGAAGACGGTAGGGCGGCCTTCCGGATCGGCATTGGTGGTCACCAGAC
Source organism: Rhizobium phaseoli (assembly GCF_001664385.1). NCBI lineage: Bacteria > Pseudomonadati > Pseudomonadota > Alphaproteobacteria > Hyphomicrobiales > Rhizobiaceae > Rhizobium > Rhizobium phaseoli. Next base: position 926,450 of record NZ_CP013532.1, on the reverse strand, counting down.
CGGCCGGCTTGTGATAGAGCCACAGCCTGGTGCGCTCGATGCCGCGGATCGGCATGCCGTCGACCTCGATCCGGTCGGCAAGCGTGACATTGACGACGGGGGTTTCGAGAACCTTGCCGTTCAGCGTCACCCGGCCTTCCATGATCATGCGTTCGATGTCGCGGCGGGAGGCGACGCCGGCGCGCGCCATCACCTTGGAGATGCGTTCGGCCTTGGCCTCGCTCTCGGTTTCGGCCGCGGCCGGGCGCGCGGCTGCAGCCTTTGCCGGCTTCGCGGCGCCCGCTTTCGGGCCGGCCTTGGCCCCGGCGTCGCGTGAAAAGGGCTTTGCGCCCGGGCGTTTTGGCTTGTCTTTGGATGTCATTTGTTGTTTGCCTGCCTTTTGGGCCTGTCTATCAGGTCACGCATCTGCGGTTAAGTGGAAATTCGTGCGATCGTGAAGACAAATCGTTTCATGGAGATGGCGCTCGAAGAGGCGCGTGCCGCCGGCGAACGCGGCGAAGTGCCGATCGGCGCCGTCGTCGTCGTCGACGATATCGCCGTTTCCCGCTCGGGAAACCGCACGCGCGAGCTCAATGACGTCACCGCCCATGCCGAAATCGCCGCGATCCGGCTTGCCTGCGAAGCGCTCGGACAGGAACGTCTTGCCGGCGCCGATCTCTATGTGACGCTGGAGCCCTGCACCATGTGCGCGGCAGCCATCTCGTTTGCGCGCATTCACAGGCTCTATTACGGCGCCGAGGACCCGAAGGGCGGCGCCGTCGACAATGGCGTGCGATTCTATACGCAGCCGACCTGCCACCACGCCCCGGAAGTCTATTCCGGCTTCAACGAGGTTCAGTCGGCCGAGATTTTGCGGACGTTCTTTTTGCAGAAGAGAGAGGCGCTGTAGCCCAGCGCACACGGTTATCGGCTTTGCGCCGATTGCCCCTCACCCTAACCCTTGCCGGGTCGAGCCACTGGTCTCGACCGGTCCTGCGGCCCCCTGCAAACGGGGCGAAGGGACGTGCCAAACGGGACGTGGATGTGAACGGAGAGGTTGCGGCATATCCCCTTCTCCCCGCGCGCGAGGGGAAGGTGCCGGCAGGCGGATGAGGGACTGCTCGGCGATGTCGTCTGACAGTTAAACCAACCGAACGGCGCCTAAGCGCCGGGACAAGCCGCTATTGCAGGAAGTTCCACCACTGCTTGCCGGAATTGGCGATCGCCGCGTCCTTCTTGCGCTTCTTCTGCTTCTTGAGCTCGGGCTCGCCGACGTCGTCGAGCTTTGCCGGGTCGTCGACGGTGCGGTAACCGGGCGGCGGGTCGGAAATATAGCGGCGCTGATCGACGTAGGAACCCTTCTGCAGGGCGCGGGCTTCGCGATAGGCCTGCGTCTGGGCTTCCGTCGTGCGCCGGCCGCCTTCAATCGCCGAGCTGGCGAGCGGCGAGCGGTAGTTCGGGTTGTCGGAGTTCGCGTCGGCCTCCGAAACGAGGCGGGCGCGGGTTTCCTCCGGCGATTCAAGCCATTGCGGATTGTCCTTGTTGGCCACCGTCTGCTGCGGTTGAACAAGAGTCTCCCTCTGCCCCTCAGCCGGCAGCACCAGCGTCGGACGCGGCGAGTATTTGACGCCCTTGTTCTTCGGATCCGGCCCGGTCAGCGACACGGACTGGCCGAGATCGTCGGTCAGCTGCTCCATGGCGGTCTTGTCGGTGCCGTAAGTCGGGCTGCTGGCGCAACTGGACACCAACGAGCATCCCGCCACGACGACAGACAGGCAGGCGCCCATACGGAACCAATGCGTTGCGAACATGAAAACCCTTCCAGCCACCGGTGCAATCGTTGCCCAACCGGACAACCGTCCCCCTGACGCAAAAATCCGGCCATTTTCAGGCAGCTTTTACCGGATGAACGCCACAAAGGCAATTCACCCGGCAAATATCTTCAGGCGCGGATGCCGAGTTCACGCAAGGCCGCAGCGTCGCGCGCCGAGACGTCGGGATAGTCGGGATCGGAGCCGACATCGGTGGTGATGCGCCAGGAACGGGCGCATTTGACACCTTCGGCCAGCGTCGGCACGACCGCGACGTCAGGCACCTCGGCCAGACGGAAGGCTTCCGCCGGACCGGCATCCGCCTTGATTGTTATGCCCGAGGTGATGCAGACTTCGCTGAAATCCTGGCCTTCGAGCGCCTTGCGAAGCTCGGCATCGGCGATATGGACGACGGGTGCTGCTTCCAGCGAGGAGCCGATGCGCTTGTCCTTGCGCTCGATTTCCAGCGCCCCTGTCACGACCGAACGCACGGCGCGGATCTTCTTCCACTTCTCGGCCAGGGCATCGTTGCGCCATTCCTTGGCAACCGGGGCGAACTGCTCCAGATGCACGGAAACGGCCGAAGGATTGCGCGACAGCCAGGCCTCCTCGGTGGTGAAGGGCAGCATCGGCGCAAGCCAGGTCACCATGCAATCGAAGATCTGGCGGATGACGTGCAGGCTGGCGCGCCGGCGCAGGCTCGACGGCGCGTCGCAATAAAGCGCATCCTTGCGGACATCGAAATAGAAGGCCGAAAGCTCGACATTGGCGAAATCGATCAGCGCGCGGGCGATCTTCTTGAAGTCGAACGCGTCATAGTTTTCGCGCACCAGCTGATCGAGCTCGGCCAGCCGATGCAGCATCAGCTGCTCCAGCTCCGGCAGATCGGCCAGCGCGATCTCCTCGCCCTTGTCATGGGCCAGCGTGCCGAGCATCCAGCGGATGGTGTTGCGCAGCTTGCGATAGGCATCGACATTGGTCTGGATGATCGTCTTGCCGACGCGCAGGTCGTCGGCATAGTCCGAGGTCATCACCCAGAGGCGCAGAATGTCGGCGCCGGCGTCCTTCATCACCTCCTGCGGGGCGGTGACGTTGCCCTTCGACTTCGACATCTTCTCGCCCTTCTCGTCCATGGTGAAGCCATGGGTGAGGACGGCGTTATAAGGCGCGCGGCCACGGGTGGCAGCCGATTCCAACAGCGAGGAATGGAACCAGCCGCGATGCTGGTCGGAGCCTTCGAGATAAAGATCGGCCGGCCATTTTAGGTCCGGACGGTCTTCCAGCGTGAAGGTGTGCGTCGAGCCCGAGTCGAACCAGACGTCGAGGATATCCATGACCTGCGACCACTTGGCCGGATCATGCTCGTTGCCGAGGAAGCGCTCCTTGGCGCCTTCGGCAAACCAGGCGTCGGCGCCCTCGGCGTCGAAGGCCTCGAGGATGCGGGCGTTGACGGCCTCGTCCTGCAGCACGGCGCCATGTTCATCGACGAAGACGCAGATCGGCACCCCCCAGGCGCGCTGACGAGAAAGCACCCAGTCCGGGCGCTGCTCGATCATCGCGCGCAGGCGGTTCTGGCCGGCAGCCGGCACGAAGCGGGTGTCGTCGATCGCCGTGAGCGCACGGGTGCGCAGCGTCGTTCCATCCGGCAGCGTCTTGTCCATATAGACAAACCATTGCGGCGTGTTGCGGAAGATGACCGGCTTCTTCGAGCGCCAGGAATGCGGATACTGGTGCTTCAGGCGGCCGCGGGCAAAGAGCGCGCTGCGTTCGATCAGCGCCTTGATGACGCGGTCATTGGCATCACCCTTCTTGCCGTTGTCGTCGATGACGCGGGCGCCTTCGAGGCCGGGGGCATCGGCTGTGTAGAAGCCGCCGTCGTCGACCGGAAACGGGATCTTGGTCTCGATGCCGCGCGCCTCGATCTCGCGGCCATGCGCCATCCAGACGTCGAAGTCTTCGCGGCCGTGGCTGGGCGCCGTATGAACGAAACCCGTACCGGCATCGTCGGTGACATGATCGCCTTCGAGCAGCGGCACGGCAAATTCATAGCCGCCGCCGAGCCCCTTGAGCGGGTGGGCGCAGGTGATCCCGGCAAGATCGGCGGCCGTAACATCGGCAAGGCGCTTGTACTGCAGCTTCGCCTTGGCGAAGGATTCCTCAGCCAGCTTGTCAGCGAAGATCAGCTTTTCGCCCGGGCGCGGGCCAAAATCATTTTCGGCAGCCGTGACTTCGTAGAGGCCGTAGGCAACCCGCGAGGAATAGGCGATCGCCCGGTTGCCGGGGATCGTCCAGGGCGTCGTCGTCCAGATGACGACGAAGGCATCCAGCAGATGAAACTTTGCTTCCGCGCCGTCACGCACGACAAATTTCACCGGAAACTTCACCCAGATCGTGTCGCTCTCGTAGTCGTGATACTCGACTTCGGCTTCGGCCAGCGCGGTGCGCTCGACCACCGACCACATGATCGGCTTGGAGCCTCGATAGAGCTGGCCGCTTGCGGCGATCTTCAGCAGCTCGCCGGCGATGCGGCTCTCCGCATGAAAATTCATCGTCAGATACGGGTTGTCGAAATCGCCGACGATGCCGAGGCGTTGGAACTCGTCGCCCTGGACCTTGATCCATTTTTCGGCATAGGCGCGGCACTCGCGGCGGAACTCGATCATCGCCGCCGGTTCTTTCAGATCCGGCTTGGCCTTGCCCTTGGCGCGATAGTTCTCCTCCTCGATCTTCCATTCGATCGGCAGGCCGTGGCAATCCCAGCCGGGCACGTAATTGGCGTCATAACCGCGCATCTGGAACGAACGGTTGATGACGTCCTTGAGGATCTTGTTCAGCGCGTGGCCGATATGGATGTTGCCGTTGGCATAGGGCGGGCCGTCATGCAGGACGAATTTTTCGCGGCCGGCGGCAGAAGCGCGCAGTTTCTTGTAGAGATCCATCTCCTGCCAGCGCTTGACGAGCTCCGGCTCCTTCTGCGGCAGGCCGGCGCGCATCGGGAAATCGGTTTCGGGCAAATAGAGGGTCTTCGAGTAATCGATCTTTTCGGCTGTGTCGGTCATATCGGGACAATCGTTTCTGGCGGCCCAGAAAGGGGCGCAACGGCGTGAAAAAGCTGGTGACGGAAGCGCTTGTATCCAAGCGCCGAAAACCCGGACCTCCCGGCCGCTTAGCGCGCGCGGAAGGCCGGGCCGATAATTCGTATCGTGATCGCCAGCCGAAATTTTCTCATCGCGCCGGTTCATAGGCGTTTTTGCGGGGAAAAGGAAGAGAAGAATTCACTCCGGCAATCGACATCAATGACTGGAACTGCCCACATATTATTCATCCAGAAGAACAGAACGGCTGGAAACCCCCGGCAGCCTGCAGTATGATCTGACTATCTGACCTGTTTCGATTGCAGGCATTGAGACATGAGAAAAATTGTAAAGCAAAGCTGGAAGCTCGAGGACGCCAAAGCGCGCTTCAGCGAAGTAGTACGCCGTGCCCGCAGCGAAGGGCCGCAACGCGTGACAGTGCGCGGCAGAGACAGCGTCGTCATCATCAGCGTCGAAGAACTCGAACGGTTGACGAAGGCCGAGCCCAGAAAGCCTTTGGTCGATTTCATGGAGAGCCTCGCTCTGAAAGAGTTCGATCTCGAGCGGGAGGCCGATTACGGGCGGGATGTCGAACTGTGATCGGATGGCTGCTCGACACCAACGTCATTGCGGCGCTGATCAATCCGAACGGCGCGCCCTCTGTGAAGTCTTGGGCTGCCGCGCAGGACGAGAACCAGATGTTCATCAGCGTCCTCACCCTCGCAGAATATGACAAAGGCATCGAAAATCTGCCTGAAGACGACCGAAACCGCTATCGTTATATAGCGGCGCGTGACGCTCTGGAGGAGCGGTTCTCACAGCGTACTCTCTCGCTGAGCGACGCGGCCGTCAGGCATTGGGGCGCTATTTCAGGGCGCATAAAATTGCGAACCGGACATGCGCCACCGGTCATCGACACAATGTTGGCCGCCACCGCCATTGAGCACAATCTCTATCTGGTGACGCGGAACGCAAAGGATACGCGCTTCTCCGGCGCGGCAGTTTTCGATCCGTGGACACACGATCCGAATCAATTTCCGTTGAGCCGGAGATAATCGAAGACAACGGCATTTTAGATGGCTCAGGAAAAGCAGAGCTTCCGGTCGAGTTCGCCGAGCGGTTTCACCCCCGCCAGCAGCGCCCTCGCCTCCTCCTCGTCGCGCTTGATCTGGGCGACGAGCGGATCGAGACCGTCGAACTTCAGCTCCGGTCTCATATAGCCGAAGAAGGAGACGGCGCAGAGCTGGCCGTAGAGATCGCCGCTGAAATCGAAGAGATAGGTTTCAAGCAGCGGCGCGCCGTTTTCCGTCACCGTCGGCCGGCGGCCATAGCTGGCCACCGCATCGTGGAGCGTTCCGTCCTGGCGGCGGAAGCGGACGGCGTAGATGCCGGCGGCAAGTTCGGCCTCCGGCGGCAGGCGCATGTTGGCGGTGGGGAAGCCAAGCTGCCGGCCGAGCTTTTCGCCGTCGATCACCTCCGCCTCGACCGTATAGCGGTAACCGAGCATGCCGGCGACCTGGCTGACCTCGCCCTCCTTCAGCAAGGCGCGAATATGGCTCGACGAGACGACGTCGGCATTTTCGTCGCGGAAGGCATCGATCAGTGTGACGCCGAAGCCGTAGGTCTGGCCGGCATTCATCAGGAAGGCGGGGCCGCCTTCGCGGTTGCGGCCGAAATGGAAATCGAAGCCGGTGACGACTTCGGAGGCGCCGAGCCAATCCTTCAGAATCGAATGAATGAAATCATCGGCCGAGCGCTGCGAGAACTCGTAGTCGAAAGGATATTCGATGACGGCGTTGAACCCCAGCGTTTCCAGGATACGGGCCTTGAGCGGCGCGGGTGTCAGGCGGAACACCGGGGTCTGCGGCCGGAAGACGGTGCGCGGATGCGGCTCGAAGGTCAGCACCAGAGCGGGGATGCCGCGCGCCCTTGCGATCTCGAGCGCGCGGTTCAGCACCGATTGATGGCCGCGATGGACGCCGTCGAAATTGCCGATGGCGATCACCCCGCCCCGGAGATGGGCGGGCAAGGGATCGCGGGTTTCATTGCGGTGGAAGACGGTCATCGGCTGGCTTCTCTTTATGCAAGGCGCGGCATCCACCACTTCGGCGCGGCGTTTTCCCGTTCGAGGTAGGCGTTGAGGATTGCCTCGTCGGTTTCGCCATTTAAGGTGTATTCCTTGGCGTGAATCCCGCCGCTGATGTAGAGAAGGTCGAGGCCAAAATTCAAGGCGCCACGGACATCGGTCGGCATGCCGTCGCCGATCGCCAGCACGCGCTCGGCCGGCACCTCGCCGCGAAGTTCGCGGGCAGCGGCCAGCGTCGCCTCGTAAATCGGCCGGTGCGGTTTGCCGGCGATGCGGGTTTTGCCGCCGAGCTGCTCATAATAGGCGGCCATGGCGCCGGCGCAGGGAATGATGCGGTGACCGCGCTCGACAACGAGGTCGGGATTGGCACAGATCATCGGCACCTCGCGCGCCTGAAAATCCAGAAGCATGTCGGTGTAATCTTCCGGCTTCTCGGTCTCATCGTCGAAAAAGCCGGTGCAGACGAGCGATCGCGCTTCGCCGGATGGCGCCCGCTCGACGCCAATGCCTTCGAGAAGCGCCTTGTCGCGTTCGGGGCCGAGCAGAAAGACCGTCTTCGGCCCCTCGGAAATCAGCCCGCGCGTGACGTCGCCCGAGGTGACGATCCTGTCATAGGCGCTGTCGGGCACGCCGATATGACGCAATTGCTCGACGACCTGCCAGGAAAGGCGCGGCGAATTGGTGATGAGGACGACGGCGAGGCCGCTCTCGCGGGCGGCCTGAAGGGCGGCAGCAGCCTTCGGGAACGGATCGACACCGTTGTGAACGACGCCCCAGACATCACAGAGCACCACGTCATAGCGATCGGTGATCTCAGAGAAGGTTTCTATCCGCTTGGCCATTCCAATGTCCCGAGTTGCTGCAGTCACCGGTGACATTGCAAAGGCGCAGGACGATGGCAAGGCATTTTCTTAGCGCCGGCCACGGCAAAGCCCTGTCGCGACAAACCGGCCCGTAATCGACAAGGTGCGCCCGCGACAGAGGGTTCGGCCGGAATCTCCGGCATTTCTCCGGTCTCTTCACAATTCCGGCACAAAAATTCGTGATTGCTCTCATTGACTCCTTTCGGAGCCATCCCTAAATGCTCGTCGCTAGCACTCACCGCAAGGGAGTGCTAACACCTATCCATGTGGGCCGCTCCGGTCCGCGAATGTCATTCGATCGAGGGATTAGACAATGGCAAGCACCAATTTCCGTCCGCTTCACGACCGCGTCGTCGTTCGTCGCGTCGAGTCCGAAGAGAAGACCAAGGGCGGGATCATCATTCCCGACACCGCCAAGGAAAAGCCGCAGGAAGGCGAAATCGTCGCCGTCGGTTCCGGCGCTCGTGACGAGTCCGGCAAGGTCGTCGCACTCGACGTCAAGGCTGGCGACCGCGTGCTGTTCGGCAAGTGGTCCGGCACCGAAGTCAAGATCAACGGCGAAGACCTTCTGATCATGAAGGAAGCCGACATCATGGGCATCATCGGCTGATTGCCGATCCGCTTTCCCGAAATGACTGACGGGCCTTTGCCCGAACAAATCGAATTCAGGAGTCACAAACATGGCAGCTAAAGAAATCAAGTTTGGCCGCACCGCGCGCGAAAAGATGCTGCGCGGCGTCGACATTCTCGCCGATGCAGTCAAGGTCACGCTCGGCCCGAAGGGTCGTAACGTCATCATCGACAAGTCCTTCGGCGCGCCGCGCATCACCAAGGACGGCGTTTCGGTCGCCAAGGAAATCGAACTCGAAGACAAGTTCGAAAACATGGGCGCCCAGATGGTCCGCGAAGTTGCTTCGAAGACCAACGACATCGCCGGCGACGGCACGACGACTGCAACCGTTCTTGCCCAGGCGATTGTTCGCGAAGGCGCCAAGGCTGTTGCCGCCGGCATGAACCCGATGGACCTGAAGCGCGGCATCGATCTCGCCGTCGCCGAAGTCGTCAAGGATCTCCAGGCCAAGGCCAAGAAGATCAACACCTCGGAAGAAGTCGCCCAGGTCGGCACGATCTCGGCAAACGGCGAGCGCCAGGTTGGCCTCGACATTGCTGAAGCCATGCAGAAGGTCGGCAACGAAGGCGTCATCACGGTTGAAGAAGCCAAGACCGCCGAAACCGAACTCGAAGTCGTCGAAGGCATGCAGTTCGACCGCGGCTACCTCAGCCCCTACTTCGTCACCAACCCGGAAAAGATGGTCGCCGACCTCGAAGACGTCTTCATTCTCCTCCACGAGAAGAAGCTCTCGAACCTGCAGTCGATGCTCCCGGTTCTCGAAGCTGTCGTCCAGACCGGCAAGCCGCTCCTCATCATCGCTGAAGACGTCGAAGGCGAAGCCCTTGCAACGCTCGTCGTCAACAAGCTGCGCGGCGGCCTGAAGATCGCTGCCGTCAAGGCTCCTGGCTTCGGCGACCGCCGCAAGGCCATGCTCGAAGACATCGCCATCCTGACGGGCGGCACCGTGATCTCCGAAGACCTCGGCATCAAGCTCGAGAGCGTCACGCTCGACATGCTCGGCCGTGCCAAGAAGGTTTCGATCTCCAAGGAAAACACCACGATCGTCGACGGTTCGGGCGCCAAGTCCGACATCGAAGGCCGTGTTGCCCAGATCAAGGCCCAGATCGAAGAAACCACCTCCGACTACGACCGCGAGAAGCTGCAGGAACGCCTTGCCAAGCTCGCTGGCGGCGTTGCCGTCATCCGCGTCGGCGGCTCGACGGAAGTCGAAGTGAAGGAAAAGAAGGACCGCATCGACGACGCCCTCAACGCGACGCGCGCTGCCGTTCAGGAAGGTATCGTACCGGGCGGCGGCGTTGCCCTGCTGCGCTCCTCCGTCAAGATCACCGCCAAGGGTATCAACGACGACCAGGAAGCCGGCGTCAACATCGTTCGCCGCGCGCTGCAGGCTCCGGCCCGCCAGATCGCTGAGAACGCAGGCGACGAAGCCTCGATCGTTGTCGGCAAGATCCTCGACAAGGATCAGGACAACTGGGGTTACAACGCCCAGACCGGCGAATATGGCGACATGATCGGCATGGGCATCATCGACCCGGTCAAGGTCGTTCGCACCGCCCTGCAGGATGCCGCTTCCGTTGCATCGCTGCTGATCACCACCGAAGCCATGATCGCCGAGCTGCCGAAGAAGGACGCTCCGGCTATGCCGGGCGGCATGGGCGGAATGGGCGGAATGGACATGATGTGATAGGCCAACGGCCTTTCACAGCATCGTCCATGAATCCGCCCATCATCCAAGATGGTTCAGCGCGTCAAGCGCGCTGAACTGGCGGCATGGACATGATGTGATAGGCGAAGCCTGCACTCATTCCGGCATCCGGAACAGGAAGGGCGGCCCTCGGGTCGCCCTTTTTCTTTGCCGTAAGCTTCGTCCGAAAACGATTCGTTCCATTGCGCGCGATTTTGTGCCGTGCATCGTATGTGCCGGCGGCCCAAGCTTTTGCGAGGCTTGCGCCGCTGCCTGTATTTCTCTCCACGCAACGTGCGGGCAATCGTCGTCTTGCGGCGATCTATCTCCCGCCAAGTGAGGCGAAACCAGGAAAAAGCGCCGAAAATTGAGCTCCTGGGCTCCATTCTCGCCAAGCAGCGCGGGGGCCGACATTTCCGGTAAAAGGATCTCGATCCGAACACCCCTTAAAAAGCCGTTGCCGTTTGTGCAAAAGTTCCTATAAATCCGCGCTGCAATTGAAGCGCGCCCGGCGATTATTTTCGCTGTCAGACGAGCGCGGGAAGGCGATGCCAGAATAGATGGTTTCAAAGGGCTCCGGTTCGGAGGCTCGGATGGCCGTGGCAATGATCGCCGATATGGGCGCGGGCATTATGCCCGCTGCTGCATAAGCCTGTCTCTAGTGTTTGCCGAGCGTGCGGCGGAGGAGCCGCATGCGAACGAGGGAACGCCCGTGTTCAAGATTGCCAAAGCCAATGCAGCCGTACCGATGCTGCCCGGCTCGATGAACGACAATAATCAACAGCACGAGATGCTGGCGCAGTTTTCCGTTTCCGAAAGCTGGACCGGGGATCTGTCGAGCGGGGTGCTTCGTCTCGGCAAGTGGAGCGCCATACTGCACGGCCTTTCCACAGAGGAATGCGGACTGCTGAATCTGATCCGATGCTACGATTCCGGAGATCGCAATCACGTGCTGGAACTGTTCGAACAGGCGGCAACACATTGCTCCTCCTTCTGCTTTTCGACGACTATCATCATGCCGAACGGCTTGCGCCAGCCGCTGTTCTGCATGGGCGAGTCAAACGGGCTTGAGGAGAAATACAGCGGCAGCATGGCCGGCGTCTTCGTCTTTCCGCGCTTCAAGCTCGAAGGTGCGAGGCAGATCGCCAACCGGCAATAGAGGCGGGCGGGAACGTCTGCCCCTCACCCTAACCCTCTCCCCGTTTTACGGGGAGAGGGGACGTGCCGTGCGGGAGGTAAGTGGCTGACGGAGAGGTAGCGGCATATCCCCTTCGCCCCCCGTGCGGGGAGAAGGTGCCGGCAGGTGGATGAGGGGCAGGCGGCGATCTCTGGCCGTCAACTACTCCGGCTTGACCGGAATATTGAGCCCCCTGGCGCTGGCCGGACGGGCGATGCAGCGTTCCAGCCAATCGGAAACCGCGGGGAAACTCGCATAGTCGAGGACCTCGCGGCCGCCATAGAAGATGTCGGCGCCGCGGACCCAGGTGAAGGTGGTGATGTCGGCGATCGTATACTGATCGCCCATGATCCATTGCCGGCCCTTCAGCCGGCCTTCGAGCACGCCGAGCAGCCGCTTGGATTCGTCGCGATAGCGTTCCACCGGATAGGAATTGTTGGCGACCTTGTCGGCAGCGGATTTATAGAAATGCCCGAACTGGCCGAACATCGGGCCGATGCCGGCCATCTGGAAAAACACCCACTGAATGCATTCGTAACGGCCGGCGGCATCCTCGGGGATGAGCTTGCCGGTCTTTTCCGCGAGATAGAGCAGGATGGCGCCGGATTCGAAAAGGCCGATCGGTTTGCCGCCTGGCCCGTTCGGATCGATAATCGCCGGAATGCGGCCGTTCGGATTTAGGGATTCGAACTCCGGTGACTTCTGTTCGTTGGCGGCGAAGGAAACATAATGCGGCTCATAGGGGAGCCCGAGCTCTTCGAGGGCGACGGATACCTTCACCCCGTTCGGCGTCTGAAGCGAATAGAGTTGGATGATGTCGGAATTTTTCGCCGGCCAGCGAGTCGTGATCGGAAATGCGGACAAATCTGCCATCGGAGTCTCCAAGTTCGGCGCCGAACCATAAGAGACCGGGCTCGACAAAGGCAAGCCAGGATATCGTTCCATATTATTGAACGAACTGTCCGCTTCTGTTTATCTTTCCATGACGACGAAAAAAAGCGACATAGGAGGCACCAGAGATCACAGAGTGCCGGGGCACCAGATCTCCAGAACCATTCAACCGGAGACACCGTCCATGTCGAATAACGTCCTCATCCTGATAGCCCGCATTCTGCTTTCCTTCATGTTCATCTTCGCCGGCTTCGGCAAGCTGACCGATCCGGCCTCGACCGCCGGCATGATCGCCGGCGCCGGCCTGCCGGCTGCCACCGCGCTCACCTATCTCGCCGGCCTGTTCGAACTGGTTGCCGGTGTTGCCGTGCTCGTCGGTTTCCAGGTCCGCATCGTCGGCTGGCTGCTCGCCGTCTTCTGTGTCTTCACCGGCTTCGTCTTCCACTTCTCGCCGATCAACGTTCCGGATTTCCCGGCTGCCGCCAACGCCTGGCTCAGTGGCCTGAACTTCGTCAACTTCCTGAAGAACATCACGCTCGCCGGCGCCTATGTCATGCTCGCCACCAATGGCGCAGGCGCCTACTCGCTCGACGCCCGCCGTGGCGCCTACGCTGCCGCCTGATAGAACAGACATCCTCCCAGACATGAAAAACCCGCCGTCATCCGACGGCGGGTTTTTGCTTGTGGCCTGATGGCCGAAATCAGAGAGCCGCGCGCACCGCCTCGATAATCGCCTGCACGACGGGTTCATCGGCATGGCTTTCCTTGCGGGCGCGCACAAGGCAGGCCTGCGAATGCAGGATGACGCCGTCCTGGAGCACCTTTAGATGGTTGGCGCGCAGCGTCGAGCCGGTGGAGGTGATATCGACGATGATATCGGCCGAGCCGGAGGCGGGCGCCCCCTCGGTGGCGCCGAGGCTCTCGACGATGCGGTAGAGCTGGATGCCGTGCTGGCTCGAAAAGAACTGCTGGGTCAGGCGCCAATATTTGGTGGCGATGGCAAGACGCCGGGAATGGCGGGCGCGGAAATCGGCGGCGACGTCACCGAGATCGGCCATGGTCTCTACATCCAGCCAGATCTCCGGCACGGCGACGACGACATCGGCATGGCCGAAGCCGAGGCGGGCGCAGAATTCGACACGCTTGTCGACCTCGGCAAAACCTTCCCGCATCAGATCCTCGCCGGTGACGCCGAAATCGACAGTGCCGTTGCCGAGTTCGCGGGAAATCTCGGAAGCCGAAAGGAAGGCCACCTCGACATCGTCCCAGCCTTCGACGCGGCCGCGATAGGAGCGGTCGTTGCCGACGGCCGTTATCGGCATGCCGGCGCGCTCGAAGATCGCCGAAGCGTCGTCCTTCATCCGGCCCTTGGAGGGAAGCGCGATTGTGATGGTCATGCGGCTGCCCTTTCGGTTTCGATGCGGTCGAGCCAGAAGGAGAAGCCGACGGCCGGAATGCGGTCGGTTGCGCCGAGGAAAGTCAGGAGCCTATCGAAGCGGCCGCCGCCGGCCAGAACCGCGCTCGAGCCTTCCGCCGTCACCTCGAAGACGAGACCGGTGTAATAATCGAGCGGCCGTCCGAAGGCGGCGCGATAATCCAGGCAGGAGAGATCGACGCCGGCATCGGCAAGGGCGCCGACGCGACCGTTGAAACGGGACAGTGCATTGCCGAGCTTCAAGCCGGCGGCATCGGCAAAACCGGCGAGCGCCGCCGACGCGTTGACGAGCGGCACGTGCAGCGACAGGAACTCTTCCAGCACATGGAAGGCCGCGTCGTCGAGACGCGTCTCGGACAGGACGAGCTTTTCCTTGAGCCGCCGGGCAATCTCCGGCGGCGAACGGCTGGCATTGGTCGAATAGCCCGTTGCCTGCATTTCCTGCTCGATATGGGCGATCAGCGCCTGTTCGTCGCCGGCAGCGATAAGCCTGGCGATATCGTCATCCAGCCCGGTGACGAATTGCGGGCTGACGAGACCGGCCAGCAGCGCCTCCAGTTGTGTCATGTTGCCGAAGGCATGGATCAGCCGCTTCTGCCAGCCGAGCGGCAGGCCGAGCGCCTGAACGACCGCCTCGAACACCGCCTGGTCGCCCAGCGTCACCGACAGGCGCCGGCCCGGCAGCAGGCGGGCGAGAATGCCGGTGGCATCGCCGATGGCGCGGGCATCGGCGCTCGGTATGTTGATATCGCCGAGATCCTCGATGCCAGCCTGGTAGAATTCATTGGCGCCGTCACGGCGCTGGCGGAAGACCTCGCCGAGATAGGCGTAACGCTTCGGCGTGCCGGTCGCCGTCTCGATGTGGCGCAGACAGACGGGGATGGTGAACTCAGGACGCAGGCAAAGGCTGGCGCCGGTTTCGCTCTCGGTCATGAAGATGCGCCGGCGCAGATCCTCGCCGGCGATGTCGAGGAACGGCTCGGCCGGCTGAATGACGGGCGTATCGATGCGCTCGGCCTTGCGGGCGTCGAATTCGGAGAGCAGCTCGGCGGAAAATTCGGGGAGGTTGATCAGGGGCATGGTGTAGCTCCCAGGAAAAGTCCCCTCCCCAACCCCTCCCCACAAGGGGGAGGGACTAACCCGCGGCGATCGTCGAACCAAATCGAGAGGACCTCCGATGAAGCAAATGTTGAGTTGGGCACAGCGGCGCCTGTTAAAGCCCCTCCCCAGTGTGGGGAGGGGTTGGGGAGGGGTTTACTGCGCATCACTCGCCCTCTTCCGATCCTCCGCCTGCACCGCAAGGATCTCCCTCACCTTGGCGACGAGGTCGGCTTCCGGCACCGTCTCCTGTGCCACGCGCGCTTCGCGCCAGCTGGCATTGTCCTCGATCTCGCCGGAGAGCCGCTTGCCCTCGATCAGATCCTTGATCTGCACGACGCCGGTTGCGCGTTCGTCGCCGCCCTGGATGATCGCGACGGGGCAGCCGCGGCGGTCGGCATATTTCAGCTGGTTGCCGAACTTCTTCCAGTTGCCCTGGAACATCTCGGCGCGGATGCCGGCGGCGCGCAGCGCCTGCGTCATCTTCTGATAACGGCCCATCGCCTCGACATCGCCGTCCATGACGGTCACCAGCACCGGCTCGGTCACTTCGCTGGCGCCGAGCTTGCCGAGATTCTTCAGCGCCGTCATCAATCGGGAGACGCCGATCGAAAAGCCCGTCGCCGGAACCGGCTGGCCCATGAAACGCGAGACGAGACCATCATAACGACCACCGCCGCCGACCGAACCGAAGACGACCTTTTCGCCCTTCTCGTTGGTGACGTCGAAGCTCAATTCGGCCTCATAAACCGGGCCGGTATAATATTCGAGGCCGCGCACGACGGAGGGATCGATCTTGATGCGATCGGACTGGTAGCCGGCGCTCGCAACAAGCGCGCCGATGAAGTTCAGTTCCTCGACGCCTTCGCCGCCCTTCGACGTTCCGGCAACCAGTTCGGCGAGCTGGCCAGCACTTTCGGCATAATCCGCGATGCCGACGAAGAACAGCACCTTGTCGATCTGCGCCTGGTCGAGGCCGGCGCCCTTGGTGAAGTCGCCGGACTCATCCTTGCGGCCGGGACCGAGCAGCAGGGCCACGCCTTCCGGGCCGAACTTGTCGAGCTTGTCGATGGCGCGCAGCACGTTGAGCCGCTGACCGGCCTTGTCGTCGCCGCCGAGGCCGATAGCCTCCAGCACACCGTCCAGGACCTTGCGGTTGTTGACGCGGATGACATAGTCGCCGCGCTTGATGCCGAGGGCTTCAAGCGTATCGGCCATCATCATGCACATCTCAGCGTCGGCCTGGACGCCCGGCGCGCCGACCGTATCGGCATCGAACTGCATGAACTGGCGGAAACGGCCGGGGCCCGGCTTCTCGTTGCGAAAGACGTAGCCGGCGCGATAGGTGCGGTAAGGCAGCTGGATCTCGTTGAAATTCTCGGCGACATGGCGGGCGAGCGGCGCCGTCAGGTCGTAACGCAGCGACATCCACTGCTCGTCGTCATCCTGCAGCGAGAAGACGCCCTCGTTCGGCCGGTCGCTGTCGGGCAGGAACTTGCCGAGCGCATCGGTATATTCGAACAGCGGCGTTTCCACAGGATCGAAACCATAATGCTCATAGACTTCGCGGATCTTTGCCGTCATCTCGTTGACGGCGCGGATATCGCCGGCCGCCCGGTCGACGAAGCCGCGCGGCAGGCGGGCCTTGAGCTTTTGCGGTTTCTTCTGCTTGTCGTTCATTTCCGGGAATTCCGCTGACTGTGACAGTGGCGGTTTCCTAACCGATCGGGCGGGGAGCGGCAAGGGCGAAGGGTCTTGATGTCGCTGCCAGAATCGATTGAACGGGGTATCCATCCGAAACGCGGGATATGCATCATGATCGCTGAAGCGCTTCTCTATGCCGCGTCATGGCCGCTGACCGGCAAGGCGCATCGAAAGTTCATCCGTTATTCCGTCAATCTCTGGTCACGGGCCGGGCGCTGCGCCCGGGATTGGGCCGAACATGAGACGATGAGTGGGAACGCGATCCGCGCGGCAGCGGCCGGTCTCAGGCAGAAGCGCACCGCCGTCGTGCTCGGCTCCGGTCTGCTGCGCGACGTGCCGATCGAGGCACTGGCTCACGAGTTCGACACCGTCGTGCTGGTCGATCTCGTCCATCTCGCCTCGGTGCGCCTATGGCTTGCGGCCAAGGGTTATCGCAATATCAGGCTGATCGAGCGCGATCTCTCCGGCTATGACGATCTTGCCGCCGGCAGAGCGCCGGAACCGCTCGGCTTCCTGCGCACCGTGCCCTATCTCGATTTCGTGGTTTCGGCCAATCTCCTGTCGCAAATCGGCCGCGGCGTGAAACGGCGCTACGACGCCGAGGCCGGACGCATGCCTGAAGATACGGTGGAAAGGCTGATTGCCGCGCACTTGGCCGGGCTTTCGGGGCTCTCCTGCCGCCATTGCCTGGTGACCGATATCGCCTATGCCGTCATCGACCGCAACGGCAAGACGCATGAGGAGGCCGACCTGCTGCACGGCGTTTCACCGCCGCCGGCAAAAGCCAGCTGGACATGGCCGGTCGCGCCGCTCGGCGAGGAAAGCCGGGATTACCGGATCGAACATAAGGTCATGGCCGCCTGGTGAGACACCAGACCGCGACTGACGGCTTGGATTGCCGCCGGCCTTCCCCTATATGAAACGACATGCGCACGCTCGCCCTCATCACGATGGTTCTCGGCTGGTTGGTCTACAGCGCCATGTCCGCTTGGGCAGGCTGTCCGACCTGCGTGTCGATGAATGCGCCCGTTGCTGGCGAAGCCGGCGCCATGCACCATCAGATGGCCGGTATGCATAGGCCTGATGCGGCGGGCAAGGCCGATCCCTTGAAAGACCCCTGCTCTACCGGCAACGCCGCGCATATGCCGCTTTGCAGCGCCTGTCTGCTGCTGCCGCCGGCCATCATGGTCGTCGACAGCGCAAAGCCTGGTTTCGCCTATCCCATCCCGGCGCTCGCCCGGGCCCTGGACGACGATCGGCCCGCTCCGCAGGCTCCCCCTCCCCGACTGTCCTGACGTCACGCTTCATTCACGCAGAAACGAGCGGCCTTAGCCGGCCGCAAACCTATTGTCAGACAGAGGAAGGAACTCTCATGTCTTTGAAAATTATCGCCCTCACCGCAATGTTGGCAGTCGTTGCCGTCCCCACTCTTGCCGAAGACATGCCCATGGACATGAGCAAACCGATGGCCGGCCATGACGCCTCCAGCAAGGCGTTCAAGAAGGCGAACGACAAGATGCACAAGGATATGATGATCAAATATAGCGGCGACGCCGATAAGGATTTCGTTCGCGGCATGATCCCACACCATCAGGGCGCGATCGACATGGCCAAGATCGAGCTTCAATATGGCAAGGATCCCGATCTGCGAAAGCTCGCAGAAGCCATCATCAAGGCACAGGAAAGCGAAATCGCCGAAATGGACACTTGGCTGAAGGCTCATGGGAAGTGAGCGGCCGTTCTTGACAGCCAATAGACTCGGCCACTCCTCTTTCGTCATGCTCGGGCTTGCCCCGAGCATCTGCAACGAGCCCAGCAGATCCTCGGCACAAGGCCGAGGATGACGCCGAGTAAAGAGCGAGGCTTGCAAAAACTGTGAACGCCGGAATATCCGGCGTTCCGCAAGAGTTTTACAATGATCTCAGCCTTTCGGCTCGAAGTCCGCCGGCCGGCGACCGGCGCCCTGCCGCGACAGCATCCAGCCCGGATATTCGGGAGCAAGCGCGCTTACCTCGTCGAGCCTCGTCATATCGTCCTCGTCGAGCTTCAGCTTGACGGCGGCGAGGTTCTGGTCGAGCTGGTCGACACGCTTGGCGCCGATGATGACCGATGTGACGAAAGGCTTGGCGAGGATATAGGCGAGCGCGACGGTGGCGACGCTGGCGCCGCGCTTTTCGGCGATCTCGCGCATGACGGCGACGCAGGCCCAGGCCCTGTCCCTGTCGACCGGCGGAAAATCGAAGCTGGCGCGACGGCCTTCGCCATTGCCGGGCGCACCGGGGCCATATTTGCCGGACAAGAGCCCGCCGGCGAGCGGCGACCAGACCATCAGCCCGAGCTTTTCCTCCTGCATCATCGGCACGATGTCACGTTCGAGATCGCGGCCGGCGATGGAATAATAGGCCTGCACCGTCTCGAAGCGGGCAAAGCCGCGGCGTTCGGAAAGGCCGAGCGCCTTGGCAATGCGCCAGGCCTGCCAGTTGGAGACGCCGATATAGCGCACGAGGCCACGGGAAACGAGATCGTCGAAGGCGCGCAGCGTCTCCTCGATCGGCGTCACCGTATCGGTCGCGTGGATCTGGTAGAGGTCGATATGATCCGTCTGCAGCCGCTTCAGGCTCGCCTCTACGGAATCCATGATATGGCCGCGCGAGGCGCCGCGGTCGTTCGGCTTGTCGCCCATGACGCCGTAAACCTTGGTGGCGATGACGACATCCTTGCGGGGAACGTCGAGGTTCTTCAGCGCCTGGCCGAGCAGCCTTTCGGATTCGCCGGAGGAATAGACGTCAGCCGTATCGATGAAATTGACGCCCGCCGCCAGCGAGCGCTCGACGATCCGGTCGGCCGCATTCTGGTCGACATCGGCGATGGCGCCCCACATGCTGCCTTGCTGGGCTTCGCCGAAGGTCATCGTGCCCAGGCAGATTTCCGAGACGAAAAGTCCCGTATTTCCAAGTTGATTGTAACGCATGGTCGAAAAAATCCTTTGTGTCTGCCGCAAGGGGGCTTGCGAACTTCAGAACTTCATTTTTGATTATTGGCCTGCGCGCGACAGGCACAGCCGTGGCTGGCTGCAGGGTGAGGCCAATTCGATGTAGGGCGACGGCGGCGCTTTTCAACGTCGGGACTTGGCGCCCCGCGGGCCCGGCGCCCTTGTCTCGACACAGGCGGCCGATAGATTGCCGGCCATAATTCAAGAGGTGCGCATGTGACGACGCGAGCACTGACAACGATCGGCTTCGATGCCGACGATACGCTTTGGCAGAACGAACAATATTACCGGCTGACCGAAGCGCATTTTACCAAGCTCCTTGCCGATTTCGCCGAAGGACCGAAGATTTCCGAGCGGCTGCTGGAAGCCGAGAAACGCAACCTTCGCCATTACGGCTTCGGCATCAAGGGTTTCACGCTGTCGATGATCGAGACGGCGATCGAGATCACCGAGGGCAAGGTTCCCTCGAGCGTCATCGCCAAAATCCTCGACACCGGCCGTGATCTGCTGTCCCACCCGGTCGAGACCATGCCGCATGCGCGCGACACGCTGGAGGCGCTTGCCGGCAAATATCTGCTCGTGATGATCACCAAGGGCGATCTGTTCGACCAGGAGCGCAAGCTTGCCCAATCCGGGCTCGGTGATTTCTTCGATGCCGTCGAGATCGTTTCCGACAAGACCGCCATCACCTATCGCCGCATCTTCGCCAAGGTCGGCGACGGACCGGAGCGGGCGATGATGGTCGGCAATTCACTGAAATCGGATATCGTGCCTGCAATCGCGGCCGGCAGCTACGGCGTCTTCGTGCCACACGAACTCACCTGGGTGCTGGAACATGTCGACGAGCCGACGGAAGCGCCGCGTTTCCGCAAGATCGGCCATCTCGGCGAATTGCGCGAGCTGATCGACCGGCTGGCATAGGCCGATAGATGCCGTCCGATCGGTCTTTGTTTTACGCGTGTCTTTAACGCAAAACCGCCGCACACTTTTGCGAGACATGCTCTATTGTGGCTTGGGCGGCGCCTTTGGAAACAGCGACGGCTGCTCCGGCTCGGCCGGCTGCTGCGGTTGCGGCGGAGCGGCCGCCAGCGGCTCGATCAGGATGCTGAAGGGCGCGCCGAGGCCGCGGCGCGGCGAGACCTTGGAATAATAGGGGCGCAGCAGCCAGGTGGTGTTTTCCTTCGCCGTCGTCTGAAAATTCATGCCGTCCTCGTCGGTGCCGAAGAAAGCCTCGTCGTCGGGCTTCGACAGGTCGAAGATCGCCAGGAAGGCGAACTTGCTCTTGGTGGCAAAGCTGATCTTGATGTGCTGGCCGGCGCGCACCGGCAGCGTGTAGACATGGCTGTTGCCGAATTTCGTCCAGCCCTTGAGCTGCATGGTGACGGCGGGGAATTGCAGCTTCTCCAGCTTCTCGCCGGGATCGAGCTGCGGCGTCTGCGCCATCGCTGAGATCGGCAGCAAGAACAGGACAAGGGCAGCAATCGATATTTTCACGGACAGACCTTTCATGGTCGAACCAGGACGGCGCGCATTGCCTCCACCTCGGGGCGGCAGAAGCAGCCCTCCAGATGATCGTTGACGAGACCCATCGCCTGCATGAAAGCATAAACTGTGGTGGGGCCGACAAAGGTCCAGCCGCGCTTCTTCAGATCTTTCGAAATGACCACCGAGGTGGGCGTCGTCGGATTGGCGACGATATGGTCACGGTCGACCACGGCCGGCCGCTCGTTGTGGCCGGGCTCGTAACCCCAGAAATAATGGGCAAGCGAGCCGAATTCGTCCCGCAGCGCGATGGCGCGCCTGGCATTGTTGATGGTTGAGACGATCTTGCCGCGATGGCGGATGATCCCGGCATCGCCAAGGCAGCGATCGACATCCGCCTCGCCGAAGAGAGCGACCTTGTCGAAGTCGAAGCCGGCAAAGGCGGCACGGAAATTCTCCCGCTTGCGCAGGATGGTCAGCCAGGAAAGGCCGGACTGGAAGCCTTCGAGGCAGATCTTCTCGAAGAGGCGAATGTCGTTGATGACAGGACGGCCCCATTCCTCGTCATGATATTTAAGATAATCGGGCAGATTGGCGTGCCAGTGGCACCGGCTCCTGCCGTCTTCGCCGATGATGATGCCAGTCGCGCTCATGATCCTTCATTCCGCCGGGGCGGTTTCGTTTTCCGGTCGTGATTCCGGCTTTACCATTTGCAAACCGTCTTTCCAAACCGAACGGTAACCCTGACGAAAAGTTTATCCGCCCGGCCGGCTTCTCAGGAATCGATCTTTACCATTCGCTGGCGGATCAGGTGGCAGCGTCTTTGCGGGCGGAACATCTCCGCCCGGGCGGACCTGTCCCGCCAAACCATTTTCGGCCATTTGTAGAGAGTCCGTCCGATGATGAAACAGCTTGTTCTTGCCGCAGCCCTCTTCGGCGCCTTCTCCACGAGCACCCTTGCCGACGACCGCTATGCCACCCGCCCGCCTGTCGTGCTCAGCCCCGATCTGACGGCGCCGTGGATCAACCAGCTCGGCGGCGGCACGGTTCGTCCCGTCGTCTATCAACGGCCGGTCGTTCAGCCGCAGCAGCGCGGGCTTTTCCAGCGCCGCATCATTCGCCAGGCGCCGCAGCCGGCACCGCAGACCGTCTCGGCTATCAATCCCGGCATCCCTTCGATCCGCCATCCGATCGAGCCGCAATTCCTGCCGCAGATGGTCGACTACGACACCCAGGAAAAGCCCGGCACGATCGTCATCGATACCAACAACCGCTTTCTCTACCTGGTGATGGACGGCGGCAAGGCGCGCCGTTACGGCGTCGGCGTCGGCAAGCCCGGCTTCGAATGGGCCGGCGCCCACAAGATTACCCGCAAGCAGGAATGGCCGGACTGGACGCCGCCTTCGGAGATGATCAGCCGCGAAGCCGCCAAGGGTCATTACCTGCCGGCGCGCATGGATGGCGGCCCCGAAAACCCTCTCGGCGCCCGCGCCATGTATCTCGGCTCGACGCTCTACCGCATCCACGGCACCAATGCGCCCTGGTCGATCGGCAGCGCCGTTTCCTCCGGCTGCATCCGGCTGCGCAACGAAGACGTCGTCGACCTCTATGACCGCGTCAGCGTCGGAACCCGCGTCATCGTCATGTAATGGCACACACGAGATCTTGGAAGCCGCAAGAACAGGCGGCTTCCTTTGCCGAAATTGCTTAATCCAGCCGGGCCGATCTTGAATCGGGCAGAAGTTCATGTAGCTTCGGGCGAATTTGCTTGAGGGGAATCAATCATGATCAAATTGATGCCAGGTCTGGCCGCGGCCGGACTTGTTCTGTCCTTGATGTCTGCATCCGCCTTCGCAGCGCCGGCCGGCTCCGACAATACGCAGCGCCCGGCCCAGATCGTGCGCGTGGCGCAGATGCCGAAATATGTGAAGCCGCAGTTCAAGCGCAAGAAAGTCCATCTGATGACGACGGAAGCGGCCGGCACCGTCATCATCGATACCAACAACAAATATCTCTACCTCGTCGAGGGCAACAACCGGGCCACCCGCTACGGCATCGGCGTCGGCCGCGACGGCTTCGGCTGGTCGGGCATCGTCAAGATCGGCCGCAAGGCCGAATGGCCGGCATGGACGCCGCCCGCTGAAATGCGCCGCCGCGAAGCCGCCAAGGGTCACATCATCCCTGCCTACCAGGAAGGCGGCGAGGACAATCCGCTCGGTGCGCGGGCCATGTATCTCTATCAGGGCGGCCGCGACACCATCTTCCGCATCCACGGCACAAATCAGCCCTGGACGATCGGCCTGAACATGTCCTCCGGCTGCATCCGCATGATGAACGAGGACGTGACGCATCTTTACGATCGCGCGCCCGTCGGCACCAAGGTGATCGTCATCGGCCCCGGCAACAAGCAGGGCAAGGTCGCCTTCGAGGACAGGGGCATCGACGTGCTGCGCACCATGTTCGGCGGCTGAGCAACACCTCTCAAAAAACGAAGGCGCTTTTTAGAGGCGCCTTTTATTTCTCTTGGACTTTGCGGCGGAAAGCTGGCAGACGTGCCTAGGAGTCGACATATTTGCAATATCGGGGCTATTCAATGACATATGCGCTGCGTTCTTCCGCCTCCCTGCTTGCGGGCATCGCGTTTTTCACATTCTGTTCGGCAGCCTCCGCCTCGGCGGAAGACCTGCAATTCTCCATCTACGGCGGCTATCAGACGGCACCGCACAGCGGCGTCGATCTTTCCGACGGCACGCACTTCACCGCCGGCTGGGAAGGCAAATCCTTTGGCGCGCCGCCCTACTACGGCGGCCGTGTCACCTGGTGGCTCGAAAATTTCAACAAGCCGAACTGGGGTATCTCGCTGGATTACACCCATGACAAGGTCTATGCCGACGACGACACGCTCGCGAAGACCGGCTGGTCGCATTTCGAATTCACCGACGGTCTGAACCTGCTGACGGTGAACGGGCTCTATCGATTCCAGGATCCGAGCCGCCGCTGGACGCCTTATCTCGGCGCCGGCATCGGCGTGAACATTCCGCATGTCGAGGTGATTCGCCCCGAGGGTAAGACCTGGGCCTACGAATTCGGCGGCGTGACGCTGCAGGCCCAGGCCGGCGTCGATTTCAAGGTGACCGACCGCTGGTCGACCTTCGTCGAATATAAGGGCACCTATTCGCGCGTCGACGTTCCGATCGACAGCGGCGTGGACCTGAAGACCAACATCTTCACCAACGCCGTCAATGTCGGCGTCTCGTTCCACTGGTAATGAATTGAATTTCAGCTGCGGCGTTAGAGCGGTTCAGCTTTTCATGAAAGCAGGACCGCTCTAACCTTTTGTTTGGCGCAATTTCGGACGGAAAACCGCTTCACACTTTTCCTGAAATTGCTCTACTTCGTGCCGCAACTGACCTTGCCCTCGACAGCATAAGGCTTGCTGCCACCCTCGATCGTCAGGGAATAGGTGCCGCTGAAATTTGCCGACGGCTTGCCGCGCACGCCGGCGACCACCACCAGATCCAGTGTTGCGCCGCCCGTATCGTCACCGCCTTCGTCAAAGACTTCCAACAGCAGTTCGCCATCGCGCGCCCAGTGGTTGCTCAGATGCTGCGATTCGAACACGCGTTTCGAAAAGGCCGGCGCTTGCGCGGGATCCTTGACAATAAGGGCGCCGCGGAAATGGTTGAGCCTGTGGCCGGCGTCGCTTGCAAAACCGCTTTCGAGGGTAAAGCGCGCCTGCGCGTCATCGGCGGAACAGAATAAGCGGCTGTCGGCATGGGCCGCGCCGGCCGTGAGCAGTCCCGCAAGTAAAATCATTCCCCGCCACATCGCCCAATCTCCCCAGGAGCGGCCCGAATGGGCCTGCTGCATTCCCTTCAGCCTAAGGGCAAACCTGTTAATTTTTCCGGCATAGCGCCGCCATAGGCCCAATCGAGCAGCTCGACCGTATGCAGGATCGGGATAGCGGTGCCGGTGGCGATCTGGGTGATGCAGCCGATATTGCCGGTGGCGATGATGTCGGCCTTGGTCGCTTCGATATTCCTGACCTTGCGTGCCTTCAGCGCCGCCGAGATCTCCGGCTGCATGATGTTGTAGGTGCCGGCCGAGCCGCAGCAGAGATGGCCTTCGGCCGGATCGCGCACCGTAAAGCCTGCCGCTTTCAGCAGTGACTTCGGCGCCAGAGTGATGCGCTGGCCGTGCTGCATCGAACAGGCGGAATGATAGGCGACCGTAATGCCCCTTGGCATATGCGCCGGCAGCTCGAGGGTCGCCAGATATTCGGTGATGTCCTTTGCCAGCGCCGAGACGCTGGCCGCCTTGGCCGCATAGGCGGGGTCGAGGCGCAGCATGTGGCCGTAATCCTTGATCGTCGTGCCGCAGCCCGAAGCGGTGATGATGATCGCATCGAGCCCCTGCGTCTCGATCTCGCGTGTCCAGACATCGACATTGGCTCGGGCGCTTTGAAGCGCCTGATCGGCGCGGCCCATGTGATGGACGAGCGAGCCGCAGCAGACCTCGCCTTCCGGCGCCACGACCTCGATACCGAGCCGCGTCAACAGCCGGATCGCCGCGGCGTTGATGCCGGGATCAAGCACCGGCTGGGCGCAGCCTGACAGGATCGCCACCCGGCCGCGCCGCTCCGCCTCGGGCCGGTAGGTGCCGGGTTTTGAAAGATCCGAGGCAGCCGGCAGGCGCCGCGGCGCAAGCGCCAGCATGGCGGCAAAGGGTTTGAGTGCCGCCCCGCGCATCAGGCCGGCGAAAGGCCGGCCAAGGCGGGCGAGATGAAGCGCCAGGCGAAACCGGCCGGGATAGGGCAGCACCGCGGCCAGGAGATCGCGCGTCAGCCTGTTCATGAAGGGACGCTTGTAGGTCTTTTCGATATGGGCGCGGGCGTGATCGACCAGATGCATATAGTCGACGCCGGAGGGACAGGTGGTGACGCAGGCAAGGCAGGAGAGACAGCGGTCAATATGGGTGACGACCTCGGCATCGGCGGGCCGGCCGTTTTCCAGCATGTCCTTGATCAGGTATATGCGCCCGCGCGGGCTGTCGAGTTCGTTGCCGAGCGTCACATAGGTGGGACAGGTGGCGGTGCAGAAGCCGCAATGGACGCATTTGCGCAGGATTTTTTCCGATTCGGCGACATCGGGGTCCGCGAGCTGGGCGGGGGTGAAGTTGGTTTGCATTTACGCGGCCTCCCGTGCAAGAGGCACCCTCGAGCAATCCATCGAGCGTGGGCAGTCGGCAACGAGCATCTTCACCACCCCATTTTCCCCGGATTCAATATCCCCGCCGGATCGAACTTCTCCTTCACCCGCCGCGACAACATCGCCACCGCCTCGGGCTCCGGATGAAAGGCGGCGGTCGCCGCCCTTGCCGCAACGGAGGCGCGGATCAGCGTCGCGTGACCACCGCCGAGCCCTTTAACGAAGCGGCGGATCAGTTCGGCCTCCGGCTCCGCTTCCATGCGCATCCAGACGAGGCCGCCTTGCCAATCATAAAAGGCATCGACGCCGGCTTCGAGACGGAGCGTTGCGACGAGCTGATGGCCGGTGCCGGGGGCGACCGAGACGCGCCAGACCGGCCGACCCGTGCCGTCGGCATAAGGCAGCACATCGCGGATTTCCCGCCAAAGCCTCTGGCTTTCCCTCTCATCCAGCTGCGTGACCGTGGCGAAGGCGGACATTGCCGCCGCAAGCTTTTCGACACGCACCTCGACAGAGCCAGCCAAGCCCTCGATGCGCAGAACCGTCGCCTCGCCCTCCGGCAATTTGCCGGCGAGGAATTTCCACGTCACCGTCAAAGGCAGATGGGCCGCACCCGAGACTTCGACCGGCAGCGCCATCGCCGTCGCCATGGCGCTGGCCGCTTCGGCATCGTTGAGGCCTGAGAGAACCACCGTCCGTTCCGTCTTCGGGCGCGGAGGCACGCGAAAGGTGACTTCAGTCAGAAAACCCAGCGTGCCGTGCGATCCGGCGATCAGCTTGACGAGATCGAGGCCGGTGACATTCTTCATCACCCGGCCGCCGGCCTTGATGATCTCGCCGCTGCCGTTGACGAAGCGCACCCCGAGCAAACTGTCGCGGGCAGCGCCCGCGATGAGGCGGCGCGGGCCAGAGACATTGGCGGCAAAGACGCCGCCGATGGTCGGCTCGCCCGACCTTGCCATAATGGGGCGATGATCCATCGGCTCGAAGGCAAGCATCTGGCTATTTTCGGACAGCGCCGCCTCGACCTCGGCAAGCGGCGTACCCGAACGGGCTGTCATGACCATCTCGCCGGGATTGTAGGCGACGATGCCGGAAAGCCTGGTCGATCGCAGCCGGTCTTCGGCTGCAACGGCATTGCCGAAACCCGAACGCGTATCGCCGCCGCAGATCGCGAGTGGCCGGTTCATCTGCGCATGGGTGCGGACGATCGCCGCCGCCTGTTCCTCGCTCGTCGGCATCAGATCGATCATGCGGCGGGGCGTCCTTCGAGCGGAAAGACCTTCGACGGGTTGAGCAGCCAGCCCGGATCGAAGGCAGCACGCACCGCCATCTGCTGGGCGAGATCGGCCTCCGAATACTGATGCCGCATCAGGTCACGCTTTTCGATGCCCACGCCATGCTCGCCGGTGAGGCAGCCGCCGGCGTCGACGCACAGCTTCAGGATATCGTTGCCGGCGGCTTCGGCACGGGCGGCATCGTCGGGATCGTTGGCGTTGAAGAGGATCAGCGGATGCATGTTGCCATCGCCGGCATGGAAGACGTTGGCGACGCGTAGCCCATAGTGATCGACGATCTCGGCGGTCTTCTTCAGCACGTGCGACAGCTGGCTGAGCGGCACGGTGCCGTCCATGCAGATATAATCGGCGATGCGGCCGGTGGCGCCGAAGGCGGACTTGCGGCCCTTCCAGATCAGCGCCGCTTCGGTGGCGGACTGGCATTCGCGCACGGTCTTCACGCCGCGCCTGCGGGCGATGTCGACCACGTCCTTCAGCATGGCGTCCATTTCCGCCTCCGATCCCTCGACCTCGACGATCAGCAGCGCGCCGACATCGAGGGGGTAGCCGGCATGGGCGAAAGCCTCGCAGATCTCGATCGCCGGCTTGTCCATGAATTCGATCGCAACGGGGATGATGCCGGCGGCAATGACATCGGCGACGCAGGCGCCGGCCTCTTCCGAGCTCTCGAAGCCGAAGAGCACCGGGCGCGCGCCTTCGGGCTTGGCGATCAGCCGCACCGTCGCCTCGGTGACGATGCCGAGCTGGCCTTCATGGCCGCAGACGAGGCCAAGCAGGTCATAGCCGCCCGCATCCAGCGCCTTGCCGCCGAGCTCGATTACCGTGCCGTCGACCAGCACCATCCGTACGCCGAGCAGATTGTTGGTTGTCACACCGTATTTCAGACAGTGGGCGCCGCCGGAATTCATGCCGATATTGCCGCCGATGGTGCAGGCAAGCTGCGAACTCGGGTCGGGCGCATAGAAAAACCCGTCCGCCGACACCGA
The DNA here is from genome assembly GCF_001664385.1 of Rhizobium phaseoli. NCBI lineage: Bacteria > Pseudomonadati > Pseudomonadota > Alphaproteobacteria > Hyphomicrobiales > Rhizobiaceae > Rhizobium > Rhizobium phaseoli. The sequence goes on along the minus strand of NZ_CP013532.1, from coordinate 898,049 downwards.
CTCGGAGATATTGAGATTGGTCACGCCGGCCTGCACCACGGCGACGCGGTTGGGCAGATCGATCTCGAGGATCCGGTTCATCTTCGACAGGCCGAGCACGACGGCATCCTCCTGCGGAATGGCGCCGCCGGACAGCGATGTGCCGGCGCCGCGCGGCACGACGGGAACGCCATAGCGATGGCAATAACGCATGACGGCAGAAACCTCGGCCGTGGTGCGCGGCAGGGCAACGGCGAGCGGCAGGCGGCGATAGGAAACGAAGGCGTCGGTCTCGAAGGGGACCAGCTCGCGCGCCTCATGCACCAGGCATTCCGGCGGCAGCAGATCGGTAAGATCGGCGACGATCTGAGAGCGCCGGGCCAGGACATCGGTGCGGGGTGCAAGAAACGGAATGGCGTCGGACATGGCCTTCTCCCTGGCCTCCCGGAAGATGACGACGGGAGATGGCGGCTGGAACGGGTGTCGGATCCTTCCTGCCGCCGCAAGCCCGGCTTAGCACTTTCCCAATAGTGGCGCAAATGCTAAGCACTTATGCCGAAAGGGGAAAAAGTAACAAGAGCTTATGACCAATCTGGGTGATCTCGAAATCTTTGCCAAGGTCGTCTCGACGGGAAGCATGTCGCTCGCCGGGCGCATGCTCGGCTTTTCCCCTGCGGTCGTTTCCAAACGGATCAAGCGGCTGGAGGATCGGCTCGGTACCCGGCTTTTACAGCGCACGACGCGGCAGATTTCGCTGACGGAGGCCGGCCAGGGTTTCTACGACCGCGTTCTCGGCATTCTCGCCGGTCTGGAGGAGGCCGAATTTTACATTTCCGGCCGCTCGGCGCAAATGCACGGGACGCTCAAGGTTTCGGCGCCGACCTCCTTCGGCCGCATGCATATCGCGCCGCACCTGAAAGCGTTCATGCAGGCCCATCCGGACCTTGCGATCAACCTGGTGCTGACCGACGAATTCAGCGACATCATCGGCGGCGGCTTCGATCTGGCAATCCGCATCGCCGAACTGACCGATTCCAGCCTCGTCGCCCGGCGGCTGGCGCCGGTGCGCCGGCTGCTCTGTGCTTCGCCGGATTATCTGGCGGCGCATGGTGAGCCGAGGGATATCGACGATCTGAAACACCATCGCTGCCTGCCGGCGCATAATGGCGACGCATGGCGGCTGACCGGGCCGGAAGGGGCGCTCAGCCTGCGGCCGGAAGGCATGCTGATCACGAACTCCAGCGAAGTGATCCGCGAGGCTGTCATATCAGGCCTCGGAATCGCGCTGCGCTCCACCTGGGATATCGGCGAAGAGCTCAAGGCCGGCCGCCTTGTGCAGGTGCTGCCGGCCTATGAGGGCTCGCACAATGTCACGCTGTCGGCCGTTTATCCCAGCCGGCAGTTCCTGCCCGCTAAGGTGCGGCTGTTCATCGACTATCTCACCGAGCTTTACGGCCCGGTTCCCTATTGGGAACGTTAACTGCGCGAAGGCGGCCTCCGCGCGAAGGCGAGGCATAGTTGCCACATTTACAAAAATCCTGTTGGAACAATTGGCGCCGCCATTGCTTAGGGGGCATGACGGGCTCATATTGTACACCTGTGCAACATGACGCATTCGAGACAGGACGTGACGGTTTTTCGAGCCAGCCCCAGCTCGACTTCCCCTATGAACAGCGATCACACCGCGTTTCGGCCGTCCTCGCGACTTTTGGATTGCGTAAGCTTTCCATGATACATGTAACGTATATGAGTGATTCCTAACAACCACTGTAAAGGTGACCCGACAATTGACTCTTCTCGCCCGATTGGCATCCGATGTGCAACTGATGTTCCGGCGGCCGCCGCGACAGCAATATGGTGCAATCTGCTATCGGGTGAAAAAGAAGAGCGGTGAGGTCGAGGTGCTCCTGATGACGAGCCGCGACACCGGCCGCTGGGTCATTCCCAAGGGCTGGCCGATGACCGGAAAATGCGCGCATGAGGTCGCCGCGCAGGAAGCCTTGGAAGAAGCCGGTGTCCGCGGCGTCGCCGAAACGGAGACGCTCGGCGCCTACACCTATCCGAAGGTGCTGCGCGACGGAGTGCAGGTGGTTTGCAAGGTGCAGGTCTATGCGCTCGAAGTCACCGAGATGGCGAAGAACTTCAAGGAAAAGGGCGAGCGCCGCATCGAATGGGTCTCGCTCGACGAAGCAGCCGGGCGTGTGCGCGAGCCGGAGCTGCGCGGCCTTCTCCTCGCCTTCAAGCGAAAGATGAGCGACAGGCTTTCGCCCAAAGGGGCAAAGCAACAGGCTCCAGCGGCAAAGCAAATCGCGGCGGAATGAATCCTGCCATCTTGCGCTGCTAGAAAGGCAGCGTAAAAGCAGATTCATACTTGGAAAAAAGAATGCCGCCCCGTCCCGCCGTCCTCACCAAACGCACGCTCGACAAGGACCTCGCCAAGATTACCCATGCCGAGGATGTGGCAAAGCACGTCTTGCGGCGGCTGGTGGCGCCTGGGCTCGGGCTGATCTTCGTCGGCCTGACGATGATCTTTGCCGGTGTCTACGTGTTCGACCGCCCGGGAGCGGTGCTTGCGGTGGCGGCCGCCGCCCTTGCCGGCTACATGGCGATGAATATCGGCGCCAACGACGTGACCAACAACGTCGGTGCGGCCGTCGGTGCACGCGCCATGACGATGGGCCAGGCGCTCGTCATCGCCGCGATTTTCGAGGTCCTCGGCGCCACGATCGGCGGCGGCGAGGTCGTCAAGACGATTTCCTCCAACATCGTCGACGCCGTCCAGGTGCCGCAGGCGATGCTCGGCTGGATCATGATGGCGGCGCTGATGGCAGCGGCCCTCTGGATCAATCTCGCCACCTGGATGAACGCGCCGGTTTCCACCACCCATGCGATCGTCGGCGCAGTGATCGGCGCCGGTATTTCAGCCGTCGGCACGGAGCCGGTGAATTGGCGGGTGATGCTGGAGATCACCTCGAGCTGGATCACCTCGCCGCTGATCGGAGGGCTGATCGCGGCCGGCCTGCTCTACCTCATCAAGACCCTCATCATCTATCGCGACGACAAGGTCGCGGCGGCCCGGCGCTGGGTGCCGGTGCTGGTCGCGGTGATGGCCGGCGGCTTCATGGCCTATATGGTGCTGCAGCTGTCACCCGTCGGCCGGTTTCCGTCTTTGACCATCATCCTTATCGGCATCGGCCTCGGGCTGGTCACGTGGCTTGCCGCCCGGCCGCTCGTTTTCGCCCAGGCGCGGGATCTCGAAAACCGCAACAGCTCGCTGCGGGTGCTGTTTCGGCTGCCGCTGATCGGCTCGGCGGCGCTGCTGTCCTTCGCACATGGCGCAAACGATGTTTCGAACGCGGTCGGGCCGCTTTCGGCGATCGTCCATTCGGTCGGCATCGGCTTCGGCAGCGACGGCAGCGTCGGGCATCCGCCGCTCTGGGTGATGCTGATCGGCGCCCTCGGCATCTCCGTCGGCCTGCTGCTGTTCGGGCCGCGGCTGATCCGCCTGGTCGGCGAGGAGATTACCAAGCTCAATCCGATGCGGGCCTATTGCGTCGCATTGTCGACCGCTTTCACCGTGATCGTCGCCTCCTGGCTCGGCCTGCCGGTCAGCACCACGCATATCGCCGTCGGCGCCGTCTTCGGCGTCGGCTTCTTCCGCGAATGGTATACGCGCCGTTCGAAGCGCCGCATCGCCTATATCAGGCGCAAGGCGGAGAGCTTCGATATCGACGAGCCGGAGGAGCCGAACATCCACGAGAGACGCCGGCGTTATCTCGTGCGCCGCTCGCATTTCATGACGATCGTCGCCGCCTGGATCGTCACCGTGCCGGTCTCCGCAACGCTTGCGGCCGCAATTTATTGGGCTATGTTCGCGCTCTTCGTCTAGAACAGGATGTCGTCCGAAAACCGCTCACGCTTTTCGGCATCATGCTCTGAACCCCGTGAGTTTTTCAATGCGCGCCAATTTCCGCATGCAACGGCTTTTCGTCGACGCGCCGCTTTCTGCCGGCGCCGCCATCGAGGCGAATGCCGAACAGTTCAACTATCTCGCCAATGTGCTGAGGATGGAGGCCGATGCCGAGATTCTGCTTTTCAACGGCCGCGACGGCGAGTGGAAAGCCAGCCTCAGCTTCCCCACGCGCAAACGCATCCTGCTGACGGCCATCGAACAGATGCGGCCGCAGCCCGCTCCCTGCGACCTGCATTATCTCTTTGCGCCGCTCAAGGTCGGCCGCATGGATTACCTGGTGCAGAAGGCGGTGGAAATGGGCGCCGGGCTGCTGCAGCCGGTTATGACCCAGCACGTGCAGGGCAAGATCACCAATCTCGACAAGCTGCGCGCCAATGTCGTCGAGGCGGCCGAGCAATGCGGCGTTCTCGGCATACCTGACGTCGCCGAGCCGGTGAAGCTTTCCGACCTGCTCGACCGCTGGCCGAAGGAGCGTCGCATCATCTATTGCGACGAGGGCGACGCCGGGCAGAACCCGCTGCCGGTGCTGTCGGCGATCCGGGAAAAACATCTCGCGCTGCTCGTCGGGCCGGAAGGCGGCTTTTCGGAAGAGGAACGGGCGCGGCTTCGAAGCCTCGATTTCGTCACCGCCATTCCGCTCGGACCGCGCATCCTGCGGGCCGATACGGCGGCCGTTGCGGCGCTCGCCGTGGTGCAGGCGGCGATCGGCGACTGGAGCTGACGGCGAAAACGGGTGGACATGGAAATTGCTGCTATTTTTTTGATGCGTCGTTGAAACAATTTCACTTGCAACAGACGTGACTTGGGTCCTAATCAGCCTTCCAGCTGCCCTGCCCCCTGGGCACTTTTTTCGAATACAGGTACCCGCATGGCCCGCGACACTACCGACCAGACACCGCTCTCTTCGGTTCAGGATCTGACCGATTACATCGCCGCGGGCAACAAGCCGCGGGAGCGCTTCCGGATCGGCACCGAACACGAGAAATTCGCCTTCTTCCGCGCCGACAACAGCCCGGTCCCCTATTTCGGCGATGCCAGCATTTCGGCCCTGCTTACAGGCCTCCAGGAAAAGAGCGGCTGGGAGCCGATCATGGACGGCGGCAACATCATTGGCCTCGCCGAGCGGAGCGGCATGGGGGCGATCTCGATCGAGCCCGGCGGCCAGTTCGAACTCTCCGGCGCGCCGCTGGAGACGCTCCACGAAACCTGCAGGGAATCGAACCAGCACCTGGCGACGCTGCGCGAAATCGCCGAGCCGATGGGCATCCGCTTCCTCGGCATCGGCGGCAGTCCGAAATGGACCTATGCGCAAACGCCGCAAATGCCGAAATCGCGCTACGAGATCATGACCCGCTACATGCCGAAGGTCGGCAGCAAGGGTCTCGACATGATGTACCGCACCTGCACGATCCAGGTGAATCTCGATTTCTCCTCGGAAGCCGACATGCGCCAGAAGATGCGCGTTTCGATGAAGCTGCAATCCTTGGCGACCGCGCTCTTTGCATCCTCGCCCTTCACCGAGGGCAAGCCGAACGGGTTGCTCTCCTGGCGCGGCGATATCTGGCGCGATGTCGACAATAAGCGCTCGGGCCTGCTCGATTTCACCTTCCGCGACGATTTCGGCTTCCGCGACTATGCCGAATGGGCGCTCGACGTGCCGATGTATTTCATTGTCCGCGACGGCCGCTATCATGATTGCACCCATGTCACCTTCCGCCAGTTCATGAACGGGGCGCTGAAGGGCGAGGTCGCCGACCCGGCACCGACAATGGGCGACTGGACGAACCATCTATCGACGCTCTTCCCCGACGTCAGGCTGAAGCGTTTCCTCGAAATGCGCGGCGCCGACGGCGGCCCGTGGCGGCGCATCTGCGCGTTGCCGGCCTTCTGGGTCGGCCTGCTCTACGATGATGCGGCTCTTCAGGCTGCCGACGAACTGACCAAGGATTGGAGCTTTGGCGAGGTCGCTGCCCTGCGCGACGCCGTGCCCGCCGAAGGGCTGAAGGCTCAGTTTCGCGGGCATGCACTGCTCGACGTGGCGCGCGAGGTGGTCGGCATATCGAGGACCGGCCTCAAGGCGCGCGGCAAGCTCAACCGCGAAGGCCAGGACGAAAGCATCTTCCTGGCGCCGCTCGACGAGGTGCTCGCCAAAAAGGCGACGCTCGCCGAGGATCTGCTGTCGCTCTATCGCGGCCGCTGGAACGGCTCCGTCGAGCCGGTCTTCGAGGACTATCAGTACTGAGCCTTCCCAGGTTTTTATCGGGTTCGGAAAAACGCCCCACAGGTTTGCCGGAACGGCTTTAAGTTCTTATAGCAAAAAGCCGTTTGCACAGTACCTTTTCCGGATATAGTGGCATCACACGCGTCACGACTCGGGGAAAGGGACCTCCATGCTGCCACTCTTCGACATGATGATGCAGGCGCAGAACGGCGCCGCGATGGAAGCGGTTGCGCGGCAGTTCAACCTGGCGCAGGAACAGGCGGCCAAGGCGATGGCGGCGCTGATGCCGGCCTTTTCCGCCGGCCTGAAGCGCAGCACCAGCAATCCTTATGATTTCGTCGGGCTGATGCAGGCCGTCGCCTCCGGCAATTATGCGCGCTATTTCGAGGATATGAGCCGGGCTTTCACGCCGGAGGGCATTTCCGACGGCAACAACATCCTCGCCCAACTCTTCGGCTCGAAAGAGGTTTCGCGGGCGGTCGCCGCCCAGGCAGCGCAGATGACCGGCATCGGCCAGGATATCTACAAGCAGATGCTGCCGGTGCTGGCCGACACGCTGATGGGCGGCCTGTTCAAGCAGTCGACCGGCCAGATGGCCTCGCCGGTCAACCCCTTTGTCAACACGGCCATGGGCGAGACCATTCAGAAATGGCTCGAGAGCACCGGCTTTGCGCCGAAACCGAAGGCGGCCCCGGAACCGAGCATCTTCGACAATCCCTTCACACAGGCGATGCAGCTGATGTTCTCGATGCCGAAACAGGAACCGGCGCCTCAGCCGAACCCGTTCCTCGACAATCCCTTTGCCAAGGCTTTCCAGGAGATGATGGCCGGGCTCGGCCAGCCGGCCGCGGCCAAACAACCAGCAGCCAAACAACCGGCGGCCAAGACGCCGGAGGCGCCGAAGGAAGAGGCGAAAGCCGCTGCCGAGAGCTATACCGACATGCTGAACGCCATGTTCGACAGCGGGCTCGAAGTGCAGAAGAGCTACCAGCGAAACCTGGAAGCGATTTTCGAAACCTACCGGCCGAAGCCCTCTGAAACCAAGGCATAAAAAAACCCGGAGATGGCTTGGGAAAAGCCGATCACCGGGTCAAGCGGCAGGGCTATTGGCTATCACCCTGCGGGGAAACTCGACGCTCCTACTCCTCGTGAGGGCGGAAGAGCTGCAGGCGCCAGCGATTGCGCGCCGAGCGCGTCAAATGTTCCGACGGATCCTCGAAAAAGGTCGAGGCCAGGAACGCGGAGGTCAGATCGGCCCTGGTGAGGCCGATATCCCTCAGCTGACTGTCGTTCAGATCATGCAGCCCGTTGACCTCCATTCGATTGCGAAACCCGCGAAAGAGGGAGACCAGCGGAGCGAGGCCTGCCACCAGACGCTGGAAAAGCGTCGGGGTCAGCTTGCTGCAGTCGAGTTCTAGTGTTCGGTCTGTCGTGTGCATCGAACTCTCCTTTCTCGGGCACGCAACAACCCAGCCCCTCCCGCGAGGTCGTGCGAGAGGGGATAAGGCTGAATTTGCTTGGACAGGCAGGGTGTCTGTCCTTCACTTTGCTTGATTTGCATCCCGAAGATGCCAAAGACCTATTGATCAGTCCAACGAATGTTTCTAATGATTATCATCAGCTATCTTTATGGGTGATACCATGTCCGCGCCTCTTGATCTCGACCAGTTGCAGACTTTCATCGCCATCGTCGATTCCGGCAGCTTCACCAAGGCGGCCGACAAGGTCTACAAGACTCAATCGGCCGTCTCCATGCAGATGCGCCGCCTCGAAGAGCGTATCGGCAAGCAGCTCTTCATCAAGGACGGCCGCGGCAACCGGCTGACGGTCGAGGGCGAGAAACTGCTCAACTATGCCCGGCGCATCATCCGCCTCAACAATGAGGCGATCGCCGCCTTCGATGACAACAGGCTGGAGGGGATGCTGCGCATCGGCACGCCGGACGATTATGCCGATCGCTACATGCCGGAGATCATCGGCCGCTTTGCCAAGACGCACCCGAACGTCGAGCTCTATATCGTCTGCGAGCCGTCGATGGACCTTGCCGAGCGCATGCACAAGGGCGAGCTCGATATCGCCCTCGTCACCCACAATCCGCGCGAGCGCATGTCCGACGTGGTGAGAACCGAACCGCTCTGCTGGGTCGGCTCTGCCAACCATCCGATCCGCGACGACGCGCCGGTGCCGCTCGCCGTCGGCCGCCGTGACTGCCAATGGCGCCAACTCGCCTGCTCGGCGCTCGATGCTGTCGGGCGCGAGCACCAGATCCTGTTCACCAGTTGGTCCTGCACCGTCGTCGCCGCGGCCGTGCTTGCCGGCATGGCAGTCTCGGTGATGCCGGAATCGGCCTTGCGGACGGGCATGAAGGTGCTGAGCCAGGCAGACGGCTTTCCGGCGCTGCCGCCGGTGCAGATCGGCATCATGAAGCGGCCGGGCGTTTCGATCTCGCTGATGAACGCGATCACCGCGCATATCACGGCCTGCCTCGACAACATCACGCCTGCCGTCATCGACGACGGCCTGGATGCGGACGTCAAATCCGCGCAGGCGCGGCTTTATCCGCGGCTGAAGGCCGCCAATATGGTGCCGAGCTGGTAGAGGCTCTCAGGCGGCGCGCGGCGCGGCCTCGGTGAAAAGGGAGGCGCGGATGACGCGCTTCCATTCGGTGAGCATGTGCCGCGCAAGGCCCTCCTCGCTGACGGCGGCAAGCCGGATGACGGCGCCGATCAGGTGGCTGAAAAGGTAAGTGCGCGCGAACAGTTCCTCGTCGCAAAGGTCGGGAGCCAGCCTGCGCACGGCGTCGTGAAAGATGCCGGCGACACGGATGCTATGCTCTATATTCAACCGAAGCAGATCCTGATCGGTCTCCGTCCCCATCCAGACGCCGAGATAGACGGGATCGTCATGGTAGGAATCGTAGTACCAATCGATGATATCGCAGACGAGGTCGAGCGCCTGGTCGAGCGACTGGACATCGGAAAACATCGCCGCCGTCTTCGCCTGGATCGCCGAAGCGTGCTGATCGAACAGAGCTTTGACGATCGCCGCTTTCTCCGGGAAATACTGATAGACCGAGCCGATCGGCACTTTGGCGGCAATCGCGAGCTCGGTCATCCGCATGGCGCTGACGCCCTTCTTGGCGATAATCTTGGCAGCGGCGGCGAGGATAAGATCCAGCCTCTGGATGCTGCGCTCCTGCTTCGGCTTCCTGCGCAAGCCGATGCGGTCCATACTTTCCGCGCCCATGTCGTTCCCATTCTTATTGTTGCGCGCGGAAGCTTCTGCCACCAGCGCGTCCAGCGGATATGACATGCAGGTCTTCATCAGGCGTAAACGGAAAGACTCGCAATTTAACGACCTTCAAACGCTCATGAGAATCGGAAGTTCAGCCGATCCCAGCAGTTGCAGCCGGATAGAAAATAGTTGAAATAGTTGCGAAATTCTGTTTTGCGGGAAAAGGCCGATGTCGCGACTTTTCGTTGCGAGGAAATGGTCACCCAGAGGTTTTTAGACCTTCACACGCAGTGTCGCCTTAACCTCTTGCTGCTGCGCGTCCTCCGCGATCTGGTCAGGCGATCCCGAGCGCAGTGCCTTCGTTGAGAGCAATTCAAGGCTGGCGTCGAGAGCCCGGCGTTCTCCGCCAAGCCCGCAGATCATCCCCCTCACCACGCCCGAACGACCAGACGGCCCGTTCGTGCCTCAGCCCATCACCATCCACGCGGCGAGCCAGAGCCACATGCCGGCCAGCGTGAGGTAACCGGCGGCGAAGAGCGGGCTGCGGTAGCGCAAATCATTGCTGCTGACATGGACGGCGGCATGGGCGTAACGCAAGGCGACGAAGAGCCAGGCGAGGCCGACGGCGACGATATTGTCGGCCTCGGTCACATAAAGAAGTATACAGCAGGCGTAGAATAGCACGGGCAGTTCGAACTGATTGGCGAGGCAGTTCTTGACGGCAAGGCTCTCGGCCGGTTCGTCGCGATTTTCGCGGTAATCGGATTTCGCGATCTTGCCGGCGCGGACCATTTTTGCCCGGCGTGCGCCGAGAAGCGCATAAAGACCATAGACCAAGGCCACGTGGGCCAGGAGTGGCCAGAAGATTTCATAGCCCGTCATGATCGTCATTTTCCTTTCCCCTTTTGCATGTTGGCGGCAGCATTAGCGGAAAGGATAAGCGGATGCCAGCGGCGCGCCGCTGACATCCGCAAACCCGATATTGGCTTCACACCTGGGCGCTGCCGCCATCGACGAAGAGTTCGGCACCGGTGACGAAGCTGGAATCATCCGAGGCGAGGAAGAGTGCGGCAGCGGCAACTTCCTCGGCACGGCCAACCCTGCCCATTGGCACCTGCGCCGCCAGCGCATCGAGCAAGCCCTGCTGTTGGGCCGGGTCCTTACCCGCCAATTCAACCAGTCCGGTCGTTTCCGTCGGACCAGGACTGAGCGTGTTGATCCGAATGCCGCGATCCTTCAAGTCGAGAATCCAGTTGCGCGCAAAGCTGCGCAAGGCGGCTTTCGATGCAGCGTAAACGCTGAAGGCGGGCGTGCCGGTCGAGCCTGCCGTCGATCCCGTCAAGATGATCGATGATCCTCGCGCAAGCAGTGGCAAGGCCTTCTGAACCGTAAAGAGAACCCCCTTCACGTTTCGATCGAACGTGTCGTCATACTGCTCTTCGGTGATTTCGCCGAGGGGCAACATGGAGCCGCCACCTGCGTTGACGAAGAGCACGTCAATTCTTCCGGCCTCTGCCTTCACCTTCTCGTAGACGCGATCGAGGTCGGCAAGATTGGCTGAATCCGCCTGAATACCTACTACCCTACCGCCGATCTCAGCGAGTGCTGCGTCGAGAACATCCTTGCGACGGCCCGTGATAAAAACGCGCGCGCCCTCAGCTGCGAAGCGCTTGGCGGCGGCAAGGCCAATGCCTGATGTGGCGCCCGTGATAACCGCAATCTTCGCATTCAGTCTTTGTGTCATTGTCGTCTCCTTTGGCTCGACTGAAGCTGAGATATGGACGGGGGCATCGTTTCGGAATAGAAAGAATTGAAAGCCATTGTTTCAGGAATGAAATGACGAAATTTCCAGATTTCGAGGGACTGGCGATGTTCGCCAAGGTCGCCGAAGAGCGCTCTTTCGTGCGGGCTGCGCAGACGCTCGGCGTGTCGGTGCCGACGGTTTCGCGAGCCGTAAGCCGTCTTGAGCAGAGGCTGGGCGCAAGGCTCTTCAACCGCACCTCTCGGCAGCTCGCTTTGACCGATTTCGGCCTGCGACTGGTCGACAGCGCCGCGCGGATCTATGCTGAGGCAGAGATGGCAGAGGACGCCGCCCGGGAGCTTGCGACCCGGCCGAAGGGGCTCATCAGGCTTGCCGCGCCGATGGACTTCGGAACACGTTGGCTGGCCCCGATCCTGCCTGACTTTTTCGAGCTCTTTCCGGAGATTTCCATCGACCTGCACATGAGCGATGCCGTCGTCGATATCGTGGGAGACGGCTTCGACGCGGCCCTCAGAATCGCGGTCTTGCCGGATTCCTCATTGATCGCGCGCAGGCTGACGCCGGTGGACCGCTTCATTCTGGCTGCACCCGCATACCTCGATCGCTACGGCGTGCCGGAACATCCCCGCGAACTGGCGGCTCACCATTGCCTCGGATACGCCTACAGGGCGCGACAGGATGTCTGGCGCCTTCGCAACGGTGAAGGCAAGGAGGAGGTCGTCGTGCCAAGCGGCTCTCTCAGGGCCACCAATTCTGAAGTTTTGGTGCCAATGGCGCTACGGGGCCTCGGGATCATCGAATTGCCCGAATTTCTCGCACATGACTATCTCGTCGACGGCCAGCTGACGCCAATCCTTCCCGACTGGACGCTGCCGACCGGCGCACTGTATTTCGTCACACCTTCGGCGCGGAGCCGGCCAGCGAAGGTCGAGGTCCTTTCCGATTTCATGATGGCGAGACTGTCAAATCCGGTTTGGCGGAGGAGGAGCTGATAGCTGCTTCAATCTCGGCCTGGCGACAGCCAACGGGCGACGGCAAGCCTGACAAGGACGATAAACGAGATGGCGAGGCTTGCGAATTTCAGCCTTGTCATCCATGGCAGAAGCTGCGCTGCGAGGCTTGCGGATGGACTGTCGCCAAAGGCGACCAGGCTCGAGATGTTCTCGCCATAGTCGGCGACGCCGTAGACGAAGGGCAGCAGATAGATCGCCTTGCCGACAAGCGGGGGAAGCGATCGTCCGAACCAGGCGCTGAGGGGACTGAGCCTGAGGAAGGCGAGAAACAGCAGCGCCGTCAGCAATGCTGGAAAGATCAGCTCCGGCCCGAAATACATCGCGCTGAGCAGCTTTGCTGCCGTCTCGTTCCCGTCGAGCAGCTTCTGCATGTGGAAGACGGCGGATTCGTCGTAACCGGCGAAATAGGTGTCGAGCACCGCCTGGCCGGTTTCATGCTTGAAGGGAACGACGAAGCCAAAGGTCGTCCAGGCGAGCACGGCAAGGCAGAGAGCGGCGAGCAGCGTGATGATCCAGAGCGGAATTGCGCTGCCCGCCTTCATGGTCAGAGACCGGCGCCCGGATAGTTCGGGCTCTCGCGGGTGATCGTCACGTCATGGGCGTGGCTTTCGCGAAGACCGGCGCCGGAGATGCGCACGAAAGTGGCGCGTCCCTGGAAATCCTTGATATCCTTGCCGCCGACATAACCCATGGCCGCCTTGAGGCCGCCGGCGAGCTGGTGGACCACGGCCGAGACCGGCCCCTTATACGGCACCTGGCCCTCGATGCCTTCCGGCACCAGTTTCAGCGTGTCGCGCACCTCCGCCTGGAAATAGCGATCGGCCGAGCCACGGGCCATGGCGCCGACGGAGCCCATGCCGCGATAGGCCTTGAAGGAACGGCCCTGATAGAGATAGACCTCGCCCGGGCTCTCATCGGTGCCGGCCAGCAGCGAGCCGATCATGACGGCGGAAGCGCCGGCGGCGATTGCCTTGGCAAGGTCGCCGGAGAACTTGATGCCGCCATCGGCGATCACGGGCACATCCTGATCCTGTGCGGCCTGGACGGCCGACATGATGGCGGCGAGCTGCGGAACGCCGACACCAGCGACGATGCGCGTCGTGCAGATCGAACCCGGGCCGATACCGACCTTGACCGCGTCGGCGCCCGCGTCGATCAGCGCCCTGGTGCCGTCATAGGTGGCGACGTTGCCGGCCATGATGCGCACCGAATTGGAGAGCTTCTTAACCCGGGTGACGGCATCGAGCACGCGCTGCGAATGGCCATGGGCGGTATCGACGACCAGAAGGTCGACGCCGGCCTCGATCAGCCGTTCGGCGCGCTCGAAGCCGTCATCGCCGACGCTGATGGCGGCGGCGGCGCGAAGCCTGCCCTGCGCATCCTTGGAGGCGTTCGGGTTCAGCTGCGACTTCTCGATATCCTTGACGGTGATCAGGCCGACGCAGCGGCCTTCGGTATCGACGACCAGCAGCTTCTCGATGCGATGCGAGTGAAGCAGGCGCTTGGCCTCCTGCTGATCGACGTTCTCCTTGACGGTGACCAGATTGTCCTTGGTCATCAGCTCGTGGATCTTCTGCTCCGGATCGGAGGCGAAGCGGACGTCGCGGTTGGTGAGGATGCCAACGAGGCGGCCGGACTTCTCGACGACCGGGATGCCGGAAATGCCATGCGACTTCATCAGGCCGAGCGCCTCGGCAAGCTTTGCCTCCGGCCCGATGGTGACGGGATTGACGACCATGCCGCTTTCGAACTTCTTCACCTGGCGGACTTCTTCGGCCTGCTCGGTTGGCGTCAGGTTGCGGTGGATGACGCCGAGGCCGCCGGCCTGGGCCATGGCGATCGCCAGACGGCTTTCGGTGACGGTATCCATGGCCGAGGAGAGGATCGGGATGTTGAGCTCGAAATCGCGGGCGATGCGGGTCGCGATGTTCGTCTGGCCGGGCATGACCTCGGAGTGGCCGGGCTGCAGCAGCACGTCGTCGAAGGTGAGCGCGTCCGCGCCGGTTGCCGTTTCTATGATGCGGGCCATGGCCAAATTCCTTCAGTTAAGAAAAATGCAACCCGTCCCGGAAACGAATCGTCCGCCCCGGCGGTGTGCATGAGTTGCTTGGAAGTTGGCGAGGGCTGGTAACACGTCTATGACAGGAAGGAAATAGTAAAAAGCCCGGCATGTGCGCCGGGCTCGTCATGGGTGCCATGCACGGAGAGCAATTCCGGAAAAGCACGGACCACTCCGGATTAAATGTCGAACTGATAGGTCTTCGGCACGAAGCGATAGCCACCATCCTGCCGCTCGACGAAACCGACCGCCGGGAACGGCATGTGATAGCCGAGGAAGGCGATCTTGTCGGTGGCGATCATGTCGAAAACCTTGCGGCGCGTGGCGGCTGCCTGCGCCTTGTCCATGTCGAAACGCACCTCCCAGTCCGGACGCAAGAGCGACAGGATATAGTGGTTGGCCGTATCGCCGGTCAGCACCATGCGTTTGCCCTCGGATTCGGCGTGGAATACCATATGCCCCGGCGAATGGCCGGCCGCCAGCATCGCGGTGACGCCGGGCGCGACGGCGGCGCCATCTTTGATGAAGGTGGCCTTTTCGGCAAGCGGCGCCACATTGGCGAGCACCGCCTTGTGCCCGGCCTCGGCCGGCGTGCCCTCACGCGCGGTGTTCGACCAGAAATCATATTCGGCCGCACCGATGACATAGCGGGCATTGCGGAAGGCGGGCGCGCCGTCTTCCATCAGCCCGCCGATGTGATCGCCGTGCAGATGGGTCAGAGCCACCAAAGTCACGTCCTCAGGCGAATATCCCGCCACCTTCAGGCCCTCGGCGAGCTTTCCGAGCCCGCGGGCGCGGCCGGCCGCGCCAAAGCCGGTGTCGACGAGAATGAGATCGGAGCCGGTGTCGATGAGAACAGGCGCATAGCCGTTCAGGAGCTTGTCGGCGGGGAGGAAGTTTGCCGTCAGCAACGCCCGGACGGTTTCGGGATCCTGATTGGTGCCGTAGGTCTCATAAGGTTTTTCGGAGATATTGATCCCGTCCCTGACGACGGTGAACCTATAGGAACCGAGCTTGAACTGATTGATTTCGGGTAAAGGCATTATATCCATACGTCTGCTTGCTCCAGTGACGGCCGCTTCGGCCTTCTCTCTCAAAATTGCCGGCGCCGCCAGCAGGCCGAGGCTTGCGGCAAAAAGCGTGCGCCGTGTCATTCGCGTCGAAATTGCCATATATCCATCCCCCATGACGCGTGCTTTGTCGCTGCGCGACCGATGACACCCCGCCGGATTTCTTGCCACGGCGGCGTAAACATATGTCAATCTTGATAGCGGAGCTTGTCGGACAAGCCGTCTCACGCAGACGTGAAGCAAACATCGCATCGAAGCGGATTTGAGCATTGGCAGCTCCCTGAACTGGGACTAAACAGCACGGGCCTTCCAGCTTCCATCCGCGCCCATCAAGGCTCCCGCCTATGAACCGCATCGTCCCCCTGATTCTTGCCGTCGCTCTCTTCATGGAACAGATGGATTCCACCGTGATCTCGACGGCGCTGCCGGCGATCGCCGCAGACCTCCATGTCGGGCCGATCACCCTGAAACTGGCGCTGACCTCCTACATGGTGGCGCTTGCGGTATTCATTCCGGTCAGCGGCTGGATGGCCGACAGATTCGGCGCCAAGAAGATCTTTCGGCTCGCCATATCAGTCTTCGTCATCGGCTCGATCTTCTGCGCCATCTCCTCCAGCCTTGTCGAATTCGTCTTTGCCCGATTCCTGCAGGGCATGGGCGGTGCGATGATGACGCCGGTCGGCCGTCTCGTGCTGGTGCGCACGACCAAGCGCAGCGATCTGGTCTCGGCCATGGCGCTGCTCACCATCCCGGCCCTGGTCGGCCCGCTCACCGGCCCGCCGCTCGGCGGCTTCATCACCACCTATTTCAGCTGGCACTGGATCTTCCTGATCAACGTGCCGGTCGGCATCATCGGCATCTGGCTGGCGACGATCTTCCTGCCGGAGGTCGAGGCGACAGCCCCGCCGAAGCTCGATTTCACCGGTTTCGTGCTGACCTCGCTATCGGCCGCGGGCGTCGTCTTCGGCCTGTCTGTTGTCAGCCTGCCGGCCCTGCCGCCGATCATCGGCGTCGCCGCCACCGGCATCGGCCTCGTCTGCGGCTTCCTCTATATCGGCCATGCAAAGCGCCACCCGGCGCCGATCCTCAACCTCGGCCTGTTCAGGAACCCGACATTCCGCGCCTCGACCGTGGGCGGCACGCTGTTTCGCATCTGCGTCGGCGCCATGCCGTTCCTGACGCCGCTGATGCTGCAGCTCGGCTTCGGGCTGACGCCGTTCCAATCCGGCCTCATCACCTTTGCCGGCGCGATCGGCGCGATCACCACCAAATTCATGGCAAAGCGCGTTTTCGCAGCCATCGGCTTCCGCACGACGCTGCTCGGCGCCGCCATGGTAACGACCGCCGTCACCGTCATCACCGGCCTGTTCACGCCGGCAACGCCGCATCTCGTCATCATCGGCGTGCTGCTCATCGGCGGCTTCTCCCGCTCCTTCATGTTCACCGGCGTCAATGCGCTTGCCTTTGCCGATATCGACGATGCGCAGGCGAGCCAGGCGACCTCGATGAGCTCGGTGATGCAGCAGATCAGCCTGGCGCTCGGCGTCGCGGTCGCGGCCGCCATCCTGGAAAGCGCGATCTATTTCAGCGGCGAGGCGCTTGATGTGGCCGATTTCCACCTTGCCTTCTATATCATCGCCGGATTGACCGTGATTGCGACCATTCCCTTCATCAGGATGGACCGCAACGCCGGCGCGCTGGTTTCCGGTCACCGCTCAAGACGGCTGGCGGGACCGATCGAGGCCGAGCAGCAGGCCGCGAAATAAGCTTCTATTCAGGGCTCTCGCAGACGGCGGAGAGCTTGTTGCCGTCGAGATCGCGGACATAGGCGGCATAAAAATGGGCATGGTAGGAGCGCAGGCCCGGCCCGCCTTCATCGGCGGCGCCTTCCGCAATCGCCGCCGCATGGAAGGCATCGACGGCCGCCCGCGTTTCGGCCGTGAACGCGACCATGGCGCCATTGCCCGCCGTCGCCCGGCGGCGATTGAAGGGCGTCACCACCCAGAAGCGGCAGCGCGTATCGCTGTCGGCGGAATAGCCGATCTCCTCCTGCGAATAATGCTGGCGGCGATAGCCGAGCAAAGGCAGAACGGCATCATAAAAATGCCCTGCGCGATCGAGGTCGTTGGTTCCGAGCGTGACGTAAAGAAGCATGGGACCGTCATCATCGGCCGGGATCGGCCCGAGATCAAGCTTCCTCTGCGTGGCCTTCCGCCTTGCGGCCCTTGAAGCCCTTGGCCAGCAAAAACATCTCGACCGATTCGGCGCGCGACGAGTTCGGCTTGACGTGAACGACCTGGCGGAAATTCTGCTTCAGCATGGCGAGCAGATCACGCTCGGTGCCGCCCTGGAAGGTCTTGGTGAGGAAATGTCCGCCCTCCCCCAGCACCTCGATGGCGAAGTGGGCCGCGACTTCGCACAGATGCATGGTGCGCAGGTGGTCGGTGCGGTGATGGCCGGTGGTTGGTGCTGCCATATCGGAGATGACGAGATCGGGCGTGCCGCCGACGGCCTCCATCAGCTTTTCCGGCGCACTCGGATCAAGGAAATCAAGCTGCAGGATCTTGACGCCGGGAAGTTGGGCCATCTCCAGAAAATCGATCGCGGCCACACGGATATCCTCGTCGGTCGAACCGGTAACCTTGGCTGCGATCTGCGACCAGCTGCCGGGAGCCGCACCCAGATCGATAATCCGCCTTGCGCCGCGCAGGATGTGGTATTTCTCGTCGATCTCGAGCAGCTTGAAGGCGGCGCGGGCGCGATAGCCTTCGAGCTGGGCGCGCTGCACATAGGGATCGTTGATGTGGCGCTGCAGCCACTGGCGGGAGGACGCCTTCATCTTCTTGTTCTTGACGCGCTGGCCGAGCTTGCGGCCGGTGCGATTTCCGGCGATCGGTGCCTTGGTCATGCCCTTCCCCTATTTCGCGCGCTGGCCGCGGCGGTTGCGATTGCGCCGCCACACGCCGTCATCGGCCATCATGTCGGTGAGCAGGCCTTCCCTCAAGCCGCGATCGGCAACACGCATGCGCGGGCTCGGCCAACGGCGGCGGATCGCCTCGAGAATGGCGCAGCCGGCGAGCACCAGATCGGCCCGGTCCGGCCCGATACAGGGATTGGCGGCGCGGCTGTTGAAATCCCAGGAGAGCAGTTTTGCCTGCATGGCGGAGACCTCGTCGTCGGACAGCCAGATGCCATCGACCTTGCGCCGGTCGTAGCGCGGCAGGTCGAGATGGACGCCGGCCAGCGTCGTCACCGTGCCCGACGTGCCGATCAGGTGGAAATCGCCGGTCTGGGCAATTTCGATCTCGGGGCAATCGAAACGCCCAAGCATGCCTTCGACCTCGCGCACCATGCCTTCGAATAGCTCCGGCGTGACATCGCGCCCCCCGTGACGCTCCGACAGCGTCACGACGCCGACCGGCAGGGACGTCCAGTGGGTGATGTGATTGGCAAGCCGGCTGAAGCGATTGTCCCCGATGCGGATGACGGCGATTTCCGACGAACCGCCGCCGATATCGAAGAGCACGACGGAACGTGTCTCGCGGCCGACGAGCGAAGAGCAGCCGGAGACGGCAAGCCGCGCCTCGGTTTCCCGATCTATGATTTCAAGCTCGAGGCCGGTTTCGGCAACGACGCGACCCAAAAATTCCTCGCCATTGACCGCCTGGCGGCAGGCTTCGGTGGCGATCAGCCGCATGCGGCGGATCTCCCGGTTGCGGAGCTTGGAAGCGCAGACCCTCAGCGCCTCGATCGCCCTTTCCATCGCCTCGTCGGATAGACGGCCGCTTGCCGCCAGGCCTTCGCCGAGCCGGACGATGCGGGAAAAAGCGTCTACGACGCGGAACTGGCCCGGACGGGTCGGCTGGGCAATGAGCAGGCGGCAATTGTTGGTGCCGAGATCGAGAGCGGCATAGAGCTCTTCGGGCCAGGCATGCTCGGGCGCCTGGCGATCGCCCTGGTGCGCGTTGCCCTCCGGGCGGCCCTTGCGGCCGGCACCGTTCTGAACGTCGCGCGGAACGGCAGCACGCGCCGTCTCTTCAATCCGGTTTTCCTGCAGCTGGATATGGGAAGGCTTTGCCGATGTCAGCGGCCGGCCCTGCAGACCGCGCTTGCCGCGGTGCTTGCGGCGGTTGCGCCGGCTCGACGGCGAATCGCCATCAGACCGCACAGCATTGGCTGCGACGCCCGTCTGTTCCATCGGCTGGGGTCGAAGCGCGCCCTCCTGCGAAACGCCATGGCCACCGCGACGGCGCCGCTTTCGCTTGCGGGCCGGATGTCCGGCGGTATCTTCGATTGGGCGCGCTGGCTGCCCGGCATTGCCGGAGAGCTCATGCGAAGCGGGATGAGCGGCGCTGCGGGTTTGCCCGCCGCGCTTGCCCTTGCGACGCCTGGACTTCTTGCCGTCCTTGCGCCCTGCCGCCGACGCCCCGTCAAATTGCGGCTTTACGCCGCCTTCGGGGTCTTCCACGTTGTTTTTCCACCGCGCCGCGCAACTCCCTGAGGTATGCAGCAGGCGCTCATTCGATTTTTGCGTTGCCGCAAGAATATCAGCGCCCGCCAAAATCACCAAATTCTTTTTTGGGAGAGGGATTTGCGGAATAATTTCAGCCCTGGCCGAGAAGGCCGATTTTTTTCAAAACGGGTATTTGCAATCGTCGGGCTTTTGTTTATAAGCGCCGCACACCAGCTGAACCGCCCGCCGGTTCGCCCTTGCTGGGGAATAGTTCAATGGTAGAACAGCGGACTCTGACTCCGTCGATCTTGGTTCGAATCCAGGTTCCCCAGCCAATTCTCCTAAAAAGCCCTTAATTCCTTGATTTTCCAGTCGTGCCGGATATCGTTTTGGCATCATTGGCGACCGGATGCCCAGAACTGTAGCCCACAGGTGATGCCCACGCGAAATAACGCGACGGACGAGCCCTGGGGAAGACAGGGCATTCGTCATGGCCGTACGCCACGAGGTCGAGAATCTGATCCGCCGCGGAAACATCTTCTATTGGCGGGCGCGCGTACCGGCCGTCTTCATCCACTGCCGCCCCGGCACTCGCCTTTCACTCAGCCTTCATTGTTCCGACCATAAAAAGGCTCAGATGATCGGCCGGAAGCTCAATACGCGGCTGGCCGAACTGAAGATGAATTCGAAGGACGTGATGACCACCAAGAAGCAGCTCCAGATTCTGTTCGAGCACGTACGGGATGAAGAAATCGAGAGGCTCGATGACGTCAGCACGATGGCCAAACGCAACGGTCGCGGTGGCGATGTCGTCGAGATGGAGCTCGATCTCGAGGTTGGATGGGCTTGCCAACTCCTGGCAAAGTTCGGGACCCGGTCGGAGCTCATCCTCGAAGGCGATTGCTCTGGTCTCACCTACCTCCTGAAGAACGGAGTGCCCGCCTCGCATGTCGATGCCATCCGGGCGAACTATCGTGGCGAGCTGAGCACGGCTCGCAGCCCTGGATTTGAAGACGGCATCAGACGACTTATCTACCACTTCGAGATTGAGGACACGGCGCTCAATCGCGAACGCGCCATGTCGAAAATGTTCGAAGCACGCGCGGCGGCCCTACTGGATATCGACGAACGCCACGACCTCGTCGACCGCAGCTTAAGCGAATTCACAGGTGGCGGCAGAGCGAGCAAATCTGTGGTCGAGGAGAAGACCGTCGAGCTTGAACCTGCTGCCGCTTCCTCGCTGAGGCTGGCCAAAGAGAGCAAGCCGGCGCCGACTAAGACTGACATCCCGGAAGCACCGGAAATCGCTTACCTCGAGCTTTCGCCACGTACGGCACCGCCAAACGAGAAGGGGGCACTCGGCATTCAAAGGCCCAGCCAGAGAATGGTTGCTGTCGCGGATTTCGAGCAAGAGTGCGAGAAACTCATCGCGAACATGGGCGAAGAATGGACCGCAGAAACGGGGCGAGACGCCATGGCGCTGGTGCGGATGTTCAAATCGGTTCTTGTAGAACATGGCGTGGAGCATTCCGGGCAGGTCGAGCAGTACCACATCGGCCTGCTGCGTCAGCACTTCAACGACATCCCGACAGACTGGGGCCGAAGCAGCCGGATGAGGATCATGTCGGCACCGGAACTGCGCGCCAAAGGCCATGAGCTGTGCAAAGCAGCCGAGGCCTCGGGTGCCGATGCGAAGGTTGGCCTTGCTGCCGGAACGATCCGAAAGCACTTCGGAAACCTACAGCACTTCCTGAAGCATCTGAAAGGCCATGGGTTCGAAATCGAAAACTGGACCTTTGAAGGCCTGCGCCCACGAAAGCCCAAAGCAGGCGACATCCGTCACCAACAATACAAACCGAAGCCCGAAGACATCGCTCCGATTTTCGCAAGTCCGATCTATACGGGGTCGCAGGATCATCTACGCGGAAAACGGAGGAAACCGGGCAAGCACGTCTTCCACGATTCGCTTTACTATCTGCCGATCCTGTTCACTTACCTGGGCCCCCGACGCAAAGAGTTCGCGGGGCTCGCGGTCGACGACATTGCAAAAGACGAGGACGGATATGTCATCCTCCTTCGCACGAATGGCATCAGGCGATTGAAGACCGCGCAATCAAAACGACTGCTACCCATGCCCGACGAATTGGTCCGATTGGGCTTCCTCGACTATTATCAGGCGATCAAAGGACTAGGATACGAAGCTCTCTTCCCAGACCTGTTCTCGGATAAGACAGAGAACGATCCGGGAGATCGTTTTTACGACACTTTCACCCCTGTCATGCGGGGCGCACTTGGCGAAAAAATGTGGGAGCGATCCATTCATGCCCTTCGCCACGGCATGGCAGACACCCTGAAGCAGGCCGGCGTCTCGTCTGAAGTGATCGATGACATCTCGGGGCGATTGAGCGAAGGCAGTGAAACGAACACGCGATACACAAATCCGGCCGGCCTTCCATTGATGCGCAGCGCGCTCAAGCACTATCCCATCATTACGTCGACCATCGAACCGAAGCCGCTGCGACTTCTTCCGTGGATCGAGAACAAGCAGCCGCCGCCATGGGCGCGAGAAGGCAAGAAGTGAAGCCCGGGGCGGAAATGATTTCCGCCCGGGCATGCTGCGTGACTAGGCCGCTTCCCAGACCTGATTGAGAATTCGTGCCGCCAATGCCGCCTTGTCCTGCGGAAGGAACCGGCCGTAGTGCTTTGCCACCATGTCCGCCGTATCCTGGATCGCATAGCTCGCCTGTTCGTATGAGCCGGTCTGCTTCAGGATGTGGGTCGCCAGCACATCACGAACGTTGTGAGGCCCATGGGGCAACAAACCTTTAATCGCCCCACGGCCGGTGTATGGATTGTAGATGCCATAGCGCTGGATGGTGAGCCGCCATGCCTCATAGAAGCTGGTGATGTCGTAGGCTGCGTCGGTACTCGTTATCTTGACCGTCTTCACGAAAAACGTCCCGGGATCGGCAGCACTTTTAAGAAGGACCGAACGATGCCGCTCGACGTAGTCATCGATGTGGCGGTAGAGGTCGAGCAGATCGGGCAGCACCAGCCTAAATGGTTTGTCTCCGAAGAACGACGAATGGGCGTTCTTGAAAGCCACTGCCGGGATCAACACCTCCCAGCCACCGTCTCGGTCACTCCAGCGGATTTCTCCGCGCTTGAGCTTTTCGAGCACCCGTTCCGGACGCGGCATCTGTCCCCGTGGGCATAGCATCAACTGCCGCAGATTTTTCTGGCGAAGCCCGAGATGCAGCCCTAGCCTCAGCATGAGGAACGAGCGAACCGCCTCGGCAGCCGGACGCGGATAGCGCTCCTCGTCAGGCATCAGGCGGATGATCTCTTCGGTAATCTTCCGGTATTCACCGACCGGGCTGTCGGCTTCAAGCACGGGCATGATCGGCTCGAAGGGATCACGATGCACCCGGGCGATGCGCTGGATCTCTTTGACACGGTGGGATGCGTGTTTGTGAAAATCCTCGCAGGCGCCATGCCAGTCCTCCCGGGCATAATCGATCTCGTTCTGCGAGACGAGACCGGCAATAGGCTGGGCACGCGCCAAGAGTTCAGGATGTTGCCGAAGCCATCCGGTGCTTTCCTTGGTGATTGCCAGGGCGATCCGCAGCATGTCGACTTCCCACGCCGTATAGAAGCCCCGGCGGCTTTCGCGCCATTGCAAATACCAGTCCCAGACGCCAGGAAAGACTAGCAGCCCGAAGGTCAGTTGACGCAGCGGCACCCCATATCCCTTGATCTCTCCCGCCTTTGACGCCGCAAGTGCGCCGAACATCAGGCCGAGATGCTCGATCTTCTGGGAAGCAGTTTCCTCGCCCCAGACACCATTTCGCTGAAATCCAATCGAGGTCAGTGCAGATGTCTTGAAGCGAACCAGATCGGCCATCTCCATGGCAAGTGTCGGCGGCGCATCGATGACGCCGGACAACAGGTCGGGATCCTCAATCCAAGTCTCCTCATAGTTCGCCGGTACCGCGATCTTTCCATCACGCGGCGCGCGCCCACCATACGATACGCCGGGAAAGCGGATGGCGTAGCGCTGCTTGGCCGCGGCAGCCTGAAACTTGCGATAGTCCGTCGATCCGCTGATGATCACACGGCGGACCCAATCGAGGATCTCCTCGCGCTTGGCGAATGGAAGCGAGTTGAAGTCATCGGGTAGATGCCATGCGATCCTACGTCGCTCCGCAGGATCGATACCCGAGAGATTAAACCCGGACGCCGATCGTGACTGGTGCGGCAGCTTCGCTTTGAAATAGCCTTCCGGGAGGCGGTAACGGCGCTCGATACGACCAAGCACGTCGAAGCTATCAGTGCTCCGCGGCACGCGCCGACCTTCGATCCAACTGAGCAGCGTATTCTTGTCCATGGGCTCGTCAGGTCGCACCACCGATCGATAGAGAACCCAGTAGGTCTCACCGTGGCGACGCATGTGAAGCTGAAGTGCTTCGGCGAATCCCGCGGGGTCATCCCACTCGAGAAACAAGGGTTCCGGAAACTCGACCTTCAGGCCAGGCTTGTGCACCACGGGGGCAACTTGGGGACGCGCAATTTTCGGAGGCGCCGACTTGATTATCGGCTTCGGTTTCTCGGTGCTGGCTTTCCTTGACCTCGGTGCGTCTCCGAGCTTCGGGAGGCCCTCTTGCGCTGATCCAGCGGTTTGTCCGCCGTCCCTGTTCCAACGAACGATGGCGTCAAACCCGGGGTCGATCAAACGGTGATGCGGTGCAAGCGAACGAGGATCGATACCGGTGGTGCGGGCAACGACATCCCATTCGGTACGGCCTGCCGTCCGGGGCGGCCCGCACCGTCGCTCGATAAGCCGCCGCATGTAGGCCTTGAGGGCTTCGGCTTCGTCGCGGGAAAAGGTGGTCGAGAGGCGCAGCTCGCAATAGGCGTCGATCTTACGCTGGAAGGCTTTGATTGCAGTTAGCTTGGTCATTTCACTTCATGCTGTTCGTTACTCGGACCCTCCGCGGGAGGGGCCGGCCGAGCTACGCGAAGCGAATTAAGGAAGGATTGGAGCCGTCGGCATCTCCGGAAATCCGATTCAGAATCAAACGGCGTTTTACGAAGTAATGGGGGGAGAAGTCGTAATTCCATCGAACGCCGTTAGGCGTTGGATCGGCCTCGTCGGGCAAGCAGAACCGATGCCAAAAGACCAAATGGACGTGGGCGCGCTCAAGCCTCCTCGTCGAGGCCGTCGGGATAGATCAGGTGGATTTTCCTGCGAAACGGCAAGCCACCCGTACGGTACTTGGCGACCAAGTCATCGAATACTGCGTCGGATTCGCGCTCATCGAACCCTTGGTCAGCCAGCATCGAGACGATCTTGCCTTGGAATTTCTCCAACTCCATCTGCTGATCCTTTTCGATCGCCCGCCGGATTAGCCAGAACAGCGCCACCCGGGCCACGTCATCTCTGTCAGGCCGCTTCGCCCTTCTGTTGGCGTCGCGAAATGCCTTCTGTCGTTGCCTTGCTGCCTTCAGATTCATGCTGCTCCTCCCCGCTGCCTAACGTCTTCAATGGTCAGGGGATCGGTCCACCGGCGCAAGCCTTGTTTGGCTGAATCAGAAATATCGACCTTTGAATCGGCGGCGCAGAACCATGAATCAAATGACCGCAATTTGTTTCGAGTTGCAGGCACGTTATCTCACGTCAAGACGACCTGTTCGGCCGCGAACGGCGTTGGTGAATCGTCGTATTCGAGTTCCGAATCAATAATCCGGTGTTCGGAATCAAATGAGCGCAACTTGTTTCAGGTTGCTGGAGGCTTGATGTGAGTTGCCGACAATGTGCCACATCTCATCTCATCTCAAATCACGTCACATCATCACGATGGTGCCCCAGGATCCAGCCCTCCCATTTATGGACGGCATCGATTGCCGGAATGCCTTCACCCCGCTGGCCGTCAACGACATCGAGCATGCCCAGCAGTCCGATGACGGCATCGAAACGATCCTCGCCTGCTTTGTCAGAGCCGAAGCCATCGTCGATAAACGGCTGAAGCAAACCGGTATCGAGGTTCGGCCGCGCTGCAAGCCAAGGCAATATACTCTGTCCCATCCGTAGCCGGTCTGCCTGCGCCGCTTGCTCCAGCCATTTCGGGGCATGCCGATTTGACGGTACACGTCGCCAGGATAGGTCTCAGTGATGATGATCGGCTTGCTGCCCGCGAGTTCGGCCAAGTTTCCATCGAACGGCCATAGCCCGATCTCATTCAGTCTCGGCACGATGATTTCCCGCCATCCCGAGATCGCGCCTTTGCCGACCTGATTGCCGCCAAGCGTCCAGAACAACATGCAGGCCGCCTGGCGATCGGCGGTCGCCCGTTCGCAGATACGCAGGAGCGACGACGCGTCAGATATCCCAAGGGCATCCAACAGATGGCGCGCCGTGCCACCAGGGCGGGCGGGATAGAATGGGCGCTGCAGCGAGATATGGTCGCGATGATCAGCGACATTGTACCAGTCCGACCAGAAACCGGAGCCGAACGATATCAGTGCCTCCCGGAAAGAACCGACGCCGGCTGCGCGCGCATAGGCTTCCGGCAGGCCGATTGGGAAGTCGAAGCCGATCAGAAGCGCGCCAGGATTGACGGCGCGATGCTGCAGCCGGTCGAGAAGGCGCGACGTGTCGCCGACGAGTTCCGGAGACTGAAAATGCCATTGTCCGCCACGCTTGATGGCCACAGCCATCCAGCGCTTTTTCTGCTCCATGCTCCAATCGCAATGGGCGACAACCGCGACGCTCATCCTGCACTCCACTTCTCTTCATCGGCCGCATGACTATCAGCTTCAGGGCGGCGGATCACCGTCTCTCAGAATTTGCAGCACCGCGTTCTCATCCATTGCCTGGGCATCGAACAGCGCCTTGGCGAGGGCATGGAAGGTCGGCCTGCGCCTCCTGAGGATCGCCGCCGCGCGGTCGAGTGCCGCCTCCAGCCTGGCATGAACGCGAGCGGCCAGTTCGGCGTCACGGTCGAGAATCGTGCCCGGATCGCGATGGGGACGATAAAGCAGCGGATGCTCGGTCCCGAAGCCAAGCGTTCGCTCCATGTCGAAGGCAATCCGTGTAGCCCGCGCCAGATCGCTGTCGTCGCCACCACCCGAGCTGCTGGATACGCGCTTGAGCACCAGATTCTCGGCGGCGCGCCCGGCCATCAGCACGGTGAGCACGTTTTCGAACCAGGTGCGGGTGTTGGTTCCGAATGTATGGAAGCCGATCAGATTGTAGGCACCCTCCCCAGTGTCGATATTGAGGCCGCGGACCGGGCCGAGATCGAGGGCATGATGGGCAACCGCATGCCCGGCCTCGTGGAACGCGAAGCGCCAGCGCAGATCGTAGGGCACCGGCGGACGGTTACCGCGAATGCCCCCTTCGATATCCTTGTAGTTGATCGAGCGCTTGCCGCGGCGCGCCTTCAATCGCGCCTCCCGGACGATGCGTTCGATATCGGCGCCTGTCAGCCCCATGGCGCGCGTGGCGAGACGCCTCAGGATCGGGTCGGCAGGATTGTCCTGCTGCGCGGCTGCCGGCGTTTCCGTCGTGTCGGTGTTCTGTGGCGCTTTCATCGGCTTGCTCCCTTCCGTTCGTCTTCTGCTTCTTCCTTCAGGTGATCAGCGACGATCTTTCTCAGCGAGAATCCATCATCGGCTTCTGCTTGGGCGTCCGGTACCGGTTCCCGGATCAGCGACATCACATCGTCGCCGAGATGATGGGCCAGGATTTCCGCGAGCGTCGGCACATCGGGCTTCGGGATTTCGATATGGGTCTCCAGCCGTCCGGATCGCTTGATCGCCTCGTCGATATCGTCTGGGCGGTTGGTGGCGCCGACGATGATCAATCCTTCGGATTTCACGGCGCCGTCGAGCAGTTCCAGCGCCTTGTTGACGATGGCATTCCAGTAGTCTCAATACTCCCGCTCGGCCGGCTGCCGCTTGCCGATGCCGTCGATCTCGTCGATGAACAGGACCGCCGGCGCCATGGCGCGGGCCTCGACAAATGTCTTGTTCATCTTGTCGATCACGTCATTCAGGTGACCGCCCTGCAGCCAGGTCGAGACCGAGGTGACGACCAGCGGGACCTGCAGACTGTTGCAGAGCGCCCGAGCAAAGGTGGTCTTGCCGGTCCCGGGCGGGCCAGACAGCAACAGCTTGGTGCTCATCTCCGACCAGGTGAGGATGCTGGCGCGGTAATCATCGAGGTCAGCCTTGAGATCGAGCGCCCAGTCCTTGGCCCTGCCGTATCCGGAGAGCGTCTCGACCGTCATCGCTGACCTCCCACCGATCTCTCCTGTCGTCAGCAATGGCTCAGGCTGGATGACGTCCGCGCCTGATGGTTTATCCTTTTTCCAGCGATTATTGCTGTCGCTGTCGGAAGCCTTCGGTTTCTCGTCCGATCCTGACGCCTTCTCGTTGGATTTCGTGGAGGGCTCCGATCCAGCCCCCTTGCCATCACCGTCCTCTTTCTCGGAGTCGCCGCGATTGCGTTCGATCAGCGTGGCAAGGACATGCAGCACGTCGCGAACATGCCGTCCCGGCCGGAACGCAAGGACCAGATCCTCGAGCGACAGCCAACGCGCATGCGAATCCGACGGCAGGCCTAGCTTTTCGATTGCCCTGTCCGGATAAAGTGTCTCGACCAGATCAGCGACGAACCTCCGATCGAGTTTACCCGTTGCGAGCGACAGGTCGGCGGAGATGCGCAGAAGCGTGGGAATGTCCGATCGCTTCTCGGCAATGGCAAGGATCGGGAAGTCGCGGGACAACGCGCTGATCATGCGTCGACGCAAGGCGTTGCCGGTGACGCGATGCACGCCTGCGCCAGAGAATGTCATAAGACAACTGCGCGGCTCACCTTCAAGGACATCGAAGTGATCGTCATTGAACATCAGATCTGACTCGATCATTGCAAACGGACCGCCCGGCACCAGCCGGGACTTTTCGAGGAGCCGCAGCACTTCCCGCTCGAAGCCGTCAAGCGGCGCATGGAGCGTGACGACCGGCGTCACACGGGTCAGGGTGTGAACGATTTCCCGAAGCGACCGTCCGCTACTGCGCACCGCGCGCGCCAACACCAGCGCTGCCACGACATGACTGACCAGTGGGGAGGCGGCTGCCAGATCGACAAGCCGAACCGAGTAGGCACGCCGATCAATGTCGTTACCCAGGGACGCGTCCTGCGCGGTCTCGCTACGGCGCTTCAGGGGGGAGACCACCAGCGGCGACGGAAGCGTCTCGCCATCAGCCTCCGTCGCCAGGGCGAGATCGCCACCTTTGCCGGGTGTGAGGTTGGTCTTCTTGTTCGGCGCGACGAGCCTCGTGCCAAAATGCCGCCGGAACCAGAGACCATCACGAACCAGATCGCCGGTCAGCCCAGCCGTGTCGAAGGCTGGTGTGTAGCGGCAAAGCACATGACCATCGACATCAACGATCCTGGCTTCGAGCAGACCGTTTCGCAGGGCGACCCGGCGTGCCTCGCGGCGAGCGAGATGCCGCAGACGATGGACGAGCAGACGAGCGAGTTTATCCATCGACGCGCCCTCCGCTCTCCGCGGCAATAATTGCCGTTTCAAGGATCGCCACCGGATCGCGCGGCCGTGTCCGGATGCGCCGTCGTCCATCAAGGTGACCCGGTTTCGCCGAGGCTGCCTGCACGCGCTCGCCGACAGAGCGATAAACCGCCTGTGTCTTCGTCGACATCGCAGCCGGAGCCGACCGGGTCAACTCGTCTGAGAGCAGACCGAGATGCCGATTGCGGTTTCTAAGCCAGTCGAGCACGAGGCGGCAGGCAGCGTCGTCATGATCGGCAAGCACACTCAACTTGGCCGTCAGAGGCGCGGGCACCAATGGACCTTGCCGGACGCAGGCGAGCGCGAGGCCGATCAGAACGGCGGGATGGTCGCGGCTGCCATCGGCGTGACCGACGCCAGAGGCTTGAGAGCCGGGGATATTCGCCAGCCTGCTGTGAATGCAAAGCGGAGCGATGGTATCGGCCGTGACTGCTTCGCAACGGAAACTGGTCACAGGCGGGCTGTGGGTATCGATGGACATGACTGTCTCCTCACCGAAGCACTTGGGCATCCGGCGTTGTCGGAATGGATAGGACTGGGGAAGCAGGCCGCGCGCTCACGGCGCGGCTCGTTCAGCGCCGTTGGGCTATCAGTCGATCAGTGCTGGCGCAGACGGCGGGCGAAGCCGACCCGGATGCGGACCGCTTCCGGTTCATCATCCTGATCCTCGTCGAAGCAGCCGAGATCGCAATGACCATCATCTTCGTCCGGCCCGGCCATCGCCTGCTCTTCCGCATAACTGAGCGCCGGACCGTTCAACGCAATCAGCGGCTTGCCCGAGATAGCCGAAGCAGGCGTCGGATCCGCCATGAGCGCGTGGAGAACACCAAGCGCCTTGCGCGCTTCCGCTTCAAGAAGCTGCTGCACACGGCGACCGAAGCGCGACCGCAATTCGGCCATGCAGGCAGCGACACCGTCGATTTCCAGCAAGTCGTCGATCTCGGACAAAGCCCAGATGCCGTTGGCGTGGTCGCTCGGGCGGCTGGCGCCATCGACGATGGCGACCTCGACCGTGTCGACCATCAGGCGCTTGTGGTGCTTGTAGAGCCAGTCCGGCAACACCATCGCCGAGGCCATCATCTTCATCTTCAATTCTTCGAGGCGGCTGGTGTCGCCGTACGAGGCAAGCGAACGCTTCACGTCGAGAATGTAGGCCGTGTGCCGGGCGCGGTTCACGACGATCAGGTCCGGCGTGTAGCTGCCCTTGGCCGGCGCCTCGCAGTCGAGTTTGATGCCGTCGAGGCAAGACCAATCGTTGCCGGAGACGGCTTCGAGCGCTGCCTTGACCAGCGGCAATTTCAGGGACTGGGTCAGCACCGTAATGTTTGGGTTGGCCTTCGCCAGACGCTCAGTCGCCTGTTCCAGCAGCTTGCCTTCCCGGAAGGATACTGCGCGGACCAGCGAAGCGATGTGAACGTAGTGCCCGAGGATCTCGTCGTCGATCGGTTCGCCGTCGGCAATCGCTGTAATGGCGCGATCGATCAGCAGATCGAGATCGGCCTCGACCTCGGCGAAGCGCACGATGTGCGGGTGGCGGCGCAACGCGGCCGGTTCGCTGATGCTGTTGGCACCATGGCCAACCCGGGCGCCTGGACCGAACGGGCGTTGGGAGAACATGGAGGCGGCGGCGGTCGAACGGAGAACTTCCCCGGTGGGGAGTGTCGATGTAAACGTGGTCATAGCCCGATTCCTTTTCGTGAAGGCTGAGGGTCAGGCCCTTGTCGATGTTACCAGCATCGGCTTGGGCCGTTGTGTGTCCGGGTCTTCCGAACAGCCCTAACCTGGCAGGACCGGGAGCCGGGCTCAAGGACCCGGAACACAAATTTAGAACAAAGCCGGCACAAAGTTAACAGTGGGCTCACAAAGCCCATGACCGATGACGCCGTCGGGAGATCAAATTCGGCGGGAAACGCGTTCGCGTCGCCGTGCCGAGGCAAAAAGAAAAGGGCCGACATACGGCCCTTTCGCGTTTGGTGGGAAGGCAGGGGTTCCGATCTTGCGCCGAGCGCATCAAGCGGCGGCGTTCGGTGGCGTTGCGGATTTCGTACCGATCCTCGACTCGGACTTGATCCGGTCGATAATCTCCGGACGCGTCAGGCGCTTTCCAGGCTTGGCAAGTGCTTCAGCGACGGAAGGAATGTCGGCGTCCGATGTGCGCTTGGACTTAGGCGTCTCGATCGTGGCTGTCGCTCCAAAAGCCGCAGCGATTGACGTCAGGCTCTCTTTCATCAAGCGGGTATCGGCAACTACCAAATCGGGGCTGCCGCTGGCATCCGCAGGAACCGGCTCGTCCGCATCAACCGCGACAGCAACGCTCGCGCTCGGAGCTTCGCTGGTTTCGACACCTGGCCAGGCCGGGGCACTTGATTTGGAGGTGGCCCATTCCAGGATCGGCACGACTTCCGCTTCCAACCAGGCCCGAAGCTCGCCTTTGTCCGGCCATGTCGTTTCGCTGCCCATCTTGTAGAGCAGCTTGCTGACTGCGGCCCAACCAGTCTTGCCTGGAAGGGCGGCAGTCGAGATCACGTACGCCGCGTTCGGAAAGGGCTCAACGAACTGCGCCAGACTTTCCAGCTCCTTATGAGCGAGGCGCGCTGTCAGATGTGTCTTTTCAGCGAGGGCCTTCTTGACGATGTTCTTCTTCGGCAACGCCTCACAGACATGGGCGCGGATCTCCTCGATGTGTCCGACGAAGGATTTGATGCCATCCCGGACCTTGATCGCAATGATCGCTTTGAGACCGTCAAGGCCGCCGACATCGTAGGGATCGACCTGCGGCCGTGCCTCTGCCTCGCTTTTCGAACCGGCCAAAATCGCTGCGATGTCCTGGACCCTGAGCTTGCCGTTCTGGGCGGCGAAGCCAATAGCCTGCTCGATCTGCTCGGGCTCCGCAGCACTCAGCTTTCCAAGAACCGTTGGGCCGACGGCCAGCTCCACCAGGATGTCCTTGTAGCGAGCCAGATTGCGAAACACTGCGCGCTGGGTTCGAACGTGGCGCGCGGTATAACCGCAGCGCTCGACCGCCCACTTTTCCAAGGTTCCTTCCGGGAGCAGCCCGGCTGCGCGTTCAAGATGCTCGCCGAGTTTGAAGGTCTCTTCGGTCGAACGGCGCGAAACGCTGATGAGGAACCTGGCCGTCTCTTCGAGCTGGCTCTTGGTCTCCTCGGCGAGAGGGTAGGTTTCGTAGAACGTGGCGGCGGTGGATGTGAGAGTGAATGCGTCGGTAGTGTTGTCCATGGGTGTCTCCATGTAAGAGGAATGATCGTAAAAGTATATCTGCTTCTACCCCTCTATTATTTCAGATCATCCAGAAAACAGAAAGCAATTTTAAGTTTTGCAATAAATTGTATCCAAGTATATATGCAGCCAGCAGGCAAAACATAACTTACATTACTTTATATTTCTGCCCAAAGTGTCATCAATAAAAAAATTTTAACTTCAGCAAACGCAAGTAACAATTACAATTAATACGTGCGTAAATTTCCCTCAAATAGGGGCCGAAACGGCGGAAGCATCCTGTCCTTTTCAAGTCAGTCTACCTCCTGGTAACAAGGTACCGCAGCCTGATTTGCAGAGTGAGAGCACGTTCATCCAATGGCGAAGGCCATACTCACCACCAAGGTCGACCCGACCTACGACGATCTACCAGAACAGCGGTACCATTTTCCGCGGACCTATTTACGTCAGGTCGAGGCCGCTCGGGGCGACTGGATCGTCTATTATGAACCGAGGCGTGCTAGCGGCGACTTGATGAAGACCGGCGGCAGACAGGCGTATTTCGCAACGGCGCGCATTGCCGACATCATCGAAG
Source organism: Rhizobium phaseoli (assembly GCF_001664385.1). NCBI lineage: Bacteria > Pseudomonadati > Pseudomonadota > Alphaproteobacteria > Hyphomicrobiales > Rhizobiaceae > Rhizobium > Rhizobium phaseoli. Next base: position 864,881 of record NZ_CP013532.1, on the reverse strand, counting down.
ATCCATCGAAACCGGACCACTTCTACGCGCTGGTCGAGGATTTCCTGCCTTTCGATCACGCCGTCCCATTCAAAGAAGCGGATCATTATTATGAGAGCGGCCTGCGCAAGGAGGATGGCTCGACGAACAAGGGGGCGTTCGGCCGCGCCGTCCGGAACATCCCCGACGCCGAGTATGGCCTTATCCTCGCCGCGGGCTTCGCGCATGTCCTCGGGAAACGAGACCGAGAACGGCCGACGCCGGATCCGGCCGAAGAAGCGAGCGTCGGGGTTGGCGAAAACCCGCAGATGCCCTACGAGGCCGACAGCATCGATCGCCGTATCGTCACCCAGGTGCTTCAACGGCCCTTTCGGGACCGCGCTTTCTCTGCTGCCATCAAGGCGGCCTACCACGACACCTGCGCAGTTACCGGCCTCAAGTTAATCAACGGCGGTGGACGTTCGGAAGTTCAAGCGGCTCATATTCGTCCGGTGGCAGACCGAGGACCGGACAGCATCCGCAATGGCCTGGCGCTATCCGGTACCGTGCACTGGATGTTTGATCGCGGCCTGATTTCGGTGGATGACGATTACAGCCTGCTGATCGCAAGTGGCAGCGTACCGGACACTATCACCCGGCTCATAAATCCGGAGCGTCGCCTGCTCGTGCCGACACGTGCGGACGATCGCCCGCATTCGCAGTTCCTCCGGTATCATCGCGAGCAGGTGTTCAAGGGCTGAAGCTGCGGAAATCATTTCCGCTCAAAGGCTTACGCCGACGTCACTCATCGGGTGGCGCATAGAGTAAATCGATCATTTCATCCGTGTAGTCGCCACTGTTGTCGTTGAATTTCACACGGATGTCTTCGTTTTCGAGGACAATTACTTTCTTTTCGCCGCCCTGCGCAATCACTTCAACCGTATACGGGGCGCCGCAACAGCCACAGATAACTCGGCTTTGCATTGTAACCACCGAGTCGTGGTCCTCTTGCTCGGCCATATCGTACTGAACATCATCAATCTCTGCTGGGATCTCAAAGCCCTCGCAACTGGGGTTTGGGCATATAAACTTGATATCCAGCATCCTAGTGACCTTGTTGTGACTCAGCGTTCCGCGCCGCGCCACAACCTTTTGTATTTACAAACAAAGTTACACAAGTCAGAAATCGAGACCTGGTAAATGAAGTGTCACGAGATTCTGGCCTCCCCCTCGGCAACCAGAGCTCTGGGCTGCTGGACATTAGCAACGAATGCTCTGGGCAATGCTGCTGCGATTAAACTAGAAGGGCAGACTGAGCTGATAATGACCGAATGAGCATTGAGAACGTGAGTGTACAGGAACTGAAAACTGCCCTTTGGGAAGCGGCAAACACGCTGCGCGGATCCGCTGTCGACCGAACCGATTGGAAGGGCTACATCCTTCCGTTGTTGTTTTTTAAGCGAATTTCTGACGTCTGGGACGAGGAAACGTCGGAAGCCAAAGAAATCTACGGCGACGTTGATCCTGTTCAGTTCCCGGAAGCTCACCGTTTCGCGCTTCCGGAGGGCAGTCACTGGAATGATGTACGGAGCCTGGCGTCAAACGTTGGCGCGGGTCTGCAGAGGGCTATGCAAGAGATCGAGCGAGTCAATCCAGATACTCTTTTTCGTGTTTTTGGCTCCGCCGACTGGGGCAACAAAGAAAAGTTCAGTGACGAGCTACTAAAGGACCTGATCGAAGGGTTTTCAGAGATTCAGCTCGGCAACCAGGCGGTCAGCACTGACGTTCTCGGCGATGCTTATGAATACCTCGTAGGAAAATTCGCTGACGTCACGCGCCGTAACAAGGCCGGAGAGTTCTATACGCCGAGAAGCGTTGTGCGGATGATGGTCGAGATCCTCGATCCTAAGGAAGGTGAGAGCATTTACGATCCCGCCTGTGGAACGGGTGGTATGCTGCTGGGCGCCATAGAGCACGTGATCCGAAAAGGCGGCGATGCCCGCAGATTTTACGGGAAGGTCTACGGACAAGAAAAGAACCTCACTACCTCCGCGATCGCGCGGATGAACCTCGTCCTCCACGGAATTGAGGATTTTCAGGTGGCGCGAGAGGACACTCTGCGAAATCCGGCCTTTACCGATTCCAGCACGGGCGGCCTCGCCACGTTTGACTGCGTCATTGCAAACCCTCCGTTCTCACTCAAGGAATGGGGCCGCGATCTTTGGGAGGCCGATCCGTGGGGTCGTGCGACGTACGGGATTCCGCCCGAGAACTACGGCGACTATGCATTTGTCCAGCATATGCTTGCTTCGATGGCGCCTACAGGAAACAGCCGTATGGCGGTCGTCCTTCCCCAGGGGGCCCTATTTCGCAAATCAGCGGAGGGCTCAATCCGGCAGACTCTCCTTGAGAACGATATGGTTGAGGCCGTTATTGGTCTCGCCCCGAATCTATTCTACGGCACGCAGCTTGCCGGATCCGTAGTGATCCTGCGCCGCAAGAAGCCAGTCGAGCGAAAAAACAAGGTCATGATCATCGATGCCTCGAGCCTATTCCGCAAAGGCCGGGCGCAAAACTTCCTCGACCAGGATCACAGCGATCAAATTGTCGCTTGGTACCGTGCCTTCGAGGATGTCCAGGATCGCGCCAAGGTCGCCACGCTGGACGAGATCAAGAAGGAAGGTTGGACGCTGAACATCTCGCGCTATGTCCTGCCGCCCATCGGTCAGGACATTCCGCCGCTCCCCGAGGCCATCGAGGCATTCAAAACGGCGCTGGCCGATACGCGCGCCGCCGAAGACCACCTGCGCAAGGTTCTGACTGAAGGAGGGTGGCTGCAATGAGCGGACTGACCCAACGCGACCTCGAAAGCTACCTCTGGGGTGCAGCCACCCTGCTGCGCGGTCTCATCGATGCCAGCGACTACAAGCAGTACATCTTCCCGCTGCTGTTCTTCAAACGCCTGTCCGATGTCTGGGACGGCGACTATCAGGATGCGCTCGATGAAACGGGGGACGAGGGCTATGCCACCGCCACCGCAAACGACCGCTTTGTGATCCCCAAAGGCGCGCATTGGAACGATGTGCGTGCGACGCCGCGCGACGTGGGCCGGGCGCTGCTGTCGGCCTTCCTTGCGATCGAGGCCGCGAACCCCGAGCGCCTGCAAGGCGTCTTCGGCAACGCCAACTGGACCGACAAGGCCCAGATACCCGACAGCACGCTGAAGAACCTTGTCGAGCACTTCTCGAAGCACGACCTGACCCTTGCGGCAGTCCCCGAGGATGAGCTTGGCAACGGCTACGAATACCTGATCAAGAAATTCGCCGATGACAGCGGCCATACCGCGCAGGAGTTCTACACCAACCGTACCCTCGTCCACCTGATGGCGCAGATGCTGGAGCCCCAGCCGGGCGAGAGCATCTATGACCCGACCTGCGGCACCGGCGGCATGCTGATCTCGTGCCTGGCCGAGGTGAAGCGGCGCGGTGGTGACATCCGCACTACCGGCCTTTACGGGCAGGAGTTGATCACCATCACAGCCGCCATCGCGCGGATGAACCTGGTCATCCATGGGGTGGACGATTTCCACATCGCCAGCGGCAACACGCTCGCCGCGCCCGCCTTCGTGCAAGACGACCGGCTGCGCAGCTTCGACGTGGTCCTCGCCAACCCGCCCTATTCCATCAAGAAATGGAACCGTGGCGCGTGGGAGCAGGATGCCTGGGGCCGCAACTTCCTTGGCACCCCGCCCCAGGGGCGGGCGGATTACGCCTTTTTCCAGCACATCCTGTCGTCGATGGACCAAGAGACCGGGCGCTGCGCGATACTGTTTCCGCATGGCGTGCTGTTCCGCAACGAAGAGGCCGAGATGCGGCGCAGGCTGGTGGAATCCGACCGGGTCGAATGCGTGCTGGGGCTGGGACCGGGGCTGTTCTACAACTCGCCGATGGAGGCTTGCGTGGTGATCTGCCGGTCGCAGAAGCCCGAGGCCCGCAAGGGGCGAATCCTGTTCATCGACGCGGTGGCCGAAATTGTGCGCGAACGGGCACAAAGCTTCTTGCGGCCGGATCATCAGGCACGAATCCTGTCGGCCTATCAGGCCTTTGGCGATGAGCCGGGCTTTGCCACGGTGGCGAGCGTAGCCGATGTGCTGGCGGCCGACGGCAACCTGTCGATTGCCCGCTATGTGAAGCGGCCCAAGGCGGCGGTGGCGGGCGGGGGCGCCACGCTGGCGGCGACCTGGGCGGCGTTTGATGAGGAAGGGCGCGGTTTCTGGTCGGGCATGGACGCGCTGGTGGACATGCTCGATGGCCTGACGCCTGCGGAGTATACCGATGCTTGAGCAGCCGATTTCCAAGTCAGAGTGGACCGAGGTTGCTCTGGGAGATGTTGTTGAAAACATCAACGAATACTTTGACAGAGATAACGACGAACCGTCGCGGTACATCGCTGGCGAACACGTTGATGAGGGAAAGCTAACGATTTCTCGTTGGGGGATGACAGACGACGACTTTTTTCCTCCAACATTTAAACGAAGATTCCGAGCGGGCGATGTACTTTTCCATTCTCGAAACATTAAGAAAGTTGCCTCGCCAGATTTTGACGGGGTAACGGGAGAGAAGCTATTCGTGCTGCGCGTCAAACCGGCCTCGCTACTCATGCAGGACCTGTTGCCTTATCTGCTTAGTGGTGCAGATTTCTTTGAGTACGCTGAGCAAAACTGGTCTGGATCGGTCAATAAGTTCTTTAACTGGAGACCGTTGGCTAACTATCGGTTTTACTTGCCGCCCTTGCAGGAGCAGGCAAGACTGGTGGAGCTTTTCGCAGCTCAGCGAAGCGCTGAGGAAACTCTGTTGTGTTCTCTCCAGAAGCTTGGCGATCTGAGGATTTCGTACATTGGGGATCTGTTGGGCAGCTACAGATCAGCCTCGGACCGGGTCTTGGTCGAAAATCTGCTGATAGATGGTCCGACTAATGGCCGCTCGCCCGCGCCCAGCGATAGCGAAACAGGGTTCAAGACTGTCAGCATCAGTGCGATCCGGGATGGCATTTTTGACCCGGAAGGCTGCATCAAGTTCGTAGAAATGACGGCGGCCGAGGCGCGTCCGTTTATCGTGCAATCTGACGACATTTTTGCCGTTCGCGGAAACGGAAACCGCGATATCTGCGGTCGGGTCGGGATCAGTCGGCAAACCTACCCCGAACTGGTTTACCCGGACTTGCTGATCCGGATGCGGTTCGATCCATCGCGGCTGCTGACTGATTTCGTCGTTGCGCAATGGAACCACCCCGCCGCCCATGGTCGACTGATTTCTCGCGCGAAATCGTCGAACGGAATCTGGAAAGTCAACGGGCAAGACATCCGCGCTCATACGCTAGTGGTTCCCCCGATGCGCGCGCAGCGAGAAGCTGTGCAGTTTCTTCGTGCGCTCGATATGCAAGCCGCCGCGATCAATGCCCGATTTGCGACGTTGCGAGACATGAAGCGCGAACTGTTCAAAGCGATTTCCGGAGGTGCTGAGTGACATTCACCGAAGCCAACGCCGTCGAAGCCCATCTGAGCGACCTTCTCGCGGGCGCGGCCTCGGCCTGTCCGGCGCAACCCTCCATCGGCCTCGCCCGCACGGACGGCAGAGTCGCAGGCCTCGGCTGGTATCACGTCGCGCCCGCGGAGCCCTATTTCTTTGGCTTTCAACATCGCTCGATAGTCGGTCGGGGAAGGCAATTGCAATGACGACGCGCCCGTCTGTTCCTATGGACATCCAGCGAAAACTTATGGTCGAATGCGGACATCGTTGCTGTGTCTGCGGCGAACACGTGTCATTAGAGAAGGCTCACATTGTTCCTTGGTCCGCCACCAAGGATCATTCGTTTGAGAACCTGCTGGTTCTTTGCAGCCTGTGCCATACTCGATCTCATGACGAAAACTGGGATCAAAAGACGCTTAAGGACTACAAAGCACTCCCTTGGGTCGCCAGATACAAGGGTGTTCCCAGCGAATTTGGGCCCAAGCAACTCGTCACTCTAAAGCTGGACACGACCAAGGAAGATTTCGAGAGGGACAAGGAACGCGTGCTGGTCGCGATCGCTGCGGTCATCGATGCATGTCCAAAGGACATACTTACAGTGTCGGTGAAGCAAGGTAGCATTATCTTGACAGTTGCGATCCCAGCGGATGGCGCGGACCGCTTGCTGAACTCTGAAGGAACTCAGTCAGAATTGCAGGCGCTTCTCGATCCAATCCAGCTAATCGGGATCGACCCCGGAGCAGAAAGCTCCTCTTATCCGGACGAACGCGCTCGCCGGATCGCTAGCTTTAATGAAAACAACACAGTCGAAGCCCATTTACGCGATATCCTCGCGGGCCCGTCGAGCCACCGACCACGGGATTTCAGCCCTGGCCTTGCTAGGGCCGGCAATCGGATTGCAGGCCTCGGGTGGCATTACGTCGCCCCCGCCGACCTCCCGCGGCAGCCACATGAAGTGCTGGTCGAATCCGATCTGCGTGATGCCCTGGTCCGCCTGAACCCCGACATCGCCGCCAACCCCGGCCGGGCCGACGATGTGCTCTACCGCCTGCGCGCCATCGTCATGAGCGCGAGGTCCGATGGGCTGGTGAAGGCGAACGAAGAATTTGCCGCCTGGCTGCTCGGCGAACGCTCGATGCCATTTGGCGCGAATGGTGAACACGTCACCATCCGCCTGATCGATTTCGAGGATATCGAACAGAACAGCTTCGTTGTCACCCAACAATTCACCATCCGCGCCGGCAAGACCGAAAAGCGCGCCGATCTGGTGATGTTGGTCAACGGCTTGCCGCTGGTATTGATCGAGGCCAAGACGCCGGTGCGGTCCAGCCAAAGCTGGCTCGACGCCGCGCTTCAGGTGCATGACGACTACGAAAAGAACGTGCCGGAGTTGTTCGTGCCCAACGTCTTTTCCGTGGCGACCGAGGGCAAGGAGTTCCGCTATGGCTCGGTCCGGATGCCGGTCGACATGTGGGGCCCATGGCGCGATGGCGACGGTCCGCAGACGATGGGTGCGGTGGAAAAGGCCGCTGCGTCGATGCTGCGCCCGGCGATGGTGCTGGACATGCTCGATAGCTTCACCGCCTTTGCCACGCAGAAGGGCAAGCACCGCATCAAGATCATCGCCCGCTATCAGCAGGTGGACGGAGTCAACAAGATCGTTGCGCGTGTCGTGGCGGGCCAGCCGCGCAAGGGGCTGATCTGGCATTTCCAGGGGTCGGGCAAGTCGCTGCTGATGCTGTTCGCCGCGCGCAAGCTGCGGCTGCACCCGGTGCTGAGAAACCCAACGGTGCTGATCGTGGTCGACCGCATAGACCTAGACAGCCAGATTTCCGGCACCTTCTATGCCGCCGACATGCCCAACATGGTGCGCACGGAAAGCCGCAAGGAATTGGCCGATCTGCTGGGCAAGGACGCACGGAAGGTGGTGATTACCACTATCCACAAATTCGCCGAGGCCGACGGCGTGCTGAACGACCGCGACAACATCATTGTTCTGGTGGACGAAGCGCACCGCACGCAGGAAGGTGATCTGGGCCGCAAGATGCGCGAGGCACTGCCGAACGCATTCCTGTTCGGTCTGACCGGTACGCCGATCAACCGCGCCGATAAGAACACTTTCTATGCCTTCGGCGCCGACACGGATGAAGGCGGCTACCTAAGCCGTTATGGCCTGAATGACTCGATCCGCGACGGCACGACGAAGGAACTGCATTTCGAACCGCGGCTGGTGGATCTGCACATCGACCAGAAGGCAATCGAGGAAGCCTATGCCGAGCTAACGCAGGGCCTAACCGACGAGGACAGGGATCGGCTGGGTAAGGCTGCCGCCAAGATGTCGATCCTGGTAAAATCGCCCGAGCGAATCCGCGCCATATGTAGTGACATCGCCAAACACTTCCAGGAGAAGGTCGCCCCGAACGGCTTCGGCGCGCAGGTAGTGACCTTCGACCGCGAGAGCTGCCTGCTCTATAAGCAGGAACTCGACCGACACCTGCCCCCGGAAGTGTCGGATATCGTGATGTCTGTTAACAGCGGCGAACCCGAGTATGCCGCCTACAAGCGCGACCGCGATGCCGAGGAAAAGCTGCTCGACAGGTTCCGCGATCCGAAGGACCCGCTGAAGATCATCATCGTAACGTCGAAATTGCTGACAGGCTTCGACGCGCCGATTCTGCAGACCATGTATTTGGACAAGCCGCTGCGCGACCATACGCTGCTGCAGGCGATCTGCCGGACGAACCGCCCGTATGGCGAACAAAAGACCCACGGCCTGATTGTCGACTATCTCGGCATCTTCGACGACGTCGCTCAGGCGCTTAAGTTCGATGAAGAGGGAATGAAGAGGGCGGTATCGAACATCGCGGAGCTCATCAATGCTTTGCCGACTGCGCTCCAGAAATGCCTCGCCTACTTCGCAGGCGTGGACCTTAGCCTCACGGGTTACGAGGGTCTGATTGCCGCGCAGGAGTGCATCCCGGACAATGAGCTTCGCGACGCCTTCGCGGCCGATTTCACCGTGCTGGCACGGATCTGGGAGGCTCTATCACCCGATCCGGTGCTAACACAGTACGAAACAGATTATCGCTGGTTGGCACAAGTCTATGAATCGTTGAAGCCGTCGAGCGGCACAGGTCGCCTCCTCTGGCACCGGCTTGGTGCGAAGACCATCGAGCTGATCCACGAAAACGTCCATGTTGATGCTGTACGAGACGATCTCGATACGCTGGTTCTGGACGCCGAACTGCTTGAGACCGTCCTTGGAAACCCTGACCCGGAAAAGAAGGCCAAAGAAATTTCCGTAAAGTTGGCCGGCCGCTTACGGAAGCATGCAGGAAATCCCAAGTTCAAGGCGCTCGGCGAACGTCTGGAAGATTTGAAGAACCGGCATCAACAGGGCTTGCTGCTCTCCATTGATTTCTTAAAAGAACTTCTAGCACTGGCGAAGGATGTTGTGAAAATCGAGCGGGAGACGCCAGAAGAAGAGGACATCAACCGCGGCAAGGCGGCATTGACTGCGCTCTTTGAAGAAGCCCAGAACGGCGAGACGCCGGTGATGGTCAAGCGGGTCGTCGATGACATCGACGAGATAGTCCGCGCAGTCAGGTTTGATGGCTGGCAGGCCACTCATGCCGGCGAGCGCGAGGTCAAGAAGGCGCTCCGTCAGACTCTTTTTCGCTACAAGCTGCATCAGGACCCGGAGCTCTTCGAAAAGGCGTATGGATATATTCGGGAATATTACTGACCGGGAAGGCATTTGATGAATCCGACGATTTCAAAGGAAACGCTTGTTGAAGAAGTGAGTAAGGCGGCATTTACCGGAAACGCCGCCGCGTTCGTCGGCGCGGGCATCTCCACTCCCTCAAAGCTTCCGAACTGGATGGATCTATTGCGACCCTTGGCGGAGCCAATGGGACTGCTGATCAAAGAGGACGACGACCTTCCAGGGATCGCTCAATATATCGTTAACATGTCTGCTGGATCTCGCGCTTCGTTGTTCGCAAGAATTCAAACTGCCATTAAACAATCAAAGGCAAGGCCAAATCACTACCATCAGGCGCTCGCTCGGAGCGCCATCGATTTGGTCTGGACAACGAACTATGACGACCTCTTGGAATCGGCATATCCGGTTAGCGCTCCTGTTGTCCATTCCCGAGACACAGACATAGCGCACCACCATGAGCCGGGACGACGCGAAATTATTAAAGCGCATGGATGCATAAATCGCTCCTCTGCGGATGAACTTGTAATAACGCGCGAAGATTTTGAGGACTATTTCGTAAGACATCCACTCATGGCGGAGCGTTTGAGAAACGATCTTCAGCGAAAGACCTTTCTGTTTGCCGGCTACGGCTACGGTGACCCCAATATAGCTAATATTTTGGTCGAGGCGCGAAGGCTCGCGCATAAGGTGCCGAAACAGCGCTACATGCTTCAAAGGAGGGCTGATCCGAGCAAAGCTCCGGATGCTATTCAAAGGCAACAACAGTGGATCATGGATTTACGGCGAATTGGAATTGACTGCGCCATCGTAGACAACTTCGACGAGTACGCGGCCGTTTTGGATAGCATTGGACTCAGGTCGCGGGGCCCGACGATGTATGTTACCGGAGGTCACACCGCAAACAGCAAGCTGGCTGAAGACGTCGGCAGAGAGTTAGCCAAGCGAACCGATGTTTCAGTTGTCTTGTTTGATGGACAGTCCACAGGCGCAAGCCGGAACTTTATACAGGCATTTGTAGACCAGGCAGCCAAGGATAGGATCGATTTCCGTGAGCGGATTAGATACTTTGCGAACCCTTATGCCCGAGTTCCCGCTCTTTCGAACGATCCGCAACTCTTGCCACGCCTTAAGGAGTGGCGGGCTGAGATGCTTCGATCTGCTAACACCGTTTTAGCCTTCGACGGCGGAATGGGAACACGAGCAGAGGTCGAACTTGCGGCGGATCTCGGTTGCAACGTTCTGCTAGTCGCCGAAAACATCGCAGGTTCATCTGCTGATTTGGCCAAGATGGCACATATCAGGAAACTGCTTCCAGATGACAGCGCGTATCTCAGCGCCACCGATAGTGGAACTCCAATGCAAGCTGCCGAAATCATAGACTTGGCGTTAGCAAAAATGCCTCACTGGAGAAGCTGGTGACCACCATCTTTCGCCCAGATGGAGGCACTTTGAACGTTGGTCCTGGAAAGCCAACTCGCGTCAACGCATTGATCGGCGCCAGCCACCGCCGCAATGTTTCCGACCAGCTTCGCAAACTCGATGCTTTGCGTGAGGCGGCCGCGCCCTGCCAGGTCGTTTCCGATTTGAGCATCGTCCAAAACCAAACGCCCATTTGGAAAGCAATTCTTGATTTTGGGTACTTCGCTGCGACGTTACCGATCTACACGGTCGAACCTCGTCACGGAGGTATTGACGAACACGAACTACTGGATCGCGTCAGGGAACAGGCCGAAGGTGGAGTTGGTATCATCACCATTCATCCTACCCCCACACAGGAAATCATCTCGGAGGCACAATCTCGATTAGTGCCATTTACGTCGAGAGGCGGAGGCATTGTCATCAAAGACCTTGCGGTCTCGCGACGCCGGGAAAACGTTTATCTGCGCATATTGCCTGACATCATTGCTATCTGCCTGAAGTATAAAACCACGATCAGCCTTGGAGCTTCGTTCCGGTCTGCCAATATCTTCGACAGCGCCGATGCTGCACAGATGTCCGAAATCAGACTACAGCTCGAACTAGCCCAACAGATAAAGCGTGAAGGGGTTGGGGTCATCATAGAGTCCCCTGGTCATGCGCGGCCCAGTTCCATTGCGTTAATCGCGGACGCACTTTCATCAAGTGGTGTCCCAATTATGCCCTTGGGACCAATCCCCACAGACGTTGCCGTAGGGCAAGATCATGTTTCGTCTGCCATTGGAGCTACACTCATGGGCTTGAAAGGCGCCGCTCACATATTGGCTGCCGTTACGCGAGAAGAACACACGGGAAATATCCCGACAATTTCCTCGACAATCGAGGCCGTCAGGACTGCGGCTATAGCCGCCCACGTGATAGATATAGAGATGCTCGGAGCGATCGATGAAGATCTAGCAATAACTGAGCGGCGTGCTTCCACACGTACCTGCGTCGATGGAAAGGTTAGCAAGGGGTGCAATCGATGCGCCGCAAAATGTCCGCTTTACGCAGTGTAAGGCGGCGGAAATTATTTCCTTAACATCACGTCCGCGTAACATTTGCGATTAGGCAGTCGATCGACCGTCGTGTCGCCCACCAATGTGTCAGAGATGCGCTGCCGCTATTGCGTTCTGCTCGCTGGTCACCGGTGAGCGCCAGACGATAATGCGCTTACGACAATGGCGCGACGCCCCTCATGCTGGTCGAAGCTTTCTCATTTCCCGTGCGGGTGAAGCATACCCGCTATCAGTCTTGCTGGCTCCGCTTGAAAAGCTCTGCTACCCACGGTGAATGGTTGCCATCCTGATAGACGATTGCCAGCTCCTTTCTGGGCCGTGTCACGCCGACATAAAATAGCCGTCGCGCCTCGCGCAATGCACCTGGCGATCTCTTATCGCGTTGGCTAGGAATGGCCCCCGCATTCATGCCATAGAGAATGACTGCGTCGAACTCGCGGCCCTTCGCGCTATGCAGCGTGCTGAGGCTGACCCGCCCGGTCCCTTCGATCCGGCCGGCAAAGATGTTGAGGGCGATATCCTTGCCCTGTGCCGGGTCGGTACCGGTGACCATCTCAGAACAGACCTCCCATTCCTCCTGCGGGTTGCGCGCGATCGCACGCCACGGCGCGATTAGCTCCCGGCCGAGGCGCTGGAGCCAGAAATGGGTGGTCTCATCGCTGCCGATCCCGGACTTCAGAAACACGATAAGCTGGCCGGATAGCGCTTGTTCTTCAGCCTCGCCGCAGCGTCCGCCAAACACCAGCGCCTTTGCCTGCGATAGTAGGCGCGCATAAGGCGGATCAGCCTCGCGCCAGCCGCCAGTGACCCATCTCGCGCATCCTTCGACGAAGCGCGCGAGCCGCGAACTGCGCTTGATTAGCGCATTGCCGTCGGTGCGAATATAAGGAATATCCTTCGCATCGAGCGCGGCGGCAATCTTGTCGCCAAGCCAGGCGGCCCGATACAGGATTGCGACCTCCTCGGCTGGGTGGCGGTTGAGAAGAGTTGGAAGAATCTGATTGCTGATGGCCGCCGCTTGCGCATCAAGATCGCCTTTCACCTTCCAGAAGAACAGGTCGCCTTCGGGCGCACCGTCAAGACCGCGATAGTCTCGCTCTTCACCGAGCGCGCCGAGCGAAGCGCGAATGATCTTGGCCCCCGAGCGATAATTGAAACGTAGCTGGATCTCGCGGACGTCGGGCCTTGCGACAAGGCTTTGGAGCAGCTCAGGATTGGCGCCGTTGAAGCCGTAAATCGACTGATCGGCATCTCCGACCGCGAACAGACGCATGCCTCCAGCGAAGCACAAGAGCAGCACCAGTTCGTGTAGAGCATGGCCGAGGTCTTGATACTCATCGACGAACAGAACTGGGAACCGGGCACGCAGTGCTGTCCGGATCCAGCCATGCTGCTTGATCATGCGAAATGCTATCAACGGCATATCGTCGAAGTCGATCAGACCGTGGCGACGTAGCTCCGTCTCATAGGCGTCGATGAAATCGGCAAGCTCCGGATTGCGGCCGCGCCAGCCTGGCAGTGAGCGATCGACATCGCGACGCCGTTTCTCCTCCGCGAAGGTCCAGCGAGCGTGCGGGTCGAACTGATCGTTAAAGACGGCGGCATAGGCGGTCTCGACTGCTGCCCGACATTCAACGCGACTGGCAACGCGAAAATCGTCTTGAAGCAATCCAGGAATGCAATGCGCATAGGGCATGATCACTTGGGTGAGTGCGAAACTGTGAACGGTACCTATGAAGGTTCGGTCGCCGCTCGCGACGGCAAGAGCAGCCAAGCGCGTCTCGAGCTCGATAGCGCACTCGTTGTTGTAGGTGATGCACGCGACCCCGCGGGGATCCACGACATCCTCGACGAGGCAGCGCGCCATTGCCGTGGTTAACGTCTTCGTCTTGCCGCTACCGGGTCCGGCAAGGACGACACAATGCCCGCGCTCGTTTGCGGCGGCGCTCTGTTCGGCATTTCCGGCAAGCTCGGCGAGCGCAAGTGTGAGAGGTTTAGACACGGTCGGCCACGAACTTGATGGCAGAAGCGATATAGCCTGGCGGGTGTTGGCCAAAGGGCAGTTTGCGGGCGATCTTGGCGCTCAGACGCCCTTTTCCTATGTCTGTGATCATCGCGAGAAGCTGCGCCGGATCGACCGGCGCTCCGGCACGCCAGGCCGCAATACGCTTGGTGCGGACCGAGCCGAATCCCTGCTCTGAAAGGATATCGAGCAAGGTGCCGAGCAAGCCGGGGGTGTTAGCCACCGAGACCTCGAAGGTCTGGTCGTTCAGGAAGACGCCGCACTGCTCGAATGCTTTACTGAACGCTGCGAAGTCGGTCGCGTCCCAGGCCGCGCGCTTCTCGGCCGAAAGGACTTCTTTGCCCGATACCGATGCATAGGCATCCCAGATGTCGAGGGCGCGTGCCTTACCAAGCGGCGGCTTGGTGCCGTCGAGCGGATCCCAGTCGGTGATGACCGAGAAGGGAAGGCCGAGGCTGCCGGCGAGCTTGACATATGGCGTGAAATTGACGCCTGCGACATTAGACACGCTGATGCCAAGCCGATCGAGCTTATAGCCAATAGCATCGGCAAACGCTGGCATCAGCGTTTCCTCAGCATCGCCCTCGACAAAAATCACGCCACGCGAGAATAGCAGTTCCGAGCGCGTCGCCGTCAGGTAGCGTTCAATATCTTCAAGCTCGTCGGACGTTACCGGTAGGTTGGCGAGCGAGTAGGCGCCTGTCTTTCCGCCGTGCGCTTTCAAATGGACGATCGAGCGGAGCGGCGCGACCGCGGCAAGGGTGGGCGAATGGCTGGTGACGATCAGTGCCTGATTGGGATCACCGGCGTTGAATAGCTTCTCGAACACCCCTCGTTGGAGCTGGGGATGGAGATGAGCTTCGGGCTCCTCGATGCACAGCAATGAATAGTTGCGCTCATTTTTGGCGCGGCGCCAAGCGAACTCAGCAAGCTTCAGCGCGATCAACGCCACATTGGCGGAGCCAAGGCTTGCCTCGGCGATGCCGCGCTTGCCGTTGTCGACGAACATGGCGATCGAGCGGAACAGCCGAAGTGGATCGGCCGGCGCAAAACGCAGGCGTGCGTCGATGTCCTGCGCCTTGCCGGCGAGGCCGACGAGGCGGGAGCGCAGCTCATCCTCAAGCGCTTTGACCGTCGGAAAAGCTTCAAGCGTCTTGGTGGCGCGATCGAGGTCGGCGGCTACGGCTTCGAGCGACGTGCGGTCCACACCTGAAATTGCGTCTTCAAGTAGGGGCCGCAGTGGAGAGCTGCGCCACGACCCGAGCTGGCCTTCGGCGTCGCGCAGGGCATCGAGCATATCGAGCGCGATGCGGCGGCGCAGGCGGCTAGGAATCGCGCGCGCCTCGCTGCCGCCACCATAGACGACGAACTCGCAATCGGCGCCAGACTGCGGGGGACCGACTATCTCGGGCTTCTTGCGAAAAATATAGCTCAATCGGGCGATCGTCGGATCCGCGGCGATCCGGAAATCGGTGAGTAAGGCGGAATGGGCATCGTCATTGTCGAATTCTGCGAAGTCAAGGTGCACCTCGATCTGCGGCTCCTGGGTGAGATCGCAGCCATCCCAGAAGTCTGAGAGCTTGAGCTGGCGTGCCGCGTCGGAGAGCGTCGGGTCCAGTACGAGACGGATGGCGAAAAGCAGATTGCTCTTGCCGACGCGGTTCTCCCCGAGCACTACGACATTGCCCGCAAGCGCGATGTCGATCGACTCGAAGTTGCGGAAATTCCTAATGCTCAGCTTGGCCAGTCGCACGACATTCCCCTTCCATGCAATGCGATTCTTAGTTTAAATCAGAAAGATTCATGCATGAGTACGGATGTCAATTCGACTTCAAGTGCCAATATCGCTTTGAAAGGGGCTTTTGTTTTGCGAATAGCGGGAGATGCCCGTCACAAGTGCCACGGTGGGCAGATGGACCGTTCAACGATTTAGATCCGTGCCACAGGCTGGGGGTCTCGAACCTCATCTCTCATCTGCTTGAGCGAGCGCCAAACTTGCTCCCCGGGGAACTTCGCCTCCCAATAGTTCCAACCATTAAGCTGTGTCTTCTTACCCTCCTTTGTTTCCGCAAGGGCATTGGCAGCGGCAGACAAAGAATCAAAACTCTTCCCGTTAACGATTAGCCGGCCGTTCGAAAATCTACCCTCATAGACCTGCCGCCCTCGCTGATAAGACATCCGAGCAAGAGAGCCGTGAGGGACACTCACGCCATCTTCATGCCACGCCAAACCTTCATCAGGCCTCGAAATCGTACTCGGTTGCTCCTGTATTTCTGGAAGTTTTAGCAAGCGGCGAAGGGCAATGTAGGGCGGCTCATCAAACCCCCTCCGCTCGCCTTCGATAATTCGATGAATATCCCAATCGATGTCAATCTTCTGGAACATGGCGTTCTCCATTGTAGATCTTTCTTTTATCACCTCCTATTACTTTTACAAGGAGATTAAAAGTAAATAGAAGAATTGCGTGCTGGATTTGTGAGGCCTCATCAATGGCAAGGTGGCGCGCGCAGGCGATAAGACGATGGCAATGTCGGCCCCAAAGGCGGAAATCATTGCCGCTAGACCCGCCTGTTGACTGATGCCCAAAGCCAGGGCACAAAGGTGGTATCCACGGTCGCTCGCGGCGGGAAAATATAGGGAATTCAAAGGCGATTTAGCTAAGCCATTGAAATCATGTGAGAATCCAAGGTCCCCAGGCAAGCTATTTTTGGACCTATTTCTTCCGTTCAATCGCTAACATTCTCCACCACAAAAAGCGACGTCTTTGCAGCTACTTGGCGCGATTTCACGTCAAAACCGTGTGACGTCCTCCAAATCCCAGGGATGCTTCGAGCTCTGCGAAAAAGCGGCTGGGGATCCTGTTCAACAGCATAGATTGAGTCGTAAGGAATGACATTATTTGGGCCGCTTGCGGACTGGCGGCTTCTAACGTCGGTGGGAAGGTAGCGGACGTTCACTCTACCGCGCAACCTAGTAATGCATACGGGAAAAATTGTCGATCGCAGGAAGAACCCTGCTCTTCCTAACAGCATCCGCCCAACGCGCCGCCACGGTGGCGCCTCTGTCCGCGATGGCCAGGAGAGCAATATCAATGCGCACGAGCAACGGCAGCGATTGCCGGTTAATCACATCGTCAATCCACTCTTCGGCGCCTTCTTGTTCCGCGCCGAGAAACTTCAGAAGTGAAAACGTGATCGGCTCCACAATGCCTGCAGCATGGCATACGATCGCGCCGTGATCTTCCATGTGGTGCATGGGGACCATGTTCATATCGATGTCTTGAACTGGACGTCGTAGCGCCATTGGTGCTGTTCCGATCTCCATAAGCAAAGCGGGATCAGCGCGACCAAGAATGCTACCTCCAGGTTCCTGAAGGATGAACGGATGTCCGGCGAGATGAGAGAGGATCATCCAGCTCTCCATATCGCCGTAGATATCGCCTTCATCGAACTCGTCAAAGTCGACGACCGCTCGTTGGCCGCGGCCTTCGACGACGATTTTGCCATTTCCTTGGATGGTGAGGTTGATCCGACCCGCATCCGGGTGGCTCATGGCAAACTTCATTCCCGGCTTGAGTTTATCCGCGCGCGGCTTTGTGTTGAGCATATGCTCGATAAAATTCAGGGATATGCTCCCACCCAGTGCGGCACAATCGAAGAGCGCCTGCGCGCCGATCACATCACCAAGCGCTATGCGGGCACATCGTGTAATGAGCCATTCCGCCGCCGCTTCTGGATCATGCATGCGCTCCTTGAGTTCGCCGGCAAGGTGAAGTGCGATCTCAGAGGCCAGCAACTCGGGAATCCTGGCGACAATGATCGAGTCATTATCATCGTTTATGCTGTGTTTCGCAAAACCCTTGTCAATCAGCTCATCAAGTTCGCTCGGAGACATGAATTTCAGCAAAGTGCGGCGGCGAACGACGAACGCCTCCAAGGATTGCAAGGCGGTTGCGATCTGCCGTCCGCCTTCCTCGTCATCCTTCAAAACGGCTTCGGCAAGAGCCTGATAGCTATGCCGAATATCATGATGCCCTTCAAATCGCGTTCTCGCCTTGCGCAGCAAGTCCGGCCCCATGAGCGGCGGAAGGCCCGCCATCAATGATTCATCGGCATATTTCGGATCATCGACGATTTCAGACACGAGGGACCGCAGCACCCAAGGCACTCTATATTCAGCGGCGGACTTGGCGCCATTCATCAGCCCGATCCGCCGGTCCAGTAGAAGATCAACAGCCGCCCCGAATTCACGCTCGTTGAGGAGACCTAGTGTGACCTTGGATGCACGTCGCCCGATATTCGTGGCCTTGCGGCCTGTCTCATTCTTGGTCAGGCGCTGTGTAACCGTATCATCCAGGCCAAGGATCATGCGGAGCTGATCTCCGAACCGGTTTCCAGAGAGTTCTTCGATATCCTTGCGAACCGCGTTACGCGGCGTTCCAATCCCGTCGATCGCCAGAACAAGCGCATGTCCACCCTGGTGAGACATCCTCACTAGCCAGGCGCGCGTGTCATCGGTTGATACATTCCATCCCAGCTCATCAGCCAGAATGGCGGTTATGGTTTCCACGATCCCGTTATCGCCATGGCTGTCTGCTTCCACAAACAAAACGGCCATATCGTCCGCATTCTTCTGAGAGGTTGCGATCTCGCGCAGAACGCTGCTCTTGCCTGAAAGGGCCGCACCTTCGAGTATCGTGATGCGCTTGGGACGGCGGACCTCGTGCAGCACCGCGTCCGCTGCTCTGCGAGGGATCAAAAAGCCTTCGACAAACGGCTTATCGAACTCATCCCAGTCTCCAGTCATGTCGGACAGGACAGTTTCGGTAGCGGCACGGATCGCATCAACCCACACTGCGGAGCCGGGGCCAAGCAGGACCTCTACGGCGTGATCGAGGTCAGCGGCCGCGATTGCTCCGGCCGCGGCCATGAGCTTCTGTACAGCCTGTTCGGATTGCGTTTCCGGTTGCCATTCCATGCCGGAATGTGTTTCGAGAATGACCTGCTCGGCTCCGTTGCTCACGATCACCAGAGGCGGACGTGGATGAAGCATCCGCGCATACGACAGTCCCTGGTCCCTATCTTCAGGGAGCAATTCCAGCCCTGGACGTTTGAGTTCCAAAACCGCGACGGGGATTTCATCCTTTGTTATGAGAATGTCCGCGCGCGCTTGCGCCTGGGAAACTTTCGCCCCGTCTATCTCGACGGTTTTGTGACCGAACTTGAAAGCGAATTTGGTCTGGTGCTTCAGACTGCCCGGCGGCAGCCACGGGAAGGCTTCAAGGAGTACCGCATCGATACGAGATTCCAAGTCGGATTCAGTTGGACCTACAGTAACGGCTTGAACTTCCAAAAATCCTCCTGCCCGCGCAATGCCTCTTAGGCATCGCAGCAGCTATTTGTTATGAAAATTACGTGGCAATCTTAATAATACTCACAAATATCATCGCTTGAGGTCAAGACATCGGCGAAGCATCTTTATCTCGACGATGCCAAGAAAGGATAGACCATGAAAATGGAGGGGGGCTGGAGGTTTGACTCGCCGGGAGCGATGCCGCGCGAAGCCGTCATTGAGTTTGATACCCTTATAGGAAAGGTCGCCGCGCAAGGTAACAGGTGGGCGATCTTCGAACACTTCAAACGCTATTTCGCGGGGGCTTGCGGCAGCACGGCGAACCGCAGTTCGGCGGAAAGCTGGGCGGAATCCGACTTGAACAATCTCCTATGGCAGGCTTCGGACAACGCACCTCTATTTATCGAGGCCTTTTATGACGGCTGCGAGGCGCTGCGCGGCGACGACTTTACCTTGCCCGAGATCGGCCGGATCAATCGCATCCTTGCGGAGCATCAAGCCGGCTTCGAGATACGGCTGCCCGCGATCGTCGCCGTCGGTGTCCATGAGCCTATTCAGGTTCCCGAGCGCTATCAATCGCTCGACGAACAGGCGCAGGAACTTGTGCAGCAGTCGCTCCGGGACTCCGAACGGTTGCTTTCCGAAGGGCATCCGCGGCAGGCAGTGCAGGAGATATTGTGGCTAATGGAATCCGTGCTAACCGCCTTCAAGGGATTGAGTGCGGGCAAGACAACGATCGAAGCCAAATACTTCAACAAGATTGCGCTCGAACTCCGGGCTAAGATGAAGGGACAGACAATCGAGCAGGTCTTGACTTGGCTGACCACCCTGCATGGCTACTTGTCATCCCCTACGGGCGGGGGTGTTCGCCATGGCGTCGACCTCAAGAGCGGCATCACCATCGATCCAGATGAAGGCCGTCTGTATTGCAACTTGATCCGCAGTTACGTCACATTCCTCATGGCGGAGCATGAGCGATTGAGTCGTGCGGCTCAGGGGTAACTAATCACCTGATTGAAAACCATCCGCTCGTGAAAGCCTGCTTCGTCTGGAGCCGTCCGTCGCCCTCACAAGCTGAGGGGCGGCGGTGGAAACAGCCGAAGCGATGGCCTGCTTTGGTGGTGCGCTCCCGAGCCCTCAAAAACTCGCGCAAAGGGTCGCCACCCGCATGAGCGGAGACCCTGCGAGCTTCCAGCGAGGTAGTCGCTTCGGGCAACGCCCAGAGCCAGGCTCAATTCGTCCGGCACGGTCACTGCGGCCCTGGTCCATCAACCTCTGAACCAACCGGCAACCTTCGCCGCAACAGCATCGATGAACCGAACGAACAGCCGGCGCGGCTGCGGCACCATCGCCTCGACATCACGCCGGTCGCGCGCCTTCACGGCAACAATCTTCTCTGCCGACATTGCTGCAGCCCATCGCACTTGGTTGCCGGTGATCCAGTAGTGCGAACGGCAAGGAAAACTCCAGTTCCCGACCGAAGGGCTCAAGGACGCGGCAACCCCGCTTTCGACAAGCCGCCACTTGGCAGGGTTCAGAGGCGTCACCACCTCCAGCCCGCAGCCACAGCAGCACAGATGCGAGGCCGTCGAATATCGCTTCGAAATGTATAAGACACCCGGCGAAAGATGCGCCGGGATGAATTCAACGAATTCAGGTCTTATCTGGTCGATCCGGGTCATTTGCTACCTTCATAAACGATGCCGCCAGCGGCGATGCCGAAGCCGGTGTAATATTGCTCGCGCGTGTCCTGATAAAAGTCGAACAGCTTTTTCCACTGAACCACGGCAATCGCCGAGTTGAGCGCGTTCAGTTCGGCGATCTGGATGTTGCTGACATACTCGTTCGCCCCGCCATCACCATCCGCATAGGAGATATGCGGCGCTGCCTGCGTGCGCGTCTCGGCCGTGCTCGTCGTCGTACGAACAATGCCGCAGAGCTTACCGTCGACCAACATGACGCCCATGCCAACCTCGACGAACGAAATGCCGTTGGCGACCAGGCGCTCGACGATCTTTTCTTTCACGGTTCCTCGATCGACGCAGACGAAGACGAAATCGAGCCCATCCAGAAGATGGAGATTCGTCTCGTCCAGGTAGACATCATGGGCAATGATGCCGTGCCGCATTTTATCGTAGATGGCCTTGAAGTAGTGGACCTTCTTCGGCTTGGCCGCGAGTTCTTCATGCCTCGGCGCGCCAGGTGAGCGAAAGGCGTTATGCTGCGAGTAGACGTCGCCATCGAAGGTATGAATCTCGGCGACGGGCGTCTTGACGACGAGGTCCAGCACATAGCTGCCGGTCCCGCCAAGGCCGATGATCCCGATCTTCAGGCCAGCAACCTTCTCGTTGACCGCCCCGATACCGGCGCGGCTCGTCGCCGTGTCGACATACTTGAAGACCTCACCGTCACCATCGGCAACAATCGCGGGAAAAGTCAGTGCGGTCGCCTGCGGGTCGACCTTCGTCGCCTCACCGGTGATGCGCCCGAGATAGGTCGTGATCTTGTGGTGATAGTCGCGATATTGTGCTTTGGCCGAAAAGGTGAAGTCGGCCTGCACCCCGTTGCCGAAGCTCTGGGCGGCGGACGGGTTCTCGATGGATGTGATCTTCCGGCCGTCGCTGTGGCACGGGTGCTCACCGGTCCAGAACGCCCGGTGATCGCCGGGCGCGGTGGTCACGTCATCGGACATTTCCAGCGTAGAAATCAGGATGCCGTCATAGCGGACGGCAGCCTGGGACGTGACATAGGGCACGTTACGAACGAGAAGGTATCCACCCCGGATTTCGAGGTCATACCCTTCGTTCTGGAGGCGGAGCAGGTCCGCGCTACGAGCGATTGGTCGGCGTGACATCGAATTCCATCCCTTCCTTCGGCTTGACGGACTGCCCCTCGACGAGGGACCCGGCGGGCTTGTTGCCGTGCCCGCGGGTGTACTGGATCGTGAACTGCACGCCGTCGCCGGTGGGCGGGTTTTCGAAGGCGAGCGCGACGACTTCCGCGAAGGTCAGGTCATCGTTCTTGGGAACCGACTTGCGACGACCGTTGACGATAATCGTAACGGATTTCGGTTCGGGGGCAGGACGTTCTTCAGGCTGGGCCATAGTTATTCCTTTCTGGCAAAATTGCCGGTCGACAGGCCAATTGCGAAATCGCAACTGGTTTGATATTATCAAAAAGGAACAAAATTGCAAGATCTCAATTTATTGCTATATCGCAACGGAGAACAAATGACCGACAGGTTCGACAACGAGGCGTTCTTTGCGGCCCTCAATGCGGCACGTCTAAGCCGACAAAAAACGTGGAAAGAGGTGGCGGCGGAAGCCGGTATCAATGCCTCTACCCTGACCCGCATGGGCCAGGGCGCGAAGCCGGACGTGAATGGGCTGGCTGCGCTGCTCGCCTGGTCCCGCCTAAAGGCAGAGATGTTCATAAAGGGCGCGGAAGCAACCGAACCAGAGCCGATCGCACGAATCACGGCCCTCTTGCGCGCCGACCCGAAACTGACGTCGGACAAAGCCAAGCTAATGGAAGATATCGTCGTCAGCACTTACAACAGATTGAAGGATAGCTGAGTTGGGATTCAGGCGGGGGTTCAAGGCGGAAGCAAACCGCATCGCACTTCGGGTCCGGCAACAGATGGACTTGTCGCCACACGCGCCAATCGACCCGATCGCCGTGTGCGCCCATTTCGAGATCGAGTTGCTCCAGTTGAGTGACGTGGAACCCGAAAGTCCGTTTCTCGGGGAGCATCAGGATGCCTTCTCGGCAGTCACCGTGCCGCGTGGCCTTGCCACCGCGATCGTGCACAACGATCGCCATCACCCGTACCGGCAGCGCAGCAACATTTGCCACGAGCTCGCCCATTGCTTCCTCGGCCACGAGTGCGCACCGGCTCTCCTTGAGAACGGTGACCGCTCGCGCGACGGGGGAATGGAGGCCGAAGCAAACTTTCTCGCTGGCGTCCTGCTGATCACGAACGAAGCCGCCAACAGGATCATGCTCGATGGATTGTACCATCAGGCTCAGGGCATCTATGGGGTCAGCAAACCCATGCTGGATTTCCGGTTGCGCGTGAGCGGCGCGCAAACGATCCACCAGCGCCGCATGGGGGCAGCGGGGCGTTCATCGTTGGTAAGCTCCTGATCGTCACCCGAACGATCCGGGCCCGGACTGCGTCTCAAGCGACCGATGATCCGGCCATTCAAACGTGACCGCCCGCCGCTCGGCCAAAGCCTTCACCCGCTCACCCCCGATTTTCCCCGTCGCCTGACCTCGGCTCGAATAACCCGCGCAGGCCCGCCTCACTTGTTGCGGTTGGCGTCCGTGATGCGAAGACCGTAGTCACGCTCCAGCATTTCGACAACTTTGACCAGCGCCCGAAAGATGCCCAGCTCGTTGCTGCCGAACTGATAGCGTCCCGTCATCAGCACCTCCGGATCGATGTCCGCAGGGACGTATCGGCGCTTTAAGCTCTCGTCGCCCTTGTCGAATTTTACGGGATATCGGAACGACCGCCCTTCACCTTCCCAGATGCCCCCTGGGCCGTAGTTCTGGATATTGGCGTTGTAGCATTCGTCTCCGATGATGCCTTCCATATCGATCAGCAGATTCTTGATCGGCTCGATCCTCGCCCGAAGATCCCTGACGTAAATAAATCGCCGGGCGCCTGCCACGACATGATCGCGCTGCCCCGTGAAGTCATCGGGGAATGACTGCTCGGCTTCATTTTTCAGTCGGGAGATTTCTTTGGCGGGCACACCGTCGAACCTGGCGGCATGCAGTTCTTGAAAAGCTTCGATTTCAAGTTTGGCCATGGACAGCCGCTCGTCCCAGCCCTCGGAAATCTCAGAGACAGCGGCAATGATGCTTTCACGAAAGCTGGCAGCAGTCCCGAAGTCCAGCGCTTCAAGCTCAAGATATGCGGCTGTTTCGGTTTCGATAGTGTGGGCAACCATAACGGCATCATCGTCCCAGCCATCGATTGCCGACTGCCTGATGGCGGCAGCAATATCACTGGGTATTTTCTTGTTCTTCATCGGCAACCTCCTCGGGACACTGACATTTCTGCATGCCTGCCGCAGAACTAGCCACCGATTTCTTCACGCATATTTCCCGTTATCGGCATTTGATAACATTGCGGTCCTGACAGTCCCTACCTTTCCCTCTCGAAATCATCCTCACGCCCACGACGGGCCCGACGCTCCCTGCTCTTTTCGGTGACCGCTACGATAACTGAATGGCATGACTTGAACGACAGAAATGTGGGCGCAAAGCGGACGTCTATGTGGTTTGTCACCTGCTCGCGAATTCGCCACTAGAGCGGAAATTATTGCCGCTCGCCCGTCCTGTTGACTGATGCCCAAAGCCAGGGCACAAAGGTGGCATCCACGGTCGCTCGCGGCAGGAAAACAGAGGGGATTTCAAGGCTTCTTCGCTAAGCCATTGAAATCATGCGAGAATCCAAGGTCCCCAGGTGGATCGTCTTTTGAAGCTATTTTTTGTTTCAGTAGCTCCTTTTCCTCACCAGAAAACGTGTCGTCTTTTCAGGTACTTGGCACGTCAGTTAGAATGTAACCGCTCCCCAGATGTCAAAGAAGCTTAGAGCTCTCAAAATAACGGCTGGGGACCCTGTCCGAGTGCTTCAAATAGTCTGTGATCAACGACGAGTTTGGGGCCGAAGGCCGCCCGTCGCTTTGCGCACCCAAAGTGGAAAGGCACACATTCGCTGCATGATGCGCCCGCCCAAATCTCACCCAAGGCGGACGGGGCTGGAAGAAAAGCCACGACCAGGTCGCTAAAGTCTCACCGCAACGACGGTGCCGCGTCGAGCAAAACTTGTCCCTCGCCTATTCGTGAACGCGAACCTCTATGGTTGCCGTCTCAGCTTCCCCCGAAGCACCTTCCAAGCTGCCGGAGACCGTCCGGTACGTACTGCTATAGCGAACGCGGAAGCCTGCCGGAAGCAATACGTTCAGCGCCTTCGTCGCGTCGGCAGAACCAAAGCGGCCAAGAACAACTTCCATCTTCGGAATCACTGGATTGTGAACATCGTCCAAGATTTCCAGCCGTACTGTCGCGCTCTGCACCTTTTCCCCCTTGTACTCATCCGAAAGATTCCGGACAAGTAAGGTGTACCGCTTCCAATTTTGGTCTACGAACCTTAGCTTCTCCTTTGCAGGCAGCTTCCCATTGGGATCAAATACTGCGTGGACCCAGACGGCAGAAGCTTTGACCGAGGTAGGAACTGCAGCGCTTGCTCTAGGTGCTATCTCAAGCGCCGGCTGCAACACCACTGAACTCACGTCATTTCCAACAGCAATGATCGAAAGTGGCACATCCGCCGTATTCGTGACTTTATCGCGCGAAAACTCAATAGCTGCGTCCATGCGCAATCCGTAGAGCCCTAACGTTGCTACGATTGGCGGCACCGAGTTGCCCGACAGTTGCAAGCCAGCGAGTTGCCAATCGATTTTGACTGGAACACCGGGCGCACGATTTAACTGCTCAAGCAAAACCGAGAAATAGTCTTCCGTAGTTCTTACCGTAAACGAGAATACCGAGTGATCCAGTTGCACGGCGTCAACGATCGTCCAGTCTCTAGCCTGCGACTGTCGCAACGTAAACCGAGCATCACGAACCAAGCCCGAAAATTCCAAGCCTCGAGCCTCGAGCGCCTTTCTCGCGGCTAACTTCATGTCGTCTGAGCACGTAAATTCCGCGAGGAAGTTTAAGTAAACATTTCGATCCCCACTATCCCCACCATCAACCCACACAGTTGCGAATTTAGTATCGGTAAAACCACCGCCTGCTGGGAGAAGCCGCAGGCTATTTGGAACTAACCAAGTCTGCAAAGACGCGGCAGATCCTATCAGCGTCGCGTTTTGCAAAACCGGTGACTCGTCAAAATCTTCACCAGGGATCACAAAGTGAAGAGAGCCAAGCTCGTTGCGAACTGCCAAAAGGTCATTCAAGACCCCCTTCAAGCGAGAAGAGGTTGTCGAAGTTGGGTCGGTCAGCAGTTGGCCACCAAAAGCTGAAATTTCTCTGAGGAGTCGGGCGATCTTCACTCGATCACTTCCCAAACGCAGCGTACTAAGGGTCGACGATAAACGTTCCGCTGCCGCTAACTGCCACTGCTCAAGGACATGGAGGTCGAAAATCGCATTTGACCGACGCAGATCGGTCGTTACATATCCTCTTTGCCTGCCCGCCTGATTGAAAGCGGCAAAGATATCGGGTTGAAGGGCGCCACCTGGATTGCGTGCCAGTTCAAATGTTACCAGCGCCCGCCACTTCTTGAGGATTTCCTGAAGGCACGCTGCAGATCTCGTGAGATCAAGAAGTTCTTGTGAATTTGGGTTTGCACGATCTACATGCTTCGTTGCAAATCTTAGTACGGTGATTGTAATCGGACATGTCCCGTCGCTCTGATTCAACCCAAACGCCGCCGCAATCCTGAGTGAACGCGTTGCAAGTCGTTCGCCGATTGATATATTGCTTGCGGCTATCGCCGCTGGCACAAATTCATTCGTTGAATAGACCGTCAAAACTGGCTTTGCGTAGAAATCGACTGCATCGATAATCCCAACCTTTTCTTCAGTTGCGCTCTGTTCAACGGTTAGCCGGTTAACCGCGAGAAGGAAAAATGGGCCTTCGAATGCTTCGGAGTCTGGCCGAAAAGTGGCGGAGAAAGATCCGTCCAAAGAGAGCGAATTTCCCACAAAATACGTCGTGTGATCGTGCATTCTCCCGGTTGGCCACGCCGGTTCAAGTAAGTCTGGAACTGGCCACTGGATAGGACTCCCTTTGACGGTTTGATCCCAGAAATAAATCGCGCGGGCTTGATCGAAAAGAAACTGAGGAGCTTGGCCTCCCCAATTGTCCCAACTTTCATAGCTTGGCGTGCCGCTGGGGCTCTCTGCCCTCGGGCCAGCAGCGTCCCTATTGACCAGTGGTGGAGGCCACGACGTCCGTGAAATAGAAGCCGGCTGAATCTGGGTGTTTGAATGTCCGAGGGCGGCAGCCACCTCCAGAACCGATAAGTTGCTTCCGGCTGTAGCCTGGAGGAGAAACAAATTCGTTAAGCTTTTCTTGTCACCGGACCTGTTTATTACATCATATAGCCATGTAGCAGCCTCTTGTTCCTCGCGAACGCAATGCATCTTGCTCTCAAAGCTGCTCGCTTCGGAAAGCCATCTCCAATTGTCCTCGCCGCACAAAGGTATTTTTGTTGTGTCCAAGGAGAAAATCCGGTGGTCAAGCCAACCGAGCTGAGCGCTTCTGTACATTAGAAGGAGCCTGAGTTGTAGAGTTGGGCTGGCACTTTGCAGGCGACCGAGAAGGTCGCTACCTAATGGTCCGGGCCGGCCCAGTTCACTTAAGAGTTGCTGCGGCCGCGGCTCGGCTGCTCGCGCCGATTTGCTCCCGATCCACAATTGAGACACGGTCTCCTGCGCAGCAACCGGCTGTACCAGAAGCGTGCACATTACTGTCATGATGAGCCGGATCAATCGCTTTATCACGAGATCCTCCAGTCCAGTGCGAAGAGCGCCTACCGCCCTATTTGCATTCTGAATCTTCTAGCAGGCGAAGTAAGATCACGTCTGAGGGAAACCGTTGCGCAAATGCAGCCGAGCCTAGGCTTATCTCGCACGACCGCCCGCCGTTATAATTGTACCTTGCCGACATTTCGACCTGCGACGGCGAACGAGATACTTCCCCTGGTATCGGCCAGATCAAATCCGGTGTGAGCCCCCGCGATCCGTCCCTCTGTCGCTGTAAGCGGAACGTTGACCTTGCGGACGCTGCGGGGCGCGTCGTTTCGGTTAGCCTAACGTCGACGCTAACTAATTCCTTTCCGTTCACATTTGTTTCGAATGGAAGTCCGTCAGCAGACGCCTCGATTATCCGTATCAAATCCATCGGTGAGGAAACACCCGTTTCGCTACTCAAAGTTGCCGTCGCCTCAGAATTGACCGTGTACTTGCCCAGCGCTACTTGGTACGCGGTGTCCCAACTCGCCGTTGTGCGGTCGAAATCGGGCCTAGACAACAGGCTTATCCATACGCCAGAACTCGGATTGTTCGTCTGAGCACTCAACCAGCCCGTTGTAGGAAGATATCGAAAGTAATTTTCCTCGATCAACTTGTCTTTAGATTTCAGACGCACTCGCAGAGTGGCTGAATCGACACCCATGATGTTTGGTAGCGGGAAGAACACGCGATCCCAGTTTCCCGCGTCAATAGCCGTCACCGCAGACTTCCGTACGTCCTCTGGATACGTGCCCAACGAAACAGTTCCATCCGCGGCGCCGGCCCTCTCCAGAATTGAACTGTACGTGAAATCCCAAACCTCCGAACCTGTCTTAACGGAACTGATATCCTTGACCGCCACTGAGTAACCAGCGCCGCCGAACACGCCATCTGCGCCAGGAGAAGTAGCTCTCGCCGGGTCAATCTTCGGCGGCGGTTTTAGATCTTCGAGGATTTGGTCATTAATTCGCTTCAGGATTGGCTGTAGGTAAGAGTCAAGGCGCTCAGGTGTAAACGTATCGTCGCTCGTAGCCTCAACTTTTATACAATTACTATTTATCAATTCGTCTCTGACTTTTGTCAGATCGCTTTTGTATGAAGCAGAATAAAATCCGTAGTATGAAGCCCGAGCTGCAAATTGCTTGTTTTCGCTATAATGTTTTTGAGTTTGACTCCAATTGACAGTAACTTTGAACCCGGCGGGAGGCGTAATTCCATTAAATTTAAACTTGACCCATACCGGAATGCCAGAGGTACCGTTCAGAAGGGCATTATATATGTCTGATCCTACGTCGCTGAGCGTCAGCGCGAAAACAATCTTGCCGTTAGCATTGGTAGCTGCCGCTCGGTCGGGAGGATTGGCGAGCGAGTTTGCCTGAGCCTCGCCAGCTAAATCTCCTGCAGGAGTATAGACCGTCGCGGATGCGGAGTTCAGTGGGACTGCCGAAAGGCGGACAGCAGCGGTGTCTATAGATTGGCCTCTCTTCTTCAACTCTTCAGCTAAGGCAACTTTCATTCCACTCAGCGCTTCGGCACTAGCTCCAAGCGTGACGGCGAATGTGAGAAGGCCACCACCCTTTAAGTTGCCGTCCGAGGTTTTCGATGTGTACTTGATGAAATTTAACTCCGGAACCCGCTTTCCTCCAACCATGGTCTCCGCAAGACGAGGTTCATTTGGGAAGTAATACCATTGATCTGGAACGCGAGCGTCCCGCACCAATGTATAGACCTCTTCCTTTAAAGAGCCGTCGGGTGTCGTTACCTTAACGGGGACACTAGAGATGGTATTCTCGGCCAAGAGACTTGCTTGAGCGAGACATTGATTTACTGACATACCGAGAATAGCGTAAGCAACGCCCAGCACAAAAAACAGTCGCGACATCTTAGAGCCCCCTCTGCATCAATATGACGTTAGAACACGGCGCCGCGATTCCATCGAGTAATCAGTGAAGGTTGATATGAGTATTGAAACACACGTGCTCATGGAAGTAAATGGTTGTTAACTAGGCCGCGCAGCCACTGAGCCACGTCGTGCGCAGACGGCACTAATCATGAACCGCTCCGCTTTGGCGCCCTCGCCCATTGCAGAGGGCCAGCGCGACCTAACGCTTCGCGCTGCGACGTCGGCTTTCGGCGAGCGGCGAAATTCGCGCTGGCGACCGAACAGGGGCGCAAAGCGGCCGGGCGCTTTATGGCCGCCTCACCGCAAACTTGAGGTCCGAAAGCGGAAATTATTGCCGCTCGCCCGCCCGGTTGACTGATGCCCAAAGCCAGGGCACAAAGGTGGCATCCACGGTCGCTCGCGATGGGAAAACAGAGGGAGTTTCAAGGGCATTTCTCTAAGTCATTGAAATCATGTGAGAATCCAGGTTCCCCAGCCAGTCCTTCTTCGATCTCAGATGAGCTCGGTTCTGTCGACAAAACAGGACAGACGCCTTTTTTGCTGGGTCCTATTCAAAGAGGATGATGCTTGCCGGAGTTGGCGGCATCGGTTTGACCGTGACGCCGGCGAGGCCGGCCAGTTTTGCCATCTCAGTCAGCTCGCTTTGCCTATAAGCCTGGCCCGCCGGTGTGCTGGCGAGCATCTCCCAGGAGAACGCCGCGGGAAAAGGCGGCGAGACGCCGTCTTCATTCGGCACGAAATCGACCGCGACGATCCGGCCATCCGCTGCAAGGCTCGCGGTGATCTTTCGCAACAGCTCAGCACATGTCGGCAAATCGAAATGGTGCAGGAAATTCGGAAGCAGGACGAGATCATAACCGGCGCCCCAGTCGACGTCGAAGGCGCTGCCGGCGATCGTCCGGTAACGGTCCGCCACGCCTGATTTTTCCGCATTCTGCCTCGACAGCTCCAAGACGGCGCCCCAGTCGACGGCGACGATCTCCGTCGATGGAAAGGCCTTGGCAATTTCGATGCCGAAGAGGCCCGGACCTGCCGCGATATCCAACACCTTTTTTGGAGGGCTCGGCCAGCCGGAGATTTCATCAGCCAATATTTTAGCGCTGAGACCGGTGAAGGAGCCCATGCCGCGCGCAAACTTCAACCAGACGGGATTGTCCGCCGACATGTTCGCAAGACCGGCCGAACCGCCGTTTCGCACGACGGCGGCCGGATCGCGCAGAAAATTATTCAGCACTTCGGGTGCAGCGGTAAACTCGACGGCAGAGCCCATAAAGGCCGGCGAATTGCGATCGAGGAACATTCTGGTCGAGGGCGTCATTCGGTACTGTTCGCCTTCCTTGGTCAGGAAGCCGTGGACCACGAGATAGTCGCAGAGGATGCGCACCCCTCGCTCCGAGGCGCTTGTTGCCGACGCCAGCCCTGCCGCCGTCTTGCCGTCGCCGATATGAGTAAAGAGATCAAGCTCAATGGCCGCCCTGATCGCAGCCGTCTTTCGGCATGCAAACAGTGCATCGACCACAAGTTCGTAAGCGCCCGGTGAGGGCCGTCTTGCGAGGTTGAGACGAACATCGGAAGTCCTAGTGCAAACACTAGGAGTAGTCCTATGACGAAGCATCCGATTGAAGTGATCACGTCTGTCGAGCGCCGACGGCGCTGGTCTCGGGAAGACAAAGAGCGGCTTGTTGCGGCCTGCTTTGAGCCAGATGCGGTGCTTTCCGAGATTGCCCGTGCGGCCGGTATCCATGTCAGCCAGCTTTTCCGTTGGCGCAAGGAGCTTTGCCAAATCGAGGAGCCGAAGACGGAAACGGCGAGCACGTTGGTGCCGGTGATCCTATCCGAGGCCGCGCCTCCAGCCACGCCCATTCCCTCGGGGCCGCCTGCCCCATCGCAGTCCCGCCGGAAGCGTAGCGATGTGACGATTGAGCTGGGTCGGGGCCGTCGTATTCGCGTGGACAGCGACATCGATACCGAGGCGCTGGGCCGTATTCTCGATGTCGTGCTGGAACGGAGATGATCCCGGTTCCGAGTGGTGTGAAGGTCTGGCTGGCGACAGGCCATACGGACATGCGCAAAGGCTTCCCCGGCCTATCGCTGATGGTGCAGGAGACGCTGAAGCGCGATCCGATGTGCGGACACCTGTTCGTGTTCCGCGGTCGCGGTGGTGGCCTGATCAAGGTCATCTGGCATGACGGCCAGGGAGCCTGCCTGTTTACGAAGAAGCTTGAACGCGGACGCTTCGTCTGGCCGTCGGCGGCAGATGGATCGGTGGTGATCACACCGGCGCAGCTCGGTTATCTGCTGGAAGGTATAGACTGGCGGATGCCGCAAAAAACCTGGCGACCGACGTCGGCAGGATGAGCAAAAGCACTGGAATGGCTGGGTCGAATATGATTCCATCCTACCATGAACGATGCGGCCGAACAGCTTCCTGACGATCTTGCCAGTGCGCTTGCACTGCTGGCGCAAGAGCGTGCCTGGCGTATGAAAGCCGAGGCGGAAGCCGCCAGTGCCAAGGCGCTCGTGTCACATTCAGAAGCGCTGATCGCGCGGTTGAAGCTGGAGATCGAGAAGGTTCGCCGTGAACTTTACGGCAGCCGGTCCGAGCGCAAGGCGCGACTTCTCGAGCAGATGGAGCTGCAACTCGAGGAACTCGAAGCCGACGCTGGTGAAGACGAACTGGCGGCGGAGATTGCTGCCAAGGCTTCTACAGTCCGGGCGTTCGAGCGAAAGCGTCCATCACGGAAGCCGTTTCCCGAACACCTGCCGCGCGAGCGCGTCGTCATCGCCGCCCCGACGAGTTGCCGCTGCTGCGGTTCCGCCAGGCTGTCGAAGCTCGGCGAGGACATCACCGAGACGCTGGAGGTGATCCCGCGCCAGTGGAAAGTCATCCAGACTGTGCGGGAGAAGTTCTCCTGCCGCGAATGCGAGAAGATCACTCAGCCGCCCGCACCTTTCCATGTGACGCCGCGCGGTTTTGCCGGGCCGAACCTGCTGGCGATGATCCTGTTTGAGAAGTTCGCCCAGCATCAACCGCTGAACCGCCAGAGCGAGCGCTATGGCCGAGAGGGGATCGACCTCAGCTTATCGACACTGGCCGACCAGGTCGGTGCTTGCGCGGCGGCGCTGAAGCCCATTCATTCGTTGATCGAGGCGCATGTTCTGGCCGCCGAGCGGCTGCATGGCGACGACACCACCGTGCCGATCCTGGCGAAAGGCAAAACCGATACGGGGCGCATCTGGACATATGTCCGGGATGACCGACCGTTCAGCGGGCAGTCACCACCGGCAGCTCTTTACTATGCGTCGCGGGACCGGCGGCAGGAGCATCCCGAGCGCCACCTGAAGACCTTTACCGGCATTCTGCAAGCGGATGCTTATGGCGGCTACAATCCCCTGTTCAAGGTTGACCGCGATCCCGATCCGCTGACGCAGGCACTGTGCTGGGCGCACTCACGCCGCAAGTTCTTTGTGCTCGCTGACATTGCCACGAATGCCAAACGCGGCAGCCGTGCCATGCCGATCTCGCCGCTGGCGCTGGAGGCTGTCAAACGGATCGATGCCCTGTTCGACATCGAGCGGGAGATCAACGGGCTTGCCGCCGACGAACGCCTGCAGCGCCGTCGCATCGACAGCCTCTCACTCGTCAAAGAACTCGAGGACTGGATGCGGACCGAGCGGGCAAAGCTGTCGCGCAGTTCTCCTGTCGCCGAGGCTATCGATTACATGCTGAAGCGTTGGGACGGCTTCACGTCATTCCTGGAAGATGGGAGAATTTGCCTGACGAACAATGCAGCCGAGCGGGCGCTGCGAGGCTTTGCTCTCGGAAGGAAGTCATGGCTCTTCGCCGGATCGGATCGTGGTGCTGATCGCGCAGCCTTCATGGCGACGCTGATCATGAGCGCAAAGCTCAACGACATCGATCCGCAAGCCTGGCTTGCTGATGTCCTCGCCAACATCGCTGACACGCCGACGAGCAAACTGGAACAATTGCTTCCGTGGAACTGGACGCCGACGGCGCTGGATGCTCAAGCGGCCTGACCTGCGTCCTTCACCGGATGCTTACACAAGTTCGGGCGACACGACGCCTGCATGGGTGTCCTCGACGATTGTTTCCATGGAATCCCCCAGAGCCTCGTCCGACGTGCCTGGCAGCGCGCCAGCCGAAGAATTATGCGTATATCCGCATATTCTACAATACTCCCCGCGCTAACCCTATCGGGTTCCCCGCTTCAATGACGGGCTATCGTGCCTGACGTCGCACACTTTTGCGGACATGCTCCGGGGTGCTCATGAGGCAATCGGAGGCTAGCGGCATCACGAAATCGCCAAGACGGTCGCGGGAATGGAGAAATGCTGATCCTCGCCGGCCCAGCATCAGGCCGCGGGATCGGCTCCATTTTCGAACTGCAGAAACCAGGCGTAAGTGGCTCGGATACCATCCTCGAGCGAGATGCGCGGTTTCCAGCCCATGTCCTGCAGCTTCTTGTTGCTCATCAGCTTTCGCGGCGTGCCGTCGGGCTTGGAAAGATCGTGGATGATCTCACCCTCGTAACCGACAACGCGGCAGACCAGACGCGTCAACTCGATAATTTCGAGATCCGTGCCCGAGCCGACATTGACGTGCTGCGAGCCCGAATAGGTTTTGAGCAGAAACACCAGGGCGTCGGCGCAGTCGTCGACGTGAAGAAACTCGCGGCGCGGGGTTCCCGTGCCCCAGACGACGATTTGCGGGTCTTTGCGCAGTTTCGCGGCATGCGCCTTGCGGATCAGCGCGGGCAGCACATGGCTGGAATTCAGGTCGAAATTATCGCCGGGGCCATATAGATTGGTCGGCATGGCCGAAATGTAGTCCCGACCATATTGTTTGCGATAGGCTTCCGCGAGCTTAATACCGGCGATCTTGGCGATCGCGTACCATTCGTTAGTCGGCTCGAGCGGCCCGGTCAACAGAGCCTCTTCGGGAATCGGCTGTGGAGCGAGCTTCGGATAAATGCAGCTTGAGCCCAGGAAGAGAAGCCGGTCCACGCCACCACGATGGGCGGCTTCGAAGAGGTTGGTTTCGATAATCAGATTGTCATAGATGAATTCTGCGGGATAGCTGTCATTCGCAAGGATTCCGCCAACCTTGGCAGCGGCGAGAATGATCGCGTCAGGCCGGGTTGCTTCAACAAATTTCTCGACCTGGTCCTGCCGCTTCAAATTGACCTCGGCGCGGGTTGCCGTGATGACCGTGCAATCTTCGGATTGAAGCCTGCGCACAAGCGCACTGCCGACCATACCACGATGACCGGCAACCCAGATCTTCTTGTTGGATAAGTCGTACACTCAGACCTCTTTCCGGCCGCCCTGAGCCTTCCAGTGCTTGATATCCTCGCGCACCATCTCGGCGGCGAGCTCACGAACCGGCGTCTTATGGTGCCAGCCCAGATTCTGACGTGCCTTAGTCGGGTCGCCAAGCAGCAGATCGACCTCCGTCGGTCGAAAATATCGAGGATCGATTTCCACAAGGCAAGCGCCGGACGCAGAGTCATAACCCTTTTCGTCGACGCCGGACCCCTTCCATTCCAAGGTGATGCCGACGTCGGCGAAGGCCCACTCGACAAACTGGCGGACACGCGTCGTCTCACCCGTCGCCAAGACGTAGTCATCCGGCTTATCCTGCTGCAGCATGAGCCACATGCCCTCGACATATTCGCGCGCATGGCCCCAGTCACGCTGGGCGTCAAGATTTCCCAAAAAGAGCTTGTCTTGAAGTCCGAGGCTGATGGCGGCCACGGCCATCGTGATCTTGCGCGTGACGAAGGTCTCGCCGCGAAGCGGGCTTTCATGGTTGAACAGAATGCCGTTCGACGCGTGCATGCCGTAGGCCTCGCGATAATTCACGACGATCCAGTAGGCATAGAGCTTGGCTGCAGCATAGGGAGAGCGCGGATAAAAAGGCGTCTTCTCGTTCTGCGGCACTTGCTGCACCAGGCCGTAGAGTTCCGATGTCGATGCCTGGTAGAATCGGCTTTTTTTCTCAAGATCCAGGATGCGGATCGCTTCGAGCAACCTCAACGTTCCGATACCATCGGCATCCGCCGTATATTCCGGCGTTTCGAAACTGACGCCGACATGGCTTTGTGCGGCAAGGTTGTAGATTTCATCGGGCTGTGTCTGCTGCACGATCCGCAGGAGGTTGGTCGAGTCGATCATATCGCCATAGTGGAGGATGAAGCGCGGATGAGTTTCGTGCGGATCCTGATAGATGTGCTCGATGCGGCCGGTGTTGAAAGACGACGATCGCCGCTTGATGCCGTGCACTGTATAGCCTTTGCTCAAAAGCAATTCGGCCAAATAGGCACCGTCCTGACCAGTTACCCCAGTAATAAGCGCGGTTTTCGTCATTTTTCACGTCGTCTTTCGATGCAATCTTCGGGAGGTGTTTATGGAAACGACCGAACCAGCGCAACCCCAATGTGACCGACACCCGGGACAAACGAAATTCAGCATTGTCGATCTCTTCGGTTGACGGCGGGTTGGCGCAATGAGACTAGAGCTTTCCATTTATCAGATGTCCAAAGGGAAAAACATGATCTTGGTGACGGGAGGCGCCGGCTTTATCGGCGCGAATTTCGTGCTCGACTGGCTTGCGCTTCACGATGAGCCGGTCGTCAACCTCGATGCCCTCACCTATGCCGGCAATCTTGAGAACCTCAACTCCATCTGGAGTGATCCGCGTCATGTCTTCGTCAAGGGCAGCATTGCGGATTACGACCTTGTCGACCCACTGCTCCGTGCCCATCAGCCTCGCGCCATTCTGAATTTCGCTGCCGAAAGTCATGT
The DNA here is from genome assembly GCF_001664385.1 of Rhizobium phaseoli. Taxonomy (NCBI): domain Bacteria; kingdom Pseudomonadati; phylum Pseudomonadota; class Alphaproteobacteria; order Hyphomicrobiales; family Rhizobiaceae; genus Rhizobium; species Rhizobium phaseoli. The sequence goes on along the minus strand of NZ_CP013532.1, from coordinate 828,560 downwards.
CGATCGATCGATCCATGGGCCAGAAGAATTTATCCAGACCAATATTATCGGCACGTTTCGTCTGCTGGAGGCAATCCGGGGATTTCTTGCCTCACAGAATGAAGACTTCCGGGAAAGCTTTCGCTTCCTTCACGTATCGACGGACGAAGTCTATGGTTCGCTTGCTCCCGACGAGGCCGCTTTCAGCGAACATCGCAAATACGAACCCAATAGTCCTTATTCCGCGAGCAAGGCAGCAAGCGACCATCTGGTTCGCGCCTATCATCACACCTATGGCCTACCCGTTCTGACGACGAACTGTTCGAACAATTACGGTCCCTATCATTTTCCCGAGAAGCTTATTCCGCTCGTTATTCACAATGCCCTCTCGGGGAAACAGATTCCGATCTACGGAGACGGGATGCAGGTGCGTGACTGGCTGTTCGTCAAAGATCATTGCAGCGCCATTCGACGTGTTCTGGAAAGAGGAAAAGTCGGGGAAACCTACAATGTCGGCGGCAGGAATGAGCTGACGAACCTGTCGGTCGTCAATACGCTCTGCGAAATTCTCGACGAATTGAGGCCCCTGCCAAACGGGGCGAGCTACAAGGCCCAGATTTCCTTTGTGCGTGATCGGCCAGGTCATGATCGCCGTTACGCCATCGATGCGGCCAAGATAGAAAGGGAACTGGACTGGCGCCCTAGTGAGACCTTCGAGACAGGCATTCGCAAGACCGTCGAATGGTATCTCGCCAACGCTGCTTGGGTAGAGAACGTCACAAGCGGCAGCTATCGACAGTGGATCAACCGGCAGTACCAATAACAGCTTGGTTAGAGGCAGGCTCCACCCGCTGGCGGGACGTCAATACCTGATGAAATGGTGCAGGAAGCTTATGACCGGCCGAGGTACATGGCGTTGCACCCATCTGCGCGCCTTAACCCGGAAAAAGGGACGAATGCCGCCGGAAAAGCCAGGAGAAACCGTTCTGATCGCCTTCAGGGCTTGCATCAGAGCGCGTTCGTAGACCCTGTAAGCAGCGTCAGGTTCCTCGCAGACGGCGGTGTAGAAAGCCGACAACCGATCGAACATGCCATTGGTCAGCAACTGGAACTGGTGGAAGTGATAGAAGATCAGAGGCGAACCATCGACCTCGATCCTGCCTGATGCATCCTGCGAAAAATGCAGCTTTTCGTAGTTCCAGGGCGCGATCCCAGCTCCGGGATGCGCGATGATATGGCAAGTCGGATACAGATCCGGCCATTCGTCCAAATACTTCTGATCACCCATCTTGCCGTCTTCCAGGCGATAGTAGCACCATTCGATGCACTGCTCGCGCCAGCGAGTGAGGCAGCGCATTCCCTCTTCGTCGCGCCGGAAACTCACCCATTCGACACAGAAACGGCCATTAATTTCCCGATTCTGCAGCCGCGGAGCAAAACGGTGTTCGATAATGGCGATGGAACTATTGCCGATTTCGTCGAAAATCGGCCTGAGCGGTGAATAAAACAGCAGATCGGAATCGAGATAGGTGATGAAATCGATTTCCGGATGGTGCGCCAGGACGAAACTCGGCAGACACGGAGACAGGGTCCAGCAATATTCGGCGACGCCGCGCGATTTCTTGACTTCCAGGAGTTCCGGCGTCTCGATATCGGCGAGTGGAATGCAGGTGATGTAGGACCTGTTGAGAGCGGTTAATATCTCCTGCGTCTGCTGGTCCATGCAAAGCACAAAAACATGCGCCTCGGGGCACCACTGGACGAGGCTCTCCATCATGGTCATTCCCTTGATGAGATAGCCGTTGTCGAAAAGGGTACAGAAATAGTTCGTCATGATTAGGTTTGTTTCCTGCACAAATAGGTGCGCATTGCATTGCCCTTGCGACTGTCGTGTGGATCCACGTTCTCGGTTAGCGTGAACGTCGCCAGGACGTGCAGGCCGTGAACCCGAAACAAGTCCAATAGCTGCGGCTCGGAAAAATGGATTTCTATGGTCTCGACGCCATAGGCCTGTTTGCGGAAATACTTGGTCGGCTCGCCATAGACAACAGGCGTACGGTGAAAAATCACGTACTCCTTGGCAACTCGGGCGCTCTCTGCGATCGCCGCGTCATAATTGGGGATATGCAGCAGACAACATCCTGAGACGACGACGTCGAAAGCGGCATCCTGATAGCTGAGCCGCGTCGCATCCTCCACGTCGAACGACAGCCCTGGATAGATGCTGCGCGCCATATCGACGAATGCATCGGAGTAATCGCAGCCGCGGTAACGCAGCGGCAAGCCACTCACATCAAGCACTTCGGAATAATAGCCGCTGGAACAACCGATTTCGAGCAGCGAAGCATTGGCCGGAAGATTGTCGATGCTGCGCAAAGCGGCGGTAAAAACATCGAATACGTCAATGGTAGCGCCGCTGCGGTATTCCTTCAGCTGGCGCTCGACAAGGGCTCTCTGACGGGCGGGCAGATCACTCGCTTTCCAAGATGCGGCAAGGCGGGAACTCTCGCTGTCTCGACGAGCCGCCTCTATCTCGACATAGCGGGACGATACCGACGTCGCCGGCAACAGCCGTTCACGCAATCGCTTCAATTGGCTCTTCACCCCTGGGAAGCGATTGAGACTCGTACGCAGAAACGACATCAGCCCTGTTTCTCCAGATATCGTTCGAGGATCGGCACCAATTCTTCCATTCTCGATTTGTAGGTGTGGTCCTTCAGCGTCCTTGCCTGACCAGCCTTCGCGATCGCATCGGCCTCGTCGGGGTGGTCTATATAGTAGCGGACGAGTTCTGTCGCTTCCTCAGCACTGGAATAGGCAACCACTTCCTTGCCGACCTCGAAAATCTCCCCGAGATTATCCTTCCTATCGGTTATCAGCAGCGATCCGACACCGGTCGCCTCATAGAGCCGCATGTTATTGGCGTTGTTTTCGGCCACGTTGATGTGTCGGTTGACGGTGATCCGGCTGCGCGCCAGCGCGCGATACATATCCGGGCCCCAGACTTCGCCATTGTGACGCTTGCGAATCGGAGAAGAGCGCGGGAGCGTCTTCGCGCCGTAGCCGAAAAACTGTATCGGCGTGGTATCGGCAAGATGTTCGAGCAAGGGAACGGCCTTGCCGTGATGACGGCTTATGCCGCCGACGAAGCTCACCGGCACATCGCGCCTGATATCGCCAAGGAGATCGAGCACCCGAGTATCGAAGCCAATCCTGAAATATTCGGATTTTATCCCCATCTCATGAAAACGGGACACGAAATGGGGGAAAGACGTCAGGATAAGGTCATAGGGTCGCAGAAACTCACCCGGCGGCAGCGGACAAGCGATCTGGCCGACAATCAACGGCACCGTCTTCTTCAGCTCCGTCAGGGCATGCGGCGGAAAGAAGCTGAGATCCTGACAGTAGAGTACATCCGGCTTGAATGCTCGAACACGGGCCATCGCGACTTCCAGCAAGCCAGGGAGCGCCGCCAGGCGTGCGCCAACATAAGGCAGCCTGAAAAACCGATGCGGCAGTTTCATCGCCCAAGCGCTGAATGGCTCGTTGTTTTCTTGCGCCCAGGCGGACTGAAGCGGGACACAATTGCCGATGATGTCAATGACGTCGCAACCCTGGTCCTTCAGGTGGCGCGAGTAGAAATCGGACGTGCCGAATGCGGCAGCCAAAAGAGCTTTCGTCTGTTCTGGCGAAGTCGATCTTCGGAGCTGTGGCCGCCGCGCATAGAATTGCTTCAGAAACCGCGCGTAATAGGTGTCAAATATTGCTATTTTCATGTTCACCGTCTGGTTGACTACCGGGACGTTCCTGGGACGTTCTATAGACGCTACCGACAACCTTTGCCGGGTTCCCGGCAATTATCGCCCCCTCGGGGAAATTTCCGCGGACGACCGCACCCGCAGCGATAATGCTATCACGTCCTATTTCCGTGCCACGCAAGATCAGGGCGTTGGTGCCAATGAACACATTATCGCCAATGTGCACCGGTGCAGTCTTTATATCCGCCTCGACATCCGAATGACGGCGCCCTTCCGGACGTATCGGATGAAAGTCCGTGTCGAAAATCGTGACGTTGGCTCCCATCAGCACTTCGGCGCCGATTGAAATCCGTGCAGCCGAGACGATGGTTGCACCACTGATCCCACTGTCTGCGCCAATGCTGATCTTCGATCCGGCGCGAATGGTCGCTATCTTCACCGGATGATTGAGAGCCAGCGCTGTAAATCGGGAATCAGAACACAGGACGACGCGATCACCGATGTGAATGTCACTGTCAGGATGCCGTTGCAACAGGGGGGCGCCATAGAGCACAACATCGCGGCCAACGCTTACTCCGTGACGTTTCAGTTCGCTAAGCCGCCTTGCACGCACAAGGGAAACGGCAAATTTTTTAAGGCTGGTCGTCATCCTTCCCAAAAGGACACGAGCGTAAAAGAAATAGGCCATGCGGAAAGGTGCGGTCAATCTCTGAACCGGTGAACCGACAAGCGAATAGAAGATCAGGCGTTGAAAAACGTTGTGAGGAGAGCGCCTGCCAAACAATCGTTTTTTCCATGAATGCCTGGAGACGTCGTTTCCATATACTGGCGGCGAATAGACGATTGCTTTTGTGCTGACGATCAGAGGCACTCCGGCGCGCGAAAAGCGCATCGCGATTTCATAATCGGCCATGTAGTGCGGCAAAAGGCGTGGCCGCATACCGCCATATTTCCGAAACAAGAGGGCTGGATATAGAGTACCTCGACCGCTCAATGCATCCACGCGGTATTGGCTCTCAGGCGACCGTTGTTGCGCTTCGCTCAATTCCGAAAGAAGATCCCAAATCGCGAACCTGTTGATGTTGATCCGAGGTCCTATACTCACAAGAGGCGGATCTTTCCCCTCTTCATGGATAACGCTTCCGACGGCGGCTTCGCCATTCGCCTTGGATGTTTGCACCAGGGTTTCAACATAATCTTCGTCGAACCAGGTATCATTATTCAGAAACAGGATATAATCTTCCGCCTTGCAAGACGGAAGGACGTGTTTCAGCCCCTCCTCGATGGCACCCCCCCACCAAAGATTGCCGTCGCCTCGGATTTCGACCACATCGCCCTGCGACTGCAGGTATTCTGCCGTTCCATCGGTCGAACCGTCGTTGACAACGACGATCGTCAGCGCGTCGGCGAGAGTTTGTCTCCTGAGCGCGTCCAACACCTTCCGGGTGTGCTCCAGACGATTGAAGACAGGGATAATGACGTTAACGCGCATCGCTAGATTTCCGGCTTCTCAAGAAACCAGCCAGTATACGACCATTCGTATTGTCCCTGAGCTGGCGTAAGGCCAATGCCCCAACGCGTCAATTCTTGCAAGGGCGGCGGTGTTGCTATTCCAAATGTCCCAGCTGGCTGGAAACTGTCCAGCACTTCGTAGCCATGCCTCGCGAAGCGATCCTGCAATTCATGCGCGTTCAAGAACCACACGGGGTAGCTCGCGCGATAGATGCGCTCCGGCACATGCTGCACAAAAGGGACGTCGGCGACATCGAACTGCGCGCTTGTTCTATCAACAAGGATGAACTTGATGTCTTTCGAAAGAAGGCTCTCAAGATGCTGATGAGGATATTCGAGATACTGGAGCACGCCCGAGAGCAGAACGATGTGAGGGTTCACAAGATCGATTGCTTCTTCGAGGCAATGAGAAAAGCTCAGAACCCCGTCTTCAAATTCTGCTCGGCCTGCTTCTGCAAAATGAGGCTGCTCGACGACGCACCATTTCAATTCCGCGAGATGAGCGAGTTTTGACCGGTGTTGGAAATAGGAGCTTCCGAGCGCGCCTCCAAAGTCGACCACTCTCAAACGACCATCGGATCTGGATGCAACATAGAGCAGCCAGGCAAGCAGCGGATGCGAGTAGCTCCTTTCCTTGAAGATTACAGTGTCGCGCTCATATGAGGCACGGCCCTGAACAACTGCGCGTGTGGCTTCGACGGCTTTTGCAAGAATGGCCGGCGCATCATAGCCGGTTGAATCAGCCATTGCCGAACGCCAATCATCGTAAGGTCCGTCGAAAGTGATGTTGTGCCGTCGGAATTCGGCCCAGATCTCCTGTTCGCGCGCTTGTGGCGATTCTCGCGTCACCTCAAGCAGACAGTGGATTCCCGGGAGCGCAAATTTAAGCCGTCTCATTCTTCAAACCAGGCTTGGAACGGCCGTCGCTCAAATTCGTCCAGTGCCCCACCGGGTGTGGAATTGAAGATGCGGATATCATTTGCTCGCGCGATATTTGCGATGGCTCTATATTGTCGCCACAGCCGCGCCGCCTGCTGAAAGTCGTCGTGACGGTTCGTTGTCGGGGTGCCGTCCGCATTTACGGTGAAATCTTTTCCTTTTTGCACCTTGAGGTCGAAAGCGTATTCATAGGTTGCCGACAGGAAGCGATCGTGGTCGACGCCGAGCAGGATGATTTCTTTGAAACCAAGATACATCGCTATCATGAGGGCCATTACCGGGACTGAATCGACACGCGGCACCGGTTTGGAGATATCGACGATTTCCACAGATGGTCTTTCGTCGAAGCTTTCGCCGAGCATGAGATACCGGACCGTTCGTCCCGAAAACAGATTGTGTTTTCGAACCAGCTCCGCTTCCGTGGAGCTGAGGAACAGTTCCGCGCCGCCCAGGTGGGAATGCATCTCCTCGAACCAGCGGACCACGTCCTCGGGTGTCATTAATCCGTAGGTGATTTGCGGAACACAATGATAGCGAGACTGGAACTTGTCGAAATCGGAATGCAAATAGCCGTTGGAAACGGTTATGACATTTTCGCCTTGAAGCCGCGACAGATCCAAGCCCTTGACACTCGGTCCATTTCCTAAAATGAAACAGCGTTGGTCCGCACGCAGCCCGGCAAGCTGCCTATTTTCTGCCAGCGATCTCGCGACATCAGCAGATAACTTGTGACGATTTTTGAGCCTGCGCTTCAGCTCATGCACACCGTAGGGAAGCAGCATGGAGCCAAAGGTCAAAATCTTCCTCAAGGCTGCAGCCACTTCACCACCTCGAAGACTTCGGCGTATTTTACACCGATGCGCTGGCCGGCGTTCTCGGCTTCATTGCGGAAGAAGCTCACCCATTTCCGCCCGGTGCGCTCCATCTCGGATTCATGGGCAAGGATCGCTTTTTCCTTCTGGTCCCAATGGGTGGTGATGTCGACGTAGAAATTTCCCCTGAAATCGACGGTCGAATGATACCAGTTGCTGCGATACATCAGGAGGCGGGGCACATGACGGCAGCTGTGCAGCGATGCGCGCGACAAGGCCAAGTGATCATGATGGATGTCGCCCACCCAATGGGTATAGACCATATCGATCTTCAGATCCTGCACGAGCTTGAGGATCTCGATATTCAGCGGGTCGACGAATTCGATCTGGAGCGTTTTGAACTCGCCGCAAAACATCTTGTGGACGCCGAGAATTTCCATCGCAGCATCCGCTTCCGCTCTGGCGACCTGGCTGCTCCGCACGGACTGGTCATATTGGTTGGAAAAGCCGGAAACGGTCGCGACATAGACGTAAACCGTATCGCCGTTTGCTGTATGGCGTGCCAGTGCACCACCGCAGCCCAGCTCCACGTCGTCAAAATGGGCACCGATCGCGAGAATATTCATTTGCAACTCCAGAGCAGGTCACGCGTGCCTGCAATACCACAATTCAGCAGTGTGTCGAGAATACTGAGATAGGGAATGAACTCGCCGAAGGGCTGTGGATAAACCGGATGGACGAAATGCTGCCACTCGATTTCAATTCCGGCTGCCTCGAATAGTTCCGGTCGCATATAGTCGCGCGCGCCGAGACCCGAGAGGTAGCGTGTTGCTCCCACTTTGCCCAGCAATTCGACAAGCAACTCGTTCCTATGACCCTCAGGGCTTAGAGTGCTCGATCGCACCGTCGGCATTGTGATTTCAAGCATATCCAGAATACCGTCCAGGAAATGCATATTGAAATCGGCCAAAAGGTCGAACCGCTTGCCGTAGAGGGCTTCGATTCGGGGAAAGACTTCGCTCCAGCCGGCCGACTTGCGATAGTTTTCGCGAAGCAAGGAAAGGTTCTGATCTATCCAACCGGTGCCGGGCGCCAACTCCACCTCGTTGATCGGGGTGCCGAAGCTTGGCTTTCTGATTCCGACGGTGAGCCAGCGATCCCCTTGCGCCGTCTTGATCCTGTCACGATGGGTCCAGCTCTTGCTCGTGCCGTGGACAAACTGGACATGGTCCAGAACGATGTAGAGGTCGGCGTTCAGAAAACGCTGAAAAAAACCGAGATAGGAGGCAAAGTCCGGCTGATGGATCACCGCTGTCAGGGTCATGCAGCCAATCTTTCCAGCAAATCGGCAACGCGGCCCAGCCCGCCAAGGTCGACCTTGGTCATGGCGGTCTCGCTCATGCTCCGGATGGGGATCGCCTTCTCCAGGATGCCGAGATCGAAAGCCGAGTGATGCCCGGCGAAGAACGCTGCTCCAAGCTCCTCGAGCGCACGCCCGACCGGGACTTCAAAAGGTTCGTTGGCGACCACGACACAGGGCAGGCCGGCCGCACAAGCTTCGAAGGGCGTAAGGCCGCCACCGGTAATCGCCAGATCGTGCCCGTACATCTCCGCCGCAAGCGACGGCACCTGGTTCAGCAATCTGAACCGATCCGGCGCGGCGGTCGCGACCACCTCTTCAAGCTTCGCCATGTGCTGGAAGCTCGGGCCCGTGACAATGGTGACAGGAAAAGCCTTGCTGCTCAGCCATTTGGCGACGCGAACCGTCACTCCGTAAGTATCGGCGCCGCCGAGCGTGACAAGTATTGATGCAAGCTTTTCCCGAACTCTGCGATAGCTGGCGATTTCAGGATTGAGTATCATGTACCCTACGCCCAGCCGAACGTCCCTGCCTTTCAGGCCCTCCGTGTTTTCGAACAGGAGAGCGCAGATATTCAGGTCGGCAAGTTCCGCGCCATCACCACGATCATCGAAGGTGACAAGCTTGGCGTCCAAGCGCTTGATCGTCTCGCTATGGAGCCGCTGGGTGTTAAGGCGATCGTTGATCCAGATCGGAGACGAAGCAGCGGCTTCGAGGAAAGCCTTCTCCCATCCCGTCACGGCGGCGAGATCATAAAGCGCCACGTCAAAACCGCGCTCGCGGATGATTCTCAAGGAATTCGGATGATCGTTCACCAAAAAGCGGACCGAGTGACCGCGGGTGCGCAATTCCGCTGCGAGCGTCAGCGACCGAAAGAGATGACCCATGCCGCGTGCATGTGAACTTTCTATGCAGAAGACGAACATAGCCGGATCGCTTCTTCCGTCCCGAGCCAATTCCCACCCGCCTGCGCTGCGAGTGCACGGGCGCGGCTCCAATCTTCCTCGGTATCCACCGTCAGGCGCAGCTCCGGAGAGATTTTGGCCGAGGGCACATCGAGCTGACCGATCTTGAACAGTTCGGGCCGATCGGTGAAGTATTCATTCACGTGTTCGCGATGGTGCGGCAGCTTCCCCTCGCGGTGGCTGCGCGCCAGGGCTTCGAAGGTAAATATCTCGGCGCCGACCCCAATAGGCAACTGGCCAAAGGCATGCGTGTAATCGAATCTCTGCTTTTGGTGCAGGTCGATCAGCCTCTCGAGTTCCTCGATGTCGGTGAAAGGATTATCTGCGGTCAACCGCACGATATCCGACATCCCGAGCGATCTCGCGCACTGAAAATAACGATCGAGAACATCGGTTTCGTCGCCGCGAAAGCAGCTGACGCCGTGCTCAAGGCACCAGGCTTCGATAACATCGTTCTCGCTGGCGGACGATGTCGCAACGACAACCTTGGCCGGGCGCTTCAACATCTGAAGCCGACCAAGGACATGTCCGAGCAGGGGCTTTCCGGAAATGTCGCGAAGCACTTTTCCCGGCAGCCGCGTCGATCCCATCCGCGCCTGGATAATAATTCCAAGCGTCACGCCAGATCGCTCCACTGGAGGACCGCGTCCGCATCGAGGTCGTTTGCGACCCGCCGTCCTGCGAGAGCGTCGAAATGCTTCGGTTCAATTCCTGTTCCAGGCCGCTTGACGGAAATGTCGCCGACGGAGATGACATGGCCGGCCTTGAGCGGTCGGTTGACGACAACGCTCTTGCGATTGTTCAACCTCGTCGTCGCTTCACTCGCAGCCGGCTCCTTGCGGCCACTGCCTTTCATGATCTCGAAGGCGCGTATCGCGTCGACGAGCCATTTCATTTCCGCCGGATCGGCCGAAAGCATATGGTCCGGGCCGTCTGCGGCCTTGTCATAGGTGAAATGACGTTCAATGACCCGGGCGCCCATTGCGACAGCGCACAGGCTTGCGACCGGGGTCAGCGTATGGTCGGAATAACCGACGTCGAGATCCGGAAACGCTTCCATCATCGTTTGCATCGCGCGCAGGTTCACATTTTCCGGATGCGTCGGATAACTTGTGATGGCATGCAGCAGAATGAGCTTGTCGTTGCCGGCCTCCTTGATTGCGGCGACGGACCCCCGAACTTCCTCGAGCGTCGACATCCCCGTCGACAGGATTATCGGCTTGCCGGTTTTTGCCAGATAACGGAGAAAGGGAATGTTGACCGCGTCGTCCGAACCCACCTTGTGGGCGCCGACTCCACACTTCTCCAGTAGGTCGACATCCGTTTCATGCGAGGGCGAGGAGAACCAGTCCAGCCCGTGCTCTTCGGCATAGCGAAACACCGCTTCGTGAAGCTCGTGACCGATTTCGTATTTGCGGAATAGTTCGAACTGCGAGGTAACGCCGGTGTTCTCCATGTCGAACATGGCGTTGCGGCTCGACAGGGTCTCCGCGCGATAGGTCTGGAGCTTGACGGCATCCACCCCCGCCGCTTTTGCCTCGTCAATCAGGCGCTTTGCCTGATCAAACGTCGTGAAGTTTCCGCCGATCTCAGCGATGATGTAGCACCGATCAGGCCGGTAATTCCGGAACATCCTGTTACTCCCTGTAATTCACGACCGGCAAAGCCGCCCCGCTCTCGCGGCGATCGCAGCCCCTTAAACTATAGGCTTGGCGACGTCTGGCCGTAGCGCGTGGAATTCCGCCGATTACTGTCCGATTTCCTGGTTCCGGTCGACGTAATTCCGCACAATGACCTGCCGGCCGCAAATCTCAGCCGTCTCGTCATTGGTCTGTCTCGGCAGATAACACCTGCGGCAGACCTCGCTCTTCAGGAAACCTTGCGGTTCCTTGTGCAGAGCGCGCACCGCGTTCATTTTTTCCCCATGCCAGATCTGGTGCACGGTTTCGGTGTTCGCATTCCCGATAACCTCGCGGTTCTCCTCGTCGTTCGAGCACTTCATGACCAATCCGTCGGCACCAATCACCAGGCGTTGGTACTGCTGCGGGCATGTGAAGTTGTCGAGATAGGCGATATCGGAATCGTTGCCGAGGTAATCGATCAGCGGATTGAAGGCGACGAGATCCACGTGAGGCGCGAAGGTCTCGTAATAGAGATCCGGATTTTCCCGGATTGCCGGCCAGATACCCTGCACCTTGATGACAGGACGGTTGAGACCGCGCTCCTCCTTGTACTTCTTTATGTCCTTGATCTTGTCGAGCAGCGCCTCGAACTTGATCGGCTTGCGGATCTTCTCATAAGTCTCGCCGGTACCGTCGATCGAAATGGTGATCCAGTCGATGCCTGCATCGACGAGCTGGGCGAAATAGTCTCTGTTGAGCTTGAAGCCATGCGTGAGGGTGGAGACTTCCTTGATGCCATGATCCTTGGCATAGCGCACGCAGTCGGCGAAGCGCTTGTGCAGCGTGGCTTCGCCGCGCAGGGACAGACGGATCGCCGGAACCTTGCCGCCGATCTCGTCGATGATGCGGCAGTAGAGATCCCAGTCCATCCGGGTGGTGTTGACGCTCTTCTTGAATTCGTCGCTGATCGTATAGCACATCGGGCAGCGCAGATTGCAGATCGAGGCCAGCTCGAGATCGACCAGCAGCGGATAGTCCGAAACCTGCTGGTTCAGGGCATATTCCGACCACTTGCGACGGTAATCCGCATATTCGGCTTCCCAACCCTCTCCACGGTATCTGTCGAACGCGGCTTCGCGCTCGTCCGTGTCCATCGAGTAGTTGCCTTTGTTGATCGGAACGTAACGCTCGTTCAATTTACGACTCCTTCATCAGTTCGCGGATGCCGGTCGGCAGATCCCATTCCGGCCGCCATCCAAGAACAGCGCGAGCCCGTGTAATATCGGCCCGCGCGTCAGGTATTTCATTCCGCCGAACGGCGCAAGATGACACTACAGGTAGAGCAGTGCCGGCGGCCTCTTGCAAGATATCGATTATTTCCTGCACCGAATACGACCTGCCGGAGCCGATATTGATGCAGTGGTAACCTTCCGGCACGTCCATGGCCTTGGCGAAGGCGCTCAGGACATCGTCAACGAAGACGTAGTCCCGCCGCGGACTGAGGTCCATGACCTGTATGTCCTGCTTCGCCCGTATCCGGTTCAGAAGCGTCGGTATCAGGAACTCCGGGCGCTGCCCAGCCCCATATATATTGAAAAGGCGCAAGACCACGACCGGTATTTGCTCGTGTGTGGCAGCGAACTCACAGAGTTGTTCGGCAAGATGCTTGGAAAGCGCGTAGGGGTTATTCGGCCTGACCGGATCGCTTTCCTGGATCGGCAGTCGCTCCGGCACTCCATACACATAGGCGCTTGCGAATACGAGCTTGGCTTTGTGCCGCTTGCACCAGTTCAGAGCATGCTGCGTACCGAGAACATTGGCGGCCATGAAGCTCGGGCTTTGTGTCCAGCTATCCGGAACGAACGTCCTGCCGGCCAGATGAAACAGCGTGCCGGCAGTGGGAAGCTCCTGCCACAGCTTCTCCTCGCTTATATCTCCATGCGTTCGATCGAGCGCAAGCACATCGACGCCAGCCTCCTCAAGCCGCCTGACCAGACGCTTCCCGAGAAAACCGCCAGCACCGGTGACGATGGCATCAACCATTCAAGAACCTGGACTGCATGGTTTCGAACTGCTCAATTGCCAAGGCATAATCGTCAGGGCGTCCGATATCGAGCCAATAGCCCGCAAAATCGCGAACAGTGGCCGGCTTTCCGGCCGCCAGAAGATCAAGCATCAACTGGTCAAAGCCGTAGGCGCCCCGCTGCGGTATGTGTTCGACGGCCCCCGACGACACCATATAGACGCCCATGCTGACCTTGTATTCGGCCGTCGGCTTCTCTCGAAAGCCGGTCAGCAGCCCGCTCTCGCTGGTGTCGAGCACGCCGTAATCGATGCGATGCTGGCGTGTCTTGGACGAAATCGTGAAAATATTGCCGTCACGGACATGCGTGTCATGAAAATCGGCATAGTTCAGATCCGTCAGAATATCCCCGTTCATGACGAGGAAATTCTCCGGCAGATCCTTGATCAGCCGCAGCGGTCCCATGGTGCCGAGCGGTTCGTCCTCGAGCGAATAATCGATGCGCACGCCCCATTTGTCGCCATCCTGGAAAAACGCCTTGATCAGCTCGGCCTGATGGTTGACGGCAAGCGTTATATGCTGAAAGCCGCCCGCTATCAGCTGACGAATGATAACCTCAAGAATGGGGTAGTCGCCGATCGGCATCAACGGCTTGGGGAGCACGACGGTATAGGGCCGCAGCCGCGTTCCCATCCCTCCCGCCAGAATGACTGCACGCCTAGACATTGAAGATATCCGCCTTATACCTCGTCAGATTGTCAGGCTGACGCAGCCATTCGATCGTTGCTCTGAGACCATCTTCCAAGCTGTAACGGGGCGAAAATCCCGTCAGAGACTTGATCAGGCTGTTGTCGCAGCACAAACGTTCCACTTCGCTGTTTACAGGACGCAAACGCTGTTCGTCGCATTCGATCTCCACGCTGACGCCGATGATGTCGGCGATCAGCCGAACGGTATCGCCGATCGAGATCTCGCTGCCGGAGCCGATATTGACCGTCTGACCGACCGCTTCGTCGCAGGCCGCAAGCGCCAGAAAACCGTCGCACGTATCCTGCACGAAATTGAAATCCCGCGTGGGTGAAAGCGCGCCGAGCTTCAGCGTCGTCCGCCCGCTCAGAAGCTGTGAAATGACTGTCGGAATAACTGCTCTCGCCGATTGTCTTGGGCCGTACGTGTTGAAAGGCCGTGCGATCGTCACCGGCAGATCGAAGCTCGAATGATAGCTGTAAGCGATCGCATCAGCGCCGATCTTGGACGCCGAATAGGGCGACTGCGCTTGCAGCGGATGGCTTTCGCTGATCGGCACAAAACGCGCCGTACCGTAGACCTCGCTCGTCGAGGTCTGGATCACTCTTCCGACGCCGGCGTCAAGCGCGCCTTGAAGAACGTTCAAGGTCCCGTGCACATTGGTATCGATATAGCTTGACGGAGCCTGGTAGGAATAGGGAATCGCGATCAGAGCGGCGAGGTGAAAGATCGTGTCGACACCTTTGGCGACGGAGCGCATTTGGGCGGGATCGCGGACGTCTCCGAGGATCACCTCGAACTTGCCGCGGTATTCGGATTGATCGAGCCAGCCCCAGCTGGAAAACGAATTATACTGGCAGAGTGCGCAGACTTCGACACCCGATCTCACCAGCGTCTCGACAAGATGAGAGGCAATGAACCCATCTGCTCCGGTGACAAGCGCCTTCTTCATTTCAAAACACCTTCAGAATCGCGCTGGAAGACCTTCTCAACCTCCCAAGGCAACTGTATCGCCGAAATCGACGGCTTCCGCTGTTGACCGAGCATCTGGATAATTCCGACATTATCCTCCACGTCAAACCGAATACCCTCGGCGACGGAATATATCGAGAATCGACTCGATATGCCCAATCGCACGTAAAAAGTGCCGGTGTTGAGGAGATATCCGGGAAATTTCACGCGGGCTCGATAATAACCGGCAGGCCGGGCGTCCAGGCGGCTGACGTCGAGCTCGGGATCGGAGAGGCTGACGAGCGTGGTGTAGCCGTCCTCCATCTTGATCTGCATCCCGACCGAGAGGCCGGAAAGAGGTTCCCTCAACTCGTATTCGACCTCGATGGAGAAACCCTTCGACAGTTCCACGGTTTCGGAAATCTCGTCCTTCTCGTTCAATACCGCAACGCGACATATGACGGCCTTTCCGTCGATATCCTCGGGATTGACCGAGTAACTTGCCGTGCCGCCGAACTCAGGGCGATCGAGATAGGCCTTTATCACATCTGCGGTATCGCCCATTGCAGCGACCTTGCCGTCAGCCATCAAAATCGATTTCGGGCAGATGCTGCTGATCGCCGTCATGTTGTGGCTGACGAAGATGATCGTTCGGCCGGTCTTTGTCACTTCCTGCATCCGCCCCATGCATTTGTTCTGGAAGTTGACGTCGCCGACGGCCAGCACCTCATCGACCAAGAGTATCTCCGGCTCGAGATGCGCCGCAACGGAGAAAGCGAGACGCACATACATTCCAGATGAATACCGCTTCACCGGCGTGTCGATGAATTCGCCAATCTCGGCAAACTCGACGATTTCATCGAATTTCGATCTGACCTCGGCACGGCTCATGCCGAGGATGGCGCCGTTGAGATAGACGTTCTCCCGGCCGGTGAGCTCTGGATGAAATCCGGTGCCGACCTCAAGCAGGCTGGCAATTCTGCCCCGAATTCCTATGAAACCCGAATTGGGCATGGTGATCCGCGACATCACCTTCAGCAGCGTGGATTTTCCGGCCCCGTTCCTGCCGATAATTCCAACGATTTCGCCGTGCCCAACTTCGAAGGAGACATCATCCAACGCATGGAAGAGATCGCCTTTGAGTCGGGATTGCTTGCCGCGCTCGGACGCGTAATCTGACACAGAAACATTCGGATCCGGAAGATTGCGCCACTTCGCCCACCAGCTCTGAAGGTCGCGATAAAGGGTGCCGTGATTGATCACGCCGAGACGATAGAGCTTGCTGACGTGCTCCGCTCGAATAACGATATCGTTCATCAGACGGTGTCCATCGCGTTGGCTTCCGCCCGTGAAAAAAGCGCCAGCCCGCATAGGGTGATTGCGACAGTCACCGCGAGATTGGCAAGATAAGGACCGAGGGGCAAGGCGGGGGCATCAAACAAAGCCCAGCGGAAGGTTTGAACGGGGGTCGTCATTGGATTGATATAATAAAACCAATGATACCGTTCCGGAATCTGGCTGAAAGGGTACACGATCGGCGTAGCATACATCCACAACTGCGTCATGAACCCGACGGCGTAGACGAGATCGCGGAAACGGACCGTTAGCGCCGAAACGACAAGCCCGGCACCGATGCCCAGCACTGCGATATAGAGCAGCACCAATGGCGTCAGAAGCAGGAACCAATAGCTCAGGACCAAATCGGGGTTGGCAATTTTCAACCCGATGGAAACCGTCAACAAGAGCAGGAACTGGATCGCAAAGGCGACAAGGCCGCTCATTGCAACGGATACCGGCACTACTAGTCTCGGAAAGTAAACCTTTCCAAACAGATTGGAATTCTTCGAGAAAACGTCGGAGTTATTGGCCAAGCAGACGGAAAAATAGCTCCAGATGATCGTGCCCGACATGTAGAACAGGAAGGGCGGAAGGCCATCCGTGGAAAGATTGGCTATTTTTCCGAACACAACATAATAGGTCAACGCCGTCAGCGATGGTTGAATGATGTACCAGGCGGGCCCCAAAACAGTCTGCTTGTAGAATGTCGTGAAATCCCGCTTGAAGAACATCCAGATGAGGTCGCGATAACGCCAGACAAGCGCAAGATCCGGTGTATTGCCCTTCGAAGGCTTGATCACGATGTCCCAAACCTCCTCGGGCGCGGAGGCCGATCCCTTCAAGTGCTCTGTCATGCCGCCAACTTCAGCTTTTCCGGGAGCGCCGCAAGAAGGCTGCAGACGCGCTCGATCTCATCCTTTCTATGCCCGGCCGAAATAGGTAGGCTCAGCTCGGTAGCATGCAGTTCATCGGCAATGGGATAATCGCCGGAAAGAATGCCTTGCATTGCCTTCTGCCGATGCGGCGGTATCGGATAATGCACCTCGGTCTTGACGCCGTTATCGAGCAGCCACTGGCGCAACTCGTCGCGGGCCGGGTGCCGTATCCCGAAGATATGGAACACATCATACTCGGCAGGTCGACGAAGCGGCTGCGCCAGCCATTCAGGCAGATTGGCAAAATAGATATCGGCCAGTGCCCGCTTATGTTCAGTCACCTGATCGAGGTGACGCAGCTTGACCCGCAGGAATGCCGCTTGCATCTCATCAAGCCTGGAATTTACACCGATATAGACGTTCTCATATTTTTTCTTCGAGCCGTAGTTGCGCATGTGTCGCAAACGATCTGCAAATTCGTCATCATCGGTGACGATCGCGCCCGCATCTCCGAGAGCTCCAAGATTCTTGGTCGGATAGAAGCTGAAACAGCCGGCAATTCCAAAGGTGCCGGTCAGCTTGCCGTCATAGCGCGCGCCGTGCGACTGCGCGCAATCCTCGATCACCTTGAGACCATGCTCGCTTGCAAACGCGGCGATCTCAGTCATCCGGCAGGCTTTGCCGAAAAGATGCGTCACGCAGATTGCCTGCGTCTTGCGTGTGAGCGCCGCCGGAAGGCGCTCCGGATCGATATTGAAGGTTTCGCGCTCGGGCTCCACCAGAACGGGTTTGTGGCCCGCGCGAAGAATTGCCAGAATAGTGGCTATATAGGTGTTGGAGGCAACCATGATCTCGCTGCCTTTCGGCAGGTCGAGCGCTTCGATCGAGAGGATCAATGCATCCAGACCATTGGCCACGCTGATGCAATGTTTGCTTTCCGCGAAGGCGGCGAATTCGGCTTCGAATGAGGAGACCTCATTGCCAAGTATGTACCATCCGGAACGAATGACACGGGATGCAACCGCCTCCAACTCTTCCATCAGCGCGCGGTTGGCTTGCGCAAGACTTTCATACTCAATCATCTCAGAGCCGTTCGTAGGGAGTGTCGATGTAGTCGTCCTTATCGTACCCGTGAGAGGCAAAAACCAGCAGGATAGAACCGGGACCGAAGGTCATTTCATGCCAGTCCCTTGGCTCCACCAGCAGGCACTGGTCCGGTGACGACAAGGTGATCTCTTCCCTGGCTTTTCCATCGTCCATCAAAACCATCACGCTTCCCGAAATCGCCACCAATGCCTGCCGAGTCTTGTGATGACGATGGCCGCCGCGTTTATATCCGTCGGCACCATAGATCCAGAAGCTCCGGACGACCGGAAATGGCAGTATTCCGTCCATGACGGTCAACGCGCCTCGTGCGTCGGACATCGTCTTTAACGTAAGCAGAGTAAAAGCAGACAAGATTGGTTTCCAGTTTTGCGGGTCAGCCGGGCGGGAAATGCGGAGCTGGTTCCCTCACCAGGCTGATGAGGTATCGACCGTAAGAGCTCTTTTCAAGTGGAGCCGCAAGTCTTAGCAACTGCTCGGCATCTATGTATCCCAAATGAAAGGCGATTTCTTCGGGGCAGGCAATCTTCAGCCCCTGGCGCCGCTCGATGGTGGCAATGAACTGACTGGCTTCAAGGAGTGAATCGTGCGTGCCCGTATCAAGCCAGGCATGTCCTCTGCCCAAGACGGCAACATTCAGCCTGCCGGCCGACAGATAATGCCGATTGATATCGGTAATTTCGGTTTCACCGCGCGGCGAGGGTTTCAAACCGGCTGCAATGTCAACCACGTCATTGTCGTAGAAATATAAGCCCGTCACAGCGTAAGAAGAGCGGGGCCTGGACGGCTTTTCCTCCAGGCTGAGGACTTTGCCCTCACCGTCAAACTCCACCACCCCATACCGTTCGGGATCGTGGACTTTGTACGCGAAGATCGTCGCTTCGTCCGATCTCGCGGAAGCCCCGGATAAATCATGAGTCAGGAGATTGCCGTAGAAGATATTGTCTCCCAGTACGAGAGCGGTTGCCTCCCGCGCGATGAATTCCCTGCCGATCGAGAATGCCTGGGGAATTCCGTCCGGTGCGGCCTGCACGGCATATTGGAGGTTTAGTCCCCATTGGGCGCCGTCACCCAGCAGCTGTTCAAAACGTGGGGTGTCCTGTGGCGTGGAGATAATCAGGATATCCCGGATGCCTGCAAGCATCAGCGTTGACAGGGGATAGTAGATCATCGGCTTGTCGAAAACCGGAAGAAGTTGCTTCGAAATGGCGAGAGTCGCCGGATGAAGTCGGGTGCCCGAGCCACCGGCGAGCAAGATGCCCTTGCGCAGTTTTTTATTCGAAGACAAGAGACCTCCTGCAACCGGTAAATCCACGCGCACTCACGAGCTTATCGTGGTGATATCGCTATTCGACAGTGCTCACTACAGATAGATGGGGCCGCATGCAATGCACTTAGCAAGAGGAGCAGCCGCCGCCGCTCACCAATCAGGCGTTGATCGAGGATAACTTGCGGTACTCGATTGCGGTAGTGCCTTTCCGTCTGATACGGGTTGGTGCTATCGCCTTTTGAAATGTGAGCAAGATACCCTTAGATGGCTGCAGATACTGCCAATCCAAGCTCCCCCCGGATAAGCCTCATCACCGTTTGCTGGAATGTCGAGCAGACAATTGCTGATACCTTGCGGTCCATCGACGCTCAAACCTACCGCAATTTCGAACACATCATCATTGATGGCGGCTCGAGCGATTCCACCCTCGCCATCATCGCTTCGGCGCCGGCGGACAACCGCTGCGTAGTCTCGGAACGGGACGGAGGTATCTATGAGGCCATGAACAAGGGGATTGGTCTTGCGAGCGGCGACATCATCGGCTTCTTGAATGCGGACGACACTTTCGAGAGCAATGACTCCCTCGGAACCGTGGCGGCCGCGCTGGATGATGAAGCATATGACGGCTGCTATGGTGATCTCGTCTATGTTTCCAACCGGCACATCGATCGCAAGGTCCGTTACTGGAAATCCCGAGCGTTCAAACCCGGTTTCTTCGCGCGCGGGTGGTGCCCGCCGCACCCAACATTCTATGTTCGGCGCAACATCTATGAACGGTTCGGGCGGTTTGATCTGCGTTATCGGCTTGCAGCCGACGTCGAGCTGATGATGCGATTCTTGGAAGTCGCGCGGATCAGAACAATCTATATCCCGCAAGTCTTGGTCAGAATGCGCTTAGGGGGCGCCACGAACAAAAACGTTCAAAATATATCGCGCCAGAACAAGGAGGTGCTGCGCGCCCTTGCCGACCACGGCCTCAAGGTCTCAACATCGATGTTCTGGGCCTTTAAGATCGTGAACCGGCTAGGCCAGTTCCTGAGGCGCAATCGATCGCAGGACTGATCAGCTCAAAGCCGCCGCCAATGGCGGGTCACACCGCCACCCTCCCCCGCACCCCATTCGCAATCGCCGTCATCCTGTCCGCCGCAGCATGCCCGATCAGCATGAACGCATGCGTCGCATTCGACCAGTAGACGACATTCATTCCCTTGCGGTTTTCAAGGTCCGGCGCCTTCGGCCCCGCGTCGGATTTCACGATACAGAGCGCCATCGGGCCGGTCTCGGGATCGAGATAGGCGATCTGGGCGAGCGCCTTGCCGTCATATTGCAGCAGCAGGGCGCGTTTGAAATCGACCCCCGGGAGCGAAACGGCTTCCGGGGAGAGCGACAGGCCGAGCTTCTCGTCAAGACTGGCGAGCTGGGCGGCCTGGTCCTGCCTGCCGGGAACGGGGCCGGCGAGCGTTTCGGCGGTATAGAGCGAGATATAGTCCGCGACCACGGCGCGCCATTCGCTGTTTTCGTCCTTTGCCGAAAAACCTTTACCGATGCCGATGACGGCGCGGTCGATGGCGATGCCGGCCACAAGCGAGGCGGCGAGCGCACCGAGGAAGCGACGGCGCGTGGGCGCGGGTGCAGCGACCGATCTTGCGTTCTCATGCGCAGGAATGGCGGAGAGCATCGCCTGCAGTTTTTCGCGCGGGGCTTCGGAGAGCAGCGGAGCGAAAGCCTGCTCGAACGGCAGGCTGGCGCGCGCCAGGAAATCCAATCGTTCGGCGACGCTCTCGTCTTCCTTGACGATGGCCTCGATGCGGGCTCTCTCTTCCGCCGTCAGCTCGCCGTCGATGAAGGCTGTGAGGTCCTCGTCGGAAGGAATGGTGTGTTTCGTGCTCATGGCCGTCCCCCTGCCGGTCCGGCGCCGGAGAGCCTGGCGCGGGCGGCCGCCAGCCGGCTCATCACGGTCCCGATCGGAATATCCAATATGCCTGCAACTTCGCGATAGGAAAGTCCTTCCACATAGGCGAGGAAAACCGCCGTCCGCTGCGCCTCGGGCAACGCATTTACCTGCTTCAGAACCTGCCCCGCCATCACATGCGTTTCAGTATCGTGCGCGCCGTCGAACGTCAGCGCCTCGCCGGCATCAACGAAACCCTGGCCCTGGCGCACCCGGCGCGAGCGGATCTCGTTCAGCCAGATCGAATGCAGGATCGAAAACAGCCAGCGATCGAGCCGGGTGCCGGGAACGAACTGGCCGGCGCGCTCGAGCGCGCGAAGGCAGGTCGCCTGCACCAGGTCGTCGGCGACATCGCGCTGATGCGAGAGAACGAGACCATAACGCCAGAGCCTTGCCAGATTTTCCGTCAGGCCGCTCCTGATATCCGCTGCGCTGGCGATGGCCGCCTCCGACGATCCTGCATTTTTCGGAAGCGCCGGATGAACCGGCGATTCCGTTCTCGCGCGACTATAGGCAGGAAATGAGGTACGCGCGACCGACATTCTCACATGCCTTTCTGGTTCCATCTTCCCGCCCACGCCGGCAATCAGATCTTCGACGGATCGAGGATGGCTGCGTTCAGATCCTGATACTCCTCGCACCCTGTGCCGCAGATCGCCTTTATGGTCGTCAGCTGCTCCTTGGCGAGATCGAGCCGGCCCTTGATGACATAAGCTTCACCGAGATATTCGCGGACCTTGGCGTATTGCGGATCCATCTTCACCGATTGGAGGTAATAGGAAATGCCTTCGTCGGTGCGGCCGAGTTTGCGGGTGGCATAACCGCGATAGTTCAGCACCTCGGCGCTGTTCTGGTCCTTGACCGTGTCGAGCATGGCAAGCGCCTCCTCATAACGGCCGGCCTTGGCCAGCGAATAGGCATAGTCGGTGCGGTTCTCGTCCGAGACGTTGGCGCCTTGCTGCTTGACACATTTCTTGGTCTTCTGGTCGTAGATCTCGCCCTTCTTGCAGGTCGGCATCGTGCTGTTGTCATTGCCGAGCGCAAAGACCGGGCCGGAGAAGAGCGAAGCGGCAAGGCAGCCGCCGAGAAGGATGGAAGCAAAACGGGCTGTCATGATCGTCATGGGAAAACTCCTGGGAAGTGACGTTGCGAGGAGAAAACACCGCTGCCCCGGGCTTTATTCGCCAGCCTTCCTATTTTCTCCATCACGGCTTCGTGAAGCTACGGGGGCCGAATAAATCATCGGGACCGGGTGTTCTCAGCGTTACGCCGGGAACGACAAGGAGAATTCTGTGACAGATAGCGTAAAACTCGTCAGCCTCGCCGTCGCAGCACCCGAACATGTCATTTTCCAGCAACAGGCGCTCGAAGCCTCCGCCCGGCTGTTTGCCGACCGCTTCGAGGATTTCCGGCATCTTGCCCGCGTCTTCGACAATGCCGGCATCCAAAAACGCCATGCTGCGCGGCCGCTTGCCTGGTTCGACGAGCCGCATGGCTGGCAGGATCGGATGGAGGCCTATGCGGAGGTGGCAGGCAGGCTCTTTGTCGAAGCCGCCAGCTCGGCCCTTCATCAGGCAGGGCTCGGGGCCGGCGATGTCGACTGTGTCGTCACGGTCTCGTCCACCGGTTTTACGACGCCGAGTCTCGATGCGCAGATGGCCCGCCGGATGGGTTTCAGGGCCGATATCGAGCGGGTGCCGGTGTTCGGGCTCGGCTGTGCCGCCGGTGTGTCGGGCTTTGCGATCGCCTCGCGGCTGGCGCGAAGCCGGCCGGGCGCCGTTGTGCTCTTCGTATCGATCGAGCTCTGCACGCTGGCCTTCCGCCTCGACGAGCTGACGCGGCCGAACATTATCGCAACGGCGCTTTTCGGCGACGGCGCCGCCGCCTGTGTGCTGCGATCGGGCGATGGCGGGCTGGCGGAAGTGGAATCGACCGGCGAGCATCTCTTTCCCGACACCCTCGATATCATGGGCTGGAAGATCGACGATGGCGGCTTCGGCATCGTGCTGGCGCAAGCCCTGCCGCC
The DNA here is from genome assembly GCF_001664385.1 of Rhizobium phaseoli. NCBI lineage: Bacteria > Pseudomonadati > Pseudomonadota > Alphaproteobacteria > Hyphomicrobiales > Rhizobiaceae > Rhizobium > Rhizobium phaseoli. Next base: position 805,328 of record NZ_CP013532.1, on the reverse strand, counting down.
CTTTGCCGAGCAGGAGCTCGGCCCGGCGGTCACGGCCATTCTGGCGCGCAACGGGCTGGCGCCTGACGATATCGACCGCTTCATCTGCCACCCCGGCGGCACGAAAGTGCTGGCCGCGATGGAGAGCGCGCTGTCGCTGACACCGGGCGCTCTCGATCACGAGCGTGGCGTGCTTGCCGACTACGGCAATATGTCGTCGCCGACCATTCTCTTCGTGCTGGAGCGGGCGATCCGCGCCGGATTGCCCGAGCGCGCCGCGATGATTGCCATGGGGCCGGGTTTCTCGGCGAGCTGCGTGACGCTAAGGAGAATTTCATGATGTGGCCGTCAATCGCGCTGCTCACCTTCGTGACGCTGCAGCGGCTTGGCGAGCTCGTTCTTGCCCGGCGCAACACCGCCGCCCTTCTCGCCAGAGGCGCCAGGGAAGTGGCGCCGGAGCACTATCCTGCCATGGTGGCGCTACATGCCGGCTGGCTCATCGGCCTGTGGCTGCTGGCGCCGGGACGGCCGGTCGATCTCTTCTGGTTTGCGGTGTTCATGGGGCTGCAGGCACTGCGGCTCTGGGTGCTGGCGACCTTGAAAGACCGCTGGACGACGCGCATCATCATCCTGCCCGGCGCACCACTCGTCACATCAGGTCCCTATCGCTTCCTCCGGCATCCAAACTACGCGATCGTTGTCGGCGAGATCGCCGTCCTTCCGCTGGCCTTCGGTCTCCCCCTTTACGCGATCGGCTTTTCGCTTCTCAACGCTTGCGTCCTCCTTGTCCGCATGAAGGCCGAAAATGCCGCACTGAAAAGCGTAGTGATTGTGAAATGAATGCGATTTTTCGTTTGCGCAGCAATATCGGCGGGGGCATTTTCACCCCGATAACAAAGCGGAATGCAGGGGAATGACCAAAAACGCAATCGTGCTCGGCGCCGGTATCGTCGGCGTGTCGGCGGCCATCCATCTTCAGCGACGCGGACGGCAGGTGACACTGATCGACCGCAGGGATCCGGGCAGCGAAACCTCCTTCGGCAATGCCGGCCTGATCCAGCGCGAAGGTGTGGCGCCCTACGGCTTTCCGCAGCAGCTCGGCCTCTTGCTGCGTTATGCTTTGAATAACCGCATCGATGCGCATTACCATTTCAGCACGCTGCCGAGCCAGCTCGCCTTTCTCGCCCGCTACTGGTGGAATTCCAATGCCCGCCGCCACGCGGTGATCACCCGCGCCTATGCGCCACTGATCCAACATTCGATTGCCGAGCACAAGGATCTGATCGAGGCGTCAGAGGCGCAAGCGCTGATCCGCAGGGATGGCTGGATAAAGATTTTCCGCACGCAGGCCAGGCGAGACGAGGCCCTGGCGGAGGCCGCACTCTGGCAGAATGAATTCGGGGTGGACTATGACAGCCTGACGTCGGCCGATATCGCCCGCATGGAGCCTGACATGACGGGCGATTTTGCCGGCGGTATCCGCTGGCGCGATCCGTGGTCGGTGCTCGACCCGCATGCGCTGACCTCAGCCTATCGTGGCTATTTCGAAAGCCTCGGCGGCCGCTTCGTCACAGGCGACGCCGCCTCATTCGGCCCGTTCGGCTCCGGCTGGAAGATCATGACTGGGGAAGGCCCGCTCGAAGCCGACGATGCGGTGATCGCGCTCGGCCCCTGGGCAGCGCTCGCAACGCGCCGGCTCGGCTATTCCTTCCCGCTCGGCGTGAAGCGCGGCTATCACATGCATTATGCCGCCAAGGGCGATGCGGTGCTCAACAACTGGATGCTCGATGCCGAACGCGGCTATCTCCTGGCGCCGATGCGCCGCGGCATCCGGCTGACGACGGGAGCGGAGTTCGCACCGCTCGACGCGCCGAAGACGCCGGTCCAGCTCGACCGGGCCGAAGCCGTGGCGCGCACGATCTTCCCGCTCGGCGACAGGCTCGATCCCGAACCCTGGATGGGCGCGCGTCCCTGCACGCCTGACATGATGCCTGTTATCGGCAAGGCGCCGCGCCATCAGGGCTTGTGGTTTGCCTTCGGCCACGCCCATCACGGGCTGACGCTCGGGCCGGTGACCGGCCGGGTGCTCGCCGAGCTCATCACCGGCGAAAAACCATTCATCGATATTGCGGCCTATTCACCTGAGCGTTTCAACCCGTAACGCCGAGCGAGGCCAGGCCCTTGAGCGCCGTTGCCGCAATGCCGTCGATCGTATCGTCGATATCGACGGTGACGACGCCCGGCTCGCCTGTGGGCACCTCCAGCGTCGCCAGCTGGCTTTCGAGCAGCGAGACCGGCATGAAATGGCCCTTGCGCTCGCCCATGCGTTTGGTCAGCAAGGCCTTGGAGCCTTCGAGGTAAACGAAGAGCAGGTTGCCGCCGGCCGCAGCTCGCAGCCTGTCGCGATAGACGCGCTTCAGCGCCGAGCAGGAGACGATGATGCCCTCGCTTTTTGCAAGCGAGGCCTTGATGTCTGCACCGATGCGGTCGAGCCAGGGCATCCGGTCCGCGTCGGTCAGTGGAATGCCCTTCGACATCTTCTCGACATTGGCGGCCGGATGCAGCGCATCGCCTTCGATGAAGGCGAGGTGCAGGGTGGCCGCCAGCTTCTCGCCGACGGAGGACTTGCCGCAGCCGCTGACCCCCATGACGATGATCGCAGGGGGCTTGTTCAACCGCTCTTCCGGCATGATCCCTCCGAGGCTCCGTTTTCCCGCTTAGTCGAGGGGGAAGTGACAGGCATATTTTTGCTCACCTTCTCCACTTAGTTCGGGAGAAACCTGACGGCAATAATCCTGCGCCTTCCAGCAGCGCGGATTGAAGTGACAGCCGGACGGCGGCTTCAGCGGCGACGGCAGCTCGCCCTGAAGGCGGATGCGGTTCTTGGCGCGCTCCGGATCGGCGATCGGCGTCGCCGATAGCAGGGCGGCGGTATAGGGATGGCGCGGCCGGGCGAAGACCTCGGCCGCCGGACCGGTCTCGACCGGACGGCCGAGATACATCACCATCACCTCATCGGCGATGTGGTGGACGACGGAGAGACCGTGCGAGATGAAGAGATAGGCAAGCCCCATCTCCTTCTGCAGATCCATCAACAGGTTCAGCACCTGCGCCTGGATCGACAGGTCGAGGGCCGAAACCGGTTCGTCGAGCACCAGCACCTTCGGCCGCAGCATCAGGGCGCGGGCGATGGCGATGCGCTGGCGCTGGCCGCCGGAGAACATATGGGGATAACGACCATGGTGTTCCGGACGCAGGCCGACGCGGGCCATCATCTCCTCGACCTTGCGGCGTCGGGCGGCGGCATCGAGATCGGTGTTGATCTTCAGCGGCTCTTCCAGAATCGAGCCGACCTTCTGGCGCGGGTTGAGCGAGCCGTAAGGATTCTGAAAGACGATCTGTACTTGGCTGCGCAGGCTGCGGTCGCCGATGCGCGCAGGCTTGCCGTCGATCAGCAATTCCCCGGCCGTCGGGTCCTCGATCATGGTGACCAGACGGGCGAGCGTCGACTTGCCGCAGCCGGATTCGCCGACGACGGCGAGTGTCTTGCCGGAATGGAGGCTGAAGCTGACGCCGTTCAGCGCCTTGACGGTGGCGTCGGCTTTGAAGAGACCGCGATTGACGGTGTAGAAGCGGGCGAGATCCCTGCCCTCGAGAACAGCGCCCGTCATACCAGGTCTCCTGCAGTTTCATTGACCATGACGCCGGGATGCCCGAGGGGCTTGCCGTCTTTCAAAGGATAGTTGCAGAGCGCCAGGCCGAGCTCCGGTCCCTGGCGGACGACGCCGCGATCGCATTCGACAGTAGCATAGCCGCAGCGCGGCGCGAACAGACAGCCGGTCGGACGGCCATGCTGGCCGGGCACGACGCCGGCGATCGAGGGGAGACGATGGCCGACCTGGGCGCGTTCCGGCAGCGCGGCGAGCAGGGCTGCCGTATAGGGATGATGCGGATCGCGGAACAACGCCTTCACCGGCTGCTCCTCGACCTTCTGGCCGGCATATTGCACCTGCACGCGCTCGGCGGTTTCGGCAACGACACCCATGTCGTGGGTGATCAGCACCAGCGCCATGCCCTGTTCCTTCTGCAGGCGCACCAGCAGATCGAGGATCTGCGCCTGGATCGTCACGTCGAGCGCCGTCGTCGGCTCGTCGGCGATCAGCAGCTTCGGATTGCAGGCGAGCGCCATGGCGATCATGACGCGCTGGCTCATGCCGCCCGACATCTGGTGCGGGAAATTCGACAGCCGGTCTTCCGGCGCCGGAATACCGACGAGGCTCAGGAGCTCGATCGACCGCTCGCGGCGTTGCTTCCGGTTGAGGCCCATATGGACACGCAAGGTCTCGCCGAGCTGGAATCCGACCGTGAAGCACGGGTTAAGACTCGACATCGGCTCCTGGAAGATCATCGCCATGTCCTTGCCGACGATCTTGCGGCGCTGACGACCGGAAATGCCGCGCAAGTCCTGGCCGTCGAACTGCATGCGGTCGGCGGTGATTTTCGCCGTCCAGGGCAAAAGCCCCATCAGGGCGAGCATGGCGACGGATTTTCCCGAGCCGGATTCACCGACGACCGACAGGATTTCGCCCTTGTCGCAGCTAAGCGATACGCCATCGACGGCGCGGAAAAGACCTGATGAGGTCTGGAATTCGACAGTCAGATTTTCGATTTCGAGGAGCGGCATCACGACCTCTTCAGCTTGGGGTCAAGCGCATCGCGCAGGCCGTCGCCCATCAGGTTGATGGCGAGAACGGTGATGAGGATGGCAAGACCCGGGAATGTTACGACCCACCAGGCGCGCGAGATGAACTCGCGGGATTCGGCGAGCATCGTGCCCCATTCGGGTGTCGGCGGCTGCGCGCCCATGCCGAGAAAGCCGAGGGCTGCAGCATCGAGGATCGCCGCCGAGAAGGCGAGCGTCGCCTGGACGATCAGCGGCCCAAGACAGTTCGGCAGGATCGTCTTGAACATCAGGCGCAGCGTGCCGGCACCGGCGACACGCGAGGCGATCACATATTCCTTCTCACGTTCCGAAATGACCGAGGCGCGCGTCAGGCGGACGAAATGCGGCTGGTTGACCAGCGAAATCGCGATCATCGCGTTGGTCAGGCCGGGCCCGAGCACGGCCACCAGTACGAGAGCGAGCAGCAGCGACGGGAAGGCCAGGATGATATCCATCAGGCGCATGATCGCCGTATCGATCCTGCCGCGGAAATATCCGGCGACGAGGCCGATCAAAACGCCGCAGATGACCGAAAGCGTGACGACGACGACGCCGATGAAGAGCGAGAAGCGCGCGCCGTAGATCAGGCGTGAGAGGATATCGCGGCCGACGGCATCCGTTCCGAGTGGGAATGAGGCGCTGCCGCCCTCCATCCACGCCGGCACGGCGAGCAGCACCTGGCGATTCTGCTCGTTCGGCGCATGCGGCGCAAAGACCGGCGCGAAGACGGCAACGACCAGAATGAGGATGAAGACCACGAGGCCGATGACGGCGCCCTTGTTGCGGGAGAAATAATGCCAGAATTCCGCAAGAGCGGATGGCTGGCCGGTTTTGACGGTGACCGTGCTCATGGACCGCTCCTAGTGACGAATGCGCGGGTTGATGAAGCCGTAGAGGACATCAACAATCAGATTGACGAGCATGATGACGCCGGCGATCAGCAGGAGACCGCCCTGGACCACGGCGTAATCGCGCTTGAACACCGAATCGACCATCCATTTGCCGATGCCCGGCCAGGAGAAGATCGTCTCGGTGAGAATGGCGCCGGCGAGAAGAACGCCGATCTGCAGGCCGATCGTGGTGATGACGGGGATCATCGCATTGCGCAGCGCATGCACGCCGACGACGCGCAAGGGCTTCAGGCCTTTCGAGCGCGCGGTGCGGACATAATCTTCGCCGAGAACTTCAAGCATCGCCGAACGTGTCTGGCGGGCGATGACGGCGAGCGGGATGGTCGCCAGCACGATGGTCGGCAGAATGAGATAGCTGACCGCGGAGGCAAAAGCCCCCTTCTGTCCAGACAGCAGGCTGTCGATCAGCATAAAGCCCGTGACCGGCTTGAAGAAATACATCAGCGAAATACGGCCGGAAACCGGCGTCCAGCCAAGATAGCCGGAGAAGAAGATGATGAGCAGCAGGCCCCACCAGAAAATCGGCATGGAATAACCGATCAGGGCGACGCCCATCACACTTTGATCGAACCACGTGCCTCGCTTGACGGCAGCAAAGATGCCGGCGGGCACGCCAAGACAGACCGCGAGGATGATGGCGCAGAAGGAAAGCTCGAGCGTCGCCGGAAACAGCGTCAGAAACTCGCCGAGCACCGGTCGCTTGGTGACGATCGAGGTGCCGAGATCGCCCTGCAGCACTTTTCCGAGGTAATCGAAATATTGCGCATACATCGGCCGGTCGAAGCCGAGATCGTGCATGATCTGGGCGTGCCGCTCCGGCGCCATGACACGCTCACCCGAGAGCAGCATGACGGGATCGCCAGGAAGCAGGCGGATGAACGAGAAGGCAATCAGGGAAACGCCGAGGAATGTCGGGATCAGCACCGCGAGGCGGCCGATGAAAAAACGCAACATGGCAGATGTCCAATAGTTTCCGGCGGTCAGGGGGTTCCTGACCGCCGGCTGCGCCCAGCTCTGCCGGGCATTCTTACATTATTCTTGTTATTCGGATACGTCGACGCCGTCGAAACGGTGAATGCCGAGCGGGTCCATCTTGAAGCCCGAGACCTTCTTGCTCATCGGAACGAAGACGAGCGAGTGGTCGAGGGTCGCCCAGGGGGCTTCCTTCTTGAAGATGAGCTGCGCCTGCTCATAGGCCTTGGTGCGCTCGCCGACGTCGGCCGTCAGCTTGGCCTTGGTCATCAGGTCGTCATATTCCTTGTTGCACCACTGGGCGCGGTTGTTGCCGCCGACGGCATCGCAGCCGAGCAGCGTATCCATGAAGTTGTCAGGATCGCCATTGTCGCCGGTCCAGCCGAGGATGACGGCGCCGTCGCGCTTTACGTCGGAGGAGAGCTTCAGATATTCGGCCCATTCATGGGTGACGATCTCGACCTTGACGCCGATCTTGGCGAAATCCGCCTGGATCAGTTCGGCGGCGCGGCGCGCGTTCAGCATGTAGGGACGCGACACCGGCATCGCCCAGACCTTCATGCTGAGATCCTTGACGCCGGCATCGGCAAGCGCCTTCTTGGCGGCCTCAGGATCATACTTGTCGTCCTGAACGGCGTCGTTATAGGACCACATGGTCGGCGGGATCGGGTTCTTGGCAACGGCGGCCGCACCCTGGAAGACGGCGTCGATAACAGCCTGCTTGTTGATTGCCATGTTCAGCGCACGGCGGACTTCCGGCTTGTCGAACGGCGCCATCTGGGTGTTGTAGGCGAGGAAGCCGACATTGAGGCCGGCCTGTTCCTGAACGGTCAGATTTCCATCCTTCTTCAGTTCCGGAACGTCGGCGGCATTCGGATAGGGGATCAGGTGGCATTCGCCGGCCTTCAGCTTCTGAGCGCGCACAGCGGCGTCAGAGGTGATAGCGAAAACCAGATCGTCGATCTTTTCCTTGCCCTTGAAATAGCTTTCGTTCGCCTTGTAGCGGATGACGGCATCCGGCTGATAAGCGACGAAGGTGAAGGGGCCGGTGCCGAGCGGCTGCTGGTTGAGCTGCGCCATCTTGCCGTCGCCGGCAAGCTTGTCGGCATATTCCTTGGAGACGATCGAGGCGAAATCCATGGCGAGATCGGCCAGGAACGGCGCTTCAGGATGGTTGAGCGTGAACTTGACGGTGAGGTCATCGACCTTTTCGACCGACTTGATCAGCTCCGGAAAGCCCATGCCGGCAGCGTATTCGTAGGAACCGCCCTCGACATACTTGTTCCAGGGATTGTCGGACTTCAGCTGGCGCTCGAAGGAGAACACGACGTCGTCGGCGTTGAAATCGCGCGTCGGCGTGAAGAAGTCGGTGGTCTGGAACTTGACGCCGGGATGAAGCTTGAAGGTGTATTCCGTGCCGTCGGCCGAAACGCTCCAGCTGTCGGCGAGCCCGGGTTCGATCTCGGTGCCGCCATGCTTGAATTCGACGAGGCGGCTGTAGACCGTGCGCGACGAGGCGTCGAAGGTCGTGCCCGACGTATAAAGGCTCGGGTCGAAGCCTTCCGGCGAACCCTCGGAGCAATAAACAAGGGTCTTGGACCAGGCCGACGTCGCCATGACCGAAATCAGGGCCGTCGCTGCCAGCATGACAGAGATCTTTTTCATAATATTTGTTTCCCGGTTGTTCTTTTTTAATGTCTGGAGACCGCAGATTAGCATCCCGATCGACGGTCGATGGAACGACATTTATCTACTGAAAGCAACGGGCTACGGAGAAAATTTTTCCAGTTGGACAATTTTAGAAATTTTCAGTCAAAAATCAGCCTCAATTAGAAATATTCGGATAAAAATCAGCGGAATTTCGTCGCATTTTGGACATTTGCGCCCCTCAGCTGCGCATAATGACCATTTCCCGCATCCGCGAGGGCGAAAACGACGCAAACCAAACCGCGGCTGCCGGGGCAACCGCGGTTTACAAGTCTGTTCTTCCGTGAATTCAGGCGGCCGGGGCAACGATCGCGGGCTTGCGATAGGCCTGCTCACCGGTCAGTCCCAGAAGGAAATTGATCTGCGGCCGTGCCTTGACGAGGTCGTCGATCGTATATTCCGACAGCACGGCGAAGAAGGCATTGAGCGCCTTGCGCAGCGCCGAATTCAGGCCGCAGCTGTCGACCAGCGGGCATTCGACCATGCCGTCATCCTCGAAGCATTCGGCCATGGCGAAACTGTCTTCCGTGACCCGCACCACATCGAAGAGGGTGATGTCGGCCGCCGGCTTGCCCAAGCGCACGCCGCCGTTGCGGCCGCGCACGGTCTCGACCAGACCTGCCTTGTTCAGCGGCTGAAGGATCTTGAAAAGAAAGAGCTCGGAAACGCCGTAAGCCTTGGCGATCTCCGGGATGCGGCTCAGCTGCCCTTCATTGGCAGCACAATACATCAACATGCGAACCGCATAGTTGGTCTGCTTCGTCAACCGCATGCCGATCTCCTGACTCGTGCCTGTTCAGACCTATATAGGCGGTTTGGCAGTTTTGAACAATTCCAAAATATGAAATTCGCATTCAGCTTATGAGGCCATTTGCCGCGACGTCAAATCTGCACCGAAACCCTCTGGGTCGTCATCGATGATGCCTGCCTTCGCTCGGACGTGCGGATGGAAAGCAGTGCCGATGCGGCGGCGCGCCGGGTTTCCGGCAGATCAGATAAAACGGGGGCCGAAAGGCCCCCGAATTGCAGGTCGATTGATCGTGCCGATCACTTCATCGTCGGCATGACGAATTCGGCGCCGCTCTTGATGCCGGAGGGCCAGCGGGCGGTGACGGTCTTGGTCTTGGTCCAGAACTTGATCGAGTCCGTGCCGTGCTGGTTGAGATCGCCGAAGCTCGAGGCCTTCCAGCCGCCGAACGAGTGGTAGGCGAGCGGAACCGGAATCGGAACGTTGATGCCGATCATGCCGATATTGACGCGCGAGGCGAAATCGCGGGCGGCATCGCCGTCACGCGTGTAGATCGCGACACCGTTGCCGTATTCGTGCTTCATCGGCAGCGACAGCGCTTCCTCGTAGTTCTTGGCGCGGACGACGGAGAGAACAGGTCCGAAGATTTCGGTCTTGTAGATGTCCATCTCGGGCGTCACGTGATCGAACAGGCAGCCGCCGACGAAATAGCCGTCTTCATAGCCCTGGAGCTTGAAATCGCGGCCGTCGACCACGAGCTTGGCGCCTTCCTCGACGCCGCGGTCGATCAGGCCGCGCACCCGTGTGTAGGCATCCTTGGTGACCAGCGGCCCCATATCGGCCTTGTCGTCGGTATAGGGGCCGATGCGCAGCGATTCGATCTTCGGCGTCAGCTTCTCGACAAGGCGATTGGCGGTCTCTTCGCCGACCGGGACGGCAACCGAGATCGCCATGCAGCGCTCGCCGGCCGAACCGTAGCCTGCGCCCATCAGCGCGTTGACGGCCTGGTCCATGTCGGCATCCGGCATGATGATCATGTGGTTCTTGGCGCCGCCGAAGCACTGGGCGCGCTTGCCGTTCATGGCCGCGGTGCCGTAAACGTAGCGGGCGATCGGCGTCGAGCCGACGAAGGAGACGGCACCGATATCGGGATCGGTGAGGATTGCATCGACCGCGCCCTTGTCGCCGTTGACGACGTTGAGAATGCCGGCCGGCAGTCCGGCTTCGATCATCAGTTCAGCAAGGCGGATCGGCAGGGAGGGATCACGCTCGGAGGGCTTCAGGATGAAGGCGTTGCCGCAGGCGATCGCCGGCGCAAACATCCACATCGGGATCATGCCGGGGAAGTTGAAGGGGGTGATGCCGGCGCCGATGCCGACCGGCTGACGGATGGAATACATGTCGATCGCCGGACCCGCACCCTCGGTGAACTCGCCCTTGGCGAGATGCGGGATGCCGCAGACGAACTCGCAGACTTCGAGGCCGCGGATGACGTCGCCCTTGGCGTCTTCGATCGTCTTGCCGTGCTCCTTGGAGAGCATTTCGGCAAGCTCATCCATGTGCTTGTTCAAGAGTTCGACGAACTTGAAGAAGACGCGGGCGCGGCGCTGCGGATTGGTGGCAGCCCATTTCGGCTGCGCGGCCTTGGCGTTTTCGACGGCGGCGCGCAGTTCCTCGACGCTTGCGAGCGCGACGGTCGCCTGCACTTCGCCGGTTGCCGGATTATAAACATTGCTCACGCGGCCGCTGGTGCCGGCGACTTCCTTGCCGCCAATGAAATGACCGATCTCACGCATGGGTGCTCCTCCTGTTTTTGGGATGGTCTACAATCGCACTTCAATTTGCACAAATCAATGCGCTGATATAAGGAACCGTTGTGCGCATATTGTAGCCCGATGACACTTATTGCTGCCCCCAAACTTGGTACGGCGCAAGGACAAGTCAAACCCCAGGGAAGGTCGAACCGATGAGCCGGAAACCTGTTGTCAGAGTGGCGGAGCTGGAGATCGATCCGGAGACGCTCGAAGCTTATTGCGCCTTGCTCGCAGAAGAAATCGAGGCGTCGCTTGCGCTGGAAGACGGCGTTCTCTCACTCAACGCCGTTTCCATCCGGGACAATCCAAACCAGATCCGCATCCTCGAGGTCTACGCCGACCAGGAAGCCTACGAGGCCCATCTGCAGACGCCGCATTTCCTCAAATACAAGCGTGAGACGGCCGGCATGGTGACATCAATGACGCTGATGGACGTCGATCCGATTGCGATGCGTGCCAAGCCATGAACTGGGACGATGTCCGCATTTTCCTCGCCGTTGCCCGCACCGGGCAGATTCTTGCCGCTTCGAAGCGACTGGGGCTCAACCACGCCACGCTTTCACGGCGGCTGACGTCGCTCGAAGAGGCGCTGAAGACGCGGCTTTTCATCCGCCGCACGAATGGCTGCGAGCTGACGGCCGAAGGCGGGATCTTCCTGCACGCCGCCGAGCGCATGGAAACCGAAATGCTGGCCGTGCAGGCCAATCTCGGCCACACCGACACGGCAATCGCCGGCACGGTGCGCGTCGGCGCGCCCGACGGGTTCGGCGTCTCGTTTCTGGCGCCGCGCATGGGCAGGCTGATCGAGCGCCATCCGGAATTGAAGATCCAGCTCGTGCCGGTGCCGCGCTCCTTCTCGCTGTCGCAGCGCGAGGCGGATATCGCCATCACGCTGGAACGTCCGGAACAAGGCCGTCTCGTTTCCTCCAAGCTGACGGATTACACGCTCGGCCTCTATGCCTCGCGTGATTATCTCGCTGCCCACGGCAGGCCCGGCGATGTCGAGGCGCTGAAGGCGCATCCGCGTATCGGCTATGTCGAGGACCTGCTCTTCACCGCCTCGCTGAATTTCTCCGGCGAGGTGATGCGCAGCTGGGACGCCGGCTTCGAAATCTCGACGGCGATCGGCCAGACGGAGGCGGTGCGATCCGGCGCCGGCATCGGCATTCTGCACGATTATATCGCCCGGCAGTATCCGGAGCTCCAGCGTATCCTGCCTGAGATTTCGATCCGCCGCGCCTATTGGACGACCTATCACGAAACGGCGCGCGACCTCGTGCGCGTCCGCAGTGTCGTCGACTTCCTGCAGGAACTCGTCAGCGCCGAACGGCAGATCTTCCTTTAGATCCCGCAAACGTGCTTGGCCGGCTCGTCGTTCTCATCGGGATTGGGAACCGGCGCTTCATCCGGAAGCCGGTCAGGCTCCGGTTCGGTGATCGGCGGCACCGGCTTCCAGCCGGGTGCCGGCATCGGCGGCTGATCGGGAATGGGTTCGTTGGGCACGGACATGACCGCCTCCCTTCATGTTTGCAATGTTCGTCGGGGCTATCTGTCCGACTTCAGCATCTCCGCGCGCATCGGCATGCTGTCGATAATGGCGAAGAGCTCACCATTGGTGATCGGCTCGCTGAGCTTGAGTTTGACGGTTCCGTCCTTGCCCAGCAGGAAGGCAGCGAATTCTCCGGCCTCCGGCCCCTCGAGGTCGTGGCGGATCGCTTCGCCGTCGAGGCCATCGGCAGCGCCGAAAAGCGCCCGCACCTTGCTGCCCGAGACCTTCAGCACCACCATATCGCGCTCACCGAGCGCGCTGCGGTCGGCCAGCAGCTGGTTTTCCTGGCGCGCCGCGCGGGCATGGTCCCTATCGGCGAAAAGAACGAAGACACGGTTCTTCCACTGGAAGGCGGCAAGGCTTTCGATCGGCGCATAGGCGCTGTTTGTCTCGTCGATCTTGGTCGCGCCGTAGAGAAGGGTTTTCGACATGCAAATTCTCCCGTCAGCTTGGAGAACGGCCCGGGATGGCACAGGTTCCATTTAGTCGCCAGGATCCTGGTTTTCGTCCCTGCGCTCGGGAGGTCGCACGTGCACTTCACGACCTCACTGCACGAACCTCGCTGCGGCTCCTGCCACAGGTCGAAAGAGCTGCGCCCGCAACAACGTAGGCACGCTGTTACGGGTTTAGCCTCCTTCAGGGCGAAAAAGGTGCCGCGAGGTCCGAGCAGCGATCAAGCAAACAAGAAGTCCCACGACTGCAGGCTTGAAAGAGCAACGTTCCTCAACGTTATGGTGTTGTCGGAATCGGCTGTGATGATTGTATCATTGCCGGACTGCTCGGTTGCCGCAAAAAGCGATTCCCAATCGGCGAAGATGCCATGATCGATCGAGATCGTGTCATGTGCGGAGCCGGTTGCCACGAAGTTTGTGATCGTGTCATGACCCCAGTTCGCCGAATAAGCGAAGAGGTCGGCTGCCGCTCCACCAGTGAGGATATCGTTGCCGGCGCCGCCTGTCAGCGTATTGGAACCACTGCCGCCGACGATAACGTTGTCCAGCGCATTGCCTGTTCCGGCGAACGCCCCCGTTCCTGCGAAGCTCAGGTTCTCGACATTGCTGGTGAGCATATAGCTCGCCAAGTTCGTGCGAACCGTATCGATCCCCGCGTTAGCGCTTTCCGTGACCATGTCGCCGGCATTGTCGACTATATAGGTGTCGTTGCCAGCCGCACCGATCAAGGTATCCGCACCTGCCCCGCCATTCAGCACATCATTGCCGGCACCGCCGGTGATCGTGTTGGCGAGCGCATTGCCGGCGCCGCTGAAGTTGCCGGACCCGGTATGGGTCAGGTTCTCGACATTGCTGCCGAGCGTATAGCTTGCAAGCGCCGTGTGGACCGTGTCTGTCCCCGCGTCGGCGGCTTCGGTGACGATGTCGCCGGCATTGTCGACGATATAGGTGTCATCGCCCGTCCCGCCGATTAAACGATCGGCCCCGGCTCCACCATTCAGCGTATCGTTGCCGGCACCGCCGGAAAGCGTATCGGCAGCAGCGCCACCCATGATCGTGTTGTCGAGGCTGTTGCCTGTGCCGGCAAAGGCCGCCGTGCCGAGGTAGGTGAGATGTTCGACATCGCTGCCAAGGGTGTAGCTTGCTAGCGTTGTGCGAACCGTGTCGGTCCCGGCGCTGGCGACTTCGGTGACGACGTCGCCGGCATGATCGACGATATAGGTGTCGTCGCCGGCACCACCGATCATGTGATCGGCTCCAGCCCCGCCATTCAGCGTATCGTTGCCGTCGCCGCCGGAAAGCGTATCGGCGGCAGCGCCACCCAGGATCGTGTTGTCGAGATCATTGCCTGTTCCGGCAAAGGCTGTCGTGCCGATATAGGTGAGATGCTCGACATCGCTGCCAAGCGTATAGCTTGCCAGCGTCGTGCGGACCGTGTCGATCCCCGCGTCGGCCGCTTCGATGACGAGGTCGCCGGCATGGTCGACGATATAGGTGTCGTTGCCCGCGCCACCGATCAAGCTGTCCGCACCCGCCCCGCCATTCAGCATATCATTGCCGGCGCCGCCGGTGATCATGTTGGCCAGCGCATTGCCGGTGCCGGTGAAGTTGGCGGATCCCGTATAGGTCAGGTTCTCGACATTGGCCAATGCGGCGATCGAGTAGGCTGCAAGCGCCGTGCGGACTTCGTCGGTGCCGGCGCTGTCCTTGATCACATCGCTCGCACTGTCGACCACATAGATGTCGTCGCCGGCGCCGCCATCAAGCGTGTCGTTGCCGGCGCCACCGTCAAGCGTATCATTGCCGGCGCCGCCGGTGATCGTATTGACGAGCGCATTGCCGGTGCCGGTGAAGCTGGCGGATCCCGTATATTGCAGGTTCTCGACATTCGCCCCCAGTGTGTAGGCGGCCAGCGTCGTGCGAACCGTGTCGATACCGACGACGGCCGCTTCGGTGACGATGTCGCCGGCATTGTCGATGATATAGGTGTCGTTGCCCGCACCACCGATCAAGCTGTCCGCACCGGCCGCGCCATCAAGCGTGTCATTGCCGGCGCCGCCGGTGATCGTATTGGCGAGGCTATTGCCTGTCCCGGCAAAGGCTGCCGTGCCGACAAAGCTCAGGTTCTCGACGTCGCTGCCAAGCGTATAGCTCGTCAGTGTCGTGCGAACCGTGTCGGCTCCCTCATCGGCGCTTTCGGTGACGATGTCGCCGGCATTGTCGACGATGTAGGTGTCGTCACCCTCACCGCCGATCAAGCTGTCCGTACCGGCCCCGCCATTCAGCGTGTCATTGCCGGCGTCGCCGGAAAGCGTATCGGCAGCAGCGCCGCCCGTGAGCGTGTTGTCGAGATTGTTGCCGGTACCAGCGAACGCCCCCGTTCCTGCAAAGCTCAGGTTCTCGACATTGCCGGTAAGCGTATAGCTCGCCAGGTTCGTGCGAACCGTGTCGGTCCCCTCATCGGCGGCTTCGGTGACGAGGTCGCCGGCATCGTCGACGATATAGGTGTCGTGGCCCGCACCACCGATCAAGGTGTCCGCACCTGCCGCGCCATTCAGCATGTCATTGCCGGCGCCGCCGGTAATCGTGTTGGCGAGACCATTGCCGGCGCCGCTGAAGTTGGCCGATCCGGTATAGGTCAGATTCTCGACATTGTTGCCGAGCGTATAGCCTGCCAGTGTCGTGCGAACCGTGTCGGTCCCGGCGTCGGCGGCTTCGGTGACGATGTCGCCGGCATTGTCGACAACATAGGTGTCGTCGCCAGCACCGCCGATCAAACGATCGGCCCCCGCGCCGCCATTCAGCGTATCATTGCCGTCGCCGCCGGAAAGCGTATCGGCGGCAGCCCCACTTGTAATCGTGTTGTCGAGGCTATTGCCTATCCCGACAAAGGCTGCCGTGCCGATGTAGGTGAGGTTCTCGACATTGACACCCAATGTGTAGGCACTCAGGTTCGTGCGAACCGTGTCGATCCCCTCATCGGCGGCTTCGGTGACGATGCCGCCGGCATTGTCGACGATATAGGTGTCGTCGCCGGCACCACCGATCAAACGATCGGCCCCGGCTCCGCCATTCAGCGTATCGTTGCCGGCGCCGCCGGAAAGCGTATCGGCGGCAGCCCCACCCGTGATCGTGTTGTCGAGATCATTGCCTGTTCCGACAAAGGCGGTCGTGCCGATATAGGTGAGATGCTCGACATCGCTGTCAAGCGTATAGCTTGCCAGCGTCGTGCGAACCGTGTCGATCCCCGCGTCGGCCGCTTCGATGACGAGGTCGCCGGCATGGTCGACGATATAGGTGTCGTTGCCCGCGCCACCGATCAAGCTGTCCGCACCCGCCCCGCCATTCAGCATATCATTGCCGGCGCCGCCGGTGATCATGTTGGCCAGCGCATTGCCGGTGCCGGTGAAGTTGGCGGATCCCGTATAGGTCAGGTTCTCGACATTGGCCAATGCGGCGATCGAGTAGGCTGCAAGCGCCGTGCGGACTTCGTCGGTGCCGGCGCTGTCCTTGATCACATCGCTCGCACTGTCGACCACATAGATGTCGTCGCCGGCGCCGCCATCAAGCGTGTCGTTGCCGGCGCCACCGTCAAGCGTATCATTGCCGGCGCCGCCGGTGATCGTATTGACGAGCGCATTGCCGGTGCCGGTGAAGCTGGCGGATCCCGTATAGAGCAGGTTCTCGACATTGTTGCCGAGCGTATAGCTTGAAAGCACCGTCTTGATCAGATCGGTTCCTGCATTCACCCCTTCGGTGACCACATCGCCCACGTCATCGACAATATAGGTGTCGTTGCCGGCTGCGCCGCTCAGCACGTCTGCTCCGGCATTGCCGTCCAGCGTGTCGGCACCTGCGCCACCCGTGATCGTGTTGTCGAGACTATTGCCTGTTCCGGTAAAGGCTGCCGTGCCGGTGTAGGTGAGGTTCTCGACATCGCTGCCAAGCGCATAGTTCGCCAATGCCGTGCGAACCGTGTCGGTCCCTTCATCGGCGGCTTCGGTAACGATGTCGCCGGCATTGTCGACGATATAGGTGTCGTCGCCTTCACCACCGATCAAGCTGTCCGCACCGACCCCGCCATCAAGCGTGTCATTGCCGATACCGCCGGTGATCGTGTTGGCAAGCGCATTCCCGTTGCCGGTGAAGCTGGCGGATCCCGTATACGTCAGGTTCTCGACATTGACCAATGCGGCGATCGAGTAGGCTGCAAGCGCCGTGCGGATTTCGTCGGTGCCGGCGCTGTCCTTGATCACGTCGCTCGCACTGTCGACCACATAGATGTCGTCGCCGGCGCCGCCATCAAGCGTGTCGTTGCCGGCGCCGCCGTCAAGCGTATCGTTGCCGGCACCGCCGGTGATCGTGTTGCCAAGTCTGTTTCCGGTACCAGCAAAATCGCCGGTGCCGATAAAGATCAGATTTTCAACATTATTGGTCAAAGCATAGGAAGAAAGCGTCGTCTTGGTCAGATCGGATCCTTCATTCGGCCTTTCAGTCACGACGTCGGCAACGTTATCGACAATATAGGTGTCGTCGCCCACACCGCCGATCAGTATGTCTGCTCCGGCCTTTCCGTCCAGGGTGTCGGCACCTGCCCCGCCCTTGATCGTGTTGGCGAGGTTATTGCCTGTCCCGGTAAAGGCTGCCGTGCCGGTATAGGTGAGGTTCTCGACATTGGCGGCAAGCGCATAGGTCGCCAATGCCGTGCGAACCGTGTCGATCCCCCCATTGGCCGCTTCGGTGACGAGGACGCCGGCATTGTCGATGATATAGGTGTCGTTGCCCACACCCCCGATCAAGGTATCCGCACCTGCCCAGCCGTCCAGCGTGTCATCGCCGGCGCCGCCGGAAAGCGTATCGGCGGCACCACCCCCGGTGATCACGTTATCGAGATTATTGCCCGTGCCCACAAAACCAAACACCCAAGGTCCGCGATAGGTGAGGTTCTCGAGGTTGGCGCCCAGTGTGTAGCCCGTAAGATACGTCTGCACCGTATCGACGCCCTCGTCGGCATTTTCGATGATAGTATCGCCGACGTCGCGAATGACATAAATATCGTTGCCGGTCCCCCCGGTAAGCGAGTCAGTTCCTTGGCCACCGTCCAGAGTATCGTTGCCTGCCCCACCAGAGAGCGTGTCGTTGCCCGCTGCACTCGTAATTGTATTGTCGAGACTGTTGCCGGTGCCGGTAGAATTGCCGTTGCTCAGGAGGACTAGATTCTCGACATTGGCGATCCCCGCCAGCGAATAAGCAGTAAGGTCGGTCAGGATTCTGTCAACGCCGCCGTCGGTCGCCTCGACCACGACATCGCCGAGACTATCGACGGTATAGGTATCATCACCCGCACCACCGATCAGCGTGTCGGCGCCGGACTTCCCATCCAGCCAATCAGATCTCGTCCCGCCGGTAATTACATTGTCCGCCGCATTGCCATAACCGGCGAACCCATCGGTGCCGATGTAGGTCAGGTTTTCGACGTTAGTGCCAAGTGTAAAATCCCCACCCGTCGTCCGGACCGTGTCCGTACCCTCATTGGCATTCTCGATCACGGTGTCGTTGGCATTGTCTACGATGTAGACGTCGTTACCCACCCCGCCCGACAGCTTGTCGTTTCCGGCACCGCCATCGAGTGTGTCATTGCCGGAGTCGCCAGTAAGGGTATCGTTTCCGGCATTGCCCCAGAGCGTATTGTCCGCCTCGTTGCCGACAATCGTATCGTTGCCGGAGCCGGCCTTAACGTTCTCAATCAACGACGCGACATTGTCGTGATAAAGAAGGGCGTTGAAAATGTTGCCGCGGGCATAGCCACCGTTCGGACCACCGCCCAGATAGGCCAACTGCCCCTGGGAAAAGACCGAGTACCCCCCTGCATGCAAGTCGATCTTGAGGGCGCTGGTATAGGCACTCAGGTCATAGGTATCGGTACCGCCGCCGTCCCAGATTGTTGCGAAAACCCTGTTGGCTGCGGGCGTGATGGCTGCCACCCCATTGACGTAGGTGATGCCCTGGTTGGGATTCCACTTGTAGACGGTATCGCCACTGTTCGTCGTATAGTCCGCACCATACATTTCCTGCAAGGCGGCGATGTCGAGCATCATGAAGGTTTGTGGCGCGCCATCATGCTCATACTCGAGCCCATCCGCATTGTCTCCGACATATGTGCGGTAAGTCATAATCGTATATTCGAGCGAGTCGTAGGCGTTCGGAACGACTATCCCATTGAAATCACCCGCTTCGTGAGCATGTTTCAGCCCGAGAGCGTGACCCAGCTCATGCGCCAAGGTATGGCCCGCATAGTTGCCGAACCTCGGAAAGCGAAGATCGTCTTCAGTGCCAGCATATCCCGTCCCGAACCAGACATCGCCACCCCGCCCATCGGCACCCGGTAAATAGGCCCATGCCGTGTCCGGCAGAGACGATTGAGCGAACCGCACCGTTGCGGTGCCCGCGCTTCCTACCTCAAAGTTGGCGTTCGTGAACCCCTCGACGGAGAAGCCGTCATTTGCAGCACTCCCATAGGACTGCTCCATAAAGTACAACGCGAGAGACTGCTGCTGCGACGAAATTGAAGAGAAAGAATAGTTTTTCTCCGGGCCATAGTCATAAAATGTCGAGGTCGTGGGAAACGCATAGGTTATCGTTCCGTCCCAGGCATAGAGATCAAGAAGCCCGTCAACTTTGTTATCGCCAGTCGTGTCAACGATCTTCAGCGGAGTAATAAGGTCCGTCATAAAATCCCCGTTTGCCTATTCCAATCGGCCGCGCCTAATGCCAGTTTCCCTCTGCTTCATAAAAGGGGAAACTTCAACCAAAAGCTTCATTTCTGTTCAGGAATCTTCTTGGCGTTGGCAACTAGCGCTAATGAAACGCTTCCTTCGCAACCGCTTTCAAGGGCTACAAGACATATTCCAGGATCCTGCGCTCTGCCCGTCCGAACTTCCTCAATTGCTGACATGCGGCACTTAAATTGACGTTACGTTCATGTGCTGAAATTTAGTAAGTCTGAGGTTCGCCGACATCGGCTCCGCATGTTTCGACGCTCCGAACGCTATCCCCGCCTCTCTTGCGGCGAAGTAAGCTTCGCTGTTCGCATCTTCCGCGACATGCTGGCGTGGGGGGATTCTTCGGGATCGAGTGGCGGATCGTCGCAATTGCGGACCTTGGTGCTATTGTGTGCTGCACATGTAGCTCAGATGGCACTATCGCACCATATGGGCGGTTGTGCCTTTGCAAATGTTCGATTTGATGTGGCAAATAAGCAGCAACTCGCGGTCGGAGCGTCGAGTTGTTGAGGGCGCCGCACAATTGGCTTCCAAAAGCTTGCGATTTGCAGACTACCTCAGCATCTGCAGCGAGAATTTCGTTCGAAAATGCCGTTGGCTGAAACGTCTTGCTCAAAAGCGACTTGACGTGGGGAGATGGTACGGTTGGGGGGTCTCGAACCTCCGACCTCAGGTGCCACAAACCTGCGCTCTAACCAACTGAGCTACAACCGCATAAACCGCGCCGGGCGCGATGGGGGTCACATACGAGGACTTGGCGATGAATTCAAGCCCCATTCCTCGTCAATATACAAAAAGGCTGGACGCGGGGTCCAGCCTTTTGTTTGCAATCGGCAAAGACCGATCAGGCAACCTTGAAGGAGGCCATGGCCTTTTCGGCGGCTTCCTTAGAGGGCTTTGCGAGCTTTTCGGCAACCTGCTTGGTGGTTTCCTGCATCGACTTCGCCTGGTTGACGGCGAGTTCGGCCTGCTTGCGCAGGAACGAAGTCTGCAGCTCGACGAATTCGGCGACCGACTTGACGCCGAGCAGCGCTTCCATGTGCGAGAGCGAGCTCTCGGCATTGACGCGCAGGACGTCGATTGCCTTCAGGCCGATCTCGACGGTGCCGGCCTGGGCCGTCTGGACCGTGGCTTCGAGCGTCTTGCCGGCTTCTTCGCCGGCGGTCTTCAGCTTGGCATAGGCGTCTTTCGACTGCTGTGCGCCCTTTTCAGCGAATTCGCGGAAGGATTCCGCGAGCTTGGACGGGTCGAAAGAAGCGATTGAAAAAACGTCATCGGTCTTTATGGTAGCCATGTCGCATTCCTTTGGGTTGAGGCAGTCGCTGCCTGTGATCATCGAATGACGTCTATATAGGGCATTTCATTGTGCATTGCAACAATTATTGTGCGGCGCACAAGTCGTTAACCCTGTGGGCCGAAACTACCCTGCTGTTCTGGACCGGCATGCGACCTGCAGTTATTAATAAGCCGTTAATTTAGAAGGCCGACAGCGACAAGGTTCGATCATGCCCGCAGTCCAATATCCGTTCATCGATATCGCCGTGCATGCGCGGGTGCGGGAACGCTTTTCACGCGGCGAGGCGATGGTGCTGTTTTCGGCCGATCTTGCCCGCCTGCTCTGGGCAAACGGTGCCGGTGCAGAGCTTTTCGGCCATTCGGCGGTCTATGATCTGCTCGACCAGGGCGTTGATCGCGGCGATATCACCTTTCGCCAGCTGGAAACGGCGGCGCGCCAACTCGCCGATGTCGGCGACAACAGAAGCCTGATGATCCGCGTCGCCAAAGGCTTCCAGCGCGTGCAGGTGCAGGCGGCGGCCGAATTGATCCGGCTTTCCCAAGGCGAGAAGGCCATCCTCTTTTCAGTGCCGGTTGCGGCAAGGCCGCTGGCGGCAGGGGCTTCGGCGGCACAGATGCTGCGGGGGCTCGACGACCCCGACACGCATATGGCTGTGATCGGCGGCAATGGCGAGGTCATCGCGGCCTCACCGGGCTTTGCCTCGCTCGCCATCTCAGGCGAAACCGCCAAGACGCTGATCAACCTTGCCGGTGCGCATCCCGACCGGCTGGTGAAACGCCCGGTCGCCACCGGCAAGGGTTATCTCCCCGCCGCAGTCGGCAAGCTCAGCGACGAGCCGGCCCTCAATCTGCTGTTTGCCGTGGAGACCGCGATCGGTCATCTCGACCCGGTCGATGCGCCCGTGCTCGATTCAGTCACTTCGCCCGTGCCCAACGTAGTCGAGGCATCCCCGCAGACGGCTGACGCGCCCGCGGGGGAAGCAAGCGCGCCGCCGGCCGAACTTTTGCGGGAAGAGCCGGTCGCCGCTACCGGCTTCACCGAGATCATCGACGCGGTGTCTGATATTGAAGAGGTCGAAGAGACCCTCGAGGAGATCGCCGGCGAAAGCGAACAGCCGGCAGAGGCCGCCGCCGCATCCGCCGACGAAGTGATTGCGGAGATGCATCCGGCCGAAGACGCGGCGCCGGAAAACGATGACGGCACGATCGGCAGCGGTGTGGACGAAGCCGATGAGCCTGCCGAGCTTGTTGACGACGGCGCGGCCCATTCCGCTGATGAGACGGCGGAAACGAACGAGACGGCAGAACCGGCCGAAGCCAGCCAGACGCCGGTTGAAGAGGCGCCGGCAATGGCCAGTGAAGCGCCGGCCGCTGCGGCGTCATTGATTTCCGAGGCTGCCCCGGCGCCTGCCGCGCAACCCGCCTTCGTCTTCCGGCCGAACAGCCGCGCCACGCGCTTCGTCTGGAAGATCGATGCGGAAGGTCGGTTCAACGAAGTCAGCCATGAATTTGCCGAGGCCGTCGGTCCGCATGCATCCGCCATCATCGGCTCCGCCTTCAGCGATATCGCCGCGCTCTTCAACCTTGATCCGGACGGCAAGCTGTCCGAGGTGCTCGCGCGCCGCGACACATGGTCGGGCAAGACGATCCTCTGGCCGGTCGAAGGCACCAGCCTCGTCGTTCCGGTCGATCTCGCGGCCCTGCCGACCTATACCCGCAACCGCGACTTCGACGGTTTCCGCGGCTTCGGCGTCGTCAGGCTCTCCGATGCGCAGGAGGATCCGCTGGCGCTTGGCCTGACGCTCGGCCAGGATGGCGTCGGCCATGATGCGGCAAGCCTCGGGCCGATTGCCGTGCCTGCCGCCGAACCGGCGCATGATGTGGAAGCCACGTCTCGGGAGGCCGCGGCGGAACCGCCCGTGGCGGATGCGAACGGGGATGACGCGCCGACAGCCGCCGCGCCGCAGGCCGAAGAGACGGCCCCGGCAGCGGAGACCGGCGAAGAGACGACTCTCGAGACACCCGCCCGGGACAATGCTGCAGACGAACCGCCGGCGCTTCGCATCGTCGAAACACCCAACCGCCGTTTCACCGACAAGGTCGTTCAGCTTCACAGCACGGGCGCCGCGCTGACGGCCGCCGAACAGGCGAATTTTCGCGAAATCGCCAAGCGCCTGGAAGCCTTCGGCGCCCGCAACGAAGAGCCTGCCGCTCCGGCGCCGAGGGACGCCGCCGCGGAAACGGCGGCTTTCGAAGAGAGCGTGAAACCGGACACTATCAAGGACGAAATGCCGCTCGCCGATACGGCCGACAACGCTTCGGCCGAGGAAATGGCGCCGCAGGAAGCGATCTTCGAGAATGCGGCCGAGGCGGTGCGAGAAGAGGCTGAATGGCCCGCGGCAATAGAAGAGGACGAGGCGACGGAAGGGCTCGAGGAGACCGTCAGCCAGATCGAGGTGCTCACCAGCTTCATCCCGCCGCGCGTCAAGATGACCGACGGGCTGTCGGCCGGAACGGTCGAC
The DNA here is from genome assembly GCF_001664385.1 of Rhizobium phaseoli. Lineage (NCBI taxonomy): Bacteria > Pseudomonadati > Pseudomonadota > Alphaproteobacteria > Hyphomicrobiales > Rhizobiaceae > Rhizobium > Rhizobium phaseoli. The sequence goes on along the minus strand of NZ_CP013532.1, from coordinate 781,873 downwards.
CAGCTGCCTGTCGCGGTGCTCATCCATGTCGGCGACGCGCTGATGCATGCCAATCCCGAATTCATGCGGCTGACGGGCTATTCGTCCCTCGATGCGCTGCGCGACGTGGGCGGCATCGAAGCCCTGCTGCAGCGCCGCGACCTTGAGGAGAATGCCGCAGGCTCCGGCACCATGATGCTGGTCAAGGCCGACGATACGCTGACGCCGGTGACCGCGCGGCTGCAATCGGTACGCTGGGAAGATGCCAACGCCTTGATGCTGGCGCTGATGCCGGTGGCAGGCAAGGAAGAGGCCCGCACTGAGGCCGGCCGGTCCGAGGCCCGTCCCGAGCGGATGGTCGAGAAGGTGGCCAAGCTTCAGGTCGAGGTCGAGGAATTGCGCTCGATCCTGGAAACGGCGACCGACGGCGTTGTCGTCATCGGCATCGAAGGCGACATTCGCTCGATGAACCGGTCGGCGAGCGCGCTCTTCAATTACGACGAACAGGAGACGCGCGGCAAACCCTTCGTCATGCTGTTTGCCCATGAAAGCCAGAAGGCGGTGCTCGACTATCTCCACGGCCTTTCCGGCCATGGTGTGGCCAGCGTCTTGAACGACGGGCGCGAAGTGATCGGCCGCGAGGCCGCCGGCGGCTTCGTGCCGCTGTTCATGACGATGGGCCGGCTCACCTCCTCCAACGGTTATTGCGCCGTCATCCGCGACATCACCCAGTGGAAGCGCACCGAGGACGAGCTGCGCAACGCCAAGGGCGCGGCCGAAACCGCCAATGCCCACAAGACCGATTTCCTCGCCCGCGTCAGCCACGAAATCCGCACGCCGCTCAACGCCATTATCGGCTTTTCCGACATGATGGCCGGCGAGCGCTTCGGTCCGATCGGCCATCCCCGCTACATCGAATATGCCAATGATATCGGCCGCTCCGGCCGGCATGTCCTCGACATTGTCAACGATCTCCTCGACATTTCGAAGATCGAGGCGGGCGAGATGGATCTCGATTTTGCCGCCGTCGGCCTCAACGAGGCGGTCTCGGAGGCGGTCGCCCTGGTGCAGCCGCAGGCGAATGGCCAGCGCGTCATCATCCGCACGGCATTGTCGCACGCGGTGCCCGATGTCGTGGCGGATCTGCGCTCGATCAAGCAGATCGCGCTCAATATCCTGTCGAACGCCATCCGCTTCACTCCTTCAGGCGGGCAGATCGTCGTTTCCACCTCCTATGAGGCGAACGGCAGCGTCGTATTGCGGGTCCGCGATACCGGCGTCGGCATGACGCGCAGCGAACTCGACCAGGCAATGAAGCCGTTCCGGCAGGTCTCCTCGACCCAGTCGCGCCATCGCGGCGACGGCACCGGGCTCGGCCTGCCGCTGACCAAGGCGATGGTCGATGCGAACCGGGCGACATTCTCGATCAATTCGGCGCCGAACGAAGGCACGCTCGTCGAGATCACCTTCCCGTCGCAGCGCGTGCTGGCCGGCTGATCCGCAATCTGTGGCGCAGAAAAAAAGGCAGCCAGAGGCTGCCTTGAATTTGGTGCTGTTCAACAAGAGCTCAGTCGATCCACGTCATGTTTCGTAAGCCCGCCTGCATGATTCCTTAAATCGGAATCGATTTAGGGAATCATGCAGCAACTCAAAGTGCCACAGCGCCTTTGCGCGTCTGCGACGCGCGGCGCTGCAGGGCTTCGGACCGCCTCGTTCATGTGCGGCCCCCAAGTTGCTCCAACCTTTGCCTAACCTTTCTTAACGAAAGGTTTCCATGACAAGGGATTGCTGAATGGTGAAAACTCGTAGTTTACGATTCCTTATCAGTCCTTCAGCTCGCTTAAGCCCGCAAAGAGCTGCAGCGCCTCGGGATTGGCGAGCGCTTCCTGGTTTTTCACCGGCCGGCCATGCACGACCTCGCGCACGGCAAGCTCGACGATCTTGCCCGACTTGGTGCGGGGAATGTCGGCCACAGCGATGATCTTCGCCGGCACGTGGCGCGGCGAGGCGCCGGTGCGTATCCGTGTCTTGATCGCCTTGACCAGATCCTCGGTCAGCGTCACGCCTGCCGCCAGGCGGACGAAGAGGATGACGCGCACGTCGTCGTCCCACTCCTGGCCGATGCACAGCGCCTCGGCCACCTCCTCCATCTGCTCCACCTGATTATAGATCTCGGCCGTGCCGATGCGCACGCCGCCGGGATTGAGCGTCGCATCCGAACGGCCGTGGATGATCAGGCCCCCATGCTCCGTCCATTCGGCGAAATCGCCGTGGCACCAGACATTGTCGAACCTGTCGAAATAGGCGGCGCGATACTTGGCGCCGTCGGGATCGTTCCAGAACATGACAGGCATCGAAGGGAAGGCCTTGGTGCAGACGAGTTCGCCCTTCTCGCCGCGCACCGGCTTGCCGTCATCGCTCCAGACGTCGACGGCAAGGCCGAGGCCCGGACCCTGGATCTCGCCGCGCCAGACCGGCTGCAGCGGATTGCCGAGCACGAAACAGGAGACGATATCGGTGCCGCCGGAGATCGAGGCGAGCTGCACATCCGTCTTGATGCCCTCATAAACGAAGGTGAAACCCTCCGGCGACAGCGGCGAGCCGGTCGACGTCATCAGCCGCAGGCTGGAAAGATCATGGCTCTGGCGCGGCGTCAGCCCGCTTTTGCGCACCGCATCGATATATTTCGCCGAGGTGCCGAAGATTACGAATTTTTCGGCCTCGGCATAGTCGAACAGCACGTTGCCGTCAGGGGCAAACGGCGAACCGTCGAACAGGCAGAGGGTGGCACCGCAGGCAAGGCCGCTCACCAGCCAGTTCCACATCATCCAGCCACAGGTGGTGAAGTAGAAGAGCTTCTCGCCGGCCTCAAGGCCGCAATGCAGACGTTGCTCTTTCAGATGCTGCAACAGCGTACCGCCGGCCGAATGAACGATGCATTTCGGCACGCCCGTCGTGCCTGATGAAAAGAGGATGTAGAGCGGATGGGCGAAGGGGAGTGGGGTGAATTCGATCTCGCTTGCCTCATAGGGTGCAATGAAGGCTTCCAGCGTCGAAGCCCCCGGCGTCCTGCTCGCCACCGCCTCGCCATCGCCGGCATAGTGGACGACGATCGCAGGCACGCCCAGGCTTTTCGCCACCGCAGCGACCTTGGTGCCGACATCCTGCAGCTTGCCGGAATACCAATAGGCATCGCAGGCGATGAAGAGCTTCGGGCCGATCTGGCCGAAACGGTCGAGCACGCCCTGCTCGCCGAAATCGGGGGAGCAGGACGACCAGATGGCGCCGATCGAGGCAGCCGCCAGCATGGCGGCGACGGTTTCCGGCATGTTCGGCATCATCGCTGCGATGCGGTCGCCTTCGCGGATACCTTGCGCCTGGAAGGCCTGCTGCAGCTTCGACACCAGCCTGCGCAGCCGGTCCCACGACCAGCGATCCTCGACCTTGTCCTCGCCGCGAAAGAGGATGGCGTCGCCCTCGCCGCGGCCGGGCAGCAGGTTTTCGGCGAAGTTCAGGGTCGCGTCGGGAAAGAAGCGGGCGCCGAGCATGCTGTCTCCGTCGATCAGGACTTCCGCGCCGCGTTTTCCCTTCACGCCGCAGAAATCCCAGACGGTCGACCAGAATTTCTCCCGCTCGGCGACTGACCAGGCATGCAGGTCGTCAAAGCCCGAAAGCGATAATCCGAACTCGGCGTTGCAGCGCTCCATGAAGGCATGGATCGGGCTTTTTGCCACGGCTTCGTGCGATGGCACCCAAAGTGGTCTGTTGTCCTGCATTCAATCCTCCTCCCCAATGTCGTCTTTATATCATGCTGCATTGCATTATAAAGGCCGGAACCCGACCGGATCCGACGCCCGGCGAACAGGCCGGAAAGCGCCGATCTCAGCGTCGATTCAAAATAGCCGAAAGCGCGCGGCGCTGGAGGGATTTGCATCTGGCTGATATTTCCTATATCCGGCGAAATCAGCGCTTAACGGCTTAACCGGCTGAATGACCGGTGGAGATCATGGGTACGTCAAGACATCGCAGGTGGCGCAGAAAGATCGGACCCGTTTCGCGCTGGCTGCCAGCTTTCGCGCGTCTTTCAACCGTGCTGCTGCTGATTGCGCTTGGGCTTTTCGTGGCGCTGAGGGTGGCAGCGCCCTATCTGATCACGACTGGTTTCGTGCGCTCCGGCATCGAGGACGCACTGTCGAAATGGACGGGCTATCAGGCTGAGATCAAAGGCGATCCGGTTCTCGAATTCTGGCCGACGCCACGCATCACGCTCAACGAGGTCACGATCCGCCAGCCGCGTGAAAGCGGCGACAAGTTGCTCGGCCGGATTGAAAGCCTCTCGGCCGATTTCAGCCTCATCGATGCACTGAGAGGCCGAACCAGTTTCCACGAATTCCATCTGCTGCGCCCCAACCTGGCGCTGACGCGTGACGAAAAAGGCCTGATCGACTGGAGCTATGCCGGTCTGCTTGCCCGTGCGATCAGCGGCGTACGCTACGAAAACGGAGCCGAGGTGCTCGATCCGGCTCTCGATGCGGAGATCGGCGCGGTGACAGTCGAAGACGGCACGTTTGCCGTCACCGACATCGCCAGCGCCAAGACCTACCATTTCGATAGCGTCACGGCCGACATCGCCTGGCCGCGGCTTTCAGGCGCGATCTCGGCCGTCGTCATCGCCCGCAACAACGGCGAGGACCTGAAGGTCGATTTCGCCTCGCGCCAGCCGCTGCTCGCCTTTGCCGGCAAGAGTGCCGAGACGCGGACGTCGCTGACGTCAAACCTGCTGACCGTGCGTTTCCAGGGGATTGCCAGCATCGCCAGCCTTTCGGCCCTTTCCGGCAATATCGCCGTCAGCATTGCCGATGTGCCGGCCCTTCTGACATGGTCGGGCAGATCGATCCCCGGCATCGGGACGCTGAAGAGCGCCTCGCTGGAATCCGACATCATGTCGTCGGGCAACGGGCTGCGCTTCAACGATCTCAGCCTGTCGCTGAACGAGGCAAGCGCCACCGGCGTCATGGACCTTTCGACCGAACCCGGCAAACGTCCGAAGATAGGCGGCACGCTTGCCTTCGACCAGATGAACCTCAAGCCGTTCCTGGACGCCTTTGCGCTCAGGCTTGCCGCAGGCGAGGCGGAGGACATCTCCGGCATGCGCGAACCGCTGCAACTGCTCGATATCGACGTCAGGCTTTCGGCGCGACGCGCGCAGATGGGCCTCTTCGAGCTTTCCGATGTCGGCGCCAGCATGATCGTGACCGGCGGCGAGGCGAAATTCGATATCGGCGACAGCGCCTTCGAAGGCGGTGAAATGACCGCGCATCTGGAAGCGACACGGCGCGATTTCGACGGCGGCGGCAAATTGCAGCTGTCGATCCGCGATGCCGACTTCGACGCCCTTGCCGAGCGCCTGCAGCTCAAAGGGCCACTGCCGCTTGCTACGGGATCGCTCGACCTCGATCTGCAGTCGCCAAAGGCGATCTGGACGACCGGACTTGCCGACGTCACCGGCAAGCTGCACTTCTGGACGCAGGAGGGCACGATCCCCGGCATCGATGCCGGAACGCTGCGGAGCCAGGCCGCCGAAAGGGCGTTCTTTCCGCTGAGTGCGGCGGCAAACGGCGCCTTTACCTTCAGCCGGCTGGACCTCCAGGCCGATTTCGCCAATGGTTCGGCCGAGATCCACGACGCTCATATCACCGGGCCAGCACAGACGCTGACGCTTTCAGGAGTGGTCACCTATCAGTCGAACGGGCTGGCGCTTTCCGGATCGCTGGAGGCAACCGATCCGGCCAAAGCGGCCGAGCTGCCGCTTCTGCCCTTCTTCATCGGTGGCTCCTGGCCAAACCCGGTCATTTCGCCGGTCCCGCTTTTCGGCAACAGCCCTCACGCGCAGTAAATCATGCCCCGGCGGCAGCCGCCCGCTCGTCACGATCACGCTGGATTTCACGGCGCTTGGTGATGATCGAGGCGCAGACGACCCCGACCGCGACGATGCCGATCAGGATGGTGCAGACCGCATTGATCTCCGGCGTCACGCCGAGGCGCACCTGACTGTAGATCTTCATCGGCAGCGTGGTTGCGCCCGGGCCCGAGGTGAAGCTTGCGATCACGAGGTCATCCAGCGACAGCGTGAACGCCAGGATCCACCCCGAAAATACTGCCGGCGAGATGATCGGCAGGGTGATTTCGAAGAAGGTGCGCACCGGTGGCGCCCCGAGATCCTGCGCCGCTTCCTCGATCGACTGATCAAAGCTTAGAAGCCGTGACTGCACGACGACGGCGACGAAGCACATGGTGAGCGTCGTATGCGCCAGCGTGATCGTCCAGAAGCCGCGGTCGAAGCCGATCGCCACGAACAGCAGCAGCAACGACAGGCCTGTGATGACCTCGGGCATGACGAGCGGCGCATAGACCATGCCCGAGAAAAGCATGCGACCACGAAAACGGGTGTAACGCACGAGCGTCAAAGCCGCCATGGTGCCGAGCACGGTGGCGAAGGTGGCCGACAACAGACCGACACGGATCGTCACCCAGGCGGCATCGAGCAAAGCCTGGTTTGACAGCAGCGAGACGTACCATTTGGTAGAGAAGCCGCCCCAGACGGTAACGAGCTTCGACTCGTTGAAGGAAAAGATCACCAGCAGCACGATCGGCAGATAGAGGAAGGCAAAGCCGAGCACGACGGAGATGATGTTGAAACGGGTCCATCGCAGCATGGTCTATTTCCCCCGCTCTTCGGCCTTGGCCTGTGCATTCTGAAAGAAGACGATCGGGATCACCAGGATCATGAGCAGGATGGTCGCGACTGCCGAGGAGACCGGCCAGTCGCGATTGGCATTGAACTCGTTCCAGAGCGTCTTGCCGATCATCAGCGTCTGCGAACCGCCGAGAAGATCGGGAATGACGAACTCGCCGACGGCGGGGATGAAGACCAGCATGCAGCCTGCCACCACGCCTGGGATCGACAGCGGGAAAGTGACGCGCCAGAAAGCCCGGATCGGCGTGCAGCCGAGATCCTGTGCCGCCTCGATCAGCGTGCCGTCCATCTTTTCGAGCGCCGAATAGAGCGGCAGCACCATGAAGGGCAGGTAGGAATAGACGATACCGATATAGACGGCCGTCGGGGTGTTGAGAATGATCAGCGGGGTGTCGATGATATTTAGCGACAGGAGAAGCTGGTTCAGCAGTCCCTCGGGCTTCAGGATGGCAATCCAGGCATAGACGCGGATCAGGAAGCTCGTCCAGAACGGCAGGATGACGAGCATCAGCAGCGTCGGGCGGATGGTGCGCGGCGCCTGCGCCATGCCATAGGCGATCGGATAGGCGATCAGCAGCATCAGCAAAGTCGAGACTGCCGCGATGATGACGCTCGACAGGTAGGCGTTGAAGTAGAGCGGATCGTCGGTGAGATAGCCGTAATTGTCGAAGGAGAAGGTCGCGACCTTGCTCCAGAAACCGCTCCAGCCGTCGGCAAAAGAGAAGACAGGCTCATAGGGCGGTATGGCGATCGCCGTCGTCGACAGCGAGATGCGGAAGACGATGAAGAACGGCGCCAGAAAGAAGAGCAGCAGCCAGGCATAGGGAATGACGATGACGAGGCGGTTATAGAAGCGGGATGCCAGCGTGCCCATGTTCTCAATCCTTCAGCAGCACGCCGGCATCCTGATCGAAGGAAACCCAGACATCCTGATCATAGGTGAAGGGGTCTTCGACGGAACGCCGGGCATTGAGGGAAGAGGCTCTGACGAATTGGCCGCTCGCCAGCTTGATGTGGAAGACGGTCATGTCGCCGAGATAGCCGATATCCCAGATCTCGCCCCTGGCCGCATTGACCGGGGCGGTCGCCGTTGCCGCGCGGCTGACGCGGATCTTTTCCGGGCGGATGGCAAAACCGACCGTGCTGCCGATTGCCGGAGTGTCGGGGGCGGCAATGCGGATGGTGAAACCGCTGTCGACAGCGATCTCGACGGCGCCATTTCCCGACGTCGTCACCTTGCCGTCGAAGATGTTCACGTCACCGATGAAATCGGCGACGAAGCGGCAATTCGGCGCCTCGTAGATTTCGGCCGGGGTTGCGACCTGCACGACCTTGCCGTGGCTCATGACGGCGATGCGGTCCGCCATGGTCATCGCCTCTTCCTGGTCGTGGGTGACGACGACGAAAGTGAGGCCGAGGCTTTGCTGCAGGTCCATCAGTTCGAACTGGGTTTCCTCGCGCAGCTTCTTGTCGAGCGCGCCGAGCGGTTCGTCGAGCAGCAGCACTTTCGGGCGCTTGGCAAGCGACCGGGCGAGCGCCACGCGCTGGCGCTGACCGCCGGAAAGCTGGTTCGGTTTGCGGGAGGCAAACTGCTCGAGCTTGACGAGCTTCAGCATCTGCGAGACGCGCTCTGCCATCTCGTCCTTCGGCATGCCGTCCTGCTTCAGGCCGAAGGCGATGTTCTTCTCGACGGTCATATGCGGGAAAAGCGCATAGGACTGGAACATCATATTGACCGGCCGCTTGTAGGGGGGCGTGCCGGCGAGATCGGTGCCATCGAGAACGATTTCGCCCGATGTCGGCTGTTCGAAGCCGGCGAGCATGCGCAGAAGCGTCGACTTGCCGCAGCCGGACGCGCCGAGCAGCGCGAAGAATTCGCGGTGATAGATGTTCAGCGACAGATCATTGACGGCGGTGAAATCGCCGAAGCGCTTGGTGACGTTCTTGAAGGCTATGAAAGGTTTTGCTGACGGATCGGTCCAGGGTGCGAAAGCGCGGCGGATATTGCCTAAGGACTTCATATTATTCCCCGAGTATATGGACTTCAGCCGGCCTCCACCTAGAGCATGATGCCGAAAAGCGTGAGCGGTTTTCGGGCGACATCATGCTCTAACTCTTCAGTATTCTAGGCCGGGAATTGAAAGGCCCGGACGTTTCCGTCCGGGCCTGGCATCGACTTACTGGCCGGTGACGACCTTCGTCCAGATTCGCGTCGCCGTGCGCTGGGTCTTCGGATCCCACGGCTTGACGGTGAACAATCCCTTCATCACCTCATCCGTCGGGTAGACCGCCGGATCTTCGAGCACATCCTTGCTGACGAATTGCTGCGAGGCCTTGTTGCCGTTGGCATAAAAGGTGTGGTCGCTCGCCTTGGCGATGACTTCGGGCTTCATCATGTAGTTTAGGAACTCATGCGCTTCGGCCACATGCTTGGCATCGGCGGGGATCGCCATCATATCGAACCACATCTGGGCGCCCTGCACCGGGATCGAGTAGTTGACCTCGACACCGTTCTTGGCTTCGGCGGCGCGGTCGCGGGCCTGCAGCATGTCGCCGGAATAGCCGAAGGCGATGCAGATGTCGCCATTGGCAAGGGCGTTGATATATTCGGAGGAGTGGAATTTGCGGATATAGGGGCGAACCGCCGTCAGCAGTTCCTCGACCTTCTTGAAATCCTCGGCCTTGGTGGAGTTCGGATCGAGGCCGAGATATTTCAGCGCCGTGGTCATGACGTCCTTCGGCGTGTCGAGCACGTAGATGCCGCAGTCCTTGAACTTTTCGGCGACCTTCGGATCGAAGATCACTTCGAGGCCCGGCTTGGCATCGGGACCGAGGATTTCGGCAACCTTCTTGACGTTGTAGCCGATGCCGTCGGTGCCCCACATGTAATCGACGGCATATTCATTGCCCGGATCGTATGAGGCGGTGCGCTGCTCGATCACGTCCCACATGTTGGACAGGTTCGGCAGCTTCGATTTGTCGAGCTTCTGGAAGACGCCCGCCTGGATCTGGCGCTGCAGGAAGTCGGCGGTGGGAACGACGACATCATAACCGGTGCCGCCGGCGAGCAGCTTGGTTTCGACGGTCTCGTTCGAATCGAAGGTGTCGTAGACGACCTTGATGCCGGTTTCCTTGGTGAAATCGGTCAGGATGCTGTCGTCGATATAATCCGACCAGTTGTAGACGTTGACGACACGCTCCTGCGCAACGGCCGGAGCGGCGGCAAGAAGCGCGGCGATGGCGGCGGCCGTCACGCTTGCGATGGTTGACCTCATGACTTCTCCTGTTTGTTCAAAACGCCCGCATCCCCGGGCATTTTTTCCCTCTGGTTTGCCCGCAGACTAAGAAGGAATTTCTAAGCCCACAAGCGCAAAAACTGCGCTCTCAACGATTTCACAATCACTGGAAGTCGAAGGCGCTGAGGCCTGCCACCATCTCGTCGAGCCCGAGCGGCCTCGTCACCGGCGGCTCGGCGCGGGAAAGACAGCCGCGCCGCTCGCAGAGGCGACAGGCCGGGCCGATCGCGACCGGATCAAGCGCCGTCGCCTGCCCGTAGGCCAGCCCCTCGCCAAGGGCGGCGTCACAGCCGATCAGGATCGCGGTGCGCCTGACCCTTTCGCCGAATTCGACGCTCGGCCCCTCCAGGGTGCGGGCAACCGTCAGGAAGGAGGCTCCATCCGGCATGACGACCGTCTCGGCGAGAATCTGACCCGGCTGCAGGAAGGCGGCGTGGATATTGAGCTTCGGACAGCCGCCGCCGAAACGGGCCTGCGGAAAGCCCTGGGCGCCGGCGCGGCGCAACCGGTGGCCGGCGGCATCGATCTCGATCATGAAGAAGGGAATGGCCGCCGCCCCTGGCCGCTGCAGCATGGTCAGGCGCGTGGCGGCATGGCCGAAGGAGACGCCGAAGCGGGCGCGCAGAATATCGATGTCGTAACGCGTGGCCTTGGCCGCCGACAGAAAGGCCTCATAGGGCATGGCGAGCGCCAGGGCCGCGATGCGGGCCAGCTCGAAGCGGGCGATGCGGCGCGCCTCGGCGGAGGAGAGCGACAGATCGTCGAGCTCGGCATCGACGGCCGGCAGCAAAGCGAGGTTGGCGGCCTCGATAGCGATCTCATGCGCACGATCGGCCGGCGACAGCCGCTCGGAAATGAACAGCCGCATCGAATGGCGATCGAAACGGCGGCGCAGATCCGGCATGACGTGCACCGGCAGGACGCGCACCGCAATGCCGCGCTCGGCGCGCAGCCAGTCCTTCAGCCCGGCGGCAAGATCGGTGCCGCCAGGAAGCGTCGCGGCGAAGGCTTCCGCCGCCGTCTCGATCCGGCCGAAATAGCCGGATCTGCGCTCCAGCGTCTCGCGCAACTCGTCGAGCGGCAAGCGGCCGGCGGCGACGGGCGCATGTCCCTCGGCCGCCATCAGCGCCGTCAGGTCCGACAGCCGGGCAGCCTGTTCACGATAGGCGCGATAGAGCTTGATCATGCCGCTCGCGGCATTGGGTGCTGCCTCGGCCACCTCGACCAATTCCTGGTCGCCGGGCAGTTCGCCCGACAGCAGCGGGTCGGCGAAGACCTCCTTCAGCTGGCCGAGGCTGCCGCCGCTCTGCCCTCGCAATTCCTCCAGATCGACCCGGTAGACGGCCGCGAGCTTCAGCAGGAGCTGCACCGTCAACGGCCGCTGGTTGCGCTCGATGAGGTTCAGGTAAGAGGGCGAAATCTCCAGCGCCTCGGCCATGGCGGTCTGCGTCAGCGCCAGCGCATTGCGGATGCGCCGCACTTTCGGGCCTGCGAAAATCTTCCGTTCCGCCATGTCACACCCTTTGACAAAAAGTCGGGCAACTGGATTTACAAAATTTTACAAATTCACAGCACGGGCTTGTAAATCCTCCGCATGATAACCCGTTTCCACTACCGACATCAAAGGTTTTCCTGGCAATTCCAGGCATTTTTGTAAATTCTGTGGTGCGACACCGGACACGGCAATTTTCAGTAAGGAGCGCAGCATGACGGAATTTTACAAGCTTGTCCAAAACGCACCGGCGGGCCGCTTCGACGGCATCGAGCGGCCCTACTCGGCCGCCGATGTGCAGCGGCTCAGAGGCTCGGTGGCGCTCAGCCATACGCTGGCCGAAATGGGGGCGGACCGGTTGTGGCGGCTGCTCCACCAGGAGGATTTCGTCAATGCGCTCGGCGCACTCTCCGGCAACCAGGCAATGCAGATGGTGCGCGCCGGGCTGAAGGCGATCTATCTCTCCGGCTGGCAGGTGGCGGCCGACGCCAATACGGCATCGGCGATGTATCCCGACCAGTCGCTTTATCCCGCCAATGCCGGGCCGGAGCTTGCCAAACGCATCAACCGCACCCTGCAGCGCGCCGATCAGATCGAGACATCAGAAGGTAACGGGCTTTCCGTCGACACCTGGTTCGCGCCGATCGTCGCCGATGCCGAAGCCGGCTTCGGCGGACCGCTCAACGCCTTCGAGATCATGAAGGCCTATATCGAGGCGGGTGCTGCCGGCGTCCATTTCGAGGACCAGCTCGCCTCGGAGAAGAAATGCGGCCATCTCGGCGGCAAGGTGCTGATCCCGACGGCCGCCCATATCCGCAATCTCGACGCCGCCCGGCTTGCCGCCGACGTCATGGGCGTGGCGACGCTGGTGATCGCCCGGACCGATGCGGAAGCGGCAAAGCTCTTGACCTCCGACATCGACGAGCGCGACCAGCCCTTCGTCGATTACGAGGCCGGGCGCACCGTCGAAGGCTTCTACCAGGTCAGAAACGGCATCGAACCGTGCATCGCCCGGGCCGTCGCCTATGCGCCGCATTGCGACCTGATCTGGTGCGAGACTTCCAAGCCGGATCTCGAGCAGGCGCGCCGTTTTGCCGAGGGTGTGCACAAGGCCCATCCCGGCAAGCTGCTCGCCTACAATTGCTCGCCTTCCTTCAACTGGAAGAAGAACCTGGACGAGGCGACGATTGCCAAGTTCCAGCGTGAACTCGGGGCGATGGGCTACAAGTTCCAGTTCATCACGCTCGCCGGCTTCCACCAGCTGAACTACGGCATGTACGAACTGGCGCGCGGCTACCGGCAGCGGCAGATGTCGGCCTATTCCGAGCTGCAGGAGGCGGAATTCGCCGCAGAGGACTACGGCTATACCGCCACCAAACATCAGCGCGAGGTCGGCACCGGCTATTTCGACGCCGTGTCGCTCGCCATCACCGGCGGCCGGTCGTCGACCACGGCGATGCACGATTCAACCGAACATGCGCAGTTCAAACCGGCTGCGGAATAAGGCGAACAGGAGGACAGAACCATGGCATCCATTTCACGCGTCCGGGAACGGGCCGAAGAGCAGACGACCAGCATGAGCGAGGATCAGCAGACGACGATCCGCATGCTCGCCAACGACCTGCACCGGCTGAACCAGTCGGTCATGAAAGCCGTCGAGGCCGGCGTCTCGGTCGAATTGGTGCGCTCGGCCCGTCATCACGGCGGCGACGGCAACTGGGGCGACCTGCTCATCCCGGTCGTCGTCACCAACCGGCATTGACCGGGACGTCCGACGCAGCCCGACGATACGGGGCAAGCTGATCGACCAGAGCGTCCGCTCATTCGAGAGATGCGCGGGCGCTTAGAGCATGACGCCGAAAGGTGTGCGGTTTGCTACCAGGCCCAAAATCATCTTGTTCTAGCCATAGACATGGAACGCGCTGACGATCAGCCACGGCTCGGTCGTTTACCGGCGAAAAGGTCGGCATAGCTTCGGATGAGCTTGGTCATTCGGTCGGCGACCGTCCGGATTTCGGGGCGATGGCGATCCTCGGCATTCATGACGATCCATTGGCGGTGGCGCAATTCCGGCAATTCGCCGCCCTGGCGCTGCAATTCCGGATGGAGATCGCCGACGAAACAGGGAAGCACGGTCTTGCCGGCGCCGGCGCGCACCAGATCCGGCAGCGAACGCGGCCGGTTGACGGTGGCGACGATCCCGGATGCGGCATGGGTGTGCGGCCAGCGCAGATAGGCCGAGATCGCCTCCTCCTCGCCGACGGCGATCCAGCGCTCGTCGGTCTCGGCGGCGTTGCGTCTAGCATAGACGGCATAAGCCACCTCCCCGAGCAGGCGTGCGGCGAGGTTCGCTTCCTCCGGCTCAAAGGCGCGAATGCCGATATCGCTCTCACGATAGGCAAGGCTTGCCCGCGCCTCGCCGATGGAGAGCGCAATGGCGAAGGCATCGCCCGGCACGCGGATCGCGGCAAAATTTTCGGTCAGCAGCCAGGCGACCCAGGTGCCGGTGGTGATCCTGACGGTCGTGCCGCCCTCACCGGATTGCCGCCAGGCTTCAACCTTGCGGGCTGCGGCTTCCATTTCCTGCAGATGATCGAGCAGCGCCTGGCCGTCCTGCGTCAGCCGATAACCGGTCTGGCTGCGCGAAAACAGGGCGCGGCCGACCTCCTGTTCGAGCTCGAGCATGCGCCGGCCGACCGTGGCGGGGCTGAGCCCGCTGGCAGCACTCGCTCCCGTCAGGCCGCCGAGCCGGGCGACCTGCAGGAAAAGCTGATAGGAATCCCAATTCGCATTTTTCATTTCTGAAAAACATAGCGGGATTTTCCCTGTTTATGAAGAGAATTTTGCGGCCTAAATGAAGTGATGTCTGACACAAGAAAGGACATCGCCATGATCGACATGATCACCATCGCTGGCGTCCACGGATACCGGCATTTCAGCAAGCCAAGCGGTTCAAAAGCGGATGAAGACCGGTTCTATGCCGAGTTCGGAGACGACAGCATCGTTGGCTTCGCCGCTTGGCTGACCTCGATCGACCTCATCTTGAGGCGAATCGCATCGAACGGCGGACGCCGCAGCGTTGCGGCGCAATCCCGCGGCCGGCACAGCCGCGCTCAGGCAACCTTCCTTGCGCCGAGGTGAGAGGCCGCCGGTTCTGCGCCGAGGCGGAAACGCTCGATGAGCGACATCAACGTATCGGCTTCGCCGGCGAGCAGGCGGCTTGCCTGCGTCGTCTCGGCAACCATCGAGGCGTTCTTCTGGGTCATCTGGTCCATGGCGTTCACCGAACCGTTGACCTCCTGCAGCGCCGCCGACTGGTCGCGGCTGGCGGTGGCGATGGTCTCGACATGGCCGCTGATCGCAATGATTTCCTGGCTGATCGAGGCAAGAACGCTGCCGGTCTTCTGGACCAGTTCGGAGCCGGCCGTCACTTCCCGGCTGGATGTTTCGATCAGCGACTTGATCTCGCGCGCCGCATCGGCCGAACGCTGGGCGAGTTCGCGGACCTCCTGGGCGACGACGGCAAAACCCTTGCCCGCCTCGCCGGCCCGTGCCGCCTCGATACCGGCGTTGAGCGCCAGAAGATTGGTCTGGAAGGCGATATCGTCAATCACCTCGATGATCTGTTCGATCCGCTGCGAGGCCCCTTCGATGCGCTCCATGGCGGCGACGGCATCGCCGACGACAGTGCCGGAATTGTCGGCCGTCTTCTTGGTCGCCGCCACGACATTGTTGGCTTCACGGGCGCGCTCGGCGGAAGAGCGGACGGTGACGGTGATCTCCTCGACCGCAGCGGCGGTTTCCTCGAGGTTCGCCGCCTGCGCCTCGGTGCGCTTGGAAAGCTCGTCGGCAGAGGCCGAGACGGCGCCGCTGTTGCGCTGGATCGTCGAGGCACTGTCGCGAATGCCGGATAGCGTGTCCTGCAGCCGCAGCAGCGAGGTATTGAAATCGACGCGCAGCTGCTCCAGCCGGCCGACAAAGGGTGTGCCGATCGTCTGCGAGACATCACCCTGCGACAGGCGCCCAAGGCCGGCGGCAAGCTGGTTGACGGCGAAGTCGATCTGGCTGTCGAGCGAGCGCTTGTCGGCATCATTCCGGGCGCGTTCGGCATCGCTCAAGGCCCGCTGTTCGGCCGCCTCGGTTTCCAGATCGCGCCGTGCAAGGGCGCTGTCGCGGAAGAGCGAGAGGGCGCGGCCGATTTCGCCGAACTCGTTCTTCTTCTCGAGACAGGGGATCGGTTTGTCGAGATCGCCCGACGAAATCGAGTGGACGCTCGCGGTTAGCGCCTGCAACGGCTTTACCGACAGGCGGATCGCATAGAAGGCCAGAACACCGACGAGCAGCATGACGACGGCGCCGATGCCGAGAACCAGCATCAGCAGCTCGTTCATGCGCTGATAATAGAACTCCATCGGAATGCCGATGAAGAGGATGCCGACATTGGCATTCGATGCGTTCTTGATCGGGAAGTAACCGGTCATGAATTTGCGGCCGAACAGTTCGGCCGGGCCGAAATAGGCCTCGCCGCGGGCAAGAACCGACTGGGCGGGGTGCTCGGCGGCAAGCTTGGTGCCGACGGCGCGGTCGCCGTTTTCCTTCTTGACGTTGGTGGATATGCGGACGTAGTCGCCGCCCTGCTTCTGGAAGATGGTGGCAACGCCGGCAATCGACTGGGCCGTGCGGTCGACCAGCGAATGATCGGCAAGGGCCGGAATGGCCTCTTCGGTGACGGCGGAAAGCTTGTTGTCCTTCACCTCGACCTTCGCAGCCTGATCGGCCGCGCCGTAAAGGACAGCCATGGTGCGGGCGGCATCCCTGGCGTCGGAGACGGCGCCATCCATCACGTGCCGGCTCAGATTGTAGTAGGTCACGCCGACAATGGCCGCCGTGCTGATCGCCAGCAGAAACAGCGTGATCACAACGATCTGGCGGACGATGGATGTAGAGAAAAGGCGCGGCATCAAGACCCCCGGCGGCACAATGAGGGCTAAATTAGAGGAAAAGCGTTAAGGAAAATTTTCCGTAAATCTGGGGTGCCCGGGATATTCGGGCGCGCCGTTTCCGGGCGTTTCCAAGAAATACGCAAACGGCCCCGGAAAACCGAGGCCGTTCGAAAAGATGGATATCGAGCCTTGATCAGGCGGCGCGGTAGACCCGCGCTTCACCCGCCCCGCCGTCAATCTTGAACTGCTGGATGAGGCGGCGCAGCGAGTCGGCCTCGTCGGCCAGTTCGCGGCTGGCGGCGGTCGTCTCCTCGACCATTGCGGCGTTCTTCTGCGTCATCTGGTCCATCTGGTTGACGGTCGAGTTGACGCTCTGCAGCGCGTTGGACTGGTCGTGGCTGGCGCGGGCGATCATCTCTACATGCTGGCTGATCGTGACGATCTGGGCGCTGATCTTGGCGAGCACCGTGCCGGTCTCCTGCACGAATTGCGAGCCGGAGCTGACCTCGTTGGTCGATTTGTTGATCAGTCCCTTGATCTCCTGCGCGGCGGCGGCGGAGCGTTGGGCGAGCTCGCGGACTTCCATGGCGACGACGGCGAAACCCTTGCCGGCCTCGCCGGCGCGTGCTGCCTCGATGCCGGCGTTGAGCGCCAGCAAGTTGGTCTGGAAGGCGATCTCGTCGATGACGCCGATGATCTGCTCGATCTGCCGCGCGGCATCCTCGATGCGGCCCATCGCGTCGATCGCATTGTTGACGACGACGGCGGAATCGTCGGCGCTGCGCTTGGCCTGACGGACGATCTGGTCGGCATCCTTGGCGCGTTCGGCCGACGAGCGGACCGTGACGGTGATCTGATCGACGGCTGCCGCGGTCTCCTCGAGCGACGCCGCCTGCTGTTCGGTGCGCTTGGAGAGATCTTCGGCCGACTGGGCCATCTGGTTGCCATTGCCCTGGATCAGTTCGACATTGTCGCGGATCTGGCTCATCGTCGCCTGCAGGCGCAGCATCGAACCGTTGAAATCCTGACGCAGCTGCTCGAGGCGGCCGATGAAGGGCGTTTCGATCGTCGTCGAAATATCGCCCTGCGACATGCGCTCAAGGCCGGCGGCGAGCGCATTGACCGCAAATTCGATCTGGCGATCCATCTCGCGCTTTTCAGCGTCGTTGCGCTGGCGCTCATGTTCGGCAGCGGCGCGTTCCTCGTCGCTCTGCTCCTCGATGCGGATCTTCGAGATGGCATTTTCCTTGAAGATGCCGAGTGCGCGGGCCATGTCGCCAATCTCGTCGTAGCGCTGCTCGCCTGAAATGCTGGTATCCAGCGACCCTTCGGCGATGCGCCTCATGGCGGCAGTAATCTGGCTGATCGGGCGCTGCAGCGTCAGCACCAGGGCGATGCCGCCGAGGATCGACAGCAGGATGCCGAGGCCGGTGGTCAGCACCGAGATGCTGTTTGCCTGGGTGCGCTCGGTGCCGGCCGTCTGCTTCTGCAGCTCGGCGAAATCGGTCAGCTTGGTCCAGATCTGGTCGAGCTCCTGGCGGGCGGCGGCATAGGCCGTGACGCGCTCGCCGATCGTATCGACGATCTTCGAACCGCCGCCGGAAATGGCGTCGAGGGCCGGCTGGATCGCGTCGGAAATGCCTTCGGCAAAGCCCATGCCCTTGGCGCTGGTGGTCAGCACCTGCATGTCCTTGCCGAGCGTCCCGGCCTGCTGCTGCAGGCGCACGAGGTTGTCCTTGCTCGAATTGGCGAGGAAGTCGGACAGCACGATCTGCAGCGCGTAGACGGAATTTTCCAGGCGGCGCGTATCCTGAAGCACCGAGTTGGTCTGGGCGATGCGGCCCTCGAGCTCGGCGAAGCGCTGCGTCGCCTCGCGCATCTTCTGCGTCGCGGTCAGCTGCGTATAGGTCGAGGTCTGGCGGAAGCGGGAGACGAGACGGCCGAGTTCGGCGATGTTCTCGTCGGTCGGCGCCGGCATCTGGGCGATCGCCTTGATGCTGTCGATGGTTGCGGCCAAGGCGTCGACCACATTCTTCTGATTGGTCGGAACCGAAATGGCGATCAGGCGCTGAGATTTGATGATCTCCGGCATCTGTTCATTGATGAAGGCGATCTTGTCCTGCGGCGTCTGCGGCTTGCTGAAACCGCTGGCGACGGTGCCGAGGAAATCGCCGCCCTTGAGCAGTCGGTCGGCGGTGCGCAGGGTGACGGTGGCGGCGCTCTCGTCGCGCTGCAGCGCCGTCTGCAATTCCTCGGCCTGGTAGGAGACCGTGAAGCGGGTGCTTATCAGGCTCTTCTGCGCCGCGTCGATCTGCTCATGCAGCGCGACTTCCTGCTCATGCAGGGCCCAGAGCTTGTCGACGACGCCCGAAATATCCTTGGTGCGGCGGGAGGCTTCCGCAAGGCTGTCGCGGCCGGAAGCTTCTTCGCCCACCTGGTTCAGCGTCTGGTCGAGCACGCCCTGCTGGGTCTTCAGATCGGTGAGCAGCTTGTCGCGCGCCTGCTGGCTGGTGATGCGCAGGAAATCGTCCATCGAACCGTAGAGATCCTTGAACCCGCTCAGCGACTGCAGCACGCTGTTGGAGATTTCCATGCGGCCCTGCAGCAGTCCGGAAGCATAAAGGCCCGTCAGGCCCACCGCCGAAATCGTCACAACGAAGGGGAGAACGAAGATCAGAACTTTCGTTTTGATCTTGAAGCGGGAAAGAATCTTGTCAATCAACATGGCGTTCCGGGCCTTTCATACACTACTCCTCCCGCGGGCAGCCATCAGGCGCGCCAGCCGAGTGCACATCGAGCTATTCTCTTTACATCGGGGAACCCGGAAGCCAGGCGGCAGTCATTGCCGGTTCATGTCCAAGCAAGTTGGAGATGCCCAAATAATCGGGGGCAATTGTGTCAGATTAGATATTAATTTTCGGATAAGCGGTGATGGCCGGTTCAGCCAAGACGGTGAAATAGTTGCAATTTATGCACCGCAGGACCGCGATGTCGCGATCGAAGGCGGCAAGGTTACTTCAGGGTGCGAGCAAGGGTCAGAGGAAGTGCGCGAGCAACAGCGCCAGGCTGGCGGCTGTGGCGCCGGCTGCGAGCATCAAATATCGCAGGACGGCCGTCCTGGTGTCAGGCTTTGCCTGGGCGATTGCGATGGCGCGGGCGCGTCGTGCGTTTCTGGTCATGCTCGAAACCTCACTCTTCTGACACAACAATCCAACAAAACTGCTTGCCGGTAAAGCTTAATTTAGGAAGAGCTTTGCAAACCGCCAATTGAGACAGGATGGCGCACCTCTCTTAAGAAGTCTTGAATCGGTATTGCTAATATACGCAGCAGCGGTTCCGCCAATATGCAGAAATCGAACGCGTCAGGCGCATTCGCCCGCAGCAAATCCCGAGGCCCAGGCCCACTGGAAATTGTAGCCGCCGAGCCAGCCGGTGACGTCGACGCATTCGCCGATGAAATAGAGGCCAGGCACAGCCTTGGCCTCCATGCTGCGTGAATCGAGCGCGGCCGTGTCGATGCCGCCGAGCGTCACTTCGGCGGTGCGATAGCCTTCAGAGCCGGAAGGCTTGACGGCAAGGTTCTGAGCGCTCGCGGCAAGACGAAGCAGCGTCTTGTCGGGCAGGTCGGCCATGTTGCCGGAGATCTTTTCGCGTTCGACGAGAAACTGCGCCAGCCGCTTCGGCAGGATCTCGCCAAGCGCGGTCTGGGCCGACTGGCGGCCGTTCAGCTGCTTTGCCGTCTTCAGCTGCGCGGCGATGTCGATATCCGGTTCGATAGCAAGGATGATCTCGTCGCCTTCGCGCCAATAGGAGGAAATCTGCAGGATGGCAGGTCCGCTCAAGCCGCGATGGGTAAACAGCAGCGCTTCGCGGAAGGCGGTCTTGCTATGGCGGATTTCGGCCGGAGCGGAAATGCCGGCAAGCGGCGCAATGCTTGCGAGCAGGCCGGGATCGAGCGTCAGTGGCACAAGGCCGGGGCGGGTTTCGAGCACGGCCAGGCCGAACTGCTCGGCGAGGCGATAGGCAAAGCCGGTGGCGCCCATCTTCGGGATCGATTTGCCGCCGGTGGCGACGATCAGCGATGCGGCTTCGCAAACGCCGTCGCCGGTCGAGACGCGGAAACCCGTCGCCAGCCTGTCGACGGCCGATATCTCGGTGCCGAGCTGCAGCACCGCGCCGGCGGCGCGCATCTCGTCCAAGAGCATGCGGATGATATCCTTGGCGCTGTCGTCGCAGAACAGCTGGCCGAGCGTCTTTTCATGCCAGCCGATGCCGTGCCGCTCGACCATGGCGATGAAATCGGCAGGCGTGAACCGGGCGAGCGCCGACTTGCAGAAATGCGGATTGGCGGACAGGAAATTCTTCGGTCCGGCATGGATATTGGTGAAATTGCAGCGGCCGCCGCCGGAGATGCGGATCTTCTCGCCGGGCGACCGCGCATGGTCGAGGACCACGACGGAGCGACCGCGTTTTCCCGCGCGGATGGCCGCCATCATGCCCGCCGCCCCGGCGCCGATGACAATGACGTCGCTTTTGCGCTGCAAACCCGTTTCCTTAATCAAATCGGCGTCTTCTTTTTCCATCGAAGAGCGAAAGTCAACGTTCTCACCCCCTCGCCAATTGGCAAAGTCCGGCTATGCTAGCGCCAAGATCAACCAAACCGGTGTGTCATGTCCCCAAAAAAGACGACGCTGAAGCCTGCCAGAACCGTACCCGCCTCGACGAAAACCCCTCCGGACCCCGGATCCCTGCGCGGCGTTGCGAACTGGAAGGAAGCGGCGCAGTGGCTGAGAGCCAGGGGCATCGAAGACATCGAATGCATTACGCCCGACCTTGCCGGCGTGCCGCGCGGCAAGATGATGCCGAGCTCGAAATTCACCTCGAACACCTCGCTGGCGCTGCCTTCGGCGATCTATCGGCACACGATTTCCGGCGAATATCCCGAAGAGACGGAGAGCTTCCGCTATGAGCCGCGCGACAGCGACCTCAAGCTGATGCCCGATCTTTCGACCCTTTCGGTCGTGCCCTGGGAAACCGACCCGACGGCGCAGGTGATCTGCGACATCGTCGATTCGGACGGCGGCGAAGTACCCTATACGCCGCGCAACGTACTGAAGCGGATTATGAGCCTCTATCACGACCGCGGCTGGAAGCCGATCGTCGCGCCCGAGATCGAATTCTACCTGGTCGCCAAGAATGACGACCCCGACTATCCGCTGCATCCGCCGAAGGGCCGCTCCGGCCGCTCGATCCTCGGCGGCCAGGGTTATTCGATCGCCGGCATCAACGAATTCGACGAGCTGATCGACGACATCTACCATTTCTCGGAGAAACAGGGGCTGGAGATCGACACGCTGATCCATGAGGAGGGACCGGCCCAGCTCGAAATCAACCTGCGTCACGGCAATCCGATCGAACTTGCCGACCAGGTCTTCCTGTTCAAGCGCACGATCCGCGAGGCGGCGCTGAAACATGATATCTATGCGACCTTCATGGCCAAGCCGATGCAGGGCCAGCCGGGGTCGGCGATGCATATCCACCAATCGGTGGTCAACATAGAGACGGGCAAGAACGTCTTTTCCAATGCGGACGGATCGGCCTCGAAGGAATTTTTCCACTTCATCGGCGGCATGCAGAAATTCGTGCCGAGCGCGATGGCGATGCTTGCCCCTTACGTGAATTCCTACCGCCGCCTGCAGCCCGACATGTCCTGCCCTGTCAACAATGCCTGGGGCTACGACAACCGGACCACCGCTTTCCGCGTCCCGGTGTCCGATCCGCAGGCCAGGCGCGTCGAAAACCGCCTGCCGAGTTCGGACGCCAATCCCTATCTGGCGCTCGCTGCCTCGCTCGCTTCCGGCCTGCTCGGCATCATGAAGCAGATCGAGCCGACGGCGCCGACGGAGGATTCGGCCAATGAGGGCTCGATCGACCTGCCGCGCGGCCTCTTGGAAGCCGTGGCGCTGATGGAGGACGAGCCCGCCTTCGAAGAGGTGTTCGGCACGCAGTTCATCGGCCTTTATGCCGGCGTCAAGCGCGGCGAGTTCGAAACCTTCATGCAGGTGATCAGCCCTTGGGAGCGGGAATTCCTTCTGCTCAACGTGTGAGGGATAGGATGGCATCGCAGGAGATGTGGCAGAGCCCGATCGCGCCCGGGCTGTCCTGGTATCAGGCCACCGTCGGCGAGCGGCCCACCTACGCCGCTCTCGACGGCTCGAGAACATGCGACGTTGCCATTATCGGCGGTGGCTATACCGGTCTGCAGGCCGCCTATCACCTCGCCAGGTCGGGCGTTTCGGTGGTGCTGATCGAGGCCTGGC
Source organism: Rhizobium phaseoli (assembly GCF_001664385.1). NCBI lineage: Bacteria > Pseudomonadati > Pseudomonadota > Alphaproteobacteria > Hyphomicrobiales > Rhizobiaceae > Rhizobium > Rhizobium phaseoli. The sequence continues at coordinate 759,086 of NZ_CP013532.1, read as the reverse complement.
GCTTCGGCGACGGGGCGTCCGGGCGCAATGGCGGGCAGTTCGGTACCGGCCAGCGATGGTGGCCGGAAGAGCTCGAGGAAAAGATCGGTTATGAACGCTCGAAGGCGCTGTTTAACGTCGCCGAAGCGGCCAAGCACCATCTTCTCGATTTCGCTCGGGAACATCGGATCGAGATCGATTATGTGCCTGGCCAGCTTAACGTTGCGCACAAGGCAAGCTACGAACGCGACTATCGTCGGAATGCCGAAATTGCCGCGCGGCGCTACGACTATCCGCATCTGCGCTTCATGGATAGGAAGGAAACGCAGGAGCGGCTCGGCTCGAAGCGTTTTTACTGCGGTGTGCGCGACGTCGGCACCGGCCATATCCATCCGCTGAAACTGCTCGTCGGGTTGGCGCGGGTAGCCGCCGATGCGGGGGCTGCCATCTTCGAGATGACGCCGGCAAAGGCGATCCGCCAGGGCGGCGGCAAGGTGACGATCGAAACCGAAAGGGGCACGATCACCGCCGATCGGGCGCTGATTGCCTGCGACGGACATATCGACGGCCTCGAACCGGTGACGGCAAGCCATGTCATGCCGATCCGCTCCTTCATCGGCGCCACCGTTCCGCTCGAAAAACATCCCGACGTGCTGCCGGGCGGCGAGTCCGTCGCCGATTCGCGCTTCGTCGTGCGTTATTTCCGCCGATTCGAAGGCCGTCTGCTGTTCGGCGGACGCGAGGCCTATACGGCCGACAATCCGCGAGACATTTCGCAGCATATCCGCCGGCAGATCGCGGAAATCTATCCCGATCTGCAAGACATCGAGATCACCCATGCCTGGGGCGGCAGCGTCGGCATCACCATGCCGCGCCAGCTCTTCGTGCGCGAGGTGATGCCCGGCGTCACGTCGATCGGCGGTTATTCCGGCCATGGCGTCATGCTGTCAAACTACTGTGGCAAGCTCTATGCGGAAACGGTGCTGGGGAATTCCGGCGAGCTGGATCTGTTCAAATCGCTCGATATTCCGCCCTTTCCCGGTGGAGCCCGCATGCGGGCGCCGCTGCTTTTCCTCGCCTTGTCGTGGTTTGCGCTTCGCGACAAGTTTTAGTCCGATGCGGATTTCCTCTCATGGAAATTCGCTCTAAAACCGGTGCCTGACAGATTCATTGCACTGCACACTGGCTTTTTTAAATCGATTAGATTAAAAGGGCCGCCAACCAGCCTGATTGAGAGACAAGCTCATGAGCAGCCAGATCATTCCCGTTGAGCCTTTTGATTACGTCGTCTTCGGCGGCAGCGGCGACCTTGCCGAGCGCAAGTTGCTGCCCGCCCTCTATCATCGCCAGATCGAAGGCCAATTCGGCGAACCGACTCGGGTAATCGGCGCTTCGCGCAGCCCGCTGACCCACGAGGAATATCGCAAATTCGCCCGCGACGCGCTGAAGGAACACCTGAAGAAGGGCGAATATGACGAGAACGAAGTCGAGAAATTCTGCGCCCGCCTCTCTTACGTCTCGGTCGATGCCCGCGCCGACAGCGGCTGGGATGAGCTGAAGAAGCTGCTCGACGAGGGCAAGGATCGGGTGCGCGCTTTCTATCTGGCGGTTGCGCCCGGCATCTTCGGCGACATTTCGCAGAAGATCCACGACCATAAGCTGATCACCAAATCGACCCGCATCGTCGTCGAGAAGCCGATCGGCCGTGACCTCGCCTCGGCGCTGCAGCTCAACGACATGATCGGCCGCGCCTTCAAGGAAGAGCAGATCTTCCGCATCGACCACTATCTCGGCAAGGAAACGGTGCAGAACCTGATGGCACTGCGCTTTGCTAATGCGCTCTACGAGCCGCTGTGGAATGCCAACTATATCGACCACGTGCAGATCACCGTGGCCGAAGCGGTCGGCCTCGAAGGCCGCGCCGGCTATTACGACACCGCGGGCGCGCTGCGCGACATGGTGCAGAACCACATTCTGCAGCTGCTGTGCCTGACGGCGATGGAAGTGCCCTCGTCGATGGATTCGGAAGCCGTTCGCGACGAGAAGCTCAAGGTGCTGCGAGCGTTGAAGCCGCTCGATGCCTCGAATGTCGAGCAGGCGACGGTGCGCGGCCAATATCGCGCCGGCGCCTCCGGCAGCGGCCCGGTCAAGGGCTATCTCGAAGAGCTCGAAGGCGGCGTCTCCAACACCGAGACCTTCGTCGCCATCAAGGCCGAGATCAACAACTGGCGCTGGGCCGGCGTTCCCTTTTACATCAGAACCGGCAAGCGCCTCGCCGGGCGCATGTCCGAGATCGTCATCACCTTCAAGTCGATCCCGCATGCGATCTTCGATCAGGCCGCCGGCCGCATCAGCCAGAACCAGCTGATCATCCGCCTGCAGCCGGACGAGGGCGTCAAGCAGTCGCTGATGATCAAGGATCCGGGCCCGGGCGGCATGCGCCTGCGCAATGTTTCGCTCGACATGAGCTTCGCCCAGGCCTTCAACGTCCGCAATCCCGACGCCTACGAGCGCCTGCTGATGGACGTAATCCGCTCCAACCAGACATTGTTCATGCGCCGCGACGAAGTCGAAGCCGCATGGAAATGGGTCGACCCGATCCTGAAAGGTTGGGAAACCACCGGCCAGCAGGTGCAGGGCTATACGGCCGGCACCTGGGGCCCGAGCCAGGCCATCGCGCTGATCGAGCGCGACGGCCGCACTTGGCATGACGATATCTAGGACGACATCGATGGCATCGACCCTGCATTCCTTCGCCAGTGCCGCAGACCTCGCGGACAGCCTCGCCGACAAGGTCGCCGATACGCTTTCGGCGGCGATCGCCGCCCGCGGCGCCGCCTCCATCGCAGTTTCCGGCGGCTCGACGCCGAAGGCCTTTTTCCAGGCCCTGTCGATGCGCGACATCGCCTGGGACAAGGTGACGATCACTTTGGTTGACGAACGCTTCGTGCCGGCCGACAATCCGCGCTCGAACCATCTGCTGGTCGATGCCAACCTGTTGCAGAACAAGGCGAAGGCGGCGCGTTTCGTGCCGCTGTACCAGCCGGCAGCCTCCGTCGAGGAGGCCGCACGGCTGGCGACGGCAAAGAGTGCCGAGATCGGCATCCCCTTCGACGCCGTCATCCTCGGCATGGGCGGCGACGGCCATACGGCCTCGTTCTTTCCCGGCGGCAGCAATCTTGCCGAGGCGCTCGACGCCTCGACGCCGCGCGGCGTCATCACCATGGAGGCGGAGGGCGCCGGCGAGCCGCGGCTGACCTTTACCTTCTCCAGTCTTCAGGATGCCGCACTCCTGGTTCTCCATATCGAGGGCGAAGGCAAAAAAGACGTTCTCGCCAAGGCGGAAGGCAGCGGTGAAGAGGCAGACATGCCGATCCGCGCCGTTCTGCGCCGGGCCACTTCCCCGGTCGAGATTTATTGGGCTCCCTGATACGGCCTGACAGCCGCCGGAGCCGGCGAACACATTGAGACGAACCAGAAAAAGGCAGGGATCTTCCATGTCCGCTCACGCACGCATTGCTGCGATCACCGATCGCATTGTCGAACGCTCCAAGCCAACCCGTGAGCGCTATCTGGAACGCCTGCGCGCCGCCGCCTCCAAGGGCGTGCAACGCTCGGTGCTCGGCTGCGCCAACCTCGCCCACGGTTTTGCGGTCTGTTCCCCCGCCGAGAAGGACGCGCTCGCCGGCGACCGCATCGCCAATCTCGGCATCATCACCGCCTATAACGACATGCTCTCGGCTCACCAGCCGTTCGAGACCTATCCGGCCATCATCCGCGAGGCGGCCGCCGAGGCAGGCGGCGTCGCCCAGGTGGCGGGCGGCGTGCCCGCCATGTGCGATGGCGTCACCCAGGGGCAGCCCGGCATGGAGCTGTCGCTCTTCTCGCGTGACCTGATCGCCATGGCCGCCGGCGTCGGCCTGTCGCACAACATGTTCGACGCCGCCCTCTTCCTCGGCGTCTGCGACAAGATCGTGCCGGGCCTCGTCATCGCGGCGCTCTCCTTCGGGCATCTGCCGTCGATCTTCGTTCCGGCCGGGCCGATGACGACTGGCCTGCCGAACGACGAGAAGTCGCGCGTGCGCCAGCTCTTTGCCGAGGGCAAGGTCGGGCGCGCCGAGCTGCTGGAGGCGGAATCGAAGTCCTATCACGGTCCCGGCACCTGCACCTTCTACGGCACTGCCAATTCCAACCAGATGCTGATGGAGATCATGGGCTTCCATATGCCCGGCTCCTCCTTCATCAATCCCGGCACGCCGCTGCGCGAAGCGCTGACGCGTGAAGCCGCCAAGCGGGCGCTGGCGATCACTGCGCTCGGCAACGAATTCACGCCGGCCGGCGAAATGATCGACGAACGCTCGATCGTCAACGGCGTCGTCGGCCTGCATGCGACCGGCGGCTCGACCAATCACACGCTGCACCTCGTTGCCATGGCGCGGGCAGCCGGCATCCAGCTCACCTGGCAGGACATTGCCGAGCTTTCGGAAATCGTGCCGCTGCTGGCCCGCGTCTATCCGAACGGGCTTGCCGACGTGAACCATTTCCAGGCGGCCGGCGGCATGGGCTTCCTGATCAAGGAACTGTTGAAGCACGGCCTGGTGCATGACGACGTGCGCACCGTCTTCGGCCAGGGCCTCCAAGCCTATACGGTCGATGCCCGCCTCGGCGAAAACCGCGGCGTGTTGCGCGAGCCATCGCCGGAAAAGAGCCATGATCCGAAGGTGCTCTCCAGCATCGAAACACCATTCCAGGCCAATGGCGGGCTGAAGATGCTACGCGGCAATCTCGGCAAGGCGGTCATCAAGATCTCGGCCGTCAAGCCCGAGCGTCACATCATCGAGGCACCGGCGATCGTCTTCCACAGCCAGCAGGAACTGCAGGACGCCTTCAAGGAAGGCAAGCTCAACCGCGATTTCGTCGCTGTCGTGCGCTTCCAGGGGCCGAAGGCGAACGGCATGCCGGAGTTGCACAAGCTGACGCCGCCGCTCGGCGTGCTGCAGGATCGCGGCTTCCGCGTGGCCCTTCTGACCGATGGGCGCATGTCCGGCGCTTCCGGCAAAGTGCCGGCGGCGATCCACGTCACGCCGGAAGCGGTCGACGGCGGCCCGATCGCCCGCATCAAGAACGGCGACATCATCCGCCTGGACGCGATCAAGGGCACGCTCGAAGTGCTCGTCGATGCCGCCGACATGGCCGAGCGTGAGCCGGTGACCGTTGATCTCTCCGACAATGAATTCGGCATAGGTCGCGAGCTGTTCGCGCCGTTCCGCCGCGCTGTCGGCGCTTCGGATCAGGGTGCGAGCGTGCTGTTCCACAGCTGAGCATCGCGGCTCCGCAGCTCTTTAGGACAAAGAAAAACCCGCGGGCGCGTGAAGCAGCCCACGGGTTTTCTTTTGTCTGTCCGAGGCCGTCAGGCGCGAATGTCGAGAACGTAGTCCTTGTGCGCCGGGTGCGTGCTGTAGACGAAGATCTTGTTCAGCTCCTTCTGCGTCAGCAGGCGCAGGAAGCGGACTTCGATCGTATTGTTGGCGTTGACCTTCATCAGCAGGCAACCGACCTTGGTGATGCGGGCATCCGGAATATCCAGATAGAACTGCTTCGGCAGGTTGAACTGGGTCAGGATCGCGAGCGTCGCGCTGCTCATCGAAATCCGGACGATGTCGCAACGGCGCGAAGCCGCGTGCATGACGCCCTTTTCGGTATATTCGATGCGCGCGGCGTTCATCGTGTCCTCCATCTTGAACCGCGCCTCGCGGTCGTACATGAAGGATTCTTCCTTGCTCAGGAAATGAGATCTTGGCTGTGACGGATTGGAAGCGGCCACTTGCTTATCCCCCTCATAAATTGACGAGGAAAAGGTAGCAGCCGATCTTTAACAGAAAGTGAGAATCCGGTCCTCCAAGTATAATTCTCGGGATTATGACCCCAAAAATGGCTCTCTCATTTCCGGTAGGTATGGCCGCTTGCATCGAAAAGATGCAGCTTTTGCCGGTCGGCAGCAAAGCGCATTCTCTGACCCTTGTGAACGTCGTAGATACCCGGCAGCTTGACGACGATCGGTTCGCCTGGGACGAGGCCCTCGATATAGAGCAGCGTCACTTCGCCGAGGGCTTCGACGATCGACACCTCGCCTTCGAAAAGATAATCGGCGCCGTCGGCAATCCTCAGATCCTCCGGACGAACGCCGAAGCTGGCCTGCTTGCCTTTCTCGGATGCGTCAGTCGCGACATCGAGCGTCACCGACATGCCGCCGGTGAGCGTCACCGTCGTCTGGCTTCCAGTTGTCGAGACCGTCGCCGGGATGATGTTCATGGCCGGCGAGCCGATGAATTTGGCGACGAAGAGGTTGGCCGGGCGCTCGTAGAGTTCCAGCGGCGCGCCGACCTGCTCGATATTGCCGGCCGAGAGAACGACGATGCGGTCGGCGAGCGTCATCGCCTCGACCTGGTCGTGGGTGACATAGATCATCGTCGTGTCGGCCATCTGCTCGTTGAGGCGGGCGATCTCAATTCGGGTGGCGACACGCAGCGCAGCATCAAGGTTGGACAGCGGCTCGTCGAACAGGAAGACCTTCGGATCGCGGCAGATGGCGCGGCCGATCGCCACGCGCTGGCGCTGGCCGCCGGAAAGCGCCTTCGGCAGGCGGTCGAGATATTTGGTCAGCTGCAGGCTCTCGGCCGCCGCCCGCACACGCCGGTCGATCTCCTGCTTGCTTTCGCCGGCAATCTTCATGCCGAAAGCCATATTGTCGAAGACGGTCATGTGCGGATAGAGCGCATAGGACTGGAAGACCATGGCGATGCCGCGCTTCGACGGCGGCACGTCATTGACGAGATGGCCGTCAATATACATCTCGCCGCCGGTAATCGCCTCGAGACCGGCGATCATGCGCAGAAGCGTGGACTTGCCGCAGCCGGACGGACCGACGAAGACGATGAATTCGCCCTGCTTGATATCGAGATCGATCCCGTGGAGAACGTCCACGGAACCGTAGGATTTGCGGATATCCTTCAGCGTCAGTCCAGTCATTTCTCACTCCCCTCCTGATCCTTAGGCGAGACGGGCGAAATACGCCCCCCAGGCCGGAATATCGATCTTGTCGCCATAGTTGTTGCTGTTAAAACCATGCCCCGTCAATGCTTGCCATTCTCCCGCAGGCAGGGTGACGCTGGTTTCGGCCGGGCTCATGTTGAAAATGCAGAGCAGCTTCTCGTCGCTGTAGTCGCGGGTGAAGACCAGGATATCGCCCTCGGTCTCCTCGAATTCGATCTCGCCCTTGGCAAAGGCCGGGTGCAGCTTGCGGAAGGCGATGAAGCGGCGATAATGCTCGAGCACGGACGTTTCGTCGCCCTGCTGGACATTGACGGCGCGCAGAATATGTTCGACCGGCACCGGCAGCCAGGGCTTGACCGTCGAAAAGCCGCCCTGGGCGACGTGGCTGTCCCAGACCATCGGCGTGCGGCAACCGTCACGGCCTTTGAACTCCGGCCAGAACTGGATACCATAAGGATCCTGCAGGTCCTGATAGGCGAGATCGGCCTCGGTCAGTGCCAGTTCCTCGCCCTGATAGAGGCAGACGGAACCGCGCAGCGTCATCAGCAGCGAGGCATAGAGCTTGGCGAAGGCGTCGTGATCGGCGACCAGTCCGCCCCAGCGGCTGACATGGCGCATGACATCGTGATTGGAGAAGGCCCAGCAGGCCCAACCGTCGGGGGCCGCGGCTTCGAAATCCTCCATCACCTCCTCGACGCGCTCCGGCGTCAGCGGATCGGGCGCCAGGAACTCGAAGGCGTAGCACATGTGCATCTTGTCGTTGCCGGAGGTGTATTCACCGACGATTTCGAGGCCGCGCTGGCTGTCACCCACCTCGCCGACGGCGGCGATTGCCGGGAATTCCTCAAGAACGGCGCGGAAGCGCTTCAAGAAGGCGAGATTCTCCGGCCGGTTCTTGTCGTAGATGTGTTCCTGGAAATTATAGGGATTGACCGCCGGCGCCGTCGAGGCGTTGCGGCGCTCAGGCGCAAGGGCGGGATTGTCGCGCAACAGCGGGTCGTGGAAATAGAAATTGATGGTGTCGAGGCGGAAGCCATCGACGCCTCGATTGAGCCAGAAGCGCACGACATCGAGCAGACGGTCCTGCACCTCCGGATTATGCAGGTTCATGTCCGGCTGCGAGGTGAGGAAATTATGCAGGTAATATTGCATGCGCGTCGGATCCCACGCCCATGCCGAGCCGCCGAAGATCGACAACCAGTTGTTCGGCGGCGTGCCATCCGGCTTGGCGTCGGCCCAGACATACCAGTCGGCCTTGGCGTTGGTTTTGCTGGAGCGGCTCTGCACGAACCAGGGATGCTGATCGGAGCTGTGCGAGATGACCAGATCGATCATCACGCGGATGCCGAGGCGATGGGCCTCCGCGATCATCGTGTCGAAATCCACCAGCGTGCCGAAGATCGAATCGACATTCTCATAATCGGAAACGTCGTAACCGAAATCGCGCATCGGCGAGGTGAAGAAGGGCGAGATCCAGATCGCATCGACGCCGAGGCTTGCTACATGCGGCAGGCGGGCGGTGATGCCCTTGAGGTCGCCGATGCCGTCGCCGTTGGAATCCTGATAGGAGCGCGGATAGATCTGATAGATCACCGCGCCGCGCCACCAGTCCTTATCGGCGGTCAAGATCGATTGGGAAGCCACGTTCATGGAATATCCTGTCTGAAGTCACGTTCGAAAATGGTCAGCCGCCCTTGACCGAGCCCGCCAGCAGACCACGCACCAGATAGCGCTGCAGGCTGAAGAAGACGAGCAGCGGCACGACAATGGTGACGAAGGCCGACGCCGTCAAAATCTCCCAATTGCCGCCGCGCGAGCCGAGCAGCGCGTTCAGGCTGCCGGTCAGCACGAGGTGCTCCTTGTCGGTGCCGAGGAAGACCATGGCGACGAGCAGGTCGTTCCACACCCACAGGAACTGGAAGATGGCGAAGGAGGCGAGTGCGGGGAAGGACAGAGGCAAAACGATGCGGGTAAAGATTTCGAAGTCGCTGGCGCCGTCGACACGGGCAGATTCGATGATCTCCTTCGGCAGGCCGGCAATATAGGCCCGCAGCAGAAAGATGGCGAGCGGCATGCCGAAGGCGGTATGGGCGAGCCAGATGCCGGGATAGGTCTTCGACGGCTGGCCGAGCATGGTGCCGATCTCGTTATAGAGGCGCAGAAGCGGGATCAGCGACATCTGCAGCGGCACGACGATGAGACCGACGACGAGCGCAATCAGCAGCGCGCGTCCGGGAAAGTCCATCCAGCTCAAGGCATAGGCGGCGAAAGCGGCAATCAGGATCGGGATGATCGTCGCCGGGATCGTCACCGTCAGCGAATTGATGAAGGACTGGCCGATGCCCTCGCCTGTCAGAACGGTGTTATAGTTCTGCGTCGTGAAATCCGGCGGCGCGGAAACGGAGACATAGATGCGCCGCGGCCGTTCGTCCGGCGAGAAGGCAGCGTTCTTCATGTAGCGATAGCTGCCGTCGCTGTTGATCTGCAGGCTTTCGCCATCACCGAGGTCGGCGGTTTCCCCCGCCTTGAAGGCGGCCGGCTGCTGCACGCGGTTGCCGTAGGCTTTCACCGAGCGGCCTGTCTGGCCTTCCAGCACATTGCCTGAAATGACGTAGGTGGCGCCTTCCTGCTTCTGCTGGTCGGGCGTGCCGAGACGAACGGCAACGGTCTGCGTCGAGCCGACGAAGGAGGTCCACCAGCCGGACACAACGATCTGGTCCTTGTCGCGCAAGGCGCTGACGAAGATGCCGAGCGTCGGGATCAACCAGAGGATGACGATCAGAAGAACGGCAAGGTGAACGAAGAGACGGGCGGGGCCGATCTTGAAATAGCTTCCAACAGCAGTCATCTCAATGGCCCTTCAGTTCGCGGTTGGCGCGGCGCACGTTCCAGACCATGATCGGCGTGACGGCGAGCATGATGATGATGGCGATGACAGCACTTCGGCCGGAATCGCCGCCGCCGCGGAACAACCAGTTGAACATCAGGTTCGCCAGCACCATGGTCTGCCATTGGCCGTTGGTCATGGTGAGCACGATATCGAAGACCTTGAGGACGAGAATGGTGATCGTCGTCCAGACGACGGCGATGGTGCCCCAGACCTGCGGCACCATGATGCGCCAGAAGATCTGCCAGCCATTGGCGCCGTCGATAACGGCGGCCTCGATCGTCTCTTCCGGGATGCCGCGCAGCGCCGCCGAGAGGATGACCATGGCAAAGCCGGTCTGGATCCAGATCAGGATGACCATCAGAAAGAAATTGTTCCAGAAGGGAACGGAAATCCAGACCTGCGGCGTACCGCCGAATGTCTGAACGATGGCGTTCAAGAGGCCGATCTGCACATCGTTGCCGCCGCGATACTCGTAGATGAACTTCCAGATGACGGAAGCGCCGACGAAGGAGATCGCCATCGGCATGAAGACGATGCTTTTGGCGATATTGCCCCACCAGATGCGGTCGGTCATCACGGCGATAACCAGGCCGAAGAAGGTGCAGGCAGCGGGCACGACGGCGAGCCAGAGGATGTTGTTGAAGATCGACTGGCGGAATTCGCGGTCGTTCAAGGCCCACAGGTAATTCGTCGCGCCGACGAACTCGTTGCCCGACCGGTCGTAGAAGGACAGGATGAAAGTCGCGATGACAGGGTAGACGAGGTAGACGATCAGCAGGAAGAGTGCCGGGCCGAGGAACAGCCAGGGACGGATCATGGCGCGCCGGTTCAGGTTGCGCGAAGCCTGACGGATATCACCGTCCCTCACCGGCAAGGCGAGATCGAGGAGCTTGTTGGAGAAAAAGAAATAGGCGGAGCATGCAAAAACGGCTCCGACCACCACGCCCAAAGCGGACACAATCTGCAACAGCATTTCGTCCCTCCCCTGCTTGCCTGTCTTGTTTCGAAGGGTTAACGCCGGATGCCGTCAACGCATCTTGTGTCTTTGACCACAGGATCCGGCACGACCGGGCTCCCCCTCTGGAACCCGGCCGGTCATTCCGCTAATGCCGCCGGCTACCCGGCGGCATGAACTGACGGGAAATTACTTGATACCGTCCCAGGCACTCTGGATCTCGGCCGCTGCATCCTGAGCGGACTTGCCGCCGACGAAATCGACCATGCCGGTCCAGAAGGCGCCGGCGCCGATCTTGCCGGGCATCAGGTCGGAACCGTCGAAGCGGAAGGTGGTGGCGGAGGTCAGGATCTCGCCTTCCTTCTTCATCTGCGGGTTGGCATAGGCGTCGGTGCTGACGCCCTTGTAGGGGGTCAGGAAGCTCGACTGCGCCATCCACACTTCATGGGCGATCGGGGTCTTCAGGAAGTCGATGAAAGCGCGGGCCGTCTTCGAGTCCTTGGCGATCGAGACCAGCGTGCCGGCACCGAGAACCGGCTTGCCGAGTTCGGGATGCGAAGCGAAGGTCGGCATGTAGAAGAAGTCCGCATCCTGACCGAGCTTCGTGCCTTCGGGGAAGAAGGACGGGATGAACGAGGCCTGATGGTGCATGTAGCACTTCGGCGGAACGGCGAAGAGGCCCTTCGGACTGTCGCGGAAGTCGGTCGACGCTACGGCGGCAACGCCGCCATCGACGTATTTCTCGTTCTTGGCAAACTTGCCGAATTCGTCGATCGCGGCAACGACGGCCGGATCGGTGAACTTCATCTCGTTGGTCGTCCACTTGTCGTAGGCTTCCGGCGGCTGAGTGCGCAGCATGATGTCTTCGACCCAGTCGGTCGCCGGCCAGCCGGTGGCGCCGCCCGAACCGAGGCCGATGCACCAGGGAACGCCGCCGTCCTTGACGATCTGATCGGTGAGCGCATGCAGCTCTTCCATGGTCGTCGGGATCTTGTAGCCGGCTTCCTCGAAATTCTCCGGAACATACCAGACGAGTGATTTCACGTCGGCCTTATAGGGGAAAGCGTAGAAGGCTTCCTTGCCATCCTTGCCCTTATAGGTGCCGTAACCGACCCAGCTGTCGCCGGCGCCGTAATTGTCCTTGAGCCACTTGGAGTTGTCGTCGCCGAGCGGCGTCAGGAAGCCCTTGCCGGCGAGGTCGGCAAGAAGGCCCGGCTGCGGCAGGATAGCGATGTTGGGCGGCGAGCCGGCCTGGGTGTCGATGACAATCTGCTGTTCGTAGTTTTCAGAAGAGGAATATTTGGCGTCGATTCCGGTCGCTTCGGTGAAATAGGCGAGAACGCTCAGGAAGAACGCCTCGTCTTCGCCGCGCCACGGCCCGAAGATCGTCAGCGGCTGGCCCTTCAGATCGGCATGGGCAGCCTTGAATTCGTCATAGCTCTTCCAGTTGAACTTGGCGTCCTGCCCCGGGGCGAATTTCAAATCGGCCGCCGACGCAGCGCCGGCAAAAAACGCTGCAGCGGCAACGCCCATCAAAAATGACTTTTTCATGTGATCATCCTCCCATCACAATCCCAATCCACGCCGAATCCCTTCAAAAGGAAATTTCAAAGCGCTTTGACACCTTCACTCATTCCACTTTCGGTGGAATGGAGTCAAGTCATTTCACGAAATCTCGCCGTGAACACGCAGAATACGCAGCTCAGCGACGCCTATCGGGGAATATGGAGCGATTTTTCTTGAGTCAAGCGCGCGAGATGCTACATAATTGAAAGCGCTTTGGATGCCGTTGGGAGGCGGGAGGCCTTTTTGAAGCGGCCGACAGGCGGGCCGGGAGGAAGCATAACAGGTGAATCTCAAACAGCTATCGGAATTGCTCGGGCTGTCGCAGACGACGGTGAGCCGGGCGCTCAACGGTTATCCCGAGGTCAATGAAGCGACCCGCGAGCGCGTGCTCCAGGCCGTCAAGGAAACCGGATACCGGCCGAACAAGGCTGCCCAGCGGCTTGCGACGGGGAAAGCGGGGTCGATCGGCCTGGTCATGCCGACGGCGCCCGGCCACCAGTCCGATGTGCATTTCGGCGAATTCCTGGCCGGGCTCGGCGAGGAGGCCGTGCGTCACGATTTCCATTTCGTCATCATGCCGGCCGATCCCGATGACGAGGTGGCCGCACTCCGGCGGCTTGCGATCAGCGGCAATGTCGACGCGCTGTTCGTCGCCTATATGCGCGGCCACGATCCGCGGCTCGCGATGCTGAAATCGCTCTCCATGCCCTATGTCGTGCATGGCCGCTCCTTCGGCGCGGAGCTGGATTATCCCTATCTCGACATCGATAATGAAGGCGCCTTCTACGACGCCACACGGCTGCTGCTGCAGCTCGGCCATACGCGCTTTGCGCTGATGAACGGGCAAGTGCATCTCGATTTCGCCATCCGCAGGAAGAACGGCGTCATATCGGCGCTTGCCGAACGCGGACTTGTTCTCGAGGAGGATTGCATCAGCCATACGCTGATGACCGACGAGCAGGGCCTGCTGGCGATGGAACGCTTCCTGCAGTTGCCGCAGCGGCCGACGGCGATCCTCTGCTCCAGCACGGTGCTGGCGCTCGGGGCGATCCGCGCGGTCAACCAGGCGGGATTGCGGCTCGGCGAGGATATCTCCCTGATCGCCCATGACGACGTGCTGCCGCTCTTGAAGCCGGAAAGTTTTTCCGTGCCGCTGACGACGACGCGCTCGGCGCTGCGCGCCGCCGGCGTGCGCATCGCGCAGCGGCTGATCGGCACGGTGAAACAGGCAGGCCCCTTCCCCGACCAGGAACTCTGGAAGACCGAGCTGATCGTCAGGGCCTCGACCGGTCCTGCCCCGCAGCAGCCATAATCAGAATTGCGGCGGGGTCTGCCCTGCGGCGCGATGGGCGGCAATCACCGTATTGGCCATCAGCATGGCAATGGTCATCGGCCCGACCCCGCCGGGAACCGGGGTGATGGTGCTGGCGACGTCACAGACTTCGGCAAAGGCGACGTCACCGACGAGCCGGGTCTTGCCCTCGCCCTTGTCGGGCGCCGGCACGCGGTTGATGCCGACATCGATGACCGTCGCACCCGGCTTGACCCAATCGGCCTTGACCATTTCCGGCCGGCCGACGGCGGCCACCAGAATATCGGCGTTGCGGCAAACCTCGGCGAGGTTCTTCGTTCTCGAATGGGCCATCGTCACCGTCGCATTGGCGTTGAGCAGCAATTGCGCCATCGGCTTGCCGAACAAGTTGGAGCGGCCGATGACCACGGCGTTGAGGCCGGAGAGATCCTCGCCATGGGTGCGGCGGACGAAAACCATGGCGCCGGCCGGCGTGCAGGAGACCAGTCCGGTCTTCAGGTCGCCGGTGGCGAGCTTGCCGGCGTTGACGACGCTCAAGCCATCGACATCCTTTTCCGGCAGGATCGACTGGATGATCGGCTCGCTGTCGAGCGGCTTCGGCAAGGGCAACTGCACCAGGATGCCGTGGATCGACGGATCGGCGTTGAGGGTGGCGACGAGCGCTGCCAACTCCTCCTGACTGGTCTCGGCCTGCAGCGTGTGCTGGACGGACTTGAAGCCACATTCCTTGGCCATGCGGCCCTTGGAGCCGACATAGGCGTGGCTTGCCGGGTCGTCGCCGACGATGATGACGGCCAGGCCGGTGGTGACGCCGCTGCTCTTTTCCAGCGCCGCCGTCGCACTCTTGACCGTCTGAATGACCGATGCAGCCACATTCTTGCCGTCGATTACTGTCGTCACGCGTCTCTCCGCCCTGGTTTCAGGTCAATCTAAGGATAGTTGACGAGCGTCAAATGCCCGCTAACGCCCTATCCTGTCGGAAAGCGGCAAGGCAATATCAAACTTGCAAGGAAATGTTGGTTCAGCGCCGCGGCTGCCGCACTTCCATCACATCGCGAAGGCGGTTACGCAGGCTGGAGATCTCGGAGCGCAGCACGTCCATCTCGTCGAACGCCGCCGGGGGCGCGGGCGCCGGCGGCGGGGACACAACCGACGGGGACACTGGCATTTCCGTTGCAGAGGAAGCGACGGATTTGCGCAAGAACAGCAGGAACGCCAGAGCAAGACCGATTGCCAGCCCTGCGGCGCCCCCGGTCAGCGCGCGGCCGATCGAGCCATTCGTTGCCGCTACCCTCGAGGCCACCGGCGATTTCAGCACGATCAGATGAGCGTCGTCGGCTGCCCCCATTGCGGAGGCCGCCTCTTCCAGGCGCACACGCGCGGCATTCGCCTTCTCGCGCAGCTCGGTCAGCCGGGGCAGATCGACGCCGGTATCCCGGCTCTGGGCGATCAACGTGTTGCGCCGATCGTTCAGCCCCCTGCGCGCATCGACCGCAGTCTTGGCGGCGGTATTGGCGAGCTGGGCCAGACGGGCAAGCTCCTTGCCCATGTTCTCCTTCAGCCCGTCCGTTTCGGCCTGCTGCTGCAGCAGGCGCGGATGGCGCGGGCCAAGCTCGGCCGAAAGCTGGGCCAGCGTCGTCCTGGCGACGGCATATTTGTCGCGCCAATCCTGCAGCGCCGGCGAGAGCAGATCGGAGGGGAGCGAACCATCCAGGACGCCCGCGAGTTTTGCCACCTTCAGCCGGTCGGCCTGCGCCTTGGCGGCGAGGATATTCTCGTCCGCCTGCTTCAGCTCGGCATCGAGCCCATCGATCTGGCGGCGAATGTCGATCGCCACCTTGACGTTGCCCTCGCCGCTTTTTGCCGTGAAGGCGGCAAGCTCCGCCTTCGCCTCGTCATAAGCCTTGCGCAGCGCCGTGTCGGTTTCGGCGCTTCGGCCGGGACTGCCGCCGGCGGACACCGCTTCGCCAAGCCGCGCGGCGATGCGCATCGATTTGCCGCTGTCGCCGGCCGTCACCCTGACGAGAATCGTACCGGCGGCGACATCAGGCACGATCTCGACCGCATGTTTCAGCGCCGCCTCGGCGCGCGAGGTCGGATCGGCGGCAGCACCGGTGGCCGAGAGGAGGTCGAGCGCAACGCCGATCGCATTGGCACCGGAGCCGGCAAATTCCGGGTCGTGATCGAGTTTCAGCGCAGCGACCGTCGATGCCATCACGCGTGCCGACAACAGGCCTTTCGCCGCAGCCTGGGTGAAGGCAGCGCGGCTTGCCGCATCCGTCCTTACCGAAAGCGTCGTCTCGGCACGGTAGAGAGCGGGCGAGACCGGCATCAACGCCGGCAGGCCTGCCCCGAGCATCGTGGCGGCGACGACTGTCATGACAAGGCCGAAGCGGCCGGCGCGGTGGCGCGGCGCTGCCGGCTGGAATCTGGCGGGCTCCTCGCTGATCGCGGCCAGTGGCGCGGGCGGAAGTGCGGGTTCTTCGGCCGCAGCGATAGGCTTTTCATGACCGGCCGGCTCCGGCGGAAGTGGACGGCCGATATCGTTGGCAGCCCGAAGGCGGTTGCCGAGGATGGTTTCGATGCGGTCGACCAGCGGCGCCGAACGCGCCGCCATTGCGCGCTGCTCTTCGAGCGCGCGGCCGATCGCGCGCAGCAATTCGGCCTCGGGCAGTGCGATAGCAGTCCCCTGCGACTCCCGGCGATAGGAATCGTCAAAAGAGCGCGGCCCCGCGGCTGCGCGATCCTGGAAGCTGTTTCTCGCCCTGATATCGTACATTTGCGCCACATCTCATGCACATGATGGCCGAGTTCAATCATCCGCACGCGATGCAGATGATTAAACGACTCTAAATATTCATGGCAAAGAAATGGTTAACCGCGACTGGCAAGAATCGCGGTCCGAGGTTTCAAATTTGAACCGGGCGCTGCCCGTTCAGCTCGCCTTCCTGCGTTCCGCCGCCGGCTGCGAGACGCTGCGATGCTCTTCTGGGTAGCTCAGAATTCTTTCGCGGCGGCGGAAGCGGTAGCGCAGGACATGGAAAAGGAAGACCGGAATGCCGACGATGTAGCGCCGCCAAAGGCGCGCGGGCTCCTGTATCAGCCGATAGGCCCATTCGAGGCGCATCATCCGCACCGTCTTCGGCGCTCGCGGAACGGCGCCGGAGACGAAGTCGAAGAGCGCGCCTACCGTCAGCACCAGACGCGCATGGTCGGCGCGGATGTTGTCGTGGACCCATTTCTCCTGCAGCGGCGTCCCCATGCCGACGATCAGAATGTCGAGCTTCTGGCGCTCGATCTCCTCGGTGACATCGGAGGAGTCGACCTTGTCGAAAAAGCCGTCGGAAATGACGACAAATTCATGCCAGGGTGTGTGCTTGCGGAAATTTTCCGCCGCCGCCTCGACGACCGCGCGCGTGCCGCCGATCAGACCGATGCGGCGCGGAGCCTCCATGAAGGTGAGGAAGGCCGGCACGAAATCGGTACCGTTCAGATTGGCGGGAAACGGCGAGCCATGAGCGATCTGCGATGCGATATTGAGGCCGATGCCATCCGGCAGCACCAGATTGTGCGACATGATCCGGTAATAATCATCGTCGCGCAACGCGGTCAGCATATTATGGGCGTTGACGAAGCAAACCACGGTCTGGCCGACGGGAATGGAGGCCAGCTCGTTGATGAAAACGAGTGCATCATCCCAGCCGAGATCGCAGACCGGCAGATCGAAGATCGTCCGCCGCGACGCAAGCACCGCGAAGTTTGCAATCAAATTCATTCCTACCTCCTGCCGAGGGTGCGTCATGCGCCCGACATCCCGGAAACCAAGCCCATATTTTTCCGCACCCCGGAGGTCTCGAAAGGACCGGTCGCGTCACGCATGGCAGCGTCGCCCCGCTCACGGAAAACGGCGCATGCCAAGCTGTGAGACCTGATATAACAGGAGGCTTTCAAACAACCCTTAGGAAAATTCCTTGGATTTTTATGCTCGCATAAGTGGTTTATTAACCACATCAAGCCCAATGACAAACGGCGCCCGAAAGGCGCCGTTCATGCATCGGATCTGGAATACGTTATTTCAGTGGGCGGCCGGGGCCGGCGCGCCATCGGCCGGGGCGCCCTCAATGATCTTGACCGGAGCGCCGAGCTTTTTCGGCTCACCGGCCGCGTTCTGCTTGACCTCTTCCTTGGAGAGATAATCGAGCTGCTCCAGCATCACTTCGGCGACATATTCGCCGCCGAGCCGCTCGTTCATGCCCTTCTTGATCTCCTCGCGGAAGGCCTTGGCGTCAAAGGACTTGATGTGCGCGAGATCGACCATCTTGTTGCCGACGAGCAGGCTGAAAAGCTCGTCCGTCGTCATCTCGGTTAGAGGCAAGGTCACGCCCTTCAGCATGTCCTTGTTCATCATGAAGGAAATGCGGCCGAGGAAATAGCCGGTGATCGCACCGTCGCCGATGACCGGCACCGTGATCGTTTCACCCTTCACCAGTTCGAGCGCGCTCTGCTTGGAATCCGTTGCCGCAGGTGCTGGCGCCGTCGCCATGTACACCGAAAAGTAAACCGAGGCCAAGGTGATGGCGCAAACCCAGACACCGGTGAGGACCAGCTTGACCATCAGTTCCCACGCACGGCGAATTGTTCCTGGGAATAGGTGCCGTCAGCGTCAGCGTCCTGAACGGCATTCTTCAGGAGGTCGGCGACAGCGCGAACCGCTTCGAGATGCGCTTCGACGCGCCGGGCGTTGAGAACCAGCTTCTTCTTCAGGCCGTGCAGCTGATCGAGATGGGCAGCGGCAAGCTCGGCCGGATCGGTGTCGCGGAAAAGCATCGACAGCTCATAGAGGCAGCGGCTCTTGTGCGCATTGGAGACCTTGAGATCGAACTGCGGATCGTTGCCGATCCGAGTATTCTCATTGTCGATGATCATTTCGAGGCGTCCGAGAACGGATTTGATCCTGTATTCGTTCGAAATTATTTCCATTGTACCCTCGATTATGCGTCGCTTAGAGCATGATGCCAAAAACTATCCGCGGTTTTCGGACGACATCATGCTCTAACTATTTAATTTAGAACAGGATTCAGATTTCAGGCGGACCTAAAATCATCCTGTTCTATCGGCCTTGGCGTCCGCCGTCGGCGTGCCAAAGGTCTTGCGCTGGAAGTCGTCGATCATGCTGAGCGCGGTGTTGCGGTCACGATCATCGGTCGAAGCATTGACGATCTTGCCTTCCTGCCGGCGCAGCTGCTCGCTGTACATCTGCTTGGCAATGCCGATGCCGTCGCCCTTGGCCATGGTGTTGCCGAGCTGCTCGGCCATCATGCCCTTCCAGATATCGCCGGTCGCGCCCTTACCGTAGACGTCTTCACTTTCGCTCGGCAGCATCGACTTGACGAAGTTCTGCAGAACCATGGCCTCGAACTTCCGGTAGCTTTCCGGAACCTCCTCGGCCTTGGTGCGGTTCTGGATGTTGGAAAGGCCGCTTTTCTGGCCGACATGATCGAGAACGTCGACCGTATTGGAGAAGCCCTTGCCGTTCTCGGCGAGGCTCGTTGCGGCAAAGGCCGCACGATTTGCCTTCAACTTTTCCTGGGCTACCTGAACCTCCATGGGGTCGGCAGCTTTGACCACGTCCAGGACCAGATCACTGGGGGGCGAAATAGCCACGTTAAAATCCTCTAATTTAAGATCGTAACGATTATGGTTTTTGAAGCTTGCTGGAGGCTGGTGTTGCGAATTGCTGATCGATCACATCGTAGACGGCATTGTCGTCGGTCTCGCGGCGCTCGGCATCGAGGGCCTCTTTCATGCCCTCTTCCAGCCGATCGGCCTTGGCGCGCTCGCGCGTCAGCCGCATCTCATGGATCTGCTGCATGCCGGTGAGCTGCTGATCCTTGATCGTCAACCTGCCGAACCGGTCGGCATAATTCTGCGAGAAGGCGTGGTGGACCGGATCCATCGAACCGAGAGCGACGATAACGTCGTCCATCGCCGCATTGACCTCGATGCGCTGACGGCTGGTTTCGGCCAGGTCATTCTCCGCCATCCTCTCGACATGCCGCTGCACCGACAGCAGACGCTTGAGTTTTTGGGAGCGGCTCTTCTCGATCATATCAGCCTCATCGTCCGATATAGATCGAACCGAAGGCCTGGCCGAACTGGCTGACCAGCGCCGCGACCGAGACATAAAACAGGAAGAGCCCGCCCATCAGCAGATAGGGTGTGGAAATGAAATAGACCGGGATCTGCGGCGCCAGCTTGTTGATGAAGCCGATCGAGACGTTGAAGATCATGCCGTAGATCAGAAAGGGGCTCGACAGCCGCAGCATGATATAGGTGGTCTGCTCCAGCGTGTCGGTAAAGGAGATCAGCGTCGCGCGCATCTGCGTCACCCCGCCGAAGGGCATGGTCGTGTAGGAATCGACCAGCGCGCGGAAGACGATGTGATGGAAATCCATGATGAACAGAATCATGATGCCGGCAAAGGTGATGAAGCCGGAAAGGCTGGTTTCCGGCGCGTCTTCGATGACGTCGGCGGAGCCCGGCTGGGTATAACCGACCATCATGGCGATGATCGTCGCTGCGAACTGCATGCCGAGCGTATAGATTCTGGCCAGCATGCCGTACATCAGGCCGACCAGCGATTCGCTGAAAATCAGGCCGATATAAGTTCCGGCTCCCGTGTGGACAGCCGGATAGACCGTGTCCCAGAGCAGCGGCATGAGCGCGATCGACAGCGCACCGGCGATGAAGACGCGCAGCTGCTCGGGCACGCGCGCCGAGGAAAAACCCGGAAGAGCCAGCACGCAGCCGCCGATCCGGCAGAAGACCAGAAACAGCGCGAGAACGGTCCCTTGCGGGTCTGTTATCATGAAATCGAGCCCAAAATCTTTATCTCAATGCCCTTGGCCAGTTCGACATGCGACAGGACCGGCAGCGTGGCGAACAGCCGTTCGATGATCATGCGCACATAGGAGCGTGTTTCCGGCGACGTGACAAGGGCGAATGGCAGGCCGCGATCCATGAACTCACGGATAACTTTGCTCGCCTGCTCGCTGAACTCCTCCAGGCTTCTGGGATCGATGTCGAACTCGATCACCTCGCCCTTGGCATCGCGCTTCAGCGCCTGGTGGAAGGCGAGATCCCACTTGCTGCCCAATCTCAGCACACGCAGCACGCCGTTATCGGCAAGATCGCCGCAGAGCTGCTGGGCCATGCGGATGCGGACGTGTTCGACGATCTGCTCGGTCTTCCTGACATGCGGTGCAAGCTCGGCCACCGCCTCGAGAATGAGGTGCAGGTTGCGGATCGACACGCGCTCGGCAAGCAGGAGCTTGAGCACCGCCTGCAGGCCGGAATAGGACATGTGCGACGAGCAGATTTCGTCGGCCAGCTTCTTGTATTCCGGGTCGAGCCGATCGATCAGCACCTTGACGTCCTTGTAGGACAGAAGCTGCGGCAGGTTGTTGCGAATGACCTCGCTCATGTGGGTCAGCACGACGGAGACGTTGTCGATCGGCTGGAAACCTTCGCGTTTCAGATCGTCGGCGAAGTTTTCGAGAATCGAGACGGCCGGCATGCCGAAAGCGGGCTCGCGGATTTCGTCACCCGGAATACTCGGCTTGCGGCCGGCGCCGGTGACGACGAGGACTTCGCCGACGCGCAGCAGGTTGGAGGCGACCGTCGTGCCATGAATGCGGATCTGGTAGGATTTCTCGGGGATGGCAATATCGTCGGTGACCTTGATTTCCGGGACGACGAAACCGTATTGCGTGGCGAACTTCTTGCGCATCTTGCCGACGCGGAAGGCCAGTTCCTGATGGGCGCCGAGCAGGCGCGTCGAGACCATCTTGCCGAGCGCGAGCTCGATTTCGGAGGTGCGGAGCACCGACTTGACCGAATCCTTCTCCAGCTCCTTGCTCTGGACGACCTTCTTTTCCTCTTGTTCGCGGCGCAGCTTGTTTTCGGCCTCGACCTGACGCGGAATGAACCAGGCGGCGAAGGCGAGAAGACTGCCGAGGATCACGAAGGGGACGAACGGCAGGCCCGGCATCAGCGCCAGGACGAACATCAGCACCGCCGAAACCGAGAGCGCGCGGGGGTAACCGCTCAACTGGTTGACGACTGCCTGGTCGGTGGAGCCGGTGGTGCCGCCGCGCGAGACGAGGAGGCCGGCGGCGAGCGAGACGATGAGGGCCGGCATCTGCGAGACGAGGCCGTCGCCGACGGAGAGCTTGACGAAGACGTCGGCTGCTTCGCCGATCGGCATGCCGTGGCGGAAATAACCGATGATGATGCCGCCGAAGACGTTGATGGCGGTAATGATGAGGCCGGCGACGGCATCGCCGCGCACGAATTTCGAGGCACCGTCCATCGCACCGAAGAAGGAGCTTTCCTCCTCGAGCTCCCTGCGCCGGCGCTGGGCTTCCTTCTCATCGATGATGCCGGCCGAAAGATCGGCATCGATCGACATCTGCTTGCCGGGGATGGCATCCAGGGTGAAACGGGCGCCGACTTCGGCGATACGCGTCGCACCTTTGGTGATGACGATGAAGTTGATGGTGATGAGAATCAGGAAGACGATAAGACCGATGACGAAGTCGCCGGACATCACCAGGCTTGCGAAACCGGCAATGACGCCGCCGGCTGCGTCATGGCCCTCATTACCGTGGGACAGGATGACGCGGGTGGTGGCGATGTTCAGCGCCAGCCGGGTCATCGTCGCGATCAGCAGGATGGTCGGAAAGGACGAGAAATCGAGCGGCTTCTGGATCCACAGCGCGACCATCAGGATCAGCACCGAAAAGGCGATCGAGAACGCCAGTCCCATATCGATCAGGAACGGCGGAATCGGCAGGAAGAGAATGCAGATGATGCCGACAATGCCGAGAGCAAAACCGACATCGCGCAGGCTCGGGGCGACTTTAGGAAGGGGGAGTGCAGGTGGTTGCGCCATAACGATTCCGTCTCTTCATGAGAGGAGGCGGAAACGAGGTCCGCCCAATTCGGATCGAGAGTTAAATGGCGAAGCTTGCGCGAAGGTGGCTCAGAAGCCGGATTGAATGCGCGAGAAGACCAGATTGGTGAAAATCGAGATCTGTGAGCCGATGAAAGGCGCGGTGACGCCGACGGTGATGAGCACGGCGAGGATCTTCGGCACGAAGGTCAGCGTCGCTTCCTGCACCTGGGTCAATGCCTGGATCAGGGCGATGACGAGACCCACCACCATCGCAGCGATCACGGCAGGACCGGCAGCAATCAGGACCGTCCAGATCGCGGCCTGGAACAGATCCAATGCATCAGCTTCATTCATCTGAAGGCAACCTCATATCGCCTCGAAGCAGCCCGCGACAGCCGGGCTGCGATTGATCGGCATAATCAGGCGCCTCGGCGCCTTTTGCATCAGGAGCTGCTGCTCGGCGCCTCGTCGGCAACGGTGATTCCCGCCTGCACGAGTATCTTACCGCCATCCGTCGTCGTCGCAATAATGCCGTCGGAATAAACCTTGACGGAATCGATGACACCTTTGACGGTGCCGTCAGCGCTTTCCATGTACTTCCCGACATAGCTGCTGGCCTGGGTGAGGCTCGAGCTTGCCAGAAGCGTGTCCAGCTTCGTGTTGGTCTGGATCGTCTGCTCGACCTGCGAGAAAGTGGCAAGCTGAGCGACCTGCTCGCTGGCATCCATAGGATCGGTCGGGTCCTGGTTCTTCATCTGCGCGATGAGCAGCTGAAGGAAGTTGTCGTAGTTCAGCGTCGCCTTCTGGGTGGAGCTCGAGGTGCTCGCCGAGGTCGAGCTCGTCACCTTTGACGTTGCATCTACCGCCATGGTGCGATCTCCCTGCGAATCTGCTCGACCATCGTCGGCGGCAGCTCGTGATTGTTGAGAATATTATCTTCGATCGCGTAGAGACCGCGGATCGCCTTCAACGCGTCGAAGGCGCGGCCGGTCGACACGAGCGCGTCGATGCGCTTCAGTTCGGCGAGGATCTCTTCATTCTTGAAGCAGGTGAGGAGCATGGTGATCGACTTGCGGAACATCGCCGTCGAGTGGTCCTTGCCCTCGGGATTGATGAGGATCATCTGCGCGATGAAGTAGAGCTGGCGCAAGGGCGTCGTCGCACCTTCCGGCTGAAGGACGTGATTTTCGAGAAGGAACGTCACATCATTCAGGAATTCCAGCGCGACCTTGCGGTCGACGCGCAGGACGGCGCCGTTGATGAAGATTCTTTCTCCGGCTTTCAGAGAAATGCGTAGTGTACTTTTCATTTAAGTCCATCCCTGATGATGGTGGTGACGTCGATAATGCCCTGGTAGTTATTCGACAGACGTTTTCTGATCCTGTCGCATTCCTTCAAAATCCAGATTGCGATCGAGATGAGATTGGCCCTGAGCTGAACATCCAGCTGATTGTCCGGATGCTTCAGATCCTCGATGAAGCTGATCCACACCCGACGCGTATAAAACAGGGCTTCAATGGCTTCCCGACCGTATTTGTCCTTGTCGCGCGCCAACGCCAGCAGTTCTATGGACCGGTCAAGAACCTGCCATTCCCGCTCTTTCGCGTCGGCCACCGAGTCCTGCATGACTTCGGCATATGAGAACTGATACATTCATGCATCCTTCTTTATTGCGCGCCTTTGCTCATCAAAGGTAGTTTACGAGACTCAACTGCTGGATCTTCGAAACGATCGTGTAAGCGGTTTCAAGCTGTGTTTCCAAAGTCTTGACGAGGGTCGAGGCTTCGTAAGGGTCAACGCCCTGGAGATCGACCAGCTTGTTCTTGATAATGTTCGACTGCGCGTCGAGAGCGTCGTTGGACTTCTTGACACGCTCCTGGGAGAGGCCAAGCTGGCTTGCCTGCGTCACCAGGCCGCTGGTTGCCTTGGCCGTGTAGCTGATTGCCTGCTTGGAGACGGTCGTCATTGCATCCGTGCTGAGGTTCTGGCCGAGCAGCGCGGAGGTCATGACCGAGGCGAGCGCAAAATAACGCATGCCTTCGGAATTGGCGTTGGTCGAGGATTCGATCACTTCCGAGTTGCTGATGCGGCTCGTCATGTTCTGGCTCGATGCCTGCGACCATCCGGTCGCCGCATTGGTCCAATTGGCCTGGCTGAACATCGGCTCGACCGTCGTCGTGATGAAGGTCTCCATTTCGGTGCCGGTGAGATCGCTGACGGCCTTCGGCGGAGCCAGACCAGCGGCGTAGCTGTTCAGCGCCGTCACGATGGCCGCACTCGTGGCGGTCGTCTTGTCGGTCAGCGGCTGCACGTCGGTATTGATGCCGGAGAACAGATATTCGCCGTTCACCATGGTATTGGCCGTATCCATCATGGTGGACAGGGCGCTGGTCGCCGACTGGATGGCGACGGTGATGCTGCCCGGATCGTGGCTGCCCTGCAGCGCGGTTAGCTTCGAAACGAGGCCATCGCCGACATCCTTCATCTTGGACAGGCCGAGCTGTGAGGATTCCATGCGGGCGCTGACAAGCGAATTGCTTGACTTGATCGAATCGATCCGGTCGGTCTCGCGGGTGAAGTCGACGCTTCTGGCAGCATTGCCGCCGAGCGAGACACCGATATCCGCGTAGACTCCCGTCGTTGCTTCCATCGTCGCCTTCGTCATCTGGTTCTGCGCCTGACGGATCGTCAAGCGCATCGCACTTTGAATGGCGGTACTTGAAATAAATGAGCTCTTCATGGCTTAACTCGCGATATCCAGCAATGACTTCAACATTTCGTCGACAGCGTTAAGGATTTTCGTCGCCGCTTTGTAGGACTGTTCGATATCGAGAAGCAGCGTCAGTTCCTCGTCGAGGTTGACGCCGGTTTCGTTGGAATAGGCTTCGTCGGAGCGCGACAGGGCGGCCGAGGTGTTTTCCGCCGCCGTCGTGGCGTTGCTGCGATACTGCTCGAGCCAGCCGAGGGAATTGGTCGCATATTCCATGATGCTGACGTTGGAATCGATCCCCGTCGTGGCGTCGAAGCCGACCGCCGGACCTGCCGCCGGATCGAAATCGATGTCGGAGCCCAAAGCGGTGTAAAGACGGTCGAGATCCGTCGTATAGCCACTGAGGCCGGTCGGATTGTTGACGACGCCGTTGACGTTGACGCCGCCATCGCGCAGCCGCATCGGGTCGCCGCCCTGCGATGTGATCACACGGCTGCTGACACTGATGGTCGACGCCATGCCGGCAATCGCAGTGCCGCCGGTGTCGACCGTGCCGCCGCTCCAGGTGAAGAGGCCGGGCACATAGGCAGGGGGCCCAGCGGTATTCTGCTCCTTGAAGAGAGAGACGAGGCCGCGGGCGATTTCATCGAGCTGCTTCTGGAAGTTGGGGGCGATCTCGTCGCGAACCTGAAGGAGCGACTGGAGGCTGCCCTGCGCTGTCGTCGTCGATCCGCTGCCGCGCGGCAGTGCGACACCGTCGACATAGACCGAATTGCCGGTGATGGAGGCGTTGTAGACATCCTGAGCCTGGAACGTCACCTTGCGCGGGATCGTCTCGAAAAGGATCGTCCCGTCAGGCGTGCTCAGCACCATATCGTTGTTGTCGCGCGTTGTCGCGCTGACGCCGACGATCTGCGAAATCTGCTTGAGGGTCTTCTCACGCTCATCGAGAGCGCTGGAAGGGTCCGCCCCCGTAGCCGTGGCGGTTTTCACCGCGTTATTGGCCTTCTCGAACTGGCTGAGGAGCGTGTTCAGCGTATCGACCGCGGTGGCGATCTGCTTGTCGGCGCCGGCGCGAACGTCCTGTACGGATTGCGAGGCATTGTTCAGCGAGTTGGCGACGTCCTGAGCGGCGGTGATGGCGCCCTGGGCGGCGACAGTGCTGCCAGGCGACGTGCGGAAGGCCTGGAGCTTCTGCTGGAACACCCCGAGATAGGTGGATGGCGACGTTTCATAGTCGTTGCCACCCATGATCGACTTGAGGTCTTCAAGGCCGCTCAGCAGGGTCTGCTGAGCGCTGTCCTGAGAAGATGACTTGAGATACTGGCGCAGCAGGGCGTCTTCCTGAGCCCGGTCGATCTTGACGACCTGCGAGCCGTTCAGGGACGTGGTAAGCATTGCCTGCCGGCGCACGTAATCTTTGTTGCCCGCATTCGAGATATTGTTCGATACGACACTGCTCTGCGTGCCGGTATTGTTGAATATGCTCTGCGCGGTATTAAGTGCGGATGTGAGCGACATGGCTTACCCGTTACCCTGATTATCTCTTGAGATTGACGAGAACGTCCATGATGTCGGATCCCGTCTGGAACACTTTCGAATTGGCGGTGTAGCTGCGCTGCGCTTCGATCATCTCGGTCAGTTCGCCGGCGAGGTCGACGTTCGAACCTTCGAGAGCACCCGACTTGATGGTGCCGAGGCCATTGGTCTGCGGGAAGCCGGTGACGGTGACGCCCGACTGGCCGTTGGCGCTGTAGACGTTGCCGCTCATCAAGGTCAATTTGTCCGGGCTTGCGACATTGGCGAGCGGAATGCGATAGAGCGGCTTGGTGCTGCCGTCTTCATACTTGGCGTAGACGATGCCGTCGCCGTCGATCGTGACGTCCTTGACCGGGGTCGCCGCCTGGCCGTTCGGCGTGCCGGTGCCGGAAAAGTCGGCGCCGAGCTGCGTCAAGCCCGAGAAGTCCATTGCGATCGACTGGCCGGTTACCCCATCGTTGATGGTGACAGCGCCGGACGACGTCATCTTGCCGTTCGCATCGAAGGTCAGCGATCCCGTGCCGACAGCGCCGCCGGCAGTGTAGGGGAAGGAGGTCGTGCCGCCCGTCGCAGCATTTGCATTGCGGTACATCGCCACTTCCCATGTGGCAGCGGTGGCGGGAGGTGCGGGTGGCGGTGCTGCAGCCACCGATTGCTTGGTGAAATAGAAGTCGTACATCACCTTGTTGCCGAGGCGGTCATAGGCAACCATCGAGACCTTCTTGGTGTCGGTCGTCGTGGTAGCAAGATTGGCGCTTGGGAGTGTCGCCGGGGCGACCGGGATCTTGGCGTTGGAATCGAGATTGCCCTTGAAGACACCCGATGTCGACGCGATGGCGGTGAGACCATCCTGGCTGACGTTGACGGGAACGAGGCCGTCGAAGCCGTTGACGACGACGGCGGGAGAGCCGGAGTCGTAGGAATAGCCCATCAGCTGGAAGCCGGCGGCGTTGACGAGGTTGCCTTCATCATCCTTGGTGAAATCGCCGGCGCGGGTCAGAACCGGCGTGCCGTCGGGCCCCTGGACGATGAAGAAGCCGTCGCCTGAAATCGCAAGATCGGTGGTGGAGGTGGTGTAGGAGATGTCGCCCTGATCGGAGACGGCCTGGCGGACGGAGGTCTGAACGCCGCCGGAATTGTAGTTGCCGCCCGAGGAGGGCAGGACCAGCGAGGAGAAGCTCGTCGACACGGCCTTGTAACCGGTCGTGTTCACGTTGGCGATGTTGTCGGAGACCGTGCTGAGGCGGTTCGCCTGCGCGTTCATTCCCGATACCGCCGTCTTCATGCTGCCGAAAATGCTCATCTGAAAACCTCGTTTTACCTGTTAAACTCGAGAGTATTTGTCGGGCCTTGCGTGAAGCTGTCTGTGATGGCGCGCTGCAAGGCCAATCTCGAGGTCCAGCCGGGCGCCGCCACCCGGCCGAGAAGATCAGGCCCAATCGATGCAGTAGCCAAGGAAGCGCTTGGAATCGACCGGATCGACGCCGAGCTTCTTGCGCAGCTTTTTGCGCAGCTTCGAGATGTGGCTTTCGACGACGTTCTCTTCGACCTCTTCGTCGAAGATGCCGTAGATGGCGTTGAAGATCTGGGTCTTGGTCACCCGGCGACCGCGATTGGCGATCAAATATTCGAGGATGCGGCGCTCGCGCCGGGGCAGCGCGAAGACTTCGCCGTTGATCTCGGGATCGCGGCCATCCGAGAAGACGCGGATGCCGCCGATGTCGGTGTAGTTGGCGATCGCCTTCAGCCGGCGCCGGATCGCAGCCGCCCTGGCGAGGATTTCGCGTGGATGGACCGGCTTGCGCACCACGTCGTCGACGCCGCAATCGAAAAGCGCAAGCGTGTTTTCCAGCGAGGGCTGGTCGCTGACCGCAATCACCGGTGCCATCGAGCGATCCCGGATCGCCCGCGGCAGCTCCAGGCTGCGCTGGCCCTGACCGATCAGGAAGGCCTCGACGGCCGCAATATCCGAATCGGCGGCGGTCTGCACCCAGTCGCCGAATTCCGATGGATCAAAACCGGTAGAGGGAATGCCCTCCCGGCCAAACAGAGATGTATATCCGTCTTTCACGAGCTCACGCTCATCAACCACTACGATCATTCGTCCGCCTCCGAATCAGTGTGGCACTTCGATGATCTATGGGTACGAATCGCACGAATCGGCGACAACTCGTTAAAGTTAATGGCAGAAATTAATAATTGATTAAGATCTGCGTGGCGATTTGATCTACATCTAGTGGCCGCTCTCGAATATCCACACAAAAGTTTCGTGGAAAAGTTAACGAGCGGTTAAATGTGACTTGCGCATCGATTTGGCGCCGGATTCCTGCCACATTATGACACAATTTCGTCATAATCCGGCACTTCTATTTTCGGTTGAATTAATTTTGGCAGAAGTTACTCGCATTGGGAGTCCACTTGCCGTAGCCCGTGGCCACCAGATTGGCGATGACGCGGCAGACATATTGCTTCTGCGCGGGATCGTTATTCGGGCCGGCATGGTATCTGGCTACCGCCATCGTCCACGTCTCATGACGGTCATGCAGGTCGCGGAGAAACCTCGCGGCATATTCGACATTGCGATGCGGATCGAACATGTCCTCGGCGGAGGCGAAATTCTCGCCGTGATAATAGTGGTTGATCTGCATGCATCCGATGTCGATGAGCTTCGCCCCGCTTCTGCGAGCGACATCGAACTGCCGCATCGCGTCCTCTTCCGAGGGCGGAAAGATCGCCTTGCCTTCGACGTTCATGGCATAGGGATAGAGCGAACCTTTGCGACCCGTCTCCGTCAGACCGACCGAATAAAGGATGCCTTCGGGGATGCCGTATTTGGCGGCAGCCGACTGGATTTCGCGTTCACAGGCGCCAGTAGAGGCAGCCGCATCAGAGGTAAACGCCGCCAGCGCCGCTGCTGCGAGCGCCGCCAGCAGAAACGTCTTCAATCCCGGTCTCGCCTGCGCCATTGAAGCCTCCATCCGTCCGCTGCGCCGTCTGATTGTGGCGCTCGCGCGCCGCCCCGCCCTGCCCCTGCTGGGCGAGCGACTGCTGCTGGGAGGCCTGCCCCTGCCCGCTAGCCTGATTACCGGCGTCGACGCGCTCGACGGGAGCCATACTGATGGTAACGTTGTCGACCGCGTAACCCTGGCTGCGCAGCGCTTCGAGAATCTTGCCGTGATCTTCCTTCAGCTGCCGATAGGCAGCACCGGTTTCGACCTTGAGGTCGACGTTCAAGGCATCGCCGGACAGGCGCATGGTCGCCGTCACCAGGCCAAGATCGATCGGGTTCATCTGGATCTTCAGCGTATTGACCACCTTGCCGGTGCTCGTCCATTCCGCCGCGTTGGACAGAGCCGAGCTCGGCTCCATGGCGCGCGCCCATTCGGAATCGCCGGAGAGGGCGGCGGTGACGGCGGCGGAATTGGTATTCTGCGCCAGGCCGATATAGCGGCGCGATTCGAGCACCGAGACGTTTTCGACGTCGGTCTTCTTCGAGCCGTCCTTCGACCCGGCCTCATCCGCACCGATGTGAACATCCATTGATACGCCGCGACCGTCGGCGCGGCTGAGCCGAAAGGTTCTGCCGTCAGCGGCGTCGCCGTTCTGCGCACCTGGAACCCCGATGTCATCCGCCTTGATGCCTTCGACATTGCCGCTGACGGCCGCCAGGGCGTCGGATGCGTGGCCGCTCGTTTTGCCGTCAGCCGCAGTCTTCTTGTCGACAGGCCCGGCCTCCCCGGCCGTGGCGGCGGCGAGTTGAGCGGCGGCCGGCAAGGCGGCGGGCTCCTGCTTCAACAGGCCGAGTACATCGGAAATGCCGCCGTCATCGTCCTCGCTGTCGGCATCCGCATCTGTTGCCGAGAGGTCGGTCTTGGCGTGTTTGACGCCCCTGGCTGCCTGCGCGGCCTCGTCGGCGGACGGATCCTTGGCATCGAGCTTGCCGCGATCGGCCGGCAACTTGGCCTGATCCTTTGCGGGCTTTGCAGCGGCCTTTGCACCATTGGCGACTGTTTCCGGCCGCGCCTCGGCCTGCGCCTTCAGGGCGGCGTCGCTGAGATCGATCAATGGCTTGGCGCCGCTGCGGCGGCGGACCGTGTGCGCCAGCGTCGCCGCGTCGCCGTCGACCACTCCCTGATCCGGCTGCGCATCGTCGGGCGCGTCGTTGGCGGCACTGCCGCTCGCTTTCGCGAGCACATCGGAGAAGTCGCCCTTCTGACCGGCGGCGTCGCCCTTTCCAGCCCCTTTGGCGGATTTCGCGGCCGCAGCCGCATCCGCACCGGAGGCTCCGCCCGAGACGCTCAAATCCATCATTGTTCGTTGCCTTCCTGCGCCAGAAGACCATCGATCTCGTCGAGCTTGGATCGGCTGGTCGTCACAAATGCGTTGAATGAGGGGTCGGTATCCTGGCTCTGGCCAGTCGATGCCACACCTCCCGGAACAGGCTCGGGAGGCGCGCCTGGCGCTCCCGGTTGCATGGCTATCGCCGCGGCCTTTTCAGAAGTGATTTCTTGATGAGAAGTGTTAGGATCGGATGCTTGCGTCAGGCTTGCCGGATCCGGCGCGCGCAGGATCTGCTCGGCGACGGACCGTGCCGCCGCCTGCAGCGCCTGATCCCGCGGCGACAGCGCATTGCCGTCGATGCCGCTGACATTCTTCGCCGCCCGATCGATATCCTGCGTGGGAAGGCCGGCCATGCCGCCGTAAAAATCGGCGAGCGGGCCGAAGGCATTGTCGGTGCCTGCGCCGAGCGATTGCACACGTTCGACCGCCATGCGCGCCAGCTCCGGCTTGCCTGATATCGCGGCAGCACGGGCGATGCGCAGATAGACCTCACGCTGGCGCGGAGCATCCATGAAGGACAGGATGTCGACGACATCCTGCGGTTTCACGTCGCGATCATGGGCGACGACGAGCTTGACGAAAAGATCGGCAAATTGGCTGGCATAGGGCGAATGCAGGAAACGGCGGGCATAACGCTGCGAATAGGCCAGCCCCTTGTCGAGCATGCCCTTGTCGACGCAGATGGCGACGGAACGGCGCAAGGCCGCCTCCTCGACGATCGTGCCCGGCGCGGCAAGACGCGCCTGGTCGTAGAGATCCAGTGCATCCGTCGGTTTCGTGGCGATCAGCACGTTGCCGCCGATCAGCGCCAGGTAGGGACCGATCTTCTTCTCGCGATATTCCCTGGCGGTTTCCTCCAGCGTCTTGGCCACGAGGAGCCCTTTGCCGCTCAGATATTTGCGCAGCACGTCGGTGACGCGGTTGTCGAAATAGCCGTTGACGTCATGGGCGATCAGATATTCGAGCGTCTGGGGATTGCCGCCGCTCATCGCATAGATCAGCGCAGCATCGACATTGCGGTCGTCGTCGTAGATCGCCGTATCGGCCGTGCGCAGCCGCTCGTCGATCGTGCCCAGCATGAAGCGCTGCATCTCGCCGGCCGAATGATCGCCGGCGACGACCGAATCCTGCACGAACTGCAGCGACCGCAGCATCTTGTACGGCGAGAGATCGTCCGGATCCTGCGCATTGCCTGCGGCGGGCGAAAGCATCGCCAGGCCGAGGGCTATAAATCCGAGGTAACGATGCTGCCGACGCGCCATCCGCCTATCCTTAATCCGCCTGCACCAGGATCTCGATCCGGCGGTTGGCCGCGTTGAACGGGTCGGCAGGAAGTTTCAACCGACGGTCGGCGAAGCCGGAGACCTGCGAGATGCGCTTCTCGTCCAGCCCGCCGCGCACGAGCATGTAGTAGGCACTTTGGGCGCGATCCATCGACAGCCGCCAGTTCTCGTTCTGGCCGCCCTTGTACTGACGTCCGTCCGTGTGGCCACGGATCGCGACGGCGCCGCCCCTCTCCTTCAGGATCGTGCCGATCCTTTCCATGGCCAGCACCATCTCCTGGCGCGGAACCGCGGAACCGATGTTGAACATCGAATCGTCGTTCTGGTCGGAGATGCTGACCAGCAGGCCGCCTTCGGATGCCGTCACCGTCAGGCCTTCGGCAAGCTTGCCGGCAACGCCGCCGATCTGTTGGGCGATCTGCTGCTGAAGCTCATCCGCTTCCGTCTTCTGCCGTTCGGTCTCGTCCGCGCTCTTGTCAGCATCCTTTTGGTGATCGGCGTTCTTCTCGGCCTCTACCTTCTTCTCGTCGGGCGCCTTACCATCCGTCGTCTTGCCGCCCTTGGTCTCGGGCGCGCCCTTGGTTTCCTTGCTCTCCTTGGCGTCCTTGGCGGGCTTCTGGTCGGTCGCCAAAGGCACCGGCTTCATATCCTCGGCCTTGGCGACCTCGGTTGCCGCACCTTCGGTCGCCTGCTCCGCGCTCTTGCCGGGCGGCAGGGCTTTTCCAGCCGTTGTCACCTCGACCTGCTTCGTCCAGAAATCCGGATCGAAGGGATCGCGATAGGCTTCGCCGCCATCGGCGCCGGTCGCCGGGCCGGAATCGGCCGCGCCGCCATCGCCCTTGGCGCTGACATTGGCCTGCTGGCCGACTTCCTGGGCGATCTCGGCAAGAACCGAATATGGATTTTCGAAAAAGTCGGCTTCGGAATAATTGGTCTGGTCGCCTGAAGTCGATGTCTGGTCGTCACCATCGGCGGCGGACTTGCCCTCAGTCGGATTGTCTTCCTTCTGCTTCGACTTTTCCTTCTTTTCCTCACCCTCGGCATGGTCGACGGGCTTCTTCAGGCCCTTCTCCGTCGGCTTTTCGTCGGCGAGCTTGATCGGATTGAAATAGGTCGCGACCGCGGCCTTGGTTTCCTCGTTGGCGGCGTTGACAAGCCACATGACCAGGAAGAACGCCATCATCGCCGTCATGAAGTCGGCATAGGCAATTTTCCACGCACCGCCATGGGCACCATCGTGATCACCGCCGCCATGCCGCTTGACGATGATGATCTCGTTCCTGCCGTGGTGATGGTTTTCGCCTTCGCTCATTCGAGAACTTTCTTCAAGCTGGCCGCCCAGGCGGACATACGGGTGACGATGACGGAGTCACCGATTTCGACGGCAAGATCGATATCGTCGCTCTCCAGGTGGCGAACCGCGGTGGCATGTTCGCCGAGCTCGGCCTTCAATATGTCGAAGAGGCGGGTCGGCCCCCTGACGACGATCGGTCCGGCAGCACCCTCGAGGATCGCGTCGCGCAGCAATGCGGCGAGGTTTTCGGCGGCCTTGGCCGCAAGCGCCTCGGTCATGACGGGCGCAATCGCCGCAGCCGCGCCGGCGCTGACCAGTTGGGCGAGTTCTTCGGCAATATCGCGCACGCGCGAGGCAATGACGGCGGCCGCCTCGACTTCATAGCGGAGCTTCAGTTCTTCGAGCTCGCGCGCATGGATCTCGGCCAGAGCGCGCGCCTCGCTTTCGTATTTCTCGGTCAATTCAGCGGTCGCCGCCGCATGGCCTTGCGCATAGGCATCGCGACGCTCCGCCTCGACGTCGACCGATGGTTCGCTCGGTGCTTCGGGAAAAGCATCGCCGGGAAAATCGTCGATGTCGATGATCGGCGCCGACGGTTTCGGCTCGCCGAAATCCTTCAAATACCGAGAAAGCGAAATGCTCATAGAAACCATCCAGCATCCGGAAGACACGCAGCATGCTGCCCCCGTTCAAAATGACCTTGCGCGCGACATGTCCTTCGCGGCGAACAAGGGCTTGACCTTGCGCCGGCATGATTTCGGACGATGCCTTCATGCCGGAAACTAGGAAGTCAAACTTGCGCGAGGGTGAATGGCGCCGCCGCCATCGACGATCGCGCCCAGCTCTATTCCAGCAGAATGAGGATCTTGCTGGCGGCCGTGTTCAGGATCGAGATCGCTTCCACGGCCATCTGCTTCTGGGTTTCGATTGCCTTTTGCCGGATCGAAGCCTCGTCCATATCGGTATCGACGAGCGCGCCGACGCTCTTGTCGATCGAATCGGACAGATCGGCGGTGTAGTCGATCTGATCGTCGATGCGCGCCTTCATCACGCCGATCGAGGCGGATGTCGTCGTCAGCGAGGAGAGCAGAGAGTCGGTGACATCCAGCATGTCGGCGAGCTGGGCGTCCGTGGTGTTCTTGCCGATCGCGACTTCCGTGCCCGTCGCCGGCGTCGTCGAATCGGCGTCCAGCAGGTAATAATTCCGCGGCCCCGTGCCGCTATTGTTGATCGCCTGGGCATCAACTGCCTTGGTGAACAGGCCGCCGCTCGCATTGTTCTTATCTATGAGGATGGTCTGCGACGACGGGAAGTCGATGCTCTGAGCCTGGTATTCGCCGGTCGAGGCGCGCACGAAACCCGAAATGACCGACCATGTCGGCGGCGCCGCCTTGTCACTGTTCAGCAACCAGTTCTCCCCTGCAAAGGACGTCGATTCGACGACGGTCTTCAGCTGATCCTTGTATTCGCTGATCTCGGCATTGATCTTGTCCTTGTCGGTACCGGGCTCTCTGGCCGCAACCAGCTTGGCACGAATCTGGGTGACGAGATCGATCGCCGAAGTCATCGCCGTGTAGGTCGCATCCACCTTGGCGGCGCCGAGACCGAGCGCGTCGCCGACCGTGCCGAGATTGGTGCTGTCCGAGCGCATGACGGTCGCGACCGACCAGTAAGAGGCGTCGTCGGCGGCCGTCTCGATCCGATATCCCGAAGACACTTGCTGCTGGGTCTGGCTGGCTTCTTTGTTGATGCTGCGCAGCACCGAAAGTGCATTCACCGCGGCCGCGCTGGTAATCTTAACGGTCATCGACAGGGTCTCGGAATCAGATGAAAGGGCAGGCCGGACTGCCGGCGGCGACTGGCGTGGCGTCATGCCTCCGGTGGATCTCCACCGGCGTGTCGCAAAAACAAATCAACTCAAGGTCAGGTTAACTCGATACCAAGCTGTTGAGCAAGAGCGCGGTCACGAGCCGCAACCAGCGAAACCTCGACCGGAACAACCTATTGATATAAAAGAAAGAACCGCGCCGTTTCGGGCGCGGTCCGGAAGGTTTTCTGCGTGGCGCCGGATGGCGGCGCAAGATTCGGTCCAGCTTCAGGGAGCGATTTAGCTGCGGAACAGGGTGAGGATGTTCTGCGCGCTGGAATTGGCGATCGACAGCGACTGGATGGCCAGCTGCTGCTGGGTCTGCAACGCCGTCAGCTTACTCGATTCCTCTTCCATGTCGGCATCGACGAGGCGACCGACGCCTGAGTCGATCGAGTCGCTCAGCGCTCCGACGAAGTTTTCCTGCAGTTCGATGCGAGTGGAAATCGAACCGAGCTGCGAGGCGGCCTTGGTCATGGCTTCGAGACCGGCCTCGATCGAGGTCAGCGCCATGGAGATCTCAACCGAACCGAAGGTGCTGATGTCCATCGAATAGATCGAGCCGATCGTACCATATGACGTGCCGATAATACCGGCGCTCGTATCGATCGTGCCGGTCGAGGTCATGCCGAAGAGAACGTTGCCCGAGGAGCTGGTGTCCAGGACGTAGTCCGTCGTCTTGACCGAGACATTGCCGTTGCCGTCGCGAACGAAGGTCGACACGACGCTCTTGGTGCCGTCAGCGCCGGCGACCCAGTTTTCACCGGAGAAGGAAGCCGACTGCGCGATGCTCAGAAGCTGCTGCTGCAGCTGACCGATTTCCTCCTGGACCTTGGTCTTGTCGACGCCCTTTTCGGTTGCGGCAACGATCTTCGCCTTGATCTCACTGATAACGTCGATGGCGCTGTCCATGGCGGAGTAGGCAGTGTCGACCTTGGCGGCGCCGAGACCGAGAGCGTCGGAAACGGCCGACAGCGCCTTGTTGTCCGAGCGCATGGTCGTTGCGATCGACCAGTAGGCGGCATTGTCGGCGGCCTTTTCGACGCGGTAACCCGAGGATACACGGTTCTGCGTGCCTTCGAGGCTGTCGTTGATGCCGCGGAGCGTCTGAAGAGCGGCCATCGCCGCGACGTTGGTCAAAATGCTGGTCATGAAATGATTGCCCCTTGTCGGCAGGTGAGAAAAAGGGACATTCCGGAAAGCTACCGGGAACGGGGATCAGCCTCATGCCTGTTAACCGGTTTTAAATTTCGGTTAACCCGCCGTCTCGTTGGCCTCAGAAAACAGCATTATGGTTAATCAATCCTTAACGGAAATAAAAAAAGCCGCGCTCCATCGAAGCGCGGCTCCATTTCGAGACGCCCGCCGGAGACCGGCGGGCCGATATTTCCGGGGACTATTAGCCGCGGAACAGCGACAGAATGGTCTGCGAAGAGGAGTTCGCAATCGACAGCGACTGGACAGCCAGCTGCTGCTGGGTCTGCAGGGCGCTGAGCTTGGAGGATTCTTCTTCCATGTTGGCGTCGACGAGGCGGCCTACACCGGAGTCGATCGAGTCGCTGAGCGCGTTGACGAAGTTTTCCTGCAGTTCGATGCGCTTGGAGATCGAGCCGAGAGCTGCACCGGCGCTGGTCATGGACTTCAGAGCCGATTCGACGTTCGTCAGAGCGGTCTGGATCTGGCCGAGGGTGAAGTTGGTGATGTCCATCGCGTAGACCGAACCGGTCGCGCCATTCGACGTGCCGAGGATACCCGTGGAGGTTTCGACCGCGCCGTTGCTCATACCGAACAGAACGTTGCCTGCGGAGCCGTCGTCGAGAACGTAGTCGGTCATCACGACCGAAACGGCGTTGGAGCCGTCACGGACGAAGGAAGCGACGACGTTCTTGGTGCCGTCAGCACCGGCAACCCAGTTTTCACCGGAGAAGGAAGCCGACTGAGCGATGCTGAGCAGCTGCTGCTGCAGCTGGCTGATTTCTTCCTGGACCTTGGCCTTGTCGACGCCGTTTTCAGTGGCGGCAACCAGCTTGGCCTTGATGTCGCCGACGACGTCGATGGCGCTGTCCATGGCGGAGTAAGCGGTGTCGACCTTGGCGGCGCCGAGGCCGAGAGCGTCGGAAACAGCGGAAAGTGCCTTGTTGTCCGAACGCATGGTCGTTGCGATCGACCAGTAAGCAGCGTTGTCGGCAGCCTTGCCGACGCGATAGCCGGACGAAACGTGAGCCTGGGTCGTCTGGAGACCCTGGTTGATGCCGCGGAGAGTCTGGAGGGCTGCCATTGCAGCGTTATTGGTGTTGATGCTCGTCATAGTCTGATTGCCCCTTATTGGCAGAATTTAAGAAGGGACATTCCGGATTTTGGCCGGCCCACAGCGATCAGCATCATGCCTGTTAACCATTCTCGTTAAGGTTAACTCGCCGTTTCGATGGGCCTAGAAAACAGCAAGATGGTTAAGGAAAGCTAAATTCAAAATGGAAATAGTTCAAAAATATCTGAGACTTAGAAGGATTCTCATTAACCTTATATTAAAACATTTCGCGGCCGGGGATAACCCGGCCGCGAAACTTGGAAGCCTTATGCCGACCGCTCTTAGCGGAAGAGCGACAGGATGTTCTGCGAAGAGGAGTTCGCAATCGACAGCGACTGAATGGCCAGCTGCTGCTGGGTCTGCAGGGCGCTGAGCTTGGAAGATTCTTCTTCCATGTCGGCGTCAACGAGACGGCCGACACCAGAGTCGATCGAGTCGCTGAGAGCCGAAACGAAGTCTTCCTGGTTGTCGATGCGCTTGGAGAGCGAGCCGAGAGCAGCACCGGCGCTGGTCATGGACTTCAGAGCAGCTTCGACGTTCGTCAGAGCGGTCTGGATCTGGCCAGCAGTGAAGTTGGTGATGTCCATGGCGTAGATCGAACCGGTCGCACCATTCGACGTACCGAGAATACCCGTGGAGGTTTCGACCGCGCCGTTGCTCATGCCGAACAGAACGTTGCCGGCGGAGCCGCTGTCGAGAACGTAGTCCGTCGTCGTAACCGAAACGGCGTTGGAGCCGTCACGGACGAAGGAGGAAACAACGCTCTTGGTGCCGTTAGCGCCGGCAACCCAGTTTTCGCCGTTGAACGAAGCCGACTGCGCGATGCTTTTCAACTGCTCCTGCAGCTGGCCGATTTCTTCCTGGACCTTGGCCTTGTCGACGCCGTTTTCAGTGGCGGCAACGAGCTTGGCCTTGATGTCGCCGACGACGTCGATGGCGCTGTCCATGGCGGTGTAAGCGGTATCGACCTTCGCAGCACCCATGCCGAGAGCGTCGGAAACTGCAGACAGAGCCTTGTTGTCCGAACGCATGGTCGTTGCGATCGACCAGTAAGCAGCGTTGTCAGAAGCCTTTTCAACGCGATAGCCCGAAGAAACGTGGTTCTGCGTGTTGTTGAGGCCCTGGTTGACGTTGCGCAGCGTCTGGAGAGCGGCCATTGCGGAAGAATTGGTGTTAATGCTTGTCATAAATCTGTCCCCTGGAAACTAGATACAAAAAGGAGGACATACCGGACTGTAGTACCGGCGATGACGGACCAGCTTCATGCTACTCGGCGCCTGCTTGTTTGGCCCAAACCCGTCATGTCCAGGGCAATCTCGCAGCCAATGCTTGCCAACTTCTTAAAAATCGAGGCGCCGTGACGGCTCCTTACATCGCATAGTTAATGCTGGCTGAATCTATTCGTTCACATGCTAACATACCGGGAAAGAAGCCGTTTTCCCTCGGGAACGGAAGCGTCTTCATCAGACGCACCGGTTTCAAGCAAGCTTCGAATGCCAATGTGGCAGGTGCCGGGATAGCACCATCGGATCATCCACCCGTTTCGGGGAGGACGGCCCGTACCTGCGCCGGGCGATCGACAGCCATGCCAGAACATTTCCTTCACGGAGTTGGGTTTTGAACAGCAAAGTTTCGTTCTCTGCGGCATCCAGAGATTATCAGGCGGGCCGCTACACACAGTCCCTGGCGACGCTCAACCAGCTCATGGATATCCAGCAGGACGCCAAGACCTACGCGCTGCTGGCCAAGAACCTCGTGCAGCTCGGCTTCAAAGCCGATGCCGCGAAAGCCTATGGCCTGGCCGGCAATTGCGAAGGACCGAACGCCTACGAATATCAGAAGCAGGCTGCCAAGCTCTATTACGAAACCGGCAGCGAGGACGAAGCGCTGCTGATCGCCATGCGCAACCTCACCAGGGCGCAGGAAGATGCCGAGCTCGCCTTCATCATCACCGCGATCTATCTGAAGCGCCAGCAGCGGGATATCATCCGCCCGTTCAAGACGGTGCTGTCGGAAAGCATGAATCCCGATCATATGCGCCTGGCGGCCCTGCTGCTCAGCGACGATCTCAACGACGCAACCAACCAGACGCTTGCCCGCAACCTCTTCAAGCGTTTTCCGGGCAATCACGCCTTCCGCTTTCTCCACCTTGTTTTCGCTCGCGAGTTCAATGATTTCGAAGAGGCAGCCAAGCATCAGGCGGTAATCGACGGAACCCTGGCGAAGGGCGACCTCGATATCCTGCGCAAGGACAACCCCTTCTATCATCTGCACTGGTGCGGCAATGAGAATTTCAACCGATATGCCACGATCGGCACGACCCCGCTCAACCAGGACCGGGTCGCCTCCCGACGCAACCAGCCGCACACCTGGTCGAACAAGATCCGGATCGGCTACATGTCGTCGGACTTCTGGGATCGCCACGCGACGATGAAGCTGCTGCAGCGCATTCTCGAACTGCACGATAAGGACCGGTTCGAGGTGACGCTCTTCTGCCATACCGGCCCGGAATATCTGAAGCACAATGACACTGATCGCAGCCGCTGGGGCAGGATCGTCGACATTCACGGCTTCTCCGACCAGGCGGTTCTGGCAATCGT
Source organism: Rhizobium phaseoli (assembly GCF_001664385.1). Lineage (NCBI taxonomy): Bacteria > Pseudomonadati > Pseudomonadota > Alphaproteobacteria > Hyphomicrobiales > Rhizobiaceae > Rhizobium > Rhizobium phaseoli. Next base: position 718,433 of record NZ_CP013532.1, on the reverse strand, counting down.
GCGTGAGCACAATATCGACATCATGGTCGACCTGAAGGGCCATACGTCAGGCAGCCGGGCGGCCGCCTTCAACCAGCCGCTCGCACCCGTGCACGTCGGCTGGCTCGGCTTTCCCGGCAGCACGGTCAACATCGACCTCGACTACGTCATCGGCGACCATTTCGTTTTGCCCGAAGTGGCAAAGCCGTTCTACCACGAAAAATTCTGCCGGCTGCCGGAGAGCTATCAGCCGAACGATCCGATGCATCGTCCGAAGCCACGTCCGGTCACCCGCGAGCAGCTCGGCCTGCCGGAAGACGCCTTTATTTTCGCCTCCTTCAACGGCAACCGCAAGATCACCCATGAGGTCGTCAACAGCTGGTGCCGGATTCTCAAACGGGCGCCGAACAGCGTGCTCTGGCTGATGGCGAATTCGCCACGCAACCAGGCGAACCTGTCGAAGCACTTCCAGACGGCAGGCATCTCGCCGAAGCGGATCATCTTCTGCCCGCGCGCACCCTACGACCAGCATATAGACCGCCAGCAGGCCGCCGACCTCGGCATCGATACTTTCCCGGTCAACGGCCATACGACCACCTCGGAGCAGCTCTGGGGCGGCCTGCCGGTTCTGACCTTCAAGGGCACCAACTTCGCCTCACGCGTCAGCGAAAGCCTGCTGCAGGCGATCGATCTGCCCGAACTGGTCGCCGGCGACCTGCAGGCCTACGAGGATCTCGCCGTCGAACTGGCGCAGAATCCCGGGCGGATCGCGGAATACAAGGCGCGGCTGAAGGAGAAGCGTTATATCGCGCCACTCTTCGACGCCGAACGTTTCTGCAATCATCTGGAGCAGGCCTACGAAATCATGGCCGACCGCGCCAGACAGGGCCTCGCCCCCGAGCATATGGACATTCCGGCGCTGCCGCCGCGCACCGCCCCGTTCGCCTCCGAGTAAGGTTCGACCTGGATGAGAAACCCCGCCGGAGCCATCGTTCCGGCGGGGTTTCCTATTGCAAAAATTCGATGTGTTATGGCGTCCTTTGTGCGTCTGAAAAGACGCGCGGCGCTGTAAAGACCTGGCCAGCGATCAGCTGAACGAGCGCACCAGGCTGCCGACCAGCAGGTTCCAGCCGTCGATCAGGACGAAAAAGAGAATCTTGAACGGCAGCGAGATCGACGTCGGCGGCAGCATCATCATGCCCATCGCCATGGTGATGGTTGCGACGATGAGATCGATGACGAGAAACGGCAGCACGACGAGGAAGCCGATTTCGAAACCGCGGCGGATCTCGGAAATCATGAAGGCGGGGATCAGCACCCGGTAATCGATCGGATCGGACGTCTGGATATTCTGGCCGCGTTCACGCGCCAGATCGACGAACAGCGCCAGGTCCTTGTCGCGGGTATTGGCCGCCATGAAGGTACGGAAGGGTTCGGCGATACGCTGGACCGCCTCGGTCTCGTTGATCTGGTTGGCAAGCAGCGGCTGCACGCCGTTCTGCCAGGCCTGATCGAAGGTCGGCGACATGACGTAGAAGGTCATGAACAGCGATAGCGACAGGAGGATCATGTTGGAGGGGGTCGAGGAGATGCCCATGCCCGAACGCAGGATCGAGAAGGCGATGACGAAGCGCGGGAAGCTTGTCACCATGATCAGTATGCCCGGCGCGACCGAAAGCACGGTCAGCAGGCCGAAGGTACGGATGATCCAGGCGGCGACGGAGCCGTCAACCGGCACGTTCAACAAATCCGTCGGCAGCTGCTGGGCCACCGCCAGTTCCGGTACCGCCATCATGGCGGCTAGGAAAATTATAAATCGAATCATTCGATGACAAATGTCCTGAACATGACCTTCGATACCCGCCCTTGCGAGCGAAGGTCAACACGTTCCTGGATGTCATCCTTGAGATATTGAAAGCCCCGCGGCCCCTCGATCTGCTGGAGGGAAACGGTCCTGATATAGGCCAGGATATCCTGGTGAATATCCTCGGCAACCTTGACGTCGGGCGGCCCGTTGAACAGCAGCGCGACTTCCAGCCGCACCCAGTTTTCCGAGGGGTAGGCGAGGTTCGAGGTGATCGGCTCGAGCTGGACGACGTTGTTGGCCTCGGTCGAGATGTGCGCCAGGCCTTCCTCGGCCTTCTTCTTCGCCTCGGCGTCCTTGGCCTCTTCGGCCTCCTTGGCGACCTTGATCTCGGGCGCGACGATCGTGCCGACCGCCCAGCCGCCGCCGGCGCCGAGCAGGGTCAGGACGGCGACGCCGATGATCGTCATCAGCTGGCCGGATTTCTTCTTCGGTTGACCTGCGCTTAAGTCTGCGTCTGCCATCGTCGTTCGGCCTCAAAGCGGCGAGAAAAGGTCGACGGCCTGCTGGCCGCGCGGAGGCTGCTGCACTTCCATCAGGCGGCCGCGGCCGCCATAGGAGATGCGGGCTTCGGCGATCTTGTCGTAGGAGATCTGGTTTTCCGCATTGACGTCTTGCGGACGCACGATACCGGCGACGTTCAGGATGCGGAGTTCCTGGTTCAGGCGCACCTCCTGCGAACCCGAGATGACGAGGTTGCCGTTTTCGAGGATGCCGGTGACGACGGCGGCGACCAGCAGGGTGAGCTTGTCGGTGCGCTCGATCTTGCCCTTGCCGTCGGTGCTGGTGTCGGAGCCGTAGGTCAGATCGGTCTTGGATTCCGGCGTCCAGCCGAAGATCTGAGCATTGACGTCCCAGTTCATGCCGCTCGAATTTTTGCGGCTGCGGTTGGTCTCGTTGTCGAAGGAGGCCTTGTCGTTGATCTGGATGTCGACGGTCAGGATGTCGCCGACATTTAGAGCGCGCGCATCCTTGAAGAGGGCTGCCTGCGAATCGCTCCACAGCGAATAGCCCTGCGCGACGGCGCGCGGCTGCTTCGGATAGAGCGCCATCTGCGGCGTCTGGCCATAGGCAAGGCCGCTGCCGATCGGGCTCATGGCGGGCGCGCGGCCGATCTCGCTGACCGCCGTCGGAGACTGGCAGCCTGCAAGGAGTGCGAGGGCGGCGATCGCGGCCGGGAAACGCATGTTCATGAAGGATCCTTCGACGTATTGGGATCGGACGCACTGGCGATGATGCTGGCGATGGCCGCCGCCTTCTTCGCGTCCATCTCATTGAGGATGAGGCTCGACTGGCGCGGGCTGAGCCGCATGATCACGGCGGAGGCCACCTCGATGTTCATATCCTGCAGCTGCAGTGCGGCCGCATCCGGCTTCATCTTCTTGTAGATTTCGGTGAGACCAGCCTCTGCCTGCTTCAGGAAATCGTCGCGCCGCTTCAGCCAGTCCTGGTATTCAGCCTTGCGCTTGTCCATCTCGGCGACGCGGGCGTCGATGTCGGCGCGAAGCTTTTCCAGCTCCTGCTTCTGCAGGAGGTAACGCTGATCGCGGGCGGGATCGGCGATGTTGGTGCAGAACTGCTTGATCTCGTCCTGGGAGGTGATGTCTCCCTCCGGATGCTCTTGCGCGAAGGCGCCGGGGATCGACAGCAGCACGAGGCCTGCCGCCGGCAGCGCCAGCCGGCGCAGCAGCTGCAGGACTGTCATCTCGTGGTTCAGGATCGTCTTCATTGCAGCACAAGCTCCGCCTGCAGGGCGCCCGCCGACTTGATGCCCTGGAGAATGGCGATGATGCCATCCGGTTTGACGCCGATATTGTTGAGGCCGGCGACGAGGGTCCTGAGGTCGGGACCGTCGATGATGGCAACGCGTCCGCCGGTCTGCTCGGCCGCAATATCGGTCTGCGGCTGGACGGCGGTCCGACCGCGCGAGAAGGGCTCGGGCTGGATGATCTGCGGCGTCTCGGTGACCTGGACCGTCAGGGTGCCGTAGCTGACGGCGACCGGCGAGACGCGGACATCGGAGCCGATGACGATCGTTCCGGTGCGCTCGTTGATAACAACCTTGGCCGGCGTATCGGTTTCGACAATAAGATTTTCGACATCGGCCATCAGCCGGGTGAGATCGGCCGTGCGCGGTTTCTGGATCACCACTTCCTGCGAATCCTTGGCTTCGGCGACCGGGCCGCCGAAGCGGGCCGAGGCATAACCGTTGACGATATCGGCGATGCGGATCGCCGTCGAGAAGTCGGGATTGCGCAGTTGCAGGACGAGATTGACCGAATCCTTGAAGCGCGAGGGCAACTCGCGTTCGATGATGGCGCCACCGGGCACGCGGCCGGCGGTGGTCACACCTTCGGTTACGGTCGCCGCCTGACCCTGTGCCTGAAAGCCGGAGACGATGACGGCGCCCTGCGCAACGGCGTAGATCTGGCCATCGGCGCCGGAAAGCGAGGTCATGACGAGCGTGCCGCCGCGCAACGACGTCGCGTCGCCGAGCGAGCTCACCGTCACATCGATACGGCTACCGGGGCTTGCGAAAGGCGGCAGGTTGGCAGTGACCATGACGGCGGCGGTGTTCTTGGCGTTCGACTGGCCGCCCTGTGTCGAGATGCCGAGATTCTGCAGCATCGCCCGCATCGACTGCTCGGTGAAGGGCGAAGAGCGGAAACCGTCGCCGGTGCCCTGCAGGCCGACGATAAGGCCATAACCGATCAGCTGATTATCGCGGCCGGCCTGGAGAGAGGCAATATCCTTGATGCGCGAGGTCAGCGCCCAGGCGGGCGCGACGTCGGCCAGGCTCATGGCGAGAACCGCGACAAGGGTCAGGAAACGGAACAGCAATCTCATTTTGCCCTCACATGGACCGTGCCGTCCGCAAGCACCGTGCCGCTGACGATCACACCGGAGTCCATATTGCGGGCGCGGATGAGCTGCCCGGTGGCGCCGTCTTCAAGCGGCGTGCCGGCGGCCGAGATCGTCATCGAGCCGAGCGAGAAGACCAGGCGGATCGAAGAGCCGCGCGTCACGGTATAAGGCTCCCGCAGGCCCGAAACAGCAATGGTGCGGCCCGGCAGCAGCGTGCGCTTGGAGACCAGGCCTTCGACCTGAGAAATGGATTTGGCAAAATCGCCGGCAAGGTTGGGGTTGGTGACCTCGACCTCCTGAAGCTGGCTGGCCGACAATGTATCGCCGGGGTAGATGATTGTCGTCGGGACGACGGCATAACCCATGCCGGCGTCGGCGCCTGCGGGCACCATGATGCCCGCGACTGCGATCATGGCTGCCGCCACCCATCCCGAGATGTGTCCTGCCCGGCAAAACATCATGTTTCGGCCCTTCCCTTTACTTCAGGTTCTTGCTGACGATGGAGGCCATTTCATCAGCGGTGGTGATCACCTTGGAATTCATTTCGTAAGCGCGCTGCGCCGATATCAGCTCGGTGATTTCCTTCACCGGGTCGACGTTCGAAGATTCCAGATAACCCTGCTTCATGTAGGCGAAGCCTTCCTCGTCGGGATTGCCGACAACGGCCTCGCCGGAGGCCGCCGTTTCCTGGAAGAGGTTGTCGCCGATCGGCTGAAGGCCCGCCTCGTTGACGAAGTCGGCAAGCGTCAGCTGACCAAGCACGGTCGTATCGGTAGCGCCCGGCAGCTTGACCGAGACCTCGCCGGAGCGGCTGATGGTCAGCTCGGTCGAGCCTGTGGGAATGGTGATGCCGGGAAGGACCTCGTAGCCGTCAACGGTGACGAGCTGGCCCTGGTCGTTCTTGTTGAAGGCGCCGGCGCGGGTATAGAGCGTGGTGCCGTCGGTCGACTGGATCTGGAAGAAGCCCTTGCCGATCAGCGCCACGTCGAGATCGTTGCCGGTCTGGGTGAGTTCGCCCTGGAGATGCAGATTGCGCACCGCAGACGTCTGAACACCGAGACCGATATTGGCGCCTTCCGGGACCACGGCCTGGTTGGCGCGGTTGGCAACACCCTTGGCGCGTTCGGTCTGATAGAGCAGATCCGTGAACTCGGCGCGGGCGCGCTTAAAGCCTGTCGTGTTGATGTTGGCGATGTTGTTGGCGATGACTTCCAGATTGGTCTGCTGGGCATCCATGCCCGTTGCTGCAATGGCGAGCGCTCTCATGTGTTCGTCCTCAAATCAGTTACATCTGCATCTTGGTGACTTCGAGAAAGGCGGAGACGACCTTGTCGCGGATGGCAATCGCAGTCTGCAACGTCTGCTCGGCCTGGAGCATGGAATCGACGACTTCACGCGTCGTCGCCGTACCCTTGATGCCGGCAAAGGACATGCTTTCGGCGCCCTTCAGGCTGTTGACGGCGTCGCTCGCCATGTTGCCCATGACGGAGGCGAAGTTCACGCCGTTGGCCGCACCCGCGGTGCCCGGCATGGTCGCTGCGGACGATGAGGCGGAATTCTCGGTGTCGACGGCGCCGAGCGCGCGGGTCATCGAAAGGTTGCTGACATTCTGGACGCTGCTGATCATTTATTATTGGCTCTTCAGAAGATCGATCGTTGACGAGATGAGGTCGCGGGTCTGCTTGATGGTCTGCAGGTTGGCATCGTAGGAGCGGTTGGCTTCGCGCATGTCGGCCATCTCGACCAGGACGTTGACGTTCGGCAGCTTGACGACGCCCTTGGCGTCCGCCGCCGGATTGCTTGGGTCGAATTCGGTGCTGAAATCGCCCTCGTCGACGCCGACCTTCTTGACGTTGACCGTCTCGACGCCGCTCGCGCGATCCATCTGCTGGCCGAAGGTGATCGTCTTGCGGCGATAGGGATCGGCGCCGGGCGTGTCGCCGGTCGAACGGGCGTTGGCGATATTTTCCGAGACGATGCGCAGACGCGTCGATTGCGCCTCGAGCCCCGAACCGGCGATTTTCATAGCTGCGGAAAGCGGATCCATGAGAATTACTTCCTGACGGTCATCAGCATCATGCGGTTGAAGGAGCTGACCAGCGAGGTGTTGAGATCGTACTGGCGTTTGATGTCGCCCGACTTCGAAAGCTCCTCAGCCAGTCCGACAGTGTTGCCGGATTCCTGGATGCCGATCTCCTGGTCGAGCGCGGCGTCCTTGACGTCGATATCGCCGGTCTCGCTGAAATCGTTGCCGCTGAAGTGCGCCGGGTTGGTGCGCGCCATGGTGATGTCGGACTTATCAAGCACGGCATCGAAGGGCGTGACGTCCTTGGCACGGAATTTCGGGGTATTGGCATTCGCGATATTGCCGGCAACAACCTGCTGACGGATCGTCAGCCATTCCGCCTGTCGCGAAGCCAAGTCGAAAAGTTGGATCGGTTGCATGAGAACTCTCCGTTTTTACTAGCCCGAACCTAGTGCGGTAATCTTGCGTGGGACTTACCGGAAATCGGGCTTGGCGGCGCTTTCGGCGAGGTCGCACAAAAGGGGGCCGCATAAGAGAAAGGGCTCCTGCCGGTCTGCGGCGGAGCCCCTGTTGCCTTCGGCCTTGCGAAGAGGTTCAGTCGTTCTTGTAGATCTCACCCTTGGAGGTGATGATCACCCATTTGCCGTCCCGCTGCTCCAGCGTCGCAAGGCGGCTTTCGTCGGGCAGGATCGAGCCGATGCGCACCACATACATGCCCGAGGGATCCTCGATCAGCGCCCGGCCGTTGGAGACATGCAGCAGGCGGAAGGAAGACTTGCCGGGGAAAGGCTGCTCTTCCAGCAAGTCACCGCCATCCCGCGCTTTGCCGAGATCGGAGACCGTTGCCGTCGTCAGCGGATCGACCGGCGGAACCTTCTTGGCTGCCTCGTTCTTGTTGACCATGGCAAGCGGCGAAACGCTGAAGACGTTGCGGGCCGGCCAATCCGGCAGTTCGCGCGAATTGCTGCTGGCGGCGACGTTGATGCCGAACTTGTCGGCGTTGAAGAAAACGTACCAGGGGAAAAAGGCCGAAGCGCCGGCAAGCGCCAGGCCGGTGTAGGTGAGAAACCGATCCAGCATCGCGCCTTTCCTGCGCTGCTTCAGCGAAGCGATGCGTTCGTCGTCGAATTCAGCCACGTCTATCTCCTCTGGATGGGTGCGCCCGGATTGCCCATGCCGGCTGCGGCTTTCAGCGCGCCGGCGAGGTCAGCAAAGGCGTCGACCGACTCACGATCGCCCGGCGCCTGTTTCAGGACGTCGTAAATGATGGGGACCTGCTTGACCGCCATGTCGAGGTCGGGATCGGCGCCCTGGCGGTAGCCGCCGATCAGGCGCAGGTCCCGCGTCTCCTCGAAGCGGTGGATCAGCACTTTCAGCCGCGACACCAGCTTCTCCTGGTCCGGCGTCCAGGCCTTGCGGGCAAGACGCGAGATCGAGGCGAGCGGATCGATCGGCGGATAACGCCCCTCTTCGGCGAGGCTGCGCTGCAGGACGATATGGCCGTCGAGGATGCCGCGCGTCGAATCGGCAATCGGGTCGTTGTGGTTGTCGCCGTCGACGAGGATCGAGATGATCGCGGTAATCGTGCCGGCGCCCTCGGGGCCGGGACCGGCGCGCTCGAGCAGGCGCGGCAGTTCGGTGAAGACCGACGCGGGGTAACCGCGCGCGATCGGCGGCTCGCCGGAGGCGGTCGCCACCTCGCGGATCGCATGGGCGAAACGGGTGACGCTGTCGACGATGAAAAGGACGTTCTCGCCCTTGTCGCGGAAATGCTCGGCAATGGTGATCGCCGTCAGCGGCGCCATCTTGCGCAGCATCGGGCTCTCGTCGCTGGTCGCGACGACGGCGATCGCCTTCTTCATGTTGCTGCCGAGCGTATCCTCGATGAACTCGCGCACCTCGCGGCCGCGTTCGCCGACGAGCGCGATGACAACCTTGTCGAATGCGTCGGCACGGGCGAGCATCGACAGAAGCGTCGACTTGCCGACACCGGATCCGGCGAAAATGCCGAGGCGCTGCCCGAGGCAGAGCGGCGAGAAGATGTCGATCGCGCGCACGCCGGTCTTGAATCCTGTTCCGACGCGTTGGCGGGTCATCGACGGCGGCGCGGTGTTGGAGATCGAGCGGCGATCGAGGCCCTCGACGATTGGGCCGTGCCCGTCGATCGGCTCGCAGAGCGAATTGACGGTGCGCCCGCACCAGCTGTCGGACGGCGAAATGCGGAAAGCGCCCTTGCGGATGACGGTATCATGGATGCCGATCGGCTCGCCGGGTTCGATGGGGCAGACGTAGATCAGCTCCGGCTCGACGCGGACGACCTCGCCGAGATGGACGCCGGAGGCGGATTTATGCGCCACGAACTCGCCGAGACGAACATGGCGGGAAAGACCGCGAACGGTGTAGTGGCCGGCGGCAATGGTCTGCACGCGACCACCATGGGCCACCGCGAAGTCGGGCGATGCATATTGGTCGACGAGACCCGCCAGATGCGCCAGCGTCGGGGAAAGGCTGTCCTCGGCCAGTAGCGTGCTCATGCTTTAGCGGCTGCCTCCAAGCGTCTGGACGGCTTCCTTGAATGAATCCTCGCTGTCGCGCATCAGCGACGAGATGCTTTCGAAGGAGCGGTTGACCTCGATCAGCTGGGTGATCTCGCGCATGGCGTTGACGTTGGAGTTTTCCAGATATCCCTGCTCGACGCCGACATTGAAGCGGTCGACCACGGCGCGCGGCTGGTCGGTGGTCATGATGCCGCTGTTTTCGTAGCGCAGGTAACCCTTGCTGATATCGGCCTCGAACAGCCCGAGCGATCCGACCTGGCGGCCGGCCTGATAGATGATTCCGTCGGTGCCGACCGCCGGCTCGCCGGCCTTCGTGTCGAGCTGGATCGGCGCGCCGCCGGCATCGAGAACCGGATATCCCCGGATCGAGACGAGCTCGCCGGTTTCTTTCAGGGTGAAGCGGCCGTCGCGCGTCAGCACGCGGCCGGCCGGCGTATCGAGCGAAAACCAGGCATCGCCCTTGACGGCGAAATCGAGCATGTTGCCGGTATGCTGCAGCTCGCCGTTCTGCTCGTTCAGATAATCATTGCCTTGGGAGACGAAGGCGACCTTGGTGTTCAGCTTGTTCTTGGTGGCCGCCACCATCTCGTCGAACTTCACCTCGGTGGCGCGAAAACCGGTTGTGTTCACGTTCGCCATGTTGTCTGCGATGGTGTTCAGGCGCTTTTCGAGCGCCATCTGCGACGACAGAGAAACATAAAGACCGGATTGCATGTCGGAACGCTCCAAGCATTGGCGATGAACGGAACGAAAAGCCGGGCGTCGTCTGATCTGGTTCGGCCGGAATTTCGCTGAGGCAGCATCTCAGAAACGGGCGCGAACGCCCATTCGTCTCCTTCAGATTGACGGCAGATGCTTGCGCGAAGCTGGTACGCTGAAATGCCCGCATGAGGCCTTTTCATCAGCCTCACGCAAGGCAGAAACCCTATCCGTCTCAAAGAAAAGCAACGTTCAGATTGGGCTGACGATGAACATCATTATCGGATTTATAGTGACTTGCGGCTGTGTCGTCGGCAGCTTCATGGCGATGGGCGGCCACGTGGAGGCTCTGTTCCAGCCCTTCGAATTCGTGATCATCGGCGGCGCCGGCCTCGGCAGCTTCATCATGGCCAATCCGATGAAGGTGGTGAAGGATTCCGGCAAGGCGCTCGGCGAAGCCTTCAAGCACGCGGTGCCGAAGGAGCGCAATTATCTCGACACGCTCGGCGTGCTCTATTCGCTGATGCGTGACCTGCGCACCAAGTCGCGAAACGAAATCGAAGCCCATATCGACAATCCGGCCGAATCGACGATCTTCCAGCAGGCACCCACGGTTCTAAAGAACAAGGAGCTGACGGCCTTCATCTGCGATTACGTCCGCCTGATCATCATCGGCAACGCGCGCAGCCACGAAATCGAGGCGCTGATGGATGAAGAGCTCAACACCATCATGCACGACAAGATGAAGCCCTACCACGCGATCCAGATCATGGGCGATTCCTTCCCGGCAATCGGTATCGTCGCGGCCGTTCTCGGCGTCATCAAGGCGATGGCCCACATCAACGATTCGCCCGAAGTGCTCGGCCACCTGATCGGCTCGGCCCTGGTCGGCACCTTCCTCGGCATCCTGTTGTCCTACTGCGTCTGCTCGCCGCTGGTCTCCCAGATCAAGGTCGTCCGCAACAAGCAGCACCGACTCTACGTGATCGTCAAGCAGACCTTGCTGGCCTACATGAACGGTTCGGTGCCGCAGGTCGCTCTCGAATACGGCCGCAAGACGATCTCGGCTTACGAGCGTCCGTCCATCGACGCCGTCGAACAGGAAATGATGAACCCAGGCGGCGAAAACAAGGCGGCTTAAATGACCATGAGCGATGCTTCGCATGACAAACCGGCAATGGACCCCGCCCTTCTCGCCAAGCTGACAGGCGGGCTTGGCGACAGAGGCCGCGTGTCCAAGATCTGCAGCGCCTTCGGAGAGGTCTACAGCGAGTTCTTTCCCGATGTCATCAAAAGCGAGACCGGCCTCGACGTGACGGTCAATTATCTCGGCTGCGAGATCGGCTACAAGAACCACCTGGTCGATGATCTGAGCGCCAATGTTACCCTGGTCGATGCGACGTTGCGCAACTGGTCGCAGAACATCACGCTTGCCTGCGGCAATGGTTTCGTCATAACGCTGATGGAGCACCTGCTCGGCGCCACCGCCGATACGATCGAGGAACCGGCCGACCGGCTGCTCTCGATCATCGAACTCGATCTGGCGGTCATGGTGTTCGACAAGATCGCCAAGGTGCTGCGCTCGGCGGTCAACGCGCCGGGCGGTTTCGAACCGAGCCTTTCGGCCCCGCACGCCTACGACGCGCGCGCCCGGCCGCCGGAAGACAAGCCGGACGAATTCGCCGCCGCCGTCAACATGTCGCTGACGCTGGCCGGCATCGTTTCGGAATTCTCGCTGATCATTCCGCAGACGGCGCTGCTGAAGACCAAGGTGACGCCGCCGAAGCCGAAGCGTCAGGCCGCCGGCGCCTCGCCTGAATGGACCGAACAGCTCGGCGACCAGGTGCGTCGCTCGCATGTCACGCTCGAGGCCAGGATCAGGCTGCAGGACCTGACGCTGCGGACGATATCGAAGCTGATGGTCGGCGACGTCATCCCCTTCCGCGACAGCGGCGACGTGCGCGTCGAGGTCAGCGCCAACAGCAAGGAACTGTATGTCTGCGAGTTCGGCCGCTCAGGCGAAAACTACATGGTCCGCGTCAAGGATACGATGAACTCGGATGACGAGCTCATCCGCCATTTGATGAATTAGTCGGTTCTCTGGATTTTGGGCTGCAAAGGCAGTTTGAGGCAAGTTTCAACTGGAATAGTGATTTCATGGCAACGAAGAAAACACAGCAGAACAGCGACCTCTCCCTGGATGTGCCGGGCAGCGAAGCGGATCTCGACCAGGCGATCGACGATCTGCGCGGCGTGCTGAAGCAGGACGCCGATGGTGACCTGTCGCAGTTTGGCGGCGACCTGGAGAATGATGCCTTCGGAGCAGGAACGGATTTGGCTGCCTTCGGCGGCGAGATTTCGGATTCCCCTTTCGGCGGCGATGATTTCGGCGGCGATTTCGGCGCTGGCAATGCCAGCCCGGCCGCAGGCATGAATTTCGGCGACAGCTCTTCGTTCGAGACGTCACCGGCGCCGCTCGGCAGCGCGCTGACGTCGAATTTTGAACTGATCATGGACATTCCGATCGATGTCCAGATCATGCTCGGCACCAGCCGGATGCAGGTCTCCGGACTGATGAATCTCAACGAAGGTGCGACGATCGCTCTCGACAAGAAAATCGGCGAACCTGTCGAGATCATGGTGAACGGCCGCAGGATTGCACGCGGCGAGATTACGGTGCTTGATAACGACGACACCCGATTCGGCGTAAAACTGATAGAAGTTTTGAGTACGAAAAAAGCCTGATCCCTGTGGGGACGGAGAGGTTAGACCATGATGGACTTTGACGATTTCGGCGGCGCGCTAGCCGGGAAACCGTTGACCCAGGCTGAAAAGGCGGCGGCGGTCCTTCTCGCCATGGGAAAGGGTGTCGCCGGCCGGCTGTTGAAATATTTTACCCAGGCCGAGCTGCAGACCATTATCGCATCTGCCCAGTCGCTGCGCGCCATTCCGCCGGACGAACTGCTGTCGCTCGTCTCCGAGTTCGAGGACCTCTTCACCGAGGGCGCCGGTCTGATGGACAATGCCAAGGCGATCGAGGCTATTCTGGAAGAAGGCCTGACCCCCGACGAGGTCGACAGCCTGCTCGGCCGCCGCACGGCATTCCAGGCCTACGAGACCTCGATCTGGGATCGCCTCAGCGAGGCGGAGCCGGCATTCGTCGCGCAGTTCCTGCTGCGTGAACATCCGCAGACCGTCGCCTATATCCTTTCGATGATGCCCTCCTCCTTCGGCGCCAAGGTGCTGCTGCAGCTTCCCGACAATCGTCGCGCCGACATCATGAACCGCACGGTGAACATGAAGACCGTCAGCCCGAAGGCGGCGCAGATCATCGAGAACCAGGTGATGACGCTGCTTGCCGAGGTCGAGGCAGAACGCAACGCAGCCGGCTCGACGAAGGTCGCCGATCTCATGAACGAGCTCGACAAGCCGCAGGTCGACACGCTGCTCACCTCGCTCGAATCGATCAGCCGCGAATCGGTCAACAAGGTTCGCCCGAAGATCTTCCTCTTCGAGGACCTCATGTACATGCCGCAGCGTAGCCGCGTCCTGCTGCTCAACGACATTTCGACCGATGTGCTCACCGTCGCGCTGCGCGGCTCGCCGGCCGAGATCCGCGAATCGGTTCTCTCCGCCATCAGCCCGCGCCAGCGCCGCATGATCGAATCGGATCTGCAGAGCGGCATGGGCGGCGTCAATCCGCGCGAGGTCGCCATTGCCCGGCGCGCCGTGGCGCAGGAAGCGATTCGCCTGGCCAACTCAGGCCAGATCGAGCTCAAGGAGGAGGAAGGCGACGCTTCGGCAGCGGCCTAATCTTCCGATACTGTTGACAAATCCGGCCGCCCGAAAGGCGGCTGTTGATCGCCTTGCAACAGACGATTACCCTTCATCGATAGGCCGCGCTCTATAGCGTGTCGCAGAAAACCCGGTTTTCGCGACGCGCTACAGCTCTCTGTTTTGGTGCATGTCGTCATCCCAAAACCGCTGCCCTTGGGTGGCATGCATTCGCTGCGGCCTGTTTCTTTGACGGAGGGCCGCGACTTGGCAGACGATGACAAGGACAGCAAAACAGAAGCCCCGACCGCGAAAAAGCAAACCGACGCCGCGGAAAAGGGCAATGTGCCGTTTTCGCGCGAGCTGTCGATCTTCGCGACCATCCTTGCTACTTTCATCTATCTGGTGTTCTTCCTTCCCGAAAACGTCGGGCGCATGAGCGAAACGCTGCGCGACATTTTCGAGCAGCCCGACCAATGGAAAATCGAGACCGGGCCGGACATCCTGGCGCTTTTCGTCCGGCTGGGCTGGGCAAGCGCTGCGCTGCTGGCACCTGCCTTCATCCTGCTCATGGTCTTCGGCATCGCCTCCTCGATCTTCCAGAACCTGCCGACGCCGGTGCTGGAGCGCATCCGGCCGCAGGCTTCGCGCATCTCGCCGATGAAGGGCTGGTCACGGCTCTTCAGCCTGCCCGGCCTTATCGAGTTCGGAAAGTCGCTATTCAAGGTCGTCGTCGTCGGGGTGATCCTGTTCTTCGTGCTCAGGAGCGAATATTTCGGCTCGATCGACGCGATGTTTTCCGATCCGCAGACGATCCTCGTCAGGATGATGACGGCGATGCGCAAGATCATCATCGTCATGCTGATCGCCACCGCAATCGTCGCCATCGCCGATTTTTTCTGGACGCGCCATCATTGGTTCACCGAACTCAAGATGACGCGTCACGAAGTGAAGGAAGAAAACAAGCAGGCGCAGGGCGATCCCTTCGTCAAAAGCCGGCAGCGCTCGCTGATGCGCGACCGCGCGCGCCGGCGCATGATCGCCAACGTGCACCGGGCAACACTCGTCATCGCCAACCCGACACACTACGCCGTGGCGCTGCGTTACGCGCGTGAGGAGAACGACGCCCCGGTGGTGCTGGCAAAGGGCCAGGACCTCATTGCGCTGAAAATCAGGGAGATCGCCGAGCAGAACGGCATCCCGGTGTTCGAAGATCCGCCGCTTGCGCGCTCCATGTTTGCGCAAGTCTCGGTCGATAGTGTCATACCGTCAGTCTTCTATAAGGCCGTTGCGGAGCTCATCCACAGGGTTTACGCCGCAGACGCCAAGAACAAACGGGTAAGATAAGCCGAATGAAAAAATGCCCTCACTCTGCCCAGCGTGAAAAGATCCTCGCAGACGCGATCAGCCCGGTCGCCACCGAACTGCGCCTTCTGGATGCTTCTGACCTTATTTCACTGCTGCGCTTCGAGTATTACGGCAATCTGGCCGATCTCGTCGCGTCGGCCGCGGAGCTTTTCTTTCATCCGGGCACGGTCAATTTCGGCCTGGGCGGAAACTATACGCTGGAATGGGGCGGCAAGCCGGAGGTCGTTCTCGACCTGGAAATCAAGCCGCGCGGCGTCACCGTCTATGCCCAGCTCACTCTTGCCGAGGATCATGCCGGCATCGAAATCAACCACATCGCCTTCCAGGATCCCTCTCCCGACCCCGACGAGAATACTGTCTTCCTGGAAAGGAGCCTTCGGCAAGCCCGTTACAGCCTGAAACCGCCGCGCGCGCTCGCCAGCTGAGCGGTCTTGATCAATCAAGCTTTGGCGCCGTCTTGCGTGAACGCCGGCAGGCGCTGCCTCAACTGATGTAGCCGAGCCGGATCGCCTTGGCGATCGCCTGGATGCGGTTGACGGAATCGAGCTTGATCGTCGCCGAGCCGAGATAGGCGTTGACCGTGTGCACGGACAGGCCGAGCTTTTCGGCGATCTCTTCGCTGATGCGCCCGTCGCCGGCAAGCTGCAGACAGGCGATCTCACGTTCGCTCAGTGCTTCGGCGGCGGCCGTGCGGCGCTCGTCGAGCGAGAGTAGATCCATCATGATATGGCAGCAGCGACCATGCAGTTCGACGATCATGTCGCTTGAAGGGTCGATGTCATCGCCGGTAAACAGAATGAAGCCATTGCCGACGGCGCCGAGTCGCACCGGAAAGGCAAGGCCGGAAAAAGGCAGGATGCCATCCCTCAGGCGCGTCATGAACGGCGCGAAGTCGGCCGGTCCGGGGGCCGCCCGGTCATGGGCACCGGCCCATGAAAGCGGCAGCAGCGACTTTTCGATATGGTCGAGAAGGATATCGCCATAGGCATCCGTGAAGGCCTTGCCGAAACCGGCATTGGAAGATCCCCAGTTCTCGAGCTCGCAGACGAGGCGCTGCTTCGCCGGCAGGCCGGAGCCGCTGACGCGGTAGATCGCGAAGCCCTGGGCATCGGCGAGTTTCTGCATCGCGATCAGCCGCGGAAAAAGGTCGGACCGGCTGGAGATCCTGTTCACCCGCACCATGCGGAGCGGATCGGCGCCGTTCATCACCCTGCTTGATGGATGCCCCATGGATCCCCCTTATACGAGATTGTTGCGGACCGCGAAGGCAATGGCCTCCGACCGGGTCTTGGTCGCCGTCTTGCGCATCACGCTGGTGATGTAGTTGTTGATGGTGTTGCGGGAGATTCCGAGGATCATCGCGATCTCGTCGCTGGTCTTGCCTTCGGCGATCCAGAACAGGCATTCCAGCTCGCGGTCGGTCAGCTCGAAATCACGGTCGACCCTGGCGCCGCCGCAGCGAAGGAAGCTCGCGACATAGCCGGCAAGCAGACCGACATCCCGCAGCCGCTCCGGCGACAGGATAAACCCTTCGCCGAACAGGAACATCAAGGCCAGCCGCGAGCGGCCGACATTGAAAGTCAAAGAACAATATTGGCGGCTGGCGCCCTCCGGCACGGCGGCGCTCTCGGGCAGCAGCGCAAAATTCGGCTGGAAGACCTGCATGCATTTTTCCAGCTCGGTGGAGCGGGCATAGCCGCTGACGAGATCGTTGGCGATGTCCTTGACCAGGTCGAAGGGCCAATCCGAGGAGACGACGAAATCGAGGCCGCTTTCCTGAATGAGATCACAACGCGCCAGCAGATAGTGCGAAGCGCCGACATATTCCGTCAGGGCGCGCAGACCGGACTGCAACCTGCCAGTGCTGGCGACGCTGTGCAGCCGCTGAATCAATTCATCGCGCGGCAACAGAGCCGGCGCCACTGCGCTTGCGAAATTCATCATCTGCTTCTCGCCTTTGCTCGCCTGAAATATGCTCATATCCATTGGCAACGTCCTGCGGCTGAGAAACGATCACACTCGGTGCAACGGCAATTTTTCTGTAAAGGATTCAATTCATGTCCCGCTGGAATCCCATTTCGAATCACCCAAGGGTAAGCCAGCCGGTGTAAAGTACCATCTCCGACTTCTAGGGATTTACTTTCTCCGCCGTCCATGCACTGATTCGAATGCCGATCATGCCTCTCAAGACATAGTGGAGGCTACGGTGATTCTGGCTGTACCGCAACTTGATTCGCGTTTTACGCGAGTGAGCTTCGGCAGCTTTATCCACCAGCGGCGGGCCTTACTGACCTTTGTGGGGCCAGGCAAGACCCCTTACCGGAAAGATCCGGTATGGACGTGAAAAAGGCCGGTTTCCCGGCCTTTTCTTATGCTGCGTCGTCGATCGCCCATTTCCTGAGGATTTTCGCGGCGCGCTCCTCGTTGATCTCGACCATGCGGGCGAGCTTGCGTTCCGGGCCCTCCTTGACGCGGCGGTTGAAGTTGCCGTCGTCGTCGCCAAGGCTGAGCAGGTCCTCGGTGCTGTCGAAGCCGAAGTCGGATCCGAAGCCGTCCATGAGAGCGCCTCCGGGCGCGCCTACCGCCGGCGCGAAGTCCGGCAGCTCGAGGCCGGCCGCTTCCGGCGGGGCGTCGCCGAGGACCGCGCTTGCACCATTGCCGCTGACGCTGCGGACCAGCGGGCGCAGGCCCATCCAGACCACCACGAAGGCGACGGCGACGAAGGCGAGCGAGTTGATGATGCCGGCAAGATTGCGGCTCAGCATGTCCATGACGCGGACACCGCCGGTGGCGTCTTCGAGCAACTGATTTTCGAGGAAGTCCATGGCGGTGACGGTGACGACGTCGCCGCGCTTGGCATCGATGCCGGCCGCCGAAGCGACGATCTTCTGCATTTCAGCGAGATAGGCGTCGATCTTGGCCTGATCGGCCGGCTCGCCGACCATCTTGGCGATACGGCCCTTGTTGACCACCACGGCGATCGACAGCTTTTCGACCTTGTAGCTGTTGCGGGTCGTCGCCGTCGTCCTGCTGTTGATTTCGTAGTTGGTCTGCTCTTCGCGCTTGTCGGACTTGTCCTGCGATTCCGGGCCACTGGCGCCGCCGGCGTCAGGAGCTGCTTGCGGAATGTTCTGTTCGACGGTCGTCGCGTTGTCGGACTGCTTCTGCTGCGACTGCTGGGCTTCCTTGGTCGAGCGTACCGAGCGTTCGACCTTGGATTCGGGATCGTAGGTGGTTTCCTGGATCTGCTGGGCGTCGGTGTTGAGGTCGGCGGTGACGCTGGAGCGGAAGTTGTCCATGCCGAGGAACGGCGCTAAGGCCTTGTCGATGTTGGATTCGACTTCCTGTTGAACATTCTGGACGATGTTGAGCGAGCGGTTCAGCGAGCTGTTGCTCGCCTCGTCGCCGGACGCGAGCAGCTGACCGGCGGAATCAAGAATGGTCACGTCATCGACGTCGAGCCCCGGCACGGCCGAGGCGACGAGGTGGCGGATCGAGGTCGCGGCGCTGCGCCCGGTGGCCGCACTCGCACGAATCATGACGGAGGCCGTCGGTTTCTGCTCCGCCTTCCGGAAATTCCCGACCTCCGGCATGACAATATGCACGCGCGCGGCTGTTATGCCCGAGATCGACTGAATGGTGCGGGCGATTTCGCCTTCCAGCGCGCGAACCCGCGTCACTTCCTGCATGAAGGAGGTCAGGCCGAGCGAGCCGACATTGTCGAAGAGTTCGTAACCGGCATTGGCACTGTTCGGCAGGCCGCGCTCGGCAAGCATCAGGCGGGCCTTGCCCGTCATGCCCGCCGGTACGGAGATGCTGGCGCCGTCCGTGCCGACCTGAAAATTGATATTGGCTTCGGCAAGCGCCATGCTGATCTGGTTGAGATCGGGAGCGTCGAGGCCGACGTAAAGCGTTTCCTGTGCCGGCTTGTTGACGAAAAGAGCGGCCGCAAGGATGATTGCGATGGAAAGGGCGCCGACGCCTCCCAGAATCATCAGGCGCGTCCGGCCCAGGGCGCCAAAGTTCTTAAATATCTGAACTAATTGATTTAACAGATTCATTCTGTTCTCGCACGATCCGTCAAAGACAAAGCAGGCTTATTGCCTCATTTGACGAATAATCGGCGAAACTTGTGCGAGCGTTTCGTGGAGCGCGCGCGGGAGCGATAGGCCGACGCCTGCCATGCAGCGATTTTGCGAGAGCGACCCGGTGAAACCAAGGCCCAAGGCGGGAGAAGCGAAGTCGATAGATAGCGCGCGTCAGAAGAAATCGAAGTCGCCAGCCGCCTTGCTCAGCGGCTGGGAATGGCCATGGCGGGTGGCGCCGCCCAGCGCCTTCTGCATTTCCGCCAGCTTGACGAGGCTCAGCGCAGTTGCGACGTCGACGGTCCAGCCGAGCGGGATTTCGCTGGTGATCGTGTCGATGAATTCAGCAAGGCCGCGCGATTTCTGCACCGCCAGATCGATGCCCTGCATGACCTTCATGGCGTCAGGCGAATTCAGAACTTCGGCGCCGCCGAGCTCGAGAAGCTGCGGCTCGATGCGCTCGATCAGGTAGGCGACATCGTGCAGTTCGGACACGATGCGCATCAGGATGTCGCTCAGCGCTTCGACAGGCTCGGGCGGCTCCATCACCGGGTTAAATGTCATATCAAAATCCTTGCCATCAAAAAAATTCGATACTGGTTTCGACGGGCTTCTGCGGAGCGGCGGGACGCTGCTCGAGAGCGACGGTTCTCTGGGTTTCGGCGCCGGTCAACGGATATTGCCGGGCACGGCCGGAGACCGGCCAATATTCGAGTTTGCGCCCATGCTCTCCACCGGTCGAGGAGCCGACCACCGGAATGCCTTCATCCCTCAGGAACTGCATGGCGAAGGCCGCGTTCTGCTCACCGACGTTGGAGAAGGTCGAGATCGTCTTGGCGCCGCCGAAGATCTTTGCCTCCAACCGGTCGCGCCGGGCGCCCTGCTTCAGGAGACCGTTGATCAGCAATTCCATGAGATGCACGCCATAGCGCGTGGCATCCCCGCCTGATGTCGGCGACGTCGCCGAACCGGGCAGCAGAAAGTGGTTCATGCCGCCGATGCCGGCGACAGGGTCTCTGAGGCACGCAGCCACGCACGAGCCGAGAATGGTCGAGAGGACCGCATTCGGATCGCTCAGAACCTTATACTCGCCTTGAATGATGTGCACGCGGCGGGCTGCCCCCTCAGTGATCATTTCAAGGCTCCAAACACGGCTTCGATGGCCGCTTTCATCTTCTCGATCGTGAACGGCTTGGCGAGCACGTTGTTGGCGCCGAGCTGGGCTGCCTTCTGCACCAGCGCGCGATCGCCCTGGGCGGTCAAGATGATGAAGGCCGCCTTCTTGGTGTTCGGGTTGGTACGCACGGCCTGAAGGAAACCGATGCCATCCATCTTCGGCATGTTGAAATCCGAGATCACCAGATGATGCGGCTGCTCGGTCATGATCTTCATGCCCTGCTCGCCGTCGCCCGCCGACGTGATCTGCTTGAAACCGAGCTGTGTCAGCGCGTCGCTGAGCAGCAAACGGCTCGTTACCTGATCATCGACGATCAGAACTTTGATTTTCTCCGCGATCGACATTATTCGGTCCCTTCCTTTCGGGCGGCTGTCATTTTCAATATTTCCTCACCGATGGCAGACAGTGGCAGCTGCTGCTCAACGGCGCCAAGTTCGTGCGCAACCCTTGGCATTCCGTAAACGACACAGGTTTTTTCGTTCTGGCCGAGGGTTCTGGCCCCGGCGTGACGCATTTTCAGCAATCCGGCGGCGCCATCACGGCCCATTCCGGTCAGGATCACACCAACAGCGTTGCGGCCGGCCAGTTCCGCAACCGAATCAAAGAGCACATCCACCGAGGGGCGGTGACCATTGACCGGCGGGCGGTCGACAAGGCGGCAGCACGGCGCCGAAGCGCCGGTGACCTGGAGATGACGTTCGCCTCCGGGCGCCAGATAGATCTTGCCGATTTCGAGACGGGCGCCGTCGGTCGCTTCCTGCACCACCGGCGCGCAGAGCCGGTTCAACCGTTCGGCAAAGCTCTTGGTGAAGGTCGGCGGCATGTGCTGGGTGATCACCGTCGGAGGGCAATTGGCCGGGAATTTCTGGAGGACGGCAATCAGCGCTTCGACGCCGCCCGTCGACGAGCCGATCGCGACGATCTTGCGGCCGACGCGGAAATCGGCGACGGAAGGCGGCGGCGTGGCGGCCACCACCGGCTGGGAAAACTGGCGCTGGGTGCGGGCGGCGGCCTTGACCTTCTCGGCGAGGTCGCCGAAGGGCCTGGGTTCGCCCGGTCCCGGCTTGCCGACGCAGTCGAATGCGCCGATCTCAAGGGCTGCCAGCGTCGCCTCGGCGCCGCGATGGGTCATCGTCGACACCATGATGACCGGCATCGGACGCAGCGTCATAATCTTTTCGAGAAAATCGAGGCCGTTCATATTCGGCATCTCGATGTCGAGCGTCACGACGTCGGGGTTCAGGCGTTTGATCGCCTCGCGCGCTTCCAGCGCGTCGCCGGCCTGGCCGATGACATTGACCTCAGGGTCCGAACTCAGAACGGCCGTGATCAGGCCGCGCATCGTCGGCGAGTCGTCAACAACGAGAACCCGTGCCGGCGCGCTCATGCCTTCCTCCCGAGACCCTTGGTCGTGTAGCGATAGGTCGTGATGCCGATATTGTCGAAGACGTGCTTCGCCTCGCCGGACACGCGCTCGGAATGACCGATATAGAGATGGCCGCCCTCCGGCAGCAGGCCGGCGAAACGCTGCCAGATCTTCATCTGCGTCGGCTCGTCGAAATAGATGACGACGTTGCGACAGAAGATGACGTCGAACTTGCCCTTGAAGGGCCACTGCGCCATCAGGTTCAGCTCATTGTAGGTGATCAGCCGCTTGACCCGGTCGTCGACCTGGAACTTCCTGCGGCCCTGCACCTCGACCTCGCTGAACCATTGCTTGCGCATGGCGGGCGACACGGTTTCGAGCGCGCTCTCGTCATAGGCGCCGGCCCGGGCGATCGCCAGGATTTTCGGATCGATGTCGGTTGCCAGGATCTTGAAGTCGTAATCGGCGACATTCGGCATCAGCGACAGCACGGTGAGCGCGATCGAATAAGGTTCCTGCCCGTCGGAGGAAGCGGCCGACCAGATACGCACCCTGCCGCCGGCTCTCGCCCGCTGCAGAAGCTCCGGCAGCACATGATCGCGCAGATGCTCGAAATGATGATTTTCGCGGAAGAAGCGGGTGAAATTGGTCGTCAGATGCGACAGCATTTCGCGGCGCGGTGCGGCACCCGCAGGGGACGCGACGAGTTCGCAATATTCCCGGAAGCCGGAAAGGCCGAGATTGCGGATATGTTTCGACAGACGCGAATAGACGAGCGAAGCCTTCGTCTCATTGAGGAAGATGCCGGCATCCGAGTAGATCATGGCGGCGATTTCCGTGAGGTCGCGGCGGGTCAGCGGATATTCTCCGCTCGCCAGCACCTCGTCGGCTCCCAGCCTCTGATCCTTTGCACCCATTGCACTCATGCGGCTTCGCTTTCGGTCTCGGAAAAGAGGGCTTCAAGTTCGATCAAGCAGATCATGCGCTTGTCGATGGCAAGAATGCCTCGGGCAAATTGGCGCTCGAGGTCGGAGGAGATTTCCGGCGTCGGCTGGATAATCTGGTCAGTCACCGTCAGAATGTCGGAGACGGCATCGACCAGGAGGCCGACAACCTTGCGACGGACCTGGGCGACAATGATGACATGACGAGCGGTCGGATCGGCCGGCTTCATGCCGAGGCGGGCGGCGAGATCTATGATCGGCAGCACCGCGCCGCGCAGGTTGATGACGCCAAGCATATAGGCAGGCGAGTGCGGCATCGCGGTCGCCGGGGTCCAGCCCCGGATTTCGCGAACCGACATGATGTTCACGCAAAATTCCTGATCGCCGATGCGGAACGCGATCAACTCGCGGTCCCCTTCGTTCAGACTTTTTACGGAATACGACATTGCCTTACCCTACCGCTGCCAACGACATTTCCGCTTTGAGCGACTGGCCACGCGAAGCGCCGACAACCGCGTCGACATCCAGGATGAGAGCCACGCGGCCGTCGCCGAGGATGGTGGCGGCGGCAATGCCCGGCACGTGGGTGTAGTTGGCTTCCAGGCTCTTGATGACCACCTGGCGCTGTCCCTGGATGGCATCGACCATCAGGGCGCGCTGGCCGCCGCCTTCGGATTCGACCAGAAGCGCCACACCCTCGACCGGATTGGCCTGAGTCGCGCGGAAATTCAGGATGCGGCCGACATCGACCAGCGGGCAGAAAGAGTTGCGGATCGAGATCAGCCGGTGGTTGGCGCCGAAGGAATGGATCGCAGAGGCTTCCGGCTGCAGGGTTTCGACGATCGCGGTCAGCGGCACGACCAGCGTCTGGCCGGCGACGGTGACCACCATGCCGTCGAGGACGGCGAGCGTCAGCGGCAGGCTCATGGTGAAGACCGAACCGTGGCCAGGCTTCGAAGTAATGTTGATGCGTCCGCCGAGTGCCTGGATCGAGCGCTTGACGACGTCCATGCCGACGCCGCGGCCCGAGATGTCGGAGATCTTGTCGGCGGTCGAGAAGCCCGGCAGGAAGATCAGGTTGTCGATTTCCTCGTCCGACAGGTTGGCGTCGGCCGGGATCAGGTCATTGTCGATCGCCTTCTGGCGAACCTTCTCGCGGTTGATGCCGGCGCCGTCGTCGGCAAGCTCGATCAGGATGCGGCCCGAGCGATGCTTGGCGGTGAGGCGGACGGTGCCTTCGGTGTTCTTGCCGGCGGCTGCGCGCTTTTCCGGTGTTTCGATGCCGTGGTCGACGGCATTGCGGATCATGTGGGTCAGCGGCTCGGCCAGCTTGTCGATGACGGTCTTGTCGACTTCGGTGTTTTCACCTTCGGTGATCAGGCGGATCGACTTGCCGGTCATGTCGGCGATTTCGCGGACGATACGCGACATGCGCTGGAAGACCGGCTTCACCGGCTGCGCGCGGATCGCCATCACCGAGTCCTGGATCTCGCGGGTGAGTTGCTGCAGCTCTTCGAGGCCCATGTTGATCGAGGAGGTGCCGGTCGTGTCGTTCTCGATGACGCTCTGCGACAGCATCGCCTGGTTGATGACCAGTTCGCCGACGAGGTTGATCAGGCGATCGACACGGTCGAGATCGACGCGGATCGTCTGGCCGGCACCGGCGGCATTGTTCTGGGCGGCGGCATTTGCTGCAGCCGCTGCTGCGGCGGCTGCCGATTCCTTCTTTTCGACGCGGGCGGCGGCAGCGGCCATTTGCGTGACGTTGGATGCGGTTTCGGCGGCGGCAACGGCCGCAGCCGTCTCGGCGGCGGCAGCGCCGGAAACGTCTTCGGCTGCGCCGGTTTCGTCCAGGATCGACAGGTCGAAGGGAACCGGCACCATCGGCAGTTCCTCATTGGCGCCTGTGTTGCCTGCCGCTTCGTCGACCGGCTTTATCGTCAGGTCGCAATCCCATTCGGCGAATTCGAAGACGGTGCGGATGGCGTCCTCGCCCTTGTCCGTCTTGATCGTGACGTTCCAGAAGAAATAGGCGCCTTCCGGATCGAGCTCCTCGAGGCCCGGCAGCTCGTCCATGTTGCAATAGATGGTCATCTCGCCGAGACGGGAGAGGTCGCGCAGCAGCAGGGTGGCGTCGTTGCCCTTGGAATAGAGCTCGAAGCGCGGTTTGAACGTGACTTCATACGCCGGCAAGTCGGAGCCCGCTTCGTCGCCGCCGAAATCGTCGAAGGAGAAGGGGATCGGCTGGAAACCGCTATCGTCGGTCGGCTTGGGAGCGGGTGCCACAGCAGCCGGCGCGGGTTTTGCGGCGGCCTTCGGCGCAGGCGCCTCTGCGGCGGCCGACGGAGACGGCAATTCGCCGTTGGCCAGTGCTTCCAGCTCCTTGACGAGGCCGCGGCTGCGGCTTTCATCGACGCTGCCGCCGTCGCGTGCGGCATTGGTCAGGTCGGCGAGCACGTCGGCCGACTTCAGCATCACCTTCAGGACGTCCTGGGTCGGCTCGAGCTTGTTGGAACGAACGCAATCGAGAGTGGTCTCGAACACATGGGCGAAGGCAACCAGATCATCAAGGCCGAAGGCGCCGGCGCCCCCCTTGATAGAATGCACGGCACGGAACACCGCATTGACGGTTTCCGGATCGCGATCGCCATCGTTCATTTTCAGAAGACCGGATTCCAGCTCGGCGAGCTGTTCCTCGCACTCCTGGAAAAAGATCTCTTTGATTTCGTTCATATCCATAGGAGCAAATCCTGGGTTTAAGCGGTTACACGCTCAATTGCATCGATCAGCTTGGCCGGGTCGAAAGGCTTGACGATCCAGCCCGTGGCGCCGGCCTGGCGGGCGCGGTTCTTCTTTTCCGCGTCGCTCTCGGTCGTCAGGACCAGGATCGGGATCGCCCGATATTTCTCGTTGCGGCGGACACCCTCGATAAAGCCGAAACCGTCGAGGCGCGGCATGTTGATGTCGGTCACGATGACGTCAGGATTGGACTCTTCGAGAACCTCGAGACCCTCGACGCCGTCTTCCGCCTGGATCGTCTCGAAGCCGGCATTGTTCAGCGTCACGAGCAGCATGTTTCGGATGGTGCGTGAATCATCCACGGTCAGTACTTTTTTCTTCATTGCCGAATCTCCTTGGCAAGCAGGTGGTCAATATTGACGCCAACCAGCTGCATGGTTTTTTGAAATGCGTCGGACACCTGGGAGAAGGTGAACGGCTGCTTGTCCTGCGCCCAGGTTTTCTCGGCGGACATCAGGACCTGTGCGCAAAGAGCACCAATCCGCTCAACGCCGGATGCGTCGATCGAAAGACCGCTGCCCCTGAACGAAAGGAGTTTTTCACGCAAGGCGGAAGCCTCGTTGAGGTCGAGCACCGCTGTCAAATTCAGCGTCTTGCCACTCTTCTTTGCTACCATCAGCTTGTCCTTGTCCCCTTGTCCCCGGCCCGAAAAGATGAGCTGAGGCGATAATCCGATAGGTTAGTAAACATTCCGCCCACCTCCGACGCTTGCGAACGCCTGGGGAAGGCCAAAATCGTCATTTTCATATTCGCCCTCGACCGCAGCGGCGCGGGCAGCGGCATCGATGGGACGTGAAGGCGCCACGCGGACCGGCGCCGACCGGCCGGCATGGGCGTTTTCGCGCGCGACGCGGAATTCGCGAACCGTCCGGCCGAGCTCGACAATGACCGTGTGGAGATCGTCGGCGCCGTCAGCCGAGCGCCCCGCAAAGCCGGCGCTATCGGCCACTTCGGCGCCCAGGCCCTTCACCTCGGCGGTGACGCCGTCGAGGCTTGCGGCGTGTTCACCGGTCCTCGTGGCGATGCCTGATATGGCGGCATTGATGTCGGTGACCTGGCGCACGATGCTGCCGATCGAATCCTGCGTGCGGCCGACCATCTGCACGCCGGCGTCGACCTGCGCCTTGGTGGTGGTCACCAGCGTCTTGATCTCGCGGGCGGCCTCGGCCGAGCGCTGAGCCAGCGCCCGGACCTCCTGCGCGACCACGGCAAAGCCGCGGCCGGAATCACCGGCACGCGCCGCTTCGATGCCGGCATTCAGCGCCAGAAGATTGGTTTGGAAGGCGATCTCGTCGATCGTCCCGATGATCTGCCCGATCTTTTCGGCCGACTGCTCGATATCGGCCATGGCGCTGATCGCGCGGCCGACGACCTCGCCGCTTTCCTCGACGGTGGCGCGCGTCGAGGCGGCCGCCTGTTCGGCGGCGCGGCTGTCGGCGGCGCCGTCACGCACGCTGCCGGCAATGCCGGCAAGGGTAGCGGCGGAAAGCTGCAGCCGGTCGGCTTGGCCGGACGCCGTGCCGGCGAATTGCCGCGACAGGTCCGCAAGCGACGCCGTTGCCGCTTCCGCCTTGACGGTGCGCCCGGTGATATCGGCGAATTCGGCCTGGAGACCATCCAAGGCGCCGTTCAGCGCAGCGGCGATCCCGGCATAAGCGCCGTCGACGTCGACGGGAGCGCGCCGCGTCAGATCGCGGGCGGAAAGGCCTTCAATGACATCGCCGAAAATCCTGACGATCTCGGCCTCGTTATCGGCGCGCTGATCGGCAAGCGCGCGGTTCTGGGCGGCGCGCAGCGCATTGAAGCGGAGCGACACGGCGATTTCCACATCGACCATGACGATGCGGATGATTGCCGTCATCAGCTCGGAGATTTCGCGGCTGCGGCGCTTGGCCGACGGCAGCAGCGGCCGGCCGGCGATCTCCGCGGCGAGGCCGGAAAGGACATGCTCCAGCATGACGCCGTGACCGGCCACATGCCAGCGCGGGTCGAGGCCCATCTTGCTTTCGGTATCGGAGAGAACCTTGACACGCTCGGCATAGAGGCTGTCGAAGCGGGCATCGGTCAGCACGTCCCAATGCGAGGACTGCAGATCATGCAGGCGTTCGACCTGGCGCTCGCTCTCGAAATTACGCGAGGCATCGGGGAATGACTGGAACCGGTGAAAGATATCCCTGAGACCTGCCTTCAGATGCGCTTCGAGGGCCGGCCGGTTGCGACGCACCAACTCGCACTGATCGGCATCGAGACCGGCAAAACGCAGGCGGTCGCGCAAGCTGCCTGCCTGCGCTCCACGAGCCTGATCTGATGGCATGTCCTGCCTCAACGCCTGTCCCCGACCCACTGTCCAGGCGGATGCCTGGTTAAAAACTTTCGCAGCATCCGGTGAACGCCAAGCGTGGAGACGGTCCTCTCCACCGGTGGCAACCGGCGGATCGAGCCCCCTGATCAGCTATGTTTCGGAGCTGTCTGAAGAGATGGATACCGGATCAACCGGTACGGCGGGACGGCGTCATGCCTGGTGGGAACGAGTGCATCTTCCCATTCCGACGTGTAAACCAATGTTTATGGTTAATTCCTTGCCTGAAGGTTAATAAGCCATTCCGCCTTGCCTGCTTTTGAAGCAATTCAAGCCTGTTGGCATGAAATACTGCTGCGCAGTTGCACGTCTGCTACAAGGCACACGCAAGCTCCGTGTTATAGGCCAGTCGACAACCAAGACATGACGTCGACAAGGACAGAGCAATGATTGTTCTCGGATTGGGTTCCTGCTTGATCGCAATGGGCGTGCTCGCAGCCATCGCCCGGCTCGATTTTCTCGCGGCAAACCGCGACATCCGCATGCTTCGGGTGTTCTAAGTCCCTTCCCCGTTGGCAGTCCGGCGCCTTTGGTGTAATCGCACTCGCGCCTTTCATGTCAGCGGAACACTCAAGTTCATGTCCCCCAGATCTGGTCTTCTCATCGTTCTCGGCTTCACGCTCTGGCGCGTCGTCACGCTCTATTTCGATGCGACGGACCTTTTCGTCGACGAGGCGCAGTACTGGTTCTGGTCGCAGAATCTCGATCTCGGCTATTACTCCAAGCCGCCGATGATCGCCTGGGTGATCCGGACGATGACCGAGTTTTCCGGCTCAAATGCCATCTACTGGATCAGGCTCTGCGGACCGCTGATCCACATGGCGGCAGCACTGGTGTTGATGAAGGTTGCCAAACGTTTCGTCGGGCCGGAGATCGAGGGCTGGACGGGCGCCACCTATATCACCCTGCCAGGGGTGGCGCTTTCCTCGGTGTTCTTCTCGACCGACGTCATCCTGCTGTTCTTCATCGCCATTGCCCTGCTTGCCTATTTCGGCCTGACCCAGCGGCGCTCGGTCGGGCTGGCGCTCCTCATGGGCCTCGGGGTCGGCCTCGCCTTCCTGACGAAATATGCCGTGCTGTTCGTCGTTCCGGGCGGCGCACTCGCGCTGCTTCTCATTCCGTCAGCGCGCATCGCCATCCGGGATTTCGTCATTGCCGTCGCGGTCGCGGCGGTCGTTGCCCTGCCGAACATCTGGTGGAACCTCAAGCACGACAATACGACGGTGCGCCATACGCAGGACATCGCCCATTGGAGCGACCTCGGCATCAATCTCCGCCGCGGGCTTGAATTCTTCGCCGCGCAATTCGGCGTCGTCGGGCCGATCATCTTCTTCGCGATCCTCTGGGCGGTCTACCGCATGATCAGGGGCCGGAGCGACGACCGCGAGAAGATGCTGGTCTGGCTGTCGATGCCGGTGGTGGCGCTTATCACCCTGCAGGCGACGGTCGCCAAGGCCTATGCCAACTGGGCCGTGACCGCCTATGTCGCGGGGACGATCCTCGCTGTCTGGCTGCTCTATCGGCTGTGGCCGAAAGGCCTCAGGTTGTCGCTCACCATCAACGGCGTCGCAAGCCTGCTGTTTCCGCTGGCGACGATCTTTCCGCAGCAGGTGCTGCTGCCGAATGGCGACGAATTGATGAAGCGCTATCTCGGCCGCGCCGACGTCAGCCGCGAGGTCGCGGCGCTCGCCGATCAGGCCGGCACCGACATCATCGTCACCAACAACCGCGACATGGTCGCCGATCTTTTCTATACGCTGCGCGACGCCTCCTACCGGATCTATGCGCGGGCGCCGGCTGGCCTTCCGGAGAGCTATTACGAGCAGGAATTCGCCCTGCCCGCCGAGACGACCGGCAAGGTGCTTTTCCTGACGGACGGCCCCCTCGCCTGCGCGACCGAGACGCCCGAGATGCTGAAGAACTGGCAGCCCGCCGCGGGCTACTACAAGGGCAAGACGCTCTACATCTACAAAGTCTCGGCCAGCTGCCTGGCGCCCTGAATCCGGTTTAGAGCCTTTCCTGGTTAGATTGAAGCATTCTGTTGGCTCAAACGGAGTCGGATGGTCGACCGGCCCCCCGAAGGGCCGGGCATCTCTAGCCAGGATCAGAGGCGATCGGCTCGGACATACCTTGGGGTATGCCCATCGCCAATCGCCTCTGCCCGACGAAGACCTGCTCCGGCAGAATGCTTCAATCTAACCAGGAAAGGCTCTAATCCGGCCGATCGGGCAGGCAGAGGCCGGTGCCCGCGCCTTCGATTTCGACAAACCTGACGCCGCCCTGTTCAAAGGCGAGGCGCAGCTGCGCCTCCGTGGCCCGGTGGATGTCGTGGTGGCGTCCCTCGTAATCGCGGATGGTGCTGCGCGAGACTGCGGCCCTGTCGGCCAGGTCGGCCTGAGTCCAGTCGAGCAGGCCGCGCGCGGCGCGGCAGAGAGCGGGCGTGAGAATTGTCGCCCTTGCGCCTTGACCCATGATTCAAATCACCCATATTGGTCGATATCGACCATATATGTTATAATAAGCAGGATTTCCAGATCGGGAGACGGTAATGCCACACGACACGCCCTTGATCTCGACAATCGTCGGCGGCCTCGTGCTGGCTTTCATCTTCGGCGCGCTTGCCCATCGGCTGCGCATGCCGCCGCTCATCGGCTATCTCATCGCCGGCGTACTGGTTGGGCCACATACGCCGGGTTACGTGGCTGATCAGAGCCTGGCCCCGGAGCTTGCCGAAATCGGCGTTATCCTCCTGATGTTCGGCGTCGGACTGCATTTCTCGCTGAAAGACCTGATGTCGGTGCGCGGCATCGCGCTGCCCGGCGCGATTGCGCAGATCGCCTTCGCGACGCTGCTCGGCTGGGGGCTTGGCGCCCTCATGGGGTGGCCGACCGGCGGCAGCCTGGTGTTCGGCCTGGCGCTTTCGGTCGCCTCCACCGTCGTGCTGCTGAAGGCGCTGCAGGAGCGGCGCCTCGTCGAGACGGAGCGCGGCCGCATCGCCGTCGGCTGGCTGATTGTCGAAGATCTCGCCATGGTGCTGGCCCTGGTGCTGATCCCGGCGGCAGCCGGCATCGGCGGCGAAGGCCATGCCCCCGCCGAGCCGCTTTCGGCCGGACTGAACCGCCTGTTCGACGTCAACCTCGGCATCGGCGGCATGATCGCCATGACGCTGGTGAAGGTGGCGCTGTTCGTGGCGCTGATGCTGGTCTTCGGCCGCAAGCTCATTCCCTGGACGATGCATCGCATCGCCCATACCGGCTCGCGCGAGCTCTTCCGGCTTGGGGTGCTCGCCATCGCACTCGGCGTCGCCTTCGGCGCGGCCAAGCTCTTCGGCGTGTCGCTGGCGCTCGGCGCCTTCTTTGCCGGCATGGTGCTGGCCGAAAGCGAACTCAGCCATCGCGCCGCCCAGGAAAGCCTGCCGCTGCGCGACGCCTTCGCCGTGCTCTTCTTCGTTTCGGTCGGCATGCTGTTCGACCCGAATATATTGATCGACAGACCGCTGCCGATCATCGCGACCATCTTCATCATCGTCATCGGCAAATCCGTCGCCGCCTTGCTGATCGTGCTCGCCTTCAAGAAGCCGCTCGCCACGGCGCTGACGATTTCGGCGAGCCTCGGCCAGATCGGCGAATTCTCCTTCATCCTCGCCGCCCTCGGCGTCGACCTCGGGCTGTTGCCAGAGGAAGGCCGCGACCTGATCCTGGCCGGCGCCATCATCTCGATCATCCTCAATCCGCTGCTGTTCTTCCTCTGCGACCGCATGCGCCCGCTGCTCGAGGGCGCAAGACGCGAGGAAAACCCAGCCGAGCCCGCTGTTGCGCCCGCCGAGGAAACGGTCCCGACTGAGAATGATGACGAGGTGCATCCGAGCAGCCTCCACGGCCATGCCATTGTCGTCGGTTACGGGCGGGTCGGCAAAATCGTCGGGCAGAACCTGAAATCGGCGGGCACGCCCTTCCTCGTCATCGAGGATTCCGACAAGCGCGTCGGCGAGCTGAAAGCGCAGGGCATCGAAGCCTTCCTGGGCAATGCGGCGGCCACGGAGACGCTCGATCTTGCCAATCTGCCGGCGGCGCGCAGCATTGCGATCGCCATCCCGAACGCCTTCGAGGCCTGCCGCATCGCCGAGCAGGCGCGCAGCGCCAATCCATCCATTCTCATCGTCGCCCGCGCCCATTCCGACGCCGAAGTCGAG
Organism: Rhizobium phaseoli; assembly: GCF_001664385.1. Lineage (NCBI taxonomy): Bacteria > Pseudomonadati > Pseudomonadota > Alphaproteobacteria > Hyphomicrobiales > Rhizobiaceae > Rhizobium > Rhizobium phaseoli. The sequence goes on along the minus strand of NZ_CP013532.1, from coordinate 686,378 downwards.
GCGCTGAAGCAATATGGCGCCGACACCGTCATCATGGGCGAACGCGAAATCGCGCTGGGTATGGTTGACCGGCTCGCTCAAGTGCATCATGAGAGTGTGGCCTATGAAGACAGTGCCTATGAAGACAGTCATGGGCCTGATACAATTATCGCGACGGACGACCCTCCGCCGGAAAGAGAATGAAAGATTGGCGCGCTTTTGAGCCGATACGGGAGTGACATCGCCGGGACGGAGGAGATGGAGCTGGACCAGCGCCGTCTGACGAGCCGTATCGCTGCTTCCCTGCTCTTCGCCGTCCTTGCCTATATCGGCTTGCTTTTCGGCGGCAATCTCGTCATCGCGCCGACCACCGCCGTCAACACGCTTTCCTCGTCCGGCCGCGATCCGCAGCCGCCGCAACTGAGCGCGCGAGAGGCCGTGCGCGGGGTGCTTGCCGCCGAGCGTAAGCTTGCGCCGAAACAGGCCGCCTACGATGCCGGGTCGCCTGCCCTTGCCGCCGCCCCGACGGTCGATTTCGCCGGCTGGAACAGCGCCTCCCCTCTCCCGGCATTCGAAGCTCCGCTTCGTGCTTCAGTTTTCAGGGCCCATCAGCCGCGCGCACCGCCGGCCGCTGCCTGACATTGCGCCAAGCGGCGCTTCCGACAATTGACGACATGCCGCCAGCGCCCGAGCGCCGGCTTTGGATTATCTAAGGAATACAACATGCGCAATTCACCATGGCTGGTGTTCACCTATTCGGTGATCATCATAATCGGCCTATTGATCGCTCTGCCGAATGCTCTGCCGCAATCCACCCTCCAGCGGCTGCCGTCTTGGCTGCCGCATGAGCAGGTATCGCTCGGCCTCGATCTCCGCGGCGGTTCCCACCTCGTCCTCGAAGTCGACGAAGCCGACCTGACCAAGGAACGGCTGCAATCGCTGCTTCAGGACGCGCGCCGCGTGCTGCGCGAAAAGGGCATCCAGCCGAAGGCCGTCGTGCGCAGCCAGAACCAGATCGTCGTAACGCTCGCCGATGCCGCGCAGAGCGATGCGGCCGTCACCGATCTCAAGACACTCGCCAATCCGATCAGCACCGGCCTCAGCGCCGGCCAGGCGGATCTCGCCGTCACGGCGAACGGCGCCACCATCACCATCGGCTTCTCGCCGGCCGGCATCTCCGCCAATGTCGACAATGCCGTCCAGCAGAGCCTGGAAGTCATCCGCCAGCGCGTCGACCAGGTCGGCGTCTCCGAGCCGACCATCCAGCGCATCGGCGCCAACCGCGTGCTCGTGCAGCTGCCCGGCGCGCAGGATCCGACGCGGCTGCGCCAACTTCTCGGCTCGACGGCGAAAATGTCGTTCCACATGGTGGCGCCGAACAACCAGCCCGGTCCTGGTATCACCATGATGCAGGACGAAGAGGGCCGGTCCTATGCTGTTCTTGACCGTGTCGAAATCTCCGGCGACCGCCTTTCCGATGCCCGCGTCAGCTTCGACCCGAACACGCATGAGCCGGTCGTCAGCTTCCGCTTCGACAGCGCCGGCGCCACCCGCTTTGCCGATATCACCCGTCAGAATGTCGGCAATCCCTTCGCCATCGTCCTCGACGACAAGGTGCTGAGCGCCCCCAATATCCGCGAACCGATCACCGGCGGCTCCGGCCAGATCTCCGGCAACTTCTCGGCCGACAGCGCCACGACACTCGCCGCCATGCTGCGCGCCGGCGCCCTGCCCGCCAAGCTGACGGTCATCGAAGAGCGCACGGTCGGCGCCGACCTTGGCGCCGATGCCATCAAGATGGGCATCTATTCCGGCATCGTCGGCTTTGTCCTCGTCGCAGCCTTCATCTTCGTGCTCTACGGCACCTGGGGCATCCTGGCGAACGTGGCGCTGCTGATCCACACGATCCTGACCTTCTCGGCGCTGACGCTGGTCGGCGCAACTCTGACGCTGCCTGGCATCGCCGGTGTCGTTCTCGGCATCGGTCTGGCGGTCGACGCCAACGTTCTCATCAACGAGCGCATCCGCGAAGAAACGCGCAAGGGCCGGAGCGCCTTCGCCGCCATCGACACCGGCTTCCGTCGTGCCTATTCGACCATCATCGACGGCAACATGACCGCACTGATCGCTGCCGCCATCCTGTTCTGGTTCGGCTCGGGACCGGTGCGCGGCTTTGCCGTGACCATGGCGCTCGGCCTGATCATCTCGATGTTCACCTCCGTCGCCTTCGTGCGCGTCGCAATGATCGAGATCACCCGCCGCAGCAAGATGAAGGTGCTGCACATCCGGCCGCTGATCCCGTTCAGCCCCTACGACAAGCATATCCAGTTCATGAAGGCGCGCTTCTTCGGCGTCACTGTTTCGGCGCTGCTGTCGATCGCCTCCATCGTGCTGTTCATCCATCCCGGCCTCAACTACGGCGTCGACTTCCGCGGCGGCATCCAGATGTCCGTCAAGACCCAGGGAACGGCCGATCTCGCCAAGTTCCGCGAGGGTCTGGACAGTCTCGGCCTCGGCGAAATCACGCTGCAGTCCTTCGGCGGCAACAACAGTATCCTCGTTCGCGCGCAGCGCCAGGAGGGCGGCGAAGAGGCGCAAACCGCGGCGGTGACCAAGCTGAAGGCCGAAGTCGCCAAGATCGATCCGACCGCCACCGTCGAAGGCACCGACGTCATCGGCCCGAAGGTCAGCGGCGAGCTCGCCTCGGCAGGCATCCTGTCGGTGGTGATCGCGAGCTTTGCCATGCTGATCTATATCTGGGCGCGGTTCGAATGGCCGTTCGCCGTCGGCGCCATCGTCACGTTGGTGCTCGACGTCACCAAAGCAATCGGCTTCTTCGCCATCACCGGCCTCGACTTCAATCTGACGGCCATTGCCGCCATCCTGACGCTGGTCGGTTACTCCGTGAACGACAAGGTCGTCGTCTATGACCGCATGCGCGAAAATATGCGACTCTATAAATCGATGCCGCTGCGCGAGATCATCGATAAGTCGATCAACGAGACCCTGGCGCGAAGCCTCTACACCAATGCGACGGCCTTCCTCGCCCTGGTGCCGATGGCAATCTGGGGCGGCAGCGCCGTCTCGAGCTTCGCAATTCCGATGGTCTTCGGCATTCTCGTGGCCGGCGCCTCGTCGATCTTCATCGCCGCACCCATCCTGCTCTTCCTCGGCGACTGGCGCCGCCGCCACGCCAAGGCGCCGGCAACCGATGCGGGCGTCGATATCATCCCGCCGGAAGAGGGCCGCTCGCGCAAGTCGGCGAGCTGAAACGGGTTGTTAACGCATCCTTGAACAGGGCGCCGGTTGCAGAGCCGGCGCCCTCTTTTTATGATTGCCTATTGCCAAGATAAAATTATGCATCAAATCAAGCTATTACAGCGTCCACCGCGCATTTGAAAAAGCGCGGCGCCGCAGCAAAGATCGGGAAAACCATCAGATGTCACCCAACCCGACGAGACCGCTCGAGACCACTGTTGCCGGCGACACCGAAGAGCGCATCAAGCGCTTTCTCGCCACCGCCTCGCACGATCTGCAATCGCCGCTGCGCCATATCGCCATGTATGCCGAGCTGCTGCTCGACGATCTCGAGGAGACGCTCGACAGCGAACAGCTTCAGAGCCTCAGGATGATCATGGAAAAGGCGCAAGCCGCGCAGCACCTGACCAAGGCATTGATGAGCCTTGCCGGCGGAGCGCCTCAAGTGTCGCCCGAGGTGGTCGACCTCAAGGCGCTGGCCGAACGGATCTGGAACGAGCTGGTGGATGAGACGGGCGCCGGCGATGCCACCCTTGCCTGCCAGGACCTGCCCTCCATCCGCACCGACCCTACGCTGTTCGGCATGGTGCTGCGGCAGCTGATTTCCAATGCCCTCACCTATCGCGGCTCATCGCCGCCGCAGGTAGCGATCGCGGCAGCGCAAGAGGGGGCGACCTGGCTCATCCGGATTTCCGATAACGGATCGGGCATCGATCCTGCCCATCGCGAGCGGATCTTCGAGCCCTTCTGGAAATTGCCGAAGGCGGGAGCCGTCCCCGGCGCAGGCCTCGGCCTGACGATGGCGCAGGAGATTCTGACGGCGCTTGGCGGCGATATCCGCCTTGACCATTCGGACGAAAGCGGCAGCCGCTTTACCATCCGCCTGCCGGTCGCGTGAGACTAAATGCTGTAGTCGTCCTTCCAGAAATCCGGCACGTCGTAGGTCACATATTCGCGGATGATGTGCTGCAGCGTCTGCGCGTCGATTTCGTCCTTGCCGATGCGGAAGTCGACGCCGTAATCGGGAAACTCCTGGAAATAGCCGCCCGATATATCGGTCGAGACGACGCCGATCGGGCCGGTATAGCCGATGCCGCGCAGTTCCGGCACCGTCTCACGGAAGTCGGCATTGGGCAGAAGGCGGTTGTCGAGCAGGATGAGATCGAAGCGCGCCGCACGGATCTTTTCCAGCGCGTCGCCGATCGACGGCGAATATTCGACTTCGACCAGCGGCTCGGAGAGATCGGCGATCTTCTTTTTGAGCGCGCGGAATTCGATGAATTCGTCGTCGACAAAGAGAACCTTTACCGCGTTCTTTCGGACCGTTTCGCTGGTCATCTCATTTTCCCCAGTCCCAAAGTCCATGTTCACGACACCAAACCGTTTCTCAGGGCGATCGCCACCATGTGGACGCGATTCACTGCGTCGAGTTTGCGCGCGGCCGCGGTGATATGCGAATTGACCGTGTGTTCGGACAGACCAAGAATGATGGCGATTTCCGCCGAGGTTTTGCCTTCGCTCGTCCATTTGACGATTTCCGCCTCGCGCTGAGTCAGCCGTCCGGACATTTCGTGCGTCAGGATTTCCTCGTAGAGCTTGTCGAAAATCCGCATGGCGTCGAGAAGCATGTCGGCGATCTCGCCCTGGTCCGGCTCTTCACGCACGCCGCTCAGCACCAGGCAATATCGCCGCCCTTCCGGTGTGAACAGCGGGATGAAAAGGAAAACGCCGCTGCGGAACTCGTTAAACAGGCGATCGGAGGGGTAGGCAGCCGGCTCAGCGCTCCTGCCATGGACCGGCGTTGCCAGAAACTGGGCGCTCTTTGCCCGGACATTCCCGAGCGCCTCCCTCAACGTCGCGATGAAAAGGCCGACGCGGCGCTCGGGGACATTGGTGATGACGACATCACGTTCACCGAAAGGAGCCGACGCTTCGGAAATGCGGGCAAGCGCGAAATTGTCGAAGTGATAATGCTGCGCCGCCGCTTTCAGCAGACGGAAAAAATCGGTGCGATTGATCGCCCGGCTCAGCTCCGGTCCAGCATGAAAAGGAGTTGCCGCGGCATTGCTCATTCCCAACCTTCCTCTCCTCCCGCCTTGCCCCCGATCCCCAAATCTTGGGATATACGTCTTAAAGGCGAAGAGCTACAAAAATTGCGAGACGGTTGATGAGAGATATCGAAACGGGGACTTTCGGTACGCAAGGCGGATATCATCAGTTATCTCAACTACAGGTGATGCACGGGCAGATTATACTGAGGGGCAGTAGTTCTTACCTGGGTGTCGTAAATCTTCACGCGTTCAACATCCATGAGTGCGGGAAGGCAGTGCCAGACGTAAGCGCGAGAGAGCCGATAGGCCCATTCAGCTAAGGGGTTGGCTGAAGTTCGTGGCGGCGAACGCGGGCCCATTCGGTTCTCTCAGCGCTTATTTTTCATTCTGTCCGCTTCGTTTCGGTTGCATCTTGGGATGCACACTCGGCCTTGTCAATTGCGGTTTGTCATATCGCCCGGACGAATGCCAGGAAACGCACCATCGGGTTTTCTCCGTTTCCTACACTTCAAGATTGAGAAGGATCGCGGCGAGGTCCAGCGGCTTCTCAAGGTAAAAATCGGCACCGGCCTCGAGCGCGCGGGCGCGATCCTCAGCGGCATCCGATCCGCTGCAGATCGCCAGCCGCATCGCGCTGAAGCGATCGTCGCCGCGCAGACTGCTCACCAGGCCGATGCCGCTGTCGAGCGGCATATAGAGATCGGCGACCAGCAGCTCCGGCGGAGCCCAGCCTTCCGCCACGCGCTGCTTCAGCGCTTCCAGCGCCGTCTCGGCCGTCGAAAAACAGAACAGATCGACGTCTATCTGCTGCTTCCTGCGGATATAGTCGAGATAGAAGAGATCATCCCTGCTGTCGTCGACGTAAACGATGGTAGGCATTCAGCACCACGATTTGGATATTGTTCGAATGAACCTCGCTGTCCTTCGACCGCACGATATCGCGATTTCACAAAAATTCGATCCATCTTATCGAAAAATCATTTCGCAAAAAGCCCGGCGACAGCTTCGCCTGCCTATTGAGTATTCCTCGATTTCGGAAAAAATGGCCCCGCGAACCGAGGGAGGATACACGGGTGCAGGATAAGGGCAACGTGGACCCGCAGGATCAGCGAAGGCGGCGCTATCGCGCCTTCGCGATCGCTGTCGGCTGCCTGATGTTGCTTCTCGGTGTCGGCGCCCTGGCCGGCTGGCTGTTGCAGATCGCGATCGTTATTTCGCTGATCCCCGGCTTTCCGTCGATGGCCTTCAACACCGCGCTTGGCTTCGTGCTTTCCGGCGTCGGACTTGCCGCCTCGATGCTGTCCGACCGCCGCTCTCGCATAGCGGCAACTGTGATGGCAGGGCTTGCAGCGGCGATCGCGGCCGCCCGGCTGGTGGAAATCGCCACGTTCGGCCGGCATTTCCACAATATCGACCTGCTGATCTCGCAGTTGCTCGTTCCGCCCGACTTCATCGCTGCGATCGGCGGCGGCATGGGCCCCAACACGGCGCTGATCTTCCTGATTGCCAATCTTTCGCTGCTGCTTTCCCTCCACCTCGAGAACTCGAAAAGCCAGGTGGTGCAGGAGCTGACCAGCTATGTCGTCATCACGCTCGGCATGATCGCGCTCGCCGGCTATGTCACCGATGCCGAACAGGGTTATCGATGGGGACCTTATGCGGCGATGGCGCTGCATACGGCGATCGGCATGGTGGTCTTCGGCTGCGGCCTTGTTGCCCGCTCCTGGTGGATGCAGCCGGCAAACCGGGCGCAGATCCCGCTGCTGATCCCGGCGGCGGTCTGCTTTACCGCCCTTCTCGTCGATCTCTATACGCCGCTTGGCCTTGCCAACGGCATTCTCTACGTGCCGCTGGTGCTGACGGCCCTCTGGTTCGGCAACAGAAATGCGCCGCTGTTCTTCGCCTTTACCTGCACCGTGCTGCTGATGCTCGGCTTCTTCGCCGTCAGGCACGACGAGGCGTCGTTCTGGCAGGAGATCGCCAACCGCACGATCACCGCCGCCACGCTGTGGCTGATCGCAATCCTCGTCTTCTATTTCCTGCGCAACAACCACAATCTCGAGGCTGAACGCATCCGCTTCGGCGCGCTGGTGCGCAGTACGCCCGACGCCGTCATCGTCATTGATGGGCGTGGAACGATCAAGAGTTTCAATCCGGCGGCCGAAAGCATGTTCGGCTATGCCCCGCAGGAGACGATCGGCCGGAACATCAAAATGCTGATGCCGGAGCCCTATCATTCCGAGCATGACGGCTATCTCACCCATTACCGGCAGACCGGCGAGGAACGCATCATCGGCACGACGCGCATGGTCTCCGGCCGGCGCAAGAACGGCATCGTCTTTCCGATCGAGGTGTCCATCAGCGTCGTCTTCAGCGGTGAGACAAAGACCTTCGTCGGCATCGTTCGCGACATCAGCGAGCGCGCCCGGCAGGAAGAGCGGATGAAAACCACGCTTGCCCAGCTCGAGGCCTATACAGCCGAACTCGAGCGCAGCAACCACGACCTCGATGAATTCGCCTACATCGCCTCGCATGATCTGAAGGAGCCGCTGCGCGGCCTGCACAACCACTCCCGATTTCTCCTCGAAGATTATGAGGACAAGCTCGACGATGACGGCGTGCGCCGGCTGAACCGTCTGGTGCGTCTCAGCCAGCGCATGGAAAAGCTCGTCAACGACCTGCTTTACTTCTCCCGGCTGGGGCGACAGCAGCTGGCGGTCAAACGCACCGATATCGGCCTGATCGTCAAGGATGTGGTTGCGACGATGGAACTCCTGCTGGAGGAGCGGCATGCCAGGGTCGTCATCGACGGCCGGCTGCCGGAAGTCGTCTGCGACGCGCCGCGGCTGACCGAAGTGTTCCGCAATCTCATCACCAACGCCATCAAATACAACGACAAGCCGGCGCCGCTGGTCTCGATCGGCTATCTCGAACGCTATGTCGGCGGGGACGGTACGATCGCCCGCAACGTGTTTTTCGTTAGGGATAACGGCAAAGGCATACCCCGGGAATTCCATGAGGATATTTTCCGCATTTTCAAACGTCTCGAAAAGTCGCAAGATTCCGACGACGGGACCGGAGCAGGCCTCACCTTCGTCCGCAAGATCATCGCGCGGCACAACGGCGATATCTGGCTGGAATCCGAAGTGGGCGCCGGCACCACATTCTATTTCACCCTGGGAAAAAAACGCGAGGGGCAGAATGCAGCAGCGTGACACGCAACCGATCCTCATCGTCGAAGACAGCGAAGACGATTTCGAAGCGACGATGCGCGCCTTCAAGCGCACCAACCTGCGCAACTCGATCCGCTGGGCAGCCTCCGGCCAGGAAGCGCTCGACATGCTTACGGCGATGGTGCCGAAACCCGGGCTGATCTTGCTCGATCTCAACATGCCGGGCCTTGACGGCCGCAAGACGCTGGAGGCGATCAAGTCGAATGACGGCTGGCGCAAGATCCCGGTGGTGATCCTGACGACCTCCGACGACGAGCGCGACATCGAAGGCTGCTATGCGCTCGGTGCCAATACCTATGTGCAGAAGCCGGTCGATCTCGACGGCCTCTTCGCCGCGATCCAGCGGCTGAAGGAATACTGGTTCGAAATCGCGATCTTGCCGCTCGAGGACTGACGGTTTGGCGGACGACTGCTGCATTCTCATCATCGACGACAATATCGACGATCGCGAAGTCTATCGCCGCATATTGGGCCGCGTCTCCAGCACCGCCTATACCGTCGTCGAGGCGGAGACCGGCGAAGAGGGGCGCGCGCTGAACGGGCGCAAGCGGCCGGACTGCATCCTGCTCGACTATTCGCTCCCCGGGCGCGACGGGCTCGGCGTGCTTGCCGATATCTTGGAGGACGATCCGGCCGCCAATGTCATCATGCTGACCGGCCAGGGCAGCGAGACGGTTGCCGTCGAAGTGATGAAGGCCGGCGCGCGCGACTATCTCACCAAGGATTCGCTGTCGCCCGAAACGCTGCACCGCTGCATCCAGAACGCCATCATGCACGGCATGCTGGAAGCACAGCTGGAGCAGAAGCGGCAATCGCTCGAGATCTTCACGCGCGCCATGGCGCATGATCTGAAGGAGCCGCTGAGGACGATCAAATCCTTCAGCCGCATCCTGCACGGTTCCGCAGCACTTCCGGCCGAAGACCGGGAACTGCTCGATTATGTGCTCAGCGCCGCCGACCATATGGAAGACCTGATCGTCAAGGTCTCCGGCTTCACTAAGCTCGAAGCCTATGGCGGGCCGGCGCTGATGCCGGTCTCGCTGCCGGATGTGCTCAACCAGGTGGAGGACAATCTGCGCCAGCAGATGGAGAGCCGCGGGGCGGTGATCATTCGCGGGGCGCTGCCGGAGGTCATGGGCGATGCGACGCTGCTGGTCCAGCTTCTGCAGAACCTGGTGTCGAATGCCATCCGCTATTGCGATCGAAAAGCTCCGGAGGTGACGATCTCAGGCGAAGCGCAGGGGGATACCTGCCGGCTGACGGTGCGTGACAACGGACCGGGTATCGACCCCGAGCACCGCGAGCTGATCTTCCAGCCGTTCAAGCGGCTGGTCGGCCGCGGCATCGAGGGCACCGGGCTTGGCCTTGCCATCTGCCGCCGCATCGCGCAGCTGCATGGCGGCTCGATCTGGTGCGAACCGGAGAAGGGGCCCGGCGCCACCTTCATCGTCGAAATACCGCTTGCTGCAGCGCGGCCCGCGCCGCCGGCCGCATCGGCCGTTCCGCCGAGCGCCAAGCCTGCGGAACAGCCGAGCGAAGGTTCCGGCCGGCTTGCCGAAGTGCTGCTCGTCGAAGACAGCCCGGCCGACATCCAGATTCTGAAAATCAAGCTGATGCGGCGGGAGAAAGTGACCTTCAACCTGCATATCGCCACCAACGGACGCGAGGCGATGCGGCTGCTCGAAGAGCGCGCCGGCATAGCCGACCTGCCGCAGATCGACCTGATGCTGCTCGACATCAACATGCCGATCATGGACGGCTTCGAGGTGCTGAACGCCCTTTCGGCTGACGCGCGACTGAACCGGATTCCCGTCTGCATTCTCAGCACCTCAAGCGACGAGACCGACATGCAGCGGGCCAGAAATCTCGGCGCACGCGCCTATATGGTCAAGCCGCCGACCCTGCAGCAATTGGAAGAGGCACTCGAGGATGTCGATCATTTGGAGTTGCTGCAGCGCGGCGATTCGCTTGCGCTTTGTGCGGAACAAAACTAAGCGATGGTCATTGGCAACAGTATGATCTTTGCGACTTTCATACTCGCGCTCCTGACGACGCCGCTTCAATCAGGACTGCTCTCAATGGTTTCAGGCATACATCACGTGACGGCCATCACCCGCAAGGTGCAGGCGAACGTGGACTTTTACGCCGGCTTTCTCGGCATGCGGCTGGTCAAGCAGACGGCCGGCTACGAAGATGCGATGCAGCTTCATCTCCTCTATGGCGATGCAGCGGGCACGCCGGGTTCGCTGGTCACCTTCCTTGTCTGGGAAGATGGCGCGCCGGGCCGGGCAGGCTTCGGCCAGATCAGCGAAATCTCGCTGGCGATCAACCCCGCAAGCATCGGCTACTGGCTGACGCGCGCCATGAGCTACGGGCTGCGCTCGGAGGGACCGGCCGACGAATTCGGCGAGCCCGTGCTCAGGCTGAAGGATCCCGACAATATCATCCTCAAGCTGGTCGGCGCAAAGAACGTCACCTCGCCGGCCGCCTGGGACGGCGCCTCGATCCCGGTCGAGCACGCTGTCCAGCGCGTGCGTGGCGCAACCATGCTGACGGAGAAGCCAGAGGAAAGCCGGGGCTTTCTCGAGAGCCATTTCGGGTATCGCTTCCAGGCCAATCGCGGCACGATCGACAGGCTGGTTTCGCAATCGGGCGACATTATCGACGTGCGCGATGCGCGCGGCTTCTGGTCGGGGGCGCCCGGCACCGGCACGATCGATCACGTCGCCTTTCGCGCCCCCGACGCGGAGACGCTACTGTCGGTCGGCAAGGCCCTGGAGGCGAGCAATGCGTCGCCGACCAACATGCATGACCGCAAATATTTCCGCTCTCTCTATGCCCGCGAGCCGGGTGGCACGCTGATAGAGCTTGCGACCGACAAGCCGGGCATGACCGTCGACGAAGAGCATGCCGCGCTCGGAACCAAGCTTTTCGCGCCGCCCGACGCGATCACCAATCTCGACGAGCTGAAGGTGGTGCTGCCGCAATTTTCGATGCCCGGCCAGCCGCGCATCAATTATCGCGAGCTGCCCTTCGTCCATCGCTTCTACACGCCGCCCGATCCCGACGGCAGCGTCTTCGTGCTGCTGCACGGCTCGGGCGGCAATGAGACGACGCTGATGCCGCTCCTCAACAAGGTGGCGCCGCGCGCGACGCTGCTCGGCGTGCGCGGCCGCGCGACGGAGGAAGGTTTTCCGCGCTGGTACAAGCGCATCACGCCCTTCTCCTTCGACCAGAACGACATCAAGACCGAGGCGGAGGCCTTTGCGGCCTTCATCGAAGGCGCCGTCAAGTCCTATGGCCTCGATCCCAAGAAGGTCGTCTATGTCGGCTATTCCAACGGCGCCAATCTTCTGAACTCGCTGCTCTACCTGCACCCGAATCTCGTTCACAAGGCGGTGCTGCTGCGCTCCATGCCTGTCCTCAGCGACTTTCCGCATGCCGATCTGAAGGGCACCGACCTGCTGGTCATCAGCGGCAAGACCGATGCCTACGGCAAATATGCCAGCGAGCTGGAAGACCGGCTGAAGAGTTCGGGCGCCACCGTCGATTCCGACGTTATTCCCGGCGGTCACGATCTCGGCGATGCCGATGTGCCAATCATCCAGAAATGGCTTCTGCAGGAAAGCCGCTGACGCCGCGTCGGGATGGTTAGACGCGTGATGCCCGGGCGACCATGATGCCGGCGAGCACCACCGCGGCGCCGAGCGCCTGCATCGTTCCGATCGTCTCGTTGAGCAGCGCCCAGGCGAGGATCGCGGCGACGACCGGCTGCAGCAGCAGCGTCAGCGAAGAGAAGGCCGGCGGCAGATAGGCCAGCGCATAGGTGATCGCCACCTGGCCGCCGGCATGGCTGATAAAGGCAAGTCCGAAAAGCATCGACCAGCCATAAGGGGTCGCCGGCAGCATATGGCCTTCGAAGAAGAAGGCCAGCGGGAAGACGCAGACGGCGGCTGACGCCGTGCTCCACAACATGATGCGGATCGTATCGAACCGGCTGCGCAGCCTGCCGATCGCCAGGATATAACAGGCATAGAAGAAGGCGGCGATCATCGCGGTGCCGTCGCCGCGCAAGTCGCCATTGCTGAGACTTGCCGGACCGCCTTTCAGAATAACGACACCAGCCAGCGCCAGAAGCAGCCCCAACAGGAAGACTCCGCTGGTTCTCGCCCTGAAAAACAGGACGGCGATGAGCGTGACGAAAACAGGCGCGAGATTGGCAAGCAGCGTCGCATTGGCGACCGATGTCATGGTCAGCGAAAGGTGCCAGGCGGCAAGGTCGAGCGCCAGCATGACGCCGGGAAGAACCAGCATGAAGTAGTCGGCAAGGCTTTGCGGTCTGGGCCCAGCATTCTTCTTCAGCAGCGAGACGATGAAGATCGGGATCAGCGCCAGCGCCACGCGCCAGAAGGCGGTGGCCATCGGACCGACCTCGGACAGCCGCACGAAGATCGGCGAGCCGCCGATCGCCGCTCCGCCGAGAACGAGCGCCGCAAGAGCGAGACGATTGGAAGGCGAGGCTTCGGATAGGGTGGAAGCGGTCTGCGACATGATCTCGATATTTCTGATTGCCCTAAGGCCGTCCGGCCGTTGACTGCGGACTGCGTAGCAGAAGTCGACCGCCTGAGACAGTCGAAGAACGACATCGAAAAGGAAAATCGGGGGAAATGGAAAATCAGGCGGGATGCGTCTCGCTCTCAAGCTGCCGCAGCTTTGCGGCGATTTCGGCCGCAATGAAGAAGGCGTGCTCGGTCACCTGCGGCAGCCCCATCAACTCGCCGAAGGTGCCGCGCGCCAAGGGACCGGAGACCAACAGCGACGGGTCCGCCGTTCCCGACGGGCCGATCGCCTCCGAGCGCTCGGTGCAGGCAAGGCCGAGGCCGGTCGGATCGAGCGACAGGTGGCCGGTGGCCGCGAGCGCCGCGAGCCAGGGCTGGGTATCAAGAATGCCGCCATGGGCCGGCCCGGTGGTGACGACGACGGCATCGTAGCTGCGCTCCAACGGCTGGCGCTGATGGCGCGGTTGCAGGGTACAGGCGATGAGCTCGCCTTCGATCCGCGCATCGGCGACGGAGCCGGCGAGGATTTCGAGGCGGCCGGCAGCGATCGCCATATCGAGCACGGTTTCCACCTGCGGCGCGATGCGAAATCGATGCACGTCCCAATAGGGACGCAGATGGCGGACGAGACGACGCCGTTCGGCAATCGGCAGGCCCCGCCAGAGATCATGTCCCTGCGCCCGCACCTGATCGAGCACTCCATGCCAGCTTATGCCCTGCGCTTTTGCGACGCTTATGGCGGCGCGGATTCCGGCCAGCAGCGACACGGCGGAATGCGCCGGATCGGCAACGAAATCGCCGAAGAGCGGCTGCGGCACCGGCGCATGCCCGCGCGAGCGCAGGCCGCGGCGCGAGATCGCCGTCACCGCACCATCATGTCCACGCCCGGCAAGCGAGGCGATGACATCGGCCGCGGTCAGGCCGTTACCGATGACCAGCACCCGGTCGTGGGGACGGATGACATCGAGCGCGCCTGATTTGGTGGTGTCGGCGACGAAACGCGGATGGGCGGCAAGCCGGCTCGCAAGCCGGCCGGGAGCGGCCGGCGGCGGATGGCTGGTGGCGATCGCGACGATATCGGCCTCCGTCACGCCGCCCTTGTCGTCGCGGATCGACCAGCGGCCGGCCCGGCGCTCGACATGGCTCACGGCCGCGCGGCAATGGCGTACGCTGCCGTCGTCCAGAAATGGCTTCAGCAGGGAGGCGACATAATCGCCGAAGAGCCGGCGCCGGGGGAAGACTTGACCATCGGGGCGCTTTGCCTCGGGGTCGCAGGCGACGGCGTCGCGGGCCTCGATCCAGGCCTGGAATTCGCCCTGGTCGTCAGGCTGCAGGCTCATCTTGGCGGCGGGAACATTGATGCGGTGGGCCGGATCATCCGTGTCATAGGCAAGACCACGGCCGAGCTCGGCGCGCGGTTCGAAGACCAGGATGACGGGATGCGCATCGGCCGTCATCCGGGCGAGATGATAGGCGACGCCCGCGCCGGAGACGCCACCGCCGATGATGGCGACGACGGGTTTTCCGGACGTCGGCGGAGGCTTGGGCTGCATGATGGCCGAGACCGTTGCTTCGATAGGTCGAGCATAGAAGCCGGACATTGCCGACGCAATCCTCCATCTGCGATTGTCTATTTGTTGAGATCAGCCCGATGCCGCTATCGTCGTCGAGAATTCGGGATTGCCGCGGATGGTGTTGCTGACCGTGCAGATCTCGTCTTCGGCGGCATGGACAATCTTGCTGCGCGTCTCCTCGTCTATATCGCCTTTGATCGAGAAGACGATGTTGAACTTCGCAACGCGTGACAGCCCTTCCGTCGCCTTTTCGCCGGTGACGTCGGCCGTGATCTCGCTGATCCTGTCGAGAACGCCCATCTGGCTGGCCGCGATGCGGGCGCTGAGCACGAGACAGCCCGAAAGCGAGGCATAGAGCAGATCGAGCGGGCTGAAGCCCGGCTGCGAGGGCGCGGTGACGATATCGATCTCGCCCTTGGTGGTGGAAGTGACATGCGGAAAACCGGTGCGGCCGAGAGTGGCGGTAGCGCCGGTCGGACGAGGGCGAGCCTTGAGATCAGCCATGAAGGAATCCTCTGACAACAGCTTCGCAGAGATAGGACAATCCGCACCGGTCGGCAACGGCTCGGCGGTCTGCGATGGCGGAACCTTTCCATCCCCCATCAGTTGATTACACCTGAACGAAATCATCGACAAAGGTGGATTGCGATGGCGCATGTCCGCAAGATGGATCGTCAGGACCGGCGGATGGATGCCCGCGACCGGCTGATCGTTGCACTCTATGCGCAGCTAAAGGCCGAGCGGGAAACACGCGAAACGCTGGAATGGGCGATCCGCAACGGCGCTATGTCACAGGAGGTGCTGGAGGCGATTGCGGCCGATCCGGTTCCCGTCGTCACCAGCGAGGATATCGCTTCGCTCGAGAAAATCATCGCCCTCGACGAAAGGCGCAAACCAAATCGGGACTGAAGCATGTCGCGCAAAGTGTGCAGCGGTTTTGAGGCAACAGCATGCGAGAAAACCAAGACCTAAAGCGCAAGGAGCGAATCTGAAAGTTCGCGGCGCGCTTTAGGAGCATTCCAGCCAAGTTGCGCAGCGGTCCTGAGGCCGGAATTGCGCAAAAAGGCGTTCGAAGAAGAGGAGATCCGAAATGGCCGATATCACCTATCAGGTCGTCCCGCATGACAATGGCTGGGCCTACAAGCTCGGCGACACTCTGTCGGAAACCTATGCGACGGCTGATGAAGCGATCGTCCGCGCCAAGGACGCCGCGTCGCGCCAGAAGATTGGCGATGGCGACGCGCTGCTCGCCTACCCCTCACCCGATGGCGGCTGGGCATTCCAGGAGCTCGAAACCGACAAAAGCAGCAGTCGGCTCTGATTTGGCACGGAGGATGGAATGGCCGCGCGGGCAAGCTGGAAAGGTCATCTGAAGGTAGGCGACCTTGCTTGCGCCGTCGGGCTCTATACCGCGATTTCCTCCTCCGACCGCGTTTCCTTCAACATCATCAACCGCAAAACCGGCCATCGCGTCGAACGGCAATTCGTCGACAGCGAGACCGGCAAGCCGGTGGAGCGCGACGACCAGGTCAAGGGCTATCAGATGGAGAACGGCGATTACATCGTCATCGAAGGCGACGAGATTGCCGGGATCATGCCGGAGAGCGACAAGGTGCTCGATGTCAAGGCTTTCATCGCCCATGACGATATCGACAAGCTCTATTTCGACCGTCCCTATTATCTCGCACCCGTCGATGAGCATGATGAAGAGGCGCTGTCGCTGATCATCCGGGGCATGCGCGACGCCAAGGTGGCGGCGCTGGCCGAAGCTGTGCTTTTCCGGCGCAACCGAACGCTGCTGATCCGGCCGCATGACACTCACATCATCGCGACCATGCTGAACTTCGATTATGAAGTGCGCTCGGCCGACACCGTCTTCAAGGACATTCCCGATATCAAATTCGACAAGGAAATGCTCGAGCTCGCCGGGCATATCATCGAAACCAAACACGGTAGCTTCGATCCGAGTGAATACGAAGACCGTTACGAAGCCGCTGTCGTCGAATTGGTGAAGGCAAAGATCGAGGGCCGGGCACCGCCGAAGAAGAAACCGGCGCCGGAGCGCAAGGTGGTCGATCTGATGGAAGCGCTGCGCCAGAGCGCGAAACTGAGCGGCAAGAGTGCGGCGAAGAAGAGGCCGGCAACGAAGAAGGCGCCGGCGCGTAGCGACAGCCAAAAGAAGAAGGCAGGCTGAGATGGCCCTCGAGACCTATCAGGCGAAGCGCAATTTCAAACTCACCCCGGAGCCGCGCGGGCAGAAGGGCCGCAGCACCGGCAACAGTTTCGTCATCCAGAAGCATGATGCGACAAGGCTGCATTATGACTTCCGGCTCGAGATGGATGGGGTGCTGAAGAGCTGGGCGGTGACGAAGGGGCCGAGCCTCAACCCTGAGGACAAGCGCCTGGCCGTGCATGTCGAAGACCACCCGCTGTCCTATGGCGATTTCGAAGGCATCATCCCGCAAGGGCAGTATGGCGGCGGCACCGTCATCGTCTGGGACCGCGGCACCTGGACGCCGGTCGGCGACGCTGACAAGGCCTACCGGAAAGGTCATCTGGAATTCGAGCTCGACGGCGAGAAGCTGAAGGGAAGCTGGCACCTCGTGCGCATGCACGGCCGGCCCGGCGAGGCGCGCGAGAACTGGCTGCTGATCAAGGGGGATGATGCCGAGGCGCGCCATGACGGAAATATTCTCGAGGAACGGCCGGAATCGGCCAAGACAGGCCGGCAGCTCGAAGAGGTGGCGGAAAATCCCGATGCGACCTGGAAGTCCAGATCCGGAAACGGCAAGGCGGTTGCCGCCAAGACGCCGGCACAAAAGGCGAAGCCGTCGGGATTCGGCGAACGCCAATGGCCTAAAGGCGCGCGCAAGGGCGCAATGCCCGACTTCATCGAACCGGTGCTTGCCAAGCTGAAACCGAAGCCGCCGGCGGGCGATCGCTGGATCCATGAGATCAAGTTCGACGGCTATCGGCTGCAGGTCAGGATGGAGGACGGCAAGGTCCGTATGTTGACCCGCAGCGGTCTCAACTGGACATCAAAATTCGGCAAGGACGTGCTCGACGCCTTTGCCGCCCTGCCGGTGCAGTCGGCGGTGATCGATGGCGAAATTGTCGTCGAGAGCGATAGCGGCGCCTCAGATTTCTCAGCGCTCCAGCGCGATCTGAGCGAGGGCCGCAACGACCGCTTCGTCTTCTATGCTTTCGATCTCCTCCATCTCGACGGCCACAACCTGCTTGACGCCAGGCTCATCGATCGCAAGCATCTGCTGGAAAGCCTGCTGCCCGCCGATAATGACAAGCTGCGTTACAGCGCGCATTTCAACGAACGCGGCGGCCTGGTGCTCGATCATGCCTGCCGGCTCAGCCTCGAAGGCGTGATCTCCAAGCTGCGCGACAGCAAATACACCTCGGGACGCAAGGGCGATTGGATCAAATCGAAGTGCTCGCACCGGCAGGAATTCGTCATCGGCGGCTACGTGCCATCGACATCGATGAAGAATGCGATCGGCTCGTTGGCGATGGGCTATTACCGAGATGGCGAGCTCAAGCATGTCGGGCGGGTCGGCACCGGGTATACGGTGGCAACCGCGCAGATGCTTTATGAGAAGCTGTCGCGGATGACGCAGAACGAGAACTCCTTCGACGACAAGCTCACCGCCGAGGAGAGGCGTGGGCTGATCTATGTCAAGCCGCAGCTGGTCGGCGAAGTCGAGTTCCGCGCCTGGTCGGCCGACGGCAATCTGCGCCATGCAGCCTTCCGCGGACTGCGCGAGGACAAGCTCGCCAAAGAGGTGACGCGCGAGACCGAACAGACCGCAGCCCGCCCCCTGCCGAAAGCCGCTGTGACGCTCACCCACCCCGACCGCATCTACTGGCCGGGCGAGGGCGTTACCAAGGAGGGGCTGGCGAATTATTATGCGCAGGTCTGGCGCTTCATGGCGCCCTACGTCGTCAACCGCCCTTTGGCGCTCTTGCGTCTGCCGGATGGAATCAACGGTCGTCAGCGGTTTTTTCAAAAGCACGCCTGGAAAGGCATGAACCCTCATATCGAGGAAATCATCGATCCGAAGGACAAGCAGGGAGAGAAGCTGCTGCGGATAACCGATTTCGACGGGGTCGTGGCGCTGGTGCAATCGGCCGTGCTTGAAATCCACCCATGGGGCACGACGACCGACAATTGGGAAAAGCCCGACATGATCACCATGGACCTCGATCCCGGCGAGGCGGTGGCGTGGGAAGATGTGATAGCCGCCGCTTACGAATTGAAGGCGCGGCTGGAAGACGAAGGCCTCGCCGCCTTCGTCAAGACGTCAGGCGGCAAGGGGCTGCATGTGGTGACGCCGCTCGCGCCGAAAGCCAGCTGGGTGGAGGTGAAGGCTTTCGCCAAAGGGCTGGCCGACAGCATGTCGGCCGATGATCCCGACCGTTATCTCGCTACGGCGACGAAGGCCAAGCGCAAAGGGCGGATCTTCATCGATTATCTGCGCAATGGCCGCGGCAACACGGCGGTTGCAGCCTATTCCACACGCGCAAGGCCGGGTGCGGCGGTTTCCATGCCGCTGGAATGGAGCGAACTGACCGCCGACATCGGGCCGGCCTATTTCACTGTCGACAATACGCCGACGCGGCTCGACGCCTTGCCCGGAGATCCCTGGGATGGATTTTTCGCGGCGGCGAAACCGTTGGAAAAGAAGAAAAGATAGGATTATCGCGGCTTGCGGCCGCCTTCCGCCAGACTCTTCTTCAGCGCGTCCATGATGTTGATGACGTTCCCGGTCGATTTCACCGGAAGCGGTTTCTTCGCAGGCGCGGCCTGCTTCAAGCTCTTCTGTTTGCCGCGGATCATCGACTTCAGACGTTTCTGGATCGGGTCCTGCACCATGGTCGGGCTCCAATCCTTGGTTTCTTCCTTCACCAGCCGCTTCATCAGCGCTAAAAGCTTGCTGTCGACCTTTGCCTTGTCGTCGATCTCGGCCAAGGGTTCGCGCACCTCGTCGCCATAATGCAGCGTCCAGAGAATGATGCCCTTGCCTTGCGGCTCCAGCAGCACGGCGCGCTCGCGGCGATAGAGAACCAGACGGGCAATACCGACGACATCATTTGCCTTCATCGCCTCGCGGATGACGCAGAAGGCTTCCACGCCGACCTTATCCTCAGGCGCCAGGAAATGCGGCTTGTCATACCAGATCCAGTCGATCGAGCCGCGTGGCACGAAACTATCGATATCGATGGTGCGGGTACTTTCCAGCCCGACTTCCTCGATCTCTTCGTCTTCGAGAAGAACATAGTCGTCCTCGGCGCGCGGATAACCCTTCACCTGGTCGCTATCGGCCACCGGCTTGTGGGTGACGCTGTCGACATAGCGGCTTTCGAGGCGGTTCTTGGTCTGGCGATTGAGGACGTGGAAACGTAGCTTGTTGCTTTCGGTCGTCGCCGGCGTCAGCGAGACGGAGGCGGTGACGAGCGAGAGCTTGAGATAACCCTTCCAGAATGTCTGGCGTGCCATGGCTGTCCTCTCCCGACACGGTTGGACATGGCAGTCAACGGCAAGGCCGGGCCTTTGGTTCCCAGGGTGATCGGCGGCTGCGCGCGGCGCCGTCAGGTCGAGAGATACCGCTTCTGCCAGGGCAGCTTTTTTTCCTGCCATGCGCGCGGGGTGAATTCGTCATAGGCTGTCTCGGCGATCGCCAGCATCCAATTGCGGCCCTTGCGGGCAAGCAGCACGCAGGACAATTCCATGCCGGGCTCGACGGCGATGGAAGGCCGGTTGGCGCCCGGTATGTCGACGCCCTTGTCCCGCCACTGGATGACGATTTCATCGGGTTCGGAGGTCCATTCCCCCGAGGCGACGGAGGCTTTTCCATCGCCATTGTAGCGAAGCGGCGGCGGCGCGACATTCAGAAAGCTGCCGTCATTGTGATAATTGCCGTCGACCTGCCCGGCGGTGGCTTCGCCCGTTCCTTTCAGAAGGATGTCCTGTCGGCATCGCATGAATATGTTGCGCCGGAAGCTCCCCGACCATGGACGATTGGCGAAGAAGGCGACGTCGCACTCGCTGATGACGTTGTCGTGGATATCGATGTCCTTGCGGAAAGCCCGCTCCTGGTCGGAAAAGCCGCTCAGGCTGATGCCGCGATTATTGTTCTCGATCCAGTTGTCATAGAGGTGATGGCCGGCATGATCGGCCTTGTCGCCTATGCCGTAGCCGAAGGAATAGTCGTTCATCCGGCCGTCGCGCATGATGTTGCTGCGCACCACGGCATCGTCGCCGATCGACGAAAAGGAGAAATTCTTGCCGCCGATGAAATTGTACTCGACCCGGTATCTCAGGGTTTTGTCGCAGACCAGCGCGCCCTTGTTCGACGTGCTCGTCGGCGACTGGAGGAAGAGATTGCCGCGGATCACCACGTCCGAACTGATATTGTCGTCGCTGTTTTGATAGGCGAACTGACAGCAATCCGCGCCCTCGCCCGGTGCCTCTCCCATCCGGTTGTTTTCCAGAAGCACGTTCGACGTCTTCGTCAGATAGATGCCGTCGCCCCGGACATTCTCCGTCTCGCAGCGCCTGACGACGAGGTTCTTGCCATTGTGAAATTTGAAGCCGCGCGGCGAGTTCTTGACGACGACGTCTTCGACCACCGTATCGGAAAACACCTGATAGGCGAGGCCGACATCCTCCGCACCATCGATGACCTGCGCCCGCGTGGAGACGCCATGAGCTTTCTTGCGCAGGATTGCGGGCATCGGATCTCCATCGGCGCGGTTACCTCAGCACCGCCCCTCTTCTCAGAGGCGAAAGCGATGCGGTAACGCATTGAGCTGCTGCATGGCTTATCCCTTAAATCAATTGCGATTCAGGGAATACGCAGTCGCGCCGAATTAAAGCACGGCATGTGGCAGGAGTTTGACGGCCTGCTTCACTTTGCAGGCCGCCTTGCAACCGGTCACCGGGTCTCGAGGATCCGCATCAACCGGCCGCGATAGCTATCGAGGATAACCGCAAGCACGATGACGGCACCGATGACGATCGGCTTGATGTTGTCGTCAGCGCCCAACAGCTGCAGCCCCGTCGACAGCACCTGCAGAATGCAGGCGCCGACCAGCGTTCCGACGATCGAACCCTTGCCGCCCGAGAGGCTGGTTCCGCCGATGATGACCGCGGCGATCGCATTCAATTCATAGCCGATGCCGGCAACCGGGCTGCCGACGTTGAGGCGGAGCAGATAGACCATGGCTGCAATGCCGGCGGTCAGGCCCGAGATCGTGAACACTGCGATCTTGTAGCGCTTCGGCTCGTGTCCCGACAGCCGCACAGCCTCTTCATTGGTGCCGATCGCGAAGACGAAGCGGCCGAAGACCGTATAACGCAGCACGAACCAACCGACGAGGACGACGACGATGGCAATCAGGAAGATCGACGGGAAGATGCCCCAGAAGATCAGGTTGCCGAAGTCGACGAAGGGCTGCGGCAGGCCGGTGATGGTGGAGTTATCGCTGACGACGCGGGCCAGGCCGCTTGCCACATTCAGCATGCCGAGCGTAACGATGAAGGACGGAAGCTTCCACTTTTCGCAGACCCAGCCGTTAATGGCGCCAAGGATCGCGCCGGTGCCCATCGAGGCGAGCGACGCCAGCACGATCGCAGCCCAAGGGGAGAGCCTCGGGTCGATCATGATCGTCGCGCCGATGACGGTGCAAAGGGCCAGCAGCGAGCCGACCGAAAGGTCGATGCCGCCGACCAGGATGACGAAGGTCATGCCCGAGGCGAGGACCGTGTTGATGGCGATCTGCACGAAGATCTTCAGGAAATTCTCCGGCGTGGCGAAATAGGGCGCCGTCGCCGAGAAGAATATGACGATCAGGACGAGGGCGATGGCAACGCCTGCCTCCTTCATCGAGATCCGGATGAGCTTGTCCCAGAAGCCTGTCTCTTTGGCTTCGATCTTGGTTTCAATGTTGCCGGACACGACTGTACTCCTTGTAAGCGAGTGAGAGGATCCTGCTCTCTTCGAATTGATCCCGCGCGATTTCGCCGGCGATCTTGCCGTCCGACAGGACGATGATGCGATGGCAGATGCCGATGAGCTCCGGCAGGTCCGAGGATACGACCAGAACGCCCTTTCCTTCGGCGGCAAATTTCCACAGAAGCTCGTAGATTTCCGCCTTGGCACCGACGTCGATCCCGCGGGTCGGCTCATCGAATATCAGCACCTTGGGACCGCGGAACAGCCATTTGGCGATCACGACCTTTTGCTGGTTGCCGCCCGAAAACGTTCTGACCATCTGATGGATCGACGGGGTTTTGATGCGCAGCTCGCGCACGAGACGCTGGGCGTGGTCGTTCTCCGCCTTTCGGCTGATCAGTCCCTTGCGGGAGATCTTGCGGAAATCCGTCACCGTGGCGTTTTCCGCGCAGCTCATGTCGAGCATCAGGCCCTGCAGCTTGCGGTCTTCCGTCGCCAGGCACAGGCCGGCGGCAACCGCGTCTTTGGGTGAATTGATCGCAACCAGCGCGCCGTCGACGCGGATTTCGCCGCCGGCTTTGGCGTCGGCGCCGAATATGGCGCGCACCGCTTCCGTGCGACCGCTGCCGACAAGGCCGGCAATGCCGACGATTTCGCCCTTGGCGACGGAAAACGACAATTCCGGGCTGTTGCGTGTCACCTTCAGGCCGGAGACGCCAAGCGCTTCGGCGAACACGGCGGTGTCGCTGCGAAAGACGCCATGATCCGAAAGCGTTCGTCCGACCATCAGCTCGACGATATCGGGGATCGCCAATCCGGACAGAGGGCGCGTGATGACATGCTGACCGTCGCGCAGCACAGTGACGTCATCTCCGACTTCGAAAATCTCCTCGAGCCGATGGGAGATATAAAGCGTCGTGACGCCGCGCGCCTTCAGCCGCTTCAGGATCTCGAACAGCCGGTCGACCTCCTTGGAGGTCAGGGTTGCCGTCGGCTCGTCGAGGACGAGCAGCTTGCTTTCATAGCAGAGCGCTTTGGCGATCTCGAGCAGTTGCAGCTGCGCGACGCTGAGGCGGCTGGCAAGCGTCGTCGGCGCCACATCGAGGCCGACTTCCGCCAGCAGTTCAGCCGCGCGGCTGTTCATTTTCCGGTAGTCCACCAGGCCGTATCGGCGCGGAAGATGCTCGAAAAGCAGGTTTTCGGCGACAGTGAGATTGGAAAGGGGATGGAGTTCCTGGTGGATGACGCGAATGCCCGCCTGGAAGGCTTCCAGCGGCGAGCCCGGATGATAAGGCTTGCCGTCAAAAGAAATGTGCCCGTCATCCGGCTTGAAGACGCCGCCCAGCAGGTTGATCAAGGTCGACTTGCCTGCGCCATTCTCGCCGAGGAGAACGTGGCCCTTGCCACGGCCGATCCGCATGGAAACATTTCTGAGCGCCACGACGCCCGGGAAACGCTTGCCGATCCCATCCAGCTTCAAGATGTAGTCGTCTGCTGCCTCTGACACGTCCACCTCGTGCATGATCCGTTGAAATTCGAGATGGCCACCCTCCGCACAAGACGCAAATCGGCTGGCAGCGGTCAGCGCCGGCTTGGCAGCCGGCGCTTCCTGTGGCCTTAAATCGGCAACCCGATTATTTGAGGTCGCCGGCGGTGACGAGCTTGATGTCGGTCTTGACCCAGCCGGTGAATTTCTCGCCGGCGAGTTCACGCATACCGTAGTCGATGCCCATGACCGCCATTTGCGCGCCATACTGTTCGACGGTGGCAAGCATCTTACCATCCTTGATCAGCGGCTGCACCGGCGGGATGTTGTCGAAGCCGACAACCTTGATCTTGCCGGCCTGGCCGGTTGCATCGAGCGCCTTGACGACGCCAAGCGCCATCGAGTCGTTGGCGGCCATCACGCCCTGAATATCCTTATACTTCGTCAGGAAATTGGTCATGACGGTGTTGGCTTCTTCCGTCTCCCAATGGGCGGTCTTGCTGTCGAGAAGCTCGAGCTTGCCCGACTTGACGGAATCCATGAAGCCTTCCTTGCGCTCCTTGGCATTGTCGGCCTCGGGATTGCCCTCGAGGATGACAACCTTCGCGCCCGGACCCAGATCCTTGGCCAGCGCGTCGCCGGCGAGCTTGGCGCCTTCCTGATTGTCCGGGCCGAAGAAGGCCAGATCGATACCGGCTGCCTTCTTGGCATCGGCGTCGAGCGGCACGTCGATGTTGATGACCTTGACGCCGGCCTTCACGGCCTTGGCCAGCGGCGTTGCCATCGCCTTGGAATCGGCCGGGGCAACGACGATGATGTCGTATTTCTGCGTTACGAAGTTTTCGACGGCATCGACCTGGGCGGCGAAATCGCGCTCGTCCTTCATGCCGACGGCCTTGAAATCGAACTTGTCCTTGTTCTCAGCCGCATATTTATCGGCGCCGGCTTTCATTTGCTTGAAGAACTCATTGGACAGAGACTTCATGATCAGGCCGACCTTGGGCTTGCCGGCCGCAAAAGCGGGCGACACGCCGCAGGACAGGGCGAGCACCAGGGTGCCGGCAAGTCCGAGCTTCAATGCCGCACGGCGCGGCGCATTCATCAGGACGGAATCACGCTTTGTAGAATGGGACATTTCTCTCCTCCGAACGGTTCCGGGCCTATCCTCACCTGAGTGCCTTCGCAGATGAACCGTTTCCAACGACACTTGGGTAACAATGCGTCGATGGATTGTCAAGGCGCTGGAAAGCGGGGGTAAGTGGGGAAAATGGGATTAATCCCTGCTCTCGGCAAGTGGCGACGATGAACCGTTTCCATTGAATGCGGCCCATCCCCATGCTATGGGAGATGTCATCACGTTTGACGAAGGCGATGGAGACCATTAGCTGAAGGCTCGATCGGGTGCCCTCGGGGGTCCCGAAGTGAAGATGAAGGGACATGTTCTTCCATTATGCCAAAGGTCGGAATTCGAGACGTTGCCAAGCTTGCCGGCGTTTCCACCGGGACTGTCTCACGGGTCTTGAACGACCACCCTTCGGTGACGGATGAGCTGAGGGCACGCGTCAGACGCATCATCGACGAGCTCGGCTACATGCCCGACCCGTCGGCGCGAAGCATGCGCAGCAAGGTCAGCCGCCTGATCGGCATCGTCATTCCGGATCTGACCAATCCGTTCTTCTCCGAACTCGTGCAGTCCGCCGAACAGGCGGCGGCAAGTCATGGCTACAACATCATCGTCATGACGTCGTTTGACGATGCGGCCAAGGAGGCCGACCGCATCGGACAGCTGACAAGCCGGAAGGTGGACGGCATCATTCTCGTTCCCAGCAATGATTTCCATACGCTCAAGCTGCCGAAGGCTCTGCCGATCGTCGTCGTCGACCGCCTGATGCCGGGATATTCCGGCATCGCCTCCGATCACCGCAGCGGCGTGCGCCTCGGGGTCGAACATCTTCTTAAGCTCGGCCATCGCCGCATCGGTTTCATTTCAGGCCCCAGGCATTCCGTGCCGGCCAATGATCGCCTCAAGGGCTACCTTGATGCGATGGGCCAATCCGACGACGACGGGCAAATTCAGGCCTCGCAACTGATCGCCGAGGCGGCTTTCGATTATGAAAGCGGCCGATCAGCCGGAAACTATCTGCTGGCGCGCGCGCGCAGCGAACGCCCGACCGCCATCTTTGCAAGCTCGGACCAGCAGGCGATCGGCTGCATGAGAGCGGCCCATGATCTGGGAATCCCGATCCCCGCAGCCCTTTCCATCGTCGGCTTCGACGGCATTCCGCTGTCGAGCATGACGACGCCGCGGCTGACCACTGTCAAGCAGCCGATTCAGAGGATTGCCGCAGCGGCCGTCGCAGTTCTCTTGAACAAGCAACCGACGCCCGGCGTCGGCCATCCCATTCTGCTCGACTGCGAGCTTGCGGAAGGGGAAACGACCTCCTCTCCGCAACCCGATTGACCAGACCTCTCGCCGGGCGCTTCTCCGGCTTTCGCCCATCATAGATTCCGCTCGCTCGGTCCAGACCGAAGCACGGGCTGGGCCTTGGCCGAAACGCATCCCCTTTCTCTGCCACAACGTCAGCCAGGCGCCGATCTCCCGCACCAGAAACAAATCCATTTGACGGATATCCTACAAGTGGATATGTCTTAGGCATCTTCATCATTGCAGACCAATGGGAATGGCATGTCGCTGAAATCCATGAAGCCCCTCGCCCGCGCGCCTCTTCTCCACGTCTCCGTGCAGGAAAGCCTGCGCGCCTATATCAGCGACAATGGATTGAAGCCCGGCACGCCGCTTCCGGCCGAATCCGACCTGGCGAACCAGCTCGGCGTCAGCCGCAATTCTCTGCGCGAAGGCATCAAGGCATTGGAATCCGTGGGGGTGCTGGAATCGCGTCGCGGCATCGGCATCTTCGTCAAGGCTTTCTCATTCGAACCGCTGCTCGACAATCTCGCCTATGGCCTTGGCGGCGCCCTGCGCCAGATCGAGGAAGTGATCGAAATCCGCCGGACCCTGGAGGTCGGCCTGATCGGCAAGACGGTCGAGATGATCGGCGGCGACGATATCGCCGAGCTGCGCGCCACCGTGGACCGCATGCGGGTCCATGCCGAGCGTGGTCAATCCTTCGCTGACGAAGACCAGCTTTTTCATACCCTGCTGTTCCGCTGCCAGAACAACGAGACCCTTGCCCGGCTGATCGATGTGTTCTGGCTCGCCTTCTACAAGGCGTCCGATTTCGTCAACCTCGACAATGTCGATCCCGTCGCGACCTGGAGGGATCACGCGGCGATCGTCGATGCCGTCGAGGCAAGAGACGTCGCGGAAGCGCAGAAGCGCCTGGACCGCCACTACCACGGCATTTCCCGGGTGATCGCCGCCAATAAGAAAAGTGCCAATGTGGGAGGAGCACAATGAAAGGACTGTTGAGATTATCATCCGCCATCGCGCTTGCTGCGATGATGGCGACAACCGCCATTCCGGCATTCACAGCCCCGGCGCGGGCAGCGACGCTCTCGGGCGGCTTCGATGTCGGACCCGGCGGTTTCCAGGGCAATTTCAACCCGCTCGCCGCGACGGGCGGCTTCACCTGGCTCAGCGTCTACTTCGAACCGCTGGTGACCTATGACGAGAAGCTCGAAAAGGTCGTCGGCCAGCTCGCCTCGTCCTATGAGGTCAGCCCCGACCAGACGACCTACACGTTCAAGCTTGCCGACGCGAAATGGCATGACGGCAAGCCCTTCACCGCAAAGGACGCGAAGTTCACCCTCGAGCTTGCCAAGAACGCCAAAACCGGCTCAGTTCTCGCGGCGCGCCTGAACGCCGTTTCCTCGGCCGAGGCCAAGGACGACAAGACGCTGATCATCAAACTGTCGGCGCCGTCGGCCAGCCTGATGGATACTCTGACGAAGGTGATGATGCTGCCGGAGCACGCGCTTTCGCAGATCCCCGCAGACCAGCTCGCCAAGAACAGCTGGTGGTCGACCGCACCGATCGGCACCGGGCCGTTCAAGTTCAGCAAATATGTCACCGATCAATATGTAGAACTTGCCGCCAACACCGACTACCGCGGCGGCAAACCGGCCTTGGAAAAGATCATCAACCGCTATTTCGCCAATCCGGCTGCGGCGATCGCCGCACTGCGCGCCGGCGAAATCCAATTTACCTATGTCGATTCCAACGATCTGAAGGCCTTCAACGACAATAAGGATTTCCGCGTCATCGAGGGCAACTCCTTCGTCGTCAACTATCTCGGCTTCAACCACGACTCGCCGATCTGGAAGGATATCCGGGTCCGCCAGGCGGTGATGTATGCGATCAATCGCGACGCGATCATCCAGAGCCTTTACGGCGGTGCCGCCAAACCGGCAAACTGCGCCTATATCGCCGACCGGGTGGTGCCGGCGGGCATCGAGACCTATTCCTACGATCCGGAAAAGGCCAGGCAGTTGCTGAAGGAAGCGGGCTGGGATCAGATCAACGGCGACAAGCCGATAACTCTTCTAACCTATTACTCGACGCCGCTTGCCGCCAATGTCATGGCCGCGGTTCAGGCAATGCTGGCTCAGGTCGGCATCAACGTCACGCCCCGCGCCGTCGACACGCCGACCTATAACAGCATCGTGCTCAACCCGACGCCAGACATCGCGCAGTTTCAGATGGTTTATGCCGGCCTGCAGAACGGCCCGGATCCGGGCAGCATCAATGTCGGCCTCAACGAGAAGCAGATCCCGCCGGCCGGCCCGAACGTCGCCCGCGTGCGCATGCCGATGCTGACCGCCGCGCTCGACGCGGCGCTGAGCGAGACGGATGCCGCCAAGCGCGACGGCCGCTACCAGGAGGTCTGCACGGTGATGAACAAGGAATTGCCCTGGGGTCCGCTTTGGGTGGCGAAACGGTATGGCGTCGCCTCCACCAAGCTCAAGGACTTCATCTGGACGCCCGCCCCCGGCGGCGGCCCTTACCAGGCGCATCCGGAAAAATGGGCGGTCTCCGAATAGGGCGCCACGCATCCTGAGAAAGCCAAGGGCGGCCAGATCGGCGAACCTGTCCGCCGCCGCACAGGAACGGATTTTCATGCTGAGATACAGTCTCCGGCGGCTGCTGATCGGAGTGGGCATGCTCTTTGCCTTGAGCATCCTGATCTTCATCATGCTGCGCCTTACCCCCGGCGATCCGATCGACGCCTATATCGACCCCAATGTGCCGATGTCAGCATCGGATCTTGCGGAACTGCGCGTCACACTCGGCCTCGACCGGCCGCTGCCGGTGCAATATGTCGCCTGGCTGCAGCAGGCGCTGACGGGAAATCTCGGCTATTCGATCAAGCGGCCCGATCAGCCAGTGCTCGGCCTCGTGCTGTCGCGGGTCGGCCCGACGGTTCTGCTGATGGGATCGGCGATCGCGATCGCGATCATCGCCGGCATCGCGACCGGCATCGTCAGCGCGGTTCGCCGCAACTCCCTCGCCGACCTGTCCTTGTCAGTCTTGGCGGTCACCGGCATTTCCAGCCCGCCCTTCTTAAGCGCGCTGGTCGGCCTCTATCTGTTTTCGGTCTATTTCCGCTGGATGCCCTCCGGCGGCATGCTGACGCCCGGCCGGGAGTTTTCCCTCTCCGACCTCCTACACCACCTCATCCTGCCGGCGACCCTGCTGGCCGTGGCGCAGACGTCGCTGATCATGCGCTATATGCGCGCGTCCATGCTCGAGGTGTTGAACCAGGACTATGTGCGCACGGCGCGCGCCAAGGGCGTCTTCGAATTCTGGGTCATCACCAAGCATGCCCTGCGCAATGCGCTGCTGCCCGTCATCACGCTGATCGGCTCGACCATCGGCCTTGCGATCGGCGGCGCGATCTTCATCGAAAGCGTCTTCAACTGGCCCGGCATGGGCCTGCTGATGGTCGATGCGGTGGAAGGCCGCGACTATCCTGTCATCATGGGTTCGACGCTGGTGATCGGCGCCTGCGTCATCGCCGTCAACCTCCTGACCGACCTCACCTATGCGGTGGTCGATCCGCGCATCAAGGTAGGCTGAGTGATGCTGGCACGAAGCCCCGCCCGCAGTCCGGGCCCGATCGCGCGCTCCCTGCATCGCTTCCTGCTCAACCGGGCGGCCTTTGCCGGCCTGTGCATGATCGCGCTGGTGATCGCGGCAATCCTTTCCTATCCGCTGTGGTGGAGCTTCAAACCCAACGACATCGATCTGCTGGCGATGAATGCGCGGCCGGGATCGGGGCACTGGTTCGGCACCGACGGCGTCGGCCGCGACATCTTTGCCCGGGTGATGGACGGCGGCCGGATCTCGCTTTTGGTGGCCCTCACCTCGACCGTCATTTCCGCCCTCATCGGCTTCCTGGTCGGGGCGGTCTCGGCGCTTGCCGGCCGCTTTGCGGATGCGGTCACCATGCGTTTTGTCGATCTTGTCATGACGCTGCCGCCGGTCATCTTCCTGTTGGTGCTCGCCTCGATCGCCGGCACCGGCATCTGGCCGACGGTCTTCGTCATTTCGCTACTTTCCTGGCCGCTGCTGGCGCGCATGGTGCGCGCGCGGCTGCTGGAACTGCGCGAGCGTGACTTCGTGATGGCGGCAAGAGGCATGGGGGCGGGTCTGCCGCACCTGCTCTTCCGCCACGGCCTGCCGAACTCGATCGACATCCTGGTCGTCTTCGCGACGCTGCAGATCGCCAATGCCATCCTGCTCGAGGCCGGCCTTTCTTTTCTCGGGCTCGGCATTGCGCCGCCGGCGGCAAGCTGGGGCAACATGCTGAATGCCGCCCGCTCCACCGCCGTGCTCGAACAATATCCCTGGCAGTGGCTGTTTCCCGGCGGCTTTCTGGTGCTAGCCGTCCTGGCAATCAACTTCATTGGCGATGGTCTTCGCGATGCCTTCGACCCTCGCGCCGAATTAAACTGACGATCGAAAGAAAGCGAAAATGAGCAAATTCAAGGGTGTCGTTCCTCCCGTCATAACCCCTCTGAACAAAGATTACACCGTGGACTACCCGTCCTACACGCGGGTGCTCGAAAACCTGATCGAGGCCGGCTGCCATGGCCTGTTCGTGCTCGGCTCGACCAGCGAGGTGATCTTCCACGATGAAAGGACCCGGCGGGAGATCATCGAGCATTCGGCCAAGGTCATCAACGGCCGGGTGCCGCTGATCGTCGGGGTCATCGATCCCACCACCGACCGGGTCATCAACCATGCCCGGATCGCCAAATCGGCCGGCGCCGACGCGGTTGTCGTGACGGCGCCGTTCTACACGGTCACCAGCCAGGCCGAGACAATCGATCACTTCCGCTATATCCGCGATGCCGTCGACGTGCCGCTGATCGCTTATGACATTCCCGTTTGCGTGCATGTGAAACTGCAGCGCCAGACCAGCGTGACGCTGGCGAAGGAGGGAACCATCATCGGCATCAAGGATTCGAGCGGCGACGACGGCAATTTCCGTTACGTGCTGCTCGATCTTGCCGACAACAAGGATGTCTTCCTGATGACCGGTTCCGAGATCGTCGTCGACACGGCGCTTCAGATGGGCGCCCATGGCGTGGTGCCCGGCATCGCCAATGTCGATCCGCATGGCTACGTCAGGCTCTGGAATGCCGCCCAGCGCGGCGACTGGGTCGCGGCCCGCAAGGAGCAGGAGCGGCTCTGCCGGCTCTTCGAAATCGTCTGGGTCGGCTCGGGACGTGTCAGCGGCGGTGCCGCCGGTATCGGCGCCTTCAAGGCGGCGATGAAGAGCCTCGGCATCATCGATACGGCGCTGATGCCGCGCCCGCGCGCGGCCCTCAACGAGGCCGAGACTGCAAGGATCGACGAGATCCTGCGCGCCACCGGCCTGCTTTCCTGATGGACACCATGCTACAGACCGCCGACACCATTCTCGACATCAAGGGGTTGCGGACCGTCTTCCGCATCCGCTCGGGCGCGGTGACGGCGGTCGACGGCATCGATCTCAGCGTGGCGGCGGGCGAGACGCTGGCGCTCGTCGGCGAGTCCGGCTCGGGCAAATCGGTCACCGGCCTTTCGGTCATGCGGCTCCTGACCCGCAATATCGGTGCGATCGCCGCCGGTCGCATTGATCTGAAGCGCAAGAATGGCACCGTCAGCAATCTCATCGACCTCGCCGAAAAGGACATGCGCGCTGTTCGCGGCAACGATATCGGCATGGTCTTCCAGGAACCGATGTCGAGCCTCAACCCGGTCTACACCATCGGCGATCAGATCTCGGAGCCGATCCGCATTCATCGCGGGGCGAACCGGAAAGCCGCCATGGATGCGGCCGTCGCGCTTCTCGACGGTGTCGGCATTCCCGACGCCAGGCGCCGTGCCGGTCAATATCCGCACGAATTATCCGGCGGCATGCGCCAGCGCGCCACGATCGCCATGGCGCTCGCCTGCGACCCGACGCTCTTGATCGCCGACGAGCCGACGACGGCGCTCGATGTCACCATCCAGGCGCAGATCCTCGCCCTCTTGCAGGCTCTGCAGCGCGAGCGCGGCATGGCCATGCTCTTCGTCACCCATAATCTCGGCGTCGTCGCCGAAATCGCGCATCGGGTGGCTGTCATGTATGCCGGGCGGATCGTCGAGACCGGGCCGGTGGCTGAGGTTTTCCGCAATCCGCGGCACCCCTATACGATCGGCCTCCTCGCCTCGATGCCGAAACTCGGTGACGCCAGCCGGATGAAGCAGGCGGGGGAAAGGCTGGTGGCCATTCCGGGCGTCGTGCCGAGCCTGATGAACATGCCGGCCGGCTGCGCTTTCCAGCCGCGCTGCCGATTTGCCGTCGACGCCTGCCGCGCGGCCGTGCCGCCGCTCGCAGATGTCAATCCGCGCCACAAGAGCCGCTGTATCCGCTGGCAGGAGATCTAAATGAGCGAGCCCCTTCTCTCCGTCCGCGACCTTGGAAAGGATTATACGTCCCGCGGCGCTAGGCTGACCATTCTGCGGGGCATTTCCTTTGATATCGGCAAAGGCGAGGTGGTCGGGCTGGTCGGCGAATCCGGCAGCGGCAAGACGACGATCGGGCGGTCGGTGCTGCGCCTCATCGAACCCTCCGCCGGCAGCGTCCGCTTCGACGGCACCGAACTCACCGGCCTGTCCTCATCGGCAATGCGGCGCCTGCGGCCCCGGATGCAATATATTTTTCAGGACCCGTTCGCGAGCCTTTCACCGCGCATGACGATCGGCGAAATTCTGACCGAGGGGCTGAAGATCCAGGGCCTCGGCACGGCAAAAGAGAGACTGGAACGCGCCCGCGCGGCGCTCGAACAGGTCGATCTTCCCACGGACGCCGTCAATCGTTACGCCCACGAGTTCTCGGGCGGCCAGCGGCAGCGGATCGGCATCGCCCGGGCGCTGACGCTCGCGCCGGAATTCATCGTCGCCGACGAGCCGGTCTCCGCACTCGATGTCTCGATCCAGGCGCAGGTGATCAATCTTCTGCGTGACCTGCAGCAGCGCCTTGGCCTGACCATGCTGTTCATCAGTCACGATCTCGCCGTGGTCGAATATATCTGCGACCGGGTGATCGTCCTCTATCTCGGCCGGATCATGGAAATCGCGCCAAGTGCTGTGCTTTATGCCAGGCCGCTGCATCCCTACACGCGAGCGCTGCTCTCGGCGATCCCCTCGCCCGATCCCGAGGCGCCGCGCAACCGTCAGATCCTCAAGGGCGATATTCCAAGCCCCGCCGATCCGCCGAGCGGTTGCGTCTTTCGCACGCGCTGTCCGAAGGCGCTAGCGGCCTGCGGCGAGACCGTGCCGGAGCTGCGTGAAATGACGCCGGGGCATTTCAAGGCGTGCATCCGCGATGACCTCGGCTGAAGGAGGTGAGATGACGATGACAAGCCGCCGCCATCCGATCGCCGGCAACTGGGCAAGCCTGCTCTTGCCGATCGCCGAGGACAACAGCATCGATTTTGAAAAGCTCGGCGAGGAAATCGACATTCTGATCGCCGCCCAGGTCGACGGCATCTATTCGAATGGCACGGCGGGTGAATTTCATAACCAGACCGAAACGGAATACGAGCGAATTCAGGAAATGTTGGCGTCGCGCTGCCGGGCGGCCGGAATGGCCTTCATCATCGGCGCCTGCCAGCCCGATCCGATCATCATGCTCGATCGCCTGCGCCGCGCCACTGCCCATAAGCCATTGGCAATCCAGGTGATCCTGCCCGACTGGTGGCCGCTCACCAATCTCGAAGCCATCGATTTCCTGCAACGGGCGTCGGAGGCCGCCGACGGCATCCCGCTGATCCTTTACAATCCCCCGCATGCCAAACGTGTTCTGAGGCCAGCCGAGCTCAGTGACGTGTGCGGCCCCTGCCCGTCGGTGGTCGGGATGAAGATCGCCGATGGCGACGACGCCTGGTATGCTCAGGCACGCGTCTATCTCGGCGAATTTGCTCTGTTCATTCCCGGCCACCATCTCGCCACCGGCATCAAACGGGGCGTTGCTGCCGGCGCGTTTTCCAATGTCGCCTGTCTCAGTCCCCGCGGCGCCCAAGCCTGGACAGCGCTGATGCACACCGACATCGACGCCGCGCTGGAGATCGAAAGCCGCATCTGCGCCTTCATGGACAGTGACATCGTCCCGTTTCGACGTGAGCACGGCTATTCAAATGCCGCGCTCGACAAATTGCTGGCGGCGATCGGCGACTGGGGTCCTGTGACCACCAGACTGCGTTGGCCTTACCGCTTTATCAGCGAGCAGGACGCGAATGGTCTACGCGATCGCGCTCGCCGGATGATCCCCGAACTTTTCGCTCGGTAGGTGGGATCTCACGCGTCCATCGTCACAGTCTACGACGCAGACCGAGCGGCCCGGCTGCCGCAGGATTATCGCGGATCATGCATTCGAAGGGATGCGGGCGATCACCTTGATCTCGAAATCGAAGCCTGCGAGCCAGTTGACGCCGACCGCAGTCCAGTTCGGATAAGGCGCCTTGCTGAAAATCTTCTGCTTGGCAGCCATGATGGTTTCGAACTGGTTTTCGGGGTCGGTGTGGAACGTCGTCAGATCAACCAGATCCTCAAAGGTGCAGCCTGCGGCCTCCAACGTCGCCTTGAGGTTTTCGAACGCCAGCCCGACCTGGCGTTCGAAGTCGGGCTCCGGTGTACCGTCGGAACGGCTGCCGACCTGGCCGGAGACGAAGAGAAGGTCACCGGATCGGATGGCAGCGGAATAGCCGTGTTCCTCGTAAAGAGCATGCCGGTTTGCGGGAAAGATTGCTTCGCGTTGGGTCATTGTCGAACTCGTTTCGGTTTGTTGACTGGACACCGCTGAGGCCGCGATACAACAGGAGCTTCCCATCTTGCCGCCTCATCTGATATACGGTTCGTATCTGAATAACCGTATACGCGGCGTATGTCAAATTGATATACGTCGTGTATGTGAAATTGGAGTTGAGATGGTCAACCGCCGTGTCGAGACAATGGAGGAAAATCGCCGGAAGCTGATCGCCGCCGCGCGAAAGGCCTTTGCCGAGAAAGGATATGCGGCCGCCTCGATGGACGATCTGACGGCCGACGTGGGCCTCACGCGGGGCGCCCTTTACCACAACTTCGGAGACAAACGCGGGCTGCTGGCCGCGGTTGTCGACCAGATCGACACCGAAATGGCCTTGCGCGCCCAGGAGATCGGCGCCCGTGCGGGTGATGGTTGGCAGGGCCTGCTTGCCGAAGGTGCAGCCTATATCGAGATGGCGCTCGACCCGGAGGTCCAGCGCATCGTGCTGCTCGACGGACCCGCAGTGTTGGGCGATCCGTCCCAATGGCCGAGCCAGAGCAACTGTCTTCAGGCGACCAGACAGGCAGTTGAGCGCCTGATCGCACAAGGAGTGCTCAAGCCGGTCGATGCGGAAGCAGCCGCCCGGCTGCTGAGCGGCGCTGCGCTCAATGCCGCGCTCTGGATCGCCGCCAGCGACGCACCGAGGGAAGTGCTGCCGAAAGCTGTCGAAGCCTTCGCCGCTCTGGCTTCAGGTCTTCTCAAGCCGTCGGCGTGAATTCGGTTCTTGATTGAATGGAATGGAGCGCGCGGCGCGGCCAAGCCTCGTCGCCCGTCACAGATAACTGCCGAAAACCAGAAGCAGCGCACCGACCGCGATGATCGCCAGCGCCGGCCAATTCCGCGATAAGCCGAGGAACCTCAGGCCCTGGCGCCGCGGTTCCAACGTCGCGCCGGTTTCCGGCATCAGGTGTGGATCACTCGGTCTTCGACGAAGCGTCGGCCGTAGAAGAAAAAGAAGGCCGCCGATTATCAGAGCGGCACCGATCAGAACTGCCCACATCGTCGCCTCCGCGAGGAATACGGATCTACTTAAACCAGACGGGATCGTGATTGTTCCGCGCCAGCCGCTTATAGAAAGGCGCGCCGCACCGACGGCGCGACTTCGGTGCCGAGCAGTTCGATCGAGCGGCGCATGGCTTCGGTTTCGAGCGCGGCGGTGCTCATTTGGAACGTCACCCGGGAAACGCCCCCCAATGCCGCGCTCGCTTCCAGTGTCTTGGCGACGACAGTCTGCGGGCTGCCGATCAGAAATGCGCCGCCAGGGCCGCACATCGCCTCGAACTGGGCGCGCGATGGCGGCAGCCAGCCCCGTTCCCGGCCGGCCTGAGACATCATCTGCTGCCAGCCCGGAAAGAAGGCGTCCTTCGCGGCTTCATTCGTATCGCCGACGAAGCCCATCGCGTGCATGCCGATCCTCTCTTCTGCCGGCGGATGGCCAGCTGCCGCCCAGGCGTGTCGATAGAGATCGACGAGAGGCCGGAAACGTTCGAAATGGCCGCCGATGATGGCGACCATCAGCGGCAGGCCGAGTGTGCCGGCGCGGGCGAAGGATTCGGGCGTTCCGCCGACGCCGAGCCAGACGGGCAGCCGGTCCTGATGCGGACGCGGATAAACGCCTTCGCCATTCAGCGGCGGGCGGAAGCGGCCCTGCCATTTGATATGCGGCGCCTCGTTGAGCTTGAGCAGGAGATCGAGCTTTTCGACGAACAATGCGTCATAGTCCCTGAGGTCGTAGCCAAAGAGCGGATAGGCATCGATGAAGGAGCCGCGGCCGACCACCAGTTCGGCCCGCCCGCGGGAGATGAGATCGAGGGTGGCAAACTCCTGGAACACGCGCACCGGATCGGCCGCACTGATGACGGCAACAGCGCTTGTCAGCCTGATCCTCCTGGTCCGCGCAGCCGCCGCCAGGATCACTGCAGGAGCCGAATCGAGCGCGTTCTCACGGTGATGCTCACCCATGCCGAAGACATCGAGGCCGACGGCATCGGCCAGTTCCACCTCGGCGAGCACCCTTTCCATGCGGTCGGCCGCCGACTGCGGCTGCCCCGTTTTCGGGTCGGTCGCAAGCATCGCAAAACTGTCGATACCGATTTCCATGGCTCAGTCCTTCCAGGTCAGGTTGTTCGGATATCCGTGTCCGGATTCAATAGGCACTGCCGGTGCGCTGCGGTTCGGGCCAGCCGAGTGACTGGCCGAATTGTGTCGTGTGGCATCCGGCGGCGGAAAGGGACACAAGCAGGACGATGGACAAGCGAAACATTGGAACCTCGAAAAGCGGTATCGATGGCGGCGCCGGAGCAGTTGGCGCCGGGATCAGCGGATCGCGTCAAGGATGGCTGCGAAGGCGCGGCGGTGCAGCCAGGCTATGCTGCCGGTGATCAGAAGCAGAATGATCGCCGGCACCGGACTGCCGCCGATGACGAAGAGATGGGTCAAAATCGCGAAGACCATTGTGACCGTAAGCAGCAACGCACCGAAGGCTGCCGTCGCCGGAATCAGCAGGGCGATCGCGCCGGTGATCTCCACAGCCCCTGTCAGGATGCGGAACCACTGGCCGGCGCCGATCTGGTCGAAGATTGCGACCATCATCGGGACACGCGCGAGCTTGGCGCTGCCGGCGGCGAGAAAGGCCGCCGCGGCGAGACCGCGCAGGCTCCAGGAGATGATCTTTGCGGTTTTGTTCCGATCTGCCAATGACGCCGATGTCGAATGCATTTGGCACCTTTCCTATGTTGCCCGCCCGCTCTGTGGTTTCGTGGAGCGAACTCAAGTGGCGCTTCGATGCCATGATCCAAGCTATCCGAAAAGCCGTTATTTTCTGATCCAATCTATCGGATGATCCGATATTTCACTATATTCCCGTGGCATAGGCGGACGTTTCGATATTAGTGGAGGTTTACCTTGTTGGACGGTCTATCGCTCGATCAGCTCAGGACATTCATCTGCGCTGCGGACGAAGGCAGCTTTTCCGCAGCCGCGCGCAGGCTCGGACGCGCCCAGTCGGCGGTCAGCGAGCTGGTTCGCAGCCTGGAGATTCAGCTCGGTGTCACCCTCTTTGACCGCAGCGGCCGCTATCCGCGGCTGACGGCAGCTGGCAGCAGGCTGCTTTCGACCGCCCGCGAGGTCGTCGCAAAGGTCGATTCCTTCAAATCGCAGGCGATAGGAATGGCCGCGGGCCTTGAGCCGGAGCTTTCGGTCGCCATCGACGTGTTTTTCCCCATTCATATCATTGCGGAGGCCGCCAAGGATTTCCGGCAGCAATTTCCCGAAGTGCCGTTGCGGCTGTTCGTGGAGGCGCTCGGCGGCACCGTTCAACCCATTCTCGATCAACGGGCCGGTTTCGGCATCGTCGGATCCTTGCCCGCCATGCCGGCCGGCATTCTCACCGAACCTCTTGCCGGCGTGACGTTCCTGGTCGTTGCTGCGGCGGATCATCCGCTGGCGGCGATCGGAGGAACGATCTCCAGAGCCGAACTGGCAAAACATGTGCAACTGGTGCTGACCGATCGAACCGAACTGTCGAGAGGGCGTGAGTTCGGCGTGATGTCGCCTCAGACATGGCGACTAGCGGACCTCTTCGCCAAGCACACGTTCCTGCTCAATGGACTGGGTTGGGGCGGCATGCCCGAGCACGCGGTCAGGGCGGATATTGCGGCCGGACGGCTGGTCGAACTGGCGGTCGAGGATATTTCGGCTGGCGGGCTGAGGCTGCCGATGTCGGCAGCCTACCGCTCGGACGCTCCGCCGGGACCCGCTGGCCGCTGGCTGATCGAACGCCTGAAGATTTGTTCAGGCGGCCAGGCAAACTAACGCATGTCAATGCAAGTGTTTTACGACGCAGTAAAATTAGGTCGGCGAAGCGTCGTGCCCGCCGGCGGCTCTTTGAATCAGGCGGGCAACCACTTCGGTCCGGTTCTGCGCCTGCAGCTTGCGCATGATATGCTGCAAATGCATCTTCACCGTATGCCCCGACAAATTCAGCTTTCCTGCAATCACCTTGTTTGAACAGCCGCTTTGCAACTCTGCGAGGATATCCGCTTCCCGGGGCGTGAAATCGGCAATCGCGAGATATTGCGTCCTGTCATCCAATCTTCGTTCGGCCTCGTTTCTGGCCGGACTAGGCTCGTTCGAGCGGTTGGTAACCGCTCCCAGCAGCTGCGGGAAAAATGTTCCTCCGGCCAGAACGAGACGAAGGCCGGCAAGGGCGATGTCAACGGCAAGCGAAGTCGAGAAAAAGCCGCGGATGCCCATCTTCAGCGCCTGGCGGGCGATGATGGCGTCGTCGGTCCCTGAGAGCAACGTGATAGGAGCATCGGGAAAACGTGCAGCAATCGCCGCCAGATCATCACGCAGGCTGGCGCTCTCGACCGCTCTGCCGGCCAGATCCAGTGCAATCAAACGCACCTCGGCGCCAAGTGCCCGATCGAGACTCTCGGTCGAGACCAGATCGATAAAGTTCCACCCGGCGAGTTCCCGCTCCAGAAGTTTCACCACGGTGGTGCGCGCTAAGGTAGAATTCCCAATGACAATCACGGTTAGTGTATTGCGCCCCACCCGGCGCCTGGGTCCAGAACTGGCGGACATTGCGGGCTCCCCGGAATATTTGCAACCCAACAGCTAGTGATATTAATCCCGTTCTCACTACATGTCATGATAAAAAGCGAGTGTATTAACGATACCAATAGTCCGTTCCCTCCCGATAATTCTTATAGTCTATAAGATTTTTTCGAGAGGTAATCGTGCCGGCAAGAGCACGTTTCATGCCGATATGCTGGCTGAACTTGCCGTCGCGGGCTTCCGGCCTTCGCGCAATTCACGTACGGCAAGCGGGGTCAAAAAGCGTTCAAGGTTCTGAAAAGGCAACAGATTTGCGACAGCTCCATTTGGCAGGGCGCTGGTGGATAGAACGCGCTGCCGACAGGCGCGGCTTTGTTTCCATATCGCAATTCAAATCAGCCACGGACCCGACAGCAAAACGACAAACGCGAAAGGCAACAAAAGCCCGAGATCGGTGCCATACCCGTTATGATTACCGAATGTGTCGCTCCTATCGGTGCATTTAATACCAGTTTGGGTCGTGTTCGCTCAGGCTCCCACGGCGCCGGCGCCGCCAGATGCCGCGCAGATCTCGCGGTCTCGCGGCCGAAATCGGCGACGGTGCAGGATGAGGCATAGCGGGATGTTCGCCATCTCGGTAAGCGCGGCGTCATGCCGGCACCGGAAAAACGACCGGCAGTGTAATTGGGAGCTTACCGATAGATCAGCTGTGCATGAAGCTCAGTATGTCGTCGACGAGAGCCGAATGGGCGTCCGTGAGGTTACCCTCTCCGCCGTGGCCCGCGATGCCGGCCAGCTGCAGCGCGTGTTGATCATAGAGGACATGGTCGATCTGCTGGGCGTCCGCCGTGCCGCCGGCGGGAACGGCGATGTTGATGGGATGGAAATAGCCGAAATTGAGGTCGACCATGTTGCCGGTCGCCGATCCGATCCCGCCACCGCCGCCGACATGGTTGCCGGTAAAAATCGTGTCGGACGACAGATTGAAGCCACCGCCGTTGCCGCCGACGCCGGCGATCTGCACAGTGCCCTGATCGAAAATCACATTGTTTGTCTGATGGGCTTCGGCCGAGCCGCCTGCAGCGCCGATGGCGATGTTGATCGGCGAGAAGATGGCGATACTGACATCGACCATGCTGCCGACGAAATATCCATCGCCACCGTGGCCGGCATAATTATCGCCGGTGAATGTGAGCGACGTTCCCGGGCTCAACAACGGGCCATGGCTCGCGACGTTGTGATCTCCGCCCGAGCCGCCTATGCCGCCGATCTGGGTTGCGCCCTGCAGGAACAGCGCGTTGTTCGATTGCTCGGAGTGCGCCACCGCGCCGGGACCGGCAGCCACGGCGGTATTGACGGGGGCAAACAGCGCGACCTCGGTGCTGACGAGCCCACCATAGAAGAGACCGGTGCCGCCGCTGCCGGCATGATTGGCGTCACCGCCGCCGATGGCAACATTGCCGCTTCCGCCATTCCCGCCTATTCCAGCCATTTCGGTGGGATGCTGGTTGATGAAGGCGTCGTTGCCCTGAACGGCCTCGGCAGCCGAATGAGGCCCCGCAATGGCGGCGTTGGACGGCATGAAGACGGCCAGTGCATTGCTGCTGATCACACCTTCGCTTATCCCGTCACCGCCGCTGCCGGCTGAATTGGAGCTCGGACCGGAAGCGACATCCAAGGGAAGCCAGGTCGGCACCAGTGCCAGATGCCCCGCAGCCACATTGAAGGCGGGGTTTTGATCGGCGCCCGCTCTGGGCAGGTCTTCCGATAAGGGACGAATTTCCGTCATGACCGTCTCCGTTCCACGACCAACCGCGTCCGCCGAGCGGCCTCAATTGTTCAGCCATTGTGCCTCTGAACGGAGGAAAAGCGGAGCCTGCAATTCGTCTACGCCTAGTCGGCTAGTCCTGTAGCCATTTGGCTGTCATCGCCGCTGCCAGCCGTCAATCCCCGCAGGAGAGCACCAGCCCGCCTTTGGGACCAGCAGCCCTGCATCCTGCGGCGGGACACGAAGTCTTTTCAACACCGGACGGGAACTCCTGCGCCAAGCGCAGCCTGCCCGGGCGCCGGAACAAAGCCGGC
Organism: Rhizobium phaseoli; assembly: GCF_001664385.1. NCBI lineage: Bacteria > Pseudomonadati > Pseudomonadota > Alphaproteobacteria > Hyphomicrobiales > Rhizobiaceae > Rhizobium > Rhizobium phaseoli. Next base: position 644,332 of record NZ_CP013532.1, on the reverse strand, counting down.
CGGCCTGGGCGGCCGTTGTCTGTGGCAGGCCACCCGGGGCCGGATCACTCAGGGCTTATCCGAAACATCGCACCATCGCACCAAGTATACGCCCATAAGAACATCGCCGAATATCTAGATAGTTTGCAGCTTAAATCGTGGCAAGATTCGACCGCGGTTGTATTGGCCGGGGCGGCGAACTGAATATCAACGCCGTAAGGGGACACCGTAAAAGGAACGCGGACGAAACCAAGTAGAAGGAGCGATATCAATGCCTATTCCACAAATATCCGACACGATTCATCTCAACAATCCGGATGCCGGCGACGCGAATGCCGGCAACGGCGGTGATGGCCACAACGGTGGAAACATCAACTACAATCCGGTTGCCTATGTAGACCCCGTGCAAACCGTCTCCGGGGCAACTACCGATCTGCACAATGGCGATCACGTCTGGCAGAAAGCGGACTGGGATGCCGGCAATGGCGGACCCGGTGGCTTTACCGAGGCCCAGAACGGCTTCCTGGCGAAGATCTCGAACAGCGGCGCCGGCGGGGCCGGTGGAGATACTCATTCCAACGGCAACCAAGGAAACGAGATCGGCGGCGACACCGCTTCCGTGGCTGCGGCGACGACCGCGACGCAACACACGCAGCTGATGGCCGATCAGCATGCCAACATCCTCGCAGGCGTCGGCGGCAACGGCGGCAACGGAAACATGGCCCGTGGCGGCGACATAGCGTCGGCTCTGGTTCACACCGATCCCGAAACGACGACGGTGCACAATTCTCTCGATCACTTCATAAACGCCTTTGGCGATATCGACCTCAGCCATCTCGGCTCATGAACGCAGGTCCCGAGGGCCGCCGGTTTCGGCCGGCGCCCCTCAGCCGCTACTGAACCAATCCGCAGCCTCCTTCGTGTCAGTATCAAATGCAGCGAGATCTGATAATGACAACGACTTTGATAAAACCAGCGCGCCCGCAGACACATCTGGTACTTGCGCTGCGCGCTTGTGCCGGAGCCTTCGGCCTGGTCTTCCTCTACAGCTGCGGCTACAATCTCTTTCTTCTGGCGCCGTCCATCTATCTCCTGCAGATCTATGACAGGGTCCTGTCGAGCCGCAGCGTCGATACGCTCGTGATGCTGACGCTGATCATCGCCATCGCCGTGCTGGTCGGGTCCATGCTGGATATCGTGCGCCGGGCAGCGCTTTCGCGCGTCGGCAGCTGGGTGGATCACAGGCTGCGGCCGATGGTGCTGACCGCATCGTTCGAATATGCCGCCCGCGTCGACGCGGGAACCGCCACCGAGTGCTACAGGGACCTGGCCGCGCTGCGCCAGTTTCTCGATTCACCGGCGAGCTCGCTGTTTTTCGACGTTCCCTGGGCGCCGGTATTCCTGCTCCTGCTCTTTCTTGTTCATCCGCTGCTTGGGACCATCGGTCTGTTGAGCGCAGTTGCACTTCTGCTGTTTGCGTCCCTGACGGAACTGGCGACGCGCGAGCCGCTTGCCCATGCCAATGCCGCCCTTTCGAGGAGCTATTTCCGATTTGCGACCGCCCTCAAGAACATCGAGGTGATCCGGGCAATGGGCATGCAGGATGGCGCGGCGATGATCGTCTATCGCGATGCCGAAATGGCAAGAAGGGCGCAGGACATCGCGATGCATCGCACGGAGATCATTCTTGGCTTCTCCAAATCGATCCGCACGCTCGCGCAGATCATGATGATGGGATCGGCGACCTGGCTGGTGCTCGCCAACAGCGGCAGCCCCGGAATCATCTTCGTTGCGAGCCTGCTGCTCGGGCGCGGGCTTGCCCCGATCGAGGGCGCAATCGGTGCATGGCGCTCCTTTACCTTTGCCAGGAATGCCTTCAATCGCTTGAACAGGATGCTGATAACAGTCGCATCGGAACAGGATGGCCGGATTGTGCCGTTTCCGGAGCCCAATGGGCTGGTTCTCGAAAATGTCAGCTATGTCATGCCATTCGCCGATCGGCCGATATTGACTGACATCACATTGCGCCTCGCGCCGGGTGATTGCATAGCGCTGATCGGTCCGTCGGGATCGGGAAAATCGACCCTCGGTCGTGTCATGGCAGGCGTGGTGCCGGCAACGAGCGGATGCGCCCTTCTCGGCGGGGTCGATATTTCGGCTCTGCGCCTGTGCGGCGGGACTCGCCACGTCGGATACCTGCCGCAGGACATCGAGCTCTTCGGCGGCGCCATCAAGGATGTGATCGGCCGGCTGGACGGGGAAGATCCCGGCAAGGCGATCGAAGCCGCAAAGCTGGTCGGATTGCACGACGCGATCATGCGGCTGCCCCAGGGCTACGAGACCGACATCGGTGAAAACGGCAGCCTGCTCCTCAGAGCTCAGCGCCAACAGCTGGGGCTGGCCCGGGCGGCCTATGGAAATCCGTCTCTGATCGTTCTCGACGATCCGAACTCGAGCCTCGATTATGACGGCGAACGGATGCTGTTTGCGGCCATCGAGCGCATGAAAGCCCGGCGGATGACCGTCGTTATCATAACCCACCGGATGGGAATCCTGCCCGTCACCAACAAGATCGCCATCATGCGTAACGGCACGGTGGTGGCCTTCGGCGACAGCGAACGGATTTATGAAACCTATCTTCAACCGCCGTCTCGAGCAGGAACATAGGGAGGGACGCCGCCATGACCCTTGTTTCACTGGACGCCACGCCGGCGAGACTTTCAAATTCGCCAAGGACGGACCAGCGCTTCGCTCGAAGATCGACAGCGACAGCCAGGCAAGAGGCGGCCTATGCGCCGGTGATCAAACAGAAACAGCGCGGCCCCGCCGCCCCTTCGCCCATGCCGGGGCTTAGGGGCGTTGTCTGGATGGGGAACCTGTTGATCCTGGTGTTCATCGTCGGCTTGGGAATCTGGTCGGTTCTGGCGCCGCTGAAAAGTGCGGCGGTTGCAACGGGCGTCATCGAACCGGAGTCCAGCCGCAAGACCATTCAGCATCTGGAAGGCGGCATCGTGCGACGGATCCTCGTCAAAAACGGCGATGCTGTCATATCAGGGCAGATCGTGATCGAACTCGACGACACAAAGTCCCGCTCGGAGCGCGACAGCATCCTCGGGCAGCTTTGGGACGCCGAAGGAAACCGCGCCCGCCTGCTCGCGGAGCAGGCGGGCGCAGACCAGGTCACCTATCCCGAGGATCTCAGGGCCGCGATGGACAGATATCCTTCCGCCAGCGCGATTCTGACCGGACAGCAGAAAATCTTCGAAGCCCGTCGCCAAGTCATGCAGGCGGAAATTCGGATCACCAATGAGAGAATTGCACAGGTGCGGCAGGAAATCGTCGGACTTGGCGCGCAGAAGACGGCGCTGGCCGACCGAGCCGCAATCTCGAGCCAGGAACTGGATCAGGTTACCGCCCTGAGCGCCAAGGGGCTGGAAAGAAAGAACAGACTTCTCAACCTGCAGCGGGAAAAAGCAGATCTTGATGGCCAGCAGGGCGAAGTCGCGGCGCAGATCTCTCGCGCTTACCAGGTGATCAGCGGGGCACAGGCCGATCTGGCAAAACTCGAGAGCGACCGGCTGAGCGAAATCGCCCAGGGCATGCGCGATACGGAAGGCCGGATCATGCAGCTGCGCGAGCGCCTGCGTGCCATCGACGACCAGCTTTCGAGAACCGATATCCGCGCTCCCGAGGATGGCACGATCATGAACCTGCGCGTCCATACATCGGGTGGGGTGATCGGCGCGGGCGAACCGCTTGTCGATCTTCTGCCACGCTCCGATCGGCTGATCGTGTCTGTCCACGTCAGACCGGAGGACATCAATCTCGTCCGTGCGGGGCTGGAGGCCCAGGTGCATCTCCTGCCCTACAATCAGCGCCGCGTTCCGCTGCTCAAAGGTCGGGTCGAATATGTATCGGCCGACCGTCTCATTGATACGCAGACCGGCCAACCCTATTTTGCCGCGACCATCCGCGTAACGGACGAGCGGCTGGCGAAAATGAGTGATGTCGAACTGGTCGCCGGCATGCCCGCCCAGACACTGATCGAAACGGGCGAAAGCAGCGTGGCCTTCTATGCCGTCAGGCCACTTCTCGACAGTTTCAACAGAGCATTTCGTGAGGACTGAAGCGGTGATGGGCAAGCGAAAATATGACGACGACCAGATTACGGGCATCCTGAAGGAACACCAGGCCGGCGTGACGGTGGCGGATGTTTGCCTCAAGCACGGTATCAGCGAGCCGACCTTCTATCGGTGGCAATCCCTGCAGTCCGGGAATGCCGGTGTGCATGCAAAGAGGGTGAGAGCCCTGGAGGAAGAGAACCAGAAGCTCAGGAAGCTTTTGGCCGAGTCCATGCTCTCGGCGGCAACGCTGAGCGAGATGCTGGCGAAGACAACGAAAGGGCGGCACTGACCTCGAACATGGGGGCACGCCCGCGGCCCATTTCCGAAGCGGCGTCAGGTGGATGGAACAAGTTGGTCGGTCACCGGTTGATGGGGTGAGCGAGTCGTCATAACAGCGCATTCTTCGTAGGGAGCGCATCTTGACCGAATGTTCATCGCCGCGCACCTCCTTTACGCCTCGTACGCAAGCGCGGCCAGTCGACAAGATTTGGGGGCAGGATTGCTTTCCGATTCATTCACGACAAACGGTCGAACGAAATCCGCCCTTCTCCAAACCGGCCTTGTGTGCGCTTCTTCTGCTGTCGCTCGTTTCCTGTTCGAACGAAGACGAGCAGTCCCGGAAGCGAATGCAGGAAATCCTCTCGTGGAGCGCCAGCGCCGAGATGATCCTCGATGCCCGCCTTGGCGCACGTGTTCCAGCAGGTTTCACCGATCTTGCCGTGGAGCGGTGCCAAAAGGAAATTTCGGATCTTTCATCGCAGCTGCCGCAAACACCGAGATATGATCAAGCGCGAGCGGCTGCCGCCAGATTCAATGGATTGATCGCCGCAGCACACGACGAGATCCATCACGGCCGCTTTGAACAGGGCCAACAGCATCTCGTCGAGCTCCGCCGCCACGAGGCGGAGCAGCGTGCGACCTCTGGTGCAGCCGGATGAAGAAGCTGCTTCAGATTTCGCTGGGGATCGTCACCAGCGTCGGGGGTTTTATCGAAACCGGTCAGATTGCAACCTCGAGCCAGGCCGGCGCAGCCTACGGATTCAGCCTGCTTTGGCCCATCGTCATCGGCACAATCTGTCTCATCTTCCTGATTGAAATGGCGGGGCGATTTGCGATCGCCAGCCATCACACGGTCGCGGATGGGTTGAGGGAACGCTTTGAAGCGAATTACTTCCTGGTCACTTTGTTGATCATTTCGATCGTCAATCTGCTCGTCCTTGCGTCAGAGATCGGCGGCATAACTCTGGCATTGCAATTCGTCAGCGGCGTCGGTTTTCAGTGGTGGGCCTTGCCGGTCGCCTTCATCGTGTGGCTCCTGCTCTGGAAGGGCACGTTCGGCATGATCGAAGATGGCGTCGCCATCATGGGCTTGGTGGCGCTGTGCTTCGTGGTGGGTGTGTTTGTCATGGGCCCGCCTTGGCTGGAGGTGGCAAAAGGCTTGGTGCCAACGCTGCCGCACAAAGAGCCGCTGCACTATGGTTTCATTGCCGTCAGCATTCTCGGAGCCGTCATCGCTCCGTTTCTGTTCTTGTTTTACTCGTCAGGCGCGATCGAGGAAAAATGGGATAAGAGCTTCTTCGGCGCCAATCGCGTAATCGCAATGTTGGGAATGAGCTTTGGCGCCGTCATTGCAGCGGCAATCCTGATCGTGGCGGCACTCGTCTTTCCGCCACGCGGCATCACAGAGATCCAGGGATATGACCAGATTGCGCCGATATTGACCCCGGCGTTCGGCGAATGGGGCTTTTACCTTTTCGCGGCTTCGCTCGGAATCACCTGCTTCGGTGCTGCGCTCGAAGCAAGCCTTGGCCAGGCCTATCTGGCTGCCCAGGGTTTCGGCTGGAATTGGTCGGAAGATGCCAAGCCCGGGACCAATCCGGCCTTTGCGCTTGTCTACACAGGCTTCATCGCCATCGCCGTCCTGCCGATCGCGATCGGCGTCGACCCCCTCCAGCTGACGATTTTTTCAATGGCGATCACGGCGCTGGCCTTGCCCTTCGGCGTCGTTCCATTTCTGTTTTTGATGAACGATCGCAACTTTGTTGGAGAGCATCGGAATGGATGGATCAGCAATACCGCCGTGCTGGCCATTATCGGCCTGTCGTTCATCGTCGCTCTCATAACCCTTCCGCTGCAAATCTTTGGAGGATGATATGCTTTTGATCCGCGACGTCCTCGACAAGCAAATGGTCGACCAGGAGCAAAATCGTATCGGCAAGGCAGACGGCGTCGTCCTGAGCCTTTCCGACGGCGACCCTCCCAGAGTCGCTTTCATCGAAATGGGAAGCCTGACTCTGTCGCGCCGTCTGGGCCGCTGGCCGCATCGCTTTGTGCTTTGGCTGTACCGAGCGGCCGGCACCGATGATAGGGCCGAAGTCTTCCGCGTGCCCTGGGCAAAAGTGAGAGACGTTGGGATCGACATCGAAGTGGCCGTGGATCGTCGCGAGACGCCATTGGAGCGGTGTCAGGATTGGCTGAGGCGCCACGTGATCAGCTGGATCCCGGGAGGGCAATCATGACCGAGATTCGGCTCGAACTCCTGCTGGGCAGACAGGTTTACGACCTTGACGGCGAGGCTGTGGGCCGTGTGGAAGAGATCAGGGCGGAAGCACGCGGCGCGGATCTTTACGTCGTGGAATATCACCTCGGCCCCTACAGCCTCTTTGAAAGGCTGTCCGCGCTTGCCATTGGTCGCGCGGTTTTGACCGCGATAGGGGCATCCGGCAGAAAAAAAGCGGTGCCATGGGACAAGCTTGATATCCGGGATCTGGAGCACGTGCGAGTGACTTGCCGAAAGGCCGCTTTGCATACGCTGGACTGAGGCTGTCCTGGCGCCGAGCCGATTGGCGCCCAGTCCAATCAATAGGCCGTGCTGCTATAAGACTGCATCAATGGGACTGGTTTACAGGAAATAAGTGGTGCCCAGGACCGGAATCGAACCAGTGACACGCGGATTTTCAATCCGCTGCTCTACCAACTGAGCTACCTGGGCTAACCTGCTTCTCAAGAGTTCTTCGCGAAAAGAACCGCGGGGCCTTGGTTCGCCCCGGAAGCGAGCGGGGTTATAGCATCTTGTTCGCTCATGGCAAGCGTCAAATGACTCTTTTTTGACGGTCTCGCCGAATTTGCCGATTCATGAGGAAAAATAAGAGCTTCGGCGATGGATTTCGCTAAAGCGCGTCGCATCAAATTTGATTCATGCGAGGCGCTTTAGCCGGGCGACATGCTTTAGTTTTCCTCGTCGGGATAATCGGCCTTCGTCTCGTCCTCGGCAACCGGAATGGCATAGGAGCCGGTCAGCCAGCGGGAGAGATCGACCTCGCGGCAGCGGTTGGAGCAGAAGGGATAATGTTCGCGATTCGACGGCTTGCCGCATTCGGGGCAAGGGCGCGTCTTGCGCAGCGGTTCGACCTTGGCGGCGGCTTTCCTGTCTTCAGGCATGATCGGTCCGTCCTATGGCGTCGGCCGCGGGCTCAGGCCTCGGGCCACCGGCTATGCACATCGAAGCCTTCGCCGGTCAGAAGCACAATGGTTTCATAAAGCGGCAGGCCGACGACATTGGTGTAGGAGCCGACCATCTTCTGCACGAAGGTGCCGGCCAGGCCCTGGATGCCGTAGGCGCCCGCCTTGCCGCGCCACTGGCCGGAGGCCAGATAGTTTTCAATCTCGAAGCCGGACAGCCGCTTGAAGCGCACCTTGGTCTCGACGATCTTCTGGCGGATCTTGCGATCCGGCGTCACCAGGCAAACGCCGGTATAGACGAGATGGTTGCGTCCGGACAAAAGATGCAGCGAACTCAGCGCTTCGTCGGCAAACTCGGCCTTGCCGAGAATGCGCCGGCCGACGGCGACCACCGTATCGGCGGAAAGGATATAACTGCCCTTCCAGGTGATATCGCCCTTGATCGCGGCAAGCGCGGCTTCCGCCTTTTCGGCCGAAAGCCTTCGGGCGAGCGAACGCGGATGCTCCGACTTCTTCGGCGTCTCGTCGATATCCATCGGCATCAGGCGCGAAGGCTCGATGCCTGCCTGGTTGAGCAGGTCGACGCGACGAGGCGAACCCGAAGCGAGAATGAGCTTGTATTTCAGCGCCATGGAACCTCGACCATCGGCAGACGGGAGAAGGACCCTTGCAGGACCTTGGGCAAGCTTACTTGAAACGGTAGGTGATGCGGCCCTTGGTCAGATCGTAGGGCGTCATTTCCACAAGCACCTTGTCGCCGGCGAGAACGCGGATGCGGTTCTTGCGCATGCGCCCGGCGGTATGGGCGATGATCTCGTGTTCGTTTTCGAGCTTCACGCGAAAGGTCGCGTTCGGCAGAAGTTCGGTGACGATTCCCGGGAATTCGAGGACTTCTTCTTTCGGCATATAGTGGTTTTCTTCCTGTGGGTTGAAGAGGCAGCGCAGCGCGCGCCTTAAAATTTGGGCGGAAACTACACAATCAAGGCGGGTTTGTGAACCTTGTTGATTGGGCTTTCCGTCATTTGTTTTCACGCCGATTGCGCGGCAATGCCATTTCTTTTCAGCAGCCGGCTTTCGATGAGGCCGGTGAGGTGATTGCGGACCTCGCGATAGCTCTCGAGAATCTGCTCGCGCGTGCCGGTGACAACCGTCGGGTCCATGGTCGGCCAGTAGACGACGTCGATTGCATTCGAGCGCGTCAGCTCGAGGGCGGCGTGATGGGCCTGCGGCGACAGCGTGATGATCAGATCGAAGTAATCATCCTCGAGCTCTTCCAGCGTCTGCGGCTGGCGGCGCCCGAGGGAAAGCCCGATCTCCTCGAGCACGACATCGACGAAGGGATCGCGTTCGCCGGCGCGAACGCCGGCCGACCTTATATAGGTATTGGACGGCAGAATGCTACGGGCGATGATCTCAGCCATCGGCGAGCGGATGGCGTTCAGCCCGCACATGAAGAGGATGGCGCCCGGCCTCTTTCCCTCCCCGACGTCGGCGGCGAGCTCCATCTCCGTCACCCGCGCCAGTAGAGCACGCAGACCAGCGTGAACAGCCGCCGGGCGGTGTCGAAATCGATCTCGATCTTGCCGGTCAGCCTGTCCTTCAGCGTCTGCGACCCCTCATTGTGGATGCCGCGCCGGCCCATATCGATCGCCTCGATGCGGCTTGGCGTCGCCGAACGGATCGCTTCGTAATAGCTCTCGCAGATCATGAAGTAATCCTTGACGATCCGCCGGAAGGGCGTGAGCGACAGAATATGGGTGGCAACATTGCCGCCGTCTTCGGTGGTGATGGCGAAGACCAGCTTCGAATCGGCCAGCGAGATGTTCAGCCGATAGGGCCCGCCGGCATGACCGATCGGCGCAAAGCTGTTCTCCTCGATCAGGTCGAAGATGGCGACGGCGCGCTCATGCTCGACATCGGGCGTCGAACGGCCGATCGTATCGTCCAGGACGACGTCGCAAAGCCGGAAATCGCCCGCCGCCATGCCCTCACCTTTCGAGGTTGAGGCGGATCGCGACCGATCGCGCATGGGCATCGAGACCTTCGGAGACCGCAAGCGCGATCGCCGCCGGGCCAAGCGTGCGCAGCTCACCCGGCCCAAGGCGCAGGATCGAGGTGCGCTTGACGAAATCGAGCACCGAAAGACCGGAGGAGAAGCGCGCAGAACGGGCCGTCGGCAGCACATGGTTCGAACCGCCGACATAATCGCCGATCACTTCGGGCGTAAGGGCGCCGATAAAGATCGCGCCGGCATTGCGGATGCCGTCGAGCAGCCGGTCCGGATCGGCGACGGCAAGCTCCAGATGTTCGGCGGCGATGCGGTTGGCGAGTGGAATGGCCTGTTTCAGATCGCCAACGAGGATGACCGCGCCGAAATCGCGCCAGCTGGCGGCCGCCGTTTCCGCGCGGTTCAGCGTCTTCAGCTGGCGCTCGACCGCCTGCTCCACCGCCTTGCCGAATGCGGCATCGTCGGTGATCAGGATCGCCTGGGCGCTGGCATCGTGCTCGGCCTGCGCCAAAAGATCGGCGGCGATCCAATCGGGATTATTGTCCTTGTCGGCAATCACCAGCACCTCGGAGGGGCCGGCGATCATATCGATGCCGACGGTGCCGAAGACATGGCGCTTGGCGGCGGCGACATAGGCGTTGCCGGGACCGGTGATCTTGGCGACCGGGGCGATCGTCTCGGTGCCATAGGCGAGAGCGGCGATCGCCTGGGCGCCGCCGACGCGGTAGATCTCGCTCACACCGGCAAGCCTGGCGGCGGCGAGCACCGCCGGATTGACGGCGCCGCCGGTGGCGGGAACGGCGATGACGATACGGTCGACGCCGGCAACCTTGGCCGGCACGGCATTCATCAGCACCGAACTCGGATAACTCGCGGTGCCGCCCGGGACGTAGAGCCCGACCGCCTCGATCGCCGTCCAGCGCGAGCCGAGACGGACGCCGAGATCGTCCTCGTAAATATCGTCCTTCGGCAGCTGCCGGCGATGATGGCTCTCGATGCGCAACGCCGCGAGCTTCAGCGCCCCCAGCACTTCGGCAGGCACCGCTTCGATGGCGGCGTCGATCTCTTCAGGCGTGACGCGCATCGGCACGGCGGCGAAATCGATGCCGTCGAATTTCAGCGAATATTCGGCAAGCGCCACATCGCCGCGCGCCCTGACGTCATCGATGATGGCGCGGGCCACCGTGTTCACATCCTCGGAGACTTCGCGCTTCGTCGTCAGGAAAGCGGCGAAATGCTGCTCGAAACCTTCCGATGCCTGATCCAGCCAGATTGCCAAGGCCGCTATTCCTTCTCAACTCGAAACCGCAATGTTCAAACGTCCGACACCACAGGTGTCAGGGACACCACAGGCGTCAGGGACACCACAGGCGTCAGGGATGGCGCGGTTTGGAAGCCGCCTCCCAGGCGCCGCCGATATCGGCGAGCTGGATCTCGATGCATTCGACATCGAGCGCAATCGAGGCATTGCCCGACAGCGTCAGCTCGACCGTGCCGTCCGGCCCCTCGCCCTTCTTCTCGAAGCGCAGCGCCAGGAGCGACAGCACCTCGTCCCGCTTTCCGCGGTCGATGCCGAGCGAACGCACGGCCAGCACGCGCTTGAAGACCAGGGCAGCCCGGCGGCGCTCGAAACCCCTGCGCTTGCGCCCGGCACCTTCCCAGACGAAACGATTGGCGGCAAGGGCGAATTGCGCCTCACGCGGCGACCAGTCGATGTCACCGACCTTGAAGACGCTGTCCTGCATATGCGCGGAGATGATGGCAAGATCCTCATCATCGAGCGCAACAAGCTTCAAATCGGTCATTCAGTTTATCCCAGCAGGCACCGCCGGAATGGCGATGCGTCAGACAAGGGAAATAGGATGCTGCGACCGATTACGCAACCGGGATGAACGAGGCTTACTCGCTGATGCGCTGGACGACGGCACCGCAGCGGGTCAGCTTCTCCTCGAGCCGCTCGAAACCGCGATCGAGGTGATAGACGCGGGAGACCGTGGTTTCGCCCTCGGCGGCAAGGCCGGCGATGACGAGCGAAACGGAAGCACGCAGATCGGTCGCCATGACAGGCGCACCGCGCAGGCGCTGGACACCTTCGATCTTTGCCGTCTGGCCGGAGAGCGTGATCCTGGCGCCGAGGCGGGCAAGCTCCTGCACGTGCATGAAGCGGTTTTCGAAGATGGTTTCGGTGACGTGCGAGATGCCGGAGGAACGGGTCATCAGCGCCATGAACTGCGCCTGCAGATCGGTGGGGAAACCCGGGAAGGGATCGGTGACGATATCGACCGGCTTGATGCCGGCGCCATTGCGCTTGATGCGCATGCCGTTGTTGGTCGCGGAGATGTCGGCGCCGGCGCGGCGCAGCGTCTCCACCGCGGTTTCGAGCAATGCCACATCGGTGTTTTCGAGCACGACGTCGCCGCCGGCCATGGCGACGGCCATGGCATAGGTGCCGGTCTCGATGCGATCCGGCAGGACGCGATGACGGGCGCCGGAGAGCGAGGTGACGCCCTCGATGGTGATGGTCGCCGTGCCGGCGCCGGAGATCTTGGCGCCCATGGCGTTCAGGCAGTTGGCGAGGTCGACGACTTCGGGCTCGCGGGCGGCATTGCCGATAACCGTGGTGCCGCGGGCAAGCGTCGCCGCCATCATCATCACATGGGTGGCGCCGACGGAAACCTTCGGGAAGGTGTAGCGCGCGCCGATCAGGCCGCCATCCGGAGCCTTGGCGTTGATGTAACCGGCATCGATCTCCATGGTCGCGCCGAGCGCCGTCAGGCCTTCGATGAAAAGATCAACGGGGCGCGTGCCGATGGCGCAGCCGCCCGGCAGCGACACGCGGCAATGGCCTTCGCGCGCCAGCAGCGGCCCGATGACCCAGAAGGAGGCGCGCATTTTCGAGACCAGCTCATAGGAAGCGGTGGTATCGACGATGGTGCGGCAGGTGAAATGGATCGTGCGGGCGTAGGAATCCTCCTGGCGCTCGCGGCGGCCGTTGACGGCGACGTCGACGCCATGATTGCCGAGGATGCGCATCAGAAGTTCGACATCGGCCAGATGCGGCACGTTTTCCAGCGTCAGCGTATCGCTGGTCAGCAGCGAGGCGATCATCAGCGGCAGTGCGGCATTCTTGGCGCCGGAAATCGGAATGATGCCATTCAGCTCATTACCGCCGACGATTCTGATACGATCCATGTGCGCTTACTTCCTGAAAGTTCTGACGTGAAAGAGGAGTGGGTGTTTAGGGGATTTCTGGCGGAGCTTCAATTCGTGCCGGACGGAACATTACGATTCGTCCATTTTTGCGGCGGGCAGCCCATTTGTTTCGTCGGCCTGGCCGGAGCGGCGGGCGCGGACCTGCTGTTTGCGTCGGCTGAGATTTTCCCTGAGCTTTTCGGCGGCGCGCTCGCGGCGCAGTTTCGCCTGTGCCTCGATCGCCTGTTTGCGGCTCTGCTGGCCGGTTTCGGTCTTGTCGTTCATGTCACAGAATTAACCGAATTCGCGCCGATCCAAAAGTCCCCCGCATCGCAATCCACGCGAAGTTGGAATTTGTTGCTTGCGCTTGCCGTCAAGCTGTGGCAATAGCCGCCCCGTTCCCGCGATTGAGCCGCCCGGCTCCCCCGGGTCCTGGTCCTGCTGCCGTAGCTCAGTGGTAGAGCACACCCTTGGTAAGGGTGAGGTCGGTGGTTCAATCCCACTCGGCAGCACCAGTTTTCTTTTCCGACATCATTTCTCGCATATCCGCCTGGCCAGCCCCTCATCCGCCTGCCGGCACCTTCTCCCCGCGCGCGGGGCGAAGGGACCATGCCGCAACCTCTCCGTCCCCCGCAAGCCTCGTGTAGGGCACGTCCCCTCGCCCCGTTTACGGGGAGAGGGTTAGGGTGAGGGGCAGCCATCCGCACGAAGCGGACTGCATGTCAGTACAATCGGGAATGTCGGATGCTTCGAGATAATAAGGCAGGAACGGGGATAACTGCCACCGTTCGATCAGTTCACCGGTTACCACCACCTCTTCACCGGGGACTGGCGCATGGGGCAGCGCATTAACCCCATCAAAAATGCCCTCGACATACCATCGATCACGGCTCTCTGATATGACATAGGAGGCGATATCTATCACTCCGCCTTCAACGTAGCCACGCAGGGTAGCCCGCAGATATTCCCGCTGCATTTTTGGGACGAGCTCAGCGGAAATACGCGCCAGCAAAGCGTCTTCAGCGGATATCTCTGCACCGTGAGCAAGGGCCGGCATTGCCAGCGCACCGCACAGAAACGCAGCCCGGATCAATTTTCGATCGAAATCCATGTCGAGCCCTCAGCTTTCCCGGCATGGTAGCGGTAGCAGCGCGCAAGCGCCATACAACTTATCTGCGACTACCCAAAATATCTCTGAAGCTGCGCGCGATGCGACCCATCTTACGCAGGCTGGCGTTTCGCCTTATCGGCAACAAACGATTCACCATTGTTGACCGCAAAAATCTCGCTAGAATGGCTATCATGGCGGCGTCCCGCCTGAAGATAGGTGGGCGCAGCACACTTGGTTCTGTCGAAACCCTGGAGGAGCATCGATGGCAACTGAAAAATGGCACGACCCGGTCAAGGTCGGTTTCGAAGGCGCTGACCTCAAAACCGTCAACGGGCCATTCGATGCGCTGAAATGTCTGGCGGATCTCTGGCCGAGCGCACGCGGACTGCATTATATCAAGGCGCGCAGTACCTGTCGGGCAGCACTCGACGGGCGCAAGAGCGTGGAAGAGGCAAGGGCCGAGTTCCTGGCGGCGGCCGAAGAGGCGAAGCTGAAGCTGCTGCATTAACAGGGCAGGGAACGTCCGGCTGTTTTTCGATTTGTTCGGCAAAGCGTGCCGGAACGAGACATTGTTTAATTTTCACTTAACCCTGGATCGAGCAGATGCCGGGTTTTGGCGCAAAGGGCGTTGCGCCCAGGACAGCTGTTTCGATAGAAAACACGCAGCCATCATGATGATGGTCAGAGGCTCGTCACCGGAAACGCCGGCGAGCCTCGTTCGGACAACCCGTTTGTCAGCAGCCCGCGTCGCCGGCATTCTCCACCTCGACATAACCGACACCGATGATCGTGCCGTCAGCCGCGCGGATGAAGGACGGCAGATAATGCGGCTCGGCCGGCTGGCAGGCGACGGTGGCGGTGGCGGTATAGTCGTTGAGCGCGATCTGATCCTTCGGAAGCGCGGAATAGTTCGCGCCGGTTTCGAGCGAGGCATAGGCCGAGCCGGCAAAAATGCCGATGATCAGGGTGGACGCCCAGAGGCGAAGAAGCGTTTGCATGAGGGTCTCCAGCGTTTCAGATCCGGCATTTCAACACCCGGCAGCGCACTTGGTTCCCTCAGCGCCGCAACAGGCGGTTATGCACGTGGCCGCGGCCGACGATGCTTTCGGCGATCTCGGCCGCCCGCTCGACATCGCCATGCCGGCGCACGAAACCTTCGAGGACGATATCGGCGCCGAGCGTGCTGACGATGATTTCGCGCGCGTCGAGATCGCCGGCGGCATGAAGGGCGCTCTCGACCGAAGCGCGTGTCGCCGCCTCGCCATGGCCCTGCCGGCCGGGTTCGTCATGGTCGGGGAATACAGGAAACCCGATCACTTAAGCGTCTCCTGAGGTTGGTATGTAAGGGTTAACGCCGCAACAGGGCTTTCGTTGCGGTCCGCCGATCTCGACGGGATATTCGCGCAGGATTTCTGCGGGCCAGACTTGACCTACCCTTGGCGGAAGCTGCCGCGGCTTCCATATCTGAATGCAGCCGAAAGAGGATGACGACGATGAAAGTGCTGCTGCCCGTTTTGTTTGCCGGAATATTGCTCGCCGGCTGCTCCTCGGCCGATAGCCCGGCGCTGGATCCCATTCCGGGCAGCATTACCTATGGCGGCCAGCCGCGCACGAAGCTCACCAAATCGCCGGTCGGCAGCGCCGTCCACCACCAGTTCTACAACGGGACGGGCCAGCGCGTGGAAGAGACGTATATTCTTCAGCCGGATCGCAGCCTGAAGCTGGTGCGGCGCGTGGTGGGGCCGGATTTCCCCGATTGAGACTTGCGCCGGTCCAGGCTTGACAGCGGCTGAAATCGCGAACATTCAAGGAACATCTAATCTTTCCGCAGTGATTCTGCGGGAGCCCGACCGGACGGCTGGATGTATCTCGAAAAGCTCAATCCCCAGCAGCGCATGGCCGTCGAGCACGGCACGCTCACCGACGGCAGCCATATTGCCGGGCCGCTGCTGGTCATTGCCGGCGCCGGCTCGGGCAAGACGAATACGCTGGCGCACCGGGTCGCCCATCTGATCGTCAAGGGCGCCGATCCCCGCCGCATCCTGTTGATGACCTTCTCGCGCCGGGCCGCCGCCGAAATGGCGCGCCGCGTCGAGCGCATCTGCCGCGATGTGCTCGGTACGAATGCCGGTGTGATGGCCGATGCGCTTGCCTGGTCCGGCACTTTCCACGGCATCGGCGCGCGGCTGTTGCGCGACTATGCCCACCAGATCGGCCTCGATGCCGATTTCACCATCCATGACCGCGAAGACAGCGCCGACCTGATCAACCTGATCCGGCACGATCTCGGCTTCTCCAAGACGGAAAGCCGGTTTCCGGCCAAGGGCACCTGCCTTGCCATCTATTCGAGGGCGGTGAATTCGGAAACCGCGCTCGATCAGGTGCTGCGCGACGCCTTTCCCTGGTGCGCGGCGTGGGAAAAACAGCTGCGCGAGCTTTTCGCCTGCTATGTCGAGGCCAAGCAGAGCCAGAATGTGCTCGATTACGACGACCTCTTGCTCTACTGGGCGCAGATGGTCGGGGAGAGCGTGATTGCCGAAGATATAAGTAGCCGCTTCGACCATGTGCTGGTCGACGAATATCAGGACACCAACCGGCTGCAGGCCTCGATCCTGATGGCGCTGAAACCGCAAGGCCAGGGGCTGACCGTCGTCGGCGACGATGCGCAGTCGATCTATTCCTTCCGCGCAGCGACAGTGCGCAACATCCTCGACTTTCCGGCGGCCTTCAGCCCGCCTGCCAATATCGTCACGCTCGACCGCAACTATCGCTCGACGCAGCCGATCCTGACAGCCGCCAACGCCGTCATCGATCTCGCCTCGGAGCGCTTCACCAAAAACCTCTGGACCGAGCGGCAATCCTCCGAGCGGCCGCGCCTCGTGACGGTGCGCGATGAGGCCGACCAGGCGCGTTACGTCGCCGACAAGGTGCTCGACAATCGCGAGGAAGGCCTCAAGCTCAAGCAGCAGGCGGTGCTGTTCCGCGCATCGCATCACAGCGGGCCGCTGGAGGTCGAACTGACCCGGCGCAACATTCCCTTCGTCAAGTTCGGCGGGCTGAAGTTTCTCGACAGCGCCCATGTCAAGGACATGCTGGCCGCCCTTCGCTTTGCGCAGAACCCGCGCGACCGGGTGGCCGGGTTCCGGCTGATGCAGATCCTGCCGGGCGTCGGGCCGTCGACGGCGCAGAAGGCGCTCGACCTGATGGCCGAGGATGCGAGCCCGCTCGCCGCGCTGGCCGCCATGCCGGCGCCGCCGCGCTCCGGCGAGGACTGGACGGCATTCGTCTCGATGCTGCAGGAGATGAAATCCGGCAGAGCCGGCTGGCCGGCGGAAATCGAGCTGGCGCGGCAATGGTACGCGCCGCATCTGGAACGGCTGCATGAGGATGCGGCGACGCGGCAGGCCGATCTCTTACAGCTCGAGCAGATTGCCGGCGGTTATGCCTCGCGCGAGCGTTTCCTCACCGAGCTCACCCTCGATCCACCGGATGCGACGAGCGACCAGGCCGGCGTGCCGCTGCTCGACGAGGATTATCTCATCCTCTCGACCATCCACTCGGCCAAGGGCCAGGAGTGGACGAGGGTCTTCATGCTGAATGTCGTCGACGGCTGCATTCCGAGTGATCTTGCCGTCGGCGCCACCGCCGAAATCGAGGAAGAACGCCGGCTGCTCTATGTGGCGATGACGCGCGCCCGCGACGGTCTCGACCTCGTCGTGCCGCAGCGCTTCTTCACCTACGGGCAGAATGCGCAGGGCGATCGGCATGTCTATGCCTCGCGCAGCCGCTTCATTCCGGCGACCCTGCTGCAATTCTTCGAGGCCTGCAGCTGGCCGCAGGTGAAATCGGATGCCGCCGCGCAAGCTCAGGCGCGGCAGGTGCGTATCGATGTCGGCGCCCGCATGCGCGGCATGTGGCGATAATGCATGTCGCCCGGAAGTGTGCAGCGGTTCGGGGACAACGACATGCATAAAACCAAAGACTAAAGAGCGCCGCAGGCAATCCGATCCTGCGGCGCGCTTTGGTTCGTCTCTAACCTGGCAGGTGCTCAGTAGTCCCAGAACACCGGCACCCAACGGAAGACGTCGCCGTCGACCGCCACCCGGCCGACCGACGGGAACGGCAGGTGGGTGGCCACCAGCTGTTCGCCGTTCGCCGCCAGCTCCCTGAGAAGATCGATGCGAACGCGAGCGGCCTCCTCGGGATCGTGTTCGAAACCATTGTACCAATC
This sequence comes from Rhizobium phaseoli, assembly GCF_001664385.1. Classification (NCBI taxonomy): domain Bacteria; kingdom Pseudomonadati; phylum Pseudomonadota; class Alphaproteobacteria; order Hyphomicrobiales; family Rhizobiaceae; genus Rhizobium; species Rhizobium phaseoli. Next base: position 626,225 of record NZ_CP013532.1, on the reverse strand, counting down.
GGGGTGCTCGAACCCGACCGCGAACACGGCATCGCCGGCGAATGTCAGCCGGTCGCCGCCGGATGCCAGACGGACCACGCTATGGCCGGGGGTATGGCCGCCGGTGCGTTGGACGACCACACCCGGCGCCACCTCGGACCGCTCGTCGAACAGGTTGAGATGGCTGCCGTACTCGCTGAGGAATCGTTTTGCCGTAGCCCGAAGCGCATCCGGAAAGCCGGGCGGCATGGATACGTGGCTGAAATCGGGCGCCTCCCAGAACTTGGTCTCCGCAGCCGCCACGTGGATTCTGAGATCAGGACGCAACCGGTCCTTCACGCCATCGACCAGCAGCCCGCCGATGTGATCCATGTGCAGGTGGGTGAGCACCACATCGGTCACCGATGCCAGATCGATGCCGGCACCCTCCAGTCGCTTGATCAACTGCCCGGCGCGCGGCAAGTTCAAGTCCGGATCCAGGCCCAGCCCGGCGTCGATGAGGATGGTCTGCCCGCCGCTGCGCACGAGGACCACATTCAACGCCCAGTCGAAAGCGTCTCGCGGCAGGAACATATCGTCCAGCCAGACTGCCCGGTCAGCGGCGTTGGCGTTGTGTCCCAGCATCGTCGTCGGGAGCGGCAACACGCCATCGCTGATGATCAGCACTTCAATTTCGCCGATCCGCACCGCGTAGCGCGACGGAACCAGTTCTTCGGGCTTCGGCCTGCCAGGCTCCTGCCGACCAGTCGTACGGGGTTTTGCTTCTGCCTGCGACATGATGCGCTCCTGTTTGTTCGTGATCGAGAGATGTCGAATAGGGTCACGTCGCGGACCCTATGCCGAAGCGTGGTTGGCGGTCGATCAGTTCAAAGGAGAGGGAAAGCTAAGCTTTAGCACAGGCCGGCCTACGGTTTCGGCGCGTCACGCCGAAGACTTGGTGTTGAAGAGGCTGGCATCAGGACGCAGGGGCTCTCGCCCGCCGCACAACGTCAGAGCAAAAGCGGCGGCTCGGCCGGTTTCAGGAATTTCTCGACCGTTTCCGCCTTCACGGCCTCGACAGAGGCCGGCGACCATTTCGGATTGCGGTCCTTATCGATGACGGCGGCGCGGATGCCCTCGAAGAAGTCGGGATTATCCAGCATCTTCAGGCAGGCGCCGAGTTCGCGGCCGAGGCATTCGGCGAGCGAGGCGCTGCGGCGGCCGGCCCTCAAGAGCTGCAAAGCAAGCTTCAGGCTGGTCGGCGAGCGCGCCAGCAGCACACGGCGCGTCTCAGCGGCAAATTCGCCATCCTCCGAGTCGAGCGCAGCCAGAATCTCCTCGACGCTGTTGAAACGGAAAGCGTGGTCGATCATTGTCGCGTTCTGTCGCAGCCGGCTCTCGCCCGGAGGCTCTGCATATACCTGCAAGACGCTGTCGACATCGCCCGACGAACTGCCGCGCGGCAGGCCCGATAAGCTCTCGATCACTTCGCCGAGCCGCGACGAGGCGATCTGAAAATCGGCAAGGCGGGCGTAGATCGCATCCGCTGCGCCGATATCGAGCCCGGTCAGGCCGAGCCATGTTCCGGCCTCGCCGGGTGCCTTCGGCAGCAACCAGGTGGCGCCGACATCGGGGACGTAGCCGATGCCGGTTTCCGGCATGGCAAGACGCGTGCGCTCGGTGACGATACGGTGGCGGCCGTGCGAGGACAGGCCGACGCCGCCGCCCATGGTGATGCCGTCCATCAGCGCGACATAGGGTTTGGGGTAGACGGCGATCATATGGTTGAGACGGAATTCTTCCCGCCAGAAGGTTCCGGCGAGGCCGTCGCCGGCCCGGGCGCTCTCATGCAGGGCGCGGATATCGCCGCCGGCGCAGAAACCGCGTTCGCCCTCCCCTGTTGCCACGACAGTCGCCACCTCGGCATCGCGGGCAAAGCCATCCAGCGCCTCGGTGATCGTCCGGATCATCGCCAGCGTCAGGCTGTTCAGCGCCCGCGGCCGGTTGAGCCGGATGATGCCGGCAGTGCCTCGCCGCTCGATGATGACTTCGCTGTCCTGCATGGTTCACCTCCGCTGTTGGAACATGCATAGACGACGATGCAAGATCGCTCCAGAGCATTTCAGGCCAGCCGGCATCGATGGGTCAAGCCGACAGCGAATCCCGGGCGGCCGCTTTTGCCTCGCAGCGGGCGGCATAGTCGATGGCGAGTTCCAGCGGCAGCGGCCGCGAGAAATAATAGCCCTGCGCCAGGCGAACCCCGATCGCCTTCAGCCCCTCGGCGATCGCCTCGCTTTCGACGCCTTCAGCGACGGAGGCGATGCCGAGGTTCTGGCAGAGGTTGGCGACCGAACGGGTGATGTTCATGCACCGGGCGTCACGGTCGAAATTCATCACGAAGCCCTTGTCGATCTTCAGCTTGTCGAAGGCGAGGCGATGAATGTGGCTGAGGCTCGAAAATCCGGTGCCGAAATCGTCGAGTGCGATCGAGATGCCGGCGGCGCGCAGCATCGTGATCACCCGGTCGGCGGTGTCGAAATCGGAGAGCAGCGCGGTCTCGGTGATTTCGAATTCGATGCGCCGGGGATCGAGGCCGGAGCGGGTGATCATGGCCAGCAGCGCCATCGAGGTCTCGTGGTCGCAGATATCGCGGGCCGAGAGATTGAAGGACAGCCGCAGATGGCGCGGCATGATCGCCAGCGCTTCGAGCGCTTGGGCAAAGAGAATGCGCGTCATGCGGCCGATCACGGCGGTGCGCTCGGCGGCAGGGATGAAGGCTGAGGGACTGATGCGGCCGAAGCGGGCGCTGTCCCAGCGGGCGAGCGCCTCATAGGCGACGACGCGGCCGCTCTGCAATTCGACGATCGGCTGATAATCGAGCTTCATTTCGCTGGCGAAGTCATTTGCCTGCAGTTCCAGTTCGATCAGGTGGCGCTGGGTCAGGATCTTCTCATGATCGGCCGAGAAGAATTCGACGCCGCTGCTGCGCTTGCTCTTGACCTGATAGAGGGCGAAATCCGCCTTCTCGTAAAGATCTTCGGCGGTGTAACTGCCGGCTTCGGGATAGACGATGCCGCAGGAGCCGAAAACGCGGACCGAGCCGTCGGGGATTTCGTAAGGGTTGCGGACAGTGGCGCAAAGCGCCTGGCCGAGATCGGCGATCGCCTGGCGCGTCATCGAGCAGGGAAAGATGATGCCGAATTCATCGCCGCCGAGACGCGAGACGATGCCCTCCTCGCCGACCAGCACCATGAAGCGCCGCGCCGTCTCCTTGAGCACGAGATCGCCGGCGGCATGACCGAAGACGTCGTTGACCGGCTTGAAGCCGTCGAGATCGATGATGCCGATGACGGGCGGGGTCGACGGATTTTTCTGCAGCCGTTCTTCCAGTGAGAGGAAGAAGCTGCGGCGATTGGCAAGGCCGGTCAGCTGGTCTTGCAGCGCGTTGCGGCTGTTGACGAGGTTCAGTTCCTCGGCTTCCTCCTGCTTGTGCTTCAGCTCCTCGGTCAGTTGCACCAGGCCGACGAAATTCTGGAAATAGCTGTTGATCACCCTGAGGAAGGGCAGGATCAGGAAAAGGCCGCTGACGGCGGTGGCGACGAATACCGGATTGCCGGAGAACATGAAGGTCGCGATCATGGCCGAGAAGGTGATGACCGTGGTCATCGCCGCCGCCATCGGCAGGTGCATCAGGCAGAAGATGCAGGAAATGCCTGTGACAACGAGGAAATAGGCAATCTGGCCCTGCTGCGAAGCGTCGCCATATTGGTACAGCGCAACGGACCAGCCGCCGAAGGCGACGGTCAGGATGCCGGCGCCCGAGATGGTCACCTTCATCAGCCTATAGGCCCGCTCGGCGGTGATGTTTTCCTTGCCTCTGATCTCCCACCAGCAGAGACGGAAGACACAGACGACGCTCAAGGCCACCGGAATATAGAGCGACAGCCACAGGGGCGCGGATTGGAGATGGGTGATCGCCACCGCAAGTGCATTGATGACCAGCAGGATATAGAGAATGGGGATCTGCGACGACAGGGCCCGAAACTGCGCCATCAGAAGCGTCGGATTGTCTTTTCGCAGCTGCAATGAGGCCAGAAAGTTCTTCATCTTCTCTTATCCGTCGGCCGGAGCCAGCCAGAGAATGCTTGGTGTTTCCTTGTTCACGTAGCGCATGGGCCCGCCGGCGCGGGGATTGTAAGCAGGCGGCTGCCGCGCACCGTTCAGAACGATGCGGCGGCAAGCGCCCGGTGGATGCTGTGCAGGTCGTCGATATTTCTGTTTGACAGGAAGAGCTCCCAATCGAGCGAGCTCTGCACGATGGTTTCCAGCGAATTGTGGCGCGGCTTCCAGTCGAGCACTTGGCGGGCGAGCGAAGCATCGGCGACGACGCTTGCCGAATCGCCGGGGCGGCGCGGCGCCATATGGATCTTGAAGGAACGTCCGTGCAGGCGGGTGACCATGTTCAAGACGTCGAGCACCGAATAGCCGCTGCCATAACCGCAATTGGCAACCAGCGAGCCTTTGTCCCTGCGCAGATGCTGCAGCGCTTTCAGATGGGCATCGGCAAGATCGGTGACATGGATGTAGTCGCGCACGCCGGTGCCGTCATGGGTCGGATAGTCGATGCCGTAGACATGGACGCTGTCGCGTTTGCCGAGTGCTGCCTCGCAGGCGACCTTGATCAGATGCGTGGCCCCCGCCGTCGACTGGCCGGTGCGGTGATCGGGGTCGGCGCCGGCGACGTTGAAATAGCGGAGCGCGACATAGTTGAAATCATAGGCGGCGGCGGCATCGCGCAGCATGAATTCGGTCATCAGCTTCGACTGGCCGTAGGGATTTTCCGGATTGAGGGAGGCATTCTCCTTCACCGGCAGATCGTTCTGCTGCTGACCGTAGACGGCCGCCGTCGACGAGAAGACGAAATTGCGGATGCCGGCCTTGATCGCGGCGGACAGAAGCGCCCGGGTCTTGCCTGAGTTGTTGTCGTAATAGGAAAGCGGATCGGCGACCGAGACCGGGACGACGGCGGAGCCGGCGAAATGGACAATCGCCTCGATGTCGTTTTCGATGAAGATCTTCTTCAAGATGTCGGGATCGGCAATGTCGCCGAGGTAGAAACGCGCCGCCGGCGCCACGGCCCAGCGAAAGCCGGTGGAGAGGCGGTCGAGCACGACCACATCCTCGCCCGCATCGATGAGCGCCCAAACCATGTGACTGCCGATATAACCGGCCCCGCCCGTCACCAAAACCGCCATGTCCCACACCCCTGCTTTCGCTTTCTAGAAGCAGGGGCATCAGGCGCCGGTTTTTCTTTCCAATTTTCTTATCGCAGGGCCGTTCGGGACCCTTTCAACGCTTATGTTTGGAGTCGTGGTTAGAGGCCGATTTCGGGCTTTGCTCAAGTTTTAGCGATCCGGCCGTTCCGGCGCAAAATCGGTCCGGCGCGCGCTCTCGCCGGCCCTCTCAGAGCTTGACGATATAATCGCAGAGCCGCTCGGCAGCCACCGCTATCTGGCCGGGGTCGCGCAGGAAACAGGCGCGCAGGAACAGCTCGCCGCCGGCGCCGAAAGCGGTTCCGGGGGCGAGACCGACGCCCGTCTTGTCGACGATGTCGATGGCGGCCCTGCGGCTGTCGGTAACCCCGTCGATCTTCAGGAAGGCATAGAGTGCGCCGTCCGGCTTCAGCGTCTCGACGCGGTTGGTGGCAATCAGCGCATCGCAGAGGATGTCGCGGGAACGGGCGGCCTTGGCGATGTTGGCGCGCACGAAATCATCGCCTTGATCGAGCGCCGCGACGGCGCCCTTCTGCATGAACTGCGCCACGCCCGATGTCGAATATTGGATGAGGTTTTCGAGCACCTGCCCCATCTCGGGCGGAGCGACGATCCAGCCGACGCGCCAGCCGGTCATCGACCAGTTCTTCGAGAAGGAATTGACGAAGATGATCTTGTCGCCCTCTTCCACGATGTCGAGGAAGGAGGGCGCGCGGCCGCCGGCAAAGTGATAGAGCGCGTAGATCTCATCCGCCATGATCCAGAGATCATGTTTGCGGGCAAGGGCGAGGATTTCGCCGAGATCCTTTTGGGTTGCGGTCCAGCCGGTCGGGTTCGACGGCGTATTGATGAACAGACCCCGGGTCCTTGGCGTGATCGCGGCTGCGAGGCGGTCGAGATCGAGCCCCCATCTGCCGCCTTCGAACTGCAGTTCGACGCCGACGGCGCGCGCGCCGGCGATTTCGAGCGCGGCAGCGATATTCGGCCAGGCCGGGGTGAGATAGACGAATTCGTCGCCGGGCGAGGTCAGCGCCTGCACGGAGATCTGGATCGCCTGCATGCCGGAGCCGGTGACATAGAAATGCTCGACCGGCAGGCGGACGGAAAAATGCCTGAAATAATAATCCGACAGCGCCCGGCGAAGCTCGGGAATGCCGCGCTGCCAGGTATAGAAGGTTTCGCCTGATGCAAGCGCCTCCATCGCCGCCCGGCTGATGAAATCGGGCGTCGGCAGATCACCTTCACCCACCCAGAGCGGCAGCAGGCCTTGCCGGCCGCGGGCATAATTGACGACTTCGACGATCCCGCTTTCGGGCGCCGCTACGGCGCGCGGGCTGAGGCTGTTCATGATCGACATGCATATCTCCGGTTTCCGCCTTCATAAAAGATTTATGCCGGCAAATCCCATGATATCCGGTGATGGCACATCGATTTTCGTGATGAATGGCCGGGCCGGCCGACGGAAAAAATCCCTCTGGCGCCTGCCCCTCATCCGCCTGCCGGCACCGACCGGGGTCGAGCCACGGGTCTCGACCCCGGTCGGGTTAGGGTGAGGGGCAGCTATCGACGCGAACGGACAGCAGCGGGCCTTAAGCAGGGGCCCCAATCAAACCGCTGGGCGCCTGGCGAGGAGATCGCGGATCTCCGTCAGCAGTTGAACGTCCGCCGGCGGCGGGGGCAGCTCTTCCGGTGCGGCCTCCTCCTGGCGCTCGACCTGCATGCGCAGATAGTTCACGCCCTTGACCATCAGGAAGATGATCCAGGCAAGGATCAGGAAGTTGATGAGCACGGTGAGGAAGCTGCCATAGGCAAAGACGGCGCCCTGCGCGCGGGCCGCGGCAAGCGTCGGCGCGTTGACGGCCGACGAGAGCGGCAGGAAGTAATTGGAAAAATCGAAGCCGCCGAAAATGGCGCCGACGATCGGCATGATAAGGTCATCGACCAAAGACTTGACGATGCCGCCGAAGGCGCCACCGATGATGACGCCGACCGCAAGATCCATGACATTGCCGCGGGCGATAAAGGCCTTGAACTCATTGAGCATCCGATCCGTCTCCCTTCGATCCATTTCAGAGATATGCAGTTGTTTTCATTAGCTACATCTTCACTGCAATTAATCAATTGCAAATCGCAATAATCAGGCCGAAGTCTGCGTGCAGCCTTTGACTTAAGGCGTAGACGGCCGGGAATTTTCAAGGCTCCCGAAATGACTTAAGCTCACCTGCATTGCGGGAGGTGCCGGCGGCTTTTCGCCGGCGGAGGGTCAATGCTTCCAGGCTGGGTTATATTCGCGTCTGCCTTCGGCTATCTGCTGCTGCTTTTCGCCGTGGCAAGTTATGGCGACCGCAAGAACCGCGGCCCGGGTGCGCTGGAGGGCGGATGGCCAGTCGTCTATGCGCTGAGCCTGGCGATCTACTGCACCTCCTGGACCTATTTCGGCAGCGTCGGGCTTGCCGCGCAGCGCGGCCTGGAATTTGCCGGTATCTATATCGGTCCCATTCTGGTCTTCACGCTCGGCATGCCGCTGCTTCGCCGCATCATCGAGCTTGCCAAGGCAGAGAAGCTCACCTCGGTCGCCGATTTCGTCGCCGCACGCTACGGCAAGAACCCGACGGTCGCCACCATCGTCGCGCTGATCTCGCTGATCGGCACCATTCCCTACATCGCGCTGCAATTGAAGGCCATCTCGAGCACCGTCAGCGCCATGGTCAACCCCTCCGATTACGGCATCGGCAGCGGCAATCTCTATTTTCTCGACCTGCCGCTCGTCGCGACGCTGGTGCTTGCGTGCTTCGCCATCATGTTCGGCACCCGGCATACGGATGCGACGGAACATCAAGACGGCCTGATCCTCGCCGTCTCGATGGAATCGGTGGTCAAGCTCGTCGCCTTCCTGACGGCGGGCCTCTGTGTCATCTGGTTTCTGTTCGACGGTCCGAGCGATCTCTGGCAGAAAACCGTCAACAATGACCTCGTCATGTCGGCGCTGCATTATCATACGCCGATCAGCCGCTGGCTCACGCTGATCCTGTTGTCGGCCTTCGCGATTATCATGCTGCCGCGGCAATTTCACGTGACGGTCGTGGAAAACCGGACGGCAAAACAGCTGAAACTCGCCGGCTTCCTGTTTCCCGTCTACCTCATCGCGATCAATCTCTTCGTGCTGCCGGTGGCGATCGGCGGCCTCTTGACCTTCGGTGGCGCCGGCAATGCCGACTTCTACATGCTGTCGCTGCCGCTTGCCGGCGAGATGCCGGTGGTTTCGCTGATCACCTTCATCGGCGGCTTCTCCGCCGCAACGGCGATGGTCATCGTCGATTCCGTGGCGCTGTCGATCATGGTGTCGAACGACATCATCATGCCGATCTTCCTCCGGCGCAAACTCGCCGGCCGCGCCGGCCAGCGCGACGATTTCGCCAAGACGCTGCTCAACATCCGCCGCAGCGCCATCTTCGCCGTGCTGCTGTTCGGCTATGCCTATTACCGCTCGACCGACAGCACCGCCGGCCTCGCCTCGATCGGCCTTCTCTCCTTTGCCGCGATCGCGCAGATCGCCCCAGCGCTCTTCGTCGGGCTGGTCTGGCGGCGGGCAAATGCGCGCGGCGCCATCCTCGGGCTGACGTCCGGCTTCGTCATCTGGATCTACCTGCTGTTCCTGCCGTCGCTCGGCGGCCCCGATTATTCGCATGTGGCAAGCGCCGTGCTCGGCTTCATCTTCCCCGGCGCCACGCTGTTTACCGCGCCCGACGCCGACCCGCTGGTCAATGCGACGGTCATGAGCCTGCTCGTCAACACCGCCTTCGTCCTCGTCGGATCGCTCACCCGCAATGCCAGGCCGCTGGAGCGCATCCAGGCCGGCATTTTCGTCAAACGGCATTCACGCTCGCAATTTGCGACGCGCGGCTGGAAGACCCGCATCAGCGTCGGCGACCTCAAGGCGGCGATCTCGCGCTATCTCGGCGAAGAGCGCATGCAGCGGTCGCTGACGACCTATGAGCAAAGCTCCGGCCGCAAGCTGGAGGACGAGCAGCCGGCCGACATGGCGCTGATCCATTTCAGCGAACAGCTACTCGGCAGCGCCATCGGCTCCTCCTCGGCGCGGCTGGTGCTGTCGTTGATCCTGCAGAAGATCGAGGATGCCTCGTCCGACACCGCCTGGCTGCTCGACCAGGCGAGCGAGGCGCTGCAATATAACCAGGACATGCTGCAGACGGCGCTTTCGCAGATGGACCAGGGCATTGCCGTCTTCGACAGCTCCAATCGGCTGACGATCTGGAACCGCCGCTTCCGGCAATTGCTCGACCTGCCGGAGAATGCCGGCCAGGTCGGTTTTCCCCTGGCCGACATCGTCACCATTCTCAGCCAGCGCGGCGACATCGCGCCCGGCGACCTGCAGCAGACGGTGCGGCATTTCCTGACGCTCGACAAACCCTTTGCGCTGGTGCTCGGCGGCGGCGAGCGGATCATCGAGGTGCGCTCCAACGCCATGCCCGACAAAGGCATCGTCGCTACCTTCACCGACATCACCCAGCGCGTCAGCGCCGACCAGGCGCTGAAGCAGGCGAACGAGACGCTGGAGCAGCGCGTCGCCGAACGCACGGCCGAGCTTACCCGCGTCAACCGCGAACTCGCCGAAGCGCGGGCCGCCGCCGACGAGGCGAATATCGGCAAGACCCGCTTTTTCGCCGCCGCCGGCCACGACATCCTGCAGCCGCTCAACGCCGCCAGGCTCTATTCCTCGGCGCTGGTCGAGCGCATGGCGCAATCCGACAACAGCCCGATCGTGCGCAACATCGATTCGGCGCTGGAATCGGTCGAAACCATCCTCGGCGCGGTGCTGGATATCTCCAGGCTCGATACCGGCGCCATGCGGCCGCGCCTCGCCTCCGTCGCGCTTTCCGATCTCCTGGAGCGGATCGAGACCGATTTTGCGCCGATCGCCCGGGAAAAACAGCTGAAGCTGGTGGTCGTGCCGACCTCGCTGCGCGTGCGCTCCGACCCCAACCTGCTGCGCCGGCTGGTGCAGAACCTCGTTTCCAACGCCATCAAATACACGATCACCGGCAAGGTGCTGGTCGGCGCGCGGCGGCGCGGCAACCAGGTGATCATCCAGGTGATCGATTCCGGCATCGGCATTCCGCCATCGAAATTCCGCACGGTGTTCAAGGAATTCGCGCGGCTGGACGAAGGGGCAAAAACCGCCTCCGGCCTCGGGCTCGGTCTTTCGATCGTCGATCGCATCGCCCGCGTTCTCAATCATCCGGTCGAGCTGCAGTCGACACATGGCAGGGGAACGGAATTCCGCATCGCCATGCCGCTCGACGTCTCGCGCCCGGCCGAGGCCGTCGCGGCCGTCGCGCCGACCGACCGCCCCGCACAGCCGCTCAAGGGGCTGAAGGTGCTCTGTATCGACAACGAGCCGAAAATCCTCGAAGGCATGCGGCTGCTGCTCAGCGGCTGGGGCTGCGCGGTGACGGCGGTGGATTGCCTGGCCGATGTGGTCGCAGGCGACGGGCATGACGGACCGCCGGATCTCGTCATCGCCGATTATCATCTCGACGACGGCACCGGCATTGCCGCGATCCTGCATCTGCGCCGGCAGTTCGGCGTCGATATCCCCGCTTTGCTGGTTACCGCCGACCGGACGCCGGAGGTGCGCAGCGAGGCCGAGCGGCACGACATCGCCGTTCAGCACAAGCCGGTGCGGCCGGCGGCGCTGCGCGCCTACATCACCCAGATATCCGGGCTGAAGCGCGCGGCTGCGGAATAAGAGACCGTTCAGTCGCTGGCGCGCACGACGCGCGAAACCAGATCGCGCACATGGGCCGTATCCGGCACGTCGGCGAACAGGATGCGATACATGATCGGCGCCACGACCTGATCCATGACGCTGTCGACGTCGGGGAAGCTCTCGCCACGACGTTTTGCCCTCTCGGCGATGACGACGATCTGCTGACGCGTATATTCCGCGCATTTGCAGGCATTGACGCCTGCCTGTGCCGCCAGCACGTCGCGGATCATCTCGCGCCCCGGCCCCGAGGCCATTTCCTCGGCATATTGCTCCGCCCAGGCTTCAAGATCGGCCTTGCCGCTGCCGGCATCGACCGGCTGCATGTCCGGCCGCAGCCGCTCGACGGCGACATCGGCGAGCAGCTCCTGCAGATCGCCCCAGCGGCGATAGATCGTCGAGGGCGTCACACCCGCCCTGGCGGCGATCAACGGGATGGTCACCTCGGCGCGGTTCATCTCGGCCAGCAGCTCGCGGACCGCCTTGTGCACCGAGGCTTGAACGCGGGCGCTTCTGCCGCCCGGCCGGAGATTTTCTTTCACTGCCATCCCTAAGCCCGCCCCCCGGCACCGATAGTTCAAAATCTTTGAAAGAACCATAAACGCAAATAATTTGCCTTTACGATCCATCCACCCTACATAGAGCTAACGCAACGGTTTAGCTTTAAGAGGGCTTATATATGGTCGCCGCAGCCAAATCCACAGAGAATGCGTCGCCTCCCTCGATCGGTTTCCATGCGCTGACGCTCGCCACTTTTTTCGGCGCCTCGGCAGCGCCAACGCCGCTCTATCGGATCTACCAGGAGAACTTCTCGCTCTCGCCGGTGCTGATCACGGTGGTCTTCGCCGTCTACGCCTTCGCCTTGCTGGCGGCGCTTTTGACCGCCGGCTCGATCTCCGACCATCTCGGCCGCAAGCCGGTGATCTTCTTCGCCCTTGTGCTCGAAATCGCCGCCATGGGCCTCTTCGTCGTCGCCAGCGGCCCCGGCTGGCTGATCGCGGCGCGTATCGTGCAGGGTGTTGCGACCGGGATTGCCGGCGCCTCGCTCGGCGCCGCTCTCGTCGATGTCGACCGGGCCAAAGGGCAGATCGTCAATTCGATCGCGCCGCTTTGCGGCATGGCGGTCGGCGCGGTCGGCACCAGCGCCCTGATCCAATATGGCCCTTTCCCGATGCATCTCATTTATGCGCTGCTGCTTCTTGCCTTCACGCTGCTCGCAGCCGCCATCTGGCTGACGCGCGAGACCGGCGGCCGGCGGCCGGGCGCCCTCGGCTCGCTGATCCCCAGGGTCGCCATTCCGCCGCAGGTGAAACGGCCACTGTCGCTGGTGACGCCGATCAATATCGCCAACTGGACGCTTGCCGGCTTCTACCTTTCGCTGGTGCCGTCGCTGGTCGCCAGCACGACCGGCAGCAGGGCGCCGCTGACCGGTGGGGCTGTCGTGACCGCGCTGATGGTCAGCGGCGCGATCGCCGTCTATCTCAGGCGCGGCAAGACGGCATCGGCCAATCTCGGTTTCGGCGTATCGGCCAAGACGCTCGGCATCCTGACGGTCGTTGCCGGGGTGCATCTCGCCAATGTGCCGCTGCTGCTCGTCGGCACCGTCTTCACCGGCGCCGGTTTCGGCAGCAATTTCCTCGGCGCGATCGGCACCATCATGCCGCTCGCCAAAGCGGATGAGCGCGCCGGCCTGCTTGCCGCCTTCTACCTCCAGAGCTATCTCGCCTTCAGCCTGCCGGCGATCCTGGCCGGCTTCCTGGCGAAATCGGCCGGCTATGGCCTGACGACCGATATCTATGCGACGGCAATCCTGCTTCTGATGGGCGTCGGGATTGTCGCCGTCCGGAGTGGCCGGCGGAAGCTGGCGGAGAACCTTGCCTGACATCCGAGGTCCGCGTCACGGCTTCAGATCGAGCAAAGCGCGGCCGCTGCCATCCATGGCGAAGGGCACCGAGGCGTGCTGGTGGGCGACGATCCAATGCCCGTCACGCTTGACGAGGCCGAGGGTCTGGCGGAACCAGAGATCGACCGCGGTGCCATCGGTCTTGGTCCCGGTCATCCGCAGAAGACCGCTCCAGAACGCGACATCGCCGCCGACCGTCAATTTGGCATCGCGCACTTCGCCGCCGATCGGGCCGTCCCACGTGTCGAACCACGCCTGCAGACCCGCTTCGTCCTGGCCGTAGTGGACGAGCGGCGGCGCCAGGGAAAATTCGACGGAATCCTCGGCCTCGTAGGAAAGCACGTCCTTGGCATTCTTTTCGCCCAGCGCCTTAGCTCGCATCATCAGCATGGCAATGATCGCGTCTTCCTCGAGATTGACATTCGCTTCGTCTTTCACGGCCGTTCTCCTTCTCTGTTGCAGACAGAGGACGTGCGGAAGGAGGACAATCCGACAATGATGCACTTCCGATTGCACAATTGCGGATATAGGCCTGCTGTTCAATTTCCCTGGAATTGCTTCAGAGATAACTCGTCACTTCAGGCTCGTTCCACCAGGCATCGTGCCTGCCGTCCGAATAACGGACGGGCAAGGCCGCCAGTTCCTCCGGGGTGATATCGTCGAGGCAGGCGATGTTGATCGAGACATAGGCGCCGCCGATCGCCTCGACATAACCGTCGCCGAAGGCGGGCACGCCGCAAGTGCGGCAGAAGCGGTGATGGCCGCTCATCGTGTTGAACTGATAGTCGGCCATGACAGCCTCGTCGCACATCAGCCGGAAATCCTCCGGTTTGACGTTGGCGCCCCAGTAACGCCGCTTGGCGCAGATCGAACAATTGCAGCGGCCGGTGCCTGCTTGGAGGTCGATATCCACCTCGTAGTGCACTTTGCCGCAATGGCAGCTTCCCTTGTAGGTCTTCTTCATGGTGGGCTCCTCCTCACCGTTGCATCGGCCCCGCGGATATGACAATATGTTGTCATTATGAATGAGATACAAAATAGACAACATGTTGTCAAACGGAATCGACCGGAGCGGACGATGGAGGGAAATGCCTTTTCCGCCTTCGCAATCACCGCCCTTCGCCTCGCCGGCCATCTGACGGCGGCGGGCGACCAGCTGGCAAAGCCGGCAGGCCAGACCAGCGCCCGCTGGCAGGTGCTGGCCGCGGCAAGGCGCGGCGACATGTCGGTGGCGCAGATCGCCCGCACCCTCGGCCTCGCCCGCCAGGGCGTGCAGCGGCTTGCCGATGTGCTGGAGGATGAAGGGCTGACCGCCTATGCCGACAACCCGCAGCACCAGCGCGCCAAGCTGGTGCGGTTAACGGCGGAAGGCGCCGTCCGGCTCGGCGTCATCGAGATGGCACAGGCCGGATGGGCGGATGGGCTGGGCGCTGCGTTTACGCCAGCCGAACTCGATGCGGCGCGGGCGGTGATGGCGCGGGTGATGGAGATGCTGGAGGGCGGTGAGGCCGCTGGCGGCTGAGGTCGCACCCTGAGCGCAAGCGTAGCGACCAGCCAGAAACGCAAAAAGGCCGGGTTAACCCGACCTTCCCTGCCATCTCGACGAACCGTGCCAGTACATCCGTGGTCACGATCCGGAGATGATATTCAAAGCCTTCCTGCATAATTCCTTAAATCGGAATCGATCTAAGGACAAAATTATGCAGCAAGTCAAAGTGTTACAGCGTCCTTTGCGCGTCTAAAAGACGCGCGGCGCTGTAATGGCTTAAGCCGCCTGGAGGCGATCTGCCGACATCTTGCCGGACTTGTTGTCGCGGACGAGCTCGTAAGACAGCTTCTGGCCATCCTTGAGATCGCGCATGCCGGCGCGCTCAACGGCCGAGATGTGGACGAAAACGTCGGCAGCGCCGTCATCCGGCTGAATGAAGCCGAAGCCCTTGGTTGCGTTGAACCACTTAACGGTACCTGTGTTCATGACGATATCCTTTTCGAATCGCTCATAGAAGATTGCAACCGGGCGAATGCCCAGCGGCGATGAAAACCGATTTTGGAGGAAGGTCGTCAGGAACGACGCGAGCGCCGTTTCAAAGTTCATCTAGCAAGATCGATGTGCGGCGATCTAATTGCAAATTGTGTCCGCGGCAAGGCGTCGGCAAGGGAAAGTCGAAACATCTCGGATGTCGTACCGTGGTCGCCCCCTCTGCCCTGCCGGGCATCTCCCCCACAGGTGGGGAGATTGGCTGGGCGCGAGGGCCTCCCGAAACAACTGGCGTCGCAGCCGGGCGAAACGGTAGAGAGGCGGGACGGTTTGGCCACTTGCCGATCTCCCCACCTGTGGGGGAGATGCCCGGCAGGGCAGAGGGGGGCCTACACGGCACAACGGCAAAGACAGTCCCCTAAGACCCACACCGCGAAAACGACTTACGCCGCCGCCCCCATCTTCGCATAGGGATCGAACCGCCCATAAAACGTCTCGCCCCTGGCGGCCATGTCCTTCAGCAGCGGCGTCGGCTTGAAGTGATCCCCGTAAGCCCCCGCTAACCTCTCCGCCAACTCGACGAAAGCCTTCACACCCATGCCGTCGATATAGCTCAGCGCGCCGCCGGTGTAGGGCGCGAAGCCGAAGCCGAGGATCGAGCCGACGTCGGCTTCGCGCGGATCGGTGACGATGCCTTCCTCGACGGTGCGGGCGGCCTCCAGCGCGATGGTGACGAGGAAGCGCTGTTTGAGGACGGCGACATCGACCTCATCCGCCTTCTTCTGCGGATAGAAGTCCTTGAGCTCCGGCCAGAGCGACTTCTTCGCCGGTTTCGGCGGATAGTCGTAGAAGCCCTTGGAGTTCTTGCGGCCGAAGCGGCCCTCCTTTTCCACCATGCGGGAGATCAGCTCCATATGCCTGGGGTCAATCGCCTTCTCGCCGAGATCGGCGACGGTGGCCTTGAGTATCTTCAGCGACAGGTCGATGGCGACCTCGTCGTTCAGCGCCAGGGGACCGACAGGCATGCCGGCCATCTTGGCGGCATTCTCGATCATGGCGGGCGGCACGCCCTCGATCAGCATGTCGTAACTCTCAGACATGTAGCGCAGCACGCAGCGATTGACGAAGAAACCGCGGGTGTCGTTGACGACGATCGGCGTCTTCTTGATCGCCGCGACATAATCGAGCGCGACGGCCAGCGCCTTGTCGCCGGTCTCCTTGCCGAGGATGACCTCGGTCAGCATCATCTTCTCGACGGGCGAGAAGAAGTGGATGCCGATGAAATCGGCCGGGCGCTTGGAATTCTCCGCAAGGCCCGTGATCGGCAGGGTCGAGGTATTGGAGGCGAAGATGGCGCCTTCCGGCAGCACGGCTTCAACCGCCGCGATGACCGATTTCTTCACTTCGCGATCTTCGAACACCGCCTCGATGACAAGATCGGCGGTGGCAAGACCGGCATAGTCGGCGGCAGGCGTGATGCGGGCAAGAAGGGCCGCAGCCTCGTCCTGCGTAAACCGCCCCTTACCGACGGAATCCTTGACGAGGCCTTCGCAGACCGCCTTGCCCTTGGCGGCGGCCTCCAAGTCGCGGTCGATCAGCGTCACCGGGAGACCGGCGGCGGCGGTGACATAGGCGATCGAGGCGCCCATGAAACCGGCGCCGACGACGCCGACATGTTTCAGTTCGGTCTTCGGAATGCCGGCCGGGCGGCGGGCGCCCTTGCCGAGCTCCTGCATGGAAATGAACAGCGAACGGATCATCGAGAAGGCTTCGCGGGTCTGCAGCACCTCGGTGAAATAACGCTGCTCGATCTTCAGGCCGGTGTCGAACGGCACCTGCAGGCCTTCATAGACGCATTTCAGGATGGCGAGCGCTGCCGGATAATTGCCCGAGGTTTCGCGGCGCAGGATTGCCGGCGCGGCCGGCCAGAGCTGGGCCGAGGCCGGCGTCCAGATGCCGCCGCCCGGAAGCTTGAAGCCTTTATCGTCCCAAGGGGCGACCGGCTTCAGACCGTCCTTGATCATCTGCTTGGCGGCGGGGATCAGCTGGTCCGGCTCGACCACCTGATGCACGAGGTTCATCGCCTTGGCGCGGGAGCCGCTCAGCGACTGGCCTGTCGTCATCATCTGCAGCGCATCCTGGGCATTGGCCAGCCGCGGCACGCGCTGGGTGCCGCCGGCGCCGGGGAAGATGCCGACCTTGACCTCGGGCAGCGCAATCTTGACGCTCTTGGCATTGGAGGCGACGCGGCCGTGGCAGGCGAGCGACAGTTCGAAAGCGCCGCCCATGCAGGTGCCATTGATGGCGGAAACCCAGGGCTTGCCCGAGGTTTCGAGCTTGCGGAACAAACCTGACATGCGGCCGACGAGACCGAAGAGCGTCCGGACGGCCGATTCCGGGTTCCTGGCCTTCTCCTCCTGATAGGCGCTGAACATCGACTTGATCATCGAGAGATCGGCGCCGCCGGAGAAGGAGGATTTGCCCGAGGTGAAGACGACACCCTTGACGCCGGCGTCCGCGGTGGTGGCGTCGATGATGGCGTTGAGCTCTTCCATCACCTCTGATGTGAAGACGTTCATCGATTTGCCGGGCATATCCCAGGTGACGAGAGCGATGCCGTCGGCGTCGGTTTCGAGCGTGAAATTGGTGTAGGTGCTCATCTTGGGAATTCCTCTCCCTGAATTCTCTTGCGGTGAAACCCTCCCCGAGAAGCGAGGGTTCGGATCCGATCAAACGCGTTCGATTACCGTTGCCGTGCCCATGCCGGCGCCGATGCAGAGCGTCACCAGCGCGGTATTGAGATCGCGCCGTTCGAGCTCGTCGAGCACCGTGCCGAGAATCATCGCGCCGGTGGCGCCGAGCGGGTGGCCCATGGCGATGGCGCCGCCATTGACGTTGATCCTGTCGTGGTCGATGTCGAAGGCCTGCATGTAGCGCAGCACGACAGCGGCGAAGGCCTCATTGAGTTCGAAGAGGTCGATATCGGCAAGGCGCATGCCGGTCCGCTTCAACAGCTTTTCGGTGACGTCGACGGGCCCGGTCAGCATCAGGGCCGGATCGGAGCCGATATTGGCGAAGGCCTTGATGCGGGCGCGCGGCTTGATCCCCATGCTCTCGCCGCCGGCCTTCGAGCCGAGCAGGACGACGCCGGCGCCATCGACGATGCCGGAGGAATTGCCGGCATGGTGGACATAATTGATACGCTCGATCTCGGGATGGGCCTGGATGCCGACGGCTTCGAAGCCGCCCATCTCACCCGGCATCTGGAAGGACGGGTTGAGCGAGGCCAGCGCCTGCATGTCGGTGCCCGGACGCATGTGCTCGTCCTTGTCGAGGATCGTCAGGCCGTTCTGATCCTTGACGGGGATGACCGACTTGTCGAACCAGCCCTGTTCCCAGGCATGTCCAGCGCGCTTCTGGCTCTCGACGGCATAGGCGTCGACATCGGTTCTGCTGAAACCGTATTTGGTGGCGATGAGATCGGCCGAGACGCCCTGCGGCATGAAATAGGCCGGGAAATTCACCGAAGGGTCCATGAACCAGGCACCGCCGGACATGCCGAGACCAACGCGCGACATGCTTTCGACGCCGCCCGCAATGACGATGTCGTCGGCACCCTGGGCAATCTTGCCGGCGCCGAAATTGACGGCGTCGAGGCCGGAGGCGCAGAAGCGGGAGATCTGCATGCCCGGCGCCTTCGTCGAATATCCGGCTTCGAAGGCGGCGGCCTTGGGGATGACGGCGCCGGCATCCATGACAGGATCGACGCAGCCCATGATGATGTCGTCGACCGTTCGCGTGTCGAGCCCGTTGCGGTCGCGGATCGCTTCCAGCGTCTTGGCCGCCAGGCGCACGGACGGCACCTCATGCAGCGCGCCGTCCTTCTTGCCGCGGCCGCGCGGCGTGCGGACGTGGTCGTAAATGAAAACCTCGGTCATTTCCTCATCTCCCTGACGGCGCGGCGGCGCCGGTGAATTTCGTGTTCTCCCTTCTCCCCAGCGGGGGTCCGAAGGGGAGAAGGGACACAATCAAAACGCTTCCGCGGCCAGCGCCATCATCGTGTCGGCGCCGGCTTCGATGCGGGCCTTGCGCAGCGCGGTTTCCGGCATGATACGTTCCATGAAGAAGCGGGCAGTCACCAGCTTGTTCTTCAGGAAATCCTCGCGGCTCGCGTCACCGGACGCAAGGCCATCCTCGGCGGCCTTCGCCATTTTCGCCCACATATAGCCGAGCACGACGAGGCCGAAGAGATGCATATAGTCAGTCGAGCCGGCGCCGGCATTGTCGGGCTTGGCCATGGCGTTCTGCATGAACCACATGGTCGCACCCTGGACGTCGTTCAAGCCCTTTTTCAGATGCTTGGTGAAGAAGGAAAGCTTTTCGTCGCTGCGGTTTTCCTCGCAGAAATCGCCGATCTCCTTGAAGAGGGCCATGGCGGCGCGGCCGCCGTTCAAGGCGAGCTTGCGGCCGACGAGATCGAGCGCCTGGATGCCGTTGGCGCCTTCATAAATCATGGCGATGCGGGCATCGCGCACATACTGGCTCATGCCATGTTCTTCGATATAGCCGTGGCCGCCGAAGACCTGCTGGGCCATGACGGCATGGTCGAAGCCCTTGTCGGTCATCACGCCCTTGAGGATCGGGGTGACGAGGCCAAGAATATCATCGGCCGTCCGGCGTTCCTTCTCGTCGGTGGCGCGGTGGGCGATATCGGATTTCAGCGCCGTCCACAGCAGGAAGGCGCGGCCGGCCTCGTTAAAGGCGCGGATGGTCATCAGCGTGCGGCGAATGTCCGGATGGACGATGATCGGATCGGCCTTCTTATCCGGCGCCTTGACGCCGGAGAGCGAGCGGCCCTGGATGCGATCGCGAGCATAGGCGGCGGCGTTCTGATAGGCGATCTCGGAAATGGCGATGCCCTGCAGGCCGACCATCAGCCGGGCCTCGTTCATCATCACGAACATGGCGTTGAGGCCGCGGTTTTCGGCGCCGATCAGGAAACCCGTCGCCTCGTCGTAATTCATGACGCAGGTGGCGTTGCCGTGAATGCCCATCTTGTGCTCGATCGCGCCGCAGGAAACGGCGTTGCGGGCGCCGGGCGCCCCGTCCTTGCCGACCAGGAATTTCGGAACGATGAACAGCGAAATGCCCTTGGTGCCTTCGGGCGCGCCTTCGATACGAGCCAGCACCAGGTGAACGATATTGTCGGTCAGATCGTGTTCGCCGGCGGAGATGAAGATCTTCTGGCCGGATATTCTGTAGCTGCCGTCCGCCTGCGGCACCGCCTTGGTGCGCAGCATGCCGAGATCGGTGCCGCAATGCGGCTCGGTCAGGTTCATGGTGCCCGACCAGGAGCCGTCGACCATCTTCGGCAGGTAGGTCTCCTTCTGCTCCTGCGTGCCATGGACGAGGATCGCGGCGATCGCGCCCTGCGTCAGGCCGGGATACATCATCAGCGACATGTTGGCGGCAGAGGTATATTCGCCGACGGCGCAATGCAGCGTAT
Source organism: Rhizobium phaseoli (assembly GCF_001664385.1). Taxonomy (NCBI): domain Bacteria; kingdom Pseudomonadati; phylum Pseudomonadota; class Alphaproteobacteria; order Hyphomicrobiales; family Rhizobiaceae; genus Rhizobium; species Rhizobium phaseoli. The sequence goes on along the minus strand of NZ_CP013532.1, from coordinate 605,819 downwards.
AGGGCAGCCCCTGCCCGCCGAATTCCTCCGGCACAGCGAGACCGATCCAGCCACCTTCGCGATAGGCCTTGTAAGCCTCTCGGAAGCCCTTCGGCGTCGAGACGCTGGCATCGTCGTGGCGATGACAGCCCTCCTGATCGCCGGAATAATTCACCGGGAAGAGCGCCTCCTCGGCAACCTTTCCGGCCTCGCCGAGGATCGCCTCGATCATGTCAGGCGTGGCATCGGCAAAACCCGGCAGATTGTTATAGCGCTCGAGGCCCAGCACGTCGTTCAGGACGAAGAGCGTATCATTCACCGGGGCCTTGTAGACTGGCATTTCGCGAATTCCTCCATTCGACTGACCGGGTCGAGCCGGCCTCGGGCACTGTCTTACAAAATATTGACGTTTGCGTAAACGTCAAATTCTACCGCTTCGCCATTTCGCGAAAAAATTCGTGAACCGCGAATCCGCGCGAGGAGGAGACGTGATCTCCCCTTCCTTGTCCATCGGGGAACGGCATATAAGGACGAAGTCTTTTATCCGCAATTCGGACATTGCTTCAGGGGGCGGCCGGCATGATGAGTTTCGAGGCGATAAAGCAGCGTGCGGAGGAACGGAAAGGCGGCGCAGCGGCGCTGCAGGCCTTGCTGGAGAAGCATCGGCCGGATCACGACCGGCTGCGCGCCATGCCCGATGACCGGATACTTGCCGACATGACCCGGCGCATTTTCTACAGCGGCTTCGTCCAGAAGGTGATCGATGCGAAATGGCCGGGCTTCGAGGCGGCGTTTTCCGGTTTCGATCCGGCAATGCTGAATATTGCGCCGGACGATTATTGGCATGAGCTGACCTCGGACGAGCGGATCATCCGCAACGGCGCGAAGATCATGTCGGTTCGCGCCAATGCCGCTTTCATCAGGGAACTGGCGAGGGAACACGGCAGCGCCGGCGCCTTCCTCGCCGACTGGCCGCGGGAAGACCAGATCGGCCTCCTCGACCTGTTGAGCAAACGCGGCAGCCGGCTCGGCGGCATGACCGGGCAATATTTCCTGCGCGGCATCGGCCGCGACAGCTTTGTCGCCACGATGGACGTGCTGGCCTGCCTGAGATCGGCGGGCGTGCCGCTGTCTGCCTCCGGCACGGCGAAGAAGGACCAGCCGATGATCCAGAAGGCCTTCAACGACTGGGCCGAGGAGACCGGGCTTTCCTTCATCCATCTGTCGCGCATCAGCGCCTATTCGATCGATGCGGGAGCGCCGCACTGAAATTCCAGCCGGATGTTACGCCGGCGGCGAAACAACTTTCGCGGCTGAGGTGAACAGGATAGGCTCCCTCTCGTCGAGCTGGCAGGGAGGAACCGATGCCGCGCCTGGACCATGTCACGATCGATACCCGCGATGCGCCTCGCATGATCGGCTTCCTGCAAGCCATTCTCGGCGTCAAGGAAGGCTATCGGCCGCCCTTCCCTTCGCCCGGCCATTGGCTCTATCTCGACGACCGGCCGGTCATTCATCTCAGCCTGACATCGCGCAGCACCGATTTTCCGCCGGGCATCTTCAATCATGTCGCCTTCAGCCTTTACGAATTCGCCCCGGCGCTGGAGCGCATCAAGGCGAGCGGCTATCGCTATGAATATTACGATATTCCCGACACCGATCTCGGCCAGGTCTTCGTTTACGGTCCGGAGGGCGTGAGGATCGAACTGCAATATAAGCGGCCGGCCTGACGCGTCGTCGGCCAAAGCGAGCGGCAATTGCCGCCAAAAAGGGCGTTTGAGACACAAACGTTAAAAAATTCTCATCGATATTAACGGCTTGTTTACCACGTTTCGTGAAAGGTGCGGGTTGAGCAGTAGTGACCCGCATTCCTTTTTCCAGTCTCGCGTTTCTTAAAGATGCCGCTACATCGTTCAGCCTGAGGAAAGTCTAATTGACTATCTTCTTATGGATGATGCGCTCCGGTCGGCGTGAAGACGCTGGCCACTGACGGAAAAGCCACGGATCGAGCTCTGACGAGAGATCGAGCAGTCGAAGCGAGCAAGAAGATGAACGGATCGCGATCAAATCCTTCCCGGCAGTCCGACAGGACCTCGCTCGATGCGCTGAACCGCACGATCGAAGGGCTGGAGGCGCGCATCGAAGGGCTCATGGGCAGCGGGCGCGACCAGCGGCCGCGCACGGCAACGGCCGAGCGCGACGTTTACGCCAGCCCCAATTCGCCGCGCCCGGCAAGAGCGCCGATCGAGCCGCGGCCGGATCCGCTCACTGAAATCCGCCAGCGCCAACGCGCGCTGGAAGCCGGCCGGGAACGGCCTTACGGACGCGAGCCGACCCCGCAGCTGCGCGAACCCGCGCCGCGCGCCGCGGCATCACAGCCGGCACCCGCCTTCCGCGCCGGCGACGATACGATGACGGAGATCGCCCAGGCGCTTGTCAACCTGCGCCATGACCTTAAGCGCGACATTTCCGAAGGCGTCACCCGCGAGATGAACGCGCTGCGCACGGAACTGCGCGAGATCAAAACAAGTGCCGGAGACGGCCGCTTCGCCGACGACATCCGCGCCGACATGAGCCGCCTCGCCCAGAGCATCAATCAGCTGACCGGACGCTCGGCCGGCGCGGAAGCGGCCGGCCTGCGTGAAGATTTCGAGGATCTGCGATCGCTGATGGACGGGCTGGCGCGCGAAGAATCGCTGCGCCACATGGAAAACCGCTGGGACGGCTTCGAAAACCGGCTTGCCGCGCTCGACACCGAGGGTCTGCAGGAAGAGCTCGTTTCGCTCGCCTACCGGCTCGACGACATCAAGCGCCACATCGGCGGCATGGGCGAAAGCCCGGCGGTGCGGGCACTGGAAGACAAGCTCATCGCCATCGCCACGGCGATGGAGCAGTTCGGCAACATGATCCAGCCGCATGACCGGGTCATGGCCGAACAGTTCGCCGCCATGGACATGCGGCTCGACGAGATCAGCCGGGCGATCGCGGCCAGCGGACGTGCGGCCGCCAACAGCGATCCGACACTGATGCAGCGGCTGGAAAGCCGGCTTTCGGCGCTCGCCGACCAGATCGACGTGATGAGCCATGACGCCGCCAGCCGGGCGACGCCCGCCGATGAGCTGGCGATGCGGCTGGAAGCGCTGACGGAACGTGTCGAGGAACTGACCAGGGCGGAAGCGACGTCGCGGCTCGACGAGCGGCTGGAACATCTTTCCTATCTCTTGGAGCGCACGCAGCAGACGGCGGCGCAACCCGACCTCAGCGGACCGCTTTCCGACATCTCCCGCAAGATCGACGCGCTCGAGAACGGCGCGGTCAACGACGTGCTGGCGCAGCGGCTCGATTATCTCGCCCGGCGCATCGACGAGATGGCCCATCCGCAGCCGGCGCCGGCCGCGGCAATCGACGACGGCGCCTTCCGGCGTCTCGAGGGGCGGCTGAGCGACATCGCCGCCCGGCTGGAAGAGAGTACGGCAGCACCGCCGACCGATCCGCGGGCGCTGAAGAACCTCGAGGACCAGATCGCCAATCTTTCGGCGCTGATGAGCGAGCCGCGCGAAAGCGCTGCGATCCCCGCCGATCTCGACCGGCGCATGGGCGCGATCGAAGATTACATGGCGACCAGCGACGAATATATTATCGAAGCGGCGCGTCAGGCGGCGGAAGCCGTCGTCGAGGCCTATTCGCGCAACGGCGCCCTGCAGGGAACCGTGCCGGCCGCCGACATGTCCGCGCTGACGGCGCTGGCCGAGGATCTGCGCCATCTCGAGGATATCAGCCGCGACAGCGAGGAGCGCACGCACAAGACGTTCAAGGCGCTGCACGAGACGCTGGTGCATATCGCCGACCGTCTCGACGGCATGGAAGAGCGCGGGCGGCCGGCCGCCCAGATGCCGGTCGCCGACGTCGATTTCGATATCGACCCTTATGCGCTGATGGTGGCCGAGACCACCCGGACGCCGGAAGCTGCCCCGGCAGCAAAGGCCTCTCCGGTCATCCGCCCGGCGGAGGTCGCAGCCGAACCTGTCCCGGCGCAGGCCGCAGTGATGAGCGCAACCAGCGCGATCGCCATCGAAGCGGCGACCAGAACGCCGGAGGCCGCGACGCCGGCGCCGGCAAAGCCCGGCCTGCTCGCCAGCCTCGGCAAGCGGTTGCGCCCCGGCAAGAAGGCCGAGACAAAGGCCGCCGAACGCGCGGTGATCGACCCCGCGCCGTCGATCGATCCTGCCGACGTGGTGCCGACGGATGCGGCGAACGAACTGCTCGAGCCGGGTTCGGGCGCGCCTGACGTCAAGAAGATCCTTGAACGGGTGCGCGCCAGCCAGAGTGCCGCACGCGGCAAACCGCCCGTCGAGACCGATCGCGCCGATTACATCGCCGCTGCACGCCGGGCGGCGCAGGCAGCCGCCATGGAGGTGGACGCCAATCCGAAGCAGGCCGGCAAGGCCGAGAAGAAAGGCGCGACTGCCAAGGCCGACAAGACGGGCAAAACCGGCAAGGTCAGCGCCTTCTCGCGCTACCGCCGGCCGATCCTGCTGGCGATCGGCGCCGTGCTGCTCGCCATCATGGCCTTTCCGCTGGCCCGGACGTTGACGAGCGGAGAGCCCGCGCCGCAGCCGCCGGCCGAGGTCTCGGCGCTGACAGGCGCAACGGAAAACCCGCAGCCAGCCCTGCCCGAAGCAACGTCCGCCCAGCCCGACACCGGCGCTGCGGAGGTGAACGCTCCCGCAACCGAGACGGCACCTCCTGCCGCCGAACAGGCGCAGCCGGAAACAACCCCACCCGCCGCCGGCGATCATCTGACCGACGCTGCCCCGCTCGACGGCGAAGGAGCTGCAACTTTTGCGCCCGCCGCTTCGTCCGGCGCACCGCAGGAAACATCGGGCTTCGTACCGAACACGCCGGCCGCAGCACCGCAGGCCGCCATCACCATTCCCGACACCGTGCAGCCGAAATCGCTTGCCGATGCGGCGCAGGGCGGCGATGCGCTGGCGCTGTTCGAGATCGGCGCGCGCTATTCGGACGGCCGCAACGGCATGACGGTCGATCAGAAGCAGGCGGCCAACTGGTACCAGCTTGCGGCCGACAAGGGTTTTGCGCCGGCGCAGTACCGGCTCGGCAGCATGTATGAGAAGGGCAACGGCGTCGAACGCGACATCGCCAAGGCAAAGACCTTCTACGAACAGGCGGCAAACCAGGGCAATGCCAGCGCCATGCACAACCTCGCCGTGCTCTACGCCTCCGGCGCGCTCGGCCAGCAGGATTATGCGACAGCGGCCTCCTGGTTCACCAAGGCCGCCAATCTCGGCATCACCGACAGCCAGTTCAACCTGGCGATCCTCTGCGCGAGGGGCAACGGCGTTCCCACGGACATCGAAGAATCCTACAAGTGGTTTGCGATCGCCGCCAAAGCCGGCGACAAGGACGCGGGCCAGAAGCGCGACGAAGTGGCAAACGCGATGAAGCCCGATCAGCTCGAGCGGGCTCGCGCCAAGGCCGATCTCTGGAAGCCGGAACCGCTCGACCACCGCGCCAACGGCATCGATATCCCCGACGAATGGGCGGGCACGGGCGCCAAGACGGCCTCCGTTGACATGAAGAAGGCGATCCGCAACATCCAGGCCATCCTCAACAATAACGGCTTCGACGCCGGCGTGCCGGACGGCGAAATGGGCGCCAAGACCGTTACCGCGATCAAGAACTTCCAGAAGTCGATCGGCCAGGCGCCGGACGGCAAGGTGACCGACGCGACGGTCAAGGCGCTGCTCGAGCGCAACAAGCAGGTGGCCAAGGCGATCTAGAACGGTTGCCGCCGGCTACGGACATGATGATGTCTTGTTTGCGCCAAGCCGGGCGCAAACCGCACGGCTGTTTTGCTGGAATCGCGCTACAGAAGACCTGCGGCACCAAGACATTCGCCATTTTTTCCGCCGCCTGTCACGCAATCTGAAAAAAGCCGGATTATGCGGGACAGATCGCCTGGCGCATCCGTCGAATCGTCCACTCTCGATCTCCATCGCCCCAGGGGCTGATCGAAAGCCTCTGGCAACGATTTCGCGGTAAGGTGCGCATTCGAACGGGGACGTGACGGAAACCGCCCGGCAGGGGCGGTCATCATTCGGGGTCGGTTGTGACAATTTATCTGCCCATCGCAGAATTGTCGGTGAACATTTTCATCATTCTCGGCATGGGGGCGGCCGTCGGATTCCTGTCAGGAATGTTCGGCGTCGGTGGCGGTTTTCTCATCACGCCGCTGCTGATCTTCTACAATATCCCCCCGGTCGTGGCGGTCGCCACCGGCGCCAACCAAGTGGTGGCGTCGTCGATTTCGGGCGCAATCACGCATTTCCGCCGCGGCACGCTCGACGTCAAGCTCGGCACGGTGCTTCTGGTCGGCGGCCTCTCGGGCGCCACCGTCGGCATCTGGATCTTCTCGCTGCTGCGCGCCCTCGGCCAACTCGATCTGTTCATCTCGCTGCTTTACGTGATCTTCCTCGGCACGGTCGGCGGGCTGATGCTGCTCGAAAGCATCAACGCCATGCGGCGCGCCGCCCGCAACGAGCCGCCGGCGCCACGCAAGCCCGGCCATCAACACTGGGTGCACAAGCTGCCGCTCAAGGTGCGCTTCAAGAAATCGAAGATCTTTCTCAGCGTCATTCCGATCGTCGCACTCGGCTTTGCGATCGGTATCCTCACCTCGGTCATGGGTGTCGGCGGCGGCTTCATCATGGTGCCGGCGATGATCTATCTTTTGCGCATCCCGACCAATGTCGTCGTCGGCACGTCGCTCTACCAGATCATCTTCGTCACCGCCTATACGACGATCGTGCAGGCGGCGACCAACTTCTCCGTCGACATCGTGCTGGCCTTCATCCTGATGGTGGCCGGCGTCATCGGCGCCCAATACGGCGTGCGCGTCGGCCAGAAGCTGCGCGGCGAACAGCTGCGCGCCCTGCTCGGCCTGCTGGTGCTGGCCGTTGGTCTGCGTCTTGCGATCGCGCTGGTGGTGACGCCGGCCGATATTTATTCGGTGGTGATGGGGACGGGCAACTGATGCGCCTCGCTGCCGCCGTCCTCGCCTTTCTTTGCCTGCTGCCGGCCGCCGCCGGCGCACAATGGCTGCCCGGACAATCGACGGAAGCGGTGCGCGAGGGGCTTGAAATCGGCACCTCGACCAGTGAAATCGCCATCACCTCGGATTTCCACGGCGCCGATCTGACGATCTTCGGGGCGCTCTCGAACACCGATCAGCTGCTGCTCGCCATCGGCCAGTATGACGTGGTCGTGGTGCTGGAGGGTCCGCGCCAGGATGCGACGGTGCGGAAGAAGGAACGCGTCTTCGGCATCTGGATGAACACGCGCTCGATGACCTTCGAGGCGGTGCCGCATTCATATTCGATGTCGAGCTCGCGGATGATCGACGATCTGACGACGCCGCTCGAACTGACCGATCAGGGGATCGGCATCGATCACATTCCGCTGACGCCGGTCGGCTTCGTCGGCGACGGCAGCAATCTCGGCGAATTCCGCCAGGCTTTCCTGCGGCTGCAGCAGGGAGGCGCGCTTTACGACCGCAATCCGAGCGGCGTGCGGTTCGTCGCATCGAACCTGTTCAAGGCGAGCCTGCGCCTGCCGGCCAATATTCCGAACGGGGTGCATACGGTACGCGCCTATCTCTTCAAGAGCGGCGATCTCGTCACCGAGAAATCGCTGCCGCTGCGCGTCATCAAGACGGGCATCGAGCAGACGATCACCGATGCCGCACATGACCAGCCGATCCTCTACGGCTGCGCGGCCGTGGCTCTCGCCGTCGTCACCGGCTGGGGCGCCAGCCTGATCTTCCGCAAGGACTGAGCCGCCGCAAGGCGAGGTACTCCCGCCAATGTCTTCTTGTGGCCGCCACCGGTCGAGCGCGGCTTGACCGCACATACCCCGACGCGGCTCATCCGCCCTTCGCAAAAACCGCTTGCGTTTTGCAATCTGTCACTTTAGCTTCAGACCGGTTTTGAATAGCAACCGGTTTAAATTCGACAATCGAGAAGGAGGATGGAGATGAGAAAGCTTATCGTCTGGAACCTGATGACGCTCGACGGGTATTTCGAAGGTACGAAGCCGTGGGATATCGACTTCCACAATCTTGCCTGGGGACCCGAGCTCCAGCGCTAAGCCGAGCAGTTCGGCGAAGAAGGCGATCTCCTGGTTTTCGGTCGCAAGACCTATGAGGGCATGGCCTCCTACTGGCCGACCGCCGAAGGCGAAGGCAGGATCAAGGCCTATATGAACGGCATCGCCAAGATCGTCGTGTCCAGGACGATGACCGAGCCCGGCTGGAACAATGCCCGTATCGTCAGCGATCCGATCCCCGAATTGACGCGGCTGAAGCAAGAGGAAGGCAAGACGATCTTCATCTTCGGCAGTGCTGATCTTGCCGACAGCCTGCTGAAGGCCGGCCTCATCGATGAAATCAGGATCTGCGTGGTGCCCGTCATCCTCGGCGCCGGCAATCCGCTTTTCAAACCGGCTGCGGCCCAGGTGCCGCTGAAGCTCATTGAATCCTCGACGACGGCAAGCGGCGCGGCGATCCTGCGCTATGAACCGGTCAAGGTGTAGCGGCTGTGAGCCACGGCTGTGCGATGCCCGGGGAAAACCCCTTCCCGCAAGGGGAAGGGGCTATGCGCAGCACCGTCTCACGACAATCATCAACGCTTCTGCGGATGAGACGGTGAAAGGAATGACATCGGCGCGGCATTCAAGCCCTCCCCCTTGTGGGGAGGGATTTTCAGTCCGCGGAGCGCCCCCGGTCGGAGCCGGCAGCCCTCTCCAAAAAACTTCGTATTCGACTAAAAACCGGTTTTTAACATTTACGAGTTAGTAATCTCTCTGAAACGAGAGGTTTTGTTATGCGTACTCGTATCGTTCTGACCGTCGTGGGTCTGGCGCTGCTTGCCGGCTGCGCAACGGCGCCGAAGCAGACGAGGAACATCTGCGCCGTCTTCGACCAGCGCGAGGGGCTTTTCTCCAGCTGGCAGAGAGCGGCCGAGCGGACGGAAAAGAAATACGGCGTGCCCGTGCCGATCCTGATGGCGACGATGTATACCGAATCCGGCTTCCAGCCTTATGCCCGGCCGCCGCGTACCAAGCTGTTCGGCTTCATTCCCTGGACCCGGCCATCGACCGCCTATGGCTATTCGCAAGCACTCGACGGGACGTGGGATCACTATCAGTCGCAAACCGGGAACTGGGCGGCGCGGCGGACGAACTTCACCGACGCGATCGATTTCATCGGCTGGTATCACTATCAAAACAGCGTGGAAACAGGCATTCCGCTGAACGATGCCTATAATCTCTATCTCGCCTATTATTCCGGGCCGACAGGCTACAAGCGAGGCGACTGGCGCGCGAACGGGCAGTTGCAGCAGACCGCGCAGAAGTTCGCGCGGATGGCCGGGACGTATCAGCAGCAATTGCAGGGGTGTGATTGAGTAAAGGGTTGCAGAGGGGGCTGGCGCGGCACGCCCTATCCGAATAGCAATCGCTACCCCCGCAAATTCCCATACCGCACCGAATAAATCCGATCGCGCCCCAAGAGATGCGCCACCAGCGAGGATGTGTCGAACAGGCCTTTCATCGCCTGATGGCCGAGATCCAGCCCGCCGCTCATGACGCCGAAGGCCGGCATCAGCAGGCGGGCGCCGTCGGTGGCAAAACACGGGCGGCGGATCGATCTCTCGCGCCGGCGCACGGTCGCCGAAGGGTGCAGGTGGCCGGCAATTTCGCCGCTCTGCAGGCCATTTTTCGGCTCGTGGCGGAAGGTCAGGCCGGCATAATGCATCTCGTCGGCGCAGCTACCCGGCAGATCGACGACACCGTCGGGATCGTGGTTGCCGTTGATCCAGAGCCATTCGCGGCCGCGCGCCATGCCGACGATCAGCGCGCGAAAGTTTTCCGGCAGATGCGCAGAGCCGATGCGGTCGTGGAAATTGTCGCCGAGCGAGACGACGAGCTTCGGATCATAACGCGAGATGACGGCGGCCAGCACGGTCAGGGTCGCCAGCGTATCGTAGGGCGGCAGCATCATGCCGCGGCGGGCGAAAGCGGCACCTTTTTCCAGATGCAGATCGGAGACGATGAGCAGGCCGGCGTCCGGCAGATAGAGAGCGCCGAGCGGATCGCAGACGGCGGCGATGCCGTGGATCGATGTCTCGATGCCCGGCATAGTGGCCAATCCTGAAATGTCGCGCGCGAGCGCCAGGCGGTTCATCACGGTCGTTATTCCCAAACAGGTCTCAGGCCAGCGCCTCGGCGATCAGATCGTCGGCCGCTTCGGCGAGCAGCGCATCATGGGCCTCGCCCGGCACCGCTTCGCGTCCGATCTCCAGCATCACCGGCACGGCGAGCGGAGAAATATGGTCGAGCGGGCGATGGGTGATGTGGCCCCTGATTCGCATCAGCATATCGCCAAGTCGGCTTATATCCAAAAGTCCGGTCGCCGCATCCTGCCGCGTCGCCTGCAAGAGGATGTGATCCGGCTCGTGGCTGCGGAGCACGTCATAGATCAGATCGGCGGAGACGGTGATCTGGCGGCCGCTCTTTTCCTTGCCGGGATGGCGGCGTTCGATCAAGCCTGCAATCACGGCGCAATTGCGGAAGGTGCGCTTCAGCAGGAAGGATTCGTTGAGCCAGGCTTCGAGATCATCGCCCAGCATGTCGGCGTCGAAGAGGTCGGACAGACTGAGCCGGCCGTTGCCGATCATCAGGCCCATATCCTCCAGTCCCCAGATGGCGAGCGAATAATCGGTGGCGACGAAGCCGAGCGGCTTGGCGCCCGCCCGGTCCAGCCGGCGCGTCAGCAGCATGCCGAGCGTCTGATGGGCGAGACGGCCCTCGAAGGGATAGGCGACCATGTAACCGCGGCTGCCGCGCGGGAAGGTTTCGATCAGGAACTCGTCGCGCTTTGGCAGCATCGACTTGTCCGTCTGCAGCGACAGCCAGTCGCGCACCTGATCTGGCAGCTGGCGCCAGCGGTCGGGATCGGCGATCATCGCCCGCACCTGTTCGGCGAGATAAGTCGACAGCGGGAATTTGCCGCCGGCATAGGAGGGGATCTTCGCATCGAGCGAGAAGGCCTGCGAGGCCAGGCATTCGTTTTCGCGGATGCCCTCGAAGCGCAGCACCTTGCCGGAGAAAATGAAGGTATCGCCCGGCGACAATTGCTCGAGGAAATATTCCTCGACCTTGCCCAGCGTCGCGCCGCCGCGGCCGATCCGGCCGCCCTCGCCGCGCTTGACCATGCGGATGTTCAGCATCGGGCTTTCGACGATGGTGCCGAGGTTGAGGCGATATTGCTGGGCGACCGCGGGATTGGAAACGCGCCAGCGGCCTTCCTTGGTCTTGCGGATGCGGGCGTAACGTTCGTAGGTCCTGAGCGCATAACCGCCGGTCGCGACGAAATCGACGACGCGCTCGAAGGTCTCCCAGCTGAGATCGGCATAGGGTGAGGCGCTGGTGATCTCGTCGTAGAGTTCCAGCATGTCGAAGGGCTCGGCGCAGGCCATGCCGAGCACATGCTGGGCAAGCACGTCGAGCGCGCCGCGGCCGACGGGCGGCGTGTCCTGTGCGCCGATATAATTGGCGTCGAGTGCTGCCTGGCACTCCATGACCTCGAAGCGGTTGGCCGGCACGAGGATCGCCTTCGACGGCTCGTCCATTCGGTGGTTGGCGCGGCCGATGCGCTGAGCAAGACGGGATGCGCCCTTTGGCGCGCCGACATGGATGACCAGATCGACATCGCCCCAGTCGATGCCGAGATCGAGCGTCGAGGTGGCGACGACGGCGCGCAGCCGGTTTTCGACCATCGCCGCCTCGACCTTGCGGCGCTGGGCGACATCGAGCGAGCCGTGGTGAAGGGCAATCGGCAGGTTGTCGTCATTGATCGTCCAAAGCTCCTGGAACAGCATTTCGGCCTGGCTGCGGGTATTGACGAAGAGCAGCGTCGTCTGGTGGTCGAGCAGCTGTTTGTAGACGTCGGGAATGGCATATTTGGCGGAATGGCCGGCCCAGGGAATGCGCTCTTCGGTCGACAGTATCGAAATGTCAGGTTTGGCGCCGCCTTCGACGACGACGAGGCCGGCGTGATGCTCCCGGCCCTCCTGCTGGGCGACCAGCCATTTCTGCAGATCCATCGGCTCGGCGACGGTCGCCGACAAGCCGATGGTCTTGAGGCCTGGGGCAAGGCGGCGCAAGCGGGCAAGGCCGAGCGACAGCATATGGCCGCGCTTGGAGGTGACGAGCGAATGCAGCTCGTCGAGCACGACATATTTCAGATCCTTGAAGAAACGCTCGGCCTCGCGGTTGGCGAGAAGCAGCGCGACCTGCTCGGGCGTCGTCAGCAGAATATCCGGCGGATTGAGCTTCTGGCGCTGGCGCTTGGCATTCGGCGTATCGCCGGTGCGGTTTTCGACGGTGACCGGCAGGCCCATTTCCGCCACCGGCTTCATCAGGTTACGCTCGATGTCGATCGCCAGTGCCTTCAGCGGCGAGACATAGAGCGTGTGAATGCCGGTGAAGGCGGAGCCGGGCGGAATCTTGCCGCGACGGGCGAGATCGGTGAGCGACGGCAGGAAGCCGGCAAGCGTCTTGCCGGCGCCGGTCGGCGCAATCAGCAGCGTGCTTTCGCCAGCCTCGGCGCGGGCAAGCAGCTCCAGCTGATGGGCGCGCGGACGCCAGCCCTTTTCCGCAAACCAGCGGGTAAAGGCGGCAGGAAGCTGGGCGCTGGCTTCGGAATCGATCTGGTCCACGCCCTGAAGGTAGTGAAAGCTCAGGGAAATAGAAGGGCCGCCATCCGCTTACGCGCATGATGCCGAAAGTGCGAGCGGTTTTCGGGCGATATCATGCGCTGCTTGCCTGATTTAGACTGCGATATAGCGGTCCTTGCGGTGGTTGATGGCGAGCGTGAGGTTGAACACGATGGCGCCGAGCACGGAGCAGGCGATGATCGCGGGGCTGGCGACCAGGAAGGAGAGCGCCAGGATGAGACAGTCGAAGCCGAGCTGGACGAGGCCGGCGCGCCAGCCGAGACGATCCTGGATATAGAGGGCGAGGATGCCGATGCCGCCGAGGCTGGCGCGGTGGCGGAAGAGCGCCAGCATGCCGGCGCCGATGACGAGGCCGCCGAAGAGCGCACCGGCGATGGGATTGACGTGCCCAATACCGATGAAGCCGGGCACGAATTCGGACAGAACGGAGGTCAGCGCGATGGCGGCGAAGGTCTTGATGGTGAAGGCCGGCCCCATGCGGCGGAAGGCGAGATAATAGAAGGGCAGGTTCACGGCAAAGAAACAGAGGCCGAAGCTGAAACCGGTCGCGTAATGGGCGAGGAAGGCGAGACCAGCCGTGCCGCCGGCAAGCAGCCCGGCGCCGGAGAGCAGCGAGACGCCGAGCACGGCAAGCATGCTGCCGGCGACGATGCCTTGGGCGTCGTCGAACAGCGAGTGGCGGTCGGCGCTGGAGTTCAGAAGGCCTGTAAAGGCGTTGGCTGCCATGATGTTCCCCTGTCGTTTTTCCCGGTTCTATCCGCCGTCGCCATAAAGGCAAGCGGCAAGCAGCGAGGACAGCAGTTGACAGCCGGCATAATCATGGATATATTTTATCTACGATAAGGAGATCGGCTCCATGAAGATGAGCGACGGCGTCGAGCAAGCCATTCACAGCGTTGCAATGCTTTCCGGCCTCTCCGAAGGCGGCGTGCTGTCGGCCGCGGCGCTGGCGGAGTTCCATGGCGTGTCGACGAGCTATCTGTTGAAACATCTGCAGGCGCTGTCGGGCGCCGGCATCCTCGATACCGTGCCGGGACCGCGGGGCGGATATAAGCTGGCAAAGGCGGCGGAAGAGATTTCGCTGCTCGATATCCTGCTCGCCGTCGAAGGACCGGCGCCGGCGTTCCGCTGCGCCGAAATCCGCCAGCGCGGCCCGAACCCGGTCTCCGACCGCTTCTTCGCCAAGCCCTGCAATATCAGCGCGGCGATGCTGCGGGCCGAACGGGTCTATCGGGCGGAACTCGCCAAGACTAGCATTGCCGATCTCGGCATCGAATTGAATGCCCTCGACGATGGATCGATCGCAGCCCGAGGCTGCGCCTTCCTCGAAATCCACGAACGCAAGACGGCTCGCTGAGCCCTATCAAAGGAGAAAGACATGCAACCGCGTTTCAATTTCGCCAAAGCCGCCCCCGATGCCTACAAGGCCGTCGCCGCACTCGAACAATATGTCCAGACCTCTGGCCTGGAGCGCCGCTTCATCCACCTGATCAAGCTGCGCGCCTCGCAGATCAACGGCTGCGCCTATTGCGTCGACATGCATGTGAAGGAAGCCCGCCACGACGGGCTCAGCGAGCAATGGATCAACCTGATGTGCGTCTGGCGGGAATCGCCGCTCTATGACGCCCGCGAACGCGCCCTGCTCGGCTGGGTCGACGCCGTCACCAACATCGCCAAGACGGGCGCGCCGGATGCCGACTACGAAACGTTGAAGGCGCATTTCTCCGAAGAGGAGATGACGAAGATCACCGTGACGATCGGCGCCATCAATGTCTGGAACCGGCTCGCCGTCGGCTTCCGCTCGCAGCATCCGATCGATGCGGTGACAAAGGCGGCTTGAGGCCGATTCGATAGAGGTTTGAGTGGGGAGAGATCGCGGCATATCCTCTTCTCAGCTCGCTCCGAAGGAGGGTTAACACCCTTGGCAAACAGCGGACAGGCGGATGGGGACACGCGGCAGCGCGCTGAACCAGAAGAGTGACGTGTCATCCGCTTCGTCGACGGCGCGTTTGGCAAAACGGCCTCCCAATCTCCGTCATCCCAGGCCTTGAGCCTGGGATCCATGGCCCCGCTGGTGGGGGCGGCGTGGATCCTCGGGTCAAGCCCGAGGATGACTGAGTATGGGGTGATTTCTGAAGCAAGAACAGCGAGAAATCGGGGCGCGGCTGCGATTATGACGTGGGCTGCTCAGCCCCATCATCTGCCCCGCAGGCACCTTTGTCTGGACTGGGACGCAGCTCGCCCCAGGCAGCGGTTGCGTTAGACGGATGGAGGGCTTGGCGCAATGGAGACGGCAATCCCAACAACCGACCCGAAAATCTCGGGTCGGTTGAATATCCCGTTAATCGCGACCGGTCGTACCCCGTCCGGCAACGGCATCGGGCCCGGTGCCCGAGAGGTCGACACTGTTGAGCAGATCGCGGACGACCTTCGCGATTTCGTCTGCGGAAGCGCCCCTGGCGTATTCTTCCTGCATGCGGCGTCTCACAAGCTTTTCCAAATCTGACATAGTTCACCTCATCAAATCCGGCGCGGGAGGAAGTGTCGCGCCGGGACCGGTCGCAGGCAAGTTACGTTTTGTTTAGAGTGGCTTACGAATTTGTAATGTCACAGCGCGATGTAGCGGTCGGCGCGGTGGTTGATGGCGACGAAAAGGTTGAGGACGAGGGCGCCGAGGACGGAATAGAAGACCACCGGCGGCGTGGTGACGAAGACGGCGGCGGCGAGCACGCACAGATCGATGGCGAGCTGGACGAGGCCGGCGCGGATGCCGAAGCGCTCCTGCAGATAGACGCCGAGAATGCCGACGCCGCCGAGGCTGGCGCGATGGCGATAGAGGGCCAGCGCGCCGAAGCCGAGCAGCAGGCCGCCGAGAAGGGCGGCCTAGGCCGGATGGATGCTCGAAATCGAAAAGAGGCGCGACTGCAGATCTGCGATCGCCGAGGTCAGGCCGATGGCGATGAAGGTCTTCATCGTGAAAGCCATGCCGAGACGCTTCCACGAGAGATAGAAGAACGGCAGGTTGAGCAGGAAGAAGGCGAGGCCGAAATTGACGCCGAAAGCGTAGTGCAGAAGGAAGGCGACGCCGGCCGTGCTGCCGGTGAGCAGGCCGGCGCTGGCAAGCACGTAAAGGCCGAGCGCTGCGACGAGACTGCCGGAGAATATGCCCTGCACGTCTTCGATCGGCGAGTGACGGGTCGCGCTGGTATTCCAGACGCCGAGGGCATTGATGAGCTGTGTCATGTCGCCAATCTCCAATAGCGGACGTGTTCGCGAGCACGTCCGGAGACATCCGGACGCGGTGGATTTTTGAGTGTGAAATGAGCCGAGCGCTCGGCGTCTTATCGCCGCGCTCTCTTCGGATATCCCTGCAATATCAGGCTTTCCGGCGGCCGATCAAGCAAAATAGGTAAGTAATGCTGTCCTATTTAGAAATCGCAAGAAACATTCGCTCAGGCCGGCTTGCGCGTAAGGAACAGAATGCCGGCCACCGGTTTGCCGCCATCTTTGCGAATGACGGTTTTGACGATGTCGAGGATTTCGAAGCCGTGACGGGCAAGCAGCATCCTGACATAGGCTTCCGAATGGGCATAACGCAGCGACGGCGCGAGATGGAAGCTCTCGCCCTCCCCCGCATCCTCGACGGAAAAGGCGAGATCGGCGCCGGCGGCAGCGAGCTCGTCGATGATTTCAAAGACGCTTTCGAGATTGCCGAGATACATCAGCACGTCGGCTGCCGTCACCAGATCGGCGCGGCCGCGTGGCCGATCGGCAAAGAGGCCGGAAAGACCTGATGCAAGCGACAGGTCGGCCTGGGCGAGGTGATCGTAGACCACCTTCTCGGCCGCCTTGGCCAGCATGTTCTGCGAGAGGTCGAAACCTTCGAGACGGCCGACACGGCCATGGATTTCGGGGCCGAGCAGGCCGGTGCCGCAGCCGAGATCGACGGCGCATGCGTAATGCCTGCCAGTGGCAGAAACGAGGGCTGCAAGTTTCTGCGGCACGCTGTAATCGAGTTTTTCGATGAGCGCGGTTTCGAAACGGTCGGCATAATCGTCGAACAGGCGCTCGACATAGCGGCTCGGCGGCCGGTCGGGTGTGGCGGTATCGCCGAGAAGGGCAAGCTTGAGGGCCGAACCGAAAATATCTTCGGGATCGAGGGCAAGCGTCTTGCGATAGGCTTCGATCGCGGCTTCCGCCTTGCCCGCCTTTTCGCGATAGGTGGCGAGGCGATACCAGCCGGCAGCCCAGGCCGGTGCGAGTTCGAGCGCCTGCTCCATCAGCTCGGCGGCCGCCTCCGGCTCGCCGCCCTCTTCGAGCATTCGGGCATAATCGGCGCGGCGGTCGGCGATGACATCGCCGGAGGAAAGCTGGTGGGGCTGCATGAATAGACCTGTTGGCGCTTACGCATGTCGTCACCGCAAACCGCTGCACAGTTTGCACGACATGCGCCAGCCGGCATCTGGCGGCGGCCACAAAAAAACTCAAGTCCTATTTCACAGGCGAAGCGGCCAAGTCAGGAAAGGGCTTGCGGGCGGCGCGCCGCAACCTTATTCCAAGGGCAACCAGGAGATGGCGCATGTCCGATCAGGTGAACAGGTTCCTCGGCGATTCGCTCGGCCGCACATTGATAAAACTAATCGTCGTGTCGCTGATCGTCGGTTTCGTCATGACCGTCTTCGGCCTGACGCCGTGGAACATCATCTATGGGTTCCGCGACTTCATCCTGGAAATCTGGCACCGCGGTTTTTCAGCGCTCGGGCGCGTCGGCGACTATCTCCTCCTCGGAGCGACGATCGTCATTCCGCTCTTCCTCATCCTTCGCCTTTTCAGCTATCACCGGTAACATGACCTCCATCGATCTTTCCCGCCGCGGCCTGCTGCGTCTTTCCGGATTGGCACTCGCCGCCGGCATCGCCGGCTGCACCACCACGCCGCGCCTTGCCGGCACCCCTTCCAACGGCGAGGACGAGACGGCGAGCGTATTGCCGCTCGTCAACCAGCTGAGGGCCAAGAACGGCCTGCCGCCGCTTAGCCCCGATCCGGCGGCGCAGACGGCCGCTCTGTTCCAGGCCAAACGCATGGCGAGCGCCGGCAAGATGGCGCATCTCATGGGCATGACCGACAGTTTCGGCGACCGCGTCAAGGCGAGCGGCGTGCAGCTGCCGGCGGCGGAGAATATCGCTTCCGGCCAGCAGAGCGTCGATGCCGTGGTGACCGCCTGGATCAACTCGCCGCATCATCTGGAAAACATGCTGGGGCGTTATGACGGCCTCGGCGTCGCCGTCGCTCACAATTCATCTTCCAGGAACCTGCCCTATTGGGCGATGGTGCTGTCGAGCTGAGGCGATTCGGCCTCGATATGGGGCAAGCATGGATACGCGCAGCAACAGTCATTCCCTTGCCTTCGAGGTCACGCACCGGCTGGTGCTGTCGATCGCCATTCCCATGACACTCGGCTTCCTGACGACGCCGCTGCTCGGGCTGACGAGCACCGCCGTCGTCGGTCATATGGGAGACCCGGAAGCGCTGGCGGGGCTGGCGATCGGGGCAATGCTCTTCGATCTCATCCTCGGCAGTTTCAATTTCCTGCGGGCATCGACGACAGGACTGACGGCGCAGGCCTATGGCCGGCGGGACCAGCACGAACAGCAGGCGGTCTTTGCCAGGGCGCTGATCTCAGCGCTCGGCTGCGGGCTGGCGCTGCTCTGTCTTTCGCCCCTGCTCAGGGCGGCAGGATTGCGGCTGATGGGCGCGGAAGGGGCAATCGCCGAGGCGACCGCCACCTATTTCTCGATCCGCATCCTGGCGGCGCCGGCAGCGCTTGCCAATTACGCCATCCTCGGCTTCGTGCTCGGGCGCGGACAGGGCGGTGTCGGACTGCTGCTGCAGGCGCTGATCAACGGCATCAACATCCTGCTGTCGATCTATCTCGGCCTGTCGCTCGGCTGGGGCGTGGCCGGCGTCGCCTGGGGAACCTTGGCCGGCGAGGTGGCCGGCGCGCTCGCCGGGCTGTTCATCGTGCTCAGCGGCTTTGCCCGGGCGGAACGGCCGGCGTGGCCGGAAATCCTTTCGCGCCATCGGCTGGCCGAGCTTTTCGCCCTCAACCGCGACATTCTGATCCGCACCTTCGTGCTGATCGGCGCCTTCGCGATCATGACGCGGATCGGCACCGGCTTTGGCGCGGTGACGCTTGCCGCCAATGCCGTGCTGATGAATTTCTTCCTGTTATCGGGCTATTACCTCGACGGGCTTGCCAATGCCGCCGAACAGATCACCGGCCGGGCGGTCGGGGCGCACTATCGGCCGGCCTTCGACCGCGGGCTGAAGCTTACGACCCTCTGGTCCTTTGGCCTGGCGGCGATCGTCTCTGCCTTCTTCCTGCTCGCCGGGCCCTGGCTGATCTCGGTGCTGACGACCTCGCCGGAGGTGCGGCAGGCGGCAGGCGCCTACCTGCCCTGGGCGGCGGTGACGGGGCTCACCGGCGCGCTCGCCTTTCTGATGGACGGGGTGTTCATCGGCGCGACGTGGTCGGTCGACATGCGCAACCGGATGCTGATGTCCTTTGCCGGCTACCTCGCCATGCTCGGCGTCTTCGTGCCGCTGTTCGGCAATCACGGCCTGTGGCTGGCGATGAACGCCTTCCTGCTGTTCCGCGGCTTTTTCCTGGCGATGCTGGTCAAGCCGCGCGCCGATCAGACCTTCCGCGCCGCCCAGTAATCGAGCCTGCTGTCGCGCAGCTCGCGGATCGAGCCGGCCTTTTCGCGGTCGAGCAGACCGGAGAGGCCGCGAACGATATTGCCGGGCAGACCGGGGCCTTCATAGACCATGCAGGAATAGAGCTGGACGAGATCGGCACCCGCCCTGATCTTCTCCAGTGCGGTTTCGGCCGAAGAGACGCCGCCGACGCCGATGATCGGCAGCGCGGCACCGACGCGCTTGCGCATCCGGGCAAGCACGGCGGTCGACTTTTCGAACAGCGGCACGCCGGAGAGGCCCCCCGTCTCCTTGGCCTGGCGCTGATCTTTCAGGCCCTCGCGCGACAGCGTGGTGTTTGAGACGATCAGCCCATCCAGCGGATGCGCAAGCGCCTCGGCGGCGATATCGTCCATGCCCTCCTCGGTCAGATCGGGGGCGATCTTCAGAAAGACCGGGATCTTCCGGCCGGATCTCTCAGCCATCTCATCGCGCGCCGCCAGCACGGCCGACAGCAGCGCCGCAAGGCTTTCGCGCGCCTGCAGATCGCGCAGGCCGGGCGTATTCGGTGAGGAGATATTGGCGGTGAAATAGCGCGCGACGGAATAGAAACAGCGGATGCCGGCGACATAATCGGTGATGCGGTCCTCGCTGTCCTTGTTGGCGCCGATATTGACGCCGACAACGCCTTTGCCGGTCAGCGCCGAGAGCCGCTCGAAAGCAGCCTCATGGCCTTCATTGTTGAAACCGAGGCGATTGATGACGGCTTCATCCTCGACCAGGCGGAAGATGCGCGGACGCGGATTGCCGGATTGCGGCCTCGGCGTCACCGTGCCGATCTCGGTGAAGCCGAAGCCGAGCCTCAGCAGCGCCTCCGGCACTTCGGCATTCTTGTCGTAGCCCGCCGCCATGCCGAGCGGGTTTTCGAAGGTAAGGCCGGCGACGGTTTGGCGAAGGCGCGGATCCGGGGTGATCTGGCAGGCGGGCACCAGCCCGGATTTCAGCGCCGCGATCGACATGCCGTGCGCCGTTTCCGGATCGAACAGGAAGAGGCCCTTGCGGGCGAGACGCTTGAAGGGATCGATCATGGCTGCAGCTCCGGGAATATATGGGCGCCGGTCTCGTCGAGCGGCAATGGCACCTCCCAGAGCACGGCCGCTAGCGGCAGATCGGCATAGAGATGCGGGAACAGATCGCCGCCGCGCGAGGATTCGAAGATCAGCTTGTCACCGAGGCGGCCGCCATCGACGGCAACCAGCATCAGGCCGGACTGGCCGGCAAAATGCAGGGCAGCGGTCTGCTTGACCTGGTCAGCCGTCGAAAAATGGATGAAGCCGTCCTTGAGATCGATGCCGGCGCCATGAAAAACACCGCTTTGTCTGGCTTGCTGCCAGAGCGTTTCCGTCACGATCTTGTAAAGGGTCGGTGTCAGGGTCATCATGGCCTCGCGATTGCTGGTCCTCGATCACCAGCGCTTTGCCGGAAAGAGGCGGCAATGTCCACGCCCGGCGCTTAAAAACAGGACCCGCACAAGCAGAATCCGGAGGATGAGACGATGAAGATTTTGGCTCTCACACTTGGCGCTGTTCTCCTGCCGCTGGCGGCCGTGGCGGCCGAGGCCGATGCGGGCCGCTTCCAGCTGGAAAAGAGCGGCGATCATTTCGTCCGGCTCGACCGCCAGACCGGCGCCATGTCGATCTGCCAGGACAAGGACGGCGCCCTCGTCTGCCGCATGGCCGCCGACGAGCGGGCGGCCTATGAGGACGAACTCGACCGGCTTTCGCAGCGGGTAACGAAGCTCGAACAGCAGGGCCTCGTGCAGCGGGCGCTGCCGAGCGATGCCGAGATCGACCGCTCGATCAGCATCATGGAGAAGATGATGAAGAGTTTCATGGGGATGGTGAGGGAGTTCCAGGCCGAGGAAAAGGCCAATCCCCTTCCGCAGAAGACCTGATCTGATATAGTCATATCAGCAGGCATGCATGAAGCGCGGTGGGGACGGCGCCACATGCAGCATGATCGGGCTCTTGGGAGGGAGTTTTCGATGCAGGAACAGACCATCATCATTGCCGATGACCATCCGCTTTTCCGCGATGCGCTGCGCCAGGCCGTCATCGGCATGGAAGGCCGCCAGTCGATCGTCGAAGCCGGCGACTTCGCCGCCGCGCGGACCGCAGCCGGCGCCCATCCCGACGCCGACCTGATGCTGCTCGACCTCGCCATGCCCGGCGTCAGCGGCTTTTCCGGGCTGATGGCATTGCGCGCCGAATTCGCCAGCCTGCCGATCATCATCGTCTCGGCAAGCGACGACGCAACGACGATCCGCCGGGCGCTGGAACTCGGCGCTTCCGGCTTCATCTCGAAATCCTCCGGCATCGAAGACATTCGCCGCAGCATCCAGACGGTGCTTGCCGGCGATATCGCCACACCGGAAAACTATCGCGACGGCCAGGAGCAGGACCCCGATGTCGCCGACCTGATCCATCGCCTGCACACGCTGACGCCGCAGCAGAGCCGGGTGCTGACCATGCTCGCCGAAGGGCTGCTGAACAAGCAGATCGCCTATGAACTCGGCGTCTCCGAGGCGACCATCAAGGCGCATGTCTCGGCGATCCTGTTGAAACTCGACGTCGACAGCCGCACGCAGGCAGTCATCCAGCTCGGCAAGATCAACATGGCGATGGTCGCCTGAGGACAGCCGAAACCGCCGATGGCAGGATTTTATTCCTCCTTTACCTTTACGCGCGCCACCCGGTCGGTTACACTTCGGCCGGCTGAAGCGGCCTCGGATAGGCTGCACGGAATCGGGCGCATATGCTGTCACACGAGCAGATCTGGGAGGCGATCGACAGGCTTGCCGAACGGCACGACCTGACGCCATCCGGTCTTGCGCGCCGCGCCGGGCTCGATCCGACCTCCTTCAACAAATCGAAACGGCTTTCGGCCGATGGGCGGCTGCGCTGGCCCTCGACCGAATCGATCGCCAAGGTGCTCGATGCGACAGGGGCGAGCATGGAGCAGTTTCTCGCCCTGCTGCCGCCGGGCGGCACTGCCGCAGAACGGACCGGCGAGCGCGCCCAGCGGCTGGACAGCCGGTTTCAGCCGCAGGGCGGCGCCATTCCGCTGCTCGGCTTCGCGCAGGCCGGCGCCGGCGGTTTCTTCGACGACGGCGGCTTTCCGGCTGGGCAAGGCTGGGACGTGGTCGAGTTTCCGGCTGCTCCGTCGCAGAAATCGGGCGTCTATGCGCTGGAGGTGCAGGGCGAGAGCATGATGCCGCTCTACCGCGACGGCGACGTGCTGATCGTCGAGCCCGGCGCGCAGGTGCGCCGCAACGACCGTGTCGTCGTGCGCACCCGCGAGGGCGAGGTGATGGCCAAGGTGCTGCTGCGCCAGAGCCCACGGTCGATCGAGCTGATGTCGCTCAATCCGGAACATCCAAACCGGACGCTCGATCTGTCCGACGTCGAGTGGATCGCCCGCATCATCTGGGCCAGCCAATAGGAAGATATTCCATGCGCCCTGCCGCCGTCTTCACTGGTCTCGCAGGAATGGCGGTCGTGGCCGGCCTGCTGATATCAGCAGAAGCAAGGCTGCGCGGCGGAACGGGCGGCGAGGACATGATCACCGCAGAGGCGCCAGCAACCGACACGGCGGCGCAAACCGCCCCCGAGGCAGCAGGCCTGTCGACGCCGATATCGGACGCAGATGCCGAAATCATCGCGCGCGGGGCACAACCGGCCGCTCCCTCCCCCGCCCCGGCCGAACGCGTGGCGGCCACGCCGGCCGATCCGCCGCCCCCATCCGAAACGCCCGGCGGGCAAGCGGCGGGGCCGGCCGCGAAGAAGCCGATCGAGCTGGCACGGCCAGTGGCCGAAAATGCCGGGGTGCTTTCCTTTGGCGAGCGCCGGCTTCAGCTCGCCGGCATC
Organism: Rhizobium phaseoli; assembly: GCF_001664385.1. Taxonomy (NCBI): domain Bacteria; kingdom Pseudomonadati; phylum Pseudomonadota; class Alphaproteobacteria; order Hyphomicrobiales; family Rhizobiaceae; genus Rhizobium; species Rhizobium phaseoli. Next base: position 582,403 of record NZ_CP013532.1, on the reverse strand, counting down.
GGTCCGACACCGGCCGACAGGATCTGCGGGCCGGCAGGCCGGCAATGGCCCTGCGGCATGCTGGCGAAGACGGCCCTGCGCCAGCTCCTGCGCAACCGCAATCTCACCTGCGACCTCGACATGGCGGAATGGAAGGGGACGGTGACCGCCGCCTGCCGGCTCGGCGCGCAGGATCTCGGCACATGGCTCGCCGAAAACGGCTGGACCGAAGCCGAGGCGGGCTCGCCGCTCGGCGCCGTCGCCGACAAGGCGAAGCAGGCGCAGAAAGGCATTTACGGCGGCGACCCACGCCGCAAATGACGAATGTCCTGGGCGGCGCGATGCTGCCGCTCCCTTGTAAAGGCGGCCGCCAATTCCTAATCTCCGCTCACTGAAAAAGGAATCAGAGATGAACAAGCCGCTTTCCGCCCATGATGCCCTGATCTACGTGATGGTGATGGCGTCTGCCGTCGACAGCACCATGAACGACAGGGAGATGGAAAGGATCGGCCAGCTGATCGGCTTCCTGCCGGTGTTCCGGGATTTCGACGAGGACACGCTGATTTCGGTGGCGCGCGACTGCGCTTCGCTGCTCGCCGGGCCCGAGGGCCTCGACGTCGTTCTCGAAACCGTGCGCGACACGCTGCCGGCAAAACTCTACGACACGGCCTATGCGCTGGCCGTCGAGGTGGCTTCCGCCGATCTTTCCGTGAAGGCCGAGGAACTCAGGCTGCTTAGCCTGCTGCGCGACCGGCTCGGCCTCGACAAGCTCACCTGCGCGGCGATCGAGCGCAGCGCCATTGCCCGTTTCCGCAAGGGCTGATCAGTAAAGCTCTTTGTTCTTATGCATGTCGTTATCCCGGAACCGCTGCACACTTCCGGGCGACATGCATTGGGGCTCAGTAAAGCCCGTAGGGGAAATAGCGCAGATAGAGTTCCTGCAGACGGCCGCTGCGCGACAGCGCGGCAAGCGCGTGGTCGATGGCTGAGGTCAGCACGCTGTCCTTCTGCCGCAGCATGATGGTCATGCCCTCGCCGAGGAAATGTTCGGACAGATAGGGGCCGTCAAACAGCGCGCAGCATTTGTCCGAGGCCGGCGAAGAGACCCAGAAGGAAAGCTGCAGCGCATCGGCAAAGGCGGCGTCGACCTTGCGTTCCTTCAGCGCCGCAAGGAGGGCCTCCTTCGTGTCGAAGGGCTCGGCCTTCAGCGCCGGAAAAAAGGCGGCCAGCATCGCCTCGTGCACCGTTCCCTTGACGACACCGACCGGGCGCCCGGCAAGGGCGGCCGCCGTCTTGCCCTCGACGGGTGCGGCAAGATTGCGCACGAAGCGCGCCGGCAGCATCAGATAGGGCCGGGAGAAGACGAACCGCCGGCGCAGCTCCGGCGTCACCGCAAGGCCGGCGATGACGGCATCGCCCTGCGAGGCAGCAAGCGCATCCTTGAGATCGGCAAAGGGGATCGCCTGGATCTGGCACTTGTCGGATATTTCCAACTCGCCGCAGATTTCGCGGGCGAGATCGACGTTGAAACCGGAAAGCTTGCCGTTCTGATCGGTGAAATTGAACGGCGGGAAATCGACTGATGTCAGGAAGCGCAGGCGCACCAGCGACGAGAGATCGGGCCGCGCAAGACGTTCACGCGCATCGAAGAGCAGCGGCAGCGAGGGTGCTGCCTGCTGGGCGGAGGCGGCAAGGCTTGAAAAGAGCAACAGCCCGAACGCGAGAAATCCCTTCAGGGTGAGGGAGGCCAGTTTGGATTGCATTATTGTCATCCAGTCTCGGTTCAGCGCGAAACGTTGCCGCTTCGGCGAGATCTATCAGAGTCATGGCTGGCGGGGAATATGCGTGTATCCGACGCCGGAACGCCCGCCCCGTCCTTCGAGGCTCCGGTCTTTGGCGCTCCAATCCTGCTTCTTGCGCCCAACAATTGCCAGTGGCCGACCTCGCCCTTCGAGGCCCCTGCGGGGCACCTCAGGATGAGGTCGGAGAAGGCGTGGCAGCCTCCGCTGCGCATCATTCTCAGCGCGGCAATCTCCAAGGCTCCTCATCCTGAGGTGCGTAGGCCGGAGGCCGGAGCCTCGAAGGACGCGCCGCAACGCTGCTCCTTGCATGCACCCAACGCCGGCACACCCGCCTCCCCTCTGAGGCACTTACAGGGCACCTGAGGAGAGGCTCTCTGGGGTTCCGGCGTAAAACTCCTCCCTCAAAATTATGGGCGTTCTCCACACCGGCATTAGGGCGGAATTAAAGAATAGTGCCCTTTTATTTGTGCCGACGTCATCGGACCCCGCCGGCCGATCGCATGATGCACGCGTCAGCGCTCTGTTTGTAACAATTGATTTCACAGCGCCGGTGCGGCACGCCCGGCCAATCGGGTAACGTTTCCATGCTGAAGCATCTGAAAATCCGCACGAAAATCCTGTCGGTCGTGGCGCTCATGGGGCTGATCACGATGGCCGGGCTGATCTATATCATCGCCGATTTTCGCCGTGCGGACACCGCCTACAGCGCCTTCATCGATCATGAGGCGCTGGCCTCGATGCAGAGCGCACGCGCGAGCGCCTCGGTGGTGGCCTCGGTGCTGCAGGTCACGCTGCTCGCCGACATGAAGCCCGATACGCCGGCTTTCGAGACGGCGCTCGCCACGCCGAGCAAGCTGCCGCAGGCGCGCGACCGGCTGAAGCAGGCGCTGGCGCTGGTGCCGAGCCGCAAGGCGGCGATCGACGAAATTCAGGCAGGCATCGATGACATCGAAGCCCTGGCGAACAAGATCATCGAACAGAGCAAGGCCAAGGACAGCGCCGGCGCGCTCGCCAATGTCGCCCTGATGAATGCCAAGCTCAATGCACTGACGCCGAAGATGATCGCCAACAATGATGCGATGATGGCGCTGCTCAATGACGGCGGCGACGCGCTGTCGGCTTCCGTCAACGGCCGGATCAGCTTCTGCTTCCTCCTGATCGGCATTGCCGTTCTCGCCGCGATCGGCATCAGCATTGCCGTCGCACAGTCGGGCATTGCAGGCCCGATGGCGAGACTCAGGCTGCGCATGACGCGCCTTGCCGAGGGCGACACTGACAGCGAGATCGGCGGCCTCGACCGCGGCGATGAAATCGGTCAGATGGCCAAGGCCGTTTCAATCTTCCGCGACAACGCCATCGAGCGCCGTCAGATCGAGGCCCGCGCCGAGGCAGACCGCAGCGTCAGCGACGGCGAGCGCCGCGAACGCGAGGCGCAGAGGACCCGCGAGGCATCCGAACTCGACCGCGCCGTCACAGCCCTCGGCGACGGCCTGCGCCGCCTTGCCGCCGGCGATCTCGCCGCGCAGCTCGACGAGCCTTTCGTCGCCCATCTCGACGCGTTGCGCCAGGATTTCAACCACTCGGTCGAAAAGCTCAACGAGACCCTGCAGGCGGTCGGCGCCAATGCGCGGGCGATCGGCGCCGGCGCCAACGAGATCCGTTCGTCCGCGGACGAGCTTTCCCGGCGGACGGAACAGCAGTCGGCCTCTGTCGAAGAAACCGCAGCGGCGCTCGAAGAGATCACCACGACGGTGCGCGACGCCGCCAAACGCGCCGAGGAGGCGAGCCAGCTCGTCACCCGCACGCGCCTCGGTGCCGAAAAATCCGGCGAGATCGTCCGCAAGGCCGTCTCCGCGATGCGGCAGATCGAACAGTCCTCGGTCGAGATCGGCAACATCATCGGCGTCATCGACGACATCGCTTTCCAGACCAATCTGCTGGCGCTGAATGCCGGCGTCGAGGCGGCGCGCGCCGGCGAAGCGGGCAAGGGCTTTGCTGTTGTGGCGCAGGAGGTGCGCGAGCTCGCCCAGCGTTCGGCCAGGGCTGCCAAGGAAATCAAGGACCTGATCACCAATTCCGGCACGCACGTGCAGACCGGCGTCACTCTGGTCGGCGACACCGGCAAGGCGCTCGATGCGATCGTTAGCGAAGTGCAGGAAATCAACCAGCACGTCCACGCGATCGCCGAAGCCTCGCGCGAACAGTCGATCGGGCTGCAGGAGATCAACACCGCCGTCAACACCATGGACCAGGGCACGCAGCAGAACGCGGCGATGGTCGAGCAGTCGACCGCCGCCAGCCACTGCCTGGCCACGGAGGCGACAGCGCTCAACAATCTGCTCGGCCAATTCCGGCTGACCGGCACCGGCAGCTTCGCCGCCGCCGCCCCGATCGCCTCTACCCGGCCGCCGGCCGCAGCACCGCGCGCGCCCGCGCGCCCGGTGGCCAAGGCCCCGGCAATCCGCGTCGCCCGGGAAGGCACGGCCCGTCCGACCGCCTCACCGGCCCGCGCCCTCGGCCAGACCCTCGCCAACGCCTTCGGCGGCGGCAGCACGCCCTCAAAGAGCCAGGAGGCGGACTGGACGGAGTTCTGAGCATCAGACCGTCGGCACGAGGCACGAGAAGACGCGCCCTGCGAGGGGCGAGGAACAGAGAGGTTGCCGCAAATTCTCTTCTCCTCGAGGGGAGAAGAGGGAATCGAGAGGTCGCGGTATGTCCCTCTTAGCCGCGTTTACCGGCTCCCGCTCACTCTAACCCGGCCGCCAGCCCACCTCGACGAGAATATTCCCCGGCGCCGTGCAATAGAACAGCCAGCCGCCGCGCATAGCGGCCGGCGGACCGGAGAGCACGGCACCAGCGGCAACAAGTCCGGCATGGACAGTATCGACATCACCCCTTTCCGGCAGAATGAAGCCGATATGATAGGTCTGGCGGCCTATCTCCACCTGGTCGGCGGTGCCGAACTTGGCGATGGCGTGGCTGAGGACGATTTCGAGGCCGACAGCGTCCTCCAGGATCGCCAGGCCGTTGTTACCGCGCATATCCTTCAGCTTTAGGCCGAAATGACGGATGAAGAAATCCGCCGTCTCGGCAATATCGGGGACGTGAAAATCGAGATGGTTCAGGCGCATTGACAGTCTCCGTTCAAAAAAATCCCGGAACTGCCTTTTGCCGTCTCCGCACGCCGCCGGGATCCCGCATTTCCATGCGGATCTCGTCGCGGGTTCTCGTGCCCTGGGGCACGGAGCAGAGCTTCGTCAGAGCGCTTTGACGCTTAGACGGAAGGGATCGGGCTTACCTCAACCGATCCTGCCTTTTTCGACGATGCCGATCTAGCAGACGGCGCCGGTTTCGGCAATGGAAAGGCTGAAGCGGTCACGACGCTCCAGGCGATGCTTCGCGAAGGCGTGAAGGTAGAGACTGCGTTTCAACTGGCGAGCACGATGCAATCAGGAGTAAGATCACCGCTTCGGCGCATCGGAAGGGATGGACATGAAACCCGCACTCCTCGGCCTCATCGGCACCCTCATTCTTGCCGGGTGCAACAGCGTTTCCTACTATGGCGGCCCCGGCCTCGAGCCGATCCCGGGCAGCATCACCTATAACGGCCAGCCGCGCAGCAAGCTCACCAAATCGCCACCCGGCTCCAGCTTCCCGCATGATTTCATTGACCAGTACGGCCAGCAGGTGGAAGAAACCTACATCATCCAGCCCGACCGAAGCCTGATCATCGCGCATCGGCGATACAAGCCGATCCGGTTCTTTGGGGATTAGTAGGACGTTGCCCGAAGGATGGCTGGAGCGGGTGAAGGGAATCGAACCCTCGTATTCAGCTTGGGAAGCTGCTGCTCTACCATTGAGCTACACCCGCGATGCACTGAGATTTCCAACAGATGGGGGCCGCTGTCAAGTCGGCTGAGCGCAACCCGTCAGATGCGGAAGTGTTTCGAGAGTTTGAGGCCCTGGGCCTGGTAGTTGGAGCCGAGGCCGGAGCCGTAGAGGCTCGCCGGCTTTTCCTGCATGTGTTCGTAGACGAGGCGGCCGACGATCTGGCCGTCTTCGAGGATGAAGGGCACTTCGTGGCTGCGCACTTCGAGCACGGCGCGGCTGCCGCGGCCGCCGGCAGGCGCATGGCCGAAGCCGGGATCGAAGAAGCCGGCGTAGTGGACGCGGAATTCGCCGACCAGCGGATCGAAGGGGGTCATCTCGGCGGCATAATCCGGCGGCACATGCACGGCCTCGCGCGAGACGAGGATATAGAATTCGTCAGGATCGAGGATCAGCTCGTTGCGGCCGCGGCTATAGAGCGGCTCCCAGAAATCGAAGATGTCGTGCTGGTCCTTCTCGTCGACATCGACGACGGCGGTGTGGTGCTTGCCGCGGTAGCCGATCAGGCCGTCCTTGTCGCCGCTGAGATCGATCGACAGCGCGATGCCGCCGCCCGAAACATTCGGCTGCTTGCTGGCGACCAGCGTCTCGCTTTCATGCAGCTTCAACAGTTCCGGCTCGCCGAGCAGGGATTGGCCGACGCGAAAGCGGATCTGCGACAGGCGCGAGCCGCGGCGCACGACAATCGGGAAGGTGCGCGGGCTGATTTCGAGATAGAGCGGGCCGGAATAGCCCGGCGGGATCTTGTCGAATTCCTGAGCGTAATCGGTGATCACGCGGGTGAAGATATCGAGCCTGCCGGTCGAGCTCTTCGGATTGGCCGAGGCCGACATGTCGGCCGGCAGCGCCAGGCTCTCCATCAGCGGCACGATGTAGACGCAGCCGGTTTCGAGCACCGCGCCCTGAGACAGATCGATCACATGCAGGCTGAGGCGATCGAGCTTGTCCGACACAAGATGCGAGGGACCGGGCATGAAGGAGGCGCGCACGCGAAAAGCCTTGCTGCCTAAACGCAGGTCCAGGCTTGCCGGCTGGATCTGATCGCGATCCAGCTCCCGCTCGGAGTTAAGACGCCCCGTTTCAAACAGCGCGGAGATCGCGCGGTCCGCCAGAATTCCAGTATCGCGAGCCATCATGCCCCATCCATCTTTTGCGCCGACAAAACCAAATACGGGGAATTGACGCAAGCAGCTAACAGCAGTATTGCAGAATTATCCCGTGGTGATTTGGCCGGTCGGCTTGCAGCCACGTTAAACAAGTGGCTAAAAAGACCGGGTTGTGAACCGGTCTGCTTTTGCGGCCGGTTTTTTTGTTATGTGAAGGTGATGGCATGAGCAAGACCTGGCGCCCGGCAACCCAACTCGTCCATGGCGGCACGCTGCGTTCGCAATATGGCGAAACGTCCGAGGCAATCTATCTCACGCAGGGCTTCGTCTATGACACGTCGGAAGCGGCCGAAGCCCGCTTCAAGGGCGAGACGGACGGCTACATCTACGCCCGCTACGGCAGCCCGACCAACGACATGTTCGAAAAGCGCATGTGCATGCTCGAAGGCGCCGAAGACGCCCGCGCCACCGCTTCCGGCATGGCCGCCGTCAGCGCGGCGATCCTCTGCCAGGTCAAGGCGGGCGACCATATCGTCGCCGCGCGCGCCCTCTTCGGCTCCTGCCGCTGGGTGGTGGAAACACTGGCGCCGAAATACGGCATCGAATGCACGCTGGTCGACGGCCGCGATCTCAAGAACTGGGAAGAGGCAATCCGGCCGAACACCAAAGTGTTCTTCCTGGAAAGCCCGACCAACCCGACGCTCGAGGTCGTCGATATATCAGGGGTGGCCAGGCTCGCCAACCAGGTCGGCGCCAAGGTCGTGGTCGACAACGTCTTTGCGACACCGCTCTTCCAGAAACCGCTCGAACTCGGCGCCCATATCGTCGTCTATTCCGCCACCAAGCATATTGATGGCCAGGGCCGCTGCCTCGGCGGCGTCGTGCTGGCCGACAAGGCCTGGATCGACGAGAACCTGCACGACTATTTCCGCCATACCGGCCCGGCCATGTCGCCGTTCAACGCCTGGACGCTGCTGAAGGGCATCGAGACGCTGCCGCTGCGTGTGAAGCAGCAGACCCAGAATGCCGCGAAGATCGCCGATTTCCTGGCCGAGCAGAACAAGGTCGCCAAGGTGATCTATCCCGGCCGCGCGGACCATCCGCAGGCCGACATCATCGCCAAGCAGATGAAGGGCGGCTCGACGCTTGTCGCCTTCGAGCTGAAGGGCGGCAAGGAGGCGGCCTTCGCGCTGCAGAATGCGCTGGATATCGTCAGGATCTCCAACAATCTCGGCGACAGCAAGAGCCTGATCACCCATCCGGCGACGACGACCCACAAGAACCTGTCGGAAGAGGCGCGCGCCGAACTCGGCATCTCGCCGGGCACCGTCCGGCTCTCGGCCGGCATCGAGGATACCGACGACCTGATCGAGGATTTCGCCAAGGCGCTTGCCAAGGTTTCGGCCTGATCGACAGCATTGGCGGCCGGGCCTCCGGGTTCGGCCGTCCCGGCCGCGGGATCGGCGCGCCGGCGCTGCCCAAGTAAAATTAATACTGACAATTAGGCTTAACGATCAAAAACCATGCGATCACGGCTGTTTCATCGCGTTCCGTTTCTTGACGGATAGGGCCTTCTTATAAGATACGGGTAACATATCTTGACTAAGGTGCAAGGCATGTATCGCGCCCTCACAAGAGATATCGAAGTCGTCGTCGAACCATTCTATCTGGAGGAGCAATCCGATCCGGAAGACGATCGCTACGTCTGGGGTTACCGGATTGTCATCAGCAACAATTCCGGCGTCGCCGTTCGCCTTGTCAATCGCTACTGGAACATCACCGACCAGAACGGCGTGGTGGACGAGGTGACCGGTCCCGGCGTCGTCGGCGAACAGCCGCGGCTCAGCCCCGGCGACACCTATGAATATTCCTCCGGCTGCCCGCTCGACACGCCCTCCGGGCTGATGTTCGGCCATTACCAGATGGAAACGGACGAAGGCGAGCTGTTCGACGTCGACATCCCCGCCTTCTCGCTGGATTCACCGGGGCTGCTGCGCGTGCTGAACTGACGGGTTGCTTTGTCAGTTCGAACATGAAGGCAGTGCTTGCCGCATGGGTCCTCGGGTCAAGCCCGAGGACCCATGCGGCAAGCACTGCCCGTGGATGCGGCCGGTCGCGGACTTCCAGTCAGCACCAACATGGACGCCCGCGGTCGTGGATCCTCGGGCTGGCCCAATCATCAATCTACTAAAGGTCAAAAGGATCCGAGGCCTGAGTGCCTGGCTTTGCTTCGAACGGATCTTTTGATTGTGGCGGCGCCGGCTGTTTCATGACCGCATCGTTTACCGCCTTTTGGCAGGCGAGCAACTCATCCGCTGCCCTCTCGGAATCTTTCAGACCGAGGGCAACAATCTCTTTTCCGTTAAAGCGGGCGCGGAAACTCAGTTTACCAGAGAACTCCTCAATCAAGTCGGTATCGTCGGTATCGATCCACAATGATTTGAGGCCGTCGAGATCCAGACCTCTCGCATCAGCCGTCCATTGAGTTTGGTCTAACGAGAGTTCGATGGGATAATGCTTACCTTTCTCCAAGGATTTCCAGTTCGGATTTCCGAGCAGAATGTACAGAGGTTTGTCCTTTTTTCGGAAATTGAAGCCAAGGCGAAAAATGGTGTCGTCATCAAAGGAGGTCAGAACAAAACAGCCATCGTCTAAAGTCGGGTCGACAGCCACGGTCCAGCCCCCGACCTCTTTCCATTGGATTGCCTTATCATCAGCCAAGCCAATTTGTGGCATCGCAGCCATGAATGCGACGACGAAATAAAAGATACGCATGAAGTCCCATCCCCGAACCAGTTGGATAAATGGTGCACAGTGACTACCAAAAGTCGAGTCACCGTGCTGCATCATCGCTAATCTTTTGTATTTGTTGTGTGCGTGCTCAACCGAGCCTACTCGGCCGGCTGAAGCTCGGTCGGCTCGAAGCGGTAGGTGGTCGAGCAGAATTCGCAGGTGACTGCGATTTCGCCGTTTTCCTGGCTTTCCTCGATCTCTTCGGCCGAAAAGCCCTTCAGCACGCCCTTGATCTTGTCGCGCGAGCAGCTGCAGCGGTCGAAGACGGCGCGCGGTTCGTAGACGCGCACGCCGCGCTCGTGGAACAGTCGGAACAACAGCCGTTCGGTGCCGACAAGCGGGTCGGTCAACTCATCGGCGTCGATGGTCTCGACCAGCGAGCGGGCTTCGACCCAGGCGTCGTCCTCGCCATGCGGGCGGTCGCCGTTATCGCCGTCGCCGCCGTGGAGATCCGGGTGGCGCATGCGCTCGGGTGCTTCCGGCAGGAACTGGGCGACGAGGCCGCCGGCCCGCCAGCGATGGCGCGGCTTGCCGGCATCGTCGCGATCGAAGAGCTCGGCCGCGGCCAGGCGGACGCGCGTCGGGATCTGTTCCGACTGGCGGAAATAGACACCGGCAATCTCCTCGAGCGAGGTGCCGTCGAGCGCGACGATGCCCTGATAGGGCTGCGCGAACTTGCCCTGGTCGATGGTGAAGGCGAGCACCCCCTTGCCGAGCAGCTGCTCCGGCTCGGTTTCGCCGGCTTCCACCGCCTTGGCAAGCAGCGCCTGATCGAAGCGGGCATAGGCGCGGACATTTTCCGGCGTCGAGAAATCGGCGACGAGAAGATCGACCGGGCCATCGCCCTTGGTCTGCACCGTGAACTTGCCGTCGAATTTCAGCGAGGTGCCGAGCAGCACCGTCAGCACGACGACTTCGGCCAGCAGCCGCGCGACGGGGGTGGGATAATGATGGCGCTCGAGGATCGCATCGAGCATCGGGCCGAGCTGGACGGCGCGACCGCGCACATCCAGACCCTCCACCTGGAAAGGGACGACATGGTCATCGCCGGCGAAATCGAACTGGCCGAGGGCGGCTGCAGCTTCTGCCATGGCTTTACTCCTAGTTTTCAGAGCGAAGGGTCAGGGTGCCCTTCGCTCGCGCGGCCGCACGTTGTTCGCGAGCGGCGTCCGATTATGGTTCAGATCGCGCCCAGGCACCAAGCTAGAATCGACTTCTGCGCATGAAGGCGGTTTTCCGCTTCATCGAAGACCACGGATTGCGGGCCGTCGATCACCTCATCCGTCACTTCCTCACCGCGATGGGCGGGCAGGCAATGCATGAACAATGCATCGCTGCCGGCCTTGGCCATCAAGGCCGCATTGACCTGATAAGGCTGAAAGACGTTGTGACCCCGGGCCCGATGTTCCTGATTCATGGAGACCCAGGTATCGGTCACCACGCAATCGACGCCTTCGACCGCACGGTCGGCATCATGGCAGAGCATGATTTCGGCGCCCTCATTGCGGGCCCAGTTCAGATAGTGATCCTTGGGCTCCGAACCAAGGGGTACGGCCATGTTCATGCGATAGCCGAACCGCGCGGCACCTTCGACCAGCGAATGCAGCACATTGTTGCCGTCGCCGGTCCAGGCGATGGTCTTGCCCTTGATCGACCCGCGATGCTCTTCGAAGGTCATGATGTCGGCCATGATCTGGCAGGGGTGGGTATCATCCGTCAGCGCATTGATCACGGGCACGGTCGCATGTTCGGCAAGCTCCAAGAGCCTCGAATGCTCGGTGGTGCGGATCATGATCGCATCGACATAACGCGACAGCACCTTGGCGGTGTCGCCGATCGTCTCGGCGCGGCCGAGCTGCATTTCGGTGCCGGATAGAAACAGCGTTTCGCCGCCGAGCTGGCGCATGCCGACATCGAAGGAGACGCGGGTGCGCGTCGACGGCTTTTCGAAGATCATCGCCAGCATCTTGCCGGCGAGCGGCTTGTCGCCCTGGCCGGCCTTGAAGGCCTGCTTGCGAACGAGCGCGTCGTTCATGATGGTTCTGAGGTCGGCCGATGTGACGGCCGAAAGATCGAGGAAATGTTTAGGAGCCATGTTCTTACCTGTCGTGCGCCCGAAAGCGCCAATCCCTTCAAGCCGTTTTCTTGACCTTGGCGGCGCGGATGCTCTCGGCGGCGCGTTCGAGGCGGGCGAGGCCCTCGCGGGCTTCCTCGGCGGTGACGACGAGCGGCGGAAGAAGGCGGATTACATTGTCGCCGGCCGGCACGCCGAGCAGATGCGCGGCGCGGATCGCCTGCAGCAGCTCGGCCGAGGGAACGGCCCCCTTGACGCCGAGCAGCAGGCCCTCGCCCCTGATATCCTCGATCACATCGGGATAACGGTCCTTCAGCGAGGCAAGCCCCTGGCGGAAGACCAGCGCGACGTCGCGCACCTGCTGGAGGAAGCCGTCGGCGAGAATGACATCGAGCACCGCGCTGCCGACGGCCATGGCCAGCGGATTGCCGCCATAGGTCGAACCATGGGTGCCGGCCTTCATGCCGGAGGCGGCCTCGGCGGTGGCAAGGCAGGCGCCGAGCGGGAACCCGCCGCCGATGCCCTTGGCGACCGCCATGATGTCGGGCGCGATGCCCGACCATTCATGGGCGAAGAGCTTGCCGGTGCGGCCGACCCCGGTCTGGACCTCGTCGAGGATCAGCAGCAGGCCGTTTTCGTCGCAGATCTGGCGCAGCGCCTTCATGAACTCGGGGGTGGCGGGGCGCACACCGCCCTCGCCCTGCACCGGCTCGATGAGGATTGCCGCCGTCGCATCGGTGATGGCGGCGCGGACCGCTGCGATATCACCGAAAGCTACCTGATCGAAACCCGGCGCCTTGGGGCCGAAGCCTTCGAGATATTTCTCCTGGCCGCCGGCGGCGATCGTCGCAAGCGTGCGCCCATGGAAGGCGCCTTCGAAGGTGATGATGTGGAAGCGCTCGGGGTGGCCCTTGGAAAACTGATAGCGGCGCGCCGTCTTGATCGCACATTCGAGCGCTTCCGCACCTGAGTTGGTGAAGAACACCTTGTCGGCGAAGGTGGCGTCCGTCAGCCGCTTGGCCAGGCGCTCCTGGCCGGGGATCTCATAGATGTTGGAGAGGTGCCAGACCTTGTCGGCCTGCTCCTTCAGGGCGGCGACCACATGCGGATTGCTGTGGCCGACCGAGGTGACGGCGACGCCGGCGCCGAAATCGAGATAACGCTCGCCGCCTTCGGTGATCAGCCATACGCCCTCGCCTCGCTCGAACCGCAACGGGGCACGAGAATAGGTGTCATACAGCGGCGCGGCTTCGGCCATGGCGCGGGTCTCCCGATCAGCGTTGTCAATCACCGGACTCCGGCTAAGAAAACCAGGCCCGAAAAATCAAAAATGCCGCCTTGCGGCGGCGACCAGCACTATTTCCTTTTCGCGCTGCAATGTCAACAAAACTGCGCCCTTAGCGCATGCAGCAAGCGTGTACAGCGGCATTTTCGGCCTTCAACAGGCATTATTGCAGAAATGACACGCAGGGGCAGCAAGTTGGGGAAAACTCGGAATTCGATTCATCCGGATTCCCGCGACTCTTGTCACGGAGTCAGCCTCACACTAGGTTAAAGTTCAATTACTAGACTGCATGCGGCGGAACTAGTCACCAAAATTGATCAGGCGTTTCTTGTTTCGGAGGCTTCCGGGACAACGGTGAGGGATTCTGCCATCACCAACGCAAAAGGTGGAGACAGGGCATGAACTGGACAGACGAGCGGGTCGAGAAACTCAAGAAGCTGTGGTCCGAAGGGCTGAGCGCCAGCCAGATCGCGGCACAACTTGGCGGCGTGAGCCGAAACGCCGTTATCGGCAAGGTGCACCGGCTGAACCTGCCGGGTCGTGCCAAGGCCGGCGGCACGGCGACGGCGGCGCGCACGCCGAAGCGCCAGACATCGGCACCGCGCGCGCCGAACTACGCCTCCCGGATCACCACCCGCACCGTGACCCGCCAGCAGGGCGCAACGATGCTGAAGGAAGAGATCGAGATCGAAACGGTCGAGGAAATGGAATACGTGCCGAAGGGCAACGTGGTCGTGCCGATCTCGCGCCGCCTCGGCCTGACGGAACTGACCGAACGCACCTGCAAATGGCCGGTCGGCGATCCGCTCAAGGACGATTTCCACTTCTGCGGCTGCGAATCCCCTGACAATTCGCCCTATTGCAGCTACCACCAGAAGCTTGCCTACCAGCCGATCAACGAACGCCGCCGGGCGGCAGCGCGCGTCAGCTGAGCCGGCAAACCATTGCTGGAAATGCGAAAACGGGCCGCGTGGCCCGTTTTTTTTTGTGTGAGGGGGTTGGGTGTGGCTGCCCCTCATCCGGCTGCCGCCACCTTCTCCCGGTAAACGGGGCGAAGGGATCAAGCCGCGACGTCTCCGTCCCTCACTGGCCCCTTGCACTGGCCCCTTACAGGGCACGTCCCCTCGCCCCTTTTACGGGGAGAGGGTTAGGTGAGGGGCCGACACCGGCAGAAAAAAATAGAAACCTCTCAGGCTTCCATCGAATAGCCGGCGCCGCGGACGGTGCGGATGACGTCCTGCATGTTGGAGAAGTTCAGCGCCTTGCGCAGGCGGCCGACATGGACGTCGACGGTGCGTTCGTCGACATAAATGTCGTGGCCCCAGACGCCGTCGAGCAGCTGCGAGCGGGAGAAGACGCGGCCCGGCGACGACATCAGGAATTCCAACAGGCGGAATTCGGTCGGGCCGAGGCGGACTTCGCGGCTCTTGCGATGGACGCGGTGGGTTTCGCGGTCAAGCTCGATATCGCCGCATTTCAGCACCGAGGACAGCACCTCCGGGCGGGCGCGGCGCAGCATCGCCTTGACGCGGGCGACGAGCTCGGGGGTCGAGAACGGCTTGACGACGTAATCGTCGGCGCCGGTGGACAGCCCGCGCACACGCTCGCTCTCTTCGCCGCGCGCCGTCAGCATGATGATCGGCAGCCGCTCGGTTTCCGGCCGCATGCGCAGGCGCCGGCAGAGTTCGATGCCGGAGACGCCGGGCAGCATCCAGTCGAGGATGAGGAGATCGGGCGTGCGCTCCTGAAGCCTGATTTCGGCCTCGTCGCCGCGCAGGATGGTATCGACCTCGAAACCTTCCGCTTCGAGATTATAGCGGAGAAGCACGCTGAGGGCCTCTTCGTCTTCAACAACTGCAACTCTCGGGATCATGCGTGTCCGTCTCCTCGCGCACGATCCTTAAACCGGGAGTGATTTAAGCAAGGGATCCCGCGCAAAATCAGAAATTGGCTGCGACCTCTTTGCGCGCCCGGACGGGCGCGCACGCAATGGCTGGTTCGGCACGGTTATTCCGTGGCGGCACCGACGGTGTTGGCGCTGTCGTCCTTCGGACGGTCGCCTTCCGGCTGGGCGCCGGTCGCCATGTAGTAGATCGTTTCGGCGATATTGGTGGCGTGGTCGCCGATGCGCTCGATGTTCTTGGCGCAGAAGAGGAGATGCGTGCAGCTCGTGATGTTGCGCGGATCTTCCATCATATAGGTCAGGAGTTCGCGGAACAGCGACGTGTACATCGCGTCGATCTCGTTGTCGCGTTCGCGAATGGCGGTCGCCTTGTCGGCGGCGCGCGTCGTATAGACGTCGAGCACTTCCTTGAGCTGGACGAGCGCCAGCTCGGACAGGTGCTCGAGACCGCGGGCGAGCTTGCGCGGAACGCCGGTGCTCTGCACGGCGATGACGCGCTTGGCGGTGTTCTTGCCGAGGTCGCCGACGCGTTCGAGATCGGCGGCGATGCGGATCGAACCCATGATTTCGCGCAGGTCGGCGGCCATCGGCTGGCGGCGGGCGATGGTGACGATCGCCTTGTCGCCGATTTCGCGCTCGGTGTGATCGAGGATCACGTCGTCGGAAATCACCTTCTGCGCCAGCGCGGTATCACCGTTGACCAGCGCCCGGACGGATTCGGCGACCATCTGCTCGGCCAGGCCGCCCATTTCGGAAATCCGCCTGGACAGGAACTTCAGATCATCATCATAGGCAGAATAAATATGTGTCGATGCCATGGGGCTTTGTCCTCGAATAACGGGAAGGCTTCGGATGACCGCAATCAGCCGAAGCGACCCATGATGTAGTCCTGGGTGCGCGGATCGTCCGGATTGGTGAACATCTTGTCGGTGTCGTTCTCCTCGACGAGGTTGCCGAGGTGGAACATGGCGGTGCGCTGCGACACGCGCGCGGCCTGCTGCATGGAGTGGGTGACGATGACGATCGTGTAGTTCTCGCGCAGTTCGTGGATCAGCTCCTCGACCTTGGCGGTGGCGATCGGGTCGAGCGCCGAGCAGGGCTCGTCCATCAGGATGACTTCAGGGCTGACGGCGACGGCGCGGGCAATGCACAGGCGCTGCTGCTGGCCGCCGGAGAGACCGGTGCCGGATTCGTGCACGCGGTCCTTGACCTCGTTCCAGAGGCCGGCGCGCTGCAGGCTGGTCTCGACGATCTGGTCGAGATCGGCCTTCGACTTGGCCAGGCCATGGATGCGCGGACCGTAGGAGACGTTTTCATAGATCGACTTCGGGAACGGGTTCGGCTTCTGGAACACCATGCCGACGCGGGCGCGCAGCTCGACGACGTCAATGTCCGGATCATAGATATCGTCGCCGTCGAGGGTGATCTTGCCGGCGACGCGGCAGCCCTCGATCGTGTCGTTCATGCGGTTGAGGCTTCGCAGGAAGGTCGACTTGCCGCAGCCCGACGGGCCGATCAGCGCGGTTACGGTGTTTTCACGGATGTTCAGGTTCACATCGAAAAGCGCGCGCTTCTCGCCGTAGTAAACCGAGACATCCTGTCCGATCATTTTATACGGGACGTTGCTCATCTTCTGATCCAGCGCCTTTTCAACTGCAGCTTCCGTCAACATGTTCATGATGTTTAACTCCGTTTACCAGCGGCGCTCGAAGCGACGACGCAAGAGGATGGCGCCCATGTTCATGACGATCAGGAACAGGAGCAGAACGATGATGGCACCCGAAGTACGCTCCACGAAGGCCCGTTCGGCCTCGTTCGCCCACATATAGACCTGCACCGGCAGGGCCGTCGAGGGCTCGAGCGGTGTCGCCGGCGCGTTGGCGACGAAGGCGACCATGCCGATCAGGAGCAGCGGCGCTGTTTCGCCGAGCGCATGCGCCAGGCCGATGATCGTGCCGGTGAGGATGCCGGGCATGGCAAGCGGCAGGACATGGTGGAACACCATCTGCATCTTCGAGGCGCCGAGGCCGAGGGCTGCGGCGCGGATCGACGGCGGCACGGCGCGCAGTGCGGCGCGGGTGGCGATGATGATCGTCGGCAGGGTCATCAGCGTCAGCACCAGGCCGCCGACCAGCGAGGCCGAGCGCGGCAGGCCGATGAAGTTGATGAAGACGGAAAGGCCGAGCAGACCGTAGACGATCGACGGGACGGCGGCGAGGTTGTTGATGTTGACCTCGATCAGGTCCGTCAGCTTGTTCTTCGGTGCGAACTCCTCGAGATAGATCGAGGCGGCAACCCCGATCGGCAGCGACAGCGCCAGCACGATCAGCATCAGGTAGAGCGAGCCGATCAGGGCGACACCGAGCCCGGCAGCCTCCGGACGGCTGGAATTGCCGTTGACGAAGAGGCCGGTGTTGAACTGCTTCTGGAGAGCGCCGCTCGCCTTCAGCTGGTTCATCCAGGTCACCTGCTTGTCGTTGACCTTGCGGTTCTTCTCATCGACGGAGAGATCGATCTGGCCCTTGTTGGCGCTGTCGATATTGGCGTCGGCGAGCAGCGAGACATTGACCGTCTTGCCGATCAGCGAGGGATCGGCGACGACCATGTCGCGCAGCTGGATCGGCGCACTCTTGGACAGCATGGCGGATGCATCGCGCACGTCAGGCTTGCTCGAGGCATTGATATTCAGCTGTTTGACGATCGCGTCGCGCAGCAGAACCGGATAATTGGCGGCGATCAGCACCGAAGGGTCGGTCGCACGCTTATTGCTGGGGTCGATCGTCTTCTCGGAGAATTCGATCGGCAGGGTGATCGCCGTCTGCTGGAAGGCGGTGTAGCCCTTGCCGATCACCGTCCACAGCAGGATGAACAGGAAGACAAGACCGAAGATGATAGCGGCGATGCCATAGGCCTGGAAGCGGCGTTCGGCGGCGTAGCGGCGCTTGATGCCGATATCGCGGCGGGCGGGTGCCTTGGAAACGGTAACACCTTGGGGAGAAACAATATCCGTCATTCGTACTGCTCCCGGTATTTGCGCACGATGTAGAGCGCGTAGATATTGAGGCAAAGCGTGATGCAGAACAGGGTGATGCCGAGGGCAAAGGCAACCAGCGTCTGCGGCGAGGTGAACTCAAGGTCGCCCGTCAGCTGGTTGACGATCTTGACGGTCACCGTCGTCATCGGCTCGAAGGGGTTGATCTGAATGCGGGCGGCGACACCGGCGGCCAGCACGACGATCATGGTTTCACCGATGGCGCGCGAGGCGGTCATCAGCAGTGCGCCGACGATGCCGGGAAGGGCTGCCGGCAGGACCACCTTCTTGATGGTTTCGGAGCGGGTGGCGCCGAGACCGAGCGAACCGTCACGCAGGGCCCGCGGCACGGCGGTGATGATGTCGTCCGACAGCGAGGACACGTAGGGGATCAGCATGATGCCCATGACGATGCCGGCCGTCAGAACGCTCTGCGCCTGGATGAAATTGGTGTAGCTGCCGGAGAGCAGGCCGCTGATCTCAGCGGAGAAATCGCGCAGGAACGGACCGACGGTGACGAGCGCGAAGAAGCCGTAGACGATCGTCGGAATGCCGGCCAGCACTTCGAGCAGCGGCTTGGCGATGCCGCGCAGCTTCGGCGAGGCATATTCGGCCATGTAGATGGCGGCGAACAGCCCGACCGGCACGGCGACCAGCATGGCGACCAGACCGATATAGAGCGTGCCGAGCAGCAGCGGGATCAGGCCGAACTGGCCGAAGGAGGAGCTGCCGGCGCCGGCAAAACGCGGGTCCCAGACGGTGCCGAAGAAGAACTCGCCGGCGGGAACGACGGCAAAGAAGCGCGTGGCTTCCGACAGCATCGAAAGCACGATGCCGATCGTCGTCAGGATGGCGATCGAGGAGGCGAGCAGCAGCGCCCAGAGCATGACGCGCTCGACGCGGTTGCGGGCACGGAAGCGGGGCGCGATGGAGCGCAGCGCGTAGAAGGCGCCGGCGACGGCCAGAAGGAAGACGACCGCGGTCATGGCCATGCGGCTCGTCAGGCTCATGGCGTTGAGCGTTTTGGCGGCACTGACCATGTAAGGCTGCGGCTGGCCGGCAAGCGGCACGCCCTTCTCGCTGAGCTTGGCCTGCAGGGCAGCCGGATCGTTAGCGACCGCATCGGTTTCGGCCGATGTCAGCATCGTCAGGCCGCGGGCGACGGTCGCCACCATCGAATAGCTCAGATCCTGCTCGACGGCGGCCTGGGCCTTGACGTCGGCAGGGAAAGCGCCGCGAACCGAGGACTGGATGATGCCGGGGCTGACGGAGAGCCAGATGCAGAGAACGATGAGGGCCGGAAGAACGGCCCAGATCGCCGCATAGGCGCCGTAATAGGCTGGCCGTGAATGCAATGCGGAGGACCTGCCTCCGGCAAGTGCCGTGGCGCGGCTGCGGGCGACCAGATAGGCGGCGGCGCCGATCACCACAAGGCAGAGAAGTATGATGGATGTGCTCATTCGTTACGTCCCCAGGCCCACAGCCCCAAAACCCCGGCGGCTTCATCAGCCTGCCTTCGCCTTCCAATCATGGAGAAGGAATTCAACCCTGCAACGGACAGGCCGGCGCGCAGGGACATAAAGCAATGCCGGCGCGGGCTCAGAGAGCACCGCGCCGGCAAAGTTATTACATGGACTTGCCGGCTTCGACGTCCTTGCGGATCGCGTCGCGCTCGGCATCCGGAGCGGCAACGAGGCCGTATTCAGCCAGCGGGCCGTCGGGGCCGATCATCTGGTCGGATACGAAGAAGTTGACGTATTCCTTCAGGCCCGGAACGGCGCCGAGATGTGCCTTCTTGACGTAGAAGAACAGCGGGCGGGAAACCGGGTAGGTGCCGTTGGCGATCGTTTCGGTGGACGGAACGATGCCGTTCACGCTGGCGACCTTGAGCTTGTCGGCGTTGTTTTCATAGAAGGAAAGGCCGAATACGCCGACGCCGGTCTTGTTGGCGGCGATGCGTGCCAGGGTTTCCGGATAGTCGCCGTCGATGTCGACAGCAGCGCCGTCCTTGCGGACTGCGACGCAAGCCTTGCCCTGGGCAGCCTTGTCGGAGATTTCCTTGGCGATAACGTCGAGGGCGCCGGAAGCCTTGCAGCCGGCGGCGAGAACGTTCTGTTCGAAGACTTCGCGGGTGCCGTGCTTTTCGCCCGGGATGTAGGCAGCGATATCAACAGCCGGGAGCTTCGGGTTTACTTCCGACCATTTCTTGTAGGGGTTGGCGACGAGCTTGCCGTCGACGACGACCTGGGCTGCAAGAGCCTTGTAGATGTCGGCCGGAACGTAGGCGACATCGGGGTTGGACGAGTCGGTTGCGAAGACGATGCCGTCATAACCGATCTTGACTTCCTGGATGTCGGTTACGCCGGCTGCCTTGCAGGCGTCGGCTTCGTTCTTGTTGATCGGACGCGACGCGTTGGCAATGTCGATGGTGTCTTCGCCGACGCCCTTGCAGAATTCCTTCAGGCCAGCGCCCGTGCCGCCGGATTCGACGACCGGCGTCTTGAAGTTGGTGAAGGTCTCGCCGAAGGACTCGGCAACGATCTTGGCGTAAGGCAGGACGGTGGACGAACCGGCAACCTGAATCTGGTCGCGGGCGACGGCAGCGCCAGCGAAAGCAGCAGTTGCAGCGAGCGCGGCAACGGTGAGCTTGAAGGTGTTCATTAAAATCTCCCGCATTGGGCTTGTGTGAGTGCGGCCTAAAGAGGCCCCCGCAGTGCCATTTTTCATCGGCGGGACTCTCTTAGCGCTGTAAGCACCGTCCTTTTATGTCAAATCGGTGAAACATTTGTGACAGGTTAAGATACTGAAAGGAAAAGCAATTCTAAAACGCATCAAGGAATGAATGTCGACGGCCCGGCAAGGCGGCGCCTTCGATCTACCTTTCGTTGTAAAAACCTTCAGCGCATCTCAAACGGGGCCGATAGACGGCGCGCACCTGGAGGGGCGGTTGGGGTTTTGGCTTGGGTCATCGAAGTCATGCCGTGTGATTTGCCCCTCAACCTAACCCTCTCCCCGCAGGCGGGGAGAGGGGACGTGCCATACGAAGGGCCGCGTTAGTCCCCTCTCCCCGTAAAACGGGGAGAGGGTTAGGGTGAGGGGCAAATCACACGGCACACCATCACTAATCGCACGCAGCGGGAAAGAATCGCAGATCCGGCGCCTCCACCCGTTCGGTCAATCGTCCGTCGCAGACTGCAAGAATAGTATCCAGCACGGATGGCAGTTCTCTCAGTACGTCCACATTCCAGAAGCGAACGACCGACCAGCCATTGCCGGTCATGAACGCATCTCGAATTGCGTCTCGTGGATTGTCTGCGTGTTGGCTGCCGTCGATTTCGATCACCAGCCGCAGTTCACGACAGGCGAAATCCGCAAAATAAGGGCCGATCGGCAATTGCCGGACGAATTTATGTCCGCTGAGCCGCCGATCGCGCAGCTCGTTCCATAAGTTGCCCTCCGCGTCGTTATCGGACTGACGCAGTGATCGCGCTCGGGCGGTGGTTTTTGGCTTGGGGCCTCTCATTGGAGTCGTTCCGTGTGATTTGCCCCTCACCCTAACCCTCTCCCCGTTTTACGGGGAGAGGGGACTTAACTCAGCTGTCTCGCATGGCACGTCCCCTCGCCCCGCCTGCGGGGAGAGGGTCAGGGCGAGGGGCAATCTCTATCGTCAGAACCGCACGGTAAAATCGGTGCCCTTGCCGACTTCGGATTTGACGATCAGGCGGGCGCGGTGGCGGGTGAGGATGTGTTTGACGATGGCGAGGCCGAGGCCGGTGCCTTTTTTCGAACGACTGTCCTCGATGCTGACGCGGTAGAAGCGTTCGGTCAGACGTGGCACGTGCTCGGCCGGGATGCCGGGCCCCTTGTCGATGATGCTGACCTCCACCGGCCCGTCGGCGCCGTTCTTCAGCCGGACGTCGACGACCTTGCCTTCCTGGCCGTATTTGCAGGCATTTTCCATCAGGTTCTCGAAGACCTGGACGAGCTCATCGCGGTCTCCCAGCACCTCGACCTTGCCGTCGGGCAGATGCAGGTTGATCTCGACGCCGACGTCTCTGGCCAGCGGCACCAGCGAGTCGCGGACATGGCCGAGCAGCGGCACCAGGTCGACCTTCTCATCCGGCGCGATGTGCGATTTCAGCTCCAGGCGCGAGAGCGACAGGAGGTCGTCGACCAGCCGGCTCATGCGTGTCGTCTGGTCGAACATGATGCCCAGGAACTGCGCCTGCGCCTTCTGATCGTTCTTCGCCGGTCCCTGGATGGTCTCGATGAAGCCGCGCAGCGAGGCAAGCGGCGTGCGCAGCTCGTGGCTGGCATTGGCGACGAAATCCGAGCGCATGCGGTCGATGCGCCGGACCTCCGATATGTCGCGGAAGGAGAGGATGAAAAACCGCTCACGCTGGCCATCGGCCTGGAATTCGACCGGCGCGCTGCGGACGATATAGACGCGCTCGGACGGCAGCCGTTCGGCATGCTCGATCTGGTTCGGCGCATTGGTGGCGATGGTTTCGCGCACCATGTCGAGCACGCCGGGCGAGCGCAGCCGGGCCGAGATATGGGCGCCGAGCACCACTTCGCCGAAGGCCTTTTCGGCGGCGCGGTTCTGGAAGAGCACCGAGGCGTCGTCCGACAGCACCATGACGGGAATATCGAGGCCGGCAAGCGTGGCGGAAACATCAGGCAGGCGGCTCGGCGGCGCTTCCGGCGCTGTCTCCTCCGGTTCGGCGGGCTCCGCTTTAAGCACCGGCGCCTCGTTGAACAGCGCCGTCAAGCTCATGACGAGCAGGAGCACGAGCACGACCCACTTGTTCATGCCGGCGGCAAGAGCAATCAAGGCGCTGAGGATGGCCGCAAGCAGTACTGGCCGTTCACGCCGGATGCGCGCCAACAGGCTTTTTCTCCATGGGATTTCGTCTTGCAAGTGCCCTCGCGGCGTCGATTCGTTTTCTTTATATTGGAACTCTGCCTGATAGCGGCAATTCATGACAGAAGTTTTCGGCTGGCGCCGCCGAAACGAAAGGCCACAGCAAAAGCTTGAGAAAAAATCGCCGGCGGCAAGCGAAAGATTTGATTTTCAACGTTGAATATGTTCGCCTGCGCAGGGATAAACCATCAGCGATGGAGGAGCATATGGGCGAGGATGTCGAAAGCAGGGCCGTTGAGCTCGATATCCGCGGCAAGAAGCGCATCTTCGACGTCGACGACCCGGTTCTGCCGGACTGGGTGGAGGAACAGGCGCTGGAATCCGGCGCGTTTCCCTACAAGAAGAAGCTCAACGAGGAGGACTATCTCGCCCAGCTGGAAAAGCTGCAGGTGGAACTCGTCAAGGTGCAGTTCTGGCTTCAGGCATCAGGCAAACGGGTGATGGCGCTGTTCGAGGGACGGGACGCGGCCGGCAAGGGCGGCGCGATCTCGGCCTCCTCGGCGCATATGAACCCGCGCCTTGCCCGCGTCGTCGCGCTCGCCAAGCCGACCGAACGCGAACAGGGGCAATGGTATTTCCAGCGCTATGTCGCGCAGTTCCCGACATCGGGCGAATTCGTGCTGTTCGACCGCTCCTGGTACAACCGCGCCGGCGTCGAGCCGGTCATGGGCTTCTGCACGCCGCAGCAATATGAAGGCTTCCTCAAACAGGCGCCGCAGCTCGAAAAGATCATCGCCCATGAGGGCATCTTCCTGTTCAAGTTCTACCTCGATATCGGCCGCGAGATGCAGCTCAAGCGGTTCCACGACCGCAGGCACGATCCGCTGAAGGTCTGGAAGCTGTCGTCGATGGACATCGCGGCGCTGACGAAATGGGGCGATTACAGCGAAAAGCGCGACCGGATGCTGAAGGAAACGCATACGGATTTCGCGCCATGGACCGTCATCCGCGCCAATGACAAGCGGCGGGCTCGTCTGCAGCTCATCCGTCACATGCTGAACAGGATGGACTATGACGGCAAGGACAAAACGGCACTCGGCGAGGTCGACGAAGAGATCATCGGCTCCGGCCCCGGCTTCCTGAAATAGATCCTCCGCCGCAGCTGCCTGATGCCTTACAGCGCCGCCCCTCTCAGGTGCAGCGCTGTAAAAAGCGCCGTCACTGCCCCGGCAGGATGCGGATGGCGAAGAGGTTGATGCCGCGCGCCTTGCCGTCGAGATCGCTGTTGATCGTCAACGTGCCCGGCGAATTCGGGGCGAGCGAGCGGTCGAACTTCACCTGCAGCAGTGCATCCGATTTTTCGCGGGTGACGTTGAAGCGATGGCGGGCGCAATTGCCGAGCGACTGGAAATCGCATTCGACCGTCACCTGCGTCGGCTCGTCGGTGGTCGATTGCAGCGTCAGCGCTATGGTCGAGGATTTGCCGGCAAGCTGCTGCAGCACCGAAGAGGGAACGCTGACGGAGATATTGCCGTCAGCCGCGCCGCTTTCGGAAATCAGGCGGACGGCGGGACCGTCATTCTCGGTGATATTTTCGGTGCGGGCCCGCGGGCCGCTTTTGATCTTGTCGGCCTCGTCAGGCTTGAACACCGGGATCCAGTCGGCCGAAAAACTGTTCTGCGGATCGATGGTCACCGGCTGATCGGTGTGGGTGGCAGCATCATCGGCGCTGTCGTCATTGCCGGTGAAATCCTCCGGCTGGGTGCTCGCCGGCGGATTGGCGACGCTGGTGTCGCGCTCGGCCGCCGTCAACAGCAGGCCGGACGTATAAGCCCACCAGGCGCCGATGCCGATGAAGGCGAAGAGCACGCACCAGACAAGAAGCCGCGAAAAGAACTTGCGCGGCTTGCGGCGGCCCGCCGCCCGTTCCGGGCGGAAATCCATGCTGGTCGCCCGTTCGCCGCGCGTCAGCCGCTCCTCGCCGGCCGGGGCGGCCGAGAGATGATCGGCATCGCCGGCATGAACGTTGCCGAGGCTCGACTCGTCGCTGCGGTGCATGACCACCTCGGGAGAGCGGGCTTCGCCGGCGGCCATCGGACTGTCGATCAGGCTGTCGATATCGGTGACGTCGCCCCGATGAACCGGCGGCGCCGGCATTTCGACAACCGGCGGCACCGGCACCTCGGGCGGCCGCTGGCGGGGGTGGAGCCGATCGCGCTCCTCGCCTTCGATGGCATGAATGGTGCTTTCCAGGCGGTGGCGGTGATGGGCGACGGCGTCGGCATCGGTAATATCCTGCTTGCGCAAGCCGGCTTCCAGCGCCTGGCGGGCCGACTGGTAGATCCTCGCTCGGACTTCCGGATTGTCGCGATCGGCATTTTCGAGCGCTGTTCTGATGGCCGTTTCTAATCCGCTCACTTCACGTCCTTCACCTTGAACCCGGCGTCGGACCGCAATCCCCGCCGTTCTCCATCAAAATTCGGTAGCGGCAAGTGCGGCAAACCGCAAGCCTTGCAGGCCCGCCCACTGTTGACTCAGGCGATATTCGCCAGCTTTCCTATCCGTTCTGCGGGCCTGATATATCGGGGTGAAATCGACGAAGGCATGGCAGCCGCTCTTTTATCGGCTTTTCTTCTCTGTTATGAGATTGACGTTTTCGTAAACGTCAATACGAGCGGTGAACCATGGCCCTGCCCCCGATCCTCAAGGACAAACTCCGACTGCCGGTGATCGGCTCGCCGCTCTTCATCATCTCGCACCCGGCGCTCACCCTGGCGCAATGCAAGGCAGGCGTCGTCGGCGCCTTTCCGGCGCTGAACGCCCGGCCGGAAAGCCAGCTCGACGAGTGGCTGGCCGAGATCACCGAGGAGCTTGCCCGCCACGACGCCGCCCATCCGCAGCGGCCGGCCGCCCCCTTTGCCGTCAACCAGATCGTCCACATGTCGAACAAGCGGCTGGAGCATGACCTGTCGCTCTGCGTCAAATACAAGGTGCCTATCGTCATCTCCTCGCTCGGCGCCGTGCCCGAGGTCAACGCCGCCGTGCATTCCTATGGCGGCATCGTGCTACACGACATCATCAACAACCGCCACGCCCATTCGGCGATCCGCAAGGGTGCCGATGGGCTGATCGCGGTGGCATCGGGCGCCGGCGGCCATGCCGGCACGCTGTCGCCATTCGCGCTCGTCCAGGAAATCCGCGAATGGTTCGACGGGCCGCTGCTGCTTGCCGGCGCGATTTCGACCGGGGGCGCCATCCTCGCCGCAGAAGCAATGGGCGCCGACATGGCCTATATCGGCTCGCCCTTCATCGCCACGCAAGAGGCGCGCGCCGCAGACGCCTACAAGCAGGCGATCGTCGAAGGGGCCGCCGCCGACATCGTCTATTCCAACTATTTCACCGGCGTGCACGGCAACTATCTCAAGCCCTCGATCGTCGCTGCCGGCATGGACCCCGACAACCTGCCCGTCGCCGACCCTTCTAAGATGGATTTCGAACAGGCGACCGGCGGCGCCAAGGCCTGGAAGGACATATGGGGCAGCGGCCAGGGCATCGGCGCCGTCAAGGCCATCGAGCCGGTGGCCAAACTCGTCGACCGGCTGGAGGCGGAATATAAAGCCGCCCGCGCCCGGCTTTCGCTCTGAAGGCGGTCTTCCACACCCCTGCCCTCTTTTTTGCCAAAGGCATGACAGGGTGCTTGAAATCTTCGGACAATGCCTGTATCAGCGCCATGCAAATCGCAGGCCGCACACTTCGGCCGCCAAATGCCGCTTTAGCTCAGTCGGTAGAGCACATCATTCGTAATGATGGGGTCACGTGTTCGAGTCACGTAAGCGGCACCATTTTTCTTCGATCGGCTGCTCGCCCACCCGCATTATAAGCCTCTCTTAATATCCTGCGTCCATTAATCGGCTGTGGCCGCTCGGCGGGCAAAATCGCCAAATGGGTGCTGGGCCACGTCATCAAAGCAATCGACCTGCCCCTTCGGCTGCGCATGAGCGACTGATGTCGATCGAGCCGGAGCGGGCCTTTCGGTAGGAGGGTTTATGCGGATATTACTTTCGAGCGTCGTGCTTTTCACCTTGACCATTTCCAACGCGCATTCCGAAGATTTCCCTCTCGCTTCATGTGCTGGATGGGACGGAACGCTAATCAGCAGGACCGGCACGGATTCGAGAAATGCGGTCATGGAAGGGAACGTCAATCAGGCCAACTTCCAGGAATACTGCGAACGAGACCCGGGATACGAGACGGTCGCACATGGCGGGAAACTGACCGTTGAGCAGTGCGTGGCGCTGTATATGAAAGAAGATGGCGAAGACACCTATCGTTCCACGGCCGATTGCCGCAAGGGCACCCTGTCCTTCTTTCCTTCTGCCGGAGAACCGGTGCGCGTCACTTTCCCCTTGCCAGAGGATGCAGATATTTCGTGCGCCTCAGGCATGCCGCCGCTAATCAGGCAGTTCACGATGCTCTGCCCCCAGGCGGCGCGAAAGTTTAAAATGCTGGACGACGAATGACGGGATGATTGTCAATCGCCTTTGGTCGAGTCCATGAGATGCCTCTGCTTGATGGTATCTGCGGCCAGTTAGCATCTTAAAGTCGTCGAAAACCTGCAATTCCGGCAGGAACCTGCCGCTCCCGAACTGGTTCTCCCCTTGAGATAACAAGGATGGAGCAAACCATGTCCTGCAAACTCATCGCTATATCGCTTCTTTCCATCGGCCTTGCCGGCTCGGCGCTGGCGCAGACGACCGGCGGTGCCAATTCCAACGGGCGGCTTTCGGTGGCGCCTGTCATCGGCGGCTCGGGGAGCTCGGGCACGGGTTCGGCCGGGACCGGATCTGCTGGTACGGGCTCGGGCAGCACCGGTTCTGTCGGCACCGATCCCGGTACGACCGGCAGCACCACTGACAGCACGACTGGCGCTGGCGGCGTCGATCTCAACAGCGGGCGCAGCACGATCAATCGCGGCGGCGTCAATCCGGATCTTCAGCAGGTGCCGGGCTGCACCGCCGGTACCGGCTCACTCAGCGAGGCATGCCAGCAGTGAGGGCGGGCAAGCGCGCGCCTCTTGAGAATGACGGCCCGGAGCGAGAGCGCCGGGCTTTCCTTTGGAGCAAAGCGCCTGACGCAACAAAGGCGAGCACCGGCTAGGCCCGATTACGCTGGAAGTAAGAATCTGCTCCATATGCCCTCAGCCACGTCGCCTCATGCACACGGCTCGGAAGGCGAGTGCGGGCGTCAATCCGCACACGTGTTGATCCCGTCGCGAACGATCAGCGCCCACTTCGGTCCAAGCCTCTCGCGAGCTGAAAGGGCCGTGTCGCTCCCTGGCTCGCCCTCCTTGAACATCCTGACAGCCAGATCCTGATTATGGCCGCCCGAGACGTAAGTGGGGCCGGGATTGTAAACGGTGTTGCCGCTGTAATAGCCGGTGTTCCCATAGAGCGTGGCGGTGCCCGTTGTCGTATATGACCCAGGCATCTGGACAACGCGCGTGGTGTCCGCGCCGGCTTGGCCGACGATGACGTATCGGTCATACCTGCCTTGATCGTTTCGATCGCCGCCTGCTTCTCGGCAACCTTCATGGCACCGATACCACCGCATACCGGAGCGGCTTCAGTCTTGATGATGAGTTCGTTCTTTGATGTCCGGATTGCACTGGACGCCGCGCAGGAGGAGGGGAGCGCGGCGGTGAGCACGATAGCATTCTTGAATTTCATGTGAGTCCGCTACAAGCCCCTGCAAACTATGATTGGGTTGTAGTTTCGCAATAGAAAAAACCGTGAAGTTGAAAATAAGTTGGGTACGACCTAACGCACCTCCATTCATTCGCTTTCTGGCCACGACCACAATGGAGAAGTTGCGGCAGTAGCTCACCACGGGAAGCCGCAACGCTTAAGTCTGGCGCAACTAAACCAAAATAGACTTCCGTTCATTTCTGAGGAAAGGAACGAATTTTGGCAGCGCTTCTACAGCGGTATGTTCGAATTGGCTTTAAGGCCGTTCTGATCCTTTTCGTTTTCAGCTTGGGGCCGGCAGCGGGGTTGGCGCCCTGTCCTCCAGCAAACGAACTGCTGGCCAAGGCGAAGGTCGTCGTCGAAGCGCGTGTGAAATCGCTGTCGATCGGCGAATCCGGTTTTCTCCTGGAGGAAAATTTTCCGACGCGCATGATAAGGGCAGATTTGCAGATCACGCGCGTAATCAAGGGCGAGTATCCTGGAAACGAGGCGATCGTCTATGGAACTGTGTTTCCTCCAGGACCGTTCAAGGAACTGACCCAGATGGCATTGTTTGCTGAGTTCGAGGGCCGCGACACTTTTGAATGGGAACTTTCACGCCACGAACTGGCCGCCGGTGCGGCGTTCTTTTCGATGAACGACTGCATCTATTACAAATTTCCAGATTATGCAGCGGGTGCCCGCTGATCACCGGCTGAATCCCACTGAGTTCGTTGCTCTTGCGTCCGAAACCTTGCGCAAGTTCTAGGAGCCGTGGACTCTTGGGATTCCCAAAGCTGAGCAAATCAGATTCAAGACTGTCTTTTGGAGGCAGTCATGGGTGTTTTAGATCGTCTCATTCTTCGAGATGACCAGTGGGAGCGGATGTCTCGTCATATCATTGGCGACGATCGCACGCGCGGTTCGTCTGGACGTGACAATCGCATGTTTGTGGAAGCGGTCTTGTGGATCGTGCGGACGGGTTCGCCCTGGCGCGATCTGCCGGAGGTGTTCGGTGATTGGAACAGCGTGTTTCGCCGCTTCAGCCGCTGGAGCCAAAAGGGTGTCTGGTGGCGTGTCTTCGAAGCAATGTCGGAGGATACCGACTTCGAATACCTGATCGTCGACAGTACTATTATTCGCGCCCACCAGCACGCCTCCGGCGCAAAAAAGGGGCTGAAGATCAGGCCCTTGGCCGCTCGCGCGGCGGCTTGAGCACCAAAATCCATATGGCCGTGCGTGGCCTTGGATGTCCTGTTCGTTTCATCCTGACCGCCGGCCAGAAAGGCGATGCACCGCAAGCCGATCTCCTGATCGAAGACCTGCCAGCCGAGGTCGTCATGGCCGATACGGCCTATGACAGCGACCGGCTACGCAAACTCATTGCCGACAAGGGCGCGCAAGCGGTTATCCCGAACAACCCCTCGCGTGCCAAGAAGTATCCACTCGACAAGGAACTCTACGCTCAGCGCTATCTCGTCGAATGTTGCTTCTCGAAGCTCAAGCAGTTTCGACGCATCGCCACGCGATATGAGAAAACCGTTCGAAACTACAAAGCCATGATCGCTCTGGCCGCAACAATCTTATGGCTCAGATAAGTGTCCACAGCTCCTAGTGGCTGAGGCGCCAATAGCTTTACGCCTCGTCGCTGAGGTCGTAAAACAACGGCACACCTCCGCGCATGGCGCATCGCCCCATCAAGCCAGCCTGCCGTTATCCGGCGTCCGCGGAGCACCCGAAGAGGATCGTCATGTCGAATGCTGCGCATCGCTCGAACCGCGTGCTTGTCGTCGCGACCATCATGGTCGCCACCTTCATGGTTGCCATCGAGGCGACGATCGTGGCGACCGCGATGCCGCGGATCGTCGGCCAACTCGGCGGCTTTTCCTATTACAGCTGGGTGTTTTCCGCCTTCCTGCTGGCGCAGTCGACGACGACGGTGATCTACGGCAAGCTTTCCGATATTTTCGGGCGCAAGCCGGTGCTGATCGCCGGCATTGTCATCTTCCTCGCCGGCTCGGCACTCTGCGGCTTTGCCTGGTCGATGATGTCGCTGGTGCTGTTCCGGCTGCTGCAGGGGCTGGGTGCGGGCGCCATCCAGCCGGTGACGATGACGATCATCGGCGATCTCTTCAAGCTCGAGGAACGCGGCCGGGTGCAGGGCGCGATGGCGACCGTCTGGGCGACCTCGGCCGTCGTCGGGCCGCTTGCCGGCGGCATCATCGTCGACAATATCTCCTGGGCCTGGATCTTCTGGATCAACCTGCCGATCGGCATCGTCTCGATCATCGCCTTCATGATCTTCCTGAAGGAGGACGTCGCGCACAAGCAGGCAAGGATCGATTATCTCGGATCGGTGCTGTTTTCGATCTCGATCGTCGCGCTGCTCGTGATGCTGACGGAGACGGATGCGGGTGGCTCCATCCTGCTAGCACTCTTCGCCGTGTTCGTGGTCGCGGGGCTGCTCTTCCTCGCCCAGGAGAAACGGGCGCCGGAGCCGATCATCTCGATCGCGCTCTGGAGCCGCCGGCTGATCGCCACCAGTAATGCGGCGACGCTGCTTGCCGGCATGGCGCTGATCGGGCTTTCCACCATTCTGCCGATCTATGTGCAGGGCGTGCTCGGCCGCTCGCCGATTGTTGCCGGGTTCACGCTGACCATGCTGATCGTCGGCTGGCCCCTGGCCGTCATGCTCTCCGGCCGCTTCTACAAGGCTTTCGGCATTCGCCGGACGCTGCGCGTCGGCAGCCTGATGTTTCCGTTCGGCGCCTGTTTCCTGCTGTTCCTGACGCCGGAAAGCTCCCCGGTTCTCGCCGGCACCGGCTCCTTCTTCATGGGCTTCGGCATGGGCCTGATCAGCCTGACCAGCATCGTGCTGGTGCAGGACAGCGTCGAATGGTCGATGCGCGGCAGCGCCACCGCCTCGATCATCTTTGCCCGCAGCCTCGGCAATACGCTCGGCGCCACCGTGCTCGGCGCCATCCTCAATGCCGGCATCGGCCATTATGCGAGCGGCGAGACGGCGGCGGCGCTGCATAAGGCGCTGAACCAGCCGACCGGGCTCTCGGCGCTCGCCGCCGATCCTGATAACCGCGGCATCTTCGATGCGGCGCTGCACTGGAGCTTCTGGGGCGTGGTCGTCGTCGCGGTGCTGACCTTCTTCACCACCTGGCTGATCCCGGTCGGCCATGTCAGGAAGCGTGAAGAGCCGGCGGCGGCAAGCGAAGCGGCCTCGCATTGACCGCCGCGTTCCTCCTCACAGCCTAAAGCGCGTAGCGATCTTTCAGATTCGCTCTTCGCGCTTTAGCTCTTTGCGCATGTCGTTGCCGCAAAACCGCTGCACACTTTTGCGCGACATGCTCTAGCGGCGGTTGTCCAAAACGCGCATGATCAGGCTGCGCCTTGCCTTGCGCGGGCCAAGATCGATATCGCTGACGAGCTTGGCGCCGCCTTTGCGCCGCTCCAGGGTGATCTTGCGGCTATGGAAGGCTTCGAGCTCGGCGCGGTGCGCGACGCTGATGATGGTCACCGTCGGCATTTCTTCGATCAATGTTTCCATCATCCTGTCCTGGCTCTTCTCGTCGAGCGCCGACGTCGCTTCGTCAAGCACGATGATATCGGGATGGTGCAGCAGCAGCCTGGCAAAGGCGAGCCGCTGCTTTTCGCCGCCCGAGAGGATCTGGTCCCATGGCGCGTCTTCCTCGATCTTCTCGTTCAGATATTCCAGTCCCACCTTGGCGAGTGCAGACTTGACCTCCTCCGCCGTCCAGCTGTCGGCGGCGCGGGGATAGGCGACGGCCCGGCGAAGCGTGCCGGACGGAATATAGGGGCGCTGCGGCAGCATGAAGAGGCGGCGGTCCGCATGGAAATCGACGCTGCCGTGACCCCAAGGCCAGAGGCCGGCAATGGCGCGCACCAGCGTGCTTTTGCCGGAGCCGGATTCCCCGGCGACGAGCACCCGCTCGCCCGGCGCGATCTCGACCTGGGTTTCCTTGACCACGGCGGTGCCGTCGTCGAGCGACACGGAGAGATCGTTGAGGTTCAGGATCGCGTTGCCCTGGGTTTCGCCGTGCTTGATGCGTCTCAGCGCATCGCTCTGTTCGGCGCGCTCCAGCCCGTCGAGCGACGTCATCAGCGAGGCGATGCGCCGCGCGCAGGCGTTCCAGTCGGCAAGGCGGGGATAATTGTCGACCAGCCATCCGAACGCGGTCTGAACGATGGCAAAGGCGGAGGCAGCCTGCATGACCTCGCCGAGCGTCATGCCGCCGGCGAGAAACTTCGGAGCGCACAGCAGCAGCGGCACGACGGGCGCAATCAGCATCGACCCGTGTGAGACGAAGGTCGTGCGCATGTGCTGGCGCGCAAGCAGCGCCCATTGCTTGAGCACGTTGGAAAACGTCTTGTCGAGGTCGTTGCGTTCCTCTTCCTCGCCGCCGAGCAAGGCGATGCTCTCGCCATTTTCGCGCACACGGGTCAGCGTGTAGCGGAGCTCGGCCTCCACCTGGTTCTTGACCTCCGACACCTGGACGAAGTGGCGGCCGATGATCGCGATCACGGTTGAGGTGATCACGGCATAGAGAACCGCCGTGACGACGAGAAAGCCGGGAATGGTGATGGTCATGCCTGCGACCGGCAGGGTGAGCGCTCCGCCGATCGTCCACAGCACCACGATGAAGGTCGAGGCCGATAGGAATGCGGAAATGACGCCGGCGATGAAATCGACCGGCGCTTCGGTGGCAATGCGCAAATCCTCCGAGATGCGCGCCTCGGGATTCTTGTGATCGCCGCCGATCAGGTTCAGCTGATAATACCGGCCGTTGGCGAGCCAGCGCGCGATCACCGCCGCCGTCAGCCAAGAGCGCCAGCGGCGCTGGATCATCATGCGGACATAGACCTGGGCGGTGACAAGGGCGACGCTTCCGAGCACGAGCGGCACGAAAACCGCGCTGAGGTAATAGACCGTACCGGCATCGTGCCGCTCTATGGCGTCGAAGATGCCGCGGTTCCAGCGATTGATTCCATATTGAAACCCGACATTCATGCAGATCATCGCCAGCAGACCGATCGAGCACGGCCAGGCAAGCCTGTCGCCACTGCTGCCCCAGTAGCGGCGGGCGCTGATCCAGAAACGCCGCAGCAAATATCGCTTGCGCGCCTGCTCGGCCTCCTCGGGCGTGAGATCCGGATTGGTTTCGATGGCATCTGGCGGCGCGGCGGCCTCGACAGTCGATGCCTTCTCGGGGCGCGACTTCTCGGCACCGTGCTCCTCGGTGCCGTCGACCGATTTCGGTTTGAGTGTAGCGTCGGTCATAAGCCTCACAACGGCTTACAAATCAAAAGGTTTCATGCGGCCGGTACCGGGAGCGGCAATTGGAGGTCTCAAGGAGACGCGAGGGCCGTTACGACGCCTTGTCTGCGCCGATGACATAACTATCATTCGCCGCGTTCTGGATCATCGCGATGGCGACCGGCGGAAGGATGAAACTCCAGATGCCGAGCCAGGCAATCGACACGGCGTTTCCCTCGCCTCTGTCGCAGGCCCTCTCGTTGAGGAGATCCCCAAGGGTCATGAGAAGAACCGGCAAGCCGAGCGGCACGAGGATCGCGATCAGCACGGCGGCAAGCGGCGTGAGCAGACGCTGCGACGGCGCCGCGCCCGCCAGCTCGCCATGGATGCGGTAGACCCAATAGGCCAGATAGATAAAGGCGGCGAGCGCAATGGCGAAGACCAGAAGCACCGAGAGCAGCGCGATCGGAGAATCGCCGACGCCGACATCGTTTGCCTGAAACAGACGAAAACCGATTGCCGCCAGCAGGATGAGAATCGGCGGGGTGATCAGGATGACGGCAACGAGAAGAGGTGAGCGCTGCCGCGGCGCAAGCGGCTTGTGCCGTGGGCGCGGCGCGTCGTCGAAGGCGAGATTGCCGGCCGGCACCAGCAAAATGACAGCAAGGAGCAGGCAGCCCAGAAAAGCGGAAACGACCGGCACGGCGCCGAGATCGAGCTCGTACAGCCACGACGCACCGACCGGCGCAAAGGCCGAGATCAATATCGTCGTCGACATCAAGGTCAGAGCGCAGCCGAAGTCGATTTTGCCTGGACGCCCGCCGACCAGAAATATCGCACTCGCGAGCGGGAAGACCGCCCGAACTGCGCCGAGCACCAGGCCGAAGAAAAGCAGAAAGCTCGGCGAGCCCCACAGGTTAGGCGCCGGCAGAACAGCGACGGCGACGACGGCACAGACGAGAATGGGGGAGATCAAGGCTGACCGGCCATGGCGGGCCGCGACGATAAAGGCGAGGAAAGCGCCGACAACCCAGCCGAGGGTGGAACCGAAATAGAAGATCCCGATCGTCTGGGCGCTGCTGCCGGTCATTTGCGCGATCACGGGAAAGACCGTGCTCAGGCCCTGGCCGCCGACGGCGATGAGAAGCGAGGAAAGGAAGACGGCCCAATAGCGATAGGTGCTGAGGAAATCAGCGAGCGTCCATTCGGCATTGCTGGATGGAGCAGAGGTGTTTTCCATTGGCGAAATTTGCTCTTCGTTGACCATCGCTCATCCTTGTCGCGGCGGTGGAGGCCGACTGTGCGCCTGGTTATTTCAATAACGCTGACGCTGCAGTTTGATCAACCCAGAGTTTTGCCGACGGAGCATGATGACGTGCGTGTGCCCCCTCGGCACGACATTTTCGCCCTTGTCCTACCTCACGCGCTCTCCGCCATCTGCGGCAGGGATTGCAGCAGGGTCTGGCGGGCGGAGCGCAGGTGGATGCGGCAGGCTTTTTCGATGGCCGCCTGGTCGCCGGATTCGAGTGCGGCGATGTAATCGAGATGTTCGTGGATGGCGCGCTCGTTGCGCTCGCGGGCGGCGGTCTTGTTCCACTGATAGTGATAGTGGAAGACGATGGCGATCGCATCGTAGAAATCGGCGATGAAGCGGTTCTTCGAGGCGCGGTGGATCAGGAGGTGGAAACGCTCGTCAAGGACGGAGAAATCCTTGAAGCGCTGGTTGATGTCGGCGAGCATGGCGTGGTGTTCGTCGCGGATGGCGGCAAGATCGGTCCAGGCCTGGTGGTCGCGGGGAAGCCGGCCGAATTCGGCGGCCGAATGCAGCTCGAACATCTCGCGGACATCGGCGAGTTCGAGCGCGAATTCGCGGGTAAAGCCTTTCAGCGTCCAGTGGCTGTTCGGCCGCTTCTCGATGAGGCCGAAGCGGGAGAAGCGGATCAGGAATTCGCGCACGCTTGTTGTGCCGGTGCCGATCTCGCGGGCAAGCTCCAATTCGTTGATCTGCATGCCGGGCGCGGCATCATCGGCAAGGATGCGCTGCATGAAGCTGCGCTCGATGATGTCGTGCAGGGAGTCGGTTTCTTCGGAGGGAAAGAGATCGCGGTCGGTCGGCTGGCGCAGCACGATCTTCTGGCGCTTGTTCCAGCGGATGATGCCTTCCTCGCTCAGACGCGTCAGGATGGCGCGCGCGGTGGAGCGGCTGACGCCGAGCTGGGCGGCGATTTCCGGCTCGGAGGGCAGCGCGGTATCCGTGCGCAGGGCCGCGGCATACCTGTTATAGGCTTCCTTGAAGACCGTGTTCTGCCTTGCCATCAGACCCCCGCTTTTCGCCCGCGCGCCACGACGCCCTACCGCCAAAAGGCGGAAGAGAGTCAGGCCGGAGCGTGTTCAAACGACCATTAGCGTATTTCCGCGCGCCTGCGGCGCATCGCCTCCCTCGTCCACAGGATCAATATTCCCGTTGACTTGAAAATGTTTATTGTAGATAAAAAACAAAATCAATGCGCATTTGCCGTGCGGCAGGCGCTCCCGAAAACAGCTCACACTTTTCGGCATCGCGCTCTAGGGAGAAGAGATTGGACAAGCAGCCTTGGATCATCCTGTCGGCCGGCGACAATGTCGCGGTCGCAACGGCGGCCATCGCGCCGGGTTCGACGGTTGCCGGTATCGAGGCCCGCCAGAAGATTGATCCCGGCCACAAAGTGGCGATTGCGGATATTCCGCTCGGGTCACCCGTGGTCAAATACGGGCAGGCGATCGGCCGCACCACGGCGGAGGTCAAAGCCGGCGACCATGTGCACAGCCACAATCTGCATTTCGAAAACGACCGGCTGGCGGCGACCGCCAATTCGGCGCCGGAGACGGCAACGCCCGAAGACAAGGCGCGCACCTTCATGGGCTATCGCCGCGCCGACGGCCGGGCGGCGACGCGCAACTATATCGGCATCATCGCCAGCGTGAACTGTTCCACCACGGTCTGCCGGGCGATCGCCGACGAGGCGAACCGGACGATCCTGCCGCATTATGACGGCATCGACGGTTTCGTGCCGATCGTGCACGACCAGGGCTGCGGCATGAGCTCGACCGGCGACGGCATGAACGTGCTGCACCGGACGCTGGCCGGCTATACACGGCATGTGAATTTCGGCGGCGTGCTGATGATCGGCCTCGGCTGCGAGGTCAACCAGCTGACGCTGTACGGCCAGAGCGGTGCCGGCGCCTCGAAGCGGCATTTCAACATCCAGGATGCCGGCGGCTCGCGCCGCGCGGTCGAGCGCGCCATGGGCATGCTGCGCGAAATCGCCGCCGATGTCGGCCGGGAAAAGCGGGTGCCGATCCTGATCGGCGAGATCATCATCGGCCTGCAATGCGGCGGCTCGGACGGCTTTTCCGGCATCACCGCCAATCCGGCGCTGGGTGTGGCCGCCGATCTGCTGGCTGCGGCCGGCGGCACGGCGATCCTGTCGGAAACCTCGGAAATCTATGGCGCCGAACATCTGCTGCGCAGCCGCGCCGTCAGCGACGACGTGGCGAAAAAACTCGACGAGAAAATCGCTTGGTGGGAAGAGTATGTGGCGCTGCACGGCGCCTCGCTCGACAACAACCCCTCGCCCGGCAACAAGCGCGGCGGCCTCACCACCATCCTGGAAAAATCGCTCGGCGCGGTCGCCAAGGGCGGGCGTTCGCCGCTGACGGCCGTCTATGGTTATGCCGAGCGGGTGACGGCCCCCGGCCTCGTCTTCATGGACACGCCCGGCTACGACCCGGTCTCGGCAACCGGCCAGGTGGCCGGCGGCGCGAATATGATCGCCTTTACCACCGGCCGCGGCAGTTGCTTCGGCTGCCGGCCGGCGCCGTCGCTGAAGCTTTCCAGCAATTCGGCGCTCTATGCGGCGATGGAAGAGGATATGGACATCGATTGCGGCACGATCGCCACCGGCGATGCGACAATCAGCGGCAAGGGCCGCGAGATCTTCGAGCTGATCATCGATACGGCCTCCGGCAAAAGGACGAAGAGCGAGCTCTTCGGCTACGGCGACAATGAATTCGTGCCCTGGCATCTCGGCGCAACGCTCTGATCTGAAATGAAAATCCCAAGGCTTGACGAGGACGCATGATGAAGACGAGACGGATCGGCAAGACCAGGCTCGAGGTCACCGAAATCAGCTTCGGCGCGGCCGCTCTCGGCGGTCTCTACCGCGCCTGCCCGCGCGAGCAGGCGATGGGAACCCTGCAGGCCGCCTGGAACAGCGGCATCCGCTATTTCGATGTCGCCCCCTGGTACGGGCTCGGCCTTGCCGAACGGCGGGTCGGCGATTTCCTGCGCGACCAGCCGGATGGTTCCTACGTGCTCTCCACCAAGGTCGGCCGGCTGCTACGGCCGGTGCCGACCGGAACGGTGCCCGACTACAGCTATGTCGACCCGCTCTCCTTCGATGCCGATTACGACTATTCCTATGACGGCATCATGCGCTCGGTGGAGTTCAGCTATGCCCGCCTCGGGCTCAACCGCATCGACATTCTCTATGTGCACGATATCGGCGGCTATACGCATGGCGCGGCGAAGAATGCGGTCTATCAGAAGCAGCTTCTCGATTCCGGTGTGAAGGCGCTCGAAGAGCTGAAATCCTCGGGCGCGATTTCTGCCTTCGGCCTCGGCGTCAACGAGGTTCCGGTCTGCCTCGAGGTCATGCGCCATGCCGATCTCGACTGCATCCTGCTGGCCGGCCGCTATACGCTGCTCGACCGCTCGGCGGTCGCCGAATTGCTGCCGCTCTGCCGGCAGAAGGGGACCTCGCTCGTCGTCGGCGGCGTCTTCAACTCCGGTATTCTCGCCACCGGCCCGGTGCCCGGTTCGCATTTCGACTATATGCCGGCCACCGAAGAGGTGCTCGCCAAAGTCGGCGCCATGGAGGCGATCGCCAAGCGCCACGGCGTGCCGCTCGCGGCTCCCGCCATGCAGTTTCCGCTGCGCGAGCCGATCGTCGCCTCAGTGCTGATCGGCACGGCGAAGGCTTCGAGCGTGACGCGCAACATGGAAATCGTCGAGCCGCCGCTTTCCGACAACATTTACGGCGAATTCGAGCCCTATACGCTGGTCGCGCCGCCGCTCGGCGCCGAAGCGGTCCGGGTCTGAGGGAGAGAATATGCTTAGAGGAATTCATCCGCTGCTCGGCCCCGACCTGCTCCATGCGCTGAAGACCATGGGGCATGGCGACGACATCGTCATATCGGACGCCAATTTTCCCTCGGGCTCGATGGGCCCGCCGGTCATCCGCGCCGACGGCGTCAGCGCCACAGCGATGGCCGAAGCGATCCTGACCCATATGCCGCTCGACACCTTCGTGCCGGAAACGGCATGGCGGATGGAGGTGGTCGGCGATCCCCAGGCGGTGCCCGAGGTCTGCGCCGAATTCCAGGAGATCGTCTCAAGGCGCGCCGGCGATTTTGCCATCGTGCCGGTGGAGCGCTTCGCCTTCTACGCGATGGCCCGCAAGGCCGCCTATATTGTCGCGACGACGGAATTCCGACTGTACGGCAACCTGATTTTGAAAAAGGGTGTCGTTCATCCCCATGAGGTTGAATTCGGCCGATAGCTATTTTAGGCTATCGTTGTATGGAAATAAAATCAGTAGCTTGGAAGGAGTTTTCCGAAGCGAAAAAGCGAGATCGACACCCTTGCAATTTGATTGCGCCTCGGCTAGCTTCTGCCTGCAAATGTTTTTTATCGATAAAAATCGTCCGCCTGCGTTCAGCGGTCCGGTTTATTTGGAGGAGAACGCATCCTGAGAGGAGAACCTTTATGAGCATCGTGAAATCCCTTCTGTCCCGCCGCGCCTTCACCGCGCTTGCGGGGGCCGCTGTCATCGCCACGGCGATGCCGGTCACATCTTTCGCCGCCGAGGTGACGATCCCGATCATCGTCAAGGACACGACGTCCTTCTACTGGCAGATCGTTCTGGCCGGCGCCCGCAAGGCAGGCCAGGATCTCGGCGTCAAGGTGCCGGAACTCGGCGCCCAGGCAGAATCCGACATCAACGGTCAGATCAGCATTCTGGAGAACGCCGTTGCCGGCAAGCCGGCCGCCATCGTCATTTCGCCGACGGAATTCAAGGCGCTCGGCAAGCCGATCGATGAAGCCGCCAAGTCGGTTCCGATCATCGGCATCGACTCGGGCGCCGACTCCAAAGCGTTCAAGTCGTTCCTGACGACCGACAACGTCCAGGGCGGCCGCATCGCCGCCGATGGTCTTGCCGCTGCCATCAAGGAGATGACCGGCAAGGAAGAAGGCGACATCGTCATCCTGACCAATCTTCCCGGCGTCGGCTCGCTGGAGCAGCGCCGCGAAGGCTTCCTGGATCAGATCAAGACCAAGCATCCCGGCCTGAAGGTCATCGCCGACAAGTATGGCGACGGCCAGGCGACGACCGGCCTCAACATGATGACCGACCTGATCACCGCCAACCCGAAGCTCGTCGGCGTCTTCGCCTCGAACCTCATCCTGGCGCAGGGCGTTGGCCAGGCGATCGCCGAAAACAAGCTCGGCGACAAGATCAAGGTCATCGGCTTCGACAGCGACGACAAGACGGTCGGCTTCCTCAAGGATGGCGCCATCGCTGGCCTCGTCGTTCAGGACCCCTATCGCATGGGCTATGACGGCATCAAGACCGCGCTTGCCGTCTCGAAGGGCGAAAAGGTTCCTGAGAATGTCGATACCGGCGCCAACCTCGTCACCAAGGCGAACATGGCCGATCCGAAGATCGACGCGCTCCTGAACCCGAAGATCAAGTAAGCAGACAAGACGGCCGCGCCGGCTCAAAAACCGGCGCGGCCTTTTCTATCCATGTTATCAGGGGCCATGGTATGGTTCAGCAGGGATGGAGCGAGAGACGACAAGAGGAGGAGAGGTCCATGACCGGACTGGAAGAGGTCAGTCATCGCCATGATGACAGCGCCACGCTGAAAGAAGCCAATCGCATTCCCGCCGGATCGCCTATCCTCGAACTGAAAGGCCTGCAGAAGAATTACGGTCATGTGCAGGCGCTGAAGCCGGCGACGCTGACCTTCCTGGCCGGAGAGATCCACGCCATCGTCGGCGAAAACGGCGCCGGCAAATCCACCCTCATCAAATTGCTCACCGGCGTCATCACCCGCACGGCCGGTGAGGTTCTGTGGTGCGGCCATCCGGTGGGGCTGTCGACGCCGAACGAGGCGATCGCCCGCGGCATCAATGCCGTCCACCAGGAAGTCGTGCTCTGCCGGCACCTGACGGTCGCCGCCAATCTCTTCCTCGGCGACGAGGTCAACCGCTACGGCCTGATGCGCAAGAAGCAGATGGAGAAGATGGCGCAGGCCGTTCTCGACGATCTCGGCTTCGGCCTGCCGGCCGGTGCACTGCTGAGCTCGCTGACGATCGGCCAGCAGCAGCTGGTGGCAACCGCGCGCGCGGCGATGCGCGGCACCCAGTTCCTGATCTTCGACGAACCCACAGCCTATCTGACACGCCAGGAATCGGCGCAGCTGTTCAAGCTGATCCGCCGCCTGCAGGGCGAAGGCGTCACCATCGTTTATATCAGCCACCGCATGGAGGAAGTCTTCGAACTGGCCGACCGTGTCTCGGTGCTGCGCGACGGCACGCATGTCGGCACCCGGCTGATCGGCGAGACCAACGATGCCGAGCTGATCGCGTTGATGATCAACCGCTCGATCGAGCAGATCTATCACAAGGAAGAGATTGCGATCGGCCAGACGATCGTCGAGGCCAAGGGTCTTTCGGGTCCGGGCTTCGAGGACGTCTCGCTCAGCGTCAAGGCCGGCCAGATCGTCGGTCTCTACGGATTGATCGGAGCCGGCCGCAGCGAATTTGCTCTCGGCCTCTACGGACGCCAGCCGATCAGCGCCGGCGAGATCGAATGGATGGGCAAACCTGTCGATATCCGCAACGAACGCACCGCGATGGAACTCGGCATTGCGCTGGCGCCGGAAAGCCGGCGCGACCAGGGGCTTTGCCTCAACCTGCCGATCGGCCTCAACATCAACCTGCCGGTCTTCGGGCGGTTGAGCCACGGGCCCGTCATCAACCACGCGCGGGAATCGGCCAATGCCGACAGGCAGATCCGCGATCTCAGCATCAAGACGCC
Organism: Rhizobium phaseoli; assembly: GCF_001664385.1. NCBI lineage: Bacteria > Pseudomonadati > Pseudomonadota > Alphaproteobacteria > Hyphomicrobiales > Rhizobiaceae > Rhizobium > Rhizobium phaseoli. Next base: position 540,524 of record NZ_CP013532.1, on the reverse strand, counting down.
GAGCCGGCGGGTTCCGGCCTCCAGCATGTCGGGCGGCAACCAGCAGAAGATCGTCATCGGCAAATGGCTGAGCCATGGCGCCCGGCTGTTCATCTTCGACGAGCCGACCGTCGGCGTCGACGTCGGCACCAAGGCGGAAATCTACCGGCTGTTCGCCAAACTTCTGAAGGAGGGGGCGGGCATCATCCTGATCTCCTCCTACCTGCCCGAGGTCTACGAGCTGGCCGACCGGCTGCACGTCTTCCGCGGCGGCAGGCTCGTCGCCAGCCATGATTTCCACGCGGCGACGCATGAACAAGTGCTCAGCGAAGCGATCGGCGTCTGAGCCAGAAGAATAAGAGGGAGAAATTTCATGACTGCCACCCCCACCGAAATCGTCGCGCCGCCGCCACGCCGGAAGATGAACATCCTGTTCGGCCTGACCCTGATCGGCCTGCTGATCTTCCTCTGGATCGTGCTCGGCTTCGTCACCGAGAGCTTCTGGACGCCGCTCAACATCTCCAACCTGCTGCGTCAAGGCGCGATGACGGCGATCCTGGCGCTCGGCCAGACCTTCGTCATCATCACCGCCGGCATCGATCTTTCGGTCGGCGCGATCGTCGGCTTCTGCACCGTCATCATCGCCTGGCTTTTGCAGGCGGGCGTGCCGCTTTGGGGGGCCATCGTGCTGACACTCGCCATCGGCGTGGCGATCGGCGCCTTCCACGGCTTCGGCATCGTGCATATGGGCCTGCCGCCCTTCATCATCACGCTGGCGACCCTGACATCGCTGCGCGGCATCGGCCTGCTGATCACCAACGGCTCGACGATCAGCATCACCGACGAGAGTTTCAGCAATTTCGCCCGCGCCGATTTCCTCGGCATTCCGAGCCTGTTCTGGATGGTCATCCTGGTGGCGGTGCCGTCCTTCGTATTCCTGCATTTGAGCCGCTGGGGCCGCTATCTCTTCGCCGTCGGCTCGAACGCCGAAGCGGCGCGCCTTTCCGGCGTCAACGTCAAGGGCATGATCTATCTTGCCTATATCCTGTCGGCCGGCTTCGCCGCCTTCGTCGGCGTGCTGCTTGCCTCGCGTATCGCCATCGGCAATGCGACGCAGGCTGACGGCTGGGAACTGCAGGCGATCGCCTCCTCGGTCATCGGCGGCACCAGCCTGTTCGGCGCGGTCGGCTCGGTGCACGGTCCGCTGATCGGCGCCTTCATCCTCGCCACCATCAACAACGGCGCCAACCTTCTGAACGTCAACTCCTTCTGGCAGCGCATCATCACCGGTCTCTTGATCATCGTGATCGTCTTCTTCGACCAGCTGCGCCGCCGCAAGAGCAATTGAGAAACTCAGAGAAGCCGGTCGCACAGGCCGGCTTCTTCAATTTCCAGGAATGCGAGACCTGTCATGAAAGCAGTTGTTTGCCGCGAGCCCGGCGTGCTCGAGATCGTCGAGCGGCCATCTCCCGCCGCACCGGCGCCCGGCTGGGTGCGGCTCGCCGTCAGCCATGTCGGCATCTGCGGCACCGATTATCATATCTTCGAGGGCAAGCACCCTTTCCTCGAATATCCCCGCGTGATGGGGCACGAGATCTCGGCGACGGTCGTCGAAGCCGGTGAGGGCGTAACGCTTGCGACCGGCACACCTGTTATCGTCAACCCCTATCTCTCCTGCGGCCAATGTGTCGCCTGCATCAAGGGCAAGCCGAATTGCTGCACCAACATCAAGGTGCTCGGCGTCCATACCGACGGTGCCTTCTGCGAAGAGATCTCTGTTCCGGCAGGCAATCTCTATCCCGCCAGGGGCCTCAGCCTGGAGGCGGCGGCGACCACGGAATTTCTGGCGATCGGCGCGCATGCGGTGCGCCGCTCGCTGGCCGGCGCCGGCCAGCGCGCACTCGTCATCGGCGCCGGCCCAATCGGCCTCGGCGCGGCGATCTTCTCGCGCATTGCCGGTCACGAGGTGACGCTGCTCGATACCAGTGCCGAACGGCTGCAGATGGCATCGGAGCGCTTCGGCTTTAGCTCCGGCATCGTCGCCAACGAGGCGACCGCCGAGGCCGTCAAGGAAAAGACCAATAACGACGGTTTCGACGTGGTGTTCGATGCGACCGGCTACGGCCCGTCGATGGAAAAGGCCTTCTCCTTCGTCGCCCACGGCGGCGCGCTGGTGCTGGTCAGCGTCGTCAAGGACGATATCCGCTTCTCCGATCCCGAATTCCACAAGCGCGAGATGATGCTGATCGGCAGCCGCAACGCCACCCGCGTCGATTTCGAACATGTGGCGGATTCGATCGCCAAGGGCCTTGTGCCGGTGGACAAGCTCATCACCCACCGCACGACGCTCGCCGACGCACCGCGCGACCTCGCCCGCTGGGCGCATGAGAAGAGCGGGCTCATTAAGGCGGTGATCCAGGTTGGCGGTTAGGGTATTTTTAGAGAGGTGTGGAGCGGTTTGCGCTTATAACTGCCCCTCACCTAACCCTCTCCCCGTAAACGGGGCGAGGGGACGTGCCCTGCGAGAGGTTGGTGGGGAACGGAGAGGTCGCGGCATATCCCCTTCTCCCCCAAGCGGGGGTCCGAAGGACGGGTCGAGACCAGTGGCTCGACCCCCGTCGGTGGCGGCAGCCGGATGAGGGACAAGCGGCAGCCGCTAACCCGCAGCCGCAATCGCCCTGCGCATATCCCTGACAACATCGACATCCGTCCTGTTGCTGCTCTTCGCCTCGAAGCCGAAGGCAACCCCACGTGGGTCGACGCTTTCGACCGGCGAGCTGCAGGACCCATGCACTTCGCGGGCGCCGGTCGCCTGCAATATCGCGCCGACATTGGCGGGGCGGATGCCGCTGCCGGGCATGATCGAAATGCGGCCGGCCGCCTTTGCCGACAGGCGTTTCAGGGTTTCGGTGCCGTCGGCGGCCTTTAGCGCGCAGCCCGAGGTCAGGATGCGTTCGCAGCGGAGCTCGACCGCCTGCTCCAGCGCCTGATCGGCATCCGGCACCAGATCGAAAGCCCGGTGCAGCGTTGATCCCAAGCCTGAAGCATGCGCCTTCAGGCGGTGGATCAGCGGCATGTCGAGCGTGCCGTCCGGCCGGTTGGCGCCGATGACGACGCCGGCGAGGCCTGCGGTGCGCACGGCGTCGATATCGAGCAGCATCGCTTCCTCGTCGGCGCTGCCGAAGATGAAGGGGCCGGCATGCGGGCGGATCATCGCGTAAACGGGGATCGGCGCCCTGGCGGCGATCCGCATCAGGCTCGGCAGCGGCGTCAGGCCGCCGAGCTCCAGCGCCGAGCAGAGCTCGATACGGCCGGCGCCGCCTTCGATGGCGGCGGCAAGGCCCTCGGCGCTGTCGACACAGACTTCCAGCAGGATCGTCATGCTGCGCTCTCCCTGACTGCGTCGGTTTTCGCGACAGTCTCCGACGTTATTCTTGCCGCCGCGGCGATGATGACGGCAGAGGCGTCGGCGGCGGCTTTGCGATGGTTGAAGGCGACGTGATAGGACATCGGCAGGGCCTCGTCGAGATCGACGATGCGCACCTTGTCGGCGATCGGCATGGCGCTGACACGGCCGAGGAAGGAGACGTAACCGTGATTGGCGACGAGGTCGACGATCACCGGCAGTGAATCCGCCGCGGTGATATCGCGGCTGCGCAAGCGCCGGTCGGGTGCACGCTCGGCGCTGAAGGCCATGGCCGCATGGCCGAGGCCGGTGCGCGGACTCGGCATGCAGATCGCATGACCGGCGACGAGATCGGCGACCGAGGTTTGCGTGCTTTGCGGCGGCGCGATCACCACCATGTCGGTCTGCAGCAGTTCACGATGCCGGAAGCTTTCCAGGCCGAAGACCGAATCCAGGATCGCCACATCGATGCGGCCGCTCTTCAGTGCCTCGCGCAGATCGTCGGCAGTCATCGAGACCAGCGAGATCGCATTGTTGCTGCGGCGCGCATTCCATTCGGAGACCAGCAGGCCGAGGCAGCGCGCCACCCAGCTTTCCGATCCGGTCGGAATGATCGAGCCGATGCGCAGCGACCGGGCGGTGCGGCGATAGCGCTCGTCGGCGGCCGATTTCAGATCGTTCCACGCCTGGCTGATCGCCATGAAGATCTGGTAGGCGCGCCTGCCCTCCTCCGTCAGCACCGAGCCCTGCGCCTGCCGTTCGAACAGGCGGCGGCCGAGAAATTTTTCAAGATTGGCAAGCTGCAGCGAAAGCTGCGGCTGACCGAGATGCAGGCGGCGGGCGGCGCGGTTGATGCTGCCCTGGTCGGCGACTTCGAGGAACCGCTCCATTGCACCGATCTTGACGGGAATGCGGGCGGCCCAGACCTCATCGATCCCCTCGGCGCCTGCATGGCCGGCGAATAGGCAGAGTTCGCCGATCGCGACCGTGATCGGCTCCAGGCCTTCGAGCACGCCGCCGCTTGCGATCAGCGTCACCAGCTCGCCGGAGGCGCGTTCCGTCAGTTTCATCGCCAGTTCGGTCTCGGCATTGCGGATGGCCGCAGACACGGTGGAGGGCGACAGTTGGAAGCGGCGCGCGGTTTCGCGGACCGAAGCCGAGGTCAGGACGTGACGGATGATGAACAGGGCGCCGAGATGCAAAGGCTGGCTCCGGAAAGCGCTTTAAAAACCGGACGATATGATGTGTTCGCGAAAAAAGATATCCCTGCCTCGACAGAGCCGGGCTATCGTCGCCGTCATAAAAATCCGGGCGGCGGTTATCCGCAGAAGAGCACCGGAACCATCGCGGAAACACGCAAGGGAACAAAAACAAATCGCGCCGGCCCTGGAAAAGGGAATGCCTTTCCGCGCGCCGGGCCGCGTTCGCCGCCATAATCACCGGCGCGAACGCAAATACTGGAGGGGGCCTGCATCGATTTTTCGAGCGTGCACGCTATTTCCATGACGCACACAATTCCGGCATGATGGCGGCCTTCTCGCCTTCGCCGGCGGATTTCCTGCGCAGACGCCTCCCGCCGGGGGGCTGCGCCACGTCAACGGTGTTAAAACAGGGGGATATTTCATGCTGAAGAAACTCGCACTTGCCGTCTCGCTCTCCGCCTTTGCGGCGGGTGCGGTTCAGGCCGCAGACGTCGTCGTCTCGTCGAAAATCGATACGGAAGGCACGCTGCTCGGCAACGTCATCGCACTGGCGCTCGAAGCAAACGGCATCAAGACGCAGGACCGCATCGCGCTCGGCGCCACACCCGTGGTGCGCAAGGCGATTACCGCAGGCGAAATCGATATCTACCCTGAGTATACGGGCAATGCGGGCTTCTTCTTCAACAAGGCCGACGACGCGGCCTGGAAGAACAACGACCAGGGGTATGAACTGGCAAAGAAGCTCGATTATGACGCCAACAAGATCGTCTGGCTGACGCCCTCGCCCGCCAACAACACCTGGGCGCTCGCCGTGCGCAACGACGTCGCCAGCCCGAACAAGCTGAAGACCATGTCCGATTTCGGCAAGTGGGTTGCCGGCGGCGGCACCGCGAAGCTTGCGGCCTCATCCGAATTCGTCAATTCGGCCGGCGCGCTTCCCGCCTTCCAGAAGACCTACGGCTTCCAGCTGAAACCCGACCAGATGGTCGTTCTCTCCGGCGGCGACACGGCGGCGACGATCAAGGCGGCGGCCGACCAGACGAACGGCGTCAACACCGCCATGGTCTACGGCACCGACGGCGCGATCGAAGCGGCCGAACTCACCGTTCTCGAAGACGACAAGGGTGTGCAGCAGGTCTATGCGCCGACCCCGATCATCCGCGAAGCGGTGCTGAAGGCCAATCCGAAGATCGAGGAAATCCTCTCGCCGATCTTCAAGAGCCTCAGCGCCGACGAGGTGCGCAAGCTCAACGCCAAGATCCAGGTCGACGGCGAGCCGGCAAAATCCGTCGCCGAGGCCTATCTCAAGGAAAAAGGCTTCCTGAAGTAATCATCGCCCGCTCCGCCCGGCAGCGGGCGGAGCGTCCTTTCCCCATAAGGTTGGATCGATGGACGAAACCTCAGCTGTCCGCAGGCTGGACCGGCTCGGCGTGGTTCTGGTGGCCGGCGGCATTGCGGCCACCGCACTGATGCCCTTCATCTACGTCAAGGCGAACCGGATCGCCGCCGGCAAGCCGATGCTGCTCACCCAGCTCTTTCCCCAGCCTTCCGTCGTCGTCCTGACCGCCCTGCTTATTCTCACCGCCCTGGCGACGCTGTTTCTGCGCAGCGCAGTGGCGCGGCTTGTCATCGCCACGCTCTGCCTTGTGGCGCTGGTCGTTGCGATCGGCCTGGTCTCGAGCGCGGCGACGCCGCCCGGCAGCACCGTGGCGCGCATGACGCCCGGCGGCGGTTTCTGGGTGCTGTTTGCGGTGATCGGGCTCATCATCTCCGATGCGCTGGTGAAGATAAGGCTGGCGCCGTGGATGCGGGTGGCGGCGCTCGCGGCCTATACGGCGCTGCTGTTCATCTCGCTTGCCTCCGGCCTGCTCGACAGCCTGTCGATCATGAAGGAGTTTGCGACGCGGGCGCCGCAATTCGAGACGGAAGCGATTTCGCATCTGCTGCTAGCGCTCGGCTCGCTTGCCATCGCCATCGTTCTCGGGCTGCCGCTCGGCATCCTCTGCTTCTGGGTGCCGCGGCTGCGGGCCGTCGTGCTGCAGGGCCTGAGCCTCATCCAGACGATCCCGAGCCTGGCGCTCTTCGGCTTGCTGATGCTGCCGCTCGGCTATCTCGCCACCCATGTGCCGCTGGCATCAGCGATCGGCATCCGCGGCATCGGCACGGCGCCGGCGCTGATTGCGCTGGTGCTCTATTCGCTGCTGCCGATCGTTGCCAATACCGTCGTTGGCCTGCAGGGCGTCGATCCGTCGGTGCGCGATGCCGCGGCCGGCATGGGGCTGACGCGCCGGCAGATCCTTGTTGATATCGACATGCCGCTCGCCTTTCCGGTCATTCTTACCGGCATCCGCATCGTGCTGGTGCAGGCGATCGGCATGGTGACGATCGCCGCGTTGATCGGCGGCGGCGGCTTCGGCATCTTCATCTTCCAGGGGCTCGGCCAGACCGCGATGGATCTGGTGCTGCTCGGCGCCGTGCCGACCGTCTTCTTCGCCTTCTCATCGGCCGTCATCCTCGATGCGGTCATTGACAGCATCCGGGGGCCTGCCGCATGAGCATGATCGAAATCCGCAACGTCACCAAGCGCTATGGCGCTGCCACCGTCGTCGACAATGTCTCGATGCAGGTCGAAAAGGGCTCGATCACCGTCGTCGTCGGCACGTCGGGCTCCGGCAAATCGACGCTGATGCGAATGATCAACCGGCTGGTGCCGATCACCGAAGGCGAGATCTTCGTCGGCGGCCAGAATGTCATGGACGTCGAGGTGACCGAGCTTCGCCGCCGGATCGGCTACGCCATCCAGGGGCACGGCCTGTTTCCGCATCGCACCGTGGCGCAGAATATCGCCACCGTGCCGCAGCTTCTCGAATGGGATTCGGCACGTATCGCCGCCCGCGTCGAGGAACTGCTCGGACTGTTCAACCTCGATCCGGCAACCTTCGCCGACAAATATCCGCACCAGCTTTCCGGCGGCCAGCAGCAGCGCGTCGGGGTCGCCCGGGCGCTGGCGGCCGAACCGGAACTGCTGCTGATGGACGAACCCTTCGGCGCCCTCGATCCCGTCATCCGCGGCAAGGCGCAGGACGACCTGCTGGCGATCCAGAAGCAGTTCGGCACCACCATCATTCTCGTCACCCACGACATGGACGAGGCTTTCCATCTCGGCAATCAGATCGCGGTGATGAGCCAGGGCAGATTGCTGCAATGTTCGACGCCGGAAAAGATCCTCACCGAGCCGGCCGATCCCTTCGTCCAGCAACTGACCGGCACCTCCGACCGGGCACTGAAGCTGATGTCGCTGCTGCCGCTGAAGGAGAGCATGGAACCGGCCAAGAGCGGCCTTGCCTATGCCCTGCCGCAGTCGCTCAGCCTGCGCGATGCGCTCGCCGAAATGATCTGGCAAGGGGTCGATGAAGCGGCCGTGCAGGATGGCGAGAAGGCGCCTGTCGGCTCAATCTCGATGACGCGGCTGCTCGAACTGGGCCGCAAGGCATGAAACTCGTCGTCGCCAATCTCTTCCGCCTGGCGGCGCTCGCCCTGCTGCTCATCCTGCTGTTCAGGACCGAGTGGCTTTCCTTCCTGCTGACGCCGCTCACCAGCAACAATGCGCCGGCCGTCTATACGCAGAACAGCCTTGCGTCGCTCGCCGCCGGCCATCTGCAGCTCGTCGTCGGATCGATCGCCTGCAGCGCCGTGCTCGCCGTGCTCGGCGGCATCTTCGTCACCCGCGAAAGCGGCGCCGACTTCCTGCCGCTGTCGCGGGCGATTGCCAATGCCGGGCAGACCTTTCCGCCGGTCGCGGTGCTGGCGCTCGCCGTCCCCGCCACCGGCTTCGGCGCCATGCCGACGCTGATCGCACTGTTTCTTTACGGCCTTCTGCCGATCTTCGAGAATACCGTCGCCGGTCTCAAGCAGGTGTCGCCGCAGGTGCTTGATGCCGCCGACGGCATGGGCATGAGCGCCACCCAGCGGCTGTTGCGGGTCGAGCTGCCGCTTGCCCTGCCGCTGATCCTCGAAGGGCTGAAGGTCGCGACCGTCATCAATATCGGCACGGCAACGATCGGCTCGACGGTGGCGGCCAAGGGCCTCGGCGAGGTGATCATTGCCGGGCTGATTTCGGACAATACCGCCTTCATCCTGCAGGGCGGGCTGATCGTTGGCCTGATGGCAGTGCTGATCTATGATGCCATGGGCCTCGTCGAAGCGGCGATCACCCGAAGAATCGGCTTGCGCGCGGCGTGAAAGGACCGCTACCACAGGCGTGACCGAAAGAATGGGAGGCAGAATTGGCGAAGATGATCCACTCCATGATCCGCGTTCTCGACGAGGCGCGTTCGGTCGACTTCTATCGCAAGGCTTTTGGCCTTGAAGTTGCCGATCGCGTCGATTTCGAAACCTTCACGCTGATTTATCTCAGCAATGCCGAGACCGGCTTCGAACTGGAGCTGACCGTCAACAAGGGCCGGACCGAGCCCTATAATCTCGGCAATGCCTATGGCCATCTCGCCATCTCGGTGGAAGAGGTGGCGGTCGAGCGTGAGCGCATGCTGAAACTGGGGCTTAAGCCGGGTGAGCTGGTAGAGCTCAATCGCGACGGCAGGCTCTTCGGCCTGTTCTTCTTCGTCAGCGATCCCGACGGCTACAAGATCGAAGTGCTGCAGCGCCACGGCCGGTTTCTCTGACGCGCCGCGGCGCCCCTCCTAAAGCAACCCCCCACCACAGTTCCGAGCGGCATAAATCAGGAGCCCGCCATGATCGAGAAGACCGTGCTCAATTCCGGCTGGACGCTCTCCTGCAACGATACAGCAAGACCGGGCCTGCCGGAAACAATCGCCGCGACGGTGCCGGGCTGCGTGCATCTCGACCTTCTCGCCAGCCGGCTGATCCCCGATCCCTATATCGACGTCAACGAGATCACCAATGACTGGATCGGCAAGACCGACTGGACCTATCGCTGCAGCTTCGAGGCCGCACCCGATGATGACAGGGTGCAGGAGCTCGTCTTCGACGGGCTCGATACGGTCGCGGTGATCGCTCTGAACGGCGAAGAGATCGGCCGCAGCTTCAACATGCATCGCACCTATCGTTTCGATGTTTCGCCGCTGCTGAAAACAGGCGCCAATGAACTCACGGTCAGCTTCCGCTCGGCCTATGCCTATGGCGCGGAGATGGAGAAACATTACGGCTACCGGCCGAACAACTATCCGGGGCCGGGCAATCTGATGCGCAAGATGGCCTGCAATTTCGGCTGGGACTGGGGTCCGACGCTGGTGACATCAGGTCTCTGGAAACCGGTGCGGCTGGAAAGCTGGGACCGGGCGCGGCTTGTCGAGACACGAGTCTCGGCAAGCCTTGCCGGCGGCGACGGGCTGGTGAAGATCCATGCGAAGGTGGCACGACATGGCGAGACGACGTGCCGGCTGGCCGCCGCGATCGGCGGCGTGACGACAACGGTTGTGATTAGGCCTGAAGAAGATGAAGTCACCTTCGAGCTCGTCCTTCCCTCGCCAAAACTTTGGTGGCCGCACCATCTCGGGGCGCAGCCGCTTTATCCCCTGACGCTCGAGCTCATCGACGATGCCGGCGGCGATCTGCTCGACACCTATGAACGGGAGCTTGGTTTCCGGTCGCTCAGGCTCGACACCTCGGCCGACGCGCACGGCTCGGCCTTCACCTTCGTCATCAACGACGTGCCGCTGTTCATCGCCGGCGCGAACTGGATCCCCGACGATTGTTTCCCCTCACGGGTGACGGCCGAGCGCTATGCCGCCCGGATCGAGGAGGCGAAGGCCGCCAATATCCACATGCTGCGCGTCTGGGGCGGCGGCATCTTCGAGCGCGACGAATTCTACGCGGCCTGCGATCGCATGGGCATGCTGGTCTGGCAGGATTTTCTCTTTGCCTGCGCCGCCTATCCGGAGGAGGAGCCGCTGACGAGCGAGGTCGAGGCCGAGGTGCGCGACAATGTCGTGCGGCTGATGCCGCATGCCTCCCTGATCCTCTGGAACGGCAACAATGAGAATATCTGGGGCTTCGACGAATGGGGCTGGCGGCCGATCATCAAGGCCGGCGAGAGCTGGGGGCTCGGCTATTACCTCGACCTGCTGCCGCGGCTCTGTGCCGAACTCGATCCCGACCGGCCCTATTATCCCGGCAGTCCCTATTCCGGCTCGATGGAGATCGAGCCCAATGCCGACGCGCATGGCTGCAAACACATCTGGGACGTGTGGAACGATGTCGGCTACGAGGTCTACCGCGACTATATCCCGCGCTTCTGCTCCGAATTCGGCTTGCAGGCGCCGGCGGCCTGGGCGACGATCGAAGAAAGCGTGCACGATCAGCCGCTGACGCCGCAATCGAACGGCGTCTTCCACCATCAGAAGGCGACGCTCGGCAATGACAAGCTGATCCGCGGCCTCGCCGGCCATCTGCCGGAACCGAAGACGATGGACGACTGGCACTTCGCCACCCAGCTCAACCAAGCCCGCGCCATCCGCTTCGCCATCGAGCACATGCGCTCGCATCGGGAGATCTGTAAGGGTGCGGTGGTCTGGCAGTTCAACGATTGCTGGCCGGTGACCTCCTGGGCGGCGCTCGATTCGGCCGGGCGCCGCAAACCGCTCTGGTATGCGCTGCAGGCCGCCTATGATCCACGCCTGCTGACCATCCAGCCGCGCGGCCGCGGACTTGCGGCAGTGGCGGTCAACGAGAGAACATTGTTCTGGCGGGCGAAGATCAGCGGCAGACGTTTGAAGCTCGACGGTACCGTGCTTGCCGAATTCGAATTCTGGCGGCTGCTCTGTGACCGCTTCGAAGCCAAGGCGTTTCGGCTGCCCGAAGATATCGTTAGCCACGACTTACCGAAAGACGAAATGATCGTCGTCGAAATGCTCGACAGGCGGGCTTTCCATTATTTCGTCGAGGATATCGAGCTTGCCCTGCCGGCGCCGCGGCTGGCGGTCGATGTGACCGGCACTGAGGGCGGGTATGCGGTGAAGGTGACGGCTGAGAATTTCCTCAAGGACCTCTGCCTGATGGCGGATCGGCTGGATCCGGATGCTGTGGTGGATACGATGCTGGTGACGCTGCTGCCGGGCGAGGGCCATGTGTTTGCGGTGAAGACGGCAAAGGTGATTTCGGCCAATGACATTGTCGTCGGTACAGTGCTGCGGTCGGCCAATGATCTTGTCGCGGGTCGACAATAAAGGCGGCCGCAACGTCTCGACTTCGTCTTCTCCCCTCGGGGAGAAGAAGAGATGCCGCGACCTCCCAGTTCCTGGCAACTTTTGTAAGGCACGTCACCACACACCAAAAAGGCCCCGCATCGCACGGGGCCCTTCCAGCTCGGTCCATCGGACGTTACATCCAGTAGGGCGGCACGCCGTAGTAGTCATAGACCCGGCGGCCATTATCGTTGTACCAGGTGTCATCATCGTCCGAATAGCTGGGTGCGCCTTCGATCTGCTCCTTGGTCAGGTCGATGCGATAGCCGTCCAGCTGGGTGTCGTAATTCAGCTTTTCCCAGGGCAGCGGATAGTGATCGTGACCGATGCCCAGGAAGCCGCCGAAGCTCAGCACCGCATAGGCAACGCGGCCATCGCGCTTGCCGATGATCAGGCGTTCGATCGAGCCGATATGCCGGCCATCGGCGCCATAGACGCGGGTGCCTTCGACGCGGTCGCTGGCGATCAGCGAATGCGTTTCCTTGGCGTTCGGGTCACGGCGGCTGGCGTCGGTGTCCTGATTCAACATTTGAACCTCCTTTGGTGTTTCCTCATGGTTGCTATGAAAGGTCAACGCCATGGCGGACTCAAAGTTCCCTGCCTTTCGAGCGCTGCGCGGCGAGCCAATGTTGACGTTTACGTCAAGGTTAGTATAGCGTCATTCGGCTTGAACCGTTCAGGCAATGGCATAAGCTGCCGGACAGGAAGATGGAGGATGCTTCCGGTCAATTGCGGGCCAGCCGATAGCGGCTCGGCGCCGGCGCAGCGGCCGCAAGGGAGAGAGAGACACGATGAGCAGCATTTCCGTCCATCCGAACGGAGCAAAAGCCGACAAGCCCTGGCTTGCCACCTATCCCGAAATGGTTCCGGCCGAACTCCCGCCGCTGGAACATGTCTCTCTTGCCGAACTCCTGGAAAAGTCCTGCGCCCGTTACGCCGACCGGACGGTTTTTTCCAGCATGGGCAAGGCGATGAGCTACCGCGAGCTGGAGGACCAGACGCGCAAGGTCGCAGCCTGGCTGCAGAGCATCGGGCTCGAGAAGGGCGACCGCGTCGCGGTGATGATGCCGAACGTCCTGCAGAATCCGGTCGCGACCTATGCCATCCTCAGAGCCGGCTTCGTCGTCGTCAACGTCAATCCGCTCTATACGCCGCGTGAGCTCGAACACCAGCTGCGCGATTCCGGCGCCAAGGCGATCTTCGTGTTGGAGAATTTTGCCCGCACGGTCGAGCAGGTCCTGAACAAGAGCGATCTGCGCCACGTCGTCGTCACCTCGCTCGGCGAGATGCTGGGGCCGAAGGGGCTGATCGTCAATTTGGTCGTGCGCAAGGTGAAGAAGCTCGTTCCTTCCTGGTCGATCCCGCAGCATAAGAGCTTCAGCCAGGTGCTGCGCGAAGGCGCGAAGAAAAGCCTTCAGCCGGTGACGCTAGCCGGCGGCGACGTCGCCTTCCTGCAATATACCGGCGGCACAACAGGCGTTGCCAAGGGTGCGGTGCTGACGCATCAAAACCTGCTCGCCAACAAGCTGCAGCTGTCGCTCTGGCTGCGATCGGCCTTCGAGCGCAAGAAACAGCCCGAAGTGCTGAATTTCCTCTGCGCGCTGCCGCTCTACCACATCTTCGCGCTGACGGTGAATTCGCTGATGGGCATGTCGCTCGGCGCCCATAATATCCTGATCGCCAATCCGCGCGACATTCCCGGGCTGGTCAAGGAATTCGAAAAGTCCGATGTGCATATCTTCCCGGGCCTCAACACGCTGTTCAACGCACTGATGAACAATGCCGAATTCGCCAAGCTCGACTTCTCCTCGCTGATCATGTCGCTCGGCGGCGGCATGGCCGTCCAGCGCCCGGTCGCCGAACGCTGGCTGAAGATGACCGGCACGGCAATTACCGAGGGTTACGGCCTTTCCGAGACCTCGCCCGTCGCCACCGCCAACCGCTTCGATTCGATCGAGTTCACCGGTTCGATCGGCCTGCCGCTGCCCTCCACCGAACTCGACATCCGCGACGAGGAGGGCCGGCCGCTGCCGCTCGGCGAAATCGGGGAGATCTGCATCCGCGGACCGCAGGTGATGGCCGGCTATTGGCAGAAGCCGGAGGAAACGGCGCGGGTGATGACGGCCGACGGCTATTTCCGCTCCGGCGACATGGGCTTCATGGACGAACGCGGCTACACCAAGATCGTCGACCGCAAGAAGGACATGATCCTGGTTTCGGGCTTCAACGTCTATCCGAACGAGATCGAGGAAGTCGCCGCCATGCATGCCGGCATTCTCGAAGCCGCGGCGATCGGCGTGCCGGACGGGCATTCGGGCGAAGCAGTCAAACTCTTCGTCGTCAGGAAGGATCCGAACCTGACGGAGGCGGAGGTGAAGGCCCATTGCATCGCCAATCTCACCAACTACAAGCGGCCGCGCTTCATCGAATTCCGCACCGAACTGCCGAAATCCCCCGTCGGCAAGATCCTGCGCAAGGACCTGCGCGGCTGAATTTGACAAGCTCGTGAAATTTAAAGCCATCCGCTTGCCGCGGGTGGCTTTTTTCATATTGGAGCGGCGGCCGAACTTGATTTGGCCCCGATAAAGCGAATAGTTTCCGCAACCCTTTCCGCCTCCAAAGGAGCCTCCCCATGAACGCCATCGTCGAACAGCTGAAAAGCACTGCCGCCGCCACCAAGGCGACCGATCTCCGTGCGGCCTTCGCCGCCGATGCGCAGCGCTTTTCGCGCTTCTCCGTCGCACTCGACGATCTCCTGATGGATTTTTCCAAAACGGCGGTGAATGACGACATCCTGAAGCTGCTGGTCAAGCTCGCCGAAGACGGCGGCGTCGAGAAGAAGCGCGAGGAGATGTTCTCCGGCAAGGCGATCAACTTCACCGAAGACCGCGCCGTTCTGCACACCGCGCTGCGCAACCGCTCCAACACGCCTGTCCTGGTCGACGGCAAGGACGTCATGCCTGACGTCAACGCGGTGCTCGCCGCCATGGGCAAGTTTGCCGACGAGATCCGCTCCGGCGCGCTGAAGGGCGCCACCGGCAAGGCGATCACCGATGTCATCAATATCGGTATTGGCGGCTCGGATCTTGGCCCCGTCATGGCGACGCTGGCGCTTGCCCCCTTCCATGACGGCCCGCGCGCCCATTTCGTCTCCAATATCGACGGCGCCCATATCGCCGACATCCTGAAACTGGTGCAGCCGGAGACGACACTCTTCATCGTCGCCTCGAAGACCTTCACCACCGTCGAGACGATGACCAATGCGCAAACGGCGCGCAATTTCATCGCCAAGGCGCTCGGCGAAGCGGCGGTCCAGCACCATTTCGCCGCCGTCTCGACGGCGCTCGACAAGGTCGCCGCCTTCGGCATCGACAGCGCCCGCGTCTTCGGCTTCTGGGATTGGGTCGGCGGCCGCTATTCGATCTGGTCGGCGATCGGCCTGCCGCTGATGATCGCCATCGGCCCGGAGAATTTCGGCAAGTTCCTCGACGGCGCGCATGCCGTCGACAATCATTTCCGTAAGGCACCGATTACCGAAAACCTGCCGATGCTGCTCGGCCTGATCGGCTTCTACCACCGCAATGTGCTGGGTTATCCCACCCGCGCCATCCTGCCCTACGACCAGCGCCTGTCGCGCTTCCCCGCCTATCTGCAACAGCTCGACATGGAATCGAACGGCAAGGGCGTCACCATCGACGGCACGCCGGTCGAGGGCAATTCCGGCCCGGTCGTCTGGGGCGAGCCCGGCACCAACGGCCAGCACGCCTTCTATCAGCTCATCCATCAGGGCACGAGCATCATCCCGGCCGAGTTCATGATCGCCGCCAATGCCTTCGAGCCGGAGCTGCGCCATCAGCACCAGCTGCTGATCTCCAACGTTCTCGCCCAGTCGGAAGCGCTGATGAAGGGCCGCACCTTCGCCGAAGCCAAGAAGCAGCTGACCGACAAGGGCATGGACGACAAGAAGGCCGATTTTATCGCCCCGCACCGCGTCTTCACCGGCAACCGGCCGTCGATCACCTTCGTTTACGACAAGCTCACCCCTTACGCGCTCGGCCGCCTCATTGCGCTTTACGAACACCGCGTCTTCGTCGAAGGCGTGCTCTTCCGCATCAACTCCTTCGACCAGTGGGGTGTCGAGCTCGGCAAGGAACTGGCGACGGGCCTGCTGCCCGTTGTCGAGGGCAAGGAGAGCGCGGAAGGCCATGATTCCTCGACGCAAGGGCTGGTCGCGGCGCTGGCGAAACTGGCGAAGTAGACGCGCAAGGGGCAGCGCGCCGCCCCTTAATCCGTGAGGCCGGGCAGGTGTCTCTGCCCGTCCTCCGGCGGTCTGTGTGGCTAGAGCCTTTGGGCTGCGACCGGCGCGGTCGACGCCGCGATTGGCGCCAACATCATCATCGCCGAAACTGACATCGACGCGGTCCGGTGCTTGCCTGCGGCGCGACGGGCTCGTCGTGCAGAAGCGGATAAAACGTTCTTCTAATGGAAAATTGTAGAAATAATTCTTCCATTCCGCTGGAATCGCCCTAGATTCAAGCAAATTCTGTGCAATGGGTACTTCCGACGACATGGCCTATCAAGCCCGGGACGACGCTCCGTTCCATTGTTCTCGCCGGCCTATACGGCAGCCCCTCGTCCGGATGTCTCGTTCGATGTCGGTGCCCGCCCAGCATCGCCCCCGTCACATTCAGGAGGTTCTCCGGGACGCTCGTCATCTCGCGTTTTCATGTCCCAGCTCAACTGAAGGAAGCTTATGAGCCGTCTTATCGTCGTTTCCAATCGCGTTCCCGTGCCGAGCAAAGATGGCGGCGCGGCTGCCGGCGGCCTCGCCGTCGCGCTGCAGGCGGCCCTGCAGGAGCGCGGCGGCATCTGGATGGGATGGTCGGGAGAATCGAGCGGCGACCGGGAACCGGGCGCGCTGTCGCTGCAGCAGAAGGGCAACATCACCTATGCCCTGACCGACCTCACCGACACCGACGTCGAGGAATATTATCGCGGCTTTGCAAACCGCGTTCTCTGGCCGATCTGCCATTATCGCTTGGATCTCGCCGAATATGGCCGCAAGGAAATGGCCGGTTATTTCCGCGTCAACCGCTTTTTTGCACACCGGCTGGCGCCGTTGATCGAGCCGGACGATATTATCTGGGTTCACGATTACCACCTCATTCCGCTGGCGGCCGAACTGCGCCAGATGGGGCTGAAGAACCGGATCGGCTTCTTTCTGCACATTCCCTGGCCGCCGGCCGACATTCTCGTCACCATGCCGGTGCACGAGGAGATCATGCGCGGGCTGTCGCATTACGATCTCGTCGGCTTCCAGACGGACTATGATCTCCAGAATTTCGCCGGTTATCTCAGACGCGAGGGCATTGGCGACGACCTCGGCAACGGGTTGTTCGATTCGCATGGGCGGATCTTCAAGGCCGGCGCCTATCCGATCGGCATCGAGACCGCAGCCTTTGCCGAATTCGCCGAGAAGGCGGCAAACAACGTGATGGTCCAGAAGACCCGGCGCAGCATCGAAGGCCGCGACATGATCATCGGGGTCGATCGTCTCGATTATTCGAAGGGCATCATTCAGCGGCTTGAAGCCTTCGAGCGCTTCATCACCTGTAATCCGGCCTACCAGAACAAGGTGACCTTTCTGCAGATCACGCCGAAATCGCGATCGGAAGTGCCCGAATACGAGCAGATGCAGAAGATGGTCGCCGAACAGGCCGGCCGCGTCAACGGCGCCATCGGAACGGTCGACTGGGTGCCGATCCGCTATGTCAACCGATCGATCAGCCGCAACGTGCTCGCCGGGCTTTTCCGGCTGGCGACAATCGGGCTGGTCACACCCCTACGCGACGGCATGAACCTCGTCGCCAAGGAATATGTCGCCGCCCAGGACCCGGATCGCCCTGGTGTCCTGGTGCTGTCACGCTTCGCCGGCGCCGCACGCGAGCTGAAGGGGGCGCTGCTGGTCAACCCCTACGATGTCGAAGGCACGGGCAATGCGATTGCGCGAGGGCTTGCCATGTCCATCGAGGAGCGTCGCGACCGCTGGCGCATGATGATGGAACATCTGCTCTCGCACGACGTGTCGCTGTGGTGCAAAGAATTCCTGCGGGACCTGGTGACCGCTCCGAGCTCCGATCGGAGCGAGGCAGAGGGGTAGTTCTTGGTCGAGCGGCGTTCACCGTCATCGCTTGAAACGAAGTCACATCACGAATTGCCCCTCACCCTAACCCTCTCCCCGTTCTGACGGGAGAGGGGACGTGCCCTACGACAGGTTGGAGAGAGACGGAGAGCTCGCGGCGTATCCCCTTCGCCCCGTTTACGGGGAGAAGGTGGCGGCAGCCGGATGAGGGGCTGACGCTGGCTCAAGCTTGATCCAAGATATCCCCGACCTCAACCGGACCGAGATTTAGCCGCCTTGCGAGAGACAGAGCGTTGGGAATCCTAAAGCCCGATCTCATGCGCCCAGGGCGGGTTGGCGCCGGCGCGGGAGACGGTGACGGCGGCGGCTTTGGCGCCGAGTGTCAGGGCGTTGCGCACCGCCTGTTCGTCGAGCGAGGCGACCTGCGCCTTGGTCAGCAGGCCATCCCGCTTCAGCGAGGCCAGCACGCCGGCATCGAAGGTGTCGCCGGCGCCGACCGTGTCGACGACCGTGACGCGCTCGCTCGGGACCGTCACCTTGCGCTCTTGGGTGTAGCCGGAAGCGCCTTCGGCACCCTTGGTGATGACGACGAGCTTGGCGCCGTGGGCGAGCCAATGGGCGGCGAGCGCGTCGTGGTCGCCTTCGAGGCCGAACCAGTCGAGATCCTCGTCGGAGAATTTGACGATGTCGGCTTTGGCCGCCATGCGCTTGATGCGGGCCATATGCGCCGGCTTGTCCTTGATGAAGCCGGGGCGGATGTTGGGATCAAGCGAGATGACGCGCTTTTCGGCCTCGCGGTCGAGCAGCGCTTCGTAGGTTTCACCGCAGGGGCTCGGGATCAGGCTGATCGCGCCGAAATGCAGCGCTTCGCAATCGTCGCCGAGGACGGGCAGGTCGGCCTCGGTGATCATGCGGCCGGCGGTGCCCTCGTCATAAAAGGCATAGGTCGCCTGGCCGTTGACGAGCTTGACGAAGGCGATGGTCGACGGGCGCTGGGTGATGGCGCAGGGGCTGTAATCGACATTGGCGGCCTTCAGCGTCGCCAGCAGGATTTCGCCCATCATGTCGTCGGCGATGCCGGTGAAGAAGGCGGTCGGGATGCCGAGGCGGCCGAGCGCGATCGCAGTGTTGAAGATCGCGCCGCCGGCATAGGGGGCAAAGCCCTTTTCGCCCAGGGTCGTATCCCTCGGCAGCATGTCGATCAGGGCTTCGCCGCAGCACAAAATCATCGGATTCCTCCCAACAGCACGGATATGTTCTTCAATCGATTAAGCGAGCTTTTGTCAAAAGGCTAGAGCGAAAGCTCACTAACGCCACCATTCCTTCCCGACCAGGCGAGCGGCGCATCGAGAAAGGCCTCGACTTCCGCGAGCGTCTTGTCGTCGAACAACTGCTGTGCCTTGGCGACGGCCAGAACATTGCGCCAGGTGGCGATATGATGCAGCCGGACCTTGCCGTCGGTAAAGCGCTGTTGGCCGAAGATATCGTAGAAGAACAGCGCGATGCCGTGATCGACGATGCCGCCCGCGGCGCGCACCGCATCGATGAACTTGAACATGCTGCCGCCCGCCGTCGTCAGGTCTTCGATGACGAGCACGCGCGAGCCTTCCGGCATATTGCCTTCGATTTGGGCATTGCGGCCATGTCCTTTCGGCTGCTTGCGGACATAGATCATCGGCAGGCCGAGGCGGTCGGCGAGCAGGGCGGCGAAGGGAATGCCTGCCGTCTCGCCGCCGGCGATGCAGTCGAACTGCTCGAAACCGGCATCGCGCATCAGCGTGCTGGCGGCAAAATCCATCACCGTCGAACGGATGCGCGGATAGGAGAGCAGCTTGCGGCAATCGATATAGACCGGGCTCGCCATACCGGAGGAGAGTTTGTAAGGCTCGCCCGCGTTGAAATGCACCGCCTTGATCTCCCAGAGCATCTTGGCCACCAGTTCGGCCATCACGGCGCGGTCGGGAAACGTGGTCTGGATCATGCGGCTCTCCTTCAACTTTGCTCTCTGCGGCAATAGCAGCAAGAGCCCCGAGTTTCCAGACGCAACACGGCTCTATCAGCGCAGCAGCCGGCTGAAATCGACGAGCTGCATCGTCTTGAACAGGGCGATCGCCCGGGCGCCCTCCTCCGCATCCAGCGATACGGCGTAACGGACGGCAGCGGCCAGTAGCTGCATGGTCAGCCGGGCAATCGCCAGAAGCTCGCCGTGGTCGCGATCGGGCCACAGGCGGACGAGCACGGCGAGAAACGCCTGGGCGTGGAATTCCATGTCCTCGGCATCGATCTGCTGCAGCAGCTTGTCGGTATGCGTCGCATGCCAGAGATCGCGCATGACGGGCTCGCGGCGGAAAAAGGCATAATATTCGTCGACGATATTGGCGAGCGCACCTTGCAAGGCGGCGGCGTCGGCGACCTTTGCCAATTCCGCCGCGACACAGCGCCTGCCCTCGTCGTTGAAGCGTTCGGCCAAGGTCCGGATGATCGCGCTCTTGTCGGGGAAATACTGGTAGAGCGCCCCGAAAGAGATGCCGGCCTTCTCGACGATCTCGCTCATCTTCAGGCCGTCGCTGCCCTTGCTTTCGATCAGCTCGGCGGCGACGGCGAGGATCTTTTCGAAGCGTTCGCGGCCGCGCTGCTGGCTGGGGATCCGGCGCGGCTGGCCCGTATGCTGTTGCTGACGCCTGCGGGACGCGCCGGCCTGTTCCGACATGGTCTGCTCCTTCACGGTTGACAATCAAAATAAGAGAGTTTATCTCATTTCGCAAATGAGAGAGTTTCTCTTATTTTCTCGGAAGGAGTTTCGACATGCAGATCGTCCTTATCCTTTCCCTCGTCGCCGCGGCGCTCGGCAGCGGCCTTGTCGCCGGTATCTTCTTTGCCTTCTCGACCTTCATCATGACCGCCTTTTCGCGCATCCCGGCGGAACAGGGCATTGCCGCGATGAACTCCATCAATGTGACGATCGTCCGCTCGCCCTTCATGGCGCTGTTCGTACCGACGGCGATCCTCTGTCTCGTCATAACAGTGCTGGCGGTGATCAACTGGCGCGGCGGGGCGTCGGCGCTGATGCTGGCGGGAGCCGCACTCTATGTCGTCGCCTCCTTCCTTTCGACCATCATCTTCAACGTGCCGATGAACGATGCGCTGGAAAAGGTGAGCGGCAACGGGCCGGAAGCGGTTGCGCTGTGGAGCACCTATCTCGAGGACTGGACCTGGTGGAACCATGTGAGGACGGTGGCCTCGCTGCTGGCTTCGGTGGCTTTCGTCAGGGCGTTGATGATTGTTTGAAACATAAGCGCCGGCCTTCAAGAGAGCCTCATCCTGAGGTGCCCCAAAGGGTCCTCGAAGGACGAGGCGGGTATTCCGGTCTCCGAATGGGTCTCTCCTGCCCACCCCACTCTCCATCATGCTCGGCACTCGAGCCAAGCATCCACACGGCATCCAACAGCAGCAGCCGCATGGATCCCAGGATCAAGGCCTGGGATGACGGAGAGTGTGGTTGGCATTCTCGCCAAACGCGCCGCCAGCGTAGAGAGGCACACCACCACGGACGCTTCATCAGGCCGACACTTGCGGCGCCCTCCCCTCCCATCCTGGGGATTCGACCCGAGGGATGTCAGGAGGATGGAGATATGGAGCATGACGAAAGAAGAGTTGGCTGACATTGTCAGCCGTCCCTATGCCTGCTCGCAGAAAGCGATGCGGTTGCTGAAGGGGTCGATGACGGTCATTTCCAGACCCCAGGGCGCCTCTTCCACGCCGGGCTTCATGTAGCGGTAGTCCTTGCCGGCGAGTTCGGCGTGGTAGGCGCGCACATTGGCGACGCGCACGAAGGCCTTGGCGCCGGGGCTGGCGTCACCGGAATGTTCGCTGAGGTGCAGCGCCATGCCGTCACGCGAGACTTGGCAATAGAGCGGGGAGTTTTCGTCGAAGCGGTGCTCCCAGTCGAGTTGGAAGCCCAGGAAGCCGCAATAGAATTCCATGGCCTTCTCGACCGAGAAGATGCGGAAAATCGGCGTCGGCGGCTCGATGCCGACAGCGGAGCGGGAAGCACCCGCCGCCTCGATCTTGGCCGAGAGGATATTCCATTGATCGAGCCCGAACTGCAGGGCGACGATTTCCAGCGTCTCGCTATGGGTCAAGGAAATATCGCGGTCGGCAAGGGCCTGCCGCAAAGTCTTTGCCATGAGCTTGGCATCGCGAAAGTCGCGCATATGTCATCCTTCCGTTGGCGGCAAACAGGAAGATCAGTGCCCGCGTCTGCTGACCCGTTCGCCATCGATCGCCAAACGGCAAGGGATGTGAAGGCTGATATCGGGATGCATTCACCATAACGCCGAACTGTCAAATGTCGGGCGTCGCGGGGCGGCTGGCTGCATCCGGCCGAAGGCAAAGTTATGAGAGGATGCGGCCGGAATCAAGACGCGGTGCGCGATACCTCGGCCGGGACCGCTCTGAGGTGGGCGGCAAGCTCGACGCGATTGCGGCCGCCGCGCTTGGCGGCGTAGAGCGCCTTGTCGGCCGCACTCAGCATGGTGTCGAAATCCGGCATCTGCGAGCGGCCGGGAGCGACGCCGACGCTGACCGTGCATCTCAGCACCTGGCCGTCGATGTCGATCTCGCGCGCTTCGAAGGCCCTGCGGATGCGTTCGGCAACCAGTTCGGCCCGGCCGGGCATGATCTCTTTCAGCACCAGCGCAAATTCTTCGCCGCCGAGCCGGGCGGCGGTGTCGCCGGCGCTGCAATGGGCCTGGAGTTCCTCGGCGAAGACCATGATCACGCGGTCGCCGGCGGCGTGGCCATAACGGTCGTTGACGGATTTGAAATGGTCGATATCGAAGACGATGACGGCGGTGGTCATTCCCATGGGACGCGTGCCGTATTGGTCGAAGACGGCGCGGCGGTTGAGCAGGCCGGTCAGCGGATCGGTGATCGCCTCGAGCCGATGGCGGGCGGCAAGACGCCATTGATGCAGCGCCAGCGACAAGGCGCCGATTCCGGTCATGCCGGCGATGCAGACGGCGAGGCTCAGATCCTCGGCCCAATTGCTGGGCGCTGCGCCGAGCACCAGCTTGCCGTCGGCAATCAGTACGGCGGCGCAGAGCACGAAGGAGATCGCCGTGGCGGTATAGAGCGCGGCAATGCCGAGGATCGGCGCCGGGGCTTCGGCGCGGGCGAGCCAATATTGCCGGGCGGTGGCAAAGAGCAGCAGGGCGATGGCGAGATTGTCCGATATGAAGGCCAGGCCGTCATAGCCCGCCAGCATCGGCACGGTGGAAGAGATCATCGCGGCCAGCGCGCGGATGGCAATGGCCGGGATCGACAGACAACCGGTGAGGAACTGTTTGCCGGCGCCCCAGATGGTGGAAAAACCGGCATGGAACAGCACGAAGCTGCCAATGGCGAAGGCTGGTTCCGGCCGGTTGACATAGGCGCTGTAGACGAAGATTCCGCTGACGACGAGGACGAGGCCGATCGTAGCGGTCAGCAGCACGGTCTCGGCCCGGCGCACCAGCCAGCTGCCCATCAGGGTCACGGCAAGGCATGCTGCGGAGACACCGAGCGCCAGCAGCAGGGAGTTATAGTCAAGCGTCATGCTCTTCAGTCTCCGCAGTTGCGCCGGAATATCGGCATGGGGTCCGCGACGAGGACTGTCTTACGCATCCGTTAACAAATGATGCACCGCACAATGCAAATGTTACGCGTTTAACGTCGCGCTGAAATTTTAGATGAATTTTCGATTTAAAATTGAAATCATGACTGTTACGCCTGCGGCACCACTTGCCAGTGCAAGGGAAACATCGGATCGAAGACGGTAACTGGTCCGGCGCCGGTTTCAATCTTCGCGGGAAAAACGACGGGCTCGGCCTGCTTTGCCAGGGTGATGCGCTCCTCGTTCGGCTGAAACCCATACCAGGCCGGCCCGTTCAGCGAGGCGAAGGCTTCGAGCTTGTCGAGGGCACCCTCCTCCTCGAAGACGTGAGCAAGGCAGCTCATCGTGTTGATCGAGGTATAAATGCCGGCGCAGCCGCAGGCGCATTCCTTCAAGGGATCGACATGCGGGGCAGAATCGGTGCCGAGGAAGAAGCGGGAGTCACCGCTCACGGCGGCGGCGCGCAGCGCCAGGCGGTGGTTCTCGCGCTTGGCGACCGGCAGGCAGTAATAATGCGGGCGGATGCCGCCGACGAGGATGGCGTTGCGGTTGATTATCAGATGGTGAGTGGTGATCGAGCCGGCGAGATTGCCCTTGGCCGCCTTGATGTAATCGATGC
Source organism: Rhizobium phaseoli (assembly GCF_001664385.1). Taxonomy (NCBI): domain Bacteria; kingdom Pseudomonadati; phylum Pseudomonadota; class Alphaproteobacteria; order Hyphomicrobiales; family Rhizobiaceae; genus Rhizobium; species Rhizobium phaseoli. The sequence goes on along the minus strand of NZ_CP013532.1, from coordinate 516,300 downwards.
CGTCTGCTGTCGTCACATGCTCCATCGTCACCTTCAGCTCCGGCAGGCGCCTGCGCAGCGGATCGAGCACGGTGTCGATGAAGACGGCCTCGCGGTCGAAAATATCGACGTCAGGCGTCGTCACTTCGCCGTGGACGCAGAGCGGCAGGCCGATCTTCGCCATGCGCTCCAGTACCGGCATCGCCTTTTCCATGTCGCGCACGCCACCATGCGAATTGGTGGTGGCGCCGGCCGGGTAAAGCTTGACGGCGGTAATGAGGCCGCTTTCCGCCCCCGCCTCGACATCGTCGGGGCTGGTGTGTTCGGTGAGATAAAGCGTCATCAACGGCTGGAAGCGATGGCCGGCCGGCAGGGCTTTCAGGATGCGCTCGCGATAGGCTGTGGCGTCTGCCGTGGTGACAACAGGCGGTACCAGATTGGGCATGATGATGGCACGGGCGAAGGTGCGGCTCGTATCGGCGATCACGCCCTCCAGCATGGCGCCGTCGCGCAGATGCAGGTGCCAGTCGTCAGGACGGCGAATAGTGATCGATTGCATGGCAGGCCTCCGAAGCGATGCGTCTGCGGCCTCGATAGCACCAACCATTATATCAAGACAATCGCCGTGACTTAGCTCTTTGTTCTGATGCATGTCGTTATCCTGGAACCGCTGCACGCTTCCTGATGACATGTATCACGCCAAGGCGATCTCCAGCGTCACATCCGCCGGGCGGCGGTTTTCGAGGATCAGCCTTCCGTTCGGCAGGTCGTTGCCATAGACCTTGGCGCTGGCGGCCTCCTCGGTGAGGTTATAGCCGCGCCAGCGTTCCCAGAGGCGCTCCTCGAGCACCTCGATCGGCGGCGCCAGCATGATGGTGAAATCGAAGATGCCGTCGAGTTCGGCCCATTTTCCCTGCGTGAACAGCAGATAATTGCCTTCGACGATGATGAACCGGTCCTTGGGATCGATCGGCCGGGCCGAGGCGATGGCGAGTTCACGCGCGCGATCGAAGACCGGCACCAGAACCTCCTGGTCGGCCGGCCTGACGGCGCGGACGATATCGAGGAAGCCACGGACGTCGAAAGTTTCGGGAATGCCCTTGCGGGCCAGAAGGCCGCGTTCGATCAGGATGGCATTGTCCATGTGAAAGCCGTCCATCGGCAGGACCGCGGCGCTTTCGCCCTTGGCTTTCAGCGCCGCCGCCAGATTGTCGGCCATGGTGGATTTTCCCGAACCCGGCGGCCCGGCAATGCCGATCAGGAAACGTCTGGCATCGCCGGCGCGGCCAAGAACCTCGCCGGCGATTTCGTCGATGCGTGCACTCATGCCGCAACGGGCTCCGTCGGCACCGCCTTGGCGCCGGTCATGAAGGCGACGGCGTCCGACATCGTGTATTCCTTCGGATTGATCACCGTCAGGCGCCGGCCGAGGCGATGGATATGGATCCGGTCGGCCACTTCGAAGACATGCGGCATGTTGTGCGAGATCAGCACGATCGGCAGGCCGCGGGCGCGCACATCGAGGATCAGCTCCAGCACCTTGCGGCTCTCCTTGACGCCGAGCGCCGCGGTCGGCTCATCCATGATGATGACTTTCGAGCCGAAGGCGGCGGCGCGGGCGACGGCGACACCCTGGCGCTGGCCGCCCGACAGCGTCTCCACCGCCTGATTGATGTTCTGGATGGTCATCAGGCCGAGTTCGGAAAGCTTGTTGCGCGCCAGCTTTTCCATCGCCGGCCGGTCAAGCATGCGGAACAGCGAGCCGAGCGGGCCTTTTTTGCGGATCTCGCGGCCGAGGAACATGTTGTCGGCGATGGAGAGCGCCGGCGACAGGGCGAGGTTCTGGTAGACAGTCTCGATGCCGGCTTCGCGCGCTTCCATCGGCGAGCGGAACTGCACCTGCCGGCCTTCGAGCGTGATCACTCCCTCGTCGGGCGTGACGGCGCCCGAAATCGCCTTGATCAGCGAGGACTTGCCGGCGCCGTTATCGCCGATGACGGCAAGGATTTCACCCGGGTAGAGGTCGAAATCGGCATTGTCGAGCGCGGTCACGCGTCCATAGCGCTTGACGAGTCCGCGGGCAGTGAGAATGGGTTCGTGAGCCATGATTACACCGAAACCTTTCTGATCCACTGATCGATGGCGACGGCGGCGATGATCAGCACGCCCGTCAAAAGAACTTTCCATTGCGGGTCGGCGCCGAGCATGTTGAGGCCCATCGACACGACGCCGACGATCATGGCGCCGAAGAGGGTGCCGAGGATGGAGCCGCGGCCGCCGAAGAGCGAAATGCCGCCGATCACGGTCGCGGTGATCGCCTGGAGGTTATAATCGGTGACGGCCGAGGACGGCGAGATCGAGCCGTTGCGGCCGATCGAGACCCAGGCGGCGAAGGCGGCGATGACGCCCGATATGGTGTAGACGGTGAGCAGCACCTTCTTGGTCTGGATGCCGGACAGCTTGGCCGCTTCCGGATCGTCGCCGACCGCATAGACATGCCGGCCCCAGGCGGTGTGATTGAGCACATACCAGAGCAGCAGGACGAGCAGCACCATGGCGATGACACCGAGGGTGAGCACGGCGGTGCCGAGCCTGAAGCTTGCGGCGAAGAGATGCAGCAACGGCGCCTGGGCGTCGACATCGGCGTCGCGGATCGTCTCATTGGCGGAATAGATGAAATTCGTCGCCATGACGATATTCCAGGTGCCGAGCGTGACGATGAACGGCGGCAGCTTCATGAAGGCGACGAGGAAGCCGTTCAGCAAGCCGCAGAGACCGCCGACGAGAAGGCCGGCGATGACGGCGACCGGCGTCGGTATGCCGTAGGTGATGGCGACATTGCCCATGATGACCGCCGAGATCACCATGATGACGCCGATCGAAAGATCGATGCCGGCCGTCAGGATGACCAGCGTCTGGGCGGCGCCGAGAACGCCGACGATGGCGATCTGCTGCAGGATCAGTGTCAGGGTGTAGGACGAGAAAAACCGTCCGCCGAGCGCTATCCCGAAGATGATGATCGCCAGCACCAGCACGATGAGCGGCACGGCCGCCGGCGTCGAGTGCAGAAAATGCTGCGCACGCTTGATCAGCGGGACGCCCTGGTGCTCGAAGGAGGCGACGTTCTTGTCGCTGCCGTCGAGAACGCGTTCGAATTCCTGTGCTCCGGTCATGGTTCCTCCTCCGCATCCGCGCGCCGAACCCGCGCGGAGGCCGCCACCCATTGTCATCCGTTCGTTGCTTAGCCGGTGGGGTGACGGCACATCGTCCGTCCAAAACGGCCGGGGATCAAGCCCCGGCCGCTTTCTCTTTCAATAGATCGGGCTCAGCCCCAGCACTTAGCCGTGCCTTCCTTGGTGTCGATCGACTTGACGCCGGAAACCGGCTTGTCGGTGACGAGCGAGACGCCGGTGTCGAAGAAGGACTTGCCTTCGGTCGGCTTCGGCTTTTCACCGCTATCGGCGAACTTCTTGATCGCCTCGATACCGAGCGATGCCATCAGCAGCGGATATTGCTGCGAGGTGGCGCCGATGACGCCTTCCTTGACCGACTTGACGCCGGGGCAGCCGCCGTCAACCGAGACGATCAGCACGTTCTTTTCCATGCCGACAGCCTTCAGCGCCTGATAGGCACCGACAGCGGCCGGCTCGTTGATCGTGTGGATGACGTTGATGCCAGGATCCTTCTGCAGGAGGTTTTCCATGGCCTTGCGGCCGCCTTCCTCGTTGCCGTTGGTCACGTCATGGCCGACGATGCGCTTGTCGTCTTCGTCGCCGATCTTGTCCGGGTTCTTCGGGTCGATGCCGAAGCCCATCATGAAGCCCTGGTCGCGCAGTACGTCGACCGTCGGCTGCGACGGCGTCAGGTCGAGGAAGCCGACCTTGGCGTCCTTGGCCTTGTCGCCGAGCGTTTCCTTGGCCCACTGGCCGATCAGCTTGCCGGCGAGCAGGTTGTCGGTGGCGAAGGTGGCGTCGGCGGCATCGGCCGGCTCGAGCGGCGTGTCGAGCGCGATGACCAGTACGCCGGCATCACGCGCCTTCTTGACCGAAGAGACGATGCCCTTGGTGTCCGAGGCGGTCAGCAGAATTCCCTTGGCGCCGTCGGCGATGCAGCTTTCGATCGCCGCAACCTGGCTTTCGCTGTCACCGTCGACTTTGCCGGCGTAGGACTTCAGCGAAACGCCGAGTTCCTTGGCCTTGGCCGTCGCACCTTCCTTCATCTTGACGAAGAAGGGATTGGTGTCGGTCTTGGTGATCAGGCAGGCGGAAACGTCAGCCGCCATGGCCGGCGCGGAAAAGGCGACGCCGAGTGCGAGCGCGCCGAAAGCGAGAACTGATTTCTTCATGAACTCCTCCCAGAGTTTGCCGGCGCCGCCCGTGCGGGCCGGAATTTTCGAGATGTGACACTTCGCTTCGGTCGCTGCCGCTTCCGAAGCCGCCCGTGCCCTTGACGCTGGCAATTAAGAGCGAAAGAAATCGGCTTGTCAATAAATAAATCCAATTGAATTATTAATTCGATGTGGCATGCTCAATCGCATTAGGATGTACGGTACCGCGCCTTTTCAAACGCAGAGAATGGCCGCCTTACCGCTTTCAGCTGCTGCACAATCCCCTTGGATCGCTTCCGATCCGGGGAACCGTGCAAGAGGCCAACGCTCGGGAGGAGCGGCCATGTCGTCTTTGGATGGGCCGGAACACACACCGGTCCCGCCGCCCATTCTCAATCCGGCCGGGGGCGCGAACCAGGTCAGGGTGCGCGCCTATAACGAACGGCTCGTGCTGTCGCTGGTGCGCCTCTACGGCGCGCTGTCGAAGGCCGATATCGCGCGCCGCAGCGGGCTGTCGGCGCAGACCGTCTCGGTCATCATGCGGGTGCTGGAAAAAGAGGGGCTGCTATCGCGCGGGGCGCCGGTGCGCGGCCGGGTCGGCCAGCCGTCGATCCCGATGCATCTCAATCCCGACGCCGTCTATTCCTTCGGGCTCAAGATAGGCCGTCGCAGCGCCGATCTGGTGCTGATGGATTTCGTCGGCCGCATCCGCATGCAGCTGCACCAGACCTATGCCTATCCGCTGCCGGACGAAATTCTCGCCTTCGTCACCTCGGGCATCGCGGAGATCGAGAGCAGGCTCGACGACAAGCAGCGCAGCCGTATCGCCGGCCTCGGCATCGCAGCTCCGTTCGAGCTCTGGAATTGGGCCGAGGAAGTCGGCGCGCCGCCGGGCGCCATGGAGGTCTGGCGGGATGTCGACCTGCAGGCCGATATCGCCGCCCGTGTCTCCCATCCTGTTTTCCTGCAGAACGATGCCACCAGCGCCTGCGGCGCCGAGCTCGTCTTCGGCGTCGGCCCCTCCTATCCCGACTTCGTCTATTTCTTCATCGGCTCCTTCATCGGCGGCGGCATCGTGCTCAATTCGGCGATCTTTTCCGGCCGTACCGGCACGGCGGGCGCCATCGGGCCGCTGCCCGTGCGCGACAGAAACGGCGAAACCAAGCAGTTGCTCGAGATCGCCTCGATCTTCGTATTGGAAAACATGCTGCGCGAACGCGGCATCGATCCCGAACCGCTCTGGTATTCCGCCGACGACTGGGTGGATTTCGGCGCGCCGATGGAGATCTGGATCCAGGATAGCGCCAAGGCGCTGGCCCAGGCGATCGTTGCGGCCGCCTCGATCGTCGATTTCAGCGCTGCCGTCATCGATGGCGGCTTTCCCCATTGGGTGCGCAGCCGCGTCGTGCAGGCGACGATCGACGAAGCCGCCAAGCTCGACCTGCAGGGCGTCGTCATGCCCGAGATCATCGAGGGCGCGGTCGGCGCGCAGGCGCGCGCCATCGGCGGCGCCAGCCTGCCGATCTTTTCGCGTTACCTCACAGACCAGAACGTACTCTTCAAGGAGATAGACCATGCTGAAGGGACTTGATCCGCTTCTGAGCCCGGAATTGCTGTTCACGCTGCGCGCCATGGGCCACGGCGACGAGATCGCCATCGTCGACGGCAATTATCCCGGGGTCGAACATGCCCGCCGGCTGATCCGACTCGACGGCCATCGCCTCATTCCGGTGCTCAACGCCGTGCTCAGCGTGCTGCCGATCGACGATTTCGTGCCCGAGGCGATCTTCCGCTCGACCGTCAAGGCTGAGCGCGACAAGCTCGATCCGGTGCATGAGGAGATGATCGACTGCTGCGCGGTGCACGAGCCGCACCGGCAGGTGGTGCCGCTCGTCGGCCAGGATTTCTACGGCCGGGTGAAGGCCGCCCATGCGGTGATCCAGACCAGCGAACCCAGGCTCTATGCCAACATCGTCCTGCGCAAGGGCGTGATCTATCCGAAAGAGCCGGGCACGCAGGCGGCCGAGGTCGATCCCTTCGTTTACTAGCCAAGGATCTGGTCCCGCCGTTCAAGCCACGATTTCGCTGCGCGTCTGCCTAGACGCGCGGCGCAGCTGCCGATCCGGCCAGCCGCGGCTGTCCGCATTCCCACGCCCTATTTGCTGCGCGAGTATCGATGATCCCGTCGAGGAAGCCAGCATGTGATGGGGCTCCTTATCATGGGGTACGTCCGCACAGGCAATGCCTGCCTCCGAAGCGGCACCGACCGGTGTGGGCTGATGAGGACGCAATCCGATGCGCCGGCAGCAGCCACAGATGGGGAACATTCCTGCGATAGGTCGGTTAGTCGCCATCCAACCAGGAGGAACCCCATGTATCACCACGTAAAAAAGCTCATGTATACCGTTCGGGTTGACGAACCTGATCCAAAATTCGGCAATATGCTGCTTGAGCAGTTCGGCGGCGCAAACGGTGAACTCGCGGCGGCCATGCAATACTCCATTCAAGGCTTGAATTGCGAGGATCCCGGTCGGAAGGACCTCCTGATGGACATCGGGACCGAAGAACTCAGCCACCTCGAGATCGTCGGTACTCTTGCGAGAATGCACCTCAAGCCGTTGAAGTCGGTCAGAGAGGAGGCCGAAGCCGACCCGCTGATCGCCATTGCAGGCGGCGGTGGCGTGAACCTTTTCAATTCGATGGGAAACCCCTGGACGGCCGATTATCTGAAAATAACAGGCGAGCTGGATGTGGATCTGCGAAGCAACATAGCCGCGGAGGCACGCGCCAAGATCGTCTACGAACGCCTGATCGACTTCTGCCGCGATCCGGGAACCAAGGATGCCCTACAGTTCCTGATGACGAGAGAGATCACCCATATGCGTGCTTTCGCGCTGGCCCTCGAAAGCATGGGCAAGCCGCCGCTGAGCGTCGGCAGGATTGCGCCGACAGCAGGACTGGTCGATCAGTTCTTCAACGATTCCACGGGTCAAGGGGATTTGGGTGAGGTTGACACCCGCGGTCCATGGAATGAAGGAGAACCCTGGGAATTCGTGGAGGCGCCGGCCTTCCAGGATCTCCCGGGCGCTGAAAACGGCGGAAGGGCAATCCGCGCTCAAAGCGCTCCCCCTGAAGGAGCAGAAGCGATTCAGGAGGTCCTTGTGGATGAGCTCCGTGACCTGCTGCATGCGGAGAAGCAGCTGCTGAAGGCGCTTCCCAAGATGCAGAAAGCCGCGCGGACGCAGCAGCTCCAGACCTTGCTGCGCAACCATCTTGCCGAGACGGAGGCGCAGGTCGAGCGTTTGAACGAATGTCTGCGCATCCTTGGCACCTCGGCTCGCGCCAAGCCATGCAAGGGCATGGCCGGCCTGGTGGAGGAAGGCGAGGAAGTGATGGCGGAAGGCAAGAAGAAGGAAGACGCTCCCGCTGATCTGGCTTTGATCGGAGCGGCGTTGCGGGTCGAGCACTACGAGATTGCCGCCTACACCACCGCTCGCAATATGGCACTTCAACTTGGGCAGCCGGCGGTCGCGCAATTGCTAACGCTGTCGCTGGGTGAAGAGCAGAATGCCGGCCAGTTGCTGGATCAGGTTGCCCAACCGCTGATGTCGGCGGCGAGAATGCCAAGTAGCGTCCTTCTGACAGTTTAGCCGTGCGGAGCGAGGAACGCGTGGCTACCACCTACGACGCGGCAACGATCTGAGGCCCATGCCGAGAGGCGCTTTTTCCCGCATTCAAAGTTGCTGAAGATGGCACCGCGCGTAAAAAACACGCGGTGCCATCTGCATGAAGTGCGTCGCCGTCACAACGGAACGCCGTTGTGGACCGCCCATATTAATGATGCACATCATCAATATGTAAGCTATAATGACGACCGCAATCATAGCTGGAAATGGCCGTTGAAAGGACCGTGACGTGCGGATCACCAAGGAACAGAAGCAGGAAAACTACGACCGGATTATCGCCACCGCGTCAGAGCTGTTTCGCGAGCGTGGATTCGATGGCGTGGGCGTCGCGGAATTGATGGAGCGCGCGGGGCTCACCCATGGCGGCTTCTACAATCACTTCCGCTCCAAGGAGGAACTGATCGCCGAATCGACCGAGAACGGGTTGGACGAGACCTTGCAGCGCTATGCCGGTTACGACGTCCTCGACGTCATGGAGCTTTATCTCGCACGCGATCACCGGGATGGGCGCGGCCAGGGGTGCACGGCCGCAGCACTGAGTTGCGATGCCGCCCGACAGCCTGAGACAACCAAGGCCGTTTTCGCTGCAGGAATAGACAAGCTGGTGCGCGCGGTGGAGGGTGGCATTGCGCAACGTCACGCTTCCGGCGCCGGCGGGCGCGCCCAAGCCATCGCCATTCTCGCTCAGGCCGTTGGCGCCATCGTGCTTTCGAGGGCCTGCCCGGACGATTCCCCCCTGGCTGACGAACTGCTCGACGCCTGCCGCGCCGATTGCCGCGACGCCATTGAGAACCGGATGCGGCAACGATAGGGCCACGCATCCGCCGGCGCGATGTTCGTCAATTCGCGACGGCGATGACCACCTTGCCTTTGGCTCGCCCGGTCTCGACATAGGCCAGCGCATCCTCCGTCTTCTCAAACGGGAACACCTTGTCGACGACCGGCCGGATCACGCCTTGTTCGATCAGGCGGGCAATCTCACCCAGCTGCCGCCCCTCGGCGCGCATGAACAGGAATGAATAAGCGACGCCGAGACGCTTGGCCTTTCTGCGAACTCCTCGGCTGAGCAGCCACAGTACCAGCTTCAGGAACAGATTGAGGCCGAGCTCCCTGGCGAATGCCGGATCGGGCGGACCGGAAATAGAAATGAGCCGGCCACCCGGCTCCAGCACGCCCAGCGACTTTTCGAGCGTCTTCGGATCCTGGCTGTTCAGCACCAGATCGTAGCCCGACAAGATCTTTTCGAAATCCTGCGTCTTGTAGTCGATGACCACGTCCGCCCCGAGACTTCTCGCCAGCTCGGCATTTTCAGCACTCGTCGTCGTCGCAACCGCCGCGCCGAGGTGTTTGGCGAGCTGAATGGCGAACGTCCCGACACCGCCGGAACCGGCCTGAATGAAGACTTTCTGGCCGGGCTTTATCTTGCCCACCTCGACCAGCGCCTGCCAGGCGGTCAACCCGACAAGCGGGACGGACGCCGCTTCGCTCATGCTGAGGTTGCTTGGCTTCAGCGCCGCATCGGCTTCATTGATGGCAATGAATTCGGCGAATGTCCCGACGCGATGATCACGCGGTCGTGCATAGACCTCGTCACCCACCTTGAACCGCCTCACCCTGGATCCGACTTTGACAACCGTCCCGGCAAGGTCATGCCCGAGGACGAAGGGCGGACGATAGGGAAGAATAAGCTTGAACTCCCCGTCCCTGACCTTGGAGTCCAGCTGGTTCACGGCGGTGGCCTTTATCCGCACGAGCACGTCATTATCCTGCAGTTCCGGTTCCGGCAGGCTGGCGAGGCGCAGAGCGCCCTTCTTCTTGTACTTGTCAACGACGAATGCCTTCACGGGGCCTTCTCCTGTTGCGGCGTCAGGTATCGAGGAAACGATAAAGCCATCGGCACTAATCGGCGTGGACCTCAAGTGGCAGAAGACGACCCTCGTTCCGCCAATCTTTAATGACGTTTATCATCATAAATGTTTAATGATATCCATCATCAAAGTTGTCAAGCAGATATTTCTGAAACCAGCGCCTCATGCGAATTGCGGCAACCTGTCCGTTGCGCGCAGCGAAACGCATGCACCTTCGGCCAGGCAACCCACCATTAACCTTCGAGGTTCAAAGATATGTTTGGAGGTGCCGGTGCGCTTGGTCGATGCCGGCGAGCCGACCTCTCAACTCCGCCCGAATGAATTGTGGCGGTTCGACCACCGCCGGGGACGATGCGGTTCTGCGAGCCGGCCATGAGGGCTCTTCACCTAACAGGAGCCGTTCTATGCCCCGCATCCGACCGACCAGACCCCAGATGGAGATATTGGGTTGGCTCGCGATCTTCCTGCTTCTCTTCTGCCTCTCCTGGCGCTTCCAATGGCATGAGGAGCTGGATGAGTTTATCGAGCGGCATCACCGCTATCCGCTGGACCATGCGCTGCTTGCCCTGAATATCTCCGGGTTTTTGGGACTCATCTATTCCGCACTCAGGATCCGGGATCTTTCGAGAGAAGTCGCTCGCAGGCTGCAGGCCGAGAAGAATGTTGACTGGATTGCCTGCCACGACACGCTGACCGAGCTGCCGAACCGCAGATTTCTGGAATCCGTATGCGCGCGGGCGATGAACGAACGAACGGCAGAAGAAGCCTATGCCGTGTTCAGCATCGATCTCGACGGCTTCAAGAAGGTCAACGATCTCCTGGGGCACGATCACGGTGACGCTGTGCTCAAGACCGTCGCCCAGCGGCTCTCGTCGCTCTTCCCTCGCGATCACGTTTTTCGCCTCGGGGGAGATGAGTTTGTGATTCTGGCGCGGCGGGTCGGAAATGCCGATCTTGTCGCCTTGGGAAACCGCATCGTCAGTGCGATCGGAAAGCCGTTCACCTTCAACGGTGCTGCCGTCGATCTCGGCGCCAGTGTCGGCTTTGCACTTTATCCCGAGAATGGCGATGAGCTCGGCCAAGTCATCCGGCATTCGGATTGCGCGATGTATGTCGCGAAAAAGCAGGGCCGCAATCTGGTGAAGCCCTTCGTGCCTTCGATGCAGGACGAGCTGGCGAAGCGGATCCGGACAGAAGGCGATCTGCGGGCGGCCATCCGGAAAGCTGAGATCGTTCCCTATTACCAACCGCTCGTGGACCTCAAGGCGAACAAGATCATCGGCTTCGAGGCGCTGGCGCGCTGGAAAACGGCCTCCGGCGAATTCATCCCGCCGAGCGAATTCATTCCGGTCGCGGAGGAAGCCGGGCTGATCGTCGAATTGACGGACCAGCTGCTTCGCAGGGCCTGCACCGATGCGCTCTCCTGGCCAAGCGAGCTTGTCCTGTCCTTCAATCTTTCTCCGATCCAACTGAGCGACCGGTTGCTCGGCTTACGAATTCTGAAGATTTTGGGCGATGTCGGCCTGCCCGCGCACAGGGTGGAGCTTGAGGTGACGGAGAGCGCCATCATCCAGGACGCGGTTACCGCACGGATTGTTCTCGACGATCTGGTGAATGCCGGGGTCAGGATTGCTCTCGATGATTTCGGAACGGGCTTTTCCAGCCTCTCCCAGCTGTCCAGCTACCGGTTCGACAAGATCAAGATCGACAGGAGTTTCGTCGCCTCGTTCGAGACCAATGACAAGCAGGACAAGGTGATCAAGGCCATCATCGCGCTCGGCGCCGGACTGGGCGTGGCGATTACTGCCGAAGGCATCGAAGAAGAGAGCCAACTCCAGCGGCTTCAGGACCTCGGCTGCGACATCGGCCAGGGATACCTCCTGGGCAGGCCTGCGCCCATCGAGGAGATCGCCGCAGATCAAGCCGGGGGCAGGATTCTGCAGCGGCGTTGATGGGATGATGCGATCTTGGATCGGGCCGAAAGAGGCTCGATCAAGCGCGGTGCAGATCGTGCAACAGCCCCTTGCGCCCGGCAACGCCGCCTTTTCTCCACGTTGATCGTGAGGGCTCCGACCTAACCCGCACCCGGAGATTTACCGTCGATTTCGACTTCCGCTTCGCAATTCACCGGCGCATTCAGCGGGATGGCCATGCCGATAGACGAGCGGGCGTGCGCGCCGACATCTGGACCATAGAGCTCCAGGATCAGGTCGGAATAGCCGTTTGTGACCAGCGGCGTCTCATTGAACCCTGGCGCAACATTCACCATGGCGAAAACGCGCAGCCACGCCGTGACCCGGTCGAGATCTCCGAGAGCCCGCTTGAGGCTGGCGAGATGGGCCAGGGCAACCAGCCGCGCCGACGCGTAACCCTGCTCCGGAGAAACCTCGGCGCCGACCTTGCCCAGCGGCTTTGCCAAGGTCCCATCCGGGTTGCAGGCGACATGACCCGAGATATACGCGCGGGTGCCGCGCACCCGTACCCAGGCAAAGGGCAGTTTCAGGCCGTCGCGAACCTTCAAAGGTTCGGGCAATTGCAGACCCATTTCGGCCAGACGTTGTTCGATGATGGCCATAATGCACCTCCCATGCGATTAGATCGCGCAAAGCGGACAGGGGTTTTGCGATAGCGACACGCGTCTTACGGCACGATCTCGTCAAGCTCCTGCATCAGAACGACGCTCTCGTTCGCCGCCGGATCGTTGCGGGCGCCGAGGAATTCGGCGTCTTCCGGGCTGCGATTGACGGCCACGTGCGGAACGCCGGCCGGAATGAACAGGTAGTCACCGGGGCGGACCAGTTCGCAGCGTTCGAGCTTCGCCCCTGACCAGATTTCGATCTCCTGGCCGCTGGTCATGAGAAGGGCGGTTTCGTGTCCCTCGTGGCGATGGGCGCTGGTACGCCTGCCTGCGGGCAGCGAAATCGTCCCGAGCCACAGCATCGTCGATCCGACGCTCTGTGCCGAGACGCCCGACCGGTAGACGGATCCCTGCTGCGCGACATGGCTGCCGCTGCCGCTCACGACTTTAGCGGTTCCTGCATAAGGATTTTTCGGTTGCGTTGCCTGGTTCGTCATCGCGCTCACCGTTTCGACCGTTGCATGGGAGCAGACTCTGCGTGCTCGGCCGCCGCAAGTCCTGAAGAGCGGCCGAAAAATTCCGAAAAACGGCGAAACTGGCGTATCATAGCCGGCCATGAACACCCCGCACCTCGCATTCGGCCACTTCGAGTTCATCGCCGAGAATGGATGCCTGCTTCGTGACGATCGGCCTGTCGCCGTTGGCGCCCGCGGCGCTTCGCTGCTTGCCGTTCTGCTGGCGGCACAAGGGGGCGTCGTCGCCAAATCGGCGCTGATAGATGCCGTTTGGCCGGGATTGGCCATCGAGGAAAGTAATCTTTCCGTTCAGATTGCTGCCCTTCGCAAGCTGCTCGGCCCCGCACCGGACGGCGGCGAATGGATCATCACCGTCCCACGGGTCGGCTACAGGTTTTCCGGCCGGGTGGAGAGCGCAAGCGAGGGGACCGACAGCGGGTGGCATGCGCAAGCCGGATCGAAGCTGGGGATCGCGGTCCTGCCGTTCGACAATCTGGGCGGCGATGCCGAGAAGCAATATCTGGCCGACGGTATCGCCGACGACCTGATCACAGCGCTCACCCGGTTCAGATGGCTGCGCGTCGCCTCACGCGGGGCGAGTTTCAAAGACAGGGCCGGCTCCAGGGATCCGCGCGCCGTCGGGCTCGAACTCGGTGTCAATTTTCTGGTGGATGGGGCTATCCGGTATACCGGCGACCGGATCCGGATATCGGTGCACCTCGCCGAGGCGGGCAAGGGCGCGACCGTCTGGTCCGAACATTACGATCTTCAGTTGGCCGAGATATTCGCGGTGCAAGACGCGATCGCCGAGCGGATCGCCGCTGCGGTCGAACCGGAGCTGCTGTTGCGCCATGGGCTTGCGGTCGCTCCCCACACCGGCAACATCACGGCCTGGGACCTTGTCCGGCAAGGCACGTTCAATTTCCACAAGGTCTCACGGCCGACCCACCTTCTGGCAAGACGATTTTTCCGCGAGGCCGCCGAGCTCGACCCCATGCTTCCGGAGGCGCAGATCTGGCGGGCGCGGGTCAATGCGGGCCTCATCGCCTACGGCTGGACGGACGATCCTGCCGCGGATGGTCAGGAAGGGCTAACTGCCGCCTTGCGGGCGATCTATCTCGACGCGCGAAACCCGTATTCGCATTATGCGCTGGCGATCGTGTCGGCCTATACGGGCCGAGCCGACCAGGCGATCCTCGCCGCGGAACGGTCGATCGAGCTCGGCTCGAGCTTCGCCCTCGGGCATCTCGTCCTTGGCATGGCGCGGCTCTTTTCCGGTGATGCGACCGGCGCACGCAAGCCTCTGTCGCGCGGCCTCGAACTCAATCCGCATGATCCGCAGAATGGCGTCTGGTTCAGCCTGCTGATGCTTGCACAGTACTTTTCGGGCGACGTCGAAGGGGCGCTCGACGTGGGGCGTGCGGCGCTAAAGGCGCGGCCCGACTGGCCGGCGCTGCTGCGCATACACGCGTGCTGCCATATGGCGCTCGGACATATTGAGCAGGCTCGCCGCTTTGCCGCTGCTGCCAGCAGCCTGCCGGAAGCCGCTGGCGATGCGCTTGGGCCGTTCAGAGAGGGCAACACGGAATGGGCGACCCGTCTTGAGCAGTTGCTGCGTGAGGCCGAACTTTAACACCGCCTCTGCCACCGTCAGTCTTGCCGGCGGGCTATGGGCGACGTCGTCCGGCCAGGACTTCTGCTCTGCCAACGTCATCCTGACCCATTCCGAAAGCGCGATGCAGCGCACCCGGCATAAGCAAATGCCACCGGATGAGAATTTTCGGAGAACCGACAAAAGGCGATCGCACTCGCATTCTTTATCAGTCATTCTAGAACGACCAATAAAGAATCGAGGCGAGTGTGGGCAGAACGCGGGAATTCGATGAGGAGGCGGTGCTGAAGGGAGCGATGCACGTCTTTCGCAAACACGGATATCAAGGTGCGTCGATCCGAGACCTCGAAGAGGCGACAGGCCTCAAAGGCGGAAGCATCTATCACGCCTTCGGCGACAAGGCCGGGCTCTTCGACGCGGCGTTCAGACATTACAATCGGGCGGTCCTGGAGGGGCGGCTCGAGCGGTTTGCGCCGCCGGGGAGCGGCCTTAAAGGCTTGCGCGAACTGTTCCTTTCACTGCTGCATGAGCCCGACAATGGCTCCCTGGGCTGCCTGATCACCAACATGGCTGTGGAGTTCGGCGGTGACGTCAAAACGCATCCCCGTGTCGAGGCAGCGCTCGGTCTTCTTCGCAGCACGTTCCGCTCGAGGCTCAGCGAGCCGCCGAGCTTGGCCCGAGACACGGACAGAACCAAGGCCGACAGGACAGCTGTCCGCCTCCTTGCCTTCTATCAAGGCCTGCTCGTGCTCATTCGCGGCGGCGAAGACAAGGCGAGCCTGCGGCAGGCGATCGAAGACGAATTCAATCAACTGGAGACACTGTTATGACGCCTGAGACGCTATGGAATCGATATGCGGCCATCTGGTCGCTGGACGCTGACGCACGCGAGCCGGAAATGCTGGCATGCCTCGCCGACGATGTGACCTATTGCGATCCGAATGGAGCGATCGCCGGGCGAGCCGGCCTCTCGGCTTACATGGCCGACTTCAAGGAGAGCGTACCGGCAGGCAGGTTCATAATATCGAGTGTCCTCCATCACAATGAACGTTCGCTGGCACGCTGGGAACTGCGCCACGAGGACGACACCGTCCTGCAAACGGGGACAAGCTTCGCGGCGATGTCCGATGGCCGGCTCAGCGCGATCACCGGCTTCTTCGATCCTCTGACAGGGCAGCACCATGGGTAGCGAGGCGACACGCAACCTGGCGCTCGAATTTGCGAGCCAGATCGCCCCACCGGGCGCCATCGATGTCCGGCGGTTCTTCGGCGGATCCGCCCTCGTCCGAAACGGCGCCCAGTTCGGGTTCGTCATGAAAGGCATATTGTATCTGCGCGTCGACGCCGCGATGCGCGCGGAGTTCGAGGCAGAAGGCTCGGAACCGTTCAGCTACCGCGCCGCCGGCCGGGAGGTGAGGGTTCGCCGCTACTATGCGGTGCCGGCGCTTGTGATCGACGATCCCTCGCTGCTGCGCAGGTGCTCGGAACGAGCATTTGAGGCGACCCTGCTGCCCGGCCGCAAACGCTCAAACACGATCCTCGCTGTCACCTCGAGAAAGAGGCTTGAAATGGCTGATGATCGATAGTGCGTGCGCATCAGCATGCGGCAGGCGCGCGTAAGTCGAAGAGGGGCGGATGTCTAAAGACTCGGCCGATTTAGGGGCAAGTCATTTAGCGGTCACCGACGCACAGTAGGTGAAATAACTCTCATACAAATCAGCCGAACCGCCTCCTATCGACCACTCCGATACGCTGACGTGGGTTCGGCCGGCTCCGGATCCGACAACCTCGATGATGGTCTGGAATTTATCCTGCGAACCCTGAAGGAACCTCACTTGTTTGGTATCGTCGTGGTCTTCGCGAAGCCAATACTGGCCAGACAGATACTGAGCTGCACAGCTGGCTATGGCTTTATAGTCGCCGCTCACTTCAACATCGGCAAAATGCTGGATTATAGGATCGCAGCCGCATAGCGGGATGGCGACCAATGATGCCGCCAAGCGCTTGCACCAGTTTCCCAGGACTATCGATTCGACCATGTATGTTTCCACGCTGGCCCAACGGCGCACTTTGGAGGAAGGCTCAGATCTCCCCCGCCGACGGCCCCCAGACATCCGTCAGTGCGAAGCCGCCGGGATGTGGGTCGAAGGGGTCGAGCGCCACCTGGGTCAGGCCGAAGGTGAAGCCGCGGCCGGTGATGGTGGGGATGACCGCCGGGCGGCCGGCAACCTCGGTCACCGCCTGCAGCCCGACCTCGAACTGCGAGCCGATGATCGATTTCGAGGTGAAGATGTCGCCGATTTTCGCCCTGCCGCGGGCATGGAGCGCGGCGAGATTGGCGGAATTGCCGGTGCCGCAGGGTGAGCGGTCGGCCCGGCCGGGCCACATGGTGGTGCAGGTGCGCACCGTGCCGTCGGCTTCGGTATCGCGGAACATGACATAGGCGACGCCCGAAATTGCCGGGATTTCGGGATGGACGACCTTGATGTCGCGGTTGATCAGCTCTTTCAGGATCATGCCGGCCTGGACGAGGCCGGCGGCATTGGCCTTCTCGATCGTGAGACCGATCTGGCCGACATCTACGAGGGCATAGAAGATGCCGCCGTAGCAGAGATCGGCTTTGATCTTGCCCCAATGCGGCGTGTCGATCGTGACATCGAGCTCATGCACGAAGGACGGCACCATGGTGAGCCGGACCTTTTCGCAGCGGCCGTCGCGGCAGGTCGCGGTCGCCTTGACGAGGCCGGCTGCGGTTTCGAGCGTGACGATCGTTTCCGGCTCCTGCATCTCGACAATGCCGGCTTCGAGCAGCGCCGTCGTCACGCAGATCGAGTTCGAGCCGGAGCTCGCATGCGCCTGGTCGGGCTGCAGGATGATGAAGGCGGCGTCCGCTTCCGGATGCCTTGCCGGCAGCAGCAGATTGACCGAGCCGATCGGAGCGCCGCGCGGCTCGAGGCAGAGGAAGCGTCGAAGCTCGTCGCCCTTCGGATCGGTGTTCAGCCAATGCAGCTGGGCGGCGATGGTATCGCCCGGGATCTTCGGTACGCCGCCGATCGCGACACGGCCGATCTCGCCCTCGGCATGGACATCCAGCAGCTGGATCGTGCGTTTCCATCTCATGTCGAAACCTCCGGTTCTGAAGCCACGATTCTCATTCAGTATCGGTCGATGCGGAACGGGCGCATGTCGACCGGCGGCTTAATGCCGCTCACCATATCGCCGATCAGCCGCGCTGTCGTCGGGGCATAGGTCAGGCCGAGATGGCCGTGGCCGGTCGCATAAAAAACACCCGGCATTTTCGACGACGGCGAAATGATCGGGATCGTATCGGGCAGCGCCGGGCGATGGCCCATCCAGTCCGTCGCCTCCTCGAGCTTCAGTCCGGGCAGCGCCCGCTGGGCGTGACGCACCAGCACCCGCGGCCGACGGAAGTCCGGCGCGGCATCGAGACCGGCGAGTTCGACATTGCCACCGACACGGATGCCGCCCGCCGTCGGCGTCACCATGAAGGCGCGCGCCGGCCAGATCATCGAATAGCGCATGGAGATGCCCGGCTTCATGATCTGGGTGTGATAGCCGCGCTCGGTTTCGAGCGGGATCGGCTCGCCGAGCTTTTCGGCTAGAAAACGGGTGTGGACACCGGCGGCGAGCACCACGGAATCGGCCTCGAGGCGGCCGCCATCTTCCAAGAGGACGACGACGGCGCCATCGCCCTTGCGCTCGATGTTCCTGACAGCGCCGGAGACAAAGGCCGTGCCCGCGGCCTTGGCCGCCTCGGCCAGCTTGACCACCAGTCGATAGGGATCGCGGATCGACTTGTTGTCGGGCAGCAGCACCGCCTTGGCGATGGCAGGCGAAAGGGCCGGCTCATAATATTGGATGGCGCCGTTGCTCAAGACCTCGAATTCGAGGCCATAGCGCTGCATCATGGCGAGGTGGCCGCGGTCGGCGGCAAATTCCGCTTCCGTCTCGTAAATCGCCAGACACCCCTCCTCCGTCATTAACTCGGAGGCGGCGATCGCCTGCAGCATTTGCCTGAAATCGCCGAGCGCACGCTCAGACAGGCTCATGCCGGCATCTTCGATTTGTCGGAGGCGCGACGGGCGGCCGGCGGCGAGGAAGCGCAGGAACCAGGGCAGCATTTTTGCTGCATAGGAGGGCCGCAGCCAGACCGGACCTTCGGGATCGAGCAGCCAGCGGGGCATTTTCTTCCAGGTCGAAGGACCGGACCCGGCGGCAAAATCGAGCGCGATGCTCGCCATATTGCCGAAGGAGGTGCCGCGTCCCGGCTCGCCCTTGTCGACCAGCGTCACCTGATGGCCACGCCGCTGCAAGTCGAAAGCAGTGGAGGCGCCGATCACCCCCGCGCCGACGACAACAACCCTCTTCTTCGTTTCTTCAGCCATGCCATCAACCCAACCGCACGGCAGACAAGAGCGCCGCTTCGTCAACCTGATATATCAGATCAGCGGTGATTGCCTACGGAATTTTCACTGGGTTTCAGGCAGGCCGGCGCCAACACTGTCGCCGACCGAACCGACGGTATTATCCACCGACTGGCCGAGACGCTTCAGCTGGGCGTCGTAATTGCGCCGCGTGCGCGGATCGAAGATGGCGATCGGCGTGCTGACGGCGACGCCGACGGCACTTCCGGCGGTCTGGGCAGCGCCCATCGCCACAGCGCCGACGGCCTCGCCGAGGCCGACATTGGAATCGGTGATCGTCTGGCCGGCGATCAGCCGGTCGCCGATCAGCTTCACCACTTCGGGGCTTTCGGCGAATTTGCCGTGGTTCAGCCGGTCGCCGCCCTTGAGCTTGGTGAGATCGAGCACGGTGATGCCGGCCGCTTCGAGCTTGCTGCGATAGGGCTCGGCCGAAGGGTCGATCTGGCCGAGGCGGTCGATATTGCCGGAGATGCGCCGCGACAGCGCCAAGGCGCGATCGTCCTGCGAGACGAAGATGGTGAAATGCGGCTTGTCCTTGCCGAGGCTTGCGAACTGGCGGCCGAAGACGTCGACATCGAGATCCGGCGAGGCGAGGATGACATTGTTGATCTTGCCGGCGACCTGGCCGTTGCGGATCGCCATCTGCCTGAGTGCTTCGACGGTGAGCCAGGTGCCCATCGAATGCGCCATTATGGTGATGTCGCCGACGGCGGGATTGGCGGCGGTCCGGGTCAGCAGTTCTTCCAGCGCGTCGCGGGAATAATTGGTGCTTTCCTTGTCGTAATTGTAATCGAAGATGCTGGCGCGCGAGGGCCAGGTGAAGACGACGGGTGCGACGTCGGCATGCGAATCATGGACGATCTGGGCGAAGCGGTAGACGGCGTCCTCATACCGATTGTTGAAACCATGCACGAAGACCAGCACGCGGCGGCTTTTCGGCATATGGGCCTTCAGCCAGCGCTCGCCCGCCCGCTCGCCTTCGAGCGGATCGACGGACACGGTGACGAAATCGCGCAAGGGATCGGCCGGCAACCGCTTTGGCCATTGCACCTGGCCGACCTTGCGATTGGCATCCGGCGGAATGGAGACATCGACGGCATTGACGGTGAGCCCGGTGCCGCGTTCGCCGGAGAAAAGCACGGCGGGATTGTCGTCGGCAGCCCGCGTCGTCGCCACCAAGAGATCGACCTTCGAGGTGCCGGGCGGCACCGTGCCGGCCGCCTGCATGACGCCGACCGGCCTGCCGCCGCAGCCGGCGAGCACAAGCGTTGCAACCAGAAGACCTGTCAGGGCCGCGTGCGGGGCGCGCCATTTGCCGATCATGACCAAACTCCAACCGGTGCGCGCATCGGACAGAGGGGCGCCCGCTCAAATAGTCCGACGACGCTCGCCGAGTCAAACCGCGTGGTGAAGAACCTGCTGGGAAAAAGAAAAGAGCCTGGCGCGGGAGGAGGTGCGCCAGGCTCTTGATCCTGACTGACAACTGGGAGGAGGAGTGTTGTCAGTCCGATGTAAGAGCGCTGGGAGGAGGAGTGCGCTGCTTACGGAGATATAGATAGCCCATTCATTTAATCGGGAATAGCGAAAATACCGCAATGCAGCAATGCAGCCAGCGCAATGCTTGCCCTCAAAACAACAGCCGCCGCCTCATTTTGCGGCATCTTTGACCGGATGGTCAAATTCTGCTGAAAAATAAGGCCGCGCTGATCGCCGATGGCTAGCCCCTCATCCGGCTGCCGCCACCACCGGGGTCGAGCCACTGGTCTCGACCCGTCCTTCGGACCCCGCTCGCGGGGAGAAGGGGACACGGCGCGATCTTTCCGTCCCCTGCCAACGTCCCGCATGGCACGACCCTTCGCCCCGTTTTACGGGGAGAGGGTTAGGGTGAGGGCAAGCCAAGCGCACTCTCATCGGCTGCCGTCGCCCCCTTAAGCCGCCTTGAACAGCTTCCGGCCTTCGGCATCCAGCGCCGAGAACTCATCATCCGACAGCGCGATGTCGACGGCCGCGACGTTTTCTTCCAGGTGCTTGACCTTGGAGGTGCCGGGGATCGGCAGCATCACCGGGCTGCGCTTCAGCACCCAGGCGAGCGCGATCTGGCTGGGGGCGGCATTGTGCTTTTTGGCGATCGTGTCGAGCAGCGAGCCTGATTTGGCGAGGTCGCCGGCGGCGAGCGGGTACCAGGGGATGAAGCCGATATTGTGCTTGGCGCAATAATCGAGCACGTCCTCGCTGGTGCGATCGACGAGATTATAGCGGTTCTGGACGGTGGCGACCTTGAAGTGCTTCGAGGCCGCCTCGATCTCGGCGACGGAGACTTCGCTCAAGCCAGCATGACGGATGAGACCAGCATCGAGCAGCGACTTGATCGCATCGAACTGTTCCCTGGCCGGCACTTTGGCATCGATGCGGTGCAACTGCCAGAGATCGATCTGCTCGACCCCGAGATTGCGCAGGCTCTTATGCGCCTGCTGGATCAGATATTCCGGACGGCCGACCGGCAGCCAGATGTCGGGTCCGTGGCGGGTCAGGCCGCCCTTGGTGGCAACCACGGACTTGCCGCCATAGGGATGCAGCGCCTCCTTGATCAGCCATTCGGAAACGTCGGGGCCGTAGGAATCGGCCGTATCGATGAAGTTGACGCCGAGCTCCGGCAGGCGCTTCAGTGTGCGGATGGATTCGGCGTGATCTTCGGGCTCGCCCCAGATGCCCTTGCCGGTGACGCGCATGGCGCCGAAACCGAGACGATTGACCTCGATCTCGCCGCCGATCCTGAAAGTGCCTGACTTGGCTGCGTTGTGACTGGCCATGATCTTTCCTCTCTTGGTCAATGGAATGGTTGAACGTCAGCTGGAAGGCCGAAAGCCGCCTGGATCCAGTCGCCGCAAACGCGCATGTCTGCCCTCCCTGGCGAGGCCGATGGTAACGAGCTGGCCGAGCAGCAGCGGCAAGCGGCCGCTGGGACGCTTGAGATATAGGACGGCGCCACGGAGATAACAGGGATGGCGCCGGAGCGGCGATAGGAATGCCGGCGGCGCTTGCGTTCGCCTGCTGGTCAGCCGCCTGTTTCGCCGGAAAAGGCGGCGACGTCGATGTCGGCGTCGCTGTCCCGGTATCGCAGGCGCTCGCGCGAGAGTTCGAGCGGCTTGCGGCGGGAAATGCGGTAGACGGAGGCAGGCGGCAGGTTGCGCACCGTGCCGCCGATGCGCACAGCCTTGAGGCCGAGGCGGTCGAGGATCGGCCGCGGCACCGGGCAGCGCGGGCCATAGGTGAACTGATAGACCGCCCCGCCCGGCCGCATATAGGTGAAGACGCCGGCAAGGATCGAGGCGATTTTGCGCGGCGACATGGACAGAAGCGGCAGGCCGCTGATGACGGCGCCGACCGGTTCGTCGTCGAAAATATCGGCCTGGGCAAGGTGGGCGGCATCCATCTGCAATACACGCGCCGCCGGGAACCGCGCTTGCAGCGCGTCAATAAACTCAGGCCCATATTCGATCAGGGTGAGATCGGCCTCGCTGACGCCGCGGGCGAGCAGCGCCCGGGTGAACACGCCGGTGCCCGGGCCGAGCTCGATGATCGGCCCATCCAGTGCGGCAATTTCGCTGGTCATGATTCTGGCCAGGGAATCACCCGACGGCGCGATCGCCGCCACCCGAAGCGGGTTGCTGATCCAGGAGCGGAAAAAATGCAGGAAATCGGAGCGTGCAGCCTTTGCGGTCATGACTGTTCCACCTGTCTGAAATTCAATTGAGTATCAATGCGACCATCGCGGCCAGCATGGCAATTCCAAGGCAGGGACGTCAATCGCCTGTGTATGTCGGCGTTTGCGACGATTTTTCCATCGGCGTCCGGCCTGTTTCCGCATCCGTGGCTATCTCCGGCCAGCGTCCTCATAGAAAAGGGGCGGCCCGGAAGCCGCCCCTTTTCCCGATCGCAGGGCCTCAATAGTTGCAGCCGGAGCTGCTTGTCGGGTTGAAGCCGAGCTTGCAATCCATGTTCAGCGGCTTCTTCGGGTTCATCATGTAAGGTGAAGCCATTGTGTCGGGGCGGCGCTCGCCGATCGAACCGGTGGTGCGCCTGTCGTGCTGCACCTGGGATTCTTGCTGGGCAACCGGCTGCTTGACCGCGCCCTGCTGTGTCGCACTCGACTGGAGGGGAGCCGCTTCGGCCGAGAACGAGGAAAGGCCGAGCATCGCGCCGATGGCCACGGCCGCCAGGCCGCTCTTGAACGTCGTGATCATGATCGTCTCCTTGGGAGGATTTCGGGGAATTTACGCCGAGGAGTTAGGAAGCGGATCTGTCACATACTACGGCACTGCAACAAGGGTCACGAATATGTGAGCGGGCGCCCTGATCGAGAAAGAGGCGGCTCGTCGCCGCCTCTTTCCTTTGCCGGCAATAGCCGTTATCGCAGGGCATGCTGCCGGAACCGATCGATCCAGAAAACGTAGGGTTGCACATTGGCGGAGCCGCCGGCCTGTTCACGGGCTGGCGGATGATCGAGCCGGTCGTGCCGGGTTCGACGCCGAAAGCGGCCAGCGGATACCAATAGCCATCGGAATGGCGGCGGGTGCCGGGACGTTCCGTGGCAAAGCCCCGATAGCCGTGCCAGGTGCCGGCATGTGCCTTATATTGCACCGTTTTCGCATCTGAAAGGCTTGGCGAGACGATGGGCGGCCGAAGTGTCGGAATGGGTGCGGCCGCAGCCGGAGCGATCGCCGCGAGGGCGACAAGGGTGCCGAGGGCGGCGGTCAAAGGGGCAAGGCTGACTCTCTTCATGATAAACCCTCCTTCGTGGATTTACCCTGCGAAAATGCCTTTGTGACGGGTGGGGTTCCGCGATCACGCGCGGCTTCCGAAACTCGTGATTGCAGCCGATCCGGCGTGACCTTATCGCAAAAAATTGTGAAAAGACGCAATCAGGCGAAGGGCGCCGGCGGGGCCGGCCAGGAATTATGAATTCTCTGTTCTCAATTCGCGTATAATGTGCGGTAGCCCTGGCCGGAGAGGCAGGCGACATATTGGCGATGGGCGGCGGCGCGAGCAATCGTTTCCGCTTCCAGCGCATCGGCCTGCGCATATCCGGTCAGCTGGGCGCGCAGCTCGTACTGGCGCTTCGCCTCGTCATACATGGCATTGCCGTCGGTCATGCACAGGCTGTGTGCAACGGCCGGCGGATTGACCGGCACGCCGACGGCCAGCAGCACCGGCTCGTTGGCATGGTCGATGCAGCCGACAAGAGCCGCCATCAAGGCCACGGCGCCGACAGCCCGAAAAATTCCCATCGCCATGCATTCCTCCGGCGAAAGCGCGTCAAACATCATCACGCTGGCGGATACACCCGCAAGGTTGCGCGAAACTAGGCATGCCGGCAGCAGGCACCTGCTCTGCTGGCTTCTGATCCGATCTTGCGGGCTCATGAGGAATTCCCCACCAGAATCTATATAGCACTGCGGATTCCCGAAATTGGTTGCGGCATTGAAATCATTGCCTCTTCCCTCGCCCCGAGCGCTCACGAGGCGCGGCGAATTTCGGGATCCCGAAGCGGGGGAATTTCGGGATCCCGAAGTGGCGTTTTTTTCTTCCTGCCGACCCGCCCGCGTTTGTCGGCGGCAAGCTTGCGGTCAATCTCCGACCACTTCCGGCACCTCTCCGCCGTGCAGCGCCGCCAATCGTTCGTGGGCGGTGCGCCTTCATGGTCACCGACAAAGGTCAGCGTGAAGAGGTTCGGATGCGCGACACCGCTGCCCGCCCGGCCGCGGCGAACCTTGATGAGGCCCTTATAGGCCAGTTCGTCGAGGGCATCGGCGACATATTCGCCGGTGACGCCGTAAGAGACGAACTGCGGATGGGTGACGACAAGCCGGCCATTTGCCAGGGCGGCGTGGGCGGTGTGCTCGATGATGATGCGGAAGAAGGCGCGGCCGGCATTCGCGCTCAGCGACGTGAACGCCGGCGATTCCAGCAACTCGACCGTCAACCATTGCCAGCGGAGGCTGCCGTCATCGCCTCCGCTCGGCGGCGCAGTATGTTTGCGCACGAGCGACCGCGTTTTGCCGGCGCTGGTGCGGCTCTTGTCACGAGGGTTGAATTCCGCCATCAGACCCTCACCTTGGCTGCCAGCCCGTCCCTGCGAGAGAGGACCGAAGAACTCGTTTTCTCACGCCTGCGGAGGGAACGACCGGTCCAGGCGGCGACATTGCTACTCGTTACAATATTCTTCGACATTCAACATTCCATGGTTGCAACGGCGCGCAATCTAGCGTAAGAACGTTTCATGAACTAGGAAAATAATCTTAGCTCGTTTTGATGTCACCTGATCCGGTCAGGCGGTGACGGTAATTGCACACGGTTGGAGGCCAGGATGCGAACGTTCGGC
This sequence comes from Rhizobium phaseoli, assembly GCF_001664385.1. Taxonomy (NCBI): domain Bacteria; kingdom Pseudomonadati; phylum Pseudomonadota; class Alphaproteobacteria; order Hyphomicrobiales; family Rhizobiaceae; genus Rhizobium; species Rhizobium phaseoli. Next base: position 490,908 of record NZ_CP013532.1, on the reverse strand, counting down.
ATGAGGAAGAAGGGCGCGATGATCTATGGCCAGCGGTTGCTGGCACTGGTTTCGATCTTGCTGGGAAGCGCCGCCCAGACTTTCGCCTGCGATCAGCCGGTCGTGATTTCCAACTGGTCGTTCTGTGCGACCGGCAATGTCAGCGCTGAGGGCGGCGCCGCTGATTGGAAAGTCGTTCCTGCATGGACTCGCGAGAAAGCCATAAGCGCGTATTTCGGAAACGATCCACGGCTTCTGGCAAACCACGGACTTTGCAACGCCAAATTCCATCGGGTCGTCCTCTGCCAGCCGGCATGGCAAACGGGCAATCCGGATGAGTGCTCATATTTGGTTTGCAGCGGCTATTACTCATCTTTGTTCGGGAAGGAAGAAAGGGAAGCCTATGAAAGAGACTTCCCGGCCGAGCAATAGTTTTTCGCTTCGCTGCCTTGGGGCAGAGGATGGAGCGAGCGTCGCGGCAAACTCAATTTCACGCGCCTGTATTCCTGAACACGAGGCACTGGGTGAATGGGTTGCCGTTTTCCACTGCGTCAGACCAATTCACCATGATTTCCCCTTCAAGCGTCATAACCTCTGACAAAGCTCTTCCCAGATCCCAGACGAGGGGAGAGAATTGTTCGCTGGTCAGATTGTCGGCCTGAACGACAAGATAGGCGTCTGTCTTCATGCGTTTGCAGATCCGGCCGTATATTTCCTGCATTCGTTTCAAGTAGACATCATAGCCGTCATAATCGGGATCGCCGTTATAGAGCGGGTTCCATTTGTGCCAATGGGGCATGTATGGCGGCGATGTGATGCAGAAATCCATCTCGGGAAGGTCGAAGGCTGTCAGCTCTGCGCTATCGCCGCAGATAAGATGATGCTTTGCCGTGATACGTTCCCTGACCCATTCATATCGCTGCCGGTCGGCTTCTATCCCATAAGGGAGCCTGCCCCTCTGCTCGCAGACGAAGAACGTCGTTCCCAAGCCGACAAAGGGATCGAAGACGACGTCTCCCGGTTTTGTAAACCGATCAAGCAATGCCGACACCAAAGCGCCGGGGAACCTGATTTCATCGCCGTTCTGAAAGTCCGGCAAGGGAAATTGATGTCGGTTGGAGACCGTCAATAAGTCTGAAATAGCCACGGCAAGCTCCCTCCGCCCACTTCTGTCACCGGGCACAGCTCCTTCGCCTGGACCGGAAGAACTCCCGGCCGCGACCCGGCGCAGAGCACGTCAGATGACTTTACCGTTCGGAGCCATGCGGAATTTCAGATGATGAAAAAGGAAATGGCGCACCCGAAGAGATTCGAACTCCTGACCCCCAGATTCGTAGTCTGGTGCTCTATCCAGCTGAGCTACGGGTGCGTGGCAGAAGCGGCGGTGCCGCTTGCGTGGGCGATCCTCTAAAGGGTCCTTTCGGACAATGCAAGAGCATTTCTGAAAAAATCGCGTCTTTGCCGGTTTGCAGTCACGGCCGGTGAAAATCCGTCAGTTCTCGCTGTGCGTCCGGTTGCGGTAATCGTCCAGCGAGACCGGGCGATCGGGAATTTCGATGCGGAACTGGGTGCCGACCGTCGGCTTTTCCACAAGCGCGATGGTGCCGCCATGGGCAAGCACCAGCTCGCGGGCGATGGTGAGACCGAGGCCGGTGCCGCCGGAGCGGGCCGAACCGCGGAAAGCGGCAAACAGGTTCTGCCGCGCCTTCAGCGGCATGCCGGGGCCGGTATCGTCCACCGTGATGCTGACGACGCTGCCGACGCGCTGGGCGGAGACAGTGATGCGCCTGACAGCGCCCGGGCCGCCCTCGCCCGGCGCGGTCAGCGCCTGCAGCGCGTTGCGCGTCAAGTTATGAATGACCCGGAAGAGCTGTTCACCATCGGCATCGACCTCGAGATCGGCAGCGAACTGCTCGATGAACTCGATGCCGCTTTGCGGGTCGATCGCCAGCATGTCCCTGACGTCCTGGGTCAGCTCCAGCAGCCGGACATGGCGGCGGCGCGGGGCGGATTCGCTCGCCTTGCCGTAGGACAGCACCTCGGTCGTATAGCCGACCGCCCGGTCGATGGTGCGCAACAGCTTCGGCGCGAAGCTCTTGACCATCGGATCATCGACATCGACCAGCCGGTCCGACATCAGCTGCGCGGAAGCCAGGATATTGCGCATGTCGTGATTGATCTTGGACACGGCCAGGCCGAGGGCCGCCAGGTTCTTCTGCTGCTTCAGCGTCTTCTGCAGCTCCATCTGCATCGAGGTGAGATTGCGGCCGGCAACCGCCAGCTCGTCGCGGCCGCCGTCGCCGATATAGACATGGGCCGGATTTTCAGGATCGGAGGAGAATTGCTGCATGCTGCCGGTCAGCCGGCGAATCGGCCCGATGAGGAGGCGATTGATCGCAAAGAAGATCAGCGTCGCCGTGAACAGCGAGATCAGCACCGACAGCAGCAGGACATTGCGGGAATAGGCGAACATCGCCGTGCGCAGCGGCCGGTCCTTCATCACCACCTCGACGCCGACCTTGGTGTCGCCGACCGGGCCATAGACGCGGATCATCCTGCCGCCGCCGAAGATCAGCGTGTCTAGGGCGTCGCGGATCGCCGTCGCCGGCGGCACATCAGTCAGATCGTAAGATTCGTCGACTGAAGTCGGCATGTCTGTTGTCGCCAGCAGCCGCGAGGTGCCATCCTTGCGCAGCACGATCGCCTTGGTGCCGGTCGCCTCCAGCGTCTCCTTCTGCAGCGCGCGCGGCAGCTCGATCGGCTGCAGCCCATCGATGACGATGGCGGCGGCGGCGGCGGTGTTCAGCCTCTCCTGCAGCCAGCGCAGCCGCATGCTGGCGACCGAGGGAAAGAAGATCAGGATTTCGGCGAGCATGATAAAGACGACGGTGAGCCAGAGCAGCTTGCCGGACAATCCGCCGAACATGCCGGCAGACGGGCACCGCCCCTTGGCGGCCTCGCCGGCCGCCGGGATTTCTGTCGAAGGATCGTTGCCCTGGTTTCGAACCGGCATCTGCGTCTCGCCCGATCGGCGGCACGCAGCCGCCCTCACCGTTGGTGCTCTATATTAGACCAACAGGCTCCGCTTTCAAATCTTTGCGATCAGCGTCACGTCGTCACAAAGAAAACGCCGCCCGCAGGCGGCGCTCGAAGGTGCGTGAAGGGTCGGAGATCAGAACTCTTCCCAGCTCTGTTCGGCCGCGGCCGTATTGCCGCCGCCGAAGGCGCGGGCGACCTTGGCGATCGCCCGGCGGGCGGGCGAGGCGACCGGCTGGCGGTGCGGCTCGTTGCGAACGAGCGCCACGGGTGCCGGCCCATCCGACAGCTTGAAGCGGGCGATGAGGTGCACCAGCCCGTTGGCTTCGGCCGACAGCCTGTGGGTGGCAGCGGAGGTTTCCTCCACCATCGCGGCGTTCTGCTGCGTCACCTGATCCATCTGATTGACGGCGGTGTTGACCTCCTTGAGGCCGGTCGACTGCTCGACCGCGGCGGTGGCGATCGAATGGATGTGATCGTTGATGGCGATGACGCGGGTGCCGATTTCCGAAAGCGCCTCGCCGGTTGCCTGGACGAGCTTGACGCCGACCTGCACTTCGTCGCCCGACTTGGTGATCAGCGCCTTGATGTCCTTGGCGGCCGTTGCCGAGCGCTGGGCAAGTTCGCGCACTTCCTGGGCGACCACGGCAAAGCCCTTGCCGGCCTCACCGGCGCGGGCCGCTTCGACACCGGCATTCAGCGCCAGAAGATTGGTCTGGAAGGCGATTTCGTCGATGACATTGATGATCTGGCTGATCTCGCGCGAGGCCTGTTCGATGCGGCCCATCGCCTCGACGGCATTGCGCACGACGACGCCGGAGCGGCCGGCATTTTCCTTGGCTTCCGACACCATGACGGTGGCTTCATGCGCCCGCTCGGTGGAGTTCTGGACGACCGCGGTGATCTGATCGAGCGCGGCGGAGGTCTGCTCGAGAGCGGCGGCCTGCTGCTCGGTGCGCTTCGACAGGTCGTCGCTGGCATTGCGCAGCTCGGCGGTGTTGCCGTTCATCGCTTCCGTCGTCTCGCGCACTTCGCGCATCGTCGCCTGCAGCGTCACGAAGCTGTTGTTGACATTCTGCTGCAGCTCGGCGAAGGCGCCCTGGAAGTTGCCGTTCATCGTCTGGGTGAGGTCGCCTTCGGCAAGGCTTGCGATGACGCGGCGCGTCTCGCCGATGCCGGCATCGACGCTCGACAGCAGCGTGTTGATGTTGCCGGCGAACTGGTTGAGGTTCTCGTCCTGATAATCCTTGTCGATGCGGTGGCTGAAATCGCCGGCCGCAGCCGCGGCGACGACGACCGACATGCTCGACTGCAGATCATCGCTCTTGGCGCGCATCGCCGCTTCCTGGGCGTTCAGGCGCTTGACGGCAAGGCCGTTCTCCTTGAAGACCGCGACCGCGGCGGCCATCTCGCCGATTTCGTCCTTGCGGCCGGCAAACGGAACCTCGGCCTCGAAATTGCCGTCGGCGACCTCCTTGATCGCATGGGTGACGCGCTTGATCGGGCGGCTGAGATGGCTGGTGCCGATATAAAAGCCCATGCCGATGCCGACAGCGATGCCGATGCCGGTGATGCCGAGGACAAGCATCAGCACCCAGGAACGGAAGCTCTCGATCTCATCATTGACGGCCTGAAGCGCTGCCTTGTCGGTGGCGACAACCGCATCGATCTCGGCCTGGAATGCCTTGCGGTTGGCGCGGTTGGCGTCATTGTTGCCTTGGGCGCTGGCGGCCTCGGGGCCGACCTCGGTGCCGAGGCGGGCCGTTTCCGTGCGGAAGGTGCGGAATTCGGCGGCGCGCGCGACGAGCTTGGCAAAATTGTCCTTTTCGGCCTCGGGCACCAGCGGTGCCCAGCCGGCGATCACCTTGTCGATTTCGTCGAGGCCGGCCATCAGGCCCTTGGCGAAGTTCGGCGTATCCTTGATCGACTTGGCCGCGTAAATACCGCGGGATTCCATGACGACGGCGGTGACGAAACGGTTGAGGCGTTCACCGGCATAGGCGCGGGCGGCGGCATGCTCGTAAGCCGTGAGATTGCGGCCGTATTCAGCCATGGCGGACAATGCCGTTGCGCCGATCAGAAGCGCCACCGCGCCCATCACGCAAACCAGCAGATTAATTTTCCCACGGATCTTCAATGCAATGCCTCCTAGCTACGCCACTGCCTGGAAAGCAAATTCCAGCCGATGCGCTGACTATCGGCGAAATTGATTAAAGTTAGATTTCCAATATTTACGATTAAGAGAACAAAACATTGCCGACCCGGCCCTTCCCAACGGCTTCAAGCCATTGAAATTTCTGGCGATTGAGCTGATCCAGCGTCGAAGTACAACTTCTCGGCGCGAGCCGTCTTTATTAACACCACAATGCGAAAACCGCAGCCGGCGGCGACCGCGCCAGTGAAATTCTCTGGTATAATTGACTTTGCCGGGCTTCATCCGTATAAGCCGCCGCACGTCCGGTCATTCAGGCCTTTCATGGCCCGCCCGTTCGAAAAACAACGCTCCTTGCATCATGCAAATTCAAGAAGGGCCGCACTCCGCGGTGTTTAAATAAATGAAGCGTACCTACCAACCATCCAAGCTTGTTCGCAAGCGTCGCCACGGCTTCCGTGCGCGCATGTCCACGAAGGGTGGCCGCAAGGTCATCGCTGCCCGCCGCGCGCAGGGCCGCAAGCGTCTTTCGGCTTAAGGCCGGGTTGCCCGGTAAGAGATGGCGGGCGAATTGACGACCAGTGAGAAGAAATATGCTGTCGGGCGGCTGAAGAGCCGCCCGCAGTTTCTTGCCGTGCGCGAGGGCGAAAAACGCCGCGGCGGTCTCTTCCTGCTCGAAGTCCTCGACCGGAAGGAACCCGACAGCCAAGCCCGCGTCGGTTTTACAGTCACCAAAAAACATGGCAACGCGGTCGAACGGAACCGCATGCGCCGCCGCCTGAAAGAGGCGGTGCGGCTTCATGCGGGATTTGCAATGCAGCCCGGACACGACTATGTGGTTGTCGCGCGCAGGGACGTGCTTGATGCGTCCTTCCAGGAATTGGCCGCGGAGCTGAAGCTTCGCGTGGAAACCAGGCCGAAACACCGGCGCTCCGGAGACGGACGCCCCAGGAACGTATGATGGAAAACAACCGCAATTATTTCATTGCGATCGCTCTCTCGGTGCTGATCGTCCTCGGCTGGCAGTTTCTCTATATGAATCCGCGCATCGAGGCCCAGCGCAAGGCGCAGGAAGCCCAGAAGGCGCAGCAGCAGACCGAGCAGGTCCAGCAGCCTGCCGCCGGCGGCGCGACGCCGGCCCCGGCGAGCGGTACGGCACCTTCCGGCCAGGCCGTCGCAACGGCGACGCTCGAGCAGGCGCTCGCAAAGACCCCGCGCGTTGCCATCGACACCCCCGCCCTTTCCGGCTCGATCAACCTTGCCGGCGCCCGTCTCGACGACCTGAAGCTCAAGGGCTATCACGAGACGGTCGACGACTCGAGCCCGATCATCACCCTGTTCAGCCCGGCAGAGACCAAGGACGGCTACTTCACCGAGCTCGGCTATATCGGCAGCGACGCCACGGGCAGCGTTCCCGGCGCCTCGACGCTGTGGACGGCGCCGGAAGGCGCCAAGCTCACCGAGAAGACGCCGGTGACGCTCAGCTATACCAACGACAAGGGCCTGACCTTTACCCGCACGATTTCCGTCGACGAACGCTACATGTTCACGATCGCCGACAAGGTCGCAAACACCGGCCAGGCGCCGGTCTCGCTCTCCTCCTACGGCCGCGTGACACGGTACAACAAGCCGACGACGCCATCGGCCTACGTCCTGCATGAAGGTTTCATCGGCGTCATCGGCGATGACGGCCTGATCGAAAGCAAGTATACCGCTGTCGAGAAGGAAGCCGTGATGCCGGCAAAATCCACCGGCGGCTGGCTCGGCATCACCGACAAATACTGGGCTGCGACGATCGTTCCGCCGCAGGCGTCAGCCTATGAGGCGCGTTTCTCGCATTTTTCCGACGGTCAGCCGCGTTATCAGGCCGACTACAAGGACGATGCCTTCACCGTTGCACCCGGCCAGTCGGTCGAGCTCAAGAACCTGGTCTTCGCCGGCGCCAAGGAAGTGCCCGTCATCGACGGTTATGAGGCCAGCTATTCGATCCCGAGGTTCGACCGCCTGATCGACTGGGGCTGGTTCTATTTCATCACCAAGCCGATGTTCAAGCTGATGGATTTCTTCTTCCGCTTCTTCGGCAATTTCGGTGTCGCGATCCTGTGCACCACCATCGTCGTCAAGGCATTGTTCTTCCCGCTCGCCAGCAAGCAATATGCGTCGATGGCAAACATGAAGCGCATGCAGCCGAAGATGGAAGAGCTGAAGGCGAAATTCGGCGACGACCGCATGGGCCTGCAGCAGGCGACGATGCAGCTCTACAAGGAAGAGAAGATCAATCCGATCGCCGGCTGCTGGCCGGTGGCGCTGCAGATCCCGATCTTCTTCTCGCTCTACAAGGTGATCTACATCACCATCGAAATGCGCCACGCGCCGTTCTTCGGCTGGATCCAGGACCTTTCGGCGCCGGATCCGACGACGATCGTCAACCTGTTCGGCCTGCTGCCATTCACGGCGCCGACATTCCTGCATCTCGGCGTCTGGCCGCTGATCATGGGCGTCACCATGTTCCTGCAGATGCGCATGAACCCGACGCCGCCCGATCCGACGCAGGCGATGATCTTCAACTGGATGCCGCTGGTGTTCATGTTCATGCTGGCAAGCTTCCCGGCCGGCCTCGTCATCTACTGGGCCTGGAACAACACGCTCTCGGTGATCCAGCAGTCGGTGATCATGAAGCGCCATGGCGTCAAGATCGAGCTCTTCGACAATCTCAAGGGCCTGTTCCGGCGAAAAACGGCGCCATCGAAATGATGCTCTCAAGCCCCGCTCCGGCGGGGCTTTTCATTTCCGGCCCGCCCGCGGCGCGCGGCGCGGACCGCCTGAAAGCTTGACATCCGCCCGTAAAACCACGAAGCCGACAGAAGACCGAACCCTAGGATTGCCGAGCCCCGCATGCCCGAAACCGAAAAGCCGCTCTTCGGCCACCCCTGGATCTTCATCCGCGGCGTCCCGTCGCTCACTTTCCTGCCGCCGGAGGGGCCGTCGGAGGTGGCCTTTGCCGGCCGCTCGAATGTCGGCAAATCGTCGCTGATCAATGCACTGGTCGGCCAGAAGGGCCTGGCGCGCACCTCGAACACGCCGGGGCGCACACAGGAGCTCAATTATTTCGTTCCGGACGGCTATTCCGGCGAAGGCGGCGACCTGCCGCCGATGGCAATCGTCGACATGCCGGGTTACGGCTACGCGCAGGCGCCGAAGGAGCAGGTCGACAAGTGGACCAAACTTGTCTTCGATTATCTGCGCGGCCGCGCGACGCTGAAGCGCGTCTACGTGCTGATCGACAGCCGCCACGGCATCAAGAAGAATGACGAGGACGTGCTCACCCTGCTCGACAAGGCCGCCGTCTCCTATCAGCTGGTGCTGACCAAGACCGACAAGATCAAGGCGCCGGCCGTGCCGAAGCTGCTGGCCGAGACGGCGGACAAGATCCGCAAGCGGCCGGCCGCCTATCCCGCCGTGCTCTCCACCTCGTCCGAAAAGGGGGACGGACTCGATGATCTGCGCCAGGCGATCGCGCAAACCGTCGGCATCGCAAACTGGAAATAACCCCGTATTGTACTCACCGAAACAGCTAAAAGTTTATTCCCCGGCGAAACAGAAAAACTAAAGGTTGACTCGCCGGGATAGGTAACCTATATGATGCCTATCGAATTTTGCTTGCTGGCTTGGTTATCGCGCGATTAGCACCGCGGCCTGAACGAACTTTCTTCCAAAAATCGTCACCACCGTCCGCATCGCTTTAACCGCTTGCGGTTTCTCAATATTGCTATGAAAGGGTTCATCATGACCACTGGCACAGTTAAATGGTTCAACTCCACCAAGGGCTTCGGCTTCATTCAGCCCGACAATGGCGGTGCTGACGCCTTCGTTCATATCTCCGCCGTCGAGCGTGCCGGAATGCGCGAACTCGTCGAGGGCCAAAAGATCGGCTTCGATCTCGAGCGAGACCACAAGTCGGGCAAAATGTCCGCTTGCAATCTCCAGAAGGCTTAAATCGGAATCTGCTTCCCTTTGACCACGGATATACTGGCACTGCCGGAAGCACCGATTTATTCAAGGCCGGGCAATCTGCCTGGCCTTTTTGTTTTCGCTCGCGGTCGAGCCCTTCAATATCGGAGAAGAAATGGCAGAAACATACAGCAAATCGCGCCAGCGGGCGGAGATCGCCTTCGGCAACATCAGTCCCAGTTTTTTCGCAAAGAATAAGGCGATGGAAGAGCTGGAATCGCACGCCCAGTCGCAGCAGGCAAAGACGCTGCGGTTGCGTGAAGCACGGCTTGCGAAGCAACGCGACGATCGCGCCTCAGCAATGTCTGCTCTCCTTGCGAAACGCGCCAAAGCCTGCTGATCACCGACAAAAGATCGGCCGCCAGGCAGGTTGCCCGGAGACAGGCCGGGCTGCGCCGAATAGATCTCGCGCACGCACCGCACCGCTCGCCCTACCGACGCAACTTTCAAGAGGAAGTATTCGCGGGTTCAAGAGGCGGCAACAGGACGGGCAGAGCCGTGCTGACAGTTCACTCATAGCAAAGGACCCGCAATGGCAGAGGATACGAAGGAACTTCAGTCGATCAATACAGCATGGCAAATCGCCATCCAGGAGATTTTGCGCATGGTCATCCGAGACATGTATCGTGGCGGCGGCGAGGCGTCGTTCAAGTCCCATATCAAGCGCATAGAAGAAGCAGCAGTGGACAGTATCTATACGGATTTGCGGCTGCGCGGGACGGATGAGTGGACGGAAGTTCTGGTCAAAGAAAGGGCCAGCAATTTTGTCACCACGCTGCTGACCTCGTTCACTTATGACCGCGCGTAAGCTCGCGACTGACCCAGACGCATGACCTTGCGGCCAACAGTGCCTGCCGGCCAGTGACGTCGATCGTCGCTTTCACGGCAGCTTAGAGGGTCGAAGTGCCTGACAGTTGCCGCATTTGAACGCCAGCTGCTTGGACGTGCGACCTCGATTATGCTTGTGCCACCGCAGATTTTGGAGCAACGCTTGATCTCATGCTGTTGAAGAGCAGCGGCGTCCGCGAGAAATCATCCATGACTGACAGCAAAGACGAAGTCCTTTCGCCACAAGGCGTCGGCAACCTCCCCCATCTTGCCGAAGCCCTCGACGACGACCGGTTTCGACACTTTCTCGATCATGTCCCGTTTGCAGTGGCGGTCTCCGAGCTCGGCACCTTTGAGAAGCTAGTTTACGTAAACCTCGAATTCGAACGGCTGACAGCGCTGACCGCCGGACAGGTGGAGGGAAAACGCTGGACGGACATCGAGGTGAATTGCACTGCAGTCTCCAGCGAGGCAACGCTTACGGCCGCGGTGACCACGGCGGAGGAATATATTGGCGCCTTCTCGCTCGTGGCAGAACCCGAAGGCAATTTGATTATCGACGTGTGGTCGAACACGATCGTCAACGATGATGACGTCCCGCTTTTCCGTCTGGTCGCCTTTGCTGCCCGCAATGAGGTGACGGGTGGCCAGAGCTTCAGCGAGCTGCTGGCCGAGAAGGATGTCCTTCTGCGAGAACTACAGCATCGCGTGAAGAACAATCTGCAGATGATAACGGCGCTGATCCGAATGGAGGCGCGTAATGCTCAAAAGAACGAGGAGAGCGAACGGTTTGCACGACTTGCAGGGCGAATCGAAGCCTTGGCTCTGCTCTACCGTGCACTGTCGGACGAAGAGAAAGGCGCGACGATCGATCTCGGCAGTTATGTGAGCCAGATCGCCGCCTCGGTCATGGCCGCCCACGCTGTGGAAGGCATCCGGCTCGACATGAAGGTGGACACCTGGCCGGTTTCCGTGAACGTGGCGATGCCTGCCGGTCTCGTTATCAACGAGCTCCTGACGAATACATTCAAGCATGCCTTCGTAGGGCGGGATGGCGGAGAGATCACGCTGCGCTGTGTCGTCAGCGACACCGGATGCAGGATCACCGTCGCCGATAATGGGGTCGGCCTTCCTGAGAATGTTCCTTGGCCGAACCCCGGAAAACTGAGCGCCATGATCATCCAGTCCCTGAAGCAGAACGCCCACGCCGAGGTCGAAGTCAGCTCTTCCCCCGGCACCGGCATGAGTGTCTCGCTCGTTTTCCCAAGGATCGAAGCGGCTCAATAGCCATGTCAGCGGCGCCGGCGCTCCATTCGCGGAAATGCCAGACGCTTGGCGCCATCTCCCAGTCGTTTGGGGCGCGCCCGAAGAGCGCGCCCTCTGCCACACACTTACATTTTCGGCAGCAGCACCTTGTCGACGACGTGGATGACGCCGTTCGACTGTTTGACGTCGGCGATCGTCACATGTGCGACATCGCCGTTTTCGTCGGTCAGGGTGATCTTGCCCATGTCTTGCCGGGCTCTGATGACGCAGCCGCCGACGGTCTTGATGTCGTGTTCGCCGCCGTCAGCCTTGATCATCTTGGCGACGGTCTTGGCCATCGCGTCGGCAGCCACGACATGGCAGGTCAGAACCTTGGTCAGCGTCGCCTTGTTTTCCGGCTTCAGCAGCGTCTCGACGGTGCCTTTCGGCAGCGCCGCGAAAGCTTCGTTGGTCGGCGCAAAGACGGTGAAGGGGCCTTTGCCCTCGAGTGTGCCGACCAGGCCGGCGGCCTTGACGGCAGCAACCAGCGTCGTGTGATCCTTGGAATTCATGGCATTTTCGATGATGTTCTTGCTGTCGAACATCGCGGCGCCGCCAACGATCGGGTTCTTGGCGGCGGCAAAGGCGGCAGCGGACAGGACGGTGGCGAGCGCGAAACCGCGCAACAGGGACTTGATCATGATTTTCTCCTCACCGGACACCATCCGCGGGGCCTTATGCCTGAGCGTCGTCCGGATATGTCGAACTACGGAGGTTCGCGCCGAAGAGTTTCAGACAGGAGAAAATGATTTACGGCCGGCGCCTGATTATGGCCGGCGCACGGTGCCGCTTGCGACGATCGGGCCGGTCGCCTGTCCGGTCGGCGAGCCGCCGAAGGGTTCGAGGCTGACAGCAAGGGTTGCGCCATCCGTGACATGGCTGCGCAGTTCGGCGGGAATGACGAGCTCGCCGCTTTCGCCGGGCTGGAAGACGCCGAGCGACTTCGGTAGGCCGCTGCCCGGCACGAGCCAAAGCTCCAGCGATTTCTCCTCCGGCTTGCCGGCAGCGACCGGCACGATCTTCAGCCGGCCGCTTTGCAGCTCGTAGGAGGCGCGGAGATTGATCGCGTTGTTTTCACCCGAAAGCTCGGCCACCAGCGGTGTCGGCCCCTCGGGCTGCGGCACCACGCCGGAGGCGAAGATGACGGCGCTGACGGCGACGACGATGCAGGCGAAGGCCAGCGAGCGCCAGAAGACCGCCGAATTCCACAGTCCCTGCGAGAAGGAGGCGGGCTTGCCGGCGTCACCGAACAGGCGGGACTCGATCTGCTTGAAGGTTTCCCGGTTCGGCGCAACACCGTCATATTCGTCGTTGAAGGCGGAGAGATTGGCTTCCCAGCGGCTGACGATCGCCGCAAATGGGCGATCGTGGCGCATGCGCTCTTCCACCACCCGGCGATCCTGCAGCGACAGCACGCCCAAAACATATTCGCCGGCGAGAACCTCGTCTCGGGAGCGGTCTCCCTTGCTTTTATCGGGCGATGTCATCGTTCCATGCACTCTCTCAGTTTCAAGAGGCTGCGCCTGAGCCAGGTCCGCATCGTGTTCAGCGGAACGCCAAACTGATCGGCCAGTTCCTGATAGCTCAGCCCTTCGACATAAGCCCGTTTCACGGCGACCGCACGATCAGCTTCCAACTCTTCCATGCAGGTGTCAATCCGCCTTCCTTCATCCTTCGTCACTGTCTGCCTTTCCGGGTCTGGCGCGGCATCGGCAAGATCGTAAGCGCTGTCGAGTTCGTCGGCGACGGGCTTGCGCGCGCGCAGCAGATCGATCGACCGGTTGCGGGCAATTGCCGAAAGCCATGCCGAGGATGAGCCCGAGGCCGCCTGGAAGCTGCGGGCGCGCTGCCAGATGCTGATATAGACCTCCTGCAGCGCTTCCTCGGCTTCCCCCCGGTCCTTCAAGATACGCAGGCAGATGGCTAAAAGTTTCGGTGCGGTCTGGTTGTAGAGGGCAACGAATGCCGTGCGGTCGCCGAGCGCGACGCGGCCGATCAGCTGCTTGATCTCATCGCCTTGCATGCCGTTCCTCATATTGTGCTTGCGCGGGACGGCCGGGCCGAATTGCCCGGTCTTTGCGCCACATACGAAAAACTATTGCGTTCTGGATTATTCCCTCTGTCAGAAACTTGCGATAAAAGGCCGCGATCAATTCCTGCGGGGTTCCCATGAACGAGTCCGAAAGCGAAATCCAGGCACGTCTTCTCGCCCAGGCGCTGCCCTTCATGCAGCGTTATGAGAACAAGACGATCGTGGTGAAATACGGCGGTCACGCCATGGGCAATCCCGAGCTCGGCAAGGCCTTTGCCAGCGATATCGCGCTTCTGAAGCAGTCGGGCGTCAACCCGATCGTCGTTCACGGCGGCGGCCCGCAGATCGGCGCCATGCTGAACAAGATGGGCATCGAATCGAAATTCGAGGGCGGGCTGCGTGTCACCGACCAAAAGACGGTCGAGATCGTCGAGATGGTGCTTGCCGGCTCGATCAACAAGGAGATCGTCGCGCTGATCAACCAGACCGGCGAATGGGCGATCGGCCTTTGCGGCAAGGACGGCAACATGGTCTTCGCCGAAAAGGCGCGCAAGACCATCAAGGATCCAGATTCCAACATCGAGCGCGTGCTCGACCTTGGTTTCGTCGGCGAGGTGGTCGAGGTCGACCGCACGCTGCTCGATCTGCTTGCCCGCTCGGAAATGATCCCGGTCATCGCCCCGGTCGCCCCTGGCCGCGACGGCGCGACCTATAATATCAACGCCGACACCTTCGCCGGCGCCATTGCCGGGGCGCTGAACGCCACCCGGCTGCTGTTCCTGACCGATGTGCCCGGCGTTCTCGACAAGAACGGCCAACTCATCAAGGAGCTTTCCGTCGCCGAAGCGCATGCCCTGATCGCCGACGGCACGATCTCCGGCGGCATGATCCCGAAAGTCGAGACCTGCATCGACGCGATCAAGGCCGGCGTCCAGGGCGTCGTCATCCTGAACGGCAAGACCGCCCATTCCGTCCTGCTCGAGATCTTCACCGAACACGGCATCGGCACGCTGATCGTTCCCTGATCGAATATATCGCCGGCATTCAAGAGAGCCTCACCCTGAGGTGCCCCGGAGGGGCCTCGAAGGGCGGGGCGGGTGCGCTGGCGGTCGATGCGTGCAAGGAGCGATGCTGCGGCGTGTCCTTCGAGGCTTCGCCCTGCGGGCTACGCACCTTCAGGATGAGGGATGTCGGAGGATGCCGCGCCGAGGCACAGGCTGGAGAGAGACGGCAGCCTATGGATGAGGTGCGTCGAGGACGCCGCGGATCATTATCCTCCTGCAAACCCACCAAGCCGCAATATCCATCCGACAGGTCGCAAATCGCACGATCTAGACTTGGCAAGATTTCGAATCGTGCTTTAGGTTGCGCCCCGAGAACTTAACGGGTCGAGCAAACAGATGCGCCTTACAGACTGCTATAATTTTCACGATTTCCGGCGCATGGCCAAACGGCGGCTTCCCGGGCCGATCTTCGATTATATCGACGGGGCCGCCGATGATGAGGTGACCTATCGGCGCAATACCGCGGCCTTCGAGGCTTGCGATCTGGTGCCCAATGTTTTGCGCGGGGTGGCCGAGGTCGACATGTCGGTGACGGTCATGGGGCAGAAGCTCGCCATGCCGGTCTATTGCTCGCCGACGGCGCTGCAGCGGCTGTTTCACCACCAGGGTGAACGGGCGGTCGCGGCGGCAGCGGCAAAACACGGCACGATGTTCGGCGTCTCCTCACTCGGCACGATCAGCCTGGAGGAGGCCAGGCAGATCAGCGACGGGCCTCAGGTCTATCAGTTCTATTTCCATAAGGACCGCGGGCTGAACCACGAAATGATGGCGCGAGCGAAAAATGCCGGCGTGCAGGCGATGATGCTGACGGTCGACAGCATCACCGGCGGCAACCGCGAGCGCGACAAGCGCACCGGTTTTGCCATTCCGTTCAAGCTCAATCTCGCCGGTGTGACGCAGTTTGCGATCAAGCCCTCCTGGGCGATCGGCTGGCTGACGCATGAGCGCTTCGCTCTGCCGCAGCTCGAAAATCACGTCAAGATGGATGGCGGGGCGTTGTCGATAAGCCGTTACTTCACCGAAATGCTCGATCCCTCGATGTCGTGGGACGACGTGGCGGAGATGGTGCGCGCCTGGGGCGGCCATTTCTGCCTGAAGGGCATCATGTCGGTCGAGGACGCCAAACGCGCCGTCGACATCGGCTGCACCGGCATCGTGCTGTCCAATCATGGCGGCCGCCAGCTCGACGGTTCGCGCAGCGCTTTCGACCAGCTCGCCGAAATCGTCGATGCGGTCGGCGACCGGATCGACGTGATGATGGATGGCGGCGTGCAGCGGGGAACACATGTTCTGAAAGCCTTGTCGCTGGGGGCGAAGGCCGTCGGGCTCGGCCGCTACTATCTCTTCCCGCTTGCCGCCGCCGGACAGCCCGGCGTCGAACGGGCGCTGGAGACGATCCGCACCGAGATCGAACGCGACATGAAGCTGATGGGCTGCACTTCGATCGACCAACTGACGCGGGGCAATCTGCGTTTCCACTCCTGAGCGGAGCAGGATGTCATCTAGAGCATGATGCCGAAAAGTGTGAGCGGTTTTCGCACGACATCATGCTCTAACTCTCTAATTTAGAACAGGATTCAGATTTAGGGCCGACCCCGGCCTTAAATCATCCTATTCTAAGGGCCGCAGCCTTGCATCCGGCTGCGGCCCTCTGACATAGCGGCGTCAGAGCAGGCTATAAATCGCTGCCGCCTCCTGCTTCAGTTTTTCCATCATCGACCGGTAAGGCCCCGGGCCATAGCTGATGCGGCCGACGCCGAGCTTTGCCAGGGTTTTCACATCGGGGGCGCCTGCCCGCATCATGATATTGACCGGCAGCGACGATGCCGCGCAGATCTTTTCGATCAGACCGGGATCAATCAGGCCGGGCACGAAGAAGCCGTTGCCGCCGGCGGCGGCATAGGCCCTGCCCCGCTCGATCGCCTCGTCCACCAGACCGGCATGTTTGGCAAGATCGCTCTCGGCCAGGAAGAGGTCGGTGCGGGCGTTGATGAAGAAGGGCATGTCCCTGCCATCGGCCATGGCGCGAATGGCGCGGATGCGGGCCGCCTGGCTTTCGATGGGATAGAGCCCCTCGCCGGCAACGACCCGATCTTCGAAATTGATGCCGACGGCGCCGAACTCGATCAGCCTGGCGACGTTGGCCGCCGCACGCTCGGGCTCCGCCGAATAGGCGCCTTCGAAATCGACCGAAAGCGGCAGGTCGACAAAGTCGGCGATGGATTTCGCCGTCTCCACCAGCACCGACATCGGCAGCTTCTCGCCATCGGCAAAACCGTGGGCCGCGGCGACCGACCAGCTTCCTGTCGCCAGCGCCTTGGCGCCGGCTTCCGCCACCGCCTTCGCCGTGCCGGCATCCCAGATATTGTAAAGGACGATCGGATTGCCCTTCTGATGAAGCGCGTGGAATGCTCGGGCCTTTTCAGTCTGGTTCATGCTGTCTCCTCCATCTTTGTTTCTGTGCTGATCTTCTCTTCATGGCGCAGCAGCCATTGCTTGCGCCAGAGGCCGCCACCGTAGCCGGTCAGCGACCCATCCGCGCCGAGGACACGATGACAGGGCACGATGATGGCCAGCTGGTTGGCGCCATTGGCGCGGCCGACGGCGCGCACCACCTCCGGCCGTTCCATCTCCCTGGCTAGATCGCCATAGGCCCGCGTCTGACCGACGGGGATTTCCATCAGCTTTGCCCAGACATGTTTTTCGAAGGGCGTGCCGCCGAGCGCCAACGGCGTCCGGAAGACGCCGAGCCGGCCCTCGAAATAGTCGCGGATCTCCGCCTCGATCTGATCGATGACCGGGGTGCGGCGGATCGCAACCGAGGAGCGGACACGTTTCTGCAGTGCTTTGAGCTCTGCCGGCAGGGCCTTGCGATCGTGAAATTCGAGAAGATGCAGATGCGTCTTGTCGGCAACCGCGATCATCGGCCCGAGCGGGGTGTCGAACCAATCGGCAAAGAGCAGTTCGCGGTTCTGCGAAAGCGCCGGCGCCTTGCCGACGAGCCGCTGGAAAGCCGCGCGAAAGCCACTTGGCGATTCGTAGCCGGCGTCGATCTGCGCATCGATGACACGCGCCCCGGCAGCGAGTTGCCTGGCCGCTTCGCCGAGCCTGATGTAACGGACGATATCGTGGAAGGTCATGCCGAGCGCCCGCTTGAAAGCGCGGCGCACGGTCGAGGGATCATGGCCGCGGCGAACGAGCTCGTCTTCGCTCCAGCGGACCTCCGGCTCCTCCTCGAGCCGGGCGAGCAAGGCGTCGACGATCGGCTCCCGGCCCGGCTGTTCCAGTGGCCTGCAGCGCCGGCAGGGACGAAAACCGGAATGCATGCAGGCGGCGATCGTCTCGAAGAACAGGGTGTTTTCCCGCTTCGGCTTGCGCGCCGGACAGGTCAGCCGGCAGAAGACGCCGGTCGTCTTGACGCAGACATAGGCCTGGCCCTCATAATCGGCGCTGCGCGCGATCAGGGCGTCATAGAGCGTATCGTCATCGGGGCGTTCGAACAGCATTTCCGTTTTCTAGCACCCCGCGCCGGCTGCGTCCGCCGAAAATCAGGCGTCTATTTTATTCCGCCGCGTCGAGGCTCTTTAGATGCCGTTGCGGGCGCAGCATCGACTCCTCCTCGGCATCCTGTGGCGCGCCCCAGAAATTCTCGAGCGTTGGGCCATTCTTCAGGTGGCGGCGGCGGAAAAGAAATTCGAAAACCTCATGAAACCAGACGCGGCGGCCCATCTCAGTGTACCAGCGCATCGAATGACGCTGCTCGCGGTCGCGATGGAAGAGGACGCGCATCAGCGCCTTCGGCCGCGCCTGGACCGCCACCTCGATGAGCTTGACGCAGGCGACCAGCGCCAACGGATGGAGGTACCGCATCTTCAAGACTTGATGCTTGTAATCCCATTTGCGGATATCGGTCTCGATCACCTGCCTGTCGCGGGCGATACGGAAGAAGGATGTCCAGCGATGCGGGGTGACGTAAAGCGCCTGGATCTGATCGGGATCGTAGGAGAGCAATTGCCGGAAGCCGCGCCAGAGGTCGCTGAGCTTCTCCTCTTCGAAGCCGACGACCCAGGTCGCCATCGAGAGGATATCGTGCTGGCGCAGGAGCCGGATTGCCTCCCTGTCGGTCGTTTTGGCTCCGCCCTTCTTGATCAGCGCCAGGGTTGCCTCATCGGTGTTTTCCATACCGAGCAGCCAGCGCACGACGCCGGCCTTGCGATAGAGGTGCAGGATATCGGCGTCGCGGACGATATCATCCGCGCGCGTCGAGCCGACGATCTGCACCGGCACGTTCTCGGCAATCATCGCTTCGAGGAATGCCAGCCAGGCCTTGCGCGACGAGGTCGGGTTCTCGTCGGCAAGATTGATGAGCTCGACACCCTGTTCGCGATAGAGCCTGGCGATCTCGCGGGCAAACAGCTCCGGCGAGCGGTGACGCCAGCGGGTCCAGAAGCCGCGCTGGCCGCAATAATTGCAAAGATGCGGACAGCCGCGGGAGAACTGCATCACGACCGCCCGCTTGCCACCCCAATAGCTGTAGCGGGCATGGTCGATCAGTTCCCAGCCGATGCGATAGCCATCGAGATCGGCGATCGCCTGCGCCGGCCGGGTTGCTTGGATTTCGCCGTCGCCATCGCGATAGGCGATGCCGGCAACGGCATCAAGCGGGCGATTGGCGGCGAGCGCCTCGGCGAGGCGCCGCATCGTTTCCTCGCCCTCCCCGCGCACGAGAATGTCGAATGCCTCGGTCTCGGCCAGCACCTCCCGCCAATGGTAGGTGGGGAAGACACCGCCATAGACGATGCGGATCGCGGGATCGCTGCGCTTGACCGCTTCTGCGATCGCGCGGGCAGTCGGATGGGCCGACGTCGAGCCGGAATGGCCGATCAGCACCAGATCCGGGCCGTTGGCCGTGATCCGGTTGACGATGTCCACAATCGTCATCGGTCCGAACTCTGCATCGATGAGGCTGACATCGTGACCGCCATCGATCAGCGGGCCTGCGACAGAGAGAAGGCCGAGCGGTGGAAGGTGATCATCGGGAATACGGCTGCCGATCGCGGTATGCGGCGGATTGATCAGAACGATCTTCATGCGACTTCACCCTTGCGGGTCCCCCTGTCTGACGCAGGCAGAAAGTCACCAGCGATCCATGGCGATATTCCGCCAGAATCTCTTTAAAGTTGTGAAAATCTGGCGGCATTTTTAAGAAGGCGGCGGGAAACCGGACACTTGAGCAAAAGCCTTTGGTTTCCCACGGCAGCCATGCCATAAGACCGCATGACAAAGATCGACCGCACCCCCGAAAAAGCCGATTTCGACCACGTTACCGACTGGGTTTTCGACCTCGACAACACGCTCTATCCGCATCATGTCAATCTCTTCGCGCAGATCGACCGGAACATGACTTCCTATGTCGCCGCACTCTTACAGATGGAGCGGGAAGAGGCGCGCAAGCTGCAGAAGCAATATTATCTCGAGCACGGGACGACGCTGCAGGGTCTGATGATCCATCACGGCATCGATCCGAACGACTTTCTCGAAAAGGCGCATGCCATCGACTATTCGGCGCTGATGCCGCAGCCGGAACTCGGGCAGGCGATCAAGGCGCTGCCGGGGCGTAAATTCATCTTCACCAACGGCAGCGTCAAACATGCGGAGATGACCGCAGGAGCGCTCGGCATTCTCGAGCATTTCGACGATATCTTCGACATTGTCGCCGCCGATTACGTGCCGAAACCGGCGCAGGCGACCTATGACAAGTTTGCGGCGCTGAAACGCGTCGACACCGGCAAGGCGGCGATGTTCGAGGATCTGCCGCGCAATCTGACGGTGCCGAAAGCGCTCGGCATGCAGACCGTTCTGCTCGTGCCGCGCAATCTGGAAGAGACGGTCGTCGAGTGGTGGGAAAAGACCAGCGGCGAGGAGGATCACATCGATTTCGTCACCGACGATCTCGTTGCATTTCTCGGCAAGGTGACCGGATCCGGCGGCTAGAGCTCTACCGGTCACCTTACCAAAGTTTCACCCAGCTTACCGATGTTTAACTGGGTCTTTTCAGCCCGCTGCCATAGCCTCTTTCGTCAAGGGACGCCTTACGAAAGGGAAACACGATGTACCGCAACAAGCTGATACTGGCAGCGCTCTCCTCCGTCCTCGTTTTCGGCGCAGCCGCCGGAACAAGCTTTGCCGCACCCGGCAACGGGCCGCGTCCGCATCATGCCGGCATGGACGGTCCGGGCCGCGACGCCTTCCTGGAAATCACCTATGTCCGCATGCTCAAGGAGTTCGACGCGAATAAGGACGGAAAGGTCTCCAAGGAGGAAGCGACCAGCGGCCTCGACAAGGTCTTCGCCGCGATCGACACCAACAAGGACGGCTCGCTGACTCCAGGGGAAATCCGCCAGTACCGGCAGACGCAGCTGCAGGCGATGAAAGATCAGCACAAGCAGGAAGCTGGCGACGACAAGGACGCGAACGCAGCGCCCGACATGCCGGACGACGAGGCTGGGCGGGCGGCCCGCGACGAGCATGACGGCCATCACTGGATGCGCCATGGCGGCAGCTTCATGCGCGCCTCGATGATGATGCGCCGGGTCGACACCGATGAGAACGGCCAGATCTCCAAACAGGAAGCGGTCGCCGCCTTTGACAAGCTGTTCACCCGCATGGACCGCAACAAGGACGGCGTCATCTCGATCGACGACATGCCGGACCGGCCGCTCCTGTAAGGCTCGCCGAACCATTGCCCTCTTTCCCCGCTCCGGCGGGGAAAGACCATAGTTACGACGCGTGGTCCTCTGCTTAGTGCTCGTAGAAATCCTGGACGATCTTCCAGGCGGCGTCGGCGGTGTCGACAAAGCTGATCAGCTTGACGTCATCGGGCGCGATCGTGCCGAATTCGGCCAATGCCTCGAAATTGATGATGCGCCGCCAGAAGGCCTCGCCGAACAGGATCAGCGGCAGGCGCTCCATGCGCCCGGTCTGGATCAGCGTCAGGCATTCGAAGAATTCGTCGAGCGTGCCGAAACCGCCGGGAAAGACCGCGATTGCCTTGGCGCGCACCATGAAATGCATCTTGCGAATGGCGAAATAGTGGAAGTTGAAGCTGAGCTCCGGCGTCACATAGGCGTTCGGCGCCTGCTCGTGCGGCAGCACGATGTTGAGGCCGATCGAGGGGGCGCCCTCGTCGGCCGCGCCGCGATTGCCCGCCTCCATCACGCCGGGACCGCCGCCGGTGACAATGACATATTCCTGGAAATCGAAGCTCGCCGAATATTTCGAGCAGAGCCGGGCGAATTTCCGCGCCTCGTCATAATAGACGGACGCCGCTTCCAGATTGGCGCGCTGGATGTCGTTGCGCGCCGCCCAGGCGCTCTGGCCGGGGGCGGGAATGCGGGCGCCGCCGAACATGACGACGGTCGAGCGGATGCCACGCTCCGTCAGCATCATCTCGGTCTTCAAGAGTTCCAGCTGAAGGCGGATTGGCCGCAATTCCTCGCGGCAGAGGAAATCCTCGTCGACATAGGCAAGGCGATAGGCCGGCGACGTCGTCTGGGGCGTCTTCGGCACGGCCTGAGCCCGCTGCCTGTCGGTCGAACTGCTTTTCAGCGGATCCCATACGCCATCCTTGCGCCTCGAACCGCCGTTTCGTCCCTTCGCCATGTCGAAATGCCTTTCAGTACTGCCGGCCTTAGTGCCGGATATGTCGCGATAACGCCTTGAAACCAGATCGATCCTGCCCGAAAAATAATTCCATTCCACGGGCGCATGCTGTAGAGCAGGACGCAATCCCGCCAACCGCAATTCCGGAGACTGCGCCGTCTCCACGATAAAGATCGAAGTTTAAGGAATTCCCATGAGCGCCACCGACCTCGCATCCCTCGAAAAGACCATCGAAGCCGCCTTCGACAATCGTGATAATGTGAACATGTCGACGAAAGGCGAGGTTCGCGATGCGGTCGAAGCAGCGCTCAACCTGCTCGATGAAGGCAAGGCACGTGTCGCCGAACGCGGTGCCGACGGCGTCTGGACGGTCAATCAATGGCTGAAGAAGGCGGTGCTGCTGTCCTTCCGCCTCAATGACATGGAGGTGGTCAAGGGCGGCTCGGGCAATTCCACCTGGTGGGACAAGGTTCCCTCGAAGTTCGAGAACTGGGGCGAGAATCAATTCCGCGCCGCCGGCTTCCGCGCCGTTCCCAACTGCGTCGTGCGCCGCTCGGCCTATATCGCTGCGAATGCCATCCTGATGCCATCCTTCGTCAATCTCGGCGCCTATGTCGGCGAAGGCACAATGGTCGATACCTGGGCGACGGTCGGTTCCTGCGCACAGATCGGCAAACATGTGCATCTCTCCGGCGGCGTCGGCATCGGCGGCGTGCTGGAGCCGATGCAGGCCGGCCCGACGATCATCGAGGACAATTGCTTCATCGGCGCCCGCTCCGAAGTGGTCGAGGGCTGCATCATCCGTGAAGGTTCCGTGCTCGGCATGGGCGTTTATATCGGCAAGTCGACCAAGATCGTCGACCGCGCCACCGGCGAGGTCATGTACGGCGAAGTGCCGCCCTATTCCGTCGTCGTCGCCGGTTCGATGGCCTCGGCCAACGCGACGATGGCAAATGGCCTGCCGGCACCGCATCTCTATTGCGCCGTCATCGTCAAGCGGGTCGACGAACAGACCCGCTCCAAGACCGGCATCAACGAGCTGCTCAGAGATTGATGACACCGGGACATTGATCCGGTAAACAGACGGCGTCTTTTTACGGCGAGGCGGCCCCGCCTCGCCATGTCTTTGCCATTCCCGCCGGATAGTTCGACCGCCATGACCGCTACCGACCCCGTCGCCAATCTCCAGACATTGATTCGCTGCCCGTCCGTGACGCCCGCCGAAGGCGGCGCGCTCACGGCGCTCGACGCCATGCTCACGCCGCTCGGCTTCACGGTCGACAAGGTGACGGCACGCGAAGAGGGCACAGCCGACATCGAGAACCTCTATGCCCGCCTCGGCCGCGACGGCCCGCACCTGATGTTTGCCGGCCATACGGATGTGGTGCCGGTCGGCGACGAAGCCGCCTGGACACATCCGCCTTTTGCCGCCGAGATAGCAAAGGGCGAGCTCTTCGGCCGCGGCGCCGTCGACATGAAGGGCGGCATTGCCTGTTTCGTCGCCGCCGTCGCCCGCCATATCGAGAAGAACGGCCCGCCGGCGGGCTCGATTTCCCTGCTGATCACCGGCGACGAAGAAGGCCCGGCGATCAACGGCACCGTCAAGCTGCTGCAATGGGCCACGGAACGCGGCGAGCGCTGGGACGCCTGCCTGGTCGGTGAACCGACAAATCCCGACAGGCTCGGCGACATGATCAAGATCGGCCGGCGCGGCTCGCTGTCCGGCCGGATCACCGTGCACGGCGTGCAGGGTCACGCGGCCTATCCGCACCTTGCCGACAATCCTGTGCGCGGCATCGTCCAGCTGACGCAGGCGCTGATGGATCCGCCCTTCGACGGCGGCACCGACGATTTCCAGCCGTCGAACCTCGAGGTGACGACGGTCGACGTCGGCAATCCAGCCACCAACGTCATTCCGGCAAAGGCATCGGCAAGCTTCAACATTCGCTTCAACGACAGCTGGACCGTCGACACGCTGCGTGCGGAAATTCTGCGGCGGCTCGATGCGGCCGCCGGCAACGGCCAGCTGCGTCCGGGCCGGGAGCCGGTGAAATACGATATCGTCTGGGCCGACCGGCCGAGCCACGTCTTCCTGACGCGCAACAATGCTTTGATCGCCTCGCTGTCTTCGGCCATCGAAAGCGGGGCCGGCCGCTCGCCGGTGCTTTCGACCACCGGCGGCACGTCGGATGCGCGCTTCATCAAGGATTATTGCCCGGTCGTCGAGTTCGGCCTGGTCGGTCAGACGATGCACATGGTCGACGAGCGCGTCGCCGTTGCCGATCTGGAGACGCTGACGGCGATCTACGAGACCTTCATCGACCGCTGGTTCGCGCATGCCGGGTCTTAGGGAAGTCCAATATTATCTGGCCGGCCTCTGGCTGCTGATCCGGATGGATCCGCGCGGCTTCCGCTTCCTCGATCTGTCGGAGCGCGGCGTCAACCGCTCGTTCTGGGCGATGGTCTGGTGCCTGCCGCCGATGGGCATTTCCTGGCTCTGGTGGCGACAGGCCTTCCTGCGCTCGATGCCGCCGGAAGCCGATGTCACCTTTGCCTTCTTTATCAGGCTCGGCCTCGTCGAAATCGCCAACTGGATCGTGCCGCTGGTCTTTGCGGGACTGCTGCTGCTTGCCTTCCGCATGGGCGAACGCTTCGCCCCGGTCGTCGTCAGCGTCAACTGGCTCGGCGTGCCGCTCTCCTATATCAACGGCCTGCTGCTGGCGCTGGTGTTCTTCCTGCCGGGCGCCGTCGGCCTCGTCTCGTTGCTGCTGCTCGCCTTCATGCTGGCGCAGGTCTTTGTGCTGGCGCGCATCCTCAGGATGATCTGCCACGATCACGCGCTGATGGTCGGCGCGCTGACGCTGGTGCTGCTGGTGCCGTCGATGATCCTGTCGGAATATCTGCAGCACTTCCTCGGCATCTATCCCGCCTGAGCGACGTTATCGCAGGACATCCACCGTGGAGGTCATGAGAGATCGTCGTCGCTTTCATCGGCGGGCCTCCGGCGATCGGTGATCACCTCGGGATAATCCACCTGCAGGAAATAGAGCCCGTCGGGCGGCGCCACCGGGCCGCAAGCCTTGCGGTCGCGGGCTTCGAGTGCCGCCTCGACATCGTCGGGCGTCCATTTGCCCTCGCCGGCGAGCTTCAGCGTCCCCGCGAAGGAACGGATCTGGTTGTGGAGGAAGCTCTGCGCCGTGGCACGGATCTCGATCAGCGCACCGCTGCGCGTCACATCGAGCCGGTCGAGCGTGCGCACCGGGCTGTTCGCCTGGCAATGGGCGGAGCGGAAGGTGGAGAAATCATGCCGGCCGACCAGCCGCTGGGCGGCGGCATGCATGACCTCGTGGTCGAGTGTCTTCGGCACCCACCAGGCCTTGCCGGCTTCGAGCGCCAGCGGCGCCCGGCGGCTGACGATCCGGTAGAGATAATGGCGGCGCAAAGCCGAGAAGCGGGCGTCGAAGAATTCGGGAACCGCCTCGACGTCGAGAATGGAGACGCGCTCGCCGGCCAGCCTCAGATGCGCATTCATGGCGTTCTGCAGCTGGTAGGGCGACCATTGCTTCGAAAGGTCGGCGTGAATCACCTGTCCCATGGCGTGGACGCCGGAATCGGTGCGGCCGGCGCCGCGGACCGAAACGGTCTCGCCGGTCAGCGACAGCACCGCGGCTTCGATCGCCCCCTGCACCGACGGACCGTTCTCCTGCCGCTGCCAGCCGACATAGGGGCCGCCATCATATTCGACGGTCATGCGGTAGCGCGGCATCAGGAAAGCCTCGTGCCGGCCGCCAGCGGCGTGCCCCGGAG
Source organism: Rhizobium phaseoli (assembly GCF_001664385.1). Lineage (NCBI taxonomy): Bacteria > Pseudomonadati > Pseudomonadota > Alphaproteobacteria > Hyphomicrobiales > Rhizobiaceae > Rhizobium > Rhizobium phaseoli. The sequence goes on along the minus strand of NZ_CP013532.1, from coordinate 465,032 downwards.
GAAATCGGATGCGGCAAGCGGCTTGCCGCCTGCCTTCTGCAGCCGTGTCAACCGCACGGCGCCGGAAGCACAGGCGACGACGAGATCGTCGGTCAGCAACTGTCCGGCAACGCCCTGCCCCTCGGCCAGCTCTGACCCCAGCACCTTCACCCGTTCCGGCTTACCGCCGATCTCCAGCTCGAACCAGGCGCCCGGAAACGGTGCCAGGCCGCGGATATGGTTGTGCACATCCCGCGCCGGTCTGGCGAAGTCGATGCGCGTCTCGGCCTTGTCGATCTTGGCGGCATAAAGCACGCCATCTTGCCGCTGCGGTGTCAGCGGCAGGTCGTTCATTTCCAGCTTCACCATGGCTTCCGCCATCGCCTTGGCGCCGACCTGCATCAGCCGGTCGTGCAATTCGCCCGCCGTCATGTTCGGGCCGATCTCGACTTCGCGGCTGAGCGCGACGGCGCCGGTATCGAGACCCTTGTCCATCTTCATCACCATCATGCCGGTCTTATCGTCGCCGGCCATGATCGCCCGCTGGATCGGTGCAGCACCCCGCCAGCGCGGCAGCAGCGAGGCGTGGCCGTTGTAGCAGCCGTCGCGGGTGCCGTTCAAAATCGCCTCCGGCAGCAGCAGCCCGTAGGCGACTACGACGGCGACATCGGCCTTGAACGCGGCAAACCTCTCGCGCTCCTCCGCATCCTTGAAATTGACCGGCGTGAACACCGGCAGACCAAGCAGTTCGGCCGCCTGATGCACCGGCGATTTCTGCAGATCGAGCCCGCGCCGGCCGCCCGGCCGCGGCGGCTGCGTGTAGACGGCGACGATCCTGTGGCCGGCGTCGACGAGCAGGCGCAGGGTCGGAACCGAGAACTCCGGGGTTCCCATGAAAATGATGCTAAGAGACATTCTATCTCGCCAATTGAGGATCAGCCGTCTTCAAACGGGTTTACGAGCTTGAGATCAAGCCCTTCGAAAACTCGGGGGTTGCGGGTGGCGAGCGTCGCGCCGTTTGCCAGGCAGATGGCGGCAATCATCGCATCCTTCGTTTCCATCGGCCGCCCCATCTTTCTGCGCTGCGCCGCCAGAAGGCCGTAGCGATTGGCCGCACTCAGTGAAAAACCGAGGATGCGGCCGGCAAATTCCGACTCGATCCGGGTGAAGTCGGATATCAATGTTGCCTTTCGCCTGCCATCGTCGAGAAGTTCAAGACCATAGCGCATTTCGGCGACGGCGATCGTCGTCAGGAAAAGCATCTCCACGTCGTAGCCATCAAGCCAATTCAATATCCGCTCGCTGTGGGTCCTCCCCAGCAACTCGGAAATCACGTTCGTATCGAGGACGATCATGGGTCGAAGCGCGGTGGTTCGCGGTCGCGTTCGTGGCGGGATGCGGCGATGGATTCCACCTCCTCATCGGTAAATCTTTCATCGCTCATCAGCGAGCGCAGGCGCTGTCCGGCGGAAGCCCCCGAATGCCGTACCGCAATCTGCCGGCGGATGATTTCGATCGCCTCTTCCGAAAGGCTGCGGCCATTGCGCTGCGCGCTTTCCTGAAGTTGCCGCTTCATTGCGTCAGGAACATCGCGAATAAGCAGGTCACCCATTCGGCACCTCCATCATGATATCGGTGATATCATAGTGCCTCGCCGGCCGCATTTCAACGCTCGTCAGAGTGCCTTGGACTTCGCCGCCTTGGTGAACTTCTTGATCACCATCTCGCGCTTCAACCGCGAGATATGATCGATGAACAGCACGCCGTTCAGATGATCGATCTCGTGCTGCAGGCAGGTGGCGAGCAGGCCGTCGGCTTCCACCGTCTGTTCCTTGCCGTTGCGGTCGAGATATTTGACCGAGACGACCGCCGGGCGCTCGACCTCGGCATAATAATCCGGAATCGACAGGCAGCCTTCCTCATAGACCGAGCGTTCGTCGGAGGATTTGACGATCTCCGGATTGATGAAGACCTGCGGCTGCTTTTCTTCGCCTTCGCGCGACACGTCGATGACCAGCATGCGGCGCGGCACGCCGATCTGGATGGCGGCAAGGCCGATGCCCGGCGCATCATACATGGTTTCCAGCATGTCGTCGGCCAGACGCTGCAGCTCGGCGTCGACCCGCTCGATCGGCTTGGACAGCTGGCGGAGAAGGGGATCGGGAAGAATGATGAGTGGCTTGATGGTCATGGGCGTTCCCATAACCCATCTTTTCCCACTATGGAATTATCCGGCAGGCGGGGAAGACGCTTTTTTGCATCCCCGCCCGGAATTTTGCCATATTTGCCTCACGCCGCCCGGCGGGTGGCGGCGACGGGACGGCCCTCCGGCCGGGCGCGGAAGCGCCGCAGCAGCTCGATCAGCTTCTCCACCTCATCGGTGAGGCGGCGGGTTTCCGCCGAGGTGTGTTCGACCATGCCGGAATTCTGCTGGGTGATTTCGCCCATGCTGCGGATCGCGACGCTGACCTCATTGACGCCGGTGGCCTGGTCGCGGGCGGCAGCGGCGATATCGGCGACGAAGCGGTTGATGATATCGATGCGGCTGATCATGTCGTTCAGCGCCTCGCCGGTGCTGGAGACGATGCCCACACCCTCGTTGACCTGGGTCGAGCTCTGCGAGATCAGGTTCTTGATCTCTTTGGCGGCTTCGGCCGTGCGCTGGGCGAGCTGGCGGACTTCCTGGGCGACGACGGCAAAGCCCTTGCCGGCATCGCCGGCACGCGCCGCTTCGACGCCGGCGTTCAGCGCCAAGAGATTGGTCTGGAAGGCGATCTCGTCGATGACGCCGATGATCTTGGAAATTTCGGTCGAGGATTTTTCGATGCCGGCCATCGCCGAGACGGCGCTGGTGACGAGTTCACCGGAATTCTTCGCCTTCTGCTGCGTCTCACGCACGGCGTCGGACGCCTTTTCGGCGTTGGCGGCGGTCTGACCGACGCTGACGGAAAGCTGCTGCAGGGCCGCCGAGCTCTCCTCGACGCCGGCCGCCTGCTGTGCGGTGCGCAGCGCCAGGTCGTTGGTCGCGTTGGAAATGACGTCGGCGCCGCTCATGATCTGGCCCGACGTGTCGCGCACGGATGCGAAGGATTGGCGAAGGGCGCTGACGGCGCGGTTGTAATCCTCGGCCATCTGCCTGAAATCACCCGGTAGATCGGAGGGCAGAGTGGCTTCGAGGTCGCCATTCGACAGTGCTTCCAGGCCGCGGCGCAGCTGCTCCAGCGCGATGGCCTGGTCGGATTGCGCCTTGGCGCGCTCCTCTTCCAGCGCACGGCGCTTGGCTTCCAGCGTCTCGAGATAGACCGAGATGGAATAATCCATGTCGAGCATGGCTGATTTGATGACGGCGGACAGCTTCTCGGCCAGTTGCCTGCCCTGCTGGCGCGCGAAGACCGAAGGCCACTGCTTCTCCATAATACCCTTGACGAGCTCGGACATGACGAGGGCATAGCCGCCGATATACCAGCGCGGCTCCAGCCCGATGCGGGCATGGGTGCGGCCGACCGCCGTTACGCCATCGACATAGCTTTCGTCGAAGCTACCACCTGCAAGATTGGCCCAATGATCCTGCTGCCGCTTCTTGGCATGAGCGACCTGACTCTTGTCCGTGAAAAAGCTCGAGACAGCGGGAGTCCTGGCAATCTTGGCGTAGAATTTATCGAGGGCGCCGCCGACCAGCTCTGATATAACCGGGCGAAGGTCCCGCATCGACTTGCGCGCCGCCTCATCCAGTTCGATGAAATCGAGACGCTGTTTCAGCGCACTGTCGGTCTGCTGGGATGTCATTGAGATCTCTGTCTTTGGCGCAACGGCGCGGGAGGGAATTCTGCGCCACAGATTTTGGCGAATATGGTTGAGCAATCGTTAATCCGGCTGCGATTTTCTGCGTTGACCAGCAAGGCCCGGCGGGCATCGCAGGATATTGAGGATTGCCGACTTCGTTCACGTTTTGATCTATATATTGCCGCATCTTCTGTTATGGTTGCGCCATGACCGTCGCTTCCGAATCGCTTTCAGCTTCCGTCGCCTCGATCAGCCCGGCCATGCTGGCGCTGGCCGGCGGCGTTCTTGCAGCCCTCATCCTGCTGGTGATCGTGCTTTTCCTGCGTGCGGCCGGCCTTCGCCGCGAACAGGCGGAGGAGGCGGATCTGCGCGCCAGGGAAAGTGCGATGCGCATGGCCGAGCTTCTGAAGATCCAGGCGGAGATGCAGGGCCGGATCACGGCGATGGCCGAGGTCTTCGGCGCGCGGCAGAGCGAACTCAATCAGGCGATCAACCAACGACTCGACGGCATGTCGCAGCGCATGAGCTCGACGATCACCGAACAGACCAAATCGACGCATGAAAACCTGCAGCGGCTGCAGGAGCGGCTGGCGGTGATCGACGCGGCGCAGAACAATATCCAGACGCTCGCCAAGGACGTGGTCGGGCTGCAGGCGATACTTTCCAACAAGCAGACGCGCGGCGCCTTCGGCCAGTCGCGGATGGAGACGATCGTCGCCGACGGCCTGCCGATGGGCGCCTACGCCTTCCAGCAGACGCTGTCGAACGGCTCGCGGCCGGACTGCACGATCCGTATGCCGAACGGCGCGCCGCCGCTCGTCATCGACGCGAAATTCCCGCTCGAAGCCTGGAACGCCATCCGCGACGCCGGCAGCCCCGAGGCCGCCAAGCTCGCCGGCCAGCAGTTCCGCCGCGACATGGAGATCCATATCCGCGATATTGCCGAGAAATATCTGATCCAGGGTGAAACCCAGGATACCGCCTTTCTCTTCGTGCCGTCCGAATCGATCTTTGCCGAGCTCCACGAAAATTTCGAGCCGGTGGTGCAGAAGGCGCACCGGGCGCGCATCGTCATCGTCTCGCCGTCGCTGCTGATGCTGTCGATCCAGGTCATCCAGGCCGTGCTGAAGGACCAGCGCATGCGGGCGCAGGCGCATGTGATCCAGGGCGAGGTGGCGCTGCTGATGGACGATCTCGGCCGTCTCGACGAGCGGGTGCGCAAGCTGCAGGGCCATTTCGCCATGGCGCAGAAGGATATCGACATGGTCGTCACATCGGCCGACAAGCTCACTAGGCGCGGCGCCAAGATCGAAGCGCTGGAATTCGAGGCCGGCGGCGATGTGAGGCCCGCCCGTGACGAGGAGACCCCGGCCAAATCGGTGGAAAGCCGCACCGGTCTTCTCAAGCTTCGGGTGGTTGACGAGGAGTGACCGCTTCGGGCAGTGTCTGCCCCGCATTTCAGATAAGAGTTGGAGCATGCCGTCGCCCGCATGTTCCAAAGGACGGGACATCCTCATGATCACAGTTTTCGGGTCCATCAACATGGATCTCATCGCCACGACGGACCGCCTGCCGAAGCCCGGCGAGACGGTGGCCGGCAATGGCTTCACCACGGCCGCCGGCGGCAAGGGCGCCAATCAGGCGCTGGCAGCCCGCCGCGCTGGCCGCTATGTGCATATGGCCGGCGCCGTCGGCAAGGATGGTTTTGCCGCCGATGCGCTCGCCCTGCTCGATGATGCCGGAACCGACCTCTCCCTCGTCAAACATGTCGACGGTCCCACCGGCACGGCGCTGATCCTGGTCGGCGGCGATGGCGAGAACATGATCGCCGTGGTGCCCGGCGCCAACGGCCTGGTGACGGCTGCCGATGCCGAGACGGCGGTCGGCAAGATGAGTGAAGGCGACATTCTGATGCTGCAGCTCGAAGTGCCTGTTGACGCCGTCGAGCGCGCGCTCTCGGCTGCCCGCGTCAGGGGCGTCACCAGCATCCTCAACCTGGCGCCGCTTACTCCCGATGCGCGGCGTCTCGGGCGCCTGGCCGATATCGTCATTGCCAATGAGACCGAGTTCGAGCGGCTCGCCGGGCAGGATGGCATGGACGCCGAAGCGCGCGAGGCGGCCCTTCACCGCCTGCATCAGGAGACCGGCCAGACGCTGATCGTCACGCTCGGCGGCGATGGTGTCATCGCCATCCGCGACGGCGTCATTTCCCGGGCGCAAGGCCTGAAAATCGAACCTGTCGATACTGTCGGTGCGGGCGATACCTTCTGCGGTTACTTTACCGCCAGCCTCGACGAAGGCCTCGATTTTGCCTCGGCGCTGCGTCGCGCGGCCGTCGCCGGCTCGCTCGCATGCCTCAAGGCGGGGGCGCAGCCTTCGATCCCGTTAAGCCAGGACGTCGCGGACAGAATGTAGATTCTGTCTCTTTGCGAAGCCGCCGAATAAACCCTTTAGTTTTGAGGGGATTTCTGCGGTTTTCCTTGTCTTGACCATTCGAGTTTCATTCAAATTTAAGGTATTTCCGGCGATCTTCCTCGTGGTCGCCGGCGCCCTTCGTTCTTGCAGCCGGCCGCCAATTCAAAGTGCTGCAGCGTCCCGTGGCGTCTTGAAAGACGCGCGCCGCTGCAGGCGGCTGCTCCATGACGGGGCGATGCCTTCGCTCCTGCGCCGGAGAATGCCCGTTCGGCGTATCCTTGCCCGAGGACCCCATGTTTATTTTTCGCATGAAATCGCTTGCGGCGAAACTTCTCGTCATCACCGGCATCGCCATCGCGCTTGTTCTCATCGTCTCGAACTTTTTCCTCATCGGCCAGACGCGCGATCGCGTCCAGACGCTGACGATGGATCAGGCCAATCTCGAGGCAAAATCGATCGCCAATGAAATCGCCGCCAATGTTGGCGAACTCGCCAGTGCCGCACGCACCATGTCGGGCGTGATCGGCCGCGGCCATGAGGGCAAATCGCTCGACCGCAAGGGCATGATCAATGTGCTGAAAGCCAATCTCGAGCAAAACGCCTTCGCCTTCGGCAGCTGGTTCTGCGAGCAGCTTGGCGCGCTCGACGGCAAGACCACCGAGATCGCCAACAATAATGACGAAGGCACGAACAAGAACGGCGCCTTCACGCCCTACTGGTCGAAGACCAAGGATGGCGGCGTCCAGTACTCGACCTTCGACAATGATTATACCGCCGAATGGTGGAAGCTCGCCGCCGACAGCGGCAAGGGCGCGATCACCACGCCGTACCTTGCCGAGGGAACCGATGTCCCGACGCTCTTGACCTCGATCGCCTATCCCGTCACGGCGGGCGGCAAGATGATCGGTCTCGCCGGCGTCGACATTTCGCTGAAGTCGCTCACCGACAAGCTGCAGGCGCTGCATCCTTTCGGCTCCGGCCGCGTGACGCTGCTGTCGCAGGCCGGCAACTGGATCGTCGCGCCGATCCCTGACCTGATGACCAAGCAATATGACGGCCAAGGCGCCGACGTCGTCAAGGCGGCGCTGTCGAACAAGGAGCCCGGCCTCGTCAGGAACCTGACCTATGACGGCCTCGATCCCTTCGATCGCGTCGTCTATCCCTTCGCCGTTCCCGGCGTCAACGCCACCTGGGTCGTCCTCGTCGATGTCCCGCACACCGCGATCAATGCCCCGGTCAAAGACCAGACCTACATGATGATCATCAACGGCCTGATCGTGCTCGGCGCGGTCATGCTGGCGCTCTATTTCGCCGTCCGTTCGCTGGTGCAGCGGCCGCTCGGCGGGCTCGTCGCCAGCGTCAAGGCGCTGAGCGACGGCCACTATGAGCAGCCGGTCGCGGCTCAGGATCGGAGCGACGAGGTTGGTTCGGTCGCCAAGGCGCTTGAAGGCTTCCGCTTTGCGCTCGCCGATACCAGGCGGCTCGAAGACGAGGCTGCCAGAGAGCGGCAGGCGGCGGAGGCGGAGCGCGGCCGGTCGGAATCGGAACGCCAGGAATCGGTGTCGCTGCAGCGTCGTATCGTCTCGATCGTCGGTGCGGGCCTTTCCGAGCTGTCGCGCGGCAATCTCGGCCACCGCATCACCGACGACTTCCCCGGCGAATACGGCAAGCTGAAGCAGGATTTCAATGCGGCGCTTGCAAGCCTTGAAGAAACCATCAACACCATGACCCTCAGCGTCGCCAATATCGGCTCTGGCACCGGCGAGATCAGCAACAGCGCCTCCGACCTTGCCAAGCGCACCGAACAGCAGGCGGCAAGCCTGGAGGAGACGGCGGCGGCACTCAACGAGCTCACCGCGCAGGTCGATTCCAGCGCCGATAATGCCCGGACCGCGGCCGACAACGTCAGCCTCGCCTGCCAGGATGCCGAAAGATCCGGCGAAGTGGTGCAGAAGGCGATCGCCTCGATGCAGGGGATCGAACAGTCTTCGACGGAGGTGTCGCGGATCATCGGCGTCATCGACGAGATCGCCTTCCAGACCAATCTGCTGGCGCTGAATGCTGGTGTCGAAGCGGCCCGCGCCGGTGAGGCCGGCAAGGGTTTTGCCGTCGTCGCCCAGGAAGTGCGTGAGCTCGCCCAGCGCTCGGCCAATGCCGCCAAGGAGATCAAGACGCTGATCAACACCTCGGCCGTACAGGTCAAGGAAGGCGTCGATCTTGTCGGGCGTGCCGGCGGCACGCTGCACAAGATTGCCGAACAGGTGATGGGCATCAACGACCTCATCCGGCAGATCTCGGCCTCGGCGAGCGAGCAGGCCGTCGGCCTCAAGGAGATCAACCAGGCCATGAACCAGATGGACCAGGTGACGCAGCAGAATGCGGCGATGGTTGAGGAAGCGACCGCCGCCAGCGTAGCGCTCAACGACGAGGCACAGACGCTGAAGGCACTCGCCACCCGCTTCCGGGTCTCCGGCTCGGGCAACGCCGCTCAGCTCAACGCCGTCGCCCAGCAGATGCGGGCGCCGGCTGCCTCGGCCGCTTCGCCTCGGACCACTACCCCGACAGCCCGCCGGCCGGCCGCGTCGTCGCACGGCTCGGCCGCCGTGGCGCAGGACAGCTGGGAAGAGTTCTGATCGTTCCCTTCCGTCGCATAACAAAAAAGGCGCCTGCGAAATCAGGCGCCTTTAGTCTAGTCAGGAATAGCAGCGGTTCAGGCCGCGTTCGAGGTCTGTTCTTCGTTGAGGAAGGCGTAGATCGCCGAGGCGGAATCGGTGGCGCGCAGCTTTGCCACGAGATCGTGATCACGCAGGACGCGGGCGATGCGCGACAGCGCCTTGAGATGATCGGCGCCCGCACCTTCCGGCGCCAGCAGCAGGAAGACGAGATCGACCGGCTGGTCGTCCAGCGCTTCGAAATCGACCGGCTGCTCCAGCCGGGCGAAGATGCCGACGATCGAATGAATGTTCACCAGCTTGCCGTGGGGAATGGCGATACCGTTGCCGACGCCCGTCGAGCCCAGGCGTTCGCGCTGCAGGATGACGTCGAAGATCTCCCGTTCGGAGAGCCCGGTGATCCTTGCGGCTCGTGCCGCTAATTCCTGAAGCAACTGTTTCTTGGAATTTACTCTGAGGGCGGGAATGATCGCATCCTGATGGAGCAAATCTGCCAATGCCATTTCTTTTTCCTTCTGTCGCCGGGATCAGATGATGCGGGGGAGCGGCGGCGATACCGCCGCTCACCGCCCTGATCTCAGCCTTTGATATTGGCCGAATCGATCCAGCCAATATTGCCGTCGTGGCGACGGTAAACAATGTTCAGATGTTCCTTGCCGGGGCTGCGGAACAGGAGAAGCGGCTCGTCGGTCATGTCGAGCGCCATCACGGCGGTGGCGACTGACATGGTCTTCAGCTGCTTCGTGCTTTCAGCGACGATAGCCGGGGCGAAATCGTCGGGAATTTCATCCTCGTGATCAGGAACGGAGTCCATGACCGTGTAGGAGACTTCTGCAAAACCATTCAGGTGGTTTCCGGCATGATGGTCCTTCAGCTTGCGCTTGTAGCGGCGCAGACGCTTCTCGATGCGCTCTGAAGCGGCGTCGAAGGCAAGCTGCGGATCGGTTGCTTCGCCGGCGGCATGCAGCACCACCCCGCTGTCGAGATGAAGCTTGCAGTCTGCCGAGAAACGAGAACTCGCTTTGACCACGGTCACCTGTCCGGAATACCCCCCGTCGAAGTATTTCGTGATGGCCATACCAATTTGGTCCTCGATCTTTTGACGGAACGATTCACCAATTTCCATATGTTTCCCGGATACACGCACACTCATGGAGTTTCCCTTCTTATGGTCGTTTGCGGGTATCAGTTTACGCCAAGCCTCAGGTTCATCCAAGCACTTCGCGCAATCTCAAGCAAGATCGGCGTGGGCCTGCGGGTCCTCGGTACCCTTGGGATGATGGGGATAACTTCAAAAAGCGCTCACGGCGTCGATTGCGGCGGGCTTCTAGCCAGAGCTTGCCGAAAAGTCAATAGGACGAAAAATCGGTATCGGACATGCCCGCATAAGCTGCAACAATCTTCCCGCCGAAAAAGGCCTTTCAGCGAATACCCGCGTCATCACTTCACGCGCTTCGCGCTTGCGTTGTGCGCCTGGCCGGGATCGTCATGGCGATGACGCCGAGAATGACGCAGATCAGTCCGATCCAGGCGGTCGGGCTCAGCCGTTCGCCGAGGAAGACGATGCCGATCGCAACACCGATCGGCACACGGAGATAGGCTTGCGAGGTGGTTCCGACCGAACCCAGCGTCTGGACGAGGCGGAAATAGATCGCAAAGGCAAGCGCCGTCGAAAAGGCGGAAAGTGCAAGCAGCGCCAGCATCGATTCGGCCGAGGGATCAAGCGTCCACGGATGTTCGACAAGGAGGCTCACCGGCATCAGAATGACTGCGCCCGAGATCAGCGAACCGGCGGCCGGCACGGCAGGATCGAGGCCTTTGAAGTTCTTGCTGAAAATCGCGGCACCTGCATAACAGATAGTCGCCAGGATGATGGCGAGTTGCGCTATCAGGCTTTCGCCAAGACCGCCGAGCGCTTCGACGCCGATGACGAGGCAGATGCCGGCAAGGCCGGCCACGACGCCAAAGAGCTTCCGCAGGGTCGCCGGCTCGTGGCGGGTCATGACCACGGTCAGCAGAAAGGTGAAGATCGGCGTCGCCGAATTCAGGATCACCGCCAGCCCGGCATCGACCGATTGCTCCGCCCAGGCGATCAGCGTGAAAGGAATGACACTGTTCAGGCAGGCCTGAACGAAGAAGCGTCGCCATATCGCCGGGTCGCGCGGCAGGCGCACGCGTCGATGGCGAAGCACGGCGAGCAGAATGCCGCCGGCGATCAGCGTGCGCGCAGCGATCAAGGTCACCGGCGGGATCGTTTCGACGCCGATCTTGATAAAGGTGTAGGAAGAGCCCCAGAGGGTCGCCAGCACGAGAAGCAGGACAAGTTCTCTGGCAGGCTTCGGATTTTGCGGCGTCATCATCGGCACTTCGATCTTCGTTCAAGACACCGGAGAAATAGCGGAATATTCGAAGCGGATGCTTCGGTTACGGTCGAAGCGTTCCAGCCGTCAGAAGCCCGCGACCTTGGCGAGCGCCCGCTTCTCGCGGCGGCGCTGGACCGAGGAGGCGATGTTCATCGCTTCCCGGTATTTCGCCACCGTGCGGCGGGCGAGATCGATGCCGCCTTTTTTCAGCATGTCGACGATGTCGTCATCGGAGAGCACCGCATCCGGGCTCTCCTGCATGATGAGCGCCCGGATCTTGTGGCGCACGGCCTCGGCCGAATGGCTGTCGCCGCCTTCGACGGCGCTGATCGACACGGTGAAGAAATATTTGAGCTCGAAGAGGCCGCGCGGCGTCAGCATGTATTTGTTCGAAGTGACGCGGCTGACGGTGGATTCGTGCATCTTGATCGCCTCGGCCACTGTCTTCAGGTTCAGCGGCCGCAGGTGGTCGACGCCGTTGAGCAGGAAGGCGTCCTGTTGGCGGACGATCTCACTTGCCACCTTCATGATGGTCTTTGCCCGCTGATCGAGGCTGCGCGTCAGCCAGTTGGCGCTCTGCAGGCACTCGGAAAGGAAGGCATGATCCTCGCCGTTCCCTCTCACGCGCGCAAAATAAGACTGGTTGACCAGCACGCGCGGCAGCGTATCCGGATTGAGCTCGACCAGCCAGCCGCCGTCTGCCGACGGCCTGACGATGACATCGGGCATGATCGCTTCGGAAACACCCGCCTCGAAACCGCTGCCGGGCTTCGGATTGAGCTGGCGGATCTCACCGAGCATGTCGAGAAGGTCTTCCTCGTCGACACCGCAGAGCCGCTTCAGCGTTGCGAAATCGCGCCGGGCCAGCAGTTCGAGATTGGCGACCAGCGCCTGCATGGCAGGGTCGTAGCGGTCCTTCTGCCTCAGCTGGATCGCCAGGCATTCGGCGAGGCTGCGAGCGAAAACACCCGGCGGATCGAGCGTCTGGAGGGCGGCGAGCACGTGTTCGACCTGTTCGAGGCTCGTGCCGAGCCGCTCGCCGGTCTCGACGAGATCGGTCTGGAGATAGCCGGCATCATCGAGCTGATCGACGAAATTCTGCGCAATCAGCCGGTCGGTCATGTCAGGCAGGACAAAGGGGATCTGCTGAGCGAGATGGTCGCGCAGCGACAGCTGGCCGGCGACGAAATCGTCGAGATCGTAATCGGCGCCCTCGGCGCTGCCGGGCATCGACTTCCACTGGCCGACAAGCTCCGGCGCATCGAGGCGCTGCGGGCCACCATCATCGGGAAAGACATTGGTATAATTGGCGTCGAGCTCGTCGTTCAGCCGGCCGGTGCTCTCGCTGCCGCCATTGTCGTACCAGTCGCTGGAGAGCGCCTCGGCACGATTATCGGCGCCGTCGTCCGAGCCCGCGTCTTCCGACGGCTGACCGAACGGCTCGTCCTCGCCGGCACCCCGTTCGTCGCCCGCTTCGCCGTCATTCGACGGGAATTCGAGCAGCGGGTTCTTTTCCACTTCCTGGGCGATGAACTGGTTAAGCTCGAAATGCGTCATCTGCAGCAACTGGATGGATTGCATCAGTTGCGGGGTCATCACCAGGGACTGGCTCTGGCGCAGGAAAAGATTGGCGGACAGTGCCATGACGGACGCGAAACTCCCCTCAATTCCTCCGGGAAACCGCGTCCAGTTACGCTTCAGGCCACGGAAACGAAGTTGGCCCAAAAATTGCTTTTTTATCTCATTTGGTCAAGCGGAACTACGCGGCAAGGTGAATTTCCGCGCCGGCGAGAGCATGACGGATTCCGATTTCAGGCCGATTTGGCCTGAAATCAGCCTGATCCAGCATCAGAGGCTGAAATTGTCGCCGAGATAGAGCCGGCGCACTTCCGGATTGTTGACGATATCATTGGCCCGGCCATGGGTCAGCACTTCGCCGGCATGAATGATATAGGCGCGGTCGATGAGACCGAGGGTCTCGCGCACATTATGGTCGGTGATGAGAACACCGATGCCGCGCGCCGTCAAATGGTGGACGAGGTTCTGGATGTCGGCGACCGAGATCGGGTCGACACCGGCAAAGGGCTCGTCGAGCAGCATGAAGGTCGGGTCGGTCGCCAGCGCACGGGCGATTTCGAGACGGCGGCGCTCGCCGCCGGAAAGAGCGACGGCGGCGCTCTTCCTGAGCTTCTGGATATGAAATTCCTCCAGCAGCTCGTTCAGCTTCTGCTCGCGCTCGGCCTTGTCCTTGACATGCACTTCGAGGACGGCGCGGATATTTTCTTCCACCGTCAGCCCACGAAAGATCGAGGCTTCCTGCGGCAGATAGCCGACGCCGAGGCGCGAGCGGCGGTACATCGGCATGGTCGTGACGTCGTTGCCGTCGATTTCGATCGTGCCTTCATCCACCGGCACAAGGCCGGTGATCATGTAGAAACAGGTCGTCTTGCCCGCACCGTTCGGACCGAGCAGGCCGACGGCCTCGCCACGGCGCACCACCAGCGAAACGCCGTTGACGACGCGACGCGTCGCATAGGTCTTCGTCAGACCGCGGGCGATCAGCGTTCCCTGATAGCGGCTTTTGTCGGCGGCACCCGCAGCTTGTGGCTCGGGCTGGCCGAACATGGTGGATAGCGATGATAATTTCACGTGGGAGGCCGGCTTTTTCAGTTCTGCTTCTGCTGCTGCGCGTTCGGCTGCGATTTCGGATCGAGCTGAATCTGGACACGCCCGCCGCAGCTTTCAAGCTCAGCCTGACCGGTTTGCATGTGAACGGTCAGTTTGCAGCCGGTAAAGACGTTCGGCCCATCCGACAGAATAACCTTATTGCCCTGATCCGCCGTCAGGGTGAATGTCTGCGAAGCCATGTCGAACTTGCCGTCATCGGCGGTCGCCGTCTGCGTGCCCGAGGTCAGCAGAACCTTGTCGGTCACCAGGATCTTGTCGATATCGGCACTCCCCGATGCGAGCGAGGCAGACTTTTCCGGCTGGGCGCCATCGGCGGCCGGCTTTGCCGCCTTGTCCTTGTAATAGACGGTCATCTTGCCGGACTGCATCGTCGTCGTCCCCTGGACGACCTTGACCTTGCCGGTGAAGAGGGCGATGTGTTCCTGATCGTGAATCTCGAGCTTGTCGCTTTCGATCTGAATCGGCTGATCGTTGGAAAGTTTCATGCCGGACATTGTGGTCGCCTGCTGCGCGGCGGCCCCCGAGACCGTCAGGATAAGGGCAAATGCGCCGGCAATGAATGCTACGCCCGTCTTGCAAGCTGAAATGCGACAATCTTTTGTCATGGATGACCCGGCTGGTTAGGTGCCCTGTTTATGGATGGTGGATGGATCGACATTCATGCGAACATTCCCCTCGAATGTGATCACCCGCCCCTTATCTGTTATCTCAAGCGTCTTCGCAACAATGGAGGCATTGTCCTTGGTGATGGTGACGGGGTCGTCGCTGCGCATGTTGCCGCCCTTGATGTCGAGCCGGGCAGACTGGAATTGCGCGTTGAGGCCGCTGCTCAGCACCAGGGTGAAGGGAGCCGTCATATGCAGATTGTCGGTGGCGCGATTGTAATCGGCGGTCGAGGCGACGACGCGGGCGATCAGGCCGTCATTCATCGGCACGGCCGCCTTGATGGTCTCGAGCGTGATCAGATCGGGATTGCGGATATCTTGCAACGCCCGTTCGGCGAGCATCGAATAGTTGATGCCATCGGAATTGCGGCCCGCGATCGCCGGCTTTTCCATCACGACCTTGCCGTTCTCGATCTTGGCACCTTCGAACTTGACGTTTTCGGGCAGGTAGATGCTGACCAACGCCACCGCCGTGAGGCCAGCGGCGACGATGAGGGCGGCCACCGGCAGCAGGATCTTCAGCCGCCGCACGCGGGCGGAATGGAACAACGCATCGCCATAGGCGCTCCTGCCGGAGCCCACATAAGCGGCATTTCCGTTGTTCTTCAGGGTATCGAGCATAGGTCTCGTTCCATGTGCGGTGATTGCCGCGCCTTATAACAAAGCCGGCCGCCAATCACAGTTCGTTTCGCATTATTACATTGGCTTGCCAATATGGAATTTTTTCTGCAACAAGCAACAAAACGGAAAAACATCGAAAAGTGGCATTCGTACGCGCCGCTGCCACCTATTTCCCCGGATCGCTCGGCGCCATGCCGATGCCCGGCCAGCGCTGGAGGTTTTTATGGACAGTTCGATCATCGCCGATCGCCGGCGGCTGCGCCGCAAGCTCGGCTTCTGGCGCATCGTCGCGGTGGCCCTCGTCGTGGCGCTTGGACTGGCCTTCTACGGCTTCGCCTTCGGCGGTGCCGGAACCGAGCGCCCGCACATCGCCCATGTGACGATCTCCGGTCTGATCGTCGACGACGACGAGCTTCTGGAGCGGCTGAAGAAGGTCGAGACCAGCGATCAGGTAAAGGCGGCGGTGATTTCGATCTCCTCGCCCGGCGGCACGACCTTTGGCGGCGAAAAGATCTTCAAGGCGATCCGGGCCATATCGGCCAAGAAACCCGTCGTCTCGGACGTGCGCACGCTTGCAGCTTCGGCCGGCTACATGATTGCCACGGCCGGCGATACGATCATTGCCGGCGACAGCTCGATCACCGGCTCGATCGGCGTCATCTTTCAGTATCCGCAGATCCAGCCGCTGCTCGACAAGATCGGCGTGTCGCTGCAGGAGATCAAGTCCTCGCCGCTGAAGGCGGAGCCCTCGCCCTTCCATGAGGCGAGCGAGGAAGCCAAGGCGATGATCCGCAACATGGTGGTCGACAGCTACAACTGGTTCGTCGACCTCGTCGCCGACCGGCGCAAGCTGCCGCGCGACGAGGTGCTCAAACTTGCCGACGGCACGATCTATACCGGCCGGCAGGCGCTCAAGATGAAACTCGTCGATACGATCGGCGGCGACCCCGAAATCCGTGCCTATCTCAAGTCGCGCGGGGTCGACACCGATCTGCCGATGGTCGACTGGGACAAGAAGAGCAATACGCCGTTTCTGCTCGCTGGGGCTGTTTCGCGGTTGATTACGATCTTCGGTTATGATGATCTCGTCAAAGGCCAGGATATCAATGGAATCCTGCCCCCGAAGTTGCTTCTTGACGGGCTGCTTTCAGTTTGGCAGGTTGGCCACGATTGATAAGAAATCAATAATTTAAGGGGGCGACTGTGATCAAGTCCGAATTGGTGCAGATTGTTGCGGCACGCAACCCGCATCTCTATCATCGCGACGTCGAAAATATCGTCAACGCGGTTCTCGACGAGATCACGGATGCACTGGCTGCGGGCAACCGCGTCGAATTGCGCGGCTTTGGCGCGTTTTCGGTGAAGAACCGCCCGTCGCGCTCCGGCCGCAATCCGCGCACCGGCGACACCGTCTTCGTCGAGGAGAAGTGGGTTCCCTTCTTCAAGACCGGCAAGGAACTGCGCGAGCGACTCAATCCCGGCCAGGCCGACGAAGAGGATTGAGCGGCGCAAACCGCCTGCGGCGAAACCGCACTTGAACTTGAACTCGGTTTTTCTATTCTGCTAGCGCATCGGCCCGAAAATCGGAATCGATTTTCGGGCCGATGCGTAGATACAATGCGCCATTCGAAGAGAGCGGCGCCGTCCGACGCATGGAGACCTCAATGGCCAAGAAGATCATCAACCTCTTGATTCTGCTGCCCCTCGGCGTCATCCTCATCGTCTTCTGCGTTGCCAACCGGCAGAGCGTCACGCTCGCCTTCAATCCATTCCGACCTGACGATCAGGTGCTCGCGGTCTCCGCGCCCTTCTTCGTCTTCCTGTTCATCGCGCTGATTTCGGGCATGCTGATCGGCTCGGCCGCCACCTGGTGCAGCCAGGGCAAACACCGCAAACGCGCCCGCACCGAAGCCAAGGAAGCCATTCGCTGGCAGGGTGAGGCAGATCGCCACAGGACGCGCGCCGAGGATATAGCCGCCCAGCTGCCGGCACGGTAAGAGCGTTACCCGGTGCGTCAAACTGGAAAGAAGCTCAGCTCCTCGTAATCGCCTTCCGGCGACGCACCATTGCCGGTCACCTGGAAACCATGGGAAAGGTAGAAGGCCTTCGCTCGCCGGTTGTTCACCAGGCATTTCAGCCGGTATTTATGTTGCGGCCATTCCGGCAGCGACCGCAGCAGCGCCGTGCCGGCGCCGACACCCTGGAATTCCGAGCTTATATAAAGCATGTGAATGAAATCATCCTCCGGCCAGAGCGACAGGAAACCGGCAAGTCTACCATCGGCATGCTCACAGACAAAGATCGTCTCGCCATTGGTATGGGCGGCGAAATCCTCGCGGTGGAACTTGCCGGGATCGACCCAGACAAATGTTTCGCGGCGTACGGACAGATAGATATCCGCAAGCGCTTCCTGGTCTTCCGCCCGCGGCGGCCTGATGGTCCATGTCATGATGAGCCCTTAAACCAAGCTCCTGCCGGCGCCAAGTCCACAGCGAACGGCCCTCACTCAGCCGCCATTTTTGCCACGACGGCGGCGTTGAAATCGGAGAAGAAGCCCTCGGCGAGCCTCTGCGAGGTCGAATCGAGGAGGCGGGCGCCGAGCTGGGCGAGCTTGCCGCCGAGTTCAGCCCGCCCCCGGTAGTGCAGGATCGTCTCCGCACCCCGTTCTTCGAGCACGACATCGGCGGTTCCCCTGGCAAAGCCGGCAAGGCCGCCCTTGCCTTCAGCCGACAGCGTATAGCTTTTCGGCGCATCGACATTGGCGAGCGTCAGCAGCCCATGGAAGGTGGCCGACAGCAGGCTGAACTTGACCCTGATCGTCGCCTCGAAGCTATCAGGCGACAGCCGCTCGATGTTTTGGCAGCCCGGAATGCAGCCGCGCATGATTTCCGGATCGTTGAGCGCCGCCCAGACCATGTCCCGCGGCGCCGCGATGCGTTCTTCGCCGGTGAAATCCATTCGATAGCCTCATCTGCGATTCGCCTATCTTATCCCAACGGCAAAGCGCTTTGCCAAGGAGGAAGGGAATGTTATCTGCCAAGCTTCATCTGGAGCAGGGATTGCGATGAGCGACGAATTGAAGCCCTGGAGCGTGACGGCGAGCCGCATCACCTATGAGGATCGCTGGATCCGGCTGCGCAGCGACGACTGCCTGACCGCCGATGGAACCGTCGTCGCCCCGTTCCACGTGCTCGATTATCCCGATTGGATCAATGTCATCCCGCTGCTGCCCGACGGGCGCGTATTGCTGACACGGGAATACCGGCATGGCCGCGGCGAGATCGTGCTCGGCCTCGTCGCTGGCGGCGTCGAACCCAGCGACATGAGGGCAGAGGATGCTGCGATGGCGGCCGCGCGGCGCGAGCTGAGAGAAGAGACCGGCTACGAAGCCTCGACCTTGATTAAACTGCTGACTTCCTATCCGAATGCTGCCAACCACAGCAACATGGTTACAAGCTGGCTGGCGCTCGGCCTGAACAGAGCAGGCGAACCCAGTTTCGACCCCGGAGAGAAAGTCGACATACTGTTTGCGGATCTCGGGGCTATCCTCGCCGAACTACAATCCGGCGCCGTCATCATGCAGTCGATGCATGTCGCGGCCCTTTATTCGGCGGAAGGCTGGCTCCGCACGCAGGCATCCAAGGGCTTGAAATAAACGCCGTGTCGGGAGAACCTGCTTCAGGGCTTTGGCCGGCGCAGTTGATCCGGCGCGGTCTTCTGGGCTAGAGGACGAAAACCCCATGAAGACACCTCGACAGAGACGCGGAAGAGCACGTTGAAACAAAGAGAACGCCGGCCGGGCCAGAAGAAAACGTCAGGTCCCCCCGGTGAAAGCCGCAGGGACGATCGGGCCGGACGGTCGCCGAAGCCACCCGCGCGGCCGGCGGCAGCCCGCGAGACGGCGCGCGAGAGCGCAGCTCCAGTCACGGTTTCCCGTCCGTTGATGACGCGCACCGGCGAACGGCCGGCGGAACGCGTGCCTGTCATCCTCGAGTCGCTCGGCGCCGGTGATTTCCACCTGATCGACAGCGGCGACGGCCAAAAGCTCGAGCAATACGGCCCCTATCGCATCATCCGCCCGGAAGCCCAGGCGTTGTGGCGGCCTTCGCTGGCGCCGCACATCTGGGAAAAGGTCGATGCCGTCTTCACCGGCGATACCGACGAGGAAGGCACCGGTCGCTGGCGTTTCCCGAAGGCCGCACTCGGCGAGACCTGGCCGCTCAATCTGCTCGGCGTCGATTTCCTCGGCCGCTTCACCTCTTTCCGCCATGTCGGCGTCTTCCCCGAACAGATCGTGCACTGGAGCTGGATGAAGGAGCAGGTTGAAAAGGCCGGCCGGCCGCTGAAGGTATTGAACCTCTTCGGCTATACCGGCGTCGCCTCGCTGGTCGCCGCCGCGGCCG
This sequence comes from Rhizobium phaseoli, assembly GCF_001664385.1. Classification (NCBI taxonomy): domain Bacteria; kingdom Pseudomonadati; phylum Pseudomonadota; class Alphaproteobacteria; order Hyphomicrobiales; family Rhizobiaceae; genus Rhizobium; species Rhizobium phaseoli. The sequence continues at coordinate 445,443 of NZ_CP013532.1, read as the reverse complement.
GCGCCGAGGTCACCCATGTCGACGCCTCGAAGAAGGCAATCGGCTGGGCCCGCGAAAACCAGGCGCTCGGACGGATGGAAAAGCTGCCGATCCGCTGGATCTGCGAGGATGCGATGAAATTCATCCTGCGCGAGGAGCGCCGCGGCAGCCAGTACGACATCATCCTCACCGATCCGCCGAAATTCGGTCGCGGCCCCAATGGAGAAGTCTGGCATCTCTTCGAGCATCTGCCGTTGATGCTCGATGTCTGCCGCGAGATCCTGTCGCCGCAGGCGGCCGGCCTGGTGCTGACGGCCTATTCGATCCGCGCCAGCTTCTATTCGATCCACGAGCTGATGCGCGAGACGATGCGGAGTGCCGGCGGCGCGGTCGAATCCGGCGAACTGGTGATCCGCGAAGCGGGCCTCGACGGCAAGACCCCGGGCCGCGCACTTTCCACCTCCCTCTTTTCCCGCTGGGTGCCGAAATGAGCAAGGACTTCCACGATCAGGGACCGCGCAGGGTCGGCCAGGTGAAGGAAGTCACCTCGCTCGCCAATCCCATCATCAAGGACATCAAGGCGCTGACGAACAAGAAGTCGCGGGAGGAAAGCGGGACTTTCCTCGCCGAAGGGCTGAAGCTCGTCATCGATGCGATCGAACTCGGCTGGACGATCCGCACGCTGGTCTATGCCAAGGCAGCCAAGGGCAAGCCGCTGGTCGAGCAGATGGCCGCCAAGACCGTCGCCTCCGGCGGGCTGGTGCTCGAAGTCAGCGAAAAGGTGATCGGCTCGATCACTCGCCGCGACAACCCGCAGATGGTCGTCGGCATCTTCGACCAGCGCTGGAAGCCGCTCAAGGACATCCGGCCGAGGGAGGGCGAGACCTGGGTGGCGCTCGACCGCGTGCGCGATCCCGGCAATCTCGGCACCATCATCCGCACAGCGGATGCGGCCGGGGCTTCCGGCGTCATTCTGGTCGGAGAGGCAACCGATCCCTTCTCGCTCGAGACCGTGCGCGCCACCATGGGCTCGGTCTTTGCCGTTCCGGTCGCACGCGCGACACCGGAGGAATTCCTCGCCTGGCGCAAATCGGCCGGCGTTTCCGTCGTCGCGACCCATCTTGCCGGCGCGGTCGATTACCGCACGATCGACTACCGGAAGAAGCCCGTCGTTCTCTTGATGGGCAACGAGCAATCCGGCCTGCCCGAGCAGCTCGCCAAAGAGGCCGACGCGCTTGCCCGCATTCCGCAGCAGGGCCGCGCCGATTCCCTGAACCTCGCCGTCGCCACCGCCGTCATGCTTTTCGAGGCGCGCCGCCACCTCCTCTCACTTTCCGAGGGCAAATGACCGAACCGACGCATGCACGCCCCGCGCTTTTTGCGCGCCCGGCGCCGATCCTCTTCTTCATCGCCGCCGCCGTTCTCATCGACCAGATCGTCAAGATCGCCGTCGACCATTACCTGCCGCTGCAGGAGGCCGTGCCCGTCATCCCGATGCTGGCGCTCTACCGCACCTATAATCTCGGCGTTGCCTTTTCGATGCTGTCGGGCATGGACGGCTGGTTCATCGTCGGCATGCGGCTTGTCATCGTCGCCTTCGTCGTCTGGCTGTGGTACCGCACCGCCAAGGACCGCTGGCTTGCGCATCTCGGTTACGCGCTGATCATCGCTGGCGCGATCGGCAATCTGGTCGACCGTTTCGCCTACGGGCATGTGATCGACTACATCCTCTTTTACACCGCAAGCTGGTCCTTCGCGGTCTTCAATCTCGCCGACAGTTTCATCACCATCGGTGCGGCCTGCGTCATTCTCGACGAGCTCTTGCTGCCGAAAAAGGCCGGCCGCTAAAATCTTATCGAATTCCTGAAGGCATTCGGAAGGGGCCTCATGTTAGCCAGATAGCATGCACAATCTGGGACAGTTGCAGGAGAGATTGTCCGCCGCCTTCGGCGGACCCGCCGCCAAGCCGCATCAGGAGCGGATGGGGCAGCCCTCCCCGCGACCACGTGCAGCAGCCCCTGAGCAAACCAGTCAGCGTCAGATGCCCGCGCCGACCCGGCGCCTGCTGTTCTACTGGCTGAGTGGCGCCGGCCTGCTGGCCGCAACCACCCTCATGCTGCTTGCCTATGCCGGCGATCCGCTGCTGCTTCCAGGCGGGCTTGTCGTTCTCGGCCTTGCGGCGATGGCCGGTTACCTTGTCCTGACAATCCGCCGGCGCGGGGCAAACAAGCCCGGCCGCCAATCCCTGCCCGAGCGCAACGAAGGCGCAAAGCTGTTCGCCGACGTGCACGACGTGCTCGGCGACATCACGGTCTCGCGCACCATGGACCGGCGTATCATCTCCGCCAATGATACGTTTCGCCGTCTGACCGGACGGCTGCATCCGGAAGGGCGCAGCTGCGAGGAGATCGGCCTCGCCTTCCGCCCCGGTCCGATCCCGCATTGCTACGATGTCGAAATCTCGACGCCGGAAGGCCAGAGGATTTTCGTCTGGCGCGACGTCGTCACCCGCGATCCTGCGGACGGCCGCCTGCTGCTGCACAGCGTTGCCCGCGACGTCACCGAAGAGCGGCTGCTGGCGCAGGGCCGCGAGCAAGCCCGCCAGAAGGCCGAATATAACAGCGCCGCCAAATCCCGGCTGCTTGCCACCGTCAGTCACGAGGTGCGCACGCCGCTTTCCGGCATCCTCGGCATGACGCATCTGCTCGCGGAGACGCGGCTGACACAGGAACAGCAGAATTACCTGGCGAATATCCGCCAGTCCGGCCACGCGCTGACGCAGCTCGTCGAAGACCTGCTCGATTTCTCCACCATCGAGGTCGGCCGTTTCGAACTGCACCCGCGCTCGGAATCGCTGCGCAAGCTTCTCGAGAGCGTCGTCGAGATGCTTGCCCACCGGGCGCATGAAAAGGGTATCGAGATCGGCGCCACCGTGTCCTCTGACGTGCCCCAGAATATGAGCTTCGATCCGGCGCGGCTGCGGCAGGTTCTGTTCAACGTCATTGGCAACGCCGTGAAGTTCACGCAGGTGGGCGGCGTCTTCATCCGTGTCTCGCTTGACGCCGGCAATCTGTTGATCACCGTCGCCGATAGCGGTCCCGGCATGACGGCCGAGGAGCAGGCGCGTGTCTTCGGCGAGTTCGAGCAGGGCGGCACCGTCGCCGACAAGAGCGCCGGCACCGGGCTCGGTCTTGCGATCTCCGCCCGCATCATGCGCGAATTCGGCGGCGCATTGACGGTAGCCAGCGAAAAGGGCCTGGGCAGCGAATTCACCATCCGCTTTCCCGTCGATGTCGGCAGCGAAAGGCCCGAGCGGCGAAACACGCTGCTTGCCGGCAACAGCGTCGTGCTTCTGGCACCGGCAGGTGCGGCGCGCACCGCCATCGCCGAGACCATCACCACGCTCGGCGGCATCTGCCATCTCGTCGGTGACGGCGAGACGGCGCGGGAAAAGCTGCTCGGCATGGCCAGTTACGGTGGTCGGCCGACTGATATCATCGTCGATCATCGCATGTCGGCGGAATTTTCCGCCCATCTTGCCGATCGCGCCGAAATCGCTGCGCTGGGCCTGCGCAAGGTTCTGCTCGTCAACCCGGAAGAGCGCAGCGCCCATCCGCTCGACCTGTTCGACGCCTGGCTCATCCGGCCGCTTCGCGAACAGTCGCTGATCGATGTGCTGCGCGGGCGCATGCGCGGCATGGAAAAGCGCGACGCGCTGAACGACAATCAGCCGGGCTTCGGGCTTTCGGTTGCGGAGACGAGAGTGGCGGCGAGCGGGCTCAGCATCCTGCTCGGCGAGGACGATCCGATCAACGCCATGCTGGTGCGCGTCGTCCTGGAAAAAGGCGGGCACAAGGTGCGTCATGTCGAAGACTTCGAGACGCTGCTCGATTGCGCCCTGGGCGAGGCGGATGCCCGCCCCGACATCATCATCAGCGATCTGTCGATGCCGGGCGGCAACGGCATCGACATGCTGGGACGGCTGCGCGGCCACGAACGGCGGCTCGATCTTGCGCCGGTACCGGTGATCGTGCTGACCGCCGACAAGAGCGACGAATCACGCCGCCAGGTTTTGCTCAACGGCGCCAACCGCGTCATGGTGAAGCCGGTCGACCCGCTGCGGCTGCTGACCGAAGTTCAGGCGGTCGCCGCACTTTCGGCCCGCCGGGCAGAGGCGCGATAGAGCCTCTCGGGCCCAGCCCGCTCCTTGCCTCGGGAAATGCAATATGTCACTTTCCTGTCGTACAGAAGTGTTTTATGGCGTCGATAAGCCGGCAACCGGAGAATCGCCATGTCCTCCATCGACATCCTCAATCGTGACGTCACCGCGGAGGCTGCACGGCCGTCGACGGCTGCTGCCCAGAAGGACGGCGATATCCTGGGCCGGATCGGCAATCTGGAAACGCGCCTTGCCCGCTCGGCGCGCGAGATCGACGCCGCCCAGGCGGTGCGCTACCGGGTCTTCGTCGACGAAATGAAAGCGCAGCTGCCGCTGGACGCCATGCGCCGCCAGCGTGATGTCGACGCTTATGATGCCTTCTGCGATCATCTTCTTGTTCTCGACCGTGCGATCGAAGGCGATCCGGAAGACCAGATCGTCGGCACCTATCGGCTGCTGCGCCAAGATGTCGCCATGGCCAATGGCGGTTTTTACTCGGCTTCCGAATTCGAGATCGAGGGGCTTCTCGCCAAGCATCCGGAGAAGCGCTTCATGGAGCTCGGCCGTTCCTGCGTGTTGCCGGAATACCGCACCAAGCGCACCGTCGAGCTCCTGTGGCAGGGCAATTGGGCCTATGCGCTGAAACACGGCATGAGCGCCATGTTCGGCTGCGCCTCGTTCCCCGGTGTCTATCTCGAAAGCCATGCGCTGGCACTGTCCTTCCTCTACCATAATGTGCTGGCGAAGGACGAATGGGCCGTCGGCGCATTGCCGCATCTCGCCCGCAACATGGACCTGATGCCGGTCGAGGCGGTCAACCCGAAGCGGGCGCTGATGGCCCTGCCGCCGCTCATCAAGGGGTACCTTCGCCTCGGCGCGATGGTCGGCTCCAGCGCGGTCATCGACCACGCCTTCAACACGACAGACGTGCTGATCGTGCTGCCTATCTCCAGCATTTCCGACCGCTACCTGAACTATTACGGCGCCGACGCCGGCCGCTTCGCGAGCTAAAGTCTTTTCTGGTCGGCTTGCAGCATGCTGCCCTGGCGCAAACCTCCCAGGCTCGCGATCGGCGTCTCAAAGATCGGATCGCCTTCGCGTGTCCGACGGATTCTCGCCATAGGCCGCCCGATAGATTGCCGCAAAACGGCCCAAGTGGAAGAACCCCCACTTCAAACAGATGTCCCGCAACGGCTGGCGGTTTGAAGGATCGCGCAGATCCTCCCGGACCGCCTGCAAACGGATCGTCCTGAGGTAGGCAGACGGTGTGTTTGCCTTGAAGGCCCGAAAGCCGACTTCAAGAGCGCGAATGGAAATGCCCGCCGCGTCCGCGACATTCTGCATCGTCAACGGCTGCGCGATGTTCGCATGCATAAATTCAATTGCGCGACGGACATGCCGCGGTGCGATCAGATGGATTTTCTTATCCAGAAGATGCGAGAGCCGATGAGGAACCAAACGTACGACCAGATCGGCAAATGCCTGGGTGAGGTTTGATATGGCAATCGGCGAGTGGAGTAGCGGGCCGCCGTTGCGCATGCCGATGATCATCGTTTGAGCGAGACCGAAGATCAGCTGTCCCGCCGCCGTGGAACGATCAACGACCGGCGCCAGGTCCAGTGCCCCGGTGAGCGGGGTCTCCAATACGGCGGCGACGGTCTGAGCTACGATCGCCCAACTTAGACTGAGTGTGTCCGACCGGTGTGGCGCTGCCCGTACCGAAACCCGTTCCGGCTCAAGATTGTTCGCCATCAACAGCCGCCCGGGTGTTGCTTCGGCCAAGGTCCGACCAAAGGCGACGTCGAGAGCTCCCGTGCGCGGAACGATGATGGCCAGGGTTTCCGGCGTTCCATCTGCCGTTCTTGCACCCCAGCCGCCGGAATCCTGGTTGCTGACCAGCGACAACCTCTCATCACCCCAAAACCCGACTTTCCAGTCGAGTGGTTTGTCTCGACCATTTCGCCATGCGTCGAACGAACCGAACCCCTTGGTCAGAGCCTCGACCATATCGTCGAACGTTGTCCCCTGAAATCGGGCAGTGAAATTCGGGGATGCGTTTTCCGACATGGGAATCCAAACGGCTGATGAATATCATTTATATGCCGCGGGCATTGTTTCAAAAGTATTACTTATCGGATTGAGCCTTTCAACCATATCTTCGGGGAGCAAGCCACAAAAAGGCGCGCCCGACCGACGTGCTGTCGGCCGGGCGCGAAATACCCTCTCGAATGGGAGGCAGAGGCGAGTTTACGAACCCGCCCCGTAGGCAGCGATCGCCGCCATGTTGACGATATCGCTATCCTTGGCGCCCATCGAAGTGATCTGCACGGCCTTGTCGAGGCCAACGAGGATCGGGCCGATCACCGTCGAGCCGCCGAGTTCCTGCAGCATCTTGGTCGAGATCGAGGCCGAGTGGAAGGCCGGCATGACCAGCACGTTGGCGGGGCCGGAGAGCCGGCAGAACGGATATTGCTCCATCACCTTGCGGTTCAGCGCGACATCGGCGGCCATCTCACCGTCATATTCGAAATCGACGCGGCGCTTGTCGAGGATCTTCACCGCCTCGCGCACCCGCTCGGAGCGTTCGCCGGAGGGATGGCCGAAGGTGGAATAGGCAAGCATGGCGACGCGCGGCGGATAGCCCATGCGGCGCGCGAGACCGGCGGCTTCCTCGGCGATATCGGCGAGCTGCTCGGCCGTCGGCATGTCATGCACCGCGGTATCGGCGACGAAGACGGTGCGGCCGCGGCAGAGCGCCAGCGACACGCCGATGACGCGATGGCCTGGCTTCTCGTCGATGCAGCGGCGCACATCTTCGAGCGCGGTCGAATAGTTGCGGGTGATGCCCGTCACCATGCCGTCGGCGTCGCCCAACGCCACCATGGTAGCGGCGAAGTGGTTGCGATCGTTGTGGATCAGACGCTGGGCATCGCGGTGGAGATAGCCGTGCCGCTGAAGCCTTGCATAGAGATAATCGATATAGGCCTCGACGCGGGTGGAGATACGGGCATTGACGATCTCGAGGCCGGGGCGGTTGAGATCGATGCCGGCGCGCTCCGCCGTCGCCCGGATCAGGTCCTCGCGACCGAGCAGCAGCGCGGTGCCGAGCTGCTGATTGGCATAGGACAATGCTGCGCGCAGCACCTGCTCTTCCTCGGCTTCGGCAAAGACGATCCGCTTCGGCCGGCGGCGCACCCGCTCGTAGAGGCTGGCGAGCGTCGAGGCGATCGGATCGCGGCGGGCCGAAAGCTCGCGGGCGTAACCGGCCATATCGGTGATGACCTTGCGGGCAACGCCGGTCTCGATTGCGGCCTGCGCGACCGCGACCGGGATGGCCGAGATCAGCCGCGGATCGAATGGAACGGGGATGATGTATTGCGCCCCGAAACGCGGCCGGTTGCCCTGATAGGCGGCGACCACATCATCGGGCACGTCCTCGCGGGCAAGATTGGCCAGCGCGTTAACGGCGGCGATCTTCATGGCGTCGTTGATCGTCGAGGCGCGCACGTCGAGCGCGCCGCGGAAGATATAGGGGAAGCCGAGGACGTTGTTGACCTGGTTCGGATAGTCCGAGCGGCCTGTCGCCATGATGGCGTCGTCGCGAATGCGGGCGACCTCTTCCGGGGTGATTTCGGGATCGGGATTGGCCATGGCGAAGATAATCGGCCGATCGGCCATCGAGCGGATCATCTTGGCCGAGAAGGCGCCCTTCTGCGACAGGCCGAAAATGACGTCGGCACCCTTCATCGCCTCTTCCAGCGTGCGGGCGTCGGTCATTGCCGCATGCGCCGATTTCCACTGGTTCATGCCCTCGGTGCGGCCCTGGTAGATGACGCCCTTGGTATCGCATAGGATGATGTTTTCAGGCGCAAAACCCATCGCCTTGATGAGCTCGACGCAGGCAATCGCCGCCGCTCCCGCGCCGTTGCAGACGAGCTTCGTCGTCTTCAGGTCGCGGCCGGTCAGCTCCAGCGCGTTGATCAGGCCGGCGGCGGCGATGATCGCCGTACCATGCTGATCGTCGTGAAACACCGGAATATCCATCAGCTCGCGCAGCCGGCTTTCGATGACGAAGCAATCCGGCGCCTTGATGTCCTCCAGGTTGATGCCGCCGAAGGAGGGGCCGAGGAAGCGCACGCAATTGATGAACTCGTCGACATTTTCGGTATCGATTTCGAGATCGATAGAGTCGACGTCGGCGAAGCGCTTGAAGAGGACCGACTTGCCTTCCATGACCGGCTTGGAGGCGAGCGCGCCGAGATTGCCGAGGCCGAGAATGGCAGTGCCGTTGGAGATGACCGCGACCATGTTGCCGCGCGCCGTGTAGTCGTAGGCCGTCTGCGGGTCGGCGGCGATCGCCTTGACGGGGACGGCGACACCCGGGGAATAGGCCAGCGACAGGTCGCGCTGCGTTGCCATCGGCTTGGTCGGGACGACTTCCAGCTTGCCGGGCCGGCCCATCGCATGAAAATCGAGCGCCTCCTGGTCGGTCACTGATGTCGTCGGCCGGTCCTTCTTATCGATATCGGGCATAAATCCTCCAACGTCCTGTGGGCGACGCTTTGCTCTTCCTCAAATGCTGTTGTCATCTATAGCGGCGCGCGGATAGGGTTGGCACCTGTTTTTTTGGGAAAAACTGCACCTCCGTGAACGCACGAATCGACACAGAAAATGAAGCCTTTTCGGCTGCCGAGCTTGCCACGGCGGAAAGCCGTGCCTCTGCAACGCCGATGATGGAGCAATATATCGAGATCAAGGCGAACAACCCCGGTTCGCTGCTGTTCTATCGCATGGGCGACTTCTACGAGCTGTTCTTCGAGGATGCGCTGGAGGCTTCGCGCGCGCTCGGCATCACGCTGACGAAGCGCGGCCAGCATATGGGCCAGGATATCCCGATGTGCGGCGTGCCGGTGCATGCCGCCGACGATTATCTGCAGAAGCTGATTTCACTCGGTTTCCGCGTCGCCGTCTGCGAGCAGGTCGAAGATCCGGCCGAAGCAAAAAAACGCGGCGGCAAATCCGTCGTCAAGCGCGATGTCGTGCGGCTGGTCACGCCGGGCACGATCACCGAGGAAAAGCTGCTATCGCCCTCGGAATCCAACTATCTGATGGCGCTCGCCCGCATTCGCGGCGGGGCCGAACCGGCGCTGGCACTTGCCTGGATCGATATTTCCACCGGCGTCTTCCGGCTGGCGGAGACGGAAAGTTCGCGGCTGCTCGCCGACATCCTGCGCATCGATCCGCGCGAGCTGATCCTGCCCGATACGATTTTCCACGATCCCGAGCTGAAACCCGTCTTTGACGTGCTCGGCCGAACGGCGGTGCCGCAGCCGGCGGTGCTCTTCGACAGCGCCAGCGCCGAAGGCCGAATCGCCCGCTATTTCGGCGTTTCGACGCTGGACGGCTTCGGCAGCTTCTCGCGCGCCGAGCTTGCGGCAGCCGCAGCCGCCGTCGCCTACGTCGAGAAGACGCAGATCGCCGAGCGTCCGCCGCTCGGGCAGCCCGAGCGGGAAAGTGCCGCCTCGACGCTGTTCATCGACCCCGCCACCCGCGCCAATCTCGAGCTTGCCCGCACGCTGTCGGGCGATCGCAACGGTTCGCTGCTGAAGGCGATCGACCGCACCGTCACCGGCGGCGGCGCCAGGCTTCTGGCCGAGCGGCTGATGTCGCCGCTCACCGACCCCGCCCGCATCAATGCCCGGCTCGATTCGATCGGTTTCTTGATCGACGAGCCCTCGCTCTGCGGCAGGCTGCGCGATACGCTGAAACATGTGCCCGACATGCCGCGGGCGCTCTCGCGCTTGGCGCTCGACCGCGGCGGCCCGCGTGATCTCGCGGCCATCCGCCAGGGCCTGCAGGCCGCAAGCGGGCTCGCGGATCTGCTCGCCACCGCCATGCTGCCGGAAGAACTCGGCGAGGCGCTGTCCGGACTGAAAGCGCTTCCCGCGAGCCTGGAAACGCTGCTTGCCGAGACGCTCGCCGACGAACTGCCGTTGCTCAAGCGCGACGGCGGTTTCCTGCGCGACGGCGCCAGCGGCGAACTCGACGAGGTCCGTGCGCTGCGCGACCAGTCGCGCCGCGTCATCGCCGGGCTGCAGCTGCAATATGCCGAGGAAACCGGCATCCGCTCGCTGAAGATCAAGCACAACAATATTCTCGGCTATTTCATCGAGGTCACCGCCGGCAATGCCGGGCCGATGACCGATACGGCGGAAGCCAAGGCCCGCTTCATCCACCGCCAGACGATGGCGAGCGCGATGCGCTTCACCACGACCGAACTTGCCGATCTCGAAAGCCGCATCGCCAATGCCGCCGACCGGGCGCTTTCGATCGAACTCGAAGCCTTCGACAAGATGACGGCGGCCGTCGTGGCGGAAGCCGAGGCGATCAAATCAGGCGCCCGGGCGCTCGCCGTCATCGACGTCGCCGCGGGTCTCGCGCTGCTCGCCGAGGAGCAGGCCTATTGCCGGCCGCAGGTCGACGGCTCGAAGATGTTTGCCGTCGAGGGCGGCCGTCATCCTGTTGTCGAGCAGGCATTGCGGCGGCAGGCGGGTGGCCCCTTCGTCGCCAACCGTTGCGATCTTTCGCCGAAGGACGGCGCCAAGGACGGCGCCATCTGGCTGCTGACCGGCCCGAACATGGGCGGTAAATCGACCTTTCTGCGCCAGAACGCGCTGATCGCGATACTGGCGCAGATGGGCTCTTTCGTGCCGGCGACATCCGCCCATATCGGCATCGTCGACCGGCTGTTCTCGCGCGTCGGCGCCTCCGACGACCTGGCGCGCGGGCGCTCGACCTTCATGGTCGAGATGGTCGAGACGGCTGCGATCCTCAACCAGGCGAGCGACCGCTCGCTCGTCATCCTCGACGAGATCGGCCGCGGCACCGCCACCTTCGACGGCCTGTCGATCGCCTGGGCCGCCGTCGAGCACCTGCACGAGGCCAATCGCTGCCGCGGTCTGTTCGCCACGCATTTCCACGAGCTGACCGTGCTGTCGGAGAAACTTGGCCGGCTATCGAACGCCACGATGCGCGTCAAGGAATGGGATGGCGACGTCATCTTCCTGCATGAGGTCGGGCCCGGTGCGGCCGACCGGTCCTACGGCATTCAGGTCGCCCGCCTCGCCGGACTTCCGGCCTCGGTCGTGGCGCGGGCCCGCGACGTGCTCACCCGCCTCGAGGATGCCGACCGCAAGAACCCGGCGAGCCAGCTGATCGACGACCTGCCGCTCTTCCAGGTGGCGGTGCGCCGCGAGGACGCGGCCCGCGGCCCGTCCAAGGTCGAGGAGGCTTTGAAGGCGATGAGCCTCGACGACATGACGCCGCGCGAGGCGATGGATGCGCTTTACAATCTCAAGAAGAAGCTGAAATAGGAGCGCGGCCGATGTTCATGGAAAAACTGGTTCGCGAAACCGAGCGCCTGTCGCTGATCTGCTCCCTGCTCGACACCATGCGACGCGCCGACCGGGACCGCAATGCACGCGGCTGGACCTCGCCGATCGGCCTGCTGAAAATGACGCGCAGTTGCGCTACAATCTCGGAACTCGCCACTTCGATCGCCAAGGCAGGCTATCGCGAATGCGACCGCCAGACACTCGAGGAGATCCTGAGCGAGACACGGCAGGTCTTGTATTCGCTGCAGGCCGAGTTCGCGAGCTGAGGCTTTTCGGGAAAGTCCGCTGCTTGCGTCAAAGCGTCCCCGCATCCAGCAGCGGACCAACACCATTTCGCCAAATTTAAAGGTTCTTGCAGTATGAAAGCCCGTGTCAATCGCCGGGCAAAGAGGCTATAGCGCATGCAGACGAAACCAGCGGCAGGCCGCGAACCGGCAGCCCGGCATGAACAGGACGCCACTCCGGCGAAAGCAATGCGCGACCTCGATTTCTCCACGATTCTCGACACCGAACTGCTGCAGAACCAGTGCGATGCCGTTGCCGAGGCCAACCGAAACCGGCCCGACGTCATGCGCAGCGATCTCCTCGCCGTCCTGAAAAAGGCGAGCACCGAGGGCCGGCAGAAGGCGCGTGCGGCGCTTGCCGCCGACGGCAGCGGGTTGAATTGCGCCTACCGGATTTCCTGGCTGCAGGACCAGATCATCACCGTCCTCTACAATTTCGCCACCTCCCACATCTTTCCGCAGCAGAAGGACAAGTTCGCCGTCACCGCCGTCGGCGGCTATGGCCGCGACACGCTGGCGCCGGGCTCGGATATCGACCTGCTCTTCCTCTTCCTGCCGCGGCCGGCGGAAGAGACGCACAAGGCGGTCGAATTCATGCTCTACGTGCTCTGGGACATGGGCTTCAAGGTCGGCCACGCCACCCGCACGGTGGAGGAGTGCATTGCGCTTTCCAAGTCCGACATGACGATCCGCACCGCCATCCTGGAGATGCGCTTTATCTGCGGACTGCAGCGGCTGGAAACCGAGCTCGAGACCCGCTTCGACAAGGAAATTGTCACCGGCACCGGCCCGGAGTTCATTGCCGCCAAGCTTGCCGAGCGCGACGAACGCCACCGCAAGGCCGGCGACACGCGTTATCTCGTCGAACCGAACGTCAAGGAAGGCAAAGGCGGGCTTCGCGACCTGCACACGCTGTTCTGGATCTCGAAATATTATTATCACGTGCGCGACCAGGCGGAGCTCGTCAAGCTCGGCGTCCTGTCGAAGCACGAATATCGCCTGCTCGAGAAGGCCGATGATTTCCTCTGGGCGGTGCGCTGCCATATGCACTTCCTGACCGGCAAGGCAGAGGAGCGGCTGTCCTTCGACATCCAGCGCGAGATCGCCGAAGCCTTCGGCTACCACACCCGCCCCGGCCTTTCGGCCGTCGAGCGCTTCATGAAACATTATTTCCTGGTTGCCAAGGATGTCGGCGATTTGACCCGCATCCTGTGCGCCGCGCTCGAAGACCAGCAGGCCAAGTCGATTCCCGGCCTCACCGGCGTGATCAGCCGTTTCACCCATCGCACCCGCAAGATTGCCGGCAGCGTCGAATTCGTCGAAGACCGCGGTCGCATCGCGCTCGCCGACCCTGATGTCTTCAAGCGCGATCCGGTCAGCATCCTGCGGCTCTTCCATGTCGCCGACATCAATGGGCTGGAATTTCACCCCGATGCGCTGAAGCGCGTCACCCGTTCGCTTGCCCTGATCGATAACCGGCTCAGGGAAAACGACGAAGCCAACCGCCTGTTCATGTCGATCCTGACATCGAAACGCGACCCGGCGCTGATCCTGCGCCGCATGAACGAGGCCGGCGTGCTCGGCCGTTTCATTCCCGATTTCGGCAAGATCGTCGCGATGATGCAGTTCAACATGTATCACCACTATACGGTCGACGAACATCTGATTCGCACCGTCGACGTTCTCTCCGAGATCGACAAGTCGCGTTCCGAGGATCTGCACCCGCTCGCCAACAAGCTGATCGCAAATATCGAGGACCGCGAGGCGCTCTACGTCGCCGTTCTTCTCCACGATATCGCCAAGGGCCGGCTGGAGGATCACTCGATTGCCGGCGCCCGCGTCGCCCGCAAGCTCTGCGCCCGTTTCGGCCTGTCGCAAAAGCAGACGGAAATCGTCGTCTGGCTGATCGAGGAACATCTGACCATGTCGATGGTGGCGCAGACCCGCGACCTCACTGACCGCAAGACCATCACCGATTTCGCCGACCGGGTGCAGTCGCTCGACCGGCTGAAGATGCTGCTGATCCTGACGATCTGCGATATCCGCGCCGTCGGCCCCGGGGTCTGGAACGGCTGGAAGGGCCAGCTTCTGCGGACGCTCTATTATGAAACCGAGCTGCTTTTGGCCGGCGGTTTCTCGGAAGTCTCGCGCAAGGAGCGGGCGAACGCCGCCGCCGAGGCGTTGCGCGCTGCGCTCTCCGACTGGAGCCAGAAGGACCGCAACACCTATACCAAGCTGCATTACCAGCCCTATCTGCTTTCCGTGCCGCTGGAAGACCAGCTCCGCCATGCGCATTTCATCCGCCAGGCCGACAAGGCAGGCCAGGCGCTCGCCACCATGGTGCGGACCGACAGTTTCCACGCGATCACCGAGATCACCGTGCTGTCGCCCGACCACCCGCGGCTGCTTGCCGTCATTGCCGGGGCGTGTGCGGCAGCCGGTGCCAACATCGTCGACGCGCAAATCTTCACGACCTCGGACGGACGGGCGCTCGATACGATCCATGTCAGCCGCGAATTTGCCGACGACGCCGACGAGCTGCGCCGCGCCGGCACGATCGGGCGGATGATCGAGGACGTGCTGTCGGGGCGCAAGCGCCTGCCCGAGGTCATCGCCACACGCACGCGCAACCGCAAGAAAAGCAAGGCCTTCGTCATTCCGCCGTCGGTCAACATCACCAACAGCCTGTCGAACAAGTTCACCGTCATCGAGGTCGAGTGCCTCGACCGCCCTGGCCTCTTGTCGGAGATCACCGCCGTGCTCTCCGATTTGTCGCTCGACATTCAGTCGGCCCGCATCACCACGTTCGGCGAGAAGGTGATCGACACCTTCTACGTCACCGACCTGGTCGGCCAGAAAATCTCGGGCGACAGCAAGCGCGCTAACATCACCGCCCGGATGAAGGCGGTGATGGCCGAGGAGGAGGACGAACTGCGCGAGCGCATGCCTTCCGGCATCATCGCGCCCGCCGCCACCGCCCGGACATCGCCCCCAGCCGAAAAGAAAGCCGATTCCCCCGCATGAGCTATCAAGCATGAGCCTCGTCAAGAAATTCGCGACCGTCGGCGGCGCCACCCTCGGCAGCCGCATCTTCGGCTTCGCCCGCGAAACCCTGATGGCGGCCGCACTCGGCACCGGGCCGATGGCCGACGTCTTCTACGCGGCCTTCCGTTTTCCGAACCTCTTCCGCCGGCTGTTTGCCGAAGGCGCCTTCAACGCAGCCTTCGTGCCGCTCTTTGCCAAGGAGATCGAGGCGAACGGCACCGATGGCGCCAAGCGCTTTTCGGAGGAAGTCTTCGGCGTCCTGTTTTCGGTGCTGCTCCTCATCACCATCGTGATGGAGCTCTCCATGCCGCTGCTGGTGCGTTTTATCATCGCGCCGGGTTTCGCCGACGACCCTGAGAAATTCTCGATCACGATCCGCATGGCGGCCGTGATGTTTCCCTATCTCATGTGCATGTCGCTGACGGCGATGATGAGCGGCATGCTGAATTCGCTGCATCATTTCTTTGCCGCCGCCATCGCGCCCGTCTTCCTCAACGTGGTGATGATCGGGGCGCTGTTCTATGCGCTCTATACCGGCGCCGATCCGCTGGCGACCGCCTGGTATCTCTCCTGGGGCGTACTTGTCGCCGGCCTGCTGCAGCTCGCCGTCGTCTATGTCGGCGTGCTTGCGGCCGGCATGAGCATCGGCCTGCGCTTCCCGAAGATGACGCCGAACGTCAAACGGCTGCTGATTCTGGCCGTGCCGGCCGCCGTCACCGGCGGCATCACCCAGATCAACCAGCTGATCGGCCAGGCGATCGCCTCCTCCCGCGACGGTGCGATCGCGGCGCTGCAATATGCCGACCGCATCTACCAGCTGCCGCTCGGCGTCGTCGGCGTCGCCGTCGGCGTGGTGCTGCTGCCGGAGCTGGCGCGCGCCTTGAAGGCCGGCCACCTGCGCGAGGCCGGCAACCTGCAGAACCGCTCGATCGAATTCGTGCTGTTCCTCACCATTCCCGCCGCCTTCGCGCTCTGGATCCTGTCCGACGAGATCATCCGCGTGCTCTATGAGCGCGGCGCCTTCCATCAGGAAAACACCCTCGTCGTCGGCTCAATCCTGGCGATCTACGGCATCGGCCTGCCGGCCTTCGTTCTGATCAAGGCGCTGCAGCCCGGCTTCTATGCCCGCGAGGACACCAAAACGCCGATGCGCTTCTCGGCGATCGCCGTTGCGACCAACTGCGCCACCGCGCTGACGCTCTTCCCCTATATGGGCGCGCCCGGTATCGCGGTCGCCGAGGCCACCGCCGGCTGGATCAGCACGGTGCTGCTGTTCACCACGCTTCTGCGCCGCGGCCATCTGACATGGGAATGGGCGCTGGCAAAACGCGCCGCCCTTCTGATCGTCGCCGCCGCTGTCATGGGCGCGGCAATCGTCGTCCTCAAGCAGTATTTTGCCCCTTGGCTTGCCTCGGGCGCACCGCTTCTGACCAAGATCGGCACGCTGGGGCTGTTGATTGCGATTTCCATGCTGGTCTATTTCGCCGCCGCCTTCCTGATCGGCGGGGCAAATCTCGGCATGATCCGCCGCAATCTGAACCGCAAGCCGGCAGCGGCAGAAGATGCATAAGCTCTAACAATCGACCCATCGCCTCTGCGGCCCGACGTCGACGTGAATGATGCCATTGCAATAACTGCCGATGCCGCCGATTCCCGGCGCGCTTCTGGCGGCGGCGATGATGGTGCGCTCCGACAGGCCCGGCATCCTGAAATCGGCCGCCAGGCATTTGCCATGCAGGGAGCCATGACGGCTGGGATGCGGCCTCAGGCCGGAGGTGATGATCGGACGGCGCCCGGTTTTTGCGGCGATATGCGACAGGATCGCCTGAAGACGGGTTGGAAAACACCCGGCACGGACACTGACGGTCTGGACCGTGTAGGCGAGACGCGCCTCGTGTTTCGGCAGATGAATGGCCGGCCTTTTGCTGTCTTGACCGACAGCGCTGGTTGCTGATTGTAGGGCGAAAAGGCCTGCCATGGCCAGCAAAGCGGGGTTCTGCATGGTCCCTCCGGGCGGTTGGAACGGCGGCCATCCGGCCGCCACTGCTCGGTGGAGGATTTTCAGTTCAATAAAAGCTTTTCTGTGAAATTTTATACTCAATTGTGGCTAAACGCCCTGATCAATTCGGCTTAAAATCGGGGTATTATCTGCCTCGAAATGAAAAAAACATCCGAACCCAGGAGGTCGCATGACGATCAACTCGCTTTTCCTCGTCACCCTCGTCGTCGACGATTACGACCGCGCCAAGGCCTTTTATTGCGATGTGCTTGGGTTCGACTGCCTGCAAGACGAGCCGCAGCCGCAGGGCAAGCGCTGGGTGGTGGTGAAGCCGCGAGGCGGGGACGGCGCCGCCTTTCTGCTCGCACAGGCGGTCAATGTTGAGCAGCGGGCGGCCATCGGCAACCAGACGGGCGGCCGGGTCGGCTTCTTCCTGAAGACCGACGATTTCGCCCGCGATCACGCCGCCATGGTTGCAGCCGGCCTGCGCTTTCCGGAAGAGCCGCGGCATGAGGTCTACGGCACGGTGGCGGTCTTTGCCGATCCCTACGGCAACAGCTTCGATCTGATCCAGCATGCCGCAGACTGAACCCCTTGATTGCGACCGGCTGCCCGTGCATAAGCCGCGGCGTTAGCAACACAGGCGACAAGCCCTGGGGCCCTCCACCAGCCTATTGAGGACGACATGAGCGAATTCAAGAAACTCGTATTCTCCGGCGTGCAGCCGACCGGCAATCTGCATCTCGGCAATTATCTCGGGGCGATCCGCCGCTTCGTGGCGCTGCAGGAAGGCAATGACTGCATCTACTGCGTCGTCGACATGCATGCGCTCACCGCTCAGCTGGTGCACGAGGATATGCCGAGCCAGACGCGCTCGATCGCCGCCGCCTTCATCGCCGCCGGCATCGATCCGGAAAAACATATCGTCTTCAATCAGTCGGCCGTGCCGCAGCATGCGGAACTTGCCTGGATCTTCAACTGCGTCGCCCGCATCGGCTGGATGAACCGCATGACGCAGTTCAAGGACAAGGCCGGCAAGGACCGCGAGCAGGCCTCGCTCGGGCTCTACGCCTATCCGAGCCTGATGGCCGCCGACATTCTCGTCTACCGCGCCACGCACGTGCCTGTCGGTGAGGACCAGAAGCAGCATCTCGAGCTTGCCCGCGACATCGCCATGAAGTTCAACCTCGATTATGCCCAGCATATCGCCAGGACCGGCTACGGCATCGACATCACCGTCGGCGACGAGCCCGTGCATGCTTATTTCCCGATGGTCGAGCCGCTGATCGGCGGACCGGCGCCGCGCGTCATGTCGCTGCGCGACGGCACCAAGAAAATGTCGAAATCGGACCCTTCCGACCTGTCGCGCATCAACCTGATGGACGACGAGGACGCGATCTCGAAGAAGATCCGCAAGGCCAAGACCGATCCGGACGGCTTGCCGAGCGAGATCGACGGTCTGCAGGGTCGGCCGGAAGCCGACAATCTGGTGGCGATCTATGCCGCGCTTGCCGACAAGTCGAAGTCGGAAGTGCTTGCCGAATTCGGGGGCCAGCAGTTCTCCGTCTTCAAGCCGGCGCTGGTCGATCTCGCCATCCACGTTCTGGCGCCGATCACCGGCGAAATGCGCCGGCTGATGGACGATACCAGCCACATCGATGCGATCCTGCGCAAGGGCGGCGAACGCGCCCGGGCCCGCGCCGAGGTGACGATGAACCAGCTGCGCGACGTCATCGGCTTCCTTTACTGAGGCAGATCTCCTCTTCTTACCCTTCGGGGGAAGAGGATCTATTCGGAAGGAGAAGCGGCAAAAACTGCGCTTGCAATTTTTTCGCTTCAGGTGTCAGAGTCCGCCCCATGGTATCGAAGCGACTCTCACGGCTCGAAGGTCACCGGCGCAAGTTCATGGCGGTGATCGACGGGACCCCCGAATGCCAGCGCGCCGTTCATTATGCCGGCCGGCGCGCGAAGAATTCCAATGGCGGCCTGGTGCTGCTCTATGTGATCCCCAACGGCGATTTCCAGCAATGGCTCGGCGTTGAGGAGATCATGCGGGCCGAGGCGCGCGAGGAAGCCGAGGCAACGGTCGCCAAGATCGCCCAGATCGTGCGCGAGACGATCGGCATCGAGCCCGAGATCGTCATCCGCGAAGGCAGTGCGGCCGAGCAGATCAACGCCGTGATCGAGGAAGACCGCGACGTGGCGATCCTGGTTCTGGCCGCCGGTTCGGCGAAGGAGGGTCCAGGACCGCTGGTTTCGTCAGTCGCCGGACGCGCGGCGGCGTTCCCGATTCCGGTGACCGTGCTGCCGGATACGCTGACGAACGAGGAAATCGACGCGCTCTGCTGAGCCTATTTCTTGAGTACAAGTCTCTTGATTAGATCAGGCAATGGGCCTATTTTCTTTTGAAGAATTCTAAAGACGGCCGAGGTCACGGGCCTGCCGCATGGAGAGCCAGATGTTCATTCAGACCGAAGCCACGCCGAATCCCGCCACCCAGAAGTTCCTGCCGGGCAAGGTGGTCATGGAAAACGGCACCGCCGAGTTCCGCAGCGCCGCGGAGGCCGAAGCCTCGCCGCTTGCCGCCCGGCTGTTCGAAATACCCGGCGTCACCGGCGTCTATTTCGGCTATGATTTCATTTCCGTCTCCAAGGACAATGCCGAATGGCAGCATCTTAAGCCGGCTATATTGGGCTCGATCATGGAGCATTTCATGTCCGGCAAGCCGGTCATGGGCGACGCTTCCATTCTGTCCGAAGACGCCGATGCCGGCGACGAGTTCTTTGACGAAGGCGACGAATCGATCGTGCTGACCATCAAGGAACTTCTGGAGACCCGCGTGCGCCCGGCCGTTGCCCAGGACGGCGGCGACATCACCTTCCGCGGCTTCAAGGACGGCAAGGTCTATCTCAATATGAAGGGCTCCTGCTCCGGCTGCCCGTCTTCGACGGCGACGCTGAAGCACGGCGTCCAGAACCTGCTGCGCCATTTCGTACCCGAAGTGCAGGAAGTGATTGCCGCTTGAAAATCTCGAATTCGTTCGGGCCGTTCATCTCTCGTTCGGCCGGACGGATTTATGGTTAGCGACAAGAGTTTATTCGGAAATTGATGGCATGATCGTTCTGGCGCTCGACACGGCAGGTGTAGATTGCTCTGCCGCCGTTTATGACAGCGGCAGGAATACGGTGCTGGGGGAGGCATCGGACATGATCGGCAAGGGGCATGCTGAACATCTGATCGGTATCGTCGACCGTGCGCTCGGTCAGGCCGATATGACGCTTTCTGAAGTCGACCGCCTTGCCGTCACCGTTGGCCCCGGCTCCTTTACCGGTATCCGCGTCGGCGTGGCCGCAGCCCGCGGCTTTGCCCTATCCCTGCAAATCCCCGTCGTCGGTGTCACCACGCTCGAAGTGATGGCGGCCGCCGAACGGGAGAGGACACCCGGCCGCGCCGTGCTTGCGGCAATGGACGCCAAGCGGGACGAAATCTATCTCCAGTCCTTTGCCGCGGATGGTTCGCCGCTCGATGCGCCGCGGGCGGCGAGCGTCGCCGATGCGCAGGCTTTCGCCGCCGGCTTCGACGGCGAGATCACCGGTTCGGCAACGCCGCTGCTGAAGGCGGGCGCCGGCGGCGACCATGCCAACGTGTTTCCGATTTCGGTGGTGGCGCGCCTCGGTGCTGCCGCCCCGGCCGATGCCGGAAAGCCAAAGCCCCTTTATCTGCGCGGACCGGATGCCAAACCGCAGGCCGGATATGCGATTGCGCGACGAGTGTGACCATGCTGGAAGCCTATCTGACGCTGAAGCCGGAATTCGAGATCATCGCCATGGAGCGCGAGGATTGCCGCGATGTCGCCGTGCTGCACGGTGAGCGTTTTGCCAGGCCCTGGGGTGACGGCGAATTTCACAGCCTGCTGTCGCAGGAGACGGTGTTCGGCTTCGTCGCGCGCCAGACCAATGCTATTCTGAAAAAACCGCTCCCCGGCTTCATCCTTGCCCGCCAGGTCGCCGGCGAGGCGGAAATCCTGACGATCGCCGTCCAGGCCAAGGCAGCGCGCGCCGGGCTCGGCTGGCGGCTGATGCAGGCAGCGATGCGCGAGGCGCGGGCGCGCGGCGGCGAGAGCATGTTTCTCGAGGTCGATAACGGCAACACGGCCGCTCTCGGCCTCTATCGCAAGCTCGGCTTCGAGAAGGTCGGCGAGCGCCAAGGCTACTACAAGCAGGAAAACGGTGCCCTTTCCACGGCGCTTGTCATGAAGCGCGTTCTTCGGTAGTTCCCTGGCAGGAGATGACACGCTGGCCGGCGCGATGACCGTGCGGGCGTTGTCGAAACGCGAGTGTGAAGGCGGGCCATGTCTGATGTAGCCAAGACCCTTGAGGAGCTTTGCGCCGAACGCGGCATGCGCATGACCGAGCAGCGCCGCGTGATCGCGCGTATCCTGGAAGATTCGGCCGATCATCCCGACGTCGAAGAGCTCTACCGCCGCTCGGTGAAGGTCGATGCGAAAATCTCGATCTCGACCGTCTATCGCACCGTCAAACTGTTCGAGGATGCCGGCATCATCGCCCGCCACGACTTCCGCGACGGGCGCTCGCGCTACGAGACCGTGCCGGAAGAGCACCACGACCACCTCATCGACCTGAAGACCGGCACGGTGATCGAATTTCGCTCGCCGGAGATCGAGGCGCTGCAGGAGCGCATCGCCCGCGAGCATGGCTTCCAGCTGGTCGACCATCGCCTGGAGCTCTACGGCATTCCGTTGAAGAAGGACGATCTCTGAAGCGATGGCCGCCCGGGAGCAGCACATTTGATCGTCTGGCTGCGCATTGTCTTGGCTGCGGCCGTCATCCTTGCCGTCAGCATCGTGCTCATACCGCTGCAGCTCTTGGCGCTGCGTTTCGACTGGCGGCTGCGCCGTCGGCTGCCGCGCCTCTGGCACCGCATCATCTGCTATTGCCTCGGCATCCGCGTGCGCGTCACCGGCAGGCTGGAAGACCGCCGGCCGCTGATGCTCTGCTCCAACCATTCGTCCTGGATGGATATCATGGTGATGTCGGCGGTGGCCGACGTCGCCTTCATCGCCAAGATCGAGGTGGCCGACTGGCCGATCTTCGGCATGCTCGCCAAGCTGCAGAAAAGCGTCTTCGTCGTGCGCGAGGAGAGGCGCAAAACCGGCCACCAGGCCAATGAGATCGCCGGCCGCATGGCCGACGGCGAAATCATCGTGCTCTTTCCCGAGGGCACGACCTCGGACGGCAACCGGCTGCTGGAGGTCAAATCCTCGCTGTTCGGCGCGGCCGCGATGGCCGTGCCTGCCTCGCCGACGGGGACGGTCGTGGTGCAGCCGGTGGCGATCGCCTATACAAGGGTGCACGGCATCCCCATGGGACGCTATCACAGGCCGCTCGCCGCCTGGCCGGGCGATATCGAGCTCTTACCGCACCTGATCGACATCGTCAGATGCGGCGCCCTCGACGCGGAGGTTTCCTTCGGCGAAGCGGTGGAATACCGCGCCGACACCAACCGCAAGGAGGTCAGCGCGACGATCGCCTCGCGCATCCGCAACCTCCTGAACAGCCGCCTGCGCGGGCGGGAAATTTCCTGAAACGCGTTGCGATCTTCAGATGCGCTGCTTGCGCTTGCGCTCCTGGTTTTCGCACATGTCGTTGCCGCGGGGTCGCTCCACACTTTTGCGCAGCTGCTAAAACAAGATTTTGATTTTCTCGGACGGCAAAAACCACTACATAGCCGCCATGACACAGGACAGCGCCCTTCTCCAGGCCCCGGAGCCGATGCTCCGTGACGGCTCCAACAGCCGCAAGGTTTTCATCAAGACCTATGGCTGCCAGATGAACGTCTATGATTCCACGCGCATGAGCGATGCGCTCGCCCGCGACGGCTACGAGCCGACGGAAGACATGGAAGAGGCCGACCTCGTCCTGCTCAACACCTGCCATATCCGCGAAAAGGCGGCCGAGAAGGTCTATTCCGCGCTCGGCCGGCTGCGCGAGATGAAGAAGAAGAAGGCGGCGGACGGCCGGGAGATGATGATCGGCGTCACCGGTTGCGTCGCCCAGGCCGAAGGCGAGGAGATCCTGCGCCGGGCGCCCGCCGTCGACGTCGTCATCGGCCCGCAGACCTATCATCGCCTGCCGGAAGCGCTGCGCCGGGCCCAACAGGGCCAGCGCGTCGTCGACACCGAATATGCGATCGAGGACAAGTTCGAGCATCTGCCGATCGCCGAGAGCCGGAAGATCCGCGCCCGCGGCGTCACCGCTTTCCTGACGGTGCAGGAGGGCTGCGACAAGTTCTGCACCTTCTGCGTCGTGCCCTACACGCGCGGCTCGGAAGTGTCGCGGCCGGTTTCCCAGATCGTCGAGGAAGCCGAAAAGCTGGTCGAGGCCGGCGTGCGCGAGATCACCCTGCTCGGCCAGAACGTCAACGCCTGGCACGGCGCCGGACCGCGGGGCGAGGCATGGAGCCTCGGCGACCTGCTCTATCGCCTGGCCGAGATCCCCGGCCTTGCCCGGCTGCGCTATACCACCAGCCATCCGCGCGACATGGACGACCGGCTGATCGAGGCGCATCGCGACCTGAGGGCGCTGATGCCCTATCTGCACCTGCCGGTGCAATCGGGCTCGGACCGCATCCTGAAAGCGATGAACCGGCGCCATACGGCCGCCGAATATCTCTCGCTGATCGAACGCATCCGCACCGTGCGGCCCGACATCGCGCTGTCGGGCGATTTCATCACCGGCTTTCCGGGGGAGACAGACGCGGATTTTGAGGATACACTGAGGCTTGTAGAGGAGGTGCGCTACGCGCAGGCCTTCTCGTTCAAATACTCGACACGGCCGGGCACACCCGGCGCGGAACTGAAGGACCAGGTGCCGGAAGAAATCAAGGCAGAACGGCTGGAACGCCTGCAAGCGCTTCTTTTGAAGCAGCAGCAGGAATTTGCCGAATCCTGCATCGGCAAGGAGATCGATCTGTTGCTCGAAAAGCCCGGCCGCATGCCCGGCCAGCTAATCGGACGTTCTCCCTGGCTTCAATCAGTGAATGTTGATGCAAAAGCATCGCAAATCGGTGACATTATTAAAGTGCGAATCACCGGAACCGGAACGAACAGCCTGTTTGCCGAACGCGCAGAGGCTGCGGTCTAACCCAAGGAGCCCGACCGCTTGAACGGACAAGAATTGGTTTCTTCTTCACCGCGCCACCCCCGCACGCCGAGCGACACCAATCACTTCGTCCTGACGTTCGAGAACAATCGGTTCGCCAGCGAACTCTTCGGTCAATTCGACCAGAACCTCAAGCTGCTCGAGGAGCGGCTGAACATCGATGCGCGGGCGCGCGGCAATTCCGTCGTCATCTCGGGCGATGTCGTGACCACCAACCAGGCGCGGCGCACGCTCGACTATCTCTATGAAAAGCTTCAGAAAGGCGGCAGCGTGGAACGATCCGACGTCGAGGGCGCAATCCGCATGGCGGTCGCCGCCGACGATCAACTCAGCCTGCCGACGATGGAGCGCAAGGCCAAGCTGACGATGGCGCAGGTTTCCACCCGCAAGAAGACGATCATCGCCCGCACGCCGACGCAGGACGCCTATATCAGGGCGCTGGAACGCTCCGAACTGGTCTTCGGCGTCGGCCCGGCCGGCACCGGCAAGACCTATCTCGCCGTCGCTCATGCCGCCCAGCTCTTGGAGCGCGGCGCCGTCGAAAAAATCATCCTGTCGCGTCCGGCCGTCGAGGCCGGCGAGCGCCTGGGCTTCCTGCCCGGCGACATGAAGGAAAAGGTCGATCCCTATCTTCGCCCGCTCTATGACGCGCTCTACGACATGATCCCCGCCGACAAGGTCGACCGCGCGATCACCGCCGGCGTCATCGAAATCGCGCCGCTCGCCTTCATGCGCGGTCGCACGCTCGCCAATGCCGCGATCATCCTCGACGAAGCGCAGAACACCACGTCGATGCAGATGAAGATGTTCCTGACGCGTCTCGGCGAGAATGCCCGGATGATCGTCACCGGCGACCCGAGCCAGATCGACCTGCCGCGCGGCGTCAAATCCGGCCTCGTCGAGGCCCTGCAGCTGCTGAACGGCGTCGAGGGCATCTCGATCGTGCGCTTCAAGGATACCGACGTCGTGCGTCATCCGCTGGTCGGGCGCATCGTCAGGGCCTATGATTCCACCTATGCCGTCGACGCTGAAGACGTCAGCCGGCAGGACTGATGGCCGAGCTCGATATCCAGATCAGCATCGAGAACATCGGCTGGCCCGAGGAGGAGACGCTGCTGGCCTTTTGCGGCCGCGTGCTCGGGGCAGCGGCGGTCTATCTGCGCGACAGCGAAAAGCAGCCCTTCCCGACCATGCCGCCCGAAGTGTCGCTGGTCTTTACCGACGACGCCTCGATCCAGGACATCAACGCCGAATGGCGCGGCAAGGACAAGGCGACCAACGTGCTCTCCTTTCCGGCCTTTCCGGTGCAGCCGGGCAAAATGCCCGGCCCGATGCTCGGCGACATCATCATCGCCCGGGAGACGGTGGAGCGGGAGGCGCATGAGCTCGAAAAGAGTTTCGACGACCACCTCACCCATCTTCTGGTGCACGGTTTCTTGCATCTTCTCGGCTACGACCATATGAATAGTGCCGAAGCCGAAATTATGGAGGGGCTGGAGACTCGCATTTTGGCGCAGCTCGGCCTATCTGATCCTTACGAGGGTCAAGACCTTAAAATGGAACCATGAGCGACTTTACGACGAAGCCGGCGGCAGACGCCAAGGACTCCGAGCCATCCTCATCTTCGGACGAGGCGGGCAGTAGTAGTCGGCCATCCGGCCGATCCCAATCCTTCTGGTCGCGCGCCGCGCGCATTCTCCGACCGCAGCAGGGCTCGCGACTGCGCGAGGATCTGGCCGACGCGCTGATGACCGACGCGGCCGGCGATGATGCCTTTTCGCCCGATGAGCGGGCGATGCTGCACAATATCCTGCGCTTCCGCGAGGTGCGCGTCGCCGACGTGATGGTGCCGCGCGCCGATATCGAGGCGGTGGACCAGAACATCACCATCGGCGAACTGATGATCTTGTTCGAGGAATCCGGCCGCTCGCGCATGCCGGTTTATGCCGATACGCTCGACGATCCGCGCGGCATGGTGCATATCCGCGACCTGCTGTCCTATGTCGCCAAGCAGGCGCGCAACAAGCGCCGCGGCCCGGCCAAACCGGCCGTCGCCGTGCCGGCGATCGACGTTGCGCCCGAGAACATCCAGAAGCCGACGCGTTCGGCCAAGCCGAATTTCGATCTCGCCCGCGTCGATCTGCAGAAGACGCTGGCGGAGGCCGGCATCATCCGCAAGATTCTGTTCGTGCCGCCGTCGATGCTGGCCTCCGACCTGCTTCGCCGGATGCAGGTCAACCGCACACAGATGGCGCTCGTCATCGACGAATATGGCGGCACCGACGGTCTCGCCTCGCATGAGGACATCGTCGAAATGGTGGTCGGCGACATCGACGACGAACATGACGACGAAGAGGTGATGTTCAAGCGAGTCGCCGAAGACATCTTCGTCGCCGACGCCCGCGTCGAGCTGGAAGAAATCGCCGAGGCGATCGGGCCGGATTTCGACATCAGCGAGCAGGTCGACGAAGTCGATACGCTGGGCGGGCTGATCTTCTCGGCACTCGGCCGCATCCCGGTGCGCGGCGAGGTCGTTCAGGCGCTGCCGAATTTCGAGTTCCACATCCTCGACGCCGATCCGCGCCGCATCAAACGGCTGCGCATCACCCGCAAGCGCCACGCGATCCGCCGCCGCGCCAAAGAGGCCGGCGACATCACGCCCGGCTCCGAGACCGGCGACGACCGGCCGACTGAGTCGACCGCCAACTAGTCCCTTGCTTTTGCAACGTGTCGTCACCAGGAACCGCTGCGCGGTTCCCGGTGATATGCATTAACAGGACAAAGAGCCGCTTTTTTGAAAGACTGCCGATGGGTTGATTCGCGGCTTGATTGGAGTGCGCATGGAGCGGCTTGCGGACAGGGTTATCCTCGTCTGGGGGTTCAAACGGTCGTTGCTGGCGATCGGCGCAGGGGCATTCGCCGTGCTGGCGCTGCCGCCCTTCGGCTTTTTCGCGGCGATGTTTCTCTCCTTCACGCTGCTCGTCTGGCTGATCGACGGGGCGGCGGCTTCGCCTGAAAGCGGCCTGATCGGCAGGCTGTGGCCGGCCTTTGCGGTCGGCTGGCTGTTCGGCTTCGGCTATTTCGTCGCCGGCCTCTGGTGGCTCGGCCACGCGCTGCTCGTCGATTCGGAGGAGTTCGCCTGGGCGCTGCCGCTCGCCATCCTCGGTCTGCCGGCCTGTCTGGCGATTTTCTACGGGCTGGCTGTTGCGCTCGCCCGCATCTTCTGGTCCGACGGCATGGGGCGGATCGCCGCACTTGCGGCCGGCTTCGGGCTGATGGAATGGCTTCGCAGCGTCATCCTCACCGGTTTTCCCTGGAACGCCATCGGCTACGGCCTGATGCCGGTGCCGCTGATGATGCAGTCGGCGCATGTGATCGGGGCGATGGGCGTCACTGCCCTTGCCGTCTTCGTCTTTTCCGCTCCCGCCCTGTTCGGGACCCGGCAGGGCGCACGCACCGGCGTGGCACTGGCCGTGCTGCTGTTTGCCGCCCATCTCGGCTACGGCGCCTACGCTCTCTATTTGGCGCCACGGCCCGCGCCGCTGCCCGAGGACAAGCGGCCGGTGGTGCGGCTGGTACAGCCTGATATCGACCAGGCGGCGAAGATGGACAATGACGCCGATCGCAATGCGATCTTCGAGACGCATCTGAAGCTTTCGGCCGAGGCGCCGAGGAACGGCGGGCGCAAGCCCAATATCATCGTCTGGCCGGAAACATCGATCCCCTTCATCCTGACCGACAACCAGGATGCCCTGACGCGGATCGCCGATACGCTCGACGACGACCAGATCCTGATCGCCGGAGCGGTGCGCGCCGAGGAGATGGGACCCGGCACGCCGGTGCGCTACTACAATTCCATCTATGTCATCGATGGCCGCGGTCAGATCATCGCCGCCTCCGACAAGGTGCATCTGGTGCCCTTCGGCGAATATCTGCCCCTCGAGGAGCTGCTCACCGAACTCGGCATCCAGAACGTCGTCGAGGTACCGGGCGGGTTTTCGGCCGCCGCAAGCCGGCACCTGCTGGCGCTGCCCGGCGGGCTCAATCTTTATCCGCTGATCTGCTACGAGATCATTTTTCCTGATGAAATGACCGGCGACATCAAAGACGCCAACGCCCTCCTCAACCTCACCAATGATGCCTGGTTCGGCATGACGCCCGGCCCCTACCAGCATTTCCTGCAGGCGCGGGTGCGGGCGGTCGAGACCGGCCTGCCGCTGATTCGCGATGCGAATAGCGGCATTTCGGCGCTGGTGAACGCGCATGGAGAAATAATCGCCGGCCTCGATCTTGGAGAAACCGGCTTTATTGATGCAACTGTCGATAGCCTCAGTGAAGGGTTCGGAAGCACATACCCCCGCCAGACATACTTCTGGTTGACCGAGGCTCTGCTGATTTTGATTGCGCTGATCTCGCGCGAAGGTTTTATTTTCGGGTTGAATTGACCAAAAACCCCTAAAATTGCATAGTGATGACAATCGGCGTTCTTAACGTATGTTGGAAGGTGGGTTCCCACTGACTGCAACGTGGCGTTTTGGGATGGATCAGGGGCATGCCGGTTAGAAACAGGTTGAAATTCGTAGCTAGGGCACGACCATGATTGAAAACAAAAAGAAGCCGAATCCGATCGACATCCATGTTGGCAGCCGCATTCGCCTTCGCCGAACGATGCTGGGCATGAGCCAGGAAAAGCTTGGCGAAAGCCTCGGCATCACCTTTCAGCAGATCCAGAAATATGAAAAGGGAACCAACCGCGTCGGCGCAAGCCGTCTGCAGAACATCTCGAGCATTTTGAATGTTCCGGTCTCCTTCTTCTTCGAGGATGCACCCGGCGAACATTCCGGCGCCATCGGCGGCATGGCCGAAGCCTCCAGCTCGAATTATGTCGTCGACTTCCTCTCTTCCTCCGAAGGCCTGCAGCTCAACCGCGCCTTCGTGAAGATTTCCGATCCCAAGGTTCGCCGCAAGGTCGTGGAACTGGTCAAGGCGCTTGCCGCCGAAGCCGACGCCGACTGATCACAGCGCCCTTCACCGGAATGGAAAGGCGGCCGAAAGGCCGCTTTTTTGCGTTTTTGGGGCAAAATTTGTCACTTTGCAGCAGATATAAAGATATATTTATGTCCTTCTGCGCTTGTCATCGGCACTCGAACTGAGTACCTACTAGCAGGCTATTATTCTTTGAGGGGAATCCCGGAATGCGCGCGAATTATCTCTTTACCAGCGAATCTGTTGCCGAAGGTCACCCGGACAAAGTGTGTGACCGCATCTCCGACGAGATCGTCGATCTGGTCTACCGCGAAGCGGCCAAGACCGGCGTCAATCCGTGGGGCGTGCGCATTGCCTGCGAGACGCTGGCGACGACCAACCGCGTCGTCATCGCCGGCGAAGTTCGCCTGCCGCCGAGCCTGATGAAGAAGGACAAGGACGGCAACGACGTCATCAACCCGTCGAAGTTCAAGGCCGCTGCCCGCCGTGCGATCAAGGATATCGGCTACGAGCAGGACGGCTTCCACTGGAAAAAGGCAAAGATCGACGTGCTCCTGCACTCGCAGTCGGCCGACATCGCCCAGGGCGTCGATAGCGCCGCCGATCAGCAGGGCGACGAGGGCGCCGGCGACCAGGGCATCATGTTCGGTTATGCCTGCAAGGAAACGCCGGACCTGATGCCGGCGCCGATCTACTATTCCCACAAGATCCTGCAGCTGCTCGCGACCGCCCGCAAGAAGGGCGACGGCGAAGTCGCCAAGCTCGGCCCGGACGCCAAGAGCCAGGTGACCGTGCGTTACGTCGATGGCAAGCCGTCGGAAGCGACCTCGATCGTACTTTCGACCCAGCATCTCGACGACAGCTGGGATTCCAACAAGGTCCGCGCCGTCGTCGAACCCTATATCCGCGAAGCGCTCGGCGAACTGAAGATTGCCGATGATTGCAAGTGGTACATCAACCCGACTGGCAAGTTCGTCATCGGCGGCCCGGACGGCGACGCCGGCCTCACCGGCCGCAAGATCATCGTCGACACTTACGGCGGTGCTGCTCCGCATGGCGGCGGCGCATTCTCCGGCAAGGACACGACCAAGGTCGACCGTTCGGCCGCCTATGCCGCCCGCTACCTCGCCAAGAACGTCGTGGCCGCCAGCCTTGCCGACCGCTGCACGATCCAGCTCTCCTACGCGATCGGCGTCGCTCAGCCACTGTCGATCTATGTCGACCTGCACGGCACCGGCAAGGGCGTGTCCGAAGACCAGGTCGAAGCGGCAATCCGCGAGAATATGGATCTGTCGCCGTCGGGCATCCGCCGTCACCTCGACCTTAACAAGCCGATCTACGCCAAGACCTCGGCCTACGGCCATTTCGGCCGCAAGGCCGGCCGCGACGGCTCGTTCTCCTGGGAGCGCACCGACCTCGTCAAGGCGCTGAAGGAAGCCGTCAAGACCAAGGCTGCTGCATGACGGACATGGAACGCCGGGGCCGGGCGACCGAAGCCTTTTTCGGTCGCCGCAAGGGCAAGGCCCTGCGCGAACAGCAGGCCGAGACGCTAAACAGCCTGCTCCCGGCATTCCTCGTCGACCTCTCAGCGGCTCCTCCGGAGCCGCTGACCTCTCTCTTTCCGGTTCCCGTCGAAACATTGCGGCTGGAAATCGGTTTCGGCGGCGGCGAGCATCTGATGCACCGCGCCCTGGAAAGGCCTTCGACCGGCTTCATCGGCGTCGAGCCCTTCGTCAACTCCATGCAGAAGCTGTTGTCGCGCATCGGCGAGACGGGCGCGCGCAATATCCGTGTCTATAACGACGATGCGACGCAGCTGCTCGACTGGCTGCCGGACGCGTCGCTCGACCAGATCGATCTGCTCTATCCCGATCCCTGGCCGAAGCGGAAACATTGGAAACGCCGCTTCGTCTCGAAGACCAATCTCGACCGCTTTCATCGCGTGCTGAAGCCCGGCGGCCTGTTCTGCTTCGCCTCCGACATCGACACCTATGTGAACTGGACGCTGCTGAAATGCCGCGACCATAGCGGCTTCGACTGGATCGCCGACAATGCGGCGGACTGGCTGACGCCCTACGAGGGCTGGCCAAGCACCCGCTACGAGGCCAAGGCGCGGCGCGAGGGCCGGTCTTCGGCCTATCTGACGTTCAGGAAAATCTGAGTTTCAACGAAGTCGCTGGATACGCCGCAATATTCATCGGAGCCGAACGATCGGGCGTCGGGACAGAATCTGCTGGACAGTTCTGGTATTGCATAGCAGTGCTCCCAATGAGGGCTGACAGCCGAGGCAAGCAAGTATCGCGCAGTTAATACGATTCTTGAAGCGGACCAATTTCGCCAACCCGTTGCAAGACGTCTTTAGGTTATTAAGATCAGTCGCCGCCAATTTTCGCAGGGGTAACCTATGGTCTACACAGATGTGCCTGGAGGAGAAAAACTGTTGGCCTGGTTCGGGAAGGTGCCAACTTTCCACGATGCCGAGATTATCAGTCTGTCCCTTAGTCGAACCGGAACCAGCGAACTGAAGATACACGGCTGGATCATGACTGACGCTGTCGATCCAAATGGATACTTTGTGCTCGATAAGCATGCTGTTGTGACTTTTAGCCTTGACGGCGTCAGGGACCTTCAACTGGATGGTTTCAGTCATCAAAATGTCATCGCTGGTCTTATTCTTCAACGTGCAACCGACCGAGGCCGATCCGGCTATTATGCGGAGCCAGATGATGCCCAAGACATCGAAATTGAGCTTCTCCCCTGCTACGGCTTGGACGGCTTCATCAGGGCCCAAAAGGTAAGAATATCATTCGTTCCAGGGCGCCCGGGTGACGCGAAATGACGGTCAAGCGGCTTGAGTTGGATTGTGAGAAGCCCCCTATCGGCGCATAGTTGCCGTAGCCCTGTAAGGCTGTGGGATGCGATGCCCCTCGCGCGGAGAAACGTCGAAAGGGCGAACGCACACCGCCGTAGCGGCGATACGCAACAAACCTTATCTGACGGTCAGTGCAGGCTGACCGTCTTCAGTTCGTCCTCGGCCGCCTTGAAGAAGGTGCTGGAGCGGTTGTCCGTCAAGAGGATTGGCGTGCCGTCGGCGCCGAAGAGCGCCCAGAGATCGACGTTCGGATCGATATCCGGCGCCTCGGGGAAACACTTGGCGACCTCTTCGGTGCGCATTTTTCTGATGTAGGCGACCTCGCCGTTGCCGATGTGGGCAAGCTCGGATTTGGTCAAGTGAGACGTGGCTTCTTTCATCAACATTCCTGTTCCTCCGGAAGAAGGGACCAACGGTTCGACAAACCGTTGTGCTACTGTGAAACCGAAATGTTAATTTTCTTGACCATGCGCGCGGGTTCCGGACGAATTAGATCGACGGAGAGCAGGCCGTTCTTCAGGCCGGCGCCGAGCACCTGCATGCCGTCTGCCAGGACGAAGGTGCGCTGGAACTGGCGGGCGGCGATGCCGCGATAGAGAAAGTCCCGCTCTCCATGTTCCACCTGGCGGCCGCGGATCACAAGCTGGTTCTCCTCGGTGGAGACGTCGAGTTCCTCCTCGCTGAAGCCGGCCACCGCAAGGGTGATGCGCAGACGTTCCGGCGCGCCGCTGTCGGCGGCGATGCGTTCGATATTGTAAGGCGGATATCCGTCGCTCGCCTTGGAAATGCGCTCCAGCGTCTTCTCCATGGCGTCGAAGCCCAGAAGCAGCGGGCTGGCGAAAGGGGTAATGCGGCTCATCTCTTTTCAAGTCCTTGATGCAAGCGACCATCCCGGACCTCAAGCGCAGCATCCGGATGCCGCTAATATGGGGACAGGACACCGGCGCTGCAAGGCACAGGCGGCCTGTCGGGCGACGCCTCCGCGATTTTAAGCCCTCTCAAGTTTAAGATGGCCGACGCCCGCCTCCTTGCTTGACAAAGCGGCCATCGCCTCGCATCAAAACGTGCCCCGTGCGAAATGTGCTGATTTGTGACGGGAAATGAACAAGTGGTGCATGCCGCAGCAACAGGCATGACGAGGACGGGACGGTCGCAATGGCAAGCGCAAGAAAAATCATCATCGACACGGATCCCGGCCAGGACGACGCGGCCGCCATCATGCTGGCCTTCGGCAGCCCCGATGAGCTGGAAGTCCTGGGGATCACCACGGTCGCCGGCAATGTGCCGCTTTCGCTGACCAGCCGCAATGCGCGGATCGTCTGCGAGCTCTGCGGCCGGCCGGAGACGAAGGTCTTCGCCGGTGCCGACAGGCCGATCGCCCGCAAGCTGGTGACGGCGGAGCACGTGCACGGCAAGACCGGCCTCGACGGCCCTGAACTCGCCGAACCGACGATGGCGCTGCAGCCCGGCCATTCCGTCGACTTCATCATCGAGACGCTGCGCCGCGAGCCGGCAGGCACCGTGACGCTCTGCACGCTCGGGCCGCTCACCAATATCGGCATGGCCTTCCAGAAGGCGCCGGACATCATCGCGCGCATCCGCGAACTGGTGATGATGGGCGGCGGCTTCTTCGAGGGCGGCAATATCACGCCGGCCGCCGAGTTCAACATCTATGTCGATCCGGAAGCGGCCGACATCGTCTTCCGCTCGGGCGTGCCGATCGTGATGATGCCGCTTGACGTGACGCACCAGTTACTGACGCGCAAAGACCGGGTGAAACGCATGGCCGAGATCGGCACGGCGCCGGCAAAGGCGATGGTCGAGATGCTGGAATTCTTCGAACGCTTCGATATCGAGAAATACGGCTCCGACGGCGGGCCCCTGCACGACCCGACGGTGATCGCCTATCTCTTGAAGCCGGCACTTTTCCAGGGCCGGGACTGCAATGTCGAGATCGAGGTCCGGTCGGAACTCACCGTCGGCATGACCGTGGTCGACTGGTGGCATGTGACGGAGCGCAAGCGCAATGCGAAGGTGATGCGCCATGTCGATGCGGACGGCTTCTTCGATCTTCTGATCGAACGCTTCGCCCGCATCTGATTTTTGACTTTTCCTTCTCCAACAAGAGAAGGAAAAAGATATCAGGCGTCCTTCTCGTCGAAGACCGAGTTGGTTTCGGCTTCGGCCGGCTTCGGGCCGCCCTTGGCGACACCGACCATGGCCGGGCGCAGCACGCGCTCGCCGATGGTAAAGCCCGCCTGCACGACCTGGACGACCGTGTTGTTCGGCACCTCGGAGTTGGGCACCTCGAACATCGCCTGATGGAAATTCGGATCGAACTTCTGGCCGACCGGCTCCAGCTTGCGCACACCATGGCGCTCGAGCGCCGACAGCATGGCGCGTTCGGTCATCTCGACACCTTCGATCAGCGAGGTCAGGCCGGCATCGGCCGTCGCCTTGGCCTCCGGAGAGATGGCATCCAGCGCCCGGCGCAGATTGTCGGAGACGGCGAGCATGTCGCGGGCGAAACCGGCGACGGAATAGGACTTGGCGTCCTTGACCTCGCGCTCGGTGCGGCGGCGCAGATTGTCCATCTCGGCGGCGAGGCGCAGATAGCGGTCGCGCAGCTCGCTGTTTTCGGCTTTCAGAAGCTCAAGCGGGTCTGGCTGGGCGGTCTCTTCCTGCACGGTATCGTTCTCGACGTAGGCGGCAGCGTCGGCTGCGGCATCGGCCGCAGTGGCGTCAGGTCCGTTTTTCGTCGTTTCATCGGTCATGACGGTCTCCGGTTGGTGTCTTCAGATGCGCCCGATATCGAGGTTTGACCGAAAAAAATCAAGTCTGCGTGACAAAGAAGCGAAAATTCCGCGGAGTTTCGCGCTAATGCATGTCGCCCGGAAGTGTGCCGCGGTTCCGGGATAACAACATGCATCAAACAAAGAGCTAAAGCGCGTCAAAGCGGATTGCGCGAGAGGCGGGAGACGAGTTGGGCCGTGTAATCCACCATCGGCACGATGCGGGAATAATTGAGCCGCGTCGGGCCAATGACGCCGACAGCGCCGACGATCCGATCGTCATCGTCACGATAGGGCGCGACGATCAGCGACGAGCCGGACAGCGAGAAGAGCTTGTTTTCCGAGCCGATGAAGATGCGCACGCCCGAGCCGCTTTCAGCCAGACTGAGGATCTCGATGAGGCTGTCCTTCTTTTCGAGATCGTCGAATAGCATACGAAGCCGGTCGAGATCCTCTGCGCCGCCAAGGCCTTCGAGAAGGTTGGCGCGGCCGCGAATGATCAGCTGGGCGGGCTTCCCCTCGTCCGGGCTGCCGGCCCAGACGGCGATGCCGCGCTCGACCAGATCGCGCGACAGCGCATCGAGCTCGTGGCGGACATCGTCCTTCAGCTGGCTCAATTGTTTGCGCAGCTCCGGCAGGGTCTGGCCGGACATGTGCGCATTGAGGAAATTTGCAGCCTCCGTCAGCTGCGAGGAGGTGACGCCGGCCGGCAGCTCGATGATGCGGTTTTCCACCTGGTCGTGATCGCCGACGAGCACGGCGAGCGCCTTTGTCGGCTCCAGCCGGATGAATTCGACATGCTTCAGCACTGGATCGCTCTTCGAGGTGATGACGAGGCCGGCGCCGCGCGAAATGCCCGACAGCATGCGGCTGGCCTCGTTCATCATCGATTCCACCGGATTGCCGCCGCTTTCGGCCCGCACCTGGCGGTCGATATTGGCGCGGTCCTCGGCGGAGAGATCGCCGACCTGCATGAAGGCATCGACGAAGAAGCGCAGGCCGATTTGGGTCGGCAGCCGGCCGGCGCTGATATGCGGCGAATAAATCAGGCCGAGTTCTTCGAGATCGCTCATGACGTTGCGCACCGAGGCCGGCGACAGCGACATCGGCAGGAGGCGCGACAGATTGCGCGAGCCGAGCGGTTCGCCGCTTTCCAGATACCCTTCGACGATGCGGCGAAAGATTTCCCGGGAGCGCTCGTCCAGCACGGCAACGGCATCCGAAACCGACGTCGACCTGGTGCCCATGAACCTCTCGAACCCAAACTGATGATGCTTTCCCGAAAATATAGTCAAACTCGCCCCCGTGGCAAAAGGG
This sequence comes from Rhizobium phaseoli, assembly GCF_001664385.1. Taxonomy (NCBI): domain Bacteria; kingdom Pseudomonadati; phylum Pseudomonadota; class Alphaproteobacteria; order Hyphomicrobiales; family Rhizobiaceae; genus Rhizobium; species Rhizobium phaseoli. Next base: position 409,435 of record NZ_CP013532.1, on the reverse strand, counting down.
AATTTGCAAATGGGCGCCGCCAATCGTAGAAGCGGTCAGCAACTCCAGGAGATAAGAATGCGGCCTTCAGGCAGAAAAACCGACCAGATGCGCAAGGTCTCGTTCGAGCGCAACTTTTCCAAGCATGCGGAAGGCTCCTGCCTGGTGAAGTTCGGCGATACGCATGTGCTCTGCACCGCAAGCCTCGAGGACAAGACGCCGCCGTGGCTGCGCAATACCGGCAAGGGTTGGGTGACGGCCGAATACGGCATGCTGCCGCGGGCGACCGGCGAACGCATGAAACGCGAGGCCGCGGCCGGCAAGCAGGGCGGTCGCACCCAGGAAATCCAGCGGCTGATCGGCCGGTCGCTGCGCGCCGTCGTCGATCTGCAAGCGCTCGGCGAACGGCAGATCACCCTCGATTGTGATGTCATCCAGGCCGATGGCGGCACGCGGACCGCGTCGATCACCGGCGGCTGGATCGCGCTTTACGATTGCCTAAAATGGATGGAAAGCCGCAACATGATCAAGGTCGACCGGGTCCTGAAGGATCATGTCGCCGCCATCTCCTGCGGCGTTTTCGCCAGCCAGGCGGTGATCGACCTCGACTATCTCGAGGATTCCTCGGCCGAGACCGACGCCAATTTCGTCATGACCGGCGCCGGCGGCATCGTCGAAATTCAGGGCACGGCCGAAGGCACGCCGTTTACCGAAGAGGAATTCACCTCGCTGATGGGTCTTGCCAAGAACGGCATCGGCGAACTCGTCGCCCTGCAGAAACAGGCGATTGCGGGATGAACCCCATGCTGGAAGGCATGCTGGAAACGGCGCTCTATGCGCGCGATCTCGACAAGGCCGAGGTCTTCTACGAAGACGTTCTCGGCCTTGAAAAGATCAGCCGAGCGGGCAACCGGCATGTCTTCTTCCGCTGCGGCCCCGGCGTGCTGCTGATCTTCAACCCCGAGGAAACGGTAAAGCCGCCGGCGCCCAATGCGTTGCAGGTGCCGCCGCACGGCACATCAGGCGAGGGCCATGCCTGCTTCCGGGTCTCCGGCCGCAATATTGATGCAATGGCCGAACGGCTGAAAGCGGCAGGTGTGTCGATCGAGTCCGAGGTGCATTGGCCGAACGGCGGCCGCTCGATCTATTTCCGCGATCCTGAAGGTAACAGCCTGGAATGCGCGGAGGCCAAAATCTGGGGCATCGAACAGGATATCTGAATGCGCAAGCTTGAAACGAAGACCATCGTCGTCGCCAGCCACAATGCCGGCAAGATCCGCGAGATCCAGGAACTGATCGGGCCGCTGGGCTTCACCGCCAAATCGGCCGCTGAGCTGAATTTCGTCGAGCCCGACGAAACCGGCACCAGCTTCGAGGAAAATGCGACGATCAAGGCGGTTGCCTCCGCCCATGCCGCCGGCATGCCGGCGCTGTCGGACGATTCCGGGCTGGTGGTCGACGCGCTCGGCGGCGATCCCGGCGTCTACACCGCCAATTGGGCGGAAAAAGCCGACGGCACGCGCGATTTCGACATGGCGATGGCCAAGGTGGAAAAGGCGCTGCAGGATGCCGGCGCCACGGCGCCCGAACAGCGCACCGCACGTTTCGTCAGCGTGCTCTGCCTCGCCTGGCCGGACGGGCATACCGAACTCTTCCGCGGCGAAGTGGAAGGCAACGTCGTCTGGCCGCCGCGCGGCACGCAGGGCTTCGGCTACGATCCGGTCTTCCAGCCGGAGGGTTATGGCGTTACCTTCGGCGAGATGAGCGGCGAGGAAAAACACGGCTGGAATATCGGCAAGCCGCAGGCGCTGTCGCACCGGGCGCGCGCCTTCAAACTCTTCGTCGAAACCTGCCTGGAGGCATAAGGTCACCACGTGGACAATTTCGACACGCCAGGCTCCCCGCGCGATGCGGCGCTGCTGCCCGATACCGGCGAGCCTGGCTTCGGCGTCTATGTCCATTGGCCCTTCTGCGCGGCGAAGTGTCCCTATTGCGACTTCAACAGCCATGTGCGCCACCAGCCGGTGGATCAGGAGCGCTTTGCCGCCGCCTTCCTCAAGGAGACGGCAGCGGTGCGGGCGATGAGCGGGCCGAAGACCGTGACGAGCATCTTCCTCGGCGGCGGCACGCCCTCGCTGATGAAGCCGGAAACGGTTGCCGCCATTCTCGACGGCATTGCCCGTCACTGGCACGTGCCTGACGGTATCGAGATCACCATGGAGGCCAATCCTTCCAGCGTCGAGGCCGAGCGCTTCCGCGGCTACCGGGCGGCCGGCGTCAACCGCGTCTCGCTCGGCGTGCAGGCGCTGAACGACCGGGACCTGAAATTTCTCGGCCGGCTGCATGATGTCGCCGATGCGCTGAAGGCGATCCGGCTCGCGCGCGAGATTTTTCCGCGCATGTCCTTCGATCTCATCTATGCCCGGCCGGACCAGACGGTCGAGGAATGGGAAAGCGAGCTGAAGCAGGCGATCTCCTATGCGGTCGACCATCTGTCGCTCTACCAGCTGACCATCGAGGAAGGCACGCCCTTCTACGGCCTGCACAAGGCCGGTAAACTGATCGTGCCGGACGGCGAGCAATCGGCGGTGCTCTATGAGGCGACGCAGGAAATCACCGCGCGTGAGGGCATGCCCGCCTATGAGGTCTCCAATCACGCCCGGCCGGGTGCGGAAAGCCGGCACAATCTGACCTATTGGCGTTACGGCGATTATGCCGGCATCGGCCCGGGCGCGCACGGCCGGCTGACGCGCGGCCGCGAGAAGATCGCGACGGCAACCGAGCGCAAGCCGGAAGCCTGGCTCGACATGGTCGAGCGCGACGGCCACGGCATTCTCGACGAGGAGCGGCTCGGCTACGAGGAACAGTCCGACGAATTGCTGCTGATGGGGCTGCGGCTCCGGGAAGGTGTCGATCTCGCCCGCTGGCAGCAGCTTTCCGGTCGCGAGCTGGACCCGAAGCGCGAAGAGTTTTTGCTCGAACACAAATTCATCGAGCGGATCGGCAATTCACGGCTGCGCTGCACGCCATCCGGCATGCTGATCCTCGATTCCGTCGTCGCCGATCTCGCCTGCTGACTGAGGACAACGGATTGTTTTCGGCGCGGCGATGACCTTACCGCCGCGCCGAAATCATCTTCAGCCGTGATTGGTGGCGCCCGCCTTGAACAGGCTGCCGGTCGGCGTCTTCAGGAACATCTCCAGCGGAATATGCTCCTGGTGCAGGAAGCCGGTCGCCGGCAGCAACCCGTCGCGGACCATCTCGATGACGGCGACGACCGAAGCCGAGGTCGTCCAGGCGATCGCCGTGCGGCGGGCGCCGGCAATCTCGATCGGATAATAGGCGCGCACGAACTCCTTGCGGCGCAGGCTGCCATTCTCCGTCCCTTCGGCGGCGACATGGACATAGACGACATCGTCTTCAACCGGCGGCTTGGCATTGGTCAGGATCTCGCCGGCGAGTGCGCGCTTGTCGCGCATCAGGAGCTCATGGAAGAAGAAGTTCATCAGCTCCATATGACCGGGGTAACGCATGGTCTTGTAGTCGAGATTGTCGATCTTGCCGAGCATGGTGTCGCACATGGTGCCAAGCCCGCCCGAAGTGGTGAAGGCTTCGAGCTTGACGCCGCCGACATAGACCGTCTCGTGCCATTCCATCGGCGAGACCAGCTTGCGCACACCACCCTCGATGACCTCGCAATCATTCAGATATTCGTTGACGACGCCTTCCGGCGACCAGTTGAAGGCATAGCCGAGAAGGCCGGTCGGATGCTGCGGCAGGGCGCCGACGCGCATGCGGATCGAGCGGCAGCGATCGAAGCCGTCGGCGAGGCTTGCACCGACGATGCCGACGAAACCAGGCGCCAGGCCGCATTGCGGCCCCATCAGGCCGCGGGCGGTCTTCGACAGTTCGATGATGAAATTGGTGGTCGGAACGTCTTCGGTCAGATCGAAATAATGGATGCCGGCAAGATGGGCGGCGCGGGCCAGTTCGATATTCAGATGGTAGGGAAGGCAGGAGAGCACCGCCTCGACGGTGGAGAGCAGTTCGCCAATCACCTGAGCGTCGGAAATATCGCCGGTGCGGCACCGGAAGGGCAGATCGCCCAGTGGCAATTGCGCATCGACGCCGATGACCTCGAAGCCGCCTTCATGCAACAGCGTCGCCGCCAGCCGTCCGACCTTGCCCAGGCCGAGAACGGCAATCTTTTTGAAACTCATGCATATCCTCCCACGCGCCCGCTTCGGCGCTTTCGTTTTTGCCCGATGCGTGCCGCTCCAAATCGGACATGCACGGGATGGGCGGAGGTATAGAATAAAAAGCTTATAAAGGAAAACGGCCGGAATCCCTTCCGGCCGCCGAATTTCCTCGAAAATCCACCACTTATTCGTTGATCAGCCGCTTCAGCAGCTCGATTTCGTGCGAAAGCTTGGTGTCTCCCGAAATCAGCTCCTCGATCTTGCGCACGGCGTGCAGCACGGTGGTGTGATCACGCCCGCCGAAACGGCGGCCGATCTCGGGGAAGGAGCGCGGCGTCAGCGTCTTCGACAGATACATGGCGATCTGGCGCGGCTTGACGATGACGCGGGTGCGGCGATTGGAGACCAGCTCCTGGCGCGAGACATTGTAATGCCGGGCGACGATGCGCTGGATATCCTCGATGCGCACGCGGCGCGGTTCGCCGGAGCCGACGAGATGGGCGAGCAGTTCGTCGACGCGCTCGATCGACAGGTTCGGTTCGAAGGAGCGGCGGAAGATCAGCTGGTTGAAGGCGCCTTCGAGTTCGCGGCCGCTGGCCGTGATGTTGCGGGCGACGTGCTGCAGCAGATCGGCTGGAATTTCCAACGACGGATCCTCCTGGCGGGCGGCCGCAAGGCGCCTTTTGAGGATTTCGAGACGCATTTCGTAATCCGGCGCGTCGAGTTCGATCGCCACACCGCCCTGCAGGCGCGAACGGACGCGGGGATCGAGCGATTCCAACTCCCAAGGCGCGCGGTCGGCGGCGACGACGACCTGCTTGGCGCTGTCGAGCAGCATGTTGAGGAGATGGCAGAATTCGTGCTGGATCATCTTGCCCTGCAGGAACTGCATGTCGTCGATGATCAGCAGGTCGATGTTGCGCAAGGAATCCTTCAGCGTCAGTGCGTCGTTATCACGGATCGCGGTGGCGAAGCGCCACATGAAATATTCCGCCGTCAGATAGACGACGCGCAGAGCCCGCGGGTTCTGCACCGCCGCATTGGCGATCGCCTGCAGCAGGTGGGTCTTGCCGAGCCCGACCGTCGAATGGACGAAGAGCGGATTGAAGCGCACGGCGCCGGAACCGGCTTCGGCGATCGTCTTGGCAGCTGCAAGCGCGACGCGGTTCGAGCTGCCTTCCACGAAGGTATCGAAGGTGAAACGGCTATCGAGCGGCGAGCCGAACAGCGGCGCACCAAAGCTTGCCGGCCTTGCGGCGGCGACAGCCGAAACTGCCTGCTGGACGGCCTGGCTGGCCGGCTGGGCGCTTGCCGGGCGGCGCATCTGCGCGGGAGCGGCCGGCTCGGGCTGGACCACCTCGTCGGCAGCCTTCATGCCGCTGCGCGTTGCCGTGCGCACCAGAATTTCGATCTTGAGAATTTCCGGATCTTCAGCCTGGAACAGACCAGTGATGAGATCGAGATAACGATTGTTGATCCACGACTTCAGGAAGGTCGTGGGAACCGACAGGCGAACGACGCTCTTCGATACCGAATGCAGCTTCAACCTGGCAAACCAGCTGGCATAGACGTCAGGTCCGACCTGGGCCTTCAAGCGCGCGCTGACGCGCTCAAACAATATGCTCTGCTTCATTTCCGCCTTTGCTTCCCCCATTTCCAGGCGAATGGAGCCGAACGCCTGCGGTGCCGCATCCCCATTGTCGTGCCCGCCTGCCGTCATCGTATTCATCTGCATAGTGCCGCCTTTCAATTCCACCGGGCGGCCTCCGCTAAACAGCCGCCCGAGCATTCCCCGCCTTTGACGGGCTGGCGGCATCCTCATGAAGCCGCTCGCCTGCCGGTTCACTCAAACACTGCCCCCGAAGGGACCGGCGCAGAACTCCGCTGCAGGTACCGCGTTCATGCGGCGCCTTCATCGGCCTTCCGTGCCAGGCTGGCGGTCGATCCTCGTTTTCGGCCGACCAGCCCGAACGCAATATTACTATCCCCTATCCCGCAGCCGCACGTTAAACGTGTGATTGCCATAGGCACAAAACATCCCTGCCCCGTAACAGCCACGTTACGGCTCAAATCCGTCAAGTGCTTGAAAAAACGGAAGCGCAAGGCTCCGTAACAAATGGTACAAACTTATCGCCCTGCCGACGTGGCAGTTAAGACCGAGCCTCTGCAGGTGATGTCCGCGCCCTTTGTTGGAAGCCATTTAGGCAGGATCAAATGGCAAGATCAACGATGAATTTTACGCAAAATTAAGATGCAGCCATTGACTCCGCCCGCCCTTTTCGGGCGTCACACCAGCGTCAAAAAAGAATCGCTTTTGAATCAAGGAGATTCCCCGTTCGGGCTATTTTGACACGCAAAGAAAGAAAAAAAATAAAAATCTTCTTGACTCCCCCAGGCTCCCCGGAGCGTAGGCCAGAGTCGCGCAGCGCGAAAGCATCCTTGCGCAAGCCATTGTTTTTTAAAGACTTTTCCTGTCATGGCGCTGACACGAAACAGTCGTGCGATTAACCATGAAGACGCCGATCGGCGGAATCGAAAAAGCCCGGTAAAATTACCGGGCTAATCATAACGAGGAGGTCGTTAATGGAAGATTACGCGGTCGCTGAGACCGAAAGAGCCTTCACACGAGCGGCCAGGCGCGAGACCTTGCGCGATGCCGTGTTGGAGTGCAGCACGCCCTTGCTGGCGGCACGGGCAAGCTCCGGCTGAGCGGCCAGGAAAGCGGCCTTCGCCTTGTCGGCGTCACCGGATGCGATAGCCTCTTCGACCTGGCGAACGAAAGTGCGAACGCGCGAGCGACGAGCCTTATTGACGTCGGTACGGCGGGCGATCTTGCGGGTCGCTTTTTTCGCCGAAGTTGTATTGGCCATGGATGCCTCTCTCAAGAATTCGAACAAACTCCGCCATCACCGCGGGCCCTGCGGCCACCAAATCCAGCAATGCGGGAGCAATCGCGGAAAACCAGAGCGGCTTTCCGAACCGTGGGCGGGCATATAACCCTAAAGCCGGCCCACGTCAACGCGGATTTTCAAGCTTTCCAGCCGGCAGGCGCCGAAAAGCATTCAACGGTGCTTGAAGGCGGGTTTGCGCTTCTCGACAAAGGCCGCCATGCCTTCTTTCTGATCATCGGTGGCAAAGAGACTGTGGAACAGGCGGCGTTCGAAGCGGAGCCCCTCCTCCAGCGTCGTCTCGAAGGCGCGGTTGACCGCCTCCTTGGCCATCATCACCGAGGGCTGCGAAAGCGAGGCGATCTTCTCGGCGGCGGCAAGCGCCTCGTCGAGCAGACGCTCGGGCGCCACCACACGCGAAACGAGTCCCGATCGTTCGGCTTCTGCCGCATCCATCATCCGGCCGGTCAGGACAAGATCCATCGCCTTCGCCTTGCCGACGGCGCGTGTCAGCCGCTGCGAACCGCCCATGCCGGGAATGACGCCGAGGGTGATTTCCGGCTGGCCGAACTTCGCCGTCTCCGCGGCGATGATGAAATCGCACATCATGGCCAGCTCGCAGCCGCCGCCGAGCGCAAAACCGCTGACGGCGGCAATGACCGGCTTGCGCGCCTTGGCAATGTCGTCCCAGCCGCTGATGAAGTCACTCTTATACATGTCGGCGAACTGGAGCGACTGCATCTCCTTGATATCGGCGCCGGCGGCAAAGGCGCGTTCGGAGCCGGTGATGACGATCGCGCCGATCGCCTCGTCGTCATGGAAGGCGGCGTAGGCCACCTTCAACTCCTTCAGCACGGTGGAATTCAATGCGTTCAGCGCCTGCGGGCGGTTCAGCGTGACGAGGCCGACATTGCCTCGGGTTTCGACGATCAGGGTCTCGTAAGCCATGCTGGTCTCCGGTTCACTGTTATTTCTGGCAGGCGGCGCAATAGAAGGTGGAGCGGCCCGCCTGCACGATACGGGCGACCGTACCGCCGCAGCCGGGCGTGCCGCAAGCCTGACCTTCGCGATCATAGACGGAGAAGGAATGCTGGAAATAGCCGAGCGACCCGTCGGTCTGGATATGGTCGCGCAACGACGATCCGCCGGCGGCGATCGCATCGGCGATGACGTCGCGGATCGAGGCGACGAGCAGGCCGAGCTTTTCCTTCGGCTTGCCGCCCGGCGTCACCAGGGTGCCGGCGGCGCGGATCGGCGAAAGATGCGAACGCCACAGCGCCTCGCAGACATATATATTGCCGAGACCGGCAATGTTCTTCTGGTCGAGAAGCGCGCTCTTCAAAGGCTGCGCCTTGTCGCGGAAACGTTCGGCGAGGTAGGCGGCGCCGAGATCGTTGCCCGTCGGCTCCGGGCCGAGGTCACGGAAGAAGGGATGGGCGGCAAGATCGGCTCGTCTGACCATATCCATGAAGCCGAAACGGCGCGGGTCGTTATAAACGACGCGGCGCGGGCCCCCCTGGCCTTCGAGATGAAAGACGACGTGATCGTGCTTCTCGTCCTTGGTGCGGGCGTGATGGAATTCGCCCGGCATCGCCGAGGCCGCGCCCTCCTCGATACGGAAGGAACCGGACATGCCGAGATGGGAAACCAGCGTATTGCCGTCGTCGAGATCGACCAGCAAATATTTGGCGCGGCGGCCAAGCCCGACGATGGTGCGGCCGGAAACCCTGTCCGCCAAGGCTTCGGGAAAGGGGAAGCGAAGGTCCTGGCGGCGCAGTTCCAGCCGCGCGACGCGAGCCCCTTCCATCGCCGGCGCCAGCCCGCGCTTGACCGTTTCGACTTCTGGCAATTCCGGCATCTTAACCCATCTATATCGAACGTGTTTCAACCGAGGTCGATGTGCGCTATAGCGCCAGTGGGCCGCGGAGAGCGCAGCCCAGTGATAGCGTCGCGCGCGGTCTTTCGCTATGGCCGCCGTGCCCGAATCTTGAAGGAACGGAGCAGCCTGATGTCAGAAAGCCGCACTTCCGCCGATGGCGGCATGGAGACCTCCTACGGCTTTCGCGAAGTGCCCGGCGGCGAGAAGCAGGGCCTGGTCAACCAGGTGTTCCACAAGGTCGCCAAGCGCTACGACATCATGAACGACGTCATGTCGATGGGCATGCACCGCGTCTGGAAGGATGCGATGATCGCCGCCCTCAATCCGCGCAAGGAACCGGGCTACAAAGTGCTCGACGTTGCCGGCGGCACCGGCGACATCGCCTTCCGCATCGTCGAGGCTTCCGGTCGGCAGGCGCACGCCACGGTACTCGACATCAACGGCTCGATGCTCGGCGTCGGCGCCGAGCGGGCGGAAAAGAAGAAGCTTTCGGCTAATCTGACCTTCGTCGAGGCGAATGCCGAGGAACTGCCCTTCGAGGCCGCCAGCTTCGACGCCTATACGATCGCCTTCGGCATCCGCAACGTGCCCAGGATCGATGTCGCGCTGGCTGAGGCCTATCGTGTGCTGAAACGCGGCGGCCGGCTGCTGGTGCTGGAATTTTCCGAAGTCGACATGCCGCTGCTCGACAAGATCTATGACGCCTGGTCGTTCAACGCCATTCCGCAATTCGGCAAGGCGATCACCGGCGATGCCGAGCCCTACCAGTATCTGGTGGAATCGATCCGCAAATTCCCGAACCAGGAGAATTTCGCGGCGATGATCCGCCAGGCCGGCTTTTCGCGCGTCAGCCACACCAATTATACCGGCGGCATCGCCGCACTGCATTCCGGCTGGAAGCTCTGAGGGAATGAAGAAAAAAGAGACGAACCTCCGTCACCGGGGCATTCCAGCATGAGCACTTTCGGAGCCTATTTCCGCCTTTGGCGCGTCGGCTGGGTGCTCGTGCGTGAGGGCGTCGTCTCGGCGCTTCCTTCCGAAGGCCTGCCGCCTTCGGTCGCGCTCGCCAAATCCTTCGTCACGATTTTCGAGCGAAGCAAGGCAAAGCATCAGAAGCGCAGCGACCGATTGGCGCAGGCCGTCGAGCGGCTTGGCCCCTCCTATGTGAAGATCGGACAGTTCCTGGCGACGCGGCCTGACGTGGTCGGCGTCGAATTCGCCAACGACCTGTCGCAGCTGCAGGACCGCATGGCCTTCTTTTCGTCGGCTGCCGCCAAGGCGAATATCGAAGGCTCGCTCGGGCGGCCGATCGGCGAGCTTTATGCGAGCTTCGGCGAGCCGATCGCCGCCGCCTCGATCGCCCAGGTGCACCCGGCCGAAGTCGAGACATCGCAAGGCCGAAAGAAGGTCGCCGTCAAGATCGTGCGACCCGGCGTGCGCCAGCGTTTTGCGCACGACATCGAGGCCATGTACCTCGTCGCCCATATGCAGGAGCGTTTCATGCCGTCGAGCCGGCGGTTGCGGCCGGTCGAGGTGACGAAGACGCTCGAACAGACGACGAAGGTGGAGATGGATCTGCGCCTGGAGGCGGCAGCGCTTTCGGAGATCGCCGAAAACACCGACAGCGATCCCGGCTTCCGCGTACCGAAGGTGGACTGGGAGCGGACGGGCCGCGACGTCATCACCATGGAGTGGATCGACGGCACGAGAATGTCCGATGTCGAGGGGCTGCGCGCGGCCGGCCACGATCTCAATCTGCTCGCCGACACGCTGATCCAGTCGTTCCTGCGCCACACGCTGCGCGACGGTTTCTTCCATGCCGACATGCATCCGGGCAATCTGTTCGTCGATGCCGATGGCATGATCGTCGCCGTCGACATGGGCATCGTCGGACGGCTCGGCAAGAAGGAACGGCGGTTCCTCGCCGAAATCCTCTATGGCTTCATCACCCGTGATTACATCCGCGTCGCCGAGGTGCATTTCGAGGCGGGCTATGTGCCCGGCCACCACAATGTCGAGAGCTTCGCCCAGGCAATCCGGGCGATCGGCGAGCCGATCCATGGACAGCCGGCCGAGACGATATCGATGGGCAAGCTGCTGACGCTGCTGTTCGAAGTGACCGAACTCTTCGACATGGCGACGCGGCCGGAACTGGTGATGCTGCAGAAGACCATGGTCGTGGTCGAAGGCGTGTCACGCATGCTCAATCCGCGCTTCAACATGTGGAAGGCTTCCGAGCCCGTCGTCGGCGACTGGATTCGCAACAATCTCGGGCCGAAGCGGATCGCGACCGATCTCAAGGACGGACTGAAGGCGGCGGTCAAGCTTGCCGAAGCCGTGCCGGAAATTGCGGCAAAGACCGAAAAATTCCATCATCAGCTCCTGCATATAAGCGAGCACGGCCTGCGTTTCGACGAGGAGACGGCCGAGGCGATCGGCAAGGCGGAAGCACGCCACAACCGCTCGGGCAAGCTCGCGCTGTGGATCATCGCATTGACGCTTCTCTATATTGCCTGGATGTTGAGCTGACCGCCTCCCGATAACATGCTGTGTTCGGCATTTAGGATATCCCATGTGACGGAGGGCTCGCTTAATCTCTCGAATTAGGAGATAAGGCACATGCAGCACGAACGCCCCGGCATCGAACTTTCCGGACGACCGCTTGGTTTTGCCGAGATGGTGACCATCGGTGCGGGCAAGGCGACGGTTTCCGCTTCGGCAACCGGCATGGCCCGCATCGCCATCGCCCGCGAGATCGTCGAGGATGCGATTGCTTCCGGCATGCCGGTCTACGGCTCGACGACCGGTGTCGGCGCCATGAAGGATGTGGAGTGGTCGGCCGACGAACTCGACACTTTCAATCTCGGCCTGGTGCGCGCCCATCATTTCGGCACCGGCACGCCGTTTTCCTGCAACGTCGTGCGCAACGCCATGGCGATCCGCGTCAACACGGCGCTGACCGGCCAGGTCGGCTGCACGCCGGAGCTGATCGAGGCCTATATCAGGATGCTGGAGGCCGATGTCATCCCGGTCGTGCGCCGCACCGGCTCGATCGGCTGCGCCGATATCGGCCTGATGGGACAGATCGGCGCGGTGCTCACCGGCGTCGGCGAAGCGGTCTATCGCGGCAAGCGGATGCAGGCGGCCGACGCCTTCCGGGCCGCGGGACTGGAACCGGTGCGGATGGCGCCGCGCGACAGCCTCGCCTCGCTCAGCATCAATGCGGTGAGCTTTGCGGCCGCTGCGGAAACGACACGCAATGCGGCGGCCTCGATCCGCATCCTGCTGGCGACGGCGATGATGGCGGCCGGCGCACTCGGCGCCTCCCGCGATCCCTGGAAAGCCGTCCGCCATGTCGGCACGGCGCGCGAGGCACTGATCGGCGCCTGGCTCTGCAACGCGTCGGAGGACTGGAACTGGCCTGTTGCAACGCATGTGCAGGATCCGCTCAGCCTGCGCATGATCGCCCAGGTGTTCGGCGCCGTCATCGAAAACCTGCTGTCGACCGGCCACAAGATCCTTGCCGCCACCGGCCGCTCGGACGACAATCCCGTGGTGGTGGAAGGCAGGGTGATGACCTCCGGCGGCTCGCTGCCGCTCGATGTGACCATCCTGCTCGAATCGGCCGCCCTCTGCATGGCGCATGCGGCACGCAACGCCTTCAATCGCTGCGTCATTCTCGGCAATGGCCAGCGGCGCGACCTGCCGGTCAATCTCGTGCCGCCGGGTCGGATCGCCACCGGCTTCGGGCCGATCATCAAGCTTGCCGGCGAGATCTTCTCGCGCGTCTTGTCGATGTCCGGTCCCGTTTCGGCGCAGTCGCTGGTCGTGGCGGCCGGACTGGAGGACGAGGCGGCCTTCCTGCCACTCGTCATCGAGCGCTTCGAGCGGCAGATGCAGGCTCTGAAGCGGCTTGCCGCACTCGAGGCGCTGCTGTCGGCCCAGGCAATCGACATTCTCGGAGACGAACCGAAGGGCGTCGCCGGCATGCTTTATCAGGTCGTGCGCAAACACGCGGCGTTTTATACCGTCGACCGGCCGCTCTCGGCCGAGGTGGAAGCGATCGAGGAAGAACTCGGATCGGACGAGTTTCTGGCAAAATTGATCGAACAGGTTCCGATCGCCTCCTTCGACGATTTCTTCGCACTCGGCTCGCCGGAGCCCATCGAGGAGCGGCTGGCCAGCCGAACAGGATGATGTCCGGCCAGGGCCTGAAAATCTGGATCCTGTTCTACATTAACCAGTCGGGGCCGTGCGAAAGACGCTCGCGCTTTTGGCGTTCTGCCCCGGCCGGCAACGGTCTGACTTCAGTCTAGGAGGAAGCGGCATGGACTTCGATCTCGTTCTGCAGGGCTCGGTGGTGCTGCCGGACCGCATTCTCGACGAAGGCTATGTCGCCGCGCGCGACGGCAAGATCGCCGAGGTCGGCCTCGGCGTGCCGCCTTCGGCGCGCGAGCGGCATCTGCTCGGCAAAGCACTGATCCTGCCCGGCGCGATCGACGCACAGGTGCATTCGCTTTCGCAGAAAGACCAGGAAGACTTCATCTGGTCGACGCGCTCGGCGGCGGCCGGCGGCGTCACGACAATCGTCGACATGCCCTATGACGAGGGCGATCTCGTCTGCTCGGCCGCAGCGGTCAAACGCAAGATCGACCATGCCGGGCAGCAGGCGCGTGTCGACTTCGCGCTTTACGGCACGGTCGACCCGGAAGAAGGCCCGGCGCGGATCGGCGAGATGGTCGAGGCGGGCGTCGCCGCCTTCAAATTCTCGACTTTCGGCACCGACCCCAAGCGCTTTCCACGCATCCCGCCGGCCCTGCTCGACGCCTGCTTTGCGGCGATCGCGCCGACGGGGCTGACGGCAGGCGTGCACAATGAGGACGACGAGGCGGTGCGCAGCTACATGGAGCAGGTCAAGGCGAGCGGCATCACCGACTGGCGGGCGCACGGCCTGTCGCGGCCTGCGATCACCGAACTCCTGGCCATGCACACGATCTTCGAGACGGGTGCGGCCACCGGCTGCCCGGCGCATGTGGTGCATTGCTCGCTCGGGCGTGGCTACGATATCGCCCGCGCCTATCGCCGTGACGGTTTTGCCGCGACCGTCGAATGCTGCATCCATTATCTGACGCTTGACGAAGAGAACGATGTGAAGCGCCTCGGCGGCAAGGCGAAGATCAATCCGCCGCTGCGGCCGCGCGCAGAGGTGGAGAAGCTCTGGCGGAAGGTGGCCGAGGGCGATGTCTGGCTGGTTTCGACCGATCACGTCAGCTGGTCGGAGAACCGCAAGACCAATCCCGACATGCTCGCCAACGCATCCGGCGTGCCGGGTCTCGAGGTCATGGTGCCGCTTTTCGTCAATGGCGCCATCGACCGCGGCATTCCGCTGACTTGGGCGGCCCGGCTGATGGCTGAAAATCCGGCCAAGCATTTCCGGCTCGACCATATCAAGGGGGCGCTGACGCCGGGCAAGGACGCCGATATCACCGTGCTGGAACCGCGGGAAAGCGTCTATGATGCATCGGCCAGCGGCAACAATGTCGTCGGCTGGAGCCCCTATAACGGCATCCGCCTGCCGTGGACGGTTACGGCTACCTATCTGCGCGGCGAAAAGATCGCCGAGGGTGGCAAGGTGCTGGCCGAGCCCGGCACCGGCCGGTTCGTCCGTCCGCCGCCGCGCCACATCATTGCGGGAGCCGGTGCATGAGTCGCAATCTTGCCGTCAATGCCAGCCGGATTGCTGAGGATATCGTGGCGCTGGCAGAAATCACCGAGCCGGGGCATCCCTGGACGCGGCGGGCCTTCTCGCCGCTCTTTCTCGAAGGCCGGACCTATCTCGAAGCGCGGATGAAGGCGGCCGGACTGGAAACGCGGATCGACGCGGCCGGCAATCTGATCGGCCGGCGCACCGGTCGCAAACCGTGGCTCGGCACGATCATGCTCGGTTCGCATTCCGACACGGTGCCCGACGGCGGCCGCTTCGACGGCATTGTCGGGGTGATTGCGGCGCTTGAGGTGGCGCGGGCGCTCAGCGACCAGAGCATCGAGCTCGAGCACGATCTGGAGATCGTCGATTTCCTCGCCGAAGAAGTCAGCATCTTCGGCGTCTCCTGCATCGGCAGCCGCGGCATGACCGGGCAATTGCCGGAGGCCTGGCTTTCGCGCGTCAACGGCGATCTCGACCTTGCCGGGGGCATTGCCCAGGTGGGTGGCGAGCCCGGTGTACTGCAGCAGCAGAAGAGGCCGGATATTGCAGCCTTTCTCGAACTACATATCGAGCAGGGGCCGGTGCTCGAAGCCGAACGCAAGGATATCGGCATCGTCACTGCGATCGCCGGCATCACCCGCATCGAAATTACCGTCGAGGGGCGAGCCGACCATGCCGGCACGACGCCGATGGACCGGCGGGCGGATGCGCTGGTGGCGGCTTCGCAGCTGGTGCTCGACATCCGCAACGCCGCCGCCGAACTTGCCAAGATGCCGGGCCACTTCGCCGCGACGGTCGGCGAATTCCGGATCGAGCCGAACGCCGCCAATGTCGTGCCGTCGAAAGTGGTGCTGCTGATCGACGGCCGTGCGGAAATCCGAGCCGACATGGAGGCTTTCTGCCGCTGGCTCGATGGCCATGTCGAAAAGCTGGCAACCGCCTATGGCGTGACGATCGCGACACCGAAGCGGGTGTCCGACAATCAGCCGACGCCCGGCGATGCCGGGCTGCTTTCGGCGCTCGAGGCTGCCTGCGAGCGCGTCGGCGCGAAGCATCGGCGCATGGCATCCGGCGCCGGACATGACACGGCCTGGATCGCCAAGGTGGCGCCGGCGGCGATGATCTTCGTGCCCTGCCGGGGAGGCCGCAGCCATTGCGCCGACGAATGGGCCGACAATGACGACATCGCGCTTGGCGCCGCCGTGCTGTTCGAAGCGGTGCGCGAGATGGATAAGGATTTAAAGCGGGAGAAGGTCGATGGGACGCATACTGGTTGAGAAAGACGTCGAAGCCGCCGTCAAGGGCGGCTCCGTCTATGCCGCCGGCGGCGGCGGCTGGGCCGATCACGGGCGGATGCTCGGGCTTGCGGCCGTCAATGTCGGCAAGCCCGAGCTGGTCTCGATCGAGGAACTGAAGGACGACGACTGGGTTGCCACCGCGGCCGCGATCGGCGCGCCGGCCTCCACCACCCCCTGGGAAATGCAAGGCATCGATTATGTGAAGGCGGTGCAGCTCCTGCAGGAGGCGCTGGGCGAAAAGCTTTCCGGGCTGATCATCGGCCAGAACGGCAAATCCTCGACGCTGAACGGCTGGCTGCCCTCGGCGATCCTCGGCACCAAGGTGGTTGATGCGGTCGGCGATATCCGCGCCCATCCGACCGGCGACATGGGCTCGATCGGCATGGCGGCTTCCCCCGAGCCCATGATTCAGACTGCCGTCGGCGGCAATCGCGCCGAAAACCGCTATATCGAGCTGGTGGTAAAGGGGGCGACGGCGAAGATCTCGCCGGTGCTGCGCGCCGCCGCCGATCAATCCGGCGGCTTCATCGCCAGCTGCCGCAACCCGCTGCGCGCTTCCTATGTCCGCAGTCACGCCGCACTCGGCGGCATCTCGATGGCGCTTGCGCTCGGAGAGGCGATCATCGCGGCGGAGAAGCGCGGCGGGGCCGCCGTCATCGACGCGATCTGCAAGACGACGGGCGGGCATATCCTCGCCGAGGGCGTCATATCGAGAAAGGACGTCGTCTACACCAGGGAAGCCTTCGACATCGGCACGGTCATCGTCGGTTCGGACGCAAAATCGGTGACGCTGCATGTCATGAACGAATATATGGCCGTCGACGATGCCGGTGGCGGACGGCTTGCCACCTTCCCCGCCGTGATCACCACGCTGTCGCCTGAGGGCGAGCCGCTCAGCGTCGGCCAGCTTAGGGAAGGCATGCAGGTCTTCATCCTTCATGTGCCGAAGGATATCATCCCGCTGTCGGCAAGCGTGCTCGATCCCACCGTCTATCCCGTCGTCGAAAGGGCGATGGGGATCGAGATCGCCCGCTATGCATTGGAAACGAAGGCCTGAGCCATGACGCGCGATCCCGGCCTCGAAGAACTGCTGCGCGACGAACTTGGCGACCGGCCGGGCCTCAGCGAGACATCCATGTTCGGCGGCCGGGCCTTCCTGCTGAACGGAAATCTTCTCTGCGGCGCCCGTCATGACGGCATGCTGATCCGTCTCGGCAGGGGCAATGACGGCTGGGCGCTGGC
The DNA here is from genome assembly GCF_001664385.1 of Rhizobium phaseoli. NCBI lineage: Bacteria > Pseudomonadati > Pseudomonadota > Alphaproteobacteria > Hyphomicrobiales > Rhizobiaceae > Rhizobium > Rhizobium phaseoli. Next base: position 392,243 of record NZ_CP013532.1, on the reverse strand, counting down.
GCTGCCCGGCGTGATCCAGATGTCGATGGGTGAGCGGGTCATGCATGGCTGGGTGCGCGCCAATGCCGAGGCCTACGGCGACGATGCGCTGAGATGGCGTCTGCTCGATGCGGCGCTCGCCTATGTGGAATCGCTGCCGGGCAAGTGACGACTGCGCTTTCCCCCTTCTCCCCAGCGGGAGAAGATGTCCGAAGGACAGATGAGGGGGTGAGCGGCAAAGCCGCGAATGCCCTGAGCGCAAGCGAAGGGCCATGAATGTTGTGCTGTGTGGCCCCTCATCCGACCCTTCGGGCCACCTACCGGGGTCGAGCCACAGGTCTCGACCCGTCCTTCGGACCCCCACAGGGGATAAGGGAAAAAGAGAGAACCAAGCGAGGAACAACCATGCCGAAGGCCAATCCGCGTCACCCGAAATTTCCCATTCCCGGCGGGCCGGAGCTGCGCGCCAAGGGCTGGCGGCAGGAGGCGCTGCTGCGACTTCTGGAAAACGTCCTGTCGGTCGGCGAAGACCCTGACAATCTCGTCGTCTATGCCGCACTCGGCAAGGCGGCCCGCAACTGGGCGGCGCATAAGGGCATCGTCAAGGCGCTGACCGAGATGGAGGAGGATCAGACGTTGCTGATCCAGTCCGGCAAGCCGATCGGGCTGGTGAAGACGCATGCCAAGGCGCCGCTCGTCATCATGGCGAACTGCAATATCGTCGGGCAATGGGCAAAGGCCGAGGTGTTCTATGAGCTGCAGCGCAAGGGACTGATCTGCTGGGGCGGGCTGACGGCAGGGGCCTGGCAATATATCGGCAGCCAGGGCGTTATCCAGGGAACCTACGAGATCTTCATGCGCATTGCCGAGCGGCGCTTCGGCGGCGATCTCGCCGGCCGCTTCGTGCTGACGGCCGGTCTCGGCGGCATGGGCGGAGCCCAGCCGCTCGCCGGCCGCATGGCGGGCGCTGCGATCCTCTGCGTCGACATCGATCCGGAGCGCGCCCGCAAACGCCAGCAGATCGGTTATCTCCAGGAGATCGCCCCCGATCTCGATACCGCCCTTGAGATGATCGATGCAGCGGTGAAGGACAGACGGGCGGTTTCCGTTGGGTTCGTCGGCAATGCGGCGGAGGTCTATCCCGAAATCGCAAGGCGCGGCATCGTGCCCGATATCGTCACCGACCAGACCTCGGCGCATGACCTCGTTTATGGCTATGTGCCGAAGGGCATGAGCCTCGATCAGGTGAGAGAATTGCGCGACGATGGCCAGGGCCAGTTGATGGCGGCAAGCCGCGCTTCGATCGTCGAGCATGTGATGGCGATGCTGGATTTCCAGAAACGCGGCGCCGAGGTCTTCGACAACGGCAACCTGATCCGCACCCAGGCGAAAGAAGGCGGCGTCGCCAATGCCTTCGACATTCCGATCTTCACCGAAGCCTATCTGAGGCCGCTCTTTGCCCGGGCGATCGGCCCGTTCCGCTGGATGGCGCTGTCGGGCGACGAGAGCGATATCGGCCGCATCGACGATCTATTGCTCGAACTCTTCCCCGACAACAAGATCATCACCAACTGGATCCGGTTGGCCCGCGAGCACGTTCCCTTCGAGGGGCTGCCGGCCCGCATCGCCTGGCTCGGCCACGGCGAACGCACAATGCTGGCGCGGCGCGTCAATGCGCTGGTCGCAGGCGGCAAACTCAAAGGTCCCGTCGCCTTCTCCCGCGACCATCTCGATGCCGGCGCCATGGCGCATCCCAATATCATGACCGAGCGGATGAAGGACGGTTCCGACGCGATCGCCGACTGGCCGCTGATCGATGCGATGATGCTGTGTTCGTCGATGGCCGATCTCGTCGTCGTCCATTCCGGCGGCGGCGGCTATGCCGGCTATATGACCAGCTGCGGCGTCACCGTCATCGCCGACGGTAGCGAAGCCGCCGACGAGCGGCTCGACCATGCGCTGACCAACGACACCGCCCTCGGTGTCATGCGGTATGCCGATGCGGGATACGAGGAGGCGCTGGACGAGGTGGTGAAGAAGGACGTGCCCTATATCAGGCTGGATTGAGGCCGGAGGCGGATATCGGCCTATCGAGCGTCAGTCGATCAGGTTCGAAACCTCGATGAGATTGCCGTCTGGGTCTCGGAAATAAACCGAGCGGAGACCTCCGGTGGCACCGGTGCGTTCGACCGGACCTTCTTCGATCACAATGGCCGAAGCCTGCAGATGGGTGATGACGTCGGCAATCGGCGTTTCGGCGATGAAGCAGAGGTCGCCGGAGCCGGGGATTGGATTTCTGGCCTTGGGTTCGAATTCCTGGCCGGCCTGATGCAGGTTGATTTTCTGGTGGCCGAATTTCAGCGCCTTGCGGCCTTCCGCGAAGGTTTCGACCGACATGCCGAGGATGCGGGAATAGAAATCGCAGGTGGCTGTGATATCGGCGACGGTCAGCACGAGATGATCGAGACGGTCAATGCGGATCATGCTTTTTCCCTTGCAAGACGCTGCGCGACACAGGCGGAGATAAAGGCGAGCGCCAGCATGACAAGGGTGAAGGCGACTACGGCGGCCCAGCCGTCGATTGCGAAGAACCAGCCACCCGCCGACCCCATGAGGCTGGAGCCAACGTAATAGGCCAGCATATAGAGCGACGAGGCGTGGCCCTTTGTGCCATGCGCCAGCCTGCCGACGAGGCCGCTGGCGATGGAATGGCTCATGAAGAAGCCGGCGGTCAGCACCACGATGCCGAGAATGATGGATGGCAGTGGGACAAACAGCGTCAGCACGCTGCCGGCGGCCGTCAGCGCCAGACCGAAGAGCAGCACGCGAAAATGCCCGATCCGATCTCCGATGAGGCCGCCGATCGAGGCGGCGCCGATGCCGAAGAGATAGACGCTGAAAATCAGGCCAAGTTCGGTCTGGTTGAGGCCATAGGGCGGCGCCACGAGGCGGAAGCCGGCGTAATTGTAGATGGTCACGAAGGAACCCATCGCCAGGAAGGCGATGGCGAAGATGAAGGGCAGCGCCGGGTTTTTGAGATGGCCGAGCCAGGCCCTGGCATGGAAACGCGGATCGAAGCCCGGACGACGGACGAAATTCCGTGATGGCGGCAACAGGGCGATGAAGCCGAGCGCCGCGGCAAGGCCGATGGCGCCGACGAGGAAGAGCGCCGGCCGCCAGCCGAGATATTCGGCGAAGATGCCGGTCAGCACGCGGCCGGACATGCCGCCGAAGGCCGTGCCGCCGACATAAAGGCCCATGGTGGCGCCAAGGCCGCGCGGATCGATCTCCTCGGCGAGATAGGCCATGGCAACGGCGGGCACGCCGCCGAGTACCAAGCCCTGCAGGGCGTGGATGACGAGCAGCAGATGCCAGTTCGGCGCAAAGGCGGTGGCAATCGTCAGCAAGGCCGCGCCGAGCAGCGATATCGACATCAGGCTGCGGCGGCCGAGCCCTTCCGAGACGGCGGCGGCGCAGACGATGGCGAGTGCGAGGAAGCCGGTCGAGAGCGACAGCGACAACGAGCTTTCCGCCGGGCTGACGGAAAATTCCTGCGAGAAGATCGGCAGCAGCGGCTGCACGCAATAGAGCAGCGAGAAGGTGGAAAAGCCGGAGAGGAAAAGCGCCAGGCTGGCGCGGCGATAGGCGCCAGTGCCGCGCGTCAAATAGTGCTTTTCTCCTGTGAGCACGGTCTTCACGGCGTGCACTGGCGGCGGCATATCTTCATCCCGACGAATCTTCAAATTCATGCGTCAATCCGCAATATCCCAATAGGGCGGATCGCCAAAACTCTTCTTCAGGTGATCGGCGATGGCGCGCAGCTTGGCGGAAGGGTTCCGGCCGGCGGGATGGGCCATGTAGATGAATTCGGCCTCCGGCCTGTGACCGACATCGATTTCGGCAAGCAGGCCCTCGCGGATGGCCGGGCCGGCAATGAAGGCGGGCAGCAGCGCAATGCCGAGGCCGGCGATGGCGGCGTCGCGGAGCATATCGCCGTTGTTGATGCCGAGCGCCGGTTTTGCGCGGACGAGGATCGCCCCCTCCGGCGTCTGGAAGCGCCAGTCGGCGACACCGCGATTGGTGTAGAAGATACCGCGATGGCTGTTGAGGTCGGCGAGCGAGCTCGGCATTCCCTGGCGGGCGAGATAATCCGGCGAGGCGCAGAGAAGGCGGCGGCTCGGCGCAAGCTTCCAGGCGACCAGCCGGCTGTCGGCGAGTGGGCCATTGCGGATGATGGCGTCATAGCCGTCCGAGGCGGCATCGACACGGCGATCGTCGATGTCGAGCGTCAGGTGAATCTCCGGATGTTCGGCGAGAAAGGGGTAGAGCGCCGGACCGAGATGCATGCGGCCGAAGGTGACGGGCGCAGCAATGCGGATCGGCCCGGACAGCGTGCCGCGCCGCTCAGCCATGTCGGCGGCCGCCTCCTCGATCTCGCGCACGATGCGCCCGGCCCGTTCCAGGAAGACCGCACCGTCCTCCGTCAAGCTGAGTTTGCGGGTCGTACGGTGCAGCAGCGTGCCGCCAAGCGCCTTTTCCAGTTCTGCCAGCCTTTCGCTGACGACGGATTTGGAGAGCCGCAGCCGCCGGGCCGCCTCGCTGACCGAGCCGGCCTCGACGACGGCAACGAAAGCGGCAATGCCTTCGACCCTGATCATTGTTCGGGCTTTCCGAATTCGAATTCCTCGATCTGGAGACTAATCCGAACGAAAGGAAAATGCCATCTTCGATTCAACGCAAGGGACGGCAGGGGCCGCCTCGCTTCACATAGGAGATGGAACCATGAACCGCTTGAACAACAAGGTCGCAATCGTCACCGGCGCAAGCTCCGGCATCGGCCGCGTCACGGCAAAGCTCTTTGCCGCCGAAGGCGCCAAGGTCATTGTCGGCGCCCGACGTCAAGCCGAACTCGACAGCCTGGTGGCGGAGATTAGGGCCGAGGGCGGCGATGCCGTGGCCGTTGCCGGCGACGTCCGGTCGGAAGACTATCACAAGGCGCTGGTCGCGGCCGCTGTGACCCATTACGGCAAGCTCGACATCGCCTTCAACAATGCCGGCATCATCGGCGAAGCGGGTCCGAGCACCGGTGTCTCGGAAGCAGGTTTCAGCGAGGCACTGGCCGTCAATCTCACCGCATCCTTCCTCGCTGCCAAACATCAGATCGGTGCGATGGCGGAAAATGGCGGCGGTTCGGTGATCTTCACCTCGACCTTCGTCGGCTACAGCTTCGCCTTTCCCGGTGTCGCCGCCTATGCCGCCAGCAAATCCGGCCTGATCGGGCTGACGCAGGCGCTCGCCGCCGAATTCGGGCCGCAGGGCGTGCGCGTCAACGCCGTCCTGCCGGGCGCCGTCGATACCGACATGTACCGAGACATGAACGATACGGCCGACAAGCAGGCTGCCGTCACCGCTATGCATGCCCTGAAGCGGGTCGCGACGCCTGATGAAGTCGCCCGCTCGGTGCTCTACCTTGCCTCCGACGATGCCAGCTTCGTCACCGGCACGGCGTCGCTGGTCGACGGCGGCATTTCGATTACCCGCAGTTGAGACGGCGCGGCTGCCGCCATCGACCGGGGTCGAGCCACGGGTCTCGACCAGTCCTTCGGACCCCCGCTTACGGGGAGAAGGGCATATGCCGCAACCTCTCAGTTCCTCGCTAGCCTCTCGCGGGCACGTCGCCTCGCCCCGTATTTGCGGGGAGAGGGTTAGGCTGAGGGGCAGCCATGGGCGCCGATCAGACAGCAGTACCCCGTGCAAGCTCCATCGCTTTCACCGGGGCGATTGCATGTTGTCCGCCAAAGGCTTAGGGTCGAGGCCGGGCGAAAAAAAGGCGACGGGTAGAAAGCCATGGCTCTCAGCGGCAAACGCATCCTCCTCATCATCTCAGGCGGCATCGCCGCCTATAAGAGCCTGGATCTGATCCGCCGGTTGCGCGAGCGTGGCGCAAGTGTGCGTCCCATCATGACCAAGGGAGCGCAGGAATTCGTGACCCCGCTGGCCGTCGGTGCGCTGGCCGCGGATCACGTCTTCGTCGATCTGTTTTCGCGGCAGGACGAACAGGATGTCGGCCATATCAGGCTGGCGCGCGACTGCGATCTCGTGCTGATTGCGCCAGCCAGCGCCGACCTGATGGCGAAGATGGCGAACGGCCTTGCCGACGATCTCGCCTCGACGGTGCTCCTGGCAACGGCGAGGCCGGTGCTTGCGGCTCCGGCGATGAACCCCAGAATGTGGGCGCATCCGGCAACCCGGCGTAATGCGGCAAGACTGCGGGAAGACGGCATCCGCTTTGTCGGACCGATGGCCGGCGAGATGGCGGAAAGCCACGAGGCTGGGCTCGGCCGGATGGCGGAACCGCTCGACATCGTCGCTGCCGCCGAAACCATGCTCGAGGATGGCGAAAAACCGCTGAAAGGGCGCAAGGCGATCGTCACCTCAGGACCGACGCATGAGCCGATCGACCCGGTGCGCTACATCGCCAACCGCTCCTCCGGCCGGCAAGGCCATGCGATCGCCGCAGCGCTTGCCAAGCTGGGGGCCGAGGTGACGCTCGTCTCCGGCCCGGTGACGATTGCCGACCCCGTCGGCGTCCACACCGTGCATGTCGAGCGGGCGGAGGAAATGCGTGATGCGGTGCTGGCGGCGCTGCCGGCCGATATTGCCGTGATGGTGGCAGCGGTGGCGGACTGGCGCGTCGCTTCGGCCGCCGACCAGAAGCTGAAGAAACATCCGGGCGAATCCATTCCGACGCTGGCGCTGACGGAAAATCCCGACATCCTCAAAACCGTCGGCCATCATACGATGCGGCCGAAACTGGTGATCGGCTTTGCCGCCGAGACGCAGGACGTCGAGAGCAATGCGAGGGCGAAACTCGAGCGGAAGGGCGCCGACATGATCGTCGCCAACGACGTTTCTCCGGCGACCGGCATCATGGGCGGCAGCCGCAACAGCGTCAAACTCATCAGGCACGACGGCGTCGAGCAATGGCCCGACCTGGCGAAGGAAGAGGTTGCCGAAAGGCTGGCGGCGCTGATCGCCGAGCATTTCCACGCATAGTGAGAGCACGTCTCGCAAAAGTTTGCGACAAAGACATGTGTGAAAATAAAGACCTAAAGCGTAACAAGCGAATCTGAAGGATCGCGAACGCTTTAGAAAATCGCTTTCGATTTTGACGAAGATTATGCAGAGGCGGCCAAAGGCTGCAGCTTGGCGACGCTTCGATTTTCCGGCCGGAAATCGGCGACGTGGATACCGTTTTTGCCAACGGTGACGGCGCTGCCATCGGGAATTTCCGCCCAGGCGTCGACATCGTCGTTCAACGGTTCGGAGACGAGGCAATAGCCGGCGCCGACCGGCGAGGCATAAAGCGTCGGGGCCTTGCGATCCGTGGCATAGCGGATCGCATAGAGCGTATTGCCGTCGGAAAAGGCGGCGGTAAAGCGCAGCAGGATCGAACCGATGATATTCTCGGCCAGGTCTTCGACGAAGCCGACCATTGTAGCCATCGCGGCGACCGGCGCCTCACGCAGGCCAAATTGCAACGCCAGCAGGAACATCAGCTCGGAATCGGTCGTGCCGCTGCGGGCATTGAACAGCTCGTCGTCGAGCATCGCCTCCATCGGCCGGCGCAGGCGCTCGAAGCCGGATATCTGGCCATTATGCATGAAGGACCAGGTGTCGTGGGTGAAGGGGTGGCAGTTGTCGCGGCGCGTGCCGCCGCCGGTGGCGGCGCGGACATGGGCGAGGAAGAGCGGCGAGCGGATCTGCCGCGCCAGGCTCTTCAGATTGCAGTCCGACCAGGCCGGCAGGATATCGCGGTAGCGACCGGGCTCGGGCCTGTCGCCATACCAGGCAATACCGAAGCCGTCGCCGTTGGTCGCTGTCTTGGCGCGGGTGGCGCAATGGGACTGCTCGATCAGCGAATGGGCGGGCGAAGATACCAGCTCCTCGAGATAGAGGGGGTTTCCGCGATAGGCTGCCCAGCGACACATGGCTTTTGCTCCGGGGACCCGCCGCCGCTTCGGCGGGAATGCTGAAATTGTCGAACGTCAAGGCTAATAACAGCTTAACACGCCGCCGGTTTGCAAGCGCAAGATGACGGTTTCGTGGCGCCCGGCGCCTTCAAATTCAGCGAAACTCTGTGTTCTTTTGTGAACAGCAAATTGCCCCAGTAGCGGCCCACCAAAACAATTTCTTCTTGCATCCGAGAAGAATCGGCCTACCTTCGATCTATCAGCAACAGAACGAAAGGAAGGTGATCCAATGTCTAATGAGATTTCGGACCTCGTAACGGGCATGGAAGTGGTGATGAAAGCGAGGCAGCCCTCGCTCTAAGACCCGCCTTCCTGGGGCTGCTTCGACAGTCCAGGCCAGTTCGAGGCCAAACTCATGGAAAGGGTCGCTGAGGCGGCCCTTTTTTATTGCCCGGATTTTCCTTTGACGAAGAGGATAAAGTCAGCTACTCATAAAGTCATCCGATGACTTTAGAGTAGCGACATGCGTGCGATCAGCAGGACAAATCTCGCCGAGGAGGCGATCGAGGCGATCCGCAGCGACATCCTTGGCAAACGCTGGGCGGTCGGCGATAAATTGCCGAATGAAGCCGCGCTGTCGGCCATGCTCTCCGTCAGCCGCGGCACGGTGCGTGAAGCGGTACGCGTGCTCGTCTCGCAGGGTTATCTCGAAACGCGGCAGGGTTCGGGCACTTATGTCCGCTCGACCAGCGATGCCGGCCGGCCGCTGACGATGGCGCGGCGCGCCAGCCTGCGCGACCAGTTCGAGGCGCGCCTGGCGCTCGACGTCGAGGCCGCCCGGCTGACGGCGATCCGCAAGACGCCGGAGACGGTGACGGAGCTTCGCCGGCTGCTTTCCGAGCGCGGCACCTATGATGGCGGCGACAAGGCCGGCTTCATCGAGCGCGACCTCGCCTTCCACAAGGCGGTCATCGCCGCATCGGGCAACCGGGCGATGGTCGAGATCTATGATTTCTTCTCCGCCTCGATCGCTGAGACGATTGCGGCGACGCTGGGGCAGGATATTCCCGAACCGGATATGCGGGCCCATGCCGATATCGTCGACGCCATTGAAACCGGCAATCCGGATCGAGCGGATGCGGCGGTGCGCCGCTTCATGGCCCCGGTTCTCGCCGCCCTCGACCGGATGATCCTGTCATGAGCACGCCTTCCAACGATCTCGCCGCCACGCTCGACCCGGCCGACGAACTGCTGATCGACGCAAAGGCCGGCAGCCTGCCGTCGCCGCAGGCGACACCGAACCGCGGCGCCGCGGATCGTGTCCTGCTCGGGGCGAGTCTCGTGCTGATCGCCTTCAACCTGCGCCCGGTCTTCTCAAGCGCCTCGGCACTACTGCCCGAAATCCGCTCGGAACTTGGCCTCACGGCACTCGGCGCCAGCCTGCTGACGACGCTGCCGGTCGTCTGCCTCGGGGCGTTCTCGCCGCTGGCGCCGCGCCTTGCCCAGCGCTTCGGTTCGGAGCGTACGCTGCTCGGCGTCGTCCTGCTCCTGGCCCTTGGCACTGCATTGCGCGGGCTTTCCTCCGTGCCGCTACTCTTCATCGGCACGGCGCTCGCCGGCGCCTGCATTGCCGTCGGCAACGTGCTGCTGCCGGGACTGGTCAAACGGGATTTCGCCACGCGCACCGCCCTGATGACCGGCTTCTACACGATGGCGCTCTGCGCCGGTGCGGCAAGTGCCGCCGGGCTGACGCTGCCGGTCGAGCACGCTCTCGGCGGCTCGCTTGCCGGTGCGCTCGCAATCTGGGCACTGCCGGCGCTCGCCGTCGGCCTGATCTGGCTGCCACAGGTGCTGCGCAGCAGCGGCCAGGCAAGGCGAAACGGATTCCATGTAAAAGGCCTCTGGCGAGACCGGCTTGCCTGGCAGGTGACACTGTTCATGGGGCTGCAATCGGCGCTTGCCTATTGCGTGTTCGGCTGGCTGGTTCCGATCCTGCGCGAACGCGGGCTCGACGGCGTCACCGCCGGGGCGATCGTTTCGCTCTCGGTGATGGTGCAGGCCGCATCCTGTCTGATCGTGCCGCATATCGCCGTGCGCGGCAAAGACCAGCGGCTGATCAATGCCAGCCTCTGCGGCGTTGCCGTGACCGCCCTGCTCGGCCTGCTCTTCGCGCCGCTGTCGACGGTCTGGCTCTGGGCGGTGCTGCAGGGTATCGGCCAGGGCGGGCTGATCGCGGCGGCGATGACGACGATCGTGCTGCGCTCGCGCGATCCCGATGTCGCCGCCCATCTTTCCGGCATGGCGCAATGCGTCGGCTACCTGCTTGCGGCCGTCGGCCCGCTCATCGTCGGCCTCATCCGCGGCTGGACCGGCAGCTTTTCCTGGTGCGCGCTTCTCTTCGTCGCGCTCGGGCTCGGCGCCGCGATCAACGGCTGGAAGGCCGGCCGCTCGGTTGACGTCAATGTCCGTGCGGTCGCGAAGACCGGCTGAGCCCAACCTGCACATTTCGTGGCTCACCGAGATATCACCATCTCTTGATGCCGGTCGCCGGCCGCGGGTGCTACGCTATCTCAACCACGATGCCGCACTGCCGGAGGAGAGAATGCGCCGACGATTCCTGTTTCTGCTGGCCGCGCTTGCGGCGTCGCTGGCCCCCGCCCTGTCCCCGGCACAGGAAAGCCCCCAATCCAGAGCCAATGTCGAAAGCGGCGCGCGCGACGGCGTGCTGAAGCTGCTGCCGGCCGATTCCGTCACCGAGCACGAGTTGACGATCGGCGGCCGGAAGATCGCCTATACCGCGACCGCCGGCACGCTCGATCTTTTCGGCCAGGACGGCGCCCAGACCGGCGCGATCTTCTACACCGCCTACGTTGCGAATGACGCGGGGGCCGACCGGCCGCTGACCTTTGCCTTCAATGGCGGACCGGGGGCAGCGTCCGCCTTCCTGCACCTCGGGCTGGTCGGGCCCAAAGTGCTCGACTTCGGGCCTCAGGGCCGCGACGGCGCCAATGCCAAGCTCGTCGATAACGCGCACAGCTGGCTCGATTTCACCGATCTCGTGCTGATCGATCCGATCGGTACCGGCTGGAGCCGGACGGTCAAGGCCGACGACGCTTCCAACTATTACAACGTCAACTCCGACGCCCAGAGCATCGCCAAGGCGATCGCGCTCTATGTCGCGCACAACAACCGTTCCAATTCGCCGAAATATCTGCTCGGCGAAAGCTATGGCGGCTTCCGTGCCGCCAAGGTCGCCTCCATGCTGCAGGAAAGCCAGGGCATCGTCATCGCGGGTGCGGTGATGCTTTCGCCCTTGCTGGAGGGACAGTTGATGTTCAATGCCGACCAGTTCGCGCTCGGCGCGGCGCTCGAGCTGCCGTCGCTGGCGGCGGCCGAACTCGAGCGACACAACGCCTTCGACGAACAGAAACAGCGCGAGGCCGAGACCTTCGCGCTCGGCGACTATCTGACGACGCTCGCCGGTCCGCCGCCGACCGGCGCCGGCGCCGCCGCCTTCTATGGCAGGATCGCCGGACTGACCGGTATTCCTGAGGATATCGTCGCGCGCAATCGCGGCTTCCTCGGCAATTCCTTCGTCAAACATTCAGACGGGGGCAGCGGCGCGGTGATGAGCCCCTACGACGCTTCCTTTGCCGCACCCGATCCCTATCCGGAATCGGATTACGACCGCGGCGACGACGCCATTCTCGACGGCTTCACCCGCGCCTATGGCGGCGCCTTCACCGACTATGCCCGCAATACGCTCGGCTTCAGGACCGAAATGACCTATTCGCTGCTCGACAGCGATATCAGCCGGCGCTGGGAATGGGGCGGCGGGCGCGGCGGATCACGGTCCCAGGCGAGCGCCTCCGATGACCTCAGGCAGTTGCTCGCCTCGAACTCGGCCTTCCACCTGCTGATCGCGCATGGCTACAGCGATCTGGTGACGCCTTACGGGGTCAGCCGCTACGTGGTCGACCACCTGCCGCCCTCGCTCGCCGGCGGCCGCGTCGGGCTGAAACTCTATCGCGGCGGCCATATGTTCTACACGAATGCCGATCAGCGGGCCGCCTTCACGGCGGATGCCAAGGCCTTCTATACCACGCGCCCGGCTTCCCCGCCGGCAGATTGAGGATGCCGATGCAAATATCAGGAGGATGCCATTGTGGGGCGATCCGCTACGAGGCGCAGATCGAACCGGAGCGGGTTTCGATCTGCCATTGCACCGATTGCCAGCGGCTGACGGGCTCCGCCTATCGCGTCACCGCGCCGGCGCGGCCGGGAAGCTTCACGCTGATTTTGGGCGAACCGCGCGACTACAGCAAATATGGCGATAGCGGTGGTCTCAGCCGGCAGTTCTTCTGCCCGACTTGCGGATCGCCGCTCTACCGCACCGATGAAGAAGGCGGCGCGATCGGCATCCGTCTCGGCAGCATCGACCAGCGGCGCGACCTGACGCCGAAGAAACAGATATGGTGCCGGTCGGCCTTGCCCTGGGTGGGCAATATCGAACCGCTGCCGCGGTTCGACAGCGAAGACTGAGAAACAATCCAACGCCACCCGCCGGAAAAGACATGGCGCGCTGCAATCGCGAGTGCCATTTCCGACCGGCTCTCGATGACAGCTGCTGTGCTCTTTCGGCCTCGCCTGGCTTTCTCTGTCGCCACCGGACGCCACTTGTGATGTAGGCGATTTCGCCGCGTCGCAGGTCCGCGTGGGATCTGGCGACAACCTAATAAGATGTACTTTTTCCTAAAAAAACAGAATAAAATCAATATATATCCCACCTTAGCTCGAAGTGGCTAAGTGAAATTTCCCCCAACTTATAGTATAAAGAAACTGGAGGGGGAATTCTCGTGCCGGATTTGGTGGGGGTTGCATAGCTATAAATGTCATTGTTCTGAATTTTACAAACTCTATCTTGCATTTTATGAGAATGTAATCTTCGGAGTTGTTATCGTGATAGCCTCCATACATGGGCTTAGGTCTTAATCCAAAGCCGGACCTTAGTCTTAATACCCTCCAACTGAGAAGAACCGGCGCTCTCCATCGGCGAGACAATCGCGATCGGCGGAGAGCGGCAGGCCCAATGCGCAAGGGGTGGACCTGTCGGATGCATTTGGCGTCCGGGGCGCGGCCTCCCTGCGACTTAACCGAGGGAGAATTTCCATGGCACTCGACATCACAACCCAAGACCTCGTTATCGACGAGACCAGCGGCTTGCAGGACGACGATATCAATCCTTTGCTTGCGCCGCACGGCACCAACACTACGCTGCAATATATGTTAAGCCTCGACGGCTCGGGCGGTTTATCCCCACCGGAAGTCGCCTTCCAGTCCAACTTCGTCGTCGCTTCGGCGAATGCAGGGGAGACCATCACATCGGTGGTCCTCGCGCAGAATTCTTCCGGCACCCCGTTTTCCAAGACGGACGGCGTCAACAGCGGTATTCGCACCGTCGATGGCAATTATGTCTGGCTGTTCCAGAGCGCAACGAATGCAAACGTCGTGATCGGCGTCATCGGCACCTCTAACCCGCTCACCGAACCCGCTGAGACCGGGCCGCTCGCCTTCTCGCTGGGGCTGACTGGTACCGGCGCCACCCATGACCTCTATACGGTGCAATACGTGCCGCTGCTCCATCCCGACGCGACCAACCCCGACGACCGCATCGATCTGACCAATAAGGTGTTCGCCTCGGTCACCGGCACCTCGGTGGTCAATTTCAGCCAGCTTGGTGACGCCCCTTCCGGACACAACAACTGGTATATTCTCGACGCCGACGCAGCCAGCCCGCAGAAGATCCTGGTGACGGCGCACGACAATGGCGTGCAGGCGGAAGTCAATGTCAGCACGCAAGGCCTGGGCGTCGCCTCTCAGGACGTGCGCTTCGGCCGCGAGCTTCAGATCGACCTGATCACCGGCGGCACGCAGAGCGCGGGCAAGGACTTTACCAACACGCCGACCGCGCCCGACTATGGCTCACACCTCGAGAACGTCTCCAGCGCGGGCTTCTCGGTCTCGCAGTCGACCCCGACCGGGACCGTCGCCGACATCGAGATTCACGCCTATAATAACGACGACAATGTGGAAGGCGCGTCCTTCCCCACTGACGACAACGACACCGAAATCAATATCACTGGTGTGACGTTCAAACTGAACGGCGTGACAAAAACGGCGGCGGAACTCGGCATCACCGTCAATCTCGCCGGCAATGGGCTGATCCTCGAGAATGTCGGCGAGGGCGTGACAGTCGATTTCGCCACCGCGGGCGGGTCTGGCGGAACCTTCGATCGCTTCACCATCAAGAATATCGACACCGAGAAAGACTTCTTCGACGTCAAGGAAGTGCATTTCGGCGGTGAGGTCAGCAACGCTCATAACGAAGAAGTTGGCTCCTTCATCAACTTCGACGACGACGGACCAACGATCTCGGCAACCGGCAGCCCGCCGAACCTGACGGTCGACGAGTCTATCCTGACGACCAATGCCAGCGACGACTTCTCGACCTTTTTCACCTCAAATGCCGGGGCCGATGGTGACGCCATCGCCTATTCGCTCGGGATCAGCCAGGCCGGCAGTGCCAGCGGTCTGACCGACACGGCAACCGGCCAATCCGTGCTGCTCTTCAAAGAAGGCGCCAGCGTCGTCGGCCGCGCCGGATCCGCCGCCGGCGCAATTGTCTTCACCGTCAGCGTCGATGCCGCCGGCGTCGTCACGCTCGACCAACAAAGGGCAATCGTCCACGCCGACGCCACCAACCCGGATGACAGCCGAACCCTGGCGGCCGCCAACCTCGTCACCCTGACCGCCACCATTACCGACGGTGACGGCGATCACGCCGCAGCCACCCACAATATCGGCCAGAACCTCAACTTCGAGGATGACGGACCGATAATCGGGGTAAAAGGCGGCGGGTCTCCACTGACGGTCGACGAGACCGACCTGACGACCGATGTCAGCGCTTTCGGGCCCGCCTTCGTCGCCTTCCCCGGGGCCGATGGCGTTGGCAACGGAATCACCTATGCGCTCGGCATCAACCCGAACAACAATGTCAGCGGTCTTACCGATACCGTAACCGGCCAGTCCGTCCTGCTCTTCCTCGAAAACGGCAGCGTGGTCGGCCGCGCCGGGGCTGGCGGTCCGATCGTCTTCACCGTCAGCGTCAGCGCCGCAAACCTTCTCACCCTCGATCAGCAACGGGCAATCATCCACGCCGATGCCAGCAACCCGGATGACAGTCGGACCCTTGCGGCTGCCGACCTCGTCACCCTGACCGCAACCATCACCGACGGTGACGGCGATCAGGCGACGGCCACCCGCAATATCGGCCAGGACCTCAACTTCGAGGATGACGGGCCGACGATCACCAAGCCGTTCGACGGCAACCCGGCCCTCGCAGGTATTCAGCACGAGACCCTGGCCAACACGCTCAACGCCCAGGCCAGCGGCGACTTCGGCTACAATATCGGCGCGGATGTTCACCCGGCTGCCTTCTATACGAATGGCGGCTCCGACTTCGTCGACCAGGACACCCAGACCGCCGGCGTCCAGATCGGACTGACCGGCACGATCATCGGCGGTGGCGGCAGCAATCTCCTCAGCTCGAATGTGACGCTGGCGTCGGAGAGCCTCACCTCGGCGACGTTCAACTTCACCTTCACCTACGACAAGGATCCGGCAACCGGCGACCAGATCGGCACGGCAGGCGGCACCCTCGTCTTCGACAAGGTCGCCGACACCTATACCATCAACCTGACCGACCCGCTCGAAGGCTTCAGCTTCGACGTGCTCCATACCAGCGAGCTGCTGTCCAAGAACCCGACGAGCAATACCGGCCATCCGCAGATCGTGCTGGAAAAGCTGCAGGCCGATGACTCGAATACATCTGCCGACGAAGACTTCTTCGTGCAATTCACCGGCAACCTGATCACCAAGGGCAACCCGTTCAGCCTGACGAGCAACGGCGAGGGCTCGTCTGGGGTCTCGGCCTTCACCCCCGACGGTCAGTTGATGGTCAGCAACAACAATGAGACGTGGGTCTCTGCAACGCAGAGCACCAACGGCGTCGCCGGCGACACGATCCAGAAAGACGAACTGCTCACCTTGCGGTTCTTCAGCAGCGATGTCGGCATCGCCAACGAGGCCACCACCCCGACGGCGACTGCCGGCGCGATGGCCATCAAGTTCGACGGCATCGGCAACAGCGAAGACCTGATGCTGATCCTCAACCTGATCGACAAGGACGGTGCCGACAACATTGCCGGCAACGGCGACGACAATCACGTGATCACGCGGGCCATGTATGTGTCGAACGAAGACATCTACAAGATGGGCCAGGTCCCGGCTCCCTACAGCAGCGAGTTCACGCTCGACAATAATGACGGCCTCGTGATCGTCGAGCAGAACGACTACAACGCAAGCGGCGAAGACTACGTGCTGCGGAGCGTGCAGATCATGCAGTCGGGCAACGGGATCACCGGCGACGCTACGGCGATCAACCTGATAAGGGCGACCGGGGCCACCGGCGGCAGCAATGCGACCGGCGGTCTGGTGAATTTCGATCCCACCGACAACGACGTGCTGAAGATCACCGACATCGGCTTCACCTCCACCGTCAGCCAGACGCCGGACGCCAATCTCGACTTTGCCTTCAAGGTAGTCGATGCGGACGGCGACCAGACGGAGCTGCAGCACATTCTCGTCGACGTAACCTGAATTGTCGCCAACGGGGGCAGCATTCGCTGCCCCCGTCATGCATTGCGCAAGGTGTGATCTCGAGTACAGAGCTAGAAAAGATGAAAACCAAACAGCCGCCCCCGGCGCTTCAGGTGGTGATGAAAGAAGCCAGACGGGCCATTCGGCCGCTTATCTGGTTCAGCGGCGCGATCAACGTGCTGATGCTGACCGGGGCGCTTTACATGCTGCAGGTCTATCACCGCGTGCTGTCCAGCCACAGTCTCGAGACGCTGCTGATGCTATCGCTGATGGCGGCAGCCGCACTTGCGGCAATGGCGGGGCTGGAGGTGGTGCGCGGGCGCCTTCTGGCAACCGTTGGATCGTGGATGAACGCGCGGCTGGCGCCCGTTCTGCTGACGGCATCGGTAGAATATGCCGCCGCAAAACCCGGCCAGGCCAACGCCCGCCCACTGCGCGACCTCGACCAGGTCCGGAATTTCTTCACCAGCCCGAGCATCTTCCCGATTCTCGATGCGCCTTGGGCGCCGCTGTTTTTCGCCGCCATCTTCTTCATGCATCCCTGGCTGGGCTGGCTGGCGCTGTCGGGCGGCGGGGTGCTGTTTGCACTGGCCTTGCTCAACGAATGGCTGACACGCAAGCCGTTGACCGAGGCCACCAGCGCACAGTCGCGCGCCTACACCCAGGCCGAGGCGGCGATCCGCAACGCCGAGGTCGTCCAGGCGATGGGCATGCTGAAGCCGCTGCTCGAAGGCTGGAAGGTGCAGCAGGACGAGGCGACCAAAGGACAGGTCGTCGCCGCAAACCGGGGCGGCATCATCTCGGCCATCGCGCGTTGCCACCGGCTGGCTCTGCAAATGGGAATATTGGCCCTCGGGGCCTATCTCGTCCTGCGCAACGAGGCTTCCCCGGGCATCATGGTCTCCGCCTCCATCCTGATGGGCCGCGCGCTCTCGCCAGTCGAGCAGGCGATCGGCACGTGGAAGGCGACGGTCGGCGCGCGCGCCGCCTACCGGCGCCTCACCGCCGTCGCCGGCGAGCACCCAGAGGCCGCGCCGGTTCCGGCAATGCCGCGGCCGACAGGCCGGTTCGAGGCCGACAATATCGTGCTTGCTCGACAGGGCGGCGAACATATTCTGAAAGGGATCAACTTCCGTCTCGAGCCGGGTGAATCCATGGCTTTGATCGGCCAGAGCGGCGCCGGCAAGACGAGCCTGGCACGCATCCTGGCCGGGGCCTGGCGCCCTTCCGGCGGGCGGGCTTTGCTCGATGGCATGGATGTCGCCCAATGGGCGGCGGAGGACCGCGGTCATCATGTCGGCTACCTGCCGCAGGACATCGAGCTTTTCGCCGGCAATGTCTGCGAAAATATCTGCCGCTTCGCCACGGTCAGTCCCGTGGTGTTCGACAAGGCAGTCAAGGCAGCGCGGCTGGCGGGCGTCCACGACCTCATCAAAGGCCTGCCGAAGGGTTACCTGACCGAGATCGGCGAAACCGGCGCGGTGCTGTCGGGCGGACAGCGCCAGCGCATCGGCCTGGCGCGGGCGCTCTACGGCGATCCGGCGCTCATTATCCTGGACGAGCCCAATTCGAACCTCGACCGGGAGGGCGAGGAGGCCTTGATCGCAGCGCTCGGCACTGTCAAGGCGGCGGGCACGACCGTCATCCTGATCGCGCACCGACCGAACATCATGGAAACCGTCGACAAGATACTGGTTCTCAACCGAGGCCAGCAGGACCTGTTCGGTCCGCGCGACCATGTCTTCAATGAACTCGCCGCACGTGTCCGCAAGGTCGCCCAGATGCCGACGATCGTGGCAAAGTCGCAAGGAACGAAACAGCCATGACGGATATGAAGGTCGTCCCGTTACCGGTTTCGCCGCCCGCTGCGCCAATCCCCCTGCGTCTCACAGGCGTAACGGTCACGGGCTTCGCGATCATATTCCTGTTCTTCGGCATGGCCGGAGGCTGGGCGACACTTGCGCCGCTGGACAGCGCCGCAGTGGCGCCTGGAGTCATCAAGGTGGCCGGCGACCGGAAACTCATCCAGCATCTGGAGGGCGGCATCATCGCTGACTTGAACGCCGCCAATGGCGATGTCGTCAAGGCGGGCAAGGTTCTCATCCAGCTCGACAGCACGCAGGCGCGGACGAAGCTCGACCTGGTCCAGAACCGGATCGCAACGCGTGAGGCGCTGGCCGCGCGGCTGCGTGCCGAGCGGGACGACAAGGCCGAGATCGAATTCGATCCTGCCTTGCTGGCAAACTCGAGCAAGTCAGCAAAGGACGCCGTGGCCGCTCAGCGCGACGTCTTTGCGGCGAAGCACCACAATCTGCAGGACGAGCGCGAAATTCTCAGCCAACGCCGGCGCCAGACCCAGGAAGAGATCACCGGACTGCAGGAGCTGATCGTCACCGAGGACAAGCAGATCGAGGTCTTCGAGGGTGAAACCAAGGACCTCGAAAGCCTGCTCAAGCGTGGCCTCGTCACCCGCGAACGCGGCCTGCTGCTCACCCGGCAACAGCGGGAAGTCGAGGGCGATCGCGCCACCAATGTCGCGGCCATTGCCCGCGCCAAGAGCGCCATGGCCGAGATCGACATGCAGATCCTCAATCTCAGCACGTTGCGGCTGAACGAAGCGGTCGAAGAGCTGAGCAAGGTCGAGGCGGAACTGGTCGATCTCAGGCAGGAGGAGCGGTCCGCCAAGGACGTGCTTGCCCGCACCGATATCATCGCACCGGTTGACGGCATCGTCATGGACCTGAAGGTCCATACCGCGGGCGGTGTCGTCAAACCCGGCGAGACCCTGATGACGGTCGTACCGCTCGGGCAGCAACTGGTGGTCGAGGCCATGGTCCGGCCGGAGGATGTCGAAACGATCGCGCCCGGGCAGCGCGCGCGCGTCAGCTTCCCGGCCTTTGCGCGCTACAACCTGCCGCCGCTCGAGGGCGTCGTCGGGATCGTCTCGGCCGACCGAATGGTGGAAGAACGCAGCGGCGCACCCTATTTCGCCGCAACCGTGCTGATCGACAAGAGCGAACTCGCCAAGCTGGAGGGCCGCAAGCTCATGCCCGGCATGTCGAGCGAGGCGATGATCCGGACGGGTGCCCGCACCGTGCTCTCCTATCTGGCCGAGCCGATCACCCAGAATTTCCGTCGGGCGATGCGGGAAAAATAGCCGCAGCGCCCGAACCCACAACAATCACGCCGCCTTGGCGGCGTGATATTCCTTGATGGCGACCATCTTGATTGCCGGATAACGCTCCGCCTCGTAGCGCAGCGAGAAGGCATCCTGGGCGAGGAAGACGGGATCGCCGTCGAGATCGCGGGCGATATCACCGCGTTTGACGGTCAGGAATTTTTCCAGATCAGCCGGCTGATCGGCCGAGATCCAGCGGCAGACGGAGAAGCGCGACATTTCGAAGGAGACCGGCAGGCCGTATTCGGCCATCAGCCGCTCCTTCAGCACGTCGAGCTGCAGGGCGCCGACGACGCCGACGATTGCCGGCGAGCCGTCCTCCGGCGAGAACAGCTGGACGACGCCCTCCTCGGCCATCTGCTGCAGAGCTTCCTTGAGCTTTTTCGCCTTCATCGCATCTTCGAGACGCACGCGCCGCAGGATCTCCGGCGAGAAGTTCGGCACGCCCTGGAAGACCAGCGATTCACCTTCGGTCAGCGTATCGCCGATGCGCAGCGTCCCGTGATTGGGAATGCCGACGACATCACCGGCATAGGCGGTGTCGGCCAGCTGGCGCTGCGAGGCGAAGAAGAATTGCGGCGCCGTCAGGCCGAGCTGCTTGCCGGTGCGGGCGAGCCTCGCCTTCATGCCGCGCTCGAGCTTGCCGGAGCAGATGCGGGCAAAGGCGATGCGGTCGCGGTGGTTGGGATCCATGTTGGCCTGGATCTTGAAGACGAAGGCCGTCATCTTGTCGTCGGTCGCGTGCACCGTCCTGGTATCGGCGACCTGGTCGCGCGGCGGCGGGGCGAATTCGCCGAGCGCATTGATCAGATCACGAACGCCGAAATTGCGCAGCGCCGAGCCGAAGAAGACCGGCGTCATATGGCCTTCGAGGAAAGAGTCGCGGTCGAAGGGACGGCAGGCCTCGATCGCCAGCTCGGTCTCGTCGATGAAGGCCTGGCGCTCGTTTTCCGGCAGCCTGCCGGCAACGGCCTGCGGGCCATTGACCGGCGTGGTCTCAACTTCGGTGTCGGAACCGCGGGCGGTGCTGTTGGCCAGGTGATAGGAGCCGCAGAAGGTCTTCGAGCGGCCGATCGGCCAGGTGATCGGCGCCGTATCCAGCGCCAGCTTCTCCTCCACCTCGTCGAGGATCTCGAAGGGATCGCGGCTTTCGCGGTCCATCTTGTTGATGAAGGTAATGATCGGGATATCGCGCATGCGGCAGACTTCGAAGAGCTTCAGCGTGCGCGGCTCGATGCCCTTGGCGGCGTCGATGACCATGACGGCGGCGTCGACGGCGGTCAGCGTGCGATAGGTGTCGTCGGCAAAGTCCTCGTGGCCGGGCGTGTCGAGGATGTTGAAGACATTGTCGTTATATTCGAAGGTCATCACCGAGGTGACGACGGAGATGCCGCGCTCGCGCTCGATCTTCATCCAGTCGGAGCGCGTCTGCATGCGATCCTTCTTCGCCTTAACTTCGCCGGCAAGCTGGATGGCGCCGCCGAACAGCAGCAGCTTTTCGGTGAGCGTCGTCTTGCCCGCGTCCGGGTGGGCGATAATAGCGAATGTGCGGCGGCGGGAGACCGCCTCGGCGAGACTTTCGGCCATATTATGAATCCTGTGGAATTGCCGCGTATCTAGCGATTAAAGCCCGGCATTGCAATTGACCTCGGCGCTGCGGGCGCAAAGTAATGGGCCATGACCATTCATCACGACACGCGCCCGACGCTGAACCTCATCCGCCTGGCCAATGGCGAAGACCTCGACCTGCCCGCCTATGAAAGCAAGGGGGCGGCCGGCATGGACCTGCGCGCCGCCGTCGACGGCGATGCGCCGCTGACGCTTCTGCCCGGCAAGCGGGCGCTGGTGCCGACCGGCTTCATCTTCGAAATCCCCGAGGGTTTCGAAGGCCAGGTGCGGCCGCGCTCCGGCCTCGCCTTCAAGCACGGCATCACCTGCCTCAACTCACCCGGCACCGTCGACAGCGACTATCGCGGCGAAGTGAAGGTGCTGCTCGCCAATCTCGGCGAGGAAGCCTTCGTCATCGAACGCGGCATGCGCATCGCCCAGATGGTAATTGCGCCGGTCACCCAGGCACGGGTGGCCGAGATTACATCGGCAAGCGAAACCGCGCGCGGCGCAGGCGGCTTCGGCTCCACTGGAGTCTGAACCGTGTCGCGATCTTTCAGATTCGCTTGTCACGCTTCAGGTCTTTGTTCGCGCATGTCTTTATCGCGAAACCGCTGCACAGTTTTGCGAGACCTGCTCTGATGGCAAAGCGCCTGGACGGCGCGGGCGTGACCTTTCGGCAGGATTATTTCGGCGATCCCGCCGGCTGGGCTGCGCTTGTCCGCCTGCTCCAGGATATTTTCGGCATCGACATCGGTCCGCTGCAGCAGCTTGGCGGCCCCGATCCCACCAGCATGCCGTTCGGCTGGTTTGACGCCGACGGCGAGCTTGCGGCCAATCTCTCGGCCTTTGCGCTGCCCTTCGTCCTCAACGGCAGGATCGTCCATGCTGCCGGGCTGCAATCGGGCGCGGTGCGGCCGCCATGGCGCGGCCGCGGGCTTTATCGCGATCTGACAGTGAAGGCGCTCGACTGGTGCGAGCGGCAGGGCTTCGAAGCCGTCATCCTCTACACCGACAAACCGTCGCTCTATGAGCCTTACGGTTTTCGCGCGATGCCGCTGCACCGATATGTGGGAACGGCACCCACCCCCGCGATTGATGGCGCCACAGCCGCCCGGCCGCTTTTGCCGGCGAATGCGGACGATCTCGCCCTGCTGCAACTGCTGCTGAAAGCACGCAGCCCGGTTTCGACGACGCTCTCGGTGACCACAAATGCGGCGATGTTTCTCATCAACACGCAGCTCGATCCCGATGTCCGCATCAGCTTCCTGGAAGACTGCTAGGCCGTCATCGCCTGGAAGACGGATGGGACAGGCCGCTTCAGCCTTCTCGATGTCGTGGCAGCGGAGATCCCGTCACTTGCCGCGATCCTCGGCGGGCTCGACATTGCCTCGGCGACCGTCGAGGTGCTCTTCCGGCCGGACAAGCTCGACTGGACAGGCGCGCCGCAGTCGTTTGAAGGCGGAACGACGCTGATGCTGCGCGGGCTCGGCGACGCCGCTCCGCATTTTCCGGCGATGCTCTCGCCGATGGCAGATTTCTAGCCCGTTCGCCGATCTAAAGCGCGTCGCATCAAACTTGATTCATGCAACGCGCTTTAGCTCTTTGTTTCTATGCATGTCGTTGTCCCGGAACCGCTGCGCACTTCCGGTCGGCATGCATTATTTCCCCCGTGACAGCGGCGGCAGGCGGCGCTTGACGGGCGAGGCTTTGATCATCGCGGTGTTGGTCTCCGCGCGTTCGGCGACTCTGTCCAGGAGGCCGTCGAGTTCCGCCATCGAGCGGATGACCAGGCGGGCGATAAAGCAATCCTCGCCGGTCACCTTGTCGCATTCGACGATTTCGGGAATTTCCTGAATGAGGCGCTCGACGACATGCAACTGCCCCGGCAGCGGACGCACGCGGACGATCGCCTGCAGGGGGTAGCCGACGGCGGCGGGATCGAGATCGATGGTGAAGGCCATGATGACGCCGCGCTCCTCCAGCCGGCGCAGACGCTCGGCAGCACTCGGCGAGGAAAGCCCCACCTGCTGTGCCAGCTCCTTCAGCGAGATCCGGGCATTGCCGGCCAGCGCTTCGAGAATGGCCTGATCGATCTCATCAAGCGGCTGGACATCGTTAGGCATGATGATGAAGTTTCCTTTTATTATTAGGTCGCACCGGCGAACTGCATTTTTATCATTATATAATTTCGGCTGTTCCTGCAATATTATCACCCCAGCAAAAACGGAGGCGATCATGAGCGGTGACATCAAAAGAGGGACAGCGGAAATGACGGCAGCGATGCTGATCTCGGGGACGATCGGCTGGTTCGTCGTCATGTCGGGCCAGCCGGTCAGCGGCGTGGTTTTCTGGCGCTGCCTGTTCGGCGCGATCACCCTGCTTGTCATCTGCGGCGCTCTCGGGCTGCTGCGGCCAGGCATCCTCACGCTGCGCACCTTCGCCATCGCCGTGCTCGGCGGCATCGCCATCGTCGTCAACTGGCTGCTGCTGTTTGCCTCCTATTCGCATGCGACGATCTCGATCGCCACCACCGTCTACAACACCCAGCCGTTCATGCTGTTGGTGCTCGGCGCGCTGTTTCTCGGCGAGAAGATCACCGCCGCCAAGCTGTTCTTGCTGACGCTTGCCTTTGCCGGGATGATGGCGATCGTTCAGGCAAAACCGGGTGGAAGCGGCGATACATTCGAGAGCTACAGCCTCGGAATCCTGATGGCGCTGGGCGCGGCTTTCTTCTACGCGCTGGCAGCGCTTGCCGCGAAGTGGCTGAAGGGCACGCCGCCGCATCTGATCGCACTGATCCAGGTCGCAACCGGCATGCTGATGCTGGCGCCGATGACGGATTTCTCGCAGTCCCCTCAGGACGCCGAAAGCTGGGCAATCCTCGTTTCCATCGGCGTCGTCCACACTGGACTGATGTATGTGCTGCTCTACGGCGCCATCCAGCGTCTGCCGACCCATCTGACCGGGGCCTTGTCCTTCCTCTATCCGATCGCCGCAATCCTCGTCGACCGGCTGGCCTTCGGCCACGCGCTGCAGCCGATGCAGATCGCAGGCGCCGCCATCATTCTTTTGGCTGCCGCCGGCATGAACCTCGGCTGGACACCACGCTGGCTGCGGCCGCGGGCACTTCAAGGCTGACAAGAAGCGGACAGGCACGGACGGCAGGCATTTCTTCTGGTGATGGACCCATCAACGCCGGTCGATTGATGGCACGGCTTGGCGGATATAAAACATCGCGGAAGAGGGAGCCCATCCATGAGCCTTGCCGCCTTGCTTGCCTATGCCGGAGCGCTGTTCATCGCCGCCGCCATTCCCGGCCCCGGGATTACCGCGATCGTCGCCCGCGCGCTCGGCTCGAATTTCCGCGAGACCTTCTTCATGGGCCTCGGCCTGGTGCTCGGCGACATGACCTATCTCACCGCGGTCATTCTCGGCCTTGCCTTCGTGGCGCAGACCTTCACCGAAGTCTTTGTCGCCATCAAGATCGCGGGCGCCCTCTATCTCGCCTATATCGCCTGGAAACTCTGGACGGCAGGGCTGCTGCCGCAGGACATCGCGGCGAAGAAATCCAGCAATATCGGCCTGTCCTTCCTCTCCGGCCTGCTGGTGACGCTCGGCAATCCGAAGACGATGCTGTTCTATGTTGCGCTGGCGCCGACGCTGATCGATATCGGCAATATCGGCTTGCGCGACTATGTGATGCTGCTCGCCGTCACCTTCGTCGTGCTGATTGCCGTGCTCGTGCCCTATATGCTGCTTGCCTCGCGGGCCCGCACGATGCTCAAACAACCGCGCGCCCTGCAGGCGCTGAACCGGGTCGCGGCCGGCATCCTGGCGGGCACCGCCGCCTTCATCGCCACGCGGGCGGCCTGAAATAAACATCCGCCAAGAAGCGGTTTTCAAAGCTTTTTTTCTTCGACTCCGGCTCCGCCGGCATCAACGCGGGCTGGCCTCATTCGACCTTTGCCCCTATTCTCCTTTCGATTTCAGGGACCGAAGTCCAAAGGGAGGCATCCATGTCGCACAAGCCCGGCCGCGGCCGCATCTATTCCTCGATCACCGAGACCATCGGCAACACGCCGCTCGTGCGCTTCGACAAGCTGGCGCGGGAAAAGGGCGTGGTGGCCAACCTGATCGGCAAGCTCGAATTCTTCAACCCGATCGCCTCGGTCAAGGATCGCATCGGCGTGGCGATGATCGAAAGCCTGGAAGCGCAAGGCCGGATCACCCCCGGCAAGTCCGTGCTGATCGAGCCGACCTCCGGCAACACCGGCATCGCGCTCGCCTTTGCCGCTGCCGCCAAAGGTTATCGGCTGATCCTCACCATGCCGGAAACCATGTCGGTCGAGCGCCGCAAGATGCTGGCGCTGCTCGGCGCCGAGCTGGTGCTGACCGAAGGCGCCAAGGGCATGAAGGGCGCGATCGCCAAAGCCGAGGAACTGGCGGAGTCGCTTCCCGACGCCATCATTCCGCAGCAGTTCGAAAACCCGGCCAATCCCGAAATTCACCGCAAGACGACCGCGGAAGAAATCTGGAACGACACCGACGGCACGGTCGACATCGTCATCTCCGGCATCGGCACCGGCGGCACGATCACCGGCGTCGGCCAGGTGCTGAAAAGCCATAAGCCCGAAATCCAGATCATCGCCGTCGAGCCCGCCGATTCCCCCATTCTCTCCGGCGGCAATCCCGGCCCGCACAAGATCCAGGGCATCGGCGCCGGCTTCGCGCCAAAAATCCTCGACACCGGCATCTACGACGAGGTCGTCACCGTCACCAACGACGAAGCCTTCGAACAGGCGCGGCTGGTCGCAAGACTCGAGGGCGTGCCGGTCGGCATCTCCTCGGGTGCGGCGCTGACGGCAGCAATCAAGGTCGGCAGCCGTCCCGAGAATGCGGGCAAGAATATCGTCGTGATCATCCCGTCCTTCGCGGAGCGTTATCTCTCGACGGCATTGTTTGAGGGGCTGGGGAGCTAAAGTGGGCCGTGGCCGAGTCTTTCGGCCGGCGCTTTGTCTTGGCTAACATTGGGGCGCTTCAGCGCCCCTTCTCTTGTGCCATCATCTGCATCCCAATCGAAGTGGGACGAAAGTTCTATGGCAGTCCGCAATAATGATTGCCGATGTGCAGCTGAGCTCGTTGAATGCATGTGTTTGCCAACCTTCGCCATGACTTCCGACAGCGTCGCGTTCAGGCGGTTCAGCGCAGTGTGCTCCCTCGTCCGCTCCGGAGCGTAGCGCGATATGATGTACTCACGCTTTGTTGTCATTGCCTCCAGATGCAGGGCGGTTTTCTTTCTCAGTTTGAGTTTATCAACGAACATTGGCTCAGCGAGGTTGTGCATGCGTTTTCGTATTTCCTCGGGAGCAACGCCCTCATAGCGTAGGAAGGCATTTAGGTAGAGTTCAATAGCATGAATGGCGCACATTCGAGCCGGTGCGAGGGATAGTGCAACCTGCTTCCGACCCTCGTTGAACAGGAGTTTGGAAGCGTCAAAGTAGGCATTCGCCAAGTCTAGAACTTCCAAGGGATTGGCGTTTGAGCCCGGATATTCATTACTCATGGGCATTCCCGGCAACAGGCTTTCTCATCCCTCACCTCCGACCGACCATGTCGGACGGACCGACATCATCCTCGAAATTTTTCCAGCCGAAGCTAATATTGTAAATAGCGACGAAATGAGGAGAGGCTCTTACCGCTAACGGATAAGCAACACAGCGCGATCGCGGCCGCCAGCATTCCCGCCATGGCAGCGACCCATCGTTCCGTCGCGGTTGATTCGCCGACGGCGACATAACCTTATAATCCAGCGCATCAGCGTCACCGAAACAGCCATCAGCGCAACCGCGATCGGCAGATCGCTGGCGGCCCGACGACTAAAAGTTCAAAATATTTGCGCGCATTCGCCCTACGCCGCCGCCGTTAACCTCTCCCCGGCGATGCGATAGGAAATCGCCTCGGCCAGATGCAGGCGGCCGACGGTTGGTTTGCCGTCGAGATCGGCAAGGGTGCGGGCGACCTTGAGGACGCGGTGGTAGCCGCGGGCGGAGAATTTCATTTTTTCGGCGGCGTCGCGGAGGAGCTGCAGGCCGGCGGCGTCGGGTTCGGCGAGTTTCTCGATCATCGCGGTGGAGCAGCGGGCGTTGGTGCCGATGCCCTTGGCGCCGGCGGCTTCGAAGCGCTCCTGCTGGAGTTCGCGGGCGCGGGCGACGCGGCGGGCGACGTCGGCGCTCGCCTCGGCCACCATCGGGCGGATGAGATCGGCGGCGGAGACGGCGGGCACGTCGATGCGGATGTCGATGCGGTCCATCAGCGGGCCGGAGATGCGGGCCTGGTAATCGCTCATGCAGCGCGGGCCGCGGGCGCAGCTGTGGCCGGGTTCGCCGGCCATGCCGCAGCGGCAGGGGTTCATGGCGGCGATCAGCTGGAATTTCGCCGGATAGGAGACGCGGTGATTGGCGCGGGCAATGACGCATTCGCCGCCTTCGAGCGGCTGGCGTAGCGCGTCGAGCGCCTGCGGCGTGAATTCGGGAAACTCGTCGAGGAAGAGCACGCCGTGATGGGCGAGCGAGGCTTCGCCCGGACGGGCGCGCAGGCCCCCGCCGACCAGCGCGGCCATGGTGGCGGAATGATGCGGGGTGCGGAAGGGCCGGCGATCGGAGAGCTTGCCGCCGGTGAGCTGGCCGGCGATCGAATGCACCATCGAGACTTCCAGCAATTCGGCCGCCGAGAGCGGCGGCAGGATCGACGGCAGCCTTGCCGCCAGCATCGACTTGCCGGAGCCAGGCGGGCCGACCATCAGCAGATTGTGGCCGCCGGCCGCCGCCACTTCGAGCGCGCGCCTGGCGCTTTCCTGGCCCTTGATCTCGGCAAGATCCGGCAGGTTGGCGGCATTGGCGCGGATCGACGGCTCCGGCCGCGACAGCACCTGGGTGCCGCGGAAATGATTGGCAAGGGCAATCAGGCTGCGGGGGGCGAGGATATTGACCTCGGCGCCGGCCCAGGCGGCCTCGGCGCCGCTTTCGGCCGGGCAGATCAGCCCCTTGCCGAGCGCATTGGCGCCGATCGCGGCCGGCAGCGCGCCTGCAATGGCGGCGATCGTGCCGTCGAGATTGAGTTCGCCGACGACGACATAATCCGACAGCGCATCGGCGGGAATGGCACCGAGTGCGGCCATCAAAGCAAGCGCGATCGGCAGATCGAAATGCGAGCCTTCCTTCGGCAGATCGGCCGGGGCCAGATTGACGGTCACTCGCTTTGCCGGCAGCGCCAGGCCGGAGGCATGAAGGGCCGCCTGCACCCGCTCGCGGCTTTCGGCCACCGCCTTATCAGGCAGTCCGACGATCTGCATGCCGATCTTTCCGGGCGCGATCATGACCTGGACCTCGACCGGCACGCCTTCTATGCCCTGGAATGCCACCGTACTGACACGCGCGACCATATGCCCATCCCCTGCCCGCAAACTCTTATACCGCCCGCAACCCTTCAGGGCCAGCGGTTGCAATCTGGCACGGAAGCAGGAATAAAACAAGAACGATCAAGGAACGTTTTCAGATATGAGGGGTGACCGGGGTTGTACCCGGTCACAGCAGGCGTGGGGCTGAAGCCGCAGGCTCAGCCGCGCTTGCGCTCGATCGCATCCCAGAGCAAGGCTGCGATATCGGCGCCGCCGAACTTTTTCACCTCGCGGATACCCGTCGGCGAGGTGACATTGATCTCGGTCATGTAATCGCCGATCACGTCGATGCCGACGAGGAGGAAGCCGCGCTCCCTCAGCGCCGGGCCGATGCGTTCGCAGATTTCCTTTTCGCGCGGCGTCAGCTCGGTCGCCTCGGCGCGGCCGCCGACATGCATGTTGGAGCGGCTGTCATGTTCGGCCGGCACGCGGTTGATGGCACCGGCAAATTCGCCGTCGACCAGGATGATGCGTTTGTCGCCCTTGCGCACGTCCGGCAGATATTGCTGAGCGATGAAGGGTTCGCGGAACAGCTGGCCGAACATTTCCAGCAGCGAAGAGAGGTTGCGGTCGTCGCGGGTCGAATGGAAGACGCCGGCGCCGCCATTGCCGTAGAGCGGCTTCAGGATGATATCGCCCATCTCGTCGCGGAAGCGGCGGATCTCGGCCGGATCCTTGGTGATCAGCGTCTTCGGCATCAGGTCGGAAAATTCGGTGACGAAGATCTTCTCCGGCGAATTGCGCACCCAGGCCGGATCGTTGACGACGAGCGTCTTCGGGTGGATGCGCTCGAGCAGATGCGTCGAGGTGATGTAGGCCATGTCGAAGGGCGGGTCCTGGCGCAGCAGCACCACATCCATGGTCGAGAGATCGACGCGCTCGGGCGCGCCGAGCTCGAAATGATCGCCCTTGACGTCGCGCAGCAGCATCGGCTCGACGCTGGCAAAGAGCTTGCCGTCGCGGAAGCTCAGGCGTTCGGGCGTGTAATGGAAGAGCTTATAGCCGCGCGTCTGGGCTTCCAGGCTCATGGCGAAGGTGGAGTCACCTGCGATATTGATGCCGGCGACATGATCCATCTGGACCGCTACATTGGTGATCTTGGCCATTTCCATCCCTCGCTGAATGCCGGACAGATGTAGGTCGGCCCGGTATCAAACGCAACGGTCAATCAAGGCTTGCCGCCGCCACCGGTCGTCAGGCGGCGATCCCCTGATTGCTGCCATTGCGCAGCAGGTTGCGCAGGCGATAGGCGATCGCCAGGGGCATCGGGAAGGGCTTGCGTAGGAAGGCGACCTTGCGGACGTAATCGTCGACCCGCCAGCTTGCCCAGGTTCCGCCGGCGAAGAAGGCGACGTCGCCGGCACACAAGGTTCGTTCGGTGCCGTCCTCGGCGGTGATATGGACCTCGCCTTCGAGGATCATCACCGTCTCGTCCCAGCCGAAATACCAGCGGAATTCGCCTGCCGTGCAGTCCCAGATCGCCGTCAGCGACGCCTCGTCATGGCCGCGCGAATGTTCGGCGGTGCGCGCTTGCGGGTTGCCGTTGATGATCCAGTCGGGATTGATCGGCGTCGATTTCAGCGGCAGCAGGTCGCTTGCATGGGCGACGAAGGATTTGCCGGCCGGCTTCGCCACGGCATAAGGCACCGAACGCGCGGCCATGGCGACCGCACTTGCCAACATCATCTTCCAGGCCATGAAACAACCCCCAATTGTTACCCCAACAGGGATTGCGATAGCAGAGAGTCGTAAGGAGCTGGTTCAAGCCAGGACTAAAATTTTAACGATCCGAAACGGCTGGACCGGAACCGCTAAAAGGCGTCGGGGAAATGCCGCGGCAGGCGGCCGGGCGTGACCGCGACGATATCGTAGCGCTGGGAAAGACGGGCCTGATCGGCCTGGCGGGCGAGCCAGAGATCGCTTGCCGCCCTTATCCGCTTCTGGGCGGCGGCGGAGACGGCGTCGACCGCCGCAGCCTCGCCGTGGCGGGCCTTGACCTCGACGAAGACGGCGAGATCGCCCTTGCGGGCGACGATATCGATCTCGCCGAGCCGGGTGCGGTGGCGCAGCGCCAGGATGCGATAGCCTTTCAACATGAGGAAGACGGCGGCGACATATTCCGACACCAGGCCGCGGCGCAGCGCCTTTCTTCTGATGGCGGTGCGGTCGTTATCGCCCATCGGCGCCCTTCATCTCCAGCAGGCGCTGATAGAGCGCCTTGCGCGGCAGGCCGGTCAGACGCGCCGCTTCGGTGGCGGCCTTTGCGGTCGGCATCGACTTGGCGAGATCGGCAAGCACGGCCTCGACGTCGGCGTCCGGCGTTTCCACCGGCTGCGGCGGACCGACGACGAGAACGATCTCGCCCTTGACGTTGTCCACCTCTTGGTAATGGGCGGCGAGTTCCGCCAACGTGCCGCGGCGGAATTCCTCATAGGTCTTGGTCAGCTCGCGGCAGACGGAGGCCGGCCGCGTGCCGCCCAGCACATCGGCGGCGGCGAGGAGCGTGGCAGCGATGCGATGCGGCGATTCAAAGAAGATCAGTGTCGCGGGGGCGGCGGCGAGTTCACCGAGACGGTCGCGGCGGGCCTTGTCCTTGGCCGGCAGAAAACCGGCGAAGAGGAAAGCGTCGTTCGGCAGGCCTGAGCCGACAAGGGCCGCAAGCGGCGCCGAGGCGCCGGGGATGGGGACGACCCGATAGCCGGCGGCGATCGCCTGCTGCGCCAGCCGATAGCCGGGGTCGGAAACCAGAGGCGTGCCGGCATCGGACACCAGCGCCACCGAGCGGCCGGCCTCGAGCGCCTGGAGGAGACGCGGACCGGCCTCGTCGGCATTGTGTTCGTGATATGCAAAGGGACGGTTCTGGATGCCGTAGCGGTCGAGCAGAACGCGGGTGACGCGCGTATCCTCGCAGGCGAGCACGTCGGCGCCGGCCAGCGTTTCCAGCGCGCGCAGCGTGATGTCGCCGAGATTGCCGATTGGGGTGGCGACGAGATAGAGCGCCGGCTCCAGCGGCCGCGCCGGCACTGCCATATTGTGCAGACGGAAGCTTCGCCGCGTGGCCGCCTCCGCCGTCGTTTCCTCGTTCATGCCGTTTGCTTTCGTCCCGCCGTCGTCGAACCTCTATGAGGGAACCTTTATGGGCGAGCCGTACCGCTTCGGCAAGGGTTCGGATTTCTGTGAGGATTGCTCCGGAAAACCTGAAATGCGGGCCTCCCACCGCCCATGCCTCTTGCAAACCGGTGCTGAAGTCTGCCATTTTGCCCGTCCACTCCCCCGACCTCAATCGGGAAAGCATTCCTCGGGTGCTCGATGCGCCCGGACAGTCACGGTCGAAAGCGGTAGCATCCCATGCGTATTACTATTGAGCGGTCAAACCTGTTGAAATCGCTGAACCACGTGCACCGCGTGGTCGAACGTCGCAACACGATCCCGATCCTTTCCAACGTACTGCTCAAGGCCGACGGCCAGAACCTCGACATGAAGGCGACCGACCTCGACCTCGAGATCACCGAGGCGACGCCTGCCAGCGTCGAGCAGGCCGGCGCCACCACCGTTCCCGCCCATCTTCTCTATGACATCGTGCGCAAGCTGTCCGACGGCTCGGAAGTGCTGCTGGCCACCAGCACCGACGGCGGCTCGATGACGGTGCAGTCCGGCCGTTCGAAATTCTCGCTGCAGTGCCTGCCGGAATCCGACTTCCCGGATCTGACCGCCGGCACCTTCACCCACTCCTTCAAGCTGAAGGCGACCGATCTGAAGATGCTGATCGACCGCACGCAGTTCGCGATTTCGACCGAAGAGACGCGCTATTACCTCAACGGCATCTTCTTCCACACGATCGAAAGCAAGGGCGAGCTGAAGCTCCGGGCGGTCGCGACCGACGGCCACCGGCTGGCGCGCGCCGACGTGGAGGCGCCCTCCGGCTCCGAGGGCATGCCCGGCATCATCATTCCGCGCAAGACCGTCGGCGAACTGCAGAAGCTGGTCGACAATCCGGAAGCGATCGTCACCGTCGAGGTGTCCGACGCCAAGATCCGCATGACGATCGGTTCGATCGTCCTGACCTCGAAACTGATCGACGGCACCTTCCCGGACTATCAGCGCGTCATCCCGACCGGCAACGACAAGGAAATGCGCGTCGACTGCACGAGCTTCGCCCAGGCCGTCGACCGCGTCTCGACCATCTCTTCCGAGCGCGGCCGCGCCGTGAAGCTGGCGCTATCCGAGGGGCAGCTGATGCTGACCGTCAACAATCCCGATTCCGGCAGCGCCACGGAAGAGGTCGCCGTCGGCTACGATACCGACGCGATGGAAATCGGCTTCAACGCCAAGTACCTGCTCGACATTACCGCGCAGCTTTCCGGCGAGGAAGCGATCTTCCTGCTGGCCGATGCCGGCTCGCCGACGCTGATCCGCGACACGGCCGGCGACGATGCGCTTTACGTGCTGATGCCAATGCGCGTCTGACGGGAACGAAGGCCGCCAGCCATTGTTTTCCTCCTGTCAAAACGGGAGGATCTCCTCATGAAAAAGACCGGAACTGTGCGTATCGGCATATCCGGCTGGACCTATGCGCCCTGGCGCGGCCAATTCTATCCCAAGGGTCTGCCGCAGAAGCACGAGCTTTCCTATGCCGCCCGGCATTTCCGTTCGATCGAGATCAACGGCACTTTCTACGGATTGCAGCGGCCTGAAAGCTTCGGCCGCTGGCGCGACGAAACGCCCGAGGATTTCGTCTTCGCAGTCAAGGGCTCGCGCTTCATCACTCATATGAAGCGATTGCAGGAGATCGAGACGCCGCTTGCCAATTTCTTCGCATCCGGCCTGTTGCGGCTCGGCCCCAAGCTTGGCCCTATCCTCTGGCAGTTTCCGCCGAACATGGCCTTCGACCCTGCGCTTTTCGAAAGCTTCTTGTCGCTGCTGCCGCATGACTGCGATGCCGCGATCGCGCTTGCGAAACGCCATGACGGCCGCCTCAAAGGGCGAGCCTGGCTGAAAAGCGACGCCGACCAGCCGATCCGCCATGCTTTCGAGATCCGCCACGACAGCTTCCGCTCGCCAGCCTTCATCGAGATGCTGAGGCGTCACAACGTCGCGCTCGTCTGCGCCGATACGGTGGAGTGGCCGCTGTTGATGGACATCACCGCCGATTTCATCTATTGCCGCCTGCATGGTTCCGAGCAGCTCTATGTCAGTGGCTATGAGGATGAAGCGCTCGATCTGTGGGCCGAGCGCATTCGCGCCTGGGCAACCGGCGGGGAACCTGAACATGCGACGCGGGTGCTTGCGCCGTTGCCGTCGCGCAAGAAGGGCCGCGACGTCTATCTCTATTTCGACAATACCGACAAGAAGCTGCGTGCGCCCGTCGACGCCGATCATCTCGGCGAAAGGCTTGCCGATCTCATGCCTCGTTCCGACCGAAAGGCCGCATGAGTTGTTGATGCCGATGTCCTTATCGCGAAAATCCTTGTCGCGGGAGCGACAAGCAGCATATTAACACAGTCGATCAACGTGCGGATGGGTGGAGAATGCGTTTACGGGTCAAGGTGAGGGAACAGCTCGGGAAGAGATTCGATGAGGAAATCCGCTTCTTCCGGGGCATGATGCAGGGGCCGAAGACGGTGGGCTCGATCGTGCCGACCTCCTCGATCACCGCCAAGCGCATGGCCAGCGTCATCGATATGCATTCGGGGCTGCCGGTCCTCGAACTCGGGCCGGGCACGGGCGCCATCACCAAAGCGATCCTCGGCCGCGGCGTGAAGCCGGACAATCTGGTCGCCATCGAATATTCGACGGATTTCCACCAGCATCTGCTGCGAGCCTATCCCGGCGTGCACTTCATCAACGGCGACGCCTTCGATCTCAAGACGACGCTCGGCGCCTTCGGCGACCAGACCTTCGATTGCGTCATCTCCTGCATTCCGCTCTTGAACTTCCCAATGGCGATGCGCGTCTCGCTGTTGGAAAGCCTGCTCGACCGCCTGCCGCCCGGCCGGCCGGTGGTGCAGATCTCCTATGGCGCGATCTCGCCGATCGCCGCCAATCCCGATCGCTACCACATTCAGCATTTCGACTTCGTCATGCGCAACATTCCGCCGGCGCAGCTCTGGATCTACAGACGCGGCTGAAATGTTCGGGATCTATATCACCCATCCGCAAGTCAAGATCGATGCCAACGTGCCGGTGCCGAAATGGGGGCTTTCCGATGTCGGCGCCGCCCGCGCCCGCAAGGCGGCCGGGAGCGATTGGGCGAGGCAATTGCGGCGCATCGTCTCCAGCGACGAGACGAAGGCGATCGAGACGGCCGAAATCCTGGCGGAAGCCTCCGGCGTGGCGATCGAAATCGTCCACGGCATGCATGAGAACGACCGTTCGGCCACCGGCTTCCTGCCGCCGCCGCAATTCGAAGAGGCGGCCAACTGGTTCTTCGCTCATCCGGAAGAAAGCTTCAAGGGCTGGGAACGCGCCGTCGACGCGCAGGCCCGCATCGTCGAGGCGGTCAATGCCGTTCTCGCCGCGCATGACGCGGCAGCCCCGATCGCCTTCGTCGGCCATGGCGGCGTCGGCACGCTGCTCAAATGCCATCTGGCCGGCCGACCCATCTCCCGCGACCGCGACCAGCCGGGCGGCGGCGGCAATCTCTATGCGTTCGGCCTTGCGGATCGCCGCTTATCATGCGACTGGACACCCATCGAAGACTGGCGGGGGTGAGTTGAAATGGACGCACGCGAGCGGTTGATCGTCGGCCTGGATGTTCCAACGATCGGCGAGGCGGAAAAATTGGTCTCCACGCTCGGCGACGACATTCTCTTCTATAAGATCGGCTATCAGCTGGTCTTTGCCGGCGGCCTCGAATTCGCCCGTGACCTGGCCGCAAGCGGCAAGAAGATCTTTCTCGACATGAAGCTGCTCGACATCGACAACACCGTCGCCTCGGGTGTCGAAAACATCGTCAGGATGGGCATGTCGATGCTGACGCTGCACGCTTATCCCAAGGCGATGCGGGCGGCGGTCGAGGCCGCGGCCGGCTCCGGCCTCTGTCTGCTCGGCGTCACCGTGCTGACCTCGATGGATGCCGAGGATCTTGCCGAGGCCGGCTATAATCTGGATCCGCACAGCCTGGTGCTGCGCCGGGCCGAACAGGCGCGCGCCGCCGGCATGGGTGGTATCGTCTGTTCGGCTGCGGAGGCGGCCGAGGTGCGCGAGGTCCTCGGACCCGACATGGCGATCGTCACACCCGGCATTCGCCCGACCGGCAGCGACCATGGCGACCAGAAGCGGGTGATGACGCCGTTCGATGCGCTGAAGGCGGGGGCGACACACCTTGTCGTTGCCCGGCCGATCGTCAAGGCGCCCGATCCCCGGCATGCCGCTCGCGCCGTGCTCAACGAAATGGTTGCCGCGCGTTGGCCGGCAAACCGCTGACGAGAAGTAAAGGGAGAAGATCATGGCCAAGGGATATTGGATCGCCCGCGTCGATGTTCGCGATGCCGAGCGCTACAAGGATTACGTGGCGGCGGCCAAGCCCGCCTTCGAAAAATACGGCGCGAATTTCCTGGCGCGCGGCGGCGCCTTGACCGAACTCGAGGGCAAGGCGCGCGCGCGCAATGTCGTGATCGAATTCCCGTCGATGCAGCATGCCGTCGACTGCTATAATTCGCCGGAATATCAAATCGCCGCCAAAATCCGCCAGGAAGTGGCGGATGCGGAAATGGTCGTCGTCGAAGGCGTCTAGAGTGCCGTGCGTCCTTTCGGACGCACAAAGGAAGCTCTAGCACTTTGAAACCAAGCATCGTGCCTTCCGAAAATCGATTCCGATTTTCAAAAAGCACGATGCGTTAGGCGACTTCGCACCCGCAAAACTGACGGCGGGATGGGCCTTCCCGTCGCGCCGGGATTGGGCTAAGACGGGTGCCGATACAGCATCCCGCACAGCCTTTCGAGGAGCCTGCCATGACCCTTGCCAACCTGCCGCCGCTCGTCACCGTGTTCGGAGGGTCCGGCTTCGTGGGCAGGCACGTGGTTCGGGCGCTCGCCAAGCGCGGTTATCGCATCCGCGTTGCGGTGCGCCGTCCTGATCTCGCCGGCTTCCTGCAGCCGCTCGGCAATGTCGGCCAGATTTCCCTAGTGCAGGCGAACCTGCGTTATCGCAACTCGATCGACCGCGCCATCGACGGCGCCAGCCACGTCGTCAACTGCGTCGGCATTCTGCAGGAGACCGGCCGCAACACCTTCGACGCCGTGCAGGAATTCGGCGCCCGCGCAGTCGCCGAGGCGGCGCGCAATGCTGGCGCGACGCTTGCCCATATTTCGGCGATTGGCGCCAATGCCAATTCCGATTCGGACTATGGCCGCACCAAGGGCCGCGCCGAAGCCGCTATCCTCTCCATCAAGCCGGATGCGGTGATCTTTCGCCCGTCGATCGTCTTCGGGCCGGAAGACAGCTTCTTCAACAAATTTGCCGATATGGCGCGCATGTCGCCGGTCCTGCCGCTGGTCGGCGGCGGCAAGACGAAATTCCAGCCTGTTTATGTCGAGGATGTCGCCGAGGCGGTCGCCCGCGCCGTCGACGGCAAGGTCCCCGCCGGCAAGGTCTATGAACTTGGCGGGCCCGAGGTGCTGAGCTTCCGCGAATGCCTCGAGACGATGCTGAAGGTGACGAGCCGCAAGAACCGGTTGGTGTCCCTGCCCTTCGGCATCGCGTCGATGATCGGCAGCATTGCCTCGCTGATCCCGTTCGTGACGCCGCCGATCACCCCGGACCAGGTGCGTCTGCTCAAGCGCGACAACGTCGTTTCCGCCGAAGCCGAATCGGAAGGCCGCACGCTGAAGGGTCTCGGCATTGTGCCAACCATGGCCGCATCGGTGCTCGAATCCTACTTGGTGCAGTATCGTCCGCACGGCCAGTACACCGGCTCCGGCAAGGCTGCCTGAACAATTTTATGCCTTCGACACAGCGCCGTTCGCGCATAGCGCGGACGGCGTTTTGCGTGTGCGTCTGAAGCAAAGCCGGCGCAAGTTTCAAATGATCTTGTGCCGGTCATACCAAGTGCAGTTGCATAAAAGACGCAGCGGAAATTTTGTGGAATTAACGCCAAATTTAGCAGGAACATTTATTGCTATTTGCCATTCCACTGACTACCAAACCCCGCGCGTCTCCAATGGACTCGACGCCTGCGAAAGCGTGCGGCAATCACTGTGAAAGGCAATACTCGATGGGCAAGTCAATCGCGCTCCTGTTTGCGTGTGCGGCGCTGGTTATCCTTGCAGGCTCCTTCGTTGCGTCCGGTTCGGTCGCGGCGGTAAAGGGCGGCTGCTCGCCGGCCTACGGCGTCGACCCTTGCTCCACGGCTTCGATCAGCCGTTGACGAAAAGGCCGGCTTTGGCGCCGGCCTCATAGAGACAAACAGCGGCCGGAGCGTCTGAACCAGGACGTTCCCAAATAAACGCTCTGTATTGGCCGCTTCAAAAGCAGCGGACGCTTACTCTCTCAAATATTGCCAGCTGGAACGTTTGCGCCTGCCGCTAGCAAGTCACTTCGCGGCGTCCGACGGGCAATTGCATCCGCGATGCGCGAATGCAATGCGGTGGAGATGGCTCAGGCGATCAGACCTGATGTCGCCATGCCGAGCAGCAACACGCCGAGAATGATGCGGTAGATAGCAAACAGCGTAAACCGGTTGCTCCTGATATAGGCGAGCAGCCATTTGACCGCGATGAAGGCGACGATCGTGGAGACGATGAAGGCGATTGCCAGCGCGGTCCAGTCTTCGCCTGCCGCGCCGCCGTCCTTGAAGGTCTTCAGCAGCTCGTAGCCGCTTGCGGCATACATGGTCGGGATGCCGACGAGAAAGGCGAATTCGGTGGCCGCGGCGCGATTGCCGGTGCCGGCCAGCATGGCGACGAAAATCGTGGCGCCGGAGCGTGAGGTTCCCGGGAAAACGCCGGCAACGATCTGGGCGATGCCGACCAGGATGGCGACGAGCCAGGTGATCTCTTTGTGAGGCGCCTTACGCGCGGCGGCCCATTCGGCAAAGATCATCCAGATGCCGCCGATGATCAGCGCCCAGGCGATCGGCGTCGCGGTTTCCGGCAGTTCGAAGCCGAGCTTCTTGACGACGAGCCCAAGAATGGCGGTGATGAGAAAGGCAACAATCAGCTTG
Organism: Rhizobium phaseoli; assembly: GCF_001664385.1. Classification (NCBI taxonomy): domain Bacteria; kingdom Pseudomonadati; phylum Pseudomonadota; class Alphaproteobacteria; order Hyphomicrobiales; family Rhizobiaceae; genus Rhizobium; species Rhizobium phaseoli. The sequence continues at coordinate 353,165 of NZ_CP013532.1, read as the reverse complement.
GCGGCGTAGTCGCGATTCTCAGGCTCCCGCCAGCCGAGCACCAGATCCAGGAGACGACGCCAGTAGATGATGGTGACGGCGAGGATGGCGCCGGCCTGAATGACGATATTGAACATGTCCGACCGATGGCCGAGCCATTGCTCCGCAATGATGAGATGGCCGGTGCTCGAGATCGGCAGAAACTCGGTGATGCCCTCGATGACACCGAGAAGGGCGGCATTGATATAGTCCATAAATTGTCTCCGGTTTAAAGGTCGGTCGGACTTGAACAGCGCTTGAGCCGATCAGGCGCTGCCTCTATCCTCATTCACAAGACGTTGTTTTGTCCCTTGTCAGATGGCGTGAAAGCCGATTCGCTTGTATTGGCGGGGCCAAGCTCCTATAGCTTCAACCAATGAGTCACGACTAAGGCGCTATAAATGAGCTGCCACACAGTCCTGTAACAGCAATCATAAAGCCCGAGTATCGATGCCCACGCTTTATCATCATCCCATGTCATCCGCATCTCGCTTCGTCCGGCTGATCCTGGCCGAATACGGCTATCAGGCGGATCTGATCGAGGAGCAGACATGGGAGAAGCGCCGGGATTTCCTGGCGCTCAATCCGGCCGGCACGCTGCCGGTCTATGTCGACGACAGCATGCGCGCGCTTTGCGGCGCGACCGTCATTTCCGAATATCTGGACGAGACGCACGGCGTGTTGAAGCGCGACCGGCGACTGCTTGCCGAGGACCCTTTCCAGCGGGCGGAAATCCGCCGGCTGAGCGAATGGTTCATGCAGAAGATGGAAAACGACGTGACGAAACCGCTCGCCCGCGAGCGTGTCTACAAGTTGCAGATGACCGCCGATCAGGGCGGCGGAGCGCCGGATTCGAAGATTTTGCGCACGGCTCGCGCGAATATCCGCCAGCATATGCGTTATCTCACCTGGCTTGCCGGTTCGCGTCAGTGGCTGGCCGGCGAGCGGATGAGCTATGCCGACCTTGCCGCCGCCGCCTCGATCTCGATCCTCGATTATCTCGGCGAGATCGAGTGGGCCGAGGCTCCTGTTGTCAAGGAATGGTACCAGCGGCTGAAGTCGCGCCCCTCCTTCCGGCCGATGCTGACCGAGCGGGTGCGCGGCCTGACCCCGGTTTCGCATTATGCCGATCTGGATTTCTGACGAGGGCGCTTCATGCCCGACAATGATGACAAAGAACGCCGCCGCCGCGACAATTTGACCGAGTTCGTCCGGGCGGAATCCGCCGCCAAGGGCTTCGATCTTTGCCGCATCACCCGGCCCGATGCGATCCCTGAAGCGAAGCAGCGCCTCGGCCAGTTCATTGATGCCGGGCGCCACGGGACGATGGAGTGGATGGCGGAGACGCGCGAGCGGCGCGGCGATCCCCTGACGCTCTGGAGCGAGGTCCGGTCCGTCGTCGTCTTCGGCCTCAACTATGCTCCCGAGGAGGATCCGCGCGGCATCCTCGGCAAGCCGGACAAGGCGGCGATTTCCGTCTATGCCCGCAACCGCGACTATCACGACATCATCAAGGGCCGGCTGAAGGAGATCGCCACGCGTTTTGCGGCGCGGGCCGGCGCCGACGTGAAAGTGTTCGTCGATACCGCGCCTGTCATGGAAAAGCCGCTGGCGGCGGCGGCCGGCCTCGGCTGGCAGGGCAAACACACCAACCTCGTCAGCCGCGCGCATGGTTCCTGGCTGTTTCTCGGCAGCATGTTCACCACCGCCGACCTTGCCGTCGACGAGGCCGAGACCGATCATTGCGGCTCCTGCCGCGCCTGCCTCGACATCTGTCCGACGGCTGCCTTCCCGGCGCCCTATCAGATCGACGCGCGCCGCTGCATCTCCTATCTCACCATCGAGCACAAGGGACCGATCGACCCCGATCTCAGGCCGCTGATCGGCAATCGCATCTATGGCTGTGACGACTGTCTTGCCGCCTGTCCCTGGAACAAGTTCGCGGTCTCCGCCGCCGAAATGAAGCTCAAGGCTCGCGACGATCTGAAGGAGCCGTCGCTCGCCTTTCTGCTGACGCTCGACGATGCCGCCTTCCGTACCTTCTTCAGTGGGTCGCCGGTCAAGCGGATCGGCCGCAACCGCTTCATCCGCAATGTGCTGATCGCCGCCGGCAATTCCGGCGAGACGGCGCTCATTGCGCAATGTCGCGCGCTCGCCGGCGATGCCACCCCGGCGGTGCGCGGCATGGCGGTCTGGGCGCTTTCCCGGCTGATGCAGGCTGGCGAATTTTCCGCCTTTGCCGCACAAAGGACCGATGAGAGCGACGACGATGTGTTGAACGAATGGCGGCTGGCGGGAGTGGGCTGATGCATGTGATGATCTTTGGCTGCGGTTATTCCGGCACGGCGATTGCGAAGGCCTTCGCCGGCCAGGACGTACAGGTTTCCGGCACCACGCGTTCGGCCGAGAAGGTCGAGGCGCTGCGAGCCAACGGGATCGAAGCCTTCCTCTTCGATGGCGAAACAATGGGAGACCGGTTGAGCCGCGCGCTGGTTGATGTCACCCACCTCGTGCAATCGATCGCCCCGGGAAAGGCCGACCCGCTGCTGCGGCTGTTGGGCGAAGACAGCGCCCGCCTCCTGCCCCGGCTCGAATGGATCGGCTATCTCTCCACCGTCGGCGTCTATGGCGATCACAAGGGCGCCTGGGTAAGCGAGGAAACGCCGTGCCTGCCGGTTTCCGGGCGGTCGAAGGAGCGGCTGGAGGCGGAAGAGGGCTGGCTGGCCATCGGCCGGGAACGCGATGTGCCGGCAGCGATACTGCGCCTTTCCGGCATTTACGGGCCGGGGCGCAACGCCTTCTGCAATCTCGACAAGGGCACGGCGCGGCGCCTCATCAAGAAGGATCAGGTCTTCAACCGCATCCGCGTCGAGGATATCGGCGCGGCGACGCGCTTCCTGTCGGAACACGGCCTTGGCGGCATCTATAATGTCACCGACGATCGGCCCGGGCCGCCGCAGGATGTGATTGTCGAGGCGGCGCGGCTGATGGGCGTCGAACCGCCGCCGGAACAGGCTTTCGAAACCGCCGAACTGACGCCGATGGCACGCACCTTCTACGGTGAGAACAAACGCGTTTCCAATGCGAAGCTCAAGAAGGCGGGCTTCGAATTCTCCTTCCCGACCTATCCGATGTCGCTTGCGCAATTGTGGCAGGACGGCCGCTGGCGGGGTTAGAGCCGGCGGCCAAAGCCTTCACCCAAAAGGAGTAGGAAATTCCTCCTTTCCGTCATCAGACGGGAAAATTTCGCCCCGTATTATGGTTAACAGCCTTTGAATTTGCCCAAATGTGGCAGTAAATATGGCGAAGCCAGAAAAAAATTTTCGCGATTTTTGTGAACGGCGGGACGGCGACCGCAACTCCGGAAAATTCATTCGGATTTTAGCTGATTTCATTATGTTTTTTCCATACGTGACAGCCGTCACCGATTTCCGTCATGATATCAACGCGCTCACAAATGTTACATACTGTAACATTCCGTGAACAGTAACGGCACTTTTTCGCCACTTTTTAACAGATTTAAGCCCCGCCGCCTGCAAGGGCGTGAGTTCAATAGTTGAGGGATACTCTGTTTTGAAGAAAATACGTCGTTCTATTATCGCTGCCGTAACTATTGCAGCCTGCTCTTCCATGCTTCCGGCGGAGAGCTTTGCTGGCAATGGCTGCGGCGGTGCTTCATGGTACGCGCTTCGCTCCAAAACTGCTTCCGGGGAACGTATGAACCCTGCCGTCTTGACTGCCGCACATCGTTCGCTGGCGTTCGGCACCAAGGTGAAGGTCACCAACCGCAACAATGGCCGCACCGTCGTCGTCCGCATCAATGATCGCGGTCCGTTCATTCGTGGACGCGTCCTCGATCTGTCGCGCGCCGCTGCACAGAATATCGGCATGGTGAGCTCGGGCACGGCGAAGGTCTGCTACCAAGTGATCAGCTGAAGCTGACAGCCGAGGTGATCAGCTGAAGCTGACAGCCGAGGTGATCAGCTAAAGCTGACAACTGAGTAATCAGCTAAGGCGCACAGCGCCGCACAACCGGCTGCGCCCTGACCGGCGCTTGCTCTTGCCGCCAATCGCGGTTACCACGCGGTTGAACTTGTCAACAATCCGCCCGGCCTGTGTGCGGATCGTTCACACGTCACGGCAACAGGAGATATGTGAATGCGTCTGGGCGGCCGCCTCGAAGGGGCGATTTCTGTGCTCGCGGATATCGATGCCCGCAAGCGACCCGTCGCCGACGCGCTCAAGGACTGGGGCCTTGCGCACCGCTTCGCCGGTTCCGGCGATCGTGCGGCGATCGGCAATATCGTCTACGACGCCTTGCGCATGCGGCTCTCCCATGCCTGGCTGATGGATGACGACAGCGCCGCGGCCATCGCCCACGCCGTCATGTTCCGCCAATGGGGCTTCACGCCCGATCGCCTCGCCGCCGAACTGGCGGACGACAAGTTTGCACCGCCGCCGCTTGCAGCTGATGCCCTCGCCGCCTTTGCAGGCCGTTCGCTCGACGACGCGCCGCCGCATATCCGCGGCGATATTCCCGAATGGATCCAACCCTCCTTCGAACAGGCTTTCGGCGCCGGCTGGCTCGCCGAGGCGCAGGCGCTCGCGGCGCGCCCGACACTCGATCTGCGCGCCAACATCCTGAAGTCCTCCCGCGACAAGGCCGTCAAGGCGCTCGAACGCGCCGGCGCACATGCTGCGAAGATCGCCCGCTACGGCATCCGGATTGCCGCCGGCGAAGGCGCCTCGCGCCTTCCCAACGTGACCGCCGAGCTTTCGTTCCAGAAAGGCTGGTTCGAAGTTCAGGACGAGGGTTCGCAGATCGTCGCCGACCTGGTGCTCGCCAAGGACGGCGAACAGATTCTCGACTATTGTGCCGGCGGCGGCGGCAAGACGCTCGCCATGGCGGCGGCCATGCAGAACAAGGGACAGGTTCACGCCTATGACGCCGACCGCAAGCGGCTGGCGCCGATCATCGAACGGCTGAAGCGGGCAGGCACGCGCAATGTCCAGGTGCATGACGACCCCAGAGGGCTTTCGGCCCTCGCCGGGCGCTGCGACAAGGTGCTGGTCGATGCGCCCTGCACCGGCACCGGCACATGGCGCCGCCGTCCCGATACGAAATGGCGCCTGACGGCGAAGAACCTCGACGAGCGCACCGCCCAGCAGCAGGACGCGCTGGCGCAGGCGAGCGGCTTTGTCAAACCGGGCGGCGAACTGATCTATGTCACCTGCTCGGTTCTGCCTCAGGAAAACGAGGAACAGGTGCGCCGCTTCGCGGCCGGCAATCCCGATTTCCAGATCGTCAGCGCTCTGCCCGCCTGGGACGCGCTGTTCGGCAATGATGCCCCGCGGCCGCACTCGTCCGACGCCCTGACGGTCACGCTGACGCCGGCTTCCACCGACACGGACGGCTTCTTCTTCTGCCGCCTGCAGCGCAAAGGCTGACGCGGCCGGCAGGCATGGACACCAGCCTGCCGCTGGGCAGCAGGACAGCGCGCTGATCTTTCAGGCACAAGCGTCTGAAAGAGGCCGCTTATCCCCGTCTCCGTCCTTAAAATCATTCCAAACTAGAGCGTTTGACACCAGTTTACTTTTGCGCGAAGAGACGGGGCCCGATTACAGCGCCGCGCGCCTTATCAGACGCGCAAAGGACGCTGTAACATTTTTAGATTGGCGCATCGTGCTTTCCGAAATCGATTCCGATTTCGGGCCGATGCGCTCGACGGAAGATCCGTCACAGGAGAGGATCATGAAGCTCAATAAATTCCGCGCAGCCGTGCTGGCGATCGCCCCCGCAGCCCTGCTCGCCCTTCCCGCGCAGGCCGCCACCGATGCGGCCGCCGTGGTGAAACATTATGCCGACGTGGCACATGCGAAATACGAAGACTCGCTGACGACGGCAAAGGCGCTCGACGCCGCGATCGACGCCTTTCTGAAGGCGCCCACCGACGAAACGCTCAAGGCCGCCCGGGACGCCTGGATCAAAGCGCGCGTCCCCTACCAGCAGACCGAAGTCTACCGCTTCGGCAATCCTGTTGTCGACGAGTGGGAAGGCAAGGTCAACGCGTGGCCGCTCGACGAAGGCCTGATCGACTATGTCGATCCCTCCTACGGCAGCGAGAGCGACGAAAACTCCCTCTATGTGGCCAATGTCATCGCCAACAAGACGATCAAGATCGACGGCAAGGATGTCGACGCCTCCAAGCTGACGCCGGAATTCCTCTCCGGCACGCTCGCCGAGGCCGGCGGCATCGAAGCCAATGTCGCGACCGGCTACCACGCCATCGAATTCCTGCTCTGGGGCCAGGATCTGAACGGCACGGGACCCGGCGCCGGCAACCGCCTGGCCACTGATTACGATCTCAAGAATTGCACGCACGGCAATTGTGACCGGCGCGCCGAATATCTGAAGTCCGCCTCGACGCTGCTGGTGTCCGACCTGCAGGAAATGACCGACAACTGGAAACCGGACGGGGCTGCGGCCAAGAACGTCGAAGCCGATCCGAAGGCCGGCCTCGTTGCGATCCTGACGGGCATGGGTTCGCTCTCCTACGGCGAGCTTGCCGGCGAGCGCATGAAGCTCGGCCTGCTGCTGCACGATCCAGAGGAAGAGCATGATTGCTTCTCCGACAACACCTACAACTCGCACCTCAACGACGCCATCGGCATCGCCGCCGCCTATACGGGCAACTATACGCGCGTCGACGGCACCAAGCTCAGCGGCCCGTCGCTGCACGACCTCGTGGCCGCCAAGGACAAGGCGCTCGATGCCGAGCTGGAAGGCAAGCTCAACAAGACGCTCGATGCGATGAACGCCATGGCCAAGCGCGGCGAGACGGTCGAGAAGTACGACCAGATGATCGCCGAAGGCAACAAGGACGGTAACGCCGTCGTCCAGGCCGCCGTCGACGGGCTGATCGACCAGACGAAATCGATCCAGCGCGTTATTGCCGCACTCGATCTCGGCACGGTTCAGCTTGAAGGTTCCGACAGCTTGGATAATCCTAACGCCGTCTTCAAATAAGCAAAAGGCGGGCCGCTTCGATGACGGAGCGGCCCAGACTCTGAAATGCCATCTATTGCCTCCCTCATTCCTGTGCTCGTCACAGGAATCCAGCCACGGCGCGTCGGCGCCGTGAATGACTCGGTCAAAGGGGAGTCTTCCGCGCCCAAGGACTTGGGCGCACTGGATTCCTGTGACAAGCACAGGAATGAGGGAGCGGAAAGGGAAGCACGCTCCAGCACCGTCGAGTTTGTCGCTCGGAAAAATCGCCTCTACCTCCGCCGCGCCGTCTATGCCGCCCTTGCGGTAGCGCCCGCAACGATTGCCGCCGGTTTCGACCTACCGACGAAACGCATCGACCTCTCCGAGGCCGATCTCAAACGCGTCGCGGATGTCACGCGGCCGACCCAGGATTTTTCCAAGGCTGAACAATATGAAGCGATGCAGGCGGGCGCGGCGACCTCGATCGACCCCGTCACCGAAGACAGCTTCTCGCATATTTCGGCCAATATCCCCTTCGGGGAAGAGCAGAATTTCAAGCTCGGTAATGCGCTTTTCCGCAAGCTCTGGGTTTCCTCGCCCTCCTCGACGCAGGCCTCCGATGGGCTCGGGCCGCTCTTCAACGCCCGCTCCTGCATGAGCTGTCACTTCAATGACGGCCGCGGCAAACCGCCCGAGGGAGGCCCAAGCGCCGTGTCGATGTTCCTGCGGCTGTCCCGCGCAGCCAGGACGCCGGAAGAAGAAAAGGCGATCGCAAGCGCTGACATTCTCAATTTCCCCGATCCGGTCTATGGCCCTCAGCTGCAGGACCTTGCCGTTCCCGGCCTCGCCGCCGAAGGCCGGATGACGATCCGCTATGATGAGGAGACGGTGACGCTTGGCGACGGCGAGACCGTATCGCTGCGCCGGCCGCATTACGCGGCGACCAATCTGGCCTATGGACCGCTCGATGCTTCGACGACGATCTCGGCGCGTGTCGCTCCCGCCATGATCGGCCTCGGGCTGATCGAGGCGATCCCCGCGGCCGATATCCTTGCCCATGCCGACCCCGACGATGCCGATGGCGACGGCATCTCCGGCAAGGCGGCGATCGTCCGCGATCATCGCAGCGGCGAGATCGCGCTCGGCCGCTTCGGCTGGAAGGCACAGAACGCCACGGTGCGCGACCAGAATGCCGACGCCTTCGCCAATGATATCGGCATCTCGACCCCCGATCACCCCGATGCGCATGGCGATTGCACCGAGGCGGAGAAAAAATGCCTCGTTATGCCGACCGGCGTGCAGAAACGGCTGGGCGAGGAAGAAGCGCCGGGTCCCATTCTCGATCTCGTGACCTTCTATTCCGAAAATCTTGCCGTACCGGCGCGCCGCAAGGCAAGCTTCCCCGAAACGCTGAAGGGCAAGCGGATTTTCTACGAAACCGGCTGTATTTCCTGCCATGTGCCGAAATTCGTCACCCGCAGGGATTCGCCTGAGAAGGCGCAATCCTTCCAGCTGATCTGGCCCTATTCCGACTTTCTCTTGCATGACATGGGTGACGGGCTTGCCGACGGGCAGCCGGTCGGGCTTGCAAGCGGACGTGAATGGCGCACGCCACCGCTATGGGGTATAGGACTGACCCGGACTGTCAGCGGACACAGCTTTTTCCTGCATGACGGCCGTGCGCGGGATCTCACCGAGGCGATCCTCTGGCACGGCGGCGAAGCTGAAAAGGCCCGCGACGCTTTCTCCGCCCTGTCAAAAGACGACAGGGCGGCCCTGATTACATTCCTGGAGTCACTTTGATGCGCCTTTGGCACCCCCTGCTCTGCCTCACTCTGATCGGTCTTGCCACATCGGCGGCCGCCCAGACCGCCGCCCCTCCGGCAGGGATGAACGAGGATGCCGTTCCCGCGGTCATGCAGCGCGCCGTCGACGAAGTGATCCGCCCGGGCTATCGCAACATGCAGCAATCGGCCGCCCGGTTGACGACGGCGATGAAGGATCTCTGCGACGGCGGCACGCAGCAGACGCTCGACAAGGCGAAATCCGCCTTCGACGATACGATCCGCTACTGGTCGATCATCGAGATCGTGCAGACCGGACCCGTCATCCAGGACAATCTCTTCGAGCACATTCTGTTTTATCCCGACCGCAAGGGCGTCGGCCTGAAGCAGGTGCAAGCGCTGATCGCCAAGGCCGATCCGAAGGATGCAACGGTCGATGCGATCGCCGGCAAGAGCGTGGCGCTACAGGGCCTGACGGCGCTGGAATACGTGCTTTACGGCAACGGCTCGGAAAATCTCGTCGGGCAGAAGGGCGGCTTCCGCTGCCTTTACGGCGCCGCCGTCGCCGGCAATATCCAGCGCGAGGCCGGCGAAGTTGTCGCCGCCTGGGAAAAGCCGGACGGGGTGCAGGCGAGCTGGAAACATCCCGGCCCGCAGAGCAATGACTTCATGGACAACAAGGAGGCCGTGACCGCGCTGCTCGGCATTCTGGTCCACGGCGCCGAGAATGTCCGCGATCAGCGGCTGGAACAGTTCTACAAGGGCAAGGATAACGCGCCGCGGCCGCGCATGGCGATCTACTGGCGTTCGAGAAATACCTGGAAGTCGATGGCCGCCAATCTGGAGGGCCTGCGCACGCTCTGGCAGAAGGCCGGCATGGCCGAGCTTCTGCCGCCGGACAAACGGTCGATTGCCGCTTCGATCGACGAAGACTTCAAATCGCTGCTCGACAGCGTGCCGAAACTCAACCCCGATATAGACGCCGCCACCAGCGATGCGGAAAAGGCCAAGCTCGACACGCTTTTGGCCGAAAGCCGTGATCTGATCACCCGGATCAGCGACGACTATGGCGCGGCCATCGGACTTTCGGCCGGCTTTTCCTTTTCGGACGGAGACTGAAGCGATGATGCGGAGCGCCTTGATCAATCGACGCAGTTTTGTCAAGGCGGCAGGAATCGGCTTCCTGGCAAGCCTGGCGCCGAGGTCGCTGTTGGCGCTTGAACGGGCCGATGCGGTCTACGCCTCGGGCATTCGCACGGCAAACGGTTCCTTTGCGATTGCGACCGTGACCGAGCACGGCGAGATCATTGATCAGGTGGCGCTTCCCGCCCGTGCCCACGGCATGGCCTTCAGCGCCGCCACCGGCAAGACCGTCGCCTTCGCGCGCCGGCCAGGCACCTATGCGATGATCTTCGATCCACGAAATAAGGGCGAGCCGATCGTCATCAGTTCCCGGGAAGACCGCCATTTTTACGGGCATGGCGTCTTCTCGCCCGATGGCCGGATCCTCTACGCCAGCGAGAATGATTTCGACGGCAATCGCGGCATGATCGGTCTCTACGACGCCACCAACCGCTTTGCTCGCATCGGCGAATACGAGACCTATGGCATCGGTCCGCATGACATGACGGTTTCTGATGACGGACGCCTGCTCATCGTCGCCAATGGCGGCATCGAGACGCATCCGGATTTCGGCCGCACCAAACTCAATCTCGGGGCGATGCAGCCGTCGCTGGCGCTGATCGATGCGGCAACGGGCGCCTTGATCGAAAAACACGTGCTGCCGGCCGAATGGTCGCAGTTGTCGACCCGCCACGTCGACCTCGACGGCGAGGGGCGCATCTGGTTCGCCTGCCAGTACGAAGGCCACCGCAAGGATCTGCCGCCGCTGGTCGGCCATTTCGCCAAAGGGGAGGATCTTTCCTTCGTCGCGCTGCCGGAGGAGACGACGCGCAGGCTTGCCAACTATGTCGGAGCGATCGCCGTCAACCGCAGCGAAGGTCTCGTCGGCATCACCTCGCCGAAGGGCGGCACCTCGGTGACCATCGACGCAAAAACGGGCAAGGTGCTGGCCGAGAGCGCCGTTCCGGAGGCCGCCGGCATCGCGCCGGCAAGAGATGGCTTTGCCGTCTCCTCCTATGACGGCGATTTCCTGGCGACCCGCAGCGATGTCGCCTGGGATCAGCACATTGTCCGGATCTCTCAGCGGGCGCGCGCATAGGCCTTCTGCTCGGCGCTGACGCTCGACGCCGCGGCCCTCGCCGCCTCATGCAGCCATTCGGGTCCCCGGGCCTGTAAATCCTGCAGGATCGCTGCTGCGGCGGCCGCATCGTTGGAATGGCAATTGGCGATCTCGGAACCCATCAGTTCGAGCATTGTCGGCGAAAGCAGGATCTCCGGATGCTTGTCGATTTCGATCTTGCGGCTGTTCGGCGAGAGCCGGCGCACGAGGATGCGGTCGCAGACGCGATAATGAGGATCGGCCGCGCGCGCCCGGCCGGCGGCGATTTCACCCGCACGGATCGTCCCATCAAGCGCTCTGTGGTGAAGCGACCAGGCCGAAGACACCAGCGCCTTCGCCTCGCGCAAGACCGGCCCACCCTGCCATTCGGCATAGGCGACGAAGCGCGGGCGGCCGAGGCTGCCGGTACCGGCGCTGCGCGGCTTGGCCGTGAAAGGTCCCGATCCCGATGGCAATGCGTCGGCAAGGGCCTGGATATAGGCAGCCGGCGCCTTCGTCTTGCCCGGAGCCAACATCTCGTATTTTTCCCAGAATTCCCGCCGTTCCGAATTCGGCAGCATCAGCGCCTTGCGCAGCCATTTGTGGTCGCGTTCGAGGATGACCGGCAGCGGATTTTCAAGGCCTCTGCGGTAACCGCCGAGGATCAGTTCACCGATCATGCGAACCGAGGGACCGTCCTCCCCGCGCGCCAGGCTGGCGCTTGCCGCAAGACGAACGAGATCCAACGCATAGGGCATCACCGCCGCATCGTCGAAATCATTGACGCCCCAGACGAGCCGGCCCTCGCTATCGCGCCAGGTGCCGAAATTCTCCAGATGCGTATCGCCGATCGCCAGCACCTCGGGCGCACGGCCGAGCTCCGGGCAGATATCGAGGATGATCTCGCACCAGCGCCAATAGGTGGCACGCAGGAAGACGAAATCGTCGCTGCGCATCCTCTCGTGCTTTTCCAGGAGATCGTCCTTGACGAGATCGCCGCCGAGCTCCCCGGCCAGCCAAGTCTCGAAATTCCGAACCGATTGCGATATCGTCGTCATAGCGCCGGCGCTCCCTTATTTCGAGACAGGATGCCGGAGAATACCCGCTGCGCGCGAAGCTGCAATCGCCTTCGCAGGAGGCCGGCAACGGGTTTGCGCAACGACGGCACGGCGAAAGGTTGCGCTGGCGACACGGCTTGAGGTTTCCATCGCCCACCGGTTCGATTTCAGCAATGTCCAGCTTGTCGAATCCGGCCCGCCATGCCACTTTCCCGGCTTCGAGAGGGGTAGCCATGAGTGAGACTGACAGGGGCGATTTCCGCGCGCGAATCCGCCGCAACTTTGCGCGCCAGGCGGCGATGCAGACGATCGGCGCGGAGCTGACGCGCGTCGAGCACGGCGTCGTCGAGATCGAGCTTCCCTTCGACCTCAAACTGACGCAGCAGCACGGCATTCTGCATGCGGGCATCATTTCCGCCGCGCTCGATTCAGCCTGCGGCTTTGCCGCCTACAGCGTCATCGACCCGGAAGCCTCGATCCTGACGATCGAGTTCAAGGTCAATCTCATGTCGCCCGGGCGCGGCGAGCGCTTCCTCTTTCGCGGCGAAATCACCAAGCCGGGCTCCACGATCATCGTCGCCGACGGGCGAGGCTACGCGATCAGCGACGGGCCGGCGAAACTCATCGCCTCCATGACCGGAACGATGATGGTCATCCGCGGCAGAGAAGGAATTACAGGATGAAGTTCGAACTGAAATCGGTCGCCGGAAAATCCATGCTGTTCGTCATGGCGGCGGAGGCCGAATACGGCCCGTTTCTGCGGTCGCGCATCGAACCCTTGATGACCGGCGTCGGTCCGGTCGAGGCAGCGGTGGCGCTGACCAAGACGTTGGCGCGTCTCGACGCTGCCGACGATCTGCCAGATCTCGTCGTTTCGCTCGGCTCGGCCGGTTCGGCAAAACTGGAACAGACGGAAATCTATCAGGTAACCTCGGTTTCCTACCGCGACATGGACGCTTCGCCGCTCGGCTTCGAAAAGGGCCGGACGCCCTTCCTCGACCTGCCGGCGACGCTCGAGCTGCCGCTGCGCATTCCTGGTATTGCCGAGGCAAGCCTTTCCACGGGCGGCAACGTCATCTCGGGTGCCGCCTATGGCGACATCGACGCCGACATGGTTGATATGGAGACCTATGCGGTGCTGCGCGCCTGCCAGGGCTACAAGCTGCCGCTGATCGGCCTTCGCGGCATTTCCGACGGCGCGGTCGAGCTGCAGCATATTTCCGGCTGGACCGAGTATCTGCACATCGTCGACCGCAAGCTGTCCTACGGCGTCGACAGCTTGTTCACGGCGCTGGAGGACGGGGTTTTCTGGTTCTAGGCCCTGAAAAACCGCGCGCCTTTCCCGGCGCGCGAGGGACAATCGGAACAATAAAAACCCGATACCGCCGATTTCCCGGATTGCCAGGCGAGGCGCTTTTCATTAAAGCCTCGCCATGACCCACACAGCACATCCCGACTCCGTTCTCATCGTCGATTTCGGCAGCCAGGTGACCCAGCTCATCGCACGACGCGTGCGCGAGGCCGGCGTCTATTGCGAAATCGTTCCCTTCCAATCGGCCGAAGAGGGCTTCAAGCGCCTGCAGCCGAAAGCCGTGATCCTGTCCGGCAGCCCGGCTTCGACGGTCGACGAGGGATCGCCGCGAGCGCCGCAGATCATCTTCGACAGCGGTCTGCCGGTCTTCGGCATCTGTTATGGCCAGCAGACGATGTGCATGCAGCTCGGCGGCAAGGTCGAAAGCGGCCATCACCGCGAATTCGGCCGCGCCTTCCTCGACGTCGATAAGGATTGCCAGCTGTTCGAAGGTCTCTGGTCCTCCGGCTCGCGCCATCAGGTGTGGATGAGCCATGGCGACCGCGTCACGGCGCTGCCCGATGGTTTCGAGGTGGTCGCCACCTCCTCCAACGCGCCCTTCGCCTTCATCGCCGACGAGAAGCGTAAATATTACGGCGTGCAGTTCCATCCCGAGGTCGTGCATACGCCCGACGGGGCAAAGCTGATCGGCAATTTCATTCACAATATTGCCGGCATCAAGGGCGACTGGTCGATGTCGGCCTACCGCCAGAAGGCGGTCGACGAGATCCGCAAGCAGGTGGGCGACAAGCGCGTCATCTGTGCGCTTTCCGGCGGCGTTGACAGTTCGGTCGCCGCGCTCTTGATCCACGAGGCGGTCGGCGATCAGCTGACCTGCATCCTCGTTGACCACGGCCTGATGCGCAAGGACGAGGCAGCAAACGTCGTCGCCATGTTCCGTGAGCACTACAATCTGCATCTGCTGCACGTCGACGCCTCGGACCGTTTCATCGGCGAGCTCGAAGGCGTCAGCGACCCGGAAACCAAACGCAAGATCATCGGCCGGCTGTTCATCGAGACTTTCGAGGAAGAGGCAAAGAAACTCGGCGGCGCCGATTTCCTCGGCCAGGGCACGCTCTATCCCGACGTGATCGAGAGCGTTTCCTTCACCGGCGGTCCGTCGGTGACAATCAAGTCGCATCACAATGTCGGCGGCCTGCCGGAGCGCATGAAGATGCAGCTCGTCGAGCCGCTGCGCGAGCTCTTCAAGGACGAGGTGCGCGCGCTCGGCCGCGAGCTCGGCCTGCCCGACAGCTTCATCGGCCGCCACCCCTTCCCCGGCCCCGGCCTTGCCATCCGCTGCCCCGGCGGCATCAGCCGCGAAAAGCTGGAGATCCTGCGCGAGGCCGACGCGATCTATCTCGACGAGATCCGCAAGGCCGGCCTCTACGATGCCATCTGGCAGGCCTTCGCCGTGCTGCTGCCCGTCCAGACCGTCGGCGTCATGGGCGACGGGCGCACATACGAGTTCGTCTGCGCGCTGCGCGCCGTCACCTCCGTCGACGGCATGACCGCGGATTTCTACCACTACGACATGGAATTCCTCGGTCGCGCCGCAACGCGCATCATCAACGAAGTGCGCGGCATCAACCGCGTGGTCTATGACGTCACATCGAAGCCGCCCGGCACGATCGAGTGGGAGTGAGGAATAAAAGGCGGCAATAGCGATGTCTTCGCGGTTATTGCCGCACGCCGGCGATTAGTGGCCGGACCGGGAGCGCTGCTCCTCGCGCCATCGCTCCCAGCGGCGACGCAGGTCGCCCTTCCGCAGGCCGTTGGTCGCCTCCAGCACCTCGATCTCGATCATGCGATCGGTTCGGAAGTGACGGAAGTCCTGCCTCAGCTCGCACCAGGCGACAATCAAGCGCGTTGCTTCACCGTAACCGAGGATGATCGGCCACACGATCCGCTCGGTCTCCTCCCCGGTATCGGATCGATAGAGCAGGCGAAGCTTTCGATCTTCACGGATCGCCCGGCGCAGTTCGTTCGAGTCAGCCATGTCCGTCGGAACGACCCTGCCAGGCTTTGCTCCAACGCTTGGCTCGGCGATGTATGGACGCAGCCTTTCGGGACGATGTCGACGCCGAATATATCAGGCTGAAGGATAAAGTCGACCTTGTTCATGCGCCTAAACTGATGCCGTGGGGCAATCGTTCGGTGCAGTTCCGCGATCCGGAAGGCACACTTGTCGCCCTGTTCATGCCGTTCACCGATCCGGCAAAGAAGCGCTTTGCATCACGATAGGCTCGTAGCTCCAACGCGATATGGGCACGTCCGCCGCGCGCCCGATTTGTCGTTCCCGCAAGTGGTTCACCTCCGAAGAACTGGTTGCAATTCACAATCAGTCGATCTAAGCTTTGACGATCGCGCAACGCAATCCAACACCAGGCGGATGAACCCTTGAAGGAAAGGAAGTCCGCATGGCCAAGCTCGTGTTCGGAATGAACCAATCCCTGGACGGCTATGTCGATCACATGGCGTTCGGGCCAAGCCCCACGCTCTTTCGTCACTTCGTCGAGTCGACGCGGAGGCAAGCGGGCAGCGTGTACGGTCGGCAAATGTATGAGATCATGCGTTATTGGGATGACGATCATCCTGAATGGAACGCAGACGAACGCGACTTCGCGGCCGCCTGGCGAAACCAGCCGAAATGGGTCGTCTCGCGCTCGTTGAAATCGGTCGGTCCCAACGCCAGCTTGGTCGAGGGCGATCTTGAGAGCGCGATCCGCAAGCTGAAAGCCGAAGGCCACGGGGAGATCGAAGCGGCCGGCCCGGACCTGGCGCGAAGCCTCACCGATCTTGGCCTGATCGACGAGTATATTATCTATCTGCATCCCGTTGTGCTCGGTCACGGCAAGCCCTATTTTACCGGACCCCGACCGCCGCTGCGCCTTATTGCTAATGACCGTATTGACGAGAATGTGATCCGGTTGGTCTACGTTCCAGCTTAATTTCCCGAAGGGGGAAAGACGCGTGCTAGGATGCTCGCGGACTTCTCATTCGCACTTTCGTTTGTAGGAGAAGGCCTTTGTTTGCCGTCGCAACGATCCAGAACTCACCGGCTGCGGCGGTAGGGGTGGAGGCGCTCGGCATATCGGCTGAGAACTGATCCCCATTATTGCCCGGCCTTAGCGCGCCCATACGGGTGCATGTCTAATGTCGAGAAGAACATGATCATCGAACTAACGCCTATTGATTTCGACGCGCTGCTGAAGGGCAGCGCGCCTCTTGACCTGCGCCTTGTCCCCGACAGCGCGATCGCGCCTCCTGAGGTATTGGAGATGCTGAGCCGACTTGCGGCCGACATCGGCGCGGCATTCTCGCCGTCGGCGTGGATGATCGTGGAGGAGGATGAGATCGTCGGTCTCTGCTCCATCGTCAGAATGCCACGAGATGGAAACATCCGTATCGGCTATGGCATTGCGCCTTCGCGCCAGGGCCGTGGATGCACGACTCGGGCCATAGGGCAGCTGCTGGCATGGGGACGGAGCGATCCTCGCGTGGCACGGCTCTCTGCCGAGACAGGGATCGGGAACATCGCGTCGCAACGTGTTCTCGAGCGTAACGGCTTCATCCGCACCGGCGAGCGCATCGATGCCGAAGACGGTCCGTTGATTTGCTGGGAAGCCGTGACGGGTTAGTTGACCTGGAGGATGAGCGGTCATGGCCGGCCAAGGTTTCCTCGGCCGGCCGCGTTCGATAGGGACTATGGCTTTGACGACGGCGTCAGCGGCCGTAGGTGACCTCGATCGAGGCCTTGTCGAGCGTATTTGCCCTGACATAGTAGCCAACCATCGCGCCTGGTGCCGTCTCCGGAAGCGGCAGCTTGTCCACCGACAGCGCGTAGACGGTGAACTGGTAGTGGTGCGGCGCATCGCCGACTGGCGGGCATGCGCCACCATATCCTGATGTACCGAAGTCCGTGCGGCCCTCGACGGCGCCTGCGGGAAGCTTCTTGTCCCCGCTGGCGCCGGTGGCAATCTTCGAGGCGTCTGCCGGAAGGTTGAACACGGACCAATGCCACCAGCCCGAACCGGTCGGAGCATCCGGATCGTAAACCATCACGGCAAAGCTCTTGGTTCCCTGTGGAGCACCCGACCAGGTGAGTTCCGGCGAGATATTCTTGCCCGTGCAGCCGAAGCTGTTGAAGACCTGCGCATCGGCCATGGTCTTGCCGGATGTCAGGTCTTTCGAAGTGAGTTTCATTTCGGCTTGGGCGGCCGTGGCGCCAACGACGGACGCGGCCAAAAATGCTGCTGTTAAAAGACGCATATTGTTTTCCTGCGGTTGATGATGCGGGAAAACTACCGTCATCACGGCAGCGCATCTGCCCCGCTATGCTCAACTTCTACCCCGATCCGCTCAAAGTGCTCGGAGCCATTGCGCACGTGGCGCGGATTGACGCCGAAGCGCTCTTTGAACCGCGCCGAAAATTGCGACGGCGAATCGTAGCCGACTTCGAGCGCGACCTGCGCCATCGGCAGGGTTGTGGTCTGAACGAGGGCGAGGGCGCGATTCATCCTGGTATCGCTCAAGATCTCGCTGAAACCTGTGTTTTCGGCGGCGAGCTTACGCCTGAGCGTCGCTTCGCTCATGTTGAAGGCGCGCGCCGCGTGCCGCAGCGTCCAGTCAAAGGCCGTATCACTTTCAATCATCTGCCTCAGTCGGTCCTCGAGCCGAGGACTTTCGCATTGGCCCAGCACCGCCCCGCAGAGCGCGAACCAGGTGATCAGCTCCATCAAACGCGCCTTGGCAATGGCGCCGGGAAGCCTCGTCAGGTTGCCGGGCTGGCAGCAATAGTCAAACAAAGCCGCCGCTTCCTCCGGCAGGTTCGAAGCGCTTGCCGGGAGCGGCCGCGAGGGAACAGCAATCGACCCCATGGCGATATAGGCGTCCTCGAAGAGCTGTCTGGGAACAGGAAGCGCTAGGGTCTGATATTTCTGGGGCGCCTTTGGGATGTTCTCCATCGTCAAGGGTCGATAGTCGGGCAGCAGGGCATACGCGCCGGCCTCGAGACGCAAAGCCTTGTCATCCGCCATGACGATCTTCGTTCCCGACTGCACCTGGATCAACAGGGGGCTCGTATTGACGAGACGAAAAAAGCAGGCCCGCCCACCCTGGCGGATCAGGGCCCTGTTGGAATGCGAAAGACGTCGTCCAGCATATGGTCTCCGGCAGCATAAGCCATTGGGAGCGGAAGGGATTACGCGCACCTCAATACGGGGCGCAGCGACCAGTTGGCAACCGCCGAATTTGCTTGGTGAAGATCCGCCGTGGCGATGGATCGCTACCGCTTGCCGGACCTCTTGATATGCTCAACTAGCGCCCGCAGCTTCAGCGGTTGCCGCTCGCGCCTGGGATAGTAGAGATAAAAGCCGGGAAAGGGCGGGCAGAAATCTTCCAGCAGCGGCACGAGCTCTCCGCGATCGAAATAGGGCTGGAAGGTTTCCATCATGCCGAAAGTGATACCGGCTCCGGCACAGGCCAGGCGGATCATCATTCCCATATCGTTCGTTGTCACGGCAGGGTCGACGGCGACGTCGAAATCGCGATTGTTTTCGGTGAATTCCCAGCGATAGGGCGCCGTATCCGGGCGAGGCCGCCAGCCGATGCAGGCATGGTCCCGGAGTTCGCCTGGATGACGAGGACCGCCGTGGCGCTCGAGATAGGCGGTGGACGCGGTCGCGCATTGCCGCTGCGGCTCTGAGACCGAGACCGCAATCATATCCTGCTCGATCACTTCGCCCAGACGGACAGCGGCATCGAAACCGGTTTCGACAATATCGAATTCGTCATCTGTGACGGTGATATCCAGTTTGATCTCGGGACAAGCCTGCATGAAGCCGGCCAGCAAGGTGCCGGACAGGAAACTTTCGGCAATCGAGGACACCGTGATCCTCAGCAGGCCGCTCGGGCGCGCCTGCATGTCCCGCACCGTCTGCATCGCATCCCTGACCTGCCGGACCGATGGACGAACCGCCGCGAAGAACACTTCGCCGGCTTCGGTCAGGCTGACGCTGCGCGTCGTGCGCTGGACGAGCGCGACGCCAAGACGATCCTCCAGACGCTGCAGCGCCTGGCTGACGGCGGAGCGGGTGACACCGAGACGCTCGCCTGCAAGGCGAAAGCTCCGCGCCTCCGCCACGGCGAGAAAAACTGAGATGCCTTCGAGATCGTCGACCATTGGTTAGAAAATCTAACCAAGCCATCGCTGATTGGCAACTTAATCGGCGTCACCGACCGCATTATGTTCAGTCCCGTCAGCGAAGCGTCAACAAACAAGCGAGAACACGAATGCAGGACCATCCCTATGTCGGCATGTGGGTGACGGATGACGGCGAGGTCCGCCACCAGCTTCTGCCCAACGGCCGTTATGACGAGGCCCGCGGCAACCGGGAGAGCGCCTATCGAGGCCGTTACGAGGTCACCGGCAGCCGCATCGAATACCGGGACGATACCGGCTTCACGGCCGATGGCGATTTCGTCGACGCCAACACCCTCCACCACGGCGGCATGGTGCTTCGCCGCATATGACAAGCTCGCTCAATAGGGCCGTATCCGGCCGGAAAGGATGACGATCATGTCTCTCACCACACCCATCTGGTTCATCACCGGCGCATCGTCCGGCCTCGGCCGGGCGCTTCGCTGCGGGCAAATTTCGACGCTTGGGCGGAGATAACGCTCAGCGCGATTTCCCCGACTGAGCCGCGCCCCGGAAAACACTCCACAGACAGACGGAGTCTGAAATGTCCAATATCGAAGGAAAAGTCATCGCCATCACCGGCGCCAGCAGCGGCATCGGCGAAGCTGCGGCAAAGGTGCTGGCTGCGGCCGGCGCCCACATCGTGATCGGCGCGCGGCGTACTGAGCGCCTGGAGAGGCTCGCCGGCGAAATCGAAGCCAGGGGCGGAACGGTGCGTCTGCGGAAGCTTGACGTCACCGACCGTTCCGAGGTCAAGGCCTTCGCGGGTTTTGCCAGATCGGAATTCGGCCGGCTCGACGTCATCGTCAACAATGCCGGCGTCATGCCGCTCTCGCCGCTCGCGGCCCTCAAGGTCGAGGAGTGGGACCGGATGGTCGATGTCAACATCAAGGGTGTGCTCTACGGCATCGCGGCCGCCCTGCCGATCATGAAGGCGCAGGGATCCGGGCAGATCATCAACCTGTCGTCGATCGGCGGTCACAGCGTCTCGCCGACCGCAGCCGTCTATTGCGCGACGAAATTCGCCGTCCGCGCCATCTCCGACGGGCTGCGGCAGGAGACCGATCGCATCCGCGTCACCGTCATCTCGCCCGGCACGACGACATCGGAACTGGCCGACACAATCACCGACCCGACCGCGCGCGAAGCCATGACGGCTTTCAGGGCGGTGACGATCAGCCCCGAGGCCGTCGCCCATTCGATCCTCTATGCCGTCAGCCAGCCTGAGGATGTCGATGTCAGCGAGATCATCATCCGGCCGACGGCCAGTCCGCATTGAGCAGCCGATATCCCGGCTGAGCTGTCCTCGCCGCCTAAAACCCCAGCGACTGCTGGGCGGGCGGCGGCGGGGCGAGGTTGACGCCTTCGAGTTCCAGCATGCGGGTCTTCGACGACGAACCGCCGGGCGCGGAGAAGCCGCCGATTTTGCCGCCGGCCGCCAGCACCCGGTGGCAGGGAATGATCAGCGCGACGGGGTTCTTCGCCATCGCCTGGCCGACCTCGCGGGCCGCTTCCGGCCCGGCGCCAAGCTCTTTCGCCAGCGCGCCGTAGGTGGTCGTGTGGCCCCAGCCGACACGCCTTGCCGCTGCATAAATCTCCCTGAAGAAGCCATCCTGCCCGGCAAGATCGAGTTCGACGCCGGAGAAATCCGTCTCCTCGCCCTGGAAGTAGCGCTTCACCGCCGCCACGGTCGCGAGCACATCGGGCGTCGGCACACCGGCCTCGCCATCAGGCAGACGGCGCAGCAAGAGCCGCTCGGTCGCCTCTGCGGTTTTCGTCGGCAGCTGGAAGCGGGCGATGCCGGCGTCGCTCCAGGCGATACCGCAGAAACCGCCTGCGGTTTCGAAGATGCAATAGTGATGGATCGTCTGGGCCATGCCACAGCCTCCGCGTTTTCGATTGCCCCCAAAATCGTACGGGACGGTCGCTGTTTCAACCCGATTCTTGCGTGTCGCGTTCTTTTTTTGTTCTGCACGCTCTACCTGACCGATGCATCTATCCTAGCGTTTCGGAACGACGAGGTTTGCCATCAACCAGATTTCCTTCGATTTCGAGCATGGCCAAATCGGCGTGGGCGTTCGGTGCAAGCCGGAGCGGCGACACCGTTCCCGAAAACCGAGTAGCACATCATCGATCACTGGCCATTCCGCTGCTGAGAGTGCCGTCCCGATGAGGCTTGCGCTTGCCGGCTATCCGCGCATAAAGCTGGAAAAACCATTCGGACGGCAAATGCGGAGCGAAGACAGCATGGACGTTTCAGAGATCATCATCCCGGGCGATACACCGGGAACGCAGTGGCGGCTGCCCGTGCTGCGCTTTGCCGGTCGCGATCCGAAGGCGCCCAATATTTATATCCAGGCGGCCCTTCATGCCGGCGAACTGCCGGGAACGGCGCTCCTACATTTCCTCTGCGAACGGCTGAGGCAGGCGGAAGACCAGGGTGGAATCCTGGGTGACATCACCATCGTGCCGCAGGCCAATCCGATCGGCGCAGCACAATCGCACTTCGGCGACTTGCAGGGCCGTTTCGATCTCGGCTCCCGCACCAATTTCAACCGGGATTTCCCGCTGATCTCCATCGCCGACCGGATGATGTTGATCGATGACCTAGACGATTATCCCGCTACCGACAGGCTGAAGCGGCAGCTCCTGCATATGGCGCTCGGCGCCGATCTCGTGCTCGACCTGCATTGCGACGACGAATCTCTGCAATATGCCTATATCGACGAGGCCTTCTGGCCGGAGGCGGCCGATCTTGCCGCTGCGCTCGACATGGAAGCCGTGCTGCTTTCGGACGGCGAAAGCTCGGCCTTCGAGGAAGCCGTCGGCTTCGCATGGAAATATGAAATTCCCGGCGAGCGGCAATCCCGCCTGCCCGGCAAACTGTCGGTCACGGTCGAGCTGCGCGGCAAGCGCGACGTCGATCCGGTGCTGGCAAAGCAGGATGCGGAGGGGCTCTGGCGTTTCCTCGCGGCACGCGGGATCGTCAGGGACGAAGCGGTGACGACGGCCGCCTTTTCCGGTCCGGCCGTACCGCTCGACAATGTCGAGATCATCCGCGCTCCCGAAGGCGGCGCCGTACTCTTCCATCGCACGATCGGCGACAGGGTTGCGGAAGGCGAGTTTCTGGCGACGATCGTCACCCGGCCGGGGCAGCCTGATGGCAGCATCGACCTGCATGCGCCGCAGGATGGGCTGGTCCTGACCCGGACCTCGGATCGGCTGGTGCGCCGGCGCGGCGACCTGATGAAGATCGTCGGCGCCAAGCCCAGCAAGACCGAGCGCAAGGCCGGCACGCTGGAGAGTTGAGCAGGTGCTGCCGGGGATAAATGCCGCTCGGCGTTTGCGCTTGCCCTCGCACATGCTATCCCGTTGGCATCATAGGGAGATCGTTCGGTCATGGCCGTCACCATTTATGGCATCAAGAATTGCGACACGATGAAGAAGGCCCGCAGCTGGTTGGAAGAACACGAGGTCGCCTATCAATTTCACGACTACAAGGCGCTCGGCATCGACCGCGCCCGTCTCGAAGCCTGGATCGACCAGGCCGGCCTCGACACCGTACTCAACCGCGCCGGCACGACATTCCGCAAACTACCCGATGCCGAGCGTCAGAATCTGACCCGAGAGAGGGCGATCGCGCTGATGCGCGAGCAGCCGTCGATGATCAAGCGGCCGATTCTGGAGGCTGGCGGCAAGCTGCTCATCGGCTTCAAACCGGAAATTTATGCCGGCACATTCGACGGCTGACGGGTGCCCGATGTCCAAGACCACGCGCGCGACACAGGTTCTTTCCCAGGCCGGCATCGCCTTCACCATCCACACCTATGATTACGACCCCGGCGCCGAGCGCGTCGGACTGCAGGCGGCCGAAGCGCTCGGCGAAGCACCCCACCGGGTGCTGAAAACGCTGATGGCGGAGGTGGATGGCAAGCCGGTCTGCGTCGTCGTGCCGTCGGATCGCGAAGTCAGCATGAAGAAACTCGCCAGCGCCTTTGGCGGCAAGTCGGCTAATATGATGAAGCCCGCGGATGCCGAGCGGCTGACAGGCTATCATGTCGGCGGCATCAGCCCCTTCGGCCAGAAGAAGACGGTGCCGACGGCGATCGAGGAGGCTGCCCTTGCCGAGCCGCTCGTCTATCTCAATGGCGGCCAGCGCGGGCTGCAGGTGCGGCTCGCCCCGAAGGATGCGCTGGCGGTGTTGAAGGCCGTCCGCGCGCCATTGATCGCCTGATCACAGGAAACGCGCGAGCAAGGCCGAGATGCTGTTTGCCTCGCTTTCGCTGAGCCTGCAGCCGATATTCGCCTCGATAGATTTGGCGTAGACCGTCCACATGCGCTCGCGCAGCTGCAGCCCGGCATCGGTGATGACAACCCAGCGGCCGCGTGCATCCTCGTCGAAGGTCTCGCGGAGGACCATGCCTTCCCTTTCCAACCGGTCGACGAGGCGGGAAAGATTATACTGTGCGAGCAGCGTCCGCTCTTCGATCTCATAAGGACGCAGCCGCTTGTCCTCTGACCTCGCCAGTTCCCAAAGCACGTCATACCAGGACAGCGGCGGCATTTTTGCCGCCTTGAAATCGCTTTCGATCGCGGCGAGCAGACGGTCGCGGGCGCGCATGATGTGGATCCATGCGCCGGTGACGGCGTTGCTCGGGGTCGGGGGCTTCTCGGACATAGATGCAATTACATTTAACTTGAACAGCGGCGCAATAGCTATTATATGCATCTGCATCTACTTTCGTCACCAATAGTTTGAACCGCGTTTGAGCGCCAGGAGACCACCATGAGCAAGCTGACATTGATCAGTCATCACCTCTGCCCCTACGTGCAGCGCGCCGCGATCGCACTGTTCGAAAAGAATGTGCCTTTCGAGCGCATCACCATCGACCTTGCCAACAAGCCGGACTGGTTCCTGGAAATCTCGCCGCTCGGCAAGGTGCCGTTGCTGCGCATCGAGCAAGCGGACGGCAGCGAGACCGTATTGTTCGAAAGCAGCGTGATCTGCGAGTATCTGGAGGAAACGCAAGCTGGCGCCGCCCTGCATCCCGCCGATCCGCTGACGCGCGCGCGCCACCGCGGATGGATGGAATTCGGCTCGTCCGTGCTTTCCGATCTCTGGGGCTATGAAACGGCGGAGGACAGGCTCCAACTCGACGTCAAGCGCGCGGCCCTCATTGCCAAATTCACGACGATCGAAGGCGCGCTGGCGGACGGACCGTATTTTTCCGGCAGCAGCTTCAGCCTTGTCGATGCTGTCTTCGCGCCGGTCTTCCGCTATTTCGATCTTTTCGACACGCTCGGCGACAGCGGCATATTTGACGGGCTGGAGCGCGTAAGGCGCTGGCGCAAGGCGCTGGCGGAGCGTGCAAGCGCCAAAAGCGCCGTCGGCGAGGATTATCCGCAGCGGCTGATGCAGTTCCTCAAGACCCATAACTCCATCCTGCTCAGGCCATCCGTGGCTGCTTGAAGAGCCTCCCCTCGCATGCGGCCGGGCTCGGGTCCGGCCGCATCATTCGGCGGCGGGTGCTTCATTTTCGCCGCAAACGGGTCTAAGTCTGCCAGCCTCCACCGTCGATCACAGAAGGCAGGTTGAACCAATGACTTTCATGCCCCAGAGCCAGAACACCGTTGATCCCGTCAAGCTGGAGAAGCTTGCGGAAGTCGCCGTCAAGGTTGGCCTTCGGCTGCAGAAGGGCCAGGACCTGGTGATCACGGCGCCGGTCGTGGCGCTGCCGCTCGTGCGCCTGATCACCAAGCACGCCTATCTGGCCGGCGCCGGACTGGTGAGCGCTTTTTATTCCGACGAGGAAACGACGCTTTCGCGTTATCAATACGGCAGCGACGAGAGTTTCGACCGCGCCTCCGACTGGCTCTATGAGGGCATGGCCAAGGCCTATGCCAACGGGGCGGCCCGTCTTGCGGTCGCCGGCGACAATCCTTTGCTGCTGTCCGAGCAGGACGCCGGGAAGGTCGGCCGGGCCAATCGCGCCAACTCCACCGCCTATAAGCCGGCGCTGGAGAAGATCGCCAATTTCGACATCAACTGGAACATCGTTTCCTATCCCAATCCGTCCTGGGCAAGGGTGGTCTTTTCCGACGATCCTGAACCGATCGCGATCGCCAAGCTCGCTAAAGCGATCTTTGCCGCCTCGCGCGTCGATTTGGACGACCCCATCGCCGCCTGGGCCGAACATAATGCCAATCTCTCCAAGCGCTCCGCCTGGCTTAACGGCGAGCGCTTCGCGTCGCTGCATTTCAAGGGACCGGGCACCGACCTGACGGTCGGCCTTGCGGACGGGCACGAATGGCATGGCGGCGCCTCCACCGCAAAGAACGGCATCACCTGCAATCCGAACATTCCGACCGAGGAAGTTTTCACCACCCCGCATGCGCTACGCGTCGAAGGCCATGTTTCGAGCACCAAGCCGCTGTCGCATCAAGGTACGCTGATCGACAATATCCAGGTGCGCTTCGAGGGCGGGCGGATCGTCGAGGCCAAGGCGTCACGCGGCGAAGAAGTGCTGAACAAGGTGCTCGATACCGACGAAGGTGCGCGCCGCCTCGGCGAAGTGGCGCTGGTGCCGCATTCATCGCCGATCTCGGCGAGCGGCATCCTGTTCTACAACACGCTGTTCGACGAAAACGCCTCATGCCACATCGCACTCGGCCAGTGCTATTCCAAGTGCTTCCTCGACGGCGCGAATTTGAGCCTGGAGCAGATCAAGGCGCAGGGCGGCAATTCCAGCCTCATCCATATCGACTGGATGATCGGCTCGGACAAGGTCGATATCGACGGCGTCACGCCGGATGGCTCGCGGGTTCCCGTGATGCGGCAGGGCGAGTGGGCCTGACCGGCATCATCGTCCGCTGACTGAGCCAGACGCTGGCGAGCACCATGGCGAAGCCGGCGATCTGCGCCGGCGACAGGCTCTGGCCGAGCGCCAGCCAGCCGAGCAGGGTCGCGACGACAGGGCTGAGAAAGCCGAGCGATGCCGCGGCCGAAGGCTCGATGCGCGACAGGCCGCGAAACCAGAGCAGATAGGTGAAGGCTGCGCCGATCAGGCCGAGATAGGCGATGCCGAGCATATTGGCTGGTGTCGGCGCAGGCAGCGCTGGCTCCAGCAGGAAGGCCACGGGCACGAGCAGGATGCCGCCTGCGGTCAATTGCCATGAGGTGAAGGTCAGGCTGGAGACCGGCGGCTGCCAGTGGCGGGTCAGCACCGTGCCGAAGGCCATCGACACCGCGCCGGCGAGACCGGCGGCAATGCCGACGGGATCGAGCGCCGCATTCGGCGTCAGCACCAGCAGCGCCACGCCTGACATGCCGATCAGGCCGGCGATGACGGCGAGGAAGCGGATCGGCTTGCCGAGAAAAAGACGCGACAAGGCAATGACGATCAGCGGCTGCACGGCGCCGACCGTGGCGGCCACGCCACCCGGCAAACGATAGGCCGAGACGAAGAGCATCGCCCAGAAGAACGAGAAGTTCAGCGCGCCGAGAATGAAGGCGCGGCCCCACCAGACACCCGTCGGCAGCTTGCGGACAATGAGCAGCAGAAGCAGGCCTGCCGGCAAGGCGCGCAGCATGGCTGATGTGAGCGGATAGCCATGCGGCAGGAAGGATGTCGTGACGAAATAGGTGCTGCCCCAGATGGCCGGCGCGACGGCGGTGATCAGCACATCGGCGAGATATCGCGAGTTTGTCTTCATATCAAGAATCTCTACTTCAAGATAAAATCAGTATATATGGCAATTTATCTTGACGTCAAGATATCTCCTGCTATCGATGTGACATGGTTGAAGAGAAGCAAGATCATGTCGACAGGATCCTGGCGCAATGGCGCCGCGAGCGCCCGGACCTCGACGTCGAACCGATGGGCATTCTCGGGCGTCTGAAGCGCCTCGGCACCCATCTCGGCCGCGAAGTGGAAACCGTGCTCATGAAGCACGGGCTTTCGACCTCAGCTTTCGACGTGCTGGCCACGCTTCGCCGCTCCGGCGCGCCTTACCGGCTCTCGCCAGGCGAACTTCTGGAGATGACGATGGTCAGCTCCGGCACCATGACCAACCGCATCGACCAGTTGGAGAAATCAGGCTTCGTCGAGCGCATCCTCAATCGGGAAGACAGGCGCAGCGTGCTGATCGCCCTGACCGAAAAGGGGCTTGCAACCGTCGAAGAGGCGGTCGGCGCCCATGTCGCCAACCAGCACCGGCTGACACGCAATCTGACGACCGAGGACAAGGCCGCGTTCGATCGGCTGCTGAAGAAGCTCCTGTCGGATTTCGAATAGTCAGACTGCGGCGAGCGCCTTGCGAACGCGCTCCAGATGCACCTTGCGCCTGGCCTCCGTCGCGCGGTCCATGTCGTGCAGGCTCAGCATGCGGAAGGCGAGCTTCTTCGAACAGAAGTTGGCAATGCCCCGCTTCAGCAGGCGGCGGACGGGATTGCCCATATAGAGATGAACCACCCACCAGGGCGAGCCCGTCGTCGTCAACGCATAAAGCAGCCTGATATTGGTGAGCTCAGGCACGATGCGGCCGCCGGCGGCATCATGGGTGAAGGCCACGCCCGGCGCGAAGACGCGATCGAAGAAGCCTTTCAGGATGGCCGGAAAATTGAACCACCATTGCGGAAAGACAAGAATAAGCCCATCGGCCGACCGCAGCCGGGCCACGGCATCGGCGACGGCCGAGGTATCGTAGGGCACGTCGAAATAAGCGCGGCGTTCCGCCTCGGACAGACGCGGATCGAAATCCTCGGCATAGAGATCGAGCAGATCGACGACATGGCCGGAGGTTTCCAAGGCCTCGCGGGCCGTGCGCGCCACTGAAGCGGCAAAGCTGTCCGGCAGCGGATGGGCAAGCACCAGCAGGATCCGCATCGTCAGAACAGGCTTCCCTGTTTCGTCGGATCCGCCGGTTTTGCACTGCGCTTCTTGGCGCCGGCGGGCGGAGTTCCGCCTTCCGTCGTCATCGCGCCGACGCGGCCGTCGGCGAATTCGATGGCGATGCCCATGCCGGCGGAGAGAGCCGCGGCCTGGGAGACTGGCCTATCATCCTCATCGCGGATGACGGCATAGCCGCGCTTCAGCACGTTCTTATAGGAGAGCGACTGCAGCACGCGATCCTGTGCGGAAAGCTCGGCGCGGGCGCGCGTCAGCTGGTGGCGGATCGCCGTATCGGCATGGCGCGTGAGATTGCCGAGACGTTCGCGGCCGCGATCGGTCTGCGTCTTCAGCCGGGTGGGCAGCGATGCGAGGATGGCCTCGGCGCGATCGATGCGGGACTTCGAACGGTCGAGCAGGCGTTCGACGGTGCGTTCGGCCCGCGCCATGCGGTCGTTCAGAAGCTGGCGGCGCTCGGCGATGCGGTTGGAGAGCACATCAGGGCGCAGATGCGAGGCGACGCGCTCGAAGCCCCGGCGCTTGTTGATGGTGTTGAGTTCCAGCCCGCGGCCGAGGCCGGCGGCTGCCTCGTCGAAGCGACGCCGCGGCAAAGCGAGAAGCTGATCGAGCGACGGCAAGGCCCGCATCAGGGCACGGACGGACTGGCGGCGCTGATCCATCTGCCGGTTTATGCAGCCTTGCAGGCGGGCGGCCAGAGCGGTGGCCTGCGCCTCCAACTCCGCCTTGACGGGCACGGCCATTTCCGCAGCACCGGTCGGCGTCGGCGCACGGACATCGGCGGCATAGTCAATCAGCGTCCAGTCGGTTTCGTGGCCTACGGCCGAGATCAGCGGTATCCGGCTTTCAGCGGCAGCACGCACGACGATCTCGTCGTTGAAACTCCAGAGATCTTCCAGGCTGCCGCCGCCGCGCGCGACGATCAGCACGTCGGGGCGGGCAATCGCGCCTCCCGGCTCCAGCGCATTGAACCCACGGATGGCATTCGCCACCTCGTCGCCAGCCCCCTCCCCCTGGACCTTGACCGGCCAGACGAGGACATGCACGGGAAAACGATCGGAGATGCGGTGCAGGATGTCGCGGATCACGGCGCCGGTCGGCGAGGTGACGACGCCGATCACCTTGGGCATGAAGGGCAGCCGCTTCTTGCGGGCGGCATCGAATAGGCCTTCGGCGCCGAGCTTGCGCTTGCGCTCCTCGATCAGCGCCATCAGCGCGCCGGCGCCGGCCGGCTCCAGCGTCTCAATGACGATCTGATATTTCGAGGAACCCGGAAAGGTCGTGACCTTGCCGGTGGCGATCACCTCCATGCCCTCTTCCGGACGGAATTTCAGCCGCGAGAAGGTCCCCTTCCAGATGACGGCATCGATGCGGGCACGATCGTCCTTCAGCGCGAAATAGGCATGACCCGATGAGTGCGGCCCACGATAGCCTGATATTTCGCCGCGCACGCGCACCTGGTCGAAGGCCGTCTCGACGGTGCGCTTGATCGAGCCGGAAAGCTCCGAAACCGAATATTCAGCAAGGTTGGTCGGCGAATCGCTGTCGAAGAGGTTGCTCATCTCTTCTTTCTATGTCCATCGGCAGCAAACGGGAAGCGCGGTATCGGCCCAGGCTCTGTTTCCCATGCCGCCTGCATGGCCGTGAAACTGCGATCGGCAGGCATAGTGATGACAGCGGCATCAGTAAAACCGGTTCGCTGCGGAACGCTTAGTTATAATGCGCGTTTTATACGAAAGAGATTGCTAACCACCGCAATACAAAGGCTTTTCGGCCAAGATAGCCGGTAAATCTTTGTTAGGTGGGGCTTCCTATGCTTCCCCTCGTTCTCTTCGGGAAGGTGCTGAAATGATTATTCTTACAGCCGCAGCATTGGGCATCACCGCCGGGCAAACCCGCTCGGCCGGCGCGATCGCGTTGATCGCCGCGCTGATCGGAATAACCTTCGCGTTGGCGGCGGTATGTTCGCCGGGGCCGGTGTCACTTCTGGCGTTCCTCTATGCCGTTCTCGGCTATAATGGCGGCCTGATCCTCTTCGTCCTTGGCCTCTACGCCAGCGCACGCTTTCGCGCGCCGCGTGTTTCCCACTGACGACTTGCCATCACGATGATCGCCGGCGTCAGTTCGCCGCCGGCCGATAACGAAAGAACTGCACGGCCGCGTCCGCCGCTTTCGGAAGCGGCTCCAGATAGGCCGGAATATTTCCCTTGCCGAGCTGCGCATAGAGGCCGTCCGGCTTCAGTTTCGCGAGCTGCCGCGTCTGCGGATCACTTGGGCAGAAGGCAAGCGTCGTGACGCCTGCCCCTTTCAGAAAGGCTTCCGCCTCCTGCGGCTCGGCCATGCCGATATGCAGCTCCGTCAGCATGCCGCCCTGATTGCGGTGATAGGGGGCCGAAAGCACCCGGTTTTGCGTGAAGCGGAGAATTGCGACGCCCATTTCCGACGGCGCGGAGACGAGGCCGACGGGAAGCCCGGCAAGCGGCGCCAGCGCCTCTCTGGATGCACAAGCCTTTTCCTTTGCCGGGTCCGACGCCTTCTTCTGCGCCTCATTCTCCATCTGCAGCGAGACGAGCCCACCGCTGAGGCCCCAGGCGGCGGGCACGCCCGCAAGCACGGTCACCACATAGACCAGTGCAACCGCAATATTTTCGCTGTCGCTGTTGGAAATGCGCCTGATATCGATGATCAGCAGGGCAAGCGGCAGGATGGAGATGAGGTTCGAGAAGGTCGAGCCGCGCACCTGGACGAGCGCGATCGCCCAGCTGATGGCGAGAAGGAAGAGCAGAACCAGGTGAATCTGCACGCGATCGCGCTGAACGATGCGGAAGATGCAGACGGCGATGCCGAAGAGACCGGCCGCATAGAAGGCGCCGATATCGAAGGGCTCGCTGCGCGCCAGAGCAAAGATCGACTTCGCCTCGGAAACATTCCGCAGCCAGAGTTCGACCAGCATGGGATCGAGACCGGCCAGCGGATCGCTCAGGCACTGCGGCGCGATCACGACAGCCGAACCCAGGACGCCGGCGCCGACGACGGCAAGCGCCGCAAAGCGCAGCGGCCTGGCGAGCCCACTCGCAAACACCGCGCAAAACAGCAGAAGCCCGCCGCCGATCGCCGCCAGGCTGTAGTAACCGAGCGAGAGGTTGTCGCAGGTGACCATCGAATAGAGCCGCGGCGGCACCGTTGCGAAGAAGAGGATGCTGATCGTCATCGCCAGCGCAAGTCCGAAGGACTGGGCGGCGACGGCGAAATCCTTGCCCTCCCACGCCCAGAGAACGGCGACGGTCAGGCAGACGGCGGCAACGAAGGGCGTCGTCTCGGCGCCGATGGCGATGGCGATGGCGGCCGCAATGCCGGCAACCGCATAGCTCCAGCCGCGACGCTTCGGATCCAGCAGCATCGCCGTCATCGTCGCGACCAGCGCCAGCTGCGCATTGTGATGATCGATGGCGCCGGGCGCGAACCGGTTTCCGGTATAGATGGCGAGCGCGGTCAGCCCGAGACTGATATGCATGCCGGCAACACCGCCGATGCGCCTGCCGGCAACGGCCATGGCCAGCATGGCGGGCAGGATGAGCGATACCGGCCAGATGCCGAGCGCCAGCGCCTCGGCAGTCTCACGCGGCACAAACAGGCCGAGGAACCAGATCAGCGAGGCGATCGGCAGGTCGATCAACCGCGACCAGTGCATCAGCGTGCCGCCATTGAGGCCGAGACGATATTGCATCAGATCGAACCAGCCCTGGCCGGCGAGAAAATCGCGAACCTCGACGAGGCGCATGCCATCGTCATTGTCGGGGCCGACGTAATCGATAGCACCGTGGAGCCTGGTGACGACGATGACGGCGGCGAGAATGAGGCAATAGGCGATGACTGTCGGCCACAGACGCATCAGCAGGCCACGGACGCCGCCGCTCGTGATATCTGTCGCGGATGATGCGTTGGTGATCGGCTGCACGGCGTTCATCGTGGTTAGCGGCTCGTTTCCGGATGGCCGAACCTTAGCCTCCGCCGATCAAGAAAGTGTAAAACACTGGTTGCGACTGCCGATTTTGCCTGCGTCATAGGGTCTTATTAACGCCGGGCGATTAGGCTCGGCACGGCTTTTGTGTAACGAGTAGAGTCATGGCCCAATCACGCCGCGGTAATCCTGAGATAGCCGTCCTGCTTCCCTGCTATAACGAGGCGGCGACGATCGGTTCTGTCGTGCGGGGGTTCCGGGCGACGCTGCCGGAGGCCGCGATTCACGTCTATGACAACAATTCCACCGATGGGACCGCGCTGCAGGCGATGCTGGCCGGCGCGCATGTCGTGCGCGAGCGGCGACAGGGCAAAGGCCACGTCGTGCGCCGGATGTTCGCCGACATCGAGGCCGACATCTACATCATCGCGGACGGCGACGGAACTTATGCGCCCGGCGATGCCGAGGAACTGGTGCGCACGCTTCTGACCGAGCGCGCCGACATGGTTGTGGGAACCCGGCGCGGCGTGCATGCCGATGCCGGCCGTCAGGGCCATGCGCTCGGCAACCGGCTTTTCAACCTGCTCTACCGGACGATTTTCGGCCCCGATTTCACCGATATCTTTTCCGGCTACCGCGCCTTTTCGCGCCGCTTCGTCAAGAGCTTCCCGGCTGTCTCAGGCGGCTTCGAGATCGAAACCGAAATGTCGGTGCACGCCTCCCGGCTGAAGCTGCCGGTCAGCGAGCTGGAGCTCGACTACGGCCGCCGGCCGGAAGGTTCGCATTCCAAACTTTCGACCTTCCGCGACGGCGGCAAGATCCTCTGGATGTTCGCAATGCTGATGAAGGAGACGCGACCCTTCGCCTTCTTCAGCGCCATCAGCACCGCCTTCATGCTGGCAAGCCTCGGCTTCATGACGCCGGTGCTGGCGGAATATTTCGCAACGGGCCTGGTCAGCCGCATGCCGACCTGGGTGCTGTCGATGGCGCTGATGATGATCTCTTTCATGCTGTTTACCGCCGGCGTCATCCTGGATTCGGTCGCTCGCGCCCGCGCCGAACAGCTGCGTATCCACTATATGAGCCTGGAGACGCCAAGCGCGGCCAAGCTGCCTGATCGCGAGCCAGCGCCGACGTCGCGTCCCGGCCGCGGTAAGGCGGATGCCGCGTGAAGAAGCTCATCCGTTTCGCGATTGCCGGCGGCATCGGCTTCCTCGTCGATGCGGGTGTGCTGTCGGCGCTGCTTTCTCTGACGCCGCTCGGCCCCTTCGTGGCGCGGCTCATCGCAATCGCCCTCGCAATGGCGTCAACCTGGGTCTTCAACCGGAACTTCACCTTCGATCGCTCCGGCCGCTCGCTCGCCGCCGAAGGCTTCCGCTACGGCTCGGTCGGCATCACGGCGGCGCTGGTCAATTACGGGCTTTATTCGGCGCTGCTGCTTTCGCTGCCCGGGCTCCAGCCGCTTGCGGCGATGGTGGTCGCCAGTATCGCCGCAATGGTCTTCAGCTTCTTCGGCTATTCGCGCTTCGTCTTCCGCGCGTAATTATCAGACCGCCTCCCAGCCGTCTTTCTCGCTGGCGCGATAGATCGCATCGATGACCTTCTGGTTCAGCTTCGAATTTTCGAGCGTAACGATCTCTTCCTTGCCGTTCTCTACCGCCCGAGCGAAAGCCTCGACTTCGCGCCTGTACTGACGGCTGTCCTGGAAGCGGAAGATGCGCGATTCATTGTGGCTGCGATCGGCCAGTTCAATCTCTTCCGGCCCCCAGCGATTGGCGTTGAACGGCGACTTGACCTCGATGTAGCCGTCGGTGCCGTGAAAAACCATGATCTGGCGGTTGGCCATCTGCGTCGAGACATAGAAGCTCAGCTCGAAATCGGCGAAGTCGGCCTTGACGCTCGAATAGATATCGGTGCCGAAATCCGGATCGCGCTCGGTAATCGCCTGGATCCGGAGCGGCTCCTTGCCGGTCGAAAATCGCGTGCTCATGACGGGGTAGACGCCGATATCCGGAAGGCCGCCACCGCCGAGCTCGGGAATGTTGCGCATGTTGGCGGCATCGCGATTGAAATAGGTAAAGGCGCCCTGCACATGCCGGAGCGAGCCGATCGCGCCCTCGTCGATCAGCGAGCGCACTTTCTGCCAGACCGGCGAATAGGTGATCATATAGGCTTCCGTGACCACCACCCGGTTTCGGTCGCGCGCGGCGATCACTGCGTCGATCTCGCCGGCCTTCAACGCCAAGGGCTTTTCGCACAGCACGTGCTTGCCGGCATCGGCAGCCTTGATCGACCATTCGATATGCTGCGAGGTCGGCAGCGGGATATAGACGGCGTCGATGACGTCGGAAGCCAGCATCTCCTCATAGGAGCCGAAGGCGTGCGGCACGGAGAAGCGGTCGGCCATCTCCCTTGCGCGCCCGAGATCCCGGCTCGCAATCGCCGTGACGACACAGTTTTCCGCATCCTGGATGGCGGGAACGACATTGTCGCGCCCGATCTTCGCCGTCGAAATGATACCGAAACGCAGCATGTCCAAGCCTCCCAGACTGATGTCCGCGAACCATATTCAGGGCTTGGCTGCGGCGCAATGGTGCGACACGAAATCACGGAAGTTTGGTTTTCCGGATGCAGAGATCGCACTAGTTTACCTCAGATCGTTAGAGCATGATGTCGTCCGAACACCGCATACACTTTCGGCATCATGCTCCGGGGCGGCGTTCTGCCGTATCCGCGATTTCACTCACTTAACGATTTTGGAGAGCGTCATGGAAATGCGTCGGCTTGGAAAAACTGGCCTTTCGGTCGCGCCGATCGTCATCGGCGGCAATGTCTTCGGCTGGACGGCCGACGAAAAAACATCCTTCGCCATTCTCGACGCCTTTTTCGATGCCGGCCTGAACGCGATCGACACAGCGGATGTCTACTCCGCATGGGTTCCGGGCAACAAGGGCGGCGATTCCGAGGAGATCATCGGCCGCTGGCTGAAGCAATCAGCGGTTTCGCGCGACAAGGCCGTCATCATCACCAAGGTCGGTTCGGACATGGGTCAGGGAAAGACGCTGAAGGCGGGCTATATTCTGAAAGCGGTCGAGGCGTCGCTTAGCCGGCTGCAGACCGACTATATCGATCTCTATCTCTCGCACTGGCCGGATGCCGATACGCCGCACGAGGAAACGCTCGGTGCCTTTGCCAAGCTGAAACAGCAGGGAAAAATTCGCGCCATCGGCTGCTCGAATTATGATGCAACGCTGCTGCAGGCGTCCTTCGACGCCGCCGAGAAAGCCGCCTTGCCACGTTATGATGTGCTGCAGCCGGAATATAATCTCTGCGAGCGCGCAAGCTTCGAGGGGCCGCTCGCAGAGCTCTGCGTCGAGGAGGATCTTGGCGTCATCACCTATTTCAGCCTGGCGGCCGGCTTCCTCACCGGCAAGTACCGCAGCAAGGCCGATACGGCGGGCCGCGCACGCGAAGGCCGCGTCTCGCGCTATCTCGACGCCAAGGGCCTGCGTGTCCTTGCAGCGCTCGACAAGGTGTCTGCCGAGACCGGCGCCAAGCCCGCGGAAATCTCGCTTGCGTGGCTCTTGCGCAAGAAGGGCGTGACGGCGCCGATCGCCAGCGCCACCAGGCTGTCGCAGCTCGAAAGCCTGGCGAAAGCGGCGACACTGTCCCTCTCCGACGAGGCGATGGCGCTGCTCGACGAAGCCGGCGCTGAAGGAACAGAGCCATGACCGTGACGATACGCGATGCCCGTCCTGAGGACGAAGCCGGCTGGCGCCAGCTCTGGGCGGCCTATCTCGACTTTTACGACGTGACCGTCGAGGCCGATATCACCGACCAGACGTGGCGGCGGATCTTCGATCCCGCCTCCGCGATCGCGATGTGCGTCGCCGAGATCGACGGCAGGATTATCGGCTTTGCGCTCTATCTCACGCATGAGGGCACCTGGATCCGCGGCAGGGACTGCTATCTCGAAGACCTGTTCGTCGATGCCGATGCGCGCGGCAAGGGCGTCGGCCGGGCGCTGATGGACGATCTCGTCGCACTCGGCAAGGCAGAGGGCTGGTCGCGGCTTTATTTGCATACGAGCGAAAACAACAAGACGGCCCGGGCGCTCTATGACAGCTATGTCGAGAGCGACGGCCACATCCGCTATCGCATCAGCTTCTGAGCCGCGGAAACCCCTCGTAGAACGCGCCATGATTGCCCGCCCAGTTCGTCATGCCCGGCTTGGTGAGGATGCCGCGCGGGCTGACATAGCTCTGGATGATCCGCTTCGGCCGTTCGTGCCACTGGATATTGAAGGCCCAGAGCTTGGGGAAGAAGCAGAGCGAAGCATAAGGGAGGTGGTCGTGGATCCACCAGGCGAGCCGCTGCCAGTCGCTTTCGTCGCGATAGCGGTCGATCATCCACGGCACGGCGATGCAGACGGCGGCACCCATGCAGCCATCGAAATCGCGCATATCCCAGATGTGATGGGCTGATGTGGCGGCATTGGTCGAGCAGTTCAGCTTGTTCTCGTTGCCGAACCTGTTGACATCAGGCGAGCGATAGCCGGAGCGGATGTGCAGACGCCCAAAGGTTGCCTCCAGCGGCTCCAGCAAATCCTCACAAAGCCGCTTCCCAGCCTCGATCGCCAGGTCGGGATCCTCGGGAATGTTGGGGATGCGGTAGAAATCGGCGATCTCGGAATGCAGGAAATCGCGGAAGAAGAAATTCCGCGATAGCCGCACCCGGCCAAGATCCTCCAGACCTTTCATCGAACCCGGCTTCCGCATCATTTTTTCTCCCTAGGAAACGGCGGGATGATTGCCCGGAGCCGATTTCCAGTCCACCCGAAACCGCTCGGGAACAATTTGCGCGATCCTTGCTTCTTAATGTGTCGCCGCGTTCGCGGCCTTTCCCAAATCAAGGATCGAGAAAATGGCCAAGGAAAAGACGTTGGAAGATCTCTTCTATGACACGCTCAAGGACATTTACTTCGCCGAGCGGCAGATATTGCGCGCTCTGCCGAAGATGGCGCGCGCCGCCCAGTCCTCCGAACTGAAGGCAGGCTTCCAGAAGCATCTCGAGGAAACCGAAGGTCAGGTCGAGCGCCTGCAGCAGGTCTTCGAGAAGATCGGCAAGCGCGCCCAGGGCAAGACCTGTGAGGCGATCCAGGGCATCATCGCCGAAGGCGAGGACATCATGGAGGAGTTCAAAGGCACCCCGGCGCTGGATGCCGGCCTGATCTCGGCAGCACAGGCCGTCGAGCACTATGAAATCGCTCGTTACGGCACGCTGAAAACCTGGGCTGCAACGCTCGGCCTCAAGGATATAGTCAGCCTGCTCGACCAGACGCTGCAGGAGGAGACGGCCACCGACAAGACGCTCTCGCAGCTTGCCACGACCGCGGCAAACCAGAAGGCCAAGGCTGCCTGACGCCACGATGAGAACGGGCGGCTGCCCTACCGGCCGCCCGCATCCCTCTCGACATATCTGAAGAAATCGATGAAGGCGCGCAGCGCCGGGCGCATCTGCCGCCGAGTGGGATAATAGAGAAACGGCCCGGGATAGGGCGCGCACCAATCCTCCAGCACACGCACAAGCTTGCCGGCCGCCAGTTCCGCATGCACCCGTATATCGAAGAGATAGGCAAGGCCGGCGCCGTTCAGTGCCGCCAGCAGAGCCAGCCGGTCCTCGCTGACAATGAGCGGCCCGTCGACGGCAACAACGAGTTCCTGACCGTCCTTTTCGAATTCCCAGCGATAGATGGAGCCATTGGTGAAGCGCCGTTTGATGCAGCGATGATGGACGAGATCACGCGGATGCTCTGGTTTCGGATGGCGTTCGAAATAGTCCGGCGAGGCGGCGATGACAGTCGTTAGATTGGGCGAGAACCTGACGGCGATCATATCGGCCTCCAGACTCTCTTCAAGTCTTAGGCCGGCATCGAAGCCTTCCTTGACGATATCGGTGAAGCCGTCCTCATTGGCAATCTCCAGGGTGATATCGGGATAGAGGTTGAGAAAATCGCCGAGGCGCGGAGCAAGCAGGATATCGGAGGCGAAGCGCGGGGCAGTGATGCGCAGGTTTCCGGCCGGTTTGGCGCGCGTGTCGCGAACCGCCTCCAGCGCAATATCGATTTCCTCCAGCGCCGGTCGCAGCCTCTCGAGAAGCAGACGTCCTTCTTCGGTCGGCGCGACGCTGCGGGTGGTGCGCGCCAGAAGCCTGACGCCGAGGCTTTCCTCGAGGCTCGAGATTGCATGGCTGATCGCCGACGGCGCCACGAGGAGTTCCCGGGCCGCGGCGCGGAAGCTGCGATGCTCCGAGACGGCGGCAAGAACGGCGAGTTGGGAGAGCTGTGTCCTGTTCATTGATCGAAATAATAGAACAGCTTGTTAGAAACTGCATGTATTTTCTGATCGATCCGTGGCCGATATGGTCTGTACCGCCAAACAAAGGATTTCTCCGGACGCGTGGTGTCATCCGAAATCGCTCACACGTGTCGGCATCATGCTCCAGCGGCCAAAATCAGCTCAGAAAGGAACCCCATCATGAAGACCCGTAAACTCGGAAATGATCTGACCGTCTCCGCCGTCGGCCTCGGCTGCATGAGCATGAGCTTCGCCTATGGCGCCAGCGACGAAGCGGAATCGATCCGAACGCTCAATCGCGCCGTCGATCTCGGCGTCACCTTCTTCGACACTGCCGAAGTCTATGGCCCGTTTACCAACGAGACTCTTCTTGGAAAGGCGCTGAAGCCTCACCGCGACCGCGTGGTGATCGCCACCAAATTCGGCTTCAAGATCGATACCAGCCAGACGGGCGCTGCCGCCATCGCCGGCGTCGACAGCCGCCCCGAACATGTCAGGGCGGTTGCAGAGGCCTCACTGAAACGTCTCGGCATCGAGACCATCGACCTGCTCTACCAGCACCGGGTCGACCCCAACGTGCCGATCGAGGAGACCGTCGGCGTCATGGCCGAGCTGGTGAGGGAAGGCAAAGTCCGCGCGCTCGGCCTCTCGGAAGCCGGCAGCGCCACCATCCGCCGCGCCCATGCGGTCCATCCGATCGCAGCGCTGCAGAGCGAATATTCGCTCTGGACCCGCGATCCCGAAGAGGATGTGCTTGCCACCTGCCGCGAACTCGGCATCGGCTTCGTGCCCTACAGCCCGCTCGGCCGCGGTTTCCTGACAGGGGCGATCCGCAAGGCCGACGATCTCGCCGCCGACGATTTCCGCCGGCAGGTGCCGCGCTTCCAGGCGGAAAATTTCGACGCCAACGCCGCCCTCGTCGCGACGCTCGAGCGGCTTGCCGCCGAGAAGGGCGTGACGGCGGCGCAGCTGGCGCTCGCATGGGTGCTGAGCCAGGGCGACGACATCGTGCCGATCCCCGGCGCCCGCAAGCTTCACCATCTCGAACAGAACGCTGCCGCTGCCGATATCAGCCTCAGCGCAGCCGAGCTCCGGCAGCTCGGCGAAGCGATCCCCGCCGCACAGGTGGCGGGAAAACGCTATTCGGACGCCTCGCTTGCGATGACGAATCTGTAATCGAAGAAGCCCGACCTGATGCAATCGGTCGGGCTTGTCTTCCGGTCCGGCGAAACTATCTAACGTCATCTCGGAGAACGGGATGGAAACATGTCGGACAGGCAGGCAGTCGAACAGACGGTTCATCTCTATGTCGAAGGCATGGCCTTCGCCAATGCGGCAGCCTTGAAGAAGGCCTTTCACCCAAAAAGCTCGATCATCGGCTATTACCAGAATGCCGTCGAATGGCTGACGCGGGATGAATTCATCACCGCGATCCTGGCGGAGGAACCGGCTCCGCCCGGCACGCAGCCCTTCATGGATATACAAAGCGTCGATGTCGAGGGTGACGCGGCGAGCGTGAAGGTCACCGACGATTTTGCCGGAATGCGCTTTACCGACTATCTCTCACTGCTGAAGATCGACGGCCGGTGGGTCATCGTCAGCAAACTCTACCATCTCCACACGTGAAAGAACCGGCCGCTCGAACGACCGGTTCTT
Organism: Rhizobium phaseoli; assembly: GCF_001664385.1. Taxonomy (NCBI): domain Bacteria; kingdom Pseudomonadati; phylum Pseudomonadota; class Alphaproteobacteria; order Hyphomicrobiales; family Rhizobiaceae; genus Rhizobium; species Rhizobium phaseoli. The sequence continues at coordinate 312,664 of NZ_CP013532.1, read as the reverse complement.
GATTTTTGCGAAGACTGGCGGGATCAGCTTCTCAGCACGCCGCCGGTGAACTTCGCGACGCTCGCGACGATCTTCTGCGTCAGCGCTTCGAAATCCTCATCCGTCAGCGTACGCTCGACCGGCTGGATCTGAACCTCGATCGCCACCGATTTCTTGCCTTCGCCGACAGACGCGCCTTCGAAGATATCGAAGACGTTGACGCCGGTGACGAGCTTGCGGTCTGCCCCCGTCGCAGCCTTGATGATGGCGCCCGATTCCACCGTCTTGTCGACGACGAAGGCGAAGTCGCGCTTGACCGCCTGGAAGGGTGACAGTTCCAGCGCCGGCTTGGTGCGGGTCGCCTTCTTCTTCGGCTCGGCCATCGCGTCGAGATAAACCTCGAAACCACAGAGGGCGCCGGAGACATCAAGCGCTTCCAGCGTCAGCGGGTGGAATTCACCGAAGTAACCGAGCACCACCTTCGGCCCCATCTTGATGGTGCCGGAGCGGCCGGGATGATACCATTCAGGCCCCCCCTGCTCGATCTGGATATTGCCCATCGGCAGGCCGCAGGCTTCGATGACGGCGAGCGCATCGGCCTTGGCGTCGAAGACGTCGACCGGTTTGCCGCCGCCTTTCACCGCGTTCGACCACATGCGCCCGCCTCCGGCGAGCGAGGCGGTGCCGCGGCGGATGCCGCCGGCAACGCGACGCTGGCCGTCCGGCCGGTCATTCTCATAGGTGCCCGAGACTTCGAAGATCGCCACGTCGCCATAGCCTTTGTCGGCATTGCGCTGGGCGGCCGTCAGCAGGCCAGGCAGCAGCGAGGGGCGCATATCCGACATTTCGGCGGCGATCGGATTGGCAAGCCTCAGGGCCGGCGAACCGCCGCCGAAGAGCTTCGCCTGATCTTCCGGAATGAAGGACCAGGTGACGGCCTCCAGCATGCCGCGCGAGGCGAGCGCACGCTTGGCCGCGCGGGTGCGGATCTGCAGCGTCGTCAGGATCCTGCCGTTGACGGCAGCATGGCTTTCGAGCGGCGCCGGCTTGATATTGTCGACGCCGTGGATGCGCATCACCTCCTCGACGAGATCGGCCTTGCCGTCGACATCGGGTCGCCATGAAGGAACGGCGACGGAAACGCGCTCACCGGTGCCGGAAACGGTGAAGCCGAGGCGGGCGAGGATGGCGTTGCTTTCCTCCGTCGAGACCTCCAGGCCCGTCAGGCGCCTGACCTCGGAATAGGGGAAATCGACGACCTTCGGCTCATAGCCCTTGTAGCCGACGACTTCGGCCCGTGCGGGCGTGCCGCCGCAGAGATCAAGCACCAGTTCGGTCGTGCGTTCGAGACCGGGAACCATATATTCCGGATCGACCCCACGTTCGAAGCGGTAGCGCGCATCGGTGATGATGCCGAGGCTGCGGCCCGATTTGGCGATGTTCATCGGGTCCCATAGGGCCGATTCGATCAGCACGTCGACGGTGTTTTCGTCGCAGCCGGAATGTTCGCCGCCCATGATGCCGCCGATCGATTCGATGCCATCTTCATCTGATATGACGACGTTGTTCGGACCGAGCTTGTATTCGCGCTGGTCGAGCGCCAGCACGGTCTCGCCTTCCCTGGCGCGGCGAACGGTGAGATTGCCCGTGACCTTGGCGGCGTCGAAGACGTGCATCGGCCGGCCCTGATCGAAGGTCATGTAATTGGTGATATCGACCAGCGCGTTGATGGGGCGCAGGCCGATGGCGGTGAGCCGCTGCTGCATCCAGCGCGGGCTCGGGCCGTTTCTGACGCCGCGCACCAGGCGCAGCGAAAAGCCGGGGCAGAGCTTCGGATCGTCGAGATCGAGCGTCAACTTGACCGGCGTCTCGCCTTCGACGGCGAAGGACGGCGCGGCCCGTGTCTTCAGTGTGCCAAGACCGGAGGCGGCGAGATCGCGGGCGATCCCGTGGATCGACGTGCAGTCCGGCCGATTGGGCGTCAGATTGATTTCGATGACCGGATCGTCCAGATGCGCATAGGACGCGTAACTCTGACCGACCGGTGCGTCGTCGGGCAGATCGATGATGCCGTCATGATTGTCGGAGATCTGCATTTCCTTTTCGGAACACATCATGCCGCGACTTTCGACGCCGCGGATATTGCCGACGGCAAGCGTCACGTCGATGCCGGGAACATAGGTTCCGGGTGCGGCGAAGGCGCCGACGAGGCCGGCGCGCGCATTCGGGGCGCCGCAGACGACCTGGACCGGCGCACCGGAACCGGTGTCGACCATCAGCACCTTCAGGCGATCGGCCTGCGGATGTTTTTCCGCCGAAACAACCCTTGCGATGACGAAGGGCTTGAACGCCGCCTTGTCGTCGACCTCCTCCACCTCCAGACCGATCTCGGTCAGGCGGGTGCAGATTTCGTCAAGCGTGGCATCCGTTTCCAGATGCTCTTTCAGCCAGGAGAGCGTGAATTTCATCGTTGCAATTCTCCGTTCAAGCGCTGAGGCCGCCGAACAGCGTCGGCATGTCGAGCGGGCGGAAGCCGTAATGCGTCATCCAGCGGACGTCGGCGTTGAAGAAGTCGCGCAGGTCGGGCATGCCGTATTTCAGCATGGCGATGCGGTCGAGGCCCATGCCCCAGGCAAAACCCTGATATTCATCCGGATCGAGCCCGCCATAACGCAGCACGTTCGGATGGACCATGCCGCAGCCGAGGATCTCCATCCAGTCGGTGCCTTCGCCGAACTTGACGATCGGACCGGAGCGGTCGCACTGGATGTCGACCTCGAAAGAGGGCTCGGTGAAAGGGAAGAAGGACGGGCGAAAGCGCATCGTCACGCTGTCGACCTCGAAGAAGGTCTTGCAGAACTCCTCGAGCACCCAGCGGATATTGGCGACATTGGCCTTCTTGTCGATGACCAGGCCCTCGACCTGATGGAACATCGGCGAATGCGTGGCATCGCTGTCCTGGCGATAGGTCTTGCCGGGAATGATGATGCGGATCGGCGGCTTCTGCGCTTCCATGGTGCGCACCTGCACCGGCGAGGTATGGGTGCGCAGCACCTTGCGCTCACCGTTCTCGTCCGGATTGAAGAAGAAGGTGTCGTGCATCTCGCGGGCCGGGTGGCCTTCGGGGAAATTCAGCGCGGTGAAATTGTAATAATCGGTCTCGATATCGGGGCCCTCGGCGATCGAGAAACCCATGTCGGCGAAGATCGCGGTGATCTCGTCGACGATCTGGCTGATCGGATGGATGCGGCCGCGCTCGGCCGGCGAGGAGCGCACGGGCAGGCTGACATCGACCGTCTCGGCCTTCAGCCGCGCATTGACCGCCGCCATCTTCAGCACCGACTTGCGTTCGGCAATGGCGTCCGTCACCGCATTCTTCAGGGCGTTGATCGCAGCACCCCGGGTCTGGCGCTCCTCCGGCGTCATGGCGCCGAGCGTCTTCAGGAGTTCCGAGATCGAGCCCTTCTTGCCGAGCGCGGCGACGCGCACGGCTTCGAGCGCGGGCTCATCATTGGTGGCGGCAATTTCCGCAAGCAGCGATGAATTGAGCTGGTCAATATCTGACATTGTCACTTCTTTCCGTCCAGTATCAGGCGGGGATCGGGAGGCGGGCGGCGCCGACCGGCGCAAGGAATATAAAGAAAGAAAAACCCGCGCTAGCCCAAACCAGCGCGGGTTTCCCAAATCATAATTTCAAAGCTTGGGAAGCGCTGGTTAACGAACCGCGCCTTCAAACTCGTTGGCCGTACCGGTTTCCTTGAGGTACTCAAGGGCCTTCTTGGCGGCGTTGACGAGCGCGCCGAATGCTTCCGGCTCGTGGATCGCCATGTCGGAGAGAACCTTGCGGTCGACTTCGATGCCGGCCTTGTTCAGACCGTCGATGAAGCGGCCATAGGTCAGGCCGAATTCGCGGACGGCGGCGTTGATGCGCTGGATCCAGAGCGCACGGAAGTTGCGCTTGTTGACCTTGCGGTCGCGGTAGGCGTACTGCTTCGACCGGTCGACAGCGGCCTTGGCGGCGCGGATGGTGTTCTTGCGGCGGCCGTAAAAGCCCTTGGCGGCCTTCAGAACCTTCTTGTGCTTGGCGTGGGCGGTGACGCCTCTTTTTACGCGTGCCATATCATGATCTCCTTAAATCTAGCGTTCGCGGACGAGTCTCAGAGACCGTTCGGCAGGTAATTCTTGATAACCTTGCGGCCATCCGGTTCTGCGAGAACCATGGTGCCACGTGCATCGCGAATGAACTTGTTGGTACGCTTGATCATGCCATGGCGCTTGCCGGCAGCGGCAGCCTTGACCTTGCCGGTCGCGGTGATCTTGAACCGCTTCTTGGCAGAGGACTTCGTCTTCATCTTGGGCATTTTGCTACTCCTTCTGTCCTCCCTGCGCGCTTCATCAAAAAAGCCCTCTCGCGAAGTCCGGTTCTCCGGCCGTCGCAACAAGGTGCGGGAGCGTTTGTTGTTGATCTGCGGCTTCGGCGACGAACCGTTCCGCAAGCATTCGAAACTGCCACGGCATGCCCTGCCGGTCAGTTCGGACGCGCGCTTATAACCGCAGCGTCATGAAAGTGCAACGGGGCCGCGGAGGAATCTTCGCCATCCCAAAATTGGGATGACCGAAAGCACAAAAGCCGCCCTTGCGGACGGCCTTGGGCGAAAAAGGCATCTGGCGCTTACTTGGGCGCCAGCACCATCATCATCTGGCGGCCTTCCAGCTTGGGCTCGGCTTCGACCTTGGCGATCTCGGTCGTATCGGCCTTGACCTGCTGCAGAAGCTTCATGCCGAGCTCCTGGTGGGCCATTTCACGGCCGCGGAACTTCAGCGTCACCTTGACCTTGTCACCCTCGTCGAAGAAGCGGCCCATCGCCTTCATCTTCACCTCATAATCATGGGTGTCGATATTAGGACGCATCTTGATTTCTTTAACTTCGACGATTTTCTGCTTCTTGCGCGCCTCGGCAGCCTTCTTCTGGTTGGCATATTTCAGCTTGCCCAGATCGAGGATCTTGCACACCGGCGGTTCGGCATTGGGGGAAATTTCGACGAGATCGAGGCCGGCTTCTTCCGCCATTCTCAAGGCCTGGTCGGTGGGCACGATGCCCATATTCTGTCCGTCAGCCGCGATCAGCTGAACTTTGGGAATGCGGATTTCACGGTTCGAGCGCGGGCCGTCCTTCACGGGCGCATCGGTCTTAAAAGGTCTGCGAATGGTCGTATTCTCCTCGCGTTGTTTCCGGAATGTTGCAGCCGCGCGCTCCCGATCAGGGTGCACAAACGTATCTCGTTATCGCTGCAACGGAGTCAATATCATCCTTTAGCGGAAAAATCACGTGCTGTCAGCCTGCCAAGAATCTGTTTTATAGGCCAAAACAACAGGAGTTTCGCCGATGTCCGATCAGATGCCCAATGCCCAGCCACAGTTCCTGACGGTCGGCGAAGGCGAGGCGGCGCGTGAGATCGCCATGCTGGTGCGTCCGGCGCAAGCCGGCAATAATGCCCCGGCGCTTGTTTGGCTATCCGGCTACCGTTCCGACATGAGCGGCACCAAAGCGTTGGAACTCGACGGCCTGGCGGGCGAACTCGGTACCGCCTGTATCCGCCTCGACTATTCCGGCCACGGGCTTTCCGGCGGCAGTTTCCGCGACGGCACGATCTCGCGCTGGCTGGAGGAGGCGCTGGCCGTGATCCGCCACGTCGCACCCGACCGGATCATTCTCGTCGGCTCGTCGATGGGCGCCTGGATTGCGCTGCGGCTGGCGCAGGAGCTCGCGCGACTGGATGGCCCGAAGCTCGCCGGCCCAAAACTTGAAGGAATGGTGCTGATCGCGCCAGCGCCCGATTTCACCTCCGAACTGATCGAGCCGAACCTGAAGGGGAAGGAGCGTAAGTCGCTGGCGGAGCGCGGCTATTTCGAGGAGCGCTCGCAATACAGCCCGGAACCAACCGTCTATACGCTGGCACTGATCGAGGACGGCCGCAAGAACCGCGTGCTCGACGGCATAATCGAGACGGGCTGCCCGGTGCATATCCTCCAGGGGATGAAGGATCCCGACGTGCCGCACGCGCATGCGATGAAACTTGTCGAGCACCTTCCCGCCGACGACGTGGTGCTGACCTTCATCCGCGACGGCGACCATCGCCTGTCCCGCCCCGGCGATATCGCCCTCATTCTGGGCGCCGTCAAAGGCATCATCCGCACCGCCATGGCCGGGCAATAATGCTCTGAAACGAGCTCTCCGTCTTGTTGCATTTTAACCATGTCAACGGGTCGCAACGTCCTCCTAAGAAGTAACGATTGACTCTTCTCGGCCCTCTCCATTAACAATTTGTTAATAATTAAGGGGCGATCGAGGAAAGAGCGGGCGTGCGGATCAAGGGTATCTTTGTGGCCATGATGGCCGTGTTTGCGATGGCGACGGCCGCCATCCCAGCTCCAAGCAGAAATGCTTCCATGGTAACAGGCAACGCCACTTCGCAGCCGATCGGCCATTATGATTTCTGTCAGACCCACAGCAGCGAATGCGGCGCAAACCGCAATGCGGGCCCTGTCGAGATGACCCCGGCAAAGTGGTCGCTCGTCCGTTCGGTCAACGCCATGGTCAACCGCACGATCACGCCGATGACCGACAAGGAAATCTACGGCAAGGATGAAGTCTGGGCCTACCCGACCACCGCCGGCGACTGCGAGGATTTCGCGCTCTTGAAGCGCCGCATCCTGATCCAGCGCGGCATTTCGGCCGCCGATCTGTTGATGACCGTCGTGCGCAAGCCTGACGGTGAGGGCCATGCCGTCCTGACGCTGCGCACGTCGGAGGGCGACTTCGTGCTCGACAACCTCGCCACCGACGTCAAGCCGTGGTTTGCGACGCCCTATTCCTTCGTCAAGCGCCAGTCGAGCTACAATGCCGGCCGCTGGGTCACCATCGAGAACGGCCGCGACGTTCTGGTCGGCGCACTGCGCTGACAAATTCCGGGGGATGCGGGGAAAAAGGCCGGCGAAAGCCGGCCTTTTGCTTTTGGGGAATTGAAACCGCGTCGACCGTTACCTTTCGCTCACGCTCCTCACCCCCTCATCTTCCCTGACGCGCCTATGAGGGGTGAGCGGTAGAGTCACGAATGCACGACGCGTAGGCCAATGACAAAGATGCTGGCGCGCCCTCTCTCCAGCCCCATCCTGAGGTGCGTAGCCCGCAGGGCGGAGCCTCGAAGGACGGGGCTGGCCACCGGCAAATATAGATGCTGCTGGCGACGTTCAACCACCCGCCCTCGTCCTTCGAGGCCCCTTGCGGGGCACCTCAGGATGAGGACTGATCGTTGCGCGCGCGGCCTGCGATGATACAGTTGGTGCCGCGCCGTCGCCCGGCCCTCCGCATGGCTACGGGCGTTCGCTGCTGCAATCGATTCACTGGATCGATTGCTCGGGCTACGCCCGACCGCAGCTCACCCATTCCCAATCAAAATCCCCGCTCCGAGTACCAGGCCGCCGCCGAGCACCACCTGGAAGGCAGCGCGCAGGAACGGCGTTTCCATGTAACGGTTCTGTATGAAGGCGATCGCCCAGAGTTCGAAAAAGACGATGATCGCGGCAGTGATCGTCGCCGTCCAGAAATGCGGGATCAGATAGGGCAGCGCATGGCCGAGGCCGCCGAGCGCCGTCATGATGCCGCAGGCAAGCCCGCGTTTGATCGGCGAGCCCCTGCCGGAGATCTTGCCGTCGTCATGGGCGGCTTCGGTGAAGCCCATCGAAATGCCGGCGCCGACGGAAGCGGAAAGGCCGACGAGGAAGGTCTGCCAGGTGTCCTGGGTGGCAAAGGCGGCGGCGAAGATCGGCGCCAACGTCGAGACCGAGCCGTCCATCAGCCCGGCAAGGCCCGGCTGCACATAAGTCAGCACGAATTGCCGGTGCGCCGTCTCGTCCTCGTCGCGCCTGACATCCTCGGGCGTGTGCTTGTCGCCGAGCATACGGGCAATATCCTCGTGCCCCTGTTCGGCCAGCGCCAGATCACCGAGAAGTTTTCGCGTCGAGGCGTCCGAGGTCCGCTTTACCGCTTCGACGTAGAAGCGGTAGGCCTGTTCCTCCATTGCCTCGGTCTCCTGCCGCATCGCATCGAGCGACAGGTTGGCTCTGAGCCAGTCGGGCTTGCGCTCATAAAAGCCTTCGACATGCTCGCGCCGGATCAGCGGGATGCGTTCGCCGAAACGTTGACGATAAATCTCGATCAACGATTTGCGATGCGTATCCTCCACCTCTGCCATATCCTCGAAGACCTTGGCCGATGCCGGAAATTCGGGCCGCAATTTATCCGCATAGGCGAGATAGATGCGGGCATCGTCTTCCTCGGAGGCAATTGCAAGGGCGAGGATTTCCTGCTCGGACAGCGACTGAAAAGATCGTTTCGAGGATCTGAAAAACCGCGCCAGCATGACTTGCTCCAACAAATTTAGAATAATTCTAAATCTAAAGAAGGCGGTGGTGGCGGTCAAGTGGCTGAGGCCGGTGGGCTGACAGATTGCCGCAAGCCGCACGGACGCCTTTGGCGCGCCGGCGCAAACACCTATATGAGGAGCGGCCGCATTGCGCGGCGCCGGGGTTTATGATGGACAATGACATTCAGGGCCGTCCTGCCCATGTCGCGGCGATCCGCGAAAGGGCGGAGGCGGAGATGCGGGCGATGGGCGTCGACGAGGCCTTCATCGGCAGGCTGGTCGAGACGTTTTACGGGCGCGTGCAGGCGCATGCCGATCTTGGTCCGGTGTTCGACGCCAGGCTCTCCGGCCGCTGGCCGGAGCATATGGAGAAGATGAAGAGTTTCTGGTCGGCCGTCGCCTTTCGTAGCGGCGCCTATGGCGGCAAACCGGTGCAGGCGCACACCGGCGTCGCGGACCTGACGCCGGATCTCTTTCCGAAGTGGCTGGCGCTGTTTGCCGCAACGCTCGACGATGTCGCCCCGTCGCCGGAGGCCAAGGCCTGGTTCATGGCGACGGCGGAGCGGATCGCCAAGAGCCTGACGCTGTCGCTGTTCTACAATCCGGCGCTCGACGACCCGGCGAAGAAGGCGGGCTGACGGATCATTGCCTAGAGCATGATGCCGAAAAGTGTGCGCGGTTTTCGGACGACATCATGCTCTAACTCTTTAATGTAGAACAGGATTCGGATTTTAGGCCGACCGGGCCTAAAATCATCCTGTTCTAGCTGAAAAGGTCGCGCCGGCGCTTGCAGCGACGACCAGGGCCGTTCCGGCCATCTGCAGAAGCGTCATCGGCTGCATCAGAATGACGAAGCCTGCCAGAGCCGCAATGGCCGGCTCCAGACTCATGAGAATGCCGAAGGAGGTCGTCGGCATGCGCCGCAGGGCGATCAGCTCCAGCGTATAGGGCAGCAGCGGCACGAGCACGGCAAGGCCCGCCATTTCGATCAGGCCAGAAGTGTCAAGCGCCGGCGCTGCGCCTGAAAAGCCGAAGGGTGTGGCAACCACAGCGGCAACCATCAGCGACATGGAAAGCCCTTCTAGTCCCTTGAAGCTGGCGCCGATCTTCTTGGTCAGGACGATATAGATCGCCCAGCCGGTCCCCGCGCCACCGGCAAAGAGAATGCCCCACATATCCCCGATCCAGCCTTCGCCGTCATGGGCAAGCGCCAGCACGCCGAGCGCGGCAATGAGCGGCCAGACGAGACGCCGGCTGAGACCGTAACCGATGGTCGCGACCGAAAGCGGGCCGAGAAAGTCGATCGCCACGGCAAGGCCGAGCGGAATGCGCTCGATCGCCGCGAAAAAACTCATGGTCATCAAGGCTGTCGTCGTGCCGAGAACGAGCGCGCTTGTCCATTGCTCTCTGGAGTAGCTGAACAGGCGCGGACGGACGGCGACGACCAGGATGATGGCGGCAAAGACGAGGCGCAGCCAGCTTGCGCCGGCCGGTCCATAGGTGGCGATCGCGTGGGACGACAGAGCTGCGCCGAACTGGATCGACGACATGGACAGGAGGCACATCAGCCCGCCGGCCGCCAGGCCGGAGGACGTTGCAGGCGTTTCCAATGCCAGCACGCCGGCGCCGTCGTTCGTTCTGTCTTTCATCTGCATCTCCGATCGAGCGCCGTTCATACGGAGGCCGCTTGCAACCGACAAATTCAATCTTCTGATCCAGGCAGCAAAAGAGCTGATGCATATCAGAGGCGGCCGGAGAGGATCACCTCTTCGGCGTCTTCGACACTCATATCGAAGACCTTCCTGCCGATCTCGAAGCTGAAGCCATTGCGGGCGAAGGCGGACAGTTCCTTTGCCTTGCGTTTGTCGTCGAGGTCGCCACGGCGAAACGGACCGAAGGCGCGTTTGCGGGCGAATATGGTCGCGGCATAGAGATCGTTCGCCTCTCCGAGCGCCGCCTCGACCTTGTCGCTCGCGACACCCTTGGCCACGAGTTTCTGGGCGATGGCGCGCTTCGATTTGCCGCCGCGCACGGCAGAGCGCGTGCTGATTTCGGCATAGGCGCCATCGTCGATCAGCTTGTTGTCATAGGCAAACGTGACGGCGAAATCGGCAACGGCCTTGAGCTGGCCCGCGCTGATGTCTTCGAACTTCTCCCTGGCCTTGCGGCTGATGGCGTCGAAGAGCTGCTTTTCCGTCATCATCCGCCGCTCCAGGCGATAGATGGCGGAGTTGCGCGCCCAGCTCAGCATGCGGGGTGTCGGGATATCGGATGGATCGGTATCGACGGTCATCTCAAGCGATCAGGCTTCCAGACCCTTGAGGACATTGGCGACGTTGAGGCCGATCTCCGGCACGCCGTAGCCGCCTTCCATGCAGGCAAGCACCGGCAGCCCGGCGGCGGATATCATTGCGCCCATGCGGGTGAAATCGTCGGAGGTGAGGCTGAAGAAAGAGATCGGATCGCGCACGAAGGTGTCGACCCCGAGCGCCAGGACGATCGCTTCGGCGCCGAAGGCCCTGATGCGGGCGAGGGCATCGGCAAGGGCAGAAGACCAGACCTCAAAGGGTGTGCCCGACGGCATCGGATAATTGCGGTTGGTCCCAGTGCCCGCTCCCTCGCCCTCCTCGTCGGCATGGCCGAGGAAATAGGGAAAGGCGTGCATCGGATCGCCATGCAGCGAGGCGGTGAAGACATCGCCGCGGCGATAAAAGAGATCCTGGGTGCCGTTGCCATGGTGGAAATCGACATCGAGCACGGCAACTTTGGCCGCGCCACGATCGAGCAGCCGCTGCGCCGCGACACCCGCATTGTTGATGAAGCAGTAGCCGCCGAAGAGATCGATGCCGGCGTGATGGCCAGGCGGGCGGCAGAGCGCGAAGGCGAAACGATGCCCCTCGGCCAGCCAATCGGCGCCCGTTACGGCGCAACGCATCGAGGCGATCGCCGCCTCGTAGGAGCCCTTGGTGATCGAGGTATCGGCGGCATTGGCGTAATGGCCGATCGCGCCGACGATATTGTCGGGCACGCGCTGGCTGGTGCGGCGCACCGGGAAGGAATTTGCGATCGCCTCGCCCTCGAAACCGGCCGCCACCCAGCGATCCCAGACGGTGGCGAGAAAATCGAGATAGGCCGGGTCATGCACCTTTTTGGCCGTTTCCAGCCCGTGCGCATCGGGCGCCACAACATCGGCAAAGCCCGCCTCCTTGACCGCCGCCAGGATCCATTCGGCCCGGAACGGCGCCTCGAAGGGCGTCACCAACTGGCCGGCATAGAGCTCTGTTCTGGCATCGCGCAGCTTATGATCTTCGGAATAGATGACGCGCATTGCAGATCCTGCCCCTGGTTGAAAATCGAGATTTACACGGCTTCGCCCCAACGAAAAAGCGGTGTGTCGGCTTGATCGCCGCGCTAAATAACGCCACCTTCGCCGTTGTTTTCAGAACGAGGAAATTTTCCCCATGAAAGTGCTGATGGTCGATGTCGACGGCGTGCTCATTCATGGCCGGCCGGCCGACGGCCTGCCGCACTTCACCTTTCTCGAGCGCGATCTCGGGCTGCGCCTCGACCTGCTGCAGCAGGCATTCTTCCAGACCCACTGGAGCGAGATCATCATCGGCCGCGAGGCGTTGGAACCGCGGCTTTCGGCCGTGCTTGCAGAGATCGCGCCCCATGTCACTGCCGCAACCCTGATCGACTATTGGTTCGAAAACGATTCCCGCCTCGATCTCAATCTCCTGGAGGAGCTTGCCGCCCTCCGGCAAAGCGGTGTTGCCCTCTTTCTGGCGACCAATCAGGAGCACAGGCGAGCCCGCTACCTGATGGAAGAGGCCGGCCTCGGCGCGCATGTCGACGGCATCATCTATTCCGCCGCGCTCGGACACCGCAAACCTTCGCCGGACTTTTTCCGGCTGGCGTCCGAACGCGCCGGCGCCCTGCCCGGCGACATCGCCTTTATCGACGACATGGCCGAAAATATCGAAGCGGCGCGGCAGTTCGGCTGGCACGCGGCGCAATGGACGGCAGGCACGACACTTGCCGGCGCATTTCCGGGTTTGCGCCGGCCGGCGTGAGCGGAGCCGGCGCAATTAGAGCCGCTTGTAGAACAGGGTGGTATCGCAGAAGCCGCCTTGCGGCCACAGCGCATAATCGGGAATGACGCCGACGCGCTCCCAGCCCAGGCGTGGATAAATCGCCTCGGCATCGCTGCCGGTTGCCGTGTCGAGCACGAGCAGGGTTTTGCCGCGCTTTCTTGCCTCCCGTTCGGCGGCCTCCATCAGCAGCCGGGCAAGTCCCCTGCCGCGGGCGGAGCGATGCACCAGCAGTTTCTTCAGATCACCGCGATGCGGCTGGTTCGGCATCTGCGCAGCGCCCACCTGCACGGTACCGACGATGCTGCCGGCGAGTTCGGCGACCAGCAGCAGATTGCCGCCCGCCGCAACGGCATCGGCGACGTCGCACCAATAGGGCTCGGCGTCTTCGGGCGTATAGGGCTGCATGAAGCCGACCGACGCGCCGCCGGCGACACAATCGGCAAGCACCTGCGAAAGGGCCGGAATGGCGGCACGTGCTTCCTCGGCGGAAAGGGTGCGAATGTCAGGCATGTCGTTCTCCTGAAATAGAGGCTGTCATCGGCCGCCGCGATCGAGCACGACGCAATAGCGCGCCGGCGCGTTGCCGGGATTGTGGAAGACATGCCCGTCGCCGACGGGCATGGAGAGGCAGTCGCCGGGACGCAGCCGGTAGACCGTCTCACCGGCGGTCATCTCCAGCTCGCCGTCGAACAGCCAGACATGCTGGGTCATGCCGTGGGAGGCCGCATGCGGGGGAAAGCTGACGCGGGCGCCGGCGGGAAATTCGACCTCGACAATATCGACATCGGAGGCAGTGCCGGGCGCCGAGACCGACCGCCTGAGGTAACCGGTTTCCGGATCGCGCCAGACCTGCTGGTCCTGCCTGCGGGCGAGCGGCGAGGCCTGCTGCCCCTCCTCTGCGAAAAAGGCCGAGAGCGACAGGCCGAGGGCGGCGCAAATCCTTGCCAGCAGCGAGGCAGTCGGGCTCGCCTCGGCCCGCTCGATACGCGAAATCATTGCCCGGCTGACGCCGGAGGCGGTGGCAAGATCGTCCAGCGTCAAGCCCTTTTCCAGCCGCAGCTTGCGGATGCGAATGCCGATCGCCTGCTCGAGTTGCTCTTCCATCTTTCCTATCCGCGATTCTACTATAAAAGAAATACATGTTCTCATGATGGAATCAAGCCGATAAGCGGCGCGCAAGCAACTTGCTTTCACCGCGGCCTCGCCCGTATATGTCGGTGCGATCGATGGAGAGACGAATGGACGCCAGCACGCAGAGCACGGAACTCACGGGAAGCTTCACGGCCGCCGCCTGGGACAGGATTGCGCCCATCATGGCCGAGATCGAGGCGCTGCCGCTTCTGACGCGGCTCTCCGACGGCACGCTGCCGCCGGAAATCTTTCGCCACTACATTCTGCAGGACGCGCTTTACCTCAAGCACTATGCACGCTGCCTTGCCATCGTCGCGGCCAAGGCGCCCGACAATGCGCAGGTGCTGCGTTTCCTCGGTTCGGCGCAGAAGGCGATCACCGTCGAGCAGGGCCTGCATGCCGGCTTTCTCACCCAGTTCGGCATCACGGCCGCGGATTTGACCTCGGCGGAGCCGTCGCCCACCTGCTTTGCCTATACCAATTTTCTGCTGGCCACCGCCTATCACCGCTCTTACGCGGTGGCGCTTTCCGCCATTCTCCCCTGCTTCTGGATCTACTGGCATGTCGGCGAGGCGATCAAGAACCAGCCCGTTGTCGAGGGCAATGCCTTCCAGGCCTGGATCAACACCTATGGCGATCCGCAATTTGCCGCCGGCGCGCGCGAAGTGATCGCACTGACCGACATCGCCGCCCGCGCCGCCTCGCCGGCGGAACGCACAGAGATGACCGATGCCTTCGTGCGCGCCTCGCAATATGAATGGATGTTCTGGGATTCGGCCTGGCGGCTGGAGACCTGGCCAGTCTGAGACGCGTTCGACCGGCTCGTAAAATAGCGTAAACGGCGGGATAATTACCGCTTTGCGGCCGGGGGCGGCGCTGCTATATGGCGCGCATGAGCACCAATTCGACCACTCCGCTGTCCCATATCCGCAACTTCTCGATCGTGGCCCATATCGACCACGGCAAATCGACGCTGGCCGACCGCCTGATTCAGACGACAGGCGGCCTTGCCGAGCGCGAAATGTCCGAGCAGGTGCTCGACAATATGGATATCGAGCGCGAGCGCGGCATCACCATCAAGGCCCAGACCGTGCGCCTGCACTACCAGGCGAACAATGGCGAAAAGTACATTCTCAACCTGATCGACACGCCCGGCCACGTCGACTTCGCCTATGAAGTCTCGCGCTCGCTGTCGGCCTGCGAGGGCTCGCTGCTGGTCGTCGACGCCTCGCAGGGTGTGGAAGCGCAGACGCTCGCCAACGTCTACCAGGCGATCGACAACAATCACGAGCTCGTCACCGTGCTCAACAAGATCGACCTGCCGGCCGCTGAACCCGACCGCATCAAGGAACAGATCGAGGAAGTGATCGGCATCGACGCGTCGGAGGCTGTGCTGATCTCGGCCAAAACAGGCCTCGGCATTCCCGATGTGCTCGAGGCGATCGTCCGCAAGCTGCCGGCGCCGAAGAGCCCGGGCGGCGAAAAGGCGCCGCTGAAGGCGCTGCTCGTCGACAGCTGGTACGACACCTATCTCGGTGTCATGGTTCTCGTGCGCATCATCGACGGCGTACTGACCAAGGGCCAGACGATCCGCATGATGGGCACGGATGCGAAATACCAGGTGGAGCGTGTTGGCGTGCTGACGCCGAAGATGGTCAATGTCGACAGCCTCGGCCCCGGCGAGATCGGCTTCATCACCGCCTCGATCAAGGAAGTGGCCGATACCCGCGTCGGTGATACGATCACCGAGGACAAGCGGCCGACGGCACAGGCACTGCCGGGCTTCAAGCCGGCGCAGCCAGTGGTCTTCTGCGGCCTCTTCCCGGTCGATGCCGCCGATTTCGAGGATCTGCGCGCCGCCATGGGCAAGCTTCGCCTCAACGACGCCTCCTTCTCCTTCGAAATGGAATCGTCTGCGGCGCTCGGCTTCGGCTTCCGCTGCGGTTTTCTCGGCCTCTTACATCTCGAAATCATCCAGGAACGGCTGGAGCGTGAGTTCGACCTCGATCTGATCGCCACCGCCCCGTCGGTCGTCTACAAAATGTACATGACCGACGGCACGGAACGCGAGCTGCACAATCCCGCCGACATGCCCGACGTCGTGAAAATCTCCGAGATCCACGAGCCGTGGATCCGCGCGACGATCCTGACCCCCGACGATTATCTCGGCGGCATCCTGAAGCTCTGCCAGGACCGGCGCGGCATCCAGATCGAACTGACCTATGTCGGCACGCGCGCGATGCTGACCTACGACCTGCCGCTCAACGAAGTCGTGTTCGATTTCTACGACCGGCTGAAGTCGATCTCCAAGGGCTATGCCTCGTTCGACTATACGCTGACCGATCACCGCGAGGGCAACCTCGTGAAGATGTCGATCCTCGTCAACGGCGAGCCGGTCGACGCGCTGTCGATGATGGTGCACCGCACCGCCGCCGAAAAGCGCGGCCGCGACATGTGCGAAAAGCTCAAGGAGCTGATCCCGAAGCACATGTTCAAGATCCCGATCCAGGCGGCGATCGGCGGCAACGTCATCGCCCGCGAGACGATCTCGGCGTTGCGCAAGGACGTGACCGCGAAATGCTACGGCGGCGACGCCACACGCAAGCGCAAGCTGCTCGACAAGCAGAAGGCCGGCAAGAAGCGCATGCGCCAGTTCGGCAAGGTGGAGATTCCGCAGGAAGCCTTCATCGCGGCGTTGAAGATGGGCGATGAATAACGCTTCTCAATGGTATCTGATGCGCATACAGTGTGCGCATCAGACCAAGGAGATCGTCATGGCGCAGCATGCGAGGAAAGCAGCGAACCTTTCTCTCGATGAGGGGCTCGTGTCGCAGGCACGTGAGCTGAAGATCAATATATCCCGGGCGGCGGAAGATGGGATCGCGAAGGCCATAAAGGCGGAACGCGAACGGCTGTGGCGTATCGAGAACGCGGAGGCTATTGCCGCCTCCAATGCCTATGTCGAAAAGCACGGCCTGCCGTTTCAGAAATATCGACAGTTCTGATGGCTCGGTTTCATGTCTACAATTTGATCCATACGAATGCGCTTGCGCTTGATCTGCAGTCAGACCTGCATGGCGACCTCACGACGCGGATCATGGCGCCAATGCTTCCGCTGGAAGCTCTTCCCAAAATCATGCGTCAGCTCAATCCGCAATTCGTGATCAACGGCGTGCCATACGTTATGGCGACCC
This sequence comes from Rhizobium phaseoli, assembly GCF_001664385.1. Classification (NCBI taxonomy): domain Bacteria; kingdom Pseudomonadati; phylum Pseudomonadota; class Alphaproteobacteria; order Hyphomicrobiales; family Rhizobiaceae; genus Rhizobium; species Rhizobium phaseoli. The sequence continues at coordinate 295,839 of NZ_CP013532.1, read as the reverse complement.
AATTTATCGGCGCGATTTCCATTAAAGAGATAGGCGTCGCAGCCGCCGATCTCACGGCCGACAGCGATCGTATTATCAGCGCCCTGGACTTCCTCTTCCAAGGCTTCTGAGATCAACCTCGCGCCATATACTCCTTCACCAACCCCTCATAGGCCGCCATTTCCGGCAGCGCCGCGTAGCTGTGCACTGCACCGGTCTCGGCAAAGGCCAGCTTCTCGCTCGTCCATGTCTCGATGAACGGCGTGAACCAGCTGGGGTCATCGAGCATGGTGACGCGCAGATTGACGAACCAGTCCATGCCTTCCGGGCGGGTGAACATCCAGCTCATGCAATGCGGACAGAAATAATGTTTCGTCGTGCCGTGCAGGCCGCCGATGACAGGCTCGCCTTTCGTCACTTCGAAACCTTCGCTGGGGATGGCGGCACTCAGCGAATAGGCGCTCGCCGTCATCCTCTGGCAGCCCGTGCAGTGGCAGGCCATTGTCAGCAGCGGCGGCGCGCTGATCTTCAACCGCACGCGACCGCAACGGCAGCCGCCTTCCATGGGTAAGTTCTGTGCCGTCATGATATCCTCCCCTTCCGCCACGTGATTTAGCGGAGCCGGCGACGTTGTCGAGAGAGCCCGCCGGCGTAAATCTCAGAGGCGGTTCATCGGGCGGGCCGGGTTGCCGACCACGGTGGTCCCCGCCGGCACGTCCCTGGTCACGACAGCGCCGGCGCCGACGATCGCGCCATCGCCGATGGTGACGCCACCAAGGATGGCGGCAGCGCCGCCGATCCAGACGTCGCTGCCGATCGAAACCGGCCGGGCGATCTCGATACCCTGGCTGCGAAGTGCGGGGTCCTTGTGATGTTCGGCACAATAGATCTGCACGCCCGGTCCGAACATGGTGCGGTCGCCGACCGTCACGCGGCCGGAATCGAGGATGGTGCAGCCGGCATTGAAATAGACGCGCTCGCCGAGAACAATATTGATGCCGTAGGAGCAGTGAAACGGCGCTTCGATGAAGATATCGGGCGCCGCACCGGCAAAGAGTGCTCTGAGCGCCGGGGCGACGGCCCCGCGCTCATCCGGCGGCAGCGTGTTATGGGCGTGAACGGCACGGCGCGCCTGCTGACGCAGGCGATCCAGTTCGTCGTCGAGGCAGCAATACCACTCACCCGCCGCCATCTTTTCATATTCGCTTGCCGGCATAGTTTCGCCTCTCAAGCCGGGGCCTCCGACAATAGCCCGATCTCTGCCGGCTCGATCAGGCTGACCCAGGCTCGCGCGATGGCCAGGCCGGCAGCATCGGCGGCGACGCCATGGTGCGCCGCCAGTTCGGCATGGTTCTCCAGCCAGCCGGGGGCGATGCGGGCGATCGTATCAGGGAATTCCGCCTTCCACTGCTCGACGACCGTCCGGTCGGCCTCGAAATGGAACTGGGTGCCGTAGACGGCGCGGCCGATGCGGAAGGCCTGGTTTTCGGCGACGGGGCTCGCCGCCAGACGCACCGCGCTCTCGGGCAGGGTAAAGGTGTCGGCATGCCATTCGAAGATGGTGAATTCGCCGCCAAGCGCCGACAGCAGCGGATCGGCCCGGCCCTCGCCGGTGAGGCCGATCCGGTGCCAACCGAATTCGCGAGCAGTGCCGAGATGATTGTCAGCGCCATAGGCGCGGGCGAGGATCTGGCTGCCGAGGCAGATGCCAAGCACAGCCTTGCCGGCATCGCCGAAGCGGCGGGCAAGCCGGGCAAGTTCGGGCAGGTAGGGGTGCGTCTCGTCATCCAGCGCGCTCTGCTCACCGCCGAGAACGACCAGCGCGTCATGGCCGGCTATGTCGAGCGGCAGGATGCCGTCCTGCCACACGCGAAACCACTCGATTTCGGCGCCGGCTTCGTCGAGCGCTCTGGCAAGCGCCCCCAGACCGGTATTCTTCATGTTTTCGACGACTGCGACTCGCATGGGCGTTCCCGATATGATCGACGCGGAGGAGACCATGGCGTAAGACCGTAGGCAAGACGCTTCGATCACAGTCATTGCGCGGCCACGTCACCGCGTTTAAGCCAAGCGGAACGAAAGGAAATCGCCATGACCGAAAAACCCCGCGTCTCGATCCTCTACTGCACCCAGTGCAACTGGCTGCTGCGCTCCGCCTGGATGGCGCAGGAGCTGCTGCATACGTTTTCCGACAGCCTCGGCGAAGTGGCGCTGATCCCCGGCACCGGCGGCAATTTCGAGATCCGCGTCAATGGCGATCTCATCTGGGAACGCAAGCGCGACGGCGGTTTCCCCGGGCCGAAGGAGCTGAAGCAGCGGGTCCGCGACATCGTCGAGCCCGGCCGCGATCTCGGCCATGTCGACCGCGCCTCGCTCGAAAGCTGACCTCAGCGATAGGGCGAGCGGCAGACTCGGTAGACGCCCTCATAGGTGAGGAAGTGATCCGTCCGCGGATTATAGGAGCGATACTCATTGGTGCACCAGGCGATATGCTTGTTCATATCGCGCGCCGCCGGCTGCACGCGGCGCACCGGCGGCGGATCGTAGGTCAGCTGCGGCCGCCCGGCCGCACCCGGCAGATAATAGGTCGGCCCCGCGCCGCGCGGGCGGTAATTCGGCTGAACATAGGCGGGCCGATGCCATTGCTGCGTCCCGAAGCCGAAGCAGCCGCGAAAATCGCAAAGCGTCGAACCGGTATTGACCGGCCCAAGCCCCGGCTTACCCACCTTCAACGAATCGGCGGCTGCAATTGCGGGCGACAGAACGGCCAAGAGGGCGGCGAGCAGAAACGTGCGGGAAGCAGGCATCGTCCATTTCCTTTTGATCCTCTCTTATATAGGACGCCCAACGACAGGCGCTATGCCTGTCCGGCAGCACGCCTCGTGATGTGATCGGCAGTTTTTTGCCAACTGTCAGGAAAACTTCAAAAACCCAGTTGACAGTCGCGGGCCACCCCCTTACATCGCTCTCCGTCGCCCAGATGGCGGAATTGGTAGACGCGCAGGTTTCAGGTACCTGTGCCGCGAGGCGTGGAGGTTCGAGTCCTCTTCTGGGCACCATTCCAATCTTGATCGCTACCAAGATCAGGTAATCAAATCTTCCAAAATTACGCATTGGCACCTTCCAACGAAGGCCGTTGGCGATGCGCTTTATCGATATGGCTGATTCCAGTATCCGTTCTGGTTGCCGAACCAGCGCAGCATAGGATGGCGTGATTCCCGGCCTTCAGGCCGCCATGTGCGGCGCCGTTTTCCCGCCGTCGGCAATCACCGACAAGACCACGATACCGGCTTCTCTGGCGGCGCTCAGAAGCAAGTCCCTGAGTTCGTCCATTCCGGCCTGCCCGATTATGGCATCGGCGCAAACCTTCACAGCCGCGACATATTCCTCTCCGTCGTCAAGCGGCCATTCGATCATCAGAACCTCGGCTGCGTCACGGAGCGTCCGGACGATCTTTCCCCGGCCCCCAACAAAGAGAACGAGAGGCGCAAAATCCACCGATGTGTCCCATTGCATGGCACTTTCTCCACAAGGATTAGAATATTAGTAATAATGCAATTAGCGTGCCGCGCAAGGCGAAAGCGGCATCGTTGCCGGACGGAATTGCCCACTCAGTTCAGCGCCACCGCGGAACGCACGCGACGGTAGCTCGAAACAATCTCGCTGCCACCGCCGATCGTATGCCGCTACGGCGCACTGACGAAGACGGCATGGTCAAATATTCGGTCGTCGAGCGATCGCAAGCAAATGCCGGCTTCGACTATCTGAGGATGGAGCTTCCGGCCCAACGGTTCCGGCAGGCGCAGCCAACGGCTTTGCCGACCGGTTGAAGCGCCTATCGCACCGGCTGATAGTGGCCGCGCAGCGGCACCTTGCCGCCCATGGTGACGAAGCCGTCGCGTTCGCAGACATACATCAGCGTCGGCATGCCGCCGGAGCGGAAGATGTCGTCGTAACGGCGGCGGACCTGGACCGTTTCAGTACGGCAATTATAGGATTCCTCTTCCTTCTTGTCCGGCTGCGCCTTGACGCCGGGAAGGCCCTTGTAGGGATAGAGGGCTTGAACGTCGGATGTGACGGGTTTCGTCCAGTCGACGGCAAAGGCGGAGGCCGGCGCAAGGCCTGATAGGGCAACGAGCAATATCGGAAACATCATCACAAGCCGCATGGAAATTCTCCTGCCGGCATCGTTGCGCCGTTGATAGGATGTAGGAAAACCGGGGATCGCGATCAAGCCGCCGCAGCAGGCGGCTTCCTGAAATAACTTCTGATGATGGGATGGCTGAAGAGGCCGGCGAGAATGGCAAAGCCGGCGCCGACGACGAAACCGGCAAGGAGGCCGCCGATGATGCCGGCGACCAGCAGGATCTTCTTTCCTGGGCCGTCGGCCTTGACCGGCGGCTCGGCCGGCGAGATGACGCGAATATTGCTCTGGCTGAGGTTCTGCTCCTCGCTCGTCTGGCTCGAGCGCTTCAGCACCGTCTCGTAGATATCGCGCGCCGCCGTCGCTTTGCGCTGCAGTTCGTTCAATTCCACCTGCTTGTCCGAGGTCGTCGCCTGCAGCGCCTTCTGCACCGCAAGCTCCTTGGCGATGCTATCTTCGGCGGCCTTCGCCTGCTCGTATTCGCCGCGTGCCGAGGTGGCGAGGCGCTGCAATTCACCCTTGATTTCGCCTGATATGCTTTGCAGCGAGGAGCGGGCCGCCTGCAGGCGCGGATGACGCGTGCCCATCTGGCTTTCGAGGCTGCCGACGGCGGCGGCTTGGGCTGCATATTGCTGGCGCAGGCTCACCAGCGGCGAAGTGGCGCCGCCCTCGGTCTGATTGCCGGCGACGATGTCTTCGACCCGCAGATTGGCGACGGCGTCGGCGCGGGCCTTCGCCTGGATGGTCTTTTCCTGCGCCGTCACCAGCAGTGTGTTCAGCGAGCCGAGCCGCTGATCGGAAATCAGATTGCCCTCGGTCGCGGCCATGTCGTTGTCGGCGCGGAAGGTCTCGACTGCCTGCTCGGCCTCCAACACCTTCTGGCGCAGGTCGTCGAGGCGTCCGTCGAGCGTCGAGGAGGTGTTTTCATAGAGGCCGTTCGAGGCGCTGTTTTCCTCTTCGGTGAAGGCGGTGACGACCTGGTTGGCGAGCCTTGCGGATTTTTCCGGATCATTGGTCGTCGCGGCAAGCGAAACGACATAGGTGGTGGCCTGGCGGGTGATGACCAGCGCCTTCTGCAGGGTGCCGATGACGGCAGCGCCATCGGTCCGGCCGCCGGTGAATTCCGGATCCTGATCGAGCTTCATCGCCTCGACGACGCGGCGCAGCACGTTGCCCGAGGTCAGGATCTGCACCTGGCTGTCGATCAGCGCCGAGATCATTTCCGGCGACGGGCCGGAAGACTGCGCACCGGCCTCGGCAAGGCCGATCTGGCGCGGATCGAAATAGAGGCTGCTGACGGCAGTGTATTTCTGGCCGATGAACGGCGCCACTGCCCCGCCGGCGACCGCTCCGACAAGGGCCAGGGCAAGCACCACCAGCCGACGGCTCCAGATCGCCGCGATGCTGGAGCGGAGATCAAGAAGCGGGGCTCCGGGTGCCGACGTGCTCTGCGGCGGCAGATCGGCCGCGGGCGGCACGGCAGGCGGAGGCGACGGCTGTTCGGATCGACGGGTTTGCGCAACGTTTGCCGGCGGCGGCACGAAAGGCGGCGGAGCGGGTTCGGGCGCCGGGCGGGCGAAATCATCCGGGCGGACGACAGGACTGCGCAGGCGCACGCCTTCCGGTGCAGTCTGAGGCGGCTCATAACTGCGCCAGCCGGGCAGCCGGCTTACTCTATTCCTGTCATACTGGCTCATACGCGCACTCGTGTCCCGCCCAGCGTGAAAGACTGAAGCCGAGGTGCCGAGACTTTAGAAATTCTTAGCTAACGGACCGTTAAGATACTGGCGGCCATAGAGATGTTGCCGTTTGCCGCGACTGCGAGGGATAGCCATGAGGACGACACGACATCTGACGGCGCCGCTGCTTGCGGCCGCCCTCATCGCGTCGCCGGCGCTTGGCGCCGATAAGCCCTGCTATCGTGGCGTCAATCTGTCCGGCGGCGAATATGGCGAGCGCGACGCGACCTACGGTACGAACTATCTCTATCCGAGCGAGGCAACGATCGGCTATTTCGCCAAAAAGGGCATGACCATCATCCGGCTGCCCTTCCGCTGGGAGCGGCTGCAGGCGGCGCTCGGCGGCCGGTTCGACGCGGAAGAACTCACGCGGATCAAAGAGACCGTTGCTCTGATCCGCAAGCACGGTATGGCCGTCCTGCTCGATCCGCATAATTTCGGCTATTACGACAAGATACAGATCGGCACCGCGCCGGCGACCGACGCCGCCTTCGCCGATTTCTGGGCGAGGCTTGCCGTCGAATTCGCCAATGAGGACGGCGTGCTCTTCGGCCTGATGAATGAACCGCATGACATCAAGGCGACGGACTGGCTCGATGCCGCCAACGCTGCGATCCGCAGCATCCGGGCCATCGGCGCACGCAATCTCATCCTCGTGCCGGGCACCGCCTGGAGCGGTGCTCACAGCTGGGAAAAAGACGTAATCGGCGGCGCCAACGGCACGGTGATGCTCGGCGTGCGCGACCCGCTCGACTTCTACGCTTACGAGGTCCACCAATATCTCGACATCGACTCGTCGGGAACCCATCCGACCTGCGAAGGTGCGACCGCCGCTGTCGAGGCGATCGCCGGCGTCACCGCCTGGCTGAAGCAGAACCACAAGCGCGGCTTTCTCGGCGAATTCGGCGCCTCCGCCGACAAGGACTGCATGGGCGGTCTGAAAGAGATCTACGCCACCATGTCAGGAAATAGCGACGTCTGGCTTGGCTGGTCCTATTGGGCGGCGGGCGAATGGTGGCCGGCGGACGAGCCTTTCAACGTTCAGCCGCATCAGGGCCCCGAGCGGCCGCAGATGCGGCTTCTCGCCGAGTCGGCCAAGGCCGATCGCGGCGCCTGCACCACCGTCAAGCCCGCGGGGAACTGACCGTGGCAGCCGTCGATCAGAAAGCACCGACTTTCGCTGTGGCGGGCAACCGGCTCGATCCGGCCGCAAGGGCATCGCACGTCGATCATCCGGTGCTCTGGCTCGGCCTGCTGTCGGTGCTCTATAACGGCATCCTGGCCTTCATCAATCACAACATCATGCCGCTTTCGTTGACGCATGTCGCCGCCAGCGAAGGCCTGATCATGGCAAGCGCCATCATCTACATCCTCCACAAGGGGATTTACGAAACCGACCTGCCGGCCTTTCTGTTCCTGCTGTTTACGCTTGTCGTGACCATCTATGTCAGCGTGCTCAATCGCGTGCCGTTCGTCGATCATTTCCGCAACGTGCTGATCATCTTCTGCTTTTCCGGCCTCGGAGGCTGGAGCAACGAGAAAACCATGAAGCTCGCCTTTCGCTGGGCCAGCCTTGCGGTGCTGATCTTCCTGATCTTCGAGATCGTCAGCGTGCCGTTCTATGTCAGCATCGTGCATCCGTCCGATTATTTCGCCAATACGCGCGGGCTGCTGCCGCTGAGCTACAATAAGACGGGCCTTTTCCAGAACGCGCTCGGTTTTCCCGAGCGCTTCTCCTTCGGTATCATCGACCACCGCTCGTCCTCGATCTTCCTCGAGCAGGTGTCGCTCGCCAATTTCTGCGGCGTGATCGCGATCTATCTGATCTCCATGTGGGAAAGAATAAGCCGCTGGGATCGGCTGCTGTTCATCGCTACGGCAGTGCTGATCCTGGTGACGAACGATACGCGCACCATGCTGATCTTCTGTTTTGCCTGCATCGTCGGCTATTTCGTCTTTCCGAAGATCCCGAAGAATTTCAATCTGGCGCTGATGCCGCTGATCGTCGTCGCAGGTTTCCTCGTCTACACCATGAAACCCAATGCGACGGGCGACAATTTCACCGGCCGCATCAATCTGACGATGAAGAAGATCATGGAACTCGATCCTCTTGCCGTTCTCGGGCTTTCGGTCGGCCGGGTCGCCGAGTTCGCCGACAGCGGCTATGTCTACCTGATCTACGCGGCGACGGTCTTCGGCGTTATCGCCTTCTGGCTGTTCGTCTGTCTCTTCCCCGCCGGCCGCACGGCAGCGCAGCGGCGTTGCGCCCATTCACTTTCTCTTTTCATTTTTCTGAATATGATGATCGGGGGGACCGCTGTTTTCTCGATGAAGATTGCCGGCCTCCTGTGGTTCGTCGTCGGATATATGCGCTTCCACGACAGCCCGCGCATCCGGCAGGGTCGTGCGGCAGATGTAGAGAGTTGACCGCAGCGGCACGGTAGGGACCGGAGCCGGCGCGAGCCCGGGGAGCAAGACGCTCGATGCTTGTCCAGCTTCAGTACCTGCGCGCCATTGCAGCGCTGATGGTCGTCTATTTCCACGCGATATTGCAGCTTGCCAAAGTCAATCCCGCCGTCGACGCCACGGCCTTTCTCTACGGTGAAACCGGCGTCGACATCTTCTTCGTCTTGAGCGGCTTCGTGATGTGGCTGACGACGAGCGGGCGGGTGATGAGCCCCATCGATTTCGCCCGCCGCCGTATCAGAAGGATTGTCCCGCTCTACTGGCTGGCAACGCTGTTTTCAGCCGTCGTGGCGCTGGCGGCCCCCTCATTGCTGAAATCGACGGTGTTCGATGTTCCGCATCTCATCGCCTCGCTATTCTTTCTGCCATGGGCCAATGCCGCCGATCCCGGCACGATCACCCCCGTCGTCGTGCCCGGCTGGACGCTGAATTACGAGATGTTCTTCTATCTCGTGTTTGCGCTGCTGCTGCCGTTGCAGGAGACCCGTCGCATTCCGGCCATGTTCGCGGTCTTTGCCGTGATCCTGATTGCCTGCCGGCTGCTGCCGGAAACCACCGCCACCCGGTTCTACGGCGAACCGATCATGCTCGAGTTTCTCGCTGGCGTCGTGCTCGGCTGGCTCTATGGGCAGAAGGCGCTCCTGCCGAACCGCTGGGCATGGGGCGTACTCGCCACCGGCTTTGCGTTCCTCCTGGTCAACGAGGCGCTGATGCAGCCGGAAAACCGGTTCTACGCCTGGGGGATCCCGGCCGTCTTCATAGTCTTCGGCGCGGTCTCCATCGACTTTTCCCGGCTGCCGGCTCTCGGATGGCTGAACTATCTCGGCGATTGCTCCTATGCCATCTATATCACCCACGCCTTCACGCTGGCTTTTTTGAGGGTTGTCGCCGACCGCCTGCCGATCGGCATCCTGCAGCAGCCGGTGCTCTTCATCATCCTGTCGCTGGTGCTTTCGTCGGTCGGCGGCGCCATCGTCCACGAAATCACCACCCCGCGCCGGAAAGTGGCCGTAGCAAGCCGTCCGCCGGCCTGACTTTCGTACCGAAGGCGAGAATACGCATCCCCACGGCGCTGGCGGCACAGTTTTTTGCGCAACTTCTCTTAAGCTTGGACCTGGAAGCGAGAGAACTTGCACAAGCGTGATGGTTGCTCTTGCAATTTGTCGCATGAATGAAAGTGCGCCGGCCTATTCGCGGCCCGGGCTTTGATCTAAGCACGGCTGCGGTCTTGAAGAGGGAAGAGCGAGAGACATGAGAAGCTATGTATTGACGGTATCCTGCAAATCGACGCGCGGAATCGTTGCGGCGATTTCGAGCTATCTGGCCGAGAAGGGCTGCAACATCATCGACAGCTCGCAGTTCGACGATCTCGATACCGGCAAGTTCTTCATGCGCGTCAGCTTCATTTCGGAAGAGGGTCTGGCCGGCTCGGCGATCAGCGCCGATTTTGCCGCCGTCGCCGCGCCCTTCGAGATGGACTATGAGTTCCACGACAGCGAAAGCCGCATGAAGGTGCTGCTGATGGTGTCGCGCTTCGGCCATTGTCTCAACGACCTGCTCTACCGCTGGAAGATCGGGGCGCTGCCGATCGACATCGTCGGCGTCGTCTCCAACCACTTCGATTACCAGAAGGTCGTCGTCAACCACGACATCCCCTTCCACCACATCAAGGTGACCAAGGAGAACAAGCCGCAGGCCGAAGCCCAGCTGGTCGAGCTCGTCAATCAGACCGGCACCGAGCTGATCGTGCTCGCCCGCTACATGCAGGTTCTCTCCGACCAGCTCTGCAAGCAGATGTCGGGCAAGATCATCAACATCCACCATTCCTTCCTGCCGTCCTTCAAGGGCGCCAACCCCTACAAGCAGGCCTATGAGCGCGGCGTCAAACTGATCGGCGCCACCGCCCATTACGTCACCGCCGACCTCGACGAAGGCCCGATCATCGAGCAGGACACGGCCCGCATCACCCACGCCCAGAGCGCCGAGGACTATGTCTCGATCGGCCGCGACGTCGAAAGCCAGGTGCTGGCGCGGGCCATCCACGCCCATATCCATCACCGCACCTTCATCAACGGCAACCGCACCGTCGTCTTCCCGGCAAGCCCGGGCAGCTACGCCTCCGAACGCATGGGCTGAGGCCGGTCAAGGCCGGCATCTCTTTTGCTGGCAAACGACAATCACCCGTTGCCTGCCGGCGGCAAGTATTTGATTATCTCGCGCAACGGGTAATCGAATCATGCTGCGGGAGGGGGTGTCATGACCGACGAGGCGCTTGTTGATCGCATGGCGCTGCCGCGTCCCGATGTCACCGTCGCGGACGCGGAAGAGATCCTTCTTGATCATTACGGTCTGTCCGGCACCGTCATCGAACTGGGCAGCCAGCAGGATCGGAACTACCGGGTCGACAGTGATCGCGGACGCTACGTCCTGAAAATCTGCCATGCCGCCTACGAGACCCGCGAGCTCGAAGCGCAGAATGCGGCAATCCATCACCTCAAAGGCAAACCGGACGCGCCGCGTGTTCCGAACGTCGTCGCCACGAATGACGGGCGAGAGATCCTTGTCCTCACCGTGCGCGGGCAGGGCTATCAGGTCCGGCTGCTGGAATATCTCGAAGGTTCGGGGCTGACGGAACTGACCTATGTCGCGCCGGCTTCCGTTGCGGCGCTTGGCGCTCTCTGCGCCAGGCTGGCGCAGGCCCTTGCCGATTTCGACCATCCGGGTCTCGACCGCAGCCTGCAATGGGATCTGAGGCGCGCCGGGCCGGTCGCCGTGCAGCTGCTTTCCGCCATCACCGACAGCGCCGCCCGCGACCGGATCGCCAAGACCATGGTGATGGCCGTTCGCCGCATCCAGCCCCTGGCGCCGTCGCTCCGGCTGCAGGCCGTCCATCACGACGTCACCGGCGACAATGTCGTCGGCCACCGTGATGCACGCGGCCATACGATCCCCGATGGAGTGATCGATTTCGGCGACATCATCCGCGGCTGGCTGGTGGGCGACCTCGCCGTCACCTGCGCCTCGCTGCTGCATCAGGCGAATGGCGATCCCTTTCATATCCTGCCCGCCGTCACCGCCTATCAGGCGATCTATCCGCTGAGCGACGACGAACTGAAGGCGCTGTGGCCGCTGATCGTCGCCCGCGCGGTCATCCTCGTCGCCAGCAGCGAGCAGCAGATTTCAGTCGAGCCGGATAACGACTATGTCCGCGGCAATCTCGACGCCGAGCGGGTGATCTTCGATACGGCAATGTCGGTCCCGTTCGAACTCATGGAAGCCGCCATCCTCAAGGCGGCAGGCGCCGACGTCGCCGCTCCGCAGACATCGGAATGGTTGCCCCTGCTGCCCGACATCGATACCGCCGCGATCGCCTATATCGATCTTGGCGTGCGAAGCCCGCATTTTTCCGCCGGCAACTGGCTGAATACCGATATGGATTGGCGGCTGCTGGCCCGGGCTGCGACCGAAAGCGGCGCGGCGGCAACGCGTTACGGCGAATATCGGCTCTCGCGCGCGGCCCTTGGCAGCAGCAAGGAACAGCCGACCTGCGCCCTGCATGTCGACATATGCCTTGCTGCGGGAAGCGCGGTCGCGGCCCCCTTTGCCGGCCGCATCGGCTGGAAGGACCAGCATCTGACCCTGACCTGCGAGACGATGACCCTGCACCTCGACGGGCTCGACCCTTCAATCGAGGACGGCGCCGTGCTTGCCGCCGGTGATCCGTTGGGTTCGGTTTCCGGAGAGGCGTCGTCGCTCGGCGGGCTGCGCCTCCAGCTCTGCAACGTCGCGGGTCTCGAACCGCCGCTCTTTGCCACGCCACGGGAGGCGGCGGCCTGGTCGGTGCTGTGCCCCTCACCCTCGCCCCTTCTCGACCGGCAAGCGGATGCGCCGCAACCGGAAACTGCCGGTCTGCTCATCAAGCGGCAGGCGCATCTGGCAAGCGCGCAGAAGCACTATTATGCCGCGCCGCCGCAGATCGAGCGCGGCTGGAAAGAACATCTGTTCGATGTCGAGGGCCGCGCCTATCTCGACATGGTCAACAACGTCACCATCCTCGGCCATGGCCACCCCAGGTTCGCCGCGGCAATCGGCGCGCAATGGCTGCGGCTCAATACCAATTCGCGCTTCCACTATGGCGCGATCGCCGAATTTTCCGAACGGCTCGCCGCGCTTGCGCCGGAGGGGCTCGATACGGTCTTTCTGGTCAACAGCGGCTCCGAGGCGAACGATCTGGCGATCCGGCTGGCGCAAGTCCATAGCGGCGCGCGCGACATGCTCTGCCTGCTTGAAGCCTATCACGGCTGGTCGGCGGCGAGTGACGCCGTCTCCACCTCGATCGCCGATAATCCGCAGGCGCTGACCACCCGGCCGGATTGGGTGCATGCGGTCGTTTCGCCGAATACCTATCGCGGCGCGTTTCGCGGGCCTGACACGGCAGCGAGCTACCTCGGCGCCGTCACGCCGATGCTGGAGACGATCGACGCCGGCGGTCAGGGCCTGGCCGGCTTCATTTGCGAATCGGTCTACGGCAATGCCGGCGGTATTCCGTTGCCGGACGGTTATTTGAGGGAGATCTATGCGCAGGTGCGGGCCCGCGGCGGCCTCTGCATCGCCGACGAGGTGCAGGTCGGTTATTCCAGACTCGGTCATTATGTCTGGGGTTTCGAACAACAAGGGGTCGTGCCCGATATCATCACCATCGCCAAGGGCATGGGCAACGGCCATCCGCTCGGCGCCGTCATCACCACCCGCGCGATCGCGCAGTCACTGGAGAAGCAAGGGCCGTTCTTTTCCTCCACCGGCGGCAGCCCGGTCAGCTGCATCGCCGGCATAGCGGTGCTCGACATCATGGCCGAGGAAAAGCTGCAGGAAAATGCCCGCACGGTCGGCGATCATTTGAAGGAGCGGCTTGCGGCGCTGATCAACCGCCACCCGATCGTCGGCGCCGTGCACGGCATGGGCCTCTACCTCGGCCTGGAATTCGTCCGCGACAGAACGACGCTGGAGCCGGCGACGGAAGAGACGGCGGCGATCTGCGATCGGCTTCTGAGACTCGGCGTCATCATGCAGCCGACCGGCGATCACCAAAATGTGCTGAAGATCAAACCGCCGCTCTGCCTCAGCATCGAAAGCGCGGATTTCTTCGCCGACATGCTGGAAAAGGTGCTCGACGAAGGCTGGTAAGCAAGGCTCCAGCCGCCTTAACCAAATCGGTCATTTCGAGGCATTTCGATTTTTGCGGAGCGGCCCATTGCCTGATACAGCAAGGCTTCCTATCTCTGCTGCGGCGGTCGAAAGAGTTTCGATTCTGTCATGCGAATTTTACGAAGAGCTGATATGTTTCTTTCGGTAGGTTCGCCAGGAACGGAATTAATTTTTTCGGATCGTCGATTTTTTGACACGTTTCGGAATATGTTTCTGACAGGCTATCGGTTAATCTCTACTAAGTTTGTAGATATTGATGACAGCCATCGCCGGCCCCGGGCTCTTCCGGGACCACTCAAGCGCAACGCCAACGCAAGGAACGAGACATGATAGACATCGATATTCTCGCCGATCTGCTTGGGCGACCTGTGCTTGGCAATGACCGTCCGGGCGCCCTCTCCCGCCCGAACTGTCGAATGTGACGTTCGTCCTCCTTTCAACGGTACCAGACAAGTCAATTCGCCATGGCTGCGCATGCCGCGCGGCAGGAGTTCTATCAATGAAGAAACAAGTTATCGAATATGCCGGCGTTCCCGTCGGGATCGTCATTCCAGACGAAGACCGGCTGAAGTTCATCGCCGTGAAATTCCATGTCCACGACCTCGACGAGCAGCGATTCGGGTCGCCCGACGAGGTACGGCTGGCCATCCATGACCTGATGACCCGCCGCCATCCGAAGCCGCTTCATGCCTGAGGCATGGGGCAGCTGCCGATTTTGGCGGCTTTTCTCTTGTGACCGGTCTTGCCACAGGGGCCGGTCTTGTTTTTTGAGGACAATTGCAGTCCTATCGGCGGCCCTTCGTGCACAAGGATCCGCCCTTGCCCGACCTTCTCAACCTGATTACCGATATTGACGGCGTCGCCGTCGGCCATGCGACCGACCTCGCCCTCGGTTCCGGCGTTACGGTCATCGTCTTCGACGAGCCGGCCGTCGCGTCGGGTACCGTGCTCGGCGGCGCGCCGGGTGGGCGCGATACCGGCCTGCTCGACCCATCGATGACCGTCAGCGCCGTGGATGCCTTCGTATTTTCCGGCGGCTCGGCGTTCGGACTTGATGCTGCCGGTGGCGTGCAGGCGGGATTGCGCGAGGTCGGCCGCGGTTTTGCCGTGGGTTCGGTGCGCATCCCGATCGTGCCGCAGGCGATCCTGATGGACCTGCTGAATGGCGGGAATAAGGATTGGGGGATCCATTCACCCTATCGCGACATGGGCTATGCGGCGTTGAAGGCGGCCGCCAAGGGCGTATTCGCGCTCGGCACCACCGGTGCCGGAACGGGAGCGACGACCGCCACCTTCAAGGGCGGGCTCGGCTCGGCCAGTGCCGTCAGCAGCGCCGGGCACCGCATCGCGGCTGTTGTTGCAGTCAATGCGCTCGGCTCCGCAACGATCGGCGACGGGCCGCATTTCTGGGCGGCGCCCTTCGAGAAAGACGGTGAATTCGGCGGGCTCGGCATGCCTGCGGTCTCCGACCACAGGATGCGGCTCAAGGGGATGAACACGCCGGCGACGACGATCGGTGCGGTGGTGACCGACGCGCGGCTGACGAAGGCGGAGGCGCACCGGCTTTCGCTGGCTGGCCATGACGGCTTTGCCCGGGCGCTCTTGCCGGCACATCTGCCGCTCGACGGCGACACCGTCTTTGCCGCCTCGACCGGCCGGCATCGACGAGACGACATGGCAAGCCTGATGGAGCTTTGCCACCTCGCCACCCTCGTGATGGCGCGGGCGATCGCCCGTGGTGTCTACGAGGCGAGCGCCCTTCCGGCCGAAGGCGCGCAGAAGGCGTGGCGCGACCGATCCTGACGGTCATTGATTGAATAAACATGTCTCGCAAGTGTGCAGCGTTTGCATCAAAGACATGCGGAAAACAAGACCGGAAGCGCGGCAGGCTTTGGGTCGCAACCTGGTGGAATGGGGATGATGAATAAGGTTTCGTTTGCGCCGTCGGCACGTTTCGTCCGGCGGCTTTCCCTCGGCGTTGCGCTTTCGGCCGGTCTCATGGTGACGGCGATGACGCCGGCGGAAGCGGCGAACACCGGCCTCAAGCTTGGCATGAGCGTCGAGCCGACCGGCCTCGACCCGACGATCGCCGCACCCGTCGCAATCGGCCAGGTCACCTGGCAGAACGTGTTCGAGGGACTGGTGAGGATCGACCAGACCGGCAAGGTCCAGCCGCAGCTTGCGAAAAGCTGGGAGGTCTCGCCCGATGGCCTGACCTATACATTCAAGCTGCAGACCGGCGTCAAATTCCACGACGGCGAGGCTTTCGACGCCGCCAGCGCCAAGTTTTCGCTCGACCGCGCTCGCGGTGCGGATTCGGTCAATCCGCAGAAGCGCTTCTTCGCCTCGATCGCCTCGATCGATACGCCCGATGCGGAAACGCTGGTGCTGCATCTGTCGGCGCCGACCGGCAGCTTGATCTACTGGCTCGGCTGGCCGGCTTCGGTGATGGTCGCGCCGAAAACCGCTGCGGACGACAGGGTGACGCCGATCGGCACCGGCCCCTTCAAATTCGTCAGCTGGGCAAAGGGCGACAGGGTCGAACTCGCCAGGAATGCCGACTACTGGAACAAGGATGCGGCCGCCAAGCTCGACAAGGTGACCTTCCGCTTCATCGCCGATCCACAGGCGCAGGCCGCCGCGCTGAAATCCGGCGATCTCGACGCCTTTCCGGAATTTGCCGCACCCGAGCTGATGAGTTCGTTCGACGGCGATGCCAGGCTCGTGACCAGGATCGGCAATACCGAGCTCAAGGTCGTCGCCGGCATGAACAATGCCAAGAAGCCTTTCGACGACAAGCGCGTGCGCCAGGCGCTGATGATGGCAATCGACCGCAAGACGGTGATCGACGGCGCGTGGTCGGGCCTCGGCACGCCGATCGGCAGCCACTACACGCCGAACGATCCGGGCTATCAGGACACGACCGGCGTGCTGCCCTATGACGTCGGGAAGGCCAAGGCGCTGCTGGCCGAAGCCGGCTATCCCAACGGCTTCACCTTCACGATCAAATCGCCGCAGATGGCTTACGCGCCGCGCAGCGCTCAGGTGATGCAGGCGATGTTTGCCGAGATCGGTGTGACGATGAATATCGAGCCGACCGAATTTCCGGCGAAATGGGTCCAGGACATCATGAAGGACCGCAACTTCGACATGACGATCGTCGCCCATGCCGAGCCGCTCGACATCGACATCTACGCGCGCGATCCCTATTATTTCAATTACAAGAACCCTGCTTTCAACGCACTGATGAAGAAGGTCCAGGAGACGACCGATCCCGCCGCGCAGAACGCGATCTATGCGCAAGCACAGAAGATCCTCGCCGAGGACGTACCGGCGCTCTACCTCTTCGTCATGCCGAAACTCGGTGTCTGGGACAGGAAGCTGAAGGGGCTGTGGGAGAACGAGCCGATTCCTTCCAATGTGCTGTCCGGGGTTTCCTGGGAGGAGTGAGGCATCATTGGATGCGTGAGGCGTGAAGATGAGCGAAGGGAAGTCGCGTAGCGAACCGTTTAATATCAGGCACCGCCCTCTCCATTCCTCATTCCTGTGCTTGTCACAGGAATCCAGCGCGCCCAAGTCCTTGGGCGCAGAAGACTCTCTTCTTTGGACAATATTCATTCACCGCGCCGACGCGCCGTGGCTGGATTCCTGTGACGAGCACAGGAATGAGGGTGGGTGGGGTAACGAACGCGTCACCTCGCAAGCTTTATGGGATGGCCACCACGGACCCCTAAAAGCCACCCCGAAAGCGTGGCACCCATGATCGCCCTTCTTGCCCGCCGCTTCGCCGGCCTTGTCATCACCCTCGTCATTGTCTCGCTGCTGATCTTCCTCGTCATGGATCTGCTGCCCGGCGATCCCGCCTCGATCCTGCTCGGCACGTCGGCAAGTCCGGAGACCTTAGCGGCGCTGCGGCACGATCTCGGCCTCGACCAGCCGCTCGTCCTGCGTTACGGGCAATGGCTGGCCGGCGTGCTGTCAGGGGATCTCGGCCGATCCTACACCTATGGTGTCCCGGTCAAGGGATTGATCGTCGAGCGGCTGGCGGTGACGCTGCCGCTGGCGCTGATGGCGATCGCACTTTCGGTGGCGATCGCCCTGCCGCTTGGGGTGCTGGCCGCTTCGCGCCGCGGTCGTGTCTTCGATATCGCCGCAGCGCTGTTTTCACAGATCAGCATCGCAATGCCCGCTTTCTGGGTGGCCCTGCTGCTGATCATTCTGTTTTCGACCATGCTCAGACTGATGCCGGCCGGCGGTTTCCCGGGCTGGGGCGCCGGTCTGCTGCCGGCGTTGCAGGCGCTTGTTCTGCCGGCATTCGCGCTGGCGATGCCGCAGGCGGGCGTGTTGACGCGGGTGGCGCGTTCGGCCGTGCTCGAGACGATGCATGAGGATTTTGCGCGCACCGCGGTGGCCAAAGGGCTTTCGCGAAGCGCCGTGTTGTGGCGGCACGTCGTGCCGAACGCGCTGATCCCGATCCTCACCATGATCGGGCTGCAGTTCACCTTTTTGGTCGCCGGCGCAGTGCTGGTGGAAAACGTCTTCAACCTGCCCGGCCTCGGGCGGCTTGCCCTGCAGGCGCTTTCCCAGCGCGACATCATCGTGATGCAGGATGTCGTGCTGTTCTTCGCCGCCCTCGTCATCGTGGTGAATTTCATCGTCGATCTCTGCTGCCTGGCGATCGATCCCAGGATAAGAAAGGCGGCCTGACCATGATGCCGATCGCAGCCATTGCCACGTCAAGTGGCCGCCGCCCTTTCAGACTTAGCCGGCAAAGGAACTTGATCGCGGGCGCCGTCATCGTCGGGCTGCTGATCGCCGTTGCGCTGCTGTCGCTCGTCTGGACGCCGCTGCCGCCTGAAAAGATGCAGATCGTCCACAAACTGCAGCCGCCGCTTGCCTTCGGCCTGCTCGGCACCGACCAGTTCGGCCGCGACGTGCTGTCGATGCTGATGGCGGGATGCTGGAATTCGCTGTCGATCGCCATCAGCGCGGTTGCGATCGGCGGGACGCTAGGTTCGATCGCCGGCGTTTCGGCGGCAGCAATCCGCGGCCCGTTCGAAGCGCTGCTGATGCGCATCTGCGACGTTATCTTTGCCTTGCCGCCGATCTTGTCGGCCATGATGCTCGGCGCCTTTCTCGGTCCGGGCCGGTTTACCGCGATCGCGGCAATCGCCGTCTTTATGATCCCGGTCTTTGCGCGGGTGACGCTGGCGACTTCGCTGCAGGCATGGAGCCGCGATTATGTGACGGCGGCACGCGCGATCGGCAATACGCGCCTGACCATTTCGCTGCGCCATGTGCTGCCGAATATCATCAGCCAGATCATCATGCATGGGGCGATCCAGCTCGGGCTGGCGATCCTGACCGAGGCCGGTCTCAGCTTTCTCGGGCTCGGCATGGCGCCGCCAGCGCCGACATGGGGCCGGATGCTCGCCGATGCGCAAACCTACTTGGCGTTGGCGCCCTGGCTGGCGGTGCTGCCCGGCCTTGCCATCGCGCTTGCTGTGCTCGGCTTCAACATGCTCGGCGACGGCTTGCGCGATCTTCTCGATCCACGCGAGGCAAGCCGCTGATGTCCCGCCAAAACGAAACGCCGAAGGCCCACACCATGGCCGAAACCGACCTTACTATCCGCGCGCTCAGACGGCGCTTCGCCGATAAAAGCCTTTCGCCGCTCGACTACTGGCTCGCCCTGGAAGATCATATCGCCGCCTGGGAGCCGTCGATTTCAGCGCTCTACCTCTACGATCCGGAGGCGGCGCGGGCGCAGGCGAAAGCATCGGCGGCGCGGTGGGCGAAGGGACGGCCGCTCGGCGCGCTCGACGGTATTCCGGTGACGCTGAAGGAATTGATCGCCACGAAAGGCCAGCCGGTGCCGTTCGGGACCAAGGCGGTGGAGCTGAAACCGGCGGAAGCCGACGCGCCGGCCGCCGCCCGGCTGCGCGAAGATGGCGCGGTGATCTTCGCCAAGACCACCTGCCCCGATTACGGCATGCTTTCCTCCGGCCTTTCGAGCTTCCATGCTCTCAGCCGCAATCCCTGGAACATCACACAGAATCCCGGCGGATCGAGCGCCGGGGCTGCCGGCGCGGCGGCGGCCGGCTACGGGCCGCTGCATATCGGCACGGATATCGGCGGCTCGGTGCGCCTGCCCGCCGGCTGGACCGGCATTTTCGGCTTCAAGCCGAGCCACGGGCGCATCCCGGCCGATCCCTATTATGTCGGGCGCTGCCTCGGCCCGATGACGCGCAGGGTCGAAGATGCGGCCTTTTCCATGGCGACGCTGTCACGGCCGGACTGGCGCGACGGCACCAGCCTGCCGCCGAACGATTTCGACTGGATGGATCTCGGAATCGACATGTCAGGCATGAAGATCGGTCTGATGCTCGATGCCGGCTGCGGGCTTGCGGTGGATGACGAAATCAGGGACGCGGTCGAAGCGGCGGCAAGAAGCTTCGAGAAGGCCGGCGCCACCATCCTATCCGTCCAGCCGGTGCTGACGCGCGCCATGCTTGACGGGCTCGACAGTTTCTGGCGCGCCCGCCTGTGGAGCGATATCGCTGGCCTGGATGAAGAGCGGCGCGACAGTATCCTGCCCTATATAGGCGATTGGGCAAAGGCCGGCGCCGAAGTCAGCGGCGTCGATGCGGTCAGAGGCTTCAACCAGACGATCGAAATGCGCCGGAGCTGCGGACGGCTGTTCACGACGATCGACGCGCTGCTCTCGCCGACCAACCCGATCATTTCCTATCCGGCCGAATGGGCATCGCCGACCAACGATCCGGCAAGGCCGTTCGAACATATCGCCTTCACCGTGCCATGGAACATGTCGGAACAGCCGGCCGCCTCGATCAATTGCGGCTTCTCTCGGTCGGGCATGCCGATCGGCCTGCAGATCGTCGGGCCACGCTTCGACGACATGCGGGTCCTCAGGCTGTCGAAAGCCTTCGAAGATTGGACGGGCGGCGTGAGCGCCTGGCCGCGGCCGCCGGTCACTTGAATGGGCGGCGATAGCCGGTCGGCTGTTGATAGAGCGAGCCGATGCGCGCGACGGCAGCCTCGAAATTCTCCCGCGCCACCGTCATGCTGTGACCATTGGCATGAAGGATGGTCTGCGGATCCTCGAAAATCGCCACATGGCCCTTCCAGAATACCAGATCGCCGCGACGGATTTCAGAACGGTCGATCGCTTCGCCGAGGCCGGCTGCCTGCATGTCGGCATCACGCGGCGCCTGTCGGCCGGTCATCAGCATCGCAAGCTGGACGAGGCCGGAGCAATCGATGCCAAGACCGGAACGTCCGCCCCAGAGATAGGGCGTCTCCAGCAATCGGCCGGCAATCTCGACATAATCGGCACCGTCGAGAGCACCGATCGGCCGGACGTGCCTGGCAAAGATCGTGGTTCCATCCGCGAGCACGACATAATGATTGCCTCGCACTTCCGCCTCGCTGGCGACGTGAACGCGGCTTCCCATCGAGAGCGTCGTCAGGTGCGGTTTGCGCAGCTCGGGCTCCGGGTAGAGGAAGGTGCGCGGCACGGTGACGATGTGGGTCGGTACCGGATCAATTTGCGAGAGCGCGTCTGCAGGGAGATAGCCGACATAACCGTCCGATGCGGCTTTCACCCAGCACCAGCCATCGGCGCGATCGAAAACCGTCACCTGCTCGCCAAGAAGCAGTTCCGTATCGATGCCGCGCGCAAGCTCTGGCTGAGGACGCAAGCCAATGACGGGAACGGCGACGCGTGCCGGCGTGCCTTGCACGAAGCGCGACGCCTCCACCTTGCCTTCGAGGTCTGCTTCCGCGAGATCGGGCCTATAGGCATGCAGGCGGCGGTCGAACATCGTCATTCCCATTCCTTTTAGATCGCCCTTCAGATCGGCAGGCGCCGACCCTGATCACGGACGAGATCGCCAAGCTTTTCCAGGTAAAGCGCCCCGCCGACGGTGCGCTTGATGATGACGTTGCGCCGATCGGCATTGTCCCGCACACGATCGACCAGGCCCATCTCGCCCATCGTGTCCAGGGCGCGGGTAATGACCGGCTTGGTGACACCGAGCGTGGCGGCAAGCCCGCGCACGGTGTGGGGCGGCGGCACCAGATAAATATGCAGCAGGATCGCCATCTGTCGCAACGTCAAATCGCGATCGTCAAGGCGCACCTGATCGAGCGCCACGCCATGCCAGAGTCCCAGCGCCTGCGAGGCGGTCAGTTCGATCGGCACGGCCCCTCCGGAAAATCGTTACGCTAGCGTTTCATTTTCCGGCAGTTGCCATGGACATGCAAGGGCCGCCGGCAATTGCCGTCCGGCAGGGTGAATAAAATTTTAACGATCGCCCTCCGCCCCACCGCCGGCGCGGTTCGGCCGGCGTGCCTTAGAACAGGATAAATCCTGTTCTAAATTAAAGAGTTAGAGCATGATGTCGTCCGAAAACCGCGTACACTTTTCGGCATCATGCTCTAGCGCAAGCCCGTGCGGATATGATGAAACAGCGCGCGGATCGCCTGGGCTTCGCCGCCACCCGGCGAATGCGGCCGTTCAGACTGGGCCCAACCGTAAATGTCGAAATGCGCCCAGCTCTTCGCCTTGCTGACGAAACGCTTGAGGAAAAGCGCTGCGGTGATCGCTCCCGCCATGCCGCCGGCCGGCGCGTTGGTGAGATCGGCGAATTTGGCGCGGATGTCCTTTTCGTAACCGGGGTAGAGCGGCAGGCGCCAGATCGGATCGTCCGTTTCCAGGCTCGCTTCGGTCAGGTCATGCGCCAGATTGGCGTCGTCGGTGAAGAAGGGCGGAAGATCCGGGCCCAGCGCAACGCGAGCGGCACCGGTCAGCGTCGCCATGTCAATCAGGAGCTCGGGCTCCTCCTCGTCGGCATAGGCCAGCGCATCGGCCAGGATCAGGCGGCCTTCGGCGTCGGTATTGTCGATCTGGACGGTGAGGCCTTTGCGGCTGCGATAAATGTCCCCTGGGCGGAAGGCGTTGGAGGAGATTGCGTTTTCGACGACCGGAACGATGACACGCAGATCGACCTTCAGCTTGGCGTCCATGATCATCAGGGCGAGCCCCATGACATTGGCGGCGCCGCCCATATCCTTCTTCATCAGCAGCATCGAGGCGGCCGGCTTGATGTCGAGGCCGCCGGTATCGAAGCAGACGCCCTTGCCGACGAGCGTCACCTTGCGATGGCCCTTCTTGCCCCAGCGCAGTTCGAGAAGGCGCGGTGCATCGGCGCTGGCGCGGCCGACGGTATGGACGAGCGGGAAATTTTGCTCAAGCAGTTCGTCACCTGTGATCACCGACATTTCCGCCTTATAATGCTGGGCGAGACCGCGGAAAGCCGCCTCGAGCTGGTCCGGCCCCATGTCGTTCGTCGGCGTATTGATCAGATCGCGGGCGAGGAAGACGCCGGCGAGCTGGCGCTTGATGTCGGCGCCGTCGGCATCGCTTGGAATGAGCATTGTCGCGGCGGCAGATTTTTCCGATTTGTAGCGGTCGAAACGGTAGCTGCCGAGCCCGAAGCCGAGGGCCAGGCGATTTGCCGTCAGCGGCGCGGTCTCGATGTGCCAGTCGCCGGCCGGCAGCGCAAGCGCGAGCCTGCCGGTGATATAAGGCTGTTCGGATGGATTGGTGCCGAGGCCGAAAAGCGCGCCGCCGAGATGGCCTTCGGCGGTCGGGATCAGCAGCAGCGATCCGCTCTCGGCCTTGTATCCTGCCTTTTTCGCCCAGTCGAGGGCGATCGGATCGATCGTGCCGGTCTCGATATGGGCGGGCGTGACGGCAAAGATCGGCAGCGTCGAACCGCCCTTCGTGTTGAAGGGGGTCGGTCTTTCGATGAACTGGTAGGGGGCCATGATTGTCCTTCGGCGGTCGTCAGGAATCACTCCTTAACGGTCTGTTAGGGTTAACAGACTATTGCTGGAGCGAAGATTGCGTCAAACCTTTCCCTGTCCCGCGTTCGAGGTGAGGCGCCGATTTCGGAATCAGGAACGCGTCATGCCTGCCTCGCTCACCACCAAATCTACCAATCGCTTCCTGCAGGGCGTCGCGGCGTCGCTGATCGTCCTTGCACTGGCGGGCTGCTCGACGACGACCAAGGACCGGATGACGACAGGTTCGGTGCCGAAACTTACCAAGCCAGTCGAAGAGATGGACGCGACCGAGCTGCGCTCGGCGACGGACCGGCTCGGCCAGGCTTATGAAAAGAACCCGCGTGATCCCGTTACCGGCGTCAGCTATGCCAATCTGCTCCGCATGAACGGCCGCGACGCGCAGGCTCTCGCCGTCATGCAGCAGGTGGCGATCGCCAATCCGGGCGACCGAAACGTGCTGGCCGCCTATGGCAAGGCACAAGCGGCAGCCGGGCAGTTCCAGCAGGCGCTCGACACGATCGGCCGGGCCCAGACCCCGGATCGTCCGGACTGGAAGCTGGTCTCGGCCCAAGGCGCGATCCTTGATCAGATGGGCCGGGCAAGCGAGGCCAGGCAACGTTATCGCGACGCGCTCGATATCCAGCCGAACGAGCCGTCCATCCTGTCCAATCTCGGAATGTCCTACGTGCTGACCGGCGATCTGCGCACAGCTGAAACCTATCTGCGCTCCGCCGCCGGCCAACCAAACGCCGACAGCCGCGTCAGGCAGAACCTGGCGCTCGTCGTCGGCCTGCAGGGACGTTTTGCGGAAGCCGAGCAGATCGCGCGGCGCGAGCTTTCGCCGCAGCAGGCCGATGCCAATGTCGCCTATCTCAGAGGTATGCTGTCGCAGCAGAATTCCTGGCAGAAACTCGCCGCCAAGGACAAAGCGCCGGCAGCAGCGGGCGACAGCAATACCAATTGACGGGCATTAACGCCGAAGACGGCCTCCGGGTAATGATTTAACGGGCGCTGAGACCCGAAAGTATGAGACGGAGGCCGAGGCCGCCCATGACGGCACCGGCGGCCCGGTCGATCCAGCTCTTCGCAGCCAGATAGAAGCGCCGCGGACGGCGAGCGGAAAAAGCCAGCGCCACGATCGAGTACCATCCCGCCTCCACTGCAAAGACGCCGAGCGGCAGGGCAATGATCAGGTCGAGTGGGACCGTCCTCGGAAGAAGCGCGGCAAACAGACTGGCATAGACGATGATCGTCTTCGGGTTGCTGAGTTGGGTCAGCAACGCAGTCGTGAAGCTGCGCATCGGCGCGCGGCGGCCGTTGACGGTGTCGCACACCGCGAGCGGCTGCGCAGCGCCTCTCCAGATATTGACGGCGATATAGAGAAGATAGGCGCCGCCCGCGACTTTGAGCAGCAGATAGAGCCATTCAAACTGCGACAGCAGCGCCGTCAGTCCGGCGAGCGCCAGCGCGGCAAAAACGACGCCACCGCCCCCCATGCCGAGCGCGGCCGCAAGGCCATCGAGCCTTGACCGCGAAATGGCGATCCTCGAGACGACGACGAAGCTTGGGCCGGGGCTCACCGCGCCGACTGCCAGGGCTGCCATGATGCTGATGAAAATTCCAATCGAAGACATCGAAAGCTTTCTCCGGGAATGAGCGAGCGCCGGGGCAGGTGCAAGCGCCCGCCCGATGGCCGTCGACCTCATTTACCAGCTGTGCAGGCGCCCGTCACGCAAGGTTTGGCGGCTTGGAAACCGTCAGAACTTGTCCGCCACCTGGATTCCCGCCGGACCGAGGATAACGGCAATCAGCACCGGCAGGAAGAACAGGATCATCGGCACTGTCAGTTTCGGCGGCAGGGCGGCCGCCTTCTTTTCCGCTTCGTTCATGCGCTCGTCGCGCCCTTCCTGAGCGAGAACGCGCAGCGCCTGGGCGACCGGCGTGCCGTAGCGATCGGCCTGGATCAGTGCCTGAGTCACCGAGCGCACCAGTTCGATCTGGGTGCGCATGGCAAGGTTTTCGAGCGCCACCCGGCGATCCGGCAGGAAGGAAAGCTCTGCCGTCGTCAGGACCATCTCCTCGGCAAGCGGCGGCGACTGCTCGCCAAGCTCCTCCGACACGCGACGCATCGCCGCCTCGATCGAAATGCCGGATTCGACGCAGATCAGCATCAGGTCCAGTGCATCCGGCCAGGCGCGCTTGATCGAATGCTGACGCTTGCCCATGCGGTTGGAGATATAGATGTTGGGCGCGTAGAAGCCGACATAACCGATGCCGATGACGGCAAAGAGGCGGATGGGCATGCCCCTTTCGGCAAGGTTGCCGAGGCCGAAGACCCAGAAGGCGGCAAGCGCCAGAAAGAGGAAGGGCAGCAGGAAGCGCGCGACGAGGAAGGTATTCAACGCATTTTCCGAGCGGAAACCGGCGGCGCGGAGCTTGTTGACCGTATTTTCGTCGACGAGCGCCTGGCGCAGGTTGAACCGCTCGACGATCTGGCGGACCGAGCGGTTGTTCTGGCTGCGGAGCGACGCCTTGCCGGCGCCCGGGTCGGCATTCATGCGAGCGCGTTCGCGGGCGCGGATCTGCTCGCGCTCGGTCGAAACGGCCTTCATGCGCTTGGTTAGATCACCGCGCTCGAAAAACGGGATGGCGATCGTGTAGAAAGTGGCGAAGACGGCGATCGCGACGAAGACGGCGATCAGCATGCCCGGATTGGTCAGTGTTGCGGCGAGGTCCTGCGACATGGTGCTTCCTTCCGCTAGATGTCAAAATTGACCATGTTGCGCATGACGAAGATGCCGATCGACATCCAGACCGCCGAGATACCCATGATGAGATGGCCGCGCGGGTCGGTGAAAAGGATCATCATGTAGTTCGGCGAAGTCAGGTAGACGAGGGTCGCGACGATGAAGGGCAGCGCGCCGATGATGACGGCCGATGCCTTGGCTTCCATCGACAGCGCCGACACCTTGGCCTTCATCTTGCGGCGCTCGCGCAGCACCTTGGAGAGATTGCCGATCGCTTCCGACAGATTGCCGCCCGCCTGCGACTGGATGGCGATGACGATCGCGAAGAAGTTGACTTCCTGGAGCGGCATGTGGAGCGTCATGCGGGCACAGGCGTCGGGAATGCTGAGGCCCACTTGCTGCGCCTCTATGACCCGCCGGAACTCGCTCTTGACCGGCTCGGTGCCTTCGGTTCCGATGAGCCGGATTGCATCATTGAGCGGCAGGCCTGACTTGATCGAGCGGGTGATGACATCGAGCGCATTGGGGAGCTCGTTGAGGAATTTGTTCTGGCGGCGCTTGATCAGGAAGCCGAGAACCCAGCGCGGCAGGCCGAGACCGGCGACGACGGCAATGCCGATCATGACCATCCATGATGCGCCGACGACGAAGGCGACGAACAGCAGCACCGAAGCGAAGACGGCACTGATGAGATAGAATTTCCCCACACTGATCGGCAGGCCGGCCTGTAACAGGCGGGATTTCATCGACAGGGTCTTGCGGGTTTTTTCGTGCTGGCGCTTTTCCAGATCCTTCAGATTGTCCTGCACCGATTTGCGCCGCTTCGACAGTTCCTGCACGCGGTCGCGGGCAGCCTTGACCTTGACCCGGTCGACCTCTGCCGATTTCACACGATTGATGCGGCTTGCCGATTTCTTGTCGGCCTCGATCCGGGAAAACATCAGGGCATAGGCGACCGCCGCCGCTGAAACTGCGGCGAGGACGACGATTGCCAGGACTATCGGATCGAACCCGAACATCAGCCTAATCCTTGGTTTTCGCTTCCATCGCGTCGAGGGCGGCGGCCAGGCGCTTTTCCTCGTTGAAATAACGCGCCCGATCCCAGAAATGCGGTTTGCCGACGCCGGTCGACATGTGCCGGCCGATCAATCGGCCGCCCGCGTCTTCGCCTTCGATCTCGTAGCGCATCAGATCCTGGGTGATGATGACGTCGCCTTCCATCCCGATCACCTCGGTAATTTGGGTGATGCGGCGGGAACCGTCGCGCAGGCGCGCCGCCTGGATGATGACGTCAACCGAGGTGGAGATGATCTCGCGCACCGTTTTTGCCGGCAGCGTGAAGCCACCCATTGCGATCATCGATTCGATACGGCTCAGGCATTCGCGCGGGGTGTTGGCGTGGATCGTGCCCATCGAGCCGTCGTGGCCGGTGTTCATCGCCTGCAACAGGTCGAAAACCTCGGGTCCGCGCACTTCGCCGACGATGATGCGCTCGGGACGCATACGCAGGCAGTTCTTGACGAGATCGCGCATGGTGATCTCGCCCTCGCCTTCGATATTCGGCGGGCGCGTTTCCAGACGCACGACATGCGGCTGCTGCAGCTGCAGTTCGGCCGTGTCCTCGCAGGTGATGACGCGTTCGTCGCGGTCGATATAGTTGGTCAGGCAGTTCAGGAGGGTCGTTTTACCCGAACCCGTGCCGCCTGAGATGATGACGTTGCAGCGCACCCGCCCGATGATCTGCAGCACGGTCGCGCCTTCCGGCGTGATCGCGCCGAAACGGACGAGCTGATCGAGCGTCAGCTTGTCCTTCTTGAATTTGCGGATGGTGAGCGCCGGCCCGTCGATCGACAGCGGCGGCGCGATGACGTTGACGCGCGAGCCATCGGGCAGGCGTGCGTCGCAGATCGGGCTCGATTCATCGACGCGCCGGCCGACCTGGCTGACAATGCGCTGGCAGATGGAGAGAAGCTGCGCGTTGTCGCGAAACCGGATTTCCGATTCGATCGTCTTGCCGCCGACTTCGATGAAGGTCTGGCCGGCGCCGTTGACCATGATGTCGGCGATGTCGTCGCGCGCCAGCAGCGGCTCCAGCGGGCCATAGCCGAGGACGTCGTTGCAGATATCTTCGAGCAGTTCCTCCTGCTCGGAGATCGACATCGCGAAATTCTTGATGGTGATGATGTCGTTGACGATGTCGCGGATTTCCTCACGCGCGCTTTCGCCGTCAAGCTTGGAAAGCTGCGAGAGATCGATCGTGTCGATCAGTGCAGAAAAGACCTGCTGTTTGGTGTCGTAATATTCGTCGGTGCGGACCGGCCGCTTGCGCTGCGGCGCCTGCATCGGCGGCGGCGCTACCTGCTGGCGCTGGTTCTCGCGCGCGGGTTCGACCAGAATGGAGGGAGAGGAAGCCACGGGCGCGGGCGCGGCCGGAGCCGGCGGCGGAGAAGCGATCGCACCTCCAGCCTTTCCGAAACCTTCGTTTCCGCGTTTTCCAAACATGCCGCTTCTTCTTTCTATTCGTCTACTTGCGCTTCAGGAGGCCAAGCAGGCCGCCCTTCTTCGCCTTCCTGATCGCCGCTCGACCGGTGACTATGTGCGATATCTGCGAAAAGGTTTCCGCCGTCGGCGACCGGGGATCGACTTCCGAGATCATCCGGCCGCTGTTGGCGGCGTTGCCGAAGAGGTTGATGTCGAAGGGGATGATCGCGATCGGATCGATCTCCAGCGGCTCACAGAAATCCGACGGCGATATCTCGGGACGTTTCGGCATGCCGACCTGATTGAGGATGAGATGCGGCGGCTTGTCATTCGGCCGCATCTTGCGCAGCGCATCCAGCATGTTTTTGGTGTTGCGCAGGTTGGCAAGATCGGGAACCGCCGCGATGACCACCTCGTCGACGCTCGCCAGCACCGAGCGGGTCCATTCCGACCATGCATGCGGAACGTCGAGCACGGTGACCGGGGCGCTGCGCTGCAAGACGTCGAGCACCGGCTGGAAAGCCTGGCCGTCGAAATCATAGGCGCGGTCGAGCAGCGAGGGGGCGGCGAGCAGCGACAGATGCTCGGAACATTTCGTCAGCAGGCGGTCGAGGAAGACTTCGTCGAGACGATCGGGCGCGAAGACCGCTTCGGCGATGCCCTGGGCCGGATCCTGGTCGAAGTCGATATTCGCCGTGCCATAGGGCAGGTCGAGGTCGGCAAGAATCGTCTCGGTGGAGAAGAGATTGGAGATGCCGAACGCGCAATTATGGGCGATGGTCGAGGCGCCAACACCGCCCTTCGAACCGATGAAGGCGATGCTGCGGCCGAGCGGCTCGGCTTCCGGATCGACGAAGATCGAGGCCATCGCCGCAAGGATGTCGGGCATGGCGACGGGCTGGACCATATATTCGGAAATTCCGTTGCGGATCAGCTCGCGATACAGTCCGATGTCGTTGTAGTAGCCGACGATGACGACCTTGGTGGTCGGATCGCAGACCGCGGCGAGCGGAGCGAGTTCGGCAAGCAGGCTTCCGACATTCGCCTTGGTTTCGAGGATGATGAGGTTCGGCGTCGGCGCACCGGAAAACATATTGGCGGCAGCGGCGATACCGCCGCTGGTGATGCGCAGGCTGACCTTCGCCATGCGCCGATCATTGGCGCAACGCTCCATGACATTCTGCAGGGTCTCGCTCTCGCAGAAGGCGTGAACCGAGATGCGCGGCAGCGGCCGCATGGCCTCCAGATCCGCCATGCGCACCGCCTCTTCGGCATGACGAAGCTCGCTGGGATTCTTGATCTCGTATTCGATGGCGCTCATCGTCCCGTCTCGCCTCAGAAGCTGCTGTCGCTGCCGGCGACATCTTCGATCGTCGTTGTCGTCGTTCGGTATTCCTGGATCGCGTTGTTGCGCCGCTGCGCGTCGATCGGCGTCATGCCGCGAGGCGCCACCAGATCCTCCGGATTGGCGACCTGGGCGGCGAGGTTGTTCTGTGTGGCGCAGCCGAAATTATAGTAATTCTGATTGGCGAAATCGTTCGAGATGTCCTTCGGCCACTGACCGCACTGCGTGGTGATCGCGGTCGTGCCGGTGAAGCTCAGGCGGATTGGTGCCGCATCGCCGGCACCGGCGGCGGCGTAGGAGGTATTGATGATTTTCGAGCTCGCGATCCCTCTCGACGCCAGCTCCGCACGGACCTGATTGCGCAGCTGATGGGCCGCCGCCGAATTCGGCGAACCTTCCGGCGACAAGACGTAGACCGGGCCGGAGGCGCGGGAGACATAGTTTGCGGCAAAGCCGCGGATGAGGTCGCGCTGGGCGATGGTCAGGCGCCGATCGGTGGAAGCAACCGGAATATCCACCGTCTGCTCGGCCTCGGTGACGATGATCGGGTGACGGGCACGGTAATCATCCGGGATGCCGCCGGTCGTCAGCTGGTCGTGCGGACCGGCGCATCCGGAAAGGACCGCCACTGAAACGGCGGCCGTGACGAAGAGCGCCTTGGAGATTGCGAGCCGGGGTGTCGTCCAATTCATGAAGGCCATCGCCTGATCTCTGTTCTGTGCCATTGCTGCCGATGCCTCTCCACTCATTTGTAGATAAACCCGATCGAGCCGTGGAACTGTGCATCCGCGACGGGTGCCTCGCGGCGGCCATAGACCTTGTTGACACGGTTGAGGAAGAAGGTCGCACCGTCATTCTCGGGGCTGAAATTGTCATCCGGCCGGTTCAGCTGGTTGCGCGCCACCGGACGCACCAGATAGGGCGTCGCGATGATGACGAGCTCGGTTTCCTGACGTTCAAAGCCCTTCTGACGGAACAGCGTTCCGAGCAGCGGAATCTTCGAGACGCCGGGCGTGCCGCCCATCGTCTGGGAGACATTGTCGCGGATGAGGCCGGCGAGTGCGATCGAGCCGCCCGAGGGCAGCTCCACCGAGGTCTCTGCCGAACGGCGCTGGTAGGTGGCGTTGCCGCTACCGGCCACCGGCTCGGAGACGTTGGTCTTGATCTCCAGGCTGATACGCCCCGACGACAGAACAACCGGCTTGAAGGCGAGGTTGATACCGTAATTGAAGGGAACGACAGTGACGTTGCCGTCATTGTCGGTCGTCGAATAGAGCTGCTGGCCGCCGGAATTGAATGTCGCCGCCTGGCCCGAGATCGCCGTCAATGTCGGCTCGGCCAGGGTCCTGACCACCTTGGCCTGTTCCAGCGCGTTGAGATAGGTGGAGATATCGTATTTGCCGATCGAGCTCTTGAAGAGAGCCGCCAGGCCGCCGCCGACCGTCGCCGTCGCGCTGTCGGCGCTAGGAGTGCCGAGCTGGGCGACCGTCATGCCGGAAGAATTGGATATCAGGTTGTCGAAGCCGAGCTGCTTCAGCACCTCACGACGGACCTCGGCGATCGTCACCTTGAGGGTGACCTGGTCCTCACCCTCGATCTTCAGCAGATTGACGACCTGGGAGGTCTGCCGGCCTTCGGCAAAGAGCGCCACCGCGCTGTCGCCGCCGGTGCCGGACGCTGTCTCTGTTCTCGTCGTCGCCTCGCCGCCCTTCAGGAATACCTGGGCGAGATCGGCGGCCTGCGTGGCATCCTGCGGGGTGCGCACGGTGCCGGTCAGGACGATGTTGTCGGAGACGATTTCGACGTTGATATTGGAGTCGGGAATGAAGCGGCGGAGATTGGCTTCGAGACCGGAGACGTCGCGTTCGATCTCGATATCGAGGTTGATGATCTCCTGCCCGCCGGCGCCAAAGACAAATATATTCGTCTGACCGACCTTCTTGCCGAACAGGTAGATGCGCCGCGACGTCCGTGTCACGGCATCGGCCATGCTCGGATCGGATACAAGAATATCGTGCGCATCCTCCGGCAGATCGACGACCACAGCCTTGTTCAGCCCGAGCTTCAGCCGACGGTGGGCGTCGGGGCCGGTCTGCGCGATGCGGATAAGGTTTCCGGAATCGGCACGCGCCTCATCGACGGCGAGAAGCGGCCCGAAAGTGGCTGGCGCCATGCCGGTGACACTGATCGCAAGCGAAAGGCTGCCTATCAGGAGAAGCTTGGCGCGCCGCGTTGAATTGCCCATTTGCACGTCCTTTTATTCCGGCTTCGGCGCTGCGCCGGCATCCGTTACGATGGATCCCGACTTGATGACCTGAATGATCGCACTGCCGTTGTCGCCGCTCAGCAGATAATCGGCGGCGCTGGTATCCTGCTCCTGGGCATCGGCGACCGAGCGCAACGCAAGCGACAGCCGGTCGGCCATCTGTTGAGCGACGGCGAGAACCTTGGTCTGGTCGGGCGTCAGCTCGAGCGTCGCGGTCGTTCCCACAACTGCCTTGGAACCATCGTCCTTTTCCTGGATCTGCTGGTCGATGGCGAGAACACGGACATTGCTCAGCACCGTCTCGGTGATGAGCTTGTTTGCCTCGGTGCCCTTGCGGACCATGATGACGTCGACGCGGTCGTTCGGCAGGATGAAGCCGCCGGCGCCCGTTGCCACGGAGATCTCGGTCGCAACGGCGCGTTTGCCGGCCGGCAACAGCGATGACAGGATACGGCTGCTGGAATCGGCGACCTTTTCCGGCCGGATCGGCTCACCTTCGAAGATCGGCAGGCGCACGACGGCGCCCTGCAGATCCTTGATCGCATCCGGCTTTTCGATTTCGGTGATGAGGCCCGGGACGACGCCGCCCTGCGGCCAGGCCATCCAGTGCACCGAGCCCTCTTCCAGCCTTTGGCCAACCGCCAGATTGCCGCTGGAGACGAGAACGTTAACGGTGGGTTCCTTCTCGATGACCGACTGCACCTGGGTGACGACACCACCGCTGCCGGCCATGCGCATTGCCAGGAGGCCGGCGAGGCCGGCTGCCACCACGGCGACAGCGAGAATTATAAGGCGGGCCGGTTTCATCGATCATTCCCCAAGGCACGATATGTTCGCCCTGCAGAATGCTCAGCAATTGGTATAATTATGGTTAATGGAACGCTTACATTTTAAGTTAACGGGCATTTAAAATGCCGTTATTTCAGGCTTTCCAACGCGGCGATGAAGATCGGCGAGGATGGAAAGGCCATGAAGCCACCAATCGCGATCGCGATGCCGTAAGGGATCTTCTTGGCGACCAGCACCGAGTCCGGAAGCGGCAGGCCAATTGCAAGAATGGTGTTCGACTGGGTTCTCACCAGCAGGATGAGCAAGGTGATGAGACCGCCGACCGCCGCCACGTCGGCCATCAGCAGGGTAAGCGACTGGTTCAGGCCGAACCAGAGTGCGCTGGCGCTCAACAGCTTGGCGTCTCCACCGCCCATCACGTTGAATGCAAAAAGCGCAAAACAAGCGGCAAGCACGATAGCGGCAGCGGCAAGATGCATGCCGATCGCCTGAAGGCCAAAACCCAAGAACGGCGCCAGCACCAGGAACGAGACGATAAGGATCAGGGAAACGCGATTCGGAATCGTCATGGTGAACAGGTCCGAGAAAGCCGCCATGGCGAGGCAGAGTGGCAGAACGACAAAGACACCAGTTGCGATCATGTCTATACCCGATCGTCGTAAGATACGAAAAGGCTCACGGCTGTGCAGCGCGTGAGCCCGCTCGACAGACCAGCCGGAGCAGATCCGGCCAGAATCAGGAAGATGCCGCCTCGCGGCACCTCGCTTAGTTGGCAGCCGAAGTGGCGCCGTCCATCTTGGTGCTCAGGCCGTTGAACGTGTTGCCGATCTTGGAACCGAGGCTCGTTGCGCCGGTGATGAGCGCGACGGAAATGAGAGCGGCGATCAGGCCGTATTCGATTGCGGTCGCGCCGGATTCGTCCTTCAGAAAACGGCTAAAAAGCTTGGTCATGGTTACTCCTAACTCCAGTTGATGTTCAGCACGTCCGCCAACTGTTGCCGTTGATCGGATGACCGCAATCTAATGAATGGGCGTTTCCATCGGCTTAAGAAAAAGAGTTAACGAGATGTGAAGACAATAAGAGGCTGCTACAGGGTAAGTATTACCTTATTCATTTCTCTCAATATTTAACGATATTCCTGGATTAACGGCGGGTTTCATCTAAAAATAGCACAGGCGATGCATCCAACTGAGACGTGTGCCATCCGGAGCGCGTGCCAAATCGGATCATCCTGCTTCACCCCGAAACACCATAGGGAGCTTAAAGCTTCATTCACCATTTTTTTCCATTCTATGCACCTGTTGCGCTGTGATCATGAAAGAGGACCAAATGTCATCGAGCGGCAAAACCGTTTTCTTTGCCGGCATGATCGCCGTTTTCGGTGTTTCGGGAATTTCCGCGGCCGCAGACGATGATATGCTGCGTGTCTATATGGATCACGCGCGCGTGTTGAAGCTCGACCGCCCGGTCAGCAAGGTGATCGTCGGCAATGCCAAGGTCGCCGACGCGACCGTGGCCGATGCCAAGACGATCGTGCTGACAGGACGCAGCTTCGGCACCACCAATCTCGTTCTGCTGGACGCCGACGGCAATGCCATCCTCGACGAGCGCATCCTGGTTTCGATCGATGAGGGCAACACGGTCCGCGTCTACCGGCAGACAGAGCGCTCCGTGCTGTCCTGCACGCCGAACTGCGAGCAGCACGCGCAGCAAGCGGCCGACAGCACCACGTCACCCTGATCGACTCGGCGCGGATCTTCTGCGATTCGTTAAAATCGTCGTATCGGACTGAAACGGAAAATCAACGAAGGCACCCTAGTGTGGCAGGCAGATGTCGCTCGGGTCCAGGCAATGACGGTAGTTGATCAGAAGACGGATGGGGAGCGCGCCTTCGCGCCGTTCCGTTTCTCCCAGTTTCGCGCTGCCGCCCGATCGCGCGACGGCGCAGCGGCGATCGAATTCGCCCTGCTTGCCATTCCTTATTTCGTCGTGATCTTCGCGATCCTCGAAACCTTCATCGCCTTTGCCGCCGAAGAACTCGTCTCCAATGCCGTCGATACGATGAGCCGGCGGATGCGGACCGGGCAGATCACCTACAATCTCGGCCGTACCACCGATATGACGCAGACGCAATTCCGTCAGGCCTTCTGCGACGAAATCTCGATTCTGATCAGTTGCTCGGCGACCGAGGCGTCGACGCCGAACAAGCTCTATCTTGATGTGCAGACCTTCGCCACTTTCTCGGCCATTCCGACGACAATCCCCAAGCTCTCCACCGACAGATATTCCGACCTCAACACGGCCGCTATCAAATATTCGCCCGGCGGCGCCGGCACGATCAACATGCTGCGCGCCTACTATCGCTGGGAAATCATCACGGATTTGGTCCGGCCTTACATCACGACGATCCGTCCCTCCGACGGTTCGATGCCGACGACATATCTGATTATCGCGACCGCGGCCTTCCAGAACGAGCAGTATCCATAATGGCATTGCGCAACCCGTTCACCCGACTGGCACTGACGGCGCGGCGGCTGATCCGAGAGCGCAAGGGCGCCGGCGCGATCGAGTTCGCGATCCTCTTTCCCGTGCTCATCATGCTCTATATCGGCGCTTTCGAGATCACGATCGGCCTCAGCGTCTCCAAGCGCGCGACCCGCGCCGCCGGTTCGATCGCCGACTTGGTTACCCAGCAGCAATCCATCACGAAGAGCACACTCACAGAGATGCGGTCGGTCGCAACCTCGATCTTCGTGCCATACAATTCGACCTCCCTGACGCTGAAGATCACCGGGGTTACCGTCGACGCCAGCGCCAATGCCAAGGTGCTCTGGTCCTGGGCGCAGGACGGGAGCGCGCCGTATGCCAAGAACACCGCGGTCAGCGACATACCCGCCGACATGAAGACGGCCAACAGCTTCCTCGTCCGCACCGAACTCAGCATTCCCTATACGATGTTCCTGTTCGCGCCGAATTTCATGCCGGATGGCATGCGCACGATCACCATCAGCCGCAGCTATTTCTACCGCCAGCGGCAGGGCGAATCGATCCCCTGCGGCGACTGCTGACGCCCCTCCGCGATCTCGAATTTGCCAAGCCGGGCGCGGCATTATATGCCTGGGCCGCAACCGCTTCCGATATCCCGGAGGTCGGCGATCGGTCCTTTCGGGGGTAAAATGGCGCGTGCCTTTCTTTTCGTTCTCGATTCGTTCGGCGTCGGCGGCGCGCCGGATGCGGCCGCCTATGGCGACGAAGGCGCCGATACGCTCGGCCATATCGCCGAATTCTGCGCCGCCGGAGCCGGGGATCGCGCCGGGCTGCGCAGCGGACCGCTTTGCCTGCCGAATATGTCCGAGCTTGGGCTGATGCATATCGCGCGCGCGGCCTCCGGTCAGTTTCCGGCCGGCATGCCTCTTCCGGAGAAGGTCTACGGCGTTTATGGGACCGCCAACGAAATTTCCCGCGGCAAGGACACGCCCTCGGGCCATTGGGAGATCGCGGGCACCCCGGTCAATTTCGACTGGGGTTATTTCCCGACGGAGGGCGACGCCTTCCCGCCGGAACTGATAGAGGCCTTGTGCCAAGACGGCGATGTGCCCGGCATTCTCGGCAACTGCCACGCATCAGGAACCGAAATCATCGCCCGGCTCGGCGAAGAGCATATCCGCACCGGCAAGCCGATCTGTTATACGTCTTCGGATTCAGTCTTCCAGGTCGCCGCGCACGAAGCGCATTTCGGTCTCGATCGGCTGCTCGCCTTCTGCCACATCGCCCGCGGGCTGCTCGACCCCTACAATATAGGCCGCGTCATCGCCCGGCCCTTCATCGGCCAGTCGGCTTCCACCTTCCAGCGCACCGGAAACCGGCGCGACTTCTCGGTGCTGCCGCCGGAACCGACATTGCTCGACAGACTCCTCCAGCACGGCCGGCACGTGCATGCGGTCGGAAAGATCGGCGATATCTTCGCCCATCAGGGAATTTCGCGCGTCATCAAGGCGACAGGCAACGAGGCGCTGATGGATGCGTCGCTGTCGGCGATCGACGCGGCGAACGACGGCGATCTCGTCTTCACCAATTTCGTCGATTTCGACATGAATTACGGCCATCGCCGTGATGTGCCGGGCTATGCCGCAGCCCTCGAAGCCTTCGATGCGCGCCTGCCCGACGTCCACAAGAAGCTGAAGCCCGGCGACCTCGTCGTGCTCACCGCCGATCATGGCTGTGACCCGACCTGGCGCGGCACGGACCATACGCGCGAGCGCGTGCCTGTTATCGCCTATGGCCCCGGCATCCGGTCGCGTTCGATCGGGGTGCGCCGCAGCTATGCCGATATCGGCGAAAGCATTGCGCGCCATCTCGGCATTCCGGCCGGGCCGCATGGAAGGAGTTTTCTGTGACATCACATTTGAAGAAGGTCGAGCTGCACTGCCATCTGGAGGGGGCGGCACCGCCAGCTTTGACCGAGGCGCAGGCGCGGAAATACGGCATCGACATGAGTGAGCAGCTTCGCGACGGCGCCTATGTCTGGCATGATTTCGCAAGTTTTCTCGAATGTTACGACAAAGTGTCGGAAGTCTACAAGACCGAGGAGGACTATGCGCTTCTGACCGAAACCTATCTCGATGAACTCGCCGCCATCAACACGATCTACAGCGAACTCATCGTGTCACCCGATCACGGCAAGCGCATCGGGCTCGGCGCCGACGCCTATATCTCGGGTGTGTGCGAAGGCATCCGGCGCGCAAAGGAGAAGAGCGGCATCGAGGCTCGGCTGATCGTCACCGGCGAACGGCATTTCGGCCCGGACAGCGTGATCGGTGCTGCCGAATATGCGGCAAAGGCCGGCAACCCGCTGATCACCGGCTTCAACCTGGCCGGCGAAGAGCGCATGGGCCGTGTCGCCGATTATAGCAGAGCTTTCGATATCGCCCGCGATGCCGGCCTGGGATTGACCATCCATGCCGGCGAGGTCTGCGGCGCCTTCAGCGTCGCCGACGCGCTCGATGCGGTGCGCCCCGCGCGCATCGGCCATGGCGTGCGCGCCATCGAGGATCTCGACCTGGTGAAGCGGCTTGCCGATCTCGGCACCGTGCTCGAGGTCTGCCCGGGCTCCAATATCGCGCTCAGGGTCTATCCCGATTTCGCTTCGCATCCGCTGCGCCGGCTGAAGGAAGCGGGCGTGCCGGTGACGATCAGCTCGGATGATCCGCCATTCTTCCATACGTCGCTCGAGCGGGAATATGCGCTTGCCGCTGAAGCTTTCGGTTTCGACAATGCGGAGATCGACGCCATGACGCGCACCGCCATCGAAGCCGCCTTCGTCGACGCGCAGACGCGGAAAGCGCTGCTCGCCCGCCTTTGAGGCGAGAGTCTTTCCTGACCGGGAAAGGCTCCGGAGGTTGGGGAAGATCGGGGCAAATTCGGCTGCACTCTTGCGGTCGGGCCAATTTCCGTGAAAGAAACATTCGATAGAAAGAATGAAAGGCTTCCCCATGGACGGCGTCACGGTCATCGATCATCCGCTTGTGCAGCACAAGCTCACCATCATGCGACGCAAGGAGACATCGACGGGAAGTTTCCGGCGCCTGCTGCGCGAAATCTCCACGCTGCTCTGTTACGAGGTCACCCGCGACCTCGAGCTGACGATGGAAACGATCGAGACGCCGCTGCAGACGATCGAGTCGCCGATCCTGGAAGGCAAGAAGCTGGTCTTCGCCTCCATCCTGCGCGCCGGCAACGGCCTGCTCGAGGGTATGCTCGATCTCGTGCCGTCCGCCCGCGTCTCTCATATCGGCGTCTATCGCGATCACGAAACGCTGCAGCCGGTCGAATATTACTTCAAGGCGCCGGAAGATGTGGCTGAACGGCTGATCATCGTCGTCGACCCGATGCTGGCGACCGGCAACTCCTCGATCGCGGCGATCGACAAGCTCAAGGAGCGCGGCGCCCACAATATCCGCTTCCTCTGCCTGCTTGCCGCCCCCGAAGGCATCCGCAATTTCCGCGCAGCGCATCCCGACGTTCCCGTCTTCACCGCGGCGATCGACAGCCATCTCAACGAGAAGGGCTATATCGTGCCCGGCCTCGGCGATGCCGGCGATCGCATGTACGGCACCAAGTAATTTCAGCCTTCCTTTACCAAATCGAAAGAGTTTTACGGCCCGGCGGTTCGCGCCGGGCCGTTTTCGTGCCGATATTAGCAACTTATCAGCACTTCAGGCTTAGCAGTCTGAAAGCATGAGGGCCTCGCATGAAGCGAGGTTTATACAGGAAGGATTTCTGTTTCATGCTCGTGCGTACCATCATATTCGCCAGCATCGCCGCGGTGCTCGCCACACAAGTGCCGTCCTTCTTCCCCGGCACAGGTCCACAGCCCGCCGACACTCTTTCCGCCAATTACATCTCGAGCGAAAGCGGCATGCCCGCCGCCCCCGCACCCGTTTCCGGCAGCAATGTGATCCGCCTGCAGGCAGATGCGCAGGGCCACTATACCGGCAATTTCAAGATCAACGGCAAGCCGGTGCAAGGCCTGATCGATACCGGCGCCACCTATGTCGCGCTCAACGAGACGCTGGCGCGCCGGATGGGCTTCACCGCCAACCAGCTCGATTTCCGCTATGGCGTCAACACCGCGAACGGCCAGACCAAGGCCGCGCAAGTGACACTCGACCGGATCGAAATCGGCGGCATCCGGGTCCGGGACGTTGAAGCCTTCGTCCTCAAGGACGAAGCGCTGACGACGACGCTGGTCGGCATGAGCTTCCTGAAGAAGCTCGCCTCCTATTCCGTCGCTGACGGCTCGCTCAGCCTCAAGCAATAGACTGTGTCAGATAAGGCCTGAAATGATCGGGTTCAGCGCCGGCGCGTCCTCGGTGATGCGGTAGTGCGCGGCAAGTGCTGCGGCCGCCCTTTCCGCCGCGGCGTCGTCGGCGGCGTGAACGAGGGCGATCGGCTCGCCGGCATTCACGCGGGTGCCAAGCGGCAGCAGTTCGGAGAAGCCGACGCGGTGATCGATCCGATCGGCGGGATGGCGCCGTCCGCCGCCAAGATCGATGACGCTGACACCGATGCCACGGGCGTCGCAGGCGGCAAGCCAGCCGGACCGCGCGGCCGCAACAGGCTTTTCGACCGGCGCTCTAGCGAGGTATCTGTCCGGGTTCTCGATCAGATCGGCCGGGCCGCCGAGCATGGATACCATGCGCGAGAAAATCTCGGCCGCCTTCCCCGACGACAGGGCCCGGCGCGCCATTGCCTCGCCTTCCTCAGGCAAAGCGGCAATGCCCGATTTCTCCAGCATCTCGGCGGCGAAGGCAAGAACGACAGCCTCGAGCCGCGTATTTCCTTTCCTGCCCGCCAGGAAATCCAGGCAGTTGCGCATCTCCACGACGTTGCCGGCGCTATCGGCGAGCGGCTCGTTCATGTCGGTGATGAGCGCCGACGTCTTCACGCCCGCGCCATTCGCCACCTCGACCAGCGACCGTGCCAGCATTTCCGCCTGATCGCGCTCAGCCATGAAGGCGCCGTTGCCGACCTTGACGTCGAGCACCAGCGTCTGAAGACCGGCGGCAAGCTTCTTGGAGAGGATGGAGGCGGTGATCAAGGGAATGGAATCGACGGTGGCGGTTACATCGCGCACGGCGTAGAGCCTGCCGTCAGCGGGCGCCAAAGCGCCGGTCTGGCCGATGATGGCGCATCCTGCCTGCTTGACCACCCGGTGAAACAGATCCGCATCCGGGGTGATCATATAGCCGGGAATGGATTCAAGCTTATCGAGCGTGCCGCCGGTATGGCCGAGGCCGCGGCCTGATATCATCGGGACGGCGAGGCCGCAGGCGGCGGCGATCGGCGCCAGCATCAGCGAGACATTGTCGCCGACGCCTCCAGTCGAATGTTTGTCGGCAATCGGACGGTCGATATCGGCCCATTGCAGCCGGTCGCCGGAATCGGCCATCGCCAGCGTCAAGGCGACGATTTCCTGGCGCGACATGCCCTTGAACCAGACGGCCATGGCGAAGGCGCCGATCTGGCCTTCGGACAATCGACCAGCGGCAAGCGCATCGATGAAAGACCGGATATCGGCGGCGGCGAGTTCACCGCCGTCGCGCTTGCGCCGGATGATCT
Organism: Rhizobium phaseoli; assembly: GCF_001664385.1. Lineage (NCBI taxonomy): Bacteria > Pseudomonadati > Pseudomonadota > Alphaproteobacteria > Hyphomicrobiales > Rhizobiaceae > Rhizobium > Rhizobium phaseoli. The sequence continues at coordinate 254,686 of NZ_CP013532.1, read as the reverse complement.
CCTGCGGGATCATCTCAATAGCCCGACGCCGCAGCCGATGCCGGCTGCGCTCCGCTGAGAACCGCCAGTATGTCGTCGAGCAGGCCGGAAGCGCCGAAGCGGAAGGTCGAGGGCATCGCCCAATCCGGCGCCATGATGGTTTCGGCGAGGCTGAGATAGAGCGCCGCATCGGCCACCGAGCCGATGCCGCCGGCCGGTTTGAAGCCAACCTTGCGTCCGCTTTCGCGAATGGCCCGGATCATGATGTCGGCGGCTTCGAGCGTCGCATTGACGGCCACCTTGCCTGTCGAGGTCTTGATGAAATCCGCGCCGGCTTCAATGGCAAGTTCGGAGGCGCGGCGGATCAAGGCCGCCTCTTTCAATTCGCCGGTCTCGATGATGACCTTCAGCAGAACCGGCCCAGTGCATTCTGCGCGCACGGCACGGACCATGTCGGTCACCGCCTTCTCATCGCCAGCTATGAACTTGCGGTAGGGGATGACCAGATCGATCTCGTCGGCGCCGTCGGCAATCGCCTCGCGGGTTTCGGCGGCGACATCGGCCACCTCCATCTCGCCCGCCGGGAAATTGACCACGGTCGCGATGCGCACGGCATGGCCGGTGCCGAGGATATTGCGGGCCTGGGCGACGAAGCGCGGCCAGATGCAGATCGCGGCGCTGTTGCCGTAGGGCGTCTGCGCACGGGCGCAGAGGGCTTCGATCTGCGCCTCGGTGCAATCGTCCTTCAGATTGGTGAGATCGAGAAGGGAAAGGGCGACAGCCGCCGTTTCCCGGATGGAATGGCTATTCATTTTCACTTCCTCTGGAGCATGAAGCCGAAAAGTGTGAGCGGTTTTCGGACGACATCATGCTCTCACTATTTAATGTCGAACAGGATTCAGATTTTACGCCGACCCGGCCTAAAATCATCTTGCTCCGGCGGCAATCATCTCTTTCAATATGGCGGCGAGACGGGCGCCGCCGATGGGCGCCATGTCCTTGGTTTCTTCATGGCTGAGTTCGTTGCCGGTCATGCCTGCTCCATAGTTGGTGATAACCGAGGCCGCCGCAACCCTCAGGCCCAGCATTCTTGCGATGATGACCTCGGGCACCGTCGACATGCCGACGGCATCGGCGCCGAGGATGCGCGCCATGCGGATTTCGGCCGGCGTTTCGAAGCTTGGACCGGAGAACCACATGTAGACACCCTGGGCCAGCTCGATCTTGAGCTTTGCCGCAGCCTTCCGCATCGCGGCGGCAAGGTCGGTATCATAGGCATTGGTCATGCCGACGAAACGCTGATCGCTTTCCTCGCCGATCAGCGGGTTCATGCCGGAATAGTTTATATGGTCGGTGATCTGCATCACCGAACCTGGCGGCATGTCCTCACGCAGCGATCCTGCTGAATTGGTCAGAATCAGCGCCTCGACGCCCAGCGCCTTCAACACCTCGAGCGGCAGGCGCATGGCATTGGCATCGCCCTTCTCGTAATAATGGACGCGGCCGGAGAGCATGATCACGGGCACGCCGCCGAGGCGGCCGGCGACGACTTCGCCCGCATGGCCGGAGACGGCGCTGACAGGAAAGCCCGGCAGGTCGCGATAGGGAATACGCACGGCGCCGTCCAATTGGTCAACGAGGGAGCCGAGACCGGAGCCGAGCACGATGCCATGGTGCGGTTTGATGGCGCCGATCAAGGCGGCGAGCAGATCGACCGTCGCCTTCATCCGAGTTCGGTCTCGAAGCTGAAAGGAAGAAGCTCTTCCATCGTCATGGTCTTCTGCACGCCGGCCTCATCGCAAAGATAGATCTTCGTGTCCTTGGAAGCGAATTCGGAGATCTTCTGGCGGCAGCCGCCGCAGGGCGGGCAGAGCGGCAGTTTCTCGGCAATGACAGCCATTTCGACGATCTTCCGGGCGCCGCCCATGATCATGGCGCTGATTGCCGTCGGCTCGGCGCACCAGCCTTGCGGAAAGGAGAGGTTTTCGATGTTGGCGCCGGTATAGACTTTGCCATCCTCGGCGCGGATCGCCGCGCCGACCGGGAATTTCGAATAGGGTGCATGGGCAAAGGCCATGGCGCCGCGCGCGGCTTCGAACAGGTCGTGGGACATGATCAACGCTCCTTGGTATAGGGCACGCCGCCGGCCTTCGGCGGGGTCGCGACGCCGATAAAGCCGGCGAGCAGGATGCAGGTGAGGACATAGGGCAGCGCCTGGAAGATTTGCACCGGAACCTCACCGATCAGCGGCACCTGCTTGCCCTGCATGAAATTCGCCAGCGCGTCGAGGAAACCAAAGAGCAGGCAGGCGAGCATGACCGGCACCGGTTTCCACTTGGCAAAGACCAGTGCGGCGAGCGCGATGTAGCCCTTACCCGCCGACATATCCTTGATGAAGGCAGCGGATTGGGCGATGGCGAGATAAGTGCCGGAAAAGCCGCAGAGGATACCGGCGCACATGACCGCGCGGTAGCGCAGCCAGGTGACCGAAATGCCCGCGGTGTCGACCGCGCCCGGATTTTCACCGACGGCGCGAAGCCTGAGGCCGAAGCGCGTGCGGTAGAGCACCCACCAGGAGAAGGGGACGGCGAGGAAGGCGAGGTACGTCAGGATATTATTGCCCGATATGACGCCGGCATAGAGCGGACCGATGATCGGCACATTATGAATGGCATCTGCGCCCGGCAGGATGATCGGCGCGAAGCGCGCTTCCGGCAACAGCTGCGGCGTGCGGCCGCCCTGGCCAAACCAGGCCTGCCCCAGGACAATGGTGATGCCGGCGATGAAGAAGTTGATGGCGACGCCCGAGACGATCTGATTGCCGCGATTGGTGATCGAGGCGAAGCCGTGCACCAGACTGAGCGCCACCGAACAGACGATGCCGGCGCCGAGCCCCAGCCAAGCCGAACCAGAGAGATAGGCGACGCAGGCTGCGGCGAAGGCCGAGCCCAGCATCTTGCCTTCGAGGCCGATATCGAAAACGCCCGCGCGCTCGGAAAACAGGCCGGCGAGCGCCGTGAAGATCAGCGGAATGGAGAGCCGTACCGTCGAACTCAGGACGTTGATGAAGATTTCATAGTAATCCATCGTCCGCTCCTCAGGCCGGCTTGAACTGCTGGTAGATGTGCACCATTGCCGGTCGGAACATGTATTCGAGCGCACCGGCAAACAGGATCACCAGACCCTGGATGACGAGGATCATCTCACGGGTGATGTTCGGCATTTCAAAGGAGATCCAGTCGCCGCCCTGATAGAGGGTGCCGAAGAGGATCGCCGCCAGGATGATGCCGAGCGGATGATTGCGGCCCATCAGCGAGACGGCAATGCCGACGAAGCCGGCGCCGCCGACGAACTCGACCTGCAGACGGGCGGACGAGCCCATGACGGGATTGAGCGCCATCATGCCGGCGAGCGCACCCGACAGCAGCATAGCGATGATGACGATGCGGGCATAGGGAATGCCGGCATAGGCCGCGGCCGTCGAGCTCACGCCCAGCGTACGCATTTCGAAGCCGAGCTTGGTGCGCCAGATGAGGATCCAGACGAACCATGCGGCCAGAAGCGCGATGATAAAGGAGACGTTGAAGGGAGCGGCGCCGAGCTTGGCTCCGAACATCGACATGATCCAGCCGAGCTTCGGAAGCTGCCCGCCCTCGAGGAAGGTACGGGTTTCCGGCGCCATTTTGCCGGGCACGATCAGCACGTGCACCAGCAGATAGACCATGAGGGCGGCTGCGATATAGTTGAACATGATCGTCGTGATGACGATATGGCTGCCGCGCTTGGCCTGGAGGAACGCGGGAATGAAGGCCCAGGCTGCGCCGAAGATGCCGGCGCCGATAATGGCGAGCGGCATCGTCACATACCAGGGCACGTATTTGTCGAGCGCCAGCGCCACGAGCGCGCAGCCGAGGCCGCCGATATAGGCTTGGCCTTCGGAGCCGATGTTGAAGAGACCGGCATGGATCGCTACCGCGACGGAAAGGCCGGTAAAGATGAAGCTCGTCGCATAGTAGAGAGTGAAACCTATGCCTTCGCCGCTGCCGAAGGCGCCCTCGATCAGCAGCGAAAGGGCGGCAAGCGGGCTTTCACCGATCAGCCAGACGACGAAGCCGGAGATCAGGAAGGCGACGATAAGGTTGAGAATAGGGATCAGGCCGTAGTTGATCCAGTTTGGCAGCGGAACGGAAGCAGTGCTCATAAGGGCCTCACGCGGCAATGCCGGCCATCATCAGGCCGAGGGTCTGTTCACCGGCATCGGGCGTCTTCTCGCCGACGATGTTGCCGGCAAACATGACAAGGATACGGTCTGAAAGGGCGCGGATCTCATCGAGTTCGACGGAGACGAGCAGGATCGCCTTGCCCGCATCGCGCATTTCGATGATCCGGCGGTGGATGAATTCGATGGCGCCGATATCGACGCCGCGGGTCGGCTGGCCGATGATCAGCATCTTCGGGTCGCGCTCGATCTCGCGGGCAACGACGATCTTCTGCTGGTTGCCGCCGGAGAAGTTCGCCGTCTTCAGCCGCGGGTTCGGCGGGCGGATGTCGTATTTTTCGATCTTTTCCATCGCGTCCTTGCGGATCGCGTCGAGATCGAGCAGCGGGCCTTTGCTATAGCCCGGGCGGCGGTGATAGCCGAGCACGGAATTTTCGTATTCCTCGAATTTCAGCACCAGGCCCATGTGGTGGCGGTCCTCGGGAATATGGGCAAGGCCGAGATCGCGCAGTCGGGCGGGATCGGCCTTGTCGATCGTCTGGCCGTCGAGAAGAATTTCGCCGGAGGCGGGCTTACGGATGCCGGCAATCGCCTCCAGCAATTCGGACTGGCCGTTGCCGGCAACCCCGGCAACGCCGACGATTTCGCCGGCGCGGACATCGAAGGAGACGTTGTCCACCATGATAACGCCGCGATTGTCCTTGACGGTGAGGTTGCGGACGGAGAGCACGGCAGCGCCCGGGTGTCCCTCACCCTTCTGCACGCGCAGCAGCACGCGGCGGCCGACCATCAGCTCGGCAAGCTCCTCCACCGTCGTTTCGGCCGTCTTGCGGGTCGCGACCATCTCGCCGCGGCGCATGACCGAGACCGTATCGGTGATCGCCATGATCTCGCGCAGCTTGTGGGTGATGAGGATGATCGTCTTACCCTGGTCGCGCAGCACCTTGAGGATGCGGAAGAGGTGATCGGCTTCGGCCGGCGTCAACACGCCTGTGGGTTCGTCGAGGATCAGAATTTCGGCGCCGCGATACATCGCTTTGAGGATTTCGACGCGCTGCTGCAGGCCGACGGGAAGCTGTTCGATCAGTGCGTCCGGATTGACCTCGAGGCCGTATTCCGTTTCCAGCCGCTTCAGCTCGGCACGCGCCGAGGCGACGCCTCTCGCCAGCAGCGAGCCGCCTTCGGCGCCAAGCATGATATTCTCGAGAACGGTGAAATTATCGACCAGCATGAAATGCTGGTGCACCATGCCGATGCCGGCGGCGATCGCCGCCTGGCTGTCACGGATGGTGACGGGATTGCCGTTGACGCGGATTTCGCCGCTGTCGGCGTGGTAAAAACCGTAAATGATCGACATCAGCGTCGATTTGCCGGCGCCGTTTTCGCCGATGATGCCGTGGATCGTCCCCTTGGCAACGGTGAGGTTGATGTCCTTGTTGGCGTGGACGGCACCGAATTTCTTATCGATGCCGACAAGCTCGATAGCGGGCTTATCTGTCACAGCAGGCTCCAAATAAGAAAAGGGCGTATGGCGAAAATCCCCTCCGCCATACGCCCGATCTCAATCGTCGATTACATCAGGGCGCGGATCACTTCGGGCAAGCGTTGTCCGAGGTATAATCGTGAACTTTCACGGTTCCCGCAATGATGTCAGCCTTGGCCTTGTCGACGGCCGCCTGCATTTCCGGCGTGATCAGCGACTTGTTGTTGTCGTCGATCGCTGCACCAACGCCATCTTCCTTGACGCCGAGCGCCTGAACGCCGCCGGTGAACTTGTCGTTCTTGGTGTCGGTGTAGGCGTTGTAGACGGCGAGATCGACGCGCTTGACCATCGAGGTCAGCACCGAGCCCGGATGCAGATGGTTCTGGTTGGAGTCGACGCCGATCGACAGCTTCTTGTTGTCGGCGGCAGTCTGCAGAACGCCGAGACCGGTGGCGCCGGCTGCCGCGTAAATGACGTCGGCACCCTGGTCGATCTGGTTCTTGGTGAGCTCACCGCCGCGAACCGGGTCGTTCCAGGCCGCACCGGTGGTGCCGGTCATGTTCTGGAACACTTCGATATCGGCCTTGGCGGCGCGGGCGCCCTGCTCATAGCCGCATTCGAATTTGCGGATCAGCGGAATGTCCATGCCGCCGACGAAGCCGACCTTGCCGGTCTTGGAGGCCATGCCGGCGAGAATGCCGACGAGATAGGAGCCTTCTTCTTCCTTGTAGACGACCGAACGGACGTTCGGCTTGTCGACGACGGAGTCGACGATGATGAACTTGGTATCGGGGAATTCGGCTGCGACCTTCTCAATGGCCGAAGTCCAGGCGAAGGAAACGGCGACCACGGGGTTGAAGCCGCGGCTTGCGAAGTTGCGGATGGCCTGTTCGCCCTGGGTGTCGCCGGTCGGCTCGAAGTCGCGATAGGCAATGCCGGTCTCGGCCTTGAACTTCTCGGCGCCGTTATAGGCCGCTTCGTTGAAGGACTTATCGAACTTCCCGCCGGTGCCGTAAACCAGCGCCGGCTTGACATCGGCGGCAAGCGCCGTCGTCGACATGGCAGCCACGGCAAGGAGAGTGAGAAGGGATTTTTTCATTGTGCAGCCCTGTTGTTGCTATTCGTTAGGGGTCCTCCCGCAAGTCCTTTTCGGACATGTCTGCGGAACCACCCGACCTCCCCCCGGAGGCCTGGCTGGGCGCATCCTTGCATGGCTCACGGAAAAATTCACCAGAAATTTTTCAGGCGGTAAAGATTTGCAGCAATTGCTGAAAATCAGTTCTCCCGGGCTGATTTTTGGACATTTCGCCGAGCGGCATGCGGATTTTTTAGCCGATCCGCGGGCCGTCGCTAAAACCGGGCCCTGAAACCGGGCAAGGGTAAATGCCCCGGTCTTTTGCTGGATCGCACCGCCTGAAACAGCATCGCTATGCGATGAACCGACCGGAGACCTGCGGTTTCTTGTAGCCGACCATCCAAAGAAGCAGGGCGATCACCAGAAAGACCGCAAAGGCCGGCTGGAGCATCAGCCACTGAAAGATGAAGGCATAGAAACGCGGGTGGATATAATAGGAGAGCGCAGATTGCAGCGAGGTCAGCGTGTCCGGGCTGACATCCTGCCAGGCGTCCGACATCGGCGTCATGACAACGGCGGATGCCGCAACCGACTGGATTGAATCGATGGTCCCGGCAATAACGGCCGCCGCAAGCGCGACAAGACTGGCCAGACGCAACAGGAAACGCATCAATTCCTCCGACGCTTCGACATGCCGGACAATTCCGGCGGACCCGCGCCATTCTCCACCTTGAGAATTACATAGTCATCAATGGGGTGAAGCACAACGGACGGGCGCAGGCGAGTTTTATCGGAAGAAGTCAAAAAACTGTTAGATTTGGGTTGATCGGCAAAAATTCATCGGTATATATCGCGCCGTTCCGACGATTTGCTCCTCTCCTGGTGCGAACGCCAAAGGACAGGTGGCCGAGTGGTTTAAGGCGCACGCCTGGAACGCGTGTGTACGTGAAAGCGTACCGAGGGTTCGAATCCCTCCCTGTCCGCCATTCTAATATAACCTGCTTGACTGATTTTTCATTATCAAAACCCTTTATTAGAGATCAACGACAGTAGCGACATTCATTCCCCTGGAGTTGGGCCGCCGGCGACGCCATCTGCTCGCAACGAATGAGCTTCCAGCCAGGCCATGAGGTTCTCTTTGAAGCCTGCGCCCCCTATCTTGAACATGTCGAGATATAGCTCGGGCGCAAGCGCCTCATAGAAATGTTCGGGGTTGCGCTTGGTGATGAAGGCATACAGTCCCCATACGCCAGCAAGAGTCGTCTCGATCGTTTCTCCCTCCCGATTCGCTGCGTAAACGGCCTGTTCTGCAAGAGCTCTGACAAACCAGGGGTGATGCTCTTTCGCTTCCAACACCCACCGACCACATCGAGCAGCTTTAACGGGGTCCTTTGGAACTTCCCCATCCTGGAATACGATCAAGTTGATCAGCTTTGAAGATGGAGGCCAACGATGTTTAGGATCGTGGACAAAATTTAGATCGCAAGACCCGCATCGATAACGCTGCGTCCGCCGCACTTTGCCGTTTTTTACAAATTTTCGGCTGTGGCATTCGGGGCAGTGCGCTTCCTCAGTCCCCTCCATGTCAGCCGCCCCGCTTCTTTTCCTGTGGTGGACGCCTGCGCCAGCTTCGCAGTTCACGGAGAAGCGAGTTAATCGCTGCGATCAGACCTGTGACGGCGACGATAGTCGCCGTTAAAGAGAGTAAATCCAAGGGCCACTCCTGATGGCTGTTCGGGATGCCACAAGGATATGAGTTGTCAGATTCCCTGCAACGATGAATTTTACGCAAAATTAAGAGATAGATGAAGACGATTTTGGCGCGTTGACTCTTTCCGGCGAGCGCTTCGCCTTAGCAGTTCAATATCTCGAAGCACCATTTCTCCGATGAGTTTACCGGCTCGAAGCTATCAAAAATCGAACATTCCAGAATTTTTACCACGCTGCTTCACCGGGTCTTTGCACGTGACGCGGTATGCTCGGGAAAATTAAAAACCAGAGGTAAAACAGGTGGAAGAACTTTCGGTGAAGTCGAAGATCATCAAATCCGTCTATTTCAGCCAGGAAGACGGGCGGCTCAGGATTTGCTTCAAGAATGGTGAGGAGCGGCTGTTCGAAGGGGTTCCCGCGTCGGAAGCCCATGCGATGACAGCGGCACCGTCTCCCGGCCATTATTACCTCGACCGGATCAGAACCCAGTTTCGCAGACTGGCTGCCTAACCGTCGAGGCATCCGCAGCCGACCTGCCGGATCGCGTGGAATCGACACAGATCCGGTGGATATTAACCGGCCGTTTACCGTCCCTATCATCTTGGTTGGATCGGCCCGACCGGAAGGCGACTACTTATCGATGCTGCCGTTTTGCGATTCGGCCAGCCGGGAGGCTCGGAGGCGGACCCCAGCCAGGAAGCCGAGCCTCCCCGTCACGCTCAGTGCGTCGAGATAGCGAATTAGGGCTAATCCTGTGTAAAACCGGAATCAGCGCATCCGGACTCGACACGGCTTCATTAGCATGATTGCATAAGCCCATCAAATGAGGGGGTGACGATGTTCGAGGATCTGCTTGAGATGCAGGAACGCGGTGCACGCGATCGTGCGCTCGGCCGCAGTCTGGCCGACAATCCGATGTCGAAGCCGGATGTGCTGCCGATCACCGATCTGCAGGAATGGTTTTCGATGTTCGACGCCTGGCGCTTCGGCTGGTCAATCGAGGACGCGATGACAGGGCACATCGATATGCCCCGGGACGGTCACGCGATGCCCCGGAACGGCCGCGCCGTACCCGGGGATGGCCGTGCGGCGCAGCGCGCCTAAACCAGGACGGTCTGATCGACCCTGTCCTCGGTGCCGAAGAATTTCAGGTAGCGTTCGACTTCTGCCGGTTCGCCGGTCGCCTTCTGCGGATTGTCCGAGAGCTTCACCGCCGGACGGCCGTTGGCGTCGCTGACCTTGCAGACGACCGAAATTGGATTGAGGCCCGAGATTTCGGTCGGGGCGCAGCCGGCAAAATCATTGGTCAGGTTCGTGCCCCAGCCGAAGCTCATGCGCACGCGGCCTTCGAAATGCCGATAGGTGTCGATGATGGCGTCGACATCGAGGCCGTCGGAGAAGATCAGCAGCTTCTGGCGCGGATCGCGGCCCATCTTCTTCCACCAGTCGATGATCTTCTCCCCGCCTTCGATCGGCGGCGCGCTGTCCGGACGGAAGCCGGTCCAGTCGGCCACCCATTCCGGTGCGTCGCGCAGGAAAGCCGCGGTGCCAAAGGCATCCGGCAGGACGATCAGAAGATTGCCGCCATAGAGCTTGTTCCAGTCGCGCAGGATCTTGTAGGGCGCATTGCGCAGCTGCTCGTCGGTTTGCGCCAGGGCGGCGGCCACCATCGGCAGCTCATGGGCATTGGTGCCGACCGCCTCGAGATCGGAATCCATTGCCAGCAATACGTTGCTGGTGCCGGTAAAGGCCGGGCCGATGCCTTCCTTCAGCGCCTCGACGCACCAGCGCTGCCAGAGAAAACTGTGACGGCGGCGGGTGCCGAAATCGGAAATGCGCAAGCCCGGCAGCTCCCTCAGCCGCTCGACCTTCGACCACATCTTGGCCTTGGCGCGGGCATAGAGCACATCGAGGGTGAAAGGGCCGAGCGCCTTCATCGCCGAGCGCGACCGCAGCTCGTTGACGATTGCCAGCGCCGGGATCTCCCACATCGTGGTTTCCTTCCAGGCCCCGTGAAAATCCAGCACATATTGGCCGTCCTTCTTCGAGAGCTCGTATTCGGGAAGCTGGAAGTTGGAAAGCCAGGCGAGGAATTCCGGCTCGAAAATCTGGGCGCGGCCGTAGAAGCTGTTACCCGCAAGCCAGATCATCTCCTTCTTGGAGAGCCGCAGCGTACGGGCGTGATCCAGCTGTTCACGCAATTCGCCTTCGTCGATCTCCTCGGCGAGGTGGACGCGTTTGGTCCGATTGATCAGCGTGAAGGAGGCATTGACGTCTGGATAGAGCTTCCAGATCATCTGCAGCATCAGCAGCTTGTAGAAGTCGGTATCGATCAGGCTGCGGATGATCGGGTCGAGCTTCCAAGCGTGATTGTAGACGCGTCGTGCAATATCGGTCTTGGCCATGAATTCCTGCCCCTGTCCAATCCGGTCAGGTGCTGCCAAGTATCCGGGCCGGCGCACGAAACCGGCTCGTGCGTCTTCTTATCGAAAAATCAGCGGACAAAGTCCAGATAAAACATGAGCATCCCGCCGCGGCCGGGCGGCGGGATGGGTAGGCCATCTGGAATTGCTCTATTGGGCCGGCGCCGCAGGCTGGCCCGGTGCCGCAGGCGCAACATTCGGGGACGGCGCCATTGCCGGCGTCTCGGTCGGCACTGCATTGCTATTTTGCTCCGCCGGGGCAGGTGCTGTTTCCGATTTCTGGAGCTGCTGGCCGGGCTGCTGTGGCGCAACCTCGTTCGCCTCGCGATTACCCCAGATCTCGACCGGGATCCACACGACGAAAGCGAGGATCAGCGCGACGAGCAGCACCGTCAGGATGCGGTACCCCATGCGCCCCTGCTTTGCCTTAACCGGCGGGATCTGCTCTTCCTTGTGAAGCTTGCCGTCGGATTTTTCCCAGCGTGTTTCCGTCTGATGCGCCATCATCGTCTCCTTCCGCTGCCTTCGAGGATGATGCCGAAAAGTGTGAGTGGCTTTCGGACGACATCATGCTCTAACTCTTTAGAACAGGATTCAGATTTTAGGCCGACCGGGCCTAAGATCATCCTGTTCTAGCGGCCGATCCGGCCGCAAGAAACGTTCGCAGAGAAAACGGTCAGTCGTCTCGAAGGTTCCCGACGCTCAATAGCCGGCGGCGCGGTCGACGACGAATTGCAGCGGCTCACCGCGCTCGAAACGGGCGATCTGCGTCTCGACATGGCGGAACAGGGCGTTCTCTTCGGAGACCGCCGCGTCATGCGGGGTGATGAAAACGTTCTTCAACGCCCACAGCGGGTTATCCGACGCCAAGGGCTCCACCTCGAAAACGTCAAGCGAAGCGCCGCCGAGGATGCCGTCCCGGATGGCCGAGACAATGTCGGCCTCGACCTGGCTGCGGCCGCGGCCGGCATTGATGAAGACCGGCCGCCCGAGCGCGCCATCGCGGCGGAGCTTTTTAAATAGCCCGCTATCATAGAACCCCGTGGTGTCGGGCGTCAGCGGCAAGAGGCCGACGAGAATGTCGGTCCTGGCGAGGAACGCATCCAATTGGCGCGCGTCAAAAGTCTCGATGCCATCGATTTCTTTACGGGTCCGCGACCAGCCGATGACGTTGAACCCCATCACTTTCAGCTTGGCGACCGCGTCCTGCCCGAGCACGCCGAGACCCATGACGCCGACCGTCACTTCCGCGGCTTCGGGCGCGATCAACTTCGCCCATTCGCCCCGCCGCTGGCTGATATCATGGGCGTATTGCCCGCGCAGATGCATCAGGCATTGCATCACCACCCATTCGCTCATGCGGGTGGTCAGGCTGCGATCGACGAAACGAACGATCGGGATCTCAGGCAGGCCGTCCATGCCGATGATATGATCGACCCCGGCGCCGCCGGAAAAGATCACCTTGAGGTTCGGCGCGCGCTGGAAGAGATCGGCATCCGGTTTCCAGAGAAGCGCGTATTCGGCCGCTCTGAGATCCCGCAGGCGATCGGCCGGATCGGCGAGATTGATGCTGCCGCGGTCGGCAAAGGCCGTTTTCAGCACGCGGGCGACACCTTCGGGATTGAACTTGATGTCGACGAGAACAGGAGGAGGTGTGGACATGATGTTCTTTACTGCTGCACGGCGGGCGTCGGCACCGCCTCGATGTTGAAGGCGGCGGCCATCAGCGCCTTGGTGTAATCGTCTTTCGGAGCACGGAAGATTTCCGCTGACGGCCCCTGCTCCACCACCTTGCCGAAACGCATGACGATGACGTCGTTGGCAAGCGCCTTCACCACCTTCAGATCATGGCTGATGAAGAGATAGGCGAGATCGTGCTTCTTCTGCAGGTCACGCAGGAGATCGACGACCTGGGCCTGGACGCTCATATCGAGCGCCGAGGTCGGCTCGTCGAGCATGACGAAGCGCGGTTTGAGCACCATGGCGCGGGCAATGGCGATGCGCTGGCGCTGGCCGCCGGAAAATTCGTGCGGGTAACGCCAGCGGGTCAGCGGGTCGAGACCGACCTCCTCCAGCGCCCAGCAGACGCGCTGGTCTCGCTCCTCGGCGCTCAAGGCGCGTTCATGCACCTTCAGCCCTTCGGCAATGATATCGCCGACCGACATGCGCGGACTGAGCGAGCCATAAGGGTCCTGGAAGACAATCTGCAACTGGTTGCGCAGCGGCCGCATCTCGCTGAACGAATAGCCGGCTATGTCCTTGCCGACGAAAGCGATGCGCCCTTGCGAGGAGATCAGCCGGGTGAGCGCCAGGCCGAGAGTGGTCTTGCCGGAGCCGGACTCGCCGACCACCCCGAGCGTCTGCCCGGCGCGCAGCGAGAGATCGATGCCGTCGACCGCCTTGACGTGGTCGACGACACGGCGCATCAGCCCCGCCTTGATCGGAAACCAGACACGGATATCGGAACCTTCCATCACCACCGGCTTCGTCGGATCGGCACGCGGAGGCTCGCCCCGCGGCTCGGAGGCAAGGAGGTGGCGGGTATAATCGTGCTTCGGATTGGCGAAGACCTCCGCGACCGTTCCTGTCTCGACGATCCTGCCCTTGGTCATCACGCAGACGCGGTCGGCGAACTTGCGCACGATGCCGAGATCATGGGTGATGAACAGCATCGACATGCCGTGCGCCGCCTTCAATTGTCGCAGCAGCTCCAGGATCTGCGCCTGCACGGTGACGTCGAGCGCCGTGGTCGGCTCATCGGCGATCAGCAATTCCGGCCGGTTGGCGAGCGCCATGGCGATCATGACGCGCTGGCGCTGGCCGCCTGACAGTTCGTGCGGATAGGCCTTCAGCCGTTTTTCCGGCTCGCGAATGCCGACCTGGTTCAACAATTCCAGAACGCGCTGGCGCGCCGCCTGGCCGGTGATGCCCTGGTGCAAAGCGAGGATTTCGGCGATCTGCTTCTCGATCGAATGAAGCGGATTGAGCGAGGTCATCGGCTCCTGGAAGATCATGGTGATGTCGTTGCCGCGCACCTCGCGCAACGCCCGTTCCGAGGCCTTCAGCAGATCCTTGCCCTTGAACAGGATCTCGCCGGAGGGATGGCTTGCGGTGGGATAGGGCAGAAGCTTCAGGATCGAATTGGCCGAGACCGACTTGCCGGAACCGGATTCGCCGACAAGCGCGACCACCTCGCCCTTGGCGATATCGAAGGAGACCCGATCGACGGCAAGCGACGCCTCGCCGCCCTGATGAAAGGCAACCGAGAGATTACGGACGGAAAGGAGCGGTTCTGTCATGTCATTCATTGGAACGTCTTCCTCGGATCGAAGGCGTCGCGCACGGCCTCGCCGATGAAGATCAGCAGGGACAGCATGATCGACATGGCGAAGAAGGCCGTCAGCCCAAGCCATGGCGCCTGCAGGTTGGTCTTGCCCTGGGCAATCATCTCGCCGAGCGAGGGGGAGCCCGGCGGCATGCCGAAGCCGAGGAAATCGAGCGAGGTCAGCGTCGTGATCGAGCCGGAGAGGATGAAAGGCAGGAAGGTAAGCGTCGCGACCATGGCGTTCGGCAGCAAATGGCGCCACATGATGGTGCGGTTGTTGACGCCAAGCGCGCGGGCGGCGCGCACATATTCGAAATTGCGGGCGCGCAGGAATTCGGCGCGCACGACGCCGACGAAGCCGACCCAGGAAAAGAGCAGCATGATGCCGAGCAGAACGAAGAAGCCGGGCGGCAGGATGGCGGCGATGATCAGCAGGATGTAGAGCACCGGCATCGACGACCAGATCTCGATGAAGCGCTGCAGCAAAAGATCGGTCCAGCCGCCGAAATAACCCTGAACCGCACCTGCCGTCACCCCGATGATCGCCGAGCAGATGGTGAGCGCCAGGCCGAAGAGCACCGATATGCGGAAACCGTAGATGACGCGCGCCAATACGTCGCGGGCCTGGTCGTCGGTGCCGAGCCAGTTGAGATTGCCGAGCGTGCAGGCAGGATCGTTCACCCCTTCTGGATAACCGGAGCAGCGCTCCTCCTTGGTCATCAGCCAGAAGGGGGCGGTCGGCGCCGAATGCGGGATGTTGGAGTTGACCGAGCGGTAGGAATAACGCACCGGCGGCCAGATCATCCAGCCATTGGCGTTGATCTCATCCGCGATCACCGAGGAGCGGTAGTCGGTTTCGGCCAGGAAGCCGCCGAATTTTTCTTCGGGATAATCGATCAGCACGGGAAACAGGATCTCGCCCTTGTACGAGGCGATGATCGGCCGGTCGTTGGCGAGGAATTCGGCAAACAGGCTGAGCACGAAGAGCAGCAGGAACAGCCACAGCGACCAGTAGCCACGGCCGTTCGCCCGGAAATTCTTCCAGCGGCGGATGTTGGTCGGCGACAGCAGGCCCTTGCGCGGCGGCTTGACCGGGGTTGCGACGGCAGGATTTGCGGCAGCGTCCATCAGACATCCCTCCGCTCGAAATCGATGCGCGGATCGATCCAGGTGTAGATCAGGTCGGAGATCAGGCTGACGAACAGGCCGAGCAGCGAGAAAATGTAAAGTGTGGCAAAGACGATCGGATAATCCCGGTTGACCACCGAGAGATAGCCGAGGCGGCCGAGACCATCGAGCGAGAAGATGTTCTCGATCAGCAGCGAGCCGGTGAAGAAGGCGGAGATGAAGGCACCGGGAAAACCGGCGATGATGATCAGCATGGCATTGCGGAACACATGGCCGTAAAGCACCTGCCGCTCGTTCAGGCCCTTGGCGCGGGCGGTGACGACATATTGCTTCTTGATCTCCTCGATAAAGGAATTCTTGGTGAGCAGCGTCGTCGTCGCGAAGGCGGCGAGCGACAGCGAGATCAGCGGCAAGGTGAGGTGCCAGAAATAATCGAGCGGCTTCTGCCACCAGGCGAGCTGGTCGAAATTATCGGAGACGAGGCCGCGCAGCGGGAACCAGTCGTAGAAGGAGCCGCCGGCGAACAGCACGATCAGCAGGATGCCGAAGAGGAAGCTTGGCACCGCGTAGCCGACGACGATGACGCCCGACGTCCAGACATCGAAGGTCGATCCGTCCTTCACCGCCTTGCGGATGCCGAGCGGAATGGAGATGGCGTAGGAAAAGATCAGGATCCAGATGCCGAGCGAGATCGACACCGGCAGCTTCTCCTTGATGAGGTCGAGCACCGAGGTGTTGCGGAAGAAGCTCTCACCGAAATCGAAGCGGATATAGTTCCACATCATCTCGCCGAAACGCGTCAGCGGCGGCTTGTCGAAGCCGAATTGTTTTTCAAGTTTGGCGATCAGCTCCGGATCGAGCCCCTGGGCGCCGCGATATTTCGAGTTTTCTTCGCCTCCGCCTGCGCCGAGAAGATCACCGCCGCCGGACAGACGCTGATCGGCACTGTCGGCTTGGCCGGTCAGCTGGGCGATCACCTGCTCGACCGGACCGCCGGGGGCGAATTGAACCACTATGAAGGAAATCGCCATAATGCCGACGATGGTCGGGATCATCAAAAGCAGGCGGCGAATGATATAGGCACCCATCAGCCTTCAGCCTCCGGGAATGTTTTTCCTGTCTGCACGCCGTTCAGTCCAATTCCACTCAATCCGCCAGCCTTCCCTTGCCGGCTCTGCCGGCTTGTCGTGATTCGCATCTGCCATTTGGAGCCCAGAGCCCCTGCATTGCAAGCCCGCTCATTTTGCCGAAGTTGACCACCAGGCATCCGGGAAGCCAAGGCCATAAGCCGGATACTCGGCCGGCCGCGTGACGGTGTTCCAATAGGCGATGTTATAGGTATCGCGGTAGAACAGCGGGATCACATAATGATTTGCCAGCAGGACCCGGTCCATGGCCTTGATCGCCGCAACCTGTTCATCGCGGTTGGGCGCGAAGATGATCATGCGAATAAGCTCGTCGACCGCCGGGTTGGCGATGCCGGCATAATTGCGAGAGCCTTGCTGGTTGGCCGAACCTGATCCCCAGTAATCGGCTTGCTCATTGCCTGGATTCATCGTCTCCGCCCAGACATTCCAGATCATGTCGTAATCGAAGCTGCGCTCGCGATTGACCGCCTGCGAGGCGTCGACCGTGCGCACGCGCGCATCTATGCCGATTTTCTTGAGGTTATTGGCGTAAGGCACCGCCCAGCGCTCCAACATCGGGCTCGACAACAGGATCTCGAAACTCATCGGCTGGCCAGTCTTCGTATTGACCATCCGGTTGTTCTTGATCTCCCAGCCGGCTTCCTTCAGCAGCGCAATCGCCTTGCGGAGGTTGTCGCGGCTTTTCTGCGGATCGCCGCCAACCGGATTTGTATAAGGGGTCGTGAAGATCTCCGGCGGAACCTTGTCCTTCAGCCCCTGCAGTATTTCGAGCTCCCGTCCCTGGGGCAGGCCGGAAGAGGCAAGGTCGGTGTTCCAGAAATAACTGTCGATCCGCTTGTAGCTGTTGAAGGCAACGGTGCGGTTCAACTCTTCGAAATCGAAACCGTAATTCAGCGCCTCGCGGACCCTGATGTCCTTGAACAGATCGCGCCGCATGTTGGGCACGAGCGCCTGCAGGATGCCGGTAGAGCGCAGCGGATTTTTGACCTCTTCCTTCTTGACCCTTCCTTCCTTCACCGCGGGGAAATCATAGCCGGTTGCCCAGCGGGCGGCAGTCGTTTCCTGCCAGTAATCGCTGTTGCCGGCGCGAAACGCTTCGAACTCGACGTCCCGATCGCCGAAATAGGTGTAGATGACGTTGCGGAAATTGTTCTGGCCGACATTCACATTGAGATCCTTGCCCCAATAGTCGTCACGCAGTTCATAACGGATCGTCGCGCCGGGGGAGAAGGCAGCAATCTTATAAGGCCCCGAACCCATCACGGGCTCCAGCGTCGTCTTGGTAATGTCGCGCGGCTTGCCATCGGCTCCAGGCGCTTCCCACCAATGCTTCGGAACGACCACCAGCTGACCTAAAATATTGGGCAATTCGCGATTGTTCTTCTCGTCGAAGGTGAACGTGACATCACGTTCGCCGGTCTTTTCGGCCTTGACCACGTGGGCGTAATAATTCGCCGTGAGAGGATTGAGTTCCTTGGTTTTGTCCAGGCTGAAGACAACATCTTCAGGGGTTACCGGCTGACCGTCCGCCCATTTCGCTTCCTTGCGCAGGCGAAAGGTCGCGCTCGAGACGTCAGCGGGAAAAGATAGGCCCTCGGCCAGCAGGCCGTATGAGACGAGCAGTTCGTCATCGGCCGGCTTCATCAGCGTGTCGTAAACAAGCGTCAGGCCGACCGCTGTCTGGCCTTTCGCAAGCAGCGGATTGAACGTGTCGAAGGCGCCGCTGGCGGAAAGACGCAGGTCGCCCCCTTTCGGAGCAGCGGGATTGACGTAGTCGAAATGCGTAAAGCCCGGTTTGTACTTCATCTCGCTGATGACCGAGCTTCCAATCTGAAAGGATTGGTCCTGCCCCGCAACCGTCATTGGCGCCAGTGCGCCCGCAAGCGACAGAAACAGACCGATCTTCGACCACACAACCGCCATTCACGCTTCCCCTTGATATTGATGGTTCGACAATACGAAAAATGCAGGCGAAAAACAGGACAGAGTTTGGTTTTTGCCGGACTCGCGAAATTTTGACCCCATCGGCTGACGTCAGATCTCGCAGGGGTTGCGCCGCTGCTGCGATCCGTCACCGCCGCCCACCCGGCAAATCATCGATTCACCAAAATCACTTTTCACGTTAGATTCGCGGACAAATCACTTCTCAAGGGAACAGCATGGCATTCGGCTTCGCTCAAGCTTTCAGGACATTCGGCAAACTGGCGCTTGCCGGCGCAATCGGCGCAGGCCTTGCCGCCGGCGACGTCGGCGCCGAGCAGAAGACGCCGAGCCCGGGCAGTGCCAAGGCGCTGTTCGGCGGCGTCAGCCTGCCGACTCAGGGCCCGGCCCAGCCGATCGGCTTTTATGCCAAGGGCTGCATGACCGGCGCGGTGGCGTTGCCGACCGACGGACCGACCTGGCAGGCGATGCGGCTTTCACGCAATCGACGCTGGGGCAATCCGGTAACAATTGCGCTGCTGGAACGATTTTCGCAGGACGCCGCCAAATACGCCGGCTGGCCGGGCATTCTTGTCGGCGATATCGCCCAGCCGCGCGGCGGACCGATGGCCAGCGGTCATGCTTCACACCAGATCGGTCTCGATGCCGATATCTGGCTGACGCCGATGCCGGCGCGCCGCATGACGGCCGAGGAGCGCGAGGACCTGCCCTTCACCTCAATGCTGCAGAAGAACAAGTTTCTGACGATCGATCCCCGGGTCTGGACGGAATCGCATGCGCGGCTCTTGATGCTGGCCGCGAGCTATCCCCAGGTGGAGCGCATTTTCGTCAACCCGGCGATCAAGAAGAAGATGTGCGACACCTGGACGGGCGATCGCACCAATCTCGGCAAGCTCCGGCCGGAATACGGTCATGATTCGCATTTCCATATTCGCCTCAAATGCCCGCCAGGCGTTGCGGGATGCACGCCGCAGGCCCCCGTCGCTGCCGGCGACGGCTGCGACAAGTCGCTTGCCTGGTGGTTCACGCCGGCGCCATGGGCGCCGCCGAAGCCGCCGAAACCCGACGCCAAGCCGCCGAAGCCACCGCGCGAGATGATGGTCTCCGACCTGCCCAAGGCCTGTGCCGCCGTGCTCGACGCCGCTTCGGTCGCCTCTATGCAGGCCGCGACCTATGGCGGACCTTCGGCCGCGGGCGGACCCTCTGCCGCGAACGGACCTTCCGCCGCAAGCGCGCTTGCGGCCGCACCGGCCACCGACGATGACGACGGCGAACTGCCCGATGTCGGCCCGGTTCCGAACGATAAGCCGGCGCTCCAGTGAGGAGCATCGGCGCTGTCTTTCAAATCGCGAATTCTTGGTATAGAAGCGGTCAAATCGATTGAATTGTCAGGTCGGAGGGGTCGATGGCCGGCGGCAAATGCCTAGCATTGATTGCGCATGATCAGAAGAAGGACGATATGGCCGCTTTCGCCCGCGCCAACAGAGACCTTCTCTCCCGCTGGAAGATCGTCGCGACAGGCACGACCGGCGGTCGCGTGCTCGACGCCGCGCCCGACCTCGACGTCACCAGGCTGAAAAGCGGGCCGCTCGGCGGCGACCAGCAGATCGGCGCGCTGATTTCGACCGGCGAGGTGGATGCCTTGATCTTCTTCGTCGACCCGCTGACGCCGATGCCGCATGATGTCGATGTGAAGGCGCTGATGCGGCTGGCGATCGTCTACGACATTCCGATGGCGCTCAATCATGCGACCGCTATAAAGCTCCTCCCCACCCTCGAAGCCTGATCAGCACGGAACCGGCCATGCCAAAACCGAACCACAGCACCGCTCCGCTGCCCTTCCCGATCCTGATCGGCGATATCGGCGGCACCAATGCCCGTTTCTCCATCCTGACCGATGCCTATGCCGAACCGAAGCAGTTTCCGAACGTGCGCACGGCGGATTTCGCAACGATCGACGAAGCGATCCAGAAGGGCGTGCTCGACAAGACCGCGGTGCAGCCGCGCTCGGCAATTCTCGCCGTCGCCGGCCCGATCAACGACGACGAGATCCCGCTGACCAATTGCGACTGGGTGGTGCGGCCTAAGACGATGATCGAGGGCCTCGGCATCGAGGACGTGCTCGTCGTCAACGATTTCGAGGCGCAGGCGCTGGCCGTCGCCGCGCTTTCGGATGAGAACCGCGAACGCATCGGCGACGCCACCGGCGATATGATCGCCTCGCGCGTCGTGCTGGGACCCGGCACCGGCCTCGGCGTCGGCGGCCTCGTTCATGCCCAGCACAGCTGGATCCCGGTCCCCGGCGAAGGCGGCCATGTCGATCTCGGGCCGCGCAGCAAACGCGACTATCAACTCTTCCCCCATATCGAGACGATCGAGGGCCGCGTTTCGGCCGAGCAGATCCTCTGCGGGCGCGGCCTCGTCAACCTCTATAACGCCATCTGTATCGTCGACGGCATCCAGCCGACGATGAAGGATCCGGCCGACATCACCTCGCACGCGCTTGCCGGCAGCGACAAGGCCGCCGTCGAGACCGTGTCGCTGTTTGCCACCTATCTCGGCCGGGTGGCGGGCGACATGGCGATGGTGTTCATGGCGCGCGGCGGCGTCTATCTCTCCGGCGGCATCTCGCAGAAGATCCTCCCGGCCCTGAAGAAGCCGGAATTCCGCATGGCTTTCGAGGACAAGGCGCCGCACACCGCCCTGCTTCGCACTATCCCGACCTATGTGGTGACGCACCCGCTGGCGGCCCTTGCCGGGCTTTCCTCCTATGCGCGCATGCCGGCGAATTTCGGCGTGTCGACGGAAGGCCGCCGCTGGCGGCGCTGATCCCGGCGCGCGTCCCACCCGGACGCGCGGCGCTCTAGCCAAACCGATCCCAACTCTTTATAGACCCGCCAAAAGTACGCGTCGCCCCTGCGCCGCGTTTGGTCGAGATAGGAAAGCTCATTATTGGAAGCGGCGGAAAGCAGAAAGCAGAGCGTCAGCAGCGATACCGTCACCGGCATCCTGAAGCGCATCATCGCTGAAAACGGCCGCGACCATCTCTGGGGCTATGTCTTCGCGATCGCCTGCCTCATCATCGTGGCCCTTTCGACAGCGTTCACGGCGTGGATCATGCGGGCGATCATCGATGAGGCCTTCGCCAATCGCCGCGCCGACGTCGTCTGGATCATCTGTCTTTCGATCTTCGTCGCCTTCGTGCTGCGCGGCTTTGCGAGCTATGGACAGGCGGTGGCGCTCTCCAAGGTCGGCAACGATATCGTCGCGCGATATCAGCGCCGCCTTTACGCGCATTTGATGACACTTTCGGTCGGCTTCTTCAGCGAGGCGCGCTCGGCCCATATCGCCGCGCAGGTGAGCCAGAACGTCAGCGGCATCCGCGACGTGCTCAACCTGACGATCACGTCGACGGTGCGCGACCTCCTGACCTTCGTTTCGCTGATCGGCGTGATGGTCCTCCAGGACCCGCTGCTCAGCCTCGCGGTGTTCATCATGGCGCCGCCGCTGCTCTATGCGCTGCGTTACGTCTCCAAGCGGCTGCGTTCGGCAACCCGCGAGGCCGTGCATCTGAACAGCCACGTGCTGGGCGCCATGCAGGAGACGATCCAGGGCATTGCCATCGTGAAAGCCTTCACGATGGAAGAGGAGCTGGAACGCAAGGTCAACAAACTGATCAAAGGCGCCGAAAACCGGGCAAACCGGATTGCCCGGCTTTCAGAACGCACCTCGCCGCTGACGGAGAGCTTTGCGGGCTTTGCCGTTGCCAGCGTGCTGGCCTATGCCGCCTACCGCTCGATCTATTACAACGTGCCGCCGGGTGCCTTCTTCTCTTTCGTCACCGCCTTGCTGCTGGCCTATGACCCGGCCCGCCGGCTTGCCCGCCTGCAGGTGCAGATGGAGCGCGCCGTCGTCAATGCGCGGATGATCTACGAACTGCTCGACATGGAGCCGCGCCAGCGCGACCTGCCGGATGCAGGGCCGCTGACGGTGACGCAAGCCCGCATCGAATTCCGCAACGTCTCCTTCGGCTATGGCAATGAGAGCGTGCTGAGCGGCGTCAGCTTCGTCGCCGAAGGCGGAGAGACGACGGCGCTCGTCGGCCCCTCGGGTGCCGGTAAATCCACCGTCATCAGCCTCATTCCGCGTTTCTACGATCCGCGCGAGGGCCAGATCCTGATCGACGGGCAGGATATTGCTCACATCACCAAGAAGTCGCTGCGCCAGCAACTCGCCTACGTCTCGCAACAGCCCTACCTGTTCGAGGGCACGATCCGCGACAATATCCGCTACGGCCGGCCGGAAGCGACCGATGCCGAGGTGGAAGAAGCTGCCCGGCTTGCCTATGCGCATGATTTCATCTGCGCCCAACCGCAGGGTTACGAGACACCGGTCGGCGAAAACGGCGTGACGCTTTCGGGCGGCCAGCGTCAGCGGCTGTCGATCGCCCGTGCGCTGGTGCGCAATGCGCCGATCCTGCTTCTCGACGAGGCGACCTCGGCGCTGGACACCGAATCTGAAGCTGCCGTTCAGAAGGCGCTCGACGAGGCGATGACCGGTCGCACTGTCGTCGTCATCGCCCACCGGCTTTCGACCGTGGTGCGCGCCGACAAGATCGTCGTCATGCAGCAGGGCCGGGTCGTCGAGGAAGGCAACCACGAGACGCTTGCGAAGGTCAGCGACGGTCTTTACGCTCGCCTCAACAACCTGCAGAGGCCGTCGGCCTCCGATCTAAACTGACCTGGTGAGACCGAGATGAGCGATGCTGCGATGAAACTGGTGGTGGTTGGCGCGGCAGGGCGCATGGGGCAGACACTGATCCGGCTCATCCATTCCATGGAGGGCGTGACGCTGCACGCCGCCGTCGAGCGCACCGGTTCGCCCTTCGTCGGCAAGGATGCAGGCGAGATTGCCGGGCTTGGCCCGACCGGCGTCATCATCGGCGACGATCCGCTCAATGCCTTCCTGCATGCCGAAGGCGTGCTCGACTTCACCTCGCCCGCCGCAACGGTGGAATTCTCGGGCCTCGCCGCCCAGGCCCGCATCGTCCACATTGTCGGCACCACAGGCTGTTCGGAAGACGACAATGCCAGGATCGCGGCCGCCGCCCGGCATGCCCGCATCGTCAAATCGGGCAATATGAGCCTCGGGGTCAATCTGCTCAGCGTGCTTACCGAACAGGCATCACGGGCGCTCGACCCTGATGACTGGGACATCGAAATCCTCGAAATGCATCACAAGCACAAGGTGGATGCGCCTTCCGGCACCGCGCTTCTGCTCGGCGAGGCAGCGGCCAAGGGGCGCGGCATCGATCTCGCTTCAAAATCGGTCAAAGTGCGCGACGGCCATACCGGAGCCCGCGAAGCCGGCACCATCGGCTTTGCGACGCTGCGCGGCGGCTCCGTCATCGGCGAGCATTCCGTGCTTTTCGCCGGCGAAGGTGAAATCGTCACCCTGTCGCACAGTGCGGCCGACCGCTCGATCTTCGCGCGCGGCGCCATCAAGGCGGCTCTCTGGGCGCGCGACAAGAAGCCGGGCCTCTATTCCATGCTCGACGTGCTCGGGCTTTCTTCCCAATAACGACATTCGGAGACATATTGATGAGCGGAACCCTCGTCCTCGTTCGCCACGGCCAGAGCGACTGGAACCTGAAGAATCTCTTCACCGGCTGGAAGGATCCCGATCTGACCGAGCTCGGCATCCAGGAGGCCAATGCCGGCGGCGCCGCACTTGCCGAATACGGGATCAAATTCGATGTCGCCTATACCTCGGCGTTGGTGCGCGCCCAGCACACGCTGAAGCTCATCCTCGACAAGGTCGGCCAGCCCGACCTGCAGACGATCCGCGACCAGGCGCTGAACGAGCGCGACTACGGCGACCTCTCCGGGCTCAACAAGGACGATGCCCGCGCCAAATGGGGCGAGGAACAGGTCCATGTCTGGCGCCGCTCCTATGACGTGCCGCCTCCCGGCGGCGAAAGCCTGCGCGACACCGGCGCCCGCGTCTGGCCTTATTACCTCACCGAAATCCTGCCGCGGGTGCTGCGTGGCGAAAAGGTGCTGGTCGCCGCCCACGGCAATTCGCTGCGTTCGCTCGTCATGGTGCTCGACAAGCTGACCAAGGAGGGCGTGCTCGCCCTCAACCTCGCCACCGGCGTTCCCATGGTCTACAAGCTGAACGCCGATTCCACCGTCGCTTCCAAGGAAGTGCTCGGCGACATGTCCGGCGCGCATTGAATCTAACGGCCTTCCCTGCACCGACAGGGAAGGCCGTCCTCAGTTCTCGATCGTGAACTGCACCCGGTCGGCCGCGAACCGGCTGATCGAATATTGCACCGGCACACCGTCGAGATCGGTATTCATCGCCTTGGCGATCAGCAGGATCGCCCCGGGGCTGAGTTCGAGATCGGCCAGATCAGCCGTGTCGGCATGCGCCGCCGTCACCTCGGTCGTCGCCCTGATATAATCCGCCAGCCCGAGTTCAGCGAAAGCCTTGGTGATCGATTGATGTTTGCGGTAGGCTTCGCCGATCCCAGCGAAACGTTCTGCGGGGAACCAGCTCGTCGCCTTTGACACCGGCCGCCTGTCGGCCTCGCGCAACGTTTCCAGCCGTATCACCTGTGCGCCCGGCTTCAGCCCCAGCCAGCGGGCGATCTCGGCGCTCGCCTCCTCCGTCACCTCATCGAGCAGCAGGCCGCGCATCTCGCGCGCCTGGTCGCCGATGCCGGCGGTAAAACGCGTGCGCCTGGTGATCGGGAAATTCAGCCGCTCCTTGCGTTCGATCAGCGTGCCGCGACCTTGCACCGCCCGGACGATGCCTTCCTGCGCCAGGGCTGCCAAAGCGCTGCGCACCGTATGCCGGTTCACGCCGAATTGCAGCGCCAGGACGGTTTCGGGCGGCACCATTCCGGTTTCATCATAGGCGCCGTTGCCGATCGCCTCGCGAATCCGGTCGGCGATCTGGCGCCAGAGCGCCACGCCGGTCTGCCTTTGCACCTGATTCAGTCCCGCCATTCCATCCCCTGTCCTGTCATTCATGCCTTCCATCGAATTCAAGGAATTACAGCACTCTCCACGCCCCTGAAAAGGCGCGCGCGCTGCAGAATGTCACACGCTTGTCACGGCATCGATTTAGGACTAAGTATAGCTTGTATAGTTGTCTATATCAATAGACATTTAAAAGGAAGCGGCGATGATATCAGCGGACAGCAACAACGCTGCGTCACAGACGGCATCCGGGCGCAAACGCGCCGCCGATCTGCTGGCGCGCGCAGAACGCAGCGAACTCTCGGCGGCCTGGAATGCGTTGCCGCAAAAGCCTGCGGCGCATCCGGTGCGCGGGCCGGAGACCGGGCTGGTGATGGTGCGCGGACGCATCGGCGGCGGCGGCGCTCCCTTCAATCTTGGCGAGGTGACGGTGACGCGCGCGACGGTGCGTCTCGACTCCGGCTCGGTCGGCCATGCGCAGGCGCTCGGCACCGATCGCGAGAAGGCGCGGCTGGCGGCGATCTTCGATGCGCTGTGGCAGGAGGAGGCGACGAAGGATTTCGTCGAACGGGCGCTGCTTTTGCCGATCACCGAACGGATCGCCGATGCCGAACGCCGCAAGGCCGACGAGACGGCGGCGACCCGCGTCGATTTCTTCACCATGGTGCGGGGAGACAACTGATGGATTTCAAGACAGAAGCCTTGACCGGCGGCTTTGGCGAGCCGGTCTTCCATGCCCAGAGCGTCTTCAAGGTGCTGATGGACGGCATGGCCCGTCCCGGTACGATCCTGACCGTTCAGCCCGATGTCGCGCCGCCTGTGCCGCTCGGCATTGCCGCCGGCGCGATCGCGCTGACGCTTTGCGACCACGACACGCCGGTCTGGCTTTCCCAGGGGCTGGCGAAATCCGCCGTGCCGGAGTGGCTCGGCTTCCACGCCGGCGCGCCGCTGACCGCGGAGAAGGCCGAGGCACGCTTCGCCTTCACGGAAGCCGGTGCCACGCTTTGCCCCTTCGGCCTCTTCGCCTCGGGCACGCAGGAATATCCCGACCGATCGACGACGCTCGTCATCGAACTTTCCGCACTCGAGGGTGGGCGCCGGCTGGCGCTGATCGGCCCCGGCATCCAGACTGTGACCGAGATCGCGCCTGTCGGGCTGCCGGAAACCTTCCTGCGGCTCTGGACCGAGAACCGCGCGCTTTTCTCGCGCGGCATCGACATCGTGCTGACATCGGCCGAGCGCTTCCTCTGCCTGCCGCGCACCACCAAGATCACAGCAACGGAGATCTGAGCTCATGTATGTTGCCGTCAAGGGTGGCGAGGCCGCCATCGCCAATGCCCACCGCCTACTTGCCGACCGCCGCCGCGGCGACCGTTCGCTACCGGCGATCGGCATCGACCAGATCGTCGCGCAGCTGGCGCTCGCCGTCGACCGCGTCATGGCCGAGGCCTCGCTTTTCGACCGGACGCTCGCCGCACTGGCCGTCCGGCAGTCTCGCGGCGACATGATCGAGGCGATCTTCCTGCTGCGCGCCTATCGCACGACGCTGCCGCGCTTCGGTTATTCCAGGCCGCTCGACACGGCTGATATGACGATCGAACGGCGCATCTCGGCGACCTACAAGGATCTGCCGGGCGGCCAGCTTCTTGGGCCCACCTTCGATTATACCCACCGGCTGCTCGATCCCTCGCTGCTTGCCGACGAGGCGGTCGAGGCGCCCGCCCAGCGCGCCGCCGAGACCGGCCGCGTCATGCGCGTCTCCGAAATCCTCGGCGAGGAAGGCCTGATTGAGGCCGATGGCGACATGCCGGAGGATCACGAGGTCGGCGACCTGACGCGCGAGCCGATGGAATTTCCAATGAGCCGCGACCTTCGCCTGCAGGCGCTCGCCCGCGGCGACGAGGGCTTTTTGCTGGCGCTCGGCTACTCCACCCAGCGCGGCTATGGCCGCAACCATCCCTTCACCGGTGAAATCCGCATCGGCGAGGTCGAGGTGGAATTCGACGTGCCGGAACTCGGTTTCGCCGTCTCGCTCGGCTTCATCCAGATCACCGAATGCCAGATGGTCAACCAGTTCAAGGGCTCGGCCAAGGCGCCGCCGCAATTCACCCGCGGCTACGGCCTGGTGTTCGGCCAGAGCGAGCGCAAGGCGATGGCGATGTCGCTGGTGGATCGCGCATTGCGGGCTGAAGAGCTCGGCGAGGATATCACTGCGCCGGCCCAGGACGAGGAATTCGTCATCTCCCATTCCGACAACGTCCAGGCGACCGGCTTCGTCGAGCATCTGAAGCTTCCGCATTATGTGGACTTCCAGGCCGAACTCGATCTCGTCCGCCGCATGCGCCGCGAATTCGAAGTCGCCCGCAACAGAGGCGAAGATTTGAAGGAAGCCGCCGAATGAGCGATCTCGCCAGCTACAACTTCGCCTATCTCGACGAACAGACCAAGCGGATGATCCGCCGCGCCATTCTGAAGGCCATCGCCATTCCCGGCTATCAGGTGCCCTTCGCCTCGCGCGAAATGCCGATGCCCTACGGCTGGGGCACCGGCGGCGTGCAGGTGACGGCCTCGATCATCGGGCCTGACGACGTGCTGAAGGTCATTGATCAGGGCGCCGACGATACGACCAACGCCGTTTCCATCCGCGCCTTTTTCCAGAAGGTCGCCAATGTCGCGGTGACGACGCATACGGGCGAGGCAACGATCATCCAGACGCGCCACCGCATTCCCGAGGAAAGGCTCAAGGCCGGCCAGGTTCTGGTCTACCAGGTGCCGATCCCCGAGCCGCTGCGCTTCCTCGAGCCGCGCGAAACCGAGACGCGCAAAATGCATGCGCTGGAAGAATACGGTCTCATGCACGTGAAGCTCTACGAGGATATCGCCCGCAACGGCCGCATCGCCACGACCTATGCCTATCCGGTCAAGGTTCATGGCCGCTACGTCATGGATCCCTCGCCGACGCCCAAATTCGATAATCCCAAGATGCATCAATCGGAAGCGCTGCAGCTTTTCGGCGCCGGCCGCGAAAAGCGCATCTATGCCGTGCCGCCCTATACCGACGTCGTCAGCCTGGATTTCGAAGACCATCCCTTCGAAATCCAACGCTTCGGCAAGCCCTGCGCGCTGTGTGGCGCCGAGGATGTCTACCTCGACGAGGTGATCCTCGACGACAAAGGCGGGCGCATGTTCGTCTGCTCCGATACCGATCACTGCGAGGATCGCCGCGCACACGGACATGCCGGCGAAATGCTGGCCCGGGAGGCTGCAGAATGACCGAAACGCCGCTTCTTAAAGTCAACGACCTCTCGAAGTTCTATGGCAACCGCATCGGCTGCCGCAATGTGTCCTTCGAGCTCTGGCCCGGCGAAGTGCTCGCCATCGTCGGCGAATCCGGCTCGGGCAAGACGACGCTGCTCAACTGCATCTCCACCCGGTTGATGCCGACCAGCGGCGGTGTCGAATACCACATGCGCGACGGCAGCTACCGCGACCTCTACCATATGAACGAGGCGGAGCGCCGCTTCCTGATGCGCACCGACTGGGGCTTCGTGCACCAGAACCCGGCCGATGGCCTGCGCATGACGGTTTCTGCCGGCGCCAATGTCGGCGAACGCCTCATGGCGATCGGCGACCGTCACTACGGCAAGATCCGCTCCACCGCCATCGACTGGCTGGAACGCGTCGAGATCGATGCCGACCGCATCGACGACCAGCCACGGGCCTTTTCCGGCGGCATGCGCCAGCGATTGCAGATCGCCCGCAATCTCGTCACCGGCCCGCGCCTGGTCTTCATGGACGAGCCGACCGGCGGCCTCGACGTCTCGGTGCAGGCGCGCCTGCTCGATCTCGTGCGCGGCCTCGTCAACGATCTCGGTCTCTCGGCCATCATCGTCACCCACGATCTCGCCGTCGCCCGGCTTCTGTCACACCGCATGATGGTGATGAAGGACGGCTACGTCATCGAACACGGGCTCACCGACCGGGTGCTCGACGATCCGCGCGAACCCTACACGCAATTGCTCGTTTCCTCGATCCTGCAGGTCTGAGCGCCGCGGCAGGTCCAAAACCAGGGAAGAAGACATCATGCCAACGCCTCTCGTCGTTTCCGAAGTCTCGAAGAGCTTCACCATGCACCTGCGCGACGGCATCCGGCTGCCCGTCGTCTCCGATGTCGCCTTCTCGGTCGCGTCAGGCGAATGCGTCGTGCTCGGCGGCCCGTCGGGCATCGGAAAGAGCTCGCTGCTCAAGATGATCTACGGCAATTACGCCGTCGATACCGGTCAGATCCTCATCCGCCACGACGGGCGCGTCGTCGATCTCGCCGCCGCTGATCCGCGCACCGTGCTAAACGTGCGGCGCAATACGCTCGGCTATGTCAGCCAGTTCCTGCGCACCGTGCCGCGCGTCGCGGCAATCGACGTGGTGGCGGAACCGCTGGTGGCGCATGGCGAGGAAGCCGGAGCAGCACGGGAGAAGGCGGGCGCCCTGCTTGCCAGACTCAATCTGCCGGAACCGCTCTGGCAGCTTCCGCCCGCCACCTTCTCCGGCGGCGAGCAGCAGCGCGTCAATATTGCCCGCGGCTTCATCACCGACCATACGATCCTGCTTCTCGATGAACCCACAGCCTCGCTCGATGCCCGCAACCGCGCCGTTGTCGTCAGCATGATTTCGGAAAAGAAGCAGGCGGGTGTCGCCCTTCTCGGCATCTTCCACGACGAGGAAGTGCGCGAAGCCGTCGCCGACCGCATTCTCGACGTCCAGCAGTTTTCTCCAAGAAAGGTCGCCGCATGAGCCGCAGGCTGGGCATTGAACCCTATGTCCACGAGACAGCCTCCGTCAGCGAGTCCAGCTTCGGACGCTATACGGAGGTCTCCGAGCGCTGCCGCATCAGCGAGGCGACCTTCGGCGACTATTCCTACATGATGCAGGACGGCTCCGTCTGGTGCGCGACGATCGGCAAGTTCGTCAACATCGCCGCCGCCGTGCGCATCAACGCCACCAACCATCCGACCTGGCGCGCGACGCTGCATCATTTCACCTATCGCGCCGCCGACTACTGGCCGGACGGCGACATGGAGGAAGACTTCTTCGCCTGGCGGCGCGCAAACCGCGTGACGATCGGCAACGACGTCTGGATCGGCCATGGGGCGACGATCCTGCCGGGCGTCAGCGTCGGCAACGGCGCGGTGATCGGCGCCGGCGCCGTCGTCTCGAAGAACGTCGCAGCCTACTCGATCGTCGGCGGTGTGCCGGCTAAATTGATCCGCGAGCGCTTTCCGAAAGCGGTCGGTGAGCGCATGGACAGGCTTGCCTGGTGGGACTGGGACCATGACCGTCTGCGCCTGGCGCTGCAGGATTTCCGCAACCTGAGCGCGGAAGATTTTCTGTCCCGCTACGAGGGCTAGACGCGCTCGTCAGGACGCAGAGATTTGTGACACGACTTACACAAATATGACACGCGGGGTTCATGAAGCGGGACTAATGCGATGCTGACCGAGCCTGGAGTGCAAGGGAAGAGCATGATGTTCGAGCTGAAGGATGTCACCCGTCGTTTCGGAAAGAAGCTCGCCGTCGACACCGTCACCCTCACGATTCCGCAAGGCCAGATGGTCGGCATCATCGGCCGCTCCGGCGCCGGCAAGTCGACGCTCTTGCGCATGATCAACCGGCTGCAGGAGCCGAGCTCCGGCTCCATCCATTTCGCCGGCGTCGAGGTCTCCGGACTTCGCGGCCGGGCCTTGCGCAACTGGCAGCGCGACTGCGCGATGATCTTCCAGCAGTTCAACCTGGTGCCGCGCCTCGACGTTCTCACCAATGTCATGCTCGGCCGCCTCAATCACCGCTCGACGTTTCTGAGCCTGCTCAGCATCTTCACCCGCGAGGAACGCGTCCATGCCGTCGCAGCGCTCGAACGGCTCGGCATCGAGCAGACGGCGCTGCAGGCGGCCGGCACGCTTTCCGGCGGACAACAACAGCGCGTGGCGATCGCCCGCGCCCTGATGCAGAACCCGAAGATGGTGCTCGCGGACGAGCCGATCGCCTCGCTCGATCCGCTGAACGCCAAGATCGTCATGGATGCGCTGCGCGATATCAACGAGCGCGAGGGCATCACCGTCATCACCAACCTCCACACGCTCGATACCGCCCGCAACTATTGTGAGCGTATCGTCGGCATGGCCGGCGGCCGCGTCGTCTTCGACGGCAAGCCGTCGGAGCTGACCGCCGACGCGGTGAAGGCAATCTACGGAACGGACAAGGATGGCGCCGGCATCGACGAAACGATGACCTCGACATCGATCAATCTCGCTTCCGAGCGGTCAGACAATCAACCCGCCGGCATCCAACCGCTGGCGCTGGCCGGCCTCTGAGCGAGGCGGGCGCGATCGAAAGCCCGCGTCAAGGGCACACTTCTTCGTAACGGAAAGCCGGGGACACCGGTCAATAGGAGAGAACGCATGTTGAAGAAAGCACTCTTTGCGGCAACGGCGCTGTTTGCGCTCGCCGGCGCCGCCAATGCCGCTGACCTCAAGGAATTCCGCATCGGCATCCTTGGCGGCGAAAACGAAACCGACCGCCTGCGCAACTATGCCTGCCTCGCCGACCACTTGAAGCAGGAATTCGGCTTCGAGAAGGTGTCGCTGTTTCCGGCCGCCGATTATGACGGCGTCATCCAGGGCCTGCTCGGCGGCACGCTCGACTTCGCCGAACTCGGCGCTTCCGGCTACGCCGCCGTCTACATCAAGGATCCGAAGGCCGTTACGCCGATCCTGACGACGCAGCAGAAGGACGGCTCGACGGGCTACCACTCGATCGGGTTGGCGCTGAAGTCCTCCGGCATCAAGACCATCAAGGACGCCAAGGGCAAGAAGCTCGGCTATGCCGATCCGGATTCCACCTCAGGCTATCTCGTTCCGCTGACGCAGATCCCGAAGGACACGGGCATGCCGAACGACAAGTTCTTCGCCTCGACGCAGTTCAACGGCGGCCATGAGAACAACCTTCTCGCCGCCTATGACGGCAAGGTCGACGTTGCCGTCGATGACAGCTCGGGCATCGGCGATTTCAAGGACGGCTACACCTCCGGCACCTTCCGCAAGGAAGTTGACAAGGGCGCCGTCGATCCGAACAAGCTGGTTGAAGTCTGGCGTTCGCCGCTGATCCCGAACGGTCCGCTCGTCGTTCGCAACGCTCTCGGCGAAGAATGGCAGACGAAGCTCGCAGCCTTCTTCACGGCGTTGCCGGAAAAGGATCACAAGTGCTTCGCAGCCGTCGAAGGCGGTGATTACAAGGGCTATGCCCCCGTCAAGCACGAGTTCTACAACACTGTTGTCGAAGTACGCAAAGCTGCCATCGGCGGCTGATCGGCCTTTGGAATGCGGGGCGGCCGGAAAACGGCCGCCCTTTCTTGTAACCGGGCGGGGCGTCCATGACTGTTGCCGATACACAGCCGCACATGCAGAGCACTGAGGAGATCGGCACCGCCTGGGGCCGGATGGTCGCCAAGCGCCGCTTCTATACCGTGCTCGGCCTGGTGATCCTCATCGCGGCTTTCGTCAGCTCCGTCCGCTTCGCCGACGAGAGCAATGCCGGCCATTTCTTCGACCGCCTGCCGCATCTCTTCGACTTTTTGAGCTGGCTCATTCCCAAGGACTGGAACGACGTCTGGCGCGCGCTGTTCGACATAGCGAGCGTGAACGACAAGGGCGGCGAGGAATTCAATTTCGACAAGGGCCGTGTCGATGTCTGGGGCGCCTTCTACATTCCCGAATATTTCGAGCTGATGATCGTCACGATCAACGTCGCGCTGCTTTCGACGATCATCGCCTTTGTCTTTGCCGTTCCCTTGAGCTTCATTGCCGCGCGCAACCTGACCAGCTCATGGCCGCTGCGCATCTTCATCAAACGCCTGATGGAATTCCTGCGCGCCTTTCCGGAGATCGTCATCGCCGGCCTGTTTTCGGCGATCCTGTCGATCGGGCCGGTCGCCGCCATCATCGCCATCACCCTGCACACGATCGGCGCGCTCGGCAAACTCTTCTATGAAGTGGCCGAAAATATCGACATGAAACCGCATGAGGGCATGAAGGCCGTCGGCGCCAACTGGTGGGAGCGGGTGCGCTTCGCCGCCCTGCCGCAGGTGCTGCCGAATTTCACCTCCTATGCGCTGCTGCGGCTCGAGATCAACGTGCGCGCCTCGACCATTATCGGCGCCGTCGGCGGCGGCGGCATCGGCGAGGAGCTGAAGCTGTCGATCTCGCGCGGCTTCGGCGCCAAGACGATGGCGCTCGTTCTGCTGCTGTTCGTGACGATCGTCGCGGTCGACCAGTTCTCCGCATGGCTGCGCCGCCGCCTCGTCGGCGAGCACGCCTTCCTCCTGCAACATTGAGGCCGCCATGACGGTGATCGACGCCAACCGGATGCACGAAATCGAAGCGCGCTATCCGGAATACTTCCACCGCTCGTTCCGCCAGCGTTTCGGCGGACTGATGATCGTCATCGCGACGCTGCTTTACGGCCTTTACGCTGTCTGGTTCTTCGACCTTCCGAAGCTTTTCGCCGAAGCCCATTGGGAGCGCGTCGGCATCTATCTCAGCCAATGGGTGAGCTACGACGTTCAGCCGGAATTCCGCATTCAGGACGATGGCTCGATCGCGGTGCGTTATCCGCGCTTTTCGCCGCTCGGCGACAATCCGCATCCGGACTGGGTGGTCGACAATCCCGATGGCAGCATCACCGTTGCCGTCAGCGGCGCCGGTCTCGCCGTCACCGTCTCGAAGAGCGAAACGATCGTCACGGCGCATGGCGTCAGCGTCCCCGTCGACGTTTCGAGCGGCGCGCCGAAGGTCGTCGGGCCGGTGCCCGCCTGGATGACCGTCTATGACGACAACGTCCTCGCCGATCTCGGCTTTGCCGGCGATGTCAGCATTTCCGTCGACCGGGTGAAGATCCGCAAACGCTTCCTCGGCTGGGCGAATTTCGTCTTCGACACGCAGTCTTCCTTTTTCGACAAGCCGGTCGGCGAGGTTATTAGCCTCATCGTCTCCGGCCCGCGCATCAAGCCCGACCAGTCCAACCTGTCGCTCGCCTTCGACGACATTTGGAACAACAGCGAATGGCAGCACGGCGACGTCTGGACCAAGCTCTTCCAGACGATCGTCATGGCCTTCCTCGGCACGCTGCTCGGGGCGCTTGCCGCCTTCCCGCTTGCCTTCATGGCGGCGCGCAACATCACGCCGAACCGGCTGCTCAACCAGATCCTCGAGCGCTTCTTCGATTTCCTGCGTTCGGTCGACATGCTGATCTGGGCGCTGTTCCTGACGCGCGCCTTCGGCCCCGGCCCGTTGGCCGGCAGCGGCGCGATCTTCCTCACCGAGACCGGAACACTCGGCAAGCTCTATTCCGAAGGCCTAGAGAATATCGACAACAAGCCGCGGGAAGGCATCCAATCGACCGGCGCGCAGACCGTGCTCGTCCATCGTTACGGCATTATGCCGCAGATCGTTCCTGTTATCGTCAGCCAGACGCTCTACCAGTGGGAATCGAATGTGCGTGGTGCCACCATCATCGGCGCCGTCGGCGCGGGTGGCATCGGCCTTAAACTCTGGGAGGCCATGCGCACCAACGCCAATTGGGAAAACGTCGCCTATATGGTGATTCTGATTCTGATCGTCGTCTTCCTCTTCGACGCCGCCTCGAACGCGCTGCGCCACCGGCTGATGGGCAGCAGGACACACTGACGATCACAAGGTGGCGGCTATGTCGCCATCATCATTCTGTCACGGAAATCTTTTAGCCGGGGAGCCTGCTTGCGGTTCGCCGCCAAATCACTGCACATTGCGCTCCCCGTTTCGACGATCCCCAGGACAAAAGCCTTGCGCTACGCTCTCTATTTTTCGCCGCCGAAGGATGATCCCCTGACCGGCGCGGCCTCGCTCTGGCTCGGCCGTGACGCCTTTACCGGCGAGACCTATCCTGCCCCGGCCTATGAGCAGCTCGGCCAGGCAGAGCAGTTCGAACTGACCGCCGATCCACGCCGTTATGGCTTCCATGCCACGATCAAGGCGCCGTTTGCGCTCGCCGCCTCGGTCACGGAAAAGGACCTCATGGCCTTTGCCGAGGATTTTGCCTCGCGCACGCCGGCCTTCGAGATCCCTGAACTCGTGCTCGGCCAGCTCGGCCGTTTTTTTGCGCTCGTCCCCGGTTCGCTTCATCAACCTCTTCAGGATTTCGCCGCGAAGGTGGTAAAGTCATTCGAACCGTTTCGCGCGACGCTTTCGGAAGCCGATATCATCAGGCGCAATCCGGAGAAGCTCAGCGACAGCCAGCGGGCCAACTTGCAGCGCTGGGGTTATCCCTACGTCATGGAGGATTTCGGCTTCCACATGACGTTGAGCGGGCAAGTGCCCGAGACACGCGCCGAGGTGATGAAAGCGATTCTGGCCGAGCGTTTTGCCGGGTTCACCGGCCGGCCGCTGTCGATTTCCAGCCTTGCCGTCTTCGTCGAGGAGACGCGCGGCGCCCCGTTCAAAGTTCATTCCTGGCTGCCGCTTTCCGGTGCCAAAAGCTGAAAGACCTGACGTGATGAGCAAAGAGACCGTGTTTTCCAATGCCCGCATCGTTCTCGAGGATGACGTCCTCGCCGGATCGATCCTCATCCGCGACGGCAAGATCGCCGATATTTCCGAAGGGAACTCGGTAGCCGGCGAAGATTTCGAAGGCGACTTCATCATTCCCGGCCTCGTCGAATTGCATACCGACCATCTCGAAGGACATTATCAGCCGCGCCCCGGCATTCGCTGGAACAAGACCGCCGCGGTCCAGGCACATGACGCCCAGATCGTCACATCGGGCATCACCACGGTGTTCGACTGCCTGCGCATGGGTGCGGACGAGGACGGCGGCTTCGAACATGGCGAGATGCGCGAGATGGCCGACGCCATCCAGTCGGCGGAGAAAGAAGGCCGGCTGCGCGCCGAGCACCTTCTGCACCTGCGTTGCGAGGTTTCGGCCGACAATGTGCTCGAGCACTTCGCCGACTTCGAAAACGATCCACATGTGCGGCTCGTCTCGCTGATGGATCATGCGCCCGGCCAGCGTCAGTTCCAGACGATGGATCAATATATCTTCTACTACCAGAAGAAGCGCGGCCTGAGCGATGAGGTCTTCGCCCGTTTCGTCGCCAAGCGTCAGGCGGAATCGGCGCGCAATTCGACGCCGCACCGCAACGCCATCGCCAAGGTCTGCGCCGAACGCGGCATCACCGTTGCAAGCCATGACGACGCCACGCTCGCCCATGTCGACGAGGCGATCGACAACGGCGTGCGGCTTGCCGAGTTTCCGACCAGCTTCGACGCCGCCCGCGCCTCGCACGAGCATGGCATGAGCGTGCTGATGGGCGCGCCCAACATCGTGCGCGGCAAATCCCATTCCGGCAACATCGCCGCCCGCGAGCTCGCGGAAATGGGCGTGCTCGACGTGCTGTCCTCCGACTACGTGCCGCTCAGCCTGCTGCACGCACCCTTCATCTTGGCCGACGAGGTCGAGAGCATCACGCTGCCGAAGGCGATCGCCATGGTGACCTCGACGCCTGCCCGCACCGTCAGCCTCGACGATCGCGGCCGGATCGCGACAGGGCTGCGCGCCGATCTCGTCCGCGTCCACCGTTCGCACGGCGTGCCGGTGACACGCTCCGTCTGGCGCCAGGGACGCCGTGTCGCATGACGCACGAACCCCATCCAGGAGCCGGTGCCGAGCGCGGCATCATGGTCGTCGTCGTCGGGCCGAGCGGCGCCGGCAAGGACACGCTGATGAACCTTGCCGCCCGGCATTTTTCCGGCCGCGCCGACGTTCATTTCACCCGCCGCGTCATTACCCGCCACCGCGGCGCCGGCGGCGAGGATCATCTTTCCGTCTCCCTCCAGGGCTTTGCAGCCATGGAGCAGTCGGGCTCCTTTGCCGTCTGGTGGGAAGCGCATGGTCTGAAATACGGTATTCCGGCCGAAGTCTCGGTGGCGCTGTCGAAGGGTCATATCGTCGTCGCCAACGGCTCACGCTCGGCGCTGCATCGCTTCCAGGCCGCCTTCCCGCGGCTGAAGGTCATCAACGTCACCGCCAGCGCGGAAGTGCTCGCCGGCCGGCTGGAGGCGCGCGGGCGCGAGACACATGAGGATATCATGGCGAGACTCGCCCGCGGGCCGCTGACGGTGCGCGGCGACTACGATGTGACGGAGCTCGACAATAGCGGCTCCATCGAAGAGGCCGAGCAGAAGATGATCGCGATCCTCGACGGGCTGCTGGCCGAGGTGCACTGACCGGGCTCGAGGGGATGATATGCGCGCCATCAACGTGGTCGACTACGATCCCTCCTGGCCGCGGCTCTTTGCCGAAATCAGCACCGAGGTCGCTGCCTTGCTCGGCAGCTTCGTGCTTTCCATCGATCATATCGGCAGCACGTCAGTGCCCGGCCTCGCCGCCAAGCCGAAGATCGACCTCGATGTCGTCGCGATCTCCGACGAGGTTCTGCCGGCGGCGATCGACGCAGTCAGCGCTGCCGATTTCGTCTTCCACGGCGATCGGGGAGAGAAACGCTGGGCCTTCACTCGAGATCATCACGGTTACGGGTTCAAGCTCTATCTCTGCGGCCCCGCTAACCGCGCCCATCGGGAGCGGCTCCTGTTTCGCGATTATCTCCGGAATCACCCCCAAAGGGCCACAGCCTATGCCGAGCTGAAGCGCCGGCTGGCAGCGGAAGCAGGCAACGATTGGGATTTCTACACCGGCGGCAAGACCGCATTCGTCAGCGAGACGCTGCGATTGGCACGCTTGAGGAGGTGAGATCGGAGCGCAGCTTATCGACTCGGACTACCGCTTTCATGAGAGGCGTGACCTCCGGTGGTTTCAGCGATCGACTGCTGCAGCCATGCTCGGAAACGGGCCGATGTCACCTCATTCCAGCGCTCACGCGGCCCGACAAAATAATAGCCGCCGAGCCGGACGTCGGTTTCCAGCAGTTCGACGAGCCGGCCGGCGCGCAAGTCATCCGCGGCGATCAGGCGGGTGGCCAGTGCTATGCCTTGGCCGGCCACCGCAGCGTCGACCGTCAGGTTGGCCGACCACAGCCGCGGGCCATTCAGGGTCACTTCATGCTCGAAGCCGGCCTTGCGAAACCATTGCCGCCACTGATCGCGGCTTTCCTCGTGGATCAGCGGCTGGCGCACCAGATCATCGAGGGTCCGTATCGGAGCGTTTCTGCTGATCCATTCGGGGCTGGTGACCGGGAACATGCGCGGCCTTTCCAACAGGATCCAGCGGACATTTCCCCTCGGCTCCTCGGAATAGCGGATGTCGACATCGGCCTCATACCGGGTGAAATCCGGTTCGAGATCGGTCGCGCGCATCACGAAATCGATGCCGGGCAAGGCAAGCTGGAGCTGGTTGAAACGCGGCGTCAGCCACCGTGTTGCCAGACCGGGCACACACCAGATGCGCAAGACCGTGCGGTTGACTGCCGGGCGCAGTTCCGCCGTGGATTTGGCGATGAGATCGAAAGCCGCCCCCACCGTCTCGGCAAAAACCCTGCCTTCCGCCGTCAGCCTGATGCCGCGCGGTCCGGCATCGACAAGCCGCGTGCCAAACCAGGCTTCGAGATTGCGGACGTGGCGGGATATGACGGTGTGACTGAGATTGAGATCGTCCGCAGCTCTGCGCATCGAGCCCAGGCGGCTGACCGCCTCGAAGGCGCGCACCATGGAAAGCGGCGGTAACCGTCCGCGTTTCGGAACGCCTTCCTGTTCATCTGACGATGATTTCCCTCTGCGCAATCCTGTCTCCCAGAACGGAAATTGGTTCCGCCGAACCAAGATCGGAATGCCGTATTCCCTTCATATGCCATGGAATTGGCGATTTCGGCGTAACGAAGAGTGGTGCACGGTGGTGCATATGATGCACCACCTGCCGACCGGATGACAATCGCGGTTTTCGCCGTTCGCAAGCGAAACCATCAAATTTGCGGGGCGTGCGACCACTTGCCTGGAAAGACTGGAGGGGAGCGGTGCATCCATGTGTCCACCGCGGCCAACAAAAAGCGCCTTCCCGCCCCACCGGACATCCGCCAGCATTGCCCGCAACACGCCGCTCCGCCTCTTGGAGATGACGGCAAGGTTCGCTGCACAGGCCGGCTTTGCCCATCCCTTGCGAGCGGCCGCGATTGCCAACGATCTCAAGGATCCTGGCTGTCACCGGCGTCAGACGGACGCTCAACAAACAGGGGAAAGCGAATGAAATTCAAGAACACTTCGACGATTGCGGCTCTCGGCCTGCTATCGCTGGCACTTGCGGCGGTGCCGGGCGCGGCCCGGGATCTCACCATAGCGTCCTGGGGCGGAAATTTTCAGGATGCGCAGCGGGAGATCTATTTCAAGCCATTCTCCAAGGTTACCGGCAAGCCATTGCTCGACGAAGGCTGGGACGGCGGCATCGGCGTCCTTCAGGCAAAGGTCAAGGCGGGTAATCCCTCCTGGGATGCCGTGGAGGTCGAAGCCGACGAGCTCTCTCTCGGCTGCGCCGACGGGCTTTTTGAGAAGGTGGACTGGAGCAAGCTTGGCGGCAAAGATGCGTTTCTGCCTTCCGCGGTGAGCGATTGCGGCGTCGGCGCCATCGTCTGGTCGACCGCCATCGCCTATGATGGTGCCAAGATTGCCGATGGCCCCAAGTCCTGGGCCGATTTCTGGGACGTGAAGAA
Source organism: Rhizobium phaseoli (assembly GCF_001664385.1). Classification (NCBI taxonomy): domain Bacteria; kingdom Pseudomonadati; phylum Pseudomonadota; class Alphaproteobacteria; order Hyphomicrobiales; family Rhizobiaceae; genus Rhizobium; species Rhizobium phaseoli. The sequence goes on along the minus strand of NZ_CP013532.1, from coordinate 214,529 downwards.
ATTCCCCGGCAAGCGCGCCCTGCGCAAGGGACCGAAATATACGCTCGAATTCGCGCTGATGGCCGACGGCGTGCCGGCAGACAAAGTCTATGAAGTCCTGGCGACGCCTGAGGGCATCGACCGCGCCTTCGCCAAGCTTGATGCGTTGAAACCGAATCTTGTCTGGTGGACCTCGGGCGCGCAGCCGCTGCAACTGCTGGCTTCCGGCGAAGTGGCCATGACCAGTGCCTATAACGGTCGCATCACCGGCATCAACCGGTCGGAAGGCCGCCAGTTCAAAGTTGTCTGGCCGGGCAGCATCTATGCCGTCGACAGTTGGGTCGTTCTGAAGGGCGCTGAAAACAAGGATTCGGCCTTTGACTTCATCGCCTTCGCCAGCAAAGCGGAAAACCAGGCAAAACTGCCGCAATATATCGCCTACGGCCTCCCGAGCAAGGAAGCCGGCAAGAGCCTGCCGCCGGACCAGCTGGCCGACTTGCCCACCACCCAGGCCAATATGCAGGAAGCAGTCAGCCTTGATACGGACTTCTGGATCGACAATTCGGAAGCGCTGACAAAAAGGTTCGACGCCTGGCTGGCACAATAACGGACGGAATATCGCCCCCGCGGGATCGCATCTGCCGATCGACCCGTGGGGGCTTCCGCACATCCTCGTCACTTCGTCTGCCCCAGAGCCGACAATCCGAACGGAGGGCCACCATGGCTGCGCCGCGCATACGCTTTGAAAAAATTTCCAAGTCCTTTGGCCTGCATCAGGTCGTCAAAGACCTGTCGCTCGACATCGAGAGGGGCGAATTCGTCAGCCTTCTGGGACCTTCGGGTTCAGGCAAGACCACTTTGCTGATGATGCTGGCGGGTTTCGAAAACCCGACCGCCGGCGGCATTTTTCTCGACGGCCGCCGCATCGACCACCTGCCTCCGCATCGGCGCGAAATGGGTGTCGTCTTCCAGAACTATGCGCTCTTTCCGCATATGTCGATCGCCGACAACATCGCCTTTCCTCTCAGGATGCGCGGTGTCGGTCGCGGCGAGATCGAGGAGCGCGTGAACCGCGCCCTCGAGATGGTGCAGCTGTCGGCCATGAGCGGCCGCAAGCCTGCCCAGCTTTCCGGCGGTCAGCAGCAGCGCGTGGCGCTTGCCCGTTCCCTGGTGTTCGAGCCGACGGTGGTGCTGATGGACGAGCCGCTTGGGGCACTCGACAAACAGTTGCGCGAACAGATGCAGCTCGACATCCGCGCCCTTCACAAGCGGCTGGAACTGACGGTGGTGTTCGTGACCCATGATCAATCCGAGGCGCTGACCATGTCGGACCGGATTGCGGTCTTCAACCGCGGCAATATCGAGCAGATCGGTTCGCCGCGCGATATCTACGACCGCCCGCAGACACGCGCCGTCGCCGAATTCATCGGCGAAACCAATCTGATCGAAGGAACGGTCAAGATGACGGGCACGGACGGCACTTCGGTCGAGATCGCCGACGGACGGCATGTGATCGTGCCTGGCAGTAACTCCCTCGCTGTCGGCAGCCGTGTCCATATCTCCGTTCGCCCCGAGCGCATTTGCTTGGCGGCTCGCGGCATCAGCGCGGCGGCGAACGCCCTACCGGCAAAAATACTCGATAGCGTCTATCAGGGCGACCATTTGCGGGTGCAGCTCGATGAGGATGCCTTTCGCTTCGTGGTCCGGACCGACATGCGATCGGCGGAGTGGCCGGTCGGAGCCGATGTGGTGGCGCACTTCACGCCGGACGATTGCTGGGTGATCGCGGCATGAATGCTTTCCGTCGACATACCGGCAGCTTTGCCCTCATCCTTCCCCTGACCCTGTTCCTGGGTGTGTTCTTCATCTGGCCGCTTCTGACCGTCCTGCAACAGGCGGTGTCCGATCCAGTCGTCAGCAAAAACCTGCCGCGGACGACGGCTGCAATTTCAGCCTGGAACCCTGTTTCCGAACCCTCCGACGAAATGCGGACGGCCCTTGTCGACGACCTGAAATCGCTCGACGACGACCAGAATCTGGGAGAGGTGGTGCGAAGGCTGAACAGCGCCCAGCCGGGTTTCCGCACATTGATGCGAAAGACCGTTGCAGCCGTGAGAGACGGCACCGAGCCGATAAGCCTCCCGGAGCTCGACGCCCGATGGAACGACACTGCCTTCTGGCGGGCGGTCGCCGAGGCGACCGAGCCTTACACCGATCGCAACCTGCTTGCCGCAGTCGATCTTCAGCATGACGCCTCAGGGGCGATCGTGGCGATGCCGGCCGGAGAGTCGGCCAATCAGGCGATTCTTCTGAGAACATTCGCCGTGGCTGCCGTCGTGACCCTGGCGACCTGTCTCATCGGCCTGCCTTACGCGATGCTGGCCGCCGCCGCGAGCGGCTGGCGGCGGCAGCTCCTCCTTGCCGCAGTGCTGCTGCCGCTTTGGACATCGCTGCTGGTGCGGACCGCGGCCTGGTACGTCCTCCTTCAGGACAAGGGGCTGATCAACTCCCTTCTCGTGTCGCTGGGCCTCCTCAACGCTCCCTTGCCGCTTCTTTTCAACCGGACGGGTGTCGTTATCGCCATGACGCATGTGCTGCTGCCCTTCATGGTTCTGCCGATCTACAGCGTCCTCATCGCAATTCCGCGAAATCTCATGCCGGCGGCAGCCTCTCTCGGCGCGAGGCCAATCCGGGCCTTTCTGCATATCCTGCTGCCCCTGGCGCTCCGCGGCATCGCCTCGGGCGGACTGCTCGTGTTCATGGCAGCGCTCGGTTACTACATCACGCCGGCACTCATCGGCGGACCGAAGGACCAGATGATCAGTTCGGTGATCGCCTTCTACGCCACGGGCTCCGCCAATTGGGGCATGGCCGGTGCGCTCGGCATGGTGCTGCTCGCCGTGACGATCGTGCTCTACGGCGTTTACGGCCGGCTTTCCATGAAGACGACGGGGGCATGACATGACAATTCGGTTACTCAAATTTCTGTTCGGCGCGGCAACGGTGATTTTTCTGCTGGCTCCGCTTTTGGCGATTCTTCCGATCGCATTTACCTCCAGCAGCTTCCTGGCCTACCCCATTCCGTCTCTTTCGAGTCGCTGGTTTGCGGTGCTGGCTACCGAGGACGCCTGGCGGCGGTCCATCGTCAACAGCTTGCTGATCGGGGCGGGAACCACCTTGCTGTCAACCCTGCTCGGCATTCTGGCCGCACTGGCTTTGCGCCGGCGCGTTGTTTTTGCCGCGGCGCTGAGGACGATATTCCTCCTGCCGATGGTCGTTCCCGCCGTGGTGCTTGGCGTCGGGCTGCAGATCCTGTTTGCCGGGCTCGGATTTCCAAACACATTTGCAGCCGTCATCGTGGCGCATACGGTTGTCGCCGTGCCCTTTGTGCTGGTCAGCATAACCGCGTCGCTCGAGGGCATCGACTATCGGACCGAGCGTGCGGCCGCCAGCCTCGGGGCTTCTCCGGCGAAGGTCTTCTGGAAAGTGACGTTGCCGCTCGCCATGCCCGGCGTCCTTTCCGGCGCCGTGCTTGCTTTCGCGACATCGCTGGATGAAGTCGTCCTGACCCTGTTCGTGGCCGGACCAAATCAGCTGACGCTCGCCCGCCAGATGTTCTCGTCGATTCGCGAAAACATCAGCCCGGCCATCGTGGCGGCGGCATTTCTGTTTATCGTGGGGACGATCCTTCTCGGAGGCCTGCTCGCGGTGGTGCACAAACGCGCCGCCCGGTCCGCAGCTGCCTGACGCCTAGAACAGGATGATTTTTGGCCTGGTTGGCCTAAAATCTTAATCCTGTTCTAAATTAAATAGTTAGAGCATGGTGTCGCCCGAAAACCGCCTACACTTTTCGGCATCATGCTCCAGCCATTCGCCAAAGCCGGAACGTATAGATCCGGCTTGGGGACATCAATGGAAGGGGCCTGGACAACGATGATCAGGGCGCTGGCCCACATCGCCACTTCCAAAGCCGCCAATTCTGCGTCCGGCTCCCGATCAACAACGGGACGGCGGTTACTCGCCGTCGCCCCGGCCGGAAACGATCTCGCGCTTGCCGACATGATTGGCCGGCCCGACCAGGCCTTCCTTTTCCATGCGCTCGACCAGTGAGGCGGCGCGGTTGTAACCGATGCCGAGGCGGCGCTGGATGTAGGAGGTCGAGCACTTCTTGTCGCGCATCACCACCTTGACCGCCTGCTCATAGAGCTCGTTGCCGTCCTCGGAAGCCATGGCGCTCTTGTCGAACACGGCGCCGGCCTCTTCCTCTTCCGGCTCTTCCTCTTCGTCGGCGGTGACGGTGTCGAGATATTCGGGGCGGCCTTGCGTCTTCAGGTGGGCAACGACCTTTTCGACCTCGGCATCCGAAACGAAGGGACCGTGCACGCGGGCAATCCTGCCGCCGCCCTGCATGTGCAGCATGTCGCCCTGGCCGAGCAGCTGCTCGGCGCCCTGTTCGCCGAGGATGGTGCGGCTGTCGATCTTCGAGGTCACCTGGAAGGAGATGCGGGTCGGGAAGTTCGCCTTGATCGTGCCGGTGATGACGTCGACCGAGGGGCGCTGTGTCGCCATGATCAGATGGATGCCGGCCGCACGCGCCATCTGCGCCAGACGCTGGATCGCGCCTTCGATCTCCTTGCCGGCGACCATCATCAGATCGGCCATCTCGTCGACGATGACGACGATATAGGGCATCGGCGCAAGATCCAGCTCCTGGCTCTCCTCGATCGGCGCGCCGGTTCCCTTATCGAAGCCGGTCTGGACCATGATATGGATGGTCTCGCCCTTTTCGCGCGCCTGGCAGACGCGGCCGTTATAGCCGTCGATGTTGCGCACGCCCAGGCGCGACATTTTGCGATAACGCTCCTCCATCTCGCGCACGGCCCATTTCAGCGCCATGACCGCCTTCTTCGGATCGGTGACGACGGGCGTCAGCAGATGCGGGATGCCGTCATAGACCGAGAGTTCGAGCATCTTCGGGTCGACCATGATCAGCCGGCACTGTTCCGGCGTCATGCGGTAGAGCAGCGACAGGATCATCGTGTTGATGGCGACCGATTTGCCCGAGCCGGTGGTGCCGGCGACGAGCAGATGCGGCATCTTCGCAAGCTCAGCGATCACGGGTTCACCGCCGATGGTCTTGCCGAGGCCGAGCGCCAGCTTATAGCCGCTCTTGTCGAAATCCTGGCTTTCGATCATCTCGCGGAAATAGACCGTTTCACGGGTGACATTCGGCAGTTCGATGCCGATGACGTTGCGGCCGGGGACCACGGCGACGCGGGCCGAAAGCGCCGACATCGAGCGGGCGATATCGTCGGCGAGGCCAATGACGCGCGATGACTTCACGCCGGGCGCCGGCTCGAATTCATAGAGGGTGACGACGGGACCGGGGCGGACATGAATGATCTCGCCCTTGATGCCGAAATCCTCAAGCACGCTTTCCAGGAGACCGGCATTCTGCTCCAGCGTCTCCTGCGACATGATCTCGCCAAGCCGTTCCGGCGGCTCCTGCAACAGGGCGCGCGGCGGGAATTCATAGCCTGACGCATCGACCTTTTCCGGTCTTGCCATCAGGCGCGGCGACGGCAGGACGGCGGCCACCGGAGGCGTCGGCCGAGGCGCCGGCGCCGCCTGGAGGACGGGTGCGGTCTGCGGCATTGGCCCAGTCTGGGGTACCTGGGGCGCGCCTCGAGGCGCCAGCACGATCGGCTCCGGAGCACGAACCGCCTTTTCCAGGGATATCGCGGCTGGCGGCCGCAGGGCTGTCGCTGCGGGTCTTGCGGCCGGCGGCTGGATCGGGCGCGATGCGGCGGGAGCCGGTTTCGGCGCGCCCGGACGCCATTCCATGACGCGGAACAGGGCGGTGATCGATTCGGGCGTGGTCTCGATCTTCGGAACAACGATCGAAGGCGTGCGGACCGGCTCGCCCTCTTCGAAGGCCATGACCTCCCAGAAGGCGAAATCGGAAATCGAAGACAATTCGGAAGCCGCACGCAAGGCGGGCGTCTCCGCCCGGCCAGGGGCCAGCGGCTGTGGCGTCTCGATCATCGGAGCCGGCGCTGCGGCAAGCTCGCTCGGCTCCGGCAGATAGATGTCGAAAGGCACATCGACGGCGACCGGTTCGATCCGTATCGCCTGCTGTTCGAGCGGCGGTTCGTCGTGAACGGGCTCGTTCGGCGGACGGCGCCGGCTGATCAGCGTTTCCGGGGTGCGGGTGAAGCGAACATTCGGCGCGAGCGAGAAGTTGCTCTGCCAGATCGGCGCCGCAGGCCTTTCGCCGGGATTTTCCTCCGCAAGCTCCGTTTCAAACCCGCTGGAAAAATCTGCGGCATCCGTCAAATTGGTTCTGGGAAAACGCATGCGTCCGCTACTCACTCATGCCTAACAAATTACGACCCTACCGGGATAGAAAAGGAAGGTTAATAAGTTCCTTCCAGCCGCATCGTTTCGATGCAGCGCCCAGAGGCAAACTGTTGTTATTTCAGTGAGTTACTTAAAACAGAAAATCTTTTTCCGATTTGAAGAGGCGCTCAATGCGCCTCGTCCCAATTGGTGGCAGCGCGCGCATCCACCTTAAGCGGCACACGCATTTCGAGGGCCGGCATGGTGGCGTTTTCCATGACCGAGACGATGATCGGCATCGCCTTGTCGACATCCTCATCCTCGACTTCGAAGATCAATTCGTCATGCACCTGCAGCAGCATGCGGACGCGCTCAGCGAGGCCGGCTTCAGCCAGCGCCGGCTCGATCTTGATCATCGCCCGGCGGATGACGTCGGCGGCCGAGCCCTGGATCGGCGCGTTGATCGCAGCCCGCTCGTTGAAGGCGCGCACGGAGGGATTGGACGAGCGGATTTCGGGATAGTTGATTCGCCGGCCGAAGATCGTCTCGACATACCCTTTGTCGCGCGCCATGGCCTTGCGGCTTTCCATATAGTCGCGGATGCCGGGAAAACGCTCGAAATATTTCTTGATATAGTCGCCAGCTTCCGACCGCTCGATCGACAGCTGATTGGCAAGGCCGAAGGCCGAAATGCCGTAGATGATGCCGAAATTGATCGCCTTGGCGCGGCGGCGCACCTCGCCCGGCATGCCCTCGACCGGCACGCCGAACATTTCCGACGCGGTCATCGCATGGATGTCGACGCCATCCTCGAAGGCCTTGGTCAACTGCGGGATCTCGGCCACATGGGCAAGCACGCGCAGTTCGATCTGGCTGTAATCGGCGGAAATCAGCTTGTGACCCGGTGTCGATATGAAGGCGGTGCGGATCTTGCGGCCTTCGGCGGTGCGCACCGGAATATTCTGCAGGTTCGGTTCCGAGGAAGACAGGCGACCTGTCGTGGTCGAGGCCAGCGAGTAGGAAGTGTGAACCCGCTTGGTCTCCGGATGCACATAGCCGGGAAGCGCATCCGTGTAGGTCGATTTCAACTTGGTGAGCTGGCGCCAGTCGACGATCTTGCGCGGCAGTTCGAACCCGGCGGCGGCGAGATCCTCGAGCACCGAGGCGGAGGTCGACCATTGCCCGGTCTTCGTCTTGCTGCCGCCGGCAAGACCCATCTTGCCGAACAGGATATCCCCGAGCTGCTTTGGCGAGCCGATATTGAAACGCTCGCCGGCCAGCGTGTAGATCTCGTCCTCCAGGCGCGCCGCACCTTGAGCCAGTTCGCCGGACAGGCGCGACAGGATCTGCCGGTCGACGGTGATCCCCCGCGCTTCCATCCGCGCCAGCACCGGCAGCAGCGGCCGCTCCAGCCGTTCATAAACGCTGGTCAGCCCGGCTGCCGCCAGCCGCGGCTTCAGCACCAGCCAGAGGCGCAGCGTCACATCGGCATCTTCGGCGGCATAATGGGTGGCGCGATCGATATCGACCAGATCGAAGGTAACGTTCGCCCTGCCGCTACCGGCCACGTCCTTATAGGGGATCGGCGTATGGCCGAGGAATTTTTCCGACAGCGGGTCCATGCCATGGGCGCCGGTGCCGGCGTCGAGCACATAGGAAATCAGCATCGTGTCGTCGAAACTCTTGGTCTCGATGCCATAGCGTTTCAACAGCAGGTAGTCGTATTTCAGATTCTGGGCGACCTTCAGAACCGATTCATCCTCCAGTAGCGCCTTCAGCCGCGGCAGCGCATCACGCATGGGGACCTGATTTTCGGCAAGGCCGCCGCCGAGCAGATCGCCGACGCCGTTCTTGTGGGAAAGCGGCACATAGGCGGCGCGGATCTTCGTGCCGCTGGGATCGGCGACGTTGTCGGCGATCGCCATCGAGATGCCGACGAGCTCGGCCTGCATGGCGTCAAGCGAGGTGGTCTCGGTATCGAAAGCCACGAGACCGGTGTCGCGCGCATCGGCGATCCATCGGTCGAGCGTGGCGAGATCGCGGATCGTCACATAGGCGGAATGATCGAAGGGCAGCGCCGCAAAGGCCTCGGCCCGGGCCTTGGCAAGATCGGCAGGGGAAAAGGCGCCTTCGACGCCAGCCTTCGCACGCGGCGGCACAGGCACGGATTGCCCTGAAACCTCGGGAATGCCGCCGGCGACGGGCGCCGGCTCGGCCGCATCGAGATCGGGACCATGGGCGGCGTCACCCCATTCGATGCGGACGACCGCCGGTTCGATGGCGCTCGCATCGCAATCGCAAACTTCCGCGACGCGGCGCGTCAGCGTCGTGAATTCCATCGTCTTGAGAAAGCCGATCAGCTTCGGACCGTTCTGCGGCTCCAGCACCAGCGCGTCGAGATCGAGATCGAGCGGCACGTCGGTGCGCAACCGCACGAGTTCGCGGGAAAGCCTCGCCATCTCGATGTTGGCAAGGATCGTCTCGCGCCGCTTGACCTGCTTGATCTCGGTAGCGCGTTCGAGCAGCGTGTCGAGATCGCCGTATTCCTCAAGGAGCTGGGCAGCGGTTTTCGGGCCGATACCGGGAATGCCGGGCACGTTGTCGACGGAGTCGCCGGTCATCGCCTGCAGGTCGATCATCTTTTCCGGCGGCACGCCCCACTTCTCGATCACGTCGGGAATGCCGATCTGCTTGTCCTTCATGCTGTCATACATGTGGACGTTCGGTGTGACGAGCTGCATCAGATCCTTGTCGGAGGAGACGATGGTGACATCGGCACCCACGGCTTCGGCCTGGCGGGCATAGGTGGCAATGATATCGTCGGCCTCGAAGCCTTCGGTCTCGATGCAGGGCAGGTTGAAGGCGCGGGTCGCCTCGCGGATGAGCCCGAATTGCGGGATGAGCTCTTCGGGAGGGGCCGAACGGTTCGCCTTGTAGGCGTCGTAGAGATCCTTGCGGAACGTCTTGGCGGAATAATCGAAGATGACGGCAAGATGCGTCGGCGTCACCCCGACATCGGTATTGCGCGCGTCCCTCAGGAGCTTCCACAGCATGTTGCAGAAACCGGAAACGGCGCCGACCGGCAGACCGTCCGTCTTGCGCGTCAGCGGCGGCAATGCATGAAACGCCCGAAAGATGAATCCGGAACCGTCGACTAGGAAGAGGTGATCGCCTTTTTTCATGCGTGCATGGATAGCGCGGGCTCGGAACGAGGTCCATATAAAGTTCGGCGCGCCAAGAGATAATGGCGTCAGCTTCAAGGAATTCTGTAGAGGGCAGTCCTGCTCACCAAACTGTTACCGATTTGTAACGTGGTGTGACCCTTGAAAAACCACATTCGCAGTTACAAATCCATGTCACCGGCGCTTGATCGTGCCGAGGGCCTGATCACCGGCTTGTCCCCCGCCGCATCAGGCTTGGACAAAGGCCTTATCCCCCTCTCCGGGCCTTTGTCCCCATTTTAAGGTCGCCATGGCCAACCTCCAGGCCATGGCGACTTTTGTTTTTCCAGCACCGGAAACAATGGGCGGAGCCTGCATTTTTTGGAGCGTCCTATGCGATTTGCTGCATTGTCTCCGGCATGGTTTTGAGCCTAACTTGCAATCATGGGATTTAACCGCATGGATTCGGGAGCTTACCTTGCCAGTCAGCTGGCGAAGGGTTTCGCCCGCTCGCTACACCGGCGCGCGGTCGGGCTCGGTTTTTCTCCGGGTCAGTTTCCCATTCTACTGGAACTCTGGGGCGAAGACGGCCTGACCCAGAAACAGCTTCTCGAGCGGGTCGATATCGAGCAGGCGACCATGGCCAATACGCTGTCGCGCATGGTTCGCGACGGGCTGATCGAACGCCGGCCGCATCCATCCGACAAGCGGGCGCAGCTGATCTTCCTGACGCCGAAGGCGCGCGCCATGGAAGCCGAGGCGATCGAAAGCGCGCGCGAGGCCGACCTCGCGCTGTTCAAGGGCTTTCGGACTTTCGAGCGCGAGCTGACCCTCGAATATATCCGCCGGCTGCTGGAAAACGCCAAGGCGCTGTGACCGGCGTTACTCGCAGGCAAGACGCGTGGGTCGTCGCCACGGCATCGACGGATCGTCCGTTTAAAGCGCGTCACATCAAATTTGATTCATGTGACGCGCTTTAGCCTTTTGTTTTTATGCATGTCGTTGTCCCCGAACCGCTGCACACTTTCGGGCGACATGCATTAGGCTGTCGAGGCCAGCAAACTTTCGCCGGCGGCGAGCTTGATGCTCGGCTCGACATCCGGTCTGCCGAGTAAAAACCCCTGTACCTGCGCACAGCCTTCTTCGACGACGATCTGGCGCTGCGCCTCGGTTTCGACGCCCTCCGTCACGACAGGCATGCCGAGACTGTGACCGAGGCCGATGATCGCGCGCACGATCGAGCGCGCCGCCGCGTCATGCTCCAACATGCCGGTGAAGCTGCGGTCGACCTTGATCTTGTCGAAAGGGAAGGTTCGCAGGTTGGAAAGCGAGGAGAAGCCGGTGCCGAAGTCGTCCATGACGATGTGGACACCCAGACTGCGCAGACGCTGCAGCGTGGCCATCACCCGGTCGCGATCACGGATGAGAGCGGCCTCGGTGATCTCGATTTCCAGCCGGGCGGGCGCAAGCCCCGTTTCCTTGAGGATAGCCTCGATCCGCTCGCATAGGTTTGGCAGCATGAACTGCACCGGTGAGACATTGACGGCGATCCTCAGCGGATCCGGCCAGCGAGCGGCCTCCTTGCAGGCCTGCTGCAGCACCCATTCGCCGAGCTGGACGATCGACCCGCTTTCCTCCGCGATCGGAATAAAAATATCCGGCTCGCTCAGGCCGTGGCCCGGCCGGTTCCAGCGCATCAAGGCCTCGTATCCGCTGATCTCGCCGCTCTGTGCATCAAGAACCGGCTGATAGCTGACATGGATCTGATTGCGAATAATGGCGTGGCGCAGTTCGCTTTCGATCTGGCGGCGGGCTCGCGTGGCCTCGTCCATTTCCGCATTGAAGAAACAGGCCTTGCCGCGACCGCCGTGCTTGACCCGATAGAGTGCGATATCGGCGTTGTTGCAGATCTCGTCCGGATCGCTTCCGTCGGCCGGATAAAGAGCAATACCGAGGCTGACGCCGACGGCGGTCGGGTCGCGCGCCATATCCATCTCGGCGGCGAATTCGTCGAGGATCGCGGCTGCGAGCTTCTGCGCCGCCGCCGGTTGCTGTCCGGCGGACTGAATGATGGCAAACTCATCGCCGCCGAGACGGGCGATCGTATCGCGTTCATCGGCCACGCGACGCAGGATTGCCGCGACTTTGCAAAGAATGCGGTCGCCCTCGGCGTGGCCGAAAATATCGTTGACGGTCTTGAAACGATCGAGATCGATATAGAAGAGGGCAACCTCGCTGTTCTTTCCCTTGGCCATCTGCAGCGCCTGGCGAATGCGCTTGTCGAACAACGACCGATTTGGAAGGTCGGTGAGAACATCGTGGTGGGCGAGGTGTTCGATGATCTCCTCGGCCTGCCGGCGCTCGGTAAGATCGCGCACCGCCAGCACGTCGCAGTTGTGGCCGCGATAGACGATCCTGCTCGTGTTCACTTCGACGGCGATCTCCCTGCCGTTCCTGGTTTTGAGCAGCGTCTCGCCGGGCCTGTTCTGTCCCTGGACGGCGGTCAAGACAATGGAGGGCGCCTTGCCCGAGAGATCGGCAAGCTTCCAGCCGGAAAGTCCCTGAAAGCGTTCGTTGGTATCGATAATCCTACCCTCCCGCAGGATCACCAATCCTTCTTGTGACGCATTTGCGAGTCCCCTGAGATCCGTCAGGTGGCTTTCGAAAAAGGCCACGGCAATGGCGATCAGAATGAGAGCCGTCGCCGCCACCACGACGATCGTTGCCAGCAGGCTGGTATCCAGCACCGTTGCCGGAACCTCTTTGCCGGGATCGGGCACGAGCGTGATGCTGGCCATCGAAATGAAGTGGAGTGCGCAGATCGCAAGGACGAAGGTGATCGACGAGGCAAGGAGCCGTCTCAGTCCCTTCAGGTGGAAGAAGGCGTGGAAGGCAATGCTCGACAGCAGCGCCCCCGCGAGTACCGCAGTCACGGTCATATAAGGATCGTAGAGGATTTCCGCCTGTGTCTCGATCGCCTGCATGCCCGTCAGGTGCATCGCGGCGATGCCGAGCGCCATCAGCACACCGCCTTGGATGCTCGAGAACCTGCCCCGGCCTTTCGAAGCGACGAGGATCGCCGCCCACGAACCGGCAACCGACAAGAGGAAGGAAAGCGCCGTCAGGCCCAGCTGGTAGCTGATCGGCATGCCGCCGTCATAGGCCAGCATTGCGATGAAATGGGTCGCCCAGACGCCGGTGCCGAAGGCGAATGCCGACGCGCCGATCCAGAGCTTGCGACGCCCGGCGTCGCATTCCTGGGCGCGGGAAAGCGGCAGCATCGCTGCCATCGCGCCGATGAGGCAGACCGCGGCCGCCGCAAGCACCAGCCGCCAATCGTGATCGTCGCGAATACAAGTAATGACCGAAAACATCTCGCCCCTCGTACAGCTGAATTCGGTCAGGCTAGTTTGGTTGTGCTAAATAACTGTAAATTGAATTAGGATGTTCTTCTATACCATCCGACAAATCTTGCAGACGCTGATCCAGATCTGGCCGCTTCGCCAGCCCGCTTTTGCTTTTTCCGCCTCGCCTGCCCTGCTGGTTTGGTCTATCGTCCGGCCAAATTTCAAAAAGGAGTCGAAAATGACGGATGTACAACAGGTGCTTGCGCGCGCGGATCAGAACCTTTCCTCGAGTCTGGAAAAGCTGTTCGAGCTTCTGCGCATCCGGTCGATTTCCACCGATCCCGCCTTCAAGGCGGAGTGCCGGAAAGCCGCCGAATGGCTGGTCGCCTATCTCCAAGGCATCGGCTTCGACGCTTCGGTGCGTGACACGCCCGGTCATCCGATGGTGGTCGCCCATCATGCCGGCGCTTCCGCCGACGCGCCGCACCTTCTGTTCTACGGCCACTACGACGTGCAGCCGGTCGATCCGATCGAGCTCTGGGAAAACGATCCCTTCGAGCCGTCGATCAAGGATATCGGTGAGGGCCGCAAGATCCTGACCGGCCGCGGCACGTCGGATGACAAAGGCCAGCTGATGACCTTCGTCGAAGCCTGCCGCGCCTACAAGGAGATCAACGGCGCGCTTCCCTGCCGTATCACCATTCTCTTCGAGGGCGAGGAAGAATCGGGCTCGCCGTCGCTGAAACCTTTCCTCGAAGCCAATGCCGCCGAGTTGAAGGCCGATTATGCGCTTGTCTGTGATACCGGCATGTGGGACCGCGACACGCCGGCAATCGCCGCGGCGCTGCGCGGCCTCGTCGGCGAGGAGGTGGTCGTCACCGCCGCCGACCGCGATCTGCATTCCGGTCTTTTTGGCGGCGCGGCGGCAAATCCGATCCATATTCTCGTCGAGGCGCTTGCCGGCCTGCATGACGAGACGGGCCGCATCACGCTTGACGGCTTCTATGACGGTGTCGAGGAAACGCCCGACAATATCAAGGCGTCATGGGAGACGCTCGGCAAGAGCGCGGAAAAATTCCTCGGCGAAGTCGGCCTTTCCATTCCCTCCGGCGAGAAGGGCCGCTCGGTGCTGGAACTGACCTGGGCGCGGCCGACCGCCGAAGTCAACGGCATCTGGGGCGGATATACCGGCGAAGGCTTCAAGACGGTGATCGCCGCCAAGGCGTCGGCAAAGGTTTCGTTCCGGCTCGTCGGCACCCAGGATCCGACCGCCATCCGCGAGGCTTTCCGCAGCTATATCAGATCGAAAATTCCGGCCGACTGCTCGGTCGAATTCCATCCGCATGGCGGCTCGCCGGCGATTCATCTCTCCTATGACTCGCCGCTGCTGACCAAGGCAAAGACGGCGCTTTCCGACGAATGGCCGAAACCCGCCATCGTCATCGGCATGGGCGGCTCGATTCCGATCGTCGGCGACTTCCAGAAGATGCTCGGCATGGAATCGCTGCTCGTCGGCTTCGGTCTCAGCGACGACCGCATCCATTCACCGAACGAAAAATACGAGCTTGTCTCCTATCACAAGGGCATCCGCTCCTGGGTGCGGATTCTTCAGGCGCTTGCCGCCTGAGGGGCTGGCCGCGTCCCGCGCCGCACGAAAAATCGCGACAACAAAAAGGCCGGTTCAAACCGGCCTTTTCGTCATCCGCTCGTCTCAGTGCCAGTTCATCCGTGGTCAAGGAGAAAGCGGTATTGCAACGAGACTGCCTTCGAAAGGTTAACGAGCGGTTAACGACAGCTGCACAAGCGTCTCCCTTATCGAGACGCCATGTTGCATCACAAAATCCCCCTCGTTCAAGCTGCGTTCATCGCGACTTCATATAAGCCTTTGAAAGACAAGGAAGATGGTGCCGCCCTAACAAGTGCCGGCGATCGCTCTATCTTTGTGCCTTATGGCATATGCCTCAAGAAAGCGCAGCTAAGCGCTGCTGAAAACACGCCAACCAGGAGCGAGAAGCGTGAAAAACCTCATCGTCAAGATCGCCGCGGCCGCACTGCTTGTGCTGGCTCCGGCGATGGCCCACGCCGCCGAGGGTTACTCGACGGCCAATGTCAACATGCGTGCGGGACCGAGCACGCGCTATCCTGCCGTCGCAGTCATCCCCGCCGGTTCTTCCGTCGAAATCCGCGGATGTCTTTCCAACGTCAACTGGTGCGACGTCGAATTCTACGGCGGCCGCGGCTGGGTTTCCGGCCAGTATGTGCAGGCCGTCTACCAGCAACGCCGCGTCTATGTCGGTCCCGAATATTACCGTCCTCTCGGCATTCCGATGGTTACCTTCAGCGTCGGCAATTATTGGGACCGCTACTACCGCCACCGCGATTTCTATCGCGAGCGTGATCGCTGGAGCCGCGGCCCGGACTACTATTACCGCGACCGAGACTACAGCGATAGGGATTACCGGCGGCGCGAGTATCGGGATCGGGATTACCAGGCCCGCGAATACCGGGATCGTGACCGGGACCGGCGCGACGACGACCGCAGGGAGGAGCGCCGCAGAGAGGTCCGCAGGGATGACGACAACAGGAGTTCGAATTTCCGCGATCTGCCGCAGTTCAGGGGCGGGAAGGCCGATACCTACAATCGCCCGGATCCCAGGGCCTCGCCCTTTGTCTGCCGCCCGGGCGATCCATCCTGCGACAACTGAAATATCGAGGGCGGCAGCAATGCCGCCCTTTCTTCACGAGCGGGTTCAATGCGCCGCAGTGCCAGAAAAAAGCCCGGCGCTCCTTTGGGGGATGCACCGGGCCTGATGTCGATCGGCGCGCGTTGAGGGGAGACGGCCGATCATAAGCGGGACGTGAGGGGGTGTCCCGCTGCTCACTAAACAATCGTCGAGCCTATTGGTTCCGCCCTCTCGCATAATTCCTTAAATCAGAAATCGCATTTGATCGGTGCAACGCGTCGCTGGTCTTTGTTTATGCCACCTGTGGCCGCGACGGGACGGACCGCGATAGGCGTGCGATTCCCGCACTCCGCGCGCGTGACCGAATGGCAGCGAGGCAGCGGCTGCGGAAAGCCTCGGTCCGCGCGAGGTCAGTGACAATTTGCTGTGAGTGCAGCATGTCGCTCTTGTTTTGCCGGGGTCCTTATAGCAATTTTGCGATATGCGGATCGATCCTGATCCGTTCGAGGCTGGAACCCTGATGACGCAAGATTACCTGGCTCTCTTCGGGCTGTTCGGCCCCCGGCCGGCCGCCACGGACGTTACCGTTTGGCATAAATACAACCCCATCCTTCCCGTACGCCTGACCGATGGGGCAAGCCTGAACCCTTCCGGCCAGATCTGGCGCCGCTTTCATCTGGGCGAGTGGGAATATAAGCAGGATCCGGAAACGCTCGACGATTACGAAGCCCGCCAATATTGAAGCGGCAAGGCGAGGCCGTCGTTTGACGATCTTTAACACCCCGTTAAATCGCCGCAATTACAGTTCAACCGGATGATCGCGTCGGCTGCTGCGTCGTTCCTTGAACCGGAAGCGGTTGAAGGCAAATCATGCAGCCCTTCGAAGGGCTATAGCGTTCTTTGCGCGTCTGAAAAGACACGCGGCGCTGCAGGGGCGCCTTTATGCGAAGCGGGCTTCGCGATCGAACAGGGGATGCGACCGGTCGGCGATGGCAGGCAGAGGCAGATCAAGCGACAGAATAGAACCGTCCTTCAGCGGCCGCCCGGCCCGCGACGATGACGAATTTTCGCTCGATGCCGATGACCGCGTCGTCGGCAGCAGATCAACGCGGCGCGGCGGTTCCAGGCCCCCACCCCAGCGCGCCGCCCGCCAGCGGCGGCGCGAGCCGCGCGAGCGTGCCGGCGGCGGCTTATTCGGTTTTCTGCGCCGTGTGGTCTACTGGTGCGTCGTGCTGTTCATCTGGGCCGGCATCGGCGTTGCCGGGCTTGTCGTCTATTATGGTTCGCGCATGCCGAGCGCCAGCACATGGGCGATTCCCGAGCGGCCGCCGAACGTCAAGATCACCGCCGTCGATGGCAGCGTCATTGCCAATCGCGGCGCCACCGGCGGCGAGGCGCTGTCGCTCGAAAATATGTCACCCTATATTCCCGAAGCCGTCATCGCCATCGAAGACCGGCGCTTCTATTCGCATTTCGGCGTCGATCCGCTCGGCCTCGGCCGGGCGATCGTCACCAATTTCACGGCCGGGCACATGGTGCAAGGCGGCTCGACGCTGACGCAGCAGCTTGCCAAGAACCTCTTCCTCTCTCCGGAAAGAACCCTGGAGCGCAAGGTGCAGGAAGTGCTGCTTTCGCTCTGGCTGGAGCAGAAATACACCAAGGACCAGATCCTTGCGATGTATCTCAACCGGGTGTTCTTCGGATCGAACGCCTATGGCGTCGAGGCGGCGTCGAGGCGCTATTTCAACAAATCGGCGCGCGACGTAAACCTCGGCGAGGCCGCCGTGCTGGCCGGCCTGCTCAAGGCGCCGTCGCGGCTTTCGCCGGCCCGCGACGCCGAGGCCGCGAACGCACGCGCCCAGCTCGTGCTCGCGGCGATGCGCGAACAGGGTTTCATCTCCGATTCCGAGGTCAAGACCGCGATGTCGCAGACCCCGGCTTCGGCCAAGAGTTACTGGTCGGGCGCCGGACATTATGTCGCCGACATGGTGATGGATGAACTGCCGGGCCTGATCGGCGACGTCAAGGAAGACGTCATCGTCGATACGACCATCGACAAGTCACTGGAAAAGAAGGCCGAGCAATCGCTGGTCGATGTGCTCGACAAGGAAGGCGGCAAGCTCGACGCCTCGCAGGCAGCCCTCGTCTCGATCGACGGCACCGGCGCCATCCGGGCGCTGGTCGGCGGCAGGGACTATGCAACGAGCCAGTTCAACCGCGCCGTCAAGGCCAAGCGCCAGCCGGGATCCTCGTTCAAGCCTTTCGTCTATGCCGCAGCACTGGAAAAGGGACTGACGCCGTTTTCGGTGTTCAACGACGCGCCGATCCGCATCGGCGACTGGACGCCGGAGAATTACGAGAAGAAATACAATGGCGAAGTGACGCTCGCCACCGCGCTTTCCAAGTCGCTGAACACGGTTGCCGCGCAGCTGGTGATGTATGATGGGCCCGACCAGGTGATCAAGCTTGCCCACCGGCTCGGCATCGAAAGCGAACTGCAGCCGAACGCCTCGATTGCGCTCGGGACATCCGAAGTGTCGCTGATGGAACTCACCGCCTCCTATGCCGCCTTCATGAACGGCGGCTACAAGGCGACGCCGCACGTCATCCGCCGGGTGACGACCGCAGACGGCAAGGTTCTCTACGAAAATACCTATGACAGCCCGCCGCGTGTGCTGTCCGAGCAGATCGCCGCCGAGATGGATGCGATGATGATGGGCGTAATCGACAACGGCACCGGCAAGAGCGCAAAGATTCCCGGGTGGCAGGCGGCGGGAAAGACCGGCACGACGCAGAATTCACGCGACGCGCTCTTCGTCGGCTTCACCAGCAACCTCACGACAGGCGTCTGGTTCGGCAATGACGACGGCAAGCCGATGAAGAAGGTGACGGGCGGCGGCCTGCCGGCCAAAGCCTGGAAGGAATTCATGATCGCCGCCCACAAGGGTCTTTCGCCGGCGCCGCTCTTCGGCAACGGCCAGCTGATCGGCGATCCCGACGGCCAGCCGATGGCGCAGACGGCACCGGACGGCGGGCAGCCGGTCACGGCCGAAGCGCCGCCGCCCACGACAATCGGCGGCATCATTTCCGGTGTCTTCGGCGGCAACGAGAATGCCAACCGCTATCCGCAGGCGCCCGTTCGGCAGCAAACTGCGCCGTCAGGAAACGGTCCGGTTCCGCCTGCCGACATTGCCGAAGGCGACGGGTCCGGCTATGGAAACGTCGTGCCGCCGGGCGATGTCGGGACGCCCCAGACGACCTCTTCGGTGCAGCCGCGACGCACCACATTGCTCGATCTGATCATGGGGCAGTGAGATTTTTGCATCGCGTCCCTTCAGATTCGGCTGCGATGCTCGGGGCCTTTGCCTCTCGCATGTCTCTGCCGCAAAACCGCCGCATGCCGTTGCAGAACTCGCGCAGAAATCCACCGCTTTCCTGCTATGGGCAGATTGCTTTCCCGGCTGCTGCCAAAATTGGAGGCAACACATTCGTTTTGCTGGATTCCGGGCTATTTCCCGCCTTGCAGTCCAGAAAACCGCTCCTTATATACGCCGCATCACCGCAATCACGATTGCGTAATCTTAAGTAGACCCATCCCGTAAGGGGCTGTCAGGGAAATGCCTTCTGGGGGTTCCGACAGCTTGCTTCAAGGAGAGAATGACATGGCAAAAGTAATTGGTATCGACCTTGGAACGACGAATTCCTGCGTCGCAGTCATGGACGGCAAGGACGCGAAGGTCATCGAGAATGCGGAAGGTGCGCGCACGACCCCTTCCATGGTGGCTTTTTCCGATGACGGCGAGCGCCTCGTCGGCCAGCCTGCCAAGCGCCAGGCGGTCACCAACCCGACGAACACGCTCTTTGCAGTCAAGCGCCTGATCGGCCGCCGCTACGAAGATCCGACCGTCGAGAAGGACAAGCATCTCGTTCCCTTCAGCATCGTCAAGGGCGACAATGGCGACGCCTGGGTCGAAGCCAATGGCAAGGGCTACTCGCCCGCACAGATTTCCGCGATGATCCTTCAGAAGATGAAGGAAACGGCCGAATCCTATCTCGGCGAAAAGGTCGAGAAGGCGGTCATCACCGTTCCGGCCTATTTCAATGACGCTCAACGCCAGGCAACCAAGGATGCCGGCAAGATCGCCGGCCTCGAAGTGCTGCGCATCATCAACGAGCCGACCGCTGCCGCTCTCGCCTACGGCCTCGACAAGAAGGACGGCAAGACGATCGCCGTCTACGACCTTGGCGGCGGCACCTTCGATATTTCGATCCTTGAGATCGGCGACGGCGTCTTCGAAGTGAAGTCCACCAACGGCGATACCTTCCTCGGCGGTGAAGACTTCGACATGCGTCTCGTCGAATATCTCGTTGCCGAATTCAAGAAGGACAACGGCATCGACCTGAAGAACGACAAGCTTGCCCTGCAGCGCCTCAAGGAAGCTGCCGAAAAGGCCAAGATCGAGCTGTCCTCTTCGCAGCAGACCGAAATCAACCTGCCGTTCATCACGGCGGATGCCTCCGGTCCGAAGCATCTGACGCTGAAGCTGACCCGCGCCAAGCTCGAAAGCCTGGTCGACGATCTCGTCCAGCGCACGATCGCGCCCTGCAAGGCCGCTCTCAAGGATGCCGGCGTCACCGCTGCCGAAATCGACGAAGTTGTTCTCGTCGGCGGCATGAGCCGCATGCCGAAGGTACAGGAAGTCGTCAAGCAGCTGTTCGGCAAAGAGCCGCACAAGGGCGTCAACCCGGATGAAGTCGTCGCTCTCGGCGCCGCCATCCAGGCCGGCGTTCTCCAGGGTGACGTCAAGGACGTTCTGCTCCTCGACGTGACCCCGCTGTCGCTCGGCATCGAAACGCTCGGCGGCGTCTTCACCCGCCTGATCGAACGCAACACCACGATCCCGACGAAGAAGAGCCAGACCTTCTCGACCGCCGAAGACAACCAGCAGGCCGTCACTATCCGCGTTTCGCAGGGCGAGCGCGAAATGGCTGCCGACAACAAGCTGCTCGGCCAGTTCGACCTCGTCGGCCTGCCGCCGTCGCCGCGCGGCGTGCCGCAGATCGAAGTGACCTTCGACATCGACGCCAACGGCATCGTCCAGGTTTCGGCCAAGGACAAGGGCACCGGCAAGGAACAGCAGATCCGCATCCAGGCTTCCGGCGGCCTCTCCGATGCCGACATCGAGAAGATGGTCAAGGATGCCGAGTCGCATGCGGCCGAAGACAAGAAGCGCCGTGAGGCCGTGGAAGCCAAGAACCAGGCCGAAAGCCTGATCCACTCGACGGAAAAGTCGCTGAAGGATTACGGCGACAAGGTTTCCGAAGCCGACCGCACTGCGATCTCGGATGCGATCGCCGCGCTGAAGTCCGCGACCGAGGCGACCGAAGCCGACGCCGAAGACATCAAGGCCAAGACCCAGACGCTGATGGAAGTTTCCATGAAACTCGGCCAGGCGATTTATGAAGCACAGCAGGCCGAAGGCGGCGCTACTGCCGATGCCTCCGCGGAAGAAGGCGGCGACAATGTCGTCGACGCTGACTACGAGGAAATCAAGGACGACGACCGCAAGAAGTCCGCGTAATCCGCGGCGGCGTGGTAATGCTTCAACACCTGATCCGGCTGCTCACCATGGCAGCCGGAAATCCATTTCCGGGGTTTAATCCTTAATGGCAAAAGCGGACTTTTACGAAACTCTGGGTGTAGCCAAGTCGGCGGACGAGAAAGAGCTGAAGAGCGCCTTCCGAAAGCTGGCGATGAAATACCATCCGGACAAGAACCCGGATGACAAGGACGCCGAACGGAAGTTCAAGGAAATCAACGAAGCCTACGAGATGCTCAAGGACCCGCAGAAGCGGGCGGCCTATGATCGTTACGGCCATGCTGCCTTCGAACATGGCGGTATGGGCGGCGGTGGCGGCGGCTTTGCCGGCGGCGGCTTCTCCGACATCTTCGAGGATATTTTCGGCGAGATGATGGGCGGCGGCCGGGCGCGCCAGCGCTCGTCGGGCGGGCGCGAACGCGGCGCCGATCTTCGCTACAACATGGAAATCACGCTGGAAGAGGCCTTTTCCGGCAAGACGGCGCAGATCCGGGTGCCGACGTCGATCACCTGCGACGTCTGTTCGGGGTCGGGCGCAAAGCCCGGCACGCAGCCGAAGAACTGCGGTACCTGCCAGGGCTCGGGGCGCGTGCGTGCGGCGCAGGGCTTCTTCTCGATCGAGCGGACCTGCCCGACCTGCCACGGCCGCGGCCAGATCATTCCCGATCCCTGCCCGAAGTGCCACGGTCAAGGCCGGGTGACGGAGGAGCGTTCGCTTTCGGTCAACATTCCCGCCGGCATCGAGGACGGCACGCGCATCCGCCTGCAAGGCGAGGGCGAAGCCGGCGCGCGCGGCGGCCCGGCGGGCGACCTCTATATCTTCCTATCGGTGAAGCCGCATGAATTCTACCAGCGCGATGGAGCCGATCTCTATTGCGCCGTCCCGATCTCGATGACGACGGCGGCGCTCGGCGGAACCTTCGACGTGGCGACACTCGACGGCACCAAATCGCGAGTGACCGTGCCCGAGGGCACGCAGGCGGGCAAACAGTTCCGCCTGAAGAGCAAGGGCATGCCGGTGCTGCGTTCGGCGCAGACGGGCGACCTCTATATCCAGATCCAGATCGAGACCCCGCAAAAACTCACCAAGCGCCAGCGCGAGCTGCTGCAGGAGTTCGAGCAGATTTCTTCCAAGGAGAACAATCCGGAATCGACGGGCTTCTTTGCCCGGATGAAGGAATTCTTCGAAGGCTGAGCCTATGCAGGAAGGTCTCTAAGCCGCGACCGAAATAGTCGTTTCGAAAGCCGGGGCACGGAAACGTCCTCGGCTTTTTCGTTATACCGACTCGTTTTGGCACATCCGCGCGGCGCGCCGGCAAACTTGTACCGCAATGACACGGCAGCGGGAAGAAAGTCGGCTGGCGTTAACGCAGCCGGATAATGGCGCTTGCAAGTTTTCCAAATGAATTCAGTCTCTGTCGCCAGCGCATGACCGGAGATCGGCACCGGTTTTCGAAGGATCAGGCGCAGATTGGAATCATGGAGCGATCACAGCCGTCCTTTCAGGCGCTGCGCTCCGTTCGGGGAACAACCAAAACAAGAGTAACTGCCATGGCGCCAGCCTTCTCCTCTCAGCACGACGACGTCGACGTTCTCGCCGGCGCCATTTACACATGGTGCGCCGAGCGCAACATCAAGCTTCGCAGCCAACAGGGCCTTTCGATCGCCAGTATCGCGATCGACCTCTATCATGCCGGCCACCAGACGCAGGACGATCTGCTGACGGCGTTGCACGAGCGCGAATTTCACTGACACTTCTTATCGAAGGCGGACGTCGCGGCGCGTTTCTGCTCTCGCTGTTCATGGGCTTGCCCGAAACCCGGCGCTAAACAGATCACATTGTCTGCGGGGAAGCTGATTTCCCGGTTCGGATCAAGCGGCGTTTTCGGCCGCCTGCCCACTGCTTATAAGCGTGAGGATGGTCTTGACCGCTTCCTTGCCTGCCGGTGAATTCAGCTTGTCGTAACTCAGGGCAAGCGCATAGGCGTCCGGGCTGAGCTCGATACGGCTGCCGAATTGCGGCATGTCGGCTCCCTCGAAAAGAACCGAGATTTCGACATCGAGAAAAACCGCGATCTGATGCAGTTTGCTGGCAGAAACGCGGTTCGTCCCCTTTTCATATTTCTGAATCTGCTGGAAGGTCAGTCCAAGTGCTTCACCAAGCTCGAGCTGAGAAACCCGGCGAAGGGCGCGAAGCTGTCTTATGTTGTGACCAACGATAATATCAACCGGATCTGGCACTTACATTCTCTCATACGCAAACGTTTCGTTTACCATAACGTTTCCCTCGCATAACTCAACCCTTCAGTTGCAAAATTCAACCGACTTTTTCTGGGCTTTACCTTACGTCAGCGATCCGAAAAAATGCTGCGGATCCCTTGGCTGCCAGGCAGTTTGAAAGCAATGACGATGGCTGTCCGCGGCTGAGGAGACGATGACGGATCGCTTCGATGCGGTTGTATTTTTTTGGGATTTGCCAAACAAGCGTACCGAACAGTTCCGGAATCAGCGCTCACTTGCGGGAACATGCGGAAATGCCGCCCGGTTATTTTACGCGCGATCTGGGGCGGCGGAACCGCAAGCCTTGCTATCGACGCCGCTTCGGCATAGCTGTCAGGCTTCACCAACCCGGACACGCGATGCCGCACAAGGTTTCTCTTTCCCGTCTGAAGCTGACAGACTTCCGCAACTATGCGGCAGTGAGCCTTGCCCTCGACGGCCGGCATGCCGTGCTGACGGGAAACAACGGCGCCGGCAAGACCAATCTCATGGAGGCGGTTTCGCTGCTGTCGCCGGGCCGGGGCCTGCGCCGCGCCGCCTATGGCGATATTACCCGCGTCGGCGCGGCCGGCGGCTTCTCGATCTTTGCCGCGCTTGACGGCATGGAGGGCGAAGTCGAGATCGGCACCGGCATCGAAGCGGGCGAGGAGACCACTACGCGCAAGCTGCGTATCAACGGGACGCCGGCAAAGACCGCCGACGAACTCACCGATCATCTGCGCCTCCTCTGGCTGACGCCGGCAATGGACGGGCTCTTTACCGGCGCCTCCTCCGACCGCCGACGTTTTCTTGACCGGCTGGTGCTGTCCCTCGATCCCGCCCATGGCCGCCGCGCGAGCGATTTCGAGCGGGCCATGCGCAGCCGCAACAAGCTGCTGGATGAGGGCCGCTTCGATCCTTCCTGGCTTGCCGGCATCGAGGAGCAGATGGCAAGCCTCGGCATCGCCATGGCGCTCGCCCGGCAGGAAATGCTCGGCCTGCTCGCCCGGCTGATTGAGGAAAGGCCGGAGAGCTCGCCCTTCCCTTCGGCATCGTTGCAGCTTTCGGGCTTCATGGACGGCCAGTTCTCCCGCCCCTCGGTCGACCTCGAGGACGAATATGCGGCGATGCTGGCGGAGAGCCGGTACCGCGACGCCAGTGCCGGGCGCACGCTGGACGGGCCGCACCGGGCCGATCTCATCGTCCATCACCGCGAAAAGGCGATGGAAGCCGAGCGTTGCTCAACCGGTGAGCAGAAGGCGCTGCTCGTCGGCCTCGTGCTTGCACATGCGCGGCTCGTCGGCAATCTGACCGGCCATGCGCCGATCCTGCTGCTCGACGAGATCGCCGCCCATCTCGACGAGGGCCGCCGCGCCGCGCTGTTCGATCTCATCGACGGGCTCGGCGGCCAGGCTTTCATGACGGGCACGGATCAGACAATGTTTTCAGCGCTCGCAGACCGGGCGCAGTTCTTCACCGTTGCCGACGGAAAGGTGTTCGGATGAGGAAGGCGGCTTTTCCCGGCGTCGGGCATCATGATAGCATCGCCGCCATGGAACCGCTCAGCCCCGACGAAATTGCCCGATATCACCGTCACATCCTGCTCCCCGAGATCGGCGGCGCCGGCCAGCAGAGACTGAAGGCCGCGCGCGTGCTGGTGATCGGCGCCGGCGGCCTCGGAGCGCCGATCCTCCAATATCTGGCGGCAGCCGGTGTCGGCACGCTCGGCATCGTCGATGATGACCGGGTGTCGCTCTCCAACCTGCAGCGCCAGGTGATCCATGATTCCGGCACGATCGGCGAATTGAAAATCGAGAGTGCTGCGCTCGCCATTGCCAGGCTCAATCCGCATGTGCGGCTCATCCGCTTCGAAGAACGGTTTTGCGCGGAGACCGCCCAGCGGCAACTCTCCGGCTTCGACCTGCTGATCGACGGTTCCGACAATTTCGACACGCGTTATGCCGCCGCCGACGCCGCTGAAGCGGCGCGGATTGCGCTTGTTACCGGCGCGGTCGGGCGTTTCGACGGTTCGCTGACGGTCCTCAAGCCCTATGAGACCAGCGAGGACGGAACAGCAAATCCCAGATATCGCGACCTGTTTCCGGAAGCGCCGCCGGCGGGTCTGGTCCCCTCCTGCGCCGAAGCCGGCATCATCGGCGCGCTGACCGGCGTCATCGGCACGATGATGGCGATGGAGGCGATCAAGCTGATCACCGGCGCTGGCGAACCGCTGATCGGACGGCTGCTGCTCTATGACGCGCTCTCGGCCCGGTTCGACACGATACGGTATAAACGCCGCCGGGAGAGGCAGGGGCAGGCCGTATGACGATCCTCCGCCTGGATCGGAGCTTCACGCGCTGGGACGAACTGCTGGCACTCATCCTCGCCGCCTTCGCTTCGATGAACGGCAGGATCGACCCCCCATCCTCCGCACTCAAGCTGACGACGAGGTCGCTGGCCGAAAAGGCCGAGGCCGAGATCGGTCATGTCGTCATCGAAAACGAAAGGCTGATCGGCTGCCTGTTCCTGCGGCCGGAAGCGGACTGTCTCTATGTCGGCAAGCTCGCCATTCTCCCCGAGGCTCAAGGCAAGGGGCTCGGCAAGCGGCTATTGGCAATCGCCGAGGAGACCGCGGCAGCGCTTGGCCTTGCCGCTTTACGGCTGGAGACGCGCATCGAACTCACCGAAAATCATGCCGTCTTTGCCGCCTGGGGATTTTCGAGAACGGCCGAGAAGGCGCATCCGGGCTTTGCCAGAACCACCTTCATCGAGATGCGGAAGTTGCTTGCGCCTCGGACCCCGGCCGTCTGAACCGGATCAACGTCCAGGCAGCACCCGGTTCGGCGGCCTGTGGCCGTCGATGAAGGTGCGGATATTGATGATTACCTTGTCGCCCATATCGATGCGGCCTTCGATCGTCGCCGAGCTCATATGCGGCAGCAGCACGACCTTGCCCTCATTGGCGAGCTTGACGAGCTTTGGGTTGACGGCCGGTTCGTTTTCGAAAACGTCGAGGCCGGCACCGGCGATCTTGCCCTCCCTCAGGCATTTGATCAGCGCGCTTTCGTCGACCACGTCACCGCGGGCGGTGTTGACGAGGTAGGCGGTCGGCTGCAGCAGCGCCAGGCGGCGTGCCGAGATCAGATGAAAGGTTGCCGGCGTCGACGGACAATTGACCGAGACGATGTCGACGCGGGCGAGCATCTGGTCGAGGCTTTCCCAATAGGTTGCCTCCAACTCGTCCTCGACGGCCGGATTGACGCGCTTGCGGTTGTGGTAGTGGATCGAAAGGCCGAAGGCTTTGGCGCGGCGGGCCACCGCCGTGCCAATGCGACCCATGCCAACGATGCCGATGCGCTTGCCGTGAATGCGCCGGCCGAGCATCCAGGTGGGAGACCAGCCGGCCCATTCGCCCGGCTTGTCGGTCAACACCCGCGCCCCTTCGCCGAGCCGTCTCGGTACCGCCAGAATCAGCGCCATCGTCATGTCGGCGGTGTCCTCGGTCAGGACATTCGGCGTGTTGGTGACGGTGATGCCCTTGCGCGCCGCCGCCTCGACGTCGATATGGTCCGTGCCGTTGGAGAAGCTGGCAATCAGCTTCATCTGCGGACCGGCCGCTTCGATCAGCGCCGCGTCGATGCGATCGGTGACCGTCGGCACGAGCACGTCGGCGGTGCGGACAGCCGCCATGAGCTCGGGCACGGAGCGCGGCGCGTCGTCGATGTTCAGCTCGGCGTCGAAGAGCTCGCGCATGCGGGTTTCGACGGCATCCGGCAGCTTGCGGGTGATGTAGACCTTCGGTTTTTTCTTCGCTGTCATGGCTGGCTGTGGTGCCTTGTTCAGAGGTCTTTAACCAAGAAAGGTGATAACTTTCTCATTCCGGGCATTTTCTACCAGACCCGCACGCGAAGACAAACAAAACTCGTGGTGCAGCCGGGGAATGTCAGTGCCCGGACAGCGAGCAGCCCGATCTGCCGCCGATTCGAGCAAACGGAAGCTTCCATGCGCAGCAAAGTCCTGAAGTCCTGCCTCGCCGTCGCGATCGCGCTGGCCACATCGCTCGGCCCCATCGAATTTGCCCATGCGCAGGCCGCCAAGGGACCGAGCGGCCTGCCATTACCGCGCTTCGTCACGCTGAAATCCAAGCGCGTCAATCTGCGCATTGGCCCTGGAACGGATTACGCAGTTTCATGGATGTATCTGAAATCCGGCCTGCCGGTCGAGATCATCCAGGAATACGACAACTGGCGCCGCATCCGTGATGCCGACGGCACCGAAGGCTGGGTCAACCAGTCGCTGCTCTCCGGCCAGCGAGCGGCGATCGCCGCACCCTGGATGAAGACGAAGGGCAAGGGCGTCTTCGTCAATCTGCGTCGCGAGGCGCAGCCCTCCGCCTCGATCATCGCCAAGCTGGAACCCGGCGTGATGCTGACGATCGGCGAATGCAATGGCGATTGGTGCCGCGCCGAAACCGACGGCGCCACCGGCTGGGTGGCGCAATCGGAAATCTGGGGCGCCTATCCGGGCGAAGCCTTCAAATAAGCCCTGCGTGCTTGGCGGCCTCGGAGAGCGAGGTCATCGGGCGCGGGCCGATCTGCTGGATAACGATGCCGGCAGCGAGGCAGCCGAGCTTGCCGCAATCTTCCAGCGACCGTCCCTGCGTATAGCCGTAGAGGAAGCCGGAGGCGAAGAGGTCTCCGGCGCCCGTCGTGTCCACAACTTCCCTGATCCGGATCGCGTCGACGTAATAGCGCTCCTGGCCCTTCAGGATGACGGCGCCATTCTCACTCATCGTCACGGCAGCGATCTTACAGTCCGCGGCGATCCTGTTCAGCGCCTCCTCGAAGTCTTCGGTCTGGTAAAGCGCCAGCGCTTCCTGGCGATTGGCGAAGACGATGTCGACCGTGCCCGAGCGCATCAGATCGAGGAATTCGCCGCGATAACGGTCGACGCAGAAACTGTCGGAGAGCGTCATCGACATTTCACGGCCGTTTTCATGGGCGATGCGGGCGCAGTCGCGAATGGCCTCCTTGGCGCGCGGCGGATCCCAGAGATAACCTTCGAAATAGGTGACCTTGGCGTCGGCAACGACATCGGCCTCGACGTCCTCAGGACCGAGTTCGACGCACGCGCCGAGATAGGTATTCATCGACCGCTCGCCGTCCTCGGTGACGAAGATCATCGACCGCGCCGTCGGCGGGAAGGTGCCCTTGGGACGGGTCTGGTAGTGGACGCCCTGGGCGCGAATGTCGTGGGTGAAAATGTCGCCGAGCTGATCTGAGGCGACATTGCCGAAATAGGCAGCCTTGCCGCCGAGGTTCGCAACGCCGGCCGCCGTATTGCCGGCGCTGCCGCCGGAGGCTTCAAGGGCGGGTCCCATGCGCGAATACAGAAGTTCGGCGCGTTCGGCATCGATGAGGTTCATCGCCGCCTTGGTGATCTTGTTATCAATGAGGAACTGGTCGTCGCAGCGAGCAATGATATCCACGATCGCGTTGCCGATTGTCAGAACATCGAATCTAGTCATGAAATGGGGGGTCCCGGATTTGTGATATCAGGGTTCGGTCTTAGCGAAAATTCCGCCGTTTGGAAGGATAAATGGTGAAGGTGTCCCTATTCTTCGCAAAAGTGCCGCTTATTCGTCATGTCCCTGTCATTTTGGAAACCTACAAATGCTCGCAGGAAGACCGGCATGAGCAGCTTTCAGTTGCAGCCGGGCGACGGGGGATGATCCCTTCGATCTTACCGGCGCGGTGCTGACCACGGATGAACTGGCAGCCTCGCGATCCGGAGATCCGGCAAGGCCGGAGCGGAAAAGCGGGCCATGCCCGCTTTTTTTGCGTGCGCATGCACTCCATCTGCGGCGGGATGCCGATTGCGTTTTCAACGCCAGCCTTTTGCTGCTAGACCTCGGATCCTCCCTCCCCCGCAGAGCATCCTCCCTCATGTCAGCCATCATTCTCGACGTCCTTCCCATCTTCATCCTGATCCTCATCGGCTGGGTAATCGTTCGCAGCGGCCTGATGGCATCAAATGTCGGCGACGCGCTCAGCGAATTCGTCTTCAAGATCGCCGTGCCGCTGCTGCTCTTCCGCACCATCGCCGAGGCGGATTTCCATGGCGCCTCGCCCTTCCGGCTCTGGATCGTCTATTTCTCCGGCGTCGCCATCACCTGGACGGCCGGCCATATCGCCGCCACGCGCCTCTTTCACCGCGACGAACGGATCGGGGTGCTGGCCGGCGTTTCCTCGGCCTTCGCCAACAATGTCTTCATCGGATTGCCGCTCGTCCAGCGGACCGTCGGCGACGAAGGGCTGGTGGCGTTGTCGATCCTGCTTGCCGTGCATTTGCCGGTGATGATGGTCGCCGGCACGGTGTTGATGGAGCACGCGGAACGAAAGATCGCCGGCAAAAGCGACCGCAGCATGGTCTTCGTGCTGCGCCAGATCGCCATCAACCTCATCCGCAATCCGCTGGTGATCGGCCTTGCGGCCGGCATGGCCGTGCATCTTTCCGGCCTCACCATGCCGGCTGCGGTTGCATCGGTCGTCGGCCAGATCGCCGGCATAGCCGGCCCGGCGGCGCTGATCTCGCTCGGCATGGCGCTGGAGAGATACGGCGTCTCCGGCAATCTCGGCATTGCCAGCGTGACCTCCAGCCTCAAGCTGCTGCTGCTGCCCGGCTGCGTCTGGACAGCGAGCCGTCTCCTCGGTCTCAGCCCCGAATGGACGGCGGCGATCGTGCTAACCTCCTCGGTGCCGACAGGCGTCAATGCCTGGCTGATCGCCAATCGTTTCGGCGTCGGCCACAGCCTCGCCGCCTCGACAATCTCGGTGACGACGGCGCTCGGCGCCATCACCGTTTCGCTCTGGGCTTATTTTCTCGGCGCCTGATCTTGCGCCGTGAACAACAAAAGCCCGGCTTGCGGCCGGGCTTCGATTGTCATGCGATGGCGCTTCGCCTTACTGCGTTGCGGTTTTCGGATCCGGCAGCGGCACCGGCGAATCGGCGAGCGTGTGCAGATAGAGGATGACGTTGGCGCGGTCCTGATCCTTCGCCAGACCTGCAAAGCCCATTGCGGTGCCGGGAACGTCCTTCTTCGGCGCCGTCAGGAACTTGTTGAGGGCCTCGAAGGTCCATTTTTCAGAACTGCCCTTGGAAAAATCCTTCATCGCAGAGGAATAGGCAAAGCCTTCATGCGAGGCGATCGGGCGATCTACGACACCAAAGAGGTTAGGACCGACCTTGTTCGGTCCCCCTTTGGTGCCGTCATGACAGGCCTGACACTTCTTGAAGACCGCTTCACCGGCCTTGGCATCTGCAGAGGCGAGCAATTGCGCGATCGGAACGGCAGCAGCGGCAGGCGCGGCTTCACCGCCGGCGGCGGGCGCCTCTTCGGCAACGATCGCGAAACCTTCCTTTTCCGGCGCTTCGGAATGGAAGATCCCCTCGGACGCGATGGAGACCGACATCAGAACGAAAATCGTTCCGAGCAGCGCCCCCACGGCCGTATTGACGTATGAATTCATCTGCAATGCTCCCCTTGCAGCCGGCAGACCAGAACCGGACCATCTTGAAATCGCGCGGAACCTATGTCTTTTGACTGATCGTTGCAACTGTCTAAATGGTCTTATGCGTGAGACTTTTTGACACTTTTCAGCCCGGAATAGAAGGCCCGAACAATGAGTGATTCAAATTTGGACGAGGTGCTCGTCTTGATCCCGGCGCGCATGGCCTCCACCCGGCTTCCGGGCAAGCCGCTCGCCGATATTTGCGGACTGCCGATGATCGTGCAGGTGGCGATGCGCGCCAAAGAGGCAGCCATCGGCCGCGTGGTCGTCGCGGTCGACGACCAACAGGTGTTCGATACCGTTTCCGCCGCCGGCTTCGATGTCGTCATGACCAGCAGCGATCATCAATCGGGTTCCGACCGGATCTTCGAAGCGCTGACGAAAGTCGATCCCGACGGCAAGGCGAAATTCATCGTCAACGTCCAGGGCGACCTGCCGACGATCGATCCGCAAACCGTGCGCGCAGCGCTGCGCCCGCTCGAGAACGAGGCGGTCGATATCGGCACGCTGACGACCGAAATCGACAATGAGGACGACAAGACCGCGCCGCATATCGTCAAGATCGTCGGTTCGCCGGTCTCCGACACCCGCCTGCACGCCCTCTATTTTACCCGCGCGACAGCACCCCACGGCAAGGGGCCGCTCTATCACCATATCGGCCTTTATGCCTATCGGCGTGCGGCGCTGGAGCGATTCGTCTCGCTCGGCCCATCGACGCTCGAAAGGCGCGAATCGCTCGAGCAACTGCGGGCGCTGGAGGCCGGCATGCGCATCGACGTGGAGATCGTTGACACGGTTCCACTCGGTGTCGATACTCCCGCCGACCTTGAGAAAGCGCGGCGCATCCTCTCCGCCAGAACGGGATGATTTAGGCTCGGTTGGCCTAAAATCTGAATCCTGTTCTCAATTAAAGAGTCAGAGCATGATGTCGTCCGAAAACCGCTCACACTTTATCGGCATCATGCTCCAAGTCGAACTGACGGAACCATCATGAACATCAAGACCAACAGGATCGCCTTCCAGGGCGAGTTCGGCGCGAATTCCGACATGGCTAGCCGCGACATGTTTCCGACCATGGAGCCGCTGCCCTGCCAGACGTTCGAGGATGCGTTCACCGCGGTCGACAACGGCGACGCCGATATCGCCATGATCCCGATCGAAAACACGATCGCCGGGCGCGTTGCCGATATCCATCACCTGCTGCCGGAATCGCGGCTGCACATCATCGGCGAATATTTCATGCCGATCCGCTTTCAGCTGATGGTGCTGCCCGGGGTCACCAAGGACGAGATCCGCACGGTGCACAGCCATATCCATGCGCTCGGCCAGTGCCGCAAGATCGTTCGCGCCCATGGCTGGAAGCCTGTCATTGCCGGTGATACGGCAGGCGCGGCAAAGCTCGTCAAGGAAACCGGCGACCGCTCGATGGCCGCGTTGGCGCCGCGCCTTGCCGCCGATCTCTACGGGCTCGAGATCGTCGCCGAAAATGTCGAGGATACGGAAAACAACGTCACCCGCTTCGTCGTACTCTCGCGTGACGAGGAATGGGCGCAGCGCAATTCGGCGGAAGAAAAGGTCGTCACCACCTTCGTCTTCAACGTCCGCAACATTCCGGCGGCGCTCTACAAGGCGCTCGGCGGTTTTGCCACCAACAACATCAACATGACGAAGCTGGAAAGCTACCAGCTCGGCGGAAAATTCGTGGCGACACAGTTCTACGCCGATATCGAAGGCCATCCGAACGATCCGAACGTTCGCCGGGCATTGGAAGAACTGCGGTTCTTCTCCGAGAAGGTGCGCATCCTCGGCGTTTACAAGGGCCATGCGATGCGAGGCCTGCTTTAGGTCTTGTTTTATGCATGTCGCCGGGAGGCGCGGCTTCCGGCGACATGCAGGAGACAGAGCTCGCAGGGCGATTATTTGTCCGGCTCACAAACCCGCAACCGGTGGCCATCCGGATCAAGCACGACGAAGGTCGGGCCGAAATCGAGCTCGGTCAATTCCTGGGCGATCGGCAGTCCGCGCTGGCGCCAGTCCTCGTATTGCTTGGCAACGGCGTTTTCGCCCGCCACCATGAAGGCCACTTCGCCGCGGTTGCCGATGGCGGAGGGTTGCGGCTCGACCTTGCTGCGCCGCCAGAGGCCGAGGGTGAAGCCGCCGTCGAGCGGAAAGGCGACGAAATTCGGCGCCTCCACAGCCGGTTCGCGGTTCAGCAGGCTGCGATAGAAGCCGGCGCTCTCGCCAGGATCCTTGACGTAAAGGATAATCAGATTGGGGCTGGTCATTTCGGTTCTTCCTTTGATGTAATGGCTGAATGAACGCCTGCTGCCGATTCTGTCAGCAGGATACAGCGGGCGTTGCCGAAGCAACGCCCGGCCTTGTCGGGCGGAATGTCGATGATGAAACGGATTAAAGCGGGAAGCAGTCTTCGTGGCGCGGGTTGCGCCCGTCCATGAAACCGAGGTCGCGTTTCAGGTAATCAGGTGTCGCTTCGACGTCGAGTTTGGGGCGGCTTCCCCCGCCGATGCGGAAGAGGCCGATGGCAAACTGCAGCAGACCGAAGCGAACCGACTGCCGGGCATCGGCGAAGGTTTCAGCCGAGATAATGTCGGCAAAGCTATTGGTGGCGAAACGGTCGCCGGCCTGCTGAATGACTGGAGGCGTTACCATGATCAGTACTCCTTCCCTATTGGATTGAGACCGATCATAACGCCAACTGCTGACAGTTTATGGCAGCAGCGTTCAGCTCTCGAGCGGCACGTCCTGGGTCTCGCGCCATTCCTTCAGGAGCACCGTGCGGCGGCGCGGATAACGCACCTCGTGCAAAGCCATGTCGATGATGCGATCGGTGCGGAAATGGCGGAAATCCTGACGCAATTCGCACCAGGCCATCAGCACGCGCACATGCTCGAAATAACCGAGCGCGAAGGGCCAGACGCGGCGGCGCGAGATGCGCCCCTGCTCGTCGCCGTAATGCAGTTCGAGAACCCGCTCCAGGCGGATCGCCTTGCGGATGGCCGAGACATCGGCCTTGTCTTCGTCCCGGCGTTTCGGGCCGACGAAAAGGGCGGCCGAATCGATCATCTCGCGCATATCGGCGGGCAGCACGGCGGCGATCTTGGCGAGCGCATCGGCGCCGGCGCCGGCCAGGCGCGGCTCAGCGGCGCGGGCCACCCAGCGCGAGCCGAGCACCAGTGCCTCGAGTTCCTCTTCCGAAAACATCATCGGCGGCAGCATGAAGCCGGGCTTCAGCACATAACCGATGCCGGCTTCGCCTTCGATCATCGCGCCCTGGGCTTGCAGACTGGCGATGTCGCGATAGAGCGTGCGCAGGCTGACACCGGTCTCCTGGGCAAGCACCGTGCCGGTCACCGGCCGCCGATAACGCCGAAGCGTCTGGAGCAGCCTCAGCAGCCGTTCCGAGCGGGCAACCGGCATGGCGCTAGCGCTTCCACTCCACCCAGTCGCGCATCAGGCGGTGGGCGATCGCGCCCTTCGGCGGCGATGCCTTGCCGTTGGCGCCGGGGCGCTCCAGCATTTCGAGCGTCTCCTCGCGGGTGAACCAGCGGCAATCCTCGAGCTCCGTCTCGTCGCGGTTGATGCCGGTGGATTTCGCCTCGGCGTAACAGCCGATCATCAACGAATGCGGCATCGGCCAGGGCTGCGAGGCGTGGTAGCGGATGCGGCCGGTACGGATGCCCGATTCTTCCAGAGTTTCGCGGCGCACGGCGTTCTCGATCGTCTCACCCGGCTCGACGAAGCCGGCAAGACAGGAATACATGCCCGGCGCAAAATGCGGACTGCGGCCGAGCAGGCAGAGGTCGCGGCTCTCGTCGATCGTTAGCATGATGACGACCGGGTCGGTGCGGGGAAAGATCATGTGCTCGCAGGCGGCGCAGACACGCTTGTAACCGCCGATATGAATTTCCATTGCCGCGCCGCAGCGGCCGCAGAAGCGGTTGTCGCCGTTCCAGCGAATGAGGCTAGCCGCCTGGGCGAATTCGCCGAGCAATACCTCATCGATCAGCATTTCGCGAAACAGCGTGCGGCCGTCGGCAGGCTTGTACTGGCTGGCAAGGTCGTCGGCGTCGATGCCGACGGGCACGGCAAGGCGCGGTTCGCCAGACTTGCGGTAGCCGAGAAGCACCGTCTCGTCCCAATTCGGCCGAAGCTCCTGCAGTTCGTAGCGGGCAAAAAGCGGATCGAGCACCTGGCCGTCATGCTTCAGCACCAGCTTGTCATTGGCGAAGGCGAAAATATGCGTGCCTTCCCTCGCCAGCGCCTTTTCGACGGAGTGTTCATCGCGATGTTCGGAATCGCGATTGAGGTCGTTGCCGGCAAAGGCCGTGAGATTGCTGGGTTCCGGATGCGGCACATCCGAATCAAAAAGCGAATGGCTCATGATGAAAGGGCTTCCCGCAGCTTCGCTGTCAATTCGTCTCTCTTTTCGTCCTCGTAGGGCTCTGCCTGCCCGAAGCCCCAGACGGGACCGGGCCAGTTGGCATCGCCTTCGAAGCGGGCAATGACATGAACATGAAGCTGGCGGACGATGTTGCCAAGAGCCCCGACATTGATTTTTGTCGCGCCGGTGATCTCCTTCAAGGCCTTGGCGACCATCTCCGTCTCGAAAGTGAGCAGCACCTGGTCGAGCGGCGTCAGCTCGAAAATTTCGGTAATCCCCGTCCGGCGCGGCACGAGAATGAGCCAGGGCCACCTGGCGTCCCTCGACAATCTCAGATCACAGAGGCCGGTGACCATGACGCTGATGCTGTCTTTCTCCAGCCGGGGGTCGAGCACGAAACCGTCCAAAAGGCATTCCTCCCATGTTTTCCAACGACTAGCAGTTTTTTCGCATGTTGGCTTGCTTTTGATGACGATATTGCCGATATGTGCATCCGGGAGGTTGGTGGTGGACGAGCCACTCGCCAACCGGGTCAGGTCCGGAAGGAAGCAGCCCTAACGAGCCCGGCACGGGTCATCGTGCCAGCCTCCCACCTTCTCTTTACGAAGTGCCCGGCAATCCGGGCGACAAGCAGGGCGATGAGCGAAACCGAGCGACAATCAAAAGATGCCGCCTCGACGGGCACCGGATACCGGGTACTGGCTCGCAAATACCGCCCCAAGGATTTCACGGACCTGATGGTCGGCCAGGAGCCGATGGTCCGCACCCTGACCAACGCCTTCGAGACCGGCCGCATCGCCCAAGCCTATATGCTGACCGGCGTGCGCGGCGTCGGCAAGACGACGACGGCGCGCATCCTGGCGCGGGCGCTGAATTACAAGACAGCTGATGTCGACAAGCCGACGATCGACCTTCGCGCCCCCGGCGAGCATTGCCAGGCGATTATGGAAGGCCGGCATGTCGACGTGATCGAGATGGACGCCGCCTCCCATACCGGCATCGACGATATAAGAGAGATCATCGAGCAGGTGCGCTACCGACCGGTTTCGGCGCGCTACAAGGTCTATATCATCGACGAAGTGCACATGCTGTCGACGCAGGCCTTCAACGGGTTGTTGAAGACCCTGGAAGAGCCGCCGGAACATGTGAAATTCATCTTCGCCACCACCGAAATCCGCAAGGTGCCGATCACCGTGCTGTCGCGCTGCCAGCGCTTCGACCTGCGCCGCATCAGCGCGTCGGATCTCGTCGGGCTGTTTACGACGATCGCGGCCAAGGAAGGCATCGAGGCGGAAGCGGACGCGCTGGCGATGATCGCACGCGCCGCCGAAGGCTCGGCCCGCGACGGCCTGTCACTGCTCGATCAGGCGATCGCCCATGGCGCCGGCGTCGTGCAGGCGGAAGCGGTGCGGGGGATGCTCGGCCTTGCCGACCGCGCCCGCATCGTCGATCTCTTCCAGCATATCGTCAAAGGTGATGTCGCCGGCGCCCTCGCCGAATTCCAGAGCCAATACGAGGCCGGCGCCAATCCTGTCGTGGTGCTGACCGATCTTGCAGACTTCACCCATCTGGTGACGCGGCTGAAATATGTGCCGGATGCGGCAAACGATCCCTCGCTCAGCGAGATCGAGCGTACAAAGGCGGCGGAACTGGCCAAGGGTGTGGCGGTGACGACGCTGTCGCGCATCTGGCAGATGCTGCTGAAGGGCATTCCGGAAACCGAAGGCTCGTCGCGCACGGCAGGGGCGGCCGAAATGGTGCTGATCCGGCTGGCGCATGCTGCACATCTGCCGGCGCCCGAGGATGCGGCGCGGCGGCTTGCCGAATTTTCCGGCGACACTGCCGGCTCGCGCCCCACCTCCCCGCCTTCCGGCGGCGGTGGCGGCAACGGAACACGGGTTCCCTATCAGAGCAGCGTCGCGGCGCGTGCGCCCGAGCCGACACCGCGGCCGCAGCCCTCGGGGCCGACGGCGATGCTGCGCGCCGTGCCCAATCCGGAACCGCAGGCAATCGGCCGCGTCGAGACCAAGCCGGCTGAAGCGCCGAAGCCGCTGGTGCCGGTCAATACGATCGGCGATATCGTCGACCTCGCCGCCGAAAAGCGGGACGTCAAGCTGAAGGCGCTGGTGCGCAACTTCGTGCGGCCCGTCCGCATCGAGCCCGGCCGGCTGGACGTGAACCTCACCGAGGGCGCGCCAGGCACGCTGCTGAACGAGCTTGCCGTCAAACTCAAGGAATGGACAGGCATCCACTGGATCGTCAGCACCAGCCGCGAAGAAGGCGGGCCGACGATGGTGGAGGCGGAAGCCAAGGCGCAGCAACAGCGCGTCAGCGATGCCCGCCAGGACCCCGATGTCGCGGCGATCCTTGCGCAGTTTCCCGGCGCCAAGATCATCGACGTGCGCGTCAGGGCGCCGACGCCGGAGGAGGAAGCGGAAGAGGCGACACCGCCTGCCGCCGCCGAATCCGAGGACGGTGATATCCTGCCGGGCGACGACATAGAATTCTAAGTTTCAAGAAGGAGCGAGACGATGCGCGACATCATGGGCATGATGGGCAAAGTCAAGGAAATGCAGGCCAAGATGGAGCAGATGCAGGCGGAGATCGCCGAGCTCACGGCCGAAGGCAAGGCGGGCGGTGGCCTCGTCACCGTCGTCATCTCGGGCAAGGGCGAGCTGAAGAGCCTGAAGATCGACCCGTCGCTCTTCAAGGAAGACGATGTCGAGATCCTCGAGGACCTGATCGTCGCCGCCCACAAGGACGCCAAGGACAAGGCCGAGGCCCTCGCCGCCGAAAAGACCAAGGCGCTGACCGCCGGCCTGCCGATCCCACCCGGCTTCAAGCTGCCGTTCTGATAGCAGGCAGTAAGACTCGCTTTCACCGGAATCGTGCTGGCTATGCAGCGGCGAAATTGGCGCCTACGGCTGCGCTGCCAACATCGCCCGCAGCTTGTAGTGGATAGGGGCAGCGAGATATCGCGCCCGGTCAACCTGCGAAAGGCGTCGGCCGAACGTTTCCATCAGCTCCGGCATCGTGACCTTTTCTCCGGGAAAGGGTTGGTGCTCCAACGGCGTTCCGACTTCGGCAATGCCGCCGCGGATCACGCGGCAATAGATGCCGGGACGGGCGGCGGCGGTATAACGCTTGACGAATTTCGGGTCGGCCATTCTGGCGGCGAAGGTGGCGCAGGGGATGCGGCATGCTGTAACTTCGAGGACAAGGTCGCCTGATAGGAAGCGGTCGCCGACAGAAACAACGCGGTTGTCCAGATCCGAGATCACCATGTTTTCGCCGAAAGTGCCGGGCTCGTATGGCCGGCAGAGCTCCCGGCTCCACCAGTCGAGCGTCAGCGACCCCTCGATATAAACCGCCTGATCGACGCCGCCATGGTGCTTGCGATTGCAGATGGCATCGCCGACAAGCCCTTCGGCATCGATCATCACGGCGCCGTTGACGGCATGTTTGAAGATGCCGGTCTTATAGCTCTTACCGGTCAGCTTTTCCGGAGTGCCGGTGCAGAGCGCCAGGATTTTCATGGGACGGCCGATCCTTCCGCGATTCCGTTTTCGTTGCATATCAGTTAAGAACGGCGCATGGCAAAACGAGTCACCGGCCCTGAAATCGAAAAACTCATCCAGCTTCTGGCAAAGGTGCCGGGCCTCGGGCCGCGCTCGGCCCGCCGGGCGGCACTGCATCTGATCAAGAAGAAGGACCAGCTGCTGGGACCGCTGTCGAATGCGATGGGCGAGGCCTATGACAAGGTGAAGATCTGCTCGCGCTGCGGCAATGTCGATACGGTCGACCCCTGCACGGTTTGCACCGACGCTCAGCGCGACCAATCCGTCATCATCGTCGTCGAGGATGTCTCGGACCTCTGGGCGCTGGAGCGGGCCGGTGCGATGAACGCCGCCTATCACGTTCTCGGCGGCACATTGTCGCCGCTCGACGGGATCGGGCCCGACGATCTCAATATTCGCGGGCTGATCGACCGGATTGGTGAAGGCGGCATCCGGGAGCTGATCATCGCCGTCAATGCCACCGTCGAAGGACAGACGACCGCGCATTATATCACCGACCAGTTGCAGGGGCTCGACGTGAAGATCACGCGGCTGGCGCATGGCGTGCCCGTCGGCGGCGAACTCGATTATCTCGACGAGGGTACGCTAGCAGCGGCGCTGCGGGCGCGGACGGTGATATGAGGGGTTCTCGCATGTCGCACCGCCCCCCCCTCTGTCCTGCCGGACATCTCCCCCACAAGGGGGGAGATTGGCAAGATGCACCGGCCCCGCGAAATCTTGATCGTGAGCCAAGCGGCTCCGGTCCCCTGCCGCGTTTGATTGGGGCCACCGGGCGCTCCCAGCCGATCTCCCCCCTTGTGGGGGAGATGTCCGGCAGGACAGAGGGGGGTGCTCCGCGGCGGCTATGGACAATCGCACTTGCCGTCATGGCCGCCCTCCTCCCCCTTTCCGCCCACGCAACCCCTTCGAAGGCCGATGTCGAGGCGCAGTTCGAAAGCTGGGTGCAGAAGGATCTCTGGCCGGAGGCGAAGGCGAATGGCATTTCCGAGAAGAGCTTCAAAGCTGCCTTCTCCGGCGTCACGCTGAACTGGTCCCTTACCGACCTTGCGCCACCCGGCTTCCCGCCGCCGAAGGAGCAGAAGCAGACGCAGGCGGAGTTTTCCTCGCCCGGTCCCTATTTCAACGAGGACCGGCTGACGCGGCTTGCCGCAACCGGGCGCGGCTTTGCCGCGCAATACAGCTCGACGCTGAAGCGCATCGAGAAGACCTACGGCGTGCCGGGTTCGATCGTGCTCGCCATCTGGGGCCGGGAAACCGGTTTCGGCGCGGCGAAGATCCCGAATTCGGCGGTCGAGGTCTTGGCGACCAAGGCCTTCATGTCGACGCGCAAGGAGATGTTCCGCACCGAGCTGATGGCGGCGCTGCATATTATCGACGGCGGCGACGTCGCACCCGCCGATTTCAAAGGGTCCTCCGCCGGTGCGCTCGGCCAGCCGCAGTTCATGCCGACCAGCTATCTGAAATATGCGGTGGATTTCGACGGCGACGGCCACCGCAACATCTGGACCTCGGTGCCCGACACGCTCGCCTCGATCGCCAATTTCCTGGTCAAGAAGGGTTGGCAGCGGGATCGCGACTGGGGCTTCGAGGTGTCGATCCCGGAGGCGGTCTCCTGCGCCCAGGAGGGGCCGGATCTGGCAAAACCGCTGTCGCACTGGGCCTCGCTCGGCATCGACCGCATCTCCGGCAAGGGTTTTCCCTCCGGCGAGATGAAAGCGCAAAGCATGATGCTGGTTCCGGCCGGCCGCGACGGGCCGGAATTCATCGTCACGCCGAATTTCTACATCATCAAGGAATATAATAATTCCGACCTCTACGCGCTCTATATCGGCAATCTCGCGGACCGGATCGCCTATAATGGCGGCGCCTTCGAGGGCCGATGGGGCGATGTCGGCAAGATGCTGCGCTCGGATGTCGCCGCCATGCAGAAGGCGCTGGAACGGCAGGGCTACGATGTCGGCGGTTCCGACGGCCTGCCGGGTTACAAGACCCGGCGGTCGATCGGCCAGTGGCAGACGAAGAACGGCATGAAGCCGACCTGCTTTCCCGAGGCCACGATGAAGGACAGACTGAAATAGCCGTTCAGAGACTGCGCTTTAGGCCAACGTGGCTCGCGACGAAACCGAGCTTCTCGTAAAAGCGGATCGAATCCGTCCTCGTCTTGTCCGATGTCAGCTGCACGAGACCGCAGCCGCGCTCGGCGCATTGGACGATCGCCCATTCGATGAACGCGGAGCCGAGGCCGGAGCCGCGCAAACCTCGGGCGATGCGCACGCTTTCGATCTGGCCACGCCACATGCCGGTTCTCGAAAGGCCGGGAATGAAGCTCAGCTGCAGACAGCCGGCGATCCGATCCGACGCGTCGCTTGCCACGGCCAGCATCTGGTTGGCATCGGCTTCGATGGCGGCGAAGGCCGAGAGGTAACGCGGATCGATCGGATCCGCGACAATCTCCCTGGCGCTGCCGAGATCGTCATCGGCCAAAAGCCGGATGATAGCGGCGAGATCGGCTTGGCGGGCGAGCCTGAAACTGTGCATGCCTCTCCTCAATCAATGATGCAGGTCGATCGGCGCCTGGTGGAAGACGTCGCTATCAGGCGGAATGGCCTGGCGCTCGATCATCCGGTGAACATGCGGCAGGCCTTCGCCGCGGTGAAGCGCACGAAGTCTGTCGATGTTTTCGGCATCGGCCTGGGTGCGCCGCTGGTTGTGTCTGATGTATTCGACCCAGGTCGGCGTATGGTAGCTTTCGGTCCAGAGCCCGGGATTTTCGAGATCTCGCATCAGCGCCCAGTGCCGCGCACCGTCGCGGATGCGGATGCGGCGACGCTCGCCCATTAGCGCCATGAATTCGGCCAGGTCGTCGTCGGCGATCTCATAATCGACCTGGATAACGATCGGGCCGCTGCGCGGCGTGATGTCAAGGCTGAGCGCCGGCGCCGTGAAGCGATTGAGTGGATCGAGGTTGAGCGAGGCGAAAGCCGGCATCGAAAACCGCAGACCGATCGCAATGCCGACCAGCAAGACGACGGACGACATCAGCAGCGCATCGGCGACGCCGTAGCGGTCGGCGGCCACGCCCCAGAGCCAGCTGCCGCCGGCAATGCCGCCGAAGGTGACGGTCTGGTAGAGCGACAGTGCGCGGCCAACGACCCAGCGCGGCGTCGAAAGCTGCACGATGGTGTTGAAGAGCGACAGCG
Source organism: Rhizobium phaseoli (assembly GCF_001664385.1). Taxonomy (NCBI): domain Bacteria; kingdom Pseudomonadati; phylum Pseudomonadota; class Alphaproteobacteria; order Hyphomicrobiales; family Rhizobiaceae; genus Rhizobium; species Rhizobium phaseoli. The sequence goes on along the minus strand of NZ_CP013532.1, from coordinate 172,409 downwards.
CCGAGACCCAGCAGGCGCCGGCGACGAGCAGCCCCGCGGAGGTGAGGACGGCGCTCGGACTGACGGCCGCAATGACGGCGCTGAGCGCAAAGCCGGCAAAAGCCAGGCGGATGATCGTCTCGCTGGAAAGCGCCTGGCGAATTCTCGCGCTCAGCACGGCCCCGCCGATCGCCCCGACGCCGAAAGCGCCGAGCATGAAGCCATAGGTCAGTGGCCCGCCGGCCACCAGATCAAGCGCGACAACCGGCAGCAGCGCCAGGATCGAGCTGGCGCCGATGCCAAAGATCAGACCCCTGACCAGAACCTTTTCGAGATTGGGCGACATCGAGACATATCGCAGACCGGCAAAGATGGCGCTGGCGAGCGCCTCGCGCGGCAGGGTCGAGACGGGCGTGTTTGGCCGCCAGCGCGACAGCGCGTAGATCAGCGGAAGGTAACTCAGCGTGTTGACCGCGAAGGCCGCGGCGGCGCCTGCGGCGGCCACGATCGCGCCGCCGATCGCCGGGCCGACACTGCGGGTGATGTTGAAGCCCATGCTGTTCAGCGTGACGGCGCCCGGCAGGTCGGCGCGCGGCACCATGTCGCCGACCGAGGCCTGCCAGGAAGGATTGTTGAGCGCAGTGCCGCAGCCGATCAGGAAGGTGAAGAACAGCAACAGCCAGGGCGTGATCCAGCCGAGAAGAACCGTGACCGTCAGCAGCGCCGAAACGATGAGCATCGTGCCCTGCGCCGTCAGCATGACGCGACGACGGTCGTAATTGTCGGCGAGCGCCCCCGATATCAGCGAAAACAGCATGATCGGCAGCGCGGTCGAGGTCTGCACCAGCGCGACCATGTCTTCCGAAGCGGTGATCGTCGTCATCATCCAGGCCGCGCCCACCGCCTGGATCAGGCCGCCGAAATTCGAGGAAAGGCTCGCAAACCAGATGGCGCGATAGGTCTCGTGCCGCAAAGGCGCCAATGTCGACGAAGTATACGCCACGATTCCTCCCGCTTTGCCGTTGTGCCCCAAGGCAATATATGCGCAAGACCGACGCTGGCTATAGACGCGGCCGCGCCGCGGCAAGCGAATTGGCTGAGACCTTGCAATTTCGTAAAAACCGGACTATATGCCTCTCAAATTCTTGATCGCTTGATGAAGAGTGGGCCGCAAGGACCCGCTCTTTTTTATTAGCGCGATCGCCCGAACAGCAGAAATTGCGAGGAGCGCACCGCTTGTCGGACATGACAAACGCAGACAACGAACTTGAGCCGCGGCTGATTACCGAAACCGGGCTCGACCAGCGTCTTGCCGATATCATCGAACCCGTTCTCGTCGGCATGGGCTTCCGGCTCATCCGCGTGCGTATGCTGAACCAGAACGGCATGACGATGCAGGTGATGGCCGAGCGCAACGACGGGACGATGACGGTTCAGGACTGCGAAGAAGTCTCGATGGCGATTTCTCCTGTCCTCGATGTGGAAGATCCGATCGATAAAGAGTATCATCTCGAAGTGTCTTCGCCCGGCATCGACCGTCCGATGGTGCGGAAATCCGATTTCGTCCGCTGGCAAGGCCACCTTGTGAAATGCGAGACGTCGATCATGATCGGCAATCGCAAGCGTTTCCGCGGCAAGATCGTCGAAGCGGACGCGGATGGTTTTACGCTTGAGCGCGACCAGATCGCTTACGGGGAAGAGCCGAAAGTCTCCATTCCCTTCACGGCGCTTAGCGATGCGAAGCTCATTCTGACCGACGACCTGATCCGTGATGCCTTGCGCGCCGACAAGCTGGCGAAAGCGCAGGCCGCCAATCAGAACGAAGCGGACGAGCAGGAATAACCGATTAACAGACCGCTCCCAGGGACGGGAACCCCGGAGCAAGGACGGAGAAACAAGACAATGGCAGTCAGTGCGAACCGGCTCGAACTTCTGCAGATCGCAGATGCAGTGGCGCGCGAAAAGGTCATCGACCGCGAGATCGTGCTTGCCGCAATGGCCGATGCCATTCAGAAGGCAGCACGCTCGCGTTACGGCACCGAGTCCAACATCCGCGCCGACATCAATCCGAAGACCGGCGAAATCCGCCTGCAGCGCCTGCTCGAAGTCGTCGACAAGGCCGAGGATTATTCGACGCAGATCCCGCTGGAACTCGCCCGCGACCGCAACCCCGACGCCGCACTCGGCGATTTCATCGCCGATCCGCTGCCGCCGATGGATTTCGGCCGTATCGCCGCACAATCCGCCAAGCAGGTGATCGTGCAGAAGGTGCGTGAGGCCGAGCGCGACCGCCAGTTCGACGAATTCAAGGATCGCGTCGGCGAAATCGTCAACGGCACCGTCAAGCGCGTCGAATACGGCAATGTCATCGTCGATCTCGGCCGTGGCGAAGGCATCATCCGCCGCGACGAAATGATCCCGCGCGAAAACGTGCGCTATGGCGATCGCGTCCGTGCATACGTATATGATGTCCGTCGCGAGCAGCGCGGCCCGCAGATCTTCCTGTCGCGCACGCATCCGCAGTTCATGGTGAAGCTGTTCACCATGGAAGTGCCTGAAATCTACGACGGCATCATTCAGGTGAAGTCGGTCGCCCGCGATCCGGGCTCGCGCGCCAAGATCGCCGTGATCTCGAACGACAGTTCGATCGATCCGGTCGGCGCCTGCGTCGGTATGCGCGGTTCGCGCGTTCAGGCCGTCGTCGGCGAGCTTCAGGGCGAGAAGATCGACATTATTCCGTGGTCGCAGGATCCGGCGACTTTCGTCGTCAACGCCCTGCAGCCGGCCGAAGTCGCCAAGGTCGTTCTCGACGAGGATGCCGAGCGTATCGAAGTCGTCGTTCCCGACGAGCAGCTGTCGCTTGCGATCGGCCGCCGCGGCCAGAACGTCCGCCTGGCGTCGCAGCTGACCGGCTGGGATATCGACATCATGACGGAGGCGGAGGAATCGGAACGCCGCCAGAAGGAATTCAACGAGCGCACCAACCTGTTCATGGATTCGCTCGACGTCGACGAAATGGTCGGCCAGGTCCTGGCCTCGGAAGGCTTTGCCGCCGTCGAGGAACTCGCTTATGTCGATCTCGACGAAATCTCCTCGATCGACGGATTCGACGAAGATACGGCGCAGGAAATCCAGACCCGCGCCCGCGAATTCCTCGAGCGTCTCGAAGCCGAGATGGACGAGAAGCGCAAGGCGCTCGGCGTTGAAGACGAGCTGCGCGGGATCGACGGCATGACTGCCCAGATGATGGTGGCGCTCGGCGAAGACGGCATCAAGACGATCGAGGACTTTGCCGGCTGCGCCGCCGACGATCTCGTTGGCTGGACGGAACGCAAGAACGGCGAAACGAAGAAGTTCGAAGGCCTGTTCTCGAAGTTCGACGTCTCGCGCGTCGAAGCCGAGCAGATGATCGTCCAGGCGCGCCTTGCAGCCGGCTGGATCACCGAAGAGGACCTGGCGAAGGGGACCGAAGAAGAGGTCACCGAAGCCGAACAGGAAGCATGATGACCGCGCATGAGCCGGACGCTCTCCCTCAGGACGACGATCTTGCAGGTTATGACGTGAACGGACGCATGTGCATCGTGACGCGTGAAAGCGGATCGCCGGATGAGCTGATCCGCTTCGTCGCGGCTCCCGACGGAACCGTCGTCGCCGACCTGAAGCGCGAGCTTCCGGGGCGCGGTTGCTGGGTGAAAGCCGACCGGTCGCTGGTCGACAGAGCGGTAGCGAAGAAGCTCTTCGCCCGCGCGCTGAAAAGCGACGTGAAGGCAGCAGACGATCTCGGCGCGAATGTCGACCGGCTGCTGGCGGCGCAATTGATGCAGATGATGAACATGGCGCGCAAAGCCGGCCAGTTCATCAGCGGCTCGTCGAAAGTGGACGCCGCGGTCAGAAGCGGAGCAGCCCTTGCGGTGTTCCACGCGACTGACGCGGCGGACGACGGGGTGCGGAAAATCGACCAGGCCCGCAAGGCCTGGCACCTCGGAATGGAGACCGAGGAGGAGATACCTTCCTACCGCTTCTTCTCGGAGAGCGAAATGGAAGGCCTGATGGGCCAGAATGCTTTTATCCATGCCGCAGTGCTTGCAGGGCAGGCGGGTGAGGGTGTAGTGAAGCGCGCAAAGATGCTCGAACAGTACCGTATTGGCGGTCAGTCCCGGGCAGCGGGCGGCGCTGGCCGGCAAAAACAATGAGACGGTCACCGGCATCGGCCGGTCTCATTCTCATTGATCGACAGTATTTGAACGACAGGGTCTGATCTCGTCATCGCTCCCTGTCCGAAGGAACGGGAACGAATGACCGATAGTAACGACGACAAGACACTCAGCGTAACGGGCAAGAAGACGCTTACCCTGAAACCATCGGGGATGAGCCAGGGCACCGTTCGCCAGGATATGGGTCGGGGTCGCACCAAGGCGGTCGTGGTCGAGACCCGCAAGCGGCGCCCGATGCGCCCGGAAGACGAAAAGCCGATCACGCCCGCTGCCCCCGCAGCCCCGGTCCGCGCAGCCGAACCGGCGCCGGCGCCCGTTCAGGCGCGCCCGCCGCAGCCGACACCGGCACCGCGGGTCCACCAGCCGGGCAACAGCCAGGCCAACCAGCGTCCGCAGCAGTCCTATCAGCCGCAGCGCTCGAACGACCGTCCGCGCCCTGTCGTGCTGAACCATCTGTCGCCTGAGGAGATGGACGCCCGCCGCCGTGCGCTGGCCGAATCCCAGGCGCGTGACGCCCAGGACGCGATTCGCCGCGCCGAGGAAGAAAAGCGCCGGGCCGCCGAAGAGGCGATCCGCAAGGCCGCCGAGGCCGAAGAGGCCGCTCGCAGGGCCGCCGAAGAGGCTGCCCGTCAGGCCGAGGCGCCCGCTGCCGCCGAACCCGCCGCTGCCGCGGCACCGGCTCCTGTTGTGGCCGAAGCGCGCCCGACCGCTCCGCGGCCGGCATCGCCGGCACCGGCTGCGCGCCGGCCCGATGGCGCCGGAGCACCTGCTGCCGCTCGTCCGGCGCCGGGTGCTGGCGCACCGGCAGGAGCCCGCGGCCGTCGTGATGACGAGGGCGATGATGATCGGGGCGCTGCACGCGGCGGTCCGGCTCGTGGCCGTGTTGTCCGCCCGGAACCGGCAAAGCCGGTTACCACGCGTCCGAAAACGGATGACGAGCGCCGCCGCGGCAAGCTGACGATCACCACGGCCGACGTCGATGGTGAAGACACCGGCCGCAGCCGTTCACTTTCGGCGATGCGCCGCCGGCAGGAGAAGTTCCGCCGCAGCCAGATGCAGGAAACCCGCGAGAAGATCTCCCGCGAAGTCGTTCTGCCTGAGACCATCACCATTCAGGAACTGTCGCAGCGCATGTCCGAACGCGCCGTCGACGTCATCAAGTTCCTGATGAAGGAAGGTCAGATGATGAAGCCGGGCGACGTCATCGACGCCGACCTCGCCGAACTCATCGCCGGCGAATTCGGCCATACCGTCAAGCGCGTCTCCGAATCCGACGTCGAGCTCGGCATCTTCAACATTGCCGACGTCGAAGGGGATCGCGTTTCGCGTCCGCCTGTCGTCACCATCATGGGCCACGTCGACCACGGCAAGACCTCGCTGCTCGACGCCATCCGCCATGCCAACGTGGTCGCCGGCGAAGCCGGTGGCATCACGCAGCATATCGGCGCCTATCAGGTTGAGCAGAACGGCCAGAAGATCACCTTCATCGACACCCCCGGCCACGCCGCCTTCACGGCGATGCGCGCCCGCGGTGCGCAGGCGACCGACATTGCGATCCTGGTCGTGGCAGCCGACGACAGCGTGATGCCGCAGACGATCGAATCGATCAATCACGCCAAGGCGGCCGGTGTCCCGATCATCGTGGCGATCAACAAGATCGACAAGCACGAGGCCGATCCGCAGAAGGTGCGCAACCAGCTTCTGCAGCACGAAGTCTTCGTGGAATCCATGGGCGGTGAAACGCTTGACGTCGAAGTGTCTGCCAAGACAGGCAAGAACCTCGACAAGCTGCTCGAAGCCGTTCTGCTGCAGGCCGAAATCCTTGATCTCAAGGCCAATCCGAACCGGACCGCGGAAGGTACCGTCATCGAAGCCCAGCTTGACCGCGGTCGCGGCTCGGTTGCCACGGTTCTCGTTCAGAACGGTACGCTGAAGCCGGGCCAGATCATCGTCGCCGGCGACGTCTGGGGCCGCGTGCGCGCCCTCGTCACCGACAAGGGCGATCATGTGAAGGAAGCCGGTCCCGCGACTCCGGTCGAGGTTCTCGGTCTCTCCGGCACGCCGCAGGCGGGCGACAAGTTCGCCGTCGTCGAAAGCGAAAGCCGCGCCCGCGAAATCTCCGAGTATCGTCAGCGTCTTGCCCGCGACAAGGCGGCTGCCCGCCAGTCGGGACAGCGCGGTTCGCTGGAACAGATGATGACGCAGATGCAGAGCACGGGCATCAAGGAGTTCCCGCTCGTCATCAAGGGCGACGTGCAGGGCTCGATCGAAGCGATTGCCGGCGCGCTGGAAAAGCTCGGCACCGACGAAGTCCGTGCCCGCATCGTCCATTCGGGCGCAGGCGGCATCACCGAGTCGGATATTTCGCTTGCCGAAGCTTCGAACGCCGCCATCATCGGCTTCAACGTTCGCGCCAATGCGCAGGCACGCCAGTTCGCCGAACGCCAGGGCATCGAGATCCGCTACTACAACATCATCTACGATCTCGTGGATGACGTGAAGGCAGCGATGTCGGGCCTGCTGTCGCCGGAACGGCGCGAAACCTTCATCGGCAATGCCGAGATCCTGGAGGTGTTCAACATCACCAAGGTCGGCAAGGTCGCAGGCTGCCGTGTCGTCGAAGGCAAGGTCGAGCGTGGAGCGGGCGTCCGCCTCATCCGCAACGACGTCGTCGTTCACGAAGGCAAGCTCAAGACCCTCAAGCGCTTCAAGGACGAAGTCTCCGAAGTGCCGATGGGCCAGGAGTGCGGCATGGCCTTCGAAAACTACGAGGACATGCGCGTCGGCGACGTCATCGAGTGCTTCCGCGTCGAACACATCACGCGCACGCTCTAAGCATCAGGCGCCTTGCGCAAGAACAGCTTTTCCAGAAGCCATCCGCCAGCCGGCGGATGGCTTCTGGTATCTGGCGGCCTTGACCTTTGCAGCCAAAAGAGTCATGGACGCTCTCCTTTGACGGGTTCGATTCCCAGCCGCATCGGCAAATAGAGATAACAATGACCAGACCAACATCCTCCGCGCCTTCGCAGCGCATGCTGCGCGTTGGCGAACAGGTCCGCGCCGCGATCACCCAGGTGCTGCAGCGCGGCGAAGTGCGCGACGACATCATCGAGGCGACCGTGATTTCAATTTCGGAAGTGCGCATGTCGCCGGACCTGAAGATCGCCACGGCTTACGTGACGCCGCTCGGCGTTTCCGACCACAGCATCGTCATCGAGGCTTTGAACCGCCATGCGAAGTTCATCCGCGGCCGGCTCGGGCCGCAGCTCCGGCAGATGAAATACATGCCGGAAGTGCGTTTCCGCGACGATACCAGCTTCGACAATTACAAGAAGATCGACGAGCTCTTGCGTTCGCCCGAGGTGAGCCGCGATCTCGACGGCGACAACGACGACCAATAACAGAAGAGACGCATGTCCAAACCACGCAAACCCAAAGGCCGGCCGATTTCCGGCTGGCTGATCCTCGACAAGCCGGTGGATTTCGGCTCGACGGAAGCCGTTTCCAAGCTCAAATGGCTCTACAAGGCGCAGAAGGCCGGCCATGCCGGCACGCTCGATCCGCTCGCCTCCGGCATGCTGCCGATCGCGCTCGGCGATGCGACCAAGACCGTTCCCTATGTGATGGACGGCCGGAAGATCTACGAGTTCACCGTCAGTTGGGGCGAGGAGCGCGCCACCGACGATCTCGAAGGCGATGTGACGCAGAGCTCGGAAAAACGCCCCAGCGAGCAGCAGATCCGCGATATCCTGCCCCGCTATATCGGCACGATCAGCCAGGTGCCGCCACAGTTTTCCGCCATCAAGATCGCGGGCGAACGCGCCTATGATCTGGCCCGCGACGGCGAAGCCGTCGAGATTCCCTCACGCGAAGTCGAGATATTCCGGCTGACCCTGCTTGCCTGCCCGGATGCGAATACCGCGCATTTCGAAGTGGAATGCGGCAAGGGCACTTATGTCCGGGCGCTTGCCCGCGATTTCGGCCGCGAGCTCGGCTGCTATGGCCATATCTCCGGGCTGCGGCGCACCTTCGTCGCACCTTTCGCGGAAGAGGCCATGGTGCCGCTTGCCAACCTCGTGGCGCTCGAAGCGATCGAAGACATGGACGAGCGGCTCGCCGCCCTCGATGCATTGCTGATCGACACCTGCGAGGCGCTTTCGGCGTTGCCTCACCTCGTCATCAACGACGACCAGGCGCACCGGCTGAAAATGGGCAATCCGATCCTGGTGCGCGGCCGCGATGCGCCGATTGCCGAAAGCGAAGCCTATGCGACGGCCCGCGGCCGGCTGATCGCGATCGGCGAGATCGGCCAGGGCGAGTTTCGCCCAAAGCGGGTTTTCGCCTAAGTCTGTACAGCTGACGATTGTCATGTGGTGGCGATGCGATATCTTCCTTTCGGGTCATAACGGCCCGAGGGGAAAATCATGCGCGCAATCGCAATTGGAATGCTGACGTTCTTTTCGTTGTTCCTGGCCGTCGCCGGGGCTCGATCTGCCGAGCGCTGGGCCGAGCTGCCGGCCTTTCCTGCCATGCCGGCGCCGAAGACAAGCGGCATGGCCGATGTGAACGACATCAAGATGTATTATGCCGAATATGGTGAAGGCGATCCGATCCTCTTCATCCATGGCGGCCTTGGCAATACCGGCGTCTGGGGTCACCAGATCGCCGAATTCGCGAGGGATCATCTGGTCATCGTCGCCGACAGCCGCGGTCACGGCCGCTCGACGCGCAGCCAGCAGCCTTTCGGCTACGATCTGATGACATCGGACTATGTCGCCCTTCTCGATTACCTGAAGATCGACAAGGTGACGCTCGTCGGATGGTCGGACGGCGGCATCATCGGTATCGACATGGCGATGAAACACCCGGAAAAGCTGACGCGGGTCATTGCCCAGGCGGCGAATGTCACCACGGACGGCGTCAAGCCCGACGTCATGAGCAACAGGACCTTCAACGCCTACATCAAAGTCGCCGGCGAACAATACAGGACGCTGTCGCCGACACCGAACGAATACGATGTCTTCTTTACGCAGATTTCGCGGATGTGGGCGACGCAGCCGAACTGGACGGCGACGGAGCTTGGCAAGATTACGCTGCCGGTCACGCTTGCCATCGGTGATCATGATGAGGCCGTAAAGCTCGATCATACCGAGATGATGGCGAAAGAAATTCCGGGCGCAAAGCTCGTCATCCTGAAAGACGCCAGCCATTTCGCCATGCTGCAGGATCCTGCGGGCTATAATGCTATGATCCGGAACGCCATGACGGGCCGCTGAAAGCTGCTGCGGCGCTCCCTCTTTCCTTCGCTGCTTATTTGGTTTATAGGCAGCGCCAGCATCGGGTACGCTCGATTGCATTCGCGGCCAAAGCTGGACGGCATCCCGGCTTTTGGCGACTTCTTCTCCTCTCATAGAAAGGACCATCCGATGTCGATCACTGCTGAGCGCAAGGCTGCGCTGATCAAGGAATACGCAACCGCCGAAGGCGATACCGGTTCGCCGGAAGTCCAGGTCGCGATCCTGACCGAGCGCATCAACAACCTGACCGAACACTTCAAGGACCACAAGAAGGATAACCATTCCCGCCGTGGCCTGCTGACGATGGTTTCGAGCCGCCGCTCGCTTCTTGATTATCTCAAGAAGAAGGATGAAGGCCGCTATTCCAAGCTGATCAACAGCCTGGGTATCCGCCGCTAAGATTGTCCGGCGGGCGCTTTCGAGCGTCCGCCGGATCTGTTTCGGGACGATGTTCCGATGAAATGTTCCCGCCGCGCCCTATCTCAAGCGGTGGAACGACCGGCAGACCCGGATGGGCCGGTTCTGCCAAACCAACCGCTGACCTGTCATGGGGCAGGATTGCCGGATGCTTTCGGCCAGAGCTTCCCGAAGCTTTGGCCCGGTTTTCCCGGGAGCAAGGGTTCCCGTGGAAGCTGAGACGAAAAGCCTCTCGTTGTCTTGCCCGTGATACGTCGCATTGATTGCGGTCGACTGTGCGCTGCGCCCTGATATCGGCGATGGCGCGTGCTCCCGCATTGAAGGACAAGATATGTTTGATACACACACCGTGGAAATCGAGTGGGCCGGCCGCCCGCTGAAGCTTGAAACCGGCAAGATCGCCCGTCAGGCCGACGGCGCGGTTCTCGCCACTTACGGCGAAACCGTTGTTCTCGCCACCGTCGTTTCGGCCAAGGCGCCGAAGCCCGGCCAGGACTTCTTTCCGCTGACCGTCAACTACCAGGAAAAGACCTACGCAGCCGGCAAGATCCCCGGCGGCTATTTCAAGCGCGAAGGACGCCCGAGCGAAAACGAAACCCTCGTTTCCCGCCTGATCGACCGTCCGATCCGCCCGCTCTTCCCGGAAGGCTACAAGAACGACACGCAGGTCGTCGTTACCGTCATCCAGCACGACCTTGAAAACAACCCCGACATCCTGTCGATGGTCGCGACCTCGGCAGCGCTGACGCTCTCCGGCGTCCCCTTCATGGGCCCGGTCGGCGGTGCGCGCGTCGGCTACATCAACGGCGAATATGTTCTCAACCCGCATCTCGACGAGATGGACGAGTCGAGCCTCGATCTCGTCGTTGCCGGCACCTACGACGCCGTGCTGATGGTCGAATCCGAAGCCAAGGAACTGCCCGAGGACGTCATGCTCGGCGCCGTCATGTTCGGCCACAAGGGTTTCCAACCGGTTCTCGACGCGATCATCAAGCTCGCCGAAGTTGCCGCCAAGGAGCCGCGCGACTTCCAGCCGGAGGACTATTCCGCGCTCGAAAGCGAAATGCTCGGCCTTGCCGAAGCCGAACTGCGTGAAGCCTACAAGATCACCCAGAAGGCCGACCGCTACGCCGCCGTCGACGCCGTCAAGGCGAAGGTGAAGGCGCATTTCCTCCCCGAGGAAGGCGAAGCCAAGTACACGGCCGAAGAAGTCGGCGCGATCTTCAAGCACCTGCAGGCCAAGATCGTCCGCTGGAACATTCTCGACACCAAGAGCCGTATCGACGGCCGCGACCTCGAAACCGTTCGTCCGATCGTTTCGGAAGTCGGGCTTCTGCCGCGCACCCATGGTTCGGCGCTGTTCACCCGCGGCGAAACCCAGGCGATCGTCGTTGCCACGCTCGGCACCGGCGAAGACGAACAATATGTCGACAGCCTGACGGGCATGTATAAGGAGCGCTTCCTGCTCCATTACAACTTCCCGCCCTACTCCGTCGGCGAGACCGGCCGCATGGGCTCCCCGGGCCGCCGCGAAATCGGCCACGGCAAGCTCGCATGGCGCGCCATCCGTCCGATGCTGCCGTCTGCCGAGCAGTTCCCCTACACGCTGCGCGTCGTTTCCGAGATCACCGAGTCGAACGGCTCGTCCTCGATGGCGACCGTCTGCGGCACTTCGCTCGCCCTGATGGACGCCGGCGTCCCGCTTGCCAAGCCGGTTGCCGGTATCGCCATGGGTCTGATCCTGGAAGGCGATCGCTTCGCCGTTCTCTCCGACATTCTCGGTGACGAAGACCACCTCGGCGACATGGACTTCAAGGTTGCAGGTACGGCCGACGGCATCACCTCGCTGCAGATGGACATCAAGATCGCTGGCATCACCGAAGAGATCATGAAGGTCGCGCTTAGCCAGGCCCAGGGCGGGCGCACCCACATTCTCGGTGAAATGGCCAAGGCGATCACCGAAAGCCGCGGCCAGCTCGGCGAATTCGCTCCGCGCATCGAAGTCATGAACATTCCGGTCGACAAGATCCGTGAAGTCATCGGCTCCGGCGGCAAGGTCATCCGCGAAATCGTCGAAAAGACCGGCGCGAAGATCAACATCGAGGATGACGGCACCGTCAAGATCGCCTCCTCTTCCGGCAAGGAAATCGAAGCGGCCCGCAAGTGGATCCACTCGATCGTTGCCGAGCCTGAAATCGGCCAGATCTACGAAGGCACGGTTGTCAAGACCGCCGACTTCGGCGCCTTCGTCAACTTCTTCGGTGCCCGCGACGGCCTCGTCCATATCTCGCAGCTCGCTTCCGAGCGCGTTGCCAAGACGCAGGATGTCGTCAAGGAAGGTGACAAGGTCTGGGTCAAGCTGCTCGGCTTCGACGAACGCGGCAAGGTTCGCCTGTCGATGAAGGTCGTCGACCAGGCCACCGGCCAGGAGATCGCGAACGAGAAGAAGAAGGAAGAAGCGGCCGAATAAGCCGCGTCTCCCAGATTGAATTCCGGGCGCGGGAATCTTCCGCGCCCTTTTTGTATCCCGGTTTTGCGCATGTCGTGGTCGCAAGGCCACTGCACAGTTTTGCGCGATATGCTTTAACGAGACGAGACCCATGAGCCGTGAGACGCTGAAGACCCTGTTCCATCCCTTTGCCAGCGGCACAGTCGAGGCGCCCGGCGAGGGCGAGCGTGTGCTCTTCCTCGGCGCCGAGGCAGGCTTTCAGCTGCCTGAAGGCTTTGCCGCCTCGCTCAGCGCCGTCCAGGGCTTCCGGCCGCTCTACCGGCAGCTGCTGGCGCAGCGGATCGAGGCCAAGCCGGAGATCGACGGCGAGAATTATGATGCGGCACTCGTCCTCTGCACCAAGCACAAGGGTGAGAACGAAGCCAATCTCGCCGTTGCGCTTGCCCGCACGCGGCCAGGCGGCCTGATCGTCGTTGCCGGGGCCAAGGAAGACGGCATCCAGCCGCTGCGCAAGCGCCTGGAAGGGTCCGGTCTCGCCATCGACCACATGCCGAAATATCACGGCGTCGCCTTCTGGTTCGGCCGGCCGGCCGATGCCGGCGAGATCGTAACCAAGCTGGAAAAAGCGCCGGTGCGGGTCGACGACCGCTTCCATGCGACAGCAGGCATGTTCTCGCATGACCGGGTCGATGCCGGATCGGAGCTGCTCGCCTCGCGCCTGCCGCAGGATTTTACCGGCGACGTCGCCGATTTCGGCGCTGGATGGGGTTATCTCTCCGTCGAGATGGCGAAGAGATCGCGCGGACTGACCCGCCTTGACCTCTACGAAGCCAACCACGCGGCTCTGGAGGCTGCGCGGGGCAATATGGCGGAGAATTGCCCGAACGCGCCTGCGCGCTTCTTCTGGCACGATCTGGCGGGCGAGCCGGTCAAGGACAAATACGATCTCGTCATCATGAACCCGCCCTTCCATGAGGGACATGCGGCCGAACCGTCGCTCGGCCAGGCGATGATCAAAACCGCCGCAACCGCGCTTCGCGGCGGCGGCAGACTGATGCTGGTCGCCAATCGCGGCCTGTCCTACGAACCGGTTCTTGCCGCAGAATTCAGAGAAAGCGGTGAAACCTGCCGCAATGCCCGCTTCAAGGTTCTGTGGGCGAAGAAATAAGGCTCAACGGGCTTCGAAGCGATCTACCCATCATGAAAACAAAGGCCGTGCGCAGGCTCTGCGCACGGCCTTTGAATTTCGATGAGCGGCGTCTACTCCACGTCTGCCCGGCGCAGCGTGTCCAGCGTCGGCATCGAGGTGATGTTGAAGCCGGCGTCGACGAAGTGGATTTCGCCGGTGACGCCGGCGGAAAGGTCCGAAAGCAGGTAGAGCGCCGAATTGCCGACCTGATCGATGGTCACGGTCTTGCGCAGCGGCGCATTGCGCTGGTTCCAGGAGAGGATCGCGCGCGCATCGGAGATGCCGGCGCCGGCGAGCGTGCGGATCGGCCCGGCCGATATGGCGTTGACGCGGATGCCGCGCGGGCCGTAATCGGCGGCGAGATAGCGCACCGAAGCCTCGAGCGCGGCCTTGGCGACGCCCATGACGTTGTAGTTGGGGATGACGCGTGTCGAGCCATTGTAGGTCAAGGTTAGCATCGCGCCGCCGTCGTCCATCAAGGGCGCGCAGCGCTTGGCGATCTCGGTGAAGGAGAAACAGGAAATGACCATGGTGCGGCTGAAATTCTCGCGCGTGGTATCGGCGTAGAGACCCTTCAGCTCGTTCTTGTCGGAAAAACCGATGGCATGGACGATGAAATCGAGCTTGCCCCATCGCTGTTCGATGGCATCGACCAGACTATCGACCGAGGCGATGTCCTCGACGTCGCAGGGCAGCACGAAATCCGAGCCGACTTCTGAGGCAAGCGGCTTGACGCGCTTGCCAAGCGCATCGCCCTGATAGGTGAAGGCGAGGTCCGCACCCTGTGCGGCGAGAGCCTTCGAAATTCCCCAGGCGATCGAGTGGTTGTTGGCGACGCCCATGACGAGGCCGCGCTTACCCTGCATGATTCCAGTCATTTTATTATCCGTTATGGCGCTGGAAGACGAGCGTGGCGTTCGTCCCGCCGAAGCCGAAGGAGTTGGAGAGAGCGATATCGATCTTCGCATCGTCGATACGCTTGCGCACGATCGGCACGCCTTCGAATTCGGGATCGAGTTCGCTGATATGGGCGCTCTCGCCGATGAAACCTTGCTGCATCATCAGCAGGGAATAGATCGATTCCTGTACGCCGGCCGCACCGAGCGAATGGCCGGTCAGCGATTTGGTCGACTGGATATGCGGAATCCTGGCGCCGAATACCTCGCGGATGGCGCCGATTTCCTTGCTGTCGCCGACCGGCGTCGAGGTGCCGTGCGTGTTGATATAGTCGACGTCGCCCTTCACCGTGGCCAGCGCCTGGCGCATGCAGCGGACGGCGCCCTCGCCCGAGGGTGCGACCATGTCGTAACCATCCGAGGTGGCGCCGTAGCCGACGATTTCGGCGTAGATCTTGGCGCCGCGGGCCTTGGCGTGCTCAAGCTCCTCGAGCACCAGCACGCCGGCGCCGCCGGCGATGACGAAGCCGTCGCGGTTGACGTCATAGGCGCGCGAGGCGCTGTCGGGCGTGTCATTGTACTTGGAGGACATGGCGCCCATGGCGTCGAAGAGATTGGACATCGTCCAGTCGAGATCTTCGTGGCCGCCGGCAAACATCACGTCCTGCTTGCCCCACTGGATCATCTCGGCGGCATTGCCGATGCAGTGCGCCGAGGTCGAGCAGGCCGACGAGATCGAATAATTGACGCCGTGAATCTTGAACCAGGTGGCGAGTGTGGCGGAGGCGGTCGACGACATCGCCTTCGGTACGGCGAAGGGGCCGATGCGCTTCGGGCTGTTGTTCTTGACGGTGATGTCGGCCGCTTCGATCAGGGTGCGGGTGGACGGACCGCCGGAGCCCATGATGATGCCGGCGCGTTCGTTCTGGGCGTAGTCCTTCTCTTCCAGACCGGAATCAGCGATCGCCTGTTTCATGGCGACATGGTTCCAGGCGCCGCCCTGAGACAGGAAGCGCATGGCGCGGCGATCGACCAGCTCGGCAAGTTCCGCCGGGCCGAGCTTCGGGCTGCCCCAGACCTGGCACTTGAAGCCGTGTTCGGCGAAATCGTTGGAAAAGGAAATACCCGACTTTGCCTGGCGCAAGGATTCGGTGACTTCGGCCGCGTCGCTTCCGATCGAGGAAACGATACCCAGACCCGTGACAACTACCCGTCTCATCTGATCAAACCTTTGTTGTTTTCGTCAGCCGCTCGAAATGCGGTTTCAGGCGGCCTTGTCTTTCGATAGACCGACGCGGAGATCGGCCGCCTGGTATATGGTCTCGCCATCCGCCTTCAGCCAGCCGTCGGCCGTGCCGAGCACGAGGCGGCCGCGCATGACGCGCTTGAAGTCGATGCCGTATTCGATCAGTTTCGTATGCGGCCGCACCATGCCCTTGAATTTTACTTCGCCTGTGGAAAGGGCCATGCCGCGGCCTTCCTCGCCGAGCCAGCCGAGGAAAAAGCCGGTCAGCTGCCACATGCCGTCGAGTCCAAGGCAGCCCGGCATGATCGGATTGCCTTCGAAATGGCAGGGAAAATACCAGTCGTCAGGGCGTACGTCGTATTCGGCCCTGAGATAGCCCTTGTCGAAGGCACCGCCGGTTTCGGAAATTTCCGTGATGCGGTGAACCATCAGCATCGGCGGCAGCGGCAGCTGCGCATTGCCGGGGCCGAACAGCTTGCCATGAGCGCAAGCGATGAGTTCTTCATACGAGAAGCTGGACTGTCTGGTTGTCATAAATTTTCTTTTTCCCCCCGCGTGAAGCCGATGGATGTGAACGTGTAGTCCAAGTTCTTCAGAAAATGAAGCACAAGCAAGGCAGCTTCATTCATCGCCCCGGACCAGGCCTACGCCATTATTTGGTGGTCGCATACAGGAAGGCCAGGGCCGCGACCAGACCTATTTGCGTCAAAAGCCCGATTTTGCCGCCTTTATCAGGCTCTTGTCCCCATTGAACTATTGAAAGGCTCCAATGCAAAAGTTATACCGCTTGAAGAAACATGATTGCTTTATGCAGGAATAACCGGAGTTGGTATTGATGACGGGTGCACTCCCGATCGCAATAGAGGTAAGGCTGCGCGGTGCAGGCCTGCGTCCCACCCGCCAGCGCGTCGCGCTCGGCGACCTCCTGTTTGCCAAGGGCGACCGGCATTTGACCGTCGAGGAACTGCATGAGGAGGCGGTTGCCGCCGGCGTGCCGGTTTCGCTGGCGACCGTCTACAACACGCTGCACCAGTTCACCGAGGCCGGTCTCATCCGCGTTCTCGCCGTCGAGAGCGCCAAGACCTATTTCGACACCAACGTTTCCGACCACCATCATTTCTTCGTCGAAGGCGAAAACGAGGTGCTCGACATTCCCGTCAGCAACCTGACGATCGCCAATCTGCCGGAGCCGCCCGAGGGCATGGAGATCGCCCATGTCGACGTGGTGATCCGCCTGCGGGCCAAACAGGGCTGACGGCGCCTTAGAACAGGATGTCGTCCGAAAACCGCTTACACTTTTCGGTATTATGCTCGGTCTCTACATGACATCGTCGGGGTGCCGGCCGGGCTTGTGCTTGTAAATCGGGAAGGTCCAGCCGAACCACAGCGCTCCGCCGCGAACGGCAAAGGCCGCCGCGACGCCGCAGCCCGAGGCGAGATAAAGCGGCATCCCCAGCGCATTGGCAAAGGTGAACACGCCGGCGCCGACAAGGGCTGCCGTCACATAGATTTCCGGCCGCAACAGCACCGAAGGCTCGTTTGCCATCAGATCGCGCAGGATGCCGCCGAAGGTTGCCGTCAACGTGCCGGTGACGATGGCAATGGTCGGGGAGCCGGTGGCGGCAAGTCCCTTGGCGGCGCCGAGCACGCAATAGGCGGCCAGACCGATCGCATCCAGCCAGATCAGCAAGCGATAGCGCGATTCCAGCAGATGAGCGGTGAAGAAAACGATGACGCCGACGATGCAGCAGACGAGAATATAGGCGGGATTCAGCACCCAGAAGACCGGCACGCGGCCAAGCACGATATCGCGCACGGTGCCGCCGCCGGTTCCCGTCACCATGGCGAAAAACAGGAAGCCAATCAGATCCAGCTGTTTGCGCGAGGCGGCGAGCGCGCCTGTCGCGGCAAACAGCGCAATGCCGGCATAATCGAGATAGACGAGCAACGACATGCGGACCCCGGAGCCGGCGAACAGTTTCCGGAAAGAACCACGGCGGCAAGGGCGGCGCAAGCCGGGGCGGCCATAAAGCGAGCTGATAGAGCTTTATCCAAAAGAGGAAAGCCCGTGAAAACGCTGGTGCTCGCCGTTCTGAATCTTCTCCTGCTGCTCACCTTGCCGGCTGCGGCCTTCGGCCAGCAATCGCTGATCTCCGATCCGGAGATCTACGAGAAGAAGCATTTCCAGGCGCAGTGCAAGGCGGCCGAATTCGCCGACGGCTTCGTCATCCGCCAAGACATCAACAATGACGGGCTGATCGATGCGGTGGTCAACGAAGGCGAACTTACCTGCGACGGACAGAAGGGGCCGCAATGCAACGACGACGGCTGCACCTATAATTTCTATCTGCAGGTCGCCGAAGGCGGTTATTTCATGATCGCCACAGCACAGATCTACGGCTACGATTTCGTCCAGCGCTTCGGCAACATGGTGCTGGCGATGAAGATGCATCCGCGGTTCTGCGATCGTACCGAGGGTGATCCGTGCATCGTGACGGCGCGCGTGCGCGGCACGAAATTCGTTACCATCTCGAAGAAATAGATTTCAATCCGGATAAAGCTCCGATGTCCGGCCGGCGAGATAATAGCCGACCAGGCCGTACCATTCGCGGATCGCCGTCGCCATGTTCTGTGCATTGAGGTTCGGCTGGGTGAAATCCAGGCCCGGCCTCACCTGCCCGTCGGTGCGATAATCGGTCGGCCAGGGCACGATATCGATGCCGAGCTTGCGGAAGATGCCGACGGAGCGCGGCATATGGAAACCCGAGGTGATCAGCAGGCAATGGGAAAGGCCCCGGCTCGCCAGGAATTCCCGTGTGTTGACGGCGTTTTCAAAGGTCGTGCGCGATTGCGTCTCCTCGATCAGGCGCTCCCTGCCGATGCCGAACAGCGGGAAGAAACGCTCGGATGCCGCCGCATCGCCTTCGTAAATGCCTGACATGGAGCCGTCGCCGCCCGACACCAGAATGCGCGAGTCGGGAAATTTCTGCGCGAGCCGCAGGGCTTCGACAAAGCGGTCGGCGCCGCCGTTGAATTCGATGCCGTGGCGGGCCGTGTTGACCTCGTTTTCGAAGGCGCCGCCGAGCACGATCATGCATTGCAGGTTCTCCGGATCGGCGGCAGGTTTTGCAAACCGCTGCTCGAGTCCCTGCATCAGAAGGTTGCCGGCCGTGGTGTAGAGCGTGACGAAGAGGATGAGGGCGCTCGCCGTTGCAGCAACGATACTCAAGGCACGCCAGCGCAGAAGCCCGGCGATGAGGGCGAAGAAGACGAGCAGGAATGCCAGCGACAGCGGCTGGCAGAAAATCCAAACGAGCTTCGAAATCAGGAACACGATCTACTCCTTGGGGACGACAGCGATCCTTCCTATCCGATTCGAGGGTAACAGGAATGCGACGCTTCTATTTGCCGCGCATAGCGGCCGAGCGGTGCGCGGCAAGCTTCTGGTTGAAGCGCCGCTGAAGCGGCCGGGGAATGAACATGGCGGCAAACGCCAGCGCCATGGCAAAGACGGAGACCAGCCACAAGGCATGGGCGCCTGTCAGCCGCGTCAGGACGGCGCCGGCGATCGCGCCGGCGATCATGCCGCCCCAGGGCACGATCTGGATCGTCCATTCGACACGGCGATCGCCGATGATCCAGCGGCCGATGCCGCGGCCGAAACGCGACAGGGCGCCGGTGACATAGGTCAGCCCGATCGGCAGGCCTTCGATATGTTCGACGGCGGCATTCACCATGCCCATGGAACAGACGATCAGGTAGAAGCTCGGAAGCATCATGCTTTGCGCGCTCGTCATCGAAGCGAGCGCCAGGACGAGGCCGACGCAGCCGAGCACGACGAATATCCGGCGCTCGGAGACATGGGCGATGACGATGCCAGCCGCATTGCCGAGCACGAAAACGACAATGGCCGAGATCAGCACCGCCGCATGATAAAGATTGCCGTCGCTGAGGGAGAGAGCCGCCCGCGTCGTGTTGCCAGTCATGAAGGAAACGAAATCGCCGGTCAGCAACAGGCCGGTCGCATCGGTCATGCCGGCCAAAAACGAGATCGCGCCGACAAGGGCGATCCCGGTCAGGGTGCGTCGTGTCCGGATGATACGGCGGCGTCTTGCTCTGGTCATTGCGGGTCCTGAAGCCGAATCGCTGAGTTCCGGCAGAAGGATACATCCTCTTCAGTGAGGAATTGGCAAAGAGGATCGGCAAAGATGCGGCGGACCCACGCTTCGCCGACGACGATAATATCGTCACGGCTAATGTTCGAAAGCGGAGTCAATCAGAGACGAGGCTTTCACTATAGATCAAAGGGATCGTCAGAAGACTTCACTTCGCTCATGGGGGTCTGTTCGAAGGGGTCCGATTGCGACGGCGATGGAGCTGATTTCGCCGTCACTTCGTTGACGGCACGTTGGCAATCCAACATTGCGGTTATCGCTTTTGCCGATCGGTCCAACCGGAGCTTCGCAATCTGGCGACCATTGAATTCAGCTCTTACGGTGAGCTTCTTTGCAAATTCCGCTACGAAATTGGTATCCGTTGTTGTCGCCACCAGAAGCATGGAGGTGCCAATGTCGCGGGCGGTTGCTGTCGCATCCCAGATCGAGCTGCGATCAAACTGAACCTTGATCGGGTATTCTTTCCCCGCCTCCAATGGAGGGATCGGACCTTGATGAGCGACGATCCCGATCGCCTTGAACGCCACAGATATTACGTGATGCTACAGGCGCCGCCATAGCCCGGCTGCTAGGATCCAAGGCTCGGAAAACCCTCCCTTGAGCGAATGCTGGATGTGTGAATGGCAAGACGTTGCGTGGCTCTTTTTCTTCTTCTGGCAAGTTGCGGGCATCCGGATGGCGTGATGACGCCGGTTTCAATTTCCTCGTCGCTGCCACCGGCATCCAAGGTCGACATGCTGGTTGCGACCACGCGCGAGCCTTCCGGGAACCCGGCGACGCTGTTCAACGGCGAGCGCAGTCCCAAACCGCATCTGACGCAGATCTCGATCTCAATCCCGGCAAAGCGTGAAGCCGGCACCGTGCAGTGGCCGAAGCGCCTTCCGCCCGATCCTGCCACCGACTTTGCCGTGACCAACGTCCAGCAGATCGACACGGTGGCGCAGGGCCGCGTCTGGTTCCGGCAGCATGTGAACGGCGGGCACGCGCTCGTCTTCATTCACGGCTTCAACAACACTTATGAGGATTCCGTCTTCCGGCTGGCGCAGATCGTGCACGACAGCAAGATGCAGGCGACGCCTGTCCTGTTCACCTGGCCGTCGAGAGCGGAGATCACCGCCTACCAGTACGACAAGGAAAGTACGAACTACTCGCGCACCGCGCTGGAGCAGGCGCTGCGCACGCTGGCAGCCGACCCCGACGTCAAGGACATCACCATCATGGCCCACTCGATGGGGACCTGGCTTGCCATGGAATCCCTGCGGCAGATGGGGATACGCGACGGGCACGTCAATTCGAAGATCCATAACGTCATCCTGGCCTCGCCCGACATCGACATCCAGGTCTTCGCCAAACAATATGCGGAGATGGGCGAGCCGCATCCGAAATTCACGATCTTCGTCTCCCAGGACGACAAGGCCCTTGCGGTCTCCAGCTTCATCACCGGGCGCGTCTCCCGTCTCGGCGCAATCAATCCGGCGGAAGAGCCCTATCGTTCGAAGCTCGAAAAAGCCGGCATCACCGCCATCGACCTGACGAAGGTGAAAACAAACGACAGGCTCAACCACGGCAAATTCGCCGAAAGCCCGGAGATCGTCCAGCTCATCGGCCAGCGCCTGATGACCGGCCAGACCCTGACCGATTCCAAGGTCACGCTGGGCCAGGGCATTACCGCCGTCGTCGGCGGTACGATGACGAATATCGGCACCGTTGCCGCTACCGCTGTGGCGGTGCCGGCTGTGATCGTCGAGCAGCCCGTCACCCGTAGGAGGCCGCCACGATCTGCCGACGAGACGCTCGAAGGCGACCTGAAGAAACAGACGCTGACGCAGTAAGGAGTTCCAGGTTGAAATGGCTTCTTTCCTTCACCGCCGCTTTTTTCTTCGCGTTGAGCGCTTTGGCGCAGGCTCCGCCGGCGGCCCCGCAGCAGAAGATCGACGAGCTCGTGCGCCTGTTGCAGGATCCCGAGGTGAAAGCCTGGCTCGATAGCCGCAACCAGGAAAGCGGGACCGCGACACTCGCCTCACCGGCGGGCCATTCGAGCTTGGCCAACTGGGAGGCAGGCGCGCGGGCGCGCGTGCATGCGATTCTGGCGGCGATCCCGGCAATCCCGCCGGAAGTGACGGCGGCGGCGACAAGAGCCAGGAGCGAGGCCGCCAGCAGAGGCTATGCGCCGGTTTTTCTCATATTCGGCGGTCTGCTCGCCTTCGGCCTTGCCGCCGAGGCGGTTTATCGCAGATTTGCCGCGCGCCGCGAGGCATTGTTCGGCCGGCTGATCCCGGTCGGCATATTCGCGGGCGCGATGGGCATCGTCTTTTTCGCGGTGGAATGGCCGCCGCTCGCGCGCGTGACGCTGCTTGCCTATCTCTCGGCTTTCATCCTCTTTCGATTGGCGGCTGCACTCCTGTCCGTCGCAACGATGGGTTTACCCCTGCGGCGGCGGCTGTTGATCCTGTTCGGCGTCATTTGTTTTGCGGTCGCGACCACGGCCGTAAGCGAGCCGCTTGGCGTTTCCCCTGACGTCAGCAAGGCCATCAGCTACTGCTTCTCGGTGGTCGGGCTGCTGCTTGCGATCGAGGCGGTGTGGTCGGTCTGGGAGGGGAGCCGCGCCAGGAAAGCGGCGATAACGGCCTTCCTCGTCGCCTTATGGCTCATCTGGTGCCTCAATATGAGGGGCCTGTTCTGGATCGGCATCTATGCGCTGGTGCTGCCCGGGATCCTGAACGCGGTCGGCCGGGTCGCGCTGTCCTTCACCAGCGATCCTGGCAGTCTGCGCGGTATCCTCATCGCCCGAGGCGCACGCGCCGTTGTCATCGCACTTGCGGTGGGATGGCTGGCACTCGTCTGGCAGCTCAATCCCGATACGCTCGGTCAGCGCGACCCGACGCTCGCCGCCTTATACTACGGAGGCCTGAAGAGCGTGCTGATCCTCGTGGTTGCCGACCTTCTCTGGCAGGTGGCGCGCGGCTGGATCGACCGAACATTGCGCATATCGACCAGCACGACATCGCTCGCGCCGGCCGACGCCGCTCGGCGCGCCCGCTTCCGCACACTTCTGCCGATCTTTCGCAATGCGCTCGCCGTCGCTGTCGCGGTCATGGCGGGGCTGATCGTGCTGGCGCAACTCGGCGTGCAGATCGGCCCGCTGATTGCGGGAGCGGGCATCTTCGGCGTGGCGATCGGTTTCGGCTCGCAGACCCTGGTCAAGGACGTCATCAACGGTGTGTTCTACATGCTCGACGATGCCTTCCGGGTGGGCGAATATATTCAGGCCAAGGACTACAAGGGAACGGTGGAGAGCTTCAGCTTGCGCTCGGTGCGTCTGCGCCATCATCGCGGCCCGGTGTTCACGGTGCCATTCAGCGAATTGGGCGCCGTCGAGAATATGAGCCGGGACTGGGTGATCGATAAGTTCAGGATCACCGTCGGCTTCGACACCGACATCGACAAGGCGCGCAAGCTGACCAAGAAAGTCGGGGCCGAGCTGATCGAAGATCCGGAGCTCGGCCAGCACTTCATCGAACCGCTGAAGATGAAGGGCGTCGAGCAGTTCGCCGACTACGGCATCGTCCTGAGCTTCGCCATGACGACGGTTCCGGGCATGCAGACCTATATTCGCCGCAAGGCCTATGCCAAGATTCGCGAAGTGTTCCTGGCCAACGGCATCGCATTCGCACAGCCGACGGTGCAGGTCGGCGGCGATGACAAGGGCGGCGGCGTTGCGGCGGCCGCTCAGGCGATCCGCGCCCAGCAGACAGATGCGGCGACATCGGCAAAGTGACCTTGCCGCAGAGTAGGATCGAAGGCGTTAAGGTTTCAAATCATAAGCCTGCTGCGATGCACGAAGCTCCGCCAGCGTCTTGCCGACACAGCTGCCGCCGCCTGCACCACCGACCGCCTTTGCCTTTCCATCAAGCGTGATCGTCCCGGCGATCCGGTCGGACGCAACATAGGTCGCGACGCCGTCCCGAGAGACGCGCGATATGTAAAAGGCATGAAAGGTCTCGTTGGACTTGCAATGGATGACCAGTGGAAACTGAGAAAAGGGATCGTCCTGCGCGAAGGCGACAGCCGGTTGAAGAACCGCCGCCAAAGCCCCGGCGCCGACCAGGCCGGCAAAAACTCGCTTGGTCAATCCGATCGACTTTCGGTGGGACGCATATGTCATGTTTCAATCCCTCTGATGGCGTGCATTAAATCGTCAAGGCGATAAGCGCATCGCGATCGAGAAGCCGGACCATGCGCTGTGATTTTCCGGCAAGCCGCAGGATGCGTTTTTCCCGGAGCTTCGTGAACGACCGAGCGACTGTTTCGACCGTCAGCCCTAGATAGTCGGCGATATCGCTGCGAGACATCATCATGTCGAATTCCGCATCCTCGGGATGGCGGTCGGCCATCTCCTGAACGAAGGCAGCAAGGCGCTTCAAGGCGCTTTGCTCGCTGATGATGAGCTGTTTGCATTGGGCCTTTGCGAGATTCGTCAGGGCAATGTGCAAAAGATCGATCGGGACGACCGCCTCCTGATTGGTGCGAAACGATCTCAGGCGCGTTTCGCAGATGGCTTCTGCAAAATCCGTCCGGACATTGCCGCTTTCGAGCCCAAACCATTCGCCCTTGCCGCAGAAGGACAGGATGTGCCGCTGGCCGTTCGATGTCAGGCGGTAGATCCGGACGGCGCCCGCTTCGACCTGGTAAATCGCAAGGGCGTATTCGCCTTCGCTGTAGATCGTTTCGTCGGCGCGGAGTTTGATCGACTGATCTTTAGGCGACGCGCAAGTTCCCTGGTGGTGGCCGGGAACCATGGTGTATTTTTCGATCGCCCGATCCTGAAACATGTGTGTCGCCCCCATCCACCTCAACCATAAGCAATCGTTGAACGTCTCGGTATTCGAGATATCCCTTACGTATTGCTACGGAAGCCGGCGACCACCGGCAGGTGTATAAAGCTATCATCCCTTGAGGGCGATGCGGCGGTATCGCGGGAGGTCTAAATGGTACCGGAAGAGGGACAGGCCGGCCAGGCACGCCAAGAACCCGAAAACGTGCGCCTACAGCTTGATCGTATCCTCGCCAGTCCGGAATTCCTCGCGCCTGAACGCGGGCGTCGCTTCCTGCAGTATATTGTCGAAGAGACACTTGACGGGCGTGGCGAACAACTCAAAGCCTCGACGATTGCGCAGGCGGTCTTCGGACGCGATGCCTCCTTCGATGCACAGAATGATCCGGTTGTCCGCATCGAAGCGGGGCGTATCCGCCGCGCCCTCGAACGATATTATCTCGTCTGCGGACACAGCGATCTGATAGAAATCACCATTCCCAAAGGGGGCTATGCCCCGCATTTTTCGAGTGGGGAAGACGGCTCGAACGCCGAGATCGCTGCCGCGCCAAATGGCGAGAACAAGCAACAGCCCGGGCATGACCAAGGTCAGCCCGGGCACGAGCAAGGTCAGCCCGGGCATGAGCGGGGTCAGCCCGGGCGTGAGCGCCCGTTGCGCTACCGCGATCTTCTCCTGCCAATCGGCGTTCCGGCCCTCTTCGGCGCAATAGCGGTGCTCGCCCTCATCCGTCCACTCGAATCCTACCTCTCGCCATCGGAAACGCCGCCCACCACGACATTGACAAGCAAGACCAGAATCGTCGTCGAACCCTTTGCGGCACTCGGCGGCACGGCGCGCGGAGCGGATCTTGCCAAGGGACTGGCCGATCAGCTGATCGCCAAACTCATGAAAGTGGATAGCCTTGTCGTGCTTGCTCCCGGCCGATCCGGCGTGGAGACGAGCGGCTCGTTGTTCAATCTTCAGGGAAGCACGCTTGTCGAAGGTACGGTCCTGCATCTGCATGTCCGCCTGATCAAGGGCGCCGACGGCGCCGTCGTCTGGGCAAATCAATATGATCGCGATCTGCGCGATCAGACCACCCTCAATGTCGAGGACGAAATTGCCGCGCAAATAATCTTGGAAATTTCAACCAGCCGCAAATTGAACGGCGCCGGCTCTCTTCGATAGCCATCGCATGCGATCACGCGCTCATCACCAGCGGGACCGTCCAATCGGGATCGTTCGTTCCCCTATTCTCCCGACGGCAGGTCGATGGCAACGCCCGCGGCGCGCAGGCCGTTGAAGAACTTTTCCTGATCTTCCGGGCGCTGCAGGCGCAGAGAAATCTCCTGGCGGATATTCGTCATCAATGCCGGGGCGTTCATATGAAGCCAATCCCGCTCCAGCTTCGCCCCGTCCATCTTGCCTGCGGCTCCGAGAATGGACAGCAGGGCAAGATGGCGCATCGGGTTGCCGTCGAGACCGGCTATCCGCGACCATTCTTCCGCCGCTTCGATATCGCCCCTCATCAATGCGCACATTGCCATGCCGGCCTCGTAGTAGCCTCTAGGCCCGGCATTTTTGTCAAGCGCGATCGATATCAATTCGCAACCCGATTGCCACTTTCCGGACATTGCCAATCGCAGGCCATACTCGCCGGCGACCTCCACGTCATCGGGATTTGCAGCATAGGCTGCAGTCCCGGCAGCAATGGCCTTGTCGATATCGCCCTGGAAAAAGCTTACCAGCATGACGGCGCGAAGGACGCGGGGATTATCCGGCGCCAGCGATGCCGCCCGCTGTGCCGAAGCGGCTGCCAACGCCAGCGCCTCGGATGAAGAGGGTGTGCCGAGCTTGTAGCGAAATCTCACCTCGTCGAGGTAGACCAGGGACAAGAGCGCCCAGGATGTCGCATTATCCGGACGCTGCCGGATTGCCTGTTCCAGGCACTCGCGTACTGCGCCATGGTTTTTCGCCGTCATCGTCTCAATATAGCTGCCATAGAGTGGAGCGCAGGCATAGGCGTCCTTGTCTGCTTTCCGCGCTGACTGCGCGATCATGGCCGTTTCCGCTTGAGAGATGGCGCCATGGGGCCGCGCTATCGCGCCGGCAATTTGCCGGGCGACATCTGTTTGAATCTCGAGCTTGTTCTGCGCGCGAAGATCGGCGTCGAAATTATTCGCCCAGATGACGGCCCCGTCTGTCTGGCGCACCAACCTTGCAACGGAGCGCAACCTGCTCCCGTCCATCTGGATATTGCCTTGGAGCGCGTAGTCGGCAGCCGCGGCATGATCACCCGTCGACGGTTCGGCGACCACGACCAGGGCATCGAACTGAGCAAGCTGGCCAATAATATCGTCCCTCAGGCCGCGGGCGATATCCGAACTGGAATCGAAGAGGCTGCTCTCGGCAAAAACCTCGACGGCGACCGTCGGCGCAAGGCCCCCCGACGGCGGCGGCCTGATCGGAGTGCCGCCTCGAGCGAAAAGGGCAATGGCAAGGGCGAGGAGAGGAAGAATAAGGACGGCCAGCAGACCGGTCCCGCGGCCGCGAGCGGTCGGCAGAGCCGGGCGCTGCGTCTCCCGTGGCGAATAGGTTTGATCTGCGAAAGCTGCGATCTGCACATTGCGGTCTTTCTCCGGCCGTGTCGGCGCCGACGCGTCCCGGAGATATTCGAAATGCGGCACGTAGCCGCCTTTCGGCACCGTGATGACGACCTCGTCCGCCTGGCCTGCGACGAGATAATAACGCTCCAGTGCCTTTCGGATGCGGCCGGCTTCGATCCGGACGACCGGATCGTTCTGCGGGTCGAACGATGCTTCCCGACCAAACACCACATTTGCGATGGTGAACGCCTTCAGGAAGCCTGCTCGACCTGCAAGCGTCTCGTTGACGACAAATCCCAAGAAATTTCGCCCGCGCTGCGGCGCGTGAAATTCTTCACTTGCAAGAATTCGCTCAACTTGCCTGCAGATTTCCTCAGCGGTCGGTCCAGGACTGCTGACTATATTGACCTGTGTTGCGTTTCTCATGCTCGCCCCTACGACAAGATCACGCAATTATGTAAGCATCTTCTAAAGCATCATATCTCACGAGCCTGAAGTTGCAAGCTTAGCTTTCTTGGAATTATCGGGCGCAGGCTGGCCAGGGGTCGACGGGCGAAATCCGTTCGGCGCTCGACTGCACAACCATATCGACTGTGACCGCCATACGCATGAGCTCGGCAAGATTGCGAGCACCCATCTTGGCCATCACATTGGCGCGATGGACCTCCACCGTGCGCGAGCTGATGCCCAGTTGGTAGGCGATCATCTTGTTCTGCAGACCATCGAGCACCCCCGTCAAGACCTGATGTTCGCGATCGGTGAGCTGGCGAAGCCGTGCCGCGACGCTTTCGGAATCGGCAATCGAGCGGCCGGGCCGCCTTTGTCCCATTGCCAGATTGATCGCCGCGATCAGGGCCTCTTCCCGAAGCGGCTTTTCGAGAAAATCTGATGCCCCCGCCTTCATCGCCTGCACGGCTGCCGCGACATCGCCCTGGCCGGTAATGACGATCGCCGGAACGTTCACGCTGGACAGTCGAAGGCGCTGAAGCAATTCGATGCCGTTGACATCGGGCATGCGCAGATCCGTCACAAGGCAGTTTCTGCCCGAAAGAGGCAGAAGATCGAGAAATGCGTTTGCGCAGCTATGGGCCCGCACGGCAAAACCTGCTGACGCCAGCAGGAATGTCAAAGATCGTCTCAGCGCCTCCTCGTCATCGACGAGATGGATCGTCAGGTCGTTCGCCATCGGCTTCAATCTCCACCAGCGGAAGCGAGAACGAAAACACTGAACCGCTCTCTGTTCTCCTACGCGCGCCTATCCGGCCTCCATGCGCCTCGACAATGCGCTTGGACAAGGCCAAGCCCATGCCGAGGCCGTGCGGCTTGCAGGTCACGAAGGGGCGAAACAACGAATCTTCGATCTCGGCTGCAATCCCGCAGCCGTTGTCGGACACGTCGACAACGAGATGCGCGAAACTGTCCACTGCCGTTCGGATCGCAATGCGGGGCTGCTCGACACACTCCGTCGCCTCCAGGGCATTGCGAACGAGGTTGGTGAGCACCTGCACGATCTGAACGCGGTTTGCGAGAACGGTGTCCTGCGCCGCTTCGAACTGAAAGTCCGTGTGCATGTCCTTCCGCCGCGACCCGATGAGCGCTAGTCTTGCCGCCTTGTGGATCAGCTCGTGCATCGCCTCCGGCGTCCTCTCGGAAGCGCCACGCTCTGCGAATTCTCTGACGTTCTGAACGATACTTCCTGCCCAGAGCGCGTGGCGCTTAATTTCCAGCAGCGCTTCGCGGAGCTCTTCGCTGCGCCCGGGCCGCTTGCCCGTGACAAGACGCCCGCACCCTTCGGAATAGGCCGCGATCGAGGACAGCGGCTGGGAAAGTTCATGGGCAAGAGTCGATGCCATCTCTCCCAGTTCGGTCACTCTTGCAAGGCGGGCGATCTCCAGCTGCAGCTCACGAACTTGCCGCAAAGTCTCACCCTCGGTGCGGAAGTCTTCGAAAACCGCCGCGGTGAAGACGCCTTTTTCGTCATGCTTCCTGATAATGGTAAGGGCGGTCGGAAACTGGGCTCCGCTCTTGGTGATCGCCAGGCCGGCACGCACCGCCCCCTCGTCTGCCCAGCGTCCATTCAATCGAATATCCGGTGTCGGACGCCAGACAAAGCCGATCTTTCGGCCAATCAATTCACGCTCCTCATAGCCGAACAGGGCGACCGCTGCCTTGTTGCAGGCCGAAATTCTGTGGCGGTCGCCAATAAAAAACACCGCGTCCGGCATATGGTCATGGAGTTGCCGGATCCAGTCCATCCGCGGCCCGCCGTTTCCTTCGCGAAAGCCCCTCGCAGCCTCGCGACGCGGTGTCTGCGACGTCACGGGGGAGACTTGTCCTGCTGCCACGCTCGGACCGGCTTCGGCGACAGTATGCGGCGCTTCCATCTTGATCGGCATGATGGTCTCCTCACCCCTTGAGAAGTATTGGCCTCATGGAGCGTCAGTTCCTCCGGCAATGACCTGAGGATACCACCCACAGACAGCTAATCCGTGTAGTATCGCGTAGCCTCTATTGTTGTTTTGGTCGCAATCTTTGGCACCGCTTCCCCGGCGTCGGCCTTCGTCGCCATTGATCCGGCTCAATGCCCCCGTCCCGTTGTTCCACTATTGTGAGGCGCAAAGACCAGGAGCCAATTGAGGACGTCGAAAGGTGAAAAGGTCCGGCTGACGCTGGTGGATCCTCTGGGAGGTTTCGGTAATGTGGCGGTTGCTCCTCGAAGCTCCGTTCGAACAGGATATAGAACTCGCCGTCATCGACGATGACGGCGTCCATGCCTTGATTTTCCCCTGCCAGCGCCTTTCCGACGGCTGGATCGATGCCACCAGCGGCGAAATGCTCGACATCCACCCAACTCATTGGCGCCCATGGCAAAACCGTCGCAGCGACCGTTCCGGCCTTCATTGAGGGCGACGCAGCCCGGTGACAGCCGGCCTCAGGCAAGAATCCACATACCGCACCGCGAATTGTCTGCGATCAATGACACGACCGAGCGGACCGAAATAATCTGTCTTCGAAGAATGGGCGGTGCGGCCGCGATCCAGAAGGCTGAAAGGAGGACCACATGCGTGGTTTCGGGGTTCACTCGGAGGTCGGGAAATTGAGAACCGTCATGGTCTGCAGACCGTCGCTGGCGCATCAGCGCCTGACGCCTGCCAATTGCCATGATCTGCTTTTTGACGATGTTCTATGGGTTCACGAGGCCCAGAAGGACCATTTTGATTTTGTGCTGAAGATGCAGGAACGGGGGGTCGAAGTCCTCGAACTCCACGACTTGCTCGGCCAGACGCTCGCCAACCAGCAGGCGCGCGATTTCTTGTTGGACCGGCGCATTACCCCAAATGTGCTTGGCTCGCAGATCGCCGAGGCGATGCGGCCATGGCTTGATGAAATGCCGGCCGCGCAGCTCGCCGCCTTCATGATCGGCGGCATCGCAATCTCCGACCTGCCTGAGGTCAAGGCAAAGTCGCTGATGCTCAGCGCCCTGCCGGAGACGGATTTCGTTATCCCGCCGATCCCGAATACCTTGTTTCAACGCGACCCCTCCTGTTGGATCTATGGCGGCGTGACCTGCAACCCGATGTTCTGGCCGGCACGACGCGCCGAGACGCTGATCCAGCGTGCGATCTACAAGTTTCATCCGATCTTCCTCGGCGGCGATTTCCAGATCTGGTGGGGCGATTCGGACCAGCCGTTCGCCAATGCCTCGATGGAGGGCGGCGACGTCATGCCGATCGGCAACGGCACCGTGCTGATCGGCATGGGCGAGCGTACGACCTACCAGGCCGTCGGCCAGGTGGCGCAAGCCCTGTTCAGGAGCAAGGCGGCAAAGAGAGTGGTCGGCTGCCTGATGCCGAAGAGCCGTGCGGCCATGCACCTCGACACGGTTTTCAGCTTTTGCGATCGCGATGTCGTCACCCTGTTTGCCGAGGTCGTCGATCAGGTCCGCTGCTACAGCATGTACCCCAAGGACGACGACGGCACATTCGAGATCCACCCTGACAATCGGCCGATGCTCGATGTCGTCGCCGAGGCGC
The DNA here is from genome assembly GCF_001664385.1 of Rhizobium phaseoli. Taxonomy (NCBI): domain Bacteria; kingdom Pseudomonadati; phylum Pseudomonadota; class Alphaproteobacteria; order Hyphomicrobiales; family Rhizobiaceae; genus Rhizobium; species Rhizobium phaseoli. Next base: position 141,093 of record NZ_CP013532.1, on the reverse strand, counting down.
TCGACCTGCCGCAATTGCGCACCGTCGAAACCGGCGGCAATTCCTACCAGGCCGAGCGCGAACAATGGGACGATGGCAACAATGTCGTCGCGCTCGAGCCCGGCGTCGTCGTCGCCTACGACCGCAACACCTACACGAATACGCTTCTGCGCAAGGCGGGGATCGAGGTCATCACCATTCGCGGCTCCGAACTCGGCCGCGGCCGTGGTGGCGGCCATTGCATGACATGCCCCATCTGGCGCGACCCGGCTTACTGACGTTTCACACCATGAACCAGACCGACGGAGCAAGACCATGAGCTTCAATCTGCGCAATCGATCGCTTCTGACCGTGCAGGACTATACGCCGAGGGAATTCCGTTACCTCCTCGACCTCGCTCGCGACCTGAAGCGGGCCAAATACGCCCGCACCGAACAGGAGCATCTGAAAGGCAAGGAAATCTGCCTGATCTTCGAGAAGACCTCGACGCGAACGAGATGCGCCTTCGAGGTCGCCTGCTCGGACCAAGGCGCCAACGTGACCTATCTCGATCCCTCCGGCTCGCAGATTGGCCACAAGGAATCCTTCAAGGACACGGCGCGGGTGCTGGGGCGCATGTATGATGCGATCGAATATCGCGGCTCTGCGCAGAAAGGCGTGGAGACGCTGGCAAAATACGCCGGGGTGCCCGTCTATAACGGACTGACGGACGAATATCATCCGACGCAGATGATCGCCGACGTCATGACCATGCGCGAACATAGCGACAAGCCGATCGCTGAGATCAAATATGCCTATGTCGGCGACACCCGCTCGAATATGGGACATTCGCTGCTGATCGTCGGCTGCCTGCTCGGCATGGATGTGCGCATCTGCGGGCCGAGATCGCTGTGGCCTTCGGAAGAATACATGAAGATCGCCAAGGATTTGCAGCAGGCCTCGGGCGCGCGCCTGCTGGTCACCGAAGATCCCAGAGAAGCGGTCAAGGACGTCGATTTCATTCACACCGATGTCTGGGTCTCGATGGGCGAGCCGAAGGAGGTCTGGCGCGAACGTATCAAGCTGCTCACCCCGTATCAGGTCAACCAGGACCTGATGAAAGCGACCGGCAATCCGCAGACCAAGTTCATGCATTGCCTGCCGGCTTTTCACGACACCGAAACCACGCTCGGCAAGCAGATCGCTGAAGATTACGGCATGGACAACGGGCTTGAAGTCACCAACGACGTCTTCGAGTCCGAGGCCAACGTCGCCTTCGAGCAGGCGGAGAACCGTCTGCATACGATCAAGGCACTGCTTGTCGCCACTTTGGGAGATTAGCATGCGTGTGGTCATAGCGCTTGGTGGCAATGCGCTTCTCCGGCGCGGGGAAGCGATGACAGCCGATACTCAGAGACGCAATGCGCGCATCGCCGCGCAGGCGATCGCACCCTTGGCGGCCGACCATGAAATCGTCATAACCCATGGCAACGGGCCGCAGGTCGGCCTACTTGCCCTCCAGGGCGCGGCCTACAAGCCTGAGGAAGCCTATCCGCTCGATGTTCTCGGCGCCGAAACCGAAGGCATGATCGGCTATATGCTGGAGCAGGAGCTCGGCAATCTCCTGCCATTCGAGCAGCCCCTGGCGACCTTGCTCACGATGGTGGAAGTCGACGCGGACGATCCCGGCTTCCAAAATCCCACCAAATTCGTCGGCCCGGTCTACGACCAGGCCGAAGCGGACCGGATCCGCACCGAAAAGGGCTGGGTGTTCAAACAGGACGGCGAAAAATGGCGACGCGTCGTTGCCTCCCCGGTGCCGAAGCGGATCTTCGAAATCCGTCCGGTCCGCTGGCTCCTGGAACAGCGCACGATCGTCATCTGTGCCGGCGGCGGCGGCATTCCGACGATGTACGAGAAGGGCGCCAACCGAAAGCTGGTCGGTGTCGAGGCGGTGATCGACAAGGACCTGTGCTCCGAGCTTTTGGCGCGCGAGCTGAAGGCCGATCTTCTGATCATGGCGACGGATGCCGAAGCCGTGTGCCTCGATTGGGGCAAGCCGTCCCAGAAGGCTATTCATCGGGCACGCCCCGACGACCTCACGCAGTTTTCCTTCCCGGCGGGCTCGATGGGTCCGAAGGTCGATGCCGCCTGCCATTTTGCGCGCAGCGGCAACAGGACCGCGGCCATCGGAAGTCTAGCCGATATTGCCGGATTGGTGCGGGGAGACCGCGGGACGATCATCAATGGCGGTTTTGCCGCGCTGAGCTGGCACTAAGCTTTCATGACCTTATCCGGAGACGGCCGGCTGCCTTGGTGCAGCCGATGCCGTTTCCTTGGCGGTCACTTCAGCACCATTTCGCCTTTGCCAGACATAGACGGGTATTCCGAGCATCAATAGCACGAGGCCGTAGAGCACCGGTTCGGCGCCGGAGCCGTAAAGGGTGAAGATTGCGAAGATGAAGGCGATGAGTTCGATGGCGCTCACCCGTGGCATTCGCCCATGGGTCACTCCCGCAACGAGGCTTCCGGCAAGTGAGCAGAAGGCATAGGGAATGACGGCAGCCATGGTGCTTAGCCCGACCATCAGCCGGTAGACGGCGGCGAAACCCTCGGAGCCGATCGCCTGGACGAGCACCAAAAGTGTTGCGAAGGAGGCTGAGATGATCATGCCCCATGCCGGCACGCCGCGCGGGGAGAGCCGGGCGAAAAGCGGCGGAAACAGGCCGTCGCGGGCCGCCGCCATCGGAACCTGCCCCATCAGCAAGGTCCAGCCGTTGAGAGCACCGATCGAGGAGAGCAGCACGGCAATCGCGATCGCCAGCTCGCCGGGCCGGCCCCACATGATCGCCGCGGCCTGGGAGAATGGCGCAACCGAGTGAACCAGCTGGTCGCGCGGCAGAAGGCCCATCACGACAATGGTGCCCAGAACGTAGAGGGCGGCGGCGATCGAGATCCCAAGCACGGTCGAGCGGGGGATGGTGCGCTCGGCGTTTTCGACATCGCCTGCGGGTACGGTCGCCGATTCCAGCCCCAGATAGGCGAACATCGTCAACGGCGCCAGCGTTGCGACCGACTGCAGCAGCGATTGTCCGCTCGGGTTGAATTCGGAGAAATGCGACGTGTCGATGAAGAGAAGACCGATAATGGCGACGGCGCCGAAGGGGAGCAGCTTGGCATAGGTGGTGACCTGAGCGAAGACGCCCGCCGCGTGCACGCCACGAAGATTGACGAGGACGATCGCCCAGATCACGCCGAGCGTCAGCACGGTCGCGGCGAAACGATTGCCGAGGGCGGGGAAGAGATCGACCATCACGCCGGCAAAGGCGATTGCGATGACGGGCAGCGATGTCCAGATGGAAATCCAGTAGCCCCAGGCGATCAGGAAGCCGGCAAAATCGCCATAAGCGAGCCTTGTATAGGCGTAGGGGCCGCCGACCGCGGGCACGAGGCGCGCTAGGCGCGCGAAGGTCAGGCCGAGACAGATCGCGCCGGCGCCCATGACGATCCAGACGATGATCGCCAGATTGCCGTAGGGTGCGACCGCAGCCGGCGAAAGATAAAAGCCCGAGCCCACCATGTTTCCGACGACGATGGCGGTGCAAGCGGCAAGTCCCAGACTCTTGCCATTTGGCGACGTTGTCATGGTGCCCTCCCGAGAGACGCCCTTCTCGATGCCGATTTCGGCTCGAACTTCCGTTCCCGGACGCGATTTTCCTCCCAAAGAATGGATGCCGCAATCCGGTTCAATGCGTAGTGGCGACAAAGTCTTTTCGGCATTAGCGGCAGCCGCGCGAGCGGGCGGCAGTGTCCCTCTTGTTTGAACGGCATTGATTGTACTCAATGCCTGGCGCCGCTGCGTGAGCTATCCTCCACAACCGAACATCATTCTGTTCTCAGGAGTTAGTGCGATGAAGATGGCCATGATCATTGGACTTGCCGCGATCACTGCCGTCGCCGGAATAGTCCCGGTCGACGCGCAGCAGACGAGACGCGAATATCGCAGAATGAACTGGAGCGAGAATCTGCCTGACGCGGTACGAACCTATCACGACAGACGATTTACGATCGTCAGCTATAGGACGGCAGATTTTTCTGAGACCGGCGCCCACCCGACACAGGGAAGCGAGGAGCACGTCAAAGCCATCCGGGATGCGATCCGCGCAAACAAATGGCTTACCGCCCAGCTCAAAACCAAAAAGCTCACCGCGAACGACATCGAATGGGTCTCGCGGGCACGCAACGGCAACATGACCTTCTATACGAAATGACCGGTCTCAGCGCCGCACAGATTTCAGTTGAGGCAGGCCTCGAGGCCGCCTTCTCCGATAGGACAGCCGCCCGCCTCTGTGGGCGACTGCGACCGGGCAAAAGATGAAACGCAGGCCCACCCATTCACATCTCGTCTCACCTTCACGATCAGCATAAAACAATCGCAATGAAGGGTGTCGGAGGCGGGGCAATGAGATTGGGCGAGCAGGGATTTCTCAGGATCTCGATCGCGGCGACGGTGGTGGTCGCTACGCTCGGCGTGGTTTTCGGCATTCTTTCCGGATCGTTCTCCATCGCTTTCGACGGCGTATATTCGCTGGCCGACGCGGCGATGACCGGCTTGGCGCTCTGGGTTTCCAGCCTGATCATACAATCGACGCAGCGCGACGCCCGATCCGGCAGGATTCGAAACCGTTTTACCATGGGCTTCTGGCATCTGGAGCCGATCGTGCTGATGCTCAATGGCTGCCTGTTGATGACCGTTGCCGTCTATGCGCTGATCAGCGCGATCATCAGCATCCTCAGCGGCGGCCATGAATTGCAATTCGGCATGGCGGTGGCTTATTCCGCAGCGACCCTGCTTGTCTGCGCCGTCATGGCCTTCCTCGGCATCCGGCTGAACGCCCGCATCAAATCCGATTTCATTTCGCTCGACGTCAAGGCCTGGATCATGTCCGGCGGCATCGCGCTTGCCCTGCTGATTGCATTTCTGATCGGCATGGCCGTGCAGGCGACGCCGGCCGCTTGGGTTGCCGGCTATATGGACCCCGCGGTTCTGGCGCTGGTCTGCCTGGTCATGATCCCGCTTCCGATCGGCACCGTCTGGAAGGCGTTGACCGAAATCTTGCTGATCGCGCCTGCCGATCTCCAGGAGCATGTCGATCGCATCGCTTCGGAGACGGTTCGTCGCCTTGGCTTCCTCTCGCATCGCGCCTATGTCGCCCGGGTCGGCCGGGCCATGCAGATCGAACTCTACTTCATCGTGCCGGAAGGACTTCCGGCAAAGACCGTGGAGGAATGGGACGCGCTCAGAGACGAGATAGGCGATGCGATCGGAGATGAGAGCGCCAATCGCTGGCTGACGATCGCCTTCACGGCCGATGCGGAATGGGCGGAATAAGCCGGCGCCGGCATTCCCGCTGACATCGAAATGCTTTGCCCAAGATTGATTGCAATCAACGACGGAGCACCACCCGTCCTGTACCATCCCTCTAGTTGAGATGCCCGTCGCTGCAGAGCGGCCACGGCCTGTGACCCTCGATTTCCGGAGGAACGCATGGAATTCCAGATGGCATTTCCGATTGCGGTTATCGACGAGGATTTTGATGGCAAGAGCGCTGCCGGCCGCGGCATGCGCGATCTGGCGGCCGCAATCGAGAAGGAAGGTTTCCGGATCGTCTCCGGCGTTTCCTACGAGGATGCGCGGCGCCTCGTGCATATCTTCAACACCGAATCCTGCTGGCTGGTGTCCGTCGATGGAGCCGAGGACAAGACCACGCGCTGGCAGCTGCTGGGAGAGGTCCTGGCCGCAAAGCGGCAGAGGAACGACCGCCTGCCGATTTTCCTCTTCGGCGACGATACCACCGCCGAAGACGTGCCGGCATCGGTGCTGCGCCACGCCAACGCCTTCTTCCGGCTGTTCGAGGATACGGCGGAATTCATGGCGCGTGCCATTGCGCAGGCCGCCCGCAACTATCTCGACCGGCTGCCGCCGCCGATGTTCAAGGCGCTGATGGACTACACGCTTGAGGGCGCCTATTCCTGGCACACGCCAGGCCACGGCGGCGGTGTCGCCTTCCGCAAGAGCCCGGTCGGCCAGCTCTTCTATACGTTCTTCGGCGAAAACACGCTGCGGTCCGACATCTCCGTATCGGTCGGCAGCATCGGTTCGCTGCTGGATCATGTCGGACCGATCGCCGAGGGCGAGCGCAATGCGGCCCGCATCTTCGGCACCGACGAGACGCTGTTCGTCGTCGGCGGCACGTCGACGGCCAACAAGATCGTCTGGCACGGCATGGTCGGGCGCGGCGATCTCGTGCTCTGCGATCGCAACTGCCACAAGTCGATCCTGCACTCGCTGATCATGACGGGCGCCACCCCGATCTATCTCATCCCTTCGCGCAATGGGCTCGGTATTATCGGTCCGATCTCGAAGGATCAGTTCACGCCTGAATCGATCGCCCGCAAGATTGCCGCGAGCCCCTTTGCGGGGCAGACCAGCGGCAAGGTCCGGCTGATGGTCATCACCAATTCGACCTATGACGGGCTTTGCTACAATGTCGATGCGATCAAGGCCTCGCTCGGCGACGCGGTCGAGGTGCTGCATTTCGATGAAGCCTGGTATGCCTACGCCAACTTCCACGAATTTTACGACGGCTTCCACGGCATCTCGTCGAACCAGCCCGCACGATCGCAAAACGCCGTTACCTTTGCCACGCACTCGACGCACAAGCTGCTTGCCGCCCTTTCGCAGGCATCGATGATCCACATCCAGCATGCCGAGACCAAGCGGCTCGACATCACACGCTTCAACGAAGCCTTCATGATGCACACCTCGACCTCGCCGCAATACGGCATCATCGCCTCCTGCGATGTCGCGGCCGCCATGATGGAGCAGCCGGCCGGGCGGTCGCTGGTGCAGGAGACGATCGATGAGGCGATCAGCTTCCGCCGGGCGATGAACCGCGTGAAAAGACAGACCGAGGGCAGCTGGTGGTTCGACGTCTGGGAGCCGACGGTTGCCGAGCAGACGCCGAGCGACACCCATGCCGACTGGGTGCTGAAGCCGGGCGATGACTGGCATGGTTTTACCGGCCTTGCCGAAAATCATGTCATGGTCGATCCGATCAAGGTCACCATCCTTTCGCCGGGCCTCTCGGCCAGCGGAGCGATGGATGAGCACGGGATACCGGCCGCCGTCATCACCAAATTCCTCTCCTCCCGGCGCATCGAAATCGAGAAGACCGGCCTCTATTCCTTCCTTGTTCTCTTCTCGATGGGCATTACCCGCGGCAAGTGGAGCACGCTCGTCACCGAGCTCATCAATTTCAAGGACCTCTATGACGCCAATGCGCCGCTGACACGGGCGCTGCCGGCACTGGCCGCAGCTCATCCGGAAGCCTATGCGGGCGTGGGATTGAGAGATCTCTGCGAAAAAATCCATGCGATTTACCGCAAGGACGACGTGCCGAAGGCGCAGCGCGAGATGTACACGGTGCTGCCTGAGATGGCACTGCGTCCCGCCGATGCCTATGACCGGCTGGTCAAGGGCAAGATCGAGAGCGTCGAGATCGACGATCTGATGAACCGCATCCTCGCCGTAATGATCGTTCCCTATCCGCCGGGCATCCCGCTGATCATGCCGGGCGAGCGGATCACGCAATCGACGAAGTCCATCCAGGACTACCTGCTCTATGCGCGTGACTTCGACAGCAAATTTCCCGGTTTCGAAACGGATATACACGGCCTTCGCTTCGCCTCCGGTGACGGCGGACGCCGCTATCTCGTCGATTGCATTGCAGGGGAGGAAGAGGAATGATCCCGCGTGATGTGAAGTCTCCGACGGTCGCCATACCCTTCCACAAGATGCTGAAGATCGTGGCGATCATCGACCGCGACAACTCTCAGGCTCAGGAACTGGTGTCACAGATCATCGACCAGGGTTTCGAGGTTGAACTGCGTGGCGACTATTCCGCCGATGTCTCAGAGGATGCCGATGTCGGCGCCTATATCGGCTCGGTCGAGGGCGGCCAGCTGTCGGCGGCTCGCAGCTTCCTTCGCTCGGTCAGGGATATCGGCTTTCGTACACCGATCTGGGCAATGGCCGATACGCTGACCATCAAGCATATGGACGTCGTCGAAATGGCCGGCGAGGTCGACGGCTTCGTTTACCTCGGCCAGCAGACGCCGACCTTCTACGCCAAGCAGATCGTCTCCAGCGCGGTCAATTACGGCAAGTCACTGCTGCCGCCGTTTTTCGGCGGCATGATGGCCTATGACGGCGAGGCGAATATCGCCTTCGATTGCCCCGGTCATCAGGGCGGCCAGTTCTATCGGAAGTCGCCGGCCGGCCAGCTGTTCTTCAAATATTTCGGCGAGAGCATTTTCCGCAACGACCTCTGCAACGCGGATGTCGATCTCGGGGACCTGCTGATCCACGAAGGTCCAGCCGTCGAGGCCCAGAAACAGGCGGCGCGCATCTTCGGTGCTGACCGCACCTATTTCATCCTCAACGGAACAAGCACCTCCAACAAGGTGGTTGCCAATGCGGTGCTGCACAGCGGCGATCTCGTGCTCTTCGACCGCAACAACCATAAATCCCTGCATCAAGGCGCTCTCGTTCAGGCCGGCGCCATCCCGATCTATCTGCCAACCGCCCGCAATTCTTTCGGCATGATCGGCGCGGTGGACTGGGCGGCGTGGGATGAAAGCTGGCTGCGACGAAAGATCGAGGAACATCCGCTCGTCGCCGACAAGAGCCGTGCGAAGGCAGATCGGCCCTTCCGTCTCGCCTGCATCCAACTCGCGACCTATGACGGCACGATCTATAATGTCGGCCAGGTCATGGAAAAGATCGGCCATCTCTGCGACTACGTCCTCTGGGACGAGGCCTGGATCGGCTACAATGCCTTCCACCCGCTCTTCGAAGGCCACAGCCCGATGCGTCTCAAGGACCTGCGGGCCGACATGCCGGGCCTGTTTTCAACCCAGTCGGTGCACAAGCAGGGCGCCGGCTTTTCCCAGGCGTCGCAGATCCACAAGCGGGACGACCATATCAGCGGCCAGCGGCGGTTCGTCGAACACAAGCGCTTCAATGAATCGCTGCTGATGCATGTCTCGACCTCTCCCTTCTATCCGCTGTTCGCCTCGCTCGATGTCAATGCCAAGGTGCATGAGGGCAAGGCCGGCGAGATGCTCTGGGACCGCTGCATCGAACTCGGGATCGAGGTGCGCAAGAAGTTGCGCGGTTTCGTTCAGCACTACGAGTCCAATGCCGCAAGCTCCGAAGAACAGTGGTTCTTCGATCCATTCGTGCCGGACAAGGTCACCGTTTCAGGCTCCAAACATACCAACGACCTCGAAGGCGTGCGGTGGGAGGATATCCCAACGGATGTGCTCAAACGCGAGCAGCAATGCTGGCAGTTCGATCCGCAGGCAAAGTGGCACGGCTATGCCGGGTATGCACCAGGTTACACCATGGTCGACCCCAACAAGCTGGCAATACTGACACCCGGCATCGACCGGAAGACCGGCGGCTATCGCGACTTCGGCATCCCGGCGACTGTCGTCGCCAACTATCTGCGCGAGCAGCGGGTGGTGGCGGAAAAATGCGACTTGAACAGTCTCCTGTTCCTGCTGACCCCGGCCGAGGATGAGAGCAAGCTGAACACGCTCGTCGCCAAGCTGGTCAAATTCAAAAATCTCTGGGACCGAGACGCGCCGCTGCAGGAAGTGCTGCCGACCGTCTATGCGGCCAATCGCGAGCGCTATGCCGGTTATACGGTCCGTCAGGTCTGCCATGAGATGCACTCCTTCTATCGCGATGCTGGCGTGAAGGAGTTGCAGCGCCTCTGCTTCCGCTCCGAGAGTTTCCCGGAACCGGCCATCGCTCCCAAGCAGGCCTACGAAGCGCTGGTCGCCAACAATGTCGATTATGTACCGCTGACGCAGGCTGCCGGCCGTATTTCGGCAACGCTGGCGCTGATCTATCCGCCGGGGATCGGCGTGATCGTTCCCGGCGAGCGCTGGGATGATCGGGCGCGCCCGATGCGGGACTATTTCCTGGCCTTCGAGGAGTCGTTCAACCGGTTTCCGGGGTTCAATTACGAAGTCCAGGGCGTGTTCCAGGAAAGGATCGAGGGGCGGATCCAATTCCACACATATGTCGTGCGCGAGTAGACGCAGGGAGGGTTTCGTCATGACCGACAACACAATGCATCTCGCGGCCGAGGCCACGACCAAGAAAAAAATGAACCTGGTGCAGCTCACCTTCATCGTTGCCGTCAACATGATGGGATCGGGCATCATCATGCTGCCCGCCAACATGGCCCAGGTCGGTGCAATCTCGCTGCTTTCCTGGCTCGTGACGGCCATCGGTTCCATGGCGATCGCCTATGGCTTCGCCCAGGCCGGGCTGTTCAACCAGCGTCCAGGCGGCATGTCCGCCTATGCGGAGGATGCCTACGGCAAAGACGGCTACTTCATGGTGTTCTTCCTGTATTTCCTTTCGCTTGCCGTCGGCAATGTCGCCATCGGCATCTCCGCCGTCGGCTATCTTGCCGAATTTTTTCCGGTGCTGACGTCCACGCCGATCATGACCTGCGTGGCGCTGATCATCCTCCTGTGGCTGACCACGGCGGCCAATTTCGGCGGTCCGCGCATTACCGGACGCATCGGTTCGGTTACGGTCTGGGGCGTCATCCTTCCGGTCGGGCTGCTGTCGATCATCGGCTGGCTCTGGTTCAGCTCAAGTACGTTCGGCGCGGCCTGGAATCCGACAGGGCTGACGCTGGCCCAGGGCATGGGGTCGAGCATCTCGCTGACGCTCTGGGCCTTCCTCGGCATGGAGTCGGCCGCACAGAATTCCGACGCAGTCGAAAATCCGAAACGTGACGTGCCCCTCGCCTGCATGTTCGGCACGCTGGGCGCCGCCGTCATCTACATCCTGTCGACGACGGTCATTCAGGGCATCGTACCGAATGCCGATCTCGCCACCTCCACCGGGCCGTTCGCACTGGCCTATGCCACGATGTTCAATCCGACGATCGGTTCGATCGTCATGGCGCTGGCGGTGCTTGCCTGCCTCGGCTCGCTGCTGGGCTGGCAGTTCACGATCGCCCAGACGGCGAAGACTGCAGCGGAAGAGAAGATGTTTCCGTCGATATTTTCCCGGGTCAACGAAATGGGAGCGCCGGTCAGCGGCATGATCATCCTCGGCATCGTGCAGACCGGGCTTGCGCTGATGACCATATCGCCAACCTTGAGCGAGCAGTTTTCCGCTCTCGTCAATCTCGCCGTGGTGACGAACGTGTTGCCCTACATCATCGCGCTCTCTTCGCTGTTCGTGATGATGAAGGCTGCCCGCGTACCGCAGGCGAAATACCGGCTGAACGCCATCATCGCTATGGTCGGCATGGCCTACAGCGTTTTCGCCATCTATGCCTCCGGCAAGGATGCGGTGCTTGGCGGCATGATCGTCACAGGGATCGGTTTCATCATTTACGGGCTCATCGCCCCGCGATTCGCCAGCGTGAACCGGGCGCCGGCCGAGTAACACAGGGAGGACCAGATATGTCAGAGAGAAATGGTCGCTGGGCGGCTATCGCCGCCTCTGTCCTCGCGGCAGCGGTCGTTTACGCCGTCGCGCTGCCCGCGCAGGCGCAGACGCTGGACCGCGTCAGGACGAACAGCGCGCTGAAACTCGGCTACGACCCGGACGCAAGACCGTTTTCGTTCGATGCCCAGGGCAAGCCCGACGGCTATGCCGTCGCGCTCTGCAACAGGATCGCCGACAGCCTGAGGGCGCAGCTGAACCTGTCGAAGCTCGATGTGGAATGGGTTCCCCTTTCGGGCGACGCCAAGCTGCGAGCCATACAGGACGGCACGGCGGACCTTGTCTGCGCTGCGGAGCCGGTGACGCTCGGCCGCCGGCAGCAGGTCTCGTTCTCGCTGCCGATCTTCCCGAGCGGCACCGGAGCGCTGCTCAATGCCAGCGCGCCCTTGGCATTGCGCGAGATTCTGCAATATGGCGAACCATCGAGCCGGCCCGTCTGGCGCGGTGCGCCGGCCCGCACGATCCTCGAACACAAGACCTTCTCCTCGATAGCCGGCACGACGAGCGAAGAGTGGCTGTCCGGCAGGATCAAGACCTTCCAGCTCGCGGCGACGGCGACGCCCGTCACTGACTATCAACAGGGGATCGAGCGTATCCTGGACGGCAGCTCGGCTGTGCTGTTTGGCGACATGCCGCTTCTGATGGACGCTGCCGCCCGCAGCGACAGTTCCGGTAATCTCATCGTGCTCGAGCGCCATTTCACCTACGAACCGCTCGGCCTTGAGCTGACGCGCGGCGACGAGGATTTTCGCCTGGCGGTCGATCGCGCGTTGAGCCAAGCCTACGCGGCGGAGAATTTCCGAGCATTCTTTACAACATGGTTCGGCCCGCCGGACGACGCAGTCGTAACCTTCTTCCGGCAGACGGCTCTTCCCGAGTGAGGCGGCGCGCAGCATAAGGAATGCGAGGAACCGGGGACCATGGGGAGCCCGTCAGAAGCGCGACGGAGCTCGCCGACATTGCCGTGACAGGCGGAGGTTCGTCCATCCAGGCGATCACAGGGAGTGACGGTTGAGCCACCTTTTCAAAGAAATTCGTGACAGCCCGATACTCTGGCTGCTCGCTGCCGTGCCGGTGGTATTCGTGGCTGCGGCGCTCTTCCCAGAAGCCCATACGGCGCTTTTCGTCCTGTCGGTGCTCGCCATCGTGCCGTTGGCCGCTTTGCTTAGTCATGCGACCGAATCCGTTGCCGCCAAGACGGGTGACGCCGCGGGCGGGCTGCTGAATGCGACCCTTGGGAATCTGACCGAACTGGTCATTGCGCTGGCTGCCCTGCAGGCCGGCGAATATACGCTGGTCAAGGCATCCATCGCCGGAGCGATCGTCACCAACACGCTATTCATGCTGGGCGCTTCGTTTCTGCTCGGCGGCCTGAAATATCACCTTCAGGAATTCAACCGGGCGAGCGCCCGTCTTCAAGCGGGCCTGCTTTTCCTCGCCACAATCGCGCTGCTGATGCCTTCGGCGCTTGGCGAGTTGGACGCGGCGTCCATCGCACCGGTCACCCACACGCTCAGCCTCAGCCTGGCCGTTCTGCTGATCATCGGATACGGACTTGGGCTGTTTTTCACGCTGGGGACGCACCGGGAATTTTTCTCTTCGGCGGAACACGCCGAGGCCGGCGAAGCGCCGTGGCCAATTGGCCTCGCCCTCGGTACACTCGCCGGCGTCACGGTGCTCGTGGCGTTCGTCAGCGAGATTTTCGTTGAATCCGTGCAGGAAGCGGCCGTCGCTTTCGGCATGACCCCCGCCTTTGTCGGTTTTATCGTCGTCGCATTGGTCGGCGCCGCCGCCGAAATGGCCTCGGCTTTTTCCGGGGCGCGCAAGAACCGGCTCGATCTGAGCGTCGGCATCGCACTCGGAAGCGCGTCGCAGATCGCCTTGTTCGTCGCGCCGGTTCTCGTCTTGATGAGTTATGTCATCGGTCCGTCGCCGATGGATCTGCAATTCTGGCCGGGTGCGGTGACGATGGTGTTTCTTGCCACCGTCACTGCGATGTTCGTCACCAACAGCGGACGATCGGCATGGTTTGTCGGCGTCCTCGTGCTGATGGTCTATATGATTTTCGCCATAACGCTCTACGTCTTACCGCCGGCCGTGAGATGAGGTTGCGGGGTTCCAAACAGCAGCGACCCGACGGCGGACCGTACACCCGGCAGATGAGACGGCTGTTCTTCATCGCGCTCGCCAGGCAGCTTCGTGTGATCTGGCCGATCCTTTCCGGCATCGTGTCGATCATGGTGGCATCCGGCCTTGCAATTTGGCGCATCGAGGATTGGCGTATCGATGAAGCGCTTTATTTTACCTTCGTGACAGGCCTTACCATCGGTTACGGCGACTTCACGCCCAAACATGTTTCGGCGCGAATTTTGGCTTTGATTATCGGTTTTGCCGGGATCGTGCTGACCGGGGTCATTGCAGCCATCACCGTAAAAGCCCTGAATGCAACGGACCGAGACGGCAACAGCTAGACTAGACCCGTTACGTGGCAGACTTCGTGTGCCTTCGGTCTCCAATCCATAAATTTATTCGTGATCTCCGGGAACGATCCGATAGCTTCGTGACTTCGTATCCATTGCACGTGTGCCTTGAATGCGGAACTGATCCATGAGCCAAGAGCGCGGCCGCAGAAAACTAATGTTGCGACTTCCCGATATCCGGCATCTGCTGGCGAGTATAACCAGTGAGGCACTCCAGGAGATGTTCGAGTCCTACGATCTCGCAGTCGATGCGCTGGAGCGGTTTCGAAACAGGAGCCCGAGGGAAGAGGGGCTGATCAGCGAATACGAACAGCTCTGCCACGAAATCGAGCAGGAGGTTGTCGTCTACTGCAAGAACAGGTGAGCGCCGCCAGCAACCTGTCCGCGGAGGGATCTCGCCGACCTCGACCAGACGGTTATCGTGTCTGTTCGACGCGTTCGGGTTGAGCATCGAAACTCGCGGGGCGGCTATTTTCCGGTGCGGTCGAGACCGAAGGCCAGGCCCAGGCTCTCAGCAACTCATAGAAGACGCTGAGAACGACCGGCCCGAGAAACAGGCCCAACAGACCCTGCGACAGGGTGCCGCCGATCACGCCGATCAGGATCACCGGCATTGGCGTGGAGAGACCGCGCGCCATCAGGATCGGTTTCAGTATGTTGTCGATGATCATGATGGGGATGGCCACGACGGTGAAAACCAATGCAATCGGCGTGGGCCAGGAGAACCACGCCCAGAGAATGACGGGCAAGAGGACAAGCGCCGGCCCAAGCTGCATCAGGCATAGGACAAACACGATAAAGGTCAAAGGTCCGCCGGCCGGAATGTCAAAAAGGGCAAAACACAATCCGCACAACAGCGCCTGCAGGAAGGCCACGCCTATGACGCCGCGCGATACGTTTCGCACCGTGGTTCCCGCCAGTCGGGCGAAGCCGACACCCTTCTCGCCGGCGATCCGGCTTGCCAGTATCTGTATGGCTGCGGCCAAGCGTGCCGAGCGGGTGAGAAATATGCCCGAAAGCACGATCGAAACGACAAAACTCAAGATACCGCCGCCGATCGAGGCAAGTTTGGCGACGATAACGGCCGTCACTTCACGAATGGGCGCCTGAAACTTGATGATGGTGGCGGCCAGATCGGTTGCGATCTGATTCCATGCGCCGTGGATCCGCTGGCCGACGACAGGCCACTCCCGGATAGCGGCCGGCGCTGCGGGCAGCGTGAAATTCCCCTCTCGCAACTTGCCGATCAGCGCCTGAGCGGCGTCGGCAAAATTGACCGCGACAAGGGCCAGCGGCGCGATGATCAGGACGAGAGAAAAGACGACGATGACGACGGCTGCGATGACGGGCCTGTTGCCGATCAATCTGGAAAGCGCCTCGAATATCGGGAAAAGCGCGACCGCCAGAATAGCGGACCAGATGACGATCAGTGCAAAGGGAGCAATGAGGACCAGGGTCCAATAGGCGAAAAGCCCGATGATGCCCAAGCGGACAAGATCGCTTATTCTCGCCTCTATCGAAATCTGCCCTGGTCCGGCTCCCTGCGCCGCCGTATCACCCGTGCTGTCCATCGTGGCATCCCGTCCGCCCGCGTTATGACGCGGCGTTCGGCACGACATGGCGGATGCTGCGGTCCTCCACGAAATCCGCCGGCCGTTTCTGACGTTTTCCGAGATCGGGCGCGTCGAACTTCACACGTTCATAGGGGATGGATTGCAGGATGTGCGAGATGCAGTTGACCCGGGCACGCTTCTTGTCATCCGAGGGCACGATCCACCATGGCGCATGGTTGCTGTCGGTCATGCGCAGCATCTCGTCATAGGCCCGCGTGTAGTCCCACCAGCGCTGATAGGACTCGACGTCCATGGGACTGAGCTTCCACTGTCGCACCGGATCATCGATCCGGCGCCTGAAGCGGCGCTCCTGCTCTTCCTCGCTGACGGTCAGGAAGTATTTCAGCAGAATGACCCCGCTTTCGACGATCGCGGCCTCGAAGCGGGGCGCCAGTTCAAGAAAGCGCAGCGCTTTCTTTTCGCTGGTGAACCCCATGACACGATCGACGCCGGCGCGGTTGTACCAGCTGCGGTCGAATATGACGATTTCGCCGGCCGCAGGCAGATGCGCGATATAGCGCTGCATATAGATCTGGGATTTTTCGCGGTCGGTCGGCGCAGGCAACGCCACGACACGAAAGACCCGCGGGCTGACCTTTTCTGTAATACGCTTGATCATCCCGCCTTTGCCGGCGGCGTCGCGCCCCTCGAAGATGATGACCACCCTCGCGCCGGCTTTCTTGATCCAGGCTTGCAAATGGGCCAATTCCACCTGCAGCCGTCCGATCTCCTTGTCGTAATCCCATGATTTCTTTTTTTTCTTATTGTCCTTTACGACGCGGCCTGCCCCTCCATCCGTCTGTGCGGGCTCGTAATTCTCGTCCATTTTTCTCCCTCCCTTGCGGCTAAGATGATTTGCCGGCCGACATAGCGGCGTCGGTCTCGCCGACAGTTCCGATCAGCGCTCTCAGCGCTTCCTCTCGACCGTTGAAAAGATTCTGGACGCCGATCGCTTTGATGACGCCTGCGCGGTCGAGGATGCCGCGGCTCTCTTCACTCAGGTCGGCTATTGCAAAGACGATATTGCGCTTTGCCAGGACCTCGGCCACCGCATCGAGCGCAGCTGCACCGGTGCTGTCGATATGTGTGACGGCGCTGGCATCGAGCACGAGGCATCTGGTTTCGGCAGGAAGTGCCTTCGCGACCGAGGTCAGCCGCATGCGGACATAGTCGGCGTTGTAAAACAGAATGCTGCCCTGGATAGCGAAGACGGCTGCGCCCTCGACAGGGCGAGCTTCCGGAAAGCGTGCGAGATCGAAAAAGCCGTGCCGTCCTTCGATACGGCCAAGCAGGCCGTCGCGGGGAAACATCGTCTGACGCAGGAGATAGACGAGTGTGGCCGCAACGGCGACAATGACGCCGTTGAGAACACCGAAGCTGATGGCGCCCCACATGGCGATCAGCGCAAAGATGAATTCCATGCGGCTGATGCGCCAGATCTTCTTCAATTCATGAATATCGATGAGGCTGATCGCCGCCGTGGCAAGAATTGCGGCGAGCGCGGGAATGGGAAGGATCCGCAGCGCGCTGTGAAGGAAGACGAGCGCGGCAATGAGGGTCGCAGCCGATACCAGTCCGGCGAGTTGAGAGACGCCGCCGGTCGACAGGTTTATCGCGGTTCGCGAATCCGAGACGCTGACCGGAAACGAGCCGAACAGGCCAGGCGCCAGGTTGGCGGCGCCAAGTCCGATCAACTCCTGATTGGCGTCGACCTCCTCGCCGGTTCGCGACCCGAAGCTCCTTGCCGCGACGATGCCGGCGCCGAAGCTGACCAGGAAGATCGCGGCCGAACCGAGCACGATCTTGTCGAGAGGCATCTGTTGCAATGCAGGCAGGGACAGGCTCGGCAGTCCGCTCGGGATATCGCCGACAACTGCGATGCCGCGGCCTTGGAAATCGAAGATCGCCGAGAGGACGACCGAGAGGACGACCACCAGAACGGGGCCCGGCACTTTGAACCGGAAGGCGCGGACGATCCACAGCAAGGCGAACATGGCGAGGCCGAGGAGGAGCGAAGGCCAGTGGATCAGGCTGCTCTTGGCGAGCATTTCGACCAGCGGCGGGATCAATCCGTCCGACTGGATCTTCACCCCTGTGAAGCGGCCGATCTGTCCGACAAGGATCGAGAGCGACACGCCGGCGAAGAATCCCACCAGAATGGGCCGCGAGAGAAAGCTTGCGAGAACACCGAGCCTCAGCATTTTCGCCGCGATGCAGCAGGCGCCGACGCCAAGCGCAAGAGCCGAGGCGATGGCGATCCTGTCGACACCTGCGGTGCCGGGTTCGGCAGCGATGATGGCGCCCATGGCGGCCGCCAGCACCGTCATGGTGGCGGCATCCGGCCCGACGACCAAAATCCGCGATGGACCAAAGATCGCATAGGCGATCGGCGCGACGATGCTGGCATAAATCCCCGTCTCCGGCGGCAGGCCGGCAATGGCGGGATAAGCGATGGCGCTCGGCAAGCCGACCGCGGCAATCGACAGCCCGGCCGGAATGTCACTGCGGAGCCAGTCTCTGTTGAAACCGGCCAAGCCCCGCAACATCGGAAGACTTCCTATCACCGCGGGCTCCTTATCCTTTGCCGCCGGCCCTGCCCTCCCGTCCTCGGAACACATCAGTGATGGCGCAGGCGGCAGCGGCATCCGCTTTAGTGTTCGAGGAACACGTAGTTCATCCAGCTGCTCATGCGCAGCAGCACCTTGCGTAGAACGGCGACATGGTGCCAATGATGGGTGTAGACCGCGACGTCCGCGACCACGCCGCCCGGCAGTTGATAGTCCTCGGTGCTTTCGAGCAGCTCGATCCGCGCCAGCGTTTGTCCGGGCGAGACGCGTTCGGGCGATTGCGGGTCGATCAGCGCACCGCTCGGCTGCAGTTGGCCTTGGGCCATAACATCGATCACCTCTCCCACCCGCGCCTTGAATATCTTGCCGGGCACGGCCTTGAAGGAGACCTCCGCCTCATCGCCGACACGGACGCGCTGCAGCGAATTCTGGATGAAGGCTGCCGCCAGCATGCGGTCCTGGCTGTCGATGAAGACCATGACCGGCCGCAGCGGCAGAGGATTGGCCATCATTCCGGGTCGGAGGAACACCTGGGTGACATAGCCGTCGCTCGGCGCCCGCACGACCGTCTGGTCCAGCTCGTACTGGGCATTGTTCAACTCGGCCTGCAGCCTTGCAACCGTCGGGTTCGTTCCGTTGATCTCGGACTCGTAGGCGAGTTTTGCCTGCACCGCTTGCGCGCGGGCCGTGTCAACCGTCGCCTCCGACGTCAGGTAGATGCCGCGCCGGTTTTCGACCTCGAGTTCGGAAAAGACCGCACCCCTGCCGCTTGACTTTGCATTCTCGTTCGACTGCTGGAATTTTTCGAAGGCCTGCAAGGACCTGTCCCTGGAGGCTTCGGCGCCGGTGACCGCCGCATTGGCAGCGTCCATGGCCGCTTTCAACTGCAGGACCGACTGCTCGGCTTCGGCGAGCGCGGCCTTCTTCTGATCGACCGAAAACTGATAGGGACGGGGATCGATGCGAAAGAGGATGTCGCCCTTCTTCAAGGGCGCATTCGGCGTCACCGGCACCTCGACGACCTGGCCTCCGACGACCGGAATGACGGGCGCCGAGGTGAAATAGATGCGCCCGTCGCCCGAATAGGGATGATTGTAGCTCATCAGCAGCAGCAACGCGGAGATCAGAAATATCCCGCCGAGGACGGCCGTCGCCAGCGTCCACTGGTTCACCGGGATCCTGAATATCTTGAAGATCGTCCAGCAGATCGCGGCATAGGTCAGAATCAGGAGCAGATCCATCAGGCGGTTTCCTTCTCCGGCGTCTGCGCCTCGAGCTCGGCGATCCGGGCATGCAGACGCGCAATTTCGGCATTCGCTTCGACTTCCGCCGACAGCTTTCCATCCTGCCGGATGCCCCAGCCGCGGTCTTCGCGGTAAAGCGTTGCCCAGATGAACAGGAACGGCCAGATCGCATGAAGCGTGAAGAGGCTGACCCAACCCGCAACATGGATGGCATCCTGATGCGGATGGTTGCGCGCCTTGGCCATCAGATGCGGAATGTCGTGAATGGCAATCACCGCATAGAAAAGCGTGACCACGACGAAGACCAATACGCCCAAGGCAAAATAGTCGAGAAACACGACCCCTCCCTTCCGGCTTGGGCCTGACCCGAGCCGTTGATCGCAAGCGAAGATGGAATAATAGGCCCGTTTCGGCCCAAAGGCCCGTAGCATCGCGTAAGCTCTATCGAGGCGTTGGCAAGGCGATCCGCCCGACGAGATCGCCCGCGGCAAAGGGAAAGGCGCGGGATCGGCAGGTGCATCCAATCGCACGTCTCATGTGCCACATGCGAAGAGCCGTTTGGGAGCCGGATAACGTAGGATCGCGTATTTTACGTCTGCAGACGGCTCGGCTGTTATATAGTTTTTGCATCTGCTGAGCGCAGTTCGGCGGGGGGCGAAGATGGCGTCGGGAGAAAGTGGTTCGACAGATTCGTCCGCCCTTGAAGCGGCAGCGGCTTATTTCCCCGACCAGGCGAAGCTGGTGCAGCGGCTTTTCGACGCCAACGAGGCCTTTCAAAGCATGTGCGAGGATCTCGCTGCCGCGGCGCAGGCATTGGCGCATGTCGAACAGCTGCCCGACGGGGTCAAGGAACTGCGGCGGCTGGAATATGCAGGCCTGGTCGATGCCCTTTTGAAAGAGATGCGGGAGGCGATGTCGCAATCAAAAGTTGTGATGCTCCGGAAACCGCCCGTCGCCGGCCCGAAATCTCCGTGAACGTGTCCGTCATCCGACTGATTCAAGGCCAACTGATTCAAGGGAGGTGCATGTGCGATGAAAGCAATTACCCGCAAACTGCTTGGTGGATTGTCGGCTCTGGCGCTCATTGCGCTGCAGCCGGCCTTGCCCGCGCGAGCACAGGCTGCCGCGCCGGCCGCCGCCCCTGCCCCGGCAGCCGCCGAGCAGCCGGCCTCTGCCCTCCTCTCCGAAGACGAGCTTGAAGTGCTGGTCGCGCGGATCGCGCTCTATCCCGACGAGCTGGTCGCGGCGATTTCGGCCGCCTCGCTCTTTCCCCTGCAGATCATCGAAGCGCAGCGTTTTCTCGAAGCGAAAAAGAAGAATGCCGATCTCAAGCCCAAAAGCGATTGGGACGGCAGCGTCGTTTCGCTGCTCAACTACCCCGACATTGTCAAGATGATGAGCGAGGATCTCGATTGGACCCAATCGCTCGCCGATGCGCTCGCCAATCAACAGAAGGACGTGCTGATCGCCATCCAGCAGCTGCGCGACGAGGCGGTGGCAAAGAACATCATCAAGACCGATGACAAGGTGACGGTTGTCACCGAAAACGACAACATCATCATCCGGCCGACTGACCCCGAGAAGATCTATATCCCGCAATATCCGCCGGAAATGCTCTATGAACCGGACTATGCCGCTGAACCGATCTCCTATTATCCGGATTATTACGACAACTATTACTATCCGGGCGCGGGGTTCTTTGCCGCTGCGGTCACCGGGCTCACCTGGGCGGCCATCGTCAACTGGGACGACTGGGGTGTATGGGGCGGTCGCTGGGACGGCGATATCGACATCGATTGCAACAATTGCCTGAACAATCGCAACTTCAACGGAAAAATGAAGTGGAATGACGTCGACTGGGCGAATGTCGACCGCAGCAAGCTGAGCATCGGCAAGGATCAGCTGGGCAAGCTGGACCGGTCGGCGATCAAGTCAGGACTTCAGGCCGACAATCGCAACCAGCTGCGCAACCAGGCCGCGGACAGGCAGGCCGGCCAGAGGCCCGGCGATCGCGGAACGGCCGCTCGCGCAGACGATATCCGGAAAAGCACGGCGCAGGGGCTGAAGGCCAAACCGCAGGCGGACAGGCCGACGGCGGCCAATCGTCAGAATGCGTCCCGGCCGGAGACCCGTCCCAATCAATCGGCCAATCGCCCCTCGGGCAAACCGGCCCAGAAATCCGTCAAGAAGCCCAGCAAGCCGCAAATGGCTGCCAGGCCCGACAACCGCGGACGCCAGCCGAGCGCGCTCGGCAATGTCCAGTCCGGCCGCCAGCAGACCGTCGCCTCGAAACGAGGTGCGCAAAGCATGGGCGCTCACCGCCCGGCCGCCCGTCCCGTTCAACACTCGCGCCCGATGCCCTCTCGCGGCGGCGGTGGTGGCCGCGGTGGCGGTGGTGGCGGCAGAGGCCGGCGATGACACCCTTTCCGAGCCCATGGAGTTCCATCATGAGACGCCAATCGATCGTAATCCCGCTCATGCTTGCGACCGCGCTTTGCGCAATGCCCGCGACGCCGGCGCTTTCGCAGGGTCAGACGGATCTCACCGAATACAAGACAGCAAAACCGTCTCCGAAATTCGACAGCCCGACACTTGCACTCGATCGACTGAAGTCGGTGCTTGCTTCCAACAATATAGGCGAACTTGCCAATCTGCTCGGTCTGGACGCCGAGAGGCTGCGCGCCAACAACGAGGCGATGATCGCTTATGCATTGATCCGGGAAGGCGCCGGGCGACAGTTGATCCTCAAAGACGCCGAGGGTGCGAAAATCGTTGTGATCGGCGATCGGCTCTGGCCGCTGCCGTTCCCGTTGACGGAGGATAAAGACGGGAAATGGTCCTTCGACACGCAGCGCGGCTTTGAGGAGATCGTCAACCGGCGCATCGGCGAGAACGAACTGGCCACGATCGACACTATGCATGAATATGTGGCGGCGCAGTACCAATATGCATCCGACGACCGCGACGGCGACGGCATTTACGAGTTCGCCAAAAAACTGATCAGCAGTCCGGGCAAGCTGGACGGTCTCTACTGGGATCCGAACGTCTACCCGGAGGAAAGCCCGGCCAGCGCGCTGGTCGAAACGGCCGCCTTCGGCGCCGCCAAACGCGGCGAGGGTTATTTCGGATACCGCTATCGCATCCTGACCGCTCAGGGCGACAACGTGCTGGGCGGCAAGCAAAGCTACGTCATCAATGGTTATATGACCGGCGGCTTCGCGCTGATCGCCTGGCCGGTCAAATACCGGGTGACCGGCGTGCAGACATTTATCGTCAACGGGAGGAGCGCCATCTATCAACGCGATCTCGGGCCGGAGACGGAACAGCGCGCCGCCGCGATCAAGGAATTCAATCCGGATGCCAACTGGACCGTTGTCAGCGAATAGGATCCGGCAGCGCCCCGCGCCCTTTCAGAGGCGCAGGGCGCGGTCTTCAGCCGCCCATTCACGCAGCGATGGCTTGTGTGGGGCAGCCGCCATGGCGCGATTGGAGTAGCGTTTGTTGCCCGTGACCTCTCGCCCAAGCCATTGCGGCAGGGTCGGCAGATCGTCTTCGCTGGCCATTTCGATCTCGGCAAGCGTCAATCCCTCATAAGCGCCGGCAAAAACGTCCACATCCCAGATTCTACCCTCGTGGAGAACCCGGTAGCGCGTCTTTTCAATGACGCGGCCGCTCGCATGGAGCAGCAGCTCCCGTGCCTCCTCGACCGGAATCTCGTATTCAAATTCGTCCTTGGCGAGCTTCGATGTGCGGAATTTGATCGTCAGGCAGGCCGAGCGACCGTCAATCACGCGGATGCGTACCGCATTCTCGTCGCGAGACAGGTAAGCCTGCTGCAGGACATGCGAAATGCCGGCGCAACGGCGCCAGCCATCGTTCCGCACGAGGAACTTGCGTTCGATCTCGGTCGCTTTCAAATCGATCGCTCCCTCCAGCGCCGCCCGTCCGTAAAGACGTGCAGAGGACGCTGCAACATTTTGAATTTCTCTTTGTTCACTGCAGGTCGTTATCCCCGAGCCGCTGTCGGCTGCGGGCGACGTGCAGGCGCTGCTCCTGCCGGTCACTCGACAGGCGGCTCCCAGGTAAGGAAGAAGCCGACGTCTCCGGGCATGCCGTCCGGGAAGTTGATGATCATGGCCTTCAGGCCATATCCCTGCGGCCGGGCGACCTCTTCGAAAAGTTCGAGAAGTTCCTTTGCCTTTCCCTGCAGGGTGTTCTGCCATCCCGACAGGTTGTTGTTGATGGCCCGGCCGCTGTCGGTGCAGAAGCTCGATGGAAAGCTGTAGATCAGCGCCTCGTATTTGCCGTCCGCCGCCGCTTTCATGACCAGCCGCTTGATGACGGCGCGCTCCGTTTCACCGATCTGCTTGCGAAAAAAATCCTCGACGAATTCCGCATGCTTCTTTGCTTCGCGCGCCTTAATCTTTTCGCTGCGCTCCATCTCGAGAAGCTGAAGCTCCAGAGCACGTTTGCGCAGATCCTCTGCGCTTGTCATGGGATGGGACGTAGAGGTCTCAGATGTCATCGCAGCCTCCTTGAGAATACCCCGCGATGATAAGGCGAGCTCCGAAATCAAGGCAGTAAAATACATGTCCGCACCGGTAGAATACGGTATCCTACGCCGGCATTCGGCAAGGTGTGTCTTGCGCCGGCCACGGATATTCATTGCGTTCCTTCACATTGAGCGGCCTATTCGGATGGATGGCATTGCCGTCACGCCTGGCCGGGACTATTGTTTAGGGCAGCATACTGCAGGTTGTTCGCAATCGGGGATCTGGGGGAACCGATGACGAGTGCAGGTATAAACAGGGTCGTCGCCTCACAGGAGGACGTGCAGCAGCAACTCGAGCGCATTCTTTCCAGCCGCGAGTTCCGCCTTCCCGAACGGGCTAGGAGGTTTCTTGAATTCGTGGTGACGGAAACGCTCGCAGGCCGTCGCGACTATCTGAAGGCCTTCACCATCGCGCAGGCGGTGTTTGGCAGAGACGCGAATTTCGATGCGCAACAGGATCCATGTGTCCGTATCGAAGCCGGCCGACTGAGACGGGAACTGGAACATTATTACCTGACCGCCGGTGCCGCCGACCGGATCATCATCACGATCCCCAAGGGCGGCTACGCACCCGTCTTCGACGTCATCGACACCGCCGGCCCCGCGGACATGGAGCTGCCCGAACAGCCCGATCAGCCTGGTCCGTCCGGCGACGACGGCGGAGAGATCAACACGGCTGCGGATACGGTCGGCCGGGAGCAACCGGACCGGCGTCTATCGCGGCCCTTATATTGGCTCCTGGCGGCAGGCGTCGCGATCATCCTTGCCTCGGCAGCAGCGCTGCTTCAACAACTGGAATCGCCAAAGTCGGCGCGCAAGACAGCGACGACAATCGAAAATCGCCCCACCATTCTCGTCGAGCGTTTCGAGAGCGTCTCGGACGGGGGCCTGGCATCCGATATTTCTCGGGGCATAACCGACGATATCATCGAGAAGCTGGTGCGCTTCAACGACATCGTCGTCGTCACTGCCATGCCGCGGATTAAAACCGGCCAAGTTTCGTCGGAACCGCTCTACGCCCTGCAGGGAAGCGTGAGGCTTGAAGGCAGTCAGCTGCGTTCGACGGCGAGGCTGGTGCGACGGGTCGATGCAGCAGTCATCTGGGCGAGCAATTACGATGCCGATATGAAGGTGCAAGGTATCCCGAAAACGCAGGCGAGCCTTGCCGGAGATATCGCTGCGGCGGTCGCGCGTCCTTTCGGCGTCATGTTCCAAACCGACACTGCGGCCATCGCCGGCAATGCGGATGCTTTCTCCTGCGTTCTCTCCTATTACAGCTACCGCAGCGAAATGACGGTGCAGGCGCACGAGGCGGCGAAATCCTGCCTGCAACGGGCCGTGGAAGAAGCGCCGGCCGATTCCAATGTCGCGGCCCTTCTTTCGTTGATCCATCTCGACGAGTTCCGCTTTTCATACCAGCTTCACACGAAATCGACGGCGGCGACGCTCGGCATCGCCAAGGACCTTGCGGTGCGTGCCGTGCAGCTCGATCCGAAGAATGCGCGCGCCCTTCAGGCGCTGATGCTCGCCGACTTTTTCGGCAATGATCCGGCCGAGGCCCTCAGAGCCGGCGCCGCAGCCTATGCCAGCAATCCGAACGATACCGAAGTTGCCGGCGAATACGGCCTGCGCCTGTCGATGTCGGGAGAATGGGACAAGGGCTGCACGCTGATTTCGGAAGCCGTCGGCAAGAATGCCGGCCCACGCGGATATTACCAAGTCGGAATGGCGCTCTGCGCCTTCATGCGGGGCGACACGCAGGCTGCGGAACTTTGGTCGCGCATGTCGGACCTCAATTACAATCCAATGCATCGCCTCGTACTGCTCTCCATTCTCGGGGCGCTTGGAAAACAGCAGGAGGCCAAGGAGCAGCTCGATTGGATCCGGCGCGAATCACCCGCACTGATCCCGAACATCCGACGAGAAGTCGTCAGCCGGTTGGCGCGGCCCCAGGATCAGCAGCGTTTCCTTGCGGGGATAGAGGCTGCCGGTTTGTCGGTGCAGAATGGCGACGCGCCGGGCAATTGAAGTGGTGTGCGCTGAATGCCGGCGCTAGAGAGCACAAGGCCTGAGTGCGCCTGAACTTGCCACGTGAGCTTACGCGCGGGTACTCTCGTAGGCAGTCACCTTTCCATCCTGCTGGCATCTAGAGCCTTTTCCTCGCGAATGCTCTACCTGAAGCCGACTTCAGATATTTCTCGAATGCAAAGGCCTGCGGCTCGTCGGAAAAAGCGACATAAGTCTTGAGAACCCATGGAGCGTATTTCGAAGTATGAGAAACCTCTCCGGCATTGTGCTTTGCGAGCCGCGACCTCAGGTCACCCGTGACGCCGACGTAATAGCGATCCGGAAATTCGTGACTATGGAGAATGTAGACATATTTCATGGAAGGATCACAGCCCGCCTACGTTGCTGCGCAACTTCGGCGCGGCAGCCTCCGCTTTCTTCT
This sequence comes from Rhizobium phaseoli, assembly GCF_001664385.1. Lineage (NCBI taxonomy): Bacteria > Pseudomonadati > Pseudomonadota > Alphaproteobacteria > Hyphomicrobiales > Rhizobiaceae > Rhizobium > Rhizobium phaseoli. The sequence goes on along the minus strand of NZ_CP013532.1, from coordinate 114,625 downwards.
CGCCTTCGTCACGTCAAGCCTTCCGGCTTGCCGAGCCGAAGCTCGAAGAGCGTAGGCTGGTGGAGCTAAGCGGGATCGAACCGCTGACCTCTTGCATGCCATGCAAGCGCTCTCCCAGCTGAGCTATAGCCCCATCAAGGTGGTCCGGCAGAGCGCCGGTCCTGGGATATTCCGGAGGGCGTTGCCTCTGGAGTGGCGGCTTATTACTTCCGGTTTTCGGAGATGGCAAGCCTAAAAAAACCGGCCCGGAGAATTTTTTCCTCACCGGGCCGAAATGCAGTCGTCAGACTTCGTCTTCGTCGCCGGTCACGCCGATGATGTCGCTCATGTCGTCATCGTCATCGTCTTCGTCGGGTGTGAGGAAGGTATCGTCGTCGTCGTCGCCTTCGATCTCGACATCGTCGTCGCCCATATCTGGAATGTCGTCGCCGCCGGCGGCGTCATCGGCATCTTCCAGCGAAACCAGTTCGACTTCGGTGTTTTCGGTATCGACTTCCGCGACCTCGTCCTCTTCAGCGGCATCGGCGATCGCCGAGGTTTCCTCGAAGAAGGATAGGGGGTAGGACTTGCCGGTATAAGGAGAAACGATCGGATCCCGGTTCAAATCATAGAACTTCTTGCCGGTTTCCGGATCGGTGCGCTTGGTTCCAAGTTCCGCTTTCGCCACTATAAGCCTCGTGAGAATGGCCGAATCCGCGATTCGGCAAAATGCCGTTCAAGCCGGCGTTCCATCGGAATTTATAAGCCGGTCCCCTTAATCGCTGCGGCTTCCCATGTCAAAGCCAAACTTTACGATCGGAGTGCCGGGTATTTCAGGTTCTGGCGGATGCCCGGCTGGCGGGTCTCTCGCAGCGAGGCGCGGCGGCCGCGGGAACGGGCGGCGGCGGTCGCCGCAAATGGCAGGCTTGCGAAGGAAATGCCGCGCCTTTACAAAGCATTATGCCACGTGTGGCTCCGCTTAGGGGCCCCTAAGCGCCCTGCTCCAGGATGGATCCCATGACGACGAAGACTTTCACCATCGCCATCGACGGCCCGGCGGCGGCCGGCAAGGGGACGCTTTCACGCCGCATCGCCGAGCAATATGGCTTCCACCATCTCGACACCGGCCTGACCTACCGCGCCACCGCCAAGGCGCTGCTCGAGGCCGGCCTACCGCTTGACGACGAGGCGGTGGCGGAAAAGATCGCGCGGGAGGTTGAACTTGGCGGTCTTGATCGCGATATGCTTTCGCAACACGAAATCGGCGAAGCCGCCTCGAAGATCGCCGTCATGCCGGCGGTGCGTCGAGCGCTCGTCGAGGCGCAGCGGCGGTTCTCGGAAAAAGCGCCGGGCACAGTGCTCGACGGGCGTGATATCGGCACGGTTGTCTGCCCGGATGCGCCGGTGAAGCTCTATGTGACGGCGTCGCCGGAGGTGCGCGCAAGGCGCCGTTACGACGAGATCGTCAGCCGAGGTGCGACGGCGGATTTGGACGCGATCTTCGAGGACGTCAAACGGCGCGACGAACGCGACATGGGACGGGCCGACAGCCCGTTGAAACCAGCGGTCGATGCGCACTTGCTTGATACGTCGGAAATGAGTATAGAGGCCGCGTTTCAAGCCGCTCAATCGATCATCGATGCGGTCTTGAGCCGAAATGCCTAAATTGAAGCGATTTTGCGTGCCAAGAGCCCCACGTCGCTTTTAAGACAGCAGCCTGAAATTCCGTCCAAGCGCCGGATTGCCTTCGTGAGAGAGGGCGGACTGGGTTCAGGCCCGTTCAACACGAACCAACCGGCGCGTACGCATCCGGAAAGCCGGATACGCCAGGAGATTTTATGTCAGTAGCAACTCCCTCCCGCGAGGATTTCGCAGCTCTTCTCGAAGAGTCTTTCGCAAAGAACGACCTCGCAGAAGGCTATGTCACCAAGGGCATCGTCACGGGCATCGAGAAGGACGTCGCCGTTGTCGACGTCGGCCTCAAGGTTGAAGGCCGCATCGCGCTCAAGGAATTTGGCGCACGCGCCAAGGACGGTTCGTTGAAGGTCGGCGACGAAGTCGAAGTCTATGTCGAGCGCATCGAAAACGCGCTTGGCGAAGCCGTTCTGTCGCGCGAGAAGGCTCGCCGCGAAGAAAGCTGGATCAAGCTCGAAGCCAAGTTCGAAGCCGGCGAGCGCGTCGAAGGCGTGATCTTCAACCAGGTCAAGGGTGGCTTCACGGTCGACCTCGACGGCGCGATCGCCTTCCTGCCGCGTTCGCAGGTCGATATCCGCCCGATCCGCGACGTTACGCCCCTCATGCACAACCCGCAGCCCTTCGAAATCCTCAAGATGGACAAGCGCCGCGGCAACATCGTGGTTTCGCGCCGTACGGTTCTGGAAGAATCCCGTGCCGAGCAGCGTTCTGAAATCGTTCAGAACCTCGAAGAAGGCCAGGTGGTTGACGGCGTCGTCAAGAACATCACCGATTACGGTGCGTTCGTCGACCTCGGCGGCATCGACGGCCTGCTGCACGTCACCGACATGGCATGGCGCCGTGTGAACCATCCGTCGGAAATCCTGAACATCGGCCAGCAGGTCAAGGTTCAGATCATCCGCATCAACCAGGAAACCCACCGCATCTCGCTCGGCATGAAGCAGCTCGAGTCCGATCCGTGGGATGGCATCCAGGCCAAGTATCCGGAAGGCAAGAAGATTTCCGGTACCGTCACGAATATCACCGACTACGGTGCATTCGTCGAGCTGGAGCCGGGCATCGAAGGCCTGATCCACATCTCGGAAATGTCCTGGACCAAGAAGAACGTTCACCCCGGCAAGATCCTGTCGACCAGCCAGGAAGTCGAAGTCGTCGTTCTCGAAGTCGATCCGTCCAAGCGCCGTATCTCGCTCGGCCTCAAGCAGACGCTGGAAAACCCGTGGGCAGCATTCGCCCGCAGCCATCCGGCCGGCACTGAAGTCGAAGGCGAAGTCAAGAACAAGACCGAATTCGGCCTGTTCATCGGCCTCGACGGCGATGTCGACGGCATGGTGCACCTCTCCGACCTCGACTGGAACCGTCCGGGCGAACAGGTCATCGAGGAGTTCAACAAGGGCGACGTCGTCAAGGCTGTCGTTCTCGACGTCGATGTCGAGAAGGAACGCATCTCGCTCGGCATCAAGCAGCTCGGCAAGGATGCAGTCGGCGACGCTGCTGCTTCGGGCGATCTGCGCAAGAACGCCGTCGTTTCCTGCGAAATCATCGCGATCAACGATGGCGGCGTCGAAGTGAAGCTCGTCAACCACGAGGACATCACTTCCTTCATCCGTCGCGCCGATCTCGCCCGCGACCGCGACGAGCAGCGTCCTGAGCGCTTCTCGGTCGGCCAGGTCGTCGACGCCCGCGTCACCAACTTCTCCAAGAAGGACCGCAAGATCATGCTGTCCATCAAGGCTCTGGAGATTGCGGAAGAGAAGGAAGCCGTTGCTCAGTTCGGTTCGTCCGACTCGGGCGCTTCGCTCGGCGACATCCTGGGCGCAGCCCTGAAGAACCGCGGCGGCGAATAAGCCCCGCATCCTTCGCTAGAATTGAAGAACCCGCCGGAGCGATCCGGCGGGTTCTGCATTTTCAGACGATGAAAAAGGTCATTCCCAGCCGACCATGCGCTGGTAGAGCGCATAGACCGGGTCGGCGACCGCGCCGGCCGGCTGGGGCGCCGGATCGGCATCGATCATGCGCGGCGTCCTTCGGGCTGGTGCGGCGTCGGTCGCCGCGGGATCTGGCTCCGCCTCCTCGCCTGACTGCGCCTTTTGATCTTCCTGCTGCTGATCCTCGGGAGCGTCGTCGCGCTCGTGCTGAGGCTGGTGGTGCGTTTCCCCCGCCGTCTCGTTCGACGGCATGTCCTTGGCGAACTGATAAGGCAGCTGGGTATAGGCAACACCATCCGGCATCCGTGCCGCAAGCGCCACATAGGAGGGTTCAACGGCTTCAGGGACCGGTAGTATTTGCGGCTGCGCGGCGATTTCTTTCGGCTGACGGTCCGCCGCCGCAGCGACCTCGCCCTCCGTCGGCTGAGGATGGAGTGCTGCGGCCTGGCGCAGGTCGGGTTCCTGAACTTCCACCGGCTGCCTCGCCAGGGTCTCGGCCGCGTCGCTGATGACGGCGTCATCGAGGATGGTGTCGATCTCCACTGCCGCCTCGACGGGACCATCCGCCAGTACGATGTCGACGTCCTGCTCGCGGATAATGGTTGCGATCATCTCGGAGACCTCTTCGGTCATCGAGGCGACGATGCCCGTCCAGTTTCTCGGAATGACGGGATCGGCCTTTTCCGAATTCACACGCGGCTGGATGGCCGGCGGCTCCGCTGTTTCCCTGCGGTCGCTGACCGCGGCCGTCTCCATGGATTGCCCGGCTTCGGCCTCCGGGGCGACCGGATTTTCCGGCGCGAGCTCTTCTGCCGTCGCGAGAGCGGAGCGGGCGTTGTTTTCAGGCTGCGGCGTTTTCGGCTCGGCTGCTGCTTCTACGGCTTCGGGGGCGACCGTCGTCGCGTCCGTCATAAGCGGTTCGGCCCCGACATGGGTATCGGCCGGCGCAGGCGCCCTTTCTACCGGCTGGCGCATCGCGGCAGGCAGGCTGCCCTCATGCAGCTGGATTTCAGGGCGGGCATCGGCGCGCATCGGCGAAGCGTCGTTCTGGCCATAGGAACGCACCACGGCGCGGGCGGCGAGATCACGGTCCTTGTAGCGGACGATTTCGAGATAAGCGACGATCCGCGCGGCTTGCGGACCTGTCGGATTTTTCAAGGCTTCGGCGATCATCCTGAGCGGCAGGCTATGGCCCTCACCGCCAAGCTGGCGCTCGACCTCGTCGATGCTGGCGGCCGGCAGGCGCCGGATGGCATCGGCGAGCCGGGAAGCGAAGGCGAGATTTGTTTCGTCGTCGCCGCGATCCAGCGATATGGCCCGGCCGGCTGCATCAAGGACATCCAAAAGGGCTTCGACCATGCGCTCACGCGCGGCAAGGAGCAGAATGTTGAGCTTGCCGGCAATGGCGGAATTGAGGTCTGCAGCTTCGACCGCGTTGACCGGCGCCGGGGCGATCACCGAACGATCGAGGCCGCTGGCGACGATCGCGGCGGTCTGGCCTTGCGACGAAAAGCTCGCATTGGACGCTACACGAACGGGAGTCAACATGGCATGCTCCTTTCGCAAAGTGACGATGAAAGCAGGCTCTATAAAAGGACCGTGCTCATCCGATCCCTCTGCATCCCAGCAGATCCTCCTGTCCGCATGACGCGATTTCGGCGTCATCGAATGCATAAAAATTAATGAGAATTTTAGGAAAGAGACCTTAACGAAATGCTAAAGCGCGTCGCGATCTTTCGAATTCGCTGCGCGCGCTCAGGTGTTCGCCTTGCAGCCGCGGAGGCGCACGGGCTGGTGCCAGCGTTCCCCGGGCCGTTCGCTCAGCTATGGGCGAAGATATCGGCCTCTTCCCAGCCGAGCAGGTCGAGCTTGGCGCGGGTCGGCAGGAATGCGAAGCAAGCGGTGGCATGGTCGAAGCGGCCATCGCGGATCAGGCGGGCGGTCAGCTTGTCGCGCAACGCATGCAGATAAAGTACATCGGAAGCGGCATATTCGAGCTGGGCCGGAGACAGCGTTTCAGCCCCCCAGTCGGACGATTGCTGCGTCTTGGAGATATCGACGTCGAGCATCTCCTTGAGATTGTCCTTCAGGCCATGGCGATCGGTGTAGGTCCGGCTCAGGCGCGAGGCGATCTTGGTGCAGAAGACCGGGGTCGTCGTGACGCCGAAGGTGTGGAACAGCACGGCAATATCGAAGCGGCCATAATGAAAGATCTTCTGGTGGGTCGGATCTTCGAGCAAAGCGACGAGATTGGGCGCCTCTTTCTGGCCGGCGGCGATGCGGATGACGTCGGCGGTGCCGTCACCCGGTGAGAGCTGGACAACGCAGAGCCTATCGCGGCGCGGCACCAGGCCGAGTGTTTCGGTGTCGATGGCGACAGCACCGGTATAACGGGCGGCATCGGCCGCAGATATATCGCCTTCGTGATAACGTATGGTGGCGGCCATGAGACTGTCTTTCATTCGGGACGTCAGGCTGAACCGGCCTGAGATCGTGTTTTAGCCCTATAGCGCAAAGCCGCAATATGCGAAACCGCTTCCTCTGCGGGTACTTCAGAATGTCGGCGGCGTGTTGATCCAGAGGAGCACGGTTTCGCCGTCGTGACGGTTGCGCCAGGAATGGTAGCGGCGGCTTTCGAAATATAGCGAATCGCCCGGACCGAGATCGAAAAACTGATCGCCGTCGAGCACCAGCTCGAGCCGGCCGGACAGAACATGCATGAATTCCTCGCCCTCGTGGCGGTAGGCGCCCTCACTGGCGGCACCCGGCGTCAGCACGAAACGATGGCAGTCCATCATCCTGGGGCCTTCGGCAAGCAGCTGAACGGTGACGCCAGGCGTCGTTTCCGGCCAACTACGCCATTCGCCGGCGCGCACGAGGACCGGCACCTCGCCGCTTTCTTCACCGGAGAGGCGTGAGACGGTGGTGCCGTAATAATCGGCGAGATCGTGCAGCGTCTTGAAGCCGACGCCCTGCGAGGTGCGCTCCAGTGTCGAAAGCGTCGAAGCGGTGATGCCGTTGTCGCCGGCCACCTGTTCCAACGTCTTGCCGGCGGCATGGCGCAGGCTGCGCAGCCGGCGGCCGAGGCCGGAATCCTGGCTTGCTTCGCCCTCAGCCGCGGGATCCTCGCCCTCCAGCGCCTCGCGGATGGCCGCGGGATTGAGGCCTCGCTCGACCCGATACCAAGAAATGCGCTTCAGGCGCGCCACGTCGTCGGCGCTATATTGCCGATGACCGGTTTCGGAGCGGCCGGGAATCACCAGACCCTGGCTTTCCCAAAGGCGCAGCGTCGAGGCGGAAACGCCCGCCAGCCGCGCGGCCTCCGCCACTTTGTAGCGCACAGGCCCGTTATCGTTCATCCGCCACTTTCCCCGATTCTCGTTGCGCGAGCATTGATCAAATCGCCTGATGTTTGAAGCAAAAAATGTCTCTTGTTTTCTTGCAGGAAAAATGTAGGAATTTCCAGAATATCTTGCAGAACTTATGCAAGATAATCCTAAACCCTCGATATGGAGCAGTTCGATGACCGCGACAAGCCTTACGGACCGGAAGAACGCCGCGATTTCGCGCGGCGTCGGCATGACCACCCAGATCTATGCGGACCGGGCAGAGAATGCCGAGATCTGGGACAAGGAGGGGCGCCGCTATATCGATTTCGCCGCCGGCATCGCCGTTCTCAACACCGGCCACCGTCACCCCAAAGTCATCGCGGCGGTTAAGGATCAGCTCGACCATTTCACCCACACCTGCCACCAGGTTGTTCCCTACGAAAGCTATGTCAGCCTTGCCGAACGGTTGAACGCCCTGCTGCCGGGTGACTTCGAGAAGAAGACGATCTTCGTCACGACGGGCGCTGAGGCGGTGGAAAATGCCGTCAAGATCGCGCGTGCGGCAACCGGCCGCTCGGCCGTCATCGCCTTCGGTGGCGGCTTTCACGGCCGCACCTTCATGGGCATGGCGCTGACCGGCAAGGTGGTGCCCTACAAGGTCGGCTTCGGCGCCATGCCGGGCGACGTGTTCCATGTCCCCTTCCCGGTCGAGCTGCATGGCGTCACCGCCGATCAGTCGCTGGCGGCGCTGAAGAAGCTTTTTGCCGCCGATGTCGATCCGCAGCGGGTCGCCGCCATCATCATCGAGCCGGTGCAGGGCGAAGGCGGCTTCTACCCGGCGCCGGCCGCCTTCATGAAGGCGCTGCGCGAGCTCTGCGACCAATATGGGATCCTGCTGATCGCTGACGAGGTGCAGACCGGTTTTGCCCGCACCGGCCGGATGTTCGCGATGGATCATCACGAGGTGGCGGCCGACCTGACGACGATGGCAAAGAGCCTTGCTGGCGGCTTTCCGCTCGCCGCGGTCACCGGCCGCGCCGAGATCATGGACGCGCCCGGACCGGGCGGTCTCGGCGGCACATATGGCGGCAATCCGCTCGGCATCGCCGCTGCGCATGCCGTCCTCGACGTCATCAAGGACGAAGATCTCTGCAATCGCGCCAACCAGCTCGGCGGCCGGCTGAAACAGCGGCTGGAATCGCTGCGCGAGACAGTACCCGAGATCGCCGATATCCGCGGGCCGGGCTTCATGAATGCGGTCGAATTCAACGACCGGACGACCGGCTTGCCGAGTGCCGAATTCGCCAACCGGGTGCGGCTGATCGCGCTCGACAAGGGCCTGATCCTGCTGACCTGCGGCGTCCACGGCAATGTCATCCGCTTCCTCGCGCCGATCACCATCCAGGACGAGGTTCTCGGCGAGGCGCTCGACATTCTCGAGGCTTCGATGCTGGAAGCGAGCGCGGCCAAGTAACCGATCCGGATTTCAATGGCTGCCGGCAGCCGGTAGCCGCTCCCAAGGAGATATGAGATGGCTTTCACCACCGCCCTGACAAGGCACGTTCCCTTCTCTTCGCCGTTCCTGCGCGCCGCCGGCTATATCAACGGCGTCTGGACATCGGGCGATGCCGCCAAGACCTTCGACGTGCTCAATCCAGCAACCGGCGAGCTGCTGGCTTCGCTGCCCGACATGGGGGCAGCCGAGACGCGGGCGGCGATCGATGCCGCCCATGCCGCCCAGCCGGCCTGGGCTGCCCGCCCGGCCAGGGAGCGCAGCGCGATCCTGCGCAAATGGTTCGACCTGATGGTCGCCAATGCCGACGAACTCGCCGCGATCCTGACCGCCGAAATGGGCAAGCCCTTCCCGGAAGCGCGCGGCGAGATCCTGTATGCCGCATCCTACGTCGAATGGTACGCCGAAGAAGCCAAGCGCATCTATGGCGAGACGATCCCCGCGCCCTCGAATGACAAGCGCATGATCGTCATCAAGCAGCCGGTCGGCGTCGTCGGCACGATCACGCCGTGGAATTTCCCGGCGGCGATGATCGCCCGCAAGATCGCGCCGGCGCTGGCCGTCGGCTGTACGGTCGTGTCGAAGCCCGCCGAACAGACGCCGCTGACGGCGATCGCGCTGGCCGTGCTCGCCGAACAGGCCGGTATCCCGGCCGGGGTCTTCAATCTCATCGTCGGCATCGACGGTCCGGCAATCGGCCGCGAGCTCTGCGGCAACGACAAGGTGCGCAAGATCAGCTTCACCGGCTCGACCGAAGTCGGCCGCATCCTGATGCGGCAGTGCGCCGACCAGATCAAGAAGGTCAGCCTGGAGCTCGGCGGCAACGCGCCGTTCATTGTCTTTGATGATGCCGATCTCGATGCCGCCGTAGAGGGCGCGATCGCCTCCAAATACCGCAATGCCGGCCAGACCTGCGTTTGCGCCAACCGCCTCTACATCCAGTCGGCCGTCTATGACGCCTTCGCGGCCAAGCTTGCCGCCAGGGTCGCCACAATGCCGGTCGGTGACGGCTTCACCGCGGGTGTCGAGATCGGGCCGCTGATCGACGAGCAGGGCCTTGCCAAGGTGGAAGATCATGTCAGCGACGCGGTTGCCAAGGGCGCCAAGGTGCTGACCGGCGGCAAACGCATCGACGGCGCCGGCACCTTCTTTGCCCCGACGGTGCTGACCGGCGTTGAGCGCGGCATGAAGGTGGCGCGCGAGGAAACCTTCGGACCGGTGGCGCCGCTCTTCCGTTTCGAGACCGCCGAGGATGTCATCGCTCAAGCCAATGATACGGAATTCGGCCTTGCCGCCTATTTTTATGCCGGCGACCTGAAGAAGGTCTGGCGGGTGGCGGAAGCGCTCGAATATGGCATAATCGGCATCAATACCGGCATCATGTCCTCCGAGACCGCGCCCTTCGGCGGCATCAAGCAATCCGGCCTCGGCCGCGAGGGCTCACGCCACGGCGCCGACGATTATCTGGAACTGAAATATCTCTGCATCGGCGGCGTCTGATCCGCCGTCACACGGAACCAGGCACGCGGCCGAATGCCGCGTGCCGTCAATAATGCGGCGGCCGGGTAATTGCCGGGGCTTCCAGCGACTGCTCCTCCAGCGACAGGAAGCGTTCAGTCAGCCGGTCGAGCTTGGTGCGCATCTGCTCGACGATCTTCCATTGTTCGGCCAGCTGATCGGAAAGCTCCTCAATCGTCTTTGCCTGATAGGCCAGCATTTCCTCCAGCCGGGTGATGCGGTTGGTCTCGTCGGACATCGAACCTCCTTTGCCGACACCGGCAGAACAGATGGTTCTCCCAAAGCGGAAATAGGCCACCTCGTCAATGTTTTCGATGGCCGGCGCAACCGCGCGCAAAACTGAACCGTTTGGTTACTAAAAGACCTTGCCGTGCCCTGTGTTGTGGGATAGGCCCTTTCCCATCAGGGAGGAATACTGATGGATGCAGGAAACGGCTTTCTTCATCCGGACCGGCTCTTTCCGGCCGACCCGGCAACACGGACCATTGCGCGCGACCTCTACGAGACGGTGCGCAATCTTCCGATCGTCAGCCCGCACGGGCATACCGAACCGTCCTGGTTCGCCGACGACAAACCCTTCGAAGATGCGGCTTCGCTGCTGGTCATTCCCGATCATTATCTCTTCCGGATGCTGCACAGCGTCGGCGTTCCCCTGGACGCGCTCGGCGTGCCGCGGCTCGACGGCAAGCCGGTGGCTGCAGGCCGCGCGATCTGGCAGACCTTTGCCAGGCATTACCATCTTTTCCGCGGAACGCCGTCGAGCCTTTGGGTCGACCACGCCATGTCGGCCGTGCTCGGCTGCACCGAGCCGCTGACACCTAACAATGCCGATGCGCTCTACGATCACATCAATGCCCAGCTTGCCCGTCCGGAATTCCGGCCGCGAGCGCTGCATCAGCGATTCGGCATCGAAACGATCGCGACGACTGAGGGCGCGCTCGATTCGTTGGCGCACCACCAGAAGATGGCCGCCGACGGCTGGATCGGCAAGGTGCGCACCACCTACCGGCCGGACAGCGTCACCGACCCCGACTCTGTCGGCTTCCGCGACAATCTCATAAAATTCGGAGAGATCACCGGCGCTGACGTGACGCGCTGGGAGGGCTTGATCGAGGCGCATCGGCGCCGGCGCGCCTATTTCCGCCAGTTCGGCGCCACCGCGACCGATCACGGCGTACCGAGCGCCTTGACCGCCGATCTGCCGCTTGCGGAAAAACAGGCGTTGCTCGACAGGGCATTGAACGGCCCGCTTTCGGCTGCCGAGGCAGAGCTTTTCCGCGGCCAGATGATGACGGAGATGGCCGGGCTTTCGGCCGAGGACGGCATGGTCATGCAGATTCATGCCGGCTCGCGGCGCAATACCGACAGCGGGCTTTTTGCGACCCGCGGCCCGAATATGGGCGCCGATATCCCGACGCGGACGGACTGGGTCGGCGGCCTGAATGCGCTGCTCTCCAAGTATGGCCATGCTCCAGGGCTGCGGGTGCTGCTCTTCACCCTCGACGAGACGACCTATGCCCGGGAACTCGCGCCGATGGCCGGCCATTGGCCCTGCCTGATGATCGGTCCACCTTGGTGGTTCCACGACAGCCCGCTCGGTATTCGCCGCTATCTCGACCAGGTGGTGGAAACGGCCGGCTTCGCCAATATGGCGGGCTTCAACGACGATACGCGGGCGCTGCTTTCGATCCCGGCGCGCCATGATGTCTGGCGCCGCGAAGTCTGCCGCTTCCTCGCCGCGCTCGCGGCCGAGCACCGGATTTCCAAGAGGGACGCCGAGATCGTTGCCGGCGAACTCTCCTATGGCAACGCGAAGAAGGCCTATAAGCTGTGACCGAACGACTGCAGACCCTTTCCGGCCTCGCCCCGACGGCGAAGCTTCCCGCCTATGACCGAAGCCAGCTGAAAAGCGGCATCCTGCATCTGGGCCCCGGCGCCTTTTTTCGCGCCCATTTTGCGCCGTTCACCGATGGCGCGCTTACCGCCGCCGGCGGCGACTGGGGCATCGAGGTGGCGAGCCTGCGCACGCCCGATGTGGCCGACAATCTGAGTGCCCAGGACGGGCTTTATACGACGCTGATCCGCGACACCTCGGGCACGACGGCCGAAGTGATCGGCTCGATCCTGAAGGCGCATGTGGCGCCGCGCGATCCGGCCGGGCTGCTGGGGCGGCTCGAAGATCCCGCGATCCGCATCGTCAGCATGACAGTGACGGAAAAAGCCTATGGTTTCGATCCGGCAACCGGCGGCCTCGACCTGAAACACCCCGATATCGTCGCCGACCTCGCCAACCGGCATGCGCCGCGCGGCGTCATCGGCTACCTCGTCGAAGGCCTTGCGCGCCGCCGGCAGAAGGGCATCGCCCCGTTTACGCCGCTCAGCTGCGACAACCTGCCGAGCAACGGCGCCGTGCTGAAGCGCCTGGTGCTCGAATTCACCTCCCGCATCGATGCCGATCTGCATCGCTGGATCGAAGCGAATGTGCCCTTCCCCTCGACGATGGTCGACCGCATCACGCCGGCGAGCACCGACGCGACCTATGCCGATGCCGCGCGGCTGACGGGCCGCACGGATATGGCGGCGATCGAGACCGAGCCCTTTACGCAATGGGTGATCGAGGACCACTTCGCCAATGGCCGGCCGGCCTGGGAAAAGGTGCGCGGCGCGCTGATGGTCGAAGACGTCTCGGCCTATGAAAAGATGAAGCTCCGGATGTTGAACGGCGCCCATTCGCTGCTCGCTTATCTCGGTTATATCGGCGGCTATGAATTCATCCGCGATGTGATGGACGATGCCGCCCTGGCGGCGCTGGCCTATCGCCACATGCATGCAGCGGCGAGGACGCTCGATCCGGTGCCCGGCATCAACCTCGATGACTATGCCAATGAATTGATAGCGCGCTTTGCAAACAAGGCAATCGCGCATCGCACCTATCAGATCGCCATGGACGGCACGCAGAAGCTGCCGCAGCGGCTGCTGGAACCAGCATGCGAGGCGCTGGCGCATGGCGACAGGGCGGAAACCTATGCAATCGCCGTGGCGGCCTGGATGCGCTATGCGATCGGCGAACACGGCAATGGCGAGCGCTACGAGCTGCGCGATCCCCGAGCCGCGGAAATCGAAGCGCTGATCGCCGATGTTCCACGCACGGGTCCGGCGATTTCGGCGGCGCTTTTCACCCTGCCCGGCCTTTTCCCGAAGACTTTGACGGAACATCGGGCGTGGGCGCAGGATGTGTCGGACAAGCTGGAAATCCTGATCCAGGACGATCGGTTGCCGCTGTTTTGAGGTTTCTCTCTTTCCTCCGACACGCCTTGCTCTTACTTGGGGAGAGATGGCAAGGCGCGTGCTACAGTTCCCTTCTCCCCGGCGGGGAGTAGATGCCGGCAGGCAGATGAGGGGGTGAGCGGCGAAGCCGCGAATGCGCTGAGCGCAAGCGAAGGGCAATGAATGGTGTGCCATGTGGCCCCCTCATCCGACCCTTCGGGCCACCTTCTCCCCGCTGGGGAGAAGAGGGAGCCAAGCCGCGACGGTCCGCTTTGACGCGGAGGCGTAAACCCACGCCACATGGTCACGCCTTCACCCGCGCCATATCAGGATCATAGAGCGGCGCCAGCGACACCTTGCAGGGGATGCGTTCCCTGGCGACGTCGAGCTCATAGCTGCCGGAGAGGATGAAATCCTCCGTCACGCCGTCGGCATTGCGGACATAACCGTAGCCGATCGGTTTGCCGAGCGTGTAGCCGAAGCCGCCGCTCGACAGCCAGCCGACGCGTTTGCCGTTGCGATAGATGGTTTCGCGGCCGAGCAGCACGATATCGGGATCGTCGGGCACGAAGCAGGCAAGGCGCTTCTTCACCCCGCCCGCAAGCTGGCGTTCGATCGCCTCGCGGCCGCGGAAGGGGATGTTCTTCCTGATCTTCACCGCCCAGCCAAGGCCGGCCTCAACAGGTGTGTGGTCGGGGCCGATATCGGAGCCCCAGGCGCGATAGCCCTTCTCCAGGCGGCAGCTTTCGATGGCGCGGTAGCCGGCATTGACAAGCCCGAGCTCACCGCCCGATGCCATCAACGCGTCGTAGACCGCGGTCGCATATTCAATGGGAACATGCAGTTCGTAGCCGAGCTCGCCGACATAGGTGATGCGCAAGGCCCGCACCGGGCAACCCGATATGCCGATGGTTTTGACCTGGCCGAAGGGGATGGCCGTATTCGAGACGTCACTGCCGGTCACTTTCTCCAGCACCGCGCGTGCATTCGGTCCCATCAGCGACAGCACGGAATAGGCCGAGGTGACGTCGATCAGTTCGGCATGCATCTCCGCCGGAATATTGCGGGCGATCCAATCGAAATCGTGGGTGGCGAAACCGGTGCCGGTGACGATGTAATATTCGTTCTCGGCGATGCGGGCGACGGTCAGGTCACATTCGATGCCGCCCTTGTCGTTCAGCATCTGCGTGTAGATGAGCGACCCGACAGGCCTTGCGACATCATTGGCGGCGATCCAGGAGAGGGCCGCCTCGGCATCGCTGCCCTTCAGCACAAATTTGGCGAAGGAGGTCTGGTCGAAGATGACGGCCGCCTCGCGCACTGCCTTGTGCTCGCGGCCGACAGCGTCGAACCAGTTCTGCCTGCCGTAGCTGTAGATATCCTTCGGCTCCTCATTGGCGAAGAGATCGGCAAACCAGTTCGGCCGCTCCCAGCCGAGCTTTTCGCCGAAACAGGCGCCCTGCGCTTTCAGCCGGTCGTAGAGCGGCGATTTGCGGCAGGGGCGGCCGCTCGAATGCTCCTCGAACGGCCAGGCCATGGTGTAGTGTTTGCCATAGGCTTCGAGCGTGCGGGTGCGCACCCAGTCGGTATCGAAGTGCGGACGGCCGAAACGGCGGATATCGACTGGCCAGAGATCATAGGGCGGCTCGCCCTTCGTCACCCATTCGGCGAGCGCCATGCCGGCGCCGCCGGCCGAAGCGATCCCGAAGGCGTTGAAACCGGCGCCGACGAAGAAGTTCTTCAGCTCCGGCGCCTCGCCGAGAATGAAGTTGCCATCCGGCGTGAAACTTTCAGGGCCGTTCAGCAGCTGCTTGACGCCGACATTCTCCAGCGCCGGAACGCGGCCGAGCGCCTGTTCCATGATCTGCTCGAAATGGTCGAAATTGCTGTCCAGCAGTGTGTAGTGGAAACCTTCGGGGATGGCTTTCTCCGCCCAGGGAATTGGATTGGGCTCATAACCGCCCATGACGATGCCGCCGACCTCCTCCTTGTAATAGGTCAGGCGATCGGGATCGCGCAGGGTCGGCAGGTTGGAAGGCACACCGAAAGATTCGGTGATGATATATTGATGCTCCACCGAGACCAGCGGCACGTTGACGCCGAAACGGGCAGCGAAGGCGCGCGTCCATTGGCCGGCGCAGACGACGACGCGCTCGCATTCGATACGGCCCTCAGCGGTAATGACGGCGCGGATCCTGCCCTTGTCGATGTCGAGATCGAGAACTTCGGTATCCTCGAAGATCGAAACGCCCGCCATGCGGGCGCCCTTCGCAAGCGCCTGGGTGATGTCGGAGGGATTGGCCTGGCCGTCTGTGGGAAGGAAGGCGGCGCCGACGAGGTCGTCTATCGTCATCAGCGGCCAGAGATCGAAAGCCTCCTGCGGCGTCAGCAACTGCATTTCGAGGCCGAAGGACTGCGCCGTCGTTGCCTGACGCTTGACCTCCGTCCAGCGCTCCTCGTTGCAGGCAAGCCGCAGGCCGCCATTCATTTTCCAGCCGGTGCCGAGGCCGGTTTCCTCTTCCAGCCGCTTGTAGAGATCGACTGAATAACCGAGCAGCTGGGTGATGTTGGCGCTGCTGCGCAGCTGGCCGACGAGGCCGGCGGCATGGAAGGTGGTGCCCGACGTCAGCTTCTTGCGCTCCAGGAGAACAGTATCGGTCCAGCCGAGCTTGCCGAGATGATAGGCTGTCGAGCAGCCGATGATGCCGCCGCCGATGACCACGGCTTTTGCCGTCTTCGGTAGTTGTTTCGTCATTTATCTTTCCTGTTCAAAGGCCTGATAGGCGCGTTCGAAGCGCCCGAGATTTTCGGCGGTATAGGCGGCATAGTCGAATTGGATGGTGGAATGGATTTCCGAAATCATGCTCCACAGCGTCTCACGCAGCAGCGAGGCGCATTTCATCGCGCCGTAGCGGCAGCTGAGCTCAGCGGTCAGTGGCCGGTCGAAATAGGTCTCGAGCATCATCTGCTCGGTAGCTTGCGAGAACTCGTTGTTGGAAGCCAATCCGCCGAGATCGAATAGCGGCGTGTTGAAGCCGGCATAATCCCAGTCGATCAGCCAGAGCCGCTTGCCGTCATCGAGAAAATTGGCGGCCAGCAGATCGTTATGGCCGAAGGCGATCTCGAACGGGGCTGCCGCTGCTTCCAGCCTCTCGGCCTTGGCGATCAACGCCGGCAGCAGCGGAAGGTGAGGGCTGCCCGATTCCTTCAGACTGGCGGCATAGTCGCGGATGACGTGGAAGACCCAGAAGATCATCGCCGGGCCGCGGAAATGCCGCGCGATGTCATGGTGGCAGGCGCGCACCAGCGGCACGACCCGGGCGAGCATGTCAGGCGTCCTGATATCCTCCGGCGACAGCGTCCGCGCCTCGATATAGTCGAGCACCAGCACGCCGGGCGAATGGTGGATGACGGCAGGCGACAGGCCGGCGGCATGCGCCGCGCGGCTTGCGGCAAGCTCGTTCTGTCTGAGGATGTGGTGGATTGGAATATCGGCGCCGAGTCTCACCACGCAGCGCGCGACGGCATCGCTGACCAGATAGTTCCTGTTGGTGATGCCGCCAGATATCGGCGAAATTTCAATCGGACCCTGCCAGATGCCAAGCGCATGAATCCTATCCTCAGGCGTCATGCTATCCCCCTTGCGGCGCTGGCAAAATGATGGGGCAGAGCGGGATAGGCTGTCAAGCAGCGGCGCGTCCTTCCGGACGCGCAACGGGCGCTGCAGGGTCAGATCGTCTTGCCGGCAGCGTCGAAGACGTGGCAGCGGGCCGGATCGAACAAGGCCTGCACATTGGCGCCAGGCTCGACCTTCTGCTGACCGTCGAGGGCGATCGTCAGCAGCTGACCATCCGGCGTCGTCGTGTAGAGCATGGTGGCGCCGCCGAGATTCTCGACGAGATCGACATTAACGGTCGAAAGCGTGATGGCGCCCTGCGTGAGGGAGAGATGCTCGGGGCGGATGCCGAAGGTGACGGCCTCGCCGGGCTCACTTTTCAGCCGGCGCGGCAGGCGGACGGAATTGCCGCAGACATGAATGCTGGTTTCCGTCTCGCCGACCTCCTCGATGCGGGCCTTGAGAAAATTCATCTTCGGGCTGCCGATAAAGCCGGCGACGAAGCGGTTGGCCGGGTTGTTGTAGAGGTCGAGCGGCGCGCCGACCTGCTCGATGCGGCCGGAGTTGAGCACCACGATCTTGTCGGCCATCGTCATCGCTTCGACCTGGTCATGGGTGACGTAGATCATGGTGTTGCCGAGCTGCCGGTGCAGGCGGGAAATCTCGACGCGCATCTGCACGCGCAGTTCGGCATCGAGATTCGACAGCGGTTCGTCGAACAAGAAGATGCGCGGCTCGCGCACGATGGCGCGACCAATGGCCACGCGCTGGCGCTGACCGCCCGAGAGCGCCTTCGGCTTGCGCTCCAGGAGCTTCTCGATCTGCAGAATTTCGGCGGCGCGTTTGACCTTCGGCTGGATGTCCGCCTTTTTGTAACCCGCCGTCTCCAGGCCGAAGGCGAGGTTCTTGTAGACCGACATATGCGGATAGAGCGCATAGGACTGGAAGACCATGGCGATGCCGCGCTTGGCGGGCGCCACCTCGTTCATGCGCTCGTTGTCCAGCAGCAGCCCGCCGCCCGATATTTCCTCGAGACCGGCGATCATGCGCAGAAGGGTCGATTTTCCGCAGCCCGAGGGACCGACGAAAACGACGAATTCGCCGGGATCGATCGTCAGGTCTATGCCGTGGATCACATCCATCGCGCCGTAGCGCTTCTCGACCTTCTGAAGAACGACACTGGTTGCCATCGTCTCAAACCCCTCTCTTGCCGGTCACTTTGGCCGGTTACCTGGTTCTTGCGCGCCAATCGGCGTATTTCGGACTATCGGGACCGACCGGCAGCGGTACTTCAGCGCCGCTGTCGGAAGACTGGTAGATGGCGGTGACGAGTTCCAGCGCGCGGCGCGCATCCACCGTCGTCACCGGCAGCGGCCCCTGACCGCTGAGGAAGGCGTGGAACTGGCCCATCTGGGTGGTGAACCGCGGCGCGACCGGCTGCCAGTCGGCAATCACCCGGTTGATCTTCTCCCTGATGTCGTCATTGGCGGCAATAATCTTCCAGGGATCCTTGCCTGGTGTGTAGGGCTCATGGCTGCTTTCGAAAGTGACATTCTCGAAGTGCAGCCTCAGCCGGCTCAACTGTTCCTGCGAACCCAGCGTGCAGGACAGCGAGACGAAGGCGCCGCTTTCCATCAGCAGGCTGACGGAGGCGCAATCTTCGACCTCGATATCGTTGACGCGGGTGGCGACGCGGCCGAAGACCCTGGCCGCCGGACCCATCAGATGCATCATCATGTCGTGCAGATGCAGCGCATGGGTGACGAGCACGCCGCCGAGTTCGGTGGCCCATTTGCCGCGCCACGGCACGGCATAATATTCGGGTTTGCGCAGCCAGAAGGTTTCGACCGAAGCCGTATAGGCTTTGCCGGCAATACCGGCGTCGATGATCCGCTTGGCCTTCTGGATGCCGTCGCCGTAGCGATACTGGAAGATCGGCATCAGCACGCCTTTGGCGGCTTTCTCCGCTGCCATGATGGTATCGACGGCGGCAAGCGAGCCGGTCAGCGGCTTTTCGCAAACGACATGTTTCCCGGCGGCAAGGGCAGCCACCACCTGCTCCAGATGCACCCCGGGCGGGGTGCAGATGTCAATGATGTCGATCGTTTCGTCGGCAAGCAGCTCGGCAAAAGAGGTGGTGCGCCGTTCGATGCCGAACTCGTCGCCGACCGCCTGCAGGCGCTCTCCGTTCAAATCGCAGATCGCCACGACCTTGAACTTGTCGGCATGCGGCAGATAGCCCTCGACAATGTGGGAGCGGCCGATGCCGCAACCGACGATCGCAACCGTTTTAACGCTCATGTCACTGCTTCCCGTGACCGCCATTAGCGTTTCATGCCCGTCGTAGCGATGCCCTCGATCAGCAGGCGCTGGAAGAACAGGAAGAAGAAGAAGACCGGCACGAGCGTCAAAGTCGACATGGCGAAGAGACCGCCCCAATCCGAGGCGCTGGTCGAATCCACGAAGGTGCGCAGGCCGAGCTGGATCGTATAGGTGTTCATGTCGTTCAGGTAGATCAGCGGCCCGAAGAAATCGTCCCAGGTCCAAATGAAAGAGAAGATGGCGGCGGTTGCCAGCACCGGCAGCGACAGCGGCAGCATGATCTTCCAATAGATGCGCCAGGCGCTGCAGCCGTCCATCATCGCCGCCTCGTCGAGTTCGCGCGGGATGCCGCGGAAGAACTGCACCATCAGGAAGATGAAAAAGGCGTCGCTTGCCAGGAACTTCGGCACGACAAGCGGCAGGATGGTGTTGACCCAGCCGAGATCGAGGAACAGCACATATTGTGGGATCAGCGTCACGTGATAGGGGATCATCAGCGTGCCGAGCATGATCGCGAACCAGAAATTCCGGCCGGCAAAACGCAGCCGCGCAAAGGCGTAGGCCGTCAGCGAACAGGCGATGACATTGCCGGTCACGACCAGCAGCGAGATGACGAGTGAATTCCAGAAGAAGCGGCCGAAGCTGACATCGAGACCGGTCCAGCCGCGGACATAAGACGAGAAATCGACCGCGGACGGGATCAGCGAGGTCGACGAGAAGATCTCGTTTTCCGGTCGAACCGATGCCGAGACCATCCACAACAGCGGATAGAGCATCAAAAGCGAAGCGGCGATCAGCAGGGCGTGGATGATGAGCGATGCCGGCAGGCTGCGTTTGGTAATGTCCGATGGCGGCCTGGCCGCAGTGACGGAAGCGGTCATCTCAGTCATCGTAATGCACCCAATAACGCGAGGTCAGGAAGGAGAAGGCGGTGAAGATTGCGATGATCACCACCAGGATCCAGGCGAGCGCCGAGGCGTAGCCCATGCGGAAATTGCCGAAGGCTTCCTGATAGAGGTAGAGCGTGTAGAACAGCGTCGAATTGATCGGCCCGCCCGTGCCGCCCGATATGATGAAGGCCGGCGTGAAGGCCTTGAAGGCTTCGATCGTCTGGACGACGGCGTTGAAGAAGATCACCGGCGTCAGCAGCGGCAGCGTGATCTTGTGGAATTGCCGGAATTTCGAGGCGCCGTCGAGGCTTGCTGCCTCATACATGTCCTGCGGAATCTGACGCAGCCCGGCGAGAAAGATGATCATCGGCGAGCCGAACTGCCAGACCGACAGCGCCACCAGCGTGTAGATCGAATAGTTCGGATGCGAGATCCAGCTCGGGCCTTCGATGCCGAAATGCAAGAGCGCGGCATTGACGAGACCGTCGCTGGCGAAAAGCTGACGCCACAGCACGGCGATCGCCACGCTGCCGCCGAGCAGCGACGGCAGGTAGAAGATGGCGCGATAAATCGGCAGCCCGCGCAGACCGCGGTTCAACGCCATGGCGACCAGCAGGGCGAAGGTCAGCTTGAACGGCACCGAGAAGACGACATAGGTCAGGGTGACGTGCATGGCGGCCGAGAATTTCGGATCCGCCGTGGCGATGCGCACGTAATTCGCCGTTCCCACCCAACTCGGCGACCGCAGCATGTCGAAGTCGGTGAAGGAGAGGTAGAGCGAAATCAGGGCCGGCCCGAGCGTCAGCCCGAAAAAGCCGATGAGCCACGGCAGGAGGAAGAGATAGCCGGGCGCATTGGCGTTCCAGAGACGCCGGAAGCGTCCCTCGGCCACGGCCCCCTGATACCTTTCCACTGGTATGGCCCCTGCGGGCGTGCGCATCGCATTGCTCATACGGGATCAGCCTCGTGCGAGAATCTGCGTGATGCCGTCGACAAGCTGTTTGCCGCCGTCAGCAGGAGAGATCTGTCCAAAGGCGATCTGCTCGGCGATGTTGCGCAGAATGAGCGTGCTTTCCCCCGCGCCGGTCGGCGGCGGGGGCGGCAGCGGGCCGGCCAGATCACCGAGGCCTGCGACATAGTCGAGCGGCACCTTGCCCGTTTCGTCGAGCTTGGTTGCGACGACATCGCGCATCGCCTTCGATTCCGGAATGCCGCGCTCGACGTCGAGGATCATCGCGGCATCGGGGTTCTTGACGAAGAAATTGATGTAATCGACCGCCTGATCCATCACTTTCGACTGCGCCGAGACGGAGAAGAACATCGACGGTTTGCGGTAATGGCCGCCCTTCGAATCCGGCGTGATGCGCATGTAGTTGGTCAGAGCCAGCTTGTCCTTGACCATGGCCTGATAGCCGACGAACTGGTTGCTATGCGCGTAATCGCAAGCAGCCTTGCCGAGGGTAAGGGGGCTGGTATCGATCGTATCCTTGTAAAGAGCCTGGATATCCGGCGTCACGCAGGCGCCAGCTTCGCGGAACTTGGCCCACATGTCGAACCATTCCGTCGCTTCCTCAGCACCGAAAGCGATCTTGGCATCTGCCGTGTAGAGCGCCTTTCCGCGCTGGCGGAGATAGTTTTCGAGCGCCGGTTCGACACCGCTGCCGTCGGCAAAGCCGAAATAGCCCTTGCGCTTGCCGGCCTTGGTCATCTCGGCGCCGATCTTGCCGAACTCCTCCCACGTGGTCTTCTGCGTCGGCATGTCGATGCCGGCTTCCTTGAAGGCCGCGCTGTTCAATACGGTTGCGGCCGAGTTGGCGCCAAGGCTGACGCCGTAAAAATGGCCATCAACCTTACCACCTTCGATCTGCGCCGGATCGAAATCATCAAGCTGCAGCTTCGACGGCATATAGGATTCAAGGGGGGCAAGCGCGCCGCGCCGGGCATATTCGACGATGTAGCGGTAGTCCATCTGGATAATGTCTGGGGCATTGCGGCCGGCGACCTGGGTGGCAAGACGCGGCCAGTAATCTGCCCAGCCGAGAAACTCACCGGTGATGGAAGTGCCGGCATTCTTTGTCTTGTAAAGCTCCGACACCTTGTTGGTGCGGTCGGCGCGCGGCTGCGAGCCCCACCACAGGAGACGCAAGCGCGTTTCCTCTGCCAAGGCGCTGGTGCCGAGCGCCGAGAGCGACAGAAGCGCTGCGCTTCCGGCCACGAAATTACGTCTGCTAACACGTAGAGTCATTTTTTCCTCCTCCAAAGGGAAGCGCCTCCACACGCTTCCGATTTAGTTTTGCTTGCGCAAATAACTAATTGGTTACAAGCTACGAGCAAAGCGGCAAGCCTGTCAAGCGGTGTCGGTCAGAGCATGATGTTGAAAGCGTCGGCGGTTTTCGGCGACATCATGCTTTCAGCATCCGTTCCAGCGGGCCGCCCTTCCAAATTCGGTTTTTACAATTTCGCACCGAAGGCTTATGAGCGCAACATATGACGACGGGGGTGGAGCGATGAACGACAGCGGGGGAAGCAGGGACAAGAAACAGACGCGGCGACCGTCTACGGAACGGACGGCGCAACGGGATCCGGAGCGGACACGCGCCGCGATCCTCGAAGCGGCGACCCGGGAATTCGCCGAAAACGGCATGGGCGGCGCCCGCGTCGACGCCATCGCCGAACGGGCCGGCACCAACAAGCGCATGCTCTATCATTATTTCGGCGACAAGGAGCAGCTCTACCTGAAAGTGCTCGAGGAAGCCTATGTCGGCATCCGCACGGCCGAGCGGGCGCTGCATATCGGCGACCGCAGCCCGGAGGAAGGCATCGGCGAGCTGGCGCTTTTCACCTGGCGCTATTTCCTCCAGCACCCGGAATTCCTGAGCCTGCTCGGCACGGAAAACCTGCATCGCGCCCGGTGGCTGCGCCAGTCCGTCCGGCTCAAGGAACTGCATTCGCATCTGATCGGCGAGCTATCCGAGGTGCTTGAGCAGGGGAAGAAACAAGGCGTCTTCGTCGAGACGGCCGATCCGCTGCACGTCTACCTGACGATCGCCTCGCTCGGCTATTTCTATCTCTCCAACCAGTACACGCTTTCGACGATCTTCGGCCGCGACCTGATCGAGCCGGCCAATCTCAATGCCTGGGAAAGCCATATCGTCCACGTCACGCTCGCCTCGATCAAGCGCTGAGTCTCGAAAGTCAGATTCGACTCTTGACAGGCTCGCCGCTCTTCTGTCATCAAGTAACTGTTTAGTTACTGGCTTGGGAGGGCCGGGCTGACATGCCCGCTCCCGCCGAAAAGATTGCAGGGAGGAAAACATGGCACGCTTGGGGATCATCTTGCACGGCGTCACCGGCCGCATGGGTTACAACCAGCACCTGGTGCGGTCGATTCTGGCCTTCCGCGACCAAGGCGGCATCACGCTGAAATCGGGCGAGAAACTCGAAATCGACCCGATCATTGTCGGCCGCAATGGCGCCAAGATGGAAGAGCTGGCGAAGAAGCACAACATCAAGCGCTGGTCGACCGATCTCGATGCCGCGCTCGCCAATCCCGACGACACGATCTTCTTCGACGCCGGCACGACGCTGATGCGCGCCGAGCTTCTGTCCAGGGCACTCGACGCCGGCAAGCACGTCTATTGCGAAAAGCCGATTTCCGACGATCTGCAGGTGGCGATCGATCTCGCCCGCAAGGCGCGCCGCTCCGGCCTCAAGCATGGCGTCGTGCAGGACAAGCTCTTCCTGCCGGGCCTGCGCAAGCTGGCGCTGCTCAAGGATTCCGGTTTCTTCGGCAAAATCCTCTCGGTGCGCGGCGAATTCGGCTACTGGGTGTTCGAAGGCGATTGGGGCGTGCCGGCGCAGCGCCCCTCCTGGAACTACCGCAAGGGCGACGGCGGCGGCATCATCCTCGACATGCTCTGCCACTGGCGCTACGTGCTCGACAATCTGTTCGGCGAGGTCAAGGCCGTCTCCTGCCTCGGCGCCACGCATATTCCGCGCCGCATCGACGAGCAGGGCAAGCCCTATGACTGCGACACCGACGATGCGGCCTATGCCACCTTCGAACTCGAAGGCGGCGTGATCGCGCAGGTCAATTCCTCCTGGGCGGTGCGCGTGCGCCGCGACGATCTCGTCACCTTCCAGGTCGACGGCACGCATGGTTCGGCCGTCGCCGGCCTGACGAAATGCTGGAGCCAGCACCGCGTCAACACGCCGAAGCCGGTGTGGAACCCCGACCAGCCGCAGACGATCGACTTCTACAAGACCTGGGACGAGGTCCCGGATACCCAGGCCTTCGACAACGGCTTCAAGGCGCAGTGGGAAATGTTCATCCGCCATGTCGTCGAAGATGCGCCGTGGCCCTATGGGCTGGAAGCCGGCGCCAAGGGCGTGCAGCTGGCCGAACTCGGCCTGAAATCCTGGGCCGAGCGCCGCTGGCTCGACGTTCCCGTACTGGAGTTCTGAGCCGTGACGACGATCAATCTCCCCCTCGACGGCAAGATTGTCCCCTATACGCTGACCGGCGCGCCGATCGAACTGAAGAAGCGTGACGCCAAGGCCTTTCCGCGCATTGCCTTTGCAGCCGCCCATGTCGTCGCCGATCCGCTCGTCGACAACGACCCCTGGCTGACGCCGGCGATCGACTGGGAGCGGACGCTCGCCTTCCGCCACCGGCTCTGGGATCTCGGTCTCGGGGTCGCCGAAGCCATGGATACGGCGCAGCGCGGCATGGGCCTCGGCTGGCCGGAAGCGCGTGACCTCATCCGCCGGGCGCTTCGCGAAGCGGCCGACCGCAAAGATGCATTGATTGCCTGCGGCGCCGGCACCGACCACCTGATCCCCGGCCCTGAGGTAACCATCGACACCATCATCAAGGCCTACGAAGAGCAGATCGAAACGGTGGAGGCGGCCGGCGGGCGCATCATCCTGATGGCGAGCCGGGCGCTTGCCGTCGCCTCCAAGGGGCCGGACGATTACGGCAGGGTCTATGACCGCATCCTTCGCCAGGTCAAGGAGCCGGTCATCATCCACTGGCTCGGCGAAATGTTCGATCCGGCGCTTCAGGGTTACTGGGGCAATGACGACCATCTGAAAGCGATGGAGACCTGCCTCGAGGTGATCGAGGCCAATGCCGGAAAGGTCGATGGCATCAAGATCTCTCTGCTGTCGAAGGAGAAGGAAGTGACGATGCGCCGCCGGCTGCCGAAGGGCGTGCGCATGTATACCGGCGACGACTTCAACTATGCCGAACTGATCGCCGGCGACGAAGAGGGCCATTCCGACGCGCTGCTCGGCATTTTCGATGCGATCGCGCCGGCAGCCTCGGCTGCGCTCGACGCGCTCGGCCGCAAGAGCAATCATGAATTCTTCGATCTGCTTGAGCCGACCGTGCCGCTGTCGCGCCACATCTTCAAAGCACCGACCCGCTTCTACAAGACCGGCGTCGTTTTCCTCGCCTATCTCAACGGCCTGCAGGACCATTTCGTCATGGTCGGCGGCCAGCAGAGCACGCGCTCGCTCACGCATCTGGTTGAACTCTTCCGTCTGGCCGACAAGGCGCGGGTTCTAACCGATCCGGAACTCGCAACGGCGCGCATGAAGCAAGTGCTGGCCGTCCACGGCGTTCACTGATCTCAGGCATGGCGATGGGAGGAGAATGACATGCAGGTCGAAGGACTTTCGATCAATCTGGCGACGATCCGCGAGCAATGCGGCTTTGCCGAAGCGGTCGATATCTGCCTGAAACACGGCATCACCTCGATCGCGCCCTGGCGCGACCAAGTCGCCAAGGCCGGCCTCGACGAGGCGGTGCGCATCGTCAAATCGAACGGCATCAAGCTGACCGGCCTCTGCCGCGGCGGCTTCTTTCCGGCGGCAAACGAGGCCGACTGGCAGAAGAACCTCGACGACAACAGGCGCGCCATCGACGAAGCGGCCGCGTTTTCCGCCGATTGCCTCGTGCTGGTCGTCGGCGGCTTGCCGGGCGCTTCGAGGGATATCGTCGCGGCCCGCCAGATGGTGTTCGACGGCATTGCCGCCGTGCTGCCGCATGCGCAGGCATCAGGCGTAAAACTCGCTATCGAGCCGCTGCATCCGATGTATGCCGCCGACCGCTCCTGCGTGAACACGCTCGCTCAGGCGCTCGACATGTGCGAACCGCTCGGCGAGGATGTCGGCGTCGCGATCGATGTCTACCATGTCTGGTGGGACCCCGATCTTGCCAACCAGATCGCTCGCGCCGGGCGCATGAAACGGATCTTTGCCCACCACATCTGCGACTGGCTGGTGCCGACCAAAGACATGCTGCTCGACCGCGGCATGATGGGCGATGGCGTCATCGATCTCAAGGGCATAAGACGGATGATCGAGGCGGCCGGCTTCTTCGGGGCGCAGGAGGTGGAGATCTTTTCGGCCGAGACCTGGTGGAAACGCCCGGCCGACCAGGTGATCGCCACCTGCGTCGAGCGCTTCCGGAGCTGCTGCCAGATCTAAGTTTCAATATTCGTTTCATCACGCATGCAGGAGGATCATCGATGGAGAAACGCCGTTTTGCCCTGATCGGCACCGGAAACCGCGGCACCACCATGTGGGGCAAGGATCTGCTGGCCGGCTGGCGTGAACATGTCGACCTCACAGCCATCGTCGAGAAGAATTCGCTGCGCGGCGAGCGCGCCCGCAACATGATCGGCAGCAACGCGCCGCTCTATGAAAACATCGATTCCATGCTCGCCGAGCAGAAGCCGGACCTGGTCATCGTCTGCACACCCGACCAGACGCACGACGATATCATCGTGCGGGCGCTGGAGTCCGGCATCGACGTCATCACCGAAAAGCCGATGACCACCTCGATCGAGAAAATTCGCCGGATTCTCGACGCCGAGAAGCGCACCGGCCGCCGGGTCGACGTCTCCTTCAACTATCGCTATGCGCCGACGGCCGCCAAGATCAAGGAACTGCTCAATGCCGGCGAGATCGGCCGGGTGACCTCGGTCGACTTCCACTGGTACCTCAACACTAAACACGGCGCCGACTACTTCCGCCGCTGGCATGCCTATACGGAAAATTCCGGCAGCCTGTTCGTTCACAAGGCCACCCACCATTTCGATCTTCTGAACTGGTATCTCGACAGCGATCCCGAGGCCGTCACCTCCTTCGCCGATCTGCAGAACTACGGCCGCAAGGGTCCGTTCCGCGGGCCGCGCTGCAAGCTCTGTCCGCACGCGCATGAATGCGATTATTATCTCGATCTCGAAAAAGATCCGTTCCTCGATCAGCTCTACGAGGAGCCTTCGAAGATCGACGGTTATTTCCGCGACGGCTGCGTCTTCCGCGAAGACATCGACATTCCCGATACGATGGTGGTCAGCCTGCGCTACCGCAACAACGTCCATGTCTCCTATTCGCTGAACACCTTCCAGCCGATCGAAGGCCATCACCTTGCCTTCAACGGAACCAAGGGGCGCATCGAAATTCGCCAGTATGAGGCCCAGCCCTGGGAAGAGCCGAAGGAAGACACGATTCTTCTCATCCGCAATTTCCCGAACGGGAAGGAAGCTGTCGAGCGCATCATCGTCCCGCATTTCACCGGCGGCCATTACGGCGGCGACGACCGGATGCGCAATATGATCTTCAAGCCTGACATGGAAGATCGGCTCAGCCAGCGCGCCGGCACACGGGCGGGCGCCATGTCGGTGCTCTGCGGCATCGCCGCGCTGACGAGCTCGCGCACCGGCAAGGTCGTCGACATCGCCGAGCTGATGCCCGAGCTTGCCAATGACGGCTCGCCCAATTCATTGAGAACGCCGCGCTGACGCGTGTCCCTGGACGGGATGCGTCAGGCGATGTTTTCGAGATCCTGGCGGCGGATCTGGTAGAGCAATGGCCGGCCGGTCGTAAAACGCTCGACCTCATCGGCCGCCATCGCGCCGAGACGCGCCCGTTCCAGGCCGATGGCGCCGGCGATGTGCGGTGTCAGGAAAACATTCGGCAGATCGTAGAAGAGCGAGCCCGCCTCCGGAATTTCCGGATCGGTGACATCGATGACGGCGTCGATGCGGCCGGTTTTCAGCTCGGAAAGCAGGGCCGCCTCATCGATGAGGATGCCACGCGCGGTGTTGATAAGCGTCGCGCCGTCCTTCAGCAGCGATAGTCTTGATGCATCGATCATATGCTGCGTCGACGGCAGCGACGGCGCGTGCAGGGAAACGATGTCGGCGCGCCGCATCAACTCGTCGAGCTCGACCTTTTCAGCTCCCAGCCCGGCTGCCTCGGCGGCATCGACCATGGGATCGAACAGCAGCAGCCTGTATTCGAAGGGTTTCAACAGCTCGATCACCCGCCGGCCGATGCGCGAGGCGCCGATAATGCCGAGGGTGCGGCCATAGTTGCCGATCGCCTCGCGCTGCATCGGATAGGTGCGATCGCGGTTGCGGTCGGCGACGTAGAGGTCGCGGAACCGGAAGGCGCGCTTGCCGGCGAAGAGGATCGCGGCAAGGGTGAATTCGGCGACCGGCACGGCATTGGCCTCGGCCGAATGGCTGACTGTTATGCCGGCGTCGAAGATGGCCTCGTCGATGATGCCCTTCACCGTGCCCGCCGCATGGACGATGAGGCGTAGCCGCGGCGCGACAGCGGCAATCTCCGGCCCGACATAGGCTGCGCCCCAACCGGTGATCAGGATTTCGGCTTCGGAAAGCAGTCGTCTTGCGCGTGCGTCGTCGAGGCGCTGCAGCGGCTCGGGATCCAGCAGGCGGCCGATCGTATCGAGCCGGCGCAGGATCGCATCGGGCAGGACATGCTCCGTGCGCGACGGCTCCATGGCAAGGACGATGGCCGGACGGTTCATGGCATCTGACCCGGCGCTTCGACGGCGCTGACGGTCACGCCCTTTTCCCGCACCAGCGCCTCCAGCGCCGCAATATCGGGCGCTTTCGGCGGCCGCGTCCAGGCGGACGCGACGGCGGCGGGATCGTCGAGCGCCAGCACCGCCGTCATCAAGATGGTCTCGCCGGCCCGAATCTGGCCGCGCAGCTGCGGCACGATGGTCTTGGCGACGATCACATTGGTGTTGGGCTGGGCCTTCTGCGCCAGCCCGACGCGTTCGACCGACGAACCCAAGTCGAGAATGCCGCTGAAATCGGCTTCGCCGATCGCATAGGCAGCCCCATCCGACGCCGACAGCGTGTCCAGTTCGAAATCCCGGCGGGCGATGGCAAAGCCGCCTTCGGCGACCCTCAGCGGCCGGGCCGCCCTGATCCGGTGGAGGCGGATATGCCAGGGGGCCGCGGGCGCCAGCCAGCTTTCGACGCTGACATCAGGGAAAGGTGACCATTTCGCGTACAGCACATCACCCGCGAGCTTGGCTTCCTCATTCGTCTCACGCACGCGGTAGTGCAGGCCGTCTTCGCTGAACGCCAGCATCGAATCGAAAGCGGCGAGCGCAAAGCCGCGCTCATCGGATTCGACGCTGAAGCCGTAGCGGGTGGAATAGGCAAATTTCGCGTATTTTTCCGTGCCGAAGCGCATCTGCAGGTTTTCCTGGCCTGATGACAGTGCGACGACATCGCCGCCCGCCCGCATGATCACCATGCCGGGATGGCGCTGCGGGACGACTGCTGGCGTCTGCTCCGGCGCCTTTTCCTCAGTGGTCCAGAAGGGATGATCCTCGGCGATCGCCAGCGGCAGGAAGGCCTTGAACGCCCAATAGGGCGAGCCGGCGGAATTATAGCTCTCCGACATCAAGAGGTTCGGATAGCCGAAACCGATCGACAGCACGCCGTCGCGGTCGGCGATCGGCTTGTCCCTCCACCAGCGCAGATGCTGCAGGCAGAGATGCTTGACCTCGCCCCAAGGCAGCGCCTCGACATCGGCGAAGGCGAGCGCCGACCAGAAGCCGGCACAGGCAAAACGGTAGGTCAGACTGCGGCCGAAGGGGATCGTCGCGCCATCGGTGGCAAACCAGTGGCGGAAATCCCGGGCGAAAAGGATCGCCCGTTCGCGGTAGCGCCTGGCGTAATCGTCGTCGACGAGTTTCGAATAGATCAGCCCGTAAAAATGCATGGCGAAGGGGATGTAGTGGTCGATGCGGCGCACGTTTCCGTCACGATACCAGCCATCGCCGATATAAAAGCCTTCGAGCTCTTCCAGATATTGCCGCGTCAGGCTGCGGTCGAAATCGGCACCGAGGCGATCGAGGGCGATGTCGACGAAAATCCGGAAGAATTTCCAATTGTTGTCGGCATAGTCGAACTGTCTGGCGTGCTTGAGATAGGCGATGACATTGCTGCGGGCGCGCCCATCGAGCGGCTCCCAGATCTTTTCCGGCACCAGCGCCAAGGCAAAACCGAGAGCGGCAAGCTCGACCATCCGCTGATCTCGGCCATTGACCGTTCCCCAATATTCGGGATGGGCGGGATCGGTGCCGTTTGCGAGGCCTTCGGCAAAACGATGCCAATGGGCGAAGTCGCCGCCGCCGGCGCCGAGCGGCGCCAATCCCCAGAGCGGGCGGGCGAAACCTTCGAGATCAGCGGCCGCCCGGTCGAAATGGGCGGCGGCACCGCTCAGCCTGACACGGGCATTGCCTTTCGAAAAACAGGCAAGCAGCGGATCGAAGAGATCAAGCAGGGCGCGGCTCATATCGGCGCGGCTTTCCAGCGGATTGCCGGCGAGCGGATTGGCGCTGGCGGGATCATAGGTCATCGGATCACTCACGGGGTTCGACGTTCACAACGGTCCCTCCCGCAACGGGAATGACAGCCTGGCAGATGTGGCGCGCCGGCGCCGTCCCGTCGCGGAAACGGGACAGCATCAGCGAGACGGCCTCGCGCCCGAGGGCGGCGCGGTCGACGCGCATGGTGGAAAGCTGCGGATTGGTCATCAGCGCACAGGGAAGATCATCGAAGCCGACGATCGCAAAATCCTCCGGCACCCGCAGACCGGCTTCGGTGACGGCCTCGAGCACGCCGACGGCGATGAAATCGTTCATGCAGAAGGCGGCGGTGAAGCCGGCATCCTCGGCGAGGATCGCCGCCGTGCGCTCATGGGCCTCGCGGCTGGCGCTTCCCTGCAGCGTCATGGATACGAAACGACCCTCGGCGCCAGGCACAGCGGCAATCGCCGCCTCGAAACCGCGGATACGCTCACGGATCGTCTGGCGATGAGAGCCGCTCAAATGCAGGATGCGGCGATGGCCGGCCTTTGTCAGCCGGCCGGTCGCCTGGTAGGCGCCGAAGAAATTAGCCGGCGAAACCCCATCGAAACGCATTCCGGGGTCGATGCCATTGACAAGCACGGTCGGCACCATGGTGTCCTGCAGCCAGTCGCGCAGCATCTCGTTCGGATCGATGCCGACGAGAAAGAGACCTTCGGCCGCTGCGGCCTGCATGTACTCGCGCGCGGCGTCCGGCGTGATGCGATCCTCCCGGACCATCCGGACTTCGAACGGCATGCCTGCTTCGGCGGCTCCGGCGCGCAGGCCCTCGACGATCGCCTCGTAAAAGACGCTAAGGCCGCCCGTGACGCCGTCACTGGCGATCAGCGCCAATCCGCCGGCAACGGCCTCGGTCGCAGGCTTGACCGGGTAACCGTGCTCGGCGGCGACCTTCAGGATCTGGCGACGGACGGTTTCGCTGATGCCGGGCTCGTTGGCGAGCACGCGCGACACCGTGGAGACGGAAACGCCGGCCAGTGAGGCTATATCGGCCTGACGCGGCCGTCTGATTTTCTGATCGTTCATGGGCAAAGCTTATGCAAATTACGCAAATTTGCAAGACTATCGTTCCTTCTTGCAATAATTATTTTTTTGCGTAGTCTGTTTGCGAAATGCCCGACAGACGCCGTTGGAGGATGGCAGCGGGCAGATGGGGAAAAGGAGGATATCATGCAGGTCAACCGCCGTTCATTCCTGATGGGTTCAGCCGGTGCTGCCGCCGGCCTGGCCTTCGGCGCGGGAAGCGCCATTCCGGCTTTTGCCGCGGACACGTCGCTGCGCGCCATGTGGTGGGGGTCCAATGACCGCGCCAAGCGCACGCTCGACGTCGCCAAACTCTACCAGTCGAAGACGCCCGGCGTCACGATCGTCGGTGAATCGCTCTCGGGCGACGGCTATTGGACGAAGCTCGCCACGCAGATGGCCGGCCGCTCGATCGCCGACGTCTTCCAGCTCGAGCCGGGAACGATCTCCGACTATTCCAAGCGAGGCGCCTGTATGCCGCTTGACGAGTTCGTTCCTTCGGCATTGAAGGTTCAGTCCTTCGGCGCCGACATGCTGAAACTGACCACCATCGACGGCAAACTTTATGGTGTCGGCCTCGGCCTCAACTCCTTCTCAATGTTCTTCGACACGGTCGAATTCGAAAAGGCAGGCATTCCGCTGCCGACGCCTGATCTCACCTGGGATGAATATGCCAAGCTCGCCGTCGAACTCGCCAAGTCCTCCGGCAAGAGCGGAGGCCCCTATGCGGCCCGCTACGCCTACGTGTTCGACGCCTGGCTGCGCCAGCGCGGCAAGAGCCTCTTTGCGAGGGAAGGTGTCGGGCTCGGTTTCACGGCCGACGATGCCACGGAATGGTTCGATTACTGGGAGAAGCTGCGCAAGGCGGGGGGCACGGTTGCTGCCGACGTCCAGACGCTCGATCAAAACACCATCGACACCAATGCGCTTGGCCTCGGCAAGTCGGTCATCGGCATGGCCTATTCCAACCAGATGATCGGCTACCAGCTGATCATCAAGAACAAGCTCGGCATCACCATGCTGCCCCGCGAAAAGAAAGGTGGGCCTTCGGGCCACTACTATCGCCCGGCGCTGATCTGGAGTGTCGGCGCCACGACGAAGAACGGCGAAGCGGCGGCGAAATTTATCGACTTCTTCGTCAACGACATTGAGGCCGGCAAGATTCTCGGCGTCGAGCGCGGCGTGCCGATGTCGCCGACCGTGCGGGAAGCCATTCTGCCGCAGCTGAACCCGACCGAGCAGGAAACGGTCAAATACGTCAATCTTCTCAAGGATCAGGTCGGCGAATATCCGCCGCCAGTGCCGATGGGTGCGACCCAGTTCGACCAGCGCGTGCTGCGGCCGATCTGCGACGAACTCGCCTTCGAACGGACCTCGCCGGCCGAAGCGGCGGCCCGGCTCATCGAAGAAGGTAAAGCGACGATCAAGGGATGATCGATCGCCTGCCCCAGAACAGGATGATTTCGGGCCTGGTTGGCCTAAAATCTGAATCCTGTTCTCAATTAAAGGGTTAGAGCATGATGTCGTCCGAAAACCGTTCACACTTTTCGGCATCATGCTCTGGAAGGAGAGGCCCGCAAAACCCCGGCGGGCCTTTCTGTTCTCCTGATTGAAGCGCAGTGCGATCTTAAGGATTGGCGCTTCAGATGCTTTCAGTTGGCTGCCAGGCTTTCGACCACGCGCCAGTCCGGCCGGCCGAGATTGAAGGGCCAGGCGTGCACGTCGCGGTCATTGAAATAGACCACCTCCCGAAGGTTCGGGAAGGCGCTTTGTTTCAGTGTCGCGGTTTCGATCCAGGGTCTCATATAGGCGTCGCCGCCTTCGTAGCCGAGCTCGGCGACCCAGATGGGCTTTCCATAGCCGACGACAAGATCATAGCCCTGCTTCAACGCCTCCGAAAAGGTCCGATGTTTCTTATAGGCAAGCTCGTCATAGCGCTGGAGCCCGAAAACCGAGAGACCGACGAGATCGACGTAATCATCGCCGGGATAATAGGCATCAAGGCCAGGCTCCCCCTTCGGCGACCACATGAGTTCGGTGGCGGGCGCCTCGTCGCGAACGATATCCATCATCCGCTTGTAGGCTGCGATGTAATCGGCCGGATTCCAGCCGGACCATGAAAAGCGGCCCGACTTGTCCTCCATCTCCTGGCCCCAACGAAGGATGACGGGACTCTTCAGCTGAGAGATCATCTGCGCGATTGCCCGCATGTTGACGTCGTAATCGCCCCGCAGCACCTTGCGGCGAAGCTGATCGGAGGTCAGCCGCCAGTCGACGTCCCAGGACCACGGCTCGACGGTTATCAGCAGATTGCGGCCTCTGGCCTGCGCATAGGCATCGGCGACACGCAGCGTCTCCAGATCAACGTCTTCCCATGGCAGGAACAGGGCTTCGGTCGTCACATTCGTCTGGGCGCCGAAATCCCCATGCGGGTCATAGGCGCCGAACTTGATGCCGTCGGCATGAACCACCGGACGCTTGTCGATGATCTCTCGCATACTGGATGCCTGATTTGGGGCAATGCCGGCATATTGCACCTCGCTTCGGCCCGGCAGATCCGCGAGGCACACTAGCAGCAGCGCGATCGCGGCGGTCGAGAGGTGGTTTTTCTTTAGCTTCTTCATGGCTCACCCTCCTTTTCGGGCAAGTTCCTGGTCCAACAGGAGCTGCTTCAGATCGTGTGCCTTGGCGCTGACCGTATCCGCCGCAACAAGCTTGCGGAATTCGTCATCCTGATGCACCGATGAATGACGAAAGACGTACCAGTTGCCGTTCGGTTGGCGCCGTTGATAGATCGTGTTGCCGATCTTGCGGTGACCGAAACAGGTGCTGGCGCGCGCGGCACCCTCGGCATTCGTCCAGGTGGCGCGCATGCAGAGCTGACCGAGATCGTCAACGACCCATTTGCCTTCGGCGAAGGACTGTTTGCCCTTGTCGTTCACCCAGGCGACAAACCGCCGCCCATCCTCGATGAAGCGCCCGCCGCCGGTGTCCCAGGTCCAGGTCCTGTCGCCATAGATCCGATAGAGCTCATAGGCGCTGAGCGGCGTCGGCTCATCCTTCTTGGCGATCTCGGCAGCCTGCGCCGCCAATGGCAGGCACAGGCTGAGAGCAAGGGCCGCCCCATATAGTCTCGATCCGATCCGCATGACATCCTCCTCGACACTGGCCGGTTTCCCCGGCTCAAACACCTTGTTCGTCCCGGCCCGTGCGCCCGAACCCATTCCACCTGAGGCGGAACTTCACGATCCGGGTTTTGCCGCCACCGAGACCGGCCCCGGCTACGGCAAATTGCGATTGGCTGAAGCTGATG
This sequence comes from Rhizobium phaseoli, assembly GCF_001664385.1. Classification (NCBI taxonomy): domain Bacteria; kingdom Pseudomonadati; phylum Pseudomonadota; class Alphaproteobacteria; order Hyphomicrobiales; family Rhizobiaceae; genus Rhizobium; species Rhizobium phaseoli. Next base: position 79,524 of record NZ_CP013532.1, on the reverse strand, counting down.
AACGACTGACCGTGAGAAAGAGCCTCGAGACTGCGCAGACCATGGCCGCCGACCTGCGTGCCGCCGGTGATGCAGATCGCAAGCCCCGTCGCCGTCGCCAGCCACAGGCCGCGTGACTGCGGCAGCAGCGGCAGACCGTTCTCGATTGCGTGGCGAAGGACGATCAGCACCGTCAGCAACAGATAGATCGAGAGATTCATCGCGGCGAAAATATAAAAGCCCTGGGCGGCGGCGACGTCGGTGGCGAACACCATGGCGACGGCGCAAAGGCCGGCGAGGCCGATATAGGGCGCAACGACGCGCAGCGGCAGCGATTGCTGTTGCTGCCTGCCCTTCGGCGTGATGCGAAAGTCGACGAAAGAGCTGGAGACATGGTCGCGAACAGCCGCCAAGCTGCCGGCGAGCGACCAGGGCCAGCGCAGGAAGATGAAGGCAAGTCCCTCCCAGCCGAACAGTTTCGCATCGTGCGGCCTGAAGGTTGCCGTCGCCCGCCAGAAGAAGGCAAACAGCGTCAGCACGATCGAAATCGGCGCGAAATGCAGCAGGAAATCCGGATAGGTTACGTTGACGAAGACATGGCCGGTCAGCAAAGCGGCAACCGGCAGCAGGAACATCACGGCCATGAAGGCGGAAAAAAGCGGATACCACAGTTGCGAAAACACGAACTGGAATTTCAGCCGCCAGGGCAGATGGGTGAGGTAGCGACGGGAATGCTGCAGCAGGATGGTGACGAGGCTGCGCGACCATTGAAATTCCTGGACGGCGAGATCAACGAAGTTCGCCGGACCGTCGCCGTGGGCGATCGCATCGACGGCATGGACGCCGCGCCAGCCGCCGGCATTCATCATCAGCGTCGTCGAGTGATCTTCGGCAAGTTCGGGGCCGAGGCCACCGATCTCACGAAGCGCTGACGTGCGAACCGCATAGTGGGAGCCGATGCAAAGCGGCGCCCAGCCATTGTTGTACCCGATCTGCAGCGAACCGTGCAGACTTGCCTCCGCATAGAGCCTTCCCCGCGCCGCCCAGCTTGCTGCCGCATTCGCATCACAGATGCTGGGCGCGGAGACATAACCGACGTCGGGATCGGCAAAGGGGCGCAGGACTTCCCGCAGATAAGTCGGCGCCGGTACATGATCGGCGTCGAACTGGGCGACGAAGTCGTAACGCGCATAGCCGAAATGGTCGTAGAAATAGGCAAGATTGCCTTCCTTGCACCGGGTCCGGCGCGGCCAGGTCGTGCGGTGATATTCCGCCACGCCCTTTCGGGTGGAGATCAGTACGCCGTGCTCGGCGCACCAGCGTCTGGTTTCCTCGGAAGGATCCTCGTCGGCCAGCCAGACGTCGAACTCGGCGCCGATCTGATCGAGCATCGCCTGCAGCGTGGCGCGGACGACGGCAAAGGGCTCGGACGGCGCCTTGGTGACGACCATCGCCACTCGCCCTTCCGGCGGCCGCACGCGCGAACTGATCGTCCTGGCATCGAGGAAGATCAGAATGAAATAGGCCGGGACGAGCGTGATCCAGGCGAGAACGGCGGTGATGAGCACGAAGGCCGTCCAGGAGATGATGTGGGCGGACTGGCACCACCAGATCCAGAAGAACCCGAGTGCGGCCAGCCAGCAGAGGATGCCGAAACCATAGGCGGCGCGTTTGCGGCCGGTGAAAACAGGATCGAATGCTTGCGTGCCGGTGGCGGCTTTCGCCGGCGCGAGGCCATAGCCGATGTGCGAAGCGTCGCTCATGCCGTCACCTGCAGCCCGAAGGTGGGACCGGCGGTGCGGATGATCGTATCGATATCCGAGAGCGTCGGCGCGAAACCGAGTTCCGCCTTCGCCCTTGCCGTGTTGGCAAAAAGGATCGGCGGGTCGCCGGCACGGCGGGAGCGATAGCGGACCGGCACTTCACGGCCGGTCGTGCGATGGATGGCTGCAAGGATCTCGCGCACCGAGGTGCCCCGGCCGGAACCGAGATTGACGCTGAGCGAGCCGCCGCCTGCCATCAGGTGATTGACGGCGGCCAAATGCGCCTGCGCGAGATCGCTGACATGGATATAGTCGCGAACGCAGGTTCCATCCGCAGTCGAATAATCGGTGCCGAAGATATCGAGCCGCTCCAGCCTGCCGGCGGCGGCGAGAAGGGCGCGAGGAATGAGATGGGTTTCAGGCTCGTGACGCTCGGCAAGCTCGCCATCCGGATCGGCGCCGGCGGCGTTGAAATAACGCAACGCGGCGAAGCGGATGCCATAGGCCGCGGCAAAATCCTCGAGCGCCATCTCGAAGATCAGCTTGGTGCGGCCATAGGGATTGACCGGCTGCTGCGGGGTTTCTTCACGTATCGGCAACGAGGCGGGAACGCCATAGGTGGCGCAAGTGCTCGAAAAGACGATCCGGTCGATATCCTGATCGAGGCAGGCTTCGAGCAGCGTCAGGCTGCCGACGACGTTGTTGCGGTAATATTTCCTCGGCATCTCGACGGATTCGCCGACATAGGCGTTGGCGCCGCAATGGATAACGCAATCGGGCGAAAATTCGGCCATCGTCCGGCGCAGCGCGACCGCATCGCCGAGCTCGCCCCGGATGAGCGGGCCCCAACGGACGCTGTCGGCATGTCCGGTCGACAGGTTGTCGTAGGTCACCGGGGTCATCCCGGCGCGCGACAGCGCTTTGCAGATATGACTGCCTATGAAACCGGCACCACCGGTGACGAGGATGTAGCGGGGCATCTCATACGGCCTCCGCCCTCTCTGTCCGGGCAAGCAGGCCGTCGAAATATTCGACGGTGCGCGCCAGGCCGGCTTCGAGCGCGATTTGAGGCTGCCATCCCAGCTCGGTCATGGCCCGGGTAATATCCGGCCGCCGCTGGCGCGGATCGTCGACGACAGCAGGCAGATGAACGATGCGGGAACGCGAATTCGTGAGATCGCGGATGATTTCCGCCAGGCGCCGGACGGTGAATTCGCCCGGATTGCCGAGATTGATCGGGCCGTGGCATGCGCTGCCGGCTGCCGAGAAACGCAGGAAACCTTCGACCAGGTCGTCGACATAGCAGAAAGAGCGGGTCTGCTGGCCGTCGCCGTAGATCGTCAGGTCGGCGTTGCGCAGCGCCTGCACGATGAAATTGGAGACCACCCGGCCGTCATCCAGACGCATGCGCGGTCCATAGGTGTTGAAAATGCGGCCGACTTTGATGTCGACGCCGTAGGTCCTGTGGTAGTCGAAGAACAGGGTTTCGGCGCTGCGCTTGCCTTCGTCGTAACAGGCGCGCGGCCCGATCGGGTTGACATTCCCGCAATAGGTTTCACGCTGCGGGCTCTGGTTCGGATCGCCATAAACCTCCGACGTCGACGATTGAACGACGATCGCGCCGGTCTTTCGCGTACAGTCCAGGGTGTTGACGGCACCAAGCACATTGGTGAGCAAGGTGCCCACCGGATCCCGCTGATAATCGGGCGGAGAGGCGGGGGAGGCAAAATTGAAGATGAGCGACGCGGCGATATCGAAGGGCTGACGGACATCGTGCTCGATGATCCGGAAGCGGGGGTTCGATTGGAGATGCTCGACATTCACCCGGCGGCCGGTCGAAAAATTATCGAGGCATATGACGCTGTGGCCGCGTAGCAGAAGCCTTTCGCAGAGATGCGAGCCAAGAAAACCGGCCCCGCCATTGACAAGAGCGATGCTCAGATTCTTGAGCACCGGCACGCCTTCTACTTCAGAATAGCCTGCGCCGGGAACGAAACTACGCATTACAAACTCCTTCCCATGTTTTAGTCTTTTGATTTATTCAGGCGCCGACTGCCATAATTATCCAGTTAGATATTCGTCTCCCCGAGTATCTTAACTTGAATAACTTTGTAGTTATTCTTAGGATAACCGAATTACTATTTTAATGATAGGACGATTGTTAGCGTGGTCAACTTTAAAAACAACATCAATCCAAAATAACTACGCATTTGTTCTTGTGAGTAACAAATGATTAATCATTTTCTATATTTTTTCACGTACAACGGGAATCCATACATCACTCAAGCTTTGCTCAATAAAGAACGGATACAAGAGAAATAAGGCTGGCCGCGCGGAACTGTCCGACCGGTCTTGCATCCGGAAGCGCCATATGCGAGGGGTTTGGCCATGTCGAAAAAACAAGCTGCAGCGCGGCCGAAAGGCTGGCGTCTATTTCATTTTGCGATGTTTACTTGGGGAACGACGCTTCTTGCGGTCGGACCGACAGCCTGTGCGGTCGTTGACGACGACATAGTCGCCGTCGCGAAGAAGAATGTCGTCGTCGAGGCGCCACGCGTGTCGAAGGCATACGCCTACCCGGAAAACCGGGCCGTGCGGCCGGCCGCGGCATCTGCGCGCGTCGTCGCCTATCACGGGTCAGCCCCGTATATCTGCTCTCCGAGCGGCTTCGGACAGAAGTCGCGCTGCTTTGCGCGTCCATCGATCTGAAGCAAATCCTTGGAATCGGCTCCGGTGCAAGGATAAGATTATCCCGCGGCTCAACGTGCTGCACCGTCCCTTGCGCGTCTGAGCAGAGGCGCTGCGCTGTCGATCAATTGCGCCAGCGGCTGGACATCTCGTCATCGCCGGCGGGATGTTCATTGAAGAAGCGGGACGCAGCTTCCGTGCGGTTTCGGACGTTCATCTTCTTATAGATGTTGCGCACATGAACCTTCACGGTGTTTTCGGAAAGATGCAGCTTGTCGGCGATGATCTTGTTCTGCGTCCCCTTGCAGATGAGATCGAGGATCTGAACCTCGCGGGTCGTCAAAGCGGAGATGCTGTCGCGTCTCAGCTTGAGCGCATTGTTGCGCGCAACATCGACCGACTTCGTCTGATAGAGTGACGGCTCCAGCTGGGCGCTCTTGTTGGCGAGACGATTAAGAAGCGCCGAAGGAAAATGCTCCCCGCCCTTCATCAGCAGATCCACCGCGGCCATGAAGACATCAAGCCGAAGGTTGAGCGGCAGGACACCGTCGATGATCCTTGCCTCCACTAAACGGCTGACATAGGGTTCCAGCATGTCGATGGCCTCGACGACAAGTCCGATCGAGGCTTCCGGGTGATTTTCCCGTACCGCCTTCAATGCCTCCTGAAGCTCAGGCTGGGGTATGTGATAGAATAAAACGAGCTTCAGATCGCTGGTATCCTTTTCCAGCATCGGATTCGTGTTTGATATGCTTGGCACGTCGCAATTCGGGAATTTCTTTGCCAGCGCTTCTACCATGCATTCTGAAAAAAGATCCGCCTTGGCAACTACAACAATAGTATCTCCGGAAGGGCTAGACTTTCTTGCCTGGTCGGTATTCTCCATTCCTGAGCCTGTCATGAACATATACGCCTCCCCTAGCGTTACACTTTACTCAAACGTGAAGCGATGGCGGGTATAAGATAGTATGAAATGCCGCCCCTATGATGTCACCGCCGCCTTCTTTAGACATTTCTTAATTATGTTAATACGGATTGAGAAGGAAGGAAATGGCCCAAAGTGATTAGTTTTCGGGAGCGAAAAACGATACGTTACTGCTCTTCGGTTGTATTTTGTTAGACCAGATACTGCAGGGTTATATTTGCTCCCACTATAGATAATCAGAGGAATGTAATGTTTCAGTACAAATTGTAATATTTATATCATCTTTACACAACGAGTATGAAGGCGGACAAACCCTCGCAAGTTGTTGTCGACCCCGGCGCCAACTGGCGGAAGCGTCGGCCGAATGCCGAATGCTCTTTGATTTTGAGCTGCAATCGTTGCTAAAAGAGGCGCGAGCCACTTCGTAACTCCTCAGCGAGACGTCATGCAGATCGATGCAGACAGAGCGGAACGGGAACGGCTTCTGGCCGTTCTCGATTTCTGGCACAAGATCGAGTTTTTCATCCCTTACGATCTCTCCAGTCGCCTCGTCCCAGCGGAAGGGCGGACCGTTTTCTGGCTGCATGCAAAAACGCTGTTGCAGGATGGCGCTGCACTCAGCCGCCCTGTCATACCCGAGGAGAAGCAGATTACCGGCTTTACCTTGTTCCTCGGCGTTTTCAGCAAATCCGAAATTGCCGATGTCCGCAGGCATTTCGACCGCGTTGCGGCTGATATTGCTCAATACGAGGATGCCGAACGTAGCGATCTCGATGGCGATACCTGCTTTGCCAGCCTGCAGCTCACTCCCCTGGGACAGCCGATATTCGAAACCTTTGCGGTTTCGACGCTTCCATGGGCTCTCGGCCGCGTGCAGAAATCCGGGCTCGCCTCACTCAGCCATGAGGCATTTGCCGACAGCAAACGGCAGCTGGCGGAATTGCTTCAAAACTTTCGGGCGCAGCGACAGCTGACATCTTCATGCTTCGAGGCCAGCACCGATCAGCCCGTCGATGCCGCCGAAATCCTGGCACTGCACGAATTGCTCTGCGATTGGGCGGGTTTTGTCTCACATCAGGAAAAGCCGATTGCCGCCGTCGAGATACGCTACCGCGACAAAGCGGAGAGACCCGGTCTCATCTCCCTACAGCCGCAACAGGAGGACCATGCCTCCAATGCCGACGACGAGGAAGACGACAGTGCAGACGTTGAAGAAGACATCGGCATCCTGAACAGCTTCTTCGTCGAGGACATCGAACGGGCGATGATCTGCGTCAAGCAGGGCAATGTCCCGGAGCCGCTCAGGCGATATCTCACCCCGCTGGCCCGTGAAAAGCGCATCGACCTCTATTCCCAGGATGGGCGCGCCGCAATCGTTCGGGCCCTGCATCCCGCCAATCTCAACCGCGGACGCTGGCTGAGCGATCCTCACCTCGCAATGAGCCTCATGCAGCAGTTCGCGATCAATTCGGCCATCGGCGACCGGTCGGAAACCGGACTGTTCTCGGTCAACGGTCCGCCTGGCACCGGAAAGACCACCCTGCTGCGCGACATGTTCGCGGATAATATCGTACGGCGCGCCCGGATCTTGGCTCGTCTCGAGACGGCACGCGATGCTTTTGACGGTGCGCCGCGCCGCATCACTTTTGCCGACCGCAGCACAGCATCGATATCGGTGCTGATCCCGGCGCTCGCCGGATTCGAAATGATCGTCGCTTCCTCCAACAATGCCGCCGTCGAGAACATCTCGCGCGACCTTCCCAAGCAGAGTTCGATTTCGAAAACGTCGTCCTTCCACTATCTGCAGACGGTCGCGCATAAAATCGCCTGCCAGAAGGACAATGGGGGCGTGATCAAACTCTCCGACGGCGATCGCCCTTGGGGATTGATCGCCTGTGCGCTCGGCAATTCCAGGAATCGCAGGGCGTTCAAGGAGCGTTTCGCCTTCATGGAAATTCCCGACAGGCCGAAACCCGGCTGGTCGGGCGCCCAGAAGCCGCAGACCATCTGGGAATGGCTGAAGAGCTATGAGGGGCCGACCTTCGCCGAAGCATCGGCCGCCTTTCATGCTGCCGACGACGTGGTTCACGACAAGATCGGTCAATATGCGCGCTATGCCGATCTCCGTGATGAAATCGCGCTGGTTACGCAGGATACATTCTGCCGCGAAACGCTTGAGAAGCTAGCCGCCGCCGCTGACGAACTTCGCCATGCGCAGAACCGGTGCGACGCGGTCGTGGCCGAGATGGGCCGGATCAAGGACAGCTTGTCTTCCTTGAAGGAGGGGGAACAGTTGCTCGACCGCAGCGCTCCGGCGCGATGGAGGAGAATGCTTGCGACCAACCCCGCCCGACAGCATCGGCAAGACGTCGTCGCCAATGCGCGCAAGCAACTGGACCTGCGCAAGGCGCTGGCAGAATGCGAACATCGGCTTGCGAAGGCGGAGAAACCTGCGCTGGAACGCGCTTTACGGGGGCATGACCAAGCCGAACGGGCACTGCGGTCACGACGGAAAATCTGGATTGCGAAGACAGAAGAACTCGCGCGGCTGGGAGAAATTCTCGATCAGCCGGCCGCACCGGAACATCTCACAGACCTCGACAGTGATCAGGTGCAGATCGACGGCCTCTGGCATGGCGACGAGCTGGCGGCTCTGCGTTCGGCATTGTTCGAAGCAGCGTTGACGCTGCATGAAGCGTGGCTGGCTGAGGTCGGCCGGAAGGGAGGAGGTTTCGGTGGAAATATCGTTGCCATCAGCAAGCTGCTTTCCAACAACAATCCCGTCGATGACAAACACATCGCATCGATCTGGCAAAGCCTCTTCATGGTCGTTCCCGTCGTCTCGACGACATTCGCCTCCTTCGCCCGGCAGTTCCGCGGGCTCGACGCCGGCTCGATCGGCTGGGTCTTCATCGATGAAGCCGGCCAGGCCGTGCCGCAGGCGGCCGTCGGGGCCTTGTTGCGGGCGCGCCGCGTCATGGTCATCGGCGACCCCCAGCAGATCGAACCGGTCTTTACCCTTCCAAGCGCGCTGATCGGCGCCGCTTCGGCTCTCTCGCCCCACACGGCGCAAGGCCAATATTCGCCGAACAGGGTGTCGGTGCAGATGCTGGCCGATGCCGCCAATCGCTACGGAACAACGCTTCAGGAGGAGGAAGCAGATGGGCTCTGGATCGGCAGCCCCCTCAGAGTGCATCGACGCTGTATCGATCCGATGTTCAGCCTTGCCAACCAGATCGCTTACCAGAACAAGATGATCTTCGGGCTGGCAGAGCGCCGGCCGGCCGGTGACGCGCCGCCCTTCTATGGCGACAGCGCCTGGATCGACGTCAAGGGCAAGGTGTCGGGCAAACAGGCCGTTGCGGAGCAGACGGACTTCATCGTCGATCTCCTCACCGCGACCTACCGCCGGTCCGGCGCGTTGCCGGACCTCTATATCATCTCGCCCTTCAAGGAAGTGAAGAACAGTCTGAGACGGGCTCTCGCCCAGGCGCGATGGATCGACCAGGACGGATATACGGGCGCCTCTCCGCCGAAACTGCAGAAGTGGCTTCAGGATCGGATAGGCACCGTGCATACGTTCCAAGGCAAGGAAGAGGACATTGTTTTCATGGTGCTCGGCACCGATGCCGATCATCGCGGCGCGGCCGGCTGGGCCGCCTCCAAGCCAAACCTCTTGAACGTGGCGCTCACGCGCGCCAAGCGCCGCTTCTACATCGTCGGCGATCGTGCGCTGTGGCAAACTTTGCCATATTTCAGGGAGGCAGCGAGCGCGCTGGAGACGGTCCGGACCGCGGAATTCCTGGCACGGAATGCACTGGACGCCAGAGATCCGAACCCGGTCCTTTGGGACTGAGTGCTCATTTTGCCGTGTTTTTGGAATCAAAAAAGCCCGCGTTGGGCGGGCTTTGGGCGGATATTGAGATTTGGTTGCGGGGGCAGGATTTGCCCCGTTCGCTACGCTCACCCTTCAGGTTATGGTCCGCAGGACGAGGAGCTACCGTCGCCAGCGAAGATGAAGTCTTCGCGCCCGCGATAACTGCTGTCTGTATTTTCGGAGATATGGGAAGGGAAAGATTGGTTGCGGGGGCAGGATTTGAACCTGCGGCCTTCAGGTTATGAGCCTGACGAGCTACCGGGCTGCTCCACCCCGCGGGATATTGTAACACGAAAGGCCGCTTTATGCGGCCTTTTGTTTCGGCGTTTGCCGTTAGTTTTGCGATGAGAAGATTGTATTTCAAGCAGTTGCGCTTTGCAGACCTGGCAGCGACCTACTCTCCCGCGTCTTAAGACGAAGTACCATGGGCGCAGGGGCGTTTCACGGCCGTGTTCGGAAAGGGAACGGGTGCAGCCACCCCGCCATAACCACCAGGTCGGCAAAGCGCAACTTATTGATTTGAGAAGCTGGCGCAGGCCGAAGGCCTGCTTGTCTAAACACGTCAAAGGCTCAAACCGGACAAACACTAGCGTGTTTGCCGGGCCCGTCGCAAAGGCTGACGCCTTTGCTCTGTCGGGACGAATGCTTTGCATTCGCCCTGAGATGAGCACAGTCAATGAGAACGATCAAGCCGATCGAGCTATTAGTACCGGTAAGCTTCATGCGTTGCCGCACTTCCACACCCGGCCTATCAACGTGGTCGTCTTCCACGGCTCTGATAGGGAACACTCGTTTTCAGGTGGGTTTCCCGCTTAGATGCCTTCAGCGGTTATCCCGTCCATATATAGCTACCCTGCTATGCCCTTGGCAGGACAACAGGTCCACCAGAGATATGTCCATCCCGGTCCTCTCGTACTAGGGACAGATCCTGTCAATATTCCTACACCCACGGCAGATAGGGACCGAACTGTCTCACGACGTTCTGAACCCAGCTCACGTACCGCTTTAATTGGCGAACAGCCAAACCCTTGGGACCTGCTCCAGCCCCAGGATGCGATGAGCCGACATCGAGGTGCCAAACAACCCCGTCGATATGGACTCTTGGGGGTCATCAGCCTGTTATCCCCGGCGTACCTTTTATCCGTTGAGCGATGGCCCTTCCACGCGGGACCACCGGATCACTATGACCGACTTTCGTCTCTGCTCGACTTGTCAGTCTCGCAGTCAGGCGGGCTTATGCCATTGCACTCGACGACCGATTTCCGACCGGTCTGAGCCCACCATCGCGCGCCTCCGTTACTCTTTCGGAGGCGACCGCCCCAGTCAAACTACCCACCATACACTGTCCCGGACCCGGATGACGGGCCGCGGTTAGACATCCATGACGATAAGGGTGGTATTTCAAGGATGGCTCCACGGAAACTGGCGTCCCCGCTTCAAAGCCTACCACCTATCCTACACATGCCGACACGAATGCCAGTGTAAAGCTATAGTAAAGGTGCACGGGGTCTTTCCGTCTGACCGCAGGAACCCCGCATCTTCACGGGGAATTCAATTTCACTGAGTCTATGTTGGAGACAGCGGGGAAGTCGTTACGCCATTCGTGCAGGTCGGAACTTACCCGACAAGGAATTTCGCTACCTTAGGACCGTTATAGTTACGGCCGCCGTTTACTGGGGCTTCGATTCAAAGCTTGCACCTCTCCTCTTAACCTTCCAGCACCGGGCAGGCGTCAGACCCTATACGTCGTCTTGCGACTTCGCAGAGCCCTGTGTTTTTGATAAACAGTCGCTACCCCCTGGTCTGTGCCACCCCATCATAGTTGCCTAAAATGGGGTCACGCTTCTTCCGAAGTTACGCGTGCAATTTGCCGAGTTCCTTCAACATAGTTCTCTCAAGCGCCTTGGTATACTCTACCTGACCACCTGTGTCGGTTTCGGGTACGGTCTATACGGTGGAGCTATTTCCTGGAACCGCTCCGCTGCCCTGATAATCCAATAAACCAGAACAACTTGTGCAATCCGTCACTACCACCAGGCCCACGAATATTAACGTGGTTCCCATCGACTACGCGTGTCCGCCTCGTCTTAGGGGCCGGCTAACCCTGCTCAGATTAACTTTAAGCAGGAACCCTTGGTCTTTCGGCGAGAGGGTCTCTCACCCTCTTTATCGTTACTCATGTCAACATTCGCACTTCCGATACCTCCAGGAGCCCTCACGGGTCTCCCTTCATCAGCTTACGGAACGCTCCGCTACCACGTGTATTGCTACACATCCTCAGCTTCGGTGCATGGCTTCAGCCCCGTTACATTTTCGGCGCAAAGACCCTTATTTAGACCAGTGAGCTGTTACGCTTTCTTTAAATGATGGCTGCTTCTAAGCCAACATCCTGGTTGTTTTGGGATCCTCACATCCTTTCCCACTTAGCCATGACTTGGGGACCTTAGCTGGAGGTTAGGGTTGTTGCCCTTTTCACGACGGACGTTAGCACCCGCCGTGTGTCTGCCGAGTAGTACTCCCCGGTATTCGGAGTTTGGTTAGGATCAGTAAGACGGTGAGTCCCCATAGCCCATCCAGTGCTCTACCCCCGGGGGTATTCGCTCGACGCTCTACCTAAATAGATTTCGCGGAGAACCAGCTATTTCCGAGTTTGATTGGCCTTTCACCCCTAGCCACAAGTCATCCCAATCTATTGCAACAGATGCGGGTTCGGTCCTCCAGTTGGTGTTACCCAACCTTCAACCTGCTCATGGCTAGATCACTCGGTTTCGGGTCTAATGCAACAAACTATA
>NZ_CP013532.1:0-62500 GCF_001664385.1 Rhizobium phaseoli | reverse complement strand
CGGCACCGCCCGGCGCCGGCAAAACGACGTTGGTGCCGCTTTACCTGCTCGAAGAAGCCTGGCGCGGCGACGGCAGGATCATCCTGCTGGAGCCGCGGCGGCTGGCGGCCCGGGCGGCGGCGAGCCGGATGGCGTCGCTGATCGGTCAACAGGTCGGCGGCACGGTCGGCTACCGCATGCGCCTCGACAACAGGATTTCGGCGGCGACGCGGATCGAGGTGGTGACGGAAGGGGTTTTTGCCCGGATGGTCCTCGATGATCCCGAACTCTCCGGCGTCTCGACCGTGATCTTCGACGAATTCCACGAGCGTTCGCTCGATGCCGATTTCGGGCTGGCGCTGGCGCTCGATGTCCAGTCCGCCTTGCGCGAGGATCTGCGCATCCTTGTGATGTCGGCGACGCTCGACATCGAACGTGTGGCCGCCCTACTGGACTATCCACCTGTCATCGAAAGCCTGGGACGCAGCTTTCCCATCGATATCCGTTACCAGGATCGGCCGGGCGGCGAACGGATCGAAGATGCCGTGACGCGGGCGATTGTGGACGCGCATGCCAGCGAAACCGGCTCGATCCTTGCTTTCCTGCCCGGCCAGGCGGAAATCACGCGGACCGCAGAGCGGCTGCAGGGACGATTCGGCTCCGAAACGCTGATCGCGCCGCTTTACGGCAACCTTGGCCAGAAGGAACAGGACGCCGCGATCCGGCCCGCAGCCGCCGGTATGCGCAAGATCGTGCTTGCGACATCGATTGCCGAAACCTCGATCACCATCGACGGCGTGAGGATCGTCATCGACAGCGGGTTGCAGCGCCTGCCGGTGTTCGAGGCATCGACCGGGATCACCCGCCTCGAGACGGTGCGCGTATCGCGGGCTTCGGCAGATCAGCGAGCGGGCCGTGCCGGGCGAACGGAACCGGGCATTGCCGTCAGGCTGTGGCACCAGGGACAGACGGCGGCGCTGCCGGCCTTCACGCCGCCGCAGATCCTTTCCAGCGACCTTTCCGGACTGGTGCTCGATCTCGCGCACTGGGGCGTTCAGGACCCGGCATCGCTCGCCTTTGTCGATCAGCCGCCGGAAACCACGCTTAAGGAAGCGCGGATGCTGCTTGGCCAGCTCGGCGCGCTCGACAAGGACGGAATGCTGACCGCGCGCGGCAAGGTGATGCGCGATCTCGCCCTGCCGCCTCGGCTTGCCGCGATGGTCGTGTCGGCGGGCGAATCGGGGCATGCCCAGGATGCGGCATCGATCGCCGTGCTGCTGACCGAACAGGGGCTCGGCGGCACGAGCCTCGATATCGAGGAGCGGCTGCGGCGCTTCAAGGCCGAGCGCGGCGAAAGGGCGGAGGCCTCGCGGCGGCTGGCAGGGCGGCTGGCGAGCGGCCTCGACAGGGTTGAGGCAGCGGCGCCGGCTCTGGCGGGGCAGCTGCTGCTGCATGCCTTCCCTGACAGAATTGCGCTTCAGCGCGGCGGGCGCGGACGATTCGTGATGGCCAACGGCCGGGGCGCGGAGCTGCCGGAGACCGAACGGCTGGCCGGCAGCCGGATGCTCGTCATCGCCGATCTCACCGGCCGGGCGGCGCAGGCGCGTGTTCTGGCGGCCGCCGAGGTGACGCGCGGCGATATCGAAGCCGAACTGCCCGGCGAAATCAGAACCGACGACCAGATTTTCTTCGATCGGCAGAGCCGGCAGACTCGGGCGCGGCGCGCCACCCGGCTCGGCGCGATCATCTTCGACGAGACGCCCCTGCCGCGCCCTTCCGGGGCAGCCGTCACCCAGGCGCTGATGGAAGGCGTGCGCGAGCTCGGGCTCGACCAGCTTGCCTTCTCGAAGGAAGCCATTCAGCTTCGCGAGCGGATCGGTTTCCTCCACAGGACGATCGGCGATCCCTGGCCTGATGTCGGCGACGCCGCGCTGCTTTCCCGACTGGACGAATGGTTCGCGCCGTTTCAGAGCGAGGCCCGCGGCCTCTCGGACATATCGGCGGGCGGGCTCTCCACCGGGCTGATGTCGCTGGTTCCGCACGAATTGCAGCGTGATCTTAGCCGGCTTGCCCCGACGCATTTCGAGGCGCCGACAGGCCAAAGGCATCCGATACAATACGAGGGTGAGGAGCCGGTGCTGACGATCCGCGTGCAGGAGCTGTTCGGGCTGAAGCAGCACCCGGCGATTGCCGGAGGCCGCCTGCCGCTGCTGCTCGAACTGACGTCGCCGGCGCACCGGCCGATCCAGACGACACGCGACCTGCCGGGCTTCTGGGCCGGCTCGTGGAAGGACGTGCGCGCCGAAATGCGCGGACGCTACCCACGCCATCCCTGGCCGGAGCGGCCGGAAGAGGCATTGCCGACGACACGGGCAAAGCCGCGTGGTACATGAGGGCGACGACGCAAGGAGCCCCCCGGAATGATCGACAAGGCAGAGAGCCATACGATGGAGGACCGGCATAGCAGCCGCAGGCTGCGCCTGCAGACGCTGGTGCGGTTGCGCTGGCTTGCCGTCGGCGGGCAGGCGGTGACGGTCTTCATCGTGGCCTTCTGGCTGAAATTTCCCTTGCCGCTGATCGCCAGCTCTTCGCTGATTGCCGCTCTTGCCTGGGTGAATTTCTATCTGACGATCCGCTATCCGCCGACGCATCGGCTGGAACCGCCGGCCGCCTTTGCGCTGCTCGGCTTCGATCTTTTGCAGCTCTGCGCGCTGCTCTTCATCACCGGCGGTCTTGCCAATCCCTTCGCTGCCCTCGTCTGCGTGCCTGTTATCATCTCCTTTGCCTCGCAGCCGATCCGCTACAGCACCGCGCTGATCGGCATCGCGATGGTCTGCATCACGGTGCTTGCCTTTTCGCCCTTTCCGCTGCCCTGGTTCGACGGCGTCGAGATCAACGTCCACAATGTCATGCAGTTCGGCGTCTGGTGCTCGATCGCCTCGACGATGGCCTTTGCCGCTTTCTACGCCTATCGCGTTTCGATGGAAGCGAGCCAGCTTGCCGATGCGCTGGCCGCGACCGAACTGGTGCTGCAGCGGGAAAAACACCTTTCGCAGCTCGACGGACTGGCGGCGGCCGCCGCCCACGAACTCGGCACGCCGCTTGCGACGATCAGCGTCGTTGCCAAGGAAATGGAGCGGGAACTGAAGGACGACGATCGTTTCCGCGAGGACGTCATGCTGCTGCGCAGCCAGAGCGAACGCTGCCGTGACATTCTGCGGCGGCTGACGACGCTGTCTTCCGAAGACGAGGCGCATATGCGCCGGCTGCCACTTTCCTCGATGATCGAGGAGATCGTTGCGCCGCACCGGGAATTCGGCATCGCGCTCGAGCTGATCGAAAAAAGCCCGCGCAAGGGCGAGCCGGTCACCGATCGCAATGCCGGAATCATGTACGGGCTCGGCAACCTCATCGAAAATGCCGTCGATTATGCCAGGGAGAAAGTGACGATCACCGTCGAGCACGATCACGACAAAGTGCTGATCGTCATCGAGGACGACGGCAACGGTTATTCGCCTGAAATCCTGACGCGGATCGGCGAGCCCTATGTGACCAAAAGGCAGAAGGAAGACACGGCCGGTGGTCTCGGACTCGGGCTATTCATCGCCAAGACGCTGCTCGAGCGCTCGGGTGCATCTCTGGTTTTCGAAAATCGTGAGCCTGAAAGACCCGGTGCGCGCATCCGCATCGAATGGCCGCGGATGCTGATCGACGCAAATTCGACAAAATGACTTTGTCGGCATAAGTAGAATGAAAGACGGTTGACCAAGATCGGGCGTTCAAGCGCCGGGACCCGAGACAATGACAGAGCAGAATCAAGATAATTTCACCGCGTCGGATGAAGACCACATCGGGCCTGACGCCAGCTTGCTGATCGTCGACGACGACGGACCGTTCCTGCGCCGTCTTGCCCGAGCCATGGAGACGCGCGGCTTTCAGGTGGAAACGGCTGAGTCCGTGGCCGAAGGCGTCGCGAAATCGAAAGGCAGGCCGCCGAAATATGCGGTGGTCGACCTGCGCCTCGGCGATGGCAATGGGCTCGACGTCATCGAGGCGATTCGCCAGCGGCGCGACGACACGCGAATCATCGTGCTCACCGGCTATGGCAATATCGCAACGGCAGTGACGGCCGTAAAACTCGGAGCGGTCGACTATCTGGCAAAGCCTGCGGACGCCGACGACATCTTTTCAGCGCTGACGCAGCGGCCGGGCGAAAAGGCCGAACTCCCCGAAAATCCGATGTCGGCCGACCGCGTGCGCTGGGAACACATTCAGCGGGTCTATGAAATGTGCGAGCGCAATGTTTCGGAAACGGCCCGCCGGCTCAACATGCACCGGCGGACGCTGCAGCGCATTCTCGCCAAACGCGCGCCGAAATAGGACGGCATCCCTCAGACATCGTCGACGGTGAAGGGTTTTCCGTTCGCCCATTCGGCCATCATCAGCCTTTGCGCGGCGGCACGCGAGAAATTGAGCGTGACGGATTTGCGCGTGGCGGGTGCCATACGATGTTCCGGCGCCTCGCGAATCATATGGGCGCCATAACCATCCGAGAGGAAAAGCCCGCATTCCTCGGGAAAGATGTCGAGCGGCACGTCCTGGTGCGTGGCAAAGAACAGGCGGTCGCAATGCAGCCTGTATTCCGGCCATTTGCGATCGACCCGGAAATCTTCGATCGAGGTCTTGATCTCGATGATCCAGACCTCGCCCTTTTCCGAAAGCGTGATCAGATCGGCGCGGCGCCCGCTCGCCAGCGGCAGTTCGGCCAGCACGGCGTGGCGCATTTCGTGCAGCAATATCTGCGTGCCCCTCCGCACCATCATGGCCCTGTCCGATTGCCGGCCATCGATTAACGGATTGTTATTGTAAACACTCAAAATCGTCATGGATAACCATCGCGGGGCTAGGCGGGTTGTTGCAAAAAAACCATGCGCTTTTAATTTGCGCGGCAGACCAATTCACTGCGCCGCAGCAGTCTTGCAAAGCGCAAGTTAATCGAAAATAAACCATAATCAACGATGGTCGAAAGACCATTCTCCCTGCCGCAAAACTTCAAGAGTCATCTATGCGCTTCCGCAATGCATTCCCTGTATTTGGCCTGCTGACGACGCTCGCTCTGGCCGGCTGCTCCACGAGCTCCGACAGCGCCTCTGTCGACGACAAGGGCGCTGGCCCGACGGTCCAGACGGCCCAGATCTTCAATGACGCCTATGGCGTGACGAAGGATGCCGGATACTCCCTGCCGGCGATCCCGATCGACAGGGTCAAGCCGCAGTTCCGCCGCCAGGTCGTCAGCTACCAGACCACCGAGCGTCCCGGCACGATCATCGTCAACACGCGCGAGCGCTTCCTCTACTACATCCTCGCCAACGGCAAGGCGATGCGTTACGGCATCGGCGTCGGCAAGCAGGGCTTTGCATGGGCCGGTACCGCCTACGTCGCCTGGAAGCAGGAATGGCCGACCTGGCACCCGCCGAAGGAAATGGCCGAGCGCCGCCCCGACGTTGCCAAATATGTCGAAGACGGCATGGGGCCTGGCCTCACCAATCCGCTCGGCGCACGCGCCATGTATCTCTTCAACGAGGACGGCAAGGATACGCTGTTCCGCCTGCACGGCACGCCGGAATGGGCTTCGATCGGCACTGCCGCTTCCTCGGGCTGCATTCGCCTGATGAACCAGGACGTCATCGACCTCTACAGCCGCGTCCGTCCCGGCAAGGACACGTCCAAGGTCATCGTCATCCAGTAAGGTAGAGACCGAATTCGGTATAAAAAAGGCCGCCGGACTGTCGTTCCGGCGGCCTTTCTTATTCTCAGCCAGGCGCTCAACCCGCCTGCTTCGCCTTCAGCTCGAGCCGGCGGCGGTGAAGCACCGGCTCGGTATAGCCGTTCGGCTGCTCTCTGCCCTTCAACACGAGGTCGAGGGCGGCCTGGAAGGCGATCGACCCATCGAAATTGCCGGCCATCGGCTGATAGGCCGGGTCCTGCTCGTTCTGCCGGTCGACGACGGCAGCCATGCGCTTCATCGTTTCGAAGATCTGAGCTTCGCTGACCACCTTGTGATGCAGCCAGTTCGCCATGTGCTGGGCGGAAATGCGCAAAGTGGCGCGATCCTCCATCAGGCCGACATTGTTGATATCGGGCACTTTCGAGCAGCCGACGCCCTGATCGACCCAGCGCACGACGTAGCCGAGAATGCCTTGGGCATTGTTGTCGAGTTCGCGCTGGATTTCCTCCGGAGACCAGTTCGGCCGCACCGCGACCGGCACCGAGAGAATGTCGGACAGTTTGGCGCGGGCGCGGTCCTTCAGTCCCTGCTGAACCTTGGCGACATTGACGCGGTGATAATGGGTGGCATGCAGGGTCGCGGCCGTCGGCGACGGGACCCAGGCGGTATTGGCGCCGGCTTTGGGATGGGCAATCTTCTGCTCCAGCATCGCCGCCATCAGATCCGGCATCGCCCACATGCCCTTGCCGATCTGGGCATGACCGGCGAGGCCGCATTCGAGGCCGATGTCTACATTCCAGTTCTCGTAGGCCGATATCCAGGCGGCCTGGCGCATGTCGCCCTTGCGAATCATCGGCCCGGCTTCCATCGAGGTATGAATCTCATCACCAGTGCGATCGAGGAAGCCGGTATTGATGAAGACGACACGTTCGCGGGCGGCGCGGATGCATTCCTTGAGATTGACCGTGGTGCGGCGCTCCTCGTCCATGATGCCCATCTTGATGGTATTGCGCGCCAGCCCAAGCGCATCTTCGACCCGCGAGAAGACCTCAACGGCGAAGGCGACTTCTTCCGGCCCATGCATTTTCGGCTTGACCACATACATGGAGCCGGTGCGGGAATTCTTCCTTCTGCCAGCCGGGCCGATATCGTAAAGCGCGATCAGTCCGGTGATGACGGCATCCATGATGCCCTCCGGCACTTCGTTGCCGTCGCGGTCGAGAATGGCAGGATTGGTCATGAGATGGCCGACATTGCGCACCAGCATCAGCGAGCGGCGATGCAGCTCGAAGGCGGTCCCATCGGGACCGGTATAGTCCAGATCCGGGTTGAGCTTGCGGATGAAGCTCGCGCCGCCCTTTGCCACCTCTTCCTGCAGATCGCCCTTCATCAGGCCGAGCCAGTTGCGGTAGACGACGACCTTGTCCTCGGCGTCGACAGCGGCAATCGAATCCTCGCAGTCCATGATCGTGGTGATCGCCGATTCCAGCCAGACATCGGAAATATGGGCCGGATCGGTCTTGCCGATCGCCGTTGCCGCATCGATGACGATCTCGATATGGATGCCGTTGTTCTTCAGGAGAATATGCGTCGGAGCGGCAGCATCGCCGCGATAGCCGGCAAAATGGCTGCCATCCCGCAGCGTTGCCTGCTCGCCATCGGTCGATCGGATGAGGAGCGCCCCATCCCTGATAGCGAAGCTTCCCACATCCTTCCAACGGCTGTCCTGCAGCGGCACCGATGTATCGAGGAAATCGCGCACCCAGGCGATGACCTTCTCGCCGCGCTTCGGGTTGTATCCCCTGCCCTTTTCGGCGCCGTCGCTCTCGGGAATGGCGTCCGTGCCGTAGAGTGCATCATAGAGCGAACCCCAGCGGGCATTGGCGGCGTTGAGGGCATAACGCGCGTTCATGACGGGAACGACGAGCTGCGGACCGGCGATCGAAGCGATCTCGGGATCGACATTCTGGGTCGAAACCTGAAAGTCCGACCCCTCCGGCAGAAGATAGCCGATTGCGCGCAGGAACGACTGGTAGTCATCCATATCGGTCGGAGCGCCGTGCTGGCGATACCAGTCGTCGATCTTGAGCTGCAGCTCGTCGCGCTTCTTCAACAGCGCCCGATTGCTGGGGGCGAGATCATGGACGATCGCCGAAAAATCGGCAAAGAACTTGTCCGCATCGATCGCTAGGCCCGGCAGAACTTCCTGGACGAGGAAATCATGAAGGACGGCTTCGACGGCAAGACCGTTCTTATCAATGCGGCTCATGCGACATTCTCCCTGCAACGACTTTGAATGCTGCCACTTTGCCCGGCTTTCATTCACAGTCAATTCCGCAATAATTCGAAAGATTTATGCCGCGCGGGAAATTATGCGCGGCGTCACGCGCATCGGCAGCCCGTTCTGCGGCTGCGTCGTCAGCTTTTGCACCGGCCAGGGGTTGGTCTCATCGGTGGAATCGAAGCGATAGCGATGCATCAGGACAGCAAGGGCAATCACCGCCTCCTGAAGCGCAAAGGTTGCGCCGATGCAGACGCGCGGACCGGCGCCGAAAGGCAGGAACTGGAAGCGGCCGATAGATCCGCGATTTTCGGGCAGGAAGCGCTCGGGCATGTAGGCACGCGGCTTCTCCCAATAGAATTCGTGGCGATGCAGCGTCCAGGGCATGATGAGCACCGTGACCCCGGCCTCGATCTCGATTCGCTCGCCTTTGGGATTTGTCCAGGAATCATCCGATATCGCGGCGCGATTGATGGACGGCGCCGGCGGATAGAGACGCAAGGTCTCCTCGAAGGCGGCGCGCGTCTGCGGCATCAAATCCAGCCATTCCACGGGTTCGGCCCGGGTGGCGAGCACCGCGTCGATTTCCGTTTCCATCGCCTCGCGGATATGCGGGCTGTTCGAGACGCAATACAACGTCCAGGCCAGTGCCCGTGCCGTGGTTTCATGGCCCGCGCCGATAAAGGTTAGAATATTGTCTTCGATCTCTTCCTTCGTCAGCCCGTCGGGGCCGGCCTGTTCCAGAAGCAGGGTCAGGAAGTCGTCGGGCGCGGCAGCGCGATCAGCCTTCATCTTGGCCAGGCGCATATCCATCGTGTCACGCACGATGGCGCGGAATTTCTCCAGCACTTTCTGACCGCCGATGCGTGTCACACGTGGAACCCAGGACGGAGCGCGCATCAGATCCATCGGATCGATGCGACCCATGCGATGCAGGAGAGCATTGACGTCATCGGCAAAATTGCCGCTTGAGGTGACGATTTCGCCTGAAAATAACGTGTCGGCGAGAATCGCAAAGGTCAGCTCGGTCATGTCGATGCTGATATCGAAAATGGCCCCCGCCGCCCCCGCGCGCTCATATTTGCGGGCATAGTCTTCCGACTGGCGCAACATCTGCCCGGCGAAACCCTGGGCATGGCGAGGCGTGAAAACAGGCGCCACGGCCTTTCGCGACCGCTTCCAGACCTGGCCTTCCGCCGTCAGCAAGCCATCCCGCAAGATCGGTCGCAGCACCAGCTGGCGTATATCGGACATGCGGTAATTATTGGCATTGTCGACCAGCACATGCTTGATCAGGCCAGGATCGTTGACGATCAACGTGTGCTGACCGAAGAAGCTCGTCTTGATCCAGGGCAGCGTATAAGACGGCTCGCCCCAGAGTTCGAGCGGATTGCGCAGGATGATGCGGATGATATCAAGCCGGCTCGGCGGCACGGTGCGCGGCAGCGGTGCCGGCGGAACGAAGGGATCAGGACGCATGTCCATCGCAAAAAGCCTTTCGGGGAAGATCAACGCTTCCCGTCAGGCTTGAAGCTAGAGCAGGCCCTTGAGTTCGTCCAGCTTGTCGTTGATCAGCCAGCCGTAATAATTCTCTTCGGGCCAAACGGTCGCACCGGAAGAGCGGTTTTTCGCAGCGAGCGCCGCGGCGCGCTGGCGCGAATTGCCGACATTATAAAGCGTCGCCGTCAGTCCGGGATTGCCCGAGATATCCATCCCCGCGATCTCCTTGTAATCGTCGATCGATCGGCGGATCGAAGCGGCGACGAAGGCCAGCGAGATATCAGGGTCCATGATCGCCTTGTAGACGGCGCCGGCATCCTTCTCGTTGAGCTTCGGATAGCCGGAGACACGGGCCACAAGATCGGAAAGCATCAGCGCCGTCAGCGGATTGACCTGGCCGAGGCCGAAGGTCTGGCCGGCATAAAAGGGCTGGAAGAAGACCGCGCTGAAGCGGTTATTGGGGAAGCTCTCGCCGCCGACCGTCTTGCCGCGGAAATCGCTTTCCCAGACGTCCTCGCGGCAGGACCAGAGCGTGTAGGAATCGCTCTTGCCCTTGCACTGAGCAAATTGCGGCCGCGCCACGAAATCATCGACGCTTTCGCCGTCATAGGCGAAGCGGAAGCTTTGTCCGGCATAGGAAGCGGCCTTGACGTAATAGGCCTGCAGCCGGTCGTAGGCGTCGACATTATAGGTATGCTCGCCAACGATGGCGCCGACGACATGGATGGGATTGATGCCGTAAGCGCCGGAGACCTTGCGGATCTTGGCCATCAGTTCGCGGTCGGTCGCCAGCAGCTCATGGACCTTCTCGTATTTCAGATCGAAGCTGCTCTTGGTGCCCTTGGTGCGGCGGACGGACGCGCCCGGAATATCGGGCTGCTCGGCATGGCGGTTGCCCGCCGGCACCGTTTGCATTGCGAAGGCCGGCGCCGAATTTACCAGGGCAGCGGCAATCAAAAGGCTTGTCAAAAGGCGTCGCACGATCCGCTATCCCGTCCGTTCATCGTCCTGTTCGCGATGCGGCTGACTGGACCAGAATCTTGGCCGAATAAAGCCGGAGCGGAAAACAAAACGGGCCTTCACTAGAAAGTAAAAGGCCCGCTGTCGAGAGTGGAGTTCGTCAGAAAGCGGCGTTCACGCCGCTAAAGAGACGAAGCGGTGCGCCGACATCACAGAATGAAACGTGAGAGATCGGTATTCTGCGCGAGATCGCCGACATGTTCGCGCACATAGGCGGCATCGATGGTGATGGCCGTGCCGCTCCGATCCGGTGCGTTGTAGGAAATATCGTCCAGGACCCGCTCCATCACGGTCTGCAGGCGGCGTGCGCCGATATTCTCGACGGAAGAGTTCAAATGCACTGCGACATCGGCCAGCGCGTCGATCGCGTCTTCGGTGAAGTCGAGGCTCAGGCTTTCGGTTTCCATCAGCGCGCGATACTGGCGGATAAGGCTCGCTTCCGTCTCGGTCAGGATCCGGCGGAAATCCTCCTTGTTCAGCGGCCGCAATTCGACACGGATCGGCAGGCGACCCTGCAGCTCGGGGAGAAGATCCGACGGCTTGGAGACATGGAAGGCGCCGGAGGCGATGAACAATATATGGTCTGTCTTCACAGGCCCGTATTTGGTCGAGACAGTCGTGCCTTCGACAAGCGGCAGCAGATCGCGCTGCACGCCTTCGCGCGAAACACCGGCGCCCATGCCGCCGTCGCGGGCGGCGATCTTGTCGATTTCGTCGAGGAAGACGATGCCGTCATTCTCGGTGGAACGAACGGCCTCGCGCTGGATCACCTCATTGTCGATCAGCTTGTCGGACTCATCGCGGATCAGGTCGGTATAGGAGGCCTTGACCGTGGTGCGGACCTTCTTGGTGCGCCCGCCCATCGCCTTGCCGAACATTTCCGACAGGTTGAGCACACCGATATTGGCACCCGGCATGCCGGGAATCTCGAAGCCGCCCATGCCGGAACCGGTATCGGCCACTTCGATGTCGATTTCCTTGTCGTCGAGTTCGCCGTCCCTCAGCTTCTTGCGGAAGTTTTCGCGGGTGGCGGGCGAAGCGGTGGTGCCGACCAGCGCATCGAGGACACGCTCCTCGGCGCTCACATGCGCCTTGGCCTGGACCTCGGCCCGCTTCTTTTCGCGCACCAGGCCGATGCCGACCTCGACCAGGTCGCGGATGATCTGCTCGACATCGCGGCCGACATAGCCGACCTCGGTGAATTTGGTCGCCTCCACCTTGATGAAGGGCGCGCCGGCAAGTTTTGCCAGACGGCGGGAGATCTCCGTCTTGCCGACGCCGGTCGGGCCGATCATCAGGATGTTCTTCGGCATGACTTCGTCGCGCAGGCTCGGGTCGAGCTGCTGGCGGCGCCAGCGGTTGCGCAGCGCAATCGCGACGGCGCGCTTGGCCTCATGCTGGCCGATAATATAGCGGTCGAGCTCGGAAACGATCTCGCGGGGGGAAAAAGTCGTCATTGCGTATCATTCTCCTGGCAGCACGGGCCTTCAGCGGCGCCCGGCCGGAATTCGTCGTTGTGTCGTCAAGTCCCTGAAGTTTGTCTTGTCCGGGCGTAGCGGCCGAAAAGCATAAGGTTCAGCCTTCGACATCCAGCGATTCCACCACGATGTTGTGGTTCGTATAAACGCAGATATCGGCGGCGATATCGAGGGCGCGGCGGGCGATCTCTTCGGCCGATTTGTCGGTGTCCATCAGCGCGCGGGCGGCGGCGAAAGCAAAATTGCCGCCCGAACCAATCGCCGTTGTGCCATGCTCAGGTTCCAGGACATCGCCATTGCCGGTGATTGCCAGCGTAGTCGACTTGTCGGCAACAAGCATCATGGCTTCGAGATTACGCAGGTATTTGTCGGTGCGCCAGTCCTTGGCGAGCTCGACGGCGGCGCGCATCAGCTGGCCGGGATATTGTTCCAGCTTCTTTTCAAGCCTCTCGAGCAGCGTGAAGGCATCGGCGGTGGCGCCGGCAAAACCGGCGACCACTTCGCCCTTGCCGATCCGGCGCACCTTGCGGGCATTGCCCTTCATGACGGTCTGGCCGAGGCTCACCTGGCCGTCGCCCGCCATCACCACCTTGCCGCCTTTTCGAACAGTAATGATCGTTGTCATAAAACACCTGTCTGCCCATCACGCGGGCTTTCACCTCGACCGCACATCGGCCTTGTTGAGCCCTATGTAAGCAGGCCGGAGCCGATTGCAAATGGGCCGGCTTTTCTCTTCCTCGGCTTCTGGATATTTGCCGATGCGCCTGATAAGGAACGGCCTTATTCCGATGGAGGGCCAAATGGCCGAGACCGCAGCAAGCCGCACGGGCAGCGTTTCCCGCAAGACCAACGAGACCTCGATTTCCGTTTCCGTCAATCTCGACGGCACCGGCAAATCGAAGATTTCGACCGGCGTCGGCTTCTTCGATCATATGCTCGACCAGCTTGCGCGGCATTCCCTTATCGACATGGAGATCGACGCCAAGGGCGACCTGCATATCGACGACCATCATACCGTCGAGGATACCGGCATTGCGATCGGCCAGGCGATCTCCAAGGCGCTCGGCGACCGGCGCGGCATCACCCGCTATGCGTCGATCGACCTTGCCATGGACGAGACGATGACCAAGGCAGCGGTTGACCTGTCCGGCCGGCCGTTCCTCGTCTGGAATGTCGCCTTCAGCGCGCCGAAAATCGGCACTTTCGACACCGAACTCGTCCGCGAATTCTTCCAGGCGCTCGCCCAGAATGCCGGCATCACCTTGCATATTCTCAACCATTACGGTGCCAACAACCACCATATTGCCGAGACATGCTTCAAGGCCGTCGCCCGCGCATTGCGCACGGCGACAGAGATCGATCCGAGACAGGCGGGCCGTGTTCCCTCGACGAAGGGCACGCTCGTCTGAGCCTCTCAAGGGAGCGGCGACAATGACATCCAGCTATATTTTCCTGACGCCGCCCGGCAGCGCAGGCACTCGCCTTGACGAGACGCGGGTGATCCGCGACGGCTTCACATGGCTCGGTTTGCTGTTTCCATGGGTCTGGCTGCTGGTCCATCGGCTGTGGCTATACGCGGCGGTGGCCTTCCTGATGCAGGCAATCGGCGGTGCGCTGATGGACGAACCGGGTCTCTGGCCGGCGGGAGCGGCAATCACGCTTGGCGTGAATCTGCTGGTCGGTCTCGAGGGCCAGAACATCCGTATTCGCGCCCTCGCCGGCAAGGGCTGGAACGAAGAGGCGCTCATTGCGGCCGACACGATCGGCATTGCCGAAGACGTCTATTTCTCCGACAAAGCGGTCCAGCCCGATACTGACGCCGCCGTGCCGGACTGGGAGAACAAGACCCGACCGAACGGCCCGCATGGCCAAGCGACATCGCTTGGTCTTTTTGGTTTTGATGGAGGACGCTGACGATGCGCGTCGCAATTATCGACTATGGTTCCGGCAATCTGCGTTCGGCCACCAAGGCTTTTGAGCGGGCCGCGCGCGAGGCGGGCATCGACGCGCAGATCGATCTCACCGACAAGGCCGAGGATGTTGCTAGCGCCGATCGCATCGTGCTTCCTGGTGTCGGCGCCTATGCCGATTGCCGGCGCGGCCTCGATGCCGTGCCCGGCATGGCCGAGGTGCTGATCGAGGCTGTCGAAAAGAAGGCGCGGCCGTTCCTCGGCATCTGCGTCGGCATGCAGCTCATGTCGTCGCGCGGCCTCGAGAAGACGGTGACGCAGGGCTTCGGCTGGATCCCCGGTAACGTCATTGAGATGACGCCTGACGATCCCGCGCTGAAAATTCCACAGATCGGCTGGAACACGCTGGATCTGAAGCGCGAACACCCGCTCTTCGACGGCATTCCGACGGGGGCGCAAGGGCTGCACGCCTATTTCGTGCACTCCTACCATCTCGCCGCCGAAAATGCCGGCGACGTCATTGCGACGGTCGATTATGGCGGGCCGATGACGGCTCTCGTCGGGCGCGACAACATGGTGGGCGCTCAGTTTCACCCGGAAAAGAGCCAGAAGCTCGGCCTCGCCCTGATCGCCAATTTCCTGCGCTGGAACCCGTAATACCGCCGCCTTATTTTTCCTTTATGGAAACGATGGAAGAGGAGTGCGCTCGATGCCCGCTTCGCGGAAATCAGGCAAGGTGTTCTATAGGCTGAGACCTTCCAAGGAGGGCCTGCCGCCCTTCTCGGACATCCGGCTTCCCGATGGAACGATCATCCGCCGTGTCGATGAAGCCATTCACCGGAAAGCGCTATCCAAGGCCGCCAGGGTGCTGACAGAAAGGATGGACCGATGATCCATGAATTCCTTGCCGGCAACGAGAATTCGCAGCTGCGCGCCAACGGCATCAACGCCGGCGACATCGCCGAGGCCGTGCTGGAATTTTATATCGACGGCGAGGATGATCTGATCGGCCTGCTTGCCTATGCCCTCTATGAGCGGCAGAAGCGCGATTTCGTGCTCAGCTACCGCAAGCGCAATACCGGCCGTTCACCCAACGAGGCCGAGCTTGCCGCCGTCTCCGGCAATTATCTTTCGACCGACCTGCGCAATACGCTGCGCGACCGTGCCGCGCAGATCCTTGCAAGTTATGCCGAAACCTATGTGGAGGCGATGGAGCCGGAGATCCGGCTCGCCGCCGTCAACAGCCAAGCGCTGCGGCAGGTGCGGGACATCGAGAAATCGATGAAGCGACGTCTCGGCTTCTGGCGCCAGGTTCGAGCCGGCTTGACCGTCACCCTGCTGCTGTTTCTGCTTTTCGGCGCGGCCACCATTGCCGCTGTCTTTTTTCGCTCGGATATCGTAGATGCGTGGAATGCGCTGATGGTATCGACCACTTTACGGACTTAAGACGACATGATCCTTTTCCCCGCGATCGATCTGAAGGGCGGCCAATGCGTCCGCCTGAAGCTCGGCGACATGCAGCAGGCAACGGTCTACAACACCGATCCGGCCGCCCAGGCGAAATCCTTTGAAGAGCAGGGTTTCGAGTGGCTGCATGTGGTCGATCTCGACGGCGCCTTTGCCGGACATTCGGCCAATGGCGACGCCGTCGAGGCAATCCTGAAGGCGACGAAAAATCCGGTACAGCTTGGCGGCGGCATCCGCACGCTCGATCATATCGAGGCGTGGCTCGCGCGCGGGCTGCGGCGCGTCATTCTCGGTACGGTGGCGGTCAGAAATCCTGATCTGGTCATCGAGGCCTGCCGGAAATTTCCCGGTCACGTCGCCGTCGGCATCGACGCCAAGGGCGGCAAGGTGGCGGTCGAAGGCTGGGCGGAGGCGTCCGAACTCGGCGTCATAGAGCTCGCCCAGAAATTCGAAGGCGCCGGCGTTAGCGCGATCATCTACACCGATATCGACCGTGACGGCATCCTCGCGGGCATCAACTGGGCTTCGACGCTTGCGCTTGCCGGTGCCGTCTCCATTCCCGTCATCGCCTCCGGCGGTCTTGCCTCGCTCGACGACGTCAGACGCATGCTGGAACCGGATGCACGGAAGCTCGAAGGCGCGATTTCGGGCCGTGCGCTCTATGACGGCCGTATCGACCCCAGGCAAGCGCTGGCGCTGATCAAGGCCAGCAGGGCCAAGGAGACCGCGTAATGACCCTCAAGGCCCGCGTCATCCCCTGTCTCGACGTCAAGGACGGCCGCGTCGTCAAGGGCGTCAACTTCCTCAATCTCGTCGATGCCGGCGATCCCGTCGAAGCGGCGAAAGCCTATGATGCGGCCGGCGCCGACGAACTCTGCTTCCTCGACATCACCGCTTCATCGGACAATCGCGAAACGATCTTCGATGTCGTGTCGCGCACGGCCGAGCAGTGCTTCATGCCGCTGACGGTCGGCGGCGGGGTGCGCACCATCGCCGATATCCGGAAACTGCTGCTCTGCGGCGCCGACAAGGTGTCGATCAATTCGGCCGCGGTCAGCAATCCCGACTTCGTCGCCGAGGCGGCCGACAAGTTCGGCGACCAGTGCATCGTCGTCTCGATCGACGCCAAGCGCAGGCTTACGCAGGCGGTCGGCGGCGACAATCTCAGCGCCTGGGAAATCTATACGCATGGCGGCCGCAACGCGACCGGCATCGATGCCATCGAATTCGCCCAGAAGATGGTGGCGCGCGGCGCGGGCGAGCTTCTGGTCACGTCGATGGACCGCGACGGCACCAAGGTCGGCTACGACCTGGAACTGACCCGGGCGATCGCCGACGCGGTGCGCGTTCCCGTCATCGCCTCCGGCGGGGTGGGCGACCTCGACGATCTCGTCGCCGGAGTGAAGGACGGCCATGCCAATGCGGTGCTCGCCGCCTCGATCTTCCACTTCGGCACCTATTCCGTCAGCGAGGCGAAACACTATATGTCGAAGTGCGGCATCGACATGCGTCTCGACTGAGGCTTGAAAGCGGACATATGAGCGGATTTTCCCTTGCCGATCTCGAAAGGATCGTTGACGAGCGATCGAAGGCCTCGCCGGAGCAGTCCTGGACAGCGAAACTCGTGGCCGGCGGCCAGCCCAAAGCGGCAAAGAAGCTTGGCGAGGAGGCGATCGAAGCCGTGATGGCGGCGGCGACCGGTGACCGTGACAATCTGACCTATGAAGCCGCCGACGTGCTCTATCACCTATTGGTCGTATTGAAGATTGCTGAAATACCGTTAGAGAATGTCATGGCCGAACTCGAGCGCAGAACCGCGCAGTCCGGTCTCAAGGAAAAGGCCAATCGGCAGAGTTCATGAGTATCGCGACTGAGATCATCGGGGTGCCGGAAACATTGGATCACTTCCAGTCGGAATCCTATTCGCCCTACCACTTCTTCTCTTCCGAACAATGGGCGAAATTCCGCGCCGACACGCCGCTGACGCTGACGAGCGACGAGGTCAAGCGGCTGCGTTCGATGGGCGACCCGATCGATCTCGATGAGGTCCGGCGCATCTATCTGTCGCTGTCGCGGCTGCTGTCGGCGCATGTCGAATCATCGCAGTTGCTGTTCGAACAGCGCAACCGCTTCCTCAGCCTCTCCGACGTAACGAAGACACCTTTCGTCATCGGCATCGCCGGCTCGGTCGCGGTGGGAAAATCGACCACCGCCCGTATCCTCAAGGAGCTCCTGGGGCGCTGGCCTTCCAGCCCGAAGGTCGATCTCATCACCACCGACGGCTTCCTGCATCCGAACGCCGTGCTGCAGCGGGAAAAGCTGATGCAGCGCAAGGGTTTTCCTGAGAGTTACGACACGGCCGCCATCCTTCGCTTCCTATCGGCGATCAAGGCCGGCCGGCCGGACGTGCAGGCGCCCTGCTATTCACACCTCGTCTACGACGTGTTGCCGGACGAGTACAAGATCGTCGACCGGCCAGACATCCTGATCTTCGAGGGCATCAATGTGCTGCAATCACGCGACCTGCCGGCCGACGGCAAGATCGTGCCGATGGTGTCCGACTTCTTCGACTTCTCGATCTATATCGATGCGGCGGAAGACCAGATTCATAACTGGTACGTTACGCGCTTCATGCGACTGCGGGAGACCGCCTTCCGCGATCCGAACTCTTACTTCCATCGCTATGCCTCGATCAGCGATGCGGAAGCTCTCGATATCGCAGCGGATCTGTGGACGAATATCAACCTGAAAAACCTGCGCCAGAACATCCTGCCG
This sequence comes from Rhizobium phaseoli, assembly GCF_001664385.1. Lineage (NCBI taxonomy): Bacteria > Pseudomonadati > Pseudomonadota > Alphaproteobacteria > Hyphomicrobiales > Rhizobiaceae > Rhizobium > Rhizobium phaseoli. The sequence goes on along the minus strand of NZ_CP013532.1, from coordinate 44,362 downwards.
ACGCGGCCGCGCGCCGATCTCATCCTGAAAAAAGGCAAGGATCATCTGATCGAGCAGGTGGCGCTGCGAAAATTATAGCAGGCTATTATAGTCGGCGGTTCATGGATTGACGCGGCGCAGCGTCAGATTGATGCGGCCGCCATTCTTCAGCAGTGTCGATGTTGCCGGATGAATACGGTCGACGCCGTGGAAACACAGCCTGCCCTCGCCGCCCAGCACGACCAGATCGCCGCTCGACAGTTTGAAAGATAGCGTGCGATCATTGCGGTTCAGACCGCCGACGCGAAAGAGACAGCTGCTGCCGAGCGAGATCGAGACGACGGGGGCCTGCAGGTTGCGCTCGTCCTTATCCTGATGCAGGCCCATGCGGGCCTCGTCGGAATAGAAATTGACGAGACAGGCCTCCGGTGGCGGCTCGTAACCGGCAACGTCGTTCCAGATCTCGAGCAGTTGCTGCGGCATGGCAGGCCAGGGCCTGCCGGTGACAGGATGGGTCGGCTGATAGCGATAGCCGCGTTCCTTGTCCGTCACCCAGCCGAGCGGCCCGCAATTGGTCATGCGCACCGACATCGGCTTGCCGGTGCCTGGCATAACGGGCACGAAGAGCGGCGCCTCGGCGACCACGGCACGGATCACCTCGACCAGCGCTTCCTGACGCGACCGGTCGAGATATGCAGGCAGATGGCGGACGCCGTTCGACAGTTCAGGCATGTCAGTCGCCGCCGCCGGGACGGCCGCGCATTTTCTTGACTTCCGACCGGCCGGATTTTTCCTTCAGACGGCGCTCGACCGAACCCTTGGTCGGCTTGGTCTTCTTGCGCGGCGGCGGCGGCGGCTTGGCGGCCTCCAGAATCAGTTCCTTCAGCCGTTCGCGCGCGTCCTCACGGTTGCGGTCCTGGCTGCGAAAGCGGCTTGCCTCGATCATCAGCACACCATCCTTCGACAGGCGCCGGCCGGCAAGCCTGATGGCATTGGCCTTGACGCGGTCATTGAGGGAGGGCGAATTCGCGACGTTGAAAAACAGCTGGACCGCCGTCGAAACCTTGTTGACGTTCTGTCCGCCGGGGCCGCCCGCCAGAACGAACTGTTCCGTCAGCTCCCATCCTGAGATGGTGATCCTGTCATCGATATAGAGCGCGTCGCTGGCCATGCGGCGTTCTATCTCATATCGGCAGCCCGTTGAAAATATCAGCCGGCATCGGAAAAACCCGGCAATCCTGCGATGCCGGGTTTCACGTGAGTCAAAGACTTTGTCTTCAGACGGGTTGAGCTTATTCGGCTGCGACCTTCACGCCGGGAGCCGCGTCGCGGACGCCGCCGTCAACGTGATTCTCGAACTTGGCGAAGTTGGCGATGAACATCGAGACCAGCTTTTCGGCCTGTGCGTCATAGGCTGCCTTGTCGGCCCAGGTCGAGCGCGGATCGAGGATGCCGCCGTCGACGCCATCGACGGAAACCGGCACGGCGAAGCCGAAATTCGTATCCGTGCGGAATTCGACCTGGCCGAGTTTGCCGCTGAGGGCGGCGGCGAGGAGCGCCCGCGTCGCCTTGATCGGCATGCGCTTGCCGGTGCCGTAGGCGCCGCCGGTCCAGCCTGTATTGACAAGCCAGCATTCGACGCCGTGGCGACCGATCAGCTCCTTCAGCAGGTTGCCGTATTCGGCCGGATGCCGCGGCATGAAGGGCGCGCCGAAGCAGGTGGAGAAGGTCGCTTCCGGCTCGACGACACCCTTTTCGGTGCCGGCCACCTTGGCGGTGTAACCGGAGAGGAAGTGGTACATGGCCTGATCGGGCGTCAGGCGCGCAATCGGCGGCATCACGCCGAAGGCATCGGCGGTCAGCATGATGATCGTCTTCGGATGGCCGGCCCGGCCGGTTTCCGAGGCGTTCGGGATGAAATGCATCGGATAGGCGCAACGGGTGTTCTCGGTCAGCGAACCGTCGTCGAAATTCGGCTCGCGGCGGTCGTTCAGCACCACGTTTTCGAGCACGGTGCCGAAGCGCTGCGTCGTCGCGTAGATTTCCGGCTCGGCCTCGGCCGAAAGGCGGATGGTCTTGGCGTAGCAGCCGCCCTCGAAATTGAAGATGCCGTTTTCGCTCCAGCCGTGCTCGTCATCGCCGATCAGCGTGCGTGCCGGATCGGCCGAAAGCGTTGTCTTGCCGGTGCCGGAAAGGCCGAAGAAGACCGCGGCGTCGCCGTCGGGACCGACATTGGCCGAGCAGTGCATCGGCATCACACCCTTGGCCGGCAGCAGGTAATTGAGAACGGTGAAGACCGATTTCTTCATTTCGCCGGCATAGGAGGTTCCGCCGATGAGGACGAGGCCGTTGGTGAGATCGCAGGCGATCACCGTTTCCGTGCGGCAGCCGTGGCGGGCCGGATCGGCCTTGAAGCTCGGCAGGTCGATGATCGTCAGCTTCGGCACGAAGGTGGCGAGTGCTGCCGTCTCCGGGCGGATCAGGAGATTGCGGATGAACAGCGAATGCCAGGCGAATTCGGTGACGACGCGGGTCGGCAGAGCATGGCCTTCCTCGGCTCCGCCGATAAGGTCCTGGACAAAAAGGTCCTTGCCGGCGGCATGCGCCAGCATATCGTCGCGCAGCAGGGCGAAATGCTCCGGCGAGAGCGGCTTGTTGTTGTCCCACCAGATTTCGCCATCGGTATTGGCGTCGCGAACGACGAACTTGTCGCGCGGCGAGCGGCCGGTATGTTGACCGGTGAGAGCCCTGAGCGCCCCCTGAGCGGTCAGTTCGGCTTCGCCCCGGCGGATCGCTTCCTCATACAGCGCTGCGGCGGAAAAGTTATAGCGAACGCTGGCTGCGCCGCCCAATCCAACCGTTGCTAGCTCCGTTGCCGGGTTACGAACTCCGAACTTTTCCATGGCTACTTCCCTTCGCTCAGGCGCGTTGCCGTTAAAACTGACCGCGAAAATAAGGGCAGAAATTTTAAAACACAAGGGATTAAAATCCAGAAAGATTAGTAATATCAAACAATTAATCGATTTAAATTTTGGCCGTCCGTTTTAAATCGTTTTAAGAAGTCCCGTTGCAACCATTCGACGCGCCACCTGAGATTGTCGGGAAATTTTGCGACAATCCTCCCCTTTATCTTTGCCACAATTTGTTCCACCTTTATCCTCCATAAGCGCATCCGGTCACTGAGACCGCCTGGGGACGACGAAAATCCGGGAGATTGCGCACCGATGATGGAGACCAACACCATGCCGACAATCGCGCTCGTTGACGACGACCGCAACATCCTCACCTCGGTGTCGATCGCACTGGAGGCCGAAGGATATAAGGTCGAGACCTATACGGACGGTGCTTCGGCGCTCGACGGGCTGTTGGCGCGACCGCCGCAGCTGGCGATCTTCGATATCAAGATGCCGCGCATGGACGGCATGGAGCTGTTGCGCCGCCTGCGGCAGAAGTCGGATATTCCCGTCATTTTCCTCACCTCCAAGGATGAGGAGATCGACGAGCTGTTCGGCCTGAAGATGGGCGCCGACGATTTCATCACCAAACCGTTTTCGCAGCGCCTGCTTGTGGAGCGGGTGCGCGCCGTGCTGCGTCGTGCTTCGAGCCGCGAAGCCGCGGCCGCCGGCGGCACGAGCCCCAGCGGCGCGCCGAAGGCCGGCGCCGTGCAGCAGGCCCGTTCGCTGGAGCGTGGCCAGCTGGTCATGGACCAGGAGCGCCATACCTGCACCTGGAAGGGTGAGGCCGTGACGCTGACGGTGACCGAGTTCCTGATCCTGCATTCGCTGGCGCAGCGCCCGGGCGTCGTCAAGAGCCGCGATGCGCTGATGGACGCCGCCTATGACGAACAGGTTTATGTTGACGACCGGACGATCGACAGCCACATCAAGCGGCTGCGCAAGAAATTCAAGATGGTCGATACCGATTTTGATATGATTGAAACGCTCTACGGAGTGGGATACCGCTTCCGCGAAGCAGCCTGAGCCCAGCCGGCGCGGCGCGAGACATAGTTGAGGGTTGCGGGCCGGTCATCCGGCCCCGCCCTTTGAAAGGGCCTGTCATTGGCACAGTTGGTGCAGGAAAGGGATCTGGACGATGCGGAGGGCGTGAGCACCCGTCGCGTCCGAGGCCGCCGTTGGTCGCATCCCTTCACGCTGATCCGCCGGATCTTCGGCAATGCCGTGTTTTCGAGCCTGACGCGGCGCATCCTGTTTTTCAATCTGGTCGCGCTGGTGGTGCTCGTCGGCGGCATCCTCTATCTCAACCAGTTTCGCGAAGGCCTGATCGACGCCCGCGCCGAAAGCCTGTTGACGCAGGGCGAGATCATCGCCGGCGCCGTTTCGGCCTCCGCATCGGTCGATACGAATTCGATCACCATCGATCCGCAGAAGCTGCTCGAGCTACAGGCCGGCCAGAGCATCACCCCGGTGCCGAACGACGAGGACCTGGAGTTTCCGATCGATCCCGAGAAGGTCGCCCCCGTCCTGCGCCGGCTGATCTCTCCGACGCGCACGCGCGCGCGCATCTTCGATGCCGATGCCAATCTGCTGCTCGATTCGCGCCACCTTTATTCACGTGGCCAGGTGCTGCGCTTCGACCTGCCGCCGGTCGAGGAGGAGAAGCAGACCTGGAGCGATTGGTTCGCCACCCTGTTCAACAAGGCGCTGCAGCCCGGCAATCTGCCGCTCTATAAGGAAGCGCCGGGCGGCGACGGCTCGATCTATCCCGAAGTGATGAACGCCCTGACCGGTGTGCGCGGCGCGGTCGTGCGCACCACGGAGAAAGGCGAACTGATCGTTTCCGTCGCCGTGCCGATCCAGCGTTTCCGCGCCGTGCTCGGCGTGCTGCTCCTGTCGACGCAGGCAGGCGACATCGACAATATCGTGCATGCCGAACGGCTTGCCATCATGCGTGTCTTCGGTGTGGCGACGCTCGTCAACGTGCTGCTTTCGCTGGTGCTGTCGTCGACGATCGCCAATCCGCTGCGCCGCCTTTCGGCCGCCGCCATCCGCGTGCGCCGCGGCGCCAAGGCGCGCGAGGAGATCCCCGATTTTTCCGCTCGCCAGGATGAAATCGGCAATCTTTCCATTGCATTGCGCGAGATGACGACAGCGCTTTACGACCGCATCGATGCAATCGAAAGCTTTGCAGCCGATGTCAGCCACGAGCTCAAGAATCCGCTGACCTCGCTGCGCAGCGCCGTCGAAACCTTGCCGCTGGCGAAGTCCGAGGATTCCAAGAAACGGTTGCTGGATGTCATCCAGCACGACGTCCGCCGTCTCGACCGCCTGATCAGCGATATTTCCGATGCCTCGCGCCTCGACGCCGAGCTCGCGCGCGTCGATGCCGCCTCCATCGACATGGAAGTGCTGCTGCGCGATCTGATCGAGGTGTCGCGCCAGATCCGGGGCAGCAAGAAGCAGGTGGAAATCGCCTATTCGATCGAACGCAAGCCCAACGTCAAGACACGCTTCCTCGTCAACGGTCACGATCTGCGCATCGGCCAGATCGTCACCAATCTGATCGAGAATGCCCGCTCCTTCGTCCCCGAAAAAGACGGCAAGATCACCGTGCGGCTGATGCGGACACGGTCGCGCTGCGTCACCACGATCGAAGACAACGGTCCGGGCATCCAGGCGGAGAATATCGACCGTATCTTCGAGCGCTTCTATACCGACCGGCCGGAATCGGAAGGCTTCGGCCAGAACTCGGGTCTCGGCCTTTCGATCAGCCGCCAGATCGCCGAGGCGCATGGCGGATCGCTCAGAGCAGAGAACATCACCAACGCCGACAGCGGCGAGGTGCTCGGCGCGCGCTTCATCCTCGCCCTGCCGTTGGATCCAGCCGCATGAGCGAGGCCGCGAACATCCATGCCACGGCGATCGTCGTCGGCAGGACCGGTCTCCTGTTCAGCGGTCCCTCGGGCTGGGGGAAATCGATGCTGGCTTTCACCTGCATGACCGAAGCCCGACGCCTCGGTCTGTTCACGGCGCTGGTTGCCGACGACCAGGTGCTGCTGTCAGAAGAGACAGGCACGGTGATCGCCACCTGCCCGCCATCGATCGCGGGGCTGATCGAACTGCGCGGCACCGGCATTGTCCGGCAGGATCATATTCCTCAGGCGGCCATGCATTATGCCGTGCTTCCCGCCAGCGCTTCCGGCGAAAACCGCGTCCCCCCCGACGGCGAATTCGTCAGCTTCGCCACCGGTATTTCGCTTCCCGCGTTGCGGTTGCTCACAGGCGTGCCTTCACCGCTGGCAGTTCTGATGGCGAAAGCGCCTGATATCGGGGATTGAGGGCTTCCGGATTGATCAGTCTGCCTTATATGTTTGCATTTTTATCTTGCACTTCGGCTTTTCATCGCCAAGATGTGCCCCCACCGGTGGACGTAATTGCTGCATTGCGATATCTCAGCCATCGTTTGCGTATATGGGAGCAGTAATATCATGATCGGACTTGTGCTTGTCACTCATGGCAAGCTGGCTGAAGAGTTTCGTCATGCTGTCGAGCACGTCGTCGGTCCTCAGAAATTCATCGAGACGGTCTGTATTGGCCCCGAAGACGACATGGACCAGAGACGGCAAGACATTCTGCAAGCCGTTTCCGGCGCCGATGATGGCCATGGCGTCGTCATCCTGACCGACATGTTCGGCGGCACGCCGTCCAATCTCGCAATATCGGTCATGAGCAGCGGCCACACCGAAGTCATCGCCGGCGTCAACCTGCCGATGCTGATCAAGCTCGCCGGCGTGCGCGGCGAGAACAACATGGAGAAGGCGCTGGTCGAGGCTTCCGAAGCCGGTCGGAAATATATCAATGTCGCGAGCCGTGTGCTCAGCGGAAAATAACGGCGCTTCATGACATCGCTTTCCCGGGAACTCCTCATCATCAACAAGCGCGGCCTTCACGCGCGCGCCTCCGCCAAATTCGTGCAGATGGTCGAGACCTTCGATGCCGCCATCACCGTCTCCAAGGACGGAATGACGGTCGGCGGCACGTCGATCATGGGCCTGATGATGCTGGCCGCAAGCCCAGGCTCCAGCGTCGTCGTCTCGGCGAGCGGCAGCCAGGCCGAGGAAGCCCTCGAGGCCCTGGACCAGCTGATCCAGAACCGGTTCGGCGAAGAGATGTGAGCGACGGCCGAGCTCATATCAACATATAAAGACTTCTTTATATCCTTATTGCCTTCCCATCGGAAGCCTGCTAAACGGCGGACATGCCGTGCGCTGAAGCGTGTCGCATCGAACCTGGTTCATGCAATGCGGTTCGGCTCTTTGGTGTTATGCATCTCGCGTTCCCGGAACCGCTGTCCATAGCCGGGCGACATGCATCGGCACGCGGCCTATCCGTCGCGCGGTCATCTTCGCGCCTGCGCCAATTTTTGAGACGTTTTTCAGCCTGGAGACCTCTATGAGCACTGAAAAAGATTATGTCGTCGCCGATATCGGGCTTGCGGATTTCGGCCGCAAGGAAATTACGATCGCCGAAACCGAAATGCCGGGGCTGATGTCCTGCCGCGCCGAATTCGGCGACGCAAAGCCGCTGAAGGGCGCGCGCATCACCGGTTCGCTGCACATGACCATCCAGACTGCCGTGCTCATCGAAACGCTGGTGGCGCTCGGGGCCGAAGTCCGCTGGGCTTCGTGCAACATCTTCTCGACGCAGGATCATGCCGCTGCCGCAATCGCTGCTGCCGGCGTTCCCGTTTTCGCCATCAAGGGCGAGTCGCTCGAGGACTACTGGGTCTACACCGACAAGATCTTCCAGTGGGCCGACGGCGGCCTTTCCAACATGATCCTCGATGACGGCGGCGACGCCACCATGTATATCCTGCTCGGTGCCCGCGCCGAAGCCGGCGAGGACGTATTGTCCCATCCGCATTCCGAGGAAGAGGAAATCCTCTTCGCACAGATCAAGAAGCGCCTTGCCGCTTCGCCCGGCTGGTTCACCAAGCAGCGCGATGCGATCAAGGGCGTGACCGAAGAAACGACGACGGGCGTCAACCGCCTGTACCAGCTCAGCCAGAAGGGCCTGCTGCCCTTCCCGGCGATCAACGTCAACGATTCGGTCACAAAGTCGAAGTTCGACAACAAGTACGGCTGCAAGGAATCGCTGGTCGACGGCATCCGCCGCGGCACCGACGTGATGATGGCCGGCAAGGTCGCCGTCGTTTGCGGTTATGGTGACGTCGGCAAGGGCTCTGCTGCTTCGCTCTCCGGCGCCGGCGCCCGCGTCAAGGTGACCGAAGCCGATCCGATCTGCGCCCTGCAGGCCGCCATGGACGGTTATGAAGTGGTGCTGCTCGAGGACGTCGTTTCCTCGGCCGATATCTTCATCACCACGACCGGCAACAAGGACGTCATCCGCATCGACCATATGCGGGAGATGAAGGACATGGCGATCGTCGGCAATATCGGCCACTTCGATAACGAAATCGAAGTTGCTGCCCTGCGGAACCTCAAGTGGACCAACGTCAAGCCGCAGGTCGACCTGATCGAGTTCCCCAAGGGCAACCGCATCATCCTGCTTTCCGAAGGCCGCCTGCTCAACCTCGGCAACGCCACCGGTCATCCGTCCTTCGTCATGTCGGCTTCCTTCACCAACCAGACGCTGGCGCAGATCGAGCTCTTTACCAAGCCCGGCCAATACGAGAACAAGGTCTACATCCTGCCGAAGCACCTCGATGAAAAGGTTGCGCGCCTGCATCTCGACAAGCTCGGTGTGAAGCTTACCCAGCTTAGCGAAGAGCAGGCTGCCTATATCGGCGTTACGCCGCAGGGCCCGTTCAAGTCCGACCACTACAGATATTGATCTCATCATCGATATCCACAAGATCTAGAAGCCGCGGCATTGACAAATGCCGCGGCTTATTTTTTGGCCGCTCCCTTTCCGCCGATTCCCTTCCGAAGTATTGTTTTAAGACTTGATTCGTGGCGCCGGACCCCGTCCGACCGCTCCGAAAATGGGATGTCTTGTCGTAATGCGGCACATTGAAGGACGGAGACATACCGCGGATGTCGGAATTGAAAAACAGCCTGCCCGGTCAGGCGGACGACGGCGCTTGCGCCCATCGCCGCTCGCGGACGGCAGGCCAAGGCTATAAATCTGCAGCGGCACACGAGGCCGCAAAGCAGGAGCATGGATCATTGGCGCGCTTCCTGAAAACCTGCGCGGCCGGTACGGCGCTTGCCGCCCTGGCGCGGCCGGTTCTGGCACAGGGCGAGCAGCAGGCGGCGGCCTCGGCTCACCTCTTCACCTCCTCGCAGGTCATCGGCGTTTCCGTCGTCATCGGCGTCATATCCGCAGCCCTGCTTTCGACGCTCTGGCTGGTGCGCCAGCGCGGCAATTTGGAAAACGAGAGCCGGGAAATCCGCTCGGCGCTGTCCGATGCCCAGCAACGCATTTCACAATATCAGGCGCTGATCGCCGACAAGAACCGGCGGATCGTCATCTGGGACGGCAATGCCCGTCCTGAATTGCTCGGCCAGCTTCCGGCGGAGACCGGCGCGCCGCAGGATGGCGAATTCCTGGCCTTTGGCCTCTGGCTGAAATCACGCTCGGCCTCCGACCTGGAAAAGGCGATCGACCGGCTGCGCGACGGGGCGCAGAGCTTCGACATGGTGGTCGAGACCATCCGTGATGAGATTCTCGAGGCGCAGGGCCGAGTTTCCGGCGGACGCGCCTTCGTCCGCTTCGTGGCGCTCAACAATCTGCGCGCCGAGCTTGCCGAACTCCGGATCGAGCGCGACCGGCTGATGACTTCGATCTCGGCCTTCCAGACCATGCTCGACGCGATCGACATGCCGGCCTGGCAGCGCGATCCGGCGGGCCGCCTCACCTGGGTCAACCAGGCCTATGGCGACGCGGTCGAGGCGCGCTCGCCGCAGCAGGCAATCAATGAAGGCCGCGAGATGCTAACGACGGTGGCGCGCGAACGCATTCGCGCGACGACGACGCCGGAATCGCCGTTCCACGACACGATCTCGACGGTCGTGCATGGCAACCGTACATTCTTCGATGTCGTCGATGTCACGCTTCCCGGCGGCTCGGCCGGCATGGCGGTCGACGTGTCCGATATCGAGGCGGTGCGCGCCGAGCTGGACCGAACGCTGAAGAGCCATGCCGAAACACTCGACCATCTCGCCACGCCCGTCGCCATCTTCGACGGCGAGCGCCGGCTGCAATTCTACAACCAGGCCTTCGTTGCCCTCTGGGAACTCGATATCGCCTTCCTCGAAGGCCGGCCGGACAATAGCGAGCTGCTCGAGCGGCTGCGGGCGGCCAAGAAGCTGCCGGACCAGCTCAACTGGAAAAGCTGGAAGGAAGCAGCACTTTCCGTCTATCGCGCCCTCGATACGCAATCGGACCTCTGGCACCTGCCGAACGGTCAGACGCTGCGCGTGTTCGCCACTGCCCATCCGCAGGGCGGCGCCACCTGGGTGTTCGAAAACCTGACCGAACAGGTCGATCTCGAAACGCGCTACAACACGCTGGTCAAGGTGCAGGGCGAAACGATCGACCATCTGTCCGAAGGTGTGGCGGTGTTCGGGCCGGATGGACGCATCCGCCTGTCGAACCCGGCCTTCCGAGCGCTCTGGGGAATCACCGAAGCCGAAGCCAAGCCCGGCACCCATATCCGTGCGCTTGGCGAGGCCTGCGCCCCCTCCTACGACCGGCCGGACGGCTGGAAGACCTTCGCGGAACTGATCACCAGCTTCGACGACGAGCGCCGCTCGGGCCAGGGGACCCTCGAACTGTTCTCCGGCCTCGTACTCGACTACGCCGTCATCCCGCTGCCGAACGCGCAGACCATGCTGACCTTCGTCAATATGACGGACAGCGTGCGGGCCGAGCGGGCGCTGACCGAAAAGAACGAGGCGCTGCGCAAGGCCGACGAGTTGAAGAACGACTTCGTTCAGCACGTTTCCTATGAATTGCGTTCGCCGCTGACCAATATTATCGGCTTCACCGATCTGCTGCGCACGCAAGGTGTGGGGCCGCTGAACGAGCGGCAGGCGGAATATATCGACCATATCTCGACCTCGTCCTCGGTCCTGCTGACGCTCGTCAACGATATTCTCGACCTTGCGACCGTCGATGCCGGCATCATGCGCCTCAACTATGCGGAAATCGATCTCAACGACCTGCTCGACGACGTCTCGATGCAGATCGCCGATCGGCTGCAGGAAAGCGGCGTGGCGCTCGAAATCACCGCGCCCGCCTATCTCGGCTCGATCGTCGCCGATCCGCAGCGGCTAAAGCAGATTCTCCTGAAGCTTCTTTCCAACGCGGCGAATTTCTCGCCGGAGGGCAGCTCGATTTCGCTGGAGTGCCGACGTGAAGGCACGGATTTCGTGTTCTCCGTGAGGGATCGCGGCCCCGGCATCTCGCCCGACATGATTGCGACCGTGTTCGATCGGTTCGCAACCGGCGCTAAAAGCGGAAAGCGCGGCGGTGCCGGCCTCGGCCTGTCGATCGTCGACAGTTTCGTCAGCCTGCATCACGGTGACGTGACGATCGACAGCGAGCCGGGCAAGGGCACGACGGTCGTCTGCCGTATCCCCTCGGTTAATATCCCCCATTCCGCCGCTGCCGAATGACGACCACCGATACGATCTCGCTTTTCCTGAAGGACGAGGCGGCCACCATTCGCCTCGGCGAAGACCTGGCGCTCGCCTTGAAGGCCGGCGATTGTCTTGCCCTTTCCGGCGATCTCGGCGCCGGCAAATCGTCGCTCGCCCGGGCGATCCTGCGTGCCATTGCCGATGACGAAGGGCTTGAGGTCCCGAGCCCGACCTTCACGCTGGTGCAATCCTACGACCTGCGTATCCCGGTTTCGCACTTCGACCTCTATCGGCTCGGCGACGCCAGCGAATTGACGGAGCTCGGCTTCGACGAAGCCCTGCAGAACGGCATCTGTCTCGTCGAATGGCCGGAAATGGCTGCGAGCGAATTGCCGGCCGAGCGTATCGCCCTGACGCTGGCCCATGAGGGCAGCGGCCGCCGGGCAACGATCGAAGCAGCCGGCCAGCAGGCCCGGCGCATCCGCCGGGTCTTCGCGATCCGCGAATTCCTCGACGCGGCCGGCTATCCCGAGGCCAAACGCCGCTTCCTGACCGGCGATGCATCGCTGCGCGCCTATGAAGCGATTTATCCGGACGCTGCTCCGCGAAAAATCCTGATGGACTGGCGCCCGCATCCGGAGGGGCCGCCGGTCTACGACGGCAAGCCCTATCCCAGGGTCGCGCATCTCGCCCAGAATGCCTATCCCTTCGTTGCGATTGCCGATGCTTTGCGCGAACGGGGGTTTGCAGCGCCGGAGATCTATAAGGTCGATTATGAGCAGGGCATCCTGCTGATTGAGGATCTCGGCACCGAAGGCGTGCTCGACGACGCCGGGCGGCCGATCGCCGAGCGTTACCGCCAAAGCGTCGCCTGCCTTGCCCATCTTCATTCCATGCCGTTTCCGCGAGATATCCCCGTTTCCGACACGCACACGCATCACATTCCGGATTTCGATCGCACGGCGATGAAGATGGAAGTGCAGCTTGTGCTCGACTGGCACATCGCCTGGAAGCGTGGTTCCGCACCCTCGGACGCCGAGCGCAAGGAATATCTGGCGATTTGGGACGCGCTGATCGATGAGCTCGCCGCCGCCGAAAAGAACCTGCTGCTGCGCGATTTCCACTCGCCGAATATCATCTGGCGCCCACAGGAGGCCGGCGTCAGGCGGGTCGGTCTCATCGACTTCCAGGACGCCATGATCGGTCCCACCGCCTATGACCTTGCCTCGATCGTCCAGGACGCACGCGTCACGATCGAGCCGGAACTGTTCCGGCAGCTGATGGATGATTATCTCGCACGTCGCCGTGCGCAGGACGGCTTCGACGAAGCCGGATTCATGAAGGCCTGGGCGATCATGTCGGCACAACGCAACTGCAAACTGGCCGGTCTCTGGGTGCGGCTGCTGCAGCGGGACGGCAAACCCGATTATCTCAGGCATATGCCGCGCACGCTCGCCTATCTCAACGTCGCGCTTGAGCATGAGGCGCTTGCCCCCTTGCGCGATTGGTGCGCAAGGGCTGGAATAGGCCAGAGCGAATCATAAATTCCGGATCAAGATGACCATCAGACAAGCCATGGTACTGGCCGCGGGTCTCGGAACCCGCATGCGCCCGATCACCGACACGATCCCGAAGCCGCTGGTGAAGATCGACGGCAAGCCGATGATCGATTATGCGCTGGACGCGCTGGTGGCGGCCGGCGTCGAACGGGCCGCCGTCAACGTTCACCACCATGCCGACCAGATGCTCGACCATCTCGGCAAGTATCGCGGCCTCGAGATCATCATATCCGACGAGCGGGACGGGCTGATGAATTCCGGCGGCGGGTTGGCGAAAGGACTGAGGCTGCTTGAGCGCGACAGTATCTTCGTCATGAATGCCGACCTCTTCTGGATCGGCGAGCTGCCGGGACGGCCGACGAACCTGCAGCGATTAGCCGGATTCTTCGATGCCGAGCAGATGGACATGGCGCTGCTTTGCGTGCGGATCGAAGATACCACCGGTCACAACGGCAAGAACGACTTCAGCCTCGCGGCCGACGGCCGACTGCGGCGTTACCGCGACGATCCATCCAATCCCGTCGTCTATGCCGGCGCGATCGTCATGAACCCGTCGCTGCTCGACGACGCGCCGACAGATGCCTTCAATCTGAATATCTATTTCGACAAGGCGATCGCACGCGACCGGCTTTTTGGCCTGGTGCTCGATGGGCACTGGCTGACGGTGGGAACGCCGGAGGCGATCGGCGAGGCGGAGGAAACGATCCGCAGGTTGCGGGCGTTCGCGTGAGCCATGACGGAGCGGCACCAGCCACGCGTCCTGACGATCCCGGCGGGCCTTCCCTTTTTGAAAACCCTGGCGACGACCCTGTGCGACGGCCGGTTGACGCCGCTCTTCCGGCATGATGTCGACGACCCGCTGTCGCTCGCCGGAGTAACCATCTACCTGCCGACCCGGCGGGCCGTGCGCGTGCTGCGCTCGGAATTCGTCGATCTGCTCGGCGGCCGTTCGGCGATCCTGCCGGTCATCCGCCCTCTCGGCGAAACCGACGATGATAGCGGCTATTTCGACGAGGCGCTGCCGGCGACGATCGATCTCGCCCAGCCGCTGTCGAATACCGCCCGCCTGCTGGAACTGGCGCGCCTGATCCTTGCCTGGCGAAACAAACTGCCGGAAATCGTCCGCCACATTCATTCGGACTCGCCGCTGGTTGCGCCGGCAAGCCCGGCGGACGCGATCTGGCTTGCCCGCAACCTCGCCGAGCTGATCGATTCCATCGAAACCGAGGATCTCGACTGGTCGGAACTGTCGAAGCTCGATACCGGCGATTATGCCGCCTGGTGGCAGCTGACCGCCGAGTTTCTGCAGATCGCAAGCGCCTTCTGGCCGGCGCGGCTTACCGAACTCGGCAAATCTTCGCCGGCCCGGCACAGAAACGCAATTCTCAGGGCCGAAGCCGCCCGTCTTTCGGCGACAAAGCCCGGCGGGCCGATCATCATCGCCGGGTCGACGGGTTCGGTTCCGGCGACTGCCGACCTGATTTCTGCCGTCGCCAATCTGCGCGAAGGCGTGATCGTCCTTCCGGGCCTCGATCTCGCCATGCCCGAAGGGCATTGGCAGATGGTCGCGCCGGAACCGGTGCCGGGCCAGCATACCAATCCGGCCAGCCGGAGCCATCCGCAATACGGGCTGTCATCACTGCTGAACAGGCTGAGGCTGACACGGGCCGATGTCAGCACCCTTGACAGACCGGAGGCCGATCTTGACCGGCGCGCCGAAATCCTGTCCCGGGCGCTCGCCCCGGCAGAGGCGACCAGCGACTGGGGTATATGGAAAAGCGAGTTGCCCGGGAGAGCGCTCACTTCGGCCTTCAACGACGTTTCGCTGATCGAAGCCGCCAACGAGCGCGAGGAAGCAACCGCGATTGCCGTTGCACTCAGACTGGCGCTGGAACGGCCCGGGCAGGACGGCGAGAGCCGGGCAGCGTTGATCACGCCGGACCGCAACCTCGCCCGTCGGGTGATGGCAGAGCTTTCCCGCTTCGGCATCCTCGCCGACGATTCGGCCGGCACGCCGCTTTCGGCCACGCCGCAAGGCAGCTTGCTGCAATTGCTGCTGGAGGCGTCGCTGCGCCCCGGCGACCCGGTGGCGATCGTCTCGCTGCTCAAGCATCCGCTGGCCCGCTTCGGCCTCGAACGCAACGCCCTGACTTTCGCCACCGAAGCGCTCGAGCTGCTGGCGCTGCGCGGCGGCGTAGCGGAAGTGGATATCGGCGCGCTGGAGCCGCTGCTCACCCATCAGCTTGCCGAACAGGCCCTGGACCGGCACGCGCCGCAATGGCGCAAGGCGCTTCCCGCCGAGGCCGCCGATGCCGCATTCGAGCTCGCCGGCCGGGTAAGCCGGGCGACGGAGCCCCTCGCCGCCGCGCTGGTCCGGCACCGGCCGGAGGATCGCGGCAAGACGGCGAGTTTCACGCTTTCCGAATGGGCGCAGCGCACCGGCCGTGCGCTCGAAGCCGTTGCCGCCGATCCGCAGGGCAATCTTGCCGATCTCTGGTCGAACGAGGCGGGGGACGCCCTTGCCTCCCTTCTCGGCGAGGTGATCGACACGGACGGGCAGATGGAGGCCGACGGGCCGCAATGGATCGACATCACGGCGGCGCTTGCCGCCGGCCATGCGGTAAAGCCTCGGGCGCTAAGCCACCCCAGGCTGTTTATTTTCGGCACGCTGGAAGCCCGGCTGCAAAGCGTCGACACGCTGATCCTCGGCGGGCTGAACGAAGGCTCATGGCCCGGACAGAGCGCCAACAATCCGTTCATTCCGCGAATGATGAAGACGGAGATCGGGCTCGAACCGCCGGAGCGGCGCATCGGCCAGCTGGCGCATGATTTCGAGATGGCGAACGGTACCCGCCACCTGATCTATTCCAGGGCGCTACGCCAGGGCTCGACGCCGACAGTCGCCTCGCGCTGGCTGCAGCGGCTGCTGGCACTCGGCGGCGAGGCATTCGAAGCGGAACTCAAGGGGCGCGGCACCCGCTTCCTGCAATGGGCCGGTCTCATCGATCGGGGAGAGACCCAGGCGCCGGCGCAGCGGCCCTCGCCGAAACCGCCGCTGGCACTGCAGCCGCAATCCTACTCCTTCAGCGAAGTCGGACGGCTGCGCCGCGATCCCTATGCCATCTATGCCCGCCGCATCCTCCGGCTCGATCCGGTCGACGCGTTCAATCGCGATCCCGGAGCAGCCGAACGCGGTACGCTCTATCACAAGATCATCGACCGGTTCATTCGCGCGGCCCATGTGGCCGGCACGCCGGAGGCAACAGCGGCGATGGAGCTTATCCTGACCGAGCTTTTCGACATGGAAAAGCTGCCGCCGCATATCGATGCCGTCTGGCGGCCGCGCTTTCGGGAAGTGGCGCGCGCCTTCCTCGAATGGGAGGCCGGACGACGGCCAGCCATCCGCAGGACGCTGACGGAAGTGCGCGGCGGCGTGGAGCTGGAGGCGATCAATATCCGGCTCAATGGCGTCGCGGACCGGATCGACATCACCGGGCCGAACGCCGCCGATATCATCGACTACAAGACCGGCTACAACCCCTCGCCGACGCAGGCACGCGCGCTGCTCGACCCGCAGCTCGCGCTGGAAGCGGCGGCCTTACGCGCCGGCGCCTTTCGCGATGCCGGCAGCCTGACGCCGCAGGATCTGCTCTATGTCCGCCTGCGTCCTGGAAACCGGTTCCAGGTCGATATGGTCAACAATGAAAACGCCGCCCGCAGCGACAAGGCGAAGTCCGCCATCGAGCTTGCCGAGGAATCTGTCGACCAGCTGGTCAAGTTCGTCACCCTGCTGCAATCCGGCGAAAAGGGCTTTACCTCGCGGCTCATTCCGGCGCAGCAATTTGATTTCGGCGGCGACTACGATCATCTCGCCCGCGTCTCCGAATGGTCGACGGCCGAGAATGAGGAAGGCGGCGGCGATGAGTGAGGTAAGTGACCTTCCGACCGATGACGATCCCGGGGCCTGGATCGGCTGGACGACGATCCAGCAGGCGATCGCCTCTGATCCGCTGCGCTCGGCATGGGTTTCGGCCAATGCCGGTTCCGGCAAGACGCATGTCCTGACCCAGCGCGTCATCCGGCTTCTGCTCGCCGGCGCCCGGCCCTCGGCCATTCTCTGCCTGACCTACACCAAGGCCGCGGCATCGGAAATGTCGAACCGCGTCTTCGAACGGCTGGCCGACTGGGTGGTGCTCGACGATGACGATCTCGGTCGGCGGATCATGCAGATCGAAGGGACGGCGCCCGACCGCATAAAACTGGCCGAGGCCCGGCGGCTGTTTGCCAAGGCGCTGGAGACGCCAGGTGGCTTGAAGATCCAGACGATCCACGCCTTTTGCGAGGCGCTGCTGCATCAGTTCCCGCTGGAGGCCAATGTCGCCGGGCATTTCTCGGTTCTCGACGATCGCGCCGCCGCGGCACTGCTTTCCGATGCGCGCCGGGCGCTGCTGACGGCGACCGCGCCGGAAGAAGGCAGCGCCCTGGCAGAGGCTTTCGCCTACGTGCTCAATCTCGGCGACGAATCCGGCCTGGAAAACCTGCTCGGCGACATTGTCGCCAATCGCAACGCGATCCGCCGCTTTGCCGCGGCCGCCGACCAGCAGGGCGGCGTGGACATGGTTCTGCGCAAAAGGCTCGGTCTCGCCGCCGATGACACGGAGAGAGGGATTGCGGCACAGTATTGGCCGCTGCCGGAACTGTCGGGCGGCACGCTCGAACTTTATCTGTCGCTGGCCGATCAAAAGGGGGGTGCCAAGGCGCAGGAGGTGGCCTATGGCCTCAGGCTCGCCGGCCGGGAGCGGGATGGCGCCCGACGCGCCGCGATGCTCGAGAAAATTTTCCTGACGGCGAAGGGCGAGCCGAAAACGGACTCCCAGTTCCTGGTCAAGGCCATGCTTGCCGAAGCGCCGCAATTGACCGAGGCCATCGCCGCCGCCCGCGCGCATGTCGCGGCAAGCCGCGACCGGCTGAAACTGATGCGGATGCACGGCGCCACGCAGGCCGCGCTCGTCCTCGCCGACCGGCTGAATCACGATTACGAGGAACTGAAGAAACAGCGCAGCCAACTCGATTTCGAGGATCTGATCACCCGCACCGCCGACCTGCTGACCAAGAGCGGCGTCGGTCCCTGGATCCATTACAAGCTCGACCGGGGTATCGATCACATCCTTGTCGACGAGGCGCAGGATACCAGTCCGATCCAATGGAGCGTCATCCAGTCGCTCGCCGAGGAGTTCTTTTCCGGCGAGAGTGCCCGGCCGATCGTGCGCACGCTGTTTGCCGTCGGCGACGAGAAACAGTCGATCTATTCCTTTCAGGGGGCGCGGCCCGAGCGTTTTTCCGAAGAGAGCGACCGGACGCGGCGGCGCGTCTCCGACAGCGGGCAGAGCTTCTCCTCCGTGCGGCTGCCGCTCTCCTTCCGCTCGACCGCCGACGTGCTCGAGGCCGTCGACGAGATCTTCAGAACAGCTGACAACGCGCGCGGCCTCAGCGCCGTCGGCGAGCCGGTCGTGCATCGTTCCAGCCGCATCGGACATCCCGGCGCCGTCGACCTCTGGGACATGGTCGCGCCGGAGGCGGTGGTGAAGGAAGAGGATTGGACTGCCCCCTTCGATGCGACGCCGGAAAGCGCGCCCGCCGCAATTCTGGCGCGGCGGATCGCCCATTCGATCGCCGCACTGGTCGGCCGTGAGACGATCGTCGACAAGGGCAAGGAGCGGCTGATCGAGGCCGGCGATATTCTGGTGCTGGTGCGCAAGCGCGACGCCTTCGTCAATGCGCTGACGCGCGCCTTGAAACGGCGCGGCGATATTCCCGTCGCCGGCGCCGACAGGCTGGTTCTGACCAGCCATATCGCCGTGCAGGATCTGCTGGCGCTCGGCCGCTTCCTGCTTCTGCCGGAGGATGACCTGTCGCTCGCCGCCGTGCTGAAGAGCCCGCTTTTCGATCTCTCCGAAGACGACATCTTTGCCATCGCGGCACTGCGGGGCGACAATGAGAGCGTCTGGAGCCATCTGAGGAAATTCGCCGCCGACGGCAACGAACGTTTCCGCGCGGCGGTCGAAAAGCTGGAACTGTTCCTCCGACAATCGAAAAACCTGTCGGTGCATGATTTCTATGCACGCCTGCTGGGCAGCCACGGCGGACGGCGGCAGTTTCTTGCCCGCCTTGGCACCGAAGTCAGCGATATCCTCGACGAATTCCTGACCTTCACCCTCGATCATGAGAGCTCCGGCCTTCCCGGGCTGCAATCCTTCATCTCGACGCTCGAGCTCGAAGCGCCCGAGGTGAAACGCGAGCAGGACAAGGGACGCAATGAGGTCAGGATCATGACCGTGCATGCCTCAAAGGGTCTTGAAGCACCGATCGTTTTCCTGGTCGACGGCGGCTCAAAAGCCTTCACGCATACGCATCTGCCGAAGCTTCGCCTGATCGAGACCGACCCGGACGAACCGCCGATGCCCGCCTGGGTTCCGGTCTCCGATCTCGGCAATTCGCTGACGCAGAACGATGCCGCGCGCATCCAGATACTGGCCGAAGAGGAGTATCGCCGGCTGCTCTATGTCGCCATGACGCGGGCCGCCGACCGGCTGGTCGTCTGCGGCTATCGCGGCATGCGCGCCAACAACGACACCTGGCATATGATGATTTCCACCGCGCTCAGCGAAGGCCACCCGCATGTGGAGGCGGCCAGCTTCTCGGACCCTGACGGGGAATGGCCCGGCATCAGATGGCGCGTGCCGCGGGTGGAGCGGAGCTTCGAGCGTATCAACCGCAGCGAGGCGCGCGACGACGAAATCAGCCTGCCGGAAGGCCTGTTGCGGCCATTGCCGCCACAGGCGGAGCTGCCCCGGCCTCTCAGCCCTTCCGGCGCCGGCACGATCATCGACGAGGACGAAGGCGGCCTGGTTGTCGTTTCGCCGCTCTTTTCGGAGAAGCAACGCAGCGATCGCTCGCTGGAGAAAGGCAGGCTGCTGCATCGCATGCTGCAGGCGCTTCCCGATATTCCGCCGGACGAACGGCCCGATGCGGCGCAGCGTTACGGCGAACGGGCAGCCCGTTTCTGGCCGGAGGCCGAACGGCGCAAGCTGGTCGATTCGGTTCTGAAGCTATTGGACGAGATGGACCTGCAGCCCGTCCTCGGCGAGCAGGCCCGGCCTGAGGTCTCGATCATGGGGACATTGATGCTCGACGGCAGGCGCTATGCCGTCTCCGGCCGCATCGATCGGCTGGCGGTGCTTGATGATCGCGTCGTCATTCTCGATTACAAAACCAATCGGGTGCCGCCGGCGACCGAAGAGGCCATTCCCTTCGCGCACCGGGCACAGCTGGCGATCTATCGCGAGATCCTGGCGCCGCTCTATCCCGGCAAGCGCATCGATTGCATGCTCGTCTATACCGAGAATGCTACGCTCTACACGCTGAGCGAAAAGGCGCTCGGTTTGGCGCTTGCAGGACTGAAGACAAAGTGAAATACCGGACATTGAAAATTCGGCACCGCACCATCACATGTGGTTCAACACCCAATTCCTCTAAAAGGAGCAGCCCATGGCTACCGTGAAAGTCGATATCAATAACTTCCAGTCGGAAGTCCTGGAATCCGCAGAACCCGTCGTCGTCGATTTCTGGGCTGAATGGTGCGGGCCGTGCAAAATGATTGCTCCGAGCCTCGAAGAAATCTCCGTCGAGATGGAAGGCAAGGTCAAGGTCGCCAAGCTGAATATCGATGAGAATCCGGAACTCGCCGCGCAGTTCGGCGTGCGCTCCATTCCGACGCTTGCAATCTTCAAAGGCGGCGAAGTTGCCGATATCTCGGTCGGCGCCAAGCCGAAGACCGCGCTTTCGAACTGGATTTCGAACGCTGCCTGATTGATTGATATCGCATTGATGAAAAAGCCCGGTCAAATGAACTGCCCCCCGAAAGTTGGACATCCACCTTCGGGGGTTTTGCATGTCCAAATACAGCCTGGCTTTCAAGCAGTCTGTTGTTGAGTGTTACGGGAATGGCGAGCGTAGCTATCAAGAGGTGAGCACGCGGTTTGCCATTGATCCTGCGACCGTTCGCAAATGGGTAGCGAGCCATGCTGCGCATGGTTCGGCTGGATTGGTGAAGAAATTCAGCCATTATAATGCTGACTTCAAGCTATCGGTCCTACAGCGGATGTGGGAGGATGGGTTGTCCTATCGCCAGACGGCTGCGATCTTCGACGTTCGCAATGCCAGCTGCCTTCCGGATTGGGAGAGGCGATATGAACGGGGTGGGATCGAAGCCTTGGCCCCGCGCCGCAGAGGAAGACCTCGATCGATGCCCAAGTCGCCTATCATAGCCAGTGGACCAGATGCTCCACACAGTGACGATGCCAAGAGCCGTGAAGATCTGTTGGCGGAGCTGAACTATCTGCGCATGGAGAATGCCTACTTAAAAAAACTGGAGGCCTTAACGCAGCAACGAGCGCCGAAAAAGCGCAAGTCGTCGAAGCGTTAAGGCCGTTCCATCCGCTTGACGGGTTGCTTGCGCTTTCGGGCCTGGCGCGCAGCACGTTCTATTATCAGCAAAAGGCATTGTCCCGGCCCGACCGGCACGGAGTTCTCAAGGAGAGGATCAAATCGATCTTCGACACCCACAAGGGCCGCTACGGCTATCGCCGGGTGACGGCGGCGCTGCGCGGCTTGGGAGAGACGGTCAATCACAAGACGGTTCAGCGCCTGATGGTCGAGAGCGGCTTGAAGTCTAAGGTCAGGCCGAAGAAGTATCGATCCTACAGGGGCGAGGAGGGACGCGTGGCTCCCGATCTCCTCAAGCGGCAGTTCACCGCCGAGCGCGCCAATCAGAAATGGGTGACCGATGTGACGGAATTTAACGTGGCCGGCGAAAAGCTCTATCTCTCGCCGATCATGGACTTGTTCAATGGGGAAATCATTGCGTTCGAAACCGCTAGACGGCCGGTGTTCAAACTCGTCGAAAACATGCTCACCAAGGCCGTGAGCCGTTTGCAAGACGATGACCGGCCGATCCTGCATTCCGACCAGGGATGGCACTACCAGATGCCGGCCTGGCAGCGCATGCTTCAGAAACGTCACATCAATCAGAGCATGTCACGCAAGGGCAACTGTCTCGACAATGCTGCCATCGAAAGCTTCTT
This sequence comes from Rhizobium phaseoli, assembly GCF_001664385.1. Lineage (NCBI taxonomy): Bacteria > Pseudomonadati > Pseudomonadota > Alphaproteobacteria > Hyphomicrobiales > Rhizobiaceae > Rhizobium > Rhizobium phaseoli. Next base: position 22,118 of record NZ_CP013532.1, on the reverse strand, counting down.
TGCCATTCTCAAATCCGAGTTCTTCCACCCCAACGACTTTGACAGCGTCAAGAGCCTGCAAGATGGGGTGGCAGACTACATCAACTACTATAATCATCAGCGTATCAAACTGAAACTCAAAGGGCTGAGCCCTGTACAATACAGGACCCAGCCCCTAAATCTCCCCAGCCTTTAGACCGTCCAACTTTTGGGGGTCAGTTCAAAAGCCGGGCTTTTTCATTTATATTCTTTATTTCGGCGGCGTGCCGTTGTCGGAAAGCACGTCGCCGACGAGGTAGAGGGAACCGCCGACGAGGATGCGCGGCGGCAACGCCTGCGGATCGGTCACTGCTTTTATGGCTTCAAGCGCCTCGCCGACCGTCGACATCGGTTCGGCAACCAAACCGGCGTCATAGGCAGCATTCGACAAGATCACCGGGTCGATCATCGCATCGCTGCCGCGGATCGGCACGCAGAAAACCTTCTCGACCAGCCCGGCGAAGGCCTTGAAATAGCCGACCGGATCCTTGGTGTTGATCATGCCGATGATTAGGAACAGCGGCCGAGACTGGCGTTCCTCGAAATTGGCCATGGCTTCGGCGATCACTTCGCCGGCACCGGGATTATGCCCGCCATCGACCCAGATTTCGGCGCCGGCGGGCGCATGCTGCAACAGCCGGCCATCGCTCAGGCGCTGTAACCGGCCCGGCCATTCGACCGAATTCATCGCCTTTTCCATCATCGTCTCAGTGACGGTGAAGCCCGCGGCCTTGACGGCGCGAATGGCGGCAGCGGCATTGGCATATTGATGGCGGCCGGGAAGGCGCGGCAGCGGCAGGTCGGCAAGGCCGTATTCGTCCTGATAGACGAGCCGGCCATATTCCTCATGCGCCATGAAATCCTGCCCGAAAACGGCGCTTGGGCAATGCAGCCGCTCGGCCGTCGACATCAACACATCGAGCGCGGCATCATATTCCTGGTGACCGATGACCACAGGCAATCCCGGCTTCATGATGCCGGCCTTTTCGGCTGCGATCAGCTCGACCCTGTCGCCGAGATAGGGCTGGTGATCGAGCGAGATCGGCATGATCACCGAAACAGCCGGATCGGAAATGACATTGGTGGCATCGAAGCGGCCGCCGAGACCAACTTCGATGATGGCGGCATCAGCCGGCTGTTCGGAAAACAGAATGAAGGTGACCGCCGTCAGGATTTCGAAGACGGTAATGTGCTGACCGGCATTGGCCTCGGCAACACGGCGCACGGCATCGGCAAACACGGCATCATCGACGAGCTGCCCGCGTCCGCCCGCCACACCGATGCGATAACGCTCGTGCCAATTGACGAGATGTGGCGAGGTGTGAACATGGGCGCTGTAGCCGCCGGCCTCGAGCAAAGCGCGGCAGAAGGCGGTGACCGAGCCCTTGCCGTTGGTGCCGGCGACGTGGATCACCGGCGGCAATTTCCGGTGCGGATTGCCGAGTTGATCGAGAAGACGGGTGATGCGATCAAGCGACAAGTCGAATCCCTTGGGATGCAATCCCATGAGTTTTTCGATCTCGTGCGCTGCCTCACTCACCGCGGTTTGGCCTCTGGGTATCAATTCGGCACCCCGCCTGCTTGTCGGTTATCAAGCGCTCGCCGCCAGAGCGATGGCGCCGCCATTCATGTCATTGGCCGCCGAGACGGGCTTCTTCGTCAGGATCTTCAGCAGGCGCGCCAGGGTTTCCGGGATATCGTGCCGCTTGACGACCATGTCGACCATACCATGTTCCAGCAGATATTCGGAGGTCTGGAAGCCCTCCGGCAGCTTTTCGCGCAGCGTCTGCTCAATGACGCGCTTGCCGGCAAAGCCGATTTCGGCGCCGGGCTCGGCCAGATGGATGTCTCCGAGCATGGCGTAGGAGGCGGTCACGCCACCGGTCGTCGGGTTGGTCAGCACGACGACATAGGGCTGGCCGGATTCCTTCAGCAGGTCGACGGCGACCGTCGTGCGCGGCAGCTGCATCAGCGAGAGAATGCCTTCCTGCATGCGCGCCCCGCCGGAAGCGGGGAACATCACCAGCGGGCACTTTTCGGAGGTCGCGCGTTCGAACGCCTTGACGATCGCCTCGCCGGCGGCAATGCCGAGCGAACCGCCGATAAAGTTGAACTCGTGCACGACGGCGACGAGCTTCAGCCCCCGCACCTTGCCGAGACCGGCGAGGATCGTGTCCTCCTGTTCGGTCTTCACGCGGCTATCACGCAGGCGATCGCTATATTTCTTGGAATCGCGGAACTTCAGCGGGTCCTGGGCGACCTTCGGCTGCGGCAGCGATTCATATTCGCCATTGTCGAAGAGATCGGCGAGACGCGCCTTGGCCGGCATCTTCATGTGATAACCGGAAGCCGGAATGACCCATTTGTTGGATTCGAGATCCTTATGAAAGACCATCTCACCCGTTTCCGGGCACTTGATCCAGAGGTTCTCCGGCACTTCGCGACGGCCCAGCATGGAATTGATCCGCGGGCGAACGTAGTTGGTGATCCAGTTCAACTCGAATACTCCTGATTGACGAGTGCCAATGTGGGAAAACTATTCGGCAGCAACAAGGCGCGCCGAACGGGTTCCCGATGAGAGGCCGCGCACCAGCGTTGCGACCGCCTGAACCGTGTCGGCGGTCGCCTTGCCGTCCTTGGTCAGGCTGGTGGCGACCTGATTGACGATGGCGGTGCCGACGACGACGCCGTCGGCCGAGCCGCCGATGACCTTGGCATGTTCCGCCGTCTTGACGCCGAAGCCGACGCAGACGGGCAGCTCGGTATGCTGCTTGATGCGTTGGACGGCGCCCGAAACCAGCGACGGATCGGGCAGCGCCGAGCCGGTGATGCCGTTCATCGAGACGTAGTAGACGAAGCCGGAGGTGTTTTTCAGCACGGCGGGCAGGCGCTTCTCGTCGGTGGTCGGCGTTGCCAGGCGGATGAAGTTGATCCCCTTGCGGATCGCCGGAATGCAGAGCTCGTCATCCATCTCGGGCGGCAGGTCGACGACGATCAGCCCGTCGATACCGGCGGTCAGCGCGTCATCGAGGAATTTTTCGACGCCGTAGATGTAGATCGGATTGTAATAGCCCATCATCACGATCGGCGTCGCATCGTCGGTTTTGCGGAAGTCGGCAGCCAGCTGCAGCGTCTTCTTCAGCGTCTGGCCACCCTTCAGCGCACGCTGACCGGCCAGCTGGATCGCCGGACCGTCGGCCATCGGATCGGAAAAGGGCATGCCGAGTTCGATGATGTCGGACCCTGCCTCCGGCAGCGCCTTCATGATGCCGAGAGAGGTGTCGTAATCAGGATCGCCGCCCATGAAATAGGTCACGAGCGCCGGACGGCCATCGGCCTTCAGCTCGGCAAAGCGTTTGTCCATGCGTGCGGTCATGTCTTACAGTCCCATTCCCAGAATCTTGCCGACGGTGAAGATGTCCTTGTCGCCACGGCCGGAGAGGTTCATCAGGATGATCTCGTCCTTGCTCATCGTCGGCGCACGCTTGATCACCTCGGCAATCGCATGCGCGGCCTCGAGCGCCGGGATGATGCCTTCGAGGCGGGTCAGGGTCTGGAAGGCCTCAAGCGCTTCGTGGTCCATGATCGGCACATAATCGACCCTGCCGATATCGCTGAGCCACGAATGTTCCGGACCGATGCCGGGATAATCGAGACCGGCCGAAATCGAATGGCCTTCCTTGATCTGGCCATCGCCATCCTGCAGCAGATAGGTGCGGTTGCCGTGCAGGACGCCCGGCGAACCAGCGGTGATCGAGGCGCAATGTTCGTCGCCCTGCAGGCCCTTGCCGCCGGCTTCGACGCCGACGATCTTCACCGAGGGATCGTCGAGGAAGGGGTGGAAGATGCCGATCGCATTCGAGCCGCCGCCGACGGCAGCGACAACGAGATCCGGCAGACGGCCTTCGGCCGCCAGCATCTGCTCTTTCGCCTCCGCGCCGATCACCGACTGGAAATCGCGGACCATCTCCGGATAGGGATGCGGGCCGGCCGCCGTGCCGATGAGATAATAGGTGTCCTCGACATTGGTGACCCAGTCGCGCAGCGCCTCGTTCATGGCGTCCTTCAGCGTGCCACTGCCTGCCGTCACCGGTTTGACTTCCGCTCCAAGCAGCTTCATGCGAAAAACGTTCGGCGCCTGACGCTCGACGTCGGTTGCGCCCATGTAGACGACGCAGGGAAGTCCGAAGCGGGCGGCAACAGTGGCCGAAGCGACGCCGTGCTGGCCGGCGCCTGTTTCCGCAATGATGCGGGTCTTGCCCATGCGCTTGGCGAGCAGGATTTGGCCGATGCAGTTGTTGATCTTGTGCGAGCCGGTGTGGTTCAGCTCCTCGCGTTTGAAGTAAATCTTCGCGCCGCCGAGTTCGGCCGTCAGCCGCTCGGCGAAATAGAGCGGGCTGGGGCGGCCGATATAGTGCGCGCCCAGATGCTTCAGTTCCGCCTGAAAGGTCGGATCGGTCTTCGCCTTGTTCCACTCGTCCTGCAGATCGAGGATCAACGGCATCAATGTTTCGGCAACGAAACGACCGCCATAGATGCCGAAGCGGCCGTCTTCGTCAGGCCCGGAACGGAAGGAATTCGGTTTAGGCGTTTCGTTCACTCTCAACTCCCTGAGGCCATGATGGGCGCATCCGCCCCTTCGACCGCATCGAAAAATTCATCGATCATTGCGACGCTCTTGACGCCAGGCGCGCTTTCGACTCCCGAGGAGACGTCGATACCACGCGCCGTGGTGTTCGCCAGCGCATCGGCGACATTGTCCTTGTTCAGCCCGCCGGACAGCATGTAGTCGATGCTGCCATCGAGCCAGCTCAGGAGGCTCCAGTCGAAGGAAATACCGTTACCGCCGGGCAGTTCGGAACCCTTCGGCGCTTTCGCATCGAACAGGAAACGATCGGCGATGCCGATATAGGCTTCGACCCGCTTCAAATCGTCGGCGGTGCGCACCGAAAAAACTTTCATAACGGGCAGACCATAGAGCGCCTTGATGGTCAGCACGTGTTCGGGGCTTTCGTTGCCGTGAAGCTGCAGAATATCCGGCTTCAACAGCGAAACGATCTCATCCAACTCGTCATTGGTGGGATCAACGACGACAGCGACGATCTTCGCCTTGCCGCGCGCCGGTTCGGCAAGTTTTGCCGCCAGGTCCGGCTCGATATAGCGCGGGCTCTTTTCAAAGAAGATAAAACCGATATGGGTCGCGCCGCGTTTCAGCGCGCGATCAATCGCTTCCGGCGTCTTCAAGCCACAGATTTTGATATCCGGTTTCATGGCAGCGAAGTGACACGAAATGCAGCAAGAGTCGAGCCAATTTGCATGGAACGCTGCATTTAGGGCGAGCTTCGATCAGTCGAAATCGATGGCGTGCAGCTGACTGCCGTGCCGCTTCAGCCAGGATTTCGCTTCCTCCATGCCGGGGCAGAGCTTCTTGCACAGCGCCCAGAAGCGCGGCCCGTGGTTCATCTCCTTGAGATGGGCGACCTCATGAGCGGCAAGATAATCGATCACCGAAGGCGGCGCCATGACGATGCGCCAGGAGAAGCTCAGATTTCCCTCCGACGAGCAGGAGCCCCAGCGGCTGCGGGTATCCTTCATCGAGATCGAGCGGATCGGCGTCCGGATCGCCGCGGCATGCGCTGCCGCCAGCCGCTCGAGATCGGCGCGCGCCTCCTTCTTGAGAAAGGCCGCAATGCGCCGTCCGACATGTTCCGGCATGCCGCTGACGCGCAGCACTGGACTGCCGTCCACCGAGACCACCTCCGTCAAGCCACGCAGGCTGCCAGTATGGGCAATGCGATGGGAAACCCCACGCAGGAGGATCTTGCCGCCGTCGCGCAGCCCGGTGTCGGTCGAAAACTTGGCAAGCTTGGTGAGCAGCCATCCCTGGTGCCGGTCGAGGAAAGCATTGACCTCACGCGCCGCAAGGCCTCTCGGCACCGTCATCTTCAAGGCGCGGCCGCCGGGCTCGATGCGCAGCGTGATGCGCGTCGCCTGGTCATGCTGCTTGATGGTGAGAGGCATGAGCCGGCCAGCGACATCGAGCGTCCGCGTTTCGGGCGGAACCGGCTTTCGCGCCTTTGGCCGTGTCTTCAGAAGCGGAAACATCGGGTGTTTCTATACGATTCGCCGAGGAATCTAAACGATCCAGCGGGCCGCCGGGCATGGAAAAACCGGCATCGGTGAAGATGCCGGTCATCAATTCATGGCTCGACCATTACGGCGTCTGAAATTCGGCGACCGGGCCGCTATTGTCATCGCGTTTGGCATTCCTGCGCTCGCGCATGAAGCGGTCGAATTCTTCCTGGTCCTTGGCGCGGCGGAGTTCCCTGAGATAAGCGTCGAATTCCTCGCGCATTTCGTCGAGCTTGCGGCGCTCTTCCTCGATCCGGTCGAGCTCGGCCTTACGCCAGTCGTCGAAGGCGACGTTGCCGGTCGAGAAATGCGGGCGATGATGACCATGCGAACGGCGGCAGGAGGCAAAGAAGCCGTCGGTCGCCTGGTTGACGTCGCGCTTGAAGCCGCGCAGACGCTCGCCGAAGATGATATAGGCAAGCATGGCCAGACCCAGAGGCCAGAAAACCATGAAGCCGAGAATCATCAGGGCAATGGTAGCCGGAGTCCAATCCGGTCGAAGCAATGCTGACTGGTTCATCGTGCGGTATCCTCGCGTTCTGCGCCCGGCAAGATGCCGAACGCTGAAATCGATGTGGTTACCGCAAGAACCGCCTTCAAGACGATTGCCCGTTAAATCGGACAAGGCCTTGAATCCGCTTTTTTAATTCAGCTAACCCTGATTTAGGCCGTCCGTCCGCCCTTGATGACGCGCTGCACCGGCCGCTTGACCGCCGCACGCGAATGCTGGCGGACGAAATTGACGATGCGCGGCGCGATCTCACGGCGGAATCGCGAGCCGTTGAAAACGCCGTAATGGCCGACATCCGGCTGGAGATAGTGCATGCGCATATCTTCAGGAATGTTCACACAGATGGTTTGCGCCGCCTTGGTCTGGCCGACGCCCGAAATGTCGTCATTCTCACCTTCAACGGTCAGAAGCGCGACATTGCGGATCGCCGCAGCATCGACGCGCTTGCCGCGATGCATCAATTCGCCCTTCGGCAGCGAGTGCTTCATGAAGACCTGCTCGACCGTCTGCAGGTAGAATTCGGCCGTCAAATCCATCACCGCCAGATATTCGTCGTAGAAATCGCGATGTTTTTCCGGTTCGCCGTCGTTCTTCACGAGGTGCATGAAGAATTCCTTGTGAGCGACAAGGTGCCGGTCGAGGTTCATCGACATGAAGCCGGAAAGCTGGAGGAATCCCGGGTAGACGGGCCGCATGAAGCCCGGCTGCGGCCATGGCACATTCATGATGACGTTATCGGAAAACCACTGCAGCGACCGTTCCTGGGCGAGCTTGTTGACAGCGGTCGGATTGATGCGCGTATCGATCGGGCCGCCCATCAGCGTCATCGAGGATGGCGAGAGTGGATCGTTGGCTTCCTCCATCACCGCGGCTGCGACCAGCACAGGGACGGAGGGCTGACAGACGGCGATCACATGCGTGTCGTGACCGAGGAAATGCAGCATCTCGATGACGTAGTCGACATAATCGTCGAAATCGAACGTGCCTTCCGTCATCGGCACCATACGGGCGTCGATCCAGTCGGTGATGTAGACATCGGCGCTCGGCAGCAGCGCCTCGACGGTGCCGCGCAGCAGTGTGGCATAGTGGCCGGACATCGGCGCCACGATCAGGATGCGGGGATCGCTGGCGCGGCCGGGGGGAACGTTCCGGGCGAAATGCAGCAGATTGCAGAAGGAGCGCGACCAGACGACCTCTTCACGAACAGAGACCGTTCGATCGTCGATCGTCGTCTGCTTCAAGCCGAATTCAGGCTTTCCGTAGCGGCGCGTCGTGCGCTCGAACATTTCCAGGCTTGCCGCCATCGTTCGGCCGAACGGGGTGTGCGAGAAGGGATTCAGCGGATTGGCATAGGCAAATCGCATAATATCCGCCGCGGCGCGAAACGGCGCCATGGCGGCATGATTCAATTCATAAAGCTGATAAAACATAGAAGGCGCCACCTTTCTCTATCGAAAAGATGACGTCGACTGATAGACACCCAATCTTTCCGCACGCTGGCCCTAACGCAGACTAACAGGTTTTTGTTGCACAGCAACATGGACGTGCCGAACCTGCACAGGAAATGCCAGGGTGTTGATCCCTGGCATCACCGTAGAGCCAAAAGCTTAAGCTTCAGCGCAATTAGTGTCGTTAACGATCGGCGACGAAGCTCTGCTTCTGGCTGCCGAGACCTTCGATGCCGAGTTCGACAACGTCGCCGTCCCGGAGATAGCGCGGCGGCTTCATGCCCATGCCGACACCGGGCGGCGTGCCTGTCGAAATCACGTCGCCCGGATGCAGCGACATGAACTGGCTGAGATAGGAAACAATGTGGGCGACACCGTAGACCATCGTCTTCGAGGAGCCGTTCTGCATTGTCTGGCCGTTGACCTTCAACCACATGCCGAGGTTCTGCGGGTCGGCAATCTCGTCCTTGGTGACAAGCCAGGGGCCAATCGGTCCGAAGGTGTCGCAGGACTTGCCCTTGGTCCATTGGCCGGCGCGTTCCGTCTGGAAAGCACGTTCGGAAACGTCGTGCGACACGCAGTAACCGGCGACGTAGTCGAGCGCGTTGGCTTCGCTGACATATTTGGCCGTCTTGCCGATGACGACGCCGAGCTCGACTTCCCAATCGGTCTTTTCCGAACCGCGCGGGATGAGAACGGTGTCGTTCGGGCCTGATATGGCCGACGTCGCCTTCATGAAAATCACCGGCTCCGGCGGCACGGTGGCGCCGGTTTCGGCAGCGTGATCGGAGAAGTTAAGGCCGATGCAGATGAATTTTCCGGTGCCGGCAACGCAGGCGCCGATGCGGCCAGCAGCCAGTTCGGGAAGGCTCTTCGGGTCGATCGCCGCGATCTTTGCGAGGCCCGCCGGGGAGATAGCCTCGCCGCCGATATCGGCGACATGACCGGACAGATCGCGGATTTTACCATCGGCATCGAGAAGTGCCGGTTTTTCTCGACCTGCTTCGCCAACACGCATCAGCTTCATGGAATTCCTCCTCATCAAAACGAAGTTACGATCACCTATGAACGAATTATTCATCGGTGTCATTACGGCTTCGCCGGGAAGCGGTACGGCTTCTAGAAAATTTCAGAAAAATCAGGACCGGCGGGAACGATCTTCGTCGGATTGAGGCTTTCCACCGAGTAATAGCCGCGCTTGATATGATCCAGATTGACGGTTTCGGCGATGCCCGGCCAATCGAGCATGCGACGGCAGAATGCGCGCAGATTGGCATAATCCGACAGGCGGCGCAGATTGCATTTGAAGATACCGTGATAGGCGGCATCGAAGCGCACCAGTGTCACGAAAAGCCGGATATCGCTTTCCGTCGGATGATCGGCAAAGAGGAAAGGCCGGCCCTCGACCTGGGGTTCGACCCAGTCGAGGCAGGAGAAGACATCGGCGAAAGCTTCCTCGTAAGCGATCTGGGTGGTGGCGAAACCGGCGCGGTAGACGCCGTTGTTAAGCGCAGGATAGATGCGGTCGTTGAAAGCATCGATCTCGACGCGCCTCTCCGCGGGATAAAGATCGATCGAATGTTTTGCCAGATTGCCGAAACCGCTGTTCAGCATGCGCAGAATATCGGCGGATTCATTGTTGACGATAGTCTGCGCCTGTTTGTCCCAAAGTACCGGGACGGTGGCCCGGCCGGTGAACTCCGGCGCCGCCCGCGTATAGATTTCATGCATATAAGTTGTGCCGTTGACGTGATCCTGCGTTGCACCGGGGTAGTCTCCGAAGCGCCAGCCCTGCTTCGTCAGCACCGGTTCGACGACGGATACCGAGATGACCTCCTCCAGGCCCTTGAGCTTGCGGCCGATCAGGGTGCGTGAGGCCCAAGGGCAGATATAGGCGACATAGAGATGGTAACGGTCCGGCTCGGCTTTGAAGCCGCCCTCGCCCGTCGGTCCCGCGCTGCCATCCGGCGTCACCCAGTTTCGGAAGCTGGAGACCTGTCTGACGAAGCCGCCTTTTTCGTCTTTTGCCTGAACGGGCTGCCAGTCTTCCGTCCATTTTCCATTTACCAGCATGCGCGCCCTCCGATCGATATAAGCGAAGCAGTTCCTTATCCTGCTTCAGCGACGGCGTAAGGCCAGCTTTATGAAGACAGTCCGTCCACCCGACTGCGACGACGACACGCTTGCCAAGCTGGCGAGGCAGGAAATATGACTTTGCTGCAGTCCAAGATGAGACGGAGTTTGACATGCACCTCTCCAAGGCAACCGTGCGCACCGAGCATGCAAGCCGCTACCTGCAGCAGCTCTGCAAGCACTGGAGCCACAAGTTCAGCGTCGATTTCGATCCGCATAAGGGCCGGGTGCCGTTCAACGATAGCGCCGAAGTGACGTTCACTGCCGATGATGCGGGCCTGACCATGGTGCTTTCCGTTGCCGATCCAGCCCAGCAGGTAAGGATGCAGGGCGTTATCGACGATCACCTGAAGCGCTTCGCCTTCCGCGAGGAGCTCGACATCGTCTGGACGGACTGACCTCAACCCGATCCGAATTTATGCCCCCAACCCCGGAACAAGCATGACGAAGAGCAATAGCCGCGAATCCCAATATCCGATCGATCCGATGTTTCTCGATCGCTGGTCGCCGCGCGCCTTCACCGGCGAGATCATCGAGGAGGCACAGCTTCTCAGCCTGCTCGACGCCGCCCACTGGGCGCCGTCTTCTTCCAACCAGCAGCCCTGGCGCTTCATCTATGCCCTGAAAGGTTCGGAACATTGGGAGAAATTCGTCGCATTGCTCGTCGATGCCAATCAGGAATGGGCGAAGAATGCGTCAGCGCTGATCTTCGTGGTGTCGCGCAGCTTCACCGGAGTTGCCGGTTCCGGCGAGGAAAAGCCGAGTTACACGCATTCCTTCGATGCCGGCGCTGCCTGGGGCCACCTGGCGCTGCAGGCGCGCCTTTCCGGTTTCTACGCCCATGGCATGGGCGGCATCAAACATGACGACATCATGAAGACCTTCGGCATTCCCGCGGGATACAGGGTCGAGGCGGGTGTTGCCGTCGGCCGCCTGGCCGATAAGAGCGTCCTTTCCGAACGCAATCAGGCGCGCGAATTCCCCAGCCAGCGCAAGCCGCTCTCCGAAGTTGCCTTCAACGGCGGTTTCGTCGCGAACTGAGTAAAACCGAAAAAACAAAAGGCCCCGCGGCTCGAGAACAGCGGGGCCTTATGCTGAGAACATCTGGATCAGATATCGAGGTTTGCGACGCTCAGCGCGTTGTCCTGGATGAATTCGCGCCGCGGCTCGACCTCGTCACCCATCAGGCGGGCGAACAGGCCGTCGGCATCGGTGGCGTCCGCGACCTTGACCTGCAGCAGCGAGCGGACGTTCGGATCGAGGGTCGTTTCCCAGAGCTGTTCGGCATTCATCTCACCCAGCCCCTTGTAGCGCTGCATGGTAAGGCCCTTGCGGCCGCTGGCGAAAATGGCGTCAAGCAGGGCACGCGGTCCCGAAATCTCGATGTCGCCTTCGCGCCGATGCAGCGACGGCGGCGTCTGATAGATTTCCTTGAGTCGTGACGTCAGCTGATCGATGTGCCGGGCATCGGAAGAGCCGATCAACGCCATGTCGAGCACGACGATTTCCTTGACGCCGCGGACCATGCGTTCAAGACGGAGGCCGCCATCGCTGGTCAGATCGCCCTGCCAGCCGCGTTCGGTTTCCTCGGCGATGATATCGAGACGGCTGACGACTTCGCTTGCCAACGCCCGCGCCCTTGCAGCGTCGCTGACGAGTTCGGCGTTGAGCGCACCGGCAATCGCCGCCTGTTCGACAACAGCGCGATTGTAACGCGAATGCAGATTGTCGAGCAGAGCGCGCATGCGCAGTGCGTCGAGAATGACCTCGCGCAGATCCTGGCCGGTGCGGACCTCGCCGCTGCCGAGCCTCAGGGCGGCATCCTCCAGACCCTGGCCAATCAGATATTCCTCGAGCGCCTTTTCGTCCTTCAGATACTGCACCGACTTGCCGCGCGCCACCTTATAGAGCGGCGGCTGGGCGATATAGAGATGGCCGCGCTCGATCAGCTCCGGCATCTGGCGGAAGAAGAAGGTGAGCAGCAGCGTGCGGATATGAGCGCCGTCGACATCGGCGTCCGTCATGATGATGATCTTGTGATAACGCAGCTTTTCGGCGTTGAACTCGTCCTTGCCGATGCCGGTGCCGAGCGCCGTGATCAAGGTACCGATTTCCTGGCTCGACAGCATCTTGTCGAAACGGGCGCGTTCGACGTTGAGGATCTTGCCGCGCAGCGGCAGGATCGCCTGGTTTTCGCGCGAACGGCCCTGCTTGGCCGAGCCGCCGGCGGAATCGCCCTCGACCAGGAAAACTTCGGATTTTGCCGGATCGCGCTCGGAGCAGTCGGCCAGCTTGCCCGGCAGCGAAGCAATATCGAGCGCGCCTTTGCGGCGGGTCAATTCGCGGGCCTTGCGAGCTGCCTCGCGTGCGGCTGCCGCCTCGACGACCTTGCCGACGAGGATCTTGGCTTCACTCGGATGCTCCTCGAACCAGGTGCTCAGTGCCTCGTTGACGAGACTTTCGACAACAGGACGGACTTCCGAGGAAACGAGCTTGTCCTTGGTCTGCGAGGAGAATTTCGGATCGGGCACCTTGACCGACAGAACAGCCGTCAGACCTTCGCGGCAATCTTCGCCCTGCAGCGTCACCTTTTCCTTTTTGGTGATGCCGGAATTGTCGGCATAGGACACGACCTGGCGCGTCAAGGCAGCGCGGAAACCGGCCATATGCGTGCCGCCGTCGCGCTGGGGAATGTTGTTGGTGAAGCAGAGCACGTTCTCGTGGTAGCTGTCGTTCCACCACATCGCCACTTCGACGGTGATGCCGTCCTTTTCGCCGCGGATGGCGACTGGCTTGTCGACGAGGGGCTTCTTGGCACGGTCGAGATAGGCGACGAAGGCCTCTAGGCCGCCGTCATAGCGCATCTCTTCCTGCTTGATATCGGAATGACGCTTGTCGCTCAGCAGGATGCGTACGCCGGAATTCAGGAAGGCCAGTTCGCGCAGGCGATGCTCTAGCGTGCCGTAGTCGAATTCGGTCATGGTGAAGGTTTCGCTGCTCGGCATGAAGCTCACCTCCGTGCCGGTCGCATCCGGGGCGTCGCCGGTGACCTTCAGCGGCGCGTCAGCCACGCCATGGGTGAAGCTCATCTCATGGATCTTGCCATGGCGGCGGATCTTCAGCTTCAGCCAGACAGAGAGCGCGTTGACCACGGAAACGCCGACCCCGTGCAAACCGCCGGAAACCTTGTAGGAATTCTGGTCGAATTTGCCGCCGGCATGCAGCTGCGTCATGATCACTTCGGCTGCCGACACGCCTTCGCCGCTATGGATGTCGGTCGGGATGCCGCGGCCGTTATCGGTGACAGTCACGGAGCCATCCGGATTGAGGCTGACGGTGACGATGTCGGCATGGCCAGCAAGCGCTTCGTCGATCGCGTTGTCGACGACTTCATAGACCATGTGATGCAGACCGGAGCCGTCGTCGGTATCGCCGATATACATGCCGGGGCGTTTGCGCACAGCATCGAGGCCCTTCAGGACCTTGATGGAATCTGCGCCATATTCGGTGCTTACGCCGTTTTCCGTCGCGGATGTATCGCTCATTCTGTCGAGATTTTCCCTGTTGTCGTAAAGCGGCGGCAGGCTTTGCGAATCACCGGCTTTCTTCACTCTCGTATATAGGTTTTTTGAGCCCGGTTCCCAATGGCAACTCCCCTGAACAAGCCATAAAACAGGGGATTATGACGCTTTTCCGTCGCCTTTGGCGCCATTTTCGAGAAGAGCGGATAACCGGGCGATCTCGGCGCTGTCAAGCTTGCGGATCCGCCGGGCCAGCCGGTTGGCGAATTCGGTGTATTCCGGCGGCAGCCCGGAGGTGTCGATGATGACCCGCGGGTCGGAGGAACGGGCGAGCAGGAACAGTTCCTCCGCCTCGTCCCAAATGATGTTGAAATAGCCGGCGATGCGCTGCAGCAGATCGAATGTCGGCAGACCGCGCTTGCCATGTTCGAGCGCCGAGAGATAGGCGGGCGAGACGTTTAGCGCTGCCGCCATTTCCTTCTGCGAGACGCCCTTGCGCGCCCTCAGCCGGCGAACCGCCTCTCCGAAGGGGGTCATGGCCTTTCCCCCTGCCGTCGCGATAGGCGGACATAGAGCGCTCCCTCGCCGCCATGATGCTGCGCGGCCGGCTCATAGGAAGAGATCAGGTAGCGGAATTCCGGCTTCGAGAACCAGAGCGGCACGGCCCGCTTCAGCGCGCCGTCGCTGCCCATCGAACTGCCCTTGCCGGTTATGACGAGCACGTGGCGCATGCCGCGCTCATGGGCGCGGATCAAAAAATCGAGAAGGATGACATGGGCTTCGCTTTGCACCAGGCCGTGCAGGTCGATGCGTGCTTCCAGCGCCAGGCGGCCCTTGGCGATCTTGCGCTTGACCGGCCTTTCCAGCGGATGCTGCACCCCGGCAGGCCGTTTCGACGCCGACGGCGTTGCCGGCTGTTCCGCTGTAAACGAGACAGGCGTCTGCTTTTCGGCCTTCTCCCGCTCCACCGCCGCTTCCGTCTCGGCGAGGAAGGCATCGAGTTCACTCAGTTCATCGGTCTTGCCGGGCATCGGCCGGGTGCTGCGGGCAACCTTGCCCCAGAGGATTCTCTCATCGGCGCTGAGTTTGCGATCCTTGGCCATCAGTCGAATCGTCCGGCGGCGGCATTGGGAATGAGGATGACGAAATCGGCGGCGTTGCGGACGGTGCCTGCTCGTTCTCCCGCCATATCCCCCGAGCCGGTGAAGATGTCGCCGCGGGCCGGGCCGACGATCGCCGAGCCGGTATCGAGCGCCAGCATCAGCCGGGCGAAGGCGCGGCCATCATCGAGATGGGTGAGGCTTTCGGCGCGGATGAAAAAGGGAAAGCCGAAGGTATGGATCAAGCGGTCGACCGCCAGCGAGCGGCCGGCAAGAAGCGGCACCTTGGCAGCTGCGATCGGACCGGCCGAGGGATCGGCGACCGCCGCTTCCCGGAAGAAAATATAGGAGCGGTTGTACCATAGCACTTCGTCCACCCGCTCGGGATTGTGCGCCAGCCAGCTGCGGATCGACTGCATCGAAATCTCGGCTCGGTCGATTTCTCCGCGCTCGATCAGCAGCTTGCCGATCGCCGAGAAGGCATGACCGGCCTTCGCTGCGTAGGTGATGCGGCCGATGTGGCCATCCCTATAACGCAGCCGGGCGGCGCCCTGCACATGAACAAAGAAGACATCGACCTTCGATTTCGCCCAGGCGATCTCGAGCCCCCGGCCCTCGAGAAAACCCTGGTCGATCGCCTGGCGATCCGGATAGGTACTGACGCGGCCGTCATGCAGGCGGCCGAAAGCATAGGCTTGATCGAGTTCGGCGGGTCGATTGGACTCATCGAGATCGATCAGATCGTCCGGGCGGCGGTAGAAGGGAAACCGGAACACGTCGTCCGCCTGGCCCGACACCTCGATCTCGGGTTCGTAAAAAGCGGTGACGAAACCGGAATTGCCGTCGTTGCGGCGAATCAAGAATGGCCGGCAGTGTGTTTCGAAAAAGCCGCGCGCCGATGCCGGAGAGGACGGTGTGAAATCTTCGGCGGCGATCAGAAGCGGAAGCAAATCTTGCGAACTCAGGCCAAGCGATCCGATGCGGTAAGGTTTGACCTCGGTGATCTGGCGCCGACAGGACCGCATGACTTCAAAAAGGCCGGAGGGATCATCATCCTTCCAGCCTTCCAAAGTGTCGAAGCTTATGGCCTGCAGGACAAAGTCCGATGCGTGGTCACTCATGTTCCGATTCGGTCGCCACAAGTTTCCAGTTCGGATCGCGCGAGCGGGTATCGCGGGCGAAAGTCCAAAGGTCATTGACCTCGGCGACGTTCTCGGCATCGCCTTCGATCAGCACATCCGCCTTGTCGTAAGTGGCCGATATCAGCTGGCTGACGATGCGCACGGTGATCTGCGCTTCGGTGCCCTTCGTCTCGGCATGGGTGATCTCGGCCTTGTCGATGCCGACGAAAGTAGACTTCACTTTCTCGCCGCGGGCTTCACGCTCGCCGATCGCCGCATCGAAGCCGTCATAGACTTCGCGCGACAGCAGGTTCTTCAGGGTTTTCCGGTCGCCGTCGGCATAGGCCATGACGATCATCTCGTAAGCCATGCGGGCACCGTTCAGAAACTCCTTCGGGGTGAAAGAGGCATCGGCCTTGTTCAGTGCGCGCAGCGATTCGTTGAGCGGGGTTCCGGGTGCCGCGACTGCATCGATGGCGGAGAAGCGATCCTCATCCTCGGCCGTCGCATCGCGCCGCGGCAGCGTCACGACCTTGCCGGCATCGGCAGCTTCAGCGGGCGCCGCATCTCGCGGCTGATAGAGATCGCGCGGCGGCTTCTCATTTCCTGTGCGGCGGCCGAGAACGGAGCGGAGCTGAAAGAAAATCAGCACCGCCGCCACCAGGAAGAATAATGTGATGAAGTCGTTCGAACTCATATCGTATCGCAACCGCCGTTAACATCTCTGATTTGTACTCCCATATAGTCCGCCTATACAGATGATTCAAATGATGGCTGGCATCTTCGCCGCGCCAAGAGGAGACCGGCCAGTCCGGGACATGACGACCATGCGTTTTTCAATCCTGCCGGCATTCATTCTGCTGCTGCCGCTTGGCGAAATTGCCGGTTTCGTCGTCGTCGGCCGGGCGCTCGGCTTGGCGCTGACACTGGCGCTCGTCATGGCTAGCTTTGTTTTCGGCGTGGTCCTGCTGCGCCGGCAGGGCATCGGTATCCTGCGCCGCATGTCGAGCGAAGGACGGAACGGCGTGATGCCCGGCCACGATCTGCTGAAGCCGGCGATGAACGTCATCGCCGCGCTGCTGCTGATCATCCCCGGCTTCCTCACCGATATCATCGCAATCCTCATTCTTATTCCGCCGGTGCGCGATCTCGTCTGGCGCTCGATCGCCAAGCGCTTTGTCGTCGTCAACGCCGAGGGCGGCTTTTCCACCGGCCCGAAACCGGATGTTCGCGACGGCAACCGGAATTCGAAGGTGGTGGATCTCGACGAGGAGGATTATCATAGGGAGCCGGACCGCAACTCACCGTGGTCCGGCAAACATCTCGGTGATTGAGGTGCTGCGAGCGAGCAACTGCGCCCGGCGCCCAGGGTTGTAAGCCCCTCCCCGAAATGTTAGATGGCGGCACCATTCCCATGCCCTTCGAGGAAAAGCCAATGGCAGACGACAACAACAACGGTGCGACCAACCCCACCCTCTCGATCCTTGCGCAATATACGAAGGATCTTTCCTTCGAAAACCCGGGTGCGCCGCGTTCGCTGCAGGCGCGCGACAAGGCACCGACGATCAACATCAATGTGAACGTCAACGCCAATCCGCTTTCCGACACGGATTTCGATGTCGTGCTGTCGCTGAATGCCGAAGCCAAGGACGATGACAAGACGGTGTTCCACACCGAACTCGTCTATGGCGGCGTCTTCCGCGTTGCCGGCTTTCCGCAGGAGCACATGCTGCCGGTTCTCTTCATCGAGTGCCCGCGCATGCTCTTCCCCTTCGCCCGTCAGATCATCGCCGACGTGACCCGCAACGGCGGCTTCCCGCCGCTGATGATCGATCCGATCGACTTCACGCAGATGTTCGCCCAGCGCGTTGCCGAAGAGCAGGCCCGCGCCAAGGTTCAGGCCGTTCCGAACTGATCGAATTCCTTCTGTTCTGACATGCGGATGCCCGGGCAAGTCCCGGGCATTTTCAATTGGGCCCGCGCGCGCCAGAAGACGTGCAAGGGATGCGGCGTCCCGATTTAAGGAATCACGCCGGCGGGCTGGCGAATTTCGACCAGATGCCCTTATCGCCGAGCTTGGAAACCAGCGCCGCATGCGCCTGCGCTTCGGCCTGGCTGAGGCGGGGCGCAAGCGGACGGGGCCGCTCGAGCACCGCTGATATCACCCCATCATCTTCCATCGCCATTTCGCCGCGCGCCGTCTGGCCGGATTGGCCCGATAGGCCGAGGCCCAGGGCCGCCTGCCTGCCGCCGATCATTTCGATGTAGACTTCGGCCAGCAGTTCGGAGTCGAGAAGCGCGCCGTGTTTGGCGCGGTGCGAATTGTCGACGCCGTAACGCCGGCAAAGTGCGTCGAGCGAATTCGGTCCCATCGGATGTTTGCGCCGCGCCATAGACAGCGTATCGACCACCCGCTCCGGCAGGATCGGCGGCAAACCGATCCGCGCGAATTCGGCGTTGATGAATCCCATGTCGAAGGTGGCGTTGTGGGCGATCCACTTGGCATCGCCGAAGAAGGCAAGGATTTCTTCTGCGACCTCGGCGAAGGCTTTCTTGTCCTTCAGGAATTCGTCGGTAATGCCATGCACGGCGAGCGCATCCGGATGGACCTTCTGATCTCCCGGATTGATGTAGATATGTAGCGTGTTGCCGGTCGGAAAGTGATTGAAGAGTTCGATGCCGCCGATTTCGATGATGCGGTCCATCCGGTTGTCGAGGCCGGTGGTTTCCGTATCGAAAATGATCTCACGCATTCCGGAAATCTCCCTTGGCAATTCGCATTTTCAGATCGGTGACGATCTCCAGCACCCGTTCCCTCGTCTGCTCAATGCTATGGCTTGTGTCGATCAGGTAGTCGGCACGGCGCCGTTTTTCTGCATCCGGCGTCTGGCGAGAGAGAATCATGTCGAATTTTTCCTCGGTCATGTCTTCGCGCGCAAGCACCCTCTGGCGCTGAATCTGTGGATCGGTGCTGACGACGACGATCACATCCACCCTTTCCCAGGCACCGGTTTCGAAAAGCAGCGGGATATCGAGCAGAACCATCTCGGCACCGGCGGCGCGGTGGCGCGCCAGAAATTCCGTCTCACGCTTGCGGACCAGCGGGTGAACGATCGCCTCCAGCCGTTTGAAGCCGGCGGGATCGAGCGCCAGCTGGCGGCCGAGTTCATGGCGGTCGACGGCCCCGTCCTTCATCGTGCCTGGGAAGGCGGCCTCGACTAGCGGCGCAGCTTCGCCGGCATACAGATCGTGGACCACGGCGTCCGAGTCGTTGAGCGGAATTCCGGCCTCGGCAAAGAGCTTGCCGGCCGTCGACTTTCCCATTCCGATCGAGCCGGTCAATCCGATCGTCAGCATCAATGAGCTTCCATATCCGCAATGATGAGCGCGCGCAGTGCGGCGTCGACGACGGGGCGCTTGCCGAACCATTTCTCGAAGCCCGGCACGGCCTGATGCAGCAGCATGCCGAGTCCATCGACGATCGGAAAGCCCTGCTCTTGCGCCTGCGCCAGCAGCGGCGTCTTCAGCGGCACATAGACGATATCGGTGACGACGGCGTCGGCCGTAAGAGGGGTGAAATCGAGCTGCGGCGCCGCCTCCCCGTCCATGCCGAGCGACGTGGTGTTGATAAAGAGGCCGGCGCCTTTCATCACTTCGGCAAGCGCACCGGCCGGATGGGCGTGGACCTTCGGGCCAAAACGGTCGGCCAGTTCGCGGGCCCGTCCGACGGTCCGGTTGACGACGTGGATCGTCTTGAAGCCGCGGTCGCGTACCGCCTGGATGATGGCCCGGCTGGCGCCGCCGGCGCCGAAGATCACGGCCGTGTCATGGCGGTCCCAGCCCGGATGGCGTTCGTCAAGATTGGCCGTAAAGCCGCGGCCATCGGTGTTTGTCGCGTGGAGAAGGTCATCCTCCAGCCAGAGCGTGTTCGACGCCCCGAGTTCCTGTGACAGCGCGTCCGGTCTGTCGGCGAGGCGGAAGGCCAGCTCCTTATGGGGAATGGTGACATTGCCGCCGGCAAAGCCGGAACTGCCATCCTTCAGGGAAGCGATGAAATCGGCAAAGGCTTCCGGTGCGACTTCATGGGCGCGGTAGCTGCCTGGCAGGCCGAGTGTCTTTAACCAATATCCGTGGATCAACGGCGAGCGCGAATGTTTGATCGGAAAGCCCGTGACAAACGCTTTCGGTCCGAATGTTTCACGTGAATCACCCATCGATCGCTCCGAGTTCACGCAATTTCTTCAGGAGTGGCAACATCGGCAGGCCTAGAATGGTGAAGTAATCACCTTCGATTTTCTCGAAGAGCTGAATGCCCTGCCCCTCCAGTTGATAGGCGCC
This sequence comes from Rhizobium phaseoli, assembly GCF_001664385.1. NCBI lineage: Bacteria > Pseudomonadati > Pseudomonadota > Alphaproteobacteria > Hyphomicrobiales > Rhizobiaceae > Rhizobium > Rhizobium phaseoli. Next base: position 1,796 of record NZ_CP013532.1, on the reverse strand, counting down.
GACGCTCGAAAGCGCTTTGTCGCCGACCCGCGCCAGATGCCTGGCAATGAAATCCGCCGTCAGCGGCCGCATCGTCAGTTCCGCATGGGCGAGATGTTCCCACAGGACGACGCCATTGTTGACGATGGCAACGGCGCTATTCAATCGATGCGTTTTTCCCGACAGGGCGTGAAGATGGCTCGCCGCATCGGCCATGTCCTTCGGCTTATGGAAGACGCGCTCGGCGAGCGACATCGTCTGATCCGAACCGATAACCAGGCTGTCCGAAAAATGGCGGCTGACATCCTCGGCCTTGGCCCTGGCCAGGGCGAGGGCGACGGCATCCGGCGTTGCGCCGGCTTTTTCCAATGGGGCTTCCAGCGCCCTTTCATCGATCTTTGCGGCATGCGCCTCGAACGACAGACCGGCATTTTCCATCAGCATCCGCCGAAACGGGCTCGACGATGCAAGGATGATTGTTGTTGTCATAGGCTCCTCGGAGTGCCGGCTTTCCGTAAGCGCTTAGCGCAGCTTCGGGCGCAGGGCAACGATTGCCGCGGCGGTTTCCTCGATCGAGCGGCGGGTCACGTCGATCAGCGGCCAGTTGTGACGGGCGCAAAGCGAGCGCGCATATTTCAGCTCCTCAGAGATCGCGGCGCGATCGGTGTAGTGTTCGCGATCGAAACCCTGGGTCGCTCCGAGGATGCGGTTTTCCCGCACCTGGGAGATGCGGTCGGTGGTGGCGATCAGGCACACGATCAAGGGTTTGGTCGCGACAAGAAGGCCCTCGGGCAATGGCACGCCATAGACGATCGGAATGTTGGCCGTCTTGATGCCGCGATTGGCGAGATAGATGCTTGTCGGTGTCTTCGACGTCCGGCTGATGCCGATGATGACGACATCGGCATCGTTGTAATCGTCCGGCATCTGGCCATCGTCGTGATCCATGGTGAAATTCAGCGCTTCGATGCGGGCGAAGTAACCGGCATTCATCACGTGCTGGGCGCCGACCCGGCGACGCGACGGAGCGCCGAGATAGATCTGGAACGCATTCATGACAGGCTCAAGCACATTGACCGAGGCGACACCCATTTCGGTGCAGCGCTCGTCGATCAGGCTCGCCAGCTCCCGGTCGACAATGGTGTAGAGCACGATGCCGGGCGCGTCGTCGATCGCCTGCAGAACCGGCAGCAGCTGTTTGCGGTTGCGGATCAGCGGATAGACATGCTCGATCGGCTGAGCGGATCGGAACTGGGCCGAAGCCGCACGGCCGGCGGAGATCAGAGTCTCTCCCGTCGAGTCAGAAATCAGATGCAGATGAAAGAAGTTCGTTCTGTTCTCCACGCTATTTTCCGCTGCCTGTTGAAAACACTGGATGATGGAGAGCTAAGGCGGCGAGGCTGCCTCGGGCAAGGGAAAACATGCCGCCTTATCCACATTTCGAATTTTGCGGGTCGGTTTTGCCCGGCCCTGTGGAGGATGGGGACGAAATCAGTTTGTCGAACGCAGGTCCACAAGCTATCCACAGGAAGGAGAAAATCACCTGTCGGGCAAGGTTTTGGAATCGTTTCCGGATTGGTCTTCTTCCGGAAATCTCAGAGAAATCGGAAAATTCTTTTCGAATTTGGTTGCGGGCGCGCGACAAATGGCATCGGCAGTGGATGGATTTTAATCCTTGATAGACACCGACTCTAAGAAATAGAAACCTTTTAAAATATCTTTGATTTTTTATAGGGAAGAAGCGCTTGAGCGACACGCGCCGAAAGATCATGAGGGTTCTCGATGGCGAAAGCCTCAGCCCTCCGCCTCTCTGGCTG